>NZ_JANIGO010000001.1 GCF_024518835.1 Limnobacter humi
CACGCTACAATCTTCAAATCGCTTCGAAAACCGCTTGCTTGCTTCGTTTCGCGCTGCGTGTCGTGCAGCAGAGAAACGAGATTATGCACACCTCTTTCTCACCTGTCAAACACTTTTCGGAAAAAAAGTATCAAAAGCCCTTCATGAAAGTCCACCCAAACGTAAAAATTCTTCAGTCTCAAGGACTTGGAAATCGAAAATTTTGTGAAAAAATTTTGTGGTCTTCCGAGATTTTTCTGAATACCAAAACCTTCCACCCCGATGAGGACCGGATTCAATGGGGTGACGAGCTCACCATCGACGGCCATTCCTATCAAATCAGCCAATTTAAATACCTGCTGATGAACAAACCCGCCGGGTATGAGACCTCGCACAAGCCGTCACGACACAAATCCGTATTTGAATTGCTGCCAGCGCATTACATCAACCGGGGAGTGCAGGCAGCCGGCCGCCTCGATGTTGACACCACGGGGCTGCTGCTGTTCTCGGACGACGGCCAATTCATCCACAAAGTCATCAGTGGCAAACAAGGGATCAAGAAGGAGGTGGAGAAGATTTATGTCATGACGCTGGACATGCCCATCCAAGATGAACAAATTGACCGCCTGCTGGCTGGCGTTGAACTGCAGGAGGAGTTCGACACAGAGTGGGTCAGTGCCAGCAAGGCTGAGCGTCTGGCAGATGGCCGATTGCGCATGGGCATCACCACAGGCAAGTACCACCAGGTAAAACGGATGCTGGCCGCCGTGGGTAATCACGTGACCGGTTTGCACCGGGAAAGCGTGGGGCCATATCAATTACCGGCGGACCTGGCACCTGGCGAATGGATTGAATTTGAGCCGAACGCCTGATTTGATTGGAAAAAGTGGGTTGTGTCGCCAAACACTTCGAGTACAATACGTGGCTTCCAATTTACCCAAGACTCGGTTCCCATGAAAATCGCTCAAGAAATTCGCACTGGCAACGTGGTGATGGTCGGCAAAGACCCCATGGTTGTATTGAAGACTGAATACAACAAGTCTGGCCGCAACGCCGCAGTGGTCAAGATGAAAATGAAAAACCTGTTGACCGGCGCTGGCATGGAAAACGTGGTGAAAGCCGACGAAAAGTTTGAGCTGCTGGTTCTGGATCGCAAAGAAGTGACCTACTCTTATTTTGCGGATCCCATGTATGTATTCATGGACGGTGATTACAACCAGTATGAAGTGGAAGCCGAAAACCTTGGCGACGCACTGAACTACATTGAAGACGGGATGCCTTGCGAAGTGGTGTTTTATGACGGCAAAGCCCTGTCCGTTGAATTGCCCACCAGCCTGATTCGAGAAGTGGAGTACACGGAGCCTGCCGTTCGTGGCGACACCTCTGGCAAAATCATGAAAGCGGCTCGTATCAAACCAACTGGCTACGAAATTCAAGTGCCGGCTTTTGTTGAAATTGGTGACAAGATTGAAATCGATACCCGCACCAATGAATACCGTAACCGGGTTAAGTAAATAGATTCAGAACGCGGATGGAAAGGGCCCCGAGTGGGCCCTTTTTCATGATTCCACCAACAGGCCCCACCATGCGCCACCTGACGATTGTTGTTGTGTGCAAAGTCATCGACAACTTGGGCGATGCCGGTTTTTGCCTGCGTCTGTCCCGGCGGCTTGCCACGCTGGGACACTCCGTGGTGATGCTGCACGACGCACCAGCGACCCTCGCGTTGTTGTACCCAACAGCAGAGTGCTCATCGTTGTTGTTGATTGATGCTCGGTCCTCTTGGCAATGGCCGACAAACGGGGCCGAGTCAAACAGTGAACCGGATTTGATTTTGGAACCGTTCGGGACATCCAGTCATCAGACTCAGACTCGTTTTGATAACACCTTAAAAACAAGATTTCCCAAAACACCCTGGCTGTTGATTGATTACCTGTCCGCAGAGTCGTGGATAGAGGATTTTCACCTACGGTCCTCCGTTGAACCTAGCACGGGTCACCGCAGCACTTATTTTTACCCAGGCTTCACAGCACAAACCGGTGGCATCGTTCATGGCGACTTTGCACAGTCACTCTGGAGCCCCCCAGCAGTCCGCTGTCATCGCATCTTTGTATTCGCTTACCCTCATGCCCCCCTGGACCGTTTGATTAATCACGCCACGCAAGAACAAGCGATTGTGGTGTCTGGTCGAGCCCCTCAAGATCCAGCGCTGAGGACTCGGGTTCAGATGCAAGAATTTGTTCCGCAATCGGCGTTTGATGCACTGTTATTGAAGCATGATTTGCTATTCGTTCGCGGTGAAGACAGCTTTGTGCGGGCGCAACTGGCCGGGCGCCCGATGATTTGGCAGATTTACCCGACCGATGATCAGGTACACCTTGAAAAATTGGCTGAATTTTTCAACCTCTACGCCAAAGGCTTGCCACAGACGACCCGTGATTGGTGGTGGCAACTGTGGCGATGCTGGAATGGCGCAGAACCGGTCGACATTTGGCCCTTGCTGTGGTCACACATGGAAGAACATTGGCCTGTATTGTGCACGCATTCTCAACACTGGCAACAACACCTGCTGAATGGACCAGAGCTTGTAAAGGAAGTTCTGACATGGGTGGAATCCCAAGCCCCTACAAACCAACAATAGCCAATTAATCAGTAACTTATTCCACCCACTGATTAACCCCCAGACCGCTGACACTGAACACCAAGATGATCACTTGGATGTTCACCATGCTGTCTTTTCTACTATCGCTGGGACTTGGATTTGGCGCCATCGACTTGGACGAACTCCCGATGACTCAGGTGCAGTCCATCGTGAATGAGGTGGTGCAACAACTCGACTCAAGCCTGTCGGTCAAACCGAGTGTGGTCGTCAGTAACCGAAAGGATCCTACCCCGCTGGGCGCCATCTCCTACACCAGCGGCCGATGTGTCATCGTCATCAACCCCAATCCAGATGCATGGGCGCAATGGGGACGCTTTCTGAATGCGGACAACAAACCAAATTGGCAAGAGATCATTGCCGCTTCAGCAGCGCATGAGGTGGGCCATTGCATGCGGGAAAGCCGTCAGTTTGTGACGCAATTCACCGTACAGGACCCTCAGCATCAAGCCTTGTCTGGCTCCGCTCAACTTTCTGGTTCCCACGAATCAGTATTCAAACAAGAGCTATTCGCCGACGCGGTGGCGCTGATTTATGCGCGGGAATTTGCTGGCCCCAACGCTGAGCCTGTGGTGGAGGCCATGATCAACAGCCGAGAGAGATTTGCTGACAATGACCCCACTCACAGCACCGGGGCTTACCTCAAGGCATTGAAAAGCATGGATGTAACACGCCACGCTGCTGAATCCATGGGGCAAGCGGCCAGCAGGTTGCTCAATGATGTCAGCATCGCCGCCCTGTAAACGGCGGCCAATTCGACACCCGCAAACCTTACTTCGCCCGGGGAAACGCCTTGTCGTAAACCGCGGAGAGGTGGGCAAAATCAAGCGCTGTGTAAACCTGGGTCGAGGCAATGGATGCATGGCCCAGCAATTCCTGGACCCCGCGAAGGTTCTGTGAACCTTGCAGGACATGACTTCCGAAGGAATGGCGAAGCATGTGCGGATGCAGGTGTTGGCTCAATCCTTTCTGCCGCGCGTATTTGGATATGGCGTGCTGCGCCATTCGGACGGTCAACGGTTGGCCTTTGGATGACAAAAAAAGTGCAGCCGAATCTGGCATGTTCAATTCGGTTAAATGGCGCTGCCGACACTCAAGGAATTGAAGCAGTGTGTTCCGAAGACTCTCGATCAGCGGAACAACGCGAGTTTTTGAACCCTTGCCCAACACACGCAACTGGGCCGCATTCAAATCCAAGCTGGACATGGCGGATACATGGGCACCCGGCGTTTGCAATGAGAGGGCTTCGCTAATGCGCAGCCCGGTGCCGTACAGCAACTCAATCAAAACACGGGACTGGCAAGCCTGAAAATCAGTGGCCCCCCCCCCCTCCAACAAGGCCATGACCTGATCAACAGACAGCGCTTTGGGCAACGCTTTGCCAGACCTGGGCGTTTTTAAAGTTTCGGCGGGGCTATTCTGCAAATGCCCTTCGCGAACCAGAAAACCATAAAACCCGCGCCAGCTACTGGCCATCCTGGCCAACGACCGGGGCGAAAGGCCATCGGCATGTCGCCGCGCGAGCAGGCTCTTCAAGCCAGGCTCATTGAGAGCCGCTGGGTTTTCACCCAGCAAGCCCAGGTCTCGCGCCACCGCAGCACAGGTGTTGGCGCTGTATCTGCGCTCGAAGGCCAAATAATTCAGGTAAGCCTGAACTAGTGGCTGGGGGCTTGCAGGCGACTGAGGGCTGCGCATGCGATTTCAGCCAAGGTATTGAGAAAATCGGTTTCAAGAGTGGGCGCAAATCGATCTTTGTCTGGGGAGCCCAAACCAAGCACTCCAAAAGCATCCGGGCTGGCACCGACGCGGATGGGCATGAGCACCACGGAACGGGGGTGAATTTCCTCGCCTTCGAAGACTGCTAAGGACGGGGCATGGTCGGCAAAGCCGCAATACAGACCCTTCATTTGGCTAAAGAGATTCCGATCGGTCGATTGGGCATCCGCGGAGTCCAACCACAGGGACAGTCGAACCATGGGAACCTGAAACTGCTGTTTGATTTGCTCGGTGAGAACCAGGGGTAAAGTCGCAACATCCTTGATGGTCAGCAGCGTTCGCGATACCGCCTGCAACTTGTTGATGATGGCCTGGTTTTCGACAGCCGCATTGCTCATGTCGGCGATGCGGTGCTCAAGGGCCTTGACCTTTTCGCGCATGGTTTGCAATTGCCGATCCTGCAGCGAAGCAACATTGCCCGAGGTTTGCTCTGGCAAACGCACAAAGGCCAACACACCTGGGTTACGGATGAGGAACTCTGGATTTGCTTTGAGAAAATCCACAACTTTTTGAGCTTCTTCGCTCATAGATAAAACTCTCCTTCGAAAACGGTTTGTGCGGGGCCCGTCATGAGTACATCACTGTCTGGATTTCCCGACCATTGAATGGTCAGCGTACCACCGGCTTTGACGATGTCGACCTGATCGGACAGGAGTCCCATTTTCATGCCGGCCACTGCGGCAGCGCACGCGCCAGTGCCACAAGCCAGCGTCTCGCCGACGCCGCGCTCATACACCCGGAGGTGCGCCCGGCTTCGATCCACCACACAGAGGAATCCGACGTTGACCCGCTCAGGAAACCGAGGATGGCTCTCCAGCGTGCTCCCCAGAGATTGCACCAGGTCATCGGATGCTGGCTGATCCAGCAAAATAACCACATGGGGATTGCCCATGGACACCACAGAAACCCAGAGGTCTTGCTCAACAAGCCCAGCATCCACGGGTAATTTGTATTGCACTAGCCCGCCGAACTTCCGCATGGACAAACCATCGGCAACAAACGGCAAAGCGGCAGGCTCGAAGCTGGCTGGCCCCATGTTGACCTTCACCCAATTGTGTCGAATGATTTGAGGCTCGATCACGCCAGGTATGGTTTCAACCCGAATGCTGTTTTTGTCAGTCAGGCCTTTGTCCGTCACGTACTGGGCGAAACAGCGAGCGCCATTGCCACATTGCTGAACCTCATGGCCATCGGCGTTAAAGATACGGTATCGAAAGTCGTTGCCAGCGGACTGGGCCGTTTCAACGACCAAGACCTGATCAGCGCCAACGCCAAAGTGGCGATCCGACAATCGCTTGATCAACTCCGGCTGAAGGTTCAACGATCCGTCCCGGTTGTCCAGCACGACAAAGTCGTTGCCAGCGCCATGCATTTTTGTGAATCGCAGTATGGTCCGAGAGGGCATTTGCAAAATTCCGAGGGAACGAAGGTGTAAGCACTCAGTATATTCTGGACTCACCGGGGGGGCGGGTCTTGAAGCGCTTATGAAGCCAAAGGTATTGCGTGATGTTGTCGCGAACCCACCGTTCAATGTGGTGATTCATGGCCTGCGTGGATGCAGTCTCATCGTCAAGTGGAAAATTGGCCAAGGGTTCGCCAATCGTCACCTCATAACGCCCCTGCCTGTAACGGGTCAACACGGGTATAACCTGGGCTTTCATCATTTTGGCCAAGCGGGCGACCGCCGTCACAGTGGCGGCTTTGTTGCCGAAAAAATCGACGAATACGGAGTCGCGCTCACCAAAATCCATGTCTGGGAGGTAATACAGCGGCCTTCCCTGCTTCATCGCGGCAATCAAGGGGCGAATGCCTTGCTGACGGGACAACAGGAGCGGTTGGCCCAGTTGGGAACGCCCTTTGAGAATGAGGTCGTTCAAGACTGGGTTTTTCTGGTTGGAATACATGGTGACCATGTCAACTTCCAGACAGAGCCGACTCCAGGCAGCGTCCAGTCCCAAAAAATGGGGTGCAAGGAAAATGGTATTTTGCCCACCGGCCAACACCCGTAGTGCTTCGGGATTGACCAAGCGAACACGGCGACGCACCGTGTTGGCATTGCCTTGCCACAACCACCCGCGGTCCAAAAACGTACGGAGATAAAAATACATGTGGGCAGCGCACCAACCCCAGCGCTGAAATGGTCCCGCTTCGGGGAAACAGAGGCGCAGATTGGTCAAAGTGACTTGACGCCTTTCACGGGCAACAGCCATCAACAACAGTGTCAACACTATGGCAATTGTGCTGGAGAGCATTCGATAGAACAGGTAAGGCAAGTTGGCCAAACCAAACCAACACTTGATGAGCAATGACGTCACGATGCGACCCTCAATTCAGGTATTTTTGGGTGCTTTGTAACGCTCATAGCCCCAATAGTATTGTTCGGGATGCTTGAGGATAAGCGCTTCCATGGCTTGATTGACCTGGGTTGCTGCCTCAACAGGGTCCTCGCTCAATTGAACGGGACCTGGATACAAGTCAAGCCGAAAGCCCTGTCCAAAAGGCTTGCGATAACCGATTGCCAAAATGACGCTGGCGCCTGTTGTATTCACCAAACGACCTGGCAAAGTCATGGTGTATGCGGGCTGCCCAAACATGGGAGCCCACACACCCTCGCCATTGGAGGGCACTTGATCGGGCAAGAGACCGACGGCCTCACCGCGCCGCAGGGCCTTCAGAAGAATTTTGACACCCGACAAATTGGTGGGTGCAATACCCACACCATCCCGCGCTCGGCTGGTTTCAATGATTTGCTGCAGTTCTGGCTTGCGATTGGGGCGATACAGCACCGTGATGGCTTGCCGTGTTGAAAAAATTTGGGCGGCCGATTCGAAGCTTCCCATGTGGGGCGTGAGAAACAGCATGCCTCGCCCCTTTTCCCGAGCGCTATCCACAACATCCCAACCGGTGATTTCGGCGCAAGCCGCCACGCCTTGATCGGTTTTCCGTCCCCACAAAAACGGCAACTCAAGCAGGGCCATGCCAGCCTGGGCAACGGATCCCCGCACCGCTTTCCATTTCAACGACCCATGGCTTCCAAAAGCGATAGCGGCATGTTGGTGGATTTTTCGCCGATAAGACGCCGACAGGCCGTACACCGCCCAGCCCAACACAGCACCAATGGCATGCAACAGGGGCAAGGGAAAACGGGCCAGCAGATTGAACAGAGGTTTGATCATGAACGGATTGTACCCAGAGCTGATGAACCATTTTTTTGCCCAATACTCTATTTTGTTGTATATTCGCTGAGTTCGCTGAGTTAAATGACAACTTGCGGGGCGAACTAAAACAACACTGCTAAAGCGTCGCCGGGCTTCAAATCAACAGGGGTCGGCTTCGCCGAGTCACCCGTTCATTTGGAGCTTTTTTTATGTCTAACGAGTTTTATTTCACATCCGAGTCCGTATCCGAAGGTCACCCCGATAAAGTGGCGGACCAAATTTCGGATGCTGTTCTGGATGCCATTCTGGCCCAGGACCCCCGTGCACGCGTTGCTGCCGAGACCCTAACCAACACCGGCTTGGTGGTCATGGCGGGTGAAATCACCACCCATGCACAAGTCAATTACATTGACGTAGCCCGCGAAACCCTTAAGAAAATTGGTTACGACAACGGCGACTTTGGCATTGATTACAAAAGTTGCGCAGTCATGGTTTGCTATGATCGCCAAAGCCCAGACATCGCTCAGGGCGTAGACAAAGCGCATGATGACAACCTGGACCAAGGTGCCGGCGACCAAGGCCTGATGTTCGGTTATGCGGTGAATGAAACCCGCGAATTGATGCCACTGGCCATCAGCCTGTCTCACCAACTGGTTCATCGCCAGAGCCTGCTGCGCAAAGATGGCCGCTTGCCCTGGTTGCGTCCAGATGCAAAATCTCAGGTCACTATCAAATATGTGGACGGAAAACCCTACGCGATTGACACCGTGGTGTTGTCCACCCAGCATTCGCCCGACATTTCCTTGAGTTCATTGCGGGAGGCCGTCATTGAGGATGTGATCAAACCTGTTCTACCCAAAGAACTGATCAAGGGCGACATCAAGTATTTGGTGAACCCCACGGGCCGATTCGTGATTGGTGGTCCGCAGGGCGATTGCGGTCTGACTGGTCGAAAAATCATTGTGGACACCTATGGTGGTGCTGCGCCACACGGTGGCGGTGCTTTCTCTGGCAAAGACCCGTCCAAGGTCGATCGCTCAGCCGCCTATGCCGGCCGTTATGTGGCCAAAAACGTGGTTGCAGCCGGCCTGGCCGAGAAATGTCTGGTGCAGGTAAGCTACGCCATTGGCGTGGCCAAACCAACATCGGTGATGGTGAATACCTTCGGCACTGGCAAAATTTCGGATGAGAAGATCACAGCGTTAATTGGGGAACATTTCGATCTGCGCCCCAAGGGTATTGTTCAAATGCTGGACTTGCTTCGTCCAATTTATGCCAAGACGGCAGCATATGGTCACTTTGGCCGTGAAGAGCCCGAGTTCAGCTGGGAGCGAACCGACAAGGCAGAGGCACTTCGCGCCGCGGCGGGAATCTGATAAACTGCAAAGCTATTGTTCGAGGAGCGTTGCGACACCCGTTTTTTCGGGTGCTAGGCTCGAACTGAAAATAAACAACGGCGCTCACGCTTCTTTCTTTTTGTTTTTTTAAAGGAGGGCGTGATGAACGCCATTGCAAAACCACTCACCGCCTCAGGCGAAAACGACTTTTTCGTTGCAGATCTGGGCCAAGCCGACTTCGGCCGCAAAGAAATCGCGATTGCCGAAACCGAAATGCCCGGCCTGATGGCCATTCGCCAGGAATACGCGGCCAGCCAGCCCTTGAAAGGGGCTCGAATCACCGGTTCGCTTCACATGACCATTCAGACGGCCGTGTTGATTGAAACGCTGGCTGCCTTGGGTGCCGACATCCGCTGGGCGTCTTGCAACATCTACTCAACCCAGGACCACGCCGCTGCCGCGATTGCTGCTGCAGGCATTCCCGTGTTTGCCTACAAAGGGGAGTCGCTGGCTGATTACTGGAAATTCACCCACCAGATTTTTGAATGGTCCGATGGCGGCTATTCCAACATGATTCTGGATGACGGCGGCGACGCAACATTGTTGTTGCACCTGGGTGTAAAAGCTGAAAAAGATCTTAGCGTGTTGAACAACCCCGGCAGTGAAGAAGAAGTCTGCTTGTTCAACAGCATCAAGGAAACCCTGAAAAAAGACCCTCAGTGGTATTCCAAGCGCATTGTTCACATCAAAGGCGTCACTGAAGAGACCACCACGGGTGTAAAGCGCCTGTACGACATGGCCAAAAAAGGCGAATTGGCCTTCCCCGCCATCAACGTGAATGATTCGGTGACCAAATCCAAGTTTGACAACCTGTACGGTTGCCGCGAATCGCTGGTGGATGGCATCAAACGGGCCACCGACGTCATGATTGCCGGCAAAGTGGCTGTGGTGGCAGGCTATGGCGACGTGGGTAAAGGCTCCGCACAAGCCCTGCGTGCGTTGTCAGCGCAAGTATGGGTTACCGAAGTGGACCCCATCTGTGCCTTGCAAGCGGCCATGGAAGGCTACCGTGTCGTGACCATGGACTACGCCTGCGACAAAGCCGATATTTTTGTGACCGCAACCGGGAACAAAGACATCATTACTCATGACCACATGGTGAAAATGAAGGACCAGGCGATCGTCTGCAACATTGGTCACTTCGACAATGAAATCGACATCGCGAGCGTGAAGCAGTACACCTGGGAAAACATCAAACCACAGGTAGACCACATCATTTTCCCTGATGGCAAGCGCATTATCATGCTGGCCGAAGGTCGTTTGGTGAATTTGGGTTGCGGTACCGGTCACCCTTCATTTGTGATGTCATCCAGCTTTGCGAACCAAACCATCGCCCAGATTGAGCTGTTTACGCAGACCGACAAGTACCCGGTTGGCGTGTATGTACTGCCCAAGCACCTGGACGAAAAAGTGGCCCGCTTGCACCTGAAGAAAATTGGTGCACAGCTGACAGAACTGTCACAAGACCAGGCTGCCTACATCGGCGTCAAGCAAACAGGCCCTTACAAGCCTGACCACTACCGCTACTAAGAAATCCGTTGCGAGCTGATCTCGCTTTGGTGAAACAGGGCCTGTGCACATCCCGTGCGCAGGCCCAGTCGTTCATAGAACAAGGTTTGGTCCAAGTTCAACGGGGGATGGCTTTGCCCCACCCAGTCCGGAAAGCATCTCAGACCATTGAGGCAACCGACACACTGGTGGTGGCTGAATCGGATTGTCGGCTGTATGTGTCTCGCGGTGGCTTGAAGTTGCAAGGTGCGCTAGCGCACTTGCAGATGCGAATTGACGGAGCGCGCTGTATGGACTTCGGTCAATCAACGGGTGGATTTACAGATTGCTTGTTGCAACACGGTGCTCATTCGGTGATCGGCTTGGATGTTGGACATGGGCAATTGCACGAGCGCTTGAGAAATGACCCGCGGGTGTTGGCCGTCGAAGGGGTGAACCTGAAAACAGTGGATGTTGTACCGCTGTTGGCCCAATGGCAACGAAGTCATGCGGATTTTCTTCCGATCGATGTGTCGGTGGCGGACGTGTCTTTTATATCGCTGGTGAAGATCATGCCGACCCTTGCACAATTTTTACCACCGGGTAGCCAGAACATCTGGTTGGTTAAACCCCAATTTGAATTGGGCCCCGATCACATTGGAAAACAGGGCCTGGTGAAGTGGAAAGACGGACTACTGACCGAGCTAGAGCAAGCCATACGACAAGCCTGCCACTGCCATGGCTTTGAAACAAAAGAATTTTTCCCCTGCCCCTTGAAAGGTGGGGATGGAAATCAGGAATACATCGTTCGGGCGCTAAAAACGGCCCATTAAACCTGTGACTGCGACGTGACGAATCATATGAACATCAGCTTCGAATTTTTTCCAGCCAAAACAGACGAAGGCACAGAAAAACTCAAACAAACCCGCGCACAACTCGCCGAGCGAAACCCCGAGTTTTTTTCGGTCACTTTTGGTGCAGGCGGAACCACACAGGACGGCACCCTGTCGACTGTGTTGGATATACAAACTGCCGGCAATGAGGCGGCGCCACACCTGTCTTGCATTGGCTCATCCAAAGACAAAGTGCGCGATCTCTTGAACACCTACAAAGGCCACGGCATTCGCCGGATTGTTGCTTTGCGAGGAGATTTGCCGTCCGGAATGCTCGAAACAGGTTCCTTCCGTTACGCCAGTGAATTGGTGGAATTCATTCGGGCAGAAACAGGCAATCATTTCTTCATCGAGGTGGCCGCTTACCCGGAAACACATCCGCAAGCCCGAAGTGCCATGGCCGATGTAGATGCGTTTGTACACAAGGTGAAATGCGGGGCCAACTCAGCCATTACCCAATATTTTTTTAATGCGGATGCATTTTTGTATTTCAGAGACCAGGTCCAGACCCGGGTTGATATTCCCTTGGTACCAGGCATTATGCCCATCACCAACTTCAGTCAGCTGGCACGTTTTTCCGATGCTTGCGGCGCTGAATTGCCACGCTGGGTGCGCAACCGCCTTCAGCAGTTTGGGGATGACCGTGACGCCATCCGGTCGTTTGGCCTGGACGTGGTCACCGGCCTGTGTGAGCGACTGATTCGAGAAGGCGTACCCGGCCTGCATTTTTACACCATGAACAACGCACAACCCACCTTGTCCATTCTGGATCGATTGGGCCTGTAAGGCCTCTGGCGGGGTATCAACCGATGCGAGTTCCTTGCTCCGTCACGACTGCATCCAACAGTCTGTCGTGGGGTTCGCGGAAATCATCGGCGACTTCCGAAGCGCTGTAAGCGATGCCGATGCAAAATGGCAAATGGCCATGTGCTTCATACGTTTGCAGGGTTTTGTCGTACCATCCAGCGCCGTAGCCCAACCGGGCGCCGGACCGATGAAACGCCAGACAAGGAATGATCAACACTGCGGGCTTCACCCAGTGTTTGTGAACTGGAACTGGAATACCGTATTCACCGACCTCCAGTGGATCATCAGCATGCCATTGTGCAAACTGCAGTTTGGCCTCCACGGGTGATCGAATACACACCGGCAAGGCCCATGAATACGCTTCCAAAGCCTTGGATTGCACAATTGGCAACACATCGGGTTCGCCCTTGAACGGATGGTACAAACCGACTGTGCAGGGCCCGAGGGATTGGAGTACAGTTAACAGAGAGGCCCGTATTTGTTGGCCAAGCGCTAGCACCGCGGCGGCATCTCGGTTGGCACGTTGGGCCAAGGCCCACTGCCGCAGATTTTTTTTCATGACAGATTGAATGATGAAACGATTCTTACAACGACACTTTATCGCAAGCTGTCTCGTCATGCTGACCAGCCTGATCGGCTGGCCAACGGAAACTCGTGCACAAGCCACCGCCCTGAACGATCAAACGGACCAGGGCGAGTTGATGCGTCAAATCAAAAGTGCCTACGCAGATGGACGGTATGCCGATTTTTCACGCCTGGCAGCCAAATTGCCCGCCAATCACATCTTCAGACCCTACATCGACATCTGGCAGTTTCGCTTTTTTCAAAAAGGTCAGGAAAAAGCCAATCCGGATGAACAATTGATCTGGAAAACGGACGATGTACTGCCCCTACTGAACCGTTACCCAAGCAGCTGGCCAGCGGAGCAACTCCGCCGTGAATGGCTGCAACAGTTGGCCCGAGGCGGACAATGGGCATTGTTTGCCGAGCAGCGGCCACAACTGAAATACCGGGCCGACCAAGGCGTTGAATGCGCTGACATGCTGTATGCCAGTACGCAAGGGCAACTGGTTCAATCAAAACTGAACACCGTGCTGAGCAGTGACAAGAAACTGCCACGGACTTGCCGCATGCTGCTGCGCAATTTATACGACCGCGGAGCCATCAATGGCAGTGATCTGGACAAGCATATTCTGCACTTGGCCGAGGGGAAGCAACCTGGTGCGGCCCAGCAGTTTGTGGATGAAATGGCCGATACAGCCTGGGGTAGAAACCTCGACGGTAAATTGTTGATCCAGGCTTTTGACAGCCCGGACAAAATGCTCAAGAACCTGACCGGACGTGGCACGGATCTGTACATCGGGGTTGCGCTCACCCGGAAAGCGGTTGAGGACTACGATGCCGCGGCCCGACTACTGGACACGGACCTCAAAGGAAAACTGTCGGACAGAACAGAGCGCTGGTTGTGGGGGCACATCGGTTATCGGGCAGGCCTGGTCTGGAACCCCATGTCTGAAAACTACTTCAAACGAAGCAGCGCGGATGTGTTGGGCCCCGAGCAACAGGAGTGGAAGGTACGCTCTGCACTGCTCCAAGAGGACTGGCCAACCGTGTTGGCCTTCATCAATGAGATGAGCCCAGACCTGCAGGACAACCGCACATGGCAATATTGGAAAGGCCGGGCACTGGCCGCCAACGGAAAAGTGGTTGAAGCGCGGCAGGAATGGATACGCGCGGCCAACACATTCTCGTTTTACGGCAAGCTGGCCAATGAGGAATTGGGGGCAACAGTGTCTGCGCCCAACAAGCCCGCAGCGTTGACAGCAGCAGAACTGGACAAAGCGAAAAAAAATCCAGGGCTGATGCGTGCTTTGGCCCTCTACGATGCCGGCTTGCGAACAGAAGGTTTCTGGGAATTCAATTTACAGATTGCGCAGATGAATGACCGTGAACTGTTGGCAGCGGCCACTTGGGCCGAAAAAAATCAGCTGTATGACCGGGCCATTGCCGCTGCAGACAAAACCGAAATGGAACACGACGTTTCGTTGCGGTACCTCACTCCGTTTCGGGATCGCATGACGGCCAAAACACAGGAAGTCGGAATTGATGAATCCTGGGTTTACGGACTGATTCGACAGGAATCACGCTTTGTGACCATTGCCAGATCTGGCGTTGGGGCCAGCGGGTTGATGCAGGTTATGCCAGCCACGGCTCAATATGTGGCCAAGAAAATCGGTTTAAGTGACTTCAAAAAGTCGGATATTTCCGACATCGACACCAACCTAACATTGGGGACCAACTACCTGAAAATGGTGTTTGATCAACATGGACAATCCCCGGTCCTGGCCTCGGCTGGATACAACGCAGGGCCATCCCGGCCTTCGTTATGGAAACGTCGACTCGGAGAAAACCGTGTGATCGAAGGTGCCATATTCACCGAGCTGATTCCGTTTGACGAGACCCGGGACTATGTCAAGAACGTAATGTCCAACACAGTGGCCTATGCATGGGTTCTGAACAATTCCTCGACATCCCTGAAACAAAGACTGGGTATCATTCGAGGAAGTAACTGATATTGGTTGCAACCCGTCATCTCAACAACGCATTCTATTCTCGTACACCATGTCGACAACAAAAAACGTGCTGGTTATCGGCGGCTCAGGTTTTATTGGCCAGGCTGTTTGCAATGAGCTAACCAAAGCCGGACATCGCATCACGGTGCCTACCCGTCGCCATGACAACGCCAAGCACCTGCTGACCTTGCCCACCTGTCGGGTCATCACAGCCAACATTCACGATCGGGCTGCCTTGGGTCGACTGATGGTCGGTCAAGATGTGGTGGTCAATTTACTGGGTGTTTTGCACAGCAAACCCGGCAAACCCTATGGTCAGAATTTTCGGGTGAATCATGTTGAGTTTCCCAAAGCGCTGACGGCCTCCATGAATCAGCACAAGGTAAAGCGGCTGATTCACATCAGTGCACTGGGCGTGGGGGTACAAAACCCGGCACCGTCCATGTACTTGCGCTCCAAAACCGACGGTGAGGCTGCAGTCAAGGACAGCGGCCTGGCGTGGACCATTTTGCGTCCTTCCGTGGTCTTCGGCCGGGGGGATCGCTTCCTGAATACATTCGCAAGTTTGAGTCTGCTGGCACCGTTCATTCCGCTAGCGGGTGCAACGGCCCGCTTCCAACCCGTTTCCGTTGGTGATGTGGCCCAGGCTGTGATGGTCTGTATAAACGACGACGACAAATCCACCGTGCACAATACCTTTGATTTGGTGGGCCCCGAAATATTCACGTTGAAAGCATTGGTGCAGCTGTCTGCGAAGGCCGTGGGGCGCCAGCCTTGGATTGTAGGCATTCCAAACATTCTGGCCAAAGCGCAAGCCCGTATGATGGAATTGGCCCCTGGCGAACCGCTGATGAGTCGGGACAATGTGGACTCCATGAAAATCGACAATGTACGAACCTCTGGCAGGGTATTTCCGCTGCCTCGCTACGAGACCTTGTCGGTGATTGCGCCCGATTATTTGCGTGCCCGACATTTGCCCACTGAGTTGGATCAGTTTCGGGCGCATGCGCACCGCGAGGAGTGAGGCTGAAGAATAAGGCCACGTAGGGCTTGCTCCTTTCCCTTAAGCCTTGATTTATCGTACAATTCTGCTTTACACCACGCAGCCAAAACACAAGGACCGGCTGCGTTTGTTTTTCTGGCCTTGCGAATTTGATTGAGAGTATTGCCGTGACCGATCACTTGATGAAAACCTATGCCCGTCAACCCATTGCCTTCACGCATGGAGAAGGTGCATGGCTGTGGTCCACGGATGGTCGAAAATACCTGGATGGTCTTGCTGGAATTGCAGTCAACGGGCTTGGGCACAACCACCCCAAGCTGGTCAAAGCGATTGCAGACCAAGCTGCCAAGCTGATCCACACCTCCAACCTGTACCGAGTAGTTGAGCAAGAACTGTTGGCCACCCGGTTGTGTGAACTGTCCGGCATGCAGGAAGCGTTTTTTTGTAATTCAGGTGCCGAGGCCAATGAAGCAGCCATCAAGCTGGCCCGCCACTACGGATACAAAAAAGGCATCGAAAATGCAAAGGTTATTGTGATGGAGCGTGCTTGGCACGGGCGCACGCTGGCCACACTGGCCGCTACCGACAGCCCCAAGGCCAAGGTTGGATTTGGCGAATTGCCAGGTGGATTCGTGCGAGTGCCTTACAGAGATTTCGCAGCCATTGAACAGGCCAGTGCAGACAACCCCGACATCCAAGCTGTTTTGTTGGAAGTGCTGCAAGGTGAAGGCGGTATCAACGTGGCGGACACGGAGTACCTGCAGGAACTTCGCAAGCTATGCACAGCCAAGGGCTGGCTATTGATGATTGACGAAGTGCAGAGCGGTATTGGCCGAACCGGAAAATGGTTTGGTTACCAACATGCGGGCATTGAACCCGACGTGATTACCCTGGCGAAAGGTTTGGGATCCGGCGTCCCCATCGGAGCATGCCTGGCAGCCGGTGCGGCAGCCGGTGTTTTTACGCCTGGCACCCACGGCACCACATTCGGTGGCGGCCCGCTGGTTTCTGCTGCTGCGTTGGCCACACTCAACATCATGGCTGAAGAAGGGTTGCTGGAACATGCCGAGCAGATGGGTGCGCTGATTCGTGCAGTACTGACCCGAGAACTGGCAGGCGTGGCAGGCGTGAAGGAAATCCGCGGACGAGGCTTGATGATTGGCGTGGAGCTGTGGAAACCTTGCGCTGAACTGGTTGCCATCGCCCGTGACAAAGGATTGATCATCAACGTCACTCGCGACAATGTGGTTCGATTGCTGCCACCACTGGTGATCAAACAGGAAGAAGCCAACATGCTGGCAATGGACTTGGCGCCGTTGATCAAAGCATTTTTGAATGGAGCGGCTTGAGGCAACCGCCTCACCTGAGACGGCACCCCGAGGGTGCCCTCCCAGGGCACACAGCCGGGAGATGATAACAACATGCCGATCAAACATTTTTTGCAGTTCAGTGACCTGAGTCGAAGCGATTTCGAGTATCTGATTGAACGCACACGGGACATCAAAGCCCGGTTCAAACGCTACGAGCCCTACTACCCGCTGCAAGATCGTACTTTGGTCATGATTTTCGAGAAGGCCTCTACCCGAACACGTTTGAGCTTCGAAGCTGGAATGCATCAGCTTGGCGGGTCGGCCATATATCTGAACACCAAAGACAGCCAGCTGGGCCGAGGTGAACCCGTTGAAGACGCCGCGCAAGTGATTTCTCGCATGTGCGACATCGTCATGATTCGCACCTACGAGCAGGAAATCGTGGAGCGGTTCGCCACCAATAGCCGGGTGCCCGTGATCAATGGTTTGACCAATGAATATCACCCCTGCCAAATCCTTGCCGATATTTACACGTTCATCGAACACCGCGGCAGCATTCAAGGCAAGACCGTGGCATGGGTGGGTGACGGAAACAATGTGTGCGCCACCTGGCTACAAGCGGCGGAAATGCTGGACTTTCAGGTGAATGTATCGACACCTGCCGGTTACGAGGTAGACCCTAAACTGAATATCAAAGGAACTCACCATGCCTATTTTGCAGACCCCATGGAGGCCTGTAAAAATGCGGATATTGTGACCACGGATGTCTGGACGAGCATGGGCTTTGAAATGGAAAACAGTGAACGCATGAAAGCGTTTGCAGATTTTCAGGTGGACACCGACATGATGAATGTCGCCAACAAAGAAGCCGTGTTCATGCACTGCCTGCCAGCCCACCGGGGAGAGGAAGTGGCCGCTGAAGTAATCGATGGCCCACAGAGTGTGGTGTGGGATGAAGCTGAAAACCGCTTGCACACCCAAAAAGCCCTGATGGAATTTTTGTTGCTGGGTCGCAAATGAGCGACCATCAGCGTATTGAACAACCTGATTTCAATTTTGACTGTGAACGACCATGAGTGACGTGAAGAAAGTGGTGCTGGCCTACTCCGGCGGACTGGACACCTCGGTGATTTTGAAGTGGCTGCAAGACAATTACCAATGCGAAGTAGTGACCTTTACAGCCGACCTCGGCCAGGGAGAAGAACTTGAACCCGCGCGCCAGAAGGCGCTGAAATTCGGCATCAAACCCGAGAACATCTACATTGATGACGTTCGAGAAGAGTTCGTTCGCGACTTCGTGTTTCCGATGTTCCGGGCCAATACTGTGTATGAAGGTGAATATCTGCTGGGTACCTCGATTGCACGCCCACTGATTGCCAAGCGATTGATTGAAATCGCCCGCGAAACCGGCGCTGACGCCATTTCCCATGGTGCAACCGGCAAGGGCAATGACCAAGTGCGCTTCGAACTGGGTGCTTATGCCCTCATGCCTGGGGTGAAGATCATTGCCCCGTGGCGTGAATGGGATCTGTTGTCCCGGGAGAAACTGCTGAAATACGCGGAAGATGCCGGTATCGATATCGACATGAAACACCGCAACGGTGGTGCGCCCTATTCCATGGACGCCAACCTGCTGCACATCAGTTTTGAAGGCCGGCACCTGGAGAACCCCAGCGCCGAGGCCGAAGAAAGCATGTGGCGCTGGACGGTCAGCCCTGAGGCGGCCCCGGACCAGGCCGAGTATCTGGATGTTGAATTTGAACAGGGCGATATTGTTGCCCTGAATGGCAAACGCCTAAGCGCAGCCGAAGTCCTGACCGAGCTGAACCGCCTGGGCGGCAAGCATGGCATCGGTCGCCTGGACCTGGTGGAAAACCGCTACGTCGGCATGAAGAGCCGCGGCTGTTATGAAACCCCCGGCGGAACGATCATTCTGAAGGCACACCGCGCCATCGAATCCATCACGCTGGACCGTGAAGTGGCCCACCTCAAAGACGACCTGATGCCCCGCTACGCAAGCCTGATTTACAACGGTTACTGGTGGAGCCCGGAACGTGTCGCCCTGCAGACCTTGATCGACCACACGCAGCAGTGCGTGAACGGCTGGGTGCGCCTGAAGCTGTACAAGGGTAATGTGATTGTGGTGGCCCGCGACTCCAAGACCGATTCGTTGTTTGACCAAACCATTGCGACGTTTGACGAAGATGGCGGCGCGTACAACCAAGCCGATGCTGGTGGGTTTATCAAACTGAATGCCTTGCGGATGCGGATTGCTGCCAATGCACGCAACAAACGCGGGCAGTAACGCCAACACCGAAACTGCTGCACAACGCAAAAAACCGGCCCTAGCGGCCGGTTTTTTTATTCAAATCAGTCAGCGATCAGATTGGGTTCGGCATCCAGATGAACACCAAAGCGGGCTTGAACTGCTTGCTGGATGCGCTCAATCAAGCTTAGCAAATGGGCGCCCTGCCCTGCCCCATGATTCACCAGAATCAGCGCCTGCCGCTCATAGACCCCCACCGATTGCTCAATGGCCCCCTTCAAACCACACTGCTCAATCAACCAGCCAGCCGCCAACTTAACCAAACCACCTTCAGCCGGAAAATGAACCAGTTGGGGATGCGCCAGCTTGAGTGACTCAAACTGCTCAACAGCCACCAGAGGATTTTTGAAAAAACTCCCGCTATTGCCGAGGACGACCGGGTCTGGCAATTTTTCAGTCCGAATGTCACTCACGGCTTTGAGGACATTCAAGGGGCTGACCACGCCCAGATCAGCCACACGGCGGGATAGGTCGCCATAGTGAAGTATCGGCACCCATTGAACAGGCAATGCAAAATCCACCGCCGTAATCACCCAGCGCCCTTTGCCCGATTGCTTGAACACACTTTCCCGATAGGCAAATTCACAGGCTGTCAGATCCAGGGTTTGAAAGGTTCGCGTCTGCAGTTCATACACCTGAACAGTCCGAACGCGGTCTTTGAGTTCAACACCATAGGCACCAATGTTTTGAACAGGACCAGCGCCCACCGAGCCCGGAATCAAGGCCAGGTTTTCCAGCCCACCCCAACCCTGCTGTATGGTCCACTCCACCAGGTTGTGCCAGTTTTCCCCAGCCATGACCCGAAGATGATGATGGACACCGTCGCAACCCAGGTATTGCTTGCCGGTCAGCGCCATTTTCCAGACGGTGAGATCATTGACCTCGCGAACAAACACGGTGTTGCTGCCCTCACCCAGCAACAGCGCAGCCCGCCCCTGCTGAAGACTGTCGGCATACCGGACCAAATCGGATGTCGTTGAAATGGTGTGAAGCGCCTTTGCCCAGGCCTGCAGACCAAAGGTGTGCAGGGGCTTCAAATCCACTGGATAGGCGTCGCCGTGTGCTGACATGGTGGGTGTTCTAGGGATTACAATTGAATCCATTGTGCTTGAAGGAATGAACTATGCCGTCTTTTGATGTGGTCTGCAAACCAGACTTGATTGAACTGCGAAATGCCGTTGACCAGGTGAACAAAGAAATCACGAATCGCTTTGACTTCAAGGGATCCGATTCCCGGGTTGAGCTGAACGATGACACGCTGTACGTGTACGCGGACGATGACTTTAAATTGGAACAAGTGTCCGAGGTGATTCGAAACAAATTCGCAAAACGAAATGTGGATGTGCGGTTTTTGACGTTTGACAAAAAGGAAAAAATTTCCGGCGACAAACTCAAACAAACCGTGTTGGTTAAAAACGGCCTTGACAAAGACCTCGCCAAGCAAGTGGTCAAGGAAATCAAGGACAGCAAAATGAAAGTACAGGCCAGCATTCAGGGCGACACCGTGCGCGTGACTGGCGCAAAACGCGATGATCTCCAGGCTGCAATTGCCTTGCTCAAAAAACAAGTCACCGACACGCCGTTGGGCTTTGAAAACTTCAGGGATTAAACTCACCATGAGCCATTCACACGATCACGATCACGATCACAGCCACTGCAACCACGACCATTCGGTGGTGTACAACAAGGTGGTCAAAGCCAGCCACAAGGTGGCTGCCGTATTGCTGCGCAACGCCAAAACCCTCGCCTTGACCTTTGATCAACGACAGGAATTGCCGCACGATTGCCCCACCACCGATGGCGGCAGTATCGTTTGTCACATTGATGAACCGGTCGAACCCGGGGACAGACTGGTGTCGAACACCAATGAGTGGGCGGTGGTGCAGGCTGCACCCGAAGCCTTGTTTGAGGTGGCACGCGGACAAAACGGTTACGAGGCTTTTATCCACATTGCAGGCCTTGAAATGTGGCCTTTGCAATTGACCGAGCTTGGCGCGCGCGTCGTGGCCAGCCATGAATGCATGCACATGCTGGAACACTTCGGTCTGCAATTCCAACAGATTGAAGCCCCCATGCTGGAATTGAGCGTGCCTGAGATTAAACACCACGATTGCTGCGACCACGACCATGGCCATGAACACGGCCATGAGCATGCGCACGACGGGCACGACCACAGCCATTGTGGCCATGACCACAAACACGACCACTGACATCCAGCCATTGTCATCACCCAGCAGGACCCCACGCCATGAAAGACGCGCCAGCGACCGTGACCTTTTACCGCAAGGATTACAAAACACCCAATCACCGGATTGTAAAAACAGATCTGGTGTTTGAGCTGAACCCATCGCGAACCAAGGTCAAAAGCCGCTTGCAGTTTGAAGCGTGGGATGCGCAAGTCAACGACCTCGCCGCACTGGAACTCGATGGCGAAGCACTCGAACTGGAGTCCGTGACTCTGAATGGTCGCCAGCTGTCGAATACGGAGTACCTGCAAACCGATACCAGCTTGACCATTCCCCATGCAGGACGACACGGTGTGCTGGAATTGACGGTGTACAACCAACCCGACCAAAACACCCGTCTGGAAGGGCTGTATGTATCCAACGGCAATTTTTTTACTCAATGTGAGGCGCAGGGGTTTCGCCGCATCACCTATTTCCCGGATCGACCCGATGTACTGAGCAAATTCACCGTCACGCTAATCGCCAACAAAGCCTCCCACCCGGTGACACTGAGCAACGGTAACCTGCTGGAAGCCCGTGACCTGGACGATGGATTGCACCTGAGCCGTTGGGAAGACCCCTTCCCAAAACCCGCTTACCTCTTCGCGCTGGTGGGTGGTAATTTTGTCTGTCAGGAAGAAACGATCACCAAGGGCAATGGTCAAACAGCCCTTCTGCAGGTGTGGGTGGAACCCGGTAACCTGGACAAAACAGACTTTGCCATGCAAAGCCTGAAACGCTCCATCGAGTGGGACCGTCAACGCTTTGGCCTGGACCTGGACCTGGACCGCTTCATGATTGTGGCCACAGCTGACTTCAACATGGGGGCCATGGAAAACAAAGGCTTGAACATTTTCAACACCAAGTTTGTGTTCGCCAACCCGCAGTTGGCCACCGATGTGGATTTTGAGAATGTGGAAAGTGTGGTGGGGCATGAATACTTTCACAACTGGACCGGCAACCGCGTGACCTGCCAGGATTGGTTCCAGCTTTCCCTGAAGGAAGGGCTGACGGTATTTCGGGATCAAGAATTTTCAGCCGACATGCTGGCCCACGGTTTGAGCCCGGAACAAGCTGCATCCGCACGGGCTGTAAAACGCATTGATGATGTGAAGGTTTTGCGTGCGGCACAATTTCCGGAAGATGCTGGCCCCATGGCCCACCCTATCCGCCCCGACAGCTATCAGGAAATCAACAATTTCTACACGGTGACTGTGTATGAAAAAGGCGCAGAGGTCATTCGCATGCAGCACACGCTGCTGGGCGAGGCCTTGTTTCAACGCGGCATGCAAATTTATTTTGAGCGCCATGACGGCCAAGCCGCCACCTGCGAGCAATTTGTGTCAGCCATGGAAACCGCCTTGCAGGAAAGCAATCCTGGTTTGAACTTGCAACAGTTTCGGCACTGGTATTCGCAGGCGGGTACACCCGAGGTTCATGCGAGCTGGGCTCACGATGTGAGCCTGGGTGAGTTGACTCTGATATTGAAACAGCGGTGTGCGCCTACACCGGGACAAGCCAGCAAACCCGCGTTTCATATTCCAATCCGGCTGGGTTTTGTCGATCAGCAAGGCTGCGACCAGGCATTGTTGCTCAAAGGTGATGCCACCGCACTGCGGGGTGATGTTCTCAACCTCACGCAGACTGAGCAGCGCTTTGTCTTTACAGGCCTGAGAACCCCCGTGGTTCCGTCCTTGCTACGTGGGTTTTCTGCACCAGTGAATTTGCGCACCAGCCACAGCTCAGCAGACCTCATCTTTCTTGCGGCGCATGACAATGACCCGTTCAACCGCTGGGACGCAGGTCAGCAGGTGTATGCCAAAGCAGTTCAAGAAGTGCTGAAGCGTCAAGGCGATACCCACGGCGAAGCGGTTCAGGCTGCACTCGAGGTATTTGGCAACCTGCTCAACGACCATCGCCTATCGGATGGCTATTTGGCCATTGCCTTGCAGCTGCCGGGTGAAGGAGCCTTGTTTGAACAGCAGGAAGGCTTGGTGGACCCGGTCGCCTTGCACATGGCCCGCTGTGCCCTTCGCGATCGCATAAGTGCCCAGTTCCAGGGCGAATTGATGGCGCTTTACAAAGCACGGTACAAACCTGGTGAGGCCTATGCCTACACCACGGTGGCCGCTGGCGAACGCGCACTGAAAAATCTGTGCTTGAGCTATCTCGTGGCGGGTGCTGAACCTGAAGACCTTGCATTGGCCCAACAACAATATGCCGAATGCAACAACATGACGGACCGCGTAGCGGCCCTCAGTGCCCTGGTGTACAACGGCCCCGCCAACACCCCGGAATTGGCGCACTACTATCAATTGTTTGGGCACGAAGCCCTGGCCATCGACAAATGGTTCATGCTGCAGGCCACAGTGCCTGCCAGCAACACGGACGTGGATACCTTGGCACAAGTCAAAACCCTGTTGAAACACCCGGCGTTTACCTTGAAGAACCCCAACCGGGCGCGCTCACTGTTGGGGGCATTTGCCATGCAAAATCCCAGCGTGTTTCACCAGCACAGTGGTCAAGGTTATGCGTTGTGGGCCGATCTGGTCATTGAACTCAATGGCATCAACCCCCAGGTCGCAGCCAGAATGGCCCGCGCGCTGGACCGCTGGACCAAACTGGTCACGCCCTTGCAGGTCCATGCTCGCCAGGCACTGGAACGTATTCATGGCACCAGCCAGTTGTCGCCCGATGTGCGGGAAGTCATCGGCAAAGCCCTGGCAGCGGCACCGCACTGAGCGGCCCTTCGGTACAATATTTGCAAATTTTCAATCAGGACAACCATGAGCATGATCACTTTAAGCCAGTACCTGAAAGCCGCGGAAGG
This sequence comes from Limnobacter humi, assembly GCF_024518835.1. GTDB lineage: Bacteria > Pseudomonadota > Gammaproteobacteria > Burkholderiales > Burkholderiaceae_B > Limnobacter > Limnobacter humi. Next base: position 24,425 of record NZ_JANIGO010000001.1, read on the forward strand.
CGCTGCGGGGCACGGCCGAATTACGCCAGAATTGAGCACCCTGATTCATGCGCTATCAGGTGTTTCGCAACATATCTCGGCGGCGGTCCACAAAGGTGCATTGAGTGGTGTGCTGGGCACAGCCGGGACCGAAAACGTGCAGGGCGAAACCCAGAAAAACCTCGACATCATCGCCAACGACATGATTTTGGTGGCCTTGGCGGCCAGTGGGGTGGTGGCTGGTATGGCCTCTGAGGAACTGGACGATTGCTCACCCGTCCCTGGTCATGCGGACAAACCGTATTTGGTGCTGTTTGACCCGCTGGATGGGTCCAGCAACATCGACGTGAATGTGTCCATTGGGACCATTTTCTCGGTGCTGCCCAACCCACGCACTGGTGACATCAACAACCACAGCTTTCTGCAACCCGGCACCGCACAAGTGGCGGCCGGTTACGTGGTGTATGGACCCCAAACGTCGTTGGTGTTGACCTTCGGCAACGGTGTGGCCGCATTTACGTTGGATCGCGAGGCCGGTGAATATGTGCTGACCACCCCAGCGATGGACATTCCCGCAGACACCAAAGAATTTGCCATCAACATGTCCAACCAGCGCCACTGGTACCCACCAGTGCAGAAATACATCGCGGAACTGCTGGCAGGAAAAACCGGCGAACGCGGTAAGGATTTCAACATGCGCTGGATCGCGTCCATGGTGGCCGATGTCCATCGCGTGTTGACTCGTGGCGGAATTTTCATGTACCCCAAAGATTTGCGCGACCCCAATAAGCCCGGCAAACTGCGATTGATGTACGAAGCCAATCCCATGAGTTTCCTGGTTGAACAGGCTGGCGGAAAATCATTTGATGCCGCCCAGCGCATACTGGACATTCAACCCACAGAACTGCACCAGCGTTGCGCGGTGATGCTGGGCTCAGCCCATGAAGTACAACGGGTGGCCGATTACCACCTGTAAATGAACACTCAAGGCCCGTTTCCGCTGGCCTTGAGGTACTCACGCTCCTCATCGGCCTTGCGCTTGTATTCCCGTTGTTTGGCGTCTATTTCAGCCAGCAGGTAGTAGTTGTCCTGCGCATACTGCTTAGCAATTTGCGTTTGCTCAATGGCGGGCAAATAGGCGCCTCTCAAGCTGTAGGATTGTGCCAAATATAGGTGATGGTCCGCCCGTTTGCCCAAAGCCAGCGCACTTTGGGACAGCAACTCGAACAGTTGTGGATTGGACCGGTAAATTTGGGTCAAATCACGCAGGTAGGTGTCTGACTGCTGGAACAGACCCAGGCGCTGCAGGCCATCGGCATACAACACCTTGGCAGACAGTTCATTTCGATAATCATTTTTAAGGCGTTCAAGCAAAGCCAGCACAACCTTTCCATCGTTATTCAGGTCCGCCACTAACTTTGGAGAACCCACATTCAACGCTTGTTGCGACGATGGGTAAGCAGCATCCAGACGGGTTTCAATCACCTGGCTTTGCAACATCAGCGGCGCGATGACCGGTTTGCCCGCCATTGACTGGCGAAACAATTCCAGCGAACGATCTGCAGCCTCCTGGGCCTCCCTCTTTTTCAGTAAATTGGCATACACCAGCGATTTGCCGTACTCCAAAGCAATCGGGTTGGTGAATCCATCCTGCTCGTTTGGCGAACTCAGGGCCTTCAGTCGATCGCTCCATTGCTGGTTGCTTTTGTCACCATATACCAACGCCTTCATTCGCAACAACTCGAAATCCAGCGGCGCCGGCGGCCTGACGCCTTTGCCAGCATCAATACCCACCCGGTTCCGGATATCGGCAATTCGCTCAGTGGTCAGCGGGTGGGTGCGAAGGTAGGCGGGCGCATTGTTCTCGTACAGCCGCGAGGCTGTTTGAAGGCGGCCAAAAAAATCAACCATTCCTTGCGTGTTGAAACCAGCGGACTGCAATGTCTGAAAACCAACCCGATCCGCCTCACGTTCAGCATCGCGCGAAAAGGCCAGCTGCTGATCAATTCCGTACCCAGCACCAGCGGCCATAATGCCGGTGGCCGCTTGTGGATTGCTGGATGCCACCAGGATGGCGGCAATCATCGCAGCAGCCGACACCATGGTTGTCTGTTTTTGCTGACCAAAACGGCGTGCAATGTGGCGTTGCGTGACGTGCCCTACTTCGTGTGCCAACACCGAGGCCAATTCTGACTCGTTGCGCGCGGCTGCAATCAACCCGGTGTGCACACCGATGTAGCCGCCTGGCATGGCAAAAGCGTTGATGGCTTTGTCCGTCACCAGGAAAAATTCAAAATTCGCGGGTGATTCACCGGCTGCTTGCGCAATTTTTGCACCCAGTTTGGTGAGGTACCCCGTGATTTCCGGATCAGAATTGACAGCGCCGTAGGCCTTGTAGTCCCGCATGATAAGCGCCCCCAAGCGACGCTCGTCCTGCACGGACAACTCTGCACCACCTGCATCGCCCAGGCTGGGCAAATTGCTCAACGCATCCGCATGTGCGGCTGGCCCAGGCCAGGCGGACAGTGCGCCAGCCAAGCACAACAGACTGATCAGAGATTTGCAGATACGAATGGCCATTGGCAACAATCAGGGGATGAACCTCTGGGTATGATAGCGCGATGCCCTGCAAGTTCAACGCACGTTGTCAAGGGGGGCGCTAAAATTGCGGTAAAGATCTGTAAACAGTCATCTCGGGAAGCAACACATGAACGGCCTTACACACTTTGACCAGCACGGCAACGCACACATGGTGGACGTCGGTGCAAAAACGGACACCGAACGCAAAGCGGTGGCCACTGGCCGAATTCGACTGGGTGCCGAGGCCTACGCTGCGCTGAAAGCGGGAACCAGTAAAAAGGGCGATGTTCTGGGCGTGGCAAGAATTGCGGCCATTCAGGGCGCAAAACGCACATCGGATTTAATCCCGTTGTGCCATCCACTACCTCTGACTCGTCTGGCGGTTGAATTTGAACTGGATGACACCCAGTGCGAGGTTACCTGCTACTGCACAGCCCAAACCGTGGGCAAAACCGGTGTGGAGATGGAAGCCTTGACCGGTGTACAAGTCGGGTTGCTGACCATTTACGACATGCTGAAAGCAATTGACAAAGGCATGGTGATGGTTGAAACCCGCCTCGTTGAAAAGCGAGGCGGGAAAAGTGATTTCACGTCAGTCTAAACGACGGATCCGACAACACTACTTAGGTTGATTTCGGCAAATGGCCGGAACAAAATCCAGGGCCTGAGCGGTAGCGGCCGCGTTGCCAGTACCGCTGGCTCCTAACGAACATGCCCATGACACAATTGTTTGACCGTTGGAGGCAAGGGCTGGTGGGTTGGCGTTGTTCAATGGTTGAATATAAATGTATTGGCCACGAACTGCTGCCGGAATGGTATTGCCCGTCGACAGTTGAACAACAATGCCGCGGTTGCCGACCGTTACACCCTGAACGTTTGGCGTGGTAATGGACGGACAGTTGGCTTGACTATTGGTTGTCGGAAAGGCGCCGTTGGTGGCGTAATATTCCAGAAAACCCGTTTTACAACCCTGGGCATAGTTGATCGCTTCAGAAATTCGACCGCGGGCTAGGTAGTTGGCAAAAGCGGGCACAGCAATGGCCGCCAGCACACCCACAATGGCGATGGCAATCATCAATTCAATCAACGTGAAACCGCCAGACCGTTTATTCAGGCCACGACGGGAAAATTTTCGGATAGCGCTCATGTTGTCCTCAGGGGGAGTGGTCAATGAGCGTTCATTGTTGGCCAGGGGGGCCGGTGGTTATTACCCCCATTTGCGTGAAAAACAAAACCCCACCTGTTGGGATTAACAGGTGGGGTTTGACAAGGCGATATATAACTCTCTGGAGTACTGTAACCGCAGCTTGGACTTACATCACAAGCCGATTGCTTTTTTCAGCAAACGACCCATTTCAGACGGGTCTTTGGTCACGGTAATACCACAGGACTCCATCACAGCCAGTTTTTCCTGCGCGGTGCCTTTACCGCCGGAAATGATGGCACCGGCATGGCCCATGCGCTTCCCGGGAGGAGCTGTTACACCCGCGATAAAGCCGACCACAGGCTTTGTCATGTGGTCTTTCACCCAAAGTGCGGCCTCTTCTTCGTCGCTGCCACCGATTTCGCCAATCATTACCACAGCGTCGGTGTCGGGGTCATCATTGAACATCTTCATGACTTCGATGTGCTTCAAGCCGTTGACGGGGTCTCCACCAATACCCACAGCGCTGGACTGACCAAGACCCAGCTCAGACAATTGACCCACCGCTTCGTACGTCAGCGTGCCGGAGCGGGATACAACGCCAATCCGACCCTTCTTGTGAATATGACCGGGCATGATCCCAATTTTGATTTCATCGGGGGTGATGACGCCAGGGCAGTTTGGACCAACCAGAATGGTCTTGCGACCCTCTTTACGCATGCGTTCACGCACTTCCATCATGTCGCGGACAGGAATGCCTTCGGTAATGCAAATCACCAAATCCAAATCGGCCTCGACCGCTTCCCAAATGGCTGCTGCGGCAAAGGGAGGTGGAACATAAATCACCGATGCATTGGCGCCAGTCTGTTTTTTGGCATCAGCCACAGTGCCGAAAATCGGCACGCCTTCAAAGTCTTCACCCGCTTTTTTCGGGTTCACACCGGCCACAAAGCAATTTTTGCCGTTGGCATATTCGCGACACATGCGGGTGTGAAACTGCCCGGTTTTTCCAGTAATACCCTGAGTGACGACCTTGGTATCTTTGTTGATCAAAATAGACATTGTCTGAATCCTTTACAGTGGCCCGGCCCGTTATGGTTTACCGAGCATCAAATCATGCAGTTCGGTTGATTCAACCGACTTAATCCCGAAACTCAAGCAGCCTTGGTCGCAGCCACCACTTTCTGGGCTGCCTCGCCCATGGTGTTGGCCGAAATAATCGGCAGACCAGATTCGGCAAGAATCTTTTTGCCCAAATCCTCGTTGGTCCCTTTCATGCGAACCACCAGCGGCACCTTCAGGCCCACCGCCTTGGAGGCTGCCACCACACCATCGGCAATCACGTCGCAGCGCATAATACCGCCGAAAATATTGACCAAAATCGCCTTGAGATTCGGATTTTTCAACATGATCTTGAACGCTTCAGTGACTTTCTCAGTGGTTGCGCCACCGCCCACGTCCAGGAAGTTGGCAGGCTCGCCACCGAAGAGCTTGATCGTGTCCATGGTGGCCATCGCCAGGCCTGCTCCATTGACCAAGCAACCGATATTCCCATCCAGAGAGATGTAGGACAGATCAAACTTGCTGGCCTCGATCTCGGCCGGGTCTTCTTCGGCCAAATCGCGCATGGCCACAATGTCCGGGTGGCGGAACAAGGCGTTGGAATCAAAATTCATTTTGGCGTCCAACGCAATGATGTCGCCGCTGCCGGTCAGAATCAACGGGTTGATCTCTGCCAAACTGGCATCGGTGTCCCAAAATGCCTTGTACAAACCCTGGAAGGCCACGCGCGCTTTGGCGACGGAACCTGCAGGAATGCCAATTTTGGTGGCCAGGCTGTCAGCCTCCGCATCGGTCAAACCCGCCACTGGGTCTACAAACACCTTGTGAATCAATTCGGGCGTGTGCTCTGCCACCTCTTCAATTTCCATGCCGCCCTCGCTGGAGGCCATCACACACACCCGCTGGGTTACACGATCAACCACCATGCCCACGTAGTATTCTTTCTTGATGTCTGCGCCCTCTTCCACCAACAGTCGGCTAACCTTTTGGCCTTCCGGACTGGTTTGGTGGGTAATCAGTTGCATGCCCAGGATCTGGCTGGCGAAGGTTTTCACATCGGCCATGCTCTTGGCCACTTTTACACCGCCGCCCTTGCCACGACCACCGGCGTGAATTTGTGCTTTCACCACCCATACCGGGCCACCCAGCTTTTCGGCCGCACTCACCGCCTCGTCCACAGAAAAGCATGGGTAACCGGTAGGCACCGCAACACCATATTTCTTCAGAATTTCCTTGCCTTGATACTCGTGAATTTTCATGTGGATTCCTTGCTGGAAAGTTAACGCGCCTCAGCCGGGATGCACAACGCAACCTGACGGAGCAATTTCAAACCATGGAGAGTGTTTTGATCGCGTGACAGCGCAAGCGAAGACCCCAAAAAACCGCAGGGGCAAGGATGCTGCACGGCAGGCGTGCGTGGAGATTGATTTCCCATCATTCTTTGCTTCTTGTGTCGTCGAATAACGCTTCGTTAGACAACTAGACTATCACTTCTATTGAAACACATAAGCCAGCCAAGACTATATCACGCATCGGCTTGAATCTCTGAGAGCAGTCTTTTCCAAGCTTTGTGAATGTTGCCAAATTCAAACCCGCGTGTTCCCAAACCGCGCAGGGCTTTGGCCTTCAGCCTCATGAGGTTTTCCCGTAGTTCGGGGGAATCGGGCGTAGACAGGACACTGAGCAAGTCAGCGGAATAACGCTTTCGCAGCCATTCCAGTGCCCTGCTGTCTTCCGCCTCCAGTGGCTCTGGGTCAAGCCCAGGTGTATTCTGCGATTCATTCTCTGCTGCTGTGCAGGTGGTGACCTGAAAGGAAAGACCATGCTGGGCCAGTTCAGCCTCAATGGCTCTGTTACCCAAACTGGATGCACGCCGGCGAATGAGTGACTGTCCAAACCGCTGATCAGACTGAAACTGCCGGGCGGCTGCCCATTCTATGGCGTCATCCACCTCTTCGATGGAATATCCACGCCGAAGAAGCTTGTCTCGCAATTCTTTGCGGGAATGTTCGCGGCGGGACAGGAATGCCACCGCTTTGGATTTGGCCGATGGCAAGGGTCGTGATGGCGGTTTGATCTGCTCAAAACCGCCATCGGCCAACTCCGGCGCTGATTCAGTCTTCCGTGACTTCATTGCCTGCGGTCTTCAGGTCTGTGGCCCCCATGGCTCGCACACCCAATTTTTCGCGGATTTTATTCTCAATTTCCATCGCCATGGCTGGATTGGCTTTCAGGAATTCCCGGGCATTGTCTTTGCCCTGGCCAATTTTTTCACCGTTGTAGGCATACCAGGCACCCGATTTGTCGACAAACCCATGCAATACACCCAAATCGACGATTTCACCTTCACGAGAGGTTCCCTGACCGTACAAAATGTCGAATTCGGCCTCGCGGAATGGCGGACTAACCTTGTTTTTGACGACTTTGACGCGTGTTTCATTGCCAATGACCTCATCGGCTTTCTTGATGGAGCCAGTGCGACGAATATCCAAGCGGACAGATGCATAAAATTTCAGCGCATTGCCGCCGGTGGTGGTTTCAGGACTACCAAACATGACGCCAATTTTCATGCGGATCTGGTTAATGAAAATCACCAGACAATTGGTTCGCTTGATGTTGGCTGTCAGTTTACGCAACGCCTGGCTCATCAAACGGGCCTGCAATCCTGGCAGTGAATCGCCCATGTCGCCCTCGATTTCCGCCTTGGGGGTCAGTGCAGCCACCGAGTCAATGATCACCAGGTCCACCGAACCAGAACGGACCAGTGCATCCACAATTTCAAGGGCTTGCTCACCAGTATCGGGTTGGGAAATCAGAAGATCCGCCAAATTCACGCCCAATTTTTGGGCGTATTGCACATCCAGGGCGTGTTCGGCGTCAATAAATGCACAGGTGCCGCCCAGTTTTTGCATCTCTGCAATCACTTGCAGTGTCAGGGTGGTTTTTCCAGAGGATTCCGGACCATAAATTTCAACCACACGGCCACGCGGCAAACCGCCAATGCCCAAGGCAATATCCAAACCCAGAGAACCTGTGGAAACCGACTGAATGTCGTGTTCAACCTCGTTTTCACCAAAGCGCATAATGCTGCCTTTGCCAAACTGTTTCTCAATTTGGCTCAGCGCAGCGGCCAGTGCTTTCACTTTGTCTGCTGATTGGTTCTTGGTCCGCAAGTCTTCCATGGTTTGCCTTCAACGAATCGGTTGTTAATGCGTGAATTATTGCACAGTATTTACTGTTTATCTATACAGTCTTTTTGAGTGATACCTTGGCGAGAATTTCTAACCCGGTTTGTACCGCCTGAGCCCGCACAGCAGCGCGATCTCCTTCGAACACCCGGTGAAAGGCTTCAATGGATTTGTGACGCACAGCCAGCCCGAACCAAACGGTGCCCACTGGTTTTTCGGGCGAGGCTCCACCAGGTCCGGCAATTCCGGAAATCGACAAACAGCAATCCACGCCGAGTGCGACCAAGCCGCCATTGGCCATTTCTTTGACGCACTCCTCACTCACGGCACCATGGGCTTCCAGCGTCGACTCCCGGACATACACCGATTTCATTTTGACCGTATTGGAGTAGGTGATGAGACCGCCTTCAAAAAAATCACTGGATCCGGCGAGGCTGGTGATGGCATGGCCCAAACCACCGCCAGTGCAAGATTCCACCACCCCCAGTTTGGCGCGAGCCTCTCGAAAACGCTGGGCAATCGCTTCAAGTTCAGTATTCATGGCATACAAACCAGTGAAGTGCCTTCAAATTCATCGAAACATCCAGCGTGCAACCAGCGATAAAAAAAACAGACTGATCAGCGCCGCAACGATATCGTCCCACATCACACCGAAGCCGTTTTTCCACCGTTGATCAAACCACCGGATGGGTTGAGGTTTGACCATGTCGAAAAACCGAAAAACCACCACGCAGCCTAGTTGCTGCAGGGGTGTTGAGTACACTGGGGCGGCAACCCACAACACGAGCCAAATCGCCACCACCTCATCCCACACAATACTGCCATGATCAGCCACCCCGAGTGCACGGCCCGTGAGGTGACAGCACACACATCCCACAGCAAAAGCCAGCGCCAACACGACCAGCCAATGTGAGGCACTGGGCAGATGCGGTGCCATCCATACATAGGTCAACCACCCAAACAGCGTTCCAAACGTGCCCGGGACGACCCAGGCCAGCCCACTACCAAAACCCAGCGCCAACAGGTGTGCTGGGTTGGACAGAGCAAATTTCCAGTCAGGCCGGACTATTCCGCGGGGTTTGGCGCTCATCGAAGGTGTGTGTATGCCGTGTTGCGGGCGTAAATGACCATCAAAAATGGGTGTATGACCGTTTGACCAATGGTACAGGATTCAATGACGCATCTCCTTGAGACTGCAACCAAACCCCCTGCCCCGCCGTGACCATACCCAATTCAAACAGGGCATGTGGACCCGACAATTGCCGTAACGCCACGTCAGCCGTCGGGGCGGCTGTGAAACACAAACCATAGTCGTCACCGCCCGTCAACGCACAGTCCAGCAGCCATTGCCGTTCGTTCAGATTCAATTGACCGATCCATTCGGGAAATGCACGGTGCCAGGCATCCAGCAAGGCAGACTCCTTGATGAGTACTGCCACCTGGCTGGCCTGTGCGATGTGTGCCACATCGCCGCTCAATCCATCCGATGTATCCAGGCATGCAGCAGCCAGGTTACGCAATTGGAGTCCCAATTGGATCTGGGGTTGCGGGCAATTCAGTTGCTGGCAGGCACGCAGCCTGACCGCTTGCGGCATGCCCGCCTTCAAAGCCGTCCACACGGCCGAATCCGGCTGCATCGCGACCGTGTCGTATAAACCGCGTTGGTCCGCCTCCAACAACAAACCAATGCGGGCCAACCCTGGCAGCCCCTGCGCCCATAAACGGTGACCTTCAACCGCCGACGACCGGGGAAACCCACTGTGAAGAGCCGGTGCTTGCCCAAACACAGTGACCGTGATGCTCAAGCCACCAGGTAGGTTGGTTTTGGTGGTGTCACCGCCCACCAGGGGGCAGCGGTGAGTTTGCGCAATCCGCAACAAACCATCAGAAAAATGGTGTAGCCAGGCCGGATCCAGCGCTGGCAAACTCAAGGCCAATGTAAAACCCAACGGCTCTGCACCACTGGCGGCCAAATCAGATAAATTGACAGCCAAAGCCTTCCAGCCCAGGTCCTGCGGTGCAACGTCGGGATAGAAATGCACTCCAGACACCAGGGTGTCCGTTGAAACAAACAGCGTGTGCCCTGGGTCTGGATTTAGCATGGCGCAATCGTCACCAATGCCGAGGGGGACCCGGGTCGCGTGAGACGCCAACAAGGGCCCGAACGGTTCCTTGAAATACCGGTCAATCAGGTCGAATTCCAGACTGGCCAAGCAACGCACTCCAGCGGTTATTGTGCGCGAATTTCAGCCTGGCGCGCCTGCCCGGCAACTTTGTCTAACACACCGTTGATGAATTTGAATGCGTCGGTGCCACCAAAGGTTTTGGTCAACTCCACCGCTTCATTAATCACCACCCGATAAGGAATATCCAGGTGGGTATTCATTTCATGAGTGCCCAACACAAGCACAGCCTTCTCTACAGGACTGAGTTCGGCCCATGGTCGATCCACAAAGGGCTGGATTTGCGCTATGAGATCCTCTAAATTGCGGACGGATCCATGCAACAGGGATTGATAGTGAGCCCGGTCTGCTTTGTCGAATCCTGGTGCATCCTGAATATGCGCGTCAATTTCACCCACATCGCTGGGATTCAGAAACCACTGATACAAACCTTGCAGAGCCAATTCGCGGGAGCGTCGGCGCGCATTCCGGGTATGGCCGCGCCGCTTTTGATCATCATCACTCATCCGCTTCTTCTCCACTGAGACCCGGCAAATTGTCATCCAGCGTCATCATGAGATTGCCCATTTCAACCGCGCAACGAGCGGCATCGAGCCCCTTGTCCTCAATTCGTTCGATGGCCTGGTCTTCGGTGTAGGTGGTGAGCACCATGTTTACGATGGGCACATCATTGTCCATGGCCACAGTTGAAATACCCCGCGCACTTTCACCGCAGACAATCTCAAAGTGATAGGTGTCGCCTTTGATCACACAGCCCAAGGCAACCAGCACATCAAATTCACCAGACTGCGCCAGACGTTGCAACGTGATGGGCAGTTCCATGGCGCCCGGTACGGTCACGTGAAGGATGTCCTCATTGAGCACACCGAGTCGAAGCAGCTCGCTGCAACAGGCGCGCCACAAGCCATCGGTGATTTCCTGATTAAAACGAGCCTGAACAACGCCCACGCGGATGCCGTCGCCATTCAGATTCGCGGGCACACTTCCCGGGTTGTTGCTCATTTGCTTTCTCCATGGATATACCCAGACACTTCCAGATCAAAGCCGGTCATGCTGGGCATTTTGCGGGGACGCGACAGAAGTTTCATCTTGTTAACGCCCAGGTCTTTCAAAATTTGCGCGCCCACGCCATAGGTGCGCAGGTCTGGGCTGGATCCAGCCCCCTTGCGGCTTGTCGCACCCCGATGCTCAATGTCGTCCAACGACGCAAACTGACCGAGCAAACGGTCGGAGGACACATTGCAATTCAACAGCACAATCACGCCTGCGCCTTCTTCTACCACCCGCTTCATGGCAGCTGGAATGGAGAAGGAATGCTCGGAATAGCGCGCCTCCAGAAAATCAATCATGGAGGTTGGCTCATGCACGCGAACCAGCAATTCACGGTTTGGATCGACGCTTCCGTACACGAGTGCAAAGTGGGCGCTGCCGGTGGGCTTGTCACGATAAGACACACAGCGAAATTCGCCCTCCACCGTGTTGAGTGTGCGCTCGTGCAGGCGCTCAATCAATGACTCATTCGCACTGCGGTACTGAATCAAGTCCGCAATGGTCCCAATTTTCAAGCCATGCTCTTTGGCAAACTCAATCAGGTCGGGCAACCGGGCCATGGTCCCGTCGTCTTTCATGATTTCGCAAATAACCGATGCAGGTGTTAGGCCTGCCATGGCAGCCAGGTCGCAACCGGCCTCTGTGTGCCCAGCACGCATCAACACGCCACCATTGACCGCTGACAACGGGAATATATGGCCCGGCTGGACCAGCTCCTCCGGCTTTGCATTCCGGTTCACCGCCACACGAATGGTGTGTGCTCGGTCCGCTGCAGAAATACCCGTAGACACCCCTTCAGCCGCCTCAATCGACACGGTGAAGTTGGTCCCGTGCGACGACCCGTTGGACTGCACCATGGGTCGAAGGCCCAGTTGGCGACACTTGTCCTCTGTCAATGTGAGGCAAATCAGTCCACGACCAAACTTGGCCATGAAATTAATCGCCTCAGGTGTCACGAAGTCTGCGGCCAGAACCAGGTCACCTTCGTTTTCACGGTCTTCCTCATCAACGAGGATCACCATGCGGCCATTGCGCATTTCTTCAACAATCTCGCGTACTGGACTAATCGACATGGCAAGACACTTTCAAATTGGAATTCCGCTATTGTAAGCCTTGGAACGCCGGTCTCGAAGCACCATCAGTGCAAGCACTGCGCCCCATATGCCAAACCAGAGGAAAGCCCCTAGACGGGAAAACAAGGTTTTACCCGTGCGCCCCTGCAATTCTCCATCCCACACCATGGCCTGGCCGGGAGCCACTTTCAAAACCCAACGGCCATGGTCATCCACAATACCGGACAGGCCCGTGTTGGTGACCCGCAAGCCAGGCTTGCGATGCTCTGCTGAACGCGTCCGACCCATTTGGGCGTGCTGATCCAACGCCCAAGACTGTCCGAACCAGGCCAAATTGCTCAAATTCAGCAGCACCGTTGGTTCGCGATTGGCATCGCGCAAAAGGCTGGCAAACTCGCCGCTGAAAATATCTTCATAACACACAGTGCCTGCGACAGATTGACCCGCAATGGTCAATGGCTCTAGCGCACCGCGTCCACGACTGAACTCGCCCATGGGCATGTTGAGCATGGCAACAAACCAACCAAATCCGGTGGGTATGAACTCTCCAAATGGAACCAAATGGCGTTTGTCATGCCGCCGCTGAGGAATGATTAAATCCCGGTCGCGCTCTGCACCGTTGAAAACCACAATCGAGTTGTAATAATCCCGGCCTTCTTGGATGGCAGAGCCCATCACCACATCAATTTTTCCTGGAACGCCAAAATCTCTGAATCGCTGCTGCCAAACATCAGGCGTATCCGTCCATACCAAGGGATTGACGGTTTCCGGAAACAGTAGCGCGCCTCCGTTCGTCAACTTCTCACGCGCCACATCCCCCAACTTGAAAGCCTGCTGCATGTTGCCGATGATTCGGTCTGGATCGAACTTGATGCTTTGATCCACATTGGTTTGAACACCGGCTACCTTCAACACACCGGCAGACTCGACCGGCACAGCCACAGTCAGGCCTGCTATCAGCAAACTACAGATACCCAAGACCTGCAGTGCGGGTTTGTACGCGAAGGGCTGACCCGAGAACCAACTGCGAACGGTGTTGAATCCTGCAAGCACCAGCCACAACACCAAAAATAAGCTGCCGTAGTTGCCCAGCCAAGGCAACAGATTCGCAACCGGAGAATCCACCAACGCGTCACCCAGGTTCAGCCACGCAAAGCCGGTGAACAATGTTCCCCGGAGCCATTCGAAGAACGTCCACGCGGCTGACCACGCTGCTGCCGACAAAACCGGGGAGGGCCTCAAGCCGATCACTCTCCGATGCCACCACTGGAACACCCCGCAGGCCATGGCCGGAAACAATGCCAAATAAGCCGCAAAGAATACAACGGCTAAGACGGCAAGCCAGTTGGGCAAACCGCCGTAGTGATGCAAGCTGGTGTACAGCCAGTGAACGCCCACGGAAAAGGCTGCCCAACCAAAGCCAAAACCAGCCCCTGCGGCCTGGCGAGCATTGCGCGCTTGCAGTGCCAGCTCCTGAAGGGCCACCAGCAGTAAAATGCCAAGCCACCAGACTTCAAATGGTGCAAATGACAATGCCCAGGGGGCACCCAGCGCCAAGCCGGTCAAGAGATAAAACATTATGAGTTGGCAGCGTTGGGCGACATGGACTCACGATTCGGACTGCCCGAGATTGAGGATGCGTCGAGTGATGCACAGACTTGAACCTTGAGCAATTGGACTTGCCGGGCATCGGCTCGCAACACCTCGAACCGGACGTTGTTCATCACCACCACCTCGCCTTTGCGAGGCACTCGGGCCAAATGACTGGATAACAACCCGCCCACTGTGTCGGCTTGGTCGGTCTCAAATTGGGTACCGAATGCCGCATTGAATTGCTCGATTTCGGTCACGGCCTTAACGCGATAAACACCCGTATCGGCGCCTTCCAGGCTAACGATATTGTCGGCCTCTTCATCGAAGTCATATTCGTCTTCGATATCACCGACAATCTGTTCCAAAACATCCTCGATGGTTACCAGGCCGGCCACGCCGCCAAACTCATCCACCACCAGCGCAATGTGGTTGCGGTTTTGACGAAAATCACGCAATAACACATTCAAACGCTTGCTTTCGGGGATAAACACGGCAGGTCTTAACATGTCCCGAAGATCGACACCCGCTTGCAACTGACACTGCAGCAGGTCCTTGGCCAACAGCACACCAATGACATTGTCACGCTGGCCCTCGTAGACCGGAAAACGGGAATGGGACTTGTCCACCGCAAAGCTCAGGATGTCTTCGAGAGAATCCTCAATGTTGATGAGGTCCATTTGAGCGCGGGGAATCATGATGTCGCGGGCGGCCAACTCACCGACCTGCATGACACCTTCAATCATGGACAGCGCATCAGCATCCAGCAGGTTTCGCTCGTGTGCCTGTTGGAGCACCTCGAGCAATTGCTCTCGGTCTTCCGGCTCGCGCAACAGCAGCCAAGACAAACGCTCTAGCAGCCCCCGCTCACGCCGGTTAAAACCAGGCAGCTGGGGCTGCGACGGACTGGGGTCGGACATACGGGCGAGTTACCCTTTACACAATGCGAGGCCTCAAGGATACCGCAAAAAAGTTGACGGTGTTTTGACAGAACCTCCGGGGAAGCGCTACACCACCCCGGTCAATTCGCCACGGAGAGAGTGCGGAAAGGCCTCCACAATACGCACCTGGACCATTTGCCCTACCAGCCTTGGATGGGCCGCAAAATTGACCACCCGATTGCATTCAGTTCGCCCAGACAGTTCCGCTGGATTTTTCTTGGACGGCCCCTCCACCAAAATGGTTTGCACGGAGCCCAACATGGTTTGACTGATGTGCGCTGCATGCGCTTCGATGTGTTTCTGCAGTCGGGATAATCGCGCCAATTTGGCGGCTTGATCAACCTCATCCACCAAATCGGCCGCTGGTGTACCAGGCCGAGGACTATAAACAAAGGAAAAGGATGTGTCGAAGCCAACAGCCTGGATCAAATCCATGGTTTTTTCGAAATCAGCGTCAGTTTCGCCAGGAAAACCCACGATAAAGTCAGATGACATCGACAAATTGGGGCGAATTTCTCTCAATTTGCGAATGATGGATTTGTATTCCAGCGCGGTGTAACCCCGCTTCATGGCCGCCAAAATCCGATCAGAACCGGCTTGAACCGGCAAATGCAGATGACTGACCAGCTTGGGAAGACGCGCATAACAGTCAATCAGGCGCTGGGTAAACTCTTTGGGGTGCGAGGTGGTGAAGCGAATGCGCTCGACACCTGGAACCTCATGGACATACTCCAGCAATAAGGCGAAGTCAGCAATTTCACCATCCGCCATTGCGCCCCGGTATGCATTGACATTTTGGCCCAGCAGATTGATTTCCTTCACGCCTTGGTCGGCCAGGTCGGCCACTTCAGTGAGCACATCATTGAATGGGCGAGAAATTTCCTCACCACGGGTGTAAGGCACCACGCAGAAACTGCAGTACTTGCTGCACCCTTCCATGATGGACACAAACGCGGTCGCGCCGGTGTTTTTCGCCATGGGCAGGCTATCGAACTTTTCGATTTCAGGAAAAGAGATGTCCACCTGGGGGCGCTGGGTGATGCGCTTTTTCTCGATCAGTTGTGGCAAGCGGTGCAAGGTTTGTGGGCCAAACACCACATCCACATAGGGGGCACGCTTCACAATGGCTTCACCTTCCTGGCTGGCCACACAGCCTCCAACCCCGATGATCAAGTCTGGATTGGACTTTTTCAGGTGTTTGACCCGCCCCAGGTCACTGAACACCTTTTCTTGCGCCTTCTCACGAACCGAACAGGTGTTGAAGAGAATCACATCGGCTTCTTCGGGGTTGTCGGTGCGGTCCAGACCATCGGAGTGGCCAAGCAGGTCTGCCATTTTGTCCGAGTCGTACTCGTTCATTTGGCAGCCAAAAGTTTTGATGAACAGTTTCTTTCGAGAGGTCATGGTGTGCCTGCAAATGCCCACCGTGCCCGACGAACACTGCTTGGCAGCAAGGGCGGAAACACGGGGACGTTGTAAATCGTTGCGCGTTGGGAGCGGATTCTACCCGTACTCTTTGGTAAAATGAAGACACACCCGAAAAATCAAGGGATTAGAAGCAGCGCCATGGCCCTACCGTTTACCCTACCATCCCTGGACGCGCTGTTGGCTGAAGCCGACAAAGCGCTGAAAACCCTAACAGCCACTCCGATTGCACAACGCCGCAACCCGGCCAAAAATATGCACGGCAACTCGGACACCTTAAACGACCAGGAAAAATCCAAAGTGATTGGTTTGATGCGGGTGAACCACGTGGGGGAAGTGTGCGCACAGGCACTGTATCAAGCCCAGGCATTGTGCAGCCAAGACCCGGCCAAAAAGGCACTCTTTGTGGAGGCCGCCCGGGAAGAAGCGGACCACTTGGCTTGGACACAGGAGCGGCTAAACGAACTTGGTGGTCGCCCCAGCCTGCTTAACCCACTGTGGTACGGCGGCGCCTTTGCATTGGGCCTGGTGGCCGGTCAATTGGGTGACAAGGTTAGCCTTGGGTTCATGGCCGAAACAGAAAGGCAGGTGGAAAAACACCTGAACAACCACCTTCAGCGACTACCGGCAGCCGATGTGGCCTCACGGGCCATTCTGGAGCAAATGAAACAGGATGAAATTGATCATGGACAGACGGCCTTGGCCCATGGCGGTGAACATTTACCCCTGCCGGTCAAAATGGCCATGACCGCCATGTCGAAGGTCATGACCACGCTGGCACAGAAAATTTAGTCTTCCACGATGTCGTGGGTAAACACCAGCTCCGCAGTTTTGCCCAACATGGCGGAGGCTGAACAATACTTCTCGTGGGACAGCTTGATGGCCCTGTCCACCAAATTGGGTTTCAAGCCTCGACCCGTGACCGTGAAGTGAAAGTTGATTTTGGTGAATACCTTGGGCTCCTTGTCCGCCCGCTCAGCCGTCAGCTTGACGTGGCAGTTGCGCACATCTTGCCCACTTTTGCGCAAAATCAGCACCACATCGTAGGCCGTACAAGCGCCGGTGCCCGACAAAACCACTTCCATGGGACGCGGTGCGAGGTTGTTGCCGCCGCCATCGACCGCACCATCCATGCAAAACATGTGGCCACTCCCTGTGGTGGCCACGAAACTCATGCCCGGCAAACCAGACCAACTCACTTCTGCTTCCATCAAATCACCCTGTAAAAACAGACAAACTTCAATTGTGCTATGCACAACAAAGAACCAAACAAAACTTGAAATCTCACTCTATTTGAGTAAAGTTTTGTTAAAAATAACCTTCTGGTCATTAAAAATTAATTTAAATACATGATTTTAATCAGTAATTTTAAATGACCTAAAAACCAACAATTTAGTTGCTTTTATCGGCCACCGCACCAAATCTCTTGCACCGCAACAGAATTATGCCTACAATTCAATCATCGACGTTGAAGATGTGACGAAGTTGATCCGATCCTCGTCACCCGACGCAAGATTGTCTCCTCCACCCTCCTCCTTTGGTGGATTTAAACCCAAGCACTCCGGTGCTTGGGTTTTTTTTTCGTCTGAACACCCGAAAACCTCAAAAACACAAAAATTTTAACCGAATAATCAAAAGTTTGCTAAAATCGCGGGTTACCTGTTGGGAGAGCCTTTCGACCGGTCTTGGTTTCAAGGTCACAACAAGAGAGGCAACAGGTAAAGCGAGTACATTCAACCCTTAAGGAACAACCATGAAAACCTACTCAGCCAAACCCGGTGAGGTTAAACAAGAGTGGTTTGTGATTGACGGCACCGACAAGGTGCTGGGCCGCGTAGCCAGTGAAGTTGCGCGTCGCCTGCGTGGCAAACACAAACCTGAATTCACACCCCACATCGACACCGGTGACTTCATTATTGTGGTCAATGCCGGAAAACTGCGTGTGACAGGCACCAAAGGCCTGAACAAGAAGTACTTCCGCCACTCCGGTTTCCCCGGCGGCATCTACGAAACAAACTTCGACAAGATGCAGGAACGTTTTCCCGGCCGTGCGCTGGAAAAAGCCGTGAAGGGCATGCTGCCCAAGGGTCCGCTTGGCTACGCAATGATCAAGAAACTCAAGATCTACGCTGAAGCCGAGCATCCGCACTCTGCCCAACAACCCAAGCCGCTTGAAATCTGAGGTGAAGCATGATTGGTGAATACAATTACGGTACCGGTCGCCGCAAAAGCTCGGTTGCACGCGTTTTTATCAAGAAGGGCACCGGCCAGTTCGTTGTGAATGGCAAACCCCTGACTGAATACTTCGCCCGCGAAACAGGCCAGATGGTTGCACGTCAACCCTTGGTACTGACTGCCAATGAAGAAAACTTCGACATCATGGTCAACGTTCGCGGTGGCGGCGAAACAGGTCAGGCAGGTGCTGTGCGCCACGGCCTGACACGCGCCCTGATCGACTATGACGCAGAGTTGAAGCCAACACTGTCCAAGGCCGGTTTGGTCACACGGGATGCGCGTGAAGTTGAACGTAAGAAAGTCGGTTTGCGTGGCGCCCGCCGTCGCAAACAGTTCTCCAAGCGTTAATACTGCCGGTATTACGCCTACCGAGAATTCAGACTCTCATCCAGCCACCCTCCCAGCTGGAGTACAATCAAAAGCCGCACATTTGTGCGGCTTTTTTTCTGTCGATACTTTTTGGCAATCAAGGGCATGAAATGATCAAAGTGGGCATTGTGGGTGGAACTGGCTACACCGGTTCCGAGTTGCTGCGTATCCTGGCACTGCACCCCCAGGTTGAACTCAAAGCCATCACATCACGCGGCGAGGTGGGTCAAGCCGTGGCAGACATGTTTCCAGCCCTTCGCAAACGGGTAAATATTGCGTTCTCCGAGCCCACGTTTGAATCCCTGAAAAATTGCGACCTGGTGTTTTTTGCCACCCCACACGGGGTTTGTATGGCACAAGCGGCCGAATTGGTGAATGCCGGTATTCGGGTGGTGGACTTGGGGGCCGACTTCCGTCTGAAAAATACGGCTGAATTTGAGCACTGGTACGGCATGCCCCATTCAGAACCCGCCCTCCTGGAAGAAGCGGTGTATGGCCTGATTGAGGCCCATCGGAATGCCGTCCGCACCGCCCGCTTGGTCGGCCTGGCGGGTTGCTACCCAACCTCTGTCCAATTGGCCTTAAAGCCTTTGCTGACCGCCGGCGCACCCCTGATTGACGAGACCACGATCATTGCCGACTGCAAGTCTGGTGTGTCGGGTGCTGGCCGAAAGGCCACCGTGGGAAGCCTGTTCTCAGAGGCCAGCGAAAACTTCAAAGCCTACAGCGTGAGCGGACACCGTCACTTGCCGGAAATTGAACAAGGGCTGGAAATGATTTCGGGTCGCAAAACCCATGTCACTTTCACACCGCACTTGGTGCCCATGGTGCGCGGAATTCTTGCCACTGTGTACGTGAAACTGAACGATGCCGGTCAGGCGACCGACCTGCAGGCCCTGTACGAAGGGCATTACCGGGATGAATATTTCGTTGATGTCATGCCCAAGGGCTCCCTGCCCGAAACGAAGCATGTTCGGGGCTCCAATTTCGTCCGTCTGGCGATCCACCGTCCCCAAGGGCGGGATACGGCGGTCATCCTGGCCACCATCGACAATCTGGTCAAAGGTGCGGCAGGTCAGGCGGTTCAGGCCATGAACGCCATGTTTGGTCTGCCCGAACACCTTGGTCTTGAACAACTTCCGCTGGCACCGTGAACACCCTGACCAACAATTTGAAGCGGCGCCGCCACCAGCTCAAGACGCTGCTGCCCGGGGTTCAACGATCGTCTCGAATTGCATTTTCGATTGGGTTGAGCATCGGCTTGCTGGTGAGCATCATCATCGCCTTGTATGCAAGCCTGGGACCGCAGAACAACCCCATGCAGCGCTTGTTTTCCACCACGGAAGTCAGCGACTTGAATGCCCAGCTCAGCACCCTTCAGCGGGATAATCAAGAGTTAAAAGAGGCGACAGCCCGTTCTGTGGAACTTCAAAAACTGGACGAAGAAGAGCGGGAAAAGCTCAACTTGTTGATTACCAACTTGGAAAGCGAAAATGCCCGTTTGAAAGAAGACTTGGCGTTCTTCGAGGGCTTTATCCCCGGTAGTCTGGAAGGAACCATCTCCCTCAAACGCTTGCAGGTCACACGCGATACCGTACCCAATCAGTATCGATACAGAGCCCTGTTGATCCAGGGCAACGACAGCCCTCCTGTCAATCTCAAGGTTCAACTACTGATCAAGACCTTGAACAAAGACAAACCGGCTGTCATAGTGTTACCAGCAACACCCAATGCCAAAGACCCCCAATTTGAAATACGGTTGACCCGTTTTTCACGGGTGGCCGGCACTTTTTCCTTGCCGGACGGTGCAAAACTTCAAAGTGTCGAGCTCCGAATTCTGGAGGGTGGCACCATCCGGGCCCAGTCCAACACGAAACTCTAAAGGCGAACACACCATGTTTTCGAAGAAATCCAAGCGCATGTTGCCCATTCAAAGCCTGGTCGGCGCCGGCATGCACATCAAGGGTGACATGAAGTTCAAAGGCGGACTACGCATCGACGGTGAGGTGGATGGCAATGTCGTGGCCGAAGAGGGGGAAAAGTCCCTGTTGGTCATCTCGGAAACCGGACGGGTGCGCGGCAGCGTTCAAGTGGGGCATGTGGTGGTCAGTGGTCACATTGTTGGCCCGATTGAGGCCAAGGAACTTCTGGAGCTCCACCCTTCCGCAAATGTCTCCGGTGACGTAAGATATAAGGCATTGGAAATGCATCCCGGCGCGGTCGTGGATGGCACTTTGCAACACGAGCAAGATGATTCGGCGCCCGCAAAGCTGGCATTGGCCAGCAGCAAAGCCGGATCTGGCAGTAAACAGGCTTAAACAAGGCAGGACACCATGGAAGCAACCACAGAACAACCCAGCGTATTGGTTTTCACTGATGCGGCCGCCGCCAAAGTGCGGGATTTGATCAACGAGGAAGGCAACCCTAACCTGAAGCTGCGTGTATTCGTGCAAGGTGGTGGTTGCTCTGGTTTCCAATACGGGTTCACCTTTGATGAAGACGTGAACGAGGACGACACCACGCTGGACAAAGGCGGAGTGACCCTGTTGATCGATTCAATGAGCTTTCAATACCTGACCGGTGCAGAAATCGACTACAAAGAGGACCTGAACGGTGCTCAGTTCGTGATCAAGAACCCGAATGCCACCACCACCTGTGGTTGCGGTTCGTCCTTCTCGGTCTAAAGAACACACGCAATACTGGTGTTAACCGGTATTGCTGGAGACAGCAAAGCCCACCACACTGGTGGGCTTTTCCATGGATGGGTGTCCGGCTTGGCAAACCCGGCCCAAATACACCGTGAACCCACTGCTGCTTTTTCCTGATTTCTCACTGATTGCGCTAGGCTACCTGCTCAAGCGCTTCTGGATGCCGCCCCAAGCCTGGGTCACCATCGAAAAGCTGGTGTATTTCGTTCTGTTTCCATGCCTGCTGTTTCATTCCGTGGCAATGAGTCCCGTCAATTTAAATACGGTGGGTGCATTTGCCTTGGGTGGCCCCCTGGTCATCACCGTCAGTTTCATCGCTGGCTGGGCTGGCCGATGGATTAGTCCCATGGGCCGGATTGATTTCGCCTCAGGCCTACAAACAGCCTACCGTTTCAATTCATACATCGGCCTTGCACTGGCCAGCCGCCTTGGTGGTCCTGAAGGAGTGGCCAACCTGGCAATTTTATTAGCGCTGGGTGTACCACTGTGTAACATGCTGGCCGTGGGCTCCATGAGCCGGGGGAATATTTGGGGTGTTCTGGGCGACATTGTCCGAAACCCGCTGATTATTGGCACCCTGCTGGGCCTGTTCGCAAAGCTGCTGCAAATTGATATTCCTCACCCTGTGCAGCTAACGCTGGAACGCCTTGCGCAAGCCGCTGTGGCCTTGGGTCTCCTTGCGGTGGGGGCGGGCCTTGTGTTTTCGGGCATTCGTGGTCATTGGTCTGTCTCCATCTGGTGGCTGGGTCTGAAATTGATTGCCTCACCAGCCCTGGCCCTGGCCTATGCGCATTGGGTACAACTGCCCGTTGAACAAACCCGTGTTTTGCTGGTGTTTTCAGCCCTGCCCAGTGCGTCGAGCGCCTACATATTGGCCGCGCGTATGGGTGGGAACGCACCCTTGGTCGCCTGCCTGATTTCGCTGTCCACCGTTGGTGCAGCCTTCACCTTGCCCTTGGTGTTCACACTGGCCCAACCTCATTTGAATTGAAGCAAGGCGTCCACCGTGTTGCTCAACCAGGGTTTGGCAAGTTCCAACCAATTGGCCTGAAGCGGATCCACGGTGTGTTTACCAGGCATCGAACGCAACCAGGTGATTTGCCGTTTGGCCAGCTGTCGGGTTGCTGCCACCCCTTTCTCGATCATCTCGGCACGGTTTAATTCGCCATCCAGATACGCCCACACCTGCCGATAACCCACGCACCGCATGGATGGCATGGCCGTATCCAGCACATAACGCTGGCGCAGCGACACCACCTCATCAATCAAACCAGACTCCAGCATGTGCACAAAACGTTCTGCGATACGGGCGTGCAACACAGACCGATCACCCGGCTCAAGCGCCAGTGTGGGCAGGCTCAAACGTTGAGCCTGATCCCGTTTGTGAAATGTGGACAGCGGCTGCCCGGTGAGCAGGTATACCTCCATGGCACGTTGCAGACGTTGCGAATCATTGGGCTTAAGCCGCGCAGCGGTGACTGGGTCTACCTTGGACAGTTCAGCATGCACATGGGGCCAGCCCAGCTGATTCGCATCAGCCTCAATTCTTGCGCGGATGATGGCGTCGGCCTTGGGCAAATCATCCAGCCCCGCCACCATCGCGTTGTAGTACATCAGGGTTCCGCCAAGAATGACAGGCACCCGCCCACGCTGCCGGATGTCGGCGATCAGACCATGACACGCGGTGAGAAAATCGGCTGCACTGAACGTTTCTTCTGGAGAGATGATGTCAATTAAATGGTGTGGAACCGATGCCAGCTCCTGAGGACTGGGCTTGGCAGTTCCGATGTCCATGTCGCGAAACACCAGCGCCGAATCCAGACTGATGATTTCAATGGGTAAGCCCTGCTGTGCCAACCACACGCCCAAGGCAGATTTTCCGCTGGCAGTAGGCCCGACGATGGCCAAAGCAGGAATGTCAAAGGGTATGCCCATGTGCACAGCCCCCTATTGCCCGCGCAAAAACCATTTGTCCATGTCGCCTAGCGTAAATAAACGCCAGGTGGGTCTGCCATGGTTGCACTGGTCTGAACGCTCGGTACGCTCCATGGCACGCAAAAGGGCATTCATTTCAGGAATACTCAGCTTGCGGTTGGCCCGTACCGCTGTATGGCAGGCCAGGCCCGCCAGCCATGCATTGCGCTGCCGCTCCAACACATGGGCCACGCCATACTGGTGCAAATCTTCCAGCCATTGTTGAATGAGTGCGGATACATCTTGACCCGCCAGCATGGTGGGCATGGCCCGCACAGCCACTTCTTGGGCCGACAGCAAACTGAGCCGGAAGCCCATCTGATCCCACAGCGACTGGCCCTGTTCCACTTCGCTGGCCAGCCGTGGATCAATTTGCACCAACAGCGGCACCAACAACTCTTGGGATGAAATGGATAGACGCTGATCCAAGGCCTGCTTGAATTGCTCGTACAACACGCGCTCATGCGCCGCATGCATGTCCACCACCACCATGCCATCCGGTCGAAGCGCCAGTACATACACTCCGTGCACTTGGGCGATGGCTTGTCCCAAATACTCTTCAGGCTCATTGCGTGAGCCCGAATCTGACCCAATCGATCCAGCAGGTCTGACCTCGGGACGCGCGGGCACCTGAAGGGGCGTGTCCAGGGGGCGGTGGGCGGCCAGATAATCGGCCAAGGCCTCTTGCGCCATACCCGGGTTGGCTGGCCCTTCCCGATTAAACGGCAATACCCCAGACTTGGGCTGAACCCGTAGGGTTGGCTGGCTATTGGTGTTTGGGCTCGAACGCCAAGCCACAGTGGCAGCGACCGATTGAGAGGGTTCCGACTGTGTTTCGTGGACCGCATCGGCAATTCGTTCGCTCAGCGGAACAGTTGCCCTGGACGGTGCCAACACCGATTCAATGGCCTGCCTTACCCATTGGTGCACTGCGCGAGCATTGCGAAAGCGCACCTCGGTTTTGGCAGGATGCACATTCACATCCACTTCCGATGCAGGCAGGCTTAGAAACAGAACGAAAGCGGGGTATTTATCGCCATGCAATACATCTTCATAAGCGGAGCGCACGGCATGGTTAATGAGCTTGTCGCGCACAAATCGGCCGTTCACATAAAAGAACTGCATGTCGCCCTTGCCCCGGGCCGAGTCGGGCAGGCCCACTGCACCATGCAGGCGCATATCACCAGCTTGCACATCAATCGGTTTTGACTGGCCATCGGCCAATGCATCCAGAATACTGAACACACGGGTGCTCCAAGGCATGGCCTGGTGGCGGCTGTGCAACTTGCCGTCCCGATACACCAACCAGCTCACCGCTGGATTGGCCAAGGCCATGCGCTTAACCACATCCAGACAATTGAAAAATTCAGTTTGTTCGGTTTTTAAAAACTTCCGGCGGGCTGGTGTGCTGAAGTACAGCGACTGGACATCCACCGTGGTACCCGGCG
This sequence comes from Limnobacter humi, assembly GCF_024518835.1. Lineage (GTDB taxonomy): Bacteria > Pseudomonadota > Gammaproteobacteria > Burkholderiales > Burkholderiaceae_B > Limnobacter > Limnobacter humi. The sequence continues at coordinate 49,374 of NZ_JANIGO010000001.1, forward strand.
AATTCGCCGACGGCTCAATATGCCACCCACCTGACAGATTGTGAATGCTGTAAGCGCAGCCTTGCCCGTCTGGAAAACTGGTCAGGGTGAATTGGCTGACCGAGGCGATAGAGGCCAATGCCTCGCCACGAAAACCCAAGCTCATGACCTGTTCAAGCTCGTCGAGCGACTGAATTTTGGACGTGGCGTGACGGGTGACTGCCAGCGTCAACTCATCGCGCGGAATACCCCGGCCATTGTCTTGAATGCAGATGCGTTGAATGCCCCCGCCATCGATTCGAATGGTGATCTCAGTGGCACCGGCATCCAGCGCGTTCTCGAGCAATTCTTTCACCACCGAGGCGGGACGGTCCACCACCTCGCCGGCGGCGATTTGGCTGATCAAGACATCGGGCAGGAGGGCAATGGGGCGTGCAGAAGTCATACCCCATTATAGGATACTCAGGTGAGGCGACGAGCCACCGGGGGGTTCTTGGCGAAGTACTGGGCAATACCTGCTGCAATCGCTTGAGCAATCTTTTTCTGGTGATCCGGGTCATTCAGTTTCTTTTCTTCTTCCGGATTACTGATGAAAGCGGTTTCAACCAGGATGGACGGAATGTCCGGTGCTTTCAACACTGCAAAACCAGCCTGCTCCACTTCGGCCTTGTGAAGCCGGTGAATTTTCCCGATTTTGCCCAACACTGCACTGGCCAGCTTGATGCTGTCGTTGATTTGCGCGGTGGTGGACAAATCGAGCAACACTTTGGCCAACTGATTGTCGGCCCCTTTGATGTTCACGCCGCCAATGAGATCAGACGAATTTTCCTTGTTGGCCAGCCATTTCGCTGCGGTACTGGACGCTCCACGCTCCGATAAAACGAACACGGATGATCCGCTGGCTGTGGGCTTGACAAAGGCATCCGCATGGATGGACACAAACAGATCAGCATTGACACTGCGGGCCTTCTGGACCCGTGTGCCCAGGGGTACAAAAAAGTCGCCGTTGCGGGTCAACATGGCGCGCATGCCAGGCATGCCGTCGATTTCTTCTTTCAACAACTTGCCAATGGACAGCACCACATGCTTTTCATATGACCCGGAATTACCCACGGCGCCCGGGTCTTCACCACCGTGCCCTGGGTCAATGGCCACGGTGATCACACGTTTGACCTCGAGCCCTTTGGCAGGCTTTTCAATGTGTTTATCAGCGGATTTGTCGGCCAGCTTCTCTGGCGTTTTTTCAGGTGTTTTGTCGACCGGTTTGTCGGCTACAGCGGGTGTCTTGGCAACTTTGCCGCTGCCCTGCCCTTCTGCCATGCGAATGGCACGGGCAATTTCATCCTCTTTGGTGGAAGGCTCGACTGTTGCGGACTCTTCGGGCTTGTTGACCAAGGCCATCAATGGGTCAGCGGGTTTTTGAGGGTAAAAATCCACCACAAACCGGTTTTGGTAGGTGGCCACCGGGTCGATATTGAATATTTCTGGCCGAACGGGCGCCTTTAGATCGAACACAATCCGCACGGTGTTGGCATCAAATTGCCCAACGCGGATTTGCTGCACATAAGGGTCATCGGCTTTCAGTCGGGAGGTCAGCTCCTTGAGCGTTTTGTCCAGTCGCATGTCCAGAATATCCACCACCATGCGGTGGGGATTGTCGACCAGAAAGAATTTGTATTTGAGCGGGCCTTCATGTTCGAGCGTCACGCGAGTGTAGTCGTCAGCCGGCCACAGGCGAACATCCACAAAACGCACCTGTCCAACGGCCCAGGCGTCTGTGGGCAGCAATTTCAGCAGGAATCCGGCTGTGGCCGTTTTCAGCAAATCTCGGCGTGTAATGCTCATGTGTTACCCAGTGTTCAGATCAAATGGTCCAACACCTGTTTTCCCCGTTCGGTGTGTGCAGTCACGGTCATGATTCGTACGGTGGTCGGTTCATCGGGCGAAGCCGGAAAACCATCAGCCGGCGTGGGTGCTGGTCCTGTCATCGATCCATAAGCCAGTTCAAAAGCCAAGTCTGCCAACGGCAACAACCCAGCTGCTTTTTCAGGCCATTCAACCAGGCAAACCGCCTGTTCGTCGAAATAGTCTCGAAATCCTGATTCTACCCATTCATTCTGATCGAAGAAGCGATAAAAATCAAAATGATACACAGAGTAATTCGAGAGATTGTAAGGTTCTACCAACGCATAGCTGGGACTTTTGATGGGCCCGGTGACACCCAAGGCCCGAAGATAAGCCCTCACCAACGCGGATTTGCCAGCGCCCAAGGGGCCGCTCAGGGTGATGCACAACGGCGCGCAGGCGTGCTGCGCGAGCTTTTCGCCTACACTACGGGTTGCAGCCTCATTGGGGCATTCAATGCGTATGGTTTTCATGCATGTCTGATCTGGAACAACAACACTGGGCCCTGATTCAAGCGGCAGCGCAGCGTCAGGGCTTCACAGCACTGGGGGTGAGCGATACCCATCTGCAGGCCTGCGAACCACACCTGACCGCCTGGTTAAACAACGGCATGCACGGTGAAATGGCGTACATGGCTCGCCATGGCACTGCGCGCTTGAACCCGAACCTGCTACTTGAAGGGACGATCCGCATCGTATCACTCCGCATTCCCTACGTGCCTGAAAATACGTTGTCAGCAAGCGACGAAACAGCGTTCACCGACCAAACCCTGCAAGCTGTTCACGATCCGAACCACCCTTACATCAGTTTGTACGCCCGGGGCCGAGACTACCACAAGGTGATTCGCAAAGCCCTTCAGCGGCTCATGACCGATGTTCATGCCCAGGTGGGCCATTTGGGCTACCGCGTTGCGGTGGACAGCGCCCCCACCCCGGAAGTGGAAATTGCCCGGAAAGCGGGACTGGGTTGGCGCGGCAAACACACCTTGCTCATCAATCCAAAAGAAGGGTCACTGTTCTTTCTGGGCGAAATATTTACCAACCTGCCTTTGCCGTTGACGGGTGAATATACAGAAGACCACTGCGGCACCTGCACGCGGTGCATGACCGCCTGTCCCACACAGGCCATCGTGGCACCCTATTCCGTGGACGCGCGGCGCTGCATTTCTTACCTCACCATTGAGCATGACAGCGCCATTCCAGTTGAACTGCGCCCCGCCATGGGCACCCGAATTTACGGCTGTGACGATTGCCAACTGGTGTGCCCCTGGAACAAGTTTTCAAAGCCAGCCGTGTTTGCCGATTTTGAGGCGCGTTCGGCATTGGTCAATCCAGGTTGGGCAGACTTGATGGGGTGGACAGAACAAGAATTTCTTCAACACACCGAGGGTACCGCAATACGGCGAATTGGCTATCGCCGTTTTCGACGCAACCTCGCTGTGGCGGCAGGCAATGCCAAGGGTGTGGCCGACATACCTGAATTGCTGAGGCATATGCGGGAAGGAGCGGATGACTTCCTCAAAGAGCATATTGATTGGGCGCTGGCCCAGCATTGAGCGGGACGCTATTGGATTGGCTTTGGTTTTGCAGCACCTCGGCACGCGCCTAGGCAATGGTTTTTATTGCGACAATGCGCGGGGCAACCTTTGCCTTTCGGGGGGCGTTCGGCACGGGCTGCCGGTGTTGCTGGGGCCAATACGAACACACGATCCACCGCTACTGCAAAGGGGCAATAAAAAACCGGTGGGATTTCTCCTCACCGGCTTCCTTTCATCAGACACTCAACACATCAAGCCACTGGCGCTGGCTGACTGCTCGGTGCCACCTTTTCGCCACCACCGCCACTGCTGGGGCTTCCGCCCGTGGGTGGTGTGCTGCCGCCGCCGACTGGGGGCCGTGGATCACGGCCTTCCATGATGTCGTTGATCTGGTCGGCATCAATGGTTTCCCATTCCAGCAAGGCCTTGGCCATGGCATGGGCCTTGTCACGGTTCTGGTCCAACAAGTCCCAGGCGCGCTTGTATTGCTCGTCGATGATCTTGCGGATTTCGGCATCCACCTTTTGCATGGTCGCTTCCGACATATGCGTGGTTTTGGTCACGCTGCGGCCCAAAAACACTTCGCCTTCATTTTCCGCATACACCATGGGGCCCAATGCTTCGGTCATGCCATAACGGGTCACCATGTCTCGCGCAATGGCCGTGGCGCGCTCAAAGTCGTTCGAAGCGCCGGTGGTCATCTGGTTCATGAAAATTTCTTCAGCAATACGGCCACCAAACAACACCGCGATGGTGGAGAGCATGCGCTCTTTGTCCATGCTGTAACGATCACCTTCGGGCAACTGCATGGTCACACCCAGGGCGCGGCCACGGGGAATGATGGTGACCTTGTGCACAGGGTCGGTTTTGGGCACCAAACGGGCCACGATGGCGTGACCCGACTCGTGGTAGGCCGTGTTGCGTCGTTCCTCTTCCGGCATCACCATGCTCTTGCGCTCGGCGCCCATGATGATTTTGTCCTTGGCTTTTTCGAAGTCTTGCATTTCGACCACACGGCCATTGCGGCGCGCAGCAAACAAGGCGGACTCGTTCACCAGGTTGGCCAGGTCAGCACCGGAGAACCCCGGTGTACCGCGGGCCAGTACGGAGGCATCCACATCGGCGCTCATGGGAATTTTGCGCATGTGCACTTTCAAAATTTGCTCTCGACCGCGAATGTCGGGCAAGCCCACCACCACCTGGCGATCGAAACGACCAGGGCGAAGCAAAGCTGGGTCGAGCACGTCGGGGCGGTTGGTTGCGGCGATCACAATGATGGCTTGACTGGTCTCGAAACCGTCCATTTCCACCAGCATCTGGTTCAATGTTTGCTCGCGCTCGTCATTACCGCCACCCAATCCGGCACCCCGTTGACGGCCCACGGCGTCAATTTCATCAATGAAAATGATGCAGGGTGACTGCTTTTTGGCTTGTTCGAACATGTCGCGAACACGGGCAGCACCCACACCCACGAACATTTCAACGAAGTCGGAACCGGAAATGGCAAAGAACGGCACTTTGGCTTCGCCCGCGATGGCTTTGGCCAACAGGGTTTTACCGGTACCGGGCGAACCCACCATCAACACACCGCGGGGAATGCGTCCACCCAGCTTCTGAAATCGTGAAGGATCTCGGAGGAATTCCACCAGTTCCTGCACGTCTTCCTTGGCTTCGTCGCAACCGGCGACGTCGGCGAATGTGACCGGATTGGTGGCTTCATCCAGCAGTTTGGCTCGGCTTTTGCCGAAACTGAAGGCCCCGCCTTTACCACCGCCCTGCATTTGGCGCATGAAGAATACCCACACGCCGATCAGCAGCAGCATGGGGAACCAGCTGACGAACAGGCTCATGAGGAGCGAGGGCTCTTCTTCGGGCTTGGCACGAACCTGAACACCATATTTCAGCAGGTCACCCACCATCCAGATGTCGCCGGGTGAATACACCACGCGGTCCTGGTCCTCGTTGGTTCGAGCACGGACGGTACGGCCATCCACCACCACACTTTTGATTCGGCCATTTTGAGCTTCCTGCATGAACTCGGAATAGCTCATTTCGTTGGAACGCGATTGCTGCCCTTCAAACTGCTTGAACACAGTGAAGAGCACCAAGGCCACCACCAACCACACCGCTGCTTTCGAAAATGAATTGTTCAACGCCACTTCTCCTAGATGGTCCGCCTCGCTCCTTGGGAAGGTGGAGACGGAATCCCCATTTTAAACCCAAGCCTTGTAAATTCGCCATCGCACTATTTGATTGCAGCGATTGACCGGCTTTATTGAAAGTTTTTATCGGGAATTGATTTACTGCAGATATTCCCTATTTGAGACCCTTGGCGAGCAAAAAGGTTTCCCGGGATCGATCACGGGACGCTTTGGGCTTGCGGGGTGAAACCACTTTGAAAACCTGCTTCATCTCATGGACGATCCCACTGTAGGAAGAGCCGTGAAAAATTTTCATGATCAGGGCGCCATTGGGTTTGAGGTGATTGACGGCAAAGTCGATGGCCAGTTCGCATACATGCTCAATGCGGGCCGCGTCAGCCGAGGCAACACCCGACAAATTGGGTGCCATGTCCGACACCACCAAATCCAGCTTCTCCCCATGGAGGCGTTTGTCCAATTCCAACAACACCTCATCGTCCCGAAAATCGCCTTGAATGAAATCAACTCCCGCAATCGGTTCCATGGGAAGCATGTCCAGTGCAATAATACGACCTTGCACGACCCCGCCAGGCCCGACCATGGCCTCGCGGAGCACTTGAGACCAACTGCCGGGCGCACTACCCAAATCAACCACATTGATGCCAGGCTTGATCAAGCCCTCGGGTTCGGCGATTTCCTTGAGTTTGAAAGCCGCACGCGCACGGTAACCCGCCGCCGTGGCCATCTTGACGTAAGGGTCGTTGATGTGGTCGTGCAACCAGTTTTTGTTGACTTTACCTTTAGCCACAGATTTACCTACAGAGCGAAATACACATGACGGACGCCGCAATCACACTGACACCCGCCGAAAAAAAGGCCCTCAAAGCCCAAGCCCATGGGCTTGACCCCGTGGTGATGATCGGCGACAAAGGCCTGACCACCAACGTCATCAAGGAAATCGACATGAACCTGTCGGCCCATGCCCTGATCAAGGTGCGCGTGGCTGGAGACGACCGGGAAGCCCGGCTGGAGTATGCGCAAGCCATTTGCGCCAACACCGGCGCAGCGCTGGTTCAACACATTGGAAAGCTCTTGGTATTGTACCGCCCACTATCCGCCGAGAAACAGGCCGAGAAAGCGAAATCGGCTCCGCGAAAGCCCAAGCCTCCTCGCCTCACCAAGCGTCAGCACAACGCCAAAGATTAAGCGGTTTCAGTGTTGCCCGTGGTGGTTGCTTTCACACCATAGCGGTCAAGGCCCCACAGCAACACGGCGATCATTTTCACAGAGTACAGCACGCTGGACACCGCGTGCATGTTGCCAAAGCTGGCCTTGAGTAGGGCCAGTTCATCACCGGAGGCGTTGCCCATTGCATCCCGCATATGGGCCATGTGGGGGTGCATCCACGCCAACTCGACCACGCCAACGGCCAACACCAGCAACGCCAAGGCATTGCCTTTGAGGCCAGCAGCCACGGCGCCAGCGGTGTTGGACAGTGCCAGCAACACCAGGCTGGCCGCCACACTGAAAACACTCAGCATGTAAAACAGACGCCCGGCCACCAAGCCAGCTTCTGGCCTTGGAAGCCACTTGAACAGGCCTGGGGCCACGACAATGGCCATGAACCACAAGGCACCGAGCCAAATGGCCCAAATGGCCAGTTCTGCACTCCGAAAACCTTTCCAGCCCATGGTGTTGCTTCCTTTAGATGTAACGGACTTCCAGCACTTCGTATTCACGCACGCCACCCGGTGCCTGCACGGCAGCGATGTCGCCCTCGTATTTCCCAATCAATGCGCGGGCAATTGGACTCGAGATGGAAATCAGGTTGGACTTGATGTCAGCCTCATCATCACCCACGATTTGGTACTCCACCTGCGAACCAGCCTCGAGGTCCTCTAGCTTCACGGTTGCGCCAAACACCACCCGGCCCTCGGCATCCAGATTGGATGGATCGATAATTTGCGCATTGCTCAGCTTGCCTTCAATTTCCTTGATACGGCCTTCGATAAATCCCTGTTTTTCCTTGGCTGCGTCGTATTCAGCATTCTCAGACAGGTCGCCCTGTGCACGTGCCTCGGCGATGGCATTGATCACGGATGGACGTTCGATGGTTTTCAGGCGATGAAGTTCCGCTTTCAGTTTTTCAGCGCCCTTCACGGTAATGGGTACGGTACTCATGCTTTCAATTCCCAACAAATGGAAAGCCGCCTCTGACTGAAAAGCCAGGGACGGCTTGGTGTTTTAAAGACTGCAGCTTAGGCGGACAATTCCGCGTGCAGGCTCTGGACGCTGTAGACGTCCATTTTGTTCAAATGCTTCATGCCTTCCACTGCAGCCAAGGCACCCGCCATGGTGGTGAACACCGTGACGCGTGAAGTCAGGGATGTGGTGCGGATGTAGCGGCTGTCATTGATGGCGCTGCGACGCTCTTCAACGGTGTTGACCACCAGTTGAACTTCGCCGTTTTTCAGCATGTCCACAATGTTCGGACGACCTTCCAGCACCTTGTTGACCACGGTGCATTCCACCCCGCCTTCACTGATGGCTGCAGCCGTACCCCGCGTGGCGATGATTTTGAAACCCAAATCAGCCAAACCTTTGGCAAGCTTCACTGCACGCTGTTTGTCTTCGTGCTTCACGCTGATGAAGGCGGTACCGCCGTCCGGTAATTTTACCGACGCAGCCAACTGGGACTTCACAAACGCCTCGCCAAAGCTGCGGCCCACACCCATCACCTCCCCGGTGGACTTCATTTCCGGCCCCAGAATGGTGTCCACGCCCGGGAATTTCACAAACGGGAACACGGCTTCCTTCACCGAAAAATATTTCGGTACCGGAATATCGCTAACCCCCTGATTGGCGAAGGTGCGGCCAGACATGCAGCGCGCGGCAATCTTGGCCAGCTGCATGCCAGTGGCTTTGGATACATAAGGAACGGTGCGGGATGCACGCGGGTTGACTTCCAGCACAAACACGCGATCGTTCTGGATGGCGAACTGCACGTTCATCAAACCCACCACATTCAACGCCTTGGCCATCAGCACAGACTGGCGCTTGAGCTCATCCACCATGGCAGCCGACAGGCTGTACGGTGGCAAGCAGCAGGCCGAATCACCGGAGTGAACGCCCGCCTGCTCGATGTGTTCCATCACACCGCCAATCAGCACGTTTTCGCCATCGCACAGCGCGTCCACATCCACTTCGATGGCATCGTTCAGGAAACGGTCAAGCAGCACTGGGCTGTCGTTGCTCACCTTCACGGCCTCGCGCATGTAGCGCTCCAGGTCTTTCTGCTCGTGCACAATTTCCATGGCACGACCGCCCAGTACATAGCTGGGGCGCACCACCAACGGGTAACCAATGTCTTGTGCATGGGCAATCGCCTCTGCCTCAGTGCGTGCAGTGCGGTTGGGCGGCTGCAGCAGGTTCAGCTTGGACAACAGCTTCTGGAAGCGCTCGCGGTCTTCTGCAATATCAATGCTTTCCGGACTGGTCCCAATAATGGGCACGCCGTTGGCTTCTAGCGCTTTGGCCAGCTTCAGGGGGGTTTGACCACCGTACTGCACAATCACGCCGACCGGTTTTTCCAATTGAACAATTTCCAGTACGTCTTCCAGCGTCAGCGGTTCAAAGTACAGACGGTCGGATGTATCGTAGTCGGTGGACACGGTTTCAGGGTTGCAGTTAACCATGATGGTCTCGAAACCGTCTTCACGCAAAGCCATGGCGGCATGCACACAGCAGTAGTCAAACTCAATGCCTTGACCAATGCGGTTTGGACCACCGCCCAGCACCATGATCTTTTTCTGGTTGGTTGGCTCAGCCTCGCACTCCTCTTCATAGGTGGAGTACATGTAAGCCGTGCCGGTTTTGAATTCGGCCGCGCAGGTATCCACCCGCTTGTAGACCGGGCGCACACCATGTTGATGACGCAGCTTGCGGATTTCAGCCTCAGACGTATCGAGCAAGTAGGCCAAACGACGGTCTGAGAAACCCTTGCGCTTCAAGAAGCGCAGCACGGGCTCGGTGAGGTCAGCCAGTGTTTTGGTTTCCAGTTCCAATTCAATGTCGACGATGTCCTTGATTTGCACCAAGAACCAAGGGTCGATATGGGTCAGCGCATGCACCTGCTCCAAGGTGAAGCCTTGGGCAAATGCATCGCCCACATAGAAGATGCGTTCAGGGCCAGGCTCACCCAACTCGCGCTCAATCACTTCACGGTCGGTTGTTTTCTGGTTCAGTCCATCCACGCCGGTTTCCAAGCCACGCAACGCTTTCTGGAAACTTTCCTGGAAGGTGCGGCCCATGGCCATCACTTCACCCACCGATTTCATCTGGGTGGTGAGGCGGTTGTCGGCGGTGGGGAATTTCTCAAACGCAAAACGCGGAATTTTCGTGACCACATAGTCGATGGAAGGCTCAAACGATGCAGGGGTGAGGCCACCTGTAATATCGTTCTTGAGTTCATCCAGCGTGTAGCCCACGGACAGCTTGGCGGCCACCTTGGCAATTGGGAAACCGGTGGCCTTCGAAGCCAGTGCTGATGAACGCGACACGCGCGGATTCATCTCGATCACGATCATCCGGCCATTGGCGGGATTGATCGAGAACTGCACGTTGGAGCCGCCGGTGTCCACACCAATCTCGCGCAAAATGGCGATCGATGCATTGCGCATGATCTGGTATTCGCGGTCAGTCAGGGTTTGAGCAGGCGCCACGGTGATGGAGTCACCGGTGTGAATACCCATCGGATCCAGGTTTTCAATGGAGCAAATGATGATGCAGTTGTCGGCGCGGTCGCGCACCACTTCCATCTCATATTCTTTCCAGCCGATCAGGCTTTCTTCAATCAGCAATTCCTTGGTGGGGGAAGCTTCCAGACCGCGCTTGCAGATGGTCTCAAACTCTTCAGCGTTATAGGCAATGCCACCACCGGTACCACCCAGTGTGAAGCTGGGGCGGATGATCACAGGGAAACCATTGCTGCCCACTTCAGCTGCAATTTTGCGCTGAATGTCCAGCGCCTCTTCCATGGAATGGGCCACACCCGATTTGGCAGAATCCAGGCCAATTTTCGTCATGGCGTTCTTGAATTTCAGGCGGTCTTCGGCCTTTTCAATGGCCTCTTCCTTGGCACCGATGAGCTCGACATTGTATTTGGCCAGCACGCCATGCTTGGCAAGATCCAATGCGCAGTTCAGAGCGGTTTGGCCGCCCATGGTGGGCAGCACAGCGTCGGGGCGCTCCTTTTCGATAATTCGCTCGACCACCTGCCAGGTGATCGGTTCGATGTACGTGACATCGGCCATTTCCGGGTCGGTCATGATGGTGGCGGGGTTGCTGTTGACCAACACTACCTTGTAACCCTCTTCGCGCAGGGCTTTGCAAGCCTGTGCGCCGGAATAGTCGAATTCACAGGCCTGGCCGATCACGATGGGGCCGGCGCCGATGATGAGGATTGTTTTTAGATCGTTACGCTTGGGCATAACTCGCCTTTTGGGTCAGATATTCGATTTCAAAAAATTCATTCAACGTAAGCCACTGATTGCCTTACTGCTTGCAGGCCCTGATGTCCGCAATGAAGCGGTCAAACAGCTCAGCCAAGTCGTGCGGGCCAGGGCTGGCTTCCGGGTGCCCCTGAAAGCAGAATGCTGCGCGGTCTGTGCGCTCCAAACCCTGAATGGAACCATCGAACAGCGACACGTGCGTGACCCGCAAATTGGCGGGCAGTGATTCAGGATCCACCGCAAAACCATGGTTTTGGCTGGTGATGAACACACGCTTGCTAGACAGTTCCTGGACAGGATGATTGGCCCCGTGATGGCCGAACTTCATCTTCAGTGTTTTGGCGCCGCTGGCCAAGGCCATGAGCTGGTGCCCCAAACAGATGCCGAACACGGGTAGCTTGGTCTGCTCAAGCACATGTTTGATGGCAGCGATGGCGTAGTCGCAGGGCTCGGGGTCGCCAGGGCCGTTGGACAGGAACACGCCATCGGGATTAAGCGCCAGAACCTTGTCGATGGCTGTTTGGGCAGGCACCACGGTGACTCGGCAGCCGCGCTGGGCCAACATGCGCAAAATATTGCGCTTGGCACCAAAGTCGTAAGCCACCACATGGTAGGGGCGATCGCCCTGCTGGAAGTGGGGCACTTCAGCAGCTTCACCCAGCGTCCATTCACCTTCGGTCCATTCATGGATTTCGGTGCAACTCACCACCTTGGCCAGGTCCATGCCAGCCAAACCAGGGAAACCGCGGGCCAGCTCAACCGCACGCTCGGCACTGAAGGTTTCGCCTGAACCTTCGGTCATCAAACAACCATTTTGAGCGCCCTTTTCACGCAGAATGCGGGTGAGCTTTCGGGTGTCGATGCCGGCAATACCGGGCACACCGTGCTGCTTGAGATAATCACCCAGCGGCTGGCTAGAACGGAAATTGGAGACCAGCATGGGCAGGTCTTTGATCACCAAGCCCGACAGGCACAACTGACCAGACTCTTCATCCTGCGCGTTGGTCCCGACGTTGCCGATGTGGGGGTAAGTGAGGGTGACAATTTGGCGGCAATAGGACGGGTCAGTGGCGATTTCCTGATAGCCGGTGAGGGATGTGTTGAACACCACTTCGCCCACTTGTGTGGTGGGGGCTCCGAAAGAAATCCCTTCGAACACGGTGCCATCGGCGAGCGCAAGCAATGCGCGCGCTTGATCCGATCTTGCGCTTGCGGCTAATTTCGACAAGGGAAACTCCAATAGATGCGACAAAACCCGGGGGGTTGATGCACCACCCGCGCAGGCCTTTGCCTAAGAATCATTCAGCTAACCGAGCATTATACCGGAGTTGGGCCTTGCAGGCCAGATGAGCATGGCGGGAATGATCGAGGAAAAGCACCAATTCTTTGTGGTGCCAGTAGCCCGGTTTCGCTGATTGCCCCCAGCAACACCGGCAGCCCGTGCCTTTTAACCCCCCGGCAACACCGGGGGCTGTTCGCGCGTCGATGCGTTTTGGGCCTGTGCGGTCCGCCTCCCCTGCAGCGACAGTCAGGGCCATTGGCCCGAGCGTGCCAAACAGGCGCGGTGGGCCAAGCTCAAAGAGCTGGCCCAGAGGTCGATCCTGACTCGCTGCTTGGAGGGACGACCTCAGCGGTCGTGCGGCTCAGCGAGGGAAACACCAATGGACCGTCGCAAAGGGGTGTGACCGTGCAGGGACGTAGCAAGTATCGACCAAGGGTCGGGTTACTACGCTAAGCATCACAAGACCGCCGACCGCTCAACCCCAAACTCGCGCAACAACACTTTCTCCAGAAATTCCGCCACCACACGGGACTTCAACGGTACTTGCCCGGAAGGCCCCGGCGGAAAAACGATGTAGATCGGCAATCCGCCCTGCTGTGGATCGTCACAATGCCAATCCGACAAAATTTCCACCACCGCCCCGTTGCCCACAGCCTGCCGCACCATCCATGGCGCGCTACGCCCAACCCCCAAGCCTGCAGCAATCGCGTTAACCACCATCATGGGGCTGGAGCAGGTGAGCCAGGAATTGACTTTGTGCTTTTGGCTAACGCCACCCGCTTTCGGCCAGAACTCCCACTCCTTGACATCTCCCCGTTGAGCAAAGGCGATGCATTGATGGCTGATCAAATCCTTGGGCGTTTTGGGGGCGCCATGCTCAGCCAGATACGCGGGTGAGGCATACAGGCGGCGCCAGATGGTCGACACCCGACGCGCTCTCAGACTGGAATCAGCGAGATGACCAAATCGAAGCGCCAAATCGATGCCCTCCTCTACCATCTGGGCATTCCGGTTGGACAAATCGATTTGCAGATGGACGTCTGGATATTGGTTGTGAAACTCACCCAAGCAATTGGCCAAAATATGTTCCCCCACAACCACCGGAACGCTCAGTCGAACCAGCCCCTTGGGCGTTCCACTTCGCAATTCCAGCAAGGCATCTCGCACGGTCTGTTGGTGTTCCAGCAATTCCCGGGCGTATCGGAGATAGGTGCTACCTGCTTCGGTGATTCGAAGATTGCGGGTGGTTCGGTTCAGCAGGCGGACCCCCAGATGCGACTCCAGTTGGGCGATGGCCCGGCTGACACTGGAGGGGTTCTCGCCCCGCAACTTCGCCGCTGCGGCAAAACTGCCGGTGTTCATGACCTGAACAAAAGCTTCAGCGGCATGAAGTTCGTTGAAATTATTGCTCATCGCGCAAGAGTCTCGTTCGAATCGGCTGGTTTATCAAATGCACTGACATTAATACCATGGCATCACACCGTCTCACAAGGAGTGTGAATCATGAACGAATGGCCCGAACAATACCCCGGCCTGGACGTACCCCCCCGCCATCTGAAGCGTTGGGAAGACCATGCCAAAACCTTGATCATCGTGTGCATTAGCCTCGGCTTTGCGGGACTGCTGCTTGGCCATGGCGACCTTGCCCACGCCAGTAACCAGACAATCGCTGGCTGGACCAGCCTACAGGGCTGGTTTACCGATGGCTGGAATGGCGCCTACGATGCCGGGGCGAGCGGCGCATTCTGATCGCATGATCAATTGCATCGCAGGAATGATTTGTGCCAAGGGACAAGGTACAGTGGCGTCATACTGTTTGACTCCACTGGCCCATCCATCCAAGCAACGGCATGATTCTTGTCCTCATCAATGGCAAAGCCAAATTTGCCAACCATTACGGTCCTGAGCGGCTCAAACAGGATGTTCAACACATTTTGGGACAACAGGGCACAGCCGCCCTGACCCAAAGCCTGGAAGAACTCGAGCAGACCTTGCAACAGCATGCCCCGGAGGGAATTTCTGCCATCGTTCCCTTTGGTGGTGACGGAACGGTGTCGGTGGCGCTGACCACCGCACTGCGAGTGTACGGCGCCGACCAATTGCCCCGGATACTGGCCATCAAGGCCGGCACCATGAATGAAATTGCCACCGAAATTGGCACCTTGAGCCGCAACCCACTTCACGACATTGCTGCCATGGCCCGCCTCATCAAATCTGGCGAGCCGATTCCAACCACACACCGTTACCCAATGTCCATCAATGGCGAACGCCTGGGTTTCGCATTCGGTTTTGGTGCATCGTCACGGTTTCTGGAGCGCTATTACGCTGCAGGCGCTGGTGTCTTGGTGGCGCTGCGCATGGTGGCAGGGTATGTGGGCTCAGCCCTCATCATGGGCGGCACCATCCGGAACCTGTTCAAACCCGTGGTTGGTCGCTTGGTTCACTCCCAAGGTTCGGCTCCGATTGCCTGGACTTTCTGCCTGGCACTGACGGTTCGAAAACTGCCCTTTGGTGTGCTGCTGTCGACCAGTGGTGGTGAGAATGCGAGACCAGTGATGTGCGTGGTGGCCGGTGCACCCAAATTGATTCGGCTGGCCCTGTGCCTGCCGCTGATCTGGATTGGTCGCCTGCCCAAGTGGATTGGACTGACCCGAGCGGAATACGCCAACATCCGGGTTGAACTGGAAGAACCCATGGCGTGGCACATTGACGGGGATGTGTGCACGCCCAGTCAGGCGATTGAGATTGTGACAGGGCCCAAGGTGCACTTTGTTGAACTGAAACGCGCCCTGAAACCCATGGACCTGCATGAACAATAAAAAAAGCCGCCACACCCACAAGGATGGCGGCTTTTTGAACACCCGGCCTGCACAAACAAAACCGGGGGCTTCAGTACTGCATGATCAATGAATGACCATGTGCGTGAACGGTGGCACATACGCCTGCAGGGTCACGAAGATACCGACCAAGCTGGCCAACGCAATCGAATGGAAGAACACGTAGCGCAGAATGTCGCCCTCGTGGTTATACCAACCGGTCGCAGTGGATGCCACGACGATGGACTGGGCGTCGATCATCTTGCCCATCACACCACCGGAACTGTTGGCCGCGCCCATGAGGTTGGCTGACAAGCCCAGTTGCTCGGCGGCCACTTTTTGCATGCCACCAAACAACACGTTGGAGGCTGTGTCAGAACCGGTCAGCGCCACACCCAGCCAGCCCATCAAGGTGCCGAAGAAGGGATAGAACACACCGGTGGCCGCGAAGGCCAGGCCCAATGTGGTGTCCAGGCCGGAATAGCGTGTGAGGGTACCCAAGGCCAGCATCAACACGATGGTCAGCAGAGAGTAACGCACCTTCCAGAAAGTTTGTCCGTAGTTCTTCAGCAGCGAGGGAACACCGTAACCCATCACCAAACCACCCACAATGGCGGACAGCAAAATGCCAGAGCCTGTGGCGGACAGCAGGTTGAATGTGTACTCGGCGGCTTCGGCTGTGGGCTTGGGTACAACCGGTGGCATTTTCTCAATCAGTTTGTGCAAGCCTTCAATGGCGAACTTGGGTGCAAACAGATCGTTGAAGAATTTTTTGGTGGATGGCAGACCCCAAATAAATACAAACACAGTCAGGATGACCCAGGGAGTCCAGGCCTTCACCACGGTGGCGCGGTCGTGCTGGGCGGGTGCTGTTGCCGGCTTGGCTTCACCACCATCTTCCACATGGTTTTTCAGGGAAGTTGTTGTCCAGGTTTTGGCAGGCTTCCACACGCGCAGGAAGAGTACCAAGCAAGTCATGGACACCAGCGCTGCAATCACGTCCACCAACTCAGGACCCATGAAGTTGGACACCAGGAACTGCGGAATGGCGAAGGACACACCGGTCACCAGAATGGCGGGCCAGATTTCCTTCATGCCGCGCCAGCCGGCGAAGGCCCAGATCAACCAGAATGGAACCAGCACCGAGAAGAAAGGCAGCTGACGGCCCACCATGGCCGACACTTCCGCCAGGTCGTAACCATGCACCTTCGCCAAGGTAATCACTGGGGTACCCAGCGCGCCATAAGCCACTGGGGCTGTGTTGGCAATCAAGGACAAACCTGAAGCAGCCAATGGCGAAAAGCCCAAGCCAATCAGAATGGCGGCCGTGACGGCCACAGGGGTACCAAAGCCGGCTGCACCTTCAAAGAATGCGCCAAATGCAAAGGCGATCAACAGCAGTTGCAAACGACGGTCATCGGTAATTCCGGCGATGGAATCCTGCAGCACTTTGAAGCTGCCGTTTTTCTCGGTCAACTGGTGCAGGAAAATGATGTTCAACACAATCCAGCCGATGGGCAGCAGACCGGTCAAACCGCCCAGGAAAGCAGCCTTGGTCGCCATTTCAGCAGGCATGCTGTAGACAAAAATTGCAATCACCAACGCGCTCAGCAAACCAGCGCCAGCGGCGATGTGTGCTTTTAGATGCAGGAATCCAAGACCGACAAGCATGACCACCACGGGCACAGCGGCCAGCAGTGTCGAGATGAGCATGTTGCCGAGCGGATCATATGTTTGTTGCCAGACCATTCGGAATCTCCGTTGTTGTAATAAGGATGTCGCCCATGCATTCAAAAAACCAACCACGCCGGATTGAATGCACGTGCGTTTTCCGTCAACCCTTGTGACAGATGCCGGCACTTTAATGAAACAGTGTGGGTAAACCCATTCGGTCTAACCCGCTTGGTACTAACCCGAAGCTCGTTAACCCTGAAATAAAAAAAGCCGACCCGAAGGTCGGCTTTCTCGTAGCGCACCGGCGAATCAGAAATTGGCCACAGCCATTTCAGTGACCGATGCAAAACCACCCACCACGCTATCGCGCTGACCGGGTACTTTGGACAGCACATGGTCTGCAAAGAAGCGGGCCGTCAGCACTTTGTCGCTGTAGAAGGAGTCAGTTTCACCCGACTTGATTTTGCCTTCTGCAGCCAACAGTGCACGGGCCATTTGCCAACCAGCGACCGCAGTACCTGCCAGCATCAGATAGGGCACCGAGCCTGCAAACACCGCATTGGGGTTGGTCTTCATGTTGTTGACAACAAAGTCGACGGTGTCGAGGAATGCAGCACGTGCTGCATCCAGGCGTGCAGCCACCGCTTTGGCGTGCACGGAACCGGATTCATTCAATTGACCCACGGTGCGAGCCATTTCGGCGGCCAGGGCTTTGGCAACCGCACCACCATCACGGGCGGTTTTACGGCCCACCAAGTCATTGGCCTGAATGGCGGTGGTGCCTTCATAAATGGTCAGAATTTTGGCATCACGATAGTACTGGGCAGCGCCGGTTTCTTCAATGAAGCCCATACCGCCATGCACCTGAACACCGGTGGAGGCCACTTCAATGCTCATCTCGGTGGACCAGCCTTTAACCAGCGGAACCAGGAACTCATACACAGCCTGGTTTTGCTGACGTGCAGCGGCATCGGGGTGGTTGTGGGCTGCATCGTATGCAGCACCGGCCACGCAGGCCATGGCACGCGCGGCTTCCACCTGCGAACGCATGCTCATCAACATGCGCTTCACATCGGGGTGGTGGATGATGGCCACAGCCTCGTTGGCAGAGCCATCCACCGGGCGGGACTGCACGCGGTCTTTGGCGTACTGCACAGCCTTTTGGTAGGCCCGTTCGGCAACGCCGATGCCCTGCACACCCACCTGGAAGCGGGCCGCGTTCATCATCACGAACATGTACTGCAAACCCTTGTTTTCCTCGCCGATGAGATAACCCACTGCACCCTCACCCACGTCGCCTTTGTTGTCGCCATACAGCAGCACAGCGGTTGGCGAGGCTTTGATGCCCAGCTTGTGTTCAATGGATGCGCAGAACACGTCGTTGCGTTTGCCCAGGGAGCCATCGTCATTGACCATGAACTTGGGCACGATGAAGAGACTAATACCCTTCACGCCTTCCGGTGCATCCGGGGTGCGGGCCAGCACCAGGTGCACAATGTTCTCGGCCATGTCGTGTTCACCGTAGGTGATATAAATTTTCTGGCCAAAAATTCGGTAAGTGCCATCGCCCTGCGGTACCGCTTTGGTACGCACCAACGCCAAGTCCGAACCCGCCTGTGGCTCGGTCAGATTCATGGTACCGGTCCATTCGCCAGAAATCATTTTGGGAATGTAGGTTTCTTTTTGTTCCTGGCTACCAGCCACGAGCAAAGCTTCGATCGCACCATCGGTCAACAGGGGGCACAGCGCAAAGCTGAGGTTGGACCCGTTCACCATTTCCATGCAGGGTGTGGCCACCACTTTGGGCAGGCCCTGACCGCCGAACTCGGTGGGGTGCTGCAGGCCTTGCCAGCCAGCCTCGGTAAACTGCTTGAATGCGTCTTTGAACCCTGTGGCGGTTTTCACCACGCCGTTGTTCCAGGTGGCAGCCTCCACGTCGCCGGTCCAGTTCAGTGGTGCAACCACTTCACTGGTGAATTTGGCGTTTTCATTCAACACTGCCTCGACGGTTTCCTCGGTGGCATCTTCACAACCGGGCAACTGGGACACTTGGTCCAGACCGGCCAATTCTTTCAAGACAAACATCATGTCTTTGACTGGGGCGTTGTATGTCATTTCTCGTCTCCAAAAACTGCCTGTTCTTCATGTGAAATCAGGCTCAACACGTGAGCCTGATTTTGTCTACTTCGGTACAACCGCGATGCCTTACAGCTTGGCCACAATCTGGGGAACAACCTCAAACAGGTCGCCCACCAAGCCGTAGTCGGCCACGCCAAAAATGGGGGCTTCCGGGTCTTTGTTCACGGCCACAATCACCTTGCTGTCTTTCATGCCGGCCAAGTGCTGAATGGCACCGGAAATACCCACCGCAACATACAACTGGGGTGCAACGATTTTGCCGGTTTGGCCAACCTGCCAATCGTTGGGCGCGTAGCCTGCATCCACCGCTGCGCGGGATGCACCAATGGCAGCACCCAGCTTGTCAGCCAACGGGTTGAGGATGGAAAAGTTTTCGGCGGAGCCAATGCCACGACCGCCCGACACGATGGTGCCAGCAGCGGTCAGTTCGGGACGGTCGCTCTTGGCCAGCTCACGGCTGACGAATGCGGATTTGCCAGAGTCACCCGCAGCAGCCAGGTTTTCAACAGCGGCAGATCCGCCTGTTGCAGCCACAGGGTCAAATGCAGTGGTGCGAACCGTGATCACCTTTACAGCGTCGGACGATTGCACGGTTGCGATCACGTTGCCCGCATAGATGGGGCGCTGGAATGTGTCGGCGCTTTCTACCCCGATGATATCGGACAACTGCGCAACGTCCAGCTTGGCGGCCACACGGGGCATCACGTTTTTACCCACGCTGGTGGAAGGCGCCAGAATGTGGCTGTAAGCACCGGCAATGGCCAGAATTTGGGAAGCCAGGTTTTCGGCCAACTGGTCGCCCAGCGCGTCGGAATCGGCCACCAGCACTTTGGCCACGCCAGCTGCAGCAGCGGCTTGGCTGGCCGCGCCAGAGACGCCCTTGCCAGCCACCAACACATGCACATCACCCCCAATTTTTTGGGCGGCAGCGATGGTGTTCAGCGTGGCGGGCTTGATGGTTTGATTGTCGTGTTCAGCAATAACGAGTACGGACATGTTGTTCTCCTGAATCCCTGATGTCTTAGATCACTTTGGCTTCGTTCTTCAGCTTGTCGATCAGTGTGTCGACATCGGGCACGGTAATGCCAGCTGAGCGGGAAGGAGGATCGCTGACTTTCAGCATTTTGATGCGGGGTGACACATCCACGCCGAGGTCCTCGGGCTTGATGGTGTCGATCGGCTTTTTCTTGGCCTTCATGATGTTGGGCAGTGTGACGTAGCGCGGCTCGTTCAAGCGCAGGTCAGTTGTGACCACCGCGGGCAGGTTCAGGCTCACGGTTTCCAGGCCACCATCTACCTCACGGGTTACCAATGCTTTGCCACCCTCAACCACCACTTTGGAGGCGAATGTGCCTTGGGGCATGTCAGCCAAGGCAGCCAGCATCTGGCCAGTCTGGTTGCAATCGTCGTCAATCGCTTGCTTACCCATGATGACCAGGTTGGCCCCTTCTTTCTCAACCAGGGCCTTCAAAATTTTGGCCACGGCCAAGGGCTGCAGTTCAGCATCGGTTTCCACCAGAATGCCACGGTCGGCACCAATGGCCAGCGCCGTGCGCAGGGTTTCCTGACACTGGGCTACACCGCAGGACACGGCGATGATTTCGGTTGCAACACCAGCCTCTTTCAGGCGTGTGGCTTCTTCCACGGCGATTTCATCAAAGGGGTTCATTGACATTTTTACGTTGGCAATGTCCACACCCGTGCCGTCGCTTTTGCAGCGCACTTTGACGTTGTAATCCACCACGCGTTTGACTGGTACCAGGATCTTCATGCAAGCCATCCCTAATTTGATTGGACAATAATGAAATTCAAGCACACGTATCGTACTTTGAAAAAACGCACGATCGTTCGATTTTCAGTAGAGTGTACACTCCAGACGGGGATCTGTCGAGTCAAAACCAAGTAGAAACCCTGCTTTTCTAGGACATCAACGCTTCCAGGTGCGCATGCACAGAATCGGCCAAAGCCGTCAGTTCATAGCCACCTTCCAGGGTGCTAACCAAGCGGCCGTCACAATATTCCTCAGCCACCCGTTTGAGAAAATGGGTCAGCCAACCATAGTCTGCGGTGGTCAATTGCAAGTCGGCCAGTGGGTCGCCTTCGTGGGCATCAAAACCGGCCGACACCAACACCAGCTGGGGCTTGAAACGATCAATCGCATCCAGCCAGTGGGTTTCAATGGCCGCTTTGACCTCGTCGCGCCCGGCACCGGGCGGCACCGGGCAATTTACCATGTTGGCGGCGCCATCCAACCCGCCAGTAAACGGGTACAAGGGCGACTGAAATGTGCTGCACATCAACACACCCGGATGGCCAGCAAACACGTTCTCCGTGCCGTTGCCGTGGTGGACATCAAAGTCAACAATCAACACCCGTTGTAAACGGTAAGCCGCCATGGCGTGCCGAGCCGCAATGGCCACGTTGTTAAACACACAGAAGCCCATGGCCTGATCCCGACAGGCATGGTGCCCCGGTGGACGCACGGCACAAAAAGCATTGCCGACCGCATGCGACATCACCAAATCCACCGCATGCACACAGGCACCCGCCGCACGTCGGGCTGCGTCCAGGGTGAATTCAGACAACGTGGTGTCTCCATCAATATCCACGGGCCGCCGCAGCGGGAAGCGACTGCGAATGCTTTCCACATAGGCCTCCGTGTGCACCGCGTTGATGGCTGGCCAATTTGCCATGGGTGCCTCACAGTGCACCAGCCTGGGCCAGAGCTCCGAGGCTTGGAGGCGTTGCTGAATGGCCTTGAGGCGAGCACCGCTTTCGGGGTGACCCGCACCCGGGTTGTGAAGTACACAATCGTTGTGAGAAATGTAGGCGGTGGTCATCTGTGCTCCCGGGGCAGTTTGCTGGAGTGCGGTATAGTGGGTGTGCAAGGGTTTGCGCCGTGTACTTCACCCTGGGTGAGCGCAGACCAAACCGAGTGACTAACCCCCCCGAATATTCCCCCTGACATGCCTGCTCCTTCTATTGCCACGTCCCGTTGGGCCAATGTATTGATTGTACTCACCGCGTTCGCCAGTTCTCAAGCCGCTGTTGCGCAAGCGGTCAATAAGGCCGCTGATAACTCCAACCAAGCCGAGCAAGCCAGTGCTCCGAATGCTGAGGACAAAGCGCGGCAATGGGCTTCGCAATTGGAAATCAGTCAGGGAATTCCTGCGTCATACACACTGAAAGTGCTCAGTGAAGCCAGGTACCAGCCCAAGGTGGTGGAAGCCGTCAAGCCGCCGAAAACTCCCACGGTGCGGAATTGGGACACCTATCGAGGCCGCTTTGTAGAGCCCATCCGAATCCGAAAGGGCGTGAAATTCTGGCTGGACCATGAGGAGGCCCTCAAGCAAGCAGAGACTCAGTACGGTGTACCTCAGGAAGTGATTGTGGCCATCATCGGCGTGGAAACCATCTATGGTGAGCACACCGGTAATTTCCGGGTGCTGGACGCTTTGAGCACGTTGGGCTTTGCTTACCCCCAAGGTCAAAAAGACCGTTCAGCGTTCTTCCAAGATGAGCTGGGGGCGTTTTTTGTGCTGTGCCAAAAAATGAAACTGGACCCGCTGGAGGTGAAGGGATCGTATGCGGGCGCCGTAGGCCTGGGACAATTCATGCCAAGCTCATGGCTGAATTTTGCTGTAGACGGCAATGGCGACGGTGGGATTGACCTGTTTCACAGTCGGCAAGACGCCATCTTCAGCGTGGCCAATTTTTTGAACGTGCATGGCTGGCAGCCAGGCAAAGCCGGACGCGTGCTGATTGAAACGCCCAAGACGCCCAATCTGACTGAATTGCTGGCACCCGACATCCTCCCGACTTTCACCACAAAAACCCTGACAGACAAAGGGCTGATATTAAAAACGCCGACCCAGGCGGATGAGTTGCTGGCCGTGGTGGAACTGGCACGGGGCGACGATCCCCCTGCCTATGTGGTGGGTGGACAAAACTTTTACGCGGTTACCCGCTACAACCGCAGCGCGTTTTACGCCAATGCCGTGTTGGAATTGGCCGAGGCGCTGGCCCTGCGCAAAAAACTCACGCCGGGAATACGCCAGTCGACAGGTAACGATCGCCCCGATCGCACACAATAAATACGATGGTGGCGTTTTCCACCTCCTGTGCGATCTTGAGTGCAATGTGCGCAGCGCCCGCGGCTGAAATGCCACAAAAAATGCCTTCTTCAGCAGCCAAACGGCGGGCCATGTGCTCGGCCTCGGCCTGGGTAACCTGCACCACCCGGTCTACACCTTCTGGTTTGAAAATTTTTGGCAGGTATTCCTGGGGCCATTTGCGAATGCCTGGAATTTGAGACCCCTCACTGGGTTCGGCCCCAATGATTTGAATGGCCGGGTTTTGGGACTTTAGATAGCGCGAAACCCCCATGATGGAGCCTGTGGTGCCCATGGCACTCACAAAATGGGTGACTTGTCCCGCGGTGTCCCGCCAAATTTCAGGCCCGGTGGTCTCGAAGTGTGCAAGCGGATTGTCCTCATTGGCAAACTGGTCAAGGATGACGCCTTTGCCCTGGTCCCGCATCTGCTCGGCCAAATCACGGGCGTATTCCATTCCGCCCTGCTGTGGCGTCAAAATAATGTCAGCACCAAAGGCCCGCATGGTTTGTCGGCGCTCAATGCTCAAATGCTCGGGCATGATGAGCACCATTTTGTAGCCACGCAATGCCGCAGCCATGGCCAACGCAATTCCGGTGTTCCCGGAAGTGGCTTCAATCAGCGTATCACCAGGT
This sequence comes from Limnobacter humi, assembly GCF_024518835.1. Taxonomy (GTDB): domain Bacteria; phylum Pseudomonadota; class Gammaproteobacteria; order Burkholderiales; family Burkholderiaceae_B; genus Limnobacter; species Limnobacter humi. The sequence continues at coordinate 73,104 of NZ_JANIGO010000001.1, forward strand.
TTGATGTCGCCCCGCGCTTCGGCATGGCGAATCATGGAGATGGCTGGACGGTCTTTCACCGAACCGGCCGGGTTGTTGCCCTCCAGCTTGCCCAGAATGATATTGCCCCGGTCTGCGTTGGCCTGACCGGGAATACGCTGTAATTGCACCAAAGGCGTGTTGCCAATGGTGTCTTCGATGGTGAGGTATTTCAAAGCCGGATCACTTCTTCAACGATGATCTGACCATTTTACTTCGGATGGAGCACCCCATCGCGCAACAAAGGGCGATGTGGGATCCATTGCGGCAAGAGCGACGCCAGGATCATGGTCATGGCGCTGCACACCAACCCCAACAACTGGGGAGGCCAAACATCCGATGGCATGACATGAACGCTGAACTGCCACACGGCAATGCCCACCACGATGGATGCCACAGCCCCTTGGGTGGTCGCCCTTTTCCAGTACAACCCAAAGGCCAACGGTACGAAAGCCGCCACCAGCGTGACCTGATAAGCCGCTTCCACCATTTCAAAAATAGAGGACTCGGTATTGAAAGCGAAAGCCAGCACCATGCAGGTAAATACCAGCACCGACACCCGCATCACCTTCAGCAAATGCGCATCGTCCAGGTGCGGAAAAATCACCTTGTAGATGTTTTCCGAGAACGACACGGCGGGCGCCAGCAAGGTTGCGCTGGCGGTGCTCATGATGGCGGAAATCAGCGCGCCAAAAAACACCACCTGCGCAAAAATCGGGGTGTAATTCAGAATGAAGGTGGGCAACACCATCTGCGAGTCTTGTTCAATCAAGGGGCCGAACACTTCGGGTTTGATGAGCGTGGCACCGTAAGCCAAAAACACGGGGATGAACGCAAAGCAGAAATACAGGCTGCCACCGAGTACTGCACCTCGGGTGGCTGTTTTCTCATCCTTGGCTGAAGTGATGCGCTGAAACACATCTTGCTGGGGAATAGAACCCAGCATCATGGTGACAAAAGCCCCAATAAACGGTACCCACAGGGCGTAGCTGAACTCCTCGGGAAAGAAGCGCAGCTTGCCGGCGGCTTCGGCATGGTTGACCACCACGGCGACACCGCCGGTCATGTCAGCCACCAACCAGCCCACATACAACAGCCCACCGCCGATGACGGTCATCTGAATGAAGTCCATCACAGCCACCGACAACATGCCGCCAAACAGGGTGTAGGTCAGCACCACCACGGTGCCAATGATCATGCCCCATTGCTGGGTAATGGCACCATCGGAGAGCACTTTGAAAATAAGCCCCAAAGCACTGATTTGGGCGGCCACCCAGCCCAGGTAGGAAACGATGATGCAGGCACTGCAGAACATTTCAACAAAATGGTTGTAACGCACCCGGTAATAGTCACCGATGGTCATCAACTTGAGGCGATACAGCTTGGGGGCAAAAAACAAACCGGCCAAAATCAGGCACAGCGAAGCGCCAAAAGGGTCGGCCACAATGCCGTGCAAGCCTTCTTTCACGAAAGTGGACGAAATGCCCAACACGGTTTCGGAACCAAACCAGGTGGCAAACACCGTGGCGGTGACCACAGGCAAGGTGAGGTGACGCCCGGCAACCGCGTAGTCTGCCGTGGTGTTGACGTTGCGGGCCACATACAAGCCCACGATAACGGAAAGCAACAGATAGCCGATAACCGATGCCAGCAACATGAGAACGCCCACCCCAAGACAGAAATGATTGCGGATTATAGGCAAGAAACATGCGCATGGGCTGCCTTGCCCAGCACATTGGTTGCCCAACTCTAAATGCGCCCGATGGGCCCCCAATGGAACATCAGCATGGGCCACAACAATTCAAGCGCAACCACCCCAAACAACACCGCCAGACTCAACACCATCCAGAACAATACCTTGTTCAAACGCTTTTGTTGCTTCACCAACTGTTCAATTTGGTGGTCTACCCGACCGTTGGACTGCGTGAGAGACTGGTGCAACAACCGCGGCAACGCCGGCAAAATCTGCGACCATTGTGCAGCCTCCCATTGCAATGAGGATTGAAAACCCTTAAAGCCAATCTGCTGATGCATCCAGTTTTCGAGATATGGTTTGGCGGTTTTCCATAGGTCAAGGTCGGGGTCCAGTTGACGACCCAACCCTTCCACATTCAGCAGTGTTTTTTGTAGCAACACCAGTTGGGGCTGAATTTCCACATTGAAACGGCGCGAAGTCTGGAACAGGCGCATCAGCACGTTGCCCAGGGAAATTTCTTTCAGGGGTTTGTCAAAGTACGGTTCAATGCAAGCCCGGATGGCTGACTCCAATTCATCAATGCGTGTGGCCTTGGGCACCCAGCCGGACTGCACGTGCAGCTCCGCCACGCGCTTGTAATCTTGCCGGAAAAAGGCGAGAAAGTTTTGGGCCAGGTATTGCTTGTCGACATCGTTGAGTGTGCCCACAATGCCGAAGTCCAAGGCGATGTAACGGCCGAAATCGTCACCGGAATCGCCCACATAGATATTGCCCGGGTGCATGTCCGCGTGAAAAAAACCATCGCGAAACACTTGGGTGAAGAAAATTTCCACGCCATCCCGGGACAACTTTTTCAGGTCAATGCCCCGCTCGCGAAGGCGATCAATTTGTGAAATGGGAATTCCCCGCATGCGCTCCATGGTGATCACCGTGCTGCAGCAGTAATCCCAATACATCTCGGGTACCCGCAACAAATGACCACTGCCCGATGAGGATGAAAAGTTGCGCCGCAACTGTGAGGCGTTGGCCGCTTCTCGCATCAGGTCCAATTCATCATGCAGGTATTTGTCAAACTCCTTCACCACTTCCCGCGGCTTCAGGCGTTTTCCGTCTGCCGAAATCCTCTCCAGCACATTGGCTGCCGTTCGCATCAAGGCCAGGTCTTTGTCGATGACCGTCATCATGCCAGGCCGCAGCACTTTAACAGCCACTGCCTGGCCAGCCCTGGGGCCTGACTTGATCACAGCAAAATGCACCTGGGCAATCGATGCACTAGCGATCGGCTGGTCCTGAAATTCGACAAACATGTCCTCGATGCGACGCCCCAGGCTTTGTTCAATAAGCTGGCGTGATTGCTCAAAACCAAAAGGGGGAACCTGATCTTGCAACTTGGCCAATTCGTCGGCCACATCAGCCGGTAGCAAATCCCGGCGGGTGGACAGCAATTGCCCAAACTTGACAAACAGTGGCCCCAAATCCTCCAGGGCTCGGCGCATGCGCTCGCCACGTGGTGCATCCATGGCGGTTTTGGAGGAAATCAGGTTCAGAAGGATTTTTGCAAAACGGTTGTTGATTGAATCCGCCGCCAGCAAAAACAAACCATAACGACGGGCAACCAGCACAATTCGCGCCAGACGACGTAACTTCATGGCTTGGAATCCGTCGCTGTATCCAGTTTTGAAATGCGCTTTTCAAGGCGGGCCAGTTCATCGCGAAGTCGGCTTACGTCGCTGCGGAATGCGTCAAATTCGGAGGGAGTTGGTGCAATCGCTTTCTCGTGCACCACGTATTCTTTCAAACTGCTCTTGAAGCGGTTGAATACATCACGGCCATTGGTGCCCAGTGCGGCAAGGCTATTCATGATCCAAACCGCTTGGGCATCACCAACCACACGTGCCAGGTCGCGCTCAGGGTCCCAGGACAAATCATTGATCACGCCAGAGACCACTTGTGCAAAATCCATGTCACCGGAAATACTGGCTTTGCGGGCCATGCCACCAGGATTGCCAACGGAGTTCACCAGATCGGCCCACTGCAAACGAATCTCGGTGTCGAACGGCGCTTGAACACCTTGAGCCGGGGTGGTGGTTTGAAAGTGGCCTTGATCGTTGATGCGAAACACCAGTTGAACAGGCTGGATTGAAATCATCAAAACCTTGCCCGCTTCACGTTGAAGTTTGGACTTGCTGCTGCGTTGTTGTTCCAGCAAATGATTCAGAACCAGCGTGACCGACTTGGCAACGGATGCCGACAACACGACCGACGGCATGCTCGCCAATTGACCCAGACCTGGCAACGCAGCCAGCCCCTTCAGGGGCGATGCGGCCAGCAGCCGGTTGGCAAACTGTAGAAATGGCGGAGGTTGCAGGGCCACAGGAATTCCAGACAAGCGGAGGTCGAAAACTGCTTGAGTGTACCCCAGCCGCGAGGCCCTGCCAGAGCCGGGGTGCCGAATTTTCAGAGATTGTGGATACCGGCCAACAACCAGCCACCGCCAGACATGGGTCGTGTCAGTACCCACACCTCATCGACCTGCTCGGCAGCCGCACCAGCAGACTCCCGAAGCATGGCCGAGTAGGCCACCGTGGCAATTTGCTCGTCCACGTCCACTTCAAAGCCAATCAGTTCGGCCTGAAGCGTCACCACATCGGTTTTATTCACCGCGATGCCGCGCTCCTCAACCTGTGCGCGCAAGTGGTTCATGACGTCGTCGGTGCAATACTCGCGAAGCCCCTGAAGATCGCCCTGATCAAAAAGGCCTTGCATGGTGGTGAAAAACTTCTTGGCGCTTTGGATGAATGCGGCTTCATCAAAACCAGCCGGCAGCGTTTTGACCAAGCCTTGCTCTGGCGTTGGTAATGCTGCAGGTGCATCGAATGCTGCGCGCGGGTTGCCAAACTGCCCATCCATGGCCGTGGGCTGTTGAACCGGGGCACGGTAGGTGTTGGTTTGCTGGCCAGCGGACGAATAGGCCGGGCTGGGCTGCTGGGTGGTTTGGCCACGCATCAGACTGAACAACTTGCGCACCAGAAATACCGCCAACAACACCATGAGCGCCGTGCCAAGGAATTGCGCCATGCCCTCGCCAAAACCCAGGTGGCTAAACAGCGCAGCCAGACCCAAACCGGCCGCAAACCCCATCAATGGGCCCAAAAACCGGTTGCGCTGAGGTTGTGCAGCCGTGGGCGCTGTGGGTGCTGGTGCCGGGGCGGCCCGAGTGGGTGCCGTGGGTGAGGCGGTGGGCGAGCCAGCAGGGTTGCTGGGGCTGGCCTGCCGGCTGTAGGACGGTGCTGTTTTGCCAAAGCTGCTGCCTCCCCCCATACGCTTGGCTTCGGCTTCCATGGGCAGCATGGCCAAGGAAAACAGCATCACGGTTAGCAGGCTGAGGGCGCGATTCAGAAAGGAAACATTCATTACAGTGTGGCTCACAATGTTGGCTCAAGGTCCGTGGGTTAACAAGCCTTCAGACCGACTCAGGCGAACTTGGTTCCCAAATGAAGGGCAACAACGCCGAACGTAAAGTTGGTGTATTTGACATGGTCAAAACCACTGTCCAGCATGATTTGCTTGAGCGTTTCCTGATCCGGATGCATGCGAATGCTCTCGGCCAGGTATTGGTAACTCTTGCTGTCATTGGCAATCGCTTGCCCCAGGCGCGGCAACACCTGAAATGAGTACAAGTCGTAAGCAGGCGCCAGGGCAGGATTGACCTTGGAAAACTCCAGCACCATGACCTTGCCACCGGGCTTGACCACGCGGCGCATTTCGGACAATGCCACGTCCTTGTGGGTCATGTTGCGCAATCCAAATGCCACAGTGACCACATCAAAATAGTTGTCGGGAAACGGCAACTTTTCCGCATCGCACAGTGCCATGCGGGGCAGATAACCCTGGTCTATCATCCGATCCCGACCCACCCGCAGCATGCTCTCATTGATGTCGGTCAGCCAAACTTCCCCGCGTGGCCCCACCTTGTCCAGAAAGGCTTTGCTCAAGTCGCCTGTGCCGCCAGCGATATCCAGCACCTTCATGCCGGGGCGCACACCCGCCTCGCGAATGGTACTGGCCTTCCAGAGCCGATGCATACCGCCGGACATCAAGTCGTTCATGATGTCGTATTTGGCGGCCACGGAATCAAACACCTCAGCCACTTTGCGGGCTTTGAGGTCTTCGGGTACTTTTTCGAAACCGAAATCAGTGATTTTGTCGTTCATGATCTTAGTGGCTGGCGCAAGCCCCGCCTTTTTTCTGCTGAAGCGGAATATTTTCGGGCGCATTCGGGTCGCGGCTTCCGCCTGCAGCCTTCAGACGTTCCAGGTAGTCATTCCACAGGCCATCCTGGTTTTCGCCCAGCCACAGCAGGTATTCCCACGAGAACAAACCGGAATCATGGCCATCTGAAAAAATCGGTTTTACAGCGTACATGCCCACAGGCTCTAATGCGCTGATGGTGACTTCGCCCTTTCCAACCTGCAGGGTTTCCTGACCCGGACCATGTCCGCGCACCTCGGCGGATGGGGAATACACCCGCATTAACTCAAAAGGCAACTTGAACAGGGCACCCGTGTCAAACTCCACCTCCAAGAGGCGGGATTGCTGATGAACCACAATGCGGGTCGGAATGGGATTGTTGCTGGTTTCCATGGTCGGGATACTGCAGGTTGGCGTCAAACCGACAGTGTAACGCACTCCGCCCTGCTTTCCCCAACGGCTTGGCAGTCGACCTGATCCGGAGTGGATTGATGACGCTTCACCCAAGTGTCATATTACTGTCACGCAAATGCACTACTTTGTTGGCATTAACACCGACAGAGACTTTGAGGAAAAACATGACAAGCACAATTTTGGTGGTTGAAGACGAACCAGCCATTGCAGAACTGATCGCGGTGAACTTGAGTTTTGCCGGCCACAAAGTGCTGCGCGCCACCGATGCCGACCAGGCTCGCACCCTGATCACGGCTGAATTGCCCGACCTGGTCCTGCTGGACTGGATGTTACCGGGCAAAAGCGGGATCCAGTTTGCTCAGGAACTGCGTGCCGAGGAACGCACTCGACAAGTGCCTGTCATCATGTTGACGGCCCGCACCGAAGAACAGGACAAAGTTGACGGGCTAGAAGCGGGTGCGGATGATTACATCACCAAGCCATTTTCCCCAAAAGAGCTACTGGCCCGCATCAAGGCAGTATTGCGACGGCGCGCGCCGCAACTGACCGATGACGTGGTCGAGGTGCAAGGCTTGAAGCTAGACCCAGTGACCCACCGTATTCAGGGACACGACAAGATTCTGGACATGGGTCCAACGGAGTTTCGGCTTCTGCACTTCTTCATGACACACCCTGAACGGGTGCACAGCCGGACCCAACTGCTTGACCAGGTGTGGGGCGACCATGTGTTTGTGGAAGAACGGACGGTGGATGTGCACATTCGACGACTTCGGCAGGCCCTCACCTTGTCCGGCCATGACCGCCTGATTGAAACAGTTCGAGGTGCCGGGTATCGCTTCACCGTGAACCAGAGTGAGAGCGCGCTGGGCTAGAATATCGGTCTATGACTGCGCTGATCTTTCGCCTTGTGTTTTTCGCCCTGACCTTGGGGGCAGCCTCTATTGTGGGCCAAATGGCCTATGGGCACCAGGGCGCCGTGTTGTTCGCCATCGGTGCTGCGGTGTTGAATTACGCCGTGCAGGTGCGATCAGGACGAAAAGTCGCAGCCTGGCTGGACGATTTTACCCCCGAGAACATTCCGCGTGTGTCTGGCTGGTGGGACGACCTTGCTGCCAAACTGTTTCGCTACCTGCGCTTGCACCAACGCCAGCAACAGGCCCTGAGCAACGCACTGGTGTCGTTTCGCACCGCAGCGCAAGCGCTACCCGATGGCGTGGTCACTTTGAATGCACAAGGCCATATTTCGTGGTGCAACGACACCGCCCAAGACCATTTGGGTTTGAAACTCGGCACCGACATCGGCCAACCACTGATCAACCTGGTGCGTAACCCGGCTTTTCACCATTACATCAGCAGCCGCAGTTGGGAACAGCCCTTGATGATGAGCGCCCCCAGAAGCCGAAGCAAAATTTTGTCGGTTCAACTGGTGAGCTATGGCGACAACCAGGTGTTGGTGCTAACCCGCGACGTTACCAAAGTGGAAAAGTTGGAACGCATGCGGCGCGACTTCATTGCCAATGTATCCCATGAACTGAAAACCCCGCTGACCGTGCTGAGCGGCTTTCTGGAAACAATCCGCGATCTGCCGCTGAGCCCTGAGCAGCAAAAGGAATACCTGAACCTGATGTACACCCAGGCCAACCGCATGCAAAACCTGGTGGAAGACCTGTTGGCTTTGTCGGCACTGGAATCCGCCCCCAGTGCCAGCGAACATGGCGAAACCGTTGACTTAAGCCAGATTGCCCAACGCACCGTGGATGACGCCATTCAGTTGTCGGGTGGCAAACATCAATTGGATGTTCAGATTACCCCCGGGCTGTTGGCCATGGGCAATAGCGCCGAAGTGCTTAGCGCCTTTTCGAACATCGTGACCAACGCTGTGCGTTACACGCCCGAGAAAGGTGCGATTTCAGTGCGCCTGACCCGCACTGAAAACGAGTTGGGCCGCGCCTGTGCAGCATTTGTGGTGAAAGACACCGGCATTGGCATTTCGGCCGAGCACATTCCCCGGCTGACCGAGCGTTTCTACCGGGTGGACCGCAGCCGTTCGCGTGAAAGTGGTGGCACCGGCCTTGGCCTGGCAATCGTAAAGCATGTGGTGCAGCGCCACGATGGTGAGCTGGACATTCAAAGCAAGCCCAACCAGGGCAGTACGTTCACCTTGATCATGCCCCTGGTTAGATCGGTTGTTACAGATTAAATGAACCGATGTGGCTTGGCAGTTTCGAATACGATCTTAATTGGGTCAAATCTGCGCCACCCCAAGTCACGATGTCTTCAGAGTTGGATAGGGGACGATTTTCCTGTCTGAAATCGCTTCTACCGATGACAACCTTTATTCCGTCAAACAACTGATCACGTTTGAGTTTTATCTTTAAATCGAATCCTGAACCAATCGCCTCCTCAAGATGAGGGCCCAATAGCAGTTTGGCTCGTTCAATGGCGATCTCCAAAGGCTGTTGATTAGCCAAAGCATCGCGAATACATGCTCGCAGGCTTGCCGAAACCGCTGAGTCACTTCCCAATAAGGCTTCAATATCTGCTCGCTGAGAATCGTTAACTGATCCATCAATATTTAATCGAATAGAAAGATTCAAAGGCTCCACAGAATTGCCATCGCCCTTGGCGATACCATCTGGACCGAATGTACTGTGCTGAATACTGACATCATCAAGATTGAAATGCAGTTTTAGCATTCCACTTTGACCCCGACCCGATGACGCTACTGAATCAGAACTGAAAGGGGTTATCAGTTTCATTTTGGCCGACAGAATACCTTGCTGATGAAATTGATCTATCACCATGTTCTGGAATTTTGAAACGTCAACAGTATCCGAGCTGAGCGTTTTTAGAGCATCGATCAGATGAATGTAATTGAAATAACCAGCCAAAGGCGCATCGTTCGGTTTACGCTCGGTCACTGGATATTTAGCGACGAACTTTGCTACACCGGTCGAGATGCTAACAGAGTTAAAAGACGTCATGAGGAATCCCCGAAACATTGAAAACCATGAGTGGGCAATCAGAGTCTGAAAGTTCAGAACTCACCAGCATGCCGATAACCAGAAACCGTTAATCAGTCCTCTAGACCGTGACGATATGCGATGGAAATTTCAGTGTGCGAAATCACACCCACCAACACATACCGTTGTTGACGGCTCAACACGGGCAACGCATCAAGGCCGTACTTGACCATGTGCTGCACGGCATGGCGAACGGTCATGTCATCGAAGACAAATCGAGGGCGCTGCGCAATCAGCGACTCAATACCCTGTGTGCAGGCAACCTGACCGGTTTCAATCGCGGTCAAAATGCGATCACGATCAACCACCCCTTTCAACCGCCCCTCGGCATCCACCACGGGGTACACAGCAAAGCGATATGCATGCGGATCGCTTCGCATGGCCGTGACCACGTCCAAAATCTGTTGACCCGATTGAAACCGCATCACCTGCTGATTGGCCACTTGATGAACCAACACTTGTTCCAGCGGGTCGGCCGAATATTCAGCCGGTGTGCGAACACCTCGCCGCGCAATTTTTTCGGTCATGATGGTGTTGCGCATCACCAGCGATGACACCAGATAGGCCGCTGCGCAGCCCCCCAACAAGGGCAAGAGCCCCATGGGCTGCAAGGTGGTCTCAAACGCAAACACGGCAGAGGTCAGCAATGCACGGGACGCGCCCGCAAACAAGGCAGCCATGCCCACCAGGGCGGCCACCCGCACATCAATGTGCAGCATGGGCAACACACTGGCAGTGACTTTGCCCAACAACAAACCCAAGCCACCACCCAGGGTAAACAATGGGGCGAGGGTACCGCCGGAAGTTCCGCTACCCAATGAAATCGACCATGAGAAAAACTTGAACGCGATCAGCACCGCGACAGCTTGCCAAGCAAGACCATCGGACAAAATATTGCGGATGTTGTAATAGCCCACCCCCAAGGTGTCTGGCGCGAAATAACCAGCAACACCCACAGCCAACGCACCGAGTGCAGGCCACCACATCCAGTGTATGGGTAGTCGCTCAAACGTGTCCTCAATGCCATACACAATGCGGGTTACTCCCGCTGCAGCCAGGCCCATCACAGCGCCCAGCAGCGTGTAGAACACCAACGCCCCCAAGCCCGGCGGGCCCAGTTCAGGCATGGCGAAAATTGGCTCCGAGCCTTCCATCACAATGCGCATGCCCGCGGCAGTCACCGCCGCCAAAGCAACCGGAATGATGGAGCGAGGTCGGTATTCAAACAACAACAATTCAATGGCAATCAGTACCGCCGACACCGGGCTGCCGAAGATGGCAGACATGCCGGCCGCCGCACCGGCGGCCAACAGGGTTTTGCGCTCAGCGGTGGAGACTGGAATTTTTTGCCCCACAAAGGAGCCCAGTGCACTGCCCGTGGCGATGATGGGGCCCTCGGCACCAAATGGACCGCCTGTGCCGATGGAAATGGCGGAAGATATCGGCTTCAAGAACATGACCCGAGCCGGAATGCGGCTTCGATTGGTCAATACCTGCTCCATGGCCTCCGGGATGCCATGCCCGCGAATGGCTTTGGAACCATAGCGCGCCATGAGACCAATCAGCACTGCGCCCACCACTGGTATGGGCAATACCCACCATCCCAGGTGCGCAACAGCATCGGCCGGGCTCACGTCGTGAGCCTGAAAGTGACCATAGAATGCAAGGTTGGTGATGATGGCGATCAGCTTCAACATGAGCCAGGCCACACCACTGGCTGCCAGGCCCAACAAGATGGCCAAGCCCGACATACTGATGGTGCGTTTGTCGAGCAAGCCGGGTTGCTGACTTAGGTGCTCAGACTCCAGGACCAAGTCCAGCGACGGCGATACAGTGAGACCATCGGTGGTGGCGGCGTGGGAGGATGTGATGGAAGGCGTTGCGCGATGGGTATTTGCGACAGGTTTCATGCTCGACAGGTGGACCGTTCTGCGGCATGCAGGCGCACGGCAAGCCAGACGGATGAACTTTCCGTGCAGCCTGCATTGGCCATGGTTTATTTGTTAAAAACTGTGAACAGTTTACACCAAGCGAACTGCCCAAGCGGGTTGGGCTTAACCGAACTGGGCCTTCAAGCGTTCGTTCAGTTGTGCAAACCAGGTGAACTGGGTGTCCAGAATACGTTGTTGACGTGGGCTGAGGCGCGCTTCAGGCCTGGCCGCTGCCCACACTGGCGCCGGGAAATGGGCATCATCCGTAAAGCGGGGAATAACATGCCAGTGCAGGTGGGGCACCACGTTGCCCAGCGTGGCCAGGTTTACTTTGTCAGGTTTGAACTGCTGAAGTACAAATTCCTCCAGCAACACCACCGCGCTCATGCACAGCGTGCGCTGCTCGGGTGGCAATTGAGAAAACTCCTGCACGTGGGTTTTCCACACCAGTCGTAAAAAGCCCGGATACAAGGCTTCCCGGGCATCAATCACCCGGAACAGTGGATGGCGGTAAATCAATTCACCGCCATCACTGTTGCACAAGGGGCAATCCATCAGACCAGAATCCGCTCGATGCCGCCGTCGTTGGCCTGCTTCACATACTCGGGCAACCAGTTGTCGCCCAGCACATGTTTGGCAATTTCAACCACGATGTAATCCGCTTCAACCGTTGCGTCCTTGCTGTAACGGCTCAAGCCTTGCAAGCAGGATGGGCAGCTGGTGAGGATCTTCACGTCCGCACCCGGTGCCTTGTCGCGCAGGGCATCGGCACCCTTGCGCATTTCCTCTTCCTTGCGGAAACGCACTTGGGTGGCCACGTCGGGGCGGGACACCCCGAATGTACCCGACTCGCCACAGCAGCGGTCGTTCTTGACAATGGTTTGCCCTTGCATGTCGCTGTTCATCAAGGTGTTAATCACTTTGAGCGGATCATAGGTTTTCATGGGGGTGTGACAAGGGTCGTGGTACATGTACTGCACACCGGTCACCTGGTCCAGCTTCACGCCTTTTTCCATCAGAAATTCATGGATATCGATGATGCGGCAACCCGGGAAAATCTTCTCAAACTCATAACCCTGCAACTGGTCGTAACAGGTGCCACAGCTGACCACCACAGTCTTGATGTCGAGGTAGTTGAGCGTGTTGGCCACCCGGTGGAACAGCACCCGGTTGTCGGTGATGATTTTCTCGGCCTTGTCGGACTGCCCTGCCCCGCGCTGTGGATAACCGCAGCACAGGTAACCCGGTGGCAACACGGTTTGCACGCCCACATGCCACAACATGGCTTGGGTGGCCAAACCGACCTGGCTGTACAGGCGCTCAGAGCCACAACCTGGGAAGTAAAACACCGCTTCGGTATCGGCCTGTGTGCCCTTGGGGTTGCGAATCACCGGCACGTAATCACTGTTTTCAATGTCCAGCAAGGCACGGGCGGTTTTCTTGGGCAACCCACCGGGCATCGGCTTGTTGATGAAGTGGATGATCTGCTCGCGAATCGGCGCTTTGCCCACGGTCGCTGGCGGTTTGCTGGTCTGGTTGTCGACAAGCCCAATCGCCTTACCGACTTTATACGCCAAGCGTTGTGCCTTGAAACCGATGTCGGTGATGCCCACCCGCATGGCTTTGATGGTGGCTGGGTCTTTCGCATTCAGGAAAGCCATGGCCGCCGCAGTACCTGGGTTGAAGCTCTTCTTGCCCATTTTGCGCAGCAAGGCGCGCATGTTCATGGACACATCGCCAAAGTCGATGTCGACCGGGCATGGCGTGACGCACTTGTGGCAAACCGTGCAGTGGTCAGCCACGTCTTCAAACTCGGCCCAGTGCTTAATAGAAACACCGCGACGGGTTTGTTCCTCGTACAGGAAGGCCTCCACCAACAAGGAGGTGGCCAGAATTTTATTACGCGGACTGTACAGCAAGTTGGCACGGGGCACGTGTGTAGAACACACCGGCTTGCACTTGCCGCAACGCAGGCAGTCCTTCATGGAATTGGCAATCGAACCAATGTCGCTTTGGCTCATGATGAGACTTTCATGCCCCATCAGGTTGAAGCTGGGCGTGTAGGCGTTGGCCAAGTCACCACCCGGCAACAACTTGCCCTTGTTGAAGCGGCCTTCTGGGTCGATGCGCTGCTTGTAGTCCTGGAACGGCTTCAGCTCGGCTTCCGACAGGTATTGGTATTTGGTGATGCCAATGCCATGTTCCCCAGAAATCACACCGTCCAGGTCGCGCGCAATTTGCATGATGCGATCCACCGTGTGCTCCGCTTCGCGCAGCATGTCATAGTCGTCCGAATTCACCGGCAGGTTGGTGTGGACGTTGCCGTCACCGGCGTGCATGTGCAGCGCCACAAACACCCGGCCACGCAGCACTTTTTTGTGGATGGCACGGGCTTCGGCCACCACGGGCGCAAACACGCCGCCCACAAAAATGCGGTCCAGGTGAGCGCGGATTTCGGTTTTCCAACTGACGCGCACGGTGCGGTCCTGGAGCACATCGAATACGCGGGCATCGGGCTGTTGTGCCAGGCGCTTGGTCAGCTCGCCATCCAGGTGACCCATGCCCAGGCTCAGCAGGACCGGCTTGGCCGCTTCCAGACCCATGTCCATGTTGGACAGCAACCAGCTCCAGCGCTCGTGTACGGTGTCCAGCAGCTCGTTGGCCCGCAACACACGGTCACCGATGATTTCATCAGGTGACAGTTTGCTGGTGTCTGCGTCGTCGCTTTTGCCCAAGGCCAGCGGCAGCGCGAAGAAACCTCGCAATGCCGCGACCAGCTTCAGCTTGTTGCGAATCGACAGCTCAATGTTGATGCGTTCAATCGCGTCGGTGTACTCGCCCATGCGGTGCAAGGGAATGACCACGTCTTCGTTGATTTTGAAGGCATTGGTGTGGCGCGCAATGGCCGCCGTGCGGGAACGGTCGAGCCAGAATTTTTTGCGGGCTTCAGGGCTAACCGCCACAAAGCCTTCGCCAGAGCGACCATTGGACAAGCGAATCACTTCCGAGGCCGCTTTGGCCACGGCGTCTTCGTCATCGCCCACGATGTCGCCAAACAGCACCATCTTGGGAAAAGCGCCCCGCTTGGATTTCGGACTGTAACGCACAGCGCGCAAGTAGCGCTCGTCCAAATGTTCCAGGCCCGCCAGAATGGCGCCCATGGCCTTGCCCTCGCCGTCCAGGTAGTCCTTGATTTCAACAATCGACGGCACGGCATCCCGGGCTTGTCCGTAGAACTCCAGACACACCGTGCGGGTGTGGCTGGGCATGCGGTGCAGTACCCACTTGGCCGACGTGATCAAGCCATCACAACCCTCTTTCTGAATACCGGGCAGGCCTGCCAGAAATTTGTCAGTGACGTCTTTGCCCAAGCCGACCTTGCGGAACACTTTGCCTTCGACCACCAGGCGTTCGGTCTTCAAGACCTTGTCACCCGGTTTGCGATTGCCGTCACTCCACACCAGCTCGAACTCGGCTTGCGCTGCATCGTGAATTTTGCCGAGGTTGTGGTTGATCCGGGTCACTTCCAGCCAATTGCCTTCCGGGTCCACCATTCTCCACCAGGCCAGGTTGTCGAGCGCGGTGCCCCACAACACGGCCTTTTTGCCACCCGCGTTCATGGCAATGTTGCCACCAATGCAACTGGCCTCGGCGGAGGTTGGATCAACAGCAAACACGCGCCCTGCTTTTTCTGCGGCTTCAGACACACGCTTGGTGACCACACCCGCACCGGAATAGACCGTGGCGTATTCAGTGCTCAGGCCGGGCAACGTTTCCATCACAACCGGGCCCAGCTCTTCCAGCTTCTCGGTGTTGATGACCGCAGACAGGGCGGTGAGTGGCACCGCACCACCGGTGTAACCGGTGCCGCCTCCGCGTGGAATGATGGTCAGCCCCAGGCTGATACAGGCTTTCACCAAACCCGGGATTTCGGATTCCCGGTCGGGTGTGAGCACCACCATGGGGTATTCCACACGCCAGTCGGTGGCGTCTGTGACATGCGATACGCGAGACAGTCCATCGAACTTGATGTTGTCTTTCGCGGTGTGCTCGCCCAGCGCATGGCGGGCGCGGCTGCGAAAGTCGCGCAGGGTGTCGAACTCTTTCTGGAAAGCCAGCACGGCTTGCTCGGCCGAGGTCAGCAGTTCGCGAACGCGGGCACTGCGGTCGTCGGCTTCGTGGTTTTCGTTGGACTCCACGCGGCGAACATTGATTTCGCTCAAGCGGTGAAACAGCGCGGAAATGAGGGCTTGCAAACGCTTGGGGTTGTCCAGCAAATCGTCTTGCAGATAGGGGTTGCGGCGCACCACCCAAATGTCGCCCAACACCTCGAACAGCATGCGGGCCGAGCGACCTGTTTTCCGCTCCTGACGCAGTTCCTGCAGGATGTCCCAGGCCTTTTGGCCAAGCAGGCGGATCACGATCTCCCGGTCGGAGAACGAGGTGTAGTTGTACGGAATTTCCCGCAGGCGGGTGGTTTCGCCGGCTGAGGGTTTCAAGGTGTTCAATTCAACGGGTGCGTTCATGCAAAACCTTTTAACTGCTTAGCACCACATGGTACCAAAGGCAACGCTGGAGCGCCTAGAGCAACGCCCCTGTTTTTATCGCCAAAACCCTGATGGCAAAAGGGGCATCAGGGGTATTGGATGGGTGATTTCATCGTCGACTTACATGCGTTTGGGCGCCGAAACACCCAGCACGGCCAAGCCGTTGGCCAACACTGTGGCCACCGCCACCAGCAGGGCCAAACGGGCCTTTTTCAGTTGGACATCATCCACGCGCACACGTTCCGCGTTGTAGAAAGTGTGGAAGGCTCCAGCGAGCTCACGCAGGTAAAACGCAATGTGGTGGGGCGCCAATTCATCGGCCGATTTGGCCAACACATCGGCATAACTGGCCAAGGCCCGCAACAAAGCCGCTTCTGACGGGGCCTGCAATAGGTCCAGGTTGGCTTCTTTCAAGCCGATGACATCCACGCCCTCCTGGTCCAAAATGGAGTGAATACGGGCATGCGCGTATTGCACGTAGTACACCGGGTTTTCGTCGGATTGAGACAGCGCGAGGTCTACATCGAACACAAACTCGGTGTCGGCTTTGCGCGACACCAGGAAAAACCGCACGGCATCTCGCCCTTTGGTCAGTGCGTCAGGCTGGCTCAACATCGGCTGACTTTCATCCACACCACCGGACCAGCAGATAAGGTCTCGCACTGTCACGTAGCTGCCCGCACGCTTGGAGATTTTGACCTCTTGCCCACCCTTCATGACGGTGACCATTTTGTGCAACACATAGTCAGGGTAGCCCTGCGGAATGCCGACATCGGCCGCTTGCAGACCAGCCCGAACCCGGGCAATGGTGCCATGGTGGTCGGTGCCCTGAATGTTGATGACTTTGCCAAAACCACGACGGAATTTGCTGATGTGGTAAGCCACATCGGGCACAAAATACGTGTAACCCCCTTCGGATTTGCGCATCACGCGGTCTTTGTCGTCACCGAAGTCGGTGGACCGCAGCCACAGCGCACCGTCTTGCTCGTAGGTTTTGCCGGAAGCCACCATTTTCTGGACGGCCTCTTCCACTTTCCCGTTAGTGTACAAGGAGCTTTCGAGGTAAAAATTGTCGAACTGCACGCCAAAGGCTGTCAAATCCAGGTCTTGCTCAGCGCGCAAATAGGCCACTGCAAAGGCGCGAATGGACTCGAAATCGTCCACATGGCCACTGCCCTTCACGGGCTCACCGTCGGCGGCCTTCACTTCCTTGCCAGCCAGAAAATCAGCAGCAATATCGGCAATGTAATCGCCGTTGTAGGCGCTCTCGGGCCAGCCCGCATCGCCCGGCTTCAAGCCCTTGGCGCGACACTGCACCGAGGTGGCCAGGGTTTGAATCTGTACGCCGGCATCGTTGTAGTAAAACTCTTTGTACACAGTCCAGCCCTGGGTTTTCATGACCGAGGCCATGGCGTCGCCCAACGCGGCCTGCCGACCGTGGCCCACATGCAAAGGGCCTGTGGGGTTGGCCGATACAAATTCAATCAACACGGTTTCGCCTGCATGTTCAGACGATTGCCCAAAAGCAGCCCCCTGCTCCAGCACCGCGGACACCACAGCAGTGCGTGCCTGCGCGCTCAGGCGAATGTTGATGAAACCTGGGCCGGCAATCTCAATGGCCTCGACCAGACCAGCACAAATGGGGTTGGCCTTGACATGATCGACCAACGCTTGGGCCAATTCACGCGGGTTTTTTCGGGCTGGCTTGGCCAACTGCATGGCCAGGTTGCAAGCCACATCGCCATGGCTGGCATCCTTGGGTTTTTCAAGTGTGACCACCCCTTCAAAAGGCGTGCCCAATGCAGCAGTGGCAGCGTGTTCAAAAGCGGTGGCAAGTGTTTGGCGGTGTTGTGGCAGCATGGTCCAAAGGGGCCCGGGGAGGCGGTGTTGCTCTTGACCCAACGTGGATCTTCGAGCAATGGGGTGTCGAAACCCTCCATTGTATCAAGGATTTGCTTCGCCCATCGACGCTACCGCTGCTTGGCAACCCAGGCAAAGTGGCGTGCCAAGGCGTCATCGCCCCGAAGTTGCTCCAGCGTCGGGAACTGCCGAGCCAAGGTCATTTCGTCATAGAGGTCGTGAATGCCATCGTGGCAGGTGCGGCACACATTGATGCCCTGATTGAGTTGCATCTTGTTGAAATGTCGCTGGAAAAAAGCGCGACGATGCAATTTTTTGGGAATCAGGTGATGGAATGTGAGTAGCGTCGTACGGCCACAACAGGCACAAACGCCCTGCTTGATACGAAGTGAGGCCATGGCATGTCAACAACGGTTGGGCTACGCCTATTGTGCCCCAACTGGGGAGCAGACTGTTAACGCGACTTGCCACCCAGCACCAGCCGGCGAACTGGAGACACGCAGACCATGACGATGTTCAACAGCACAAAAGCACTCAAAAACAAATGAGCCTCGTTCAGCCGAAGGTGTGTGCTGAACACGGTTTGACTGACCCACGCCACCGAATGACGCAACCAGGGCAAAAATGGCCAGACCAATACAAGGCAAGCCGACAGCACCGAGAACAGGGCCAAACCGACCAGCACACGCCGAAACAGGCCTGAAGCCGCATGCAAAATAACGAAGAGACCCAAGTTGATGGCCAGCCAGATGGCATCGCCCATCCAACCCTGGCGGGCCCAGGGAAACACCATGGCCCACGACAGGCAAACTGCGATGGCCAGAATGAGAATGCCGGTGGACTGCAGTGTTTTGTGCATGGAAACCTCCCGAAACGAACCGTGTGTTTTTTTTGAAAGAAAGACAACGCGCGATGGCGCAGAAGGTTAACGCGTTCGGGATTTGGATCTGGGTTTGGCCCCGGAAGCCGATTGTGTTTGCTTCAATGTGGACAACCAAGCTTGACGAAAGGCGGCAATCAAACCGGGCATATCGGCTGGGACAGCCTGCGGAAGGCCTTCCAGATGCTGGCGCAGTGCTGCTTTGTAAGTGCCATCCAATTGCTGCTGCACAGCACAGCCCAACAAGGCGATGGTGTCGGTTTGGCCTCCGCGCTGAAAAAGCTGCAGGGCTTTGAAGGCCCGCTCTGGCTTACGGTACACGTCGATCTCGGTCAACAGGGCCAGTACATCGGCAATGCCGGGACTGGATCGACCCTCCAGCGCCTGAATGCTGGCCACCACGCGACAGAGGTCTCGCAATTCATTGGGGAATTTCAAGTGGGCTGCCACTCGGTCCAGGTGCTCACGATCCATGAACAGGCCCAAGGCATAGGCCCAACGCAGCTCAACATCGCCCAGATCGAGCAAACCCCGAAACTGCGCCTCTTCAAAATGCGCCAATGCGCAATCCATACCCGGCAATAGCGCATCCCAAGCATTGAGCTTGCTCAACAGCTTGAACAGGCGCGCTGGCTTTTTTTCTCCCATGCCCCGGTTGAATTCTGCAAACACGCGTTCGGGGGTTAGGTGCTGCAATTCCCCCGACATCACCAGGCCACGGCACATTTCAAACGTCACCGGGTCAATGCGGAAATCCGTGAAGCGAGCCATGAAACGCCCCAAGCGCAACACACGAAGCGGGTCTTCGAGAAAGGCTCGACTCACATGTCGAAAGGTTCGATCTTGAATATCGCTCCAACCGTCGTAAGGGTCGATCACCCGTCCCTTTGAATCCATGGCCATGGCATTGACTGTGAAGTCACGGCGGCGCAAATCCTCTTCCAGGCTGACAGACGGATCAGCAAAAAAAGTAAAACCCTTGTAGCCTTGCCCGCTTTTGCGTTCTGTCCGCGCCAGTGCATATTCTTCATGGGTTTGGGGATGCAAGAAAACCGGGAAATCCGCACCCACGGGTGCAAAACCGGCAGCAGCCATGTCCTGGGGTGTGGCCCCAACCACCACCCAGTCCCGGTCTTGCGATGGGCTACCCAGCAGCGCATCCCGAACAGCCCCGCCCACCACATACACCGCCACCTTGCGTGGTAATTTGGCCACTGTGGCATCGTGCTCAAAACCAGCAAGCAAAGGGAGTTCGGGCGTCAAAGTCATGGTGTGGGCGGGTGTCAAAACGCCGTCAGGGTACCACCTTGAGGGTGTTTGCGGTGCAGCGGCTTCTAGAGCGACTGCAACTTTTCAAAGGTTCGAGCCACCTGCCCGCGCAACTCGATGCGCTGGGCCTGCGAGAGCTTCCCGATGTTTTTGGCCATCAAGCCTGTGCGGGGGTTGGCCGCCAGCAAGGCCTCGTGCTTGTCCAGAAAGCCCCAATACAGGGTGGTGAACGGGCAAGCCTTATCGCCAGTTTTCACGGCAGGATCGTAGCGGCAGCCGCCACAATAATTGCTCATGCGCTTGATGTAAGCACCGGATGCAACGTAGGGCTTGCTGGTAAAGCGGCCCCCATTGGCAAACAAGGCCATGCCTGCCACATTGGGCAATTCCACCCATTCAACCGCATCCACATACACGGCCAAAAACCAGTCTTCCACCTGCTGCGGCACCAGGCCGGCCAGCAGCGCGAAGTTGCCAATCACCATGAGGCGCTGAATGTGGTGGGCATAGGCATGTTCCAAGGTTTGGCCAATGGCATCACGCAGGCAAGCCATGTGGGTTTGCCCCGTCCAAAACCAGTCGGGCAGCGGAACATCGGCCTTGAGCGCGTTGTCCTGGCGCATTTTGGGCATGTCCATCCAGTACACGCCGCGCATGAACTCCCGCCAACCCAGAATTTGCCGAATAAAGCCCTCCACGCCCGGCAAATCAGCTCGCCCAGTTTTGTAGGCCGCCTCGGCACGCTGAATCACTTCCAGGGGGTTGAGCAAGTGAAGATTGATGGCAGCCGACAGCAATGAATGCCACCCAAATGGCGTATCGGTCCACATGGCATCCTGGTAGGGGCCAAACTGCCGAAGGCGATGGTCAATAAACACGTCCAGCGCCTTCAGGGCCTGCTCTCGCGTCACTGCCCAACCAAACCTTGCGAACGTTCCGGGGTTATCGGGCAAATGTCGCTCTACATCGGCCATCACAGCCAGCGTGAGTTCATCGGGTTCAAAACCGGCAGGCTCAGGAATTGAGCCTGGGCCTGTTTTGGGGTAAGCACTCCGATTGTCTGCA
The DNA here is from genome assembly GCF_024518835.1 of Limnobacter humi. GTDB lineage: Bacteria > Pseudomonadota > Gammaproteobacteria > Burkholderiales > Burkholderiaceae_B > Limnobacter > Limnobacter humi. The sequence goes on from NZ_JANIGO010000001.1 coordinate 94,058, forward strand.
TCGAAATTCCACTGTCCACCCTCTGGCTCGGCACCCGCCATCAAAATACCCGTGCGCCTGCGCATTTCCCGGTAAAAATATTCCATGCGCAGTTGTTTGTAGCCTGCGGCCCAACGAGCAAAATCGGCGCGCGAGCAAATGAAGTGTGGGTCGTCGTGAAAACGGATTTCAACGGCACGTTGACGGGCCATGTCCACCAACCCTTGCTCCAAACGCCATTCACCGGGCTCCATCAGGTCTATCCGGCGAATGCTGTGCTGCAGGCACAGGTCGAACACCATTTCACACAGTGATCGCTGCGCGGTGTCCGTCAACGTGTTGTAAATCACCGTATACCCTGCCTCGCGAAGCTTTCCGGCAAAATGGCGCATTGCACTCAGAAACAACACGGTTCGTGATTTATGACTCCACACCACGCGTGACTCATCCGCCGACTCGATCATGAGCACGCCCACATCGGCAGGCGCACCCAACTGCAATGCCGGGTTATCCAGGGTCAGTTGGTCGCCCAACACCAGCACCCAGTGCTTGGGGATTTGCGTCAAAGCAGATTTAGTCACCATGCGCAGCCCCTTTCCGCTGCTTTCGGCAAGCCTCGGAACAGTACTTCACGTCATCCCAGTTTTTGGCCCAGCTTTTGCGCCAGGTCATGTCGCGCCCGCACACCGTGCAGGGCTTAGACGGCAAAGCGGACTTATTGCCTTTGAAGGTGCTGCGGGTACTGCTCGGTTTGGTCACGGTGTGGGGTGTCAGGCCTTGGGGCCCCGGTGTGGGTTGCGGGCACGCCAATCCGAAATGGCCTCTGCAATCGAATCCAGGGTGTGCAGCAACAAAAACTGCTCGCTGACTTTTTTGCGCAGGGCTGTGGAGGCACCACCGCACCAGATCTCGGTCTGGGCGGGCAACTTTTCCCGCAATTCAAAAATGGCATCCAGCGTGGATGGTGAGCCCTGAACCACGGAGAAAGACAGGGCCACGATGTCGATGGTTTGAGCCCGAGCAGCCAGAACAATGTCATAAATGGGGGTTTGTGTACCCAGCGATACACATTGCGCCCCCTCCATGGTGAAAATACACTCTGCCATCAGCAGGCCCAAGCCATGCAATTCACCGGGCAGGGTGGTCAGCAGCACACGTGGGCCTTTGCGGGCTGACGGAATGGTATTGAGCGCATTGCGCAACACCACCTGAATGGTTTCGGTGTAAATGTGTTCTTCGAAAATTTCAAAGTAGCCGCGGGCCCACGCATCGCCGACCATGGCATTCATGGGGGCCACCACATCGACCACAAAGCGCCGCAAGCCCATGGTGAGCGCCAGTCGGGACATGGTTTGGCGAAACTCTTCAGCATCATGGCGCTTGATGAGTTCCATGTAACCGTTCAACTCGTCCAGGCTGTCCGCGGCCACGTTCAGGCGCGCACCGGCACTGCTGACTTCGGAAATTCTGACCAGCTCTTCAATACTCAAACCAATGATTTTTCCCGGGCGGTGACCACCGTCCAGCAGGCGCTTGATGACACGGAGCTTTTCCACCTGATCAATCGGATACACCCGCTCACCGTAGGCATCACGCTGAGGCTGAGGAAAGCTGTAGCGCTTTTCCCAAACCCGCAGGGTGTCTTTGGGCAAACCAGTGTCACGCTCAACAGCAGCGATGGAAAATGCGGGTTGATTGAGATCGGCCCGCTCATTCATACAACAATCGTCCACATACCTGACACTTCCTGCACTGCGCTCAATGTTTTGTCCTAGACAAAATTGACTTGTCTGACTGTTCCCATAATAATGGAACCACCCAGTTCGATTGACGTCAAATTATCACAAAGTTGAATAAATCACCACACATATAGAGACATTCACGTGAATTTGAGTTTAGTTTTCGCTCATCGACCCAACAGACTCTGCCAGTGCTTGGCCACCCTTTTGGTGTGGACAGCACTGTTTTTCTCAATGAACGGCCAAGCAGCAGAGAAAACACAGGCAACCATGGCCTGCCCGACGATTCTGCAACACACGTTCGCCCGGCTTCAGGATGAAAAGCCGGTGTCAATGTGCACCTTGAGCGGAAACGTCCTGTTGGTGGTAAACACAGCCAGCTACTGTGGTTACACAGGCCAGTACGAGGAACTGGAAAAGTTGCAGCAGCAATACAGTGCGCAAGGTTTTTCGGTGGTGGGATTTCCGTCGAATGACTTCGGTGGACAGGAACCCAAATCCAACAAACAAATTGCCGATTTTTGCGCCAACACCTTCGGCGTGAAGTTTCCCATGTTTGCCAAATCCAGCGTCACTGGGGCACAGGCCAACCCTTTGTACAAACAACTCACATCCTTGACGGGCCAAGCACCCTCCTGGAATTTTTTCAAGTACCTGATCGACCGCAATGGACAGGTGATTGGCGTTTACCGCAGCGGCATTTCACCCCTGAGCAACGAAATTACCACCCCACTTCGCCGTGCTCTCGAAGCACCTCGCAGTACCCTTCAGCAGTAATGGCCCAACAGCCAAGGAGAGCACACCATGAACGCACCCGACTCCCTCTTTTTGCCAGATGAACAGTCCCGTGCTGACCTTCGCAACATCGCCATTCAGCGCGTTGGTATCAAATCGGTTCGCCACCCTGTGATTGTGGATACCCGCGAAGGTCCGCAGCCTTCCGTGGCCAACATCGACATGGCGGTGTTTTTGCCAGCCGATGTGAAGGGCACCCACATGTCTCGGTTTTTGGAAATTCTTCAACAGCAGGATCAGGCACTGACTGTTCGGGGCATGCGCACCATGATGCGTGAAATGCTGGCTCGCCTGGACTCCAATGCCGGTACCATCACCATGAAGTTTCCTTACTTTGTTCGCAAAGTGGCGCCTGTGTCTGGCGTGGCCAGTTTGCTGGACTATGAGGTGACGCTGGAAGCCGATAACAACGGCAAGGCGACCGATGTGTACATCACCGTGTTGGTGCCCGTCACCAGCCTGTGCCCCTGTTCCAAGAAAATCTCTGAGTACGGTGCGCACAATCAGCGTTCTCATATCACCATTCGCGCGTTGGTGGGCGAAGGTGTGGATATTGAAGACCTAATTCGCATGGCCGAAGAATCAGCCTCCTGCGAATTGTGGGGCTTGCTGAAGCGGCCAGACGAAAAGTATGTGACCGAGAAAGCCTACGAGAACCCCAAATTCGTTGAAGATTTGGTGCGAGATGTGGCCATTCGCCTTCGTAAACACCACCAGGTGCTCCAATACCGGGTGGAAAGCGAGAATTTCGAATCCATCCACAACCACTCCGCAGTGGCCTGGATTGAGGAAGACAAGCGAAGCTGATCCGGGGTCTTGCTGCATCCAAGCCGGGCTTTTGCGGGTAGGATGCAGCAATTCCTTATCGCAATCACAACGCAATGACAGACCAGACAGGCATGAATTTGAAGGTGAATTCCCCCAGACCCACCGTGGCGGTTGTTGGCGGCGGCGTGTCCGGCCTGACAGCAGCCTATGCGTTGCGCGAACACGCAGACGTGACGCTGTTTGAAGCCAATTCATACATCGGTGGACACACCAACACGGTCGACATGGCGCTGCACGGACAGCATTTTCCGGTAGACACGGGGTTTCTGGTGTACAACGAGCGCACTTACCCCAACCTGATTCGTCTCTTTGATGAGCTGCAGGTGGAAACCGTGATGTCGGATATGTCTTTCTCGGTGTGTCTGCCGGAGTTGAACCTGGAATGGGCTGGCACCAACCTCAACACCGTATTTGCCCAGCGCCGCAACCTGTTCAAGCCGCGCTTTTTGCGAATGCTGTTGGATATTCTGAAATTCAACAAAGAAGCCACTGCCTTGGTGGCCGATGCAGGGCGCGCCAATTTATTTCAAAGCAAAGCCCAGATGGGTTTGGGCGACTACCTGACGCTGGAAGGCTACAGCGCCGAGTTTCGGGATTGGTATCTCATTCCCATGGCGGCGGCCATTTGGTCATGCCCCAGCGAGCAGATGCTGGCATTTCCCCTGGCCACGTTTGTGCAGTTTTGTCACAACCATGGCCTGCTGCAGGTGGAAAACCGGCCGAAGTGGTACACCGTGAAAAATGGCGCACGGAATTATGTCCAAAAATTACTGCCGCACATTCCGGTTGTTCATGCCAACACCCCAGTGCTGCAGGTGGTCCCGGGCGTCCAACCTATCGTAAGGACGAACCAAGGCGGGCAGGCATTTGACCATGTTATTTTGGCCTGCCACAGCGACGAGGCCTTGGCCATGCTGAGCGGCAATGACGCCCAAAAAGACCAGCTGCAACACATTGCTTACCAACCCAATGTGGCTTACCTGCACACCGATGTGCGGTTGATGCCCAAAACCCGCAGCACATGGTCGTCGTGGAATTACCTGAGCGATGTACTCAACCCGCAACCCAGCGTGTCAGTGACGTACTGGAGCAACAATCTTCAGCCCCTGCCCACTTCAACACCAGTGTTTGTGACCTTGAACCCCATACTGCAGCCCCGGGATGAACTGGTCCATCGTGAAATTCAGTACAGCCACCCGGTGTTTGATGGCGCAGCCGTGAAAGCCCAGGATGCCCTGCGGGCCCTTCAGGGGTTAAACAACATTTACCTGGCTGGGGCATGGATGAAGTACGGCTTTCATGAAGACGGCCACACATCCGGCCTCCAGGCCGCGGCGGCGCTGATTGAAAACCTGCGCAGCGGGCAAACCAGCGGCACGGCACAACGGGCGGCCTGATGGGCGCTGGCACCTACCACTGCCACGGTGTAAAAATGGCCTGGGGGCAGGTTCGCCACCGCCGTGAAAAACCGAAAGCAAACGGATTTGCAACCGGGGCCTGTTTTGTCAAACTGGTGTTCAAGCCTGAGCCCTGTGCCCATACTCTGCCACGTTACCCGGTGATTGACGGTCGCGGCCTGGCATCGGTGAGCGCAAGTCATTATGGTTTTGAGCAGCACAACGAACGATTTGACACCTTCATCCCCAGCCTGGTCGCTCGAGTCGAAGGCGAGAGCAGCGAGGCCTTGGGTGGCGAAGTACACCTGCACACCTTTCCCAAGACATTTGGTTTTGTCTTCAATCCAGTCAGTTTCTGGTACTTCCACAACACGGCCGGGCAATGCCGCGCCCTGCTGTGCGAGGTCAACAACACCTTTGGCGAGCGACATTTTTACCTGCTGCACCAAGAAGGCCCATTCAGAGCACCATTGGACAAGGGCCAAGCCATGATCGCCCGGAAGGTGTTCCATGTGTCGCCTTTTTTTCCGGTGTCTGGCCACTATGAATTCCGGTTTTTCAATCAAGCAGACCGCACGCTGGCCAGCATTCGTTATTTCGACCAAGGCGAACTGAAACTCAGCACCAGCGTGAGCGGTACCCTGGTGCATCCAAGCACTGCGCTGTGGTGTAGAACATGGATGAAATACGGCTGGTTTACACTGGCTGTGGTGGTCAAAATTCACTGGCAAGCCGTGAAGCTGCTGTTCAAAGGCGCCAAATTCCACCGAAAACCCGAACCCCCGAGCAATGTGATTTCGCAGACCGAGTTGAACGTATGACCCAAGCCGCAGTAAGCCTTTCGCAATTCCAGTTGCCCAGTCACGCCCCTTCCGCCGCGCAGTGGACCCTGAAGCTGCTCAACAAGCTCAAAAAGGGCCGCTTGGAAATGATCACGCCAGAAGGTGTTCACCTGCTGTTCGGTGGTGAGGATGATCAGCCCAGCGCGCGCATGACCCTGCATTCCTGGGCAGTGTGCAGCAGGGCCTTGAAATCTGGCGACATTGGCTTTGCTGAAAGCTACATTGCGGGCGAATGGGAAACAGACAACCTGGCTGAATTGTTGGGTGTGTTCCTTGAAAACCGCAAAGCGGTTGAGCAGGTGATTTACGGCAGTTTCCTTGGCAGCATTGCTTACAAGCTGAAACACCTGTTGAACCGCAATACCAAGGCGCAAGCCCGAAAAAACATTCATGCCCACTATGACTTGGGCAACCCGTTTTACCAGCTGTGGCTAGACCCTTCCATGACCTATTCCAGCGCGCTGTTTGACGGCAACACCAGCCTGAGCCTGGAAGAGGCGCAGCAGGCCAAATACCAGGCCATGGTGGACTATCTGCGCCCCAAAGCTGGCGAAACCATTCTGGAAATTGGCTGCGGTTGGGGTGGCTTTGCCCAAAAGGTGTGCAGCCAGGGCGCAGAATTGGTGGGGCTCACCCTGTCTACCGAACAACTGGCCTACGCCAAGGCACGGCTCGACCGCGCTGGCCTGGGCCAGCATGCGGAATTTCGCCTGCAGGATTACCGGGACTGCAAAGGGCAGTTCGATCACATTGCGTCGATTGAAATGTTTGAAGCGGTGGGCGAGGAATACTGGTCGGTGTATTTTGAAACCGTCAGCCGCTTGCTGAAAACTGGCGGCAAAGCCGCCATTCAAACCATCACGATTGCCGATGAGCTGTTTGAACGCTATCGCAAAGGCACCGATTTCATTCAGCAGTACATTTTCCCGGGCGGCATGCTGCCCAGCCCCAGCAAGTTCCGCGCAATGGCTGAAAGGCATGGCCTGCGGGTGGTGCGTGAGAAGGCCTTTGGCAAGGACTACGCCGAGACCCTGCGTCGCTGGCGTGTTCAATTCATGAAACAGCTGGATGCGGTGCGTGCACAGGGCTTTGACCAGCCCTTCATCAACACGTGGGAGTTTTACCTGGCGTATTGTGAAGCCGGCTTCCAGTACGAAAGCACCGACGTGATCCAGTTCTATCTCGAGAAAGCGGAATAAGTTATACAAGGCCCTGCATGGACAAACCTGTTTCTGTCGGGCCCCGCGCCCTCATTACCTATGGATTGCTGGGTTGGGCCATGGGCGCCGTTGTGGTGCCCATCTATATCCAAGTGCCCTACCTGTACAACCGCGTGTACGAGGTTCCCTCTGCATGGGTGGGTGTCATCCTGCTGCTGTCGCGGTTGATTGATGCGGTGCTGGACCCTGCCATTGGGCTCTGGGTAGACCGACGCAGCAGCAACACCAACCGGTATGTATTCCCGATTGTGTTGTCCGTGCCTTTTTTGCTGCTGGGCATGGCTGGGGTGTTTTTTCCTGTGGGTAGCACACCAGTTCACCATGCCGCCAGTTTAATGGTCAGCTTGCTGGTGGTGCATTTGGGTTACAGCCTGGTCAGCATTGCATACCAAAGCTGGGGCGCCGAGCTGGGCAATACCGACAAGGAACGGTCCACATTTGTGGCGGTGCGCGAAGGCGTGGGCATTTTTGGTGTGATTTTTGCCGTGTCGCTTTCACTGGAAACCCATGGCGTGTTGATCTACACGGTTTTTGTGGCCATGCTGCTGGCTGGCCTGTATGTGCTGCTCAAGTATTCACTCACGCCCGCCGATTATGCGGGTCAGGCCAGACCAGCCCACCATCAATCCACCCACGGCATCCCTGTGGGTTCCCTGCGACGGCTTCAACAGGCGATCGCGGATGTGCTGCACCCGCTGTCCCACAGTAACTTCCGTCGCCTAATGGCCGTTTTTTTGTGCAACGGACTGGCCGGCGCATTGCCCGCCACCCTGGTGCCCTTCTACATGCGTGACCGCCTTGGCCTGACCGATGCAGACCAGTGGGTGCTGGCGGTTTACTTTTTGGTCGGCGCCGTATCCACGGTGTTTTGGGTCTGGTTGTCCAGTCGCTTGGGTTTGGCCTGGACCTGGCTGTGCAGCATCGTCATCACCGTGCCCACGTTTGCCCTGGTGGCCACGCTGGGTGAAGGCGATTTTCAGCCCTACCTGTGGGTGTGCATTGTGACCGGCTTTGCCTTGGGGGCCGATTTGTCCATGCCGGCGGCCCTGGTGGCCCGCGTGATTGGCGACAATGGTGAACGCGGCAGCAACGAGGGCACCTACTTCGGCCTGTGGAACTGGATGACAAAGCTCAACCTGGCATTGGCACCCACCGTGGCCTTGGGTACCCTGCAGTGGTTCAACTATTCGCCAGACATTGCCAAAACCGAGGCCTTTAAAGCCATGGGCTTATTAGACCAATTGGCCAATGACCCTTTGATCTGGATGTATTCCCTCATTCCCTGTGGCCTGAAAATTCTGGCCATGGTCCTGTTGGTGTTCAGTGGCCTGGGTGGGCGCCCCCAAGCAGTGCCGGCCAACACCGCCACCCACCGGAGCGCAGCATGATGTTCACAAAAACTGTTGATTGGAACATGGGTCGACCCCTCACCCGTTTGTTGGCCGCCAGTGCCCTGTGCATGGGCTTGCTGGGGGCCTGTGCATCGCCCCCGGTGGCCAGCGACTATGCCCAGGAAAAACCGGTATTGGACATTGCCCAGTATTTCAACGGCACCATTGATGCCTGGGGCATGTTCACGGATCGTTCCGGGCGCGTGGTCAAGCGTTTTACGGTGGTCATGAATTGCCGCTGGGACGGCAATGTCGGCACCTTGGACGAAGACTTTACTTATTCTGACGGCAGCTCCCAGAAGCGCAGTTGGACCTTGACCAAAACCGGCAATGCCGTGGTGGGCAAAGCAGCCGATGTGGTGGGTGAAGCAACCGGACTTCAGGCGGGCAACGCCTTCAATATGAAGTACACCTTGCAGGTGCCAGTGGATGGCAAAACCTACGACATGCAGTTTGACGACTGGATGTATTTGATGGACGAGAAAACCATGTTGAACCGCGCCGTGATGAGCAAGTTTGGCATTGAACTGGGTCAGGTCACCCTGAGCTTTCGAAAACGCAATTGAACACAAGGTAGTCAACAACCATGGCACTGAACCGACCCATCACGGATTGGAAAGGCAAACGGGTCTGGCTGGTGGGCGCGTCCACCGGGATTGGCGAGGCGCTGGCACGACAACTCGATGCGCAGGGCTGTCAACAGGTGTTGTCGGCCCGCAGTGCTGACAAACTGGCTGCATTGGCCAAGGACTTGAACCAGGCCATGGCCGTGCCGGTGGACATTGCAGATGAGCATGCGGTGGAACAGGCTGCGCGCGTGGCCTTGCAGTACTTGGAAGGCATCGATCTGGTGGTGCTCATGGCCGGAACCTATGCGGAGATGGCCATCGAGAACTTTGATCTGACCGAGGTGAAGCGCCAAGTCAACGTCAACCTGAACGGCACGCTGCATGTGCTGGCCCAGGTGCTGCCTGTGGTCATGCAACAAAGGGCGGGGCACATTGCGGTGGTGTCCAGTGTGGCTGGGTACCGCGGCCTACCCAACTCATTGGCCTATGGCCCCACCAAAGCGGCCCTCATTAACCTGGCCGAAGCGCTGTATGTGGAATTGAAACCACACGGCGTGGGCGTTAGCCTGATCAACCCCGGGTTTGTCGACACCCCGCTGACCCGCAAAAACACATTTCCCATGCCCTTCATCATTGGCGCGGACAAGGCGGCCAGCGAAATCATCTACGGCCTGGAAGCTGGGGAATTTGAAACCCATTTCCCGAAAACGTTTACCCGTAGCCTTCGGGCCATGCGACTGATGCCCTACTCCCTGTATTTTTCTGCGGTGAAACGGTTTGCAAAAACCCAGCCACCAGGAACCGATTGAATGCGGATTGATTGAACCATGAGCCCACGCAACCCCGAAACCAGCCTGGCCCCACTGGACCGCCAGCACTTGTCAGCTCCACTTCGGCGCCTGATTGATTTTTTTGAGCACATGACCCCAGCCAGTGCCGACACGCTGGACCAGCATTACGCGGCGGATGCCTATTTCAAAGACCCTTACAACGAGGTCAATGACCTGGCATCCATTCGCCGCATTTTTCTGCACATGTTTGAGCAGGTGAACAACCCGCGCTTTGTGGTTCACACCGCGTTTGAACAAGGCGAGCAGGTGTTTTTGGGTTGGCACTTCCTGTTTGAAATGAAGCAGTTCAAAAAAGGGCAGCTGCAGTGCTGCCGGGGTTCAACCCATGTGCGGTTGAACAAACAAGGGCTGGTCCAATTCCACCGGGATTATTGGGACCCAGCCGAAGAGTTGTACGAAAAAATTCCCGTGTTGGGCAATTTAATGCGTTGGATCAAAAAGCAGGCAGGTTAACAGCGGATGAATGCTGTTGTGAACATACGTTCACTCAACAAGCAGATGTCACCAAAACTTCATTTGTTTCATGACATGTCTTGTTAAAATCATACACATTGAAAGTTACAGGTTAGGCGGAGACAAACATGCTGTACCCCGAATTGTTCAGATCACTGGAGTCCGTTCGCTGGAACATGGAAACCGATATTCCATGGGATCAGTTCGACGCGAGCAAGTTGAGCGAAGAACAGGCCCAGACCATCAAGATGAATGCCATCACGGAATGGTCTGCCCTGCCGGCCACGGAAATGTTCCTGCGCGACAACAAGCACGACAGCGACTTCTCCGCCTTCATGTCCATCTGGTTTTTTGAAGAGCAAAAGCACTCGCTGGTGTTGATGGAGTACCTGCGCCGCTTCCGTCCGGATTTGCTGCCCACGGAAGAGGAGCTGCATGCGGTGCGCTTTGAATTCGATCCGGCACCGCCGCTGGAGACACTGATGCTGCATTTTTGCGGTGAAATTCGTTTGAACCATTGGTACCGATGTGCCTCTGACTGGCACACCGAGCCGGTGATCAAACACATTTACAAAACCATTTCGCACGATGAAGCACGCCATGGTGGCGCGTACTTGCGCTACATGAAAAAAGCCCTTCAAGATGTGGGTGACAATGCGCGCGCGGCTTTCTCCAAAATTGGTGTGCTCATGGCATCGGCCCGCCGCACGCAAAAGCCACTGCACCCCACCAACCTGCATGTGAACAAAGCGCTGTTCCCCAACGACACAGTGCAAAGCCGCCTGCCCGACCCCGATTGGCTGGAGCGCTGGCTGGACGGCCAGATTCGCTTTGACGCCGATTGGGAAAAGAAAGTGATTGAGCGCATTTTGCACAACATGAGCCTGCTGTTTGAGCGCACCTTCGAGAGCGTTCAGGATTTGAACCGTTACCGAAAGGAAGTGATGTCGCGACTGGGTGGTGGAGAAGACACCGCACTGGGCAACGCTGCCTGAGGCTGCCAACACATGACAAGCACAGGGAAACCGGCCCGATTCAATGCCAAGGTATGCACACCCAAAGAACTCGCTGACCACGCCAGAACATTGAAAGGACCAGTGGTGTTTACCAACGGCGTGTTCGATCTGTTGCACCGCGGGCATGTGACCTACCTGGACCAAGCAGCTCAGGAAGGCGCCAGCCTGATTGTGGCGGTGAATTCCGATGCATCGGTGAAGCGTTTGGGCAAGGGCCCAGACCGCCCCATCAACACCCAGGAAGACCGCATGGCCGTATTGGCAGCACTGGAGTGCGTGAGCCTGGTCACTTATTTTGAAGAAGACACGCCACTGAACGCCATCTTGGCTGCCAGGCCAGACGTCCTGGTGAAAGGTGGTGACTGGCCGGTGGAAAAAATGGTGGGGGCACGGGAAGTACAAGCTTGGGGTGGTCGGGCTGTATCGATTGCCTTTGAACACGAGCGTTCAACCACGGCCACACTGGAAAAAATCCGCAAGCTCTAAGTGGGGCTCGGAGCTCGCGGATGGGCCGTCATGTTGCAAACGGCGGAACAACGGAAGACTTCAACAACGAATGATTAATTCATGCGGGCTTTGCCGTGCAGTTTTGCATCGCCTTTGGCATGCATTTTGGCCTTGCCACCGGCTTTAACGTCGGCGTCTGCACCCAAGCTTGCACCAGCACCTGCTTCGGTGGTTTTTCCAACCGCTTTGCCGGCTTCACCTTTGATGCCCGAATGCAAAGTGCCCGCTTCGCTGCGCATGTCGTCACCCTGGCTCTTGGCACCTTTGACAGCGGCTTCCGATTTGCCACGAACGTCCGCACCGGCGCCACCATTGGCGTTGCCGTTCACATTGCCTTTCACATTGCCTTTACCCTCGGCTTTCACATCTGCTTTTGCGCCGGTGTCCACGGCCACGCCGGGCAATTCCGCTTTCACGCCAACACCGGTGTTTACGCCAAAGCCCACCGCCATGGCGCTGGCTGACAAGGCCATGGCCGCGGTTGCGAATGCGATTTTGATGGTTGCAGCAGTTGTGCGATTGATCGTCATACAGTTCCCTCAATTGGGTTGTTCAGGTGTCTCAAGAACGAACCACCCAGAGAACTGGTTGACAAGTTTGCAGGCTGCCTACGCACATGGAGTGAGTTTATTGCCCCACTTTTTTCCAAAAGTCGCTTTTGGCCACCACGGGATCGGGGTCTGGCCAGGACAAGCCCATGCGTTCCAACGTGCCCACCAAAATTTCTGCAGTCAGCATGTTTCGAAACCCCTTGTGGTCGGCTGGAATAATCCACCACGGTGCATGCTTGGTGCAGGTTTTCTCCAACACCTGCTCATAGGCATTGGCGTACAGGCTGTAATTCTCGCCACAATGCAGATCTGCCTCCGTCAGCTTCCAGCGCTTCTCCGGGGATTCCCAGCGTTCGATCATGCGGGCGTGCTGCTCTTCGCGAGACACGTTCAAAAAAATTTTCAGCACGGTGGTGCCAGTTTCCACCAGCAACAACTCAAAATCATTGATTTGGCGACAACGCTCTTCAACCTGCGCGGGCGTTAAACCCTCGGTCACCATGGGCATGATCACGCCGTCATACTGCGAACGGTTGAATATCACAGACTGCCCAGCGCCTGGCACATGGGGATGAACCCGCCACAGGAAGTCGTGTGATGCCTCCACATCATTGGGCACCTTGAACGAGACCATGCGCAATGCCATGGGGTGAACAGCCCGCATGATGCCGCGCGCAGCACCATCCTTGCCGGCGGTGTCCAGGCCCTGCAGGATCACCAGCAACTTGCGCTGACCCTGGGCATACAGACAGGTGAGCAAGCTGTCCAAACGAGCCGACAGCTGATTGATGCGTTCACTCATGTCTTCTTTGGAGGGCATGTCGCCATAGCGGGTTGGCCACTGGCGCAAACGCACCGGGCGGCCGTTAACCATGCAGGCTTGCCCCAGGATTTCCCACTGACTTTCCGGAACCAGCGCATCCGGCAGTACGCGCTCGGAACGCTTGATGTCTCTCTTTTTGGCAGTGGGTTTGGATTCGGTTGGTTTTGTCATGAAGACTCAGTCAGGGAGATTCGGGGCTTTCAGCCGGTTCAGGGCCGCGTCCAACTGCGGTTGCACACGTTCATATGTTTGGCGTCGAACCTGACCATAACCTTTCACCGAATCAAACAGGGTGAGAAGATCTTCGATGGCCTTGCTGTTCTGCAGCAACGTGGGGTCATTCTGCAACAGTTCCAGCAGGCTTTCAAATCGCTGACGCAATTGCTGTTGATTTTTACAATCCGTGGAGTTTTTAAAGGGATCCAGCCAGCGACCCCGCAGCCATTTCAAGGCGGCCAGGCATTTGAACAGCGGCTGCGCTGGTTTTACCAAGCGCTTTTTCTCAGGCCGCAATGCCTGCCCGGCAAGCCATTCGGGAGCCAGGTGAAACACCAGTTGGGCGCCCGCCTGAAACCTGTCCAATACACTGCGCTGCCAGGCCATGTCGCTGTGCAGCCGGGCCACTTCATATTCATCTTTGAATGCCAGAACACGGAAGTAACTGTCACACAAGTTCAACCAGAGCCGACCCTGGTGCTTCGCATCAAACGCTGGTTTCAAACGCTCCATGCGCTGCTGAAACTGTTGGCCAAAGCGCGCATTTTGATACGACACCAATTCGCTGCACAGGCGTCGAAAATGCGCGGAGGGCGTCTCTGGCTGAAGCACGGCATGCTGGGCGTCTGCGCCCCGGTGTGTCGACAATGCGGTGGGGTTTTCTGCCATCAACCGACCCAGCTCAAACGCAAACTGATTGTTCTCCACCTGCACGGCATTCAACTCAATGGCTTTGCGCAACGCGGCATGGTGTAGGGGCAGCCAGCCTTTTTGCCAGGCAAAGCCGAGCAACATGGCATTGGAGTAAACGCTGTCACCCAGGAAATCAGCCGCCAGCGCTTGTGCGTGAAGGTTGTCGTACCGCGCCCCAGATTGGCCCAAGGCACGCCGCAGGTCTTGGTGCAGGGCAGCCACTGGTGCCTGCCAATCCCGCTGGTGAATGAAATCGGCCGTGGGTGAAGCGTCCACATTGACCACCACGCGGGCATCCTGCGCCAGCAATTCCAGTGTTTTGGGGTGTGCCGAGGTGATGAGGTCCCCACCCAGCATGAGGTTGGCCTCACCCACCGGAATTTTGGGCGATGCAAGGTCGTGGTCATGGGCGGCAATTTGAACATGAGAAAACACTGCGCCACCTTTTTGGGCCAAACCCGCCATGTCCAAGGCCTGTGCACTTCGACCCTGTATATGCGCAGCCATGGTTAGCCAAGCGCCAATGGTGACAACGCCAGTTCCCCCTACCCCATTGACCAGAATCGAATACCGACCTGTGAATGCATCCGGATGTGAGTCAAAAGCGGGTTCGGGCAAACGTTCAATCAGGCTCATCCAGTGAGCCCGGTCCAGATTTCTGTCGGGCGTGATTAATTCTGCCTGTTCAACGGTCACCAAACTTGGACACAGCCCCTCCAGGCAACGCATGTCCTTGTTGCAGGTGGATTGGTTGATGGTGCGCTTCACACCCCAGGGTGTTGGCAAAGGCTCTATGGACAGGCAGTTTGAGACCGCTGAGCAATCGCCACAACCCTCGCACACCCGGGGGTTGATCACCACCCGACGGGCTGGATTGGGATACAACGGTAGACCAGTGCGGGGGTCTGTCCGCTTGCGGCGGCGACGTTTTTCGGAGGCGCAGGTTTGTTCATAAATCAGGACGGTGGTGCCAGCCACTTCACGCAGGGTGCGCTGCACAGTGTCCAGGTCCCGCCGGTCGAAGACCTGGACGCCAGGCGCCATGGGGTCATCGGGCTGCTGCACCCGGTGGCGGTCCGGTTGGTCACTCACAATTACAATCCGTTGCACAGCTTCGGCATCCAGCTGACGGGTCAACTGGGGTACGGTCAATGTTCCATCCAGTTTTTGACCGCCGGTCATGGCCACGGCGTCGTTGTACAGGATTTTGTAGGTGATATTGACGCCGGCCGCCACGCTGGCGCGGATCGCGAGCAAGCCAGAATGGAAATATGTACCGTCCCCCAGGTTGGCAAACACATGCGGGGTGCGCGTAAACGGCGCCTGACCGATCCATGGCACACCCTCGCCGCCCATCTGGGTGTAGGTTTGGGTGTTTCGGTCCATCCACACCGCCATGTAATGGCAGCCAATGCCCGCCATGGCCCGGCTTCCCTCGGGAACCACGGTCGATGTGTTGTGGGGGCAACCAGAGCAAAAATACGGCTTGCGCTCAACCGTGCTGTGATCGGGCAGGCTGACCTGCTCCCGTTGCTCAATGGTGTGCAGGCGGGCTTGAATAACGCGACGCACCTCCTCACCCAAAGGCAGGCTCAGTAGGCGGCGGGCAATGGCCCGGGCCACCGTGGCTGGGTCGAGTTCCCCATGGCTGGGCAACAGCCACTGCCCCTGGGGAATGGACCACTCGCCCCCTTCGCGGCCGTCTTCGGTCAGGCGTTCATCAAACTTGCCATAGACCTTGGGGCGTACATCGGCCCGCCAGGCATACAATTCCTCTTTGATCTGGTACTCCACCAGTTGCCGCTTCTCTTCCACCACCAATATTTCACGCAGGCCTTGAGCAAATTGCCGAATCCCGATGGCGTCCAGCGGCCACACCATGCCGACTTTGTGCACGCGAATGCCCAACTCGGCACAACGGTCTGGACTTAAGCCCAAGTCCCGCAGCGCCTGCAGCGTGTCCTGGTAGGCTTTCCCGGTGGCAACAATGCCAAATCGGGCGTTCGGTGAGTCGATCACGGTACGGTTCAAGCCGTTGGCCCGGCAAAATGCCAGCGCGGCATACAGCTTGTGGTCCAACAGCCGGGTTTCCTGGTCCAAGGGCGTGTCCGGCCAACGAATGTTCAAACCGCCCGTGGGCATGTTGAAGTCGGTGGGCAACACAATCCGCTGGCGTTCTGGATCCACCTCGACCGTGGTGCAACATTCCACCACATCAGCAACGGTTTTGAAGCCCACCCAAACAGCGGCGTAGCGGCTCATGGCATAGCCCAGCAGACCAAAATCCAGAATCTCCTGCACACTGCTGGGAAACAACACCGGCATGAGCGCCGCTTTGAGCACATGGTCGGACTGGTGTGGCAGTGTGGAGCTTTTGGCAGCATGGTCGTCCCCCGCCACCAACAACACGCCACCCAGGGGCGAGGTACCCGCTGCGTTGGCATGCTTGAACACATCCAGACTTCGGTCCACGCCAGGCCCTTTGCCATACCAAAGTCCAAACACCCCGTCCACAGTGGCATCCGGGTACAGGTTGAGCTGCTGGGAACCCCACACCGACGTGGCGGCCAAGTCTTCATTCAGACCTGGCTGAAAACGGATGTTGTAGGCGTTCAGATGTGGCTTGGCAGCCCAAAATGCCTGGTCGACTCCTCCCAATGGCGAGCCCCGATAGCCCGACACAAAACCGCCAGTGTTCAGCCCAGCCAGGCGATCCCGCTGGGCCTGAAGCAACGTGAGACGCACCAGGGCTTGGGCACCGGTGAGCAACACACGCCCTTTGGTCAGGGTGTATCGGTCATCCAGACGGACATCGTGAAGCAGGGGCTGGGTTTGCAGCTGCTGGGGGGTGGTGGGCGCATTCATCGCTCAAGCCTCCTTGGAACGGGTTGTTCCGGAAACGGGATGCGTCAGCAAGACCTTGTGGGCGCTCGCCAATGGATGCAGTCAGTGTTGCACAGCAGGACTGGGGTCACAAGCCCCTCTTAATCGGGAAGGTCGGGCTCGATATCGCGGGCATTGTCCACGTTGAACATTGCTTCGGCCCGGGGGTAGGCTTTCTTGCTTCGGCGAGCAGGCAACTTCTCGCCCGAGAACATTTCCACCGCAGTCCTGGCCACCTCTTTGGTGTCCAGGGCCGCATAAGCCGACACCACAGCAGCACCAGCCAGCGGAACGATGCGGGATGCCGCCCGCTTGGCCACGCGTTGTACCAGGACCTGACCGATCTGTTTGGACACCCGAACCGCCAGATCGCGTCCGCCACTGCGGGTGAACTGGTCAATCAGGTCCAGCACCGATCGTGCCGTGTTGTCCGGATGTTCGATCGGGATGGAACGCTCGTATTCACGCAGCGCAGTGCCGGCCACGTGCTGAAACAGGCAATTCATGAGTTCTTGTTGAGTCACCGGCCCCTGATGACCAAATGCCGTGGCAATGTCCACCACCATTTGCGCCTGAATGCGCCACACCAGCATCAGATCGGGCAGCACGGTCAACATGCCCAAGGGACCAACGGGAATGGCCAGGCTGCCAGACACCGCCGCCGCTTTGGCACAGGCTTTTTGTGTGATTTCTTTCGAACGTTCGTAAGGGCGTTTGGCCCGACCGGGCTCTTTAGAATCCGGAACACCCCCGGTTACCAGCCCGACGACGGTTTGCAAGGGTGCCATCCAGGACTGCGGCAGTGATGTTTTTTGCATGATTTCCAGGCCGGAGTTGTTTTGTTTCCCGTTGTAACACTTGAAAGTCACAAACTTCGAGTTACTATCCTAACCTACAAGGGGTAAATATTTTGGGTGATTCGCACTAGTGCTCGCTCAGCGCCTGACTCAAACCCTTGAATCAAACAGGTGATAAGAGCCCCTTTTAGGGGCCCTGATCTTGGTTTTGATTGCCTTGTACCCCCCCTACTATGGGGATGTCCCATGGTGGTTAATCATTCAACACAAGGAGTTTGGAGATGAAATATCAACTGATGGCGAAAACCGCACAACACTTGCGAAAGCAGGACGGTGCCTCCCTGATTGAATATGCCGTGCTGGCCGCCCTCATTGTGGTCGCGGCGGTCGTTGCAATCAACGCCCTGGGTGGCGGCATTTCAACCGTGTTTACCAACATTCTGAACGCCCTGGATGGCACGCCCTAATCCAGCTTTCAAGCGGCAGCGGGGGGCACAACTCGTGGAGTTTGCCCTCATCCTGCCGATCCTGCTGACCGTCACGTTTTTGATTGTGGGCTACAGCGCCGTGTTCATGGTGCAACACACCCTGAGTTCTGCCGTGTCTCAAGGCGCCCGCGCGGTGGCTGTGGCCGGCAGTACAACCAGCCCGGAAGTGGCTGCACGCCAGTTGCTGGCCAGTGCATTGCCCGCGGCCATTTATCCCAACGGTTTCAGTTTCAGTACCCAAGCATTGGGTGGTGCTGGTGATTGCGGCAATGCCTTCAATGCTGGCAGCAACCCGGCGTTGACCTGCCTTGAATTCAAGGGCACATTCAGTGTGGCCCAAAATGCATTTCTATCCAGCATTCCGTTTGCAAACGAACTATTCCCAGCCCAATTGACGGCCAGTGCGGTGGTGCTGTACCAAAACACGAATTGATTTCACTTTGTCGGGGACTGTGCCCACCATGTCAGGAAAAACAAAAATACTCGCACTGCTGCTTCTGGGTCTCGGCATGATCTTTCTGGTGCTGGCTTTTCTCTCGGGCCAGAATGTGAAAAAAAGTGGCGACACGCTGAAAAACGAACTGGAGCGCTATCCCGTGGTGGTGAGCGCCAAAGAAATTCCTTTCGGTCAGATCATCACTGGTGATTTGCTCAAGGTCGAAAAGTTCGCCATTGCACCAGCCGGCAGCTACAAAGACATCAACGATGTGATTGGTAAAAAGCCGGTGTTCAATATTGGCCCTGGCCTGCCCGTGACCGCACAATACTTTGAGTCGGGTGCCGTGGCTGCCGAGGTGCGCGATGGGTTTCGCGCTTTTGCGTTGCGGCTGGATGAGAACAATGTCGCAACCGGAAAAATCAAGCCAGGTGACTTTGTGGATGTCTTTTCCATTTTTCGGGCCAACAACCAGGATGTTGAGCAAACCGTATCGCGATTGATTTTGCCAAAATTGCGGGTTTTGTCTGTGGGCCAACAGTTGGTCAACGCCCCCGAGACCGCGACCAAAGATGACAACGACAAAAACGGGCAGCGTCGGCAGAACCAGCGCGCCATGATGGTTGAAGTGGCGGTGCCTGACGTGAACGCGCTGGCCATTGCCCAGTCACAAGGCGAATTGTTTGTGGTGCTGCGCGGACCCGATGACGAGGAAATACCCGACCCATCGAAATACCCACTGGCTGAAAACGTGCTCAAGCCCATTCAGCCCAAGGCCGAAAAAGGCCAACCAGCTCCACCGCCGGTTGAATTGACCAACAGCGACAAAGCCTATGCTGGCTTGTCGTTAAGCAACACGGTATTGCCCGGCAGCGGCAACGGAAAAAACAATGTCAAGAAGCCGGCTGCAACCAACAATACCGGCACAGCACGCCCCGTTGACGACAGTGGCTCAGCAGTTGAAGTGATCCGCGGCGGTGAAACTACCCGGGAAAAGGCACGATGAAAACAACAACAGCAATCCGATTCCTTGCGCTGACAGCCGTGGCTGGGTTTTGTGCAAGCCTCAACCTGAATGCAGCGGCGCAGCAAATGCCCACCGTTATTCGAGCAACCGGCGGTGTGGTCACCACGTCGGGTGGAAGTACGCCCACAGCGGCCCCCACAGCGGCCCCCACGACGCAGCAGGCCGCGGCCGTCACCAGCGCGCCGTTTGTCTTGAGCCTGAGCACCGGCTTTCAGAAAGTTCTGAACCTGCCAGCCGTGCCTGCCCGCGTATCCATTGGTGATCCCAACATCATTTCCGTGAATGTGCTCAAGCCCACCGACAAAGACCGCAAAAGCGCCGGCGTGTTGGTGACTGGACTGAAAACCGGATCCACCTCACTGCTGATTTGGGACAAAGGGGCCAGCACCCCTCGGGTCATCACCGTGTCCGTCACAGGCAAAGCGGCTGAAACCATCTCCAGCATCAAGGGCCTGGACCTGAAAACCCAGGGGCAAGTGCTGACCTTGTCGGGCTCAACGCCCGATGTGCGGACCTATCAACAAGCCCGCGAAAGTCTCACCCGAACCACACAAGGGCAGGCGCCGGCAGAACTGATTGATCAAGCCACCCTACAGACATCTGGCACGGTGCAGGTGGACGTGAAAGTGGTTGAATTCACCCGCAGTGAACTGCAACGGCTAGGCATCAACATTACTGGTCAAATGCGGGGTGGCGGATTCACCTACGGGATTGCCAGTCCGTCAGCCAGTGGCGCTGGCAACGTTTCAAATGCATTTTCACTTGCATTCAATGGGGGCGGATGTATCGGTAATGCAGCGCTCGGTTCAGTATCGACGGCGTTGTTACCTGGATCAAATGTACCTGTTGGTCCTCTCACTTGCGATTTGCTGTCTGGACTGAATATTCTTCAATCAGATGGATACGCCAAGGTGTTGGCCGAACCATCCTTGATCGCGCAGTCGGGTCAGGACGCGTCATTCCTGGCCGGTGGTGAAATCCCCATTCCCGTGCCCTCTGGCAATGGCACCATCGGTATTGAATACAAGAAGTTTGGTATCGGGCTGACTTTCCGACCCACCATTCTGTCCAACAAAACCATTGCCC
Source organism: Limnobacter humi (assembly GCF_024518835.1). GTDB lineage: Bacteria > Pseudomonadota > Gammaproteobacteria > Burkholderiales > Burkholderiaceae_B > Limnobacter > Limnobacter humi. Next base: position 114,645 of record NZ_JANIGO010000001.1, read on the forward strand.
TGAATGTGTCGCCTGAAGTCAGCGACCTGGACTTTTCCAGGGGCACGTCCATCCAGGGCATTTTGGTTCCAGCCATCTTGACACGCCGGGCCAACACCACGGTGGAATTGGGCGAGAACCAAAGTTTTGTGATTGGCGGATTGATTAGCCGAAACATCATCGCCAACGCCAGCAAAGTGCCCTGGCTGGCTGAAATTCCCATTCTCGGTGCTTTTTTCAAAGGCAACTCCTACAGCCGCGAAGACAAGGAATTGCTGATCATTGTCACGCCCCGTTTCGTCAAGCCTCGCGCTGCCGACGCCCCGAAATTGCCTTTGCCCGGCGAGAATGTGGGCATGCGGCCCCGCAGTGTTTGGTCACAGCTCTTTCTGCCATCGGCAGGTGAGCCAGTGCCCGGCTTCTCGACGAAGTAAGGGGATGGCATGAACAACATTCCCCGAATTCTGTTCATTAGCGCGTCCGACGCCCACTGGTTGTGGCTGTCCGACGCGGTGGGTGAACGCTTCATGCTGGTGCGCGAAGGCGGCACATTCTCGGAAATCGCCAAACGGGTTGGCTTGGTGTCGCCCAACTTGGCGGTGGTGGATTATTCACCCCAAGTCGGCCTGGATCCTGGTTTGGTGGTGAAGGAACTTCGTGACATTGCGCCCGACTTGCCGGTGGTGGCACTGGGTTCCAAGGAATCCACCGATGCGGTGGTCAACGCACTGCGATCGGGCGTTAAAGACTTCCTGGGCCTGGACTCCAGCCCTGGCGAGGTCCTGAAGATTTTGATGAATGTTGCCGAAACTGCACCCAAAACCGCACAGGATGGCAAGGGTTACGCCATGGTGGTGCTGGGCGGTCGTCAGGGCGTTGGCGCCACCACACTGGCGGTTAACCTGGCGGTGCAACTGGCCAAACAAAATAAAGACCAAACCTTGCTGCTGGACTTCGGGCTACCGCTGGGCGATGGCCTGGTGCACTTGCCCTGCGAGGAAAAGCAGGGTGCAATGGACTTTGTGGAATGCGTGCGCAACCTGAAACGGTTTGACGCAACGCTGGCCAAAACAGCATTCCGCCGCAACCCGGAAACAGGGGTTGCATTGCTGTCGCTGCCGCGCAATCTGGCAGACTTGCGCGACATCTCTGCTTCCGATGCATTGAAGTTTTTGAACCTCATCAAGTCATTTTTCGAAAACATCGTGATTGATTTGTGCGGTTTCTCCAACCTTGAATTTGTATCCAGCCTGCTGCGCAGTGCAGACACCACATTGATTGTGACACCCCAATCGGTGCCGGGCATTGTGACGGCAGCCGAGCTGGTCAAAGCACTGAATGACAAAGGCATTGCCACCAAAACATTTGATTTGGTCGTCAGTCCTCACCACAAGGACGTGGTACTCGACCCGCCGTCGATTGCCAAAAAACTGGGCGTGGAGCGCCATCACACCCTGCCAGACCGTGGCACAGCACTCATCAACGCGGTGAACAACGGACAAGTGCTGTCCAGCGTGGATGCCCGAGACCCCTATGCCAAAGCGGTGGCCAACATACTCGCTCAAACGCACGGCCTGCGCAGCGCTGGTGAAGAACGCAGCCTTGCCCTGCCTGATTCATTGAGAAAGTGGTTCAAGAAATGAATGAGATTATTTTTGGTCAGGAGGCAACACCACCGGAACCACCACCGACGAACAAATCCGACGGGGTGAGTACCCAACCGGTGCAATTTGCCACGGCCAAAGTCAACGACATCGACACCGCAGTCATCAATGATGTGAAGGACATGGCCCATGAGCATGTGCTGTCCATCATTGAGAAGAAAGGTGCCACCTTCGCCAAAATGAACAACGGTGAACTGGAAAAGTTCATCCAGGGCGAAGTGCAAAGCTTGATTTATGGCAAGCAAATACCGTTGAACGACACCGAGGTGGCTTACGTGGCCGACTCGCTGTTCAAGGAAATTGCCGGTTTTGGTCCGCTGGAGGATTTACTGGCCGATGCCACTGTTGAAGACATCATGATCAACGGTTACAAGGATGTGTACGTGTCCCGCATGGGCGTGATGGAACGGGTTCAGGCCCGCTTTACCGACAATGCACACCTGCTGCGGATTGTGCGGCGAATCTTGGCTCCATTGGGCCGGCGACTGGACGAATCCAGCCCCATGGTCGATGCACGCCTGCCAGACGGCAGCCGCATCAACGTGATCATTGCACCACTGGCGCGCGACGGCGTGGTCGTCTCCATCCGGAAATTCCGCAGCACCCCACTGCGGGCCGAGGACCTGATGGGCTTGGGTACTTTTGATGCCCGGCTGTATGAACTGATGCGGGAAGCGGTTCGCAAGCGCTGCAACCTGGTGGTCAGTGGTGCCACCTCCACCGGTAAAACATCCATGCTCAACGTGCTGGCCGAATTCATTCCAGCGGGCGAACGCTTGATCACCATTGAAGACACCGCCGAATTGCAACTGAACCACCACCACGTGGTTCGGCTGGAAAGTCGCCCGGGTGGACATGAGGGTGCTGGTGCAATCTCCATTCGTGATTTGGTGAAAAACAGTTTGCGGATGCGCCCCGACCGCGTGGTGGTGGGTGAGGTTCGCGGTGCGGAAGTGCTCGACATGCTGCAAGCCATGAGCACAGGCCACGATGGCTCAATGGGTACCATCCACGCTTCCACGCCCCGGGATTGTTTGCACCGACTGGAAATGCTGTCTGGCTTTGCCGGGTTTACAGGCAATGAAATGAGCCTTCGTCGGCAAATCGCCTCCGCACTGGATCTGATCGTGCAGATTGTTCGTTTGCCTTCCGGGAAACGCCGTATTTACAGCGTGACCGAGGTGGCGGGCATTGTGGACGACAATATTTTGCTCCAGGACCTGTATCGGCATGAAAGCCGTTTGGGACCCGACGGACAGGAAATCGACAGTTGGGTACCCGTGGTGCCCTACCCCAAAAACCCGAAAATTGCCCATGTGCGCCTGACATGACTTTTGGACTCGTTGCTGTTGCACTGATTTTTGTGTCGCTGGCCTTGCTGCTGTTGGGCAAGGGCGCGGAACAGGAATCGCGCGAACGCGCCGAAATTCGTCTGGAGCGCGCGTTGAGCCATTCGCTCAACCCCATGGCCTTGCACAAAGACCCACTGAAAAAAAAATACATTCCGCAGTTCATCACCGACAACCTCATCTCAGCCGGACTGATACCCGACAAAGCCCTGGCCTTTAAAACACTGGCACTTTTGCTGGTGCCCACGCTCTTGGCCGTGGGTTTGCGCGGACCAGCCAGCGCCACAGGTGTACTGGTCCTGTTGCTGCTGGGCGTGGTGGTTTACGTGCTGTACCGGCAACGGAAGCGGCGCCTGCTGATGCTGAGTCAGTTGCCAGCTTTTCTGGACGGGGTGGTTCGCGTGAGTGCCGTGGGCTACAGCCTGACGGTGTCATTCAACACGGCCCTGGAAAATGCGGACCAACCGCTCAAGGATGCATTGGGCATGGCGGTTCAAATGCAGTTTGCCGGTCTTGAACTGGATGAGGCCATGCAACGCCTGGCCCGGGTTTATGGGTTGTCTGAATTCAAACTGATTGCCTCGGTGGTTGGATTGGCCCTGAACTATGGCGGCAAAAGCGACATTTTGCTCAGTCGCCTTGCGCAATATTTGCGTGACCGGGAACAACATCACAAAGAACTGATGGCCATGTCATCCGAGGCACGAACCTCCGCCATTTTCATGTGCTGCCTGACACCAGCACTGGCTGGGCTTATCCTCACCCTGAACCCAGGATACATCGGCACCATGTGGAATGACGGAACCGGCCGGCTGCTCCTGCTGGCTGCCGGGGGGCTACAGGCCTTCGGTGCAGCCGTTATTTATCGCATGGTCAAGAGCATTTGAGGAGCAACACATGACAATGTCCCCGATGCTGGCCCTGGGTATTCTGATGGTGGGTTTGGGCTTGATGGGTTTGGCCTGGGCGCTGCTGCGTCAGGCTGCCAAGAAGGACAAGGCGCTGCAACGCATTGATGAATTTCTCGACCAGCGACGCCGGGTGCAAAGCTACGTCGGGGCGAGAAATCAAGTGCCCACCGCCGCCTTGAGTAACCGGATCGACCGGATTGGTGCTGCATTTTCAAAAACCAAAGCATTCTCCTCGTTTGTGGATGAAGAGGATCGCAAACTGCTCGGCAAGGCCGGCTTCGGTACGGACGAAGACCTCAACCGGTTTGTACTCATTCGGGTCATTCTGGCCATGGCGGGTCTGCTGGCCGCCACTTATTTCAATGTGCTGTCCCAAAGTGGTTCAGTCGAATTGGTTCGCATGGTCGCCATGATTGGACTGGGATTCATGCTGCCCAAATGGGTACTCAAGGCGATTGCAGAATCCCGCGAGCAGGCGTTTGAACGGGAATTGGTGGCCATCGTCGATGTGATGCGTCTGTTGCAAGGTGTGGGCTTGAGTGTTGACCAATCCATCGAAATCATGGCCACCCAGCTGCGCGACCTGGTGCCCATCACCGGCCGTCTGCTCAATAAAGCGCACATTCAAGCCAAGTCCGGTGTGCCGTGGAATGTCATCCTCCGAAAAATCGGCAACATGTACAGCAGCGACGAGTTCCGTTCATTTGTTCAGGTGCTGGGACAGATTGAAAAATTTGGTGGTGCTGTTCAGGAACCCCTTCGACAATTCTCCGATCGCCTGGTGGAAAAGGAACGCTCGTCCGCCAAGGAAATCATGGGCAAGCTGACCGTCAAGCTGACGGGCGTGATGGTAATCACAATGTTGCCAGCCTTGCTGATTGTGGCAGGTGGTCCGGGTATCATCTCTATCATGAACGCTTTCCAGCGTGTTGGAGGATGATGTGAATTTGAAGGTTCAAGCCCTTCCTGTTGCGCTGGCTGTGGCCATGCTGGCTGCTTGTGCGCCCATGCCGCAACGGGAGGTTGTGATTGCAGGTCAAAGCAGCAGGCCAGCCCCCACGCCCAACGCTGCCGTGGTCACGCCCACACAAGAAGCGGTGATTCGCGCAGAACAAGCTGACAAGCAGAGCGAGCTCAAGCAACGCGACCGGCAACTGGATGCGCAACGCGAAAAGGATCTGCATTTGAAATTGGTGCAACAGATGATGGAACAGAACAATGCATTTGCAGCATTGGCCCATCTGGATGCATACGACCAAAAATGGGGCGCCAGCCGGCAAAGCCGTTTGCTCAGGGCCGATGCTTATCGCAAAACCAGTCAGTGGGACAAAGCCGAGTCGGCCTACCAAACATTGCTGGGCAACTCCACCAGCGCACAGAGTGGCCCGGTCTGGTATGGCTTGGGAAAAGTCTCCATCGAAAAGGGTGATCTGAAAAGTGCCAACACCCGACTGGAAAAAGCAGTTCAGATCGACCCTCTCAATGTCAGTGCTTACACTGACCTGGGCCTGGTGTATCTGCTGGAAGGTCTCAAAGACCCGGCTTACAACGCCTTGATGAAGGCCAGCCAATTGTCGGGCGGCGACACCACGGTGAAAGCCAACCTGGCGTTGTGGGCCTTGGTGTTTGACGAATTTGGTCTGGCCAAAGACATGGCCGACCAACTGAACTGGTCGGAAGTCACTCGCAACAAGGTGTTGGCCCAGGCCAATGTGATTAAAAAGCGCATCGACTCCAAAGGAGGCGCCCGATGAAACCCACATTTCAATGCACACTGGCCACGCTGTGTTTGGTCTTGCTGTCAACCGCCCATGCACAAGAAACCACCGAAGGAAATCCGGCCCGCTCATTGCGAGGCCAGACCGATGCGAAAACCGGACTGGAGGCCCGCCAATGGCTTCATGAACAAGCCAACGGGATTCACCGTGGCGACGTGGAGGCTTATCGGGCGGAGTCTGCTGGCAAAGCGTATCGCGCTTACATGGATTCCATCGGTTCGAAAGAACAGAAAGCGCCGACCTCTCAGGTTCAAACCATCAAGACCAATTAATCCCACAGCACTGTGCTTCAATTCGTGTTAAGCCTGTTGTCCGCATTGACCGGCAGACGCTGGATACATCCGGACGAAACCGACAAACTGTTGCGCCAATTGTCCGAAACACGGCAGAAGCTCGACAACACCGAGCTGTTGAATCAAAACCTTCGGACGCAATTGCAAGGCTTGGGCAACGCACACGCCGAACACCTTCAGGCGGTTGAACGTGCGCACCAACAGTCGCTGGATGAAGCCCATCGCTCACTGCAGGCTTTGCAGGGTTTGCACGAACAACTCACCCAAAGCCTGGACCTCGAAACCCTGCGACACCTGAAGGAAAACGAAGCACTGCTGCAGCAGCTCAACTGGCTGTCAGGCACCATCGCCCACGACTTTCGCGCACCATTGCGAGCCATCGATGCCTATTCGTTTTTTTTGGCCGATGACCTGGGCAGCAATGTCCCACCGGAAGCCACGAAATCGCTGGATGAGATTCGACGCAATGGCCAACGCATGGGTGTGCTGCTGGATGGATTGATTGAATACCTGCGGATGAGCGTTTGCCCACTCAACCTCCAGATGCACGACTTGGCCGAGACTGTGGAGCAGGTCATCAACGAGCACCTGGAATTTTCTGCGGTGCCCATTTCCATCGATGTGCGGGGGTTGATGAAATTCGATAAACCCTTGGTCATGCGGCTGTTCAAAGAACTGATCGACAACGCCGTGAAATTTTCAAAGGGAACGCCCGGGGCACAAATCTGGATTCGACAACAAGGCATGGAACTCATTGAAATCGTGGACAGTGGCGTGGGGTTTGACACCGCATTCAACCGCCAGAAATTTCAATTGTTCCACCGCATGCACGGCAATGATGAATTTCCGGGTGAAGGGATCGGTCTGGCCATGGCAGAGCGCATCGCAGCCCGGCACCACTGGCAACTCAGCTTAAGCCGTTTGGGCGAGCGCACCGTCGCACAGGTTCGATGGTCAAACCACCCGGCCGAGCAAGTCCAGCAACCCCGGTAGCTGACCCAAATCGCGCCGGGGCAAAGCACACCGCACCTTGTGCTGTTCCAGTGCCGTGTCCAGCAATGCCGGTGCAGGCAGGCTACTGGGCAAATTCTTGAATACCAGCACGGTGGGCGTGGTTGCTGTTTCACCACGAATTAAGCTACAGCCGATCTGGTTGCCCACCAATTGAACCAAACTGCCGGCCGGATAGATCCCCAACTCCTCCAGGATGATGGCTGTGAAATCGCTGGACAAAGGGCTGCCATGGGAGAACAGGTCTTTGACCGCCTGCTCTGCGGTGAAGTTGGCACGGTATTCCCGTTGAGCCATTCGGGCATTGAATGAATCGCACACACCCAAGAGCACCGAGCCTGGATGCGCATTGTGGATTTGTGCAGGGTATCCAGAGCCGTCGGGCAGTTCATGGTGAAGCCGCACCGTTTCCAGCCACAGCTCGTCCACCACGCCCAACAAGCTTAACTTACTGGCACTCTGTTCCGGATGCCGTCGAATCACCTCCCGCTGCTCCCGACTCAGCGCCTCCGTCTGCCCGCGCAATCGCGCTTGAAGCGCAAGCATGCTGATGTTCATGGTCAATGCAGCCTTCATCAACGACGCCAAGGCACCGTCATCAAACTGCCCGCTGCGCTGGGCGACCCGGGTCAGGGTCAGGGCAACCAGCAGCGGGTGCATCACCGGGTAATCATCGGACGTGTGCCAGGACAAGTAAGCGTAGGCCAAATCAAACTGCCGCTCCGACACCATTTTGAGGCGTCGGGCCAACTCATCAATCACCGGCACAAAGGTGACAGGGTCCTCATCCATGAGCACCTTGGACAACACCCGGTAGGCGCAATGCAGTTCATCAAACAACTCCCGGGCCTGAAAATACAGCAAGGTAGCCCGACCAAGCTCAGACTCCAGCGCCAGCAAACCGTCTGCCGGCAGTCGTTTGGCTTGGTCCAGTCGTTGGCCCCGAATGTTGTAAAGGTGTTCACACGCGATCGACTTGCGTTGTAGCAATGGTTGTACAACGGCCGGGTCTGGAATGGTGATTAGCATGGACGTACTCCTGTATACCTTTGGCATATCGGCATGCGGTCCGCGCTGGCTCATCGCCCGGTTGGTGGAGACGCCCGGAGGAATGTTCCGAACTGAACCCGAAAAACCAGTTTATTCCGTCACTGAATACGCCAACAAACATGCGATTTTTAGAGCGTGTACCAACAACCCTAAGACATGCGCCATGCAAGCCATTCATCTTTATGCAACACCGGTCTTGAACAACCCTTTGTTACAGGCCGTCAAGCTGGAAACGCCCACAGCCAGCCTGCACACAGGTCCCGACTTGGACGATGCGTTGGCCGTGGTGTTGCAAGCGGTTCGGGAAAGCCAACAACCAGGGGCGCTTGAAGCACTGGGGCAAATGCTGGCTTACATGGAGCAGTTGGAAAAAACCAGCACACCCGACAGCGTGAGCGATGCGTGGGTGATGTTGAAAGCCCCGGTTACACTGACTGTTTGAGCGAACACCGCAACGCCTGCAGTGCCAAAGCAAACTGACCCAGAAAACCCAGGCCACTCCAAGCGGGTAGCGACAACCCCAACAGGGGTGGATACACATCCGAGCATAAACCGTCGGATGTGAACAGCGCAGGCCACACAGACACCCAAGGCAAAGCATTGAGTTTAAGCTGCAGCGGATCGATACCGCAGGTTTGCAAGGGATGGGCCAACACCCACACGTGATAAAAGGCCGATGCCCCACCTGCCAGGGCCAGCAGCAGGGTCAACAAGGTTATCCCGACCTGGCCAGGCCGAATCAGCATCAACAGAAAACACACAGCAGTTAACAAGTAGGCGTACCGCTGCAAAATGCACAGCGGGCAAGGAAACCATTGCAGCACTTGCTGGGTGTACAACGCGCCGCCCAGTGCGCACACGCTGAGCAACAGGCCAACGGCAGCGTGCATTCGACGATTGGTGGAAACAAACATGGCGAAGCGAAACCGGTTTCAGTGTTGGCTGGCGACCCAGCGTTCCGTGTCTTCAAGCACCATCCGCATGTGCTGCATGTAGCGCTGAGTGGGATCCCCGATCGGGTTGTGCTCCATGCACAGAAATACAAAACGCAAACGCATGAAGCCAATGGTGCCAGCAGCACCCGCACTGCGGTGTGCCAACGACTGGAACGCTTTCTCTGGCATGCTGTGCGGGTCGACCTGTTGGTCAACCCACTGCTCGCGAGTCTCTTCAAAAAATTCAGTGGCAAATTCCAGCAAGGTGTCCAGGCCCAGTTCGCGGCTCAAACGCCCCCACTGGTCCAGATCAATCAAGTCTTGCAGGTCGAGGTTGGCCTCGTTGTATTGATGTTCAGCCATGGGCATAAAAACGAATCGACAAATCTAGTACAGGATACTCGCCTAAAACCCAAACAAATGCCAGTTCCGCCTATACTGGACCAGTTTTGTGGAGCGTGTGCCACACCTTGACTGCACCTGAAAACCTGCCATGACCAACACCCTTGAACAACTGAAAACAGTCACCACGGTGGTTGCCGACACCGGTGATTTCCAAGCCATTGGCGCTTACCAGCCCCAAGATGCCACCACCAACCCGTCGCTTATTCTGAAAGCGGTTCAGAAGGCAGACTACGCGCACTTACTGAACACGGTTCAGACCCGTCACGGCGGTGAATCGCTGGATCTGCAGACCGACCGGTTGCTGGTGGACTTCGGACTGAAAATTCTCGGCATCATTCCCGGGCGTGTGTCCACCGAAGTGGATGCAAGGCTGTCGTTTGATGTGCAAGCCACGGTGGAGCGGGCGCGCCGAATCGTCCAGCTGTACCGGGCCCATGGTGTCGACACCGAGAAACGTCTGTTGATCAAAATTGCATCCACCTGGGAGGGCATTCAAGCCGCCCGAGTGCTGGAACAGGAAGGCATTCACTGCAACCTCACCTTGCTGTTTTCACCCATGCAAGCCCATGCGTGTGCCAAGGCTGGTGTTCGTCTGATTTCACCGTTTGTGGGTCGCATCTACGACTGGTACAAAAAGTCTGCGGGCACCCAATGGAACGAGCAAGCCCATGCGGGCGAACATGACCCCGGGGTGCAGTCCGTGCGCCGCATCTATGCCTATTTCAAACAACAAGGTATTTCAACGGAAGTGATGGGTGCCAGCTTTCGAAACGCAGGACAAATCAAGGCACTGGCGGGTTGCGATTTGTTGACGATCAGCCCCGAGCTGTTGGCCGAATTGCAACAATCAACCGAGACGCTGAAGGTCGACCTCAGCCCAAGCTGGGCTTTACAACAACCGAAAGAGCATTTTGGCGACACCGAGGCCGAGTTCCGCTATGCCGTGAATGCCGACGCCATGGCCACCGAAAAACTGGCGGAGGGCATTCGCGCGTTTGTCAAAGACTCAATCACGCTGGATGGTTTGTTGAAGGGTTAAACAGACCGGCCTGCCCTGGCTGGTTTTAAACCACCCCACCCCGCCTCAACGCGGCAATCTCATCCTCGCCATACCCCAAACCACGCAACACCGAATCGGTGTGCTCCCCAAGGGCGGGGCCAAGCCACCGGGTGCCACCAGGCGTGTCGCTCAGCTTGGGCACCACGCCGGGTACCTTCAGGGTTTTACCATCCGCAAACGGGTGCTCTTCAATCATGCCGCGTGCAGCAAACTGCGGGTCCTGCACAATGTCAGCGATGCTATAAATTTTACTGACAGGTACATCTGCCGCTTCCAGCACAGCCAGGGCCTCATCAATGGGGCGTTGTGCGCACCACTGCGCAATCGTGTGGTCAATCAGGGCGGTGTGCTTCACGCGGCCATCGTTGGTGGCCATGTCGGGGCTGTCGGCGAAATCGGCACGGCCAATGGCCATCATCAAACGTTTGAAGATGGCATCGCCGTTGCCACCAATCACGATGTAACCACCATCACTGCAGGTGTAGGTGTTGGACGGCACGATGCCCGGCAAACTGGCACCGGAGCGTTGCCGCACCACACCCGCAAAATCATATTCAGGCAGCAGGCTTTCCATCATGTTAAACACCGACTCATACAGCGCCACATCCACCACTTGCCCCTGACCGGTTTTGTGGCGTTGCTGCAAAGCCAGCAACGCACCAATGACCGCATGAAGGCCAGCCAGGGAATCACCAATCGAAATGCCCACCCGCACCGGTGGTTTGTCCACCTCACCACTCAGAAAACGCATGCCCCCGATGGATTCGGCGATGGCACCAAAACCAGGGCGATCCTTGTAGGGGCCGGTTTGACCGTAACCACTGAGGCGCACCACGATCAAACCCGGGTTCAAGGCTTTCAAGGCCTCCGGGCTCAGGCCCCACTTCTCCAACTGCCCCGGTCGAAAGTTCTCCACCAAAACATCGGTACTGGCGAGCAGCTTTTTCAGCACAGCCAACCCCTCGGGCGACTTCAGGTTCAGGGTGATGGATTTTTTATTGCGCGCCTGTACAGCCCACCACAACGAATTGCCCTCGTGCAGTACACGCCATTTGCGGATCGGGTCGCCGCTTCCCGGTGTTTCCACCTTCACCACCTCAGCGCCAAATTCACCCAGCATGCGGCTGGCAAACGGGCCTGCAATCAAGGTGCCCAGTTCAAGCACGCGGATGCCAGTCAACGGGCCAGCGGGTGACATCGGGGGTTGGGCTTGTGGGGTTGTATTCATGGCGTTATTCCGGGTCAGCACCCAACGGTCTGCGATCCAGCAGTGCGCGGGCCACGGTGGTGGGGTCGGTGTATTCCAGTTCGCCGCCAATCGGCACACCGCGGGCCAGTCGGCTCACCTTCACACCCTGTTTGCGAATTCGGTCTGTCAAGAACACCGCAGTCGCTTCGCCTTCATTGGTGAAATTGGTGGCCAGAATCACCTCCCTGACCTCACCGTCATCCAGGCGGGTGGCGAGCTTGGGCCAGTCCAGGGATTCCGGTCGTACACCATCCAGGGGCGATGCGCGCCCCATCAGCACATAGTAGTAGCCTTGGTAGGTGTGGGTGGCCTCAATCGCAGCCAAATCTGCGGGTGTTTCGACAACACACAACACGCTGGCATTGCGACGGGTGTCACTGCAAATTGGACACAAAGCCGTGTGACTGAAGCTGTTGCAACGCGCGCAGTGTTGCACATCGCGAACGGCAGTCAGCAAAGCCTGGCCCAGGTCAGTCGCGGCTTGGCGATCATGCTGTAACAAATGAAATGCGAGCCGCTGGGCAGACTTGGGACCCACGCCGGGCAAGCGCTTCAAGGCCTGAACCAAGTCAGCCAAAGGGCCGAGCCCGTCAAATGGGTCGAGGGTGTTGCGCGTCATGAATACATCCGGTGGGGCGTATTCAGAACGGCATTTTAAAACCGGGTGGCATGGGGAAGCCGGATGTCACTGTCGACATTTTTTCCTGCATCAGGGCCTCTGATTTGCGAACGGCGTCGTTGAATGCAGCAGCGACCAAATCCTCCAGCATGTCCTTGTCGTCAGCCAGCAAACTGGGGTCGATGGTTACACGCTTCACATCGTGCTTACAGGTCATCACCACTTTCACCAAGCCACCACCGGAAGCGCCTTCCACTTCCAACTTGGCAAACTCGGCCTGCATGCGCTGCATGTTTTCCTGCATCTGTTGGGCCTGTTTCATCAGGCCGGCCAACTGGCCTTTCATCATGTTCATGGTGTTCTCCTCCGGGGACGGTTCAATCACACATCAGCAGGGCCGATGTCATTCAATGTACGCTCAGAACCTGGCACCACTGTGGCACCCATGAGGTTCTGTATGCCCTTCAAAAATGGGTCTTCATCCAGCGACTTTTTCGCGCCTTCCATGGCTTGTCGCCGGTTTTCGCTGTGCACCGCATGGGCGGTTTGCTGTGCTTCACCCAAGGTCATGGTGACTTTCACAGGCGCTCCATAGTGCGCTGACAACAGACCTTCAATACGGCTCACCATGCTGGCGTCGGTGTAAGGGCGGATGGCGGTGCGCAAATGGAACTGGATTCCAGCCCCTTCACGTGCAACGCTCACCAACTCCGCCTGTACCAATGCCTGCCGGGTCAGGCCCTTGGCCGGAATCTGTTGGGAGGCTAGAGGCCAACTTTCTGGCGTGGGCAAGTCAGGCTCAACCGCTGAGCCTGTGAATGCCGGGCTGGCCTCCACCACGACCGGTTTGGCCAGGGGCATTTCCTGCACAGGAACGGAGGTCGCCACCACCGGTGGCGCCAAGGGCCGTGCAGGCGCGTTGGCCACCACGGGCGCTTGACCCCCGGGCTTGAATGCCAACATGCGGATCAAGGCCATGGAAAAACCAATCGACTCCTCGGGTGCCAGGTGCAAATCAGCACGGGCATGGGTCGCAATCTGGTAGATCAGTTGCAGGTCTTCTGGGGTTAGTGTCTGCTGCAAACCGGTCAAGGCTGCATCGTCCGGATCGTCACTGTTCAGGCCTCCGGCAAACACCGCCACCGACAAACGGTAGGCCACCGCCGCCAATTCATCCAGAATGGCTGGAAAGGGTGCTGCAACGGCAGCCAGTCCACGGGCAATGTCCAGCAAGGCCTTGCCATCGCCACTGGCCAATGCATTCAGAATTTGAAGCACCACTTGCTGGTCAACACTGCCCAGCATTTGCCGGACCACCGCCTCGCCAACCGTGCCTGCACTGTAAGCAATCGCCTGATCGGTCAGTGACAAAGCATCCCGCACACTGCCTCGAGCTGCCTTGGCCAACAAGCGCAAGGCACCAGGCTCATGCGCAATACCCTCTTCTTTCAGAATATGGCCCAGGTGGTCGGCCAGCAAATCGGGCGGCAAATTGCGCAAACCGAATTGCAGACAACGCGACAGCACCGTGGCTGGAATTTTTTGGGGATCAGTGGTGGCCAAGATAAACAACACATGGCCAGGCGGTTCTTCCAGCGTTTTCAACATCGCATTGAATGCACTGGTGGACAGCATGTGCACCTCATCGATGACATACACCTTGTAACGGCCAGCGGTGGGCGCATACATGGCGTTTTCCAGCAATGCGCGCATTTCATCCACGCGGGTGTTGGTGGCTGCATCCACTTCCAGCAAATCCACAAACCGGCCTTGGCTAATTTCGAGGCAGGCCTGGCACTGACCACAGGGGTTTTTGCTGATGCCGCGCTCACAATTCACCGCCCGGGCGAGAATTCGCGCGATGGTGGTTTTGCCCACGCCGCGGGTACCGGTAAACAGGTAGGCATGGTGCAGGCGCTGGTTCTCAAGGGCATGCGACAAGGCACGCACCACATGGTCTTGTCCCACGAGGGAATCAAAATCACGCGGGCGCCATTTGCGGGCCAGCGCTTGAGAAGCGGTTTGAGTCATTCGCAATGGACCTCAAAAGAAAAGGCGAGCCAGAACCCCGGCACTGACTTCACGGTTGTGGCTGCTTCCTTCCGGACCTGACCAGGTTGGCCGCTACGCCATGCGGGGAGGCCCGCCGGCTTGAATTCTACACCGAAGTGAGCCAATGGATTTGCCCTACCCGGTCAATCAGGGCAGCCCGTGTGCGCCCGGCAGTCTGCCCAACATTCAGGGTTTGGTCCACCAAACCCACATATTCAAGCACTTGCGCGGTGTAGTCAGCCAAATTGTGCGCATTCACCGCCCATTTGTAGTCCAGCACCACCGGGCCTTCCAAGGACAACACCACCCGGTCTGCCCTCAAAAAACGGCCATTGGGCAATGTCCATTCCAATTCATTCCAGGCCTGCACTGCATCAGCCAGAAAAGGCCTCAGCACATCACAATTCAGCACGGTTTCGCACGCAGCACGCACGGCGGCCAGCTCATCATCGCCCAGTCGAAGGAATTCCGCCTCACAGTCCAGCCAACGTGCCTGCCACCAGTCCTCAAACCGCACACCGCGCGCTGTGTCCACCTGTTCCATGGCCTTGTGCCAGGCAGTGCCCATGCGCAACTCTGGTGAATCAATCCGGACAATGGCCTCGCCCACTGGCTGCCGCAGCAGAGGCACTGCCGGACAGGCTGTTCGGCTCCACACCACGGGCTCTGCCGGTGAAAACAGGTCGGTTTGAACGGCTTGCCGCACGTCAAGGGCTGGTGGAACCAAGGGTTGGCGCTGACCATCGGGCCAGGCGGCGAGCTCACCCTGCACCTGCGCCAACAGCCGCTCATACCAAGCACCAGCCGCACTTTTGCTGCCAGCACGACCACTCACATGGACTGAAAAACGCGCGCGGGTTAGGGCCACATACAACAAGTGGTCTTCCTCGTCCCGGTAGGCTGCCTCATCCTGTGCAAAGGCCTCCGCCCGGCCACGGCTGGGCTTTCGGGTGTTGGCCATCACGGTCACGCTGCGGCACATCCGCTCACCCAAAGGCCAATCCATCAACAGGCCCGCTGCGCTGCCCATGCCACCCACATTGCGGTTTGCATCCAGCAGCCAAACATGGTCGGCCTCCAGGCCCTTGGCGGCATGCACGGTCATGATGCGCAAGACACCCGGCTGAGGCTCGCCACCATCACCGTCCGACCCCCCGTACACCTGCAACCGCTCAGCTTCCGCCAGCGCGTCGGTCAGGGAAGGAAAGCGCCCCTTGTTCACACCCAAGGCCCAGGCCTTCAACCAATCCCAATGGCCAGCAAACAAGGCGCGCTCTCGAGGCTGCGCCACGGCCAAGTATCGCCGCGCCGCATCGGTGTCATCCACAATCAAACCCAGGGTTTCAAACAAGGGCAGGCTGCGTGACCATGCCAGCCACTGTTCAATCTGTGTGACCCAGTTCTCGAAAGGCTGCTGTCCCACCGTTTTCAAGTTTGCCAGTGTTTGCCACACGGTGGTGTGTCCCTGCCCTGCCGCTTGCTCCATCAACCGTTGCAGTTGGTCGGATTGAGCGCCCAACAGCGGACTGCGCAGTAGCTGCAGCAGGGCCATATTGTCATCTGGGTTGTTCAGCACCCGAAGCAGCGCCACTGTATCGGCCCACACCAGGGAACCATAGCGTTCACCCTGATCTTTGACGGTGTAAGGCAGATTCGCCTCACGCAGCGCGGCGATCAAACCCGCTGCGCTGCCATGGGCTTGAACCAGAACCAATACTTGATGCAAACCAGCAATGCGCCCTTGTTGCAACCAAGCCTGCAAGGTGCAGGCACACAACTCACCTTCAGACCGTTCCGCCTCCTTCTCGACCAGGGGATAAACGCTCAATGCGGGCCAGACCTGGGCAGGCTTGGGGGTGTCGGTGCTTAGACTGCGGTGTGGCCGAAACGGGGTTCGTCCGCGTTTGCCGTCCCCGGCATACACTGCGTTGACCAGCTCTACCATGGTGGCACTGCACCGCCGGGTATCGTCCGAGTACAAACAGACTGCATCAAAGTGGGTTTGTAGCCACGCCGTGGCCTGTTCAAACAAACGCGCCTCGGCCCGCCGGAATCGGTAAATGGACTGTTTGGGGTCGCCCACCAAAAATACGGTGGGCCGCTCGCCGGCACCATACTCGCCCAACCAGTGTCGCAACACATTCCATTGCACTGGGTTGGTGTCCTGAAACTCATCGACCAGCAGGTGTTTGACACGCGTGTCCAGCTTTTGCAGCATGTAGGCCGATTGCTGGGGGTCCATGGTCAGCTGCAAGGCTGTGGCTTCCAGGTCGTCGAAGTCACACAGGCCTTGTGCACTTTTCAACTGTGAATATTCATCAAACAGGGGCTTCACCAACACGGCCAGTGCCTGCGTACACTGGAGGTCAATCTGGTCTCTTTCACGGGCCAACGCTTCCATGCACTGGCCCTGCAGTGTTTCAACCAGGCTCACAAATTGAGCCTGATCAAAGCCGGGCGCAGTCGTCAAGGCCTTGTTGGTTTTGATTAAAGTCTTGTTGGGCTCCTGTTTTTGGGTCAGGAAAAAACCCTGCACCTCGGCAAACAAGGCCTGTCGACCATCCACATCACCTGGCAAATGTTGAATCTGCTCGACCAAACCTTGCAACTCCGTGGCTTTGCGCTGGTTGGCCTCAGTGCCCATGCCCAACAGGCGGGCCAAGTCTGCACAGTCGCGGGCGAATGCAGCGTCCAGCAGGCACTGACTGGGCCAGTGTTCACGGCTGTTCAGGTCAAACAGGGCCTCCCAATCCCGCTCGCTGATGCGCGCTTGAGCATTGCCAAACACCATCTCGCAAGCCACCCGGTTGGACATGGCCTGCACCAGCACCTGCCGCTGCCCATCCCGATTCAGGTGCACTGCCAACACGTTCAGCGCATCCAGCACCGCTTTGCCTGCCTCACAGGCCAACACAGCCTTGCGCGTCAGACTATCAATCGCCTGATCCATCCAGAAAGCGGTTTGCTCGGTGGGTTCGCTCTGCCGGGAAAAACCACTGGACAGCGGTGCCAACTGGCACAAGGATGTAAACCATCCATGGAACGTGTTCATGGTCACGCCCCGTGAATTGGTCAGCACCAACCCAGCCAGGTCACGGGCCTTCAAGAGATTCCCGGCAGAGGCCACCGCACCGCGCTCACTCAACAACACGGCAAGGCGTTCGTCATCGGCCAGTGCGCATTCCTGCAACAATCCAAACAAACGCTGGCGCATTTCCTCGGCCGCTTTCCGAGTGAAGGTAATGGCCAATATTTCATCAGGCTTCGCGCCCGCCAACAGCAACCGAAATAGCCGTGCGGTCAGCAGCCAGGTTTTACCACTGCCAGCGCAAGCCTCCACCACGACACTGCGCTGGGGGTCGCAGGCAATTGCTGTCCAATCCGCGGCGGCGAGGGTCGGCTGGTTCATTCTGGCGTCCCCAGCATGCTGTCAGGCCGGCACACCCAATGCGCATCACAATGTGTACAGGCATCGCCCGGTGAGGCCTGCCAGTCCGCTTGCGCAGAAAAAAACGCATCCAGTTCCACAGCAAAGGTTTGCCAAACCACCTCACCCCAGTTCCCTTGGCCCTGCTGGGACTGTTCCTGGGTGGGTGGTGGCATGGGTACCCATGCGACATCGTCGGTGTGGATTCCCAAAAACATCAATTCAGCAGAGGGCGCTTTCAGCAACGCCTGGTACATCGGCAATTGCGGCGCACTCAGTGGTTCGGCAGCCATTTTTTTCAGCACGGGCAACGGTTTGAACTTAATGTCCACGATACTCACGTGTGAACCCAGCCGATCCAATCGATCCACACGACCAGACAGTGGCAGGTCAACCCCCGTTTGTTTCAAGGGCAACGCGCCGTCCACCCTTGCCTCAGCCGTGTCCATTCGCCACCCCTGCAAGTATCGGCCCATCAACTGGCCCGCCACTCGGGGAATCAACCGGTCAAACACAGCAATAAACGGGTGAAGAAGGCCCTGCTCTTCCAGCGTTAATCCGTGCCAAACCGCATTGGCCTGTTGCTGCAAGGCGGTTTTCCAGGTTTGAAGATCATCGACTTTTACACCGGGCATCTGCAGTTGGCGGGCGGCTTTTTCCAATACCCGGTGAACAAAGATACCCCTTAACTGCGGAAAGCTCGGCAAACCCTCGTCACGCTGACGTGGCCAAGGCATGGCATGCTTCAGGCCGAAACGCAGCGGGCAGGCCGCGAAATCGTCCAACGCTGTCACGCTGAGCTGGGCCGGCACCGACAGTGCGTCCGGCAGGGCCCGCAGGGCCAAGGCCTCAGTCGCGCACGCGTCCACCTGAACCTGCTGCCCATTGGGCACCACCTGCCAGCCAGGGTAGGAAAAGCGCTGTTGCAGCAAACCGACCCACAACAGCTCAGGCAGCAATGACTCAGGTTTGCCAGCAGACTGGACACAATGCACCAGGCTCACCACATGAGCCTGATTCAGCAATTCGTACAAAGCAGACAGTTTCTGCATGCGAGCTTGCCTGGGCCCGGGAAAGCCCAATTCCTGCGCGACGGCAGGTGGCAATAATCCCGGCGGGCTTTCCTGAAAATGCGAGGCAGCACAGCCCAGGACCAGCACATGGTCCAACGTTCGTAAGCGCGTGGACATCAGTGGCACCATGCGCACCGGGCTGCGCACATCCTCTGGACGGAAACGTTCCTGTTCAGCCCAATGGCGCCAAGCGGCCAGCAGCCCTGCGGCCGAAAATTGCGCATCGGCCTGTAACAGACGCATTTGCCGCCAGCCCTGCACCACCAGTCGTCCAGCCTCATCCTGAAGCAGGTCGCTGAGCAAACCGCGATGCTCGAGCATATCCAGCACAGCCTGCGCCCACTGCGCCAATGTCCGATCACCGTGCAAGGCCCAGGGCTGGGCGTCGGGCTTCACCTCACCAGTCAGCGGGTGCCGAAACAGATCAATTTGCCCCTGCTCAACCCACTGCCGCAACAAGGCGTCCATCCAGCCTGCCACATTGGCCGTGGACAGTCGCCAGCCAGTCCGGTCATCCACTTGAACGCCCACCTCGGCCAACAACGCCACCAGCCGACGGGCAGCCAGGCGGTCCAGCACAGCAACGGTGATGGATCGCCCAGGGCCAGAGTCATTCGCGGTGGATTCCAGCCAGTTCACGATGCAGGCTGCAGCCTGATGGGCCTGAGCCGTTTCATCCGGCGCCTCGTGCAACACAACGGGCGGTGCCACTGGGCCTGCCGGGCCGGATACCCAGCGCCGATGCACCCAATCCACCCAGGCCTGTGGCCCTTCAATCATGGGCAAGCTCAGGCGTTTAACTGGTACTTCGGGAAAGAAACGCTCAATCCACCAACCCGGCAGGGGTTCACCATCATCCAGCCAGACAATCTGGTCAAGTGCCTGGGGTGGAATGGACGGGGACGCGATTTGGCGTTCCAGTTCATCACCGAACGCATCAGCCAGGCGGCTGACCACCTGCCCCTCTTCTGCGGAAAACGCATTGGACTGCAGGTATTCAGCCCATCGCGTTGGGCCGGAAGCCCGCACCCAGGTCAAGCGCAGCGCAAGGTCGAGGTATTCCTGGGCCAACGCCCACACCTGCGGCAGGGATAAACCCCCAGTCAAATTCGGCAAACCCTGGAGAATACTGACCAACTCGGCCTTCAACGCCCACCAGGCTGTTGGGGCAGCAGGCTGACTCAGGCGGTCGGCTGTCTGGATGTGGGGTGAGAGCACAGGCCCATCGGGTTGCCCTGCGCGGGCAGCCATCACGGACTGGAAACGTGTCTTGAATTCAGCCGCTGCCTCCACCCTGGGCATGATCCACAGCACCCGCTGAGGGTCCAGTGGTTGCCCGGCAAACCATTGCAGGGCCTCATCCAGTGGGTTGTTCACGCCGGTGTTAACAGGCTGAGACATGCAAGACCTTGAATTTCAGAAGATTGTCCACAGTTACGAGGTGATGGTTTGTATTTGGCGTGTTTTTCGCTGTAACATCCAGAGTAGCATTTTCTTAACCCAGATTTTTCGCGGTTGTCCGAGTTGGTTTTCAGCTTTGACGGGCTTTTGGCACATTCACCAAGCCCCGACCCGATAAAGGATTGATTTCAATGAGCAGTGATCTCATCAAGCATGTGAGCGACGCCACTTTCGAAAGCGACGTGTTGAAAACCGACGGCCCCGTGCTGGTCGATTACTGGGCCGAGTGGTGTGGTCCCTGCAAAATGATCGCCCCGATTCTGGACGACTTGTCAGCCGACTACAAAGGCAAGCTGCAAATCGCCAAGCTGAACGTGGACGAAAACACCGACACACCCGCCAAATACGGCATTCGTGGTATTCCAACCCTGATGTTGTTTAAAAACGGCGCTGTGGTGGCCACCAAGGTGGGCGCGCTGTCCAAATCGCAACTGGCTGCTTTCATTGACAGCCATCTGTAATACAATGCAAAAAAAGCCCGGTGAAATGCCGGGCTGCTGATCTGCAGTAAATTCACCCAACACCCTTTCTCCCTCGTTTGTCACCCCTGGCGTTCGCCACCCTTCTTCCCGCACAGCTATGTATCTTTCTGAATTAAAAACCCAACACGTGTCTCAACTGCTGGAAATGGCTGCAGGGCTGGACATTGAGAACGCCAACCGGTTGCGCAAACAGGAACTGATGTTTGCAATCCTGAAGAAGCGGGCCAAAAACGGCGAGCAAATTTTTGGAGATGGTGTGCTGGAAGTGCTGCCCGATGGTTTTGGCTTCCTGCGTTCGCCAGAAACATCCTACCTGGCCAGCCCAGACGACATTTACATTTCCCCCAGCCAGATTCGCCGCTTTAACCTGCACACGGGTGACAGCATCGAAGGCGAAGTGCGCACGCCCAAAGATGGCGAGCGTTACTTTGCGCTGGTGAAAGTGGACAAGGTCAATGGCGAAGCACCCGAGGCCAGCAAACACAAAATCCTGTTCGAAAACCTGACGCCCCTGCACCCCAACCAGCCCTTGAAGCTGGAACGCGAGATGCGGGGCGAAGAAAACAACACTGGTCGCATCATCGACATGATTGCACCCATCGGTAAAGGCCAGCGTGGCTTGCTGGTGGCGCCGCCCAAGTCCGGTAAAACCGTGATGCTGCAACACGTGGCCCACGCCATCACCGACAACCACCCAGACATCACCCTGATTGTGCTGCTGATCGACGAGCGCCCGGAAGAAGTGACGGAAATGATGCGCTCGGTGCGCGGTGAAGTGATTGCTTCCACCTTTGACGAACCGGCAACACGCCACGTGCAAGTGGCCGAAATGGTGATTGAAAAAGCCAAGCGCCTGGTTGAACACAAGCGTGACGTGGTCATTCTGCTCGACTCCATTACCCGCTTGGCCCGCGCTTACAACACGGTGGTGCCCTCCTCTGGCAAAGTGCTGACCGGTGGTGTGGATGCCAACGCATTGCACCGCCCCAAGCGTTTTTTCGGTGCTGCGCGAAACATTGAAGAAGGTGGTTCGCTCACCATCATTGCCACGGCACTGGTGGACACCGGCAGCCGAATGGACGAGGTGATTTACGAAGAATTCAAGGGCACGGGCAACATGGAAATCCACCTCGAGCGCCGCATGGCCGAGAAGCGGGTTTACCCAGCCATCAACATCAACCGCTCGTCCACACGCCGGGAAGAACTGCTCATCAAACCCGACCTCCTGCAGAAGATTTGGGTACTGCGCCGCCTGCTGCACGACATGGACGAAATCGCGGCGATGGAATTCCTCATGGACAAGATTCGCCAAACCAAGAACAACAACGAATTTTTCGAGATGATGAAGCGGGGCAATTAAGTCCGCAGCCTGATTCGAGTTCACAAAAAACCCGGCCTTGCTGCCGGTTTTTTTCTTATTTCGACGAACCCCACACCTCAACCAAACGGTCATCCCGACCGCAGCGGCTGCGGTAATAGTTGTAGCGAATCGGGTTTTTCTTGTAGTAGTCCTGATGGTATTCCTCAGCAGGATAAAAACCGATCACTGGCGCAACCTCGGTGTATACCACCGGAAATCGTTTGCTGTTCACCAAGCGAGCCAAGCTGTCCTGAGCAATCTTTTTTTGCTCATCATTTGCATAAAAAATTGCGGTGCGGTACTGGCGGCCCACATCGCAAAACTGGCGGTCTTTCACAGTCGGGTCAATGGTTTTCCAGTAATGCTCCACCAATTGTGCATAGCTCACTTTCGCCGGGTCAAACTCCACCAGCACCGCTTCAGCATGCCCTGTTTTCCCGCCGCCCACCTGCTCATAGGTGGGGTTCTTCTCGGCTCCACCCGCGTAGCCCGAGGTGGTTTTGATCACACCGGGAACCTTGTCAAAGTCGGACTCGGTGCACCAAAAACACCCGCCAGCAAATACGGCTGTTTGTGTGGCGGCTGCCCAGGCGGTCGAACCGATCGATGCACCCAGCGACAGCACCAAGCCAGCCAACATGATTTGAATGCGCCTCATGATTTCAACACCTCAGGCAAGGCCTCTCCATCGGCCACAAATTTCAAGGCCAAACCATTGTTGCAATACCGCTTGCCGGTGGGGGGCGGACCATCGTCAAACACATGCCCTTGGTGTCCACCGCAGTTGCTGCAGTGGTATTCGGTGCGGGGCAATATCAGTTTGAAATCCCGTTTGGTGCCCAAAGCACCTGCAATCGACTGGAAAAAGCTGGGCCAGCCGGTGCCACTGTTGAATTTGGAATCCGACTTGAACAGGGGCTGACTACACGCAGCACACACAAAGGTTCCCTTGCGCTTTTCGTCATTGAGAGGGCTGCTCCAAGGGCGCTCCGTGTCCTCTTGAAAAAGCACGCCATATTGTTCTTTGCTGATGATTTTCAACCAGTCTTCTTTGCGCTTGTTCACTTTGAACTCTCCTGCCAGGGCAACCTGCTGAACCAGGCTTGTTGCAAACCAACCAGTGCCCAGGGTACCCAGCGTACTCAATAAAAAATGTCGTCGTTTCATTCAAATTATCCTATTCATTCAACTGTTTGGGCATTGGGACAACGCCTTCGGCGCATTCAAGGCCTGCAATACCTCTCCAGTGCCGCGGGCTTCAACAAAGGCGCCGACACCCAATTGGCTGGATTTCCATGCGCTGGGCAGCAGGGCTTGAATGGGTATGCCCGCTTTGACCTTGGACACCGGGTACGGACCAAATACGCGCCGAACCACACCGTCATGGGTCAACACCTCACCCCGGTTTTCACCGGAATTCACAGCCGATGTTAATCCATCTTCATACAGCACCACAGTCACTGTGGCCTCTCCGTCCACAGCACCCTCTGTGTCTTGAATACGCACCGTCGCATTCAATTTTCCGGAATCCGCGGGGATGGTCTCCAGCTGCAAGGCCCACGGCACCGGTATTTTCTGGGCAGTGGCCAATTGGCGGCTCAATGTCGAACGCAGGTTCCAGTCGCGGGATTCCGCACTGTTCATCACCACCTGCGGCGTGTAAATGCCACGGGTGTGACCAATGTTTCGGTGCCCGTATTGGCGCGCGGTGTATTGCGGGCTGCCGTAGGGATCTTTCCAGCCAATGTAATCCCAATAGTCCACATGAAAAGCCAATGGCAACACCTGGGTGGCCAATTCGGGTGTTTTCAAGCGGGAACTCAACCAGCGATCGGCGGGTGGACAACTGCTGCAACCCTCGGAGGTGAACAACTCCACCAGCACCACCTTGTGGGCAGGACTTGCCCAGGTACAACGCTGCTCGGCCGCCATGGCAGGCAATGCAGCGGTCAGCGTGGCTGACAGGATTGCCGTATTCATCCACATCTTTTGAACGGTCTTCATACGACAACCCTCCTCGCCCTTATTTCTTCATCATGTCGTCTTTTTTCATGTCATCTTTTTTCATCATGTCGTCTTTCTTCATGCCGTCTTTGTTGGACATGGTGTCTTTCTTCATGTGGTCTTTTTTCATGTGATCCTTCGACATGGACTCCTTCTTCATCATGTCGTCTTTTTTCATCATGTCGTCTTTCTTCATCTCGTCGGCGTAGGCGCCTGAGAACAAGAATGCGGAGGCAGACACCAGGGCGAACAGTACTTTCTTCATTGCAATCTTCCTTCTGAAAAGGCGCGGGATGCGCATGCCGGGAACGATTCCCGAAGAGGAGTTCGGTGGCTTGTGCCGGGTGGTTACAAGGCGGAGAGAAATATTTTGGGTGGCCCAAGCAATGCCGGGTGCCCGTGCCTTTTTAGCCCCCCCCAGCAAAGCCGGTAGCCCGGTCCGAACGCCCCCCGAATGTAAAGGTTGCCCCGCGCATTCTGAACCGGACCGATAACTCGCCACTGCGTGGCTCAAACATCTCGGTCCGTGTGTTCGAATGCTGTGCGGGTCAAACCAATCGGGTGGCTGAATGTTCGGAGCCGGGCACACCGGTGTTGCTGGGGCGGCCTGCGCGGTTCACCTCGCCTGCAGCGACAGTCAGGACAATCTGCAAAACCGTGACAAGCAGGCGTGGTGACCGAGCGGTGACACAATTCAGATTCGCGATCAATGGTCTGCTGCTACCCGGCTAAACGGCCCTTTCGCCAACCAAATGGGAAAGATCAAGGCCACCATCATCATGCCGCAAATGCACAGCACCGCATTGGTGGACAGCAAGTACGCCTGTTGATTGATCAATCGGTCGGTGGTGGCCAGGGCGCTGTCCATGTTCATGCCCAAGCCCTGCAGCGTACCCACATAGCCCATGGCATTGTCGGAAGCTGTGTTCACATTCTCGACCAACCTGGCGTGGTGCATGGTCGCTTTGTGCTCCCACAGGGAGGTGATGGTCGCCGTGCCCACACTGGAACCCATGTTGCGGATGAAACTGTTCAAACCCGAGGCCCCAGCCATGCGGTCTGGTGAAATACCGGACAAACTGATGGTAATCAACGGCAGGAAGAAGCAGGACACACCAATGCCCATGATCAAGCGGGTGCCCGCCAAGGTTCCGTAGGTCACATCGGGTGTAAACCGGGCGCACACAAACGCGTACACCGCAAACATGAAAAAGCCGAAACTGGCCACTGCCCGGGCATCCACCTTGGCAATGTTGGCCCCCACGATCGGGCCTAAAAACACGGCCAACACGCCGCCCAGGGCCATGGTTCGGCCAGCCCAGGTGGGCGTGTAGCCCATTTGTGTTTGCAGCCACAGGGGCAGCACCACTGTAGAGCCAAAAAAGGCAATGGTGCCAATAAACAGACACACCATACCCACTGCAAAATTGCGCTGGGTAAACAGCTTCAAATCCACCAGGGGGTGCTCGTCATACCACTCGTAGATGATGAACACACCCAAGCCCACAAAGGCGACCACGCCCAAGGCAATCACCGTGGGGCTTTCAAACCAATCCAGCTCGTTGCCTTTGTCGAGCATGATCTGCAACGCACCCACCCCAATCATGAGCAACACCAAACCGACCAGATCAATCGGCAGCTGGCGCTTGGGCGTCTCGCGCTTTCTAAAAATGGGATACACCAGAAACAGGCACAGCATGCCCACGGGCAAGTTGATGAGGAACACCCAGTGCCAACTCAGGTTGTCGGTTAGCCACCCCCCACTCAATGGACCGATGATGGGCGCAGCCACCGTGGTCATGGCCCAGATGCCGGTGGCCAAACCAGCCTTTTCCGGAGGGTAGGCAGACAACATCAAGGTTTGCGACATGGGAATCATGGCGGCACCAAAAATGCCTTGCAGCACCCGGGCGGCAAGCAACACTTCAAACGAGGGCGCCATGCCGCACAACAACGACGCCATGGTAAACATGAAGGTGCTGATACAAAACAGCTTCACCTGCCCCAAGCGGCCTGCCAGCCACCCGGTGAGTGGCAACATAATGGCCTCGGCCACCGCATACGAGGTGATGGCCCAGGTGCCTTGGGATGGAGCAACCCCCAAGTCACCCGAGATGTTGGGAATGGACACGTTGACGATGGTCAGGTCCAGCACATTCATGAACGACGCCATGCCCAAGGCCAGTGTGGCCCACAGGCGCTGGCCTGCAGGCAAGGGTTGGGGGTTCATGATCCTTTCAACTCCCGGTTCAGGTGGGCTTGAACATACGCGTCGGCTTTCTTGCCGAGTTCATCAAACACGGTGGTTTGACGTGCAGCAGTTTGCTCACCCGCCACCAGCGCACCGTCCTGCGAATGGGTGTCCACTTCAGCACGCATCGACAAACCGACACGCAAGGGGGCTTTTTTCAGTTCCTCCGCATCCAGCGCAATGCGCACCGGCACCCGTTGCACAATCTTGATCCAGTTGCCGGTTGCATTCTGGGCAGGCAGCAAAGAAAACGCACTGCCGGTACCCGCGGACAATCCTGCCACCTTGCCGTGGTAGGTCACTGCGCTGCCGTACACATCCGCTTCCAATGTGACTGGTTGGCCCACGCGAATGCGACGCAACTGGCTTTCCTTGAAATTGGCGTCCACCCACACAGCATCCAAGGGGATCACGGTGAGCAATGGCGTGCCAGGCGCAACCCGTGCACCCGGCTGCACACTGCGTTTGGCCACCTGGCCTGACACGGGTGCTTCAATGCGGGTGCGCTGGTCGTTCACAAAGGCGGCGCGTAATTGCGCAGCCGCTTGCAGCACGCGGGGGTGACTGGACACCTTCACATCGCGGGTTTGGTTCAGTGAGGCATCCAGCGTCGCTTGGGCCTGCGTCAAACCCGCCTGGGCCTGCAGCAATGCAGCCTTTGCAGCCGACAATTGCGCAGCCATTTGCGTGGCGGTGCTGCGGGCATGCTCCAGTTCTTCCGCGGACACCGCACCCAGCTTGAATGCCGCTTCACGCCGGTTAAGGTCCGATTGTGCACGGGTGTTTTCAGCGGTCAACCGGTTCACGTCTTCTGTGGCTTTTGCGATATCCGCCTGACGGCTTTGTGCTCCGGCTTTGTTGATATTGACCTGGTCATACAGCGACTTCACGGCACGCACGGTATCGGCCAGTTGAGCTTCGGCCTGCGCCAGGGCCACTTGGGTATCGGTATTGTCCAATTCAATCAGTGCCTGGCCGGCAGTGACCACCTGATTGTCATCGGCCAACACGCGTTTCACGTTGCCAGTCACTTGGGAAGAAACCACCACCAAGTCACCCGCAACGTAGGCGTTGTCAGTCTCTTCGCTGAAACGACCAAATGCATATTCGTAAGCTGCAAAGCCGAGTCCACCGAGCACCACCGCACTCAGGAAGATGGCGATGACTTTTTTTCGTTTGCCGGCATTGATTGGTGTTTGTGTTGTGCTCATGATGCGTCACCTTGAATGTTGTTCATTTGGAAACCGCCACCCAGGGCGTTCACCAAGTCAATCTGATTGCCCAATGATTTCAATTGGAGCTCGAGGCCGCGCAGGGTCTGCGCCCGATAAGCCAACTCGCTTTGAATGGCGGGCATGGCGGAGTCCAGTCCGAGCGTGCGACGTTGCTGCGCCCGGTCCATGATGCGTTTCAGGCTGTTGCTGCGGTCATCCAGCTTGGTTGCCTCCGCTTTGTATTGCTCCAGCATCAACACCTCGGTGATCACCTCCTGGGCTGCGTTGGTAATCGACGACTCGTAATGCGCCTTCATGGCTTCAAACTGCGCCCGTTTGGCCTCGGTGGCGAAGCGGATTTTTCCGGCATCAAAAATAGGAAACTGAACAACCCCACCCAGCAAAGCCACCTTGCTGTCGGCCTGCGTCAACTTGTTAAAGCCGATGGCCTGAGTTCCCAGGTAAGCCTGCAGGTTGATGTTGGGCAACAAGGCCAAACGTTGTGCGTCCACCTCGGCTGCAGCCGCCTCAACGCGGAAGCGCTCACCGACCAGGTCGGGTCGGCGGGTCAACAGGCTCAGGGCAATGGGTTGTTGGCTGCTGTAGTTCAACAAAGGGGCTGGCAAGCCAGGCTGCAGTTCCTTCAAAGCGGCTTGGGTAATGGCAGGGTCACCCACCAGGCTGTCCAGCGCTGCCAGCAAACGCGCTTGCAAACCTTCGGCCTGCGCCAGCTGCTGCTGGGTTTGGGCCTGTCCATCACGTGCTTGATCAAGGCCATTGCCGTTGTCCAAGCCCAAGTCCAGTCGGGTTTGTTGCAGGCTCACCAGTTGAGCCTGAAGATCGACCATGCGCTGTAACTCGGCAATTTCCGTTTTGGCATAACGCAATTGCACATAGGCCCGCGCGATTTGTGTGGACAGTTGCAGCGATACCAAGGCCTGTTCGGCTTGGGTTGCTTTTAGCTCTCCCAGCGCGGCTTCAATCGCTTTGCGTTGCTGGCCCCACAAATCCAGGTTCCAACTTGCGTTGAAGGTGGTTTGTCCGATGTCCAGCGGCCTGCCGCCAAATTGGGGCGGCACGTAATAGTTTTTGCTCAGTTCCTGGCGATTGAACTCCCCCCGGAAACCCAGCGAGGGCAGTTCATCCGCCTTTTGTATACCCAGCTGTGCTGCAGCAGCGGCCGTGCGGGCGGCAGCGGCACGCGCACCTGCGCTGTCTTTCAGGGCAGCTTCAATCAGTGCCGACAAGGCTGGGTCATTGACTTGCGTCCACCAACGGTCGGAATGAAACTCAATGGCTGGTGCTTTGGGGTCAGCCTGTGCATTGCGCGCGTTCACCCAATTGGGCAAGGCATCGCCTGGCACGGGTCCAGCAGCCGGGGGCAGCGCGCAAGCCGCCAGGCTAAGGCTCAACATGGCCTGGACTACTTGGTGGATGGGGCGGGTTCGCATGGTGTTGCAGGTCCTGCATCAAAAAGTTTCATCAAAAGCGCTGTCATTTGCGCTTTCTCAGCATTGTTTAAAGTTGAAAGGCTTTGCTCATAGCGCGCCCAGATTTTGGGCATCAGAATTTCGACCTGCTTTCGCCCGGTCGTTGACAACACCATCCAGCAACTGCGTTTGTTGTTGGGATCGGGAGTGCGCGTCACCCACCCCTTGTCCATCAGGAAGGTGGTGGTTTTGGTGGTGTTGGGTCCAGACTGGCCAATCGCATTGGACAGCTCCTGCGGACGTCGGCGAAAGTCTTCGCTGCCGTAGAGCATGGCCAGCACCATCCAATGAGAAATCAGCAGGCCTTCAACCGCCAACACGGTGGCCAGTTCGGATTCCAGCTGGCGCTGGGCGAAGTGCAGCAAGCGGTTCAACAACACCGTTTCAAATGGAAACGCGGGCTGCTGCGCTTTAACCCGGTGCAGGCTGGCAATCAGTGGGGCCAGCCGTGGCGGGAATTCCAGGGTGTTGGGGATGGCATCCTCAGTCATATTCATTCACTGGTGCATTGTTTACCAGTAAACTATATTCTCGAAAAGCTTCCAGAATCAAGTAGTAAATGAACAAACAGTCATTTATTTACACTAGGGATTACCCGCAAATCGGCCGGATCGAACGGGCATTGACTTAATAGGTAACGACTTTGTCGCTGTCCAGAATCAACTGAAGCAGATCTTGCGGAAACACAAACCGGGCTGGCGTGTCTGCCAAGTCTGCATCGGTAACGCCCCGCGCGCGGGACGACAAGGTGGACAGGCAGATGTTGCCTCCGCCAGCCACAAACCCGGCGTAGTGATCACCCACAGGCCCGGTGCCCACGCCCACCACGCTGTCACGGCAGGCCTTGCGAATAAGTTGAACGCCCTCGCCCACCAAAAACAGGGTGACATCGTGCCCGGCCTCAACCGCTATTTTGCCCAACAAAAAGGCCAGGGCTGCTTTGGTGGGCTCCTCAGGGCCGCAAGTGAGTTGAATCAACAATCTGCTCATCATCGGGTCTCCAAATCAAGGTGAGGGTTAGGTTGTTGCAGCCAACCGGTTTAAGAGGTGGCCCAGGTGTGCTTCAAACAGTTGGGCCGGGTTTTGACCAAACAGGCGAATGCGCCCGGTGTGCTGCAACATGAGCAGACCCACACTGTGGGCAAACAGGGCTGTGGTCTCAGCGATGGCCTTGTCCTCGCTTAACCCCTGGGATTGCAAGGCTGACTGAATGGGCTGGAGGCAGGCCAGCAGCCCAGCATTCAACGCCGCATTCAGGTTCTTGTTCAAGCCCTGCGGCTTTAAGCCATTGAACAGGTAAAAGCCCAGCTCAAGGTCTTGTGGATGGTCAGCGTAGAACTGATAGAAGGCCAACGCAGCCGCCTGCAGTTTGCGCAAAGGCAACCGTGGTCTGACTGCCGCCGCCTCAACAACGCTTTGTAAACGCTGCAGTGACTCGGCCAGCAAAGCACCGTACATGTCTTCTTTGCCGGGGAAGTAACTGTAGATGGCCCCTGGGGTGTAGCCCGCCCGCTTGGCGATTTCACGCAACGAAGCCGCCTCCAGGCCCTGTTCCCGGAACACAGCGCGCGCTGCATCCAGAATCAGGCTGCGCCGGTGGTCAATGGCAGCCTGTTTTCGCTGCGACGAAGGATGGGGGTTGATGGTCATGACTGATTCTCAATTTTCTTGACAACAGTTTGACATTGAATTGAACAGTGTTCAATAATTGAACACTGTTTAATTTTTAGAACACCAACGCAATCATGATGATGGATGCCCAGCAATACCGCGAGTCTTTGCGCACCTATTCCCCCACCGTGTACCTGGACGGCCGTCGCGTGGACTCAGTGGCTGACGAGGCCGCGTTTATACCAGGCATTAACGCAGTTGGGCTGACTTACGATTATGGCCTGAAGACCGAGTGCGCCCCCATCATGACTGCCACGCAACACACCAGCGGCAAGGTGGTCAACCGCTTGCTGCACATCAACACCAGCGCAGGCGACTTGCTGAACAAACTGGAGGCCGTGCGCCTGGTGTGCCAGGAAACCGGCTGCGCACAGCGCTACCTCACCCACGATGCATTGAACGCCATTTACCAAGTGGCTGCCCGCATGGACCACGCTGCGGGCAGCACCGAGCACATGGCACGCTTTCTGAACTACTTGCACACCGTGCAGGACCGGGACCTGACCCTGGGTGTGGCCATGACAGATGCCAAGGGGGACCGAAGCCGCAAACCCCACCAGCAAGCCAACCCGGACACCTATGTGCATGTGGTGGAACGCAATGCTCAGGGCATTGTCATTTCAGGGACCAAAGCCATCGTGACCGGGGCCCCTTACATGCATGAACTGTTGGTCATGCCCTGCCGCAACATGGGCGAGGCCGATGCTGACTTTGCTGTGTGCTGTGCGGTGCCGATTGATGCACCGGGCATGACCATCATTGCCCGCCCGGCCGGTCGTCCCGGTGAAAAGGCTGCGCTGTTTTCCAACCGGTATGGCCAATCCACCGGTGTGGTGGTGTTTGACCGTGTGCAAGTGCCTTGGGACCGGGTGTTTTATGAAGGCGCCTGGGAACATTCTGGCCATTTGACTTATCACTACGCCACCCACCACCGCCACAGTTGTATTGGTGCACGGGCCGGGTTTGGCGACCTGTTGATTGGTGCCGGCGCGCTGATGTGCGAGGCCAATGGGTTTGACCCGGGCAAAGAAACCCACCTGCGGGAACAGATGGTGGAACTGATCAAAATCACCGAGGGCTTTTATGCCTGCGGTGTGGCGGCATCGGTGTACGGCAAGGCCGATGAATTCTCGGGCAGCTTCATGCCCGACGCGGTGTATTCCAACATCGGCAAACTGCTGCTGGCCACACAGATTTACGACATGCACCGCATTGCACACACAGTATCGGGCGGTCTCATTGTGGCCTTGCCCGGCCCCGATGAAGACCACAACCCGGCCACAGCCGCCACGCTGGCTGACATGCTGCAGGCCAACCCTGATATTCCGTATGACAAACGCATCCAGACTGCGCGGTTTATTGAAGACTTGACCGCCTCGTACCAAGGCGGCTGGTATTCGGTCATCAGCTTGCATGGAGGCGGCTCACCGGCAGCCATGAAGCAGGAAATTTACAGGAATTACCCCATCGGCAACAAAGTGGACCTGGTGGAACGATTGCTGAACCGTGGCCTTGCCGCTGAGCCTGGAACAGGTTCGGACAGGGCCATTACCCAAAACCGGCAACCCGGCAAATGCTGTGCGCAAGGCTGCACAGTGCCGGGCCAACCAGTGATGGTGGACTTACCGAACAGCCGGGCGTAAAGTGAGGGTTCAGGCTTAAGACCTGAGCCCAGTCCGACTCCCATTGGCTGGCCATAAAACCCGATGAACGCCCCAATGAGACCACATCCATGACAGCACACCCGGCAGCCGACCTGACGGTGTATTTCGACTTTTCCAGCCCCTATTCCTACCTGAGCGTGATGCGCTTGCCCGACTTGGTGCGGGAACGCGCATTGACGGTGCGCTACGCGCCGATCGTCTTGGGCGCCATTTTCAATAAACTGGGTTGGGAGTCGAGCCCGTTCAAGTCACAGCCCCTGAAGATGAATTACATGTGGCGTGACATGGAACGGCAAAGCCGGCAATTGGGCTTGCGGTACCGAAAACCGTCGGAGTTTCCAGTGAGCAGTATCAATGCAGCCCGTGTGGTGAGTTCAGCCCCTGATGCCGACTGGATTCCCGAGTTTTGTCAAACGGTGTTTCAGGCCTATTTCGAATGCGACCGAGACATCAACTCGCCCGACAGCCTCATTCAGATTCTGGATGGTCTAGGCCTGGATGGCGAAACCCAGCTTCAGGCCGCCATGACGGAGGACAATAAACTGCGCTTGCGTCACCTCACCGACCAGGCGCTGATGTGCGGGGTGTTTGGTGCACCCAGCGTCGTGGTGGGTCATGAACTCTTTTGGGGCAATGACCGCTTGGATGAGGCGCTGGACTATGCGCAAGCCTTCAAAGCCAGCCACCCCCGAAACACGGTGATCGCAGCCTAGCGGCTACGGTTCAATGACCACGGGTTGACGGGTTTTCAGCCAGGCCTCCACTTTGGGTAAATAATGCGCCTCAATGATATTGCGGCGTATTTTCATGGTGGGCGTGAGAAAACCGTTCTCCATGGTCCACAGGTCTTTCACGACAATCAGGCAGTCCAACTGCTCATGGGCCTCCAGCTTTGCATTCACCGCATTCAACAGCTCGGTCATTTGACTGAGCACATGCGCGCGTTCTTCGGGGTTGTGTTCAACCGCCTGGTGCTCTTCCAGCGGCAACATCACCAATGCAATGGGTTGCGGCAATGACGGGCCGGTCACGCACACCGCTTCAATCAAGGCATGCCCCATCAGCCGGTTTTCAATGGGCACAGGGGCCACGTACTTGCCCTTGCTGGTCTTGAACAGTTCTTTCACACGGCCGGTAATCTTCAGACGCCCCAACTCGTCCACCTCACCCATGTCGCCGGTTTTCAGATAGCCGTCTTCGGTAAAAGCCTCTTCGGTTAATTCCGGCAACTTGTAGTAACCCATCATCAACGTGGGCCCCTTGACCTGAATTTCGCCTTGCTCGGAAATGCGGCAGTCCACGCCCGGGAACGGTAAACCCACATAACCGGGGCGTGCAGAGTCCAGCCGGTTGCCATGCGAATACGCAAAGTTTTCAGTCATGGCATAACCTTCCAACAGCTCAAGACCCAAGCCGCGATACCACTCAATCAGTTTGGCCGACAACGGGGCAGAACCGCTCAAGGCCATGCGAACCTCGGACAAGCCCAACTGTTGGAGGATTTTGCGTTTGAACAGGCCGGACAACACCGGAATACGGAACAACACGGACTGCACACGGGGCGAAATTTTGGCGCAAATACCATTGTAAAACTTGGCCCACAACCGGGGCACTGAGAAAAACAGCGTGGGCCGTGCGCGACGCAAGTCCTCAATGAACGTAGACAAACCCAAGGAAAAATAAACCCGGAACCCAAAGACCATGGAACCGGTTTCCACCACAGCCCGCTCGGCCGCATGGGCCAGCGGCAAGTACGACAGCATGCGATCGCCACGATGGATGCCATAGAGTTGAGCCGTCCCCAGCAAGGCACGGGTCATGGCCCCAAAACGCACCATCACGCCCTTGGGGTTGCCCGTGCTGCCCGAGGTGTACATCAGAGTGGCCAATTCATCCGCGGTGCGCTGGGCGGGCTGCTGGGTGGGAGCAAACTCGCTCAGCAATTGGTTCCAACCCTGGCTGCCGGATTTGCTTGGCCCCAGCGGCAACACCACCGTGGGTAGCCCTTCGGGAATGCCCTCTTTCACCA
This sequence comes from Limnobacter humi, assembly GCF_024518835.1. Lineage (GTDB taxonomy): Bacteria > Pseudomonadota > Gammaproteobacteria > Burkholderiales > Burkholderiaceae_B > Limnobacter > Limnobacter humi. The sequence continues at coordinate 149,126 of NZ_JANIGO010000001.1, forward strand.
CGGGCCACAACTCTTCCATTTTGCCCAGAAACAGCAGTTTGGCCTCGCTGTGCGCCAGCACGTAAGCGGCAGTTTCAGCATTGACTGTGGGGTAAATGGGCACAGAAATGTGGCCAGCCATCCAAATGGCCAAGTCGGCCATAATCCAGTGCGCCGAGTTTTTACCCAGAATGGCAATGTTGCTTCGCGGTGGCAAGTTCAGCGATTGTAAATACGCAGCCATGCGCTGCACCTGGTCATTCACCTGCGCCCAGGTGTACTCCACCACTTCACCAGGCCCCATGGGCTGCACAAAGTGCACCTCGTCGGCACAGGTGGTTGACCAATGCTGGAGGCAATCCAGCAGGGTCTCAAATTGAGGTAAATCGGCATTGCTGTACTGCGGTGCGGCTGGGCTCATGGTCGGCGTCTCCCGTTGTTGTTGCTGTTGTGCCCTGATTGAATGGTTCAATGGGTTTCTGTGAACCCTGCTGATGCTGCGTGGGTTGGTAGGCCCTCGCGAATTCGAGTTGAAAAATTGTCGGTTGGGCTCACCGTTTGAGCCCGCTCAGTGATGCGCCCCAGGCGGTGCAGTGTTTCAAAATCATAGCCAGCCACCAAACCGCCTTGGTCAAAGGCATACTCCGCGAAGTGGCCCGAGGCCAGCAGACGGTAGTCCATCGGCAAGCCAGGCGCAATGTGCCGTGCAATGTCCACCACGATGGTGGTGCAGTTGCTGGTCAAGGTGTTGTAAAACTGGGGGTGCTGCTCAATGTCCCGGGCTTTTTCAAGATAAGCCATGAACAGGGTTCGAAGCTGTTCCGGTGGTATGGCCAGGCGATACAGATAGACATCCTCACCCCGCGCATTGGTGCGGGTTTTGATGATGTCGTCTTCCTCAGAAGCAATCAACACACTTTCGTATTGCCTGAAAAAACCAGCCACGGCCGAGAAGGCTTCCCCGCGCTCCTTGCGAATTTCAAGCGAGAACACCAGGTGCCGGCCGTCTTTGAAACCGAACGACACCAAGGTGTGGGCAATGTGAGGGCCCATCCAGTAAGACAGCACGAGGTCGGCTGACTCCAGGGTATCCAGATCGTATTGGCGGGTTTCCCAGCGCGGCGTGAAATCGGTTTCACTGCGCCAGTCAAAATGCCGCACTTGGTGAAGCGTGACAATGCTGCCCCGCTGCTCCCAACGCAGCAATTGGCTCACGTCCTCGGCCCAGTCGCGTTGGTGTGATGGTTTTTGACTAACCCACCACAAGGCAAAGGCCAGCAGCGGCAGAAGCAGTAAAACCATGACCACGCGCGTCATCACGCGGCGTCAACAGACAGCAATCGACCCAACTGGCCATACAGGCCCTGCTCGGGGGTCAACGTGCTGCGCAGCCGCTCCGACTCTTCCAAAATTCGCGTCCAACGCCGATTGACTGCTTGGTAATGGGCATCGGTCTGCTTGTCCTCATAAGCATAGGCAAACGCTTCCAGCCCCAATTTCAAATCCGAGTGTTTGTAAAAACAGGTCTGAATGCCTTCCACGGTGTCGCGGTCCAACACTTGCGCGCAATGCGTGTCAATGGCACCGCCAAACACCTCATCCAGCCAGTCGATTTGCGGGTCGAAGAACAGGTTGATCTGGCTACCCGTGTTCACGGAATGGGCGTGTCCAGCCGGGACAAACACTGCTTTGCTTTGGAAGATCTTGCCATCGCAATGGCAATTCAGCAGGGTGTTGTCCATGGAAATGGCGATTTGATGACACCAGTGTGCATGCTCGTCCACATTGCCCCGCACGTCGACAAACACGGCCAGCCCCAGAGTGCAGGCAAACTCGTGACCAATGATGACGCAGGGCAATTGAGATGACATGGTCATGCTCCTTCGGACGGCATGTCTTGATTTAACCAGAAAGCGCCGATGATTGTTTTAACGTCGCTCACTTCACCGTTGCGAATTTGGGCCATTAATTCGTCTGGATGAACCAACACCACGTCGAGAAACTCGTTGTCGTCCAACTGCTGTTGTGCTGCAGTCAACCCGCGCGCCACATACAACACGATGCGCTCGGTGGAATAGGAAATCACCGGGTGAATGGTGGTCAGGTACTGAAGCGATGTTGCGCTGTAACCGGTTTCTTCACGCAATTCACGGTGCGCAGTGGCCAGGGGCTCCTCACCGGGGTCAATTTTCCCAGCGGGAAATTCCAGAAACACGCGGCTTAGCGGGTACCGAAACTGCCGCTCCATCACGTAGCGGCCATCGGCCAGTACCGGAATCACCATGACAGCACCTGGGTGTTCGGTGTATTCGCGCACCGACTCAGCCCCATTGGGCAAGCGCACAGTATCACGGTTGATTTTCAGCAAGGCGCCATCGTACACGCGCTCGCTGGTCAGGCAGGTTTCCTGAAGGTGGGAATCGATGGGGTCCATGAATGGCAAAAGAGGCTCCAGTGAGCCTCTTTATTAACACAGATCTGCCAGTTTTCTGAAATGCTCAAGGTCGAACCGGGCAGTTGGCCGCCACCTTGTACTCTTCCGGCAAGCCACACTCCGCCGCAGCACCATCAACTGCACAGCGCACTTTCTTCATCAGGCGCAACGCGCAGCCGTCGTAGACACCCTCTTTGCTCAGCGCAATCCGCGACTCGCGCATCATCCGACTGTAGTCCGCTTTGTCGGCATCTGACAAGTCCATGTAGTACTTTTCGGGAATCAGCTTGTCGACTTTTTTCACAGCCTCCAGTGCCTTGGGCATTTCCTGCGCCACGAATTTGCGCAACTTCAGGCCCGAGCCTGGCTGGAATTTCGTTTTTCGAAGAATGATTTGATAAGTCACCATGGCCACAGGGAATCGCACCACGGCACCTCGCTTGCGGATGCCCTTGTAAAGCTCCAGGGGCTGGTAGGCAATTGATGGCGCCACAATAATGTCCACTGCACCGTTGTTGAACAGCGACCCATAGTTGGACACATCGGCGGCCACTGGCTGGGCCCCCACCTGCTCAATCAGTTTGATTTGCGATTCATCATGGGCCAGCGCGGCAATTTTTTTGCCAGCGGCCTTGGCCAGGGTGTTGATGTCTTTGTCGTTGACAAAGATGTAGGCGGCACCAAAAGGCAATACACCACCCACCTCGTAGTCACCCTGCTCCATCACCGATTGCAATTGCCCACTGCCCATGCTTTTGAGAGCCAGCAATACAGCCTCGTAGTTGGGCAATGCACCAATTGCATCCAGGCTGCCCGTAAAACTGTTGAAACGGCGGGTGCGAATGCCAGTGGCCACCAACCCATCACATTTGCCGATTTCAAAGTCTTTGGTGGCCACCGCTTCATTGGTGTACACCACTGGCTTGAAGCCATAGCCATTCTTTCGACCTTCCAGTGCATATTCAGTGGCCAGGTTGGCGATCGGGCCTTTGGCGCCCAGGTAATCGAACACACAAATGGCAGGTTCGGACTTGTCTTTGGCTTGGGCCTGTGCAAGGTCTGCATGGCACAGCATGGCGAACGCTGCGGTGGCCCCCAACAGGGATTTGAAGACTGTGTTCATTCGGTTCTCCCGGGCTGCAGGGCCCGCAAGGTGATGATCTGCGTCAGATTGGACAAGGTTTTGGTCATCATCCGGTTCCAGATGACGTTGACGATGAGGGCATTGAACACACCGCGTTTCACGGCGGCCCCAAGCCCACCCCGCAAATAGAAGTTATACCGCCAGGTGATGTCAGTACCATCGCCGTTTTTTTCAAATTCAAATGAGCCCTTGGCATGGTCCAACCAGGTCAACAGGGGCTGTGTGAACCCGGTGCCCTTGTACACAAATTGCCGGTTGGGCACAAAGGCCAGCAATTCCTCGCGAATGGTGTAGCCGCCTTTGAATGTGATGTGCTGCACATCGCCAATCTCGGTGAACGTTTGCCCCGGCGCGCGGTCTACTTGCACAATGGGCGCAATCACTGCATCGTGGTGGATGTATTCCTGTGCACCCAGTCGCGTGAACAAGGCAAAACAGTCTGCCACAGGCACGGGCACATGGCAGGTACGTTGAATGGTCAATGGTGCTTGTGTCACGGTTGTCCCTGTTTGTATTTTGATCTTGGGGTGCTGCGTATGTTCTCTCGCTGGTTTCCGTTGTGGTCCAAGCTAAAAGCCCTGAAAACCCATGGCCGATTGATGTGGCATGCTTTTCGTCACCATGACACCCCGCTGTGGATCAAGGTCTTCATGGTGGCCGTGGTGGTTTACCTGCTCAGCCCCATCGACCTGGTACCGGACTTCCTGTTGTGGTTTGGCTTCACCGACGACCTGATTGTGGTGACGCTGGCCATGTGGCTGCTGGGCAAATGCATACCGGACGCAGTCAAATTGTCTGCCCCGGGTCAATCGGTGTGAACATTGAACCATGATTGTCTGTTCGGTGCGCAGGCCCACGCCCGGGAAATGTCCAAGAGCCGACAGTTAAAATGAAAAAACCCCAGTGAAATCAATCCACTGGGGTTCTTTGAGCATTTGCTCGATTTTTGTCGTCTTGTTGTAATTACAGCAGACGGGCATCGGGTCACATCCCTCCACGCCTAGCTAACCGCTATTAAACCGATCATCCCTTACAACAGCCTGACCCCCCTATTGGGGCCAATTCTGTGGAATGAGCCAGACTTTCTACCCCTATTCGGGGTTTTCCCCGGTTGCGAAACCCTCACACTAGGCTCAAAGCCCATCGCTTGACGGGCACAACCCGATGCATTGATCGCCCCCAAGGAAACAGACATGTCGGAAGCCGAAAACCACGCCAGCCCGCAAGACTCTACCAACCGCGCACTGGACAGCACCCAAGCCATCATCGAGTTCGACCCCAAAGGTTATATCCTGTCGGCCAACCAGAACTTCCTGGACACCATGGGCTACCGGGCTGCCGAGGTGTTGGGTCAACACCATCGCATGTTCTGTACGCCGGAATATGCCGAGAGCGCTGACTACCAGCATTTTTGGAAGGACATGGCCAACGGACAATACAAAACCGGCGAGTTCATGCGGTTGAACCGCCAAGGCGAACCAGTGTGGCTGCACGCGACGTACACCCCCATTCAGGGTCCAGACGGCCAAGTGACCAAAGTTATAAAGTTTGCCAGCAACATTACTGCGAACAAGCAGGAAGCGCTGGAGAACCAAAGCAAAGTGTCTGCCATCAATCGATCCCAAGGTGTCATCGAATTTGATCTACAGGGGAATATTCTGTCGGCCAACCCGAACTTTCTCGAGTTGGTGGGCTACACCCTGAAGGAAGTGGTTGGCCAGCACCACAGCATTTTTGTTGAACCGGCCGACGTCAACAGTGCTGCTTACCGTGCTTTCTGGAAAAGCCTGGGCGAAGGCAACTACGATTCAGGTGAATACCTGCGTGTGGGCAAAGGGGGTCGGCGGATCTGGATTCAGGCCAGCTACAACCCGGTGATGGACCTTCAAGGCAAGCCGGTGAAGGTGGTGAAATTCTGTAGCGACATCACCAGCCGAAAGCTGCAGTCCATCAAAGTTCAGGCCAAGCTCGATGCGATGTCCAAGAGCAACTGTGTATTGGAGCTCAACAGCAACCGTGAAATTGTGGGCAGCAACCCACTGATGCGCACCACGTTGGGCTATTCAGACAGTGACCTGCACGGCAAGCTGGATTCGTTCCTGATGTTTGATGAGGACGTCAGCCACGAGCATTATTATGCCGAGTGGGCCAAGCTGCGAGATGGCCGTTCCATCACCGGGGAACTGCGCCTGAAAGGTGCGGGTAACCGCCAAATTTGGCTCACTGGCACGCGCAGCCCGATTTTCGGTATCAACGGTGAATTGCTCGAAGTGATTTACCTGATGCAGGACGTCACCGACGGCAAGAACCTGCAAATGGACGCCCAGGGTAAACTGGGGGCCATCGACCGGGCTCAAGCGGTGATTGAATTTGACATGACTGGCAAGGTGTTGACCGCCAATGCCAATTTTCTGAATTTGATGGGATACGGTCTGGAAGAAATCCAGGGACGTCACCACCGCATGTTTGTCGATCCAGAATACGGCGCCTCAACCCAATACCAAGCTTTTTGGGAAAGCCTGGGCCGCGGACAATTCGAGCAGGGCGAATTTAAAAGGGTCTCAAAGAATGGTCGGGAAATCTGGATTCAAGCCACGTACAACCCGGTGTATGACCCCCGTGGCAACCTGGTCAAAGTGGTGAAATTCGCCAGCGACATCACTGACTCCAAATTGCGCAATCAGGAATTTGAGGCAAAGGTTGCAGCCATTAACCTGGGGCAGGCGGTGATTGAATTCAATCTGGATGGCCAGGTGCTAACGGCCAACCGCAATTTTCTCAACGCCATGGGCTACACCTTGCGGGAAATTCAAGGCCAGCATCACAGCATTTTCTGTTCACTGGAATACACCCAGAGCGAGCAATACCGTGATTTCTGGCTCAAGCTCAATGAAGGTCAATTCATCAGTGGTCGCTTTCACCGGGTGGGCAAATTCAATCGGGACGTGTGGATACAAGCCACCTACAACCCGATTCTGGACTTGAATGGGAATGTGACGAAGATCATCAAATACGCGTACGACGTCACCAAGGAAGTTCAACTGGAACAAAGCATCAACCAGAAAACGGAGTTGATGCGCAAGAGCATTGGGCATGTGGTCGAACGCATCGACCAGATCGCGGCAGAGTCTGGCAAAGTGGTCAAGTCGGCTGACGGCGGACTGGATTCTGCCCAGCAGGGTGCCCGTGACATCAAACGCTCCTTGGCCGCCATTCACGCGGTGCAGCATGGCACCCAGAAAGTGTCGGAAATTGTCCGCTCCATCAGTGACATTGCCAACCAAACCAACCTGCTGGCGTTCAACGCCGCGATTGAAGCTGCACGGGCCGGACAGCACGGGGTGGGCTTTTCAGTGGTTGCGGCCGAAGTTCGCAAGCTGGCCGAAAGCAGCGGCTTGGCAGCACGCGAGATTGCCACCCTGATTGAAGAAAATCTAGCTCAGGTCAATGACAGTTCGGAAACGCAACAATCCGTGGCCGCACACATGGACCAGATTGTGTCACTGCTGCAATCTGCCGGTGAATCGTTGCGTGATGTGATCGGGAAAGTCAGCGGTCAGGAATTCAACGCACGGGAAGTAATTCAGCTGATTGAGGCCTTGTCGGTATCCACTCAACGCGGGCGCACAGCATGAGCCTGACAAACCCGGTACCAGGCGGAACCGCCACCGGGTATGGCGCATTCCGAATCGGTGATTTGCACTTGGCGCTTCCGTTGGCCGATCTGCGGGAAGCCATTCCACTTCGCCAACTGCGTGCATTTCCCCACGGCGCAGACTGGCTGATGGGCACCATCCATGTTCGGGGTGTTGAGGTTCCAGTGATGGACCTGCTCAAGTTGTTGGGCAAGCAGCATCCAGCCCATCGCGACGATTGCATCCTGCTGCTGACCCATCAGCACCGCATGATCGGTGTGCTGTCGAGCCAGGTCAATAGCCTGTTTTTTCAGCATGCATCGAGCATTCGCGCCTTGCACAGCACCGACCACTTGGGACGCCTGAGCTCCGGCACGCTCATCAACCCATCGAACAACACCACCGCTTTCCTGTTGAACGTGGAGGCCTTGTTCGATTTGCCTGCCGTGGTGAGTGTGGAAGACCCTGAGCCACAGCGACAGGGCTTGGTCCAATCCAGTCAGGAGGCCAACGCCATCTCCGACACCACATCCAGTGATTCGCCGATGCTGTTGCTGAACAACGCCGGGGTTTCGTATGCCATCAACCCCAGCGACATTGAAACCACCATTCCAAAACCTGTGGTGGAACCCAGCGATTTGGCTGGCGGTTATTTCAAGGGGCATGTGGATTTCCGAGGCAAACGCATTCCTGCGATTTGCCTGGGCGAATACCTCGGTTTCGGGGCGATGCCAGACACCAAACGACAACCCCAAGCCTTGGTGCTGAAGTACGCCAGTGGAGAACTGGCAATCCTGATTGACCAGATTGTGGACATTGTGCGCGTCGATCTGCGGCAGACGATTGCATTGCCGCCATTGGCCCAACTGCGCAGCGACTTGATGTCGTCTGTGATTCCCAATTCGCTGCTCTACCCAGACAGACCCGACCAGTGCCACCACCATGTGTTGAACGCACAAGGTTTTTTGACAGACCCTGCGCTGGCTGAACTGGCTGCGGTGGTTCATCAAGCGGAAACCGAGCGGCAGCCGGAGATAACAGGGATTGGCGGAACGCAACACACGCTGACAGCGGATCAGCGCGTGATTGTTTTCAACCTACATGGCCTGTTTGCGGTGCCCATCGCAGAGGTAACCGAGGTACTCCCCTACCGTGGCATTGTAGAAGGCTTCCCGAAGCACCAACCCTTGCGTGGCTTTTTAACGCATCGCGGAAATGCGATACCCGTTTACGACCTGGCGCAAACCCTGGGCCTTGAACGGCAGCAGCTCGATGGCGATTCCAATGTGATTGTGAATCATCACCATCAACAATTGGTTGGGTATGCCGTGGGACAACTTACCTCCATCGAGCAGGCGCTGTGGTCACCCACAGTACCGGTGCTGGGCATGGAGCGACAAGCGCGCCACGGACCAGCGCGCAGCAACCAACGGATGGTGGAAGTGCGCCTGCATGGACAGCGCCAATTGATTGAGTGCCTCAGCCTGGCTGCATTGAACCCTGACGCGCCTGATGGAATGACTGAACCCATGCATCAAACCGATGGTCCTCAATCGCCTGTCGCATCTGAGACATCAGTTCCAAGTAGTAGTGCAAGTTGTGAATGGTGTTGAGCTGCGCACCCAGAATTTCTTTGCTGCGGTCCAGGTGGTGCAGATACGCCCGTGAAAAATGCTGGCAGGTGTAACAACTGCACTGCGCATCCAGCGGATTTTCATCGTTGCGAAATTTTGCATTCCGGATCCGAATGTCCCCATGCTGGGTAAATAGCCAACCATTGCGGGCATTGCGGGTGGGCATCACACAATCAAACATGTCGATGCCCTGCCCCACGGCATTGACCAAATCTTCCGGGGTGCCCACCCCCATCAGGTATCGGGGCTTATCGGCCGGCAGTTGAGGGGCTGTGTGGGCCAGAATGCGTTGCATGTCGTCTTTGGGTTCGCCAACGGACAAACCGCCAATGGCGTAACCATCAAAACCAATATTGGTCAGCCCAGCCAGTGAAACATCGCGCAGGCTTTCGTACATGCCGCCCTGCACGATCCCAAACAAGCCATTGGTGTTACCCAGTTCATCAAACGCATCGCGGGAACGACGCGCCCAGCGCATGGACAGCTCCATCGACGCACGGGCTTCTTCCAATGTGGCCGGATAGGGGGTGCATTCATCGAAAATCATGACGATGTCCGAATTCAGAACCGTCTGAATGCGCATGCTTTCCTCGGGTGTCAGGAACAGCTTGTCGCCATTGACCGGCGAGCGAAAGTGCACACCCTCTTCCTTGATTTTCCGCATGGCCCCGAGACTAAACACCTGGAACCCCCCGGAATCGGTGAGGATGGGGCCGTCCCAACCCATGAATCGGTGCAGGCCGCCAAACTTGGCCATGATGTCCAACCCGGGCCGCATCCAGAGGTGGAAGGTATTGCCGAGAATAATTTGCGCGGAGATGTCGTTGAGGTTTTGCGGTGTCATCCCCTTGACGGTGCCATAGGTGCCGACGGGCATGAAAATGGGGGTCTGTATAACCCCGTGAGCCGTGCGGATTTCACCCCGTCGGGCTTGCCCAGAGGTGGTTTTGAGGGTGAAGGACAGACTGGACTGGGGCTTGGTGTTCACGGCGGATCAGGCCTGCGAACAGGCGTCATGTGTGCTTGAAAAGGCGCATATTCTAAATCATTTCAATCACATGCACTTCATTTTCGGTGTTTGGAGTGGCGATTCAAAAACGAATCCAAGCACAGCAGGCGAAGGTTTGGCACAATGAGGGCATTCAAGATCAGAAGTACATCATGCATAAACCTGTGGACTCGCCCCTGCAAGCCGAAGAATTCGTGCGAGCCGAGAAACGCGAAGGTGACGCCGAGCTGGATGCCCACTTGTTCCGACAAGCATTGGCACAATTTGCAACCGGCATCACCATCATCACCACCCGCAAAGCGAACGGACAACTGGTGGGGGTCACTGCCAACTCCTTCAATTCCGTCAGCCTGCACCCGCCGTTGGTGTTGTGGAGCCTGTCCAAGAAATCCAGCAGCAACGACGCTTTCGCGGCGGCTGAGTACTATGGGGTGAGTGTACTGGCTGCGGACCAGCAAGAGCTGTCCACGCGCTTTTCCACTTTCAAAGGCGACCGTTTTCAAGGCCTGGACATCATCGAAGGACTGGGGGGCTGTGCACTCATTCCCCATGCCCTGGCCCACTTTGAATGCAAGGTCAAAAGCCGTTACGAGGAAGGCGACCACACCATCATGATTGGCGAAGTGCTGCGTTGCGATTACCGCGAGGGTGAAGCCTTGGTGTACCGCTCTCGGAAATATTTCCGGAACTGAATCGGTTCATTCAGTCCCAGTTCAATTCACCATGTCCGCTAAAGCTTTGCACCGGGTTTCGTCCGGAGGGTGTTTCCCGCGCCTGCAAATCGTCAGGCAATGCCTGCTTGGGGCCAGGCTGGCCAACCGCCACACAGGCTTGCACGGTGTAATGCCCAGGCACTTTCAGGTAGGCTTGAACTTTTGCGGCATCAAACCCACCCATGGCGTGAGTGGCCAAGCCCATGGCGTGCGCTTGCAGCGCCAGGTTGGCCCAGGCAGCACCGGTGTCGAATGCGTGGTTTTTTAAAGGCGCATACTCGGTGGAGTCCCGTTTGAGCGCGCTGTTTTTGGCGATGATCACCAACAAAGCCCCTGCCTGTTGCGCCCAACGCTGATTGGCAGGCACCAGGAAATCCAGGAAGGCTGACCAATGCGAATCACCCCGCAGCGCCCATGCAAAGCGCCAAGGTTGGGTATTGCTGGCAGACGGCGCCCAGCGGGCCGCTTCGAACAGGCTCATCAACTGCGCCTGTGTGACCGGCTCAGCCGAAAATGATCGGGGGGACCAGCGTTCCAGGATCAAGGATTCCACTGGATAATCCGGCTGGCGGCCGGTTGTGTTGGATTGGCTCATGGCTTGCACTGTGTCGATCACAATGCTTGATTGTAGTCAATCCACCAGCCGTTCGTTCAAAACCGACTGCAATCGGGCTTCATTCAAGTCTGTATTGCACAGCTCGATGAATTTGTAGGCGAAGCTGCGCAGGTAGTGGCCTTTGCGCACCGCAATGCTGGTGGTGTTTGCCGGAAAAGGGTTTTCAAGGTTGAGCAAAGCCAGGCCTGTGTCCTTGGATTTGCTGAATGCCATGCTGGCGATGATGCCCACACCGAGTCCCAGCTCCACGTAAGTCTTGATCACATCGGCATCCAGTGCAGAAATGGCGATGTCGGGATTCAAGCCATGGGCCGTGAAGGTTTCATCAATTTTGATACGCCCAGTAAAGCCCTCCTGATACGTGATGACCGGATACTCGGCCACGTCGGCCAGTGTGGGTTTGTCCAATTGCAGCAACGGGTGGTCGTTCTTGACCACCACTTGGTGCTTCCACTGGTAATACGGGAAGGTCACCAAGTCGTCCACATTGCCCAACACCTCGGTGGCAATGCCAATGTCCGCCTGGCCATCCAGCAGCATTTGGGTGATTTCCTTTGGGCTGCCCTGGTGCAGGCGCAAATGCACTTTGGGAAACAGCCGCTTGAATGCGTTCACCACCTCAGGCAAGGAATAGCGGGCCTGCGTGTGGGTAGTTACCACGGTGAGTTGACCCACATCGCGGCTGCTGTACTGCTCGGCTAGGTTCTTGATGTTGCGTGCATCCAGCAACATGCGCTCCACCACCACCAACAATTCCTTGCCAGGGTCGGTTAAGCCCATCAAGCGTTTGCCCTTCCGAACAAACAATTCAACCCCCAGTTCCTCTTCCAGATCACGAATGTGCTTGGACACACCCGGCTGCGAGGTGTACAGACTGTTGGCCACTTCCGTCAGGTTATAACCTTGGCGGACGGTTTCGCGGACAATGCGCAGCTGCTGAAAATTCATGATGCCAGGGCCACCTTGGAATGTTCAAACACCTTGAGCTGTTTGGCTGACAAATGAACCAACTGGCCTTCGGACAGGTTCAACGCCTGCGCCTGCTCAGCACCCAGTTCAACCTCGTAGTGCTGCGTGGCTGTTTCATCCAGCGAATCCAGCTCCACCCGGGTGCTCAGACCAAACCGCAGCAAGCGCACCACGCGTGCAGGAATGCCAGCAGCATGACCGGGTGCGGTGTGGATGTCAATTTCATGGGGACGCGCAAACGCCACCGACTCTTCGCGATGAAACTGGTTGGCCGACCCCAAAAAACCATACACAAATGGCGTGGCCGGGTGCTGATAAACCGCCTCCGGCGTCCCGATCTGTTCCACCCTGCCCTGATTCATCAAAACCACCCGATCGGCCACTTCCAGGGCTTCCTCCTGGTCGTGGGTTACAAAGATGGAGGTGATGTGCAGTTCATCATGCAAGCGGCGCAGCCAGCGGCGCAATTCTTTGCGCACCTTGGCATCCAGCGCGCCAAAAGGCTCATCGAGCAACAATACTTTGGGTTCCACAGCCAGCGCCCGTGCCAGTGCAATCCGTTGACGCTGGCCACCACTGAGCTGAGACGGGAATCGATCGGCCAGCCAGTCCAATTGAACCAGCTTCAAGAGGCTGTGGACCTTCTCCGCAATTTGGGCCTTGTTCAAACGTTCGGCGCGTGGCTTCATGCGCAAACCGAATGCGACATTGTCAAACACAGTCATGTGCTTGAACAGGGCATAGTGTTGAAACACAAAGCCGACATTGCGGTCGCGCACATGGGTGTTGGAGGTTTCCTCACCATCCAGAATCACCTCACCAGAATCGGCCTGTTCAAGCCCGGCAATGATGCGCAGCAAGGTGGTTTTACCGCAACCCGACGGGCCCAACAAAGCCACCAGTTCGCCGCTGTGGAAATCGAGGTTGACGTTGTGTAACGCGGTAAAGGTGCCGAATTCCTTGTGAATATTTCTGACCTGAATGCTCATGATATTTGCCTGAATTGTTCAATCAATGATTGCCCAGCTGTGCTGCACGGTGCTCAACCCAGGTTTTGATACCCAGGGTGATCAAGGCGAGGAAGGCCAGCAGGGATGCCACTGCAAAGGCCGCTGAAAACTGGTATTCGTTGTAAAGAATCTCGACATGCAACGGCAGCGTGTTGGTTTCACCACGAATGTGGCCCGACACCACCGACACGGCGCCGAATTCGCCCATGGCGCGGGCATTGCATAAAATAACGCCGTACAGCAAACCCCATTTGATGTTGGGCAGAGTGACGTACCAGAATGTTTGCCAACCCCGTGCGCCCAAGACGACCGCTGCTTCCTCTTCTTCTTTGCCCTGCGCTTGCATGAGGGGAATCAGCTCCCGAGCAATAAATGGAAAGGTAACAAACACCGTCGCCAACACAATGCCCGGGACTGCAAAAATGATTTTGATGTCCCAAGCTTGCAACCAGGGTGCAAACCAGCCTTGCGAACCAAACAACAAGACATAAATCAGACCGGCAATGACGGGCGACACCGAGAACGGCAAATCGATCAAGGTGATGAGGAAATGCTTGCCGCGGAATTCGAACTTTGCAATCGCCCAGGCCGCCGCCACACCAAACACCAAATTCAGGGGCAGTGCAATCGCAGCAGCCAGCAGTGTCAACCGCAGTGAATACAGTGTCTCTTCATCCAGCAGTGCATTTTTGTAAACCTCAACCCCTTGTCGGAATGCTTCCGCAAACACCGCCAGCAAAGGCAGCAATAAAAACAAGGTGAAAAAGCACAAGGCCAGACCAATCAGGCTGAATTTAACCCAGGGTGCTTCCCGGGTGGCCGACAGGCTTTGCAGGTGTTCAGCGCGTGAATGCCCCACACGCAAGGCCACCGCACCACTCATGAGGCTCTCCCAGTTCGTTTGGCCGTCCAGGCTTGCAGGCCATTGATGGCCAACAGCAACAGAAATGAAATGACCAGCATGACCACGGCAATGGCTGTTGCGCCGTTGTAGTGGTACTGCTCCAACTGGCTGATGATCATGAGCGGCGTGATTTCAGACACCATGGGAATGTTGCCTGCGATAAAAATCACCGAACCGTACTCGCCCACGGCCCGGGCAAACGCCAACGCAAAACCGGTGAGCAGCGCCGGAAAAATAATGGGCAACACCACATGCACAAAGGTTTTGAGTCGATTGGCACCCAAACTGGCCGCAGCCTCTTCAAGCTCGGTTTCCACGTCCTCCAACACAGGCTGAACAGTTCGTACCACGAACGGCAAACCAATGAAAATCAACGCCACCAAAATGCCCAGTGGTTTAAAAGCCACTTGTATGCCATGGGGCTCCAGGTATTGCCCCACCCAGCCATTGCCGGCATACAAGGCGGTCAGCGCAATACCGGCCACGGCCGTGGGCAAGGCAAAAGGCAGGTCCACCAGCGCATCAATCACGCGCTTGCCGGGAAAGGTGTATCGAACCAGTACCCAGGCTAGCAAAAGACCGAATACCGCATTGATGGCTGCTGCCAACAGGGATGTACCAAATGACAGCTTGTAGGATGCCACCACGCGGGGGCTGCTGATGACGGCCCAAAAATCAGCCCAGCCCATGTGGAATGTTTTCAGGAACACAGCCGACAGCGGAATGAGCACAATCAGGCAAAGGTAGGTGAGCGCGTAGCCAAGCGTCAGATGAAAGCCAGGCAGTACGCGCCGGGCGGAGGCCTGCGACACGATCAATCCTTTCAAAGGGTGTTTTGACGAAAGAACAGTCTAGGGGAGGGGTTGTGAAAACCGAACGATTAAAAAATTGCTTGGATATAAGAAAAATTTATGTAGGGCCCACTTGCTGAAATTCAAATCCGGCTTGCTGTACCGCATGCGCCAGGGACAGATCACCGGAATACCGGGCAATGGGTGTGACTCGGAATTCAGCTGCGGCTGCGTACAAGGCTGGAAGTTCAGACAGATTCCAGTCTGTTGTGACCCACACCGACAGGAAGTCTGGACGGATTTGCGCAATCAGGCTATTGGCCTCCAGTGAACTGTGGGCGTGCAAACCCGTTAAAAAGCCATTGCGCCGGTAGTTGTCGGCTGCAAATGCCAGGGTACTCAGGTCGGTGACTGCATTGGCCACCACTTGAATCACGAAATGGGTGGGGCTCAAACCGAGCGACTCAATCAAAGTTCTGAATGCTTTACCGTGGTTGTCGACCACCGAGGTGAAAAACCGTTGATTCACATCCAGAAACAAACGAACTGGTTCTGGGCTGACGCCAAAATAATTCAGGGTGTGCAGCGCGCGAATCAGGCGGTCACTGGCGATGTAGGTGTTGCTGTCCAGATTTTCGAAGGTGAGTTCTTGAATTGCACCATCCAAGCCCACGGTGTGGGCAACATGGCCAATGCGCTCGCCCGACAACACATGCGCAATGGGGGACAAGCCGCTGCTGACCACCAGGTCCTGAAATCGCCCAAGGACAACGCCGTTGTCATGCCGCCAGAAGGCCTTGTCATCCCGTGGCAAGGCAGGCAGACGCGCAACAGCCTGCTGAACACGCTCCAACGGCTGGGTGTGGGGATATGTGTGATGTGCACTCATGAAATGATCCAGCTGTTTGTTTACTGTAGACCGACCCGGGTAATGCGCCGGGCCTTTGCCAACGCGGTAAAGCGCTGCTTGACTGGTTGTGTTTGGGGCTCCAGCTCACCCAAGGGGATGGGCGACCAGTTGTCCCGCAAACCTTGAACCAAACGAAGCACGGATGGCCATCGTCCATGGCCCGATGCGGTGTTGATGTGACCCGCATTGGTCAAACTGAGGGCATGCAGGCCCCAGGTGTCGGCCCATCCAAATGCTTCCTCGGCACTCATCCATGGATCGTTGGTGCTGGCAACCACCAGGCCAGGCACCTTCAATGGCACAACGGGCATGCACTCCACAAGACTGTGAGCCTGCCCGGCCTGCTCACCAAGAAGCCCGGAAGCACCGAACCGACGGGGCGTTGCCGGTGCGACCAACACCACTGCACACACCTTGCTTTCATGGTCGGAAATGGCCATCACACTGGCCAGGCATCCAAAGCTGTGCGCCAACAAAATGACATGTCCTGGCGCCTGTCGGACATTGTCGCGAATCGCGTCAGCCCAGGCAGCAACCACCGGTTTGTCAAAATCAATGCCCTGTACGCGGCGGGTGTTGGGTAGCTCACGTTCCACCCAGCTTTGCCAGTGATCGGGATCACTGCCATGCAAGCCGGGTACAGTCAGGCAAAGCGGGGGTTGCATGGCAGACCTCGTCGGTGAACAAGCAAGGGATAGCCCGAAAAATCAGCGCTTGAAAATCTGGTCGAACACGCCGTTGTCATCAAAGTGGGTTTTCTGCGCCTTGGCCCAACCACCAAACACGTCATCGATGGTGAAAGTTTTTACTTTGGGAAAGCGCTTGATGTCCTTGGGGTCCGCCAATTCGGGCTTGATGGGTCGGAAGTAATTTTCAGCAGCAATCTTCTGCCCCACCGGTGAATACAGGTATTCCAGGTAAGCCTGAGCCACTTTGGTCGTGCCTTTCTTTTCAGCATTGGCAGTGACCACCGCCACGGGGGGCTCGGCCAGAATACTCAGGGACGGCACCACGATGTCAAACTTGTCCGGCCCCAGTTCGTTCACAGCCAAAATGGCCTCGTTCTCCCAGGCCACCAGCACGTCTCCAATACCCCGCTGCACAAAGGTGTTGGTAGAGCCTCGCGCACCGGAATCCAATACAGGCACATTCTTAAACAGGTTGGCGGTGAATTCCCGGGCTTTGGCCTCACTGTTGCCGTACTTCTTCAGGGCATACCCCCAGGCCGCCAGGTAGTTCCAACGGGCCCCTCCCGATGTTTTGGGATTGGGGGTGATCACGGCGACGTTCGGCTTGGTCAGGTCATCCCAATCTTTAATGCCTTTGGGATTGCCCTTGCGCACCAGAAACACAATGGTGGATGTGTAGGGTGAACTGTTGTGCGCAAAATTTTTCTGCCAGCCAGCGGGCAGCTTTTTGCTTTCCTGGGCAATGGCATCAATGTCATAACCCAAAGCAAGCGTCACCACATCGGCATCCAGCCCATCAATCACTGCACGGGCTTGCTTGCCCGATCCACCATGAGACTGCTTGATGGTGACGTTGTCACCGGTTTTTTCTTTCCAGTATTTGGCGAATTCCGGGTTGTACTGCTGGTACAGCTCGCGGGTGGGATCATAAGACACGTTCAGCAATTGAATGTCGGCTGCATGGGCAGGCGAACCAAAGGCAGCCACTGCTGCCAGGCCCAAGCCGGCCAGGTGTTTGATCAATGTCTTGGAAATCATGGGGAGTCCTTGTTCTGATTCAGGGTTCAACAAGGACCATGGTAGGAAAAGGGCTGCCTGCTGTGAACGAAGAAAAACTTCTGAGCTTATGCGTTTCAGTTGCAGTAACCGCCGTGCGCCGGCAGTTCCAACATCCTCCATATAAGGTTCGACAATTTGTGTCGTTGCCGAAATCACCAGCACTCCCCTATCGTCAAGTGCTGCCCAACCATGCACCTGAAACTGACATGTCCACCGCAGTTCATCCACAACAGGCGAAATCCCTCGGCCGCTGGCAATGGGGAGTTCAGAATCGCAACACACAAACGCTTTGGTTTTCCAGATCCTCGTCGCTGGCCACAGCGTTGAAACCTCTCAAGGCAGTGGTGCCCGCTGTGCCCAATCCGCCCATACCACACAGCTCACCCACTGAACCGAAGTACCCAACCCTGCCCGACAACCATACGCTGGACAAGATGATTCTCGACAGGGTGTTGACCCACGGAACAAGCCTGCAAGCGTTGTGCGACTTTGACCCTGTTCAATACATTCACCGCCGTGCACAGGGTCCATCGACGCCCGGTGAATTGGCGGTTTGGTCTGCTTTCATGACGGCTTTGGCCATGCCAGCTGGCGGCGAATGGCTAAGATCCAAAGGCGTTCGTCATTTACCACACGACGAACATCAAATCCGTTGGCTGGAAAATCTCGCCAAAGCTTGTTGCGCTGTGAGTCGGAGCATGGGACGATTTCCGGACATTGTTTGGCAATCTGAATTGCCAGTCCAACAAACGGATCTAGCCGTTCAGGCCGCAAACCTTGCACTATCGCGATTGTGCGGGCAGCCTTCCCAACCGGCATCAGCAGATTGGGTGGTCAATGCGCTTCGTAACGGACTGGATCCAGACAAGCAGTCCGCACAATTTCAACGGATTGAACGACGCCTGCTCAAACTCGGTACCTGGCTCAAACGGGCCGAGCAAAGCCGGCGATGGGCCCGCGCATGGCCGATGGCCGGTAAGCATCCATTCAACAACCTGCAATGGGGGTTACTGGGTGCGGACCGCGGCGGCAGCAAGCCGATCACGGAACTGCCTTCACAGCCAGGCCGCGCTTTTAGCCGTGGCGGACTGCTGAGCACACTGAACCACCTGGTGGACAACATTCAGGGCGCGTCACGGCTGCGTTGGTATGGCGGTGGACGAGCTGGTCTTGCATTGCAGGGCTTGTCGATCCGTCTGATTCAATGTCTGACGGGACTGTTGATCCGCGTCAAAATCAAACTCAGCTTGCATGGCATTCGCCAGGCTGGTTTCGAAATGGCCATGCCACCCTACAACATGGAGCTGTTATTGATCAGCCGTCGAGGAACACTGTTTCGCACCGGCGTTGGTATCGGCGCTGGCCCGGGGATAGAACCCTTGGATATTCATGGCGGTGTCGAGCTGGAGGCTCTGCAGAGCGAGGTCAACCACATGGAGGGTATCGCTTTGCGCATGCCAAGAATTCGCGGCCAGGAATCCACTCTGCGAGAACGCTTCAAAGCCTTGCTGGCTGACCTGGTAAACAGGCCCGGGGGATTGTCTGAACCGGGTGATTTTTTAAAATACCTACTGGCCAACTATCCGGAGTTGTCGATTTCAGAACTGGGGAACTATCGTGAAAAAACCCACAGCCACTCAGCGCAGTTGGAAGCCACCGCCAGCCTGAAATGTGTGGTGTTTGAATTGTGCTGCAATCTGTTTGCAAGGTTGCGGTGGACACGTCGGTCCAGACGAGAACTGGTGGACAACACAGGCGCAATCCGGGTGCACAAGAAGAGCCGGTTGCACGGACTTGAATGCGCTGTGGGTGCGAAGCTGGAGGTGAAATCGCCAATGAACCATTCCGACCCATCCATGCGGTTGACCAACGGAACCCCATGGTCGGCAGATTGGACAGTGGGTAGCGCAAGTCGATCATTCAGACAGGACTGGGTTGAGTCAGACGGCCTTGTGCACCCCATGTCATTCATCGAGGTCGAATATCAACATGTGCATGATTTTGTATCAAGCATCCAGGCCCACAAAGCGACATGGATTTCCGAGCGCGCACAACAAAAGCAGTGCTCTCATGCCCAGGCTGAACAGGAATTAAACACATTCCTGAATGATTGCAGAAACAACCGGGCCAGCAATTTAACTTATGCAGCCAGGGCGGAGCTTCGACCACACTGTGTTACCCAAATTAACCGGGCCAAAGCACTGCTTGACTTGCTGGCCAATCATCATCCAGCGCTGAGCCAAACGCTTCAACAGGGTATCAACACTGTCCAGCACAGTCCTGATTCATACCGACCAACCTCGTTTCGGGTCTATCACCGTCAGTCGAATCAGCGCCGTTGCGGCTTGCAAATTGGATTGCAACTGGAGTGTATTGACCAGGCCGACGGTGTTCACGCACACAATCGCTTGATGTGATCAAAGGCTCACGCGGTGCGCCTGGGCAACAGCACAACCACCATGGCTGTCAGAATCAGACCCAGCGCTGCAAAGTCAGGCCAGTGTGGTGCCTCGCCCAGAAAGAATGCGCCGGCCATGACACCGACCACCGGAATCATCATGACGGACAAACTGGATGCCACTGGCGGCAACGACTTGGCCAAGGTGAACCAGCCCACCTGTGCAAATGCAAACACGCCCACGGCGTTGTACACAATCGGCCAGATTTGTGGCCAAGTGGTCGGCAAGTGACCAGGACCCAAACCTTCCAGCACCACAGCCAGTGTGCCCATGGCTGCCATGGTGGGCCACATCATGAAATGCGTAAACGCCAGCGGATGCAGATCCACCGGAAAACGTTTGATGAGGGTGGTACCCAACCCCCAACTGCCGGCTGCGATGCACATCAGGAGCACACCCAACGGGCTTCCGGCAATCGCATTGAATTCCGAGCTCAGCAACAACAGCGTTGCCACCATGGCCAACGCCAATCCGATCCAGCCCCGTGCACCCACCGGGTGCTTGAAAAGAAGCCCAGTGAGCACCGTCCACACCGGCATGGTGTAGCCGAGAATGGCTGCCCGACCTGAACTCAATTCTTTCACCGCCAACACACAGAACACATGCCAACCAATCATGTTGGGCAGGCAGAGCCACAGCATTCGCCCCCACAATGCTTTGGGAACGCGCAGCGATACCTTCATGGCCGCCGCCAAACCCCACATGATGAAGGCCCCCAGCAACATGCAGAAAAAACGGAAGCTCAAGGGCGTGTAATGCGTGACCGCGTACTTCATGACTGGCCAGTTGATGCCCCATACCACGGTCATGCCCAGCAGAAGCTGCAATTGAAGAAGGGTAAGACGAACAGCGGGCATGGACCAGGCAATAAAACCGACAGGCCTGTAGTGTAATGGATACCCCCAACACTGGCCCTTGGTGCAAGCCCTAGCTGAATACCCAGATACGCGCGGCTCGGGTTGGCGACCAGAACCAGGTTCTGCACACCGGAACCATGGACGAACCATCTGAATGGAAGTCGCACATAGTGGTCCATTTCATGGCGGGGACACGCAATGCCACACACACAAGCATCGGCTGGATCAAGTTCTTCCAACAGGGCGTTATTGGACCATCAATTCCAGCCCCCTGAGGCAACACCCGAGCGTCGCCAGCCATTGCGCGGCAAGTTATACGGCATGGTTCAGGCGCTGGCCCGTGGCTCATCGGACATTTTCAAGAGACCCATGTGCCTGAATGCGAACGACAGCCCGCATCTGGAGAATCTGGCCCGGAAAACCCCAGCGGCGCAACACCCGGCGGCTCATCACCTTCGCTCCGTCACCTTTTCCACGCAGCGCCCTTCAAACCAACCACCACCATTTCCTTTCGGTGTTACCCATCGGTTCACCGGTGGGGTCGAATCCATGTCACATCCACCAACGGTGGCCAGCCTGATGCCGCAGCTTCGTGCCTCGCTCAGCAGCAAACAAGGCTTTGTTTACATTCGAGATGCAAATGGTCTGAGTCCAGTTGAGCAATATGTCGAGCAACTGAGGCGAAGTGACGCAATTCCCTTGGGCCACGGGTGTTCGCTGGTTGGTGCGTTCACCACGCCGCCAGCGATTGCATCGGTGTTTTCTCCTCAATGGACTTTTCAGGTTTACGATGCCAATCTTCAGTACACCTTTGATGTTCCTGTCACAGAGATACCGTTGGTTGACCTGCCCAACCCCAACCAACGGGCTCAGCAACTCATGCACATCAAAGACTGCATGGACAGCCACCTGCGCTCACTGCCCGACACTTACAAGGACAGTCCGCAGTGCCCAAGTATTATTTGCCCCCAATATCCCCGCATCGCCCAATTGGTGACTGCACAGGAAGAATGTCTGGGCCGACAGTTTCGGGGCGAGCTGAACTGCCGCCACGGCGGCGAATGGATTGGTGCTGTTGAAGAACTGTTACCGATCATCAGCCCGGAAAAGCCCCAGTTTCGGGGTGAAGAGTCGTGCGATGTTGAAACATTTTTTGTTCAAAAGGGCATCCGGGACGTTGGCATGCATCTACTGCCGCCATCGCTTGGAAACATCTGTCAACCGCTGATCGATGGTGCATGCATCCGAGGCTTCAAACGGCACCTGTTGAATCGCCCCGCCCAAGCCGAACCCAAACCTGAACCAGCAAGGCCCGTGCACAGGACTGCCTCAGCCACCCCTTGGCTGGACTGTCGGGATCACGGACTGGCCTTTAAAACCCCGGTTGAACACATGCAATGCGGCACACAGGCCATCAACGGCTTTTTCCAGCAACACCGACTCCGTGCATCAGCCATGGCTGCACACGTCGCCGCCCGACAACTGGATACCTACCAGGCACTGGGCCTACCGATTCATGAGCAAAAAGGCTTCATGCACCCCAAACTGTTGAGGGCACTGTTTGCTGAAAAACCGGTGCAGCTCACCCAACAGGAATTTATCGGGAATGACCCCCAAGCGTTGGACATGAGCAGTGAGTTGACCCGCTGGCAAGGATGGCAACAACTGGTCAACGCCAGTCCAGCTGCACAGGGAAAGAACTGGATAAACCACCGTGCTGAACTCATGGCGATTCGCGATTTGGTGATCACGCCGGACATGTGGTTGGCGGCCCAACGTGGCATTGATGTTGCTGATTTGAAGGCTGTACTGAACACAGAACTTGAACGCAATCACCCACCGCACCTACCCAGCCGCCTGATGCACCTCGACATCCACGCACAACCTCAGACCATGCAAGGGCTGGAAAGTTTTGCAATGCAGTCGCTGGCGCAAGGCAAGGACTGTCCGATCATCGTCCGGACGGGTCGGCAGGCCGGGCACTTTTTGACCATTGTGCCGGACCGCCATGGGAATTGGCTCAGCCTCAACAGCGACGGCACCCAGGAGTCTGGCGTGCAACGCTGCAAACTTTGGTGCCGCGCCGGTGAATTGGCCCAGTCTTTTCGAGCCCATGGCGTTGGTGATGTCTTAATCGATGAGCAATTCAACCGCGGGGGACACTGAGTATGCCGTTTGGAATCAAAAGCGCGATTTTTTCCTGTTTTGGGCAGAAAACGCCCCCCACAGAAACCACCCCAACCCAACAGCCCACCCAAGCCAATCCCGCTGGGCTTCGGGTGGCCGCCATTCCGCAACCCGTGCGCTTGAACCAGCTCGATGCAGTGCCAACCAACCCACTGGCCCTACCAGACCCACCACCCCGACCTGTCGACACTGGATTCCAACCGGGGCGACGCTACACGCCAACCGAACTTCAGTGTTTCGCAACCAATCGGCAGTTCAGCGAGAGCAACCGCATGGCGCTCTTGCAAGCCATGGCCAATGCCATGAACGAGGCTGATTGCCCGAAAGCGGTCAAGGCATCGTTGTGCCAGGTTCTAAGCGATCAATTGCGTGATCACGACAGCATCCAGTTTTTAAATGCGCCGAGGCAAGCCAATTACTTTGCGTCTTACGGCATCGACATGGCCTTGCAATGCCTGAGCGATCAATACTCCGTGGTGTTGGAGCGAAATCTGCGACAGATGCTCGACCGTTGGGTGAAGCAACTGTGTCCAGCCCAGACCGAATTCAATCTGGACGGCGTGGTGTACAGCCGTCAGGAAATAACCGCCCTGTTGAACAACCGCACCCTGATTTCCCGGCAGATTCCACTTCGCCCCGATGACCTCGCCACACGACTGGAAAACCGGCTCAACGGTGTGGGTACATCGCTACCTGGGCAAACCGTGCACGACGCTGCAGTGCGTGACAACGGCGAGCGGCTGCTCAACCTGATGAAGGCAGCGCACAGGCAATCCAACGAGATGACGCCAACCAACATGCGACAGGCAATTCAACAACTGGCTGACAAACACCCTCGGCAACAGGACATTCTGCGCGGCATGGAAAAAACCTTGACCAACCCACACGCCGACTCGAATTGGCGTGTACCTGTCATCGCGCGGCAAGTGCTGGGCCATGTCATCCAGTACATCTCGGCAAAAACCGACATACCCCTGAAAAATAACCTGAACCAGGCACTGCTGGAGCGTTTGATCGAAATTGATCGGGAAGACCCCTGCGCCCCCGGCATCATGCAACGGCTGTTGGACGTGCCCAGTGGCATCGACCCAGCCATGGACATCGCTGCCAAATCAAGGCAAGTGGGTGAAGACCTGGCCACACTGGCTGGCAAAACACGCCAACGTGTCGACGCGTTGATTGAGGAGGGGTTGGAGGCTTTGCCAAACCAGGACCGAACATTGGCCAATCAGCAAGGCCCGATGGCCATCATCGGCGAAAACATGTTCGAAGCCCGCGTCAATCTTGAGATGCAGCGCCTGAGAGGCCTTCCAGCCGGTGACTTGACAGAGCATGTCAACAAACTGAAGTTGGGGTTCCGCTAGACAAGCACACAGCGGGCGTGCTTGAGGGAACCGCAAATTGTTGGATGTTTACACTGTACAATCCGGGTACTTCATCACCTGAAACAACGTGGACCATGGGCCAGCGCTTCTCCCAATTCAAAACCTTTCCTGAACGTCTGGCCCACAGCTTCCAAACCAGCCATTCCATGTTGTGTGTGGGCCTGGACCCGGACATCAGCCGCATGCCCACAGGCTATGGCACCAGCGCAGCCGACATCGAGCGCTTCTGCGTGGAAATTGTGAAGGCCACAGCGGAATACGCCTGCGCCTTTAAACCGCAGATTGCTTACTTTGCCGCCAACCGGGCTGAAGGGGCGCTGGAGAACATCATTGGTCGCATCCATGAACTGGCGCCACATGCCACCGTGGTGCTGGATGCCAAGCGGGGCGACATTGGCGCCACCGCCAAGCAATACGCCATTGAAGCGTTTGATCGTTTTCAGGCCGACAGTGTGACCTTGAGCCCCTACATGGGCCATGATTCGGTAGAACCCTACCACGCCTACCCAGACCGGGGTTTGTTCATTTTGTGCCGCACCTCCAACCCTGGTGGCAACGATTTGCAATTTTTGGTCACCGGCCGGGAAGAGCCCATTTACCAAACTGTGGCGAAGTTGGCCACCAACGCCTGGAACCCGCATCAGCAAGTCGGCCTGGTGGTGGGCGCGACCTATCCCGATGAAATCCGGGCAGTTCGCCGGTTGGCGGGTGATGCGCCCTTGCTGGTGCCCGGTGTAGGTGCCCAAGGCGGTGATTTGCTAAACACCGTTAAAAACGGGCTGTGCAGCCAGGGCTGGGGGTTACTCATCAACTCCTCCAGAGCCATTCTGTATGCCAGCAGCGGGGCCGATTTTGCACAAGCCGCTGCCCGGGAGGCGGAATCGACCCGCGCTGCCATTCAAACAGCCAAAGACCAAGCCCATTCGGGCTAAAATTCGGGGTAACACACACCCAACACACACAGCGCACCAAGCCTTGGGCAACAAAGGCGTGCAGCCGGGGAGACACGGGATGAAAATACTTTTGGCCGAGGACGACAACCTGTTGTCCGAGGGGCTTGCACAATCGTTGCGACAAACCGGCTACGCGGTGGACTGCATGTTCAATGGCAGCGATGCCGATACCGCACTGACCACCATGAGCTACGACCTGCTCATTCTGGATTTGGGTTTGCCCAAAATGAGTGGCTTGGAGGTGCTGCGCAAGTTACGGGCGCGCAACAACCACATGCCCGTGCTGATTTTGACGGCCGCCGACAGTGTGGAACAACGGGTGCAAGGCCTGGATGCCGGAGCCGACGACTACATGGCCAAGCCCTTTGACCTGAAAGAGCTAGAAGCCCGTGTGCGAGCGCTCACCCGCCGAGGTTCAGGCGGCGGGGCCAGCATCTGGAAACATGGTCCACTGACCTATGACCAGGTCGGCCGAATTGCCTACATCAACGAGGACATGCTGGACCTCTCGGCCCGCGAAGTGGGGCTGCTGGAGATTCTGCTGCAGCGGGTGGGGCGACTGGTCAGCAAGGAACAATTTGTGGACCACCTGTGCGAATGGGGCGAAGAAGTGAGCAACAACGCCATTGAGGTCTACATTCACCGGCTTCGAAAGAAGATCGAAGTCAACGGAATTCGGATTGCCACGGTGCGGGGCCTGGGCTACTGCCTGGAAAAATACACCGACAAAGAGGCCCAAGCCAATGCACACCCCAACGCCTGAGGATGCCTGATTGGCCTGGTACAAACGCAATCCGCTGGCCTCGGGCAAACAACAGCGACGCTCGTTGTTTGGCGAAATCCTGGACTGGATGTTGGCCCCCTTGCTGATTTTGTGGCCCATGAGCATCGGCGTCACCTACCTGGTGGCCAAGTCCATCGCCAACGACCCGTTCGACCACATTCTGGACGACAAAATCACCGCCCTGGCGCAGGAAGTTGCCGTGCAGGCATCCAGCAACGCATTCAAATTGCCCGACCAGGCACTGGAAATTCTGAAAGCCGACGGGACCGACCAATATCGCATTCAGGTGGTCGGCAAGCGGGGGGAATTCCTCATGGGTGACGAGCGTACCCTGCCCGTGCCCGAACGGCGACGACTTGAAATCGGTGTGGTGGTGTTTCGAGACGTGGTCGTGAACAGCGAAGACTTTCGGGTTGGACATTTGTGGATTGAACTGCCAGTGCCGGGCGAGCAGCGCTTCATGCTCATCCAGATGGCTGAAACGCTGGGCAAACGCGAACGCCTGGCCAACGAAATCATCAAAGGCGTGATCTTGCCGCAGTTTGTGGTGTTGCCACTGGCCGTGCTCTTGGTGTGGTTTGGCCTGTCACGCGGCATTGCACCGCTCAACACCTTGCTGGATGTGATCCGCAATCGCAAACCCGACGACCTAAGCGCCCTGCAAAGCAAAGACACCCCGGAAGAGCTGATGCCGGTGATTTTGGCGTTGAATGAACAACTGAGCCGATTGGAACAAACCATTGAGACCCAGAAGCGGTTTGTGGCCGATGCAGCCCATCAACTCAAAACCCCGCTGGCCGGCCTGCGCATGCAGGTTGAACTGTTGAGCGACGAGCCCGACCCCGCCGCGCGGGCCCGCAGCCTGCGGCGCCTGAAGGTGGGCACAGAACGTTCAACCCGCCTGGTGAACCAATTGCTGGCCCTGGCCCGCACCGAGGCCCCGCTGGTGCTGCGGTTTGAACAGATTGACCTGTGCCACATTGCCCGAACGGTGACGCGGGACTTTGTCCCCGAGGCCATGAACAAGCGGATTGACCTGGGTGTGGAAGTGCCTGAGCACCCGGTCTACATCCAGGGCCAAACGCTCATGATCACCGAAATGCTGAAAAACCTGGTGGAAAACGCCCTACGTTACACCCCCGAGGGCGGACTGGTGACCGTGCGGGTGGATGACAGCAGCCAGCAAGATGGTATTCGGCTGGACGTGGAGGATGACGGCCCGGGCATTCCCGTCAATGAGCGCCCACTGGTGTTTGACCGTTTTTACCGGGTGCTGGGCACGAGCGAAGATGGCTCGGGCCTCGGGCTGGCCATTGTTCAGGAAACCGCCCACCAGCACAGCGCCCATGTGGCCATTCTCGACAACCCCCGCAGCACCCAGCCAGGCAGGCCTGGTTGTTTGATGCGAGTCAGTTTCCCGCCAACCCACAGTCAGCTAGAGTACTGAACTACAATAGTTTCACGCAGCAACCCCAAACCAGACCAACCCGATGAGAAGCAAACCCCAAGAGTGGCAAGCCCCCGATGATGACAATTCAAAGCTGGCCAATTTGTGTGGCCCAGTGGATGCCAACCTGCGCCTGATTGAGCAGGCATTCCAGGTGAAGATTGCCCGACGGGGTGGCATGCTCAATGTGCAGGGTGACAAAGATGCAGCGCGGCAAGCCATTGTACTCATCAACCACTTTTTTGACAAAAGCGAAAAACCGGTGACAGCCGATGACATTCAACTGGCCATCGTCGAACTGAAAAACACAAGCACCTTGAGCTCACCCAGTGAGCCCACGGTGATTTTGGGGCAAGACGAAGTGGTCACCCTGCGGGTAAAACGGGGGGATTTGCAGGCCCGCACTGCCCGGCAGAAGGAATACCTGAAAAACGTGCTGGAACATGACCTGACTTTTGGCATTGGCCCAGCCGGTACCGGCAAAACCTACCTGGCCGTGGCCTGCGCGGTGGACGCGCTGGAGCGCGATGCCGTGAAACGGATTGTGCTCACCCGCCCTGCCGTGGAAGCGGGCGAACGACTGGGCTTTTTGCCCGGTGACCTGACCCAGAAAGTGGACCCCTACCTGCGCCCGCTGTACGATGCGCTCTACGATTTGGCGGGGTACGACCGCGTGCAAAAATGGTTTGAGCGCAACGTGATTGAAATCGCGCCCCTGGCCTACATGCGCGGACGCACCTTGAGCCATGCGTTTGTCATTTTGGATGAGGCGCAAAACACCACGCCTGAGCAGATGAAAATGTTTCTGACCCGGATTGGATTTGGCAGCAAAGCGGTGATTACCGGGGATGTGACCCAAATTGACCTACCACGCGGCCAGCAAAGTGGCTTGGTGCAAGCCCAACACGTGCTGCGCCAAGTCAAGGGCGTGGCCATGACCTACTTTAATGCGCAAGACGTGGTGCGCCACCCCCTGGTGGCCCGCATTGTGGAAGCCTATGAACGTTTTCACAACCCGGAACGCCGCAACTCTCCCATGGAGGATGCCAGTGCCCAGGAGCCACAGCCTTGAATAAATCCGACCGCCCTGCCCCCGTCAGTGTTGCCATTCAGTGGGCACCGGAGGCTGACCACCCCCCGTTTTCGGAGGTGGACAATGCCCGTATTCGCCGCTGGGCCAAGGCCTGCTTTCGGGATGGGGCTGAAATCACCATCCGCATGGTGGGCGACGAGGAAGGCCGACAACTGAACCGCGACTTCCGGGGCAAGGACTACGCCACCAATGTGCTGACCTTTCCCATGGACCTGCCCGACCTGGGCAGCGAGGCTGGTTTGCCCACGTTTATGGCAGACATCGTGATTTGCCCCGCCGTGGTCGAACGGGAAGCCAAAGAACAGGGCAAAGACCCGATCGACCACTTGGCCCACCTGGTGGTGCACGGTTGCCTGCATGCGCAAGGCTATGTGCATGAACTGGACAGCCAGGCCGAACTGATGGAAGGCAAGGAAGTGGAAATTTTGAAGCGCTTCCGGATTTCAAACCCGTATGAGCGCTAGACCAGCAATATAGTGGGGCTGTACTTCGCCACCGTGGCATCATGGGTCAGCAACTTCAAAGGTTCGGTCAGCGCCTGCGCCACCAGGATTCGATCAAACGGATCTTGGTGAATGGGCGGCAACTCGGCAACAGCCACCGCATGCTCCGCTTCAATGGGCAACAAAAAATATCCCGCTTGCTCAAAATACCGCTTGGCCTCACTGGCTGACACCGGCATTACGCCACGCCCAAGGCTGTGCTTGATGGCGATTTCCCACAAACTGGCCACACTCACCCAAATGTGAGAACGACTGGATTCGATCCATTGGCGGGCTTGCTGCGGCAAACGGGGATGGTCTGTAATGGCCCACAAGGCGATGTGAGTGTCCAAGATCAAATTCATGGTTTTTTGGTCTGCCCCACAAACAGCGCCTCAATGTGGGCATTGGCCACATCAATGTCGTCTGGAACCTCAAACAGACCCTTGGCAATACCAATGCGCTGTTGAGACGCACCGTGGTCAATGGCGACCAACTTGGCAACGGGCCGGCCGTTGCGCGCGATGATGATCTCCCTTTCACGGCCCTGCTCCAAGGCTTCCACCAAACGGGACAAATTGGACTTCGCTTCGAGCATGTTCACGGGTTGCATTTGTCAGTTCCTATACCTTAGCTAAGTCTAGTCTAGCCAAAAATAGTTCAATTTCAAATGTCCTGCAGACCTGCC
Source organism: Limnobacter humi (assembly GCF_024518835.1). Lineage (GTDB taxonomy): Bacteria > Pseudomonadota > Gammaproteobacteria > Burkholderiales > Burkholderiaceae_B > Limnobacter > Limnobacter humi. The sequence goes on from NZ_JANIGO010000001.1 coordinate 178,957, forward strand.
CTCTACATGTGGCAATTTTCCATCGCAGGGCTGTTGACGAAAAGCTGAATTTCCACCATAATCGCGGTCTTTGGTTGAAAGCTACTTGGTTGCCAACCACGGGTCGTTAGCTCAGCCGGTAGAGCAGAGGACTTTTAATCCTTTGGTCGCAAGTTCGAATCTTGCACGACCCACCAAAATTCAAGGACCTAGACGCGCAAGCGGCTAGGTCCTTTTTCGTTTCTGGGTGGTTTTTGGTCAACTGCCCGGGCGGACCTACTTCCGGTTTCCGAGGTTTTGGTTTAGCTTAGCGGCTAAATGTGCGAGTTTCGCCTTTGGTTTATTTGGTGAAACGGACGGCAAGCAATTGAAAGTAAATCAGTATTGGGCTCGCGATGATTTGTTCACATAAAGAGGTATCGCCAATATTGTTCGATATATCAAGTTAGCCAATTCAAAACATGACCACTATCCTTAAGCCGCACTTTGGTATCCCTCTAGAACGTGAATATGAGGGTTGGATCGTCCATCGAATTGAAAAATACTTTCGCCACATTGGGAAGAGCGTGCATGTATGGGCTGTTTCCCCTACGGATGAAGCAACCTGGCCAGCAGATGAAGCAATGATCGTTGGGGGGAAGCTATTTGGTTTGCAGTTTAAACAGCCCAAACTTGGCACTTACGCAGCAGGGACTTCTCCCGACTTTTCTCGCCTCAAATGGATACTTACTTCACCACCGGGGCAAGCTGCATTGGTAGCTTCAAACCCAGAGATTTATTACTGCCTTCCAACATTCACTAATCGAGAATGGCGTCGAGAGTCGCTTCATCATGCTCTTTTTTGGCACCCAACGTCATCGGATTTGGCAAATCCCGTCGATCTGAATGTCTGGTACGAAAACCTAAGCACCAAGGTAAAGTCGAAAAACAACAATATCGTTCGACACCCAAGCTGTTTCCGGTGGGGGGAGTTCATTGAGCGTGTTCTTAATTGCCAACTCCCAGACGGCTTTGAGCGAGCGACACCTGCACACACAGTGTTGCAGCGTATCCGCCGAAGCTATAGCGAGTTTATGAACATACCCCAGGGAGAGCGGCCTGATCAGCAAAACCAGGACAGCCAAGACGGCAGCCTTGAGACTGTTCTTTACCTCTTCTATTTGCCAGAGGAATACTTTGGCTAACCCATCATTCCACCTGACCTGCGCGAAAAGCCGCGCAGGCCGGTGAATTCAAACGTTAGCCATCTCAAAAGACACTATGCTGAACGCTTTCTGGCAATGGCTGCAGACCGTTAAACCACAACATGCGATAGCTGCATTTTGCGTGGCCATTGTCATAGGTCGATTTGTCTATCCGTCGCTCGTATATGACTCGTCGTCTCGCGACCTAATCCTTATCGCAATGCTCTGCATACTTGTGCCTGATCTTGCAAAGCTCATTTCGCGAGTCAACAAAGTGAAGATTGGTGACAAAGAAATCGAACTCGCTGAAGCTCTTGATGATCTGGCAAAGAAGACAGAAGAGGCCGAAGAGCAATTGTCAAAATCAGAAGACGGCGGGTTCAAGCGTGCCACGCCAGAAGCGTCGCCAAACATTGACAAGTATTTGAGAGACCCAAGAGGCGGGCTTATTGCTGTCGCGGTAGACATTGAGGAACGAGTCCAAACTATTCTCACGCAAAACAACCTAGACACTTCCCGAGGCTACATGTCGCCTATGCACGCAGCAGAATTGCTAGCGCGGCGCGGGATCGTTGTTCGCGAGCTGCCAATTCTGATGAAAGATTTCTGGGTCGTTAGAAATCGAGCCTTTCACAGCAGCAACGTAAAGCTTAGTGAGCAAGACGTATATCGGCTAGTCGATCTAGGTGTTCGTATTCTTGAACTCTTGGCAGTTACGCGCTCCGATGGCTAACCTCTCATTCCACCGGACCTGCGCGAAAAGCCGCGCAGGCCGGTGAATTAAAACGGTTAAGCCTCTTATGCCACTCCCCAAACGCGCATTTGTTAAGGTTGCAATAGTCGAGCTCTTGCAACAACACGGTGTGCTTCCAGTGCCAGAAGTACATCGCCTGATAGCTGAACGTTTTTCTCTCAATGCGGAAAAGGCCATCAAGCTAACTTCTCAGCCTCAGTACAAGGTTGAGATCCGCTGGGCAAGGCAGGAACTCGTTGGTGAGGGAATCATTGCTCGACCAGAAGTGTCTGGCAGAGGCCACTGGAAGCTCGCGGGCACGCTCAATGCACTTGACGTTTATCCCGACGAAGCGATTCCAGATGGTCCCTTTAAGGAAGGGGCATCAAAGAAGGTAGCGGTCAATCGCTACGAGAGAAATGAGAAAGCGCGTCTAGCTTGCCTGAAGCACTATGGTTATAGCTGCAAGGCATGCGGCTTCAACTTCGAAACCGCATTTGGCGTGCTAGGCAGGCAGCAGATTCACGTCCATCACACCATGCCAATATCTACCTTGGGCGTTGATTACCAAGTTGATCCCGTTGATCATCTGGTTCCTTTGTGTCACCGCCAATGTAAAAATGACCCACTAGCGCCAACTTAAAATTGACCCACCTGAGCAACAATTGCCGCTTTTTGGCGGCGCTTTGAATGTTGACTCAGGAGAATCTAGTGGAAATACATGTATTGAACGCGCAAGGCCACAGCATTCGCGCAATCGCTGAACAACTGGGCGTGTCCAGAAACACGGTCAGGAAATATTTGCGTGACCAGGCAGCCGAACCCATTTATCCACAGCGTGCGCCCCGACCGGCCAAACTCGACCCGTTCAAGAGTTATTTGAATGAGAGAATTGCCGCTGCCAAGTCGCACTGGATTCCAGCCTCGGTGTTGTTCAGAGAAATCCAGGCGAAGGGATACACGGGCGGCGTAAGCCGCTTGAAGGAGTATCTTGTTCAGTTCAAGCAGCCCGAGCCAGACCCAGTGGTACGGTTCGAGACAGCACCGGGCCAGCAACTGCAAGTGGATTTCACCACCATTTGCCGATACCGCTCACGCTTGAAGGCCTTCGTGGCCGCACTGGGCTACAGCCGTGCAACCTACGTTCGGTTTACCGAGCAGGAGCGCCAGGAGGATTGGCTCTCTGGTCTTGAGCATGCATTCGCTTTCTTCGGTGGTGTGACACAGGAGGTACTGTTTGATAATGCCAAGTGCATCATGCTGGAGCGCGATGCCTTTGGAGAAGGCCAACATCGCTGGAACCGGCAAATGCTGGACATGTCCAGGGACTACAACTTCAGGCTTCGGGCATGTCGTCCCTACCGTGCCAAGACCAAGGGCAAAGTGGAGCGATTCAATGGCTACCTCAAGGGAAGTTTCATCACACCGCTGGCCACCACCATGCGACAGAACGGTTTGCTGCTGACTGCTGATGTGGCCAATGCCCACGGCTGCACAGTGTTGCCCATCAACGCATTCACGGCACCACGGGGCAGAAGCCACAAATACTGCTGGATGAAGAGCGTCATTCACTGGGTGGGTTGCCCAATATCCAGGTGCCGCCACAAATAACTCACCGCAGCCTGCACATTGCCAGACCCATGCCGGTGGAAAGCCTGCAACACAACCTGAGCGTGTATGACCAGTTGCTACAGGTGGTTCGATGAATCTGCAAACAGAACGGATTGCCCGCCAGTGCGAGCAACTCAAGCTCGACACCCTGAACAATGAGTGGCCTGCAATTGCACAAACCTGTGTTGAACAGGGGCAATCTGTTGCAGACTTCCTGGAGCGGTCGCTTCAGGCCGAGCTGGATGCACGTGCCACGAGAACGCAAAGCATTCTGCACAAGTTCGCAGGTCTGCCTTCCATTAAAACCGTTGAACAATACGACTTCAAATTCGCAACAGGTGCACCGAAGCGGCAAATCCAGGAGCTAACTTCACTGGCCTTCATTGAACGCAAAGAGAACGTCGTATTGCTCGGACCAAGCGGTGTGGGCAAAAGCCACTTGGCAGTTAGCCTGGGTTGTATGGCCATACACAAGCTGATGAAGATTCGATTTATAACCGCGGCTGACCTGATGCTTCAACTGTCGGCAGCAAAAAATCAGGGACGCCTTGAGCAATACCTGCAACGCAGTGTTCTGGCACCACGGTTGCTCATCATTGATGAAATCGGATACCTGCCGTTCGGTCGTGAAGAAGCCAACCTGTTCTTCAACGTGATTGCAAAGCGGTATGAAACAGGCAGCATCATCGTGACCAGTAATCTCCCATTCTCACAGTGGGCCAGTGCATTTGCAGACGATGCAACCCTGACTGCAGCACTGCTGGACCGATTGCTTCACCATTGCCACATCGTGCAAATCAACGGTGAGAGTTACAGATTGAAAGGAAAAAAGATGGCTGGCGCCATGCCAAACCCGGTGGGTTTGGCAGCAGGAAATCAGTGAACAAAATCAGAAAGAATTGCTTGGGTGGGTCAAATTTACTTTGGCGTTGACGAAGCAAAGTGGGTCAAAATTCAAGCGGCATTGACATTGGAGTGACTAAACCTAGCAAACTGCCACTGTCGGCTCATCTGGACCTATCCAAGATATTCTTAGATACTCACCAGCAACCAATCCCTGTTCACGAAAGAATTCAAATATCTCAGCGGGTGACCAATCTCTTCCCGCTGAAAATGCAAACTTATTTTTTCTTAGAAATTCAAATACTCTCACCTGGTCATCACGGTGAGCGCAATGGATTGAATAGGTATCAGAACCACAAGACTGGAACTGATTAGAGAGGAGACAATCTCCGGCCTGACTATTCAGGCAGACAACGGTATTAACACCACCATTTATACTTGCAAGAAATCCATTGATCTGAGTCATGGCCCCACCTTGATGGTACCGAGCGTACGAACACCCGATCCGTCCATAGTTGATATTGAGTCAATAACCATCTCTGGCGCGCCGCCGGGCAAATGCATACCTGGGCCTTGAAAGAATCGATTTGAACCGCCCCGGCTTTCGTAGAGGCCAATTTTCTTAAGTGCGGGTTTGTTCGGCCTGCTGACCGAGTTGTTGATAATAATTCATCTCTGCTTCGGCCGGTGGAATGTAGCCCAGTGGCTCCATTAGTCGATGGTGATTGAACCAAGCCACCCATTCCAGCGTAGCCAGTTCCACCGATTCAATTGTTTTCCAGGCGCTTCTGCGGTGAATCACTTCGGCCTTGTACAGCCCGTTGATGCTCTCTGCCAGTGCGTTGTCATAGCTGTCGCCTTTGCTGCCAACTGATGGCTCAATGCCAGCCTCAGCAAGGCGTTCGCTGTACCGAATGGACACGTATTGTGAACCCCTGTCACTGTGGTGAATCAGTGACTGATTTCTGTCAGGTTGGCGGTCCCACAACGCTTGTTCCAGTGCATCCAGCACAAAGTCCGTACGCATGGAACGGCTCGCGCGCCAGCCCACAATTCGCCGAGAGAACACGTCGATAACAAATGCCACATAGACAAATCCCTGCCAGGTTGAGACATAGGTGAAATCAGATACCCACAACTGGTTCGTTGGCGCCAACAGCAACCAAAGAGCCGTCTGCATACGCTTTGCGCCACTGAAACAACTGGCTGGCTGCGATACCCGCTTCACGGGCCACCAAAGAAACAGACTTGCCTTCGACGTACGTTTGCTGCACCAACGCCAACTTTTCTTCCGGTGTCCAGCGCCGTCGGCGCTGGACACCGATTATCACTTCAACCCGCTCGGGCTTGCCATCTGAACTCATAGTAGTAAACATAGCTGTATTCCTAGTCGTAAGTTTAAGGAATACCTCCGGTACTGTCTTTCAGGGGGCAAGTTCAGGTGAAAACTTGGGTTTTTGGCGCCATACCGATTGAAGAGTTGCCCTCAGTTGTGATGACTTGTTAGCCGTATGGAGCGTTACTACAGATACTGATGCTAGGCAGAGAATTAATTCGCAAAGTTTCAGTTGCTCGCAAGCTATCAAAACTTGGCAGAATATATACAGTTTGAGGCGCTTGAGAGGTGGCCCCTGGTGAGGGTGTAGTCTTTCGAACGGTCAATAGGAAAGTATTGAATCTTTGGATAAAAATCAACAATGAATGGCATACCTGTTATTGACCTTTTTGCTGGCCCGGGAGGGTTGTGCGAAGGTTTTGCATCTCTAACAAAAGGTGAATCGAGATGCTTTGAGATTCGTGTTTCGATTGAGAAAGATCCTATCGCTCATAAGACTCTTTCACTTCGTGCTCTGTTCCGGTCCTTTCCTGTAGGGAAGGTCCCTGCTGCCTACTATCAATATATCAGAGGGGAAATTTCACGGGAGCAGTTGGAAAGTGACCCAGTTGTAATTCCGTATGTCAAAAAATCATATGCTGAAGCTAGGTGCGCCGAATTGGGGAAAAATGATCATAGTGAGATTGACTCTTGGATTCGGGATGGCCTTGCAGGTGCCAAAGAATGGGTCCTGATAGGTGGACCACCTTGTCAGGCTTATTCAATCGTTGGCCGATCGAGGATGCGCGGCAATAATCCAAAGGAATTTGAGTCAGACAAGCGACATTTTCTTTACAAAGAATACTTGCGAATAATCAAGGAATTTTCTCCCTCTGTCTTCGTAATGGAAAATGTAAAAGGAATGCTGACCTCACAGCATTCGGGCTCATTAATATTTAACCGAATACTTGAAGATCTTCAGTTACCCGGAAACGGTCATGAATATCTGGTCAGATCATTTGTTGTTCCTGGCGAGATTAGTGACCCGGATGACTTTGTTATCAAGTCTGAGAATTTTGGAATCCCACAATCTAGGCACAGGGTCATACTGTTTGGCATCAGGGCCGATATTGCTGAGTCGGTGCCAGACCTAGTTAACCGTCCCGAACGTTTCTCATTGGAGCAGTCACCCTTAGTGTGCGCCCGGGATGTTCTTGATGGGCTGCCCCCGCTTCGAAGCAAGCTTTCAAACCGTTATGACGGGATGACCGACTCTGTCGCAAATTGGCAAAAGGCTCTTACTAACGGACTAAAGGTCCTCGAGAAGAAAAAAAGTGCGGTTCCACTGCGGGTGTTGGAACGTGCACAGTGGGCGGTGACTAAGTCATGGATCCATAAGTCAACTGGTGGACAGTTCATCCAGTCGGATATCTCCATGAATGAACCTCTGGCTTCTTGGTACCTCGACCCCGAGATAGGTGGCGTAACGCTGCATGAGACGAGAAGCCATATGGAATCCGATCTGCATCGGTATTTGTTTGCCTCCTCATTCGCTCGAGAGGAAAAGAGATCACCGAGGTTGAGTGACTTTCCTCAAGCCTTGTTACCCAACCATCAAAATTTGAACAACGAATCAACGCCATTTCTAGACAGATTCCGAGTGCAGTTGCGTAATCAACCATCGACAACAATCGTGTCCCACATTTCCAAGGATGGGCACTACTACATTCATCCCGAACCCTCACAGTGCCGTAGCCTAACGGTTCGCGAGGCTGCGCGCTTACAGACCTTCCCCGATAACTACTTTTTTGAGGGCAATAGAACACAGCAGTATCACCAAGTGGGCAATGCTGTCCCACCGCTATTGGCTAGGAAAATCGCTGAAATTGTCCTCAGGCTGTTGCAGTCGGCAGGTCTTTGAATTCTCCAGAAACCTAATTACCTTAAATCCAGCGAGCTAACCCTGCAGGCTGGACTTCAAGGGAGGCAGACGTCAAGTTGCACACCCAGATCTTCAGAACACACCATTCAAGTGCATGAAGTCTGGAGCGGGTTGTCACATACCTCAAACTATACCGGCCATTTTCTGTCAGCCGTTGTAGCGAACCTCTGGAATTCCTGTGGCTACAGGGGAGTAAGAAGCAGCGAAAACTGCATCCCTACACTCTGGCTTTTTGGCCCATTCCGAAATCATCTTACCACCAGCACTTTCGTGGAGAACCTCACTGACTTGGCGCGCCCATATCTCGATCTGTTTAAGGAGTTCATGGGAGACTGCCTGATTGCTCCAGATCTTATCGAGATCAATGCGATCACCCAACATCTTGGCGGTCACTGATACGGTATATGCCGTGATGTTTGCTTGGAAAGCTTGGAACATGGGGCGGATCAGTTTTTGAGTATCGCGGTAGAGCTTTGCCTTCGCGATCATGGATTTGAAGTCGGCAGTAGAGGGCAGTTTGACTTCCTGTCCCTCCGGAGCAACGAGTGCTGACATGAAACGGTCAAAGTTTTTCTGGGAGCCGAGGCTGACGATCTCTGGTTTCTGAGCCCAGGCATTCAGATACTTTGCAAGATCCGTTTTGGTCAGGCGGCGACTCGTCGGGATCGCGTCCTTGATCTTCTTTAGCTTGGCAGGTGTTGTTCCTTCCCTAGCCAACAAGGTATTGTAGCTTCCTGCAGCGCGCTCATAGAACCACTGACTGACTCCATCTGGGCAGTACACATTACGGGAAATCTTTTCGATCTCCACATGGAATGGCTTGTTGGCTGAGAGGTCTGACTGTCTAACAGCGTTCTGGCTGTTCGCAAATCTGGAAATGTCTGAAACCAGGGCCTCTTCCTTGGCAGGGTCCTGAACTCTCATGACAATGATCTTTGCGGCCACTCTGACGCCGGACAAGTCGATTTCAGGATACTTCTTCTTTGTGAAGTACAGGGATGCAGTGGTCTGCCCACCGTTGACGATTTGAAGACCCTTGATCCATGCGATTCCGATCATACCGTCCAAGGAGTTCCCCAGCCTTATTTCGTCGGCGACCATAACAATGCCGTTGTTGTAGGCCATGAAGCGTTCAGGTGAATTTCTGAGAGTGTTTTGTATGCCGGCATTCACGCCTTTGCCCTTGACGCTCAAAAACGAACGAACGTTGGCTTCAAGAAGTCGCGCACCAAATTTTTCGTAAAGCAGGCGAAGAGCGTCACCGGGAACAGCGGTCAATGCGTAGTCATAGTCATCGTTCTGCCCATTGACGAATACGCATGGTAAGGGCTGACCAGACAACTCATTGAAATCGATGACCAATTCGTCACGCGGCTTACCTTCAGAGATGTGGCGGTATAGCCGCTCAATATCCATAACCTCCAGCCTGACAGCCTTACCGTTTATTTCTTTTGTCTTGAAGCTCTTGGAATTGGCGATGCGGTCAGTAATGACGAAGATTCGGATCTGTTCCAAATCGTTGTAGATGGCTTGCAGCGTCTCAGCTAATGAACGGACATCGTTTGTCGGATCCAGCTTTGGAGCGAGCGTTCCTTGTGCACAGAGGGACAAGAACCGAAAACATTGCTCAACAGCCGTTTTCGTTTCAGCGTCAGGTATACGCGTTGGCTCATCCTCCCCTAGGTAAAGGCTAACGAACAGATCGAGCTGATCGTTGTCGTCAGACAATGAGTAACCACTGAGCCGCAATATGGCGTTGCCAACTTTTCCTTCGAAATAGCACTGGACAGGCTCGAATGTCATACCAATCTCTGCCATGTGATCCATGACGATATTGGCATAAACAAGTTCTTCGTAGAGGGCCCCGTCCTGCATCTGCGCACGCACGGTTGCCTGTATTTCCCTCAAAAATTCAGCAAGTTCCATAGTTAGATCATTTCCAGTTTCTTGAGAGCTGTTGTCAGGCCAACATCTTGGCTGAGCAAGGGCTCGAGATTGATTTCATATCTAGCACTGATGACTCCGGGCTTCACGTTGCCGAGCATCAGTCGAGGAAAATTCTCTCCAACTTCAAGCATCGCGATTTCCCGCAGGGAGAATCTCCGATGGTATTGAGGTGAATGCGCTGGCGAGTATCCAGCAGCGAGAACTCTGTCATCAAACTCGGAAAGGGTGATTGGATTAGATTCCAGCTGTGCTCTGATTGCAGAAATCTTTTCGGGGAGCGTTTGTCCACTCTCGGTCAACGCATATTTGACGGCACCCAAGAAAAGGGGGCTGCAGTTCGTGTCATCCAGTTGTTCCAGCGAACCAATTTTTGCAACCAACCCAGCGGTGGCAACAGTGGTCTTTACTTCGATGGCACCAAAGCCAAGTTCGAAATCCCTGAGCCCGTGAAGTGGTCCACTCCAGGCCCTGATTGCAGCTTCAGGAGCCATGCCGACCTCCAGCATTTTTTCCAGCACGGTGAGTTCACCTACAAGACCAACTTCATTCTCGGCAGACAAAGGTACAGCACCCTTGCGCATGAACTCTTGCCACGCTCGAATCCTGCCAAGGAAAGCGCGCAATTCAAGACTGTGGTCTCCGGAACCCGTGTCCAAGATTGCATGGACAATATCCGACACCATGGCCGAGAATAATTCAAGGTTTCCGTTCGGACTCCGAGTCAATGCAAGCCAGACGAAGCCATCCTGCTCAGAATTGACACGAGTGACATGGAATCCCAATCCTTCAGGAAATTTTTCGTTTCTCGAGATCACACTTGTACGAAAACCTGCGAGCAAGGCTTCGCATAGGTCTGGGAAATTGCGCCCAGCTCTGAACCTGCCGGGATGTCTGGGCAAAACTGCCACTGTGTTCCATCCGGACGTGCCTTGTGCGGTCTGGATTGAATTCCAAGCCAGCTGAATTTCGTCAATCAACTTGGCCATATTCCTGAGCCCATTGTGCTTGAGTTAAATGATCCACTGCATATTTGACTTTCACCCCGGCATCGCTGGCAGGGAAGCTAATGCCGAATGCAATGACAGGTTTTTTCCAGTCACCAAAGCCAGGACCAAATTCGGCCTGATCAGGGTCCAAGGGGTACAGCATCAGCAAGCCCCTCTCAGGGGCCGCCTGTATTCCTTGTTCTGGCGCGCCCATACCTCTGATATATCGGATAGCGAGGCCATTGGGAAAAGTAGGTGCCTCTGGCTTTTTGCCGTCTTTAACTCGGGCTGCGTCTGGATTCCAGTTTTTCAGAGTCAATGCCATGGCTGCGTCCCATGCAGGGCCGTCAAGATCGATAGACTCATCCGGCGGCGAAACGGGACGACCAATCGCATAACGGTCGCTGCGTGTGTTATCCGCCTTCCGCTTGATCATGCGATCAACCCTTGGCCCACCTGTGAACTGGTAAGAAACTCCCTCACCACCGTCTGCCAAGTAGACTGTCCACGAGGTCAATTGACCGATCTTGGCCATGGACCGGATGAAATCCCGTATCAGGGGGCTATTGACCTTACGCGCTGCCGGATGGGTGGCGTAGGAATCAAAGAAGTCTGCGATAGCTTCGCTGGAAACGTTGTCCCAGAGATGCCCGTACCATTTTTTGGGCTTGCTTCCCCGCAGTCTGATGATTTCAGGCGACTCTTGCGGAGAGCCACATGCTTGGAGAAGCCTCGTGGTTGCGTCCAGATTCTTAGACAGAATATCAGCGGATCTGTGCAGTGCAACGGTCTCAAGGATTTCGCCGCTGAAAGACAGTTGCAAATCCTTTGCGGTGCGCATTTTCAAAGGTGATGTAACCAGCAGGACGGGATGCGACTGGACCCTGAGACCATAGTCCTTAGGGGTTGCACCACTGTCTTTCATGGCTTCGAATTCGTCTCGCAGTTCCTCGGATGCATCAGCAATGTGCTGGAACCACTCGATCAGATCATCCGTCGTGTACAGACGGCAAAGATCCAGATAGCCCGGGCGGTACCCAAACCATCGCCCCATTTGCATGAGGGTGTCGTACATTTTTGAGGTGCGGACAAAGTAACTGGTGCAGAGTCCTTCAAGCGTAAGACCTCGAGCAAGCTTGTCGCCGCCAACAGCAATCACTTTCAGCCCCTTGGTGCCGGGTGTGGCGTAATCAAGAATATCCTTTGCCTTGCCATTGATCATTCGGACTTCAATATCGGACAGTACATCTCCCAGCTTCTGTAAGATTTCATCCCAAGAATGATCTGGCGGCGTGGTCTCGGATTCAACCAGTCTCTCAATCACAGCAGTGCGAGTGGGCGAGAAATCCTCCTCCCAGAGCCTTCGCATCTGTTTCAGCGACTCGATATCGTCAACACCACGGGTAATACGCTGGCGAAGCCCCGTGATGTATTCCTTTACCTGCCTATGAACATCTTTTTGAACGAGGATATAGCGAGTAACGTGAATCAGCATAGAGGAATGCTCGCTACCCTGGCCGCGTAACTCGCGGGAAGCGCAGGCCAATACAAAAGACTGGATTGCATTCTTAAGAGAGGGAGGCAGTGTGTCTACGCCAAGATAGAAAGGTTGATGATACTTGTCGTGTTTTTCTGGCATCCATCCTGTCTCACGGTCTTCGCTCATGTGGTCCTTGAATACGCGAACAAGAGGAAGCCCTCCGATTCTTCCATCGACGCCTCTCAGGCCAAAGATGCGAGTAGGACCGAAGTAATTTGAAGGAGCTGCGAGATTGATGATGAATGACTTGGGAAACAGGTCTGCGCCCTCATCAGTGGTGTTCCCTTGCCTATGGATAAACACGTTGGCGAACGGGGTAGCCGTGTACCCGACATAAGCAGACTTTGCAAAGCTGTGCAGTATCTTCCGGATACGGCTGTTGATGGCCTTGGGCTCGTGATCCGGATCCGGGTTACCTTCGGAGTCAAATGTCTGCTCCCCGGTATCAACTGACCCGTTATCTGCCTCGTCATCAATCAGAAGCAGGGGCAGATTGCTGACGTATTTAAGTCCGCTTTCATTATCTCTCGTATCGGCGACATGGTTCTTGATCCATTTCAGCAGGCGATCCAAGACGGTTTTGTTCTTCTTAACGACGAATAGCCAGGGGCGTTCTTCTGGCGTGATAGCTAGGTGATTCGCGATATTTGTGCTGAAGTCGCCGTTTTCAGTTCGGTTGGTGGCGCAGTTAGGCTTGATCTCCAGATCGCGTCCCATTTCGCCGACACCAATGAATTTGACTACATCATTGTTCGCAGAAGTTTCGTAGCCCAGAAACCCTTCTTCAAGTCGAATCTGGGTCTGGGATCGCAGGTTGTTGTGAAGACCGGCTAGAATAATGATTATTTTGTACCCAGCGTCAGCCGCTTTACAGATCAGTCCTGTGTAGTTGGCGGTTTTCCCCGACTGCACATGCCCAACCACCAGCCCACGCCTGTCCCAAGAACCAGTCCGGTTGGGGTCCTCAAGAAGGCCAAGCATTTCGTCTGTAGAGATTTCCAGTGCATCTATGGCAGCCGGAGGCATTTTCCGCTCCAGCATGTCCCTGTACCTTGGCCAATATCTCCATCCCTTTTTTCGTGAAGAACCAAGCCAGGTTTCGTGATCACTGTCGTCGGAGAGTGTTGAGTTCTTGCCGATCCAGATGCTGTAACGACGGATCAGTTCAGCAACGGCGCCCTCGATATCAATGGGTTCATCTTCCCGTCGAGGCATGATGGAAGCGGCCAGCTCAACCATTTCCTTGATCACTGAAGCGGTTGGGTTCTGGGTGGCCTGTTCCATCAGCAGGTTCTGTGCATTGCTTATGACGGTACTGGTTGGTCGATTGAATTCGCTCATGTGCTATTCCTGTCTGGTCTGATTCATCCCCGCATTCAGGATTCCGGTACGGAAAGCTGTGCAATCAGATGAGGGAAATTCTGAAAAGGATCTGTGCAGGCGAGTCTCGCCCTAGCGTCCTCGATATCCATGCCCTTTTGGACAACTAAGTTTCTGAACAGGGATTTCATTACCTTCAAAACAGCTTCATCAGAACTGGAGGCAAAGCTTGTCACAGGCGTTTCTTTTTGCTCGGCGGTGTCCAGCCAGATTTTTTGAACAGGGACAGTCTCTTCAATGACCCTGATCATGCTGATGATCAGATCCTTCTGGGTAGAGGTGGCGTCGTCAAGAACCGCAGCAATGCTCGGATGCGCCTCGTCAATCCTATAGCGAATTCCCTTGGACGTGCGTTCCACCTTCCAAGCTTGCTCGATTGGTGTATTCGTATTGACTCTCGTTGGGCTTCCCCGATATGCAAAGACCCGGCGGGCACGCTCCCTCGTGTCAGTGGCCATACTAGTCAACCAAGGACGCAACGCTACGGGAGGACGTGCAACTGACTTCTTGACGTCAATTTTCCAGTCTGCATCTGCAGTGTTCGGGATATCTAGTCGAATGCGAGCCAGTCTGCATGGCTCTTCTCGGTTCCAGGCCCTGGGCTGCCCCAGCCCCAACCATCCACCAGCGACCAGAAGCCGCTGGTTTCTATAAATGTAAAAACCTTGCTGAGCATTCCACCCGGCAGGACCACCGTTGATCTCGTATTCGTTATCTGACAACTTATCCCTGTGAGGTAGGACGTGGCATTGAACTTCAATGTCTCCGCATGAGGTTCGGTGCCTCTGGACAGGTGATGTCCATGGTTTTGCGGGATGACCACTCAGGAAAGGATCCCACGCTTCGATCTTTTTACCATTCAGGTTGAGTTGCAGCTTTGGACGGTGTCCTTCGAGTAAACGGTGAAAAACCATAGCTAAGTGACGCTCGACCTGCTCTTCCATTAAGGCCAAGAAGTCATTGACCGTGAAGCTTTCGGTGACGACGCGGTCAAGAACCTCCCATATCACGATTGTCCCGTGATCGAGGGAATCCAGCTTTGCGGGCAGGTCCTCGGAGCCGGGTGCCGGTCCTTCAATTAGGACCCATCCGATATCCGGATTAGCTTTGAGCAGATCCAGATCCCATCGGAGACAGCTGGTGACACCGTTCTTTCTGGATGCAACTGTGAGGCGTTTGCATTGAGAAAACGAGGCAGTCTTAAGTCCCATGCCGAATCGGCCAAGATCGTGCGGTGATCGTGCGTCGAGAGGGTTTTTATCGCCTAGTGTCATGGCGCTCTCAAGCTCTTGGTCACTCATCCCGGACCCATTGTCCAGAATATGGATATTACTCGACGTCTCTTTCCAGTTAAATTGAATATCTACTGTAGTGGCGTCAGCGGAAAAGCTATTGTCGATGATGTCAGCTAGTGCAGCAGCGGTAGAGTAACCGAGCCCGCGCAGGGATTCCAGCATTGCGCTGGCCCTTGGTGGTGCGCTCCTTGTAGCCAGCTGATTATTTTGTTTGTATGGACTCATGAGCGATATCCATTAGGTCTTTGAGTTTGTCGCTGCGGGATGGGTGTTTCAACTTGCTCATGGCTTTGGCCTCAATCTGTCGGATGCGTTCTCTTGTTACACCGAATGCCTGTCCAATTTCTTCAAGCGTGTGATCTGTTGACAGGTCTATTCCAAACCGCATCCGTAAAATACGTGCCTCATTAAGTGTCAAACTATCCAGCATGTCCCTTACTGTCACATGAATATTGTGCAGCAATGCGGCATTCATGGGAGCGGATTGAGCACCATCTGCAATGAGCTCAGTTTGCAGATTTCCCTCTTTATCGATTAACGTATCAAGGGGTACGATCTCCATATCGAATGTTACTATCTGTCGAATCTTGTCCTCGGGTATCTCCATTCGATCCGATAAAACGGAAACGTTAGCCTTGGTCCCGTGCTCCTGTAGATATTGACGAGAGATCCGATTAAGTTTGTTGATGGTTTCAATCATGTGCACCGGAATACGTATGGTACGGGCCTGGTCGGCGATGGCGCGGGTAATAGCTTGACGTATCCACCATGTGGCATAGGTCGAAAACTTGTAGCCCAGACGATATTGAAATTTGTCCACGGCCTTCATCAGGCCGATATTTCCTTCCTGTACTAGATCAAGAAATTCTAAGCCTCTATTGGTGTACTTTTTCGCGATCGACAGCACAAGCCGAAGGTTGGCTTCAATCATTTCTTTCCTGGCTTCTCGGCAGGCGCGTTCGCCAGCGTTCATGCGTTTATTGATGTTCTTAAGTTCATCCAGTGGAACCATAACGCGATGCTGCAAGTCGATCAGATTTCGTTGAATATCCTGAATCTGGGAAATATGCCGCCCTATGTTAGTAGCCCAGGGCATCCCAGATACGGCCTGACCCTCTACCCAGTTGAGGTCGAGTAATTTTGAAGCTACAAGGTTGTCCTGTATATCGCGATCACTGAATTCAATCACGAATTGGTTATGCGGGTAGCCGCACTTATTTACGATGATGCTGCGAAGCTCGCGCTCGTTCCTGCGTACATCGTCCACCTGGCCACGCACGATGTCGCACAGCTTCTCAATAGCTTTGGTAGTGAACCGAATAGTCATCAACTCTTCAGACAGCGCAGTCCGAGCCCTAACGTGGTTGGGTGTTCCCCAACCCTCCTTCTCGTAGACCTTGTGCAGTTGTTCAAACAGATTGGCAACCTTATCAAACCGTTCCAAAGCCTGGTTTTTCAGTTCCTCAAGATGCTTGTTCTGTGCTTGGGACTCGCTATGGTTTTCGTCTTCGTCGGTATCGTCGAACTCGGCGAAGTCTTCTTCGGTCACAGGGTCGTCGATCATGTCGGCGTTGAAGAAGCCAGCTACCAAGGTGGAAATCACAACCTTGCCTTCACGGATTTCCCTCACCATACGCAGGATTTCGGCAATGGTAGCAGGGGATGTACTAATCTCCTCTGTAATTTCCTTCAGACCTTTTTCAATGCGATTGGCTACTTTGATTTCGCCTTCACGTGAGAGCAGTTCACCCCTGCCCATTTGTCGTATGTAAAGGCGCCCTAGGTCATTTGATGACCCCGAAAGCTCGTCTAGATATTCGAGGGCACTATTTAAGGTACGCTCTTCCTCGGCCGTCTCTTCTTCATTAAGGTGACCCGTGAAGGCATCAAATATGGAAATATATTCGTGTCGTTCGTCCGTCTGCCCCCCCAGATCGTTAATGACCTGACGAATATTGTTGGAGAAATCCAGATCTTCAATTCCAAATTCCGACGACGCAATATCTTGGATCTGTAAGTCCGGAACACTTCCTTCCCGCAAGACTCTCAGCAGTGCACCTCTAACTGCAGCACGTGTTTCAGCGATTGCAGTCCTGACAATCGGTTCTGCAAACTCGGGAAGAGAGACGTCAAAATCTTCCCAGTCGGCCGAAGTGTCAATCGCAACGTGCTCTGAAATCGCTTTCTGCTGAACTTTAACCTTGAGCGCAATTTCAGGATCTTCTTCAGGAGGATGGGCCTCTTCTTCTGGCTCCCAGTCCCCGATACTCCATTCCGAATCTAATTCATCCTGATTAAGGTCAATTGTGAAGTCGTTTGACACTGCAGAGGGGTGCGTTACCTGTTCGGTTGTACCAGAAGAAGGTGGTTCTGCTACCTGATCCGTCGGCTGAGCTGCAACTGGAATTGAAACGAATGACTGTATGAGCGCTGCGGTCTCGCTATACCCTGCCTCTGAGGCTATGCTGACTGCATTCTTCCCCTCTAAGTTCAATAAGAGTGGATCCGCGCCGTTCTCCAGCAGCAGTCTGCAAGCGTTGGTCTGTTTTTTTCTGGCCGCGATCATTAGCGGCGTGTTGCCCGCGTCATCACGGGCATTCAGATTATCACCTTTTGCAATGTGTAACCTTATCGCAGCCTCAACGCCATTTGAGACCGCTATTTTTAGTAGCTTGTTCAATATGCCTTTCATGCTATGGACACTCGCTTGCCATTATCTAGGCAGGCCCTATCCGTTAGGCGCAAGTTTTTTGAGGTCCGTGCTTGCATGTTTTTTAAAAAAATAAAAAATTGCTGAATTTTTGTATCAATTCATTTTCGCAATTAGGATTCGCTCTCCGTCGCGTCCGTGGACAACCCCGGCTTTCATTGACAAACCGGAGCCTCATTTTGAGGCTGTTTCAAAGACCTCTGGGCTGACCCCACCGAGATGGGAATGCCTTCGGGTTCGGTTGTAAAACGCTTCAATGTAATCGAAGATATCTTCCTTGGCCAGATCACGCGTTTTGTAGATACGTTTTTTGATTCGCTCCTTTTTCAAACTACTAAAAAAAGATTCGGCAACGGCGTTGTCCCAACAGTTTCCACGCCGACTCATGCTGGGCTCAAGCTGGTGGGTTTTACAGAATCGCAACCAGTCATCACTGCTGTATTGCGAGCCTTGATCTGAGTGTACAAGTACCTTTTTCTTGGGGTGTCTGCGCCACAAAGCCATCAGCAAAGCATCCAGTACAATTTCTCGATTCAAGGATGGTTTCATTGACCAGCCAACCACTTTGCGCGAATACAAATCCACTACGACTGCTAAATAAAGCCAACCCTGCCAAGTTCGAATATAAGTAATGTCAGTGACCCAGGCTGTGTCTGGCTCATTGACTGTGAACTCACGCTCCAATCGATTCGGGGCAATGATGGAAGGCCGGCCAGCAATCGGGCGTGGTGCCTTATACCCGCGCAAAGCCTTGATCTGGTTGACTCGCATGATTTTAGCCACACGATGTTTGCCACACAACTCACCGGCTTCTGGCATGTCCTGAAACACGCGACGTGCGCCGTACACACCACGACTGGCCGAGTAAGAAGCTCGAATCAATTCCAACAATCGGTGATCTTCAATCGCGCGGTCAGAAACAGGTTTGTGCAGCCATGCATAAAATCCAGCCCTGGCAATGCGCAGCACTCTGCACATTGTGGCCACACGAAACTCTTGTTGGTGCTCGTTAATAAATTGGTACTTTACTCGGGCTGGCTTGCAAAGTACCTTGCGGCCTTTTTTAAAATATCTCGCTCCTCTTCGGTGCGCCGAAGTTGGGAGCGCAATTTCAAAATTTCACTTTTAGCTTCAAGCAACTCATTTTTTTGCTGCTCGGTCTCTGTGGGCTTTACCGCGTTGACCCACTTGTAAAGACTGTGGGACGAAACGCCAAGTCGCTCCGATACCTCAGCGATGGTGTAGCCACGGTCAATAACCTGTTTGACGGCTTCGTCTTTAAATTCTGGGGTATACCTTTGTCCACTCATGATGACTTTCTCCTATGCTCAAATATTAGCCGGGAGTTGTCCACGATAGGCGGGGTAGTCCAAATATTAGCCGGGAGTTGTCCACGATAGGCGGGGTAGTCCAAACAATACTTTTGCCACCCGAGAAACGCTGCTCAATTTCCTGCTTACTTCTTCTTCCCATTTTTTCATTTCCATAGGCGAAAGCACCTGATGTGTAAAACTGGTACCAAACTGGTACCCAGGTACATTCAAACGCGCCCAGTCAACATAAGGGATCCGAACGTACAAATTAACACCTAGGTTATTGATATATTTACATAAAAAGTACTTTCTAAAACAAACTACCGCTTGAACACAGCACGTTTGTTTTGATTAAAAATGGAAAGTTTTTTTGCTTTTAATCCTTTGGTCGCAAGTTCGAATCTTGCACGACCCACCAAGAATACAAAAAGCCCGAGGTTTTAAAAACCTCGGGCTTTTTTCATTTGTAGCCCCGCAAATCAGGGCTCATGTGATCAAACAGCCAACGCTTCCTGACTCTTGCGCTTCAAGCTGGGCAAGCTGTACTTGAATGCACGGCCCACAACCGTGGAGAACTGTTTAACAATCGATGCCTTGTTGTAATGCTGGCCATAGCGCTTGCAAATTTCCTGCACTTCAACCGACATTTCTGCATACCGGTGTGCAGGCACCTCCGGGAACAGGTGATGTTCAATTTGGTGGCTCAAGTTGCCAGACATGATGTGGAACAGCTTGCCGCCGGTCAGGTTCGATGAACCCTTCAATTGGCGCAGGTACCAATGCGCTTGCGACTCACCATCCACCACCGACTTGTCGAACACTTCCGAATCGGCTGTGAAGTGGCCGCAGAAAATAATCGTGAAGGTCCAGTAATTGCGAATGATGTTGGCCAGGAAATTACCTGCCAGCACCGGCAACAAGAAGGGGCCAGCCAACAGCGGGAAGAAGATGTAGTCCTTGGCGATTTGGCGCCAGGCTTTCTTCAAGGTTGGAATGGCGCGGTCTTTGGTTTCTTTCAGGGTTTTTTCGCCGCTGATCACTTTTTCAAGTTCAAGCGTTTGCAAAGCCAGCAGGTTTTCAAAGAAGGTGGCCAGCAAAGCCATCATGGGGATGTTGGCCAGAAAACGCGGCTCCCATTTCTGTTCCGGGAACAAGCGCAGCACGCCGTAACCGATGTCATGGTCCTCGCCCAGCACGTTGGTGAAGGTGTGGTGGCGGTAGTTGTGGCTGTAGCGCCAGTTATCAGAAGTACACCAGGTATCCCACTCATAGGTTTGGCCCATCAGCCGCTTGTTCTGCATGAAGTCGTACTGGCCATGCATCACATTGTGGCCCAGCTCCATGTTCTCCAGAATTTTGGATACGCCCAAGGTGAGCGTGCCCAATACAAACGCTGGCGGGAAAATGCCGGCCATCAAGAGGCCACGGCCTGCGATCTCGGTGTAGCGCACGGCCTTTTCGATTTTGGTGATGTACTTGGCATCGCGTTCGCCCACATCCGCCAAATGCTTTTGGCGAATGGCTTCAATTTCGGCGCCAAACTGTTCCAGTTCAGCGGGGCTCAATGTGCGGTCAGCTTTTCTCATGATGTGCTCCGGTATTTTGAATGTTGGTTTTTACAGGTCCAGTGACACTGGGCCTTGGGCGGCGTTGATACACAGGCGCAAGGCTGTGTTGTTGGTGCCGCACACCGATTTGTTTTGCATGTTTTGCGTGGTGCCTGTCAGCTTTTCGCAGGAGCAGGTGTTGCAAATGCCCATGCCACAGCCGTGGGGTGGGTTGATGCCCTGCTCTTGCAAAGCCTTGAGCAAGGGTTTGTTGTTGCTCACTTCAACAATGCGATTGCTTTTGGTCAAGGTGACGGTGAAGGTTTTCACCTCCGCGTCGTCATCGATGGTGAGTGCCATCGGTGTGAACGATTCAGCGTGAAAGCTTTTGGGTGTATCGCCCAGAATGCCGCGCAGTGCATTCATGAAGCCATCAGGGCCGCAGGCATACACATCGGTGGTTTCCAGGTTGCCGGCAACGGCTGCGAATTGTTCGGCGCTGGGGCGGCCTGCCAAGTCACCTTCCGCCAGGTTGGCACCGCTTTCCAGCAAGCGCACATAGTTGAAGTGCGCATTGGTTTTTGCTGCCAAGGTGGCGTCAAACAACACATCGGCTGGGTTGCGGGCCCAGCTCATCAACGTAACATCGGCTGGCCAGCCTTGCGCTTCCAGCTCTTCAATCAGGCTGATCATGGGTGTAATGCCGCTACCGGCTGCCAACAGCAGCATGGTGGGACGTTGTTGGTTCAGTGTAGGCTGTGTGTGTGCAAGGGTCATGTCACCAAACACATCGCCCAGTTCAACCACGGTGCCCACGGCAAGCTGGTTCACTGCGTAGCGTGAAACCAAACCGGTTGGGGTTTGCTTGATGGTGAGGCGCACCAAACCGCTGTCGGTGGGCGCGCTGCTGAAGCTGTAAGAACGGGTGTGCACCACTTCATCAATGGTGACACTGAGGTTCACGTGTTGGCCAGCCTGGAAACCTTTGAACAAGGCATTGGGGCGCAACCACACGCTCACCGCATCGGCGGTTTCACGGTCAATGCGCACCACTTCAGCCAGGCAACGGTCTGTAGAATGGGTGCTGCCAGCTTGCTCAAGCCAGAAATTGACGAATTCCTGACCCAGAATTTTGGACAGTCCGCGAACAACTTTGCTGGACAATTGGCTGTTGGTTCTCATGGCGTTTTCCACATTAGTGAACAGATGTGCACCAATGTAACGAAAAACCCCTGTTTTCTGCAAGAAATTTTGCTGAAAAAACTAGAGCAAAGTGTCAGAAGAGTACAAATGTACACTTATTTTGTTTATAAATAATTGATTTTATTGATCTTATTTTGAAGCACCTAAATTAACGAATTTAGTGAACACTTTTGCAAAAAACGACTCACGGTGAGTGCGGCTCAATCTGTTTTGCTTCAAACAACACCCCATCCAACACAAACAAAAAACGGCCATCCTTAAGAAGAACCGGAGACACAAAGTCACCCCGCTGACACTTGAACTCGACCACCCTGGAACCTTTCAACCAATCTTGTTCTGGTTCGATTCGGTATTCATCAAAAAACGTTTGGGGTAGTGTCGGCGTCGAATGTGCAGTGGGTTCGTTGCAAACCATGTCTTCAAACGCCCATTCGTTGGGCTTGAAC
Organism: Limnobacter humi; assembly: GCF_024518835.1. Lineage (GTDB taxonomy): Bacteria > Pseudomonadota > Gammaproteobacteria > Burkholderiales > Burkholderiaceae_B > Limnobacter > Limnobacter humi. Next base: position 200,931 of record NZ_JANIGO010000001.1, read on the forward strand.
AAGAAAGTTTGACCCACATGGGCTTGCTCATCGTCGGGGCCCATTGCTGAAATGGGTGCAGAGTCCACAACCCGGACAACGGCCCAGTGACCTTCGAGCAAAGGTTTGGATTGCAAACACCCAGCTAGTGTGAAAATAACGTGTACAACTAGCGATGCACTGGAAAGATAGATCAACCGGTTCATGACTGTAGCCTCACTTCAACTGTATAGAAAACAGTAGGGTAAAGACCCACGTATAACATGAGCGAAATGATCACCCGATGTGTAACCTTCCGGGTTAATTGAGGGGTGAGGCTGAGCAATTGCTGCGCCAGAACATGAATTCTTTCCACGTCCATTAAAATATTCAACGCATCAACCCAAACTGCTCCATGCAACTCATCTGGCACAAACGCGACCTGCGCACCGTTGACCATGTTCCCCTTCAACGCGCACTTGAACAGTCGGGCGACAGTGAGTTGCTGCCCCTCTACATTCACGAACCGGGCTGGTTGGCGCAACCCTATGTGTCGGGCAGCCACCAGCAATTTGTGCATGAATCACTGGACGACCTTCGGTTGGCCTACCGGGCAGCCGGTGGGGACTTGGCCGAAACCACAGGCGATGCGGTGGCGATTTTTGCGCGGCTACATGCACAGGCGCCCATCACCGCGATTTGGGCTTATCAGGAAGTAACAACCCTGTGGGGCTATGAACGTGACCAAACCGTGCGCCGTTGGTGCAAGCAACAGGGCATTGCCCTGCACGAGCTGCCGCAGAATGGCGTGCATCGCGGGCGAGATGGGTATTTGAAGTACAACTTCAAGGCCTATTTGGACGACAGTGCCTATACACCGCTCACCTCCTTGAAAAAAATCCATGCCGCAAACCCAGCGATTCAACACAGGTGGGCTTTCACACCAGGCTCACCGCTTGAGCTTGGCAATCCCCCCCATCAGCGACCTGCACTGAAATCGCCCCCTGCGCCACAGGCCATGAAAGGCGGCATGCGGCAGGCCCATGCACTCATTGCCACATTTTTTCAGGAAAAAAACCTGTTCCGCTACCCGGGCTCGCTGTCCAACCCCAGCCTGGCTGAACACGGTTGCAGCCGCTTGAGCCCCTACCTGGCCTACGGTGTGGTGTCGGACCGTTTTGTGCTGCAGCGTTTAAACACCGTGTACGAGGCGGCGCTGCCTGGGCTAGACCGAATCAGCCAGGACAAAATCACGGGTTGTGCCAAGTTTTTTGCCGACCGCATGCATTGGCGGAGCATGTATGCGCAGGCCATGGAAGTACACCCGCACAGCGAGGTTCAATGTGACATCGCCGGTTTTAACGGATTGCGGGAACACAGCGAAACAACCGGTTGGTTTGAGGCTTGGGCAGGCGGGCAGACCGGTGTCCCCATGGTGGATGCAGCCATGCGACAACTCAACCACACCGGCTGGATACCCATGCGCATGCGCGGCATGGTGACCTCATTTGCCCTCAATGAACTGTGGTTGCCCTGGCAACAAGTGGCGCACCACCTGGCGTGTGCTTTTGTGGATTTCGAGCCTTTTATTCATTTTTCGCAGGTGCAAATTCATGCAGGTTCATCCCGCTTGTCAGGGCCATTGATCTACGACCCCGTGAAACAACAAGCGGAACAAGACGAGCAAGGGGACTACGTGCAGCGCTGGGTCCCGGAACACCTGTCGCCAACGTACCCTGCCCCACTGGTGAATATTCATGCCGCGCGGGAGCGTGCACGCAAGCGGGTGTTTGCCATTCGAAAAGGCCAGCCCGACCCCGGCAACAGCCTCACCCCGTTGGTGTAGTGGCCCACAGCGCTGTGCGCTCCAGCGCCGCTTGGCGATGCAAGGCTGCGGCCTGATAGCGCGGGTTGGACAACATGTTGAGGAAGGCGTATCGGCCTGGGTATTGCAACACGGCGATTTCATCCCACAGCCCAGGGGAGGGGTCACCCTCTGCGCCGATCAAGGTGAGTTTGTAACGCCCCATGGCCACCATGTTGCCACCCAAGCGGAAAATGCACTGGGCTGCCACCGCGCCATAGCGTTGGGCATAGGCTTGCTTGCCGCTCAAGGATTGATCTGCTGCCCCGTTGTAGTCCGGGTGCGCCCGAAACTTCAGCAGATTGACCATGTGAATGGGTGTGCGTTGCGGGCTGTGCCGATAGACTTCAAATTGAGACGGACTGGGGTTCACGCCACCGGCCATCATGTCCATCGGAATGGATTGACTGGCTTTGGGGGGCGGCAGGAAGCCCATCACCTTTTGAGTAAGCTGCATCGCATGGTGTGTGAAGCAGGCTGGCTGCAAGGCCACCAACGCATTCACCGCATCGGCTTGCTCCCCGAGTGCCTTCAGTGCCACACCTTGAACCAGCGTGTGCAATGCTGCTGCGCTGGGCAGTGACCACACAGCCACGGTGTGCCACCGTGCGTCGGATTCGCCAATGAACAGCTGATCACACTGCGCGTGGCTGAGCACTGCGCCGCCCAGTTGCCGAAGTGCTTGAACGGCGGATTGCAAACCAGCAGCGGGCGATTGGCCCTGTGGCCACCGCCAGTGCCAAAGCGCATACACACCCCGGTCTTTGGGTAGCAAGGCCAACATGGCCAGTTGCTGGGCACTGGGGGTTCGCCAATTCAACGAAGGATTCATGCTCAAAAGGGTTTGCTGCCACACCTGAAAAAATACGGCAACGAGTCGATGGGAGCTTTCACATTAACATCCCCAGGCCCCTGAAATTGCTGACCACTGTCCACATGCAACCAGCAGCCTTTGGGTAAATACACCGCCCGGCTGGTAGCACCTTGTGTGACCACCGGGGCCACCAAGACGTCGGGGCCCAACATCCACTCCTGGTCGGCATTGCGGGCTTTGTCATCGTCTGGAAAATGGAACCACAAGCCGCGGGTGGGCGGTATGCCCGTGGTTTGCGCTTCCTGCCACAGGCGCATGATCAGTGGGGATGCTGCGGCATGGAGCTTGGCCGCCTTGGTCCAGTGTGCAAGGGTTGTGTCGCCATAAAACCAGGGCATCCGCACACCGTTGCTGGAAGAATTGTGAACCCGGAACACCGGTGAAAGCGCCGCCCAGAATGACCAGCGCGTAAAGAGTTCTGCATCGGGTGCGCCAGTGTGGTAGTCAAAGTACCCACCGATGTCGGTGTTGAATCCATAGGAACCTGTGGCGCTGCGGCTGAGCATGTCGGTGGTGAGCGAGGCCAAGCCTGACGCGCGCGACCAGTCGCTGGTTTCGTCACCTGGGAAGTTGGCCGATTCAAATGCTGAGCTGCCTTGCCGGCCCGAGTATCCCGCCCGGGTCCAGAAGAAAATCCGCCGGCCGGTTTTGGCTTCGATGTCGTCCACCACCTTGCGGGTGGTTTGGTGAAACAGGGTGGGATACTGGTTGTGCATGGTTTCACCGGTGCTGCCATCGTGGAATTGCATGTCCAGGGCGATGTGTTCGCCGAAGTCTTGCATAAAGCCATCGGCCCCCAGGTCCACCAGCATTTCCCGAATGCGGCCATTCCACCAGGTGACGGCCTCCGGGTTGGTAAAGTCGACGGCTGCGCCCACACCACCAAAGGGCGTACCAAACAGATACGGCAGGCCTGTGGTGTCTTTCACCACATAGCCTTGGCTCAAGGCCTCGGTGAAGGTCTCCGGTCGCTCGGTGTTGGCAGGGTCTAGTCCCACATAATTTCGAATGTACAAATAGGCGCGAATGCCCCGGTTGTGAAGTTCGCCGATGATGGCGCGGCTGACATCCCGCGAGAGAATTTCCCAGCCTTCAAAGGCATACCCTTTAATCGGCAGTTTGTCTTTGTCGATGCGGGCAATGTCGTCCATCACTTTGGCTTCGTAGCTGGCAGCGTCGTCTGCCTGCGCAGACAGCACCCGCACAGCGCGGGACAGCGTGGGCCCCAGGTCGGCTGGGTCGGGCACCCGGTGCCGGCCTTGTACGGCAGACAGGCGCTGAAGGCTTTGCGCCACGTCACCAGGCAATACCAGGTAGCTCAATTCCGCCCCGCTGACATTGACCTGCCAAGCCTTGGGATTGGCAGCGCCGAGGTTGTAGCGGGAAGGCCGGGTGCTGTCCAGGAAAAAGCCATATCCGCCTGTGGAGGCAAAGGCCGTGGAAATGTAGTAGGCCGAATCTTCCCCAGACGGGAACATGAAACGATCCCCTCGACCCGACAAAGGCCCTGCCACAGGGCTGGCAGGCCCAGCACCCACATTCTGGGCCTGAATGAAATTGCTCAGCGATTTTCCCCGCTGGTTGACCGCATTGTGGCGCCCACCAAATCCGTGGAAGGATTCGGTGTCCTGCATCTCGAAACTGTCGGCCATGAAGGCCACACCCTGCGCTGGCATGGCTTGTACCTTGACCGAAAAACCACCCACAGGGTCTGGAAGAATGACGGCCTGCAGGGTACGCCCGCTGGGGTCGTTGGTGGCGATGGTGAGTTCAATCCCCGCCCCTGCCGCTTTGACAGCAGTGACTTCTGTGCCATGGTACTGAATACCCAAGGACGCACTGGTGAGGGTATTGCCCACCCAGGGTGTTGCCCGAATTTGGGGCGACGCTTGGCCACCCACCAGAAAACTGAAGGGCGCATGCAGCAAAACATCGGGCACATAGTCGCTACCCAAGGGTTCATCCAACACCACGCCCGGTTGCAGGGCGCCCCCTGTATCGCTGTTTTGTGCCAGCACCAATTCATCCCGCGCATTGTAAAAACGAATGCGCAAGGGTTTTTTGTCGATTTGAACCCGTCCATCGGTAGAGCGTAGGCTCACGGTTTGGGCCTGTTGATTGAACTCGGATGGATTTGTGGCCTGGGCCGCTGTACGGGTTTGGTTTTCGGATTGGCCGCCCAGATTACAGGAAGCCAGGAGCAGGATTCCGCTGCACGACCAAACACATCGAACCAACTGGGTATTCAACATCACCGCGTACTCAATCCATGGTTTGAAACAAGCGAAGGTCCACACATTGCGCCATGGCGGCATATCCGGCCGGCGTTGGGTGCAGATTGTCGCCACTGTTGTACTGCGGTGCCAGGTAACCCGGGCGTTTGGGGTCTTCCAGGCATGTTGCAAAATCCACCACACCATCGCTCAAGGTTTGCTGGCGTATCCAGGCATTCACTTCATCACGGCCCCGGCGTGCCTGTTCAGTGCCATGCATGACCCTCAATGGCACCAGCAGCCCCTCCGTGACAGCGCCCTCGGCAGGCGGTATGGTTCCCAACACAATGTTCAAGCCGGCCCGGTGTGCCCGGGCAATCAACTCTTTGTACCCGGCAATCAACGCTTCGGATGTGGGGGGTAGCCCAGCCTTCGGGTTTCCAAAATCATTGGTGCCGATCATGAGCAGCACATGGGTAACGCCAGCGGTTTGCAACACATCCGCATCAAACCGGTCCAACAGGGCTTTGCCAAACTGCGGCAGCCAGCCATCCTTCAACAATTCGTTGCCACCGATGCCTGCGTTGGCCACGGTCAGCGGCAAGCCTGCAGTCAACAGCCTGCGCTGCAGGTGGTCTGGGTAGCGTTGGTCGGTCGATGTCATGGGTGATGGCTGGCCATCTTTAAAACCGGTGGTGGAGTCGGACCCATCGGTGATGGAGTCGCCCACGGCGACCAAGGTGCTCACCGATTTTGAGGCGGCCGTTTCCAGCGCTTCGATCACCAAAAAATTACTGGCATAACCATCGGGTGTGGCCTGGTAAGCACCGCCTGCGGCCTCGGCTGCATGGTCGCCCGGCATGCTGACATACACCAGTTCATTGGCGTTGAGGTGGCGAGTCAATTGGGGTGTGGCTTCCGGGGCGTAAAAACTGACCCCCACCCGTTCGAAGGCACGCAAGGGGTATTGCACCCAATCGCTGAGCACGGTTTGCCCGGCTTGCAAGGTGACTCGGGGCTGCCCATTGAAGGTCAACAGGCATTCAGTGCCAGCAACCATGTCTGGCAGGCCGGGCGACTTTTCCTTCGCAATGTGAAGGTTCTCAAGGGTGACCGGTGCCGTGGAATACCGATTGCTCAAGCGCAGGCGCACCCAATCGCCTCCCCAATGCGGTGCCAAGGCGTGGCGCACCGACAACCCGGAGATGGGGTGCGTGATGAGTGCATCACTGGGGGCTGCTTTCCACGCGGTCACGGGGTAAAGCCCAGCGGGTGCTGAGTCTGAACGCGGACACGCCGGGGTGTTGCCTTGGCTTGCTGATGTGCGTTGTGCTGGGGCAACGGCCCCATCCGACGATGGGCCACACGCAGTGACCATCAGCAACCATGGCAGGCAAAGCCACATCGACCACCAATGAGCCATGCGGACAAGTTGACGCGGGTTTTGCAGTTCGGAACGCATGGTTTATTTATGTGACACGTATTGGTGTCAGAATATATGTGATACGGTACAGTGTCAAATACAAACTGTTGCCCATGACCCAACCCACCGCCTCCCCACCCCAACGCGCTTATGCTGGCAAGTCGGCCCAGGAACGCCAGAAGGCGCGACGGCAACAGTTGATTGCCGCTGCCATTGAATTGATCGGTCAACACGGGTTTGCAGCGGTGTCGATCGATTCAGTGTGTGCTCAGGCGGGGCTGACCAAACGCTACTTTTACGAGGCGTTTGAATCGCGGGAGGCGCTGCTGGTGGCCAGCTATGACATGGTTAGCCGGCAATACATTGCCCATATTCTCGAGGGAACAGCCCCTCACCTCACCGACGCACGCCAATTGGTCAAGGCGGGCTTGATGGCCACCTTTGGATTTGTGAAAGCGAACCCCGCCAAGGCACGACTGATGATGATTGAGGCCCAGTCCGTGCGAAGCCTCATCGGGCAACTGTATGGCAATCGCTATGATGAATTTGTGAATTTGCTGTTGGACTTCACCCGCCCATTCCTGCAAAAACCCGCCCCGCCCGATCCAGTATTCCGAGTGCTGGCCAAGGGCATGGTGGGGTCCATCATCCACCTGTGTCAGGGCTGGATTGCCACCGATTTCAAACAACCCATGAACGAGTTGGTGGACGGCATGGAGCGGATCATGGGCGGCATTGGCCATGAACTGGGCGTGAAGGGGTGGAGTACACTGAAAACAGACACATCAAAAACCAGCCAACCATTGCGCTGAGAGACGGAGACACACACCCCATGAACCGATTGATTCACCGCGCGGTATTCGCAGCGCTATGCCTGTGTGCACTGGCCACCGGCGGCACACCGAGCCATGCGCAGGATATTCCCAAAATGCCGCCCGGCATGATCGGCAGTGTTTCAGACCAGTTGATGAAGGAAATGAAACCGCTGGCCAAACCCTTGTATGTGAAGATTTGCATCTTCGACATTCTGGGAAAATCGGGCCCGGTGTACAGCATTGCGCAAGACGTGGCCATTGAAGCCCGCAAGTGGAATCTGTTCGTCGAACTCATTCCGTTCACCAATGAGAGTGTGGCAGCAGAATCGTTCCGCACGGGCCAATGCGAAGCGGTGGGGCTGACCACCTTGCGGGCACGCATGTTCAACAATTTCATGGGCAGCTTCGATGCCGTGGGTGCTCTGCCCAGTTACGAACACGTGAAGGTGGCCCTGCAACTGATGATGGGCAGCGACAAAACTTATCCGCTGTCCATTAGCGGGAAATACCAAGTGGTGGGCATGGCCCCGCTGGGCGCTGCCTATGTGATGGTGAATGATCGCGCCATCAATTCAATTGAAAAAGCGGCGGGCAAAAAAGTGGCGGTGATGGACTGGGACCGCAGCCAAGCCAAAATGATTCAGCAATTGGGTGCGCAGCCCGTGCCCAGTGACATCACCAACTTTGCACAAAAATTCAACAATGGTGTGGTGGACATTGTGGCGGCACCCGCATTGGCCTTTGCGCCCCTGGAGCTGTACCGCGGGCTTGGAACGAAAGGCGGCATTTACAAAATGCCGCTGATCAACGTAACGGGCTCTGCGGTCATCAACCGCACACGCCTTGAAAAGGAGGTGCCCGACCTGGATGACCGCTTGATGAAAATGCGCAAGTTTGGGTTGAGTTATGTGGACCAAGCGATTGCCACCATTCGAAACATCGAGAAGCAGGTGCCGACCAAATACTGGATGGATGTGGCGCCCGCCGACCAGGAGAAATACAACATCATGATGCAACAGGCCCGACTTCAATTGACGAAAGATGGCGTGTACGACCCCAAGATGATGACCATGCTCAAACGGGTGCGTTGCCACTTGAACCCCAAAGCGGCCGAATGCTCGACGAAGGATGAGGAATAATAACGGCCACACACCTCGGTTCAGCTTTCACACCATGCCCCTGCTTCAAGCCCCCTACACCTACGATGAACTGCTGAACCGTTTTGGTGAGCGCTACAAATGGATGGCACTCTTCATTTTGGGCTTTGGCACGGTGGCTGGGGTGTTGTGCACATCCAGCTTTAATGTGGCAGTGCCTGCCCTGAGTGCGCATTTTCAGTTGGGACAAAGCCAAATTCAATGGGCCATGACCGGTTTTCTGGCCGCCATGACCGTGGGCATGTTGCCCACCAGTTGGCTGCTGGACCGCTTGGGTTTTCGCGTGGTGTTTTTGGGCGCCCTGCTGGTGCTGACTGCGGCCAGCTTTACTGGCTTTTTTGCATCCAGTTTTACCGTGGTGGTACTGGCCCGGGTGTTTCAAGGCCTGGCCACGGGCGTGCTGCAGCCCATGGGCACCATGGCGCTGATGCGCCTTATTCCAGCAGAAATGCAAGGCCGTGCCTCGGGTATTCTCACCTTCAGCATTGCACTCACACCCGCCATTGCGCCGTCCTTTGGCGGCCTGCTACTGGATCACTTTGGTTGGCCCTCGATTTTTTTGCTGGGCCTGCCCTTCGCGTTGGCTTCCGGATTGGCCGCAATCTTTTTGCTGCCAGCACCACGCGAGATCAAGCACAACGCATTTGACTGGACCGGGCTATGCTGGCTGACCGTGGCCACACTGGCCTTGGTGGAAAGCGTTTCAAGCCTGCAACACAGTGGGTTGTTGTCATGTCGGTTTGCCGCACCGGTGATGGTGGCACTGGGTGCAGCAGCGCTGTATCGCCGCCATGCCCTGCGCAACTCGGCGCCCATCATTTCCCTGGGCCTATTTGGTGAACGCACCTTTTCCATGGGCACGGTGGTGTCGTTTTCCTATGGGTTTGGGTTGTATGCATCAACCTATCTTATTCCGGTGTTTTTGCAGCACGCGCTGGGCTACAGCGCCAGCGACGCCGGTATTGCCCTGGTGCCGTCTGGCATTGCCTTGGTGTTGATGCTGCCCTTGGCAGGCCGAATGGCTGATCACTACCCGCCCAAGTGGATCACGGTGCTGGGCCTGGCCGTGTTTGGCAGTTCATTCGCGATGTTTGCGCTGCAAGCCACACACATGCCCTACGGCCAGATTATTGCGGCCACCGTGATTGGCCGCATTGGTTTGGGGATGATTTTGCCGGCGCTGAGCCTGGCCACCTTGCGGCATCTGGACAGCGCCCAGCTGGGGCAATCGTCTGTGGTGTTCAGCTATGCCCGCCAGCTGGGTGGTGTGATGGGTGTGGCTGTGGTGGCTGTGCTGGTGGATTGGCGTGAGTCGCTGTATGCAGCCCACCACCAGGGTGTGGCGATGGCGTATGCACAGGGCTTTTTGTTTTTGGCCGTGGTGTTTGGCCTGTCGTGCTTTGCAGCGCTGCAGATGCAAGCTCACCGAGTGCGCGCTTCACAATAGTGCGGGCCGCACTCAAGCCCAGCAGCGCCATCAACACGGCCACCGCCCAATCGGGCCAGGATTGCCCTGTGAACTGCACGGCCACCGCGGCCAGAAACACAGCGATGTTGCCAATGGCGTCGTTGCGGCTGCACAGCCACACCGAGTGCATGTTGGCATCGCCATCGCGCCAGCGGTAAAGCAGCAAGGCCACCAACACATTCGCGAACAATGCTGCCACCGACACCACACCCATGGTCCACGGCTGTGGCAACTGCCCAGTGAGTGCGTTGTAAGCCGTCACACCCAACACGCCCACACCGAATGCACCCAAGGTGAGGCCTTTCACCAAGGCCGCCCTGGCCCGCACTTGCAGAGCCATCCCGAGTACAAACAGCGACACCGCATAGTTGGCGGCATCGCCCAGAAAGTCCAGTGAATCGGCCAATAGGGAAGCCGAGTCTGCCTTCAAACCAGACGCGATTTCAAACACAAACATGCCCGCGTTGACGCTCAAAGCAACCCACAAAACACGACGATAGGCCGGGGAACGGCTGGCCGGATGGGTATTGTGGTGGTCGTGGTCATCGTCGTGACAATGCGTACAGCCGGGCATTTGCTTCTCCAAGGTGGATCGGGTTAAGCTGCATTTAAAACCCTGAAGCCACTTCAGGGTCAAGCCCTGTGGAGCCCTGCATGAAAATTGGAGAACTGGCCGAGCGCGTGGGTGTGTCGGTAGAGACCATTCGCTTTTACGAAAAAGAAAACCTGCTGTGCCAGCCCGAACGGACAACGGCCAATTACCGCAGCTATGGGGAACACCACTTGGAAGACTTGGCCTTTGTGGTGTTTTGCCGAAACATGGACATGCCGCTGGACGATATTCGCAAACTGCTGGTGCTCAAGCATTCGCCGCAGGCCTCGTGCGAGCCCATCAACGACGCCATCGATCAACAACTGGCGGTGGTGGAGCAACGGCTAACCCAGCTTCACGCATTGAAAGCAGAACTCCAACGCCTGCGGGCCAAATGCACTGGCAGCCACACGGTGGGCGAGTGTGAAATTGTGAGGACAGCTCTATGCGGTCACTGAGTGAATTCACGGCATTCTAGAAGCTCATGCAGTGAGCCTGCGGTTAAACACCACAGCCACCGCCACAGCCAACAAGCCCCCCAATGCTTCGGCCACCACAAAAGCGGGTGCACTGCCTGGCGCAATGCCTGCAAAGCTGTCCGAAAACATTCGCCCGAATACAGCCGCCGGGTTGGCAAACGAGGTGGAGGACGTAAACCAGTAAGCTGCGCCAATATAAGCGGCCACCAAAGCGGACATGCGATCGGCTTGGCCCAGCACAATGACCAACAACAAGCCAGCAGTGGCCACCACTTCACCCAGCCAAACACCTGCGCCTGTGCGCACATGCTGGGCTGTGTGAAACAGTGGCCAATCGAACATGGCATTGGCCAGCACAGCGCCCAGCCAAGCCCCCAGCAACTGGGCCGCCATGTAAGGCAGCAGCTCACGCGCGGGTTGGCGGCGCAGCAGCACTTGCACCCCGGTGACCACCGGGTTGAAGTGGGCACCGCCCACCGAGCCAAACAATTCGATGAGTACAAACAGGCCAAACACTGTGGCCAGGGTATTGGCCAGAAGGGCAATGGCGTCGTTGCCCTGCGACAGGTTGACCCCCATGATGCCCGAGCCAATCACCGTGCACAGCAGGAGCAAAGTGCCCAGGCATTCCGAAACCAGTCGAACCGGCAAAGTGTGTTGCATGGCTTTAGCTTCGTGAAATCACTGACAACGCCGCTTGTAGTTCGGCAGGCTTTAAGGTATCCAGCGGCAAAGCCAGCAACTGCAACAGCTTGTAACCAAGGGCCTGCCGCGTGATGTCAAATGCGGTGCGCTTGGCTTCATCACCACCTTGGGCATTGGACGGGTCCGGAAAGCCCCAGTGCACTTTCACCGGTGCACCGGGCCAGTAGGGGCAGGTTTCGGCGGCTGCGCTGTCGCACACGGTGATCACGATGTTCATCTGGGGTGCAGCGGGTTGAGCAAATTCATCCCAGCTTTTGCTGCGCACGCCCTCGGTTGAAATGCCCGCCGCGTTCAACACCTGCAGGGCAAACGGATTGACCTGCCCTTTGGGTGAACTGCCGGCACTGTGGGCACGCACATCTTTGCCCAAAGACTGGGCGAGGTGATTCAGCATGGCTTCGCCCAGCACACTGCGGGCGGAATTGTGGGTACACAAAATAAGAACGTGGGTGGTCATGGTGGCCCTGGATTAACAACAGGTTGGAGAGGTTGCTGTTTCACACCCCTGCCCTGCACAACAGTTGTCCGTTAAAAATGTCAGCAAGGCATTCATGTGCGCAAAGCTGGCGGTGTAAAACAGGTTGCGGCTTTCGCGGCGCGCAACAATCAGCCCCGCATGGCTCAATTCCTTCAAATGAAAGGACAACGTGGCGGCAGGAATGCCCGCCTGCTCGGCCAACACACCGGGATTGAGGCCCTGCGGCCCGGCCACCACCAGCGCCCGGAAGATGTTCAGGCGGGTTTCGTGGGCCAAGGCAGCCAAGCTTTGAACAGCGTCTTTGTTTTCCATATTTCGAATATTTTGGAAATGTGAGCAAATAATGCCATTCAATGCCTGTGCTTGCAAGGGCTGTATGGCCCACGACGCAGAAATCCATTGTTCTGTTACGCCCTCCTGTGCCATGATCGGACACAAAGAGGGCAACCAAACCCAGCCCCGAATACAGGCTACGAACATCGGCCAATAATCCAGGAGGAAGACATGGATGTGAGCACCGCTCCCCGCGGCAATGCTGTATTTCGTCTTGTTAAAACAGTGAGCGATGCATTCGCGTTTCCACTGAAAGCATCCCACTACATTGAACTGGTTAACCCCTTGTGGGCCGACCACACCTTGCAAGCCCGCATTGAAAAAGTGTGGGATGAAACATCCACGGCCCGAACACTGACCTTGCGCCCAGGCGGCAACTGGCGAAGCTTCAAACCGGGGCAACACCTGCGGGTGGGCATTCCAATCGGAGGGCGGCACTTTACCCGCACCTACTCCATCAGCTCGGCCACCGAGCCCATGGACGGCTGCTTCACCATCACGGTGAAAGCCATTCCGAATGGTTTTGTGTCCAACCACATTGTGCGTCAGCTCAAGGTGGGCGACTACATTCCCATCGGTATTCCGCAAGGGGACTTTTATTTGCCCGACGCCCAGCCGGTGCGCCCACTGTTCATTACCGCGGGCAGCGGCATTACCCCCATCATGAGCATGCTGAGCACACTGGACAAAGAGGAGCGCTTCCCCGATGCATGCCACATTCACTATGCACCCCATGCGCAGGATGTGATTTTTTCCAAAGCACTGACCGCCCTGGAAAACAAATACAACCGCTACCACTTAAGCCGGGTGTTTACGCGGGAAGTGGGTGCCGACCTGAATGCACCAGTGTCTACCCACCACCACTTCAGCGAGGCTCAATTGATGAGCCTGTGCCCAGACTGGCGCGAGCGCGATGTGTATGCCTGCGGCCCACAATCCCTGCTGGATGCACTCGAAGCCTTTTGGGATCAACAAGGCTTGAGGCGCCAACTGCACACAGAGCGCTTCCGGGCAACCCTCGCCACCAGCAGCCAGCCGGGCCAGGCTGGGCGCGTGAGCTTTTCCAAAAGCGGCACGGTGGTGGATTCGGATGGCACCACCAACCTGCTGCGCATTGCAGAAGACAACGGACTGAACCCCGAGCACGGCTGCCGCATGGGCATTTGCCATGGCTGCGATGCCAAGCTGGTGGAAGGCTGTGTGCGCGACCTGCGCACCAACGCCCTGCTGAGCGAGGCCGGACAAGTGATTCAGATTTGCGTGTGTGCCTCGGTGGGCGACGCAACCATTGATGTGTAAGGGGAGAAAACCATGGGTATGCCAACACATTTGAGTGCGGCCGACATTGAAGAGTTTGGCCGCGAAATGGACGCCATCCGCAATGAGGTGGTGGATTCACTGGGTGAGCGGGATCGCCATTACATCCTGACCCTGATTCGGGTGCAGCGTTCCATGGCCCTGGCCGGGCGCATCATTTTGTTTCTCAGTCTGATTATTTTGCCGGGCAACGGGCTGGGCTTTGACAGTTGGGCAGCCTTCCTCACCATCGCTGGCGTGGGTGCCACCATGCTGGGGCTCGCCAAAATCATCGAGAACATGGAAATTGGCCACAATGTGATGCATGCCCAATGGGATTGGATGCGCGACCCGGCGATTCAATCCAACACTTGGGAATGGGACAATGTGTGCCCCTCCGACCAATGGAAGCACAGTCACAATGTGGTGCACCACACCTGGACCAATGTGTTCGAGAAAGACCCCGACATTGGCTACGGGGTACTTCGGGTATCCGAACAACAGCGCTGGAAACCCCAGTTTTTGCTCAACCCCATCATCAACTTCATTCTGATGATGCTGTTCCAGTGGGGTGTGGCCGTACACGACATGGAACTGGACAAGGTGATTGAGGGCAAGAAAAAGCTGTCCGAGATTGGACCCATGGGCCAACGCATTTGGTGGAAAGTGAAGCGCCAATTGCTGAAGGACTATGTGCTGTGGCCACTGCTGGGTGCCGCATTCACAGTGCCCGTGACCGTGGTGATGAACCTGCCCATGTTGAGCAATGCGTGGCATGCGTTTGTGGTGGTGGCACTGGGTAACCTGGTGGCCAACGGCATGCGCAACATTTGGTCCAATGTCATTATTTTTTGTGGCCACTTTCCGGAAGGGGTACACCATTTCACCAAGGAAGAGGTGGAAGGTGAAACCCGCGCGCGTTGGTACCTGCGCCAGTTGCTGGGCAGTGCGAATATCGGCGGCGGGAAAATTTTTCATATTTTGTCGGGTAACCTGAGCCACCAGATTGAGCACCACCTGTTTCCGGATGTGCCCAGCAACCGCTACCCGGAAATGTCCCAACGGGTGCGGGCGCTGGCCGACCGCTATGGGCTGCCCTACAACACGGGCAGCCTCACGCGGCAGTTTGGCACCACCACCTGGAAAATCTGGAAGTTTTCCTTGCCGGTTAGCTGAGGCGTTTCAGCAGCGCCTTCATGATCAACACCTCGCGGGCCTGTTGAACCAGAACCTCATTGGCCAATTGGCGAATGTAGGGGGTTAAGGCCCGCCGGGATGGCAAGGTGCTCATGGCCATGGCGGCCTCGTGGTGGGCAATCATCCAGGTAAGAAAGCGCCGCTGCCGGTCTGTCATGGGGAGATTGGCATCGCCCAGCTGTTGCAGTTCTTCCGGCATTCTCAAGCCAGCCATGCCCAAGGGGCTTTGCTTGCATCGCTCCAGGAACAATTTCTCATCCACATTCAGTTCAGCATCTGCGGATTTCATCCACGCCATCAGATCGCCATTCAACGGCAACACGGGCGCTTCGCGACCCAATAACCAGCCTTTGAGCTGCTCAACCTCTGCTGACTGCACCTGCACAATGCGGCGGGCCAATTGGACCACATTGGGATCGGGTTGGGAAACAGCAGGGCTGACCATGTAGGACGCCATCATCAAGGCTTGCTGATGGTGCACCAGCATGGCTTGCGCATAGCCCAGGTCTATGTCAGGGGGCTCTTCCCCGGGCTCATGTTCTGAGCCCAGGTTCTCGACCAGTGGTGGCTGCTGCATCACATAGCCCACCATTGCACCACCCAACATCATGCCCAGTAGCAACCAACCCAACGCAGCCCATGGGCTGGTGGCAGCAAACCTCACAGGGCTCACCGGGGGACAACGGCCGGGTCATATCGCACCACCTGAAAGCCGGCACACTGGGACGTGAACCAGATTTCATTCTTCTCCAGCACAAAACGGGGTTGTGAGGAGGTCCAATCAGCACCGAAACAATTGCCGCTGACATTGAATGTAGAACCACCTTTTTGGCCCGGTTTCATGGCCGGGTTGAAATAGGCAATTTCCCGCACGTGGGACGGGTTGGTGATGTCGAACAGGCGCAGGCCCGAGTTGAAATAGCCACACGCCAACATCTTGGCGTCGGCCGGGTTGTCCACCTGGCAGTAGTGACTGTCGTAACCAAACAAGGCCAGGCCCACCGTGTCCATGGAGGCTGTCTGGCAATTCTCGGGTTGGTTGATGTCCAAGGTGAGTTTGGACAGCAGCACGGGCTTGCTGGGGTTGGACACATCAAAAATTCTGGGGATACCAAACGCCAACCGACCGGAACCACAGGTCACCACCCGGTTGGCCACGCTGGATGTACCGTCTGAGCCCAATTCATCGACCGCAATCAGGTAATCCTGCCCTTTGATCTTGACCGGAATGGTGTGTTGGGCGGTGCTGCCGTCATTCCAGTAAGTGGCACTGATGAGTTTGGGCGTGGGGTCCGCTGCGCGATTGTGGATTGGGGAAAAATCGTAAATGGCAAAACCATTCGTGTTGTTGCCCTCGTTGCGGCCAGACCCTGACAAGGTGACATAACCCCGGGTTCCATCCGGACTGACCGACAACCCGTGTACACCCACCGGTGGCGAAAACTTGGTGATGAACTTGGGTGCAGCCGGATTGGATACATCAATGGCGTAATACTGGCCTTGCGTGAGGTCACCGCCATAGTAGGTAAGACCATCGGGCGCCCACTCGCCCTCATGACCAATCACGGTGGTGTCTGACAATTTCCCCGAGTAGAGCAAACGCGGCTTGGTGCAATCGCCCTTGATGTCATACACATCAAACTCGGGGCCACCATTGTTGGAGCTGGTGCCATTCACCGCGGCCAGCAAACCGCGTGCCGTGTTTACTTTCAGAGACTCCCAGGGGTCTAACATGGACACTGAGGTGAGCCGCCCCGCATCGCGCGGCTTGGATGAATCGCTGACATCGATCACCACAGCGCCGGGTTTCATCAAGGTGGGGCGCTTGGGTTCTTTGGGTGCGACTGCAATCAACGCATAGGCTTGGCCATAGTAGGAACAGTCCTTGTAAGAGGTGTGCTGCCAACTGGCCCCCTCGCCTTCGTACTGGCCCACCAGGTCCATGTTGCAGTGGTAGCCGGTGAAACCCGCCAACCGGTCAGCCAAAGCCACCTGGCCTTGCAGGCCTTTTTCAGGTGCGTCGCTGGTGCGACAGGTTGCGCGGGGAATGGCGGTTTGAACCACGGTCCCGCCAGGCGACTCTGATGGGCGAACCACAGACCCCGCCGAACCGCCAGCCGAACTGTTGCTGCCCAAACACCCGGTTAACAGCAACACCCAGCAAGCGCTGCCTGCCAACCACAACCCATGCGCGTGCGCACCCCTGCCCTGCCCGTGTGAAATACCGGCCATGTCTGTCCCCTCTGCCCTGATTTGGTTTTTGTTGTTGTGCTACCTGTGATACTTAGCTTGGGCGAGATTTCTGACGAATCGCTGAATGGGTGTGTCAGGTTTTGGACATAAACCCAGACACGTCAATGTCGAGTAGTTGACACAAATCGACCCGTCAATCATTACACCACATCCACTTTCACCCGCAACCGAGTAACAAAGGTACACGAACAATTCCCGGGCACACCCATGAAATCCATCTGGACACTCAGTCTGGCACTGCTGTTGAGCGCCTGCTTGTCAAACAACAATGATCAAACCGCATCGGGCGGCGCGCAGCCCACACCTGTCACGCCCAACGAGGTGCCCACGGTATCGAAGTTTTCGATCGCCAACCAGTGTTATGGCTTGCAGTCGGTGTTTAGCCGTCAATACGTCAAAACCGCGGGCAACCAATACACAGCCGCGCCAGCCACTGAGGCTGAGAGCTTTACCTTGCGCCCAACCTCGCTGGGGAATTACCTGCTGTATGGTCGGGACAAGCAGATGGTGACCGCGCAAGGCAGCACCACCGCCGCCAGCGCCGAGCCCACCGATGCAGCCATCTGGAAGGTGGAGTTTGACGACAAGAAAGGCGTGTTCCGGTTTTTTGATGCAACGGGTCAATTGCTGACCTTGGACAACACCCAAGGCCTGGTGCTCGCCAGCACAGACAGCGAGAAGAGCCAGTTCAAATTGATGGCGGCCAACAACTGCACGGCGTACCCGGAAATGCCGACCAGCATGGTGGGCAAGCCCTACCCCGGCAAAGGAATAGATCAACCCATCATCGGTTTTGCCGACACACACACCCACATGGGCATGTCCAGTGAAATGTCGCTCAAAGGGGATGTTGGCCCTTCGGCTGGTGGTGTGTTGTATGGTGAGGTGGTGCATCGCTTTGGCGTGCCCCATGCCCTGAAGGACTGTGCTGACTTCCACGGCCCCAATGGCATTCGCGATGCCAACAACATTCTGGAACAAAACCCCACCGGCACGCATGACACCAAAGGCTGGCCCACATTTGTGGATTGGCCACGCCGCAACTTCCTGACCCACCAGGTGATGTACCACGCCTGGGTGGAGCGGGCATGGCGCGCCGGCTTGCGCCTCATGGTGATCCACGGCACCAACATTGCAGCCCTGTGCCGGGTTGGCCAGCTGTATGCCAACAAGCCCGAGGCCGATTGCACCGACATGGGTGTGGCCACCAAGCAGGTGAAGTACCTCTACGACATCCAGGACTATGTGGATGCGCAGTTCGGTGGCCCCGGTCAGGGCTGGTTCAGGATTGTGAAAAGCCCGGCGGAAGCCCGCCAGGTGGCCAACCAGGGCAAACTGGCTGTGGTGCCCGGCATTGAAGTGGCCCAGGTGTTCAACTGCGGCGTCACCATCCTGCCGGACGGCACCGAGCAACGCAAGTGCAGTGAACAGTCGATTGACGCAGAAATTGAAAAGCTGTGGGCACTCGGTGTGCGCCACGTGTACCCCTTCCACGACATTGACAGTGCCTTGGGCGGCGCCGGTATTTTCAGCGGCGATGTGATCAACTTCCTGAACTTCCTGGACACCGGTGCTTTCTGGAAAACCACGGAGTGCCGCGCCTACCCGAAAGACGAGCCGTCTGTTCGCGAGCCAGGCACCAAAATGACCACTGCGGTGCCAGGCACCGGTTCAGACCCACTGACCAAGCTGTTGTTTGAAGCCGTGGGTGGCAAGGCACCGCTGTACCCGGACGGCATTCGTTGCAATGCCCGCACCGTAACCGACCTGGGCATGTACGCGCTGAAGGCCATCATGAAAAAAGGCTTTGTGATCGACATCGACCATGCCGAGTACCACA
Source organism: Limnobacter humi (assembly GCF_024518835.1). GTDB lineage: Bacteria > Pseudomonadota > Gammaproteobacteria > Burkholderiales > Burkholderiaceae_B > Limnobacter > Limnobacter humi. The sequence continues at coordinate 219,876 of NZ_JANIGO010000001.1, forward strand.
GCAAAGACATCATGCTGGACCTGGCCGAACAGCAGACGCCCGCTTACCCCATGGCCTCGTCCCACGACGCGCATGGTGGTTTGACCAGCGACCAAGCCATCCGCATGCTGAAGGACGGCGGCGTGATTTACCCCTACAAAGGCAACGGCATCAAGCACAAGGAATTTTTGCAGAAGCTGAAGTTCTGGCGCCAAAAGGCCGGTGTAACCAACACCCCGATTGCGCTGGGTTACGGTGCAGATGCCAACGGCTTTGGTGGCCACCCGGGCCCCCGCGGCGGCAACAGCAAACCGGTGCAATACCCCTTCACCCTGTTCCGGGGTGCCGACTGGGGCCCGCGTTACCAGTCGCTGCCCTCCATGCAGGTCAACCTGCTGACCATTCCGGACAGTGGCAAGTTCTGGCACATCGATGAGGTGGGCATGGCGCATTACGGGCTGGTGGCCGACTTTGTGGAAGAGGTTCGACTGGAAAGTGGCGCAGAGGGCCTGGATGCCCTGTACAACTCGGCCGAAGCCTATGTGCGGATGTGGGAGAACGTGTACTACCGCAGCAACCCGCGATGAAGGCAGCAGCAGCCCTGCTGTTGCTTGTACCGGGCGTGGCGTTCGGCCACGCCTTTGGTGAACCCGTCCAACTGCCCATGCCCTATGGGCTATACATCTGGGGCTCCGTGCTGGCCCTGGTGCTGTCGTTTGTGTTGCTGGCAGCCGGTGGCGGGAAATCCCGTCTGCTGAATGCGCAGCTTGCATTGCCTTGGCCGGTGATGCAAGCAACCTCGCTTGAACGGATGCATCGCTGTGCAGCGCTGGTCTGGTTGGCGATTTTGGTGGTGTGTGTGCTCACTGGTTTGTTGGGCACCCGCGACAGCATGCGCAACATCAACATGACCACCTTCTGGATTTTGTATGTGCTGGGTGGGGCCTACATGGCCATGCTGGTGGGCAATTGGTATACCCGCCAATTTCCCTGGCAGGTGCTGATGCTGCCCCACTGGAAAGGCCCATGCCACTACCCGCGCTGGCTGGGCCACTGGCCCGCCACCGTGCTGTTTGTGGCCATGGTCAGCATTGAACTGTTTCTGCACAACAACCCCCGACAGCTTGCCTGGATGTTGCTTGGGTATGGGTTGATCACCTGCACAGGCATGGCCTTGTTTGGCACCCGCCGCTGGCTGCAGCGGGGCGACCCGCTGGCAGCCCTGTTCCGGGTGTTTGCAGCCTGTGCCCCGCTGCGGCGTTTGCCCAGCCAGCAAGGCCAAATTCGCTGGGACTTGGTGATGCCTTTTTCGCAATTGAAGCGCCTGCGCCTGTGGCACCCTGCGCAGGCTGTGTTCGTGTTTTTCCTGCTGTCGTCCACCGCATTCGACGGGCTGCGAGAGACCAAGGTGTACTTCAATGTGTTTTGGCAAGATCCGTTCGGCCTGCTCACCCTGGCATTTGGCGAGCACCCGATGAAAATCTACCCGGTGGTTCGCCCGTGGTTTTTTGCGTGGGAATTCGGATTGCTGCTGGCCTCACCGTTTTTTTACTTGGGGCTGTTCTGGCTTTTTCTTCGATTGGGGCAAAGCATCACTGGCAAGGCTCACGCCATGAGCCTGATGATGCGCCGCCACCTGCCCAGCCTGATACCGATTGCCGTGGTTTACCACGTGACGCATTACTACACCTTGCTGCTGAGCCAGGGCCTGAAAATTCGGGGGCTGGTGTCCGACCCCTTGGGCTGGGGATGGAACCTGTTTGGCACCGCCATCACCGGGCGCCTGCCCTGGCTGCCCGACATGGCCAATATTTGGACCAGCCAGGTGGTGCTGATTCTGGTAGGGCATGTGGCTGCCGTGTGGCTGAGCCACCAGGAAGCCTTGCGCATGGAAGGGTCGGCTGGCCGAGCGGCCTTGAACCAACTGCCCATGTTGGTGCTGATGGTGGTGTTTACTGCGGTGGGCTTGTGGGTACTGGCCCAACCCTTGCAGGGTTGAGCCAGCGCGGGGCTTTAGAACCGAACCGTCAAGGCCTGAACATCGGTGGCCTGTGTGGCACCTGTACCAATCTCGTTGGTGCCAGACGCCGCAGTGGCTGCAGCAACGGCTCCCGTCGCAAGGTCCACGTTGAACAAGCTGAACACCCCGGTGGTCCCGGTTCGGCCCGCCACCAAACGCATGCCGTTGTCGCCACCCGCAATGTTAAATCCACCATACCGGTTGAAAGTTTGCGTGGTGGAGCCAATGAGCGCCAACGTTCCGCCGTTTGCATTGGTTTGCTGCAGCAGTTGGTTGTTCACCGCATCCAGGTCAAACAGCCGGGTGGCAGCAGGCGCTGGCCCGGTGAAGCTGTTGGTGTAGGCCACCTGTGTGATGGCAAAACCCGCCGTGCCGCCACTCAACGCAGTGTCGGTCGTGGTCGCACCAGTGGACTCCAACCCCGCACCCGGAACCCGGAGGTTGCTGGACGTGGTGTCCGTTGCACCTGGTGTACTCACAATGCGCAATGCATCTGCGGCTGGATTGAAGTCGATGGTGTACTGCTTGCCATCGGCCAAGCCATTCACAATCGCGGTTGCAGCGCTCAGGGTTGAACCCAGGGTGGCTGCGCCACTGCTTGCATCGATCACATAAATTTTGCCGGCGCTGCTCAATGCATACAACTTGCCATTGCTGGGCCGGTAATCCATCGATAGCAAACGCTCGCCCGATGCAACACCCGTGATGTTCACGGTGGTGGCGGTGTTGGGCGTGCGCACACCAAACTTGACCAGCCGCTGGGCACCCGCGGTGCTGCCGTCCAGCACCACCACTTCAGGCGCTGTTGGCAATGCCAAGCTCATACCCACCACGCCGCTGACCGGCACCACACCCACGGCTGTTGCAGCTGGCCCAGCCACCGGCAAGGTGGCTGTGGAGTCGGGCAACGCAATTCGATAGAAGGTGAGGTTACCAGCCACCTGCATCAAGGCATAGCCCTGGTTGTTGCTGCCATCCACATCAAACTCGCCGATGGACTGGATGGTGGTGGCGGCAGCAAACAACGGGGCAGCCACCACCGATGTTCCATTGTTGGGCACGGTCTGCTGAATCAAGTTGCCATTGCGCACATCAATATTGAACATTCGTGTTGAGGTGGTGCCATCAAACGAATTGGTGTAGGCCGTGGCTGAGTCAGCAAATGGTGTTACCGAAGCATCGGTGCGGTTGATGTCACCATCTTCAAAGGTAGACCCCACCCCATTGCCACCGCCAGCGTTGAGTACGATACGCAGGTTTTGGCCGGTGTTCGTGATCACACGCAAGGCATCTGCCAAGGGGTTGAAGTCCACACCAAACACCGTGGCGGCGGGGTCCAGTGTGGTGTAGGTTGATCCTGTTGCGGCGGTCAGTGTGGCCACCACAGTGGCCACTCCGGTGTTGGTGTCGATGGTGTACAGGCGCCCACCGTTGCCTGGCAAGGTGCGCGCCACCGCGTACAGCTTGCGGTCACGGGGTCGGAAGTCCATGCCGATGAAGCTGTCGCCACTCAGCAATCCGGTCACGGTCACGCGGGTGCGGATGTCATTCGGGGTGGTTCGGTTGAAGGTCAGCAAATCATTGCTGGTCGTGAGAACGACCACATCCCCCTGTGATCGGGGGCTGTTTCCACTGCCAAGACAACCCGCCAGCAATACGCTGGCAGCGGCCATGGCCACCCATGTTTTTTTGAATGTTTTCATACTGTTGCCTCTGTTGCTTCGTTGAGGGATGCGCAAACCGCTGCCTGTCCCACCCTCCTGCAACAACACAAATTAACATTCAGATGCCACCAAATGTTAACTTATGTTAAACAACGAGTATTCAAAACCACATCAATGTGTGGTTGTGTTCATCAATACGCACAGTCTCAAAGCGGCTGGTTAAGCTATGGACCAAGGCCAAGCCCATACCGCCCAGCGGGATGGCCGCATCGTCGTTCACATCGAATTCAAAGTCATGCACCTCGGCCTGCGCCAGGGTGCTGTCCGGAATTGGCACACCTCGGTCAGTGAGCTTCAGCAGCAAACCACCACGGCCCTTCATCACCTGCACCTGCAGGGTGTCATCCAGGCCCAGCCCGGAATGGCGGCACACATTGCTGGTCATCTCAAACAGACACAGCTGAATGTTCGCAACCTGTTCCTCATCCACGCCCAGGATGCGCAACACATCCGCCAAGCGATCGGACAACTCCGGAATCAGGTCTGCATTCACCGGCATGGCCAATTGCCAAGCCTTGTCATAGGACTGCATGTCATCCGACAAAGCCGTCTGCAATAGGCCCTCAATGTCCCGCAGCACAGGCGCCGAGCAGGCTTCAAACACCAAGGGCACATGCTCGCCCCATTGGAACATCAGCAGCGAAATATCCACCGCTTCGCGTTCAGCCTGCAGCGGCAAACGCCGGGCGGGTTTGAGCAAGGCAGACTGCAGGTGTGGGCGTAAATCATCAAAACCCACAGACACGCTGGATTCAAACAGTTTTTCTTTGTTCTCGACAAAATCGTCGCCCATGGCGGGGTGTTCATTCAAAGTGCCCGAAAACAGGAAGAGACGATCACCTGCACCCAGGGAGAAAAACACGTCCTGGAATGTCGCATCGGGACTGACACCCAACGGTGGGCCGTATGCACCCAACTGCTCAATGCCTCCCCGGGCGCGGGTCACGATGGCCATGGGGTATCCCGCATGGCTAATTCTGGCCTCGCCCGTGTTGGGGTCCAACACGCCGTAACACAAGGCAAACTGAGAGTCTTGCGAACGCTCGGCATACACCCAGGCATTCAACTCGGTAAGCACCGCCGCTGGAGAGAAGCTGGTGTTCATGTAACGCGACAGGGTGGAGCGGTCTTCGTTGACCGCATCGGTCAAGCGCCTGAAAAACGTCAAGCCACGCGCCACACCCACCAATCCACTGCCTTGTGCGGTCACGTGAAAGAACGCGATCAAGCCGTCCTTGAGCGGCATGACATTCATCATCTGGTTGCTGACCAAATGGGCGGGCTGAAACAAGCAGTCCAATTGAAGGCGGGGCGGATACTGGCGCTGCGCTGGCAAGTTGGCCAGTTGCATGGCGGCAATCCGCTCCATGTCCTCCTGCACCTCTTGGTGCAAGGTATCCGCCTGCTCTTGGTCCGAGGTAAAGCGCTTGTGAATGTCCGCCAGGCGCAAACCGGTGGCCAGTCGGGTGTAGATTTCCCGGGCGGAATGCACTGGGGTGGTGATGTTGTCAACACCGTCTTTCAAACAAGTCATCCAATCGGCCTGAATGGCAGGGTTGCTCACCAGCAGCACATACAGACTGGGGTTTTTGCCTGCGCGTCGGCCCGATTCGATCAGGTCTGCATGGGCAGGCGTCCAGCGTTGTACATCGAAGAGCAAGAACGTCACCGCTTGCGCCTGCAGCACCGCTGCACACTCGGCCGGATTGTCCGATACCACTAGCGTGTAGCCCCAGGTTTGCAGCCACTCGGGTAGCTCTGGCGATGCACCGGCATCGCGAAGCAACACCACCCGGCTGTTTTCCTTTCGCCGTGCAAACTGAAATTCCGGTTCTGTGGTTTGCCGGTCTTCCGGCACATCGAGTGGTGGGTCAGCGGGATCACTGTCGCCGACCGCGACATCGGGCGAGTCGTGGTCGGTGGCTACTGAAGGTGCGCTGTCCCTTTCGGCTTCCTTCCACTGCAAGGCCAGCAGGCTGCAGTCATCGTCCAACACCCGGTTGGCAGGCTTTCCGCTGGTCCAATAGGCCACGCCCTCGCGCACTTGCTGCACTTGCCTGGCAAGGTCTTGCATACTGTAACGGGTTAGCAAGGCCATCAGGCCACCCTGCTCCAGCGCATTGCCTGCCTCGTCCATCACCTGGGTTAAACCATCGGAATACAAAAACAGTCGCTCCCCGGCCTCCACCTTGAACTGGTGCAAGGCGTAGTCGGTGTCAGGCACAACGCCGATCGGCAAGTCGCTGTCGCCCTCCACCGAGAACTGGCCATCCAGGTGCTGAACCATGGGGCACGGTGAACCGGCCGATGAGAAAAACACTTCACCGGTGTGCACATGCATCACCCCGTAGGTGATGCAAAAGTACACATCGCCTTCCCGGGTCATTTGAAAGCGGGCATTGAGGTCTGCCAACACCTCATTGGGCATGCGCACCCGCTGAACAAACGACAGGTCCTGCTGGTCGAGCAAAATGCCATCGTGTGGATTGGCCGACAACAGGCGATACAGGTCCAGTGCACGCAGCGCAGCCGGCACTCCATGGCCCACCACGTCAAACACATAGAACCCAGCCCACTGTTCATTCAAGGGCAACACCTGGAACAGGTCGCCCGATACAAACACCTTGGGCAACCAGAAGTGGTCATAGAACAACCCTTGAATGTCTTGCCCTTTGTTCGGCAAGAGAGAGGTCTGGAATTGGGCCATGGCCCGCATGTCGGTGGACAACCGTTGCATGGCGGTGGGCATCGCGGCGCGCAGTGCAAAATACCGCTTTTGCAGATCAATGATTCGGGATGCCGTGCCGAGCCGAAGCGCCAGCTCACTGCGGTCCACGGGTTTGGAAATGAACTCGTCAGCACCCGCTTGCAAAGCCTGAATGCAAAGCCGCTCACTGGCCTGCTGGCCCAACACAATCACATACACAAAGAAATCAAACTTGGCCCCATGAATGGCGCTGCACAGATTGAATACATTGACAGCTTCCAATTCGCTGCTGCACAACACCAGGTCAATCTGCTCGCGCTCAATCCATCCCACCACATTGTCCAGCGAGCTGGCCTGTTGCGCGAAATAGCCACCCGCTGACAACACCTTGGTCAGCCAGGTGCGCTCCAGCACACTGTCGTTCACCACCAGGGCTTTGTGCTGCTTCACGGAACTGGAAATGGCGTTCATGTCACCACCGGGCCGATTGCGGGCGCACATCGAGGTGCAGGTGTTCATCGTACAGCCCGACACCACTTTGCGGCATGTGCAAGGCCAAGGTGTGCACTTTGCTTAAATCAACACCGCGAGGAATGAAGTCCACCGCCCGAAACCGCAATGAAGGGCCCGGCAAGTGGCGCGACTGGTGCGCAGCGCCCTCCGTGGCGGCATTGGTGTTGGGCATGCGCAAGCCCGACGTGATGTCGAACACACAGTAGCCATAATGCTCCGCCACCCAGCGCTGCAACAGGGCCAAGCGCAACAAGAGATGGGTGTCGGGTTGGCCCACGGTGTTGTCGGCTTGAACATCCCGCAGCATCCAGGCGGCTGCCTTGTAACCGTCGGACTGCAGCAGGTTCATGCGGTAGCGCTCGCCAGCCCGTTGAACATCCAGCCACAAGGGGTTTGTGGCTGCCCAACCCCACAATGGCAGCGCGGACATGATCCCGCCAAACAGCAATGTGCGGCGGGTCTGGCTCTGGATTGGCGCGCTCATTTGATGCATGTGAGCGTTGCAATTTGTATGGTCGACATGCCATTGACCGCGAGACACCGAACCGTTAACGTCCCGGTGGTTGAAGTTTGCGTGTTCAACACGGTGGCCGATGAACCGAGCACAACGGTTGGATACGTGAAAAAACACTGATTACCGTTACCGTTCCCGTTGGTACCGGTGGCCACCACGTTGTTGATGGTGCCACCTGGGCAAGGCCCACCCGTGGTGCTGCCGCTCCCTGTGGTGGTGCCCGCGGGGGTATACGAGGCAATGCGCATGCCCACAATGCCGGCCGGGTAAGGCTGGCCATTCACCGTGATGGTGGGGTGGGCAAAGTTGGTGGAGTTGGTGTAGTTAAATGATCCCACTGCACCCACCAGGTTGCCATTCGGTGCCACCCGGGCAAAGGCATCACCGCCCAGGCGCTGCAGCATGGAACCCACTTCAGTGCCGTCGTACTGCCCGCTGGCGGGGTTGTCCCCTTTGGCCAGAAAAGGGTCGCGCACATACACATACCCGTCAATCACGCAATTGCCCAATGAGCAACCCGATGGGCTCACCGTGAGTTTTAGCACAAACGGGCTTTGGTTCAGCGTGGCCAGTGTGCTGGCTTGGCTGGGCAGCAACTGCAGGTTGAGCAGCTCGGTCACGGTGGGTGCCAGCGCATTGCTCACCCCAGACACTGAGCTGCCCGACACAATCGCAGTGCCATTGATTTGAACATAGGTGCTCAAACCATCTCGAATCTGTTTGATTTGGTCCGCTTGGGCATAGGCGCCCTGCACGGTGTAGTCCTTCACGGTGCTTCGAATGGCCATGTAAGCCACCACCGCAGCCACAATCAGGCCCAGTGACATTTCGATCAGGGTGAAACCCCGTTGCTTTTGAAGCAGGCGCTTGAACAATTCCGGTACTCCGTTTAAACACACTTCCACCCTGCCGGCAGGGCAGGATGGGAAGCAATCAACACGCGGTGGGTATTAACCGCGGTCAAACACCAGGTACAGCGAACCGGTGGTGGTAATTGCGTTGCATGCGGTGGTCGCGTTTGCGGCACTGATGGTGCCGGTGGTGCTCACCACACTGGTGCCGGATGCGCCACCGATGGACACCGTCGATGTGTTCACCACATAAATGGCGTTGGTGGCTTGGGCCACGGCGTTGATCAGATCGTAACACTGGTCAGCAGGAACACCGCCCCAGGCCAATGTGGCGTAGGTGCCGGTGGGCGTTGTTTCAACCTTGCCATCAATGCCGCTACCGTACAGGATGGGCTTTACACCGTAAGTGTTACCGGCCGAGGCAATCGCCTTGGGGATGGTGGAAGAAATGATGGCGGGGTCGGTGGTGTCGTTCTTGCCGTTCAGTGCGGTGTACTGGTTGGTACGGCCAAACTTCTGCTTGGCTTCGGCCACAATTTCAGTGATGGCCGTGGTGTTTTCACGCACCTTGGTGCGGCGTGCGTTGTTCTGGAATGCAACAAAAGCCACAGCGGCCACAATGGCAGCAATGATCAGGCCGATGGACACTTCGATCAGCGTGATACCTGCCTGGTGTTTGCGAAAAGAATATGAATTCATGGGGTCTTCCTGTCTAAAAATTGTGTGTCGCTTCACGCTGAACACGGGTTAAAAAAACGTCACGGGTACTGCACTTCGGTACTGCTTTAAACACTTAACGGTACTGTTTCATCTTGTTCACGGGGTCCAAGGCGTCGGTCATGCTTTGCGCAATCGACAACTGGCCCACATACAGAAACAGCACGCAGGCGGCCGAGGCCACCATCAAGAGCGTATTCATGCCCTTGGAGGTTTTTTCAATTTCCTTGCGCACTTCAGCCACGCCTTGCGTGCCCAGCTCAATGAGCACGCGGTCAAACCGGGTGTCATTTCGAATGGTGGTGGCCAAGCGGGCCAGCAACTTGGGGCTGAGCAAGCCATTGGCAAAGGCTTCGACATACTCGGTGGGTGCCACATACAAGTGGCGGCTTACGCGCCGCAAATGCCATTGCATCCAGGGTTGCGCCATGGACCGCAAGTTGTCGATGGCACCGGTCAGGGTGCTGCCACTTTTGAGGAGCACCGCCAGCGACGTGAGCAACAAAGTGACTTGAAAATCCCGGTAAATCGACAAGGGCAAGGCGATGGGAAACACCGGAAACAGCAGCAAACCAATGCCCTGGGGAATGCGCTCAATGCGGCCCCGCCACTTGCCTTTCCAGCGCGGCATTTGATAGATGAAGAAGGTGATGAGCGCGATCATTACCCCCATGGTCTGAAAGCCATGGCTGGCCACCGATTCCGAAAAATTGCGAACGGCCGCGTTGTAGGGTGTCCACACCTCGGGCGGCGCAATTTGCGCAATGATGGGAATACTGCGGGTGGCCAGCACATAACTGAACACAAACACGCCAGGCAGCATGATGAATGGTGGGAACATGGCCTTGAAGATGAGGCTACGGGCCTGCTTTTGCTGTTGAATGGCGACCACCAGCGAACGCAGGGTTTCGGGTTTGTCTTTGGACTGGTCCACCGCCGACAGCATCAAGCGGTCCTCATTGGGCATCACCTCACTCAAAATCTGACTGATTTTGAAGTCCTGCCCCTGACTCAACTTCGCCAGCATCAGGCGCATGGCAAACTCGCGGGACGAATCTCGCGTGGCCTTGGACTTGGCAATTTTCTGCTCTTCCACAAGGAAGGTGCGAAGCCGCTCGCGCCGCTCCAGCGAGCGGGCCAGCTGCAAATAAAACTCATCCCGCTTGCCTCGGAAATCCATCAACTGGACATAAGTCCAGAGGGATTTGAACAAGGCCATGATGCCGTTCACGACAACACCTCAAACCGGTGGAAGCTGTCGAATCGCTCACACACCCGCAGGTCGACCGTGCCCATCAGGGCCTTGTACAGGGAATGTTCAAACACGGTTTTTCCCGTCATGTCCGGGCTGTCAAACTGACCATTGGACTTGGAACGGAAGTAACGCATGGCGTCGTAATCTTTGGACTCCCGTATCAGCTTGAGCCATTCCGTGTCCGGGCTGTACACCTCGCTCACCACGGTCAAGCCCGTGGTACCGCGTCCACGGCAACGGCCACAGCCCCGCGGGTTTTTAAAGAAAAAGCGATCACGGGTCAAACCAAACCGCTGCTCAGCCAGCGATAAAATGTCGTACACATGCTCGGAATCGGCGTACACCCGCGAGTACACCGAACCATTGATGCGGCAATTGGTGCACAGCTTGGGCACCAGCGCCTGGTACACCAGCAAGGTCAGCATGTTGGGGTTGGTGAGCACTTCCCGGCTCATGCCGATTTCATCGTTGGTCAGGCGCGGCACAATGCCGGAAATCAAATGCGCGTGCACCGTGGCGCAGGCCATGTGGCCGGTTTCCACAATTTGCTGGGCCGCCATGGCACTGGCGGAATCGCGAATTTCCCCCATCATCACGCAACCCGGGTCGGCGCGCATCAGGCCAGCAATCACTTCCGAGAACTTGGCCATGGAGGCCTGCCGGTCAATCAGGTCACGCTGAATCGGAATTTGGTGAACACCCTTCAAGGGATATTCCACCGGGTCTTCCAGCGAGTAAAACGCATCCGCTTCCAGGTGCGGGTGTGTTTCAATGAAGGTCTTCAACGAGGTGGTTTTGCCCGAGCCGGTCACACCTGAAAAAATGATCAGACCCGATGGGGTGTTGGAGGCGTTTTTCAGTTCCTGAATTTGCGAACGCGCATAGCCCAACTGCTCATAACTGAGGGTGGGGCTGTCCACATCCACATACAGCAGGCGGCACACCAGCTTGGTGCCCGACCAACCCCGGATGCTTTGGTACCGCAAGGCCACGCGTTGACCGGCAATTTCCCGGGGCTCGATCATGCAGTACAGGTTTTCGGTGGTCGAGAATTGCGACTCACTGTTAGAACCCTTGCCCGATGCATTGTTATAAGCCCAGGCCATGGCACGCTCAGCCTGAAGCGGTGTGTAAATGCCGTTCTGACCATCACGCAGCGGTTCCAGGTCGCCATCCACCCGCAGGTGTACCTGGGCCACATTGTTGGTTACCCGCACGTGAATGTCGGTGGCTTTTTCACGCACGGCGGCGTTCACCCAGGATTCAAAAATTTCTTTGGCCTGGCTCTGCGAAAAATTGCTGTCCTCCAGGCCTTCCAAATCCACTTCATTGGAACGGGCCAGCTCGGTCAGGTGTTCCAGCACACTGAGTGAACAGGGCTGGTCTTTGCCATCCAGTTGGAATTTGTTGGCAATCAGGCGTCCGCGAGCCTGGGCGATAAAGGGCGCCAACGGAACCGGGGAATCCGGATTGAACAACACCAAGGCCCGTTTAATCCCGGTCTCGATGATCACCAAATGCGACTCAACCGCTGCGGGCAACAACACCAAGTGAGACCCCGTACGCCCGCTGAGCACACTGGTGTAAAACGGCAACTCAGACAACGCATTGATGACCACCGGTCCATCTGCCCGCGGTACCATGCTGGGCGGCACTTTCACCGATGCTTTGACAGGCGTATTCATGGGCGAGCCCCCACCGAAATGGTTCGGCGACTTTTCGTGCTGCCAGTTTTTTCAATCACCACGCCCTGCTCGCTCAAGGACACAATGCGGTGGCCATTCCAAACATCGCCCTGGCGATAGGTTTGCACGCCGCCCTTGCCATCGGCCACCTCCAGCTTCAGCTCACCCAAAGGGCCATAAATGGCCATCACCGTGTTGCGTGCAGGCACCGGCTCTTCCTCCACCGCGGGGAAGAAGTTGCGCAGGGGCGGCATGGCGGGTTGGCCAGGTTCGGCCGGTGTAGGCACACCCTCGGCCAAGCTGCTGGCAGCCGGCGTGCCATTCAGCTTGTTCAAAAATTCAGCTTCTTCGATTTTGCGCTGGCGGTCAGCCAGTGCCCGAATGCTGATGCTGCCCGACGAACCGGCAGCCAGAATTTGCTCGCTGACCAGGAACAACAGCACGAGGAACGCGGTGCGATTAATACGCATAATAGGCCCCCTGCAAATCCAGCTCGATTTCAGGGGCGGCAGAACTGACCGCAGCAAACGTCATGGTCAATGAATCCCAATACATCGATTTTTCCTGGGCCCGAATAAAGGCTTCTGCCATGGATACACCGCCTTTGAACCGGAAGCGATAGCGGCTCACCGCGCCTTCCGGCGAAATGTTGGCGTAGCCTGTGGGCCAAATTTCTGGTTCAGCAAACATTTCAATTTTGAGTTTGGAATGCTCATACACCTGGCGCTGCTTGAGCACCCAGTTGTCCAGCTCGCTTTTCACCGCCAGCTCTCGCCAGGCCTTGGGGCCCGACAGCGGCAGGTTAAAATTTCGTGTCACCACCGCCTGCGAGGGCACCGCCTTGTTGATGAGCACGCCATACCCCTCTTTCACCGGAAACGCGGCTTCCAACTGATCGGTGTACCCGCCCACCGACATCCATTTCATGGTGCAGGCCGCATACTTGCACTCCATGCTTTGCAAAGCCCAACCGTTGATGAAAAACGGCAAGTCATACACAGACTGCAGCAAGGTTTGGTAATCCGCCGTGCTTAACCCAACGCGTCCCAGGCTTTGCTCAAGCGCTTGCCCGTACTCTTGGGTTTTGTCCTGCAAGGCAATCTGCTGGGCCAGTGCGCGCTTCTGCGACGCATCGCTGTAGTACTGGTAACCCACCCACGCGCCCAGCACCACCAACACCAAAGCAATCAGTTGCGACAGGTTTTTGTAATCCAGCGGAATGGTCTGTATTTTGTCGGCGCGCTGAACGTGTCGCTTGATGAATGCCGAATCATCCTCAATGTGAACATCGGCCACCCAAATCTTGGTGTCATTGCTCACCACGCGAAACAGCTGGCTTTCTTCCCGGCTGCGCTGGTAATACTCCATCATCGCCAGCACTTCGCTTTCCGTGGCAATCACATCCATGGTGGGCACACCATGTTCGATCACAACCAAGGCCACCTCACCCAAGCGGTCACCCGACCGTATGCGCCAGGCCACCAGGGAATCCGTGTCGCCAAAAGCACGGGCCAACACCGCCGCCAGCGCATAGGGCGCATCATTGCGCTCCTCTTTGCTCAGGGACTCGTCAAAATTGTCGAACCCGGCCACCACGGTTTTGCCGGCTTTCACCGACGCGTAGAGGCCGCAATCCAACAACAATGCATTTTGGCGAATTTCAGCCATCTGGCCCCACAGCCGCCGTGCAAACACCGGCTGCCAGGACAAACCCGCCACCAGCAGACGCTTGGCATACTGACCGACCGCGCTGGTCTCGTCTTTCATGGCGAAACCTACAAAATAACAGCGCGAATGAACACGATGAAATTCTCACGCCGCGCACTGGAAATGCGTGAGCCTCCAAACCCCAGGCTGATGCCCTCACCCAGCGTGCGCTCATCGCCACTGGAGATGTCTCTGGACAAACCGGTGATGGCCATGACTTCACCAGGCTTCAATGCAATGGTGTACTGGTCGGAAATGGCGCTGGTGTTGGGTGTTTGCACCCGCTGCAACGTATCGCCACTGCCGGTGGTCACCTCAAACAAACCCAGCAGATCGGACAGGCTCAAGCCCATCTTCACCATCACGGTGTTGTTTTCCAGAATGAACGGCATCACCGCGTATTGGTCGCCGGTCGTGATGGAACTCGTGGTCAAACCGGGCAAACCGGTGCCACCGCCCAGTGCTGACCCCACCGAGGGTTTGGTTTCCGACAAATATCCAGTGGTGTTCAAACGGGCCTTGCGTGCCCACTGGCGGTTCAGTGCAATCAACGAAATTGGACGGTGCTGCACGTTGTTGCCGATCTGGTTCAAGGCATTGATAACGACCGATGAATTGCCAAAACGCCGACTGGTGTCGCTGGTGCCGCCCGGCAAAATGGTGGCTGTAATCGCGCCCGCATTGAGCGAAGTCAAGGTGGTGGGGGCCGATGAATTCAGGCCGTAATTGCCAGACAGACTTTGATAAAAAGCGGCCCAATCCACACCCAGTTCATTGGCGTTGGTGGTGGTCACCGAGTAGATGTCCATCTGAATTTGAACCTGCTTGAGCATGTTCGCGTTTTCGGCACGAATAAACTCACGCACACTGGCCTGGGCGTCGCGGCTGGTACGCACCACCAAGCGTCCAGAACCTTCCGACACAATCACCTCGGAACCCGGCACGCCCTCCACCATTTTCTTCACCACCGCCACCAGGCTGGTCATGCCATTGATGGCACCTTGCTCGGCCACATTCAACTGGGACGAGGCACTCATGCCTTGACCGGTGGTTGATCCAGTGGTCCCGGAATTGATGGTGTAGTTGTAACCGTTGGGGAAACTGGCCACTTCGTACATCGCGGTGGTAAACCGCATGATGACGATGGCGCCATCCCGGTATTCCCAGGACAGGCCCAGCTGATCGGTGAGGTTGTTCAGAAAACCAATCAGGGTGCCGCGCCAATTCATGGATGCCGCCGACAACATCAGACTGCTGGCTGGCGGGTTGCTGCCGGTGGCCGATACGCCGCTTGCCGCGCCCGGGGCAGCCACTGCAGCTTGCTTGGCCCCCACGGCAGGCAGGGCCTGCACAGCCTGCAAGGCCTCAGCCAGGGCCGACGCAGAGCCAGGGTCGGATGACTTGGCTGCACCACCGCCAGCGGCAGCAGCGCCAGTTCCACCGCCGGCTGGGGCAGGGGATGCCGCTGTGCTTGTTTCGCTATTGGTGGTGCTGCCGTTGGTGGCATTGCTGGTGGCCGGGTTGTTGTACACATCCTGCTGAATACGCACCGGAATACCCACCATTTGCGCCAAGCGGGCCGACACCACCGACAAGGGCAAGGGATTTTTCCCGTCGGCGAAGTTCATGACATATTCGGCCGAGAAACCAGGGGGCAATTTGTCATCCGCGTTGGTGGGCAACATGGCAGCGCCCACCCAACTGCGGCTGGAAAACCGCAACACCGCTGGCTTGCTCTGACGTTGGGCCGCCGAATCTGCAAAGTCGGCACCGCCGCGCACCTGGGCATCACCGGGCAAACTGCGTACCACCGCGTCGCGCTTGTCCACGGCCTGGCTGCGTTTAATCTCGGTGATTTTTTGGGAGATGGGCGTTGCGCAGGCCTGCAACATCAACACAGCAGCGCCTACGTTGCTCAAGCGAAACAAGGACTTCATGGGCACTCCCGCGTCTGGTCGCCCAAGCGAGTAATGCGCAGCAGGGGTGGGTTATTGGCGTAGATACAGGCCTCCAGCGGGTATTCAGAATTGGCAATGCCCGGCGTGTCCAGCACTTGGGCAATGGCCTCGGTGAAGTTGCCTTCAAACACCGACGGCGCGCCAATTAAAAGATAACGGTCGGCATCCCAGCGAAAAGAATAACCAGCCTGCTTGGCCCAACGTGCCAAGGCACGGTCCAAACGCAGGTCATCGAGCCGAAGTTCCCACCGCGAGGCCACCGGCGGGGCATCACTGCCGCCCGCTGTAGCGCGTGCCGGCGCTGTGACAAAACATGCAAGCGCCATCAGGCCCGCGCAAACAACGCGTAAAAATAGATTTGCCACCCTGTCGAAACCCTGTTTAATGTTTGTAGTTAATCGTTGTTTACATCCGAACCGCTGGGCCTGCGGTATAAAGCTATAACGACTCAGAACAGAAAATCAACTAAAACAATTGTGAATTTTCTGTCAAATTGTTAGCCGCACATGAGTGTTGATACTGGCTGACAGCGGTTTTGGATGTTTTTTCGCCATGCAAGGAACGTGTTGTCCATGATGACCATTGAAGAACAGGATGAAGTGCAGGTGGTTCACCTGGAAGCCCGGGTGGTGGATGCCAAAACGGCCGGACATATCCGGGAAACCCTGCAGGAACTGATGCCCCATCACAAACGGTTTGTGCTGGACCTGGCGGCCACACAACTGGTGGACAGCGGGGGCTTGGCCGGCATTGTGATGTTGCTGAAAAACATGAACAGCCAGCAATGCAAGATGGTGTTGTGCAACCTTAGCAAGCCGGTGGTAACCCTGTTTCAGCTCACCAAGATGGACCGCCTGTTCAAAATTCAACCCGACCTGAAGGCGGCGATCGGCCAATGCGTTGAATAAAGTGCTGTGCGCCTTGAAAGCGCACAGTCAGGGTCCGACCGATCCCGGCCCAAAGGCCTGCAACAAGGTCGCGGTAAAATCATTCAGCCCGCCCAGCGGCTTTCTGTGGGCCGGTGTCAAGCCATCGGTGAAACCCAGTTGCTTGAAACGCGCCAACAAGGCGGGATCTTTCGCCACGATGAACACGGGTACATCCCAGGACGCATCCGGTCCCGTCACGCTGCCGGTGGGTTGATGGTCGCCCAACATCACCACCACCGTGTCGCGTTGCTCGGGCTGCTGAAAATACCCCGCCAGCCACTGATGGCAATAGTTGATGGTGCGCAAGTAATCGGGCCGCATATTGGCCCAATTCACCTGCTCGGCTTGTGCGCGGGCGGCCTGCGCGGGGTCAAAGGGCGTATCACTCAGCACCCGCTTCCAATCGGGCTGGTAAGGCGGCACCTGATAAAACGGAAAGTGCGTGGAAATGGTGGGAAACACCGTCAAGCGGGGCTTGTCACCCGGCTTTGCCGGGTATTGCTCTGCGTATTTGGCCAGGGCATATTGATCCGGAATTTTCCAGAAACCAAAGGCTGGCCCGGTGTAGTTCAAATCAGGGCCGCTGACATAACGGTCAAAACGGTAAAAGCTGCGCTCCACCCAATCCCAGAACACCGAATGGTACAGGCCCACCACCTCATAACCCTCCCGCTGAAACACCTGCAAGAGCGTGGGGCGCTGAGTGGTCATCAGCACGTCAAACTTGCGGGGTTGGTGCAGGTTGAGGTCGATGCCGGACAACACCGACATGTGCGCCAAGTCGCTGGCGCCACCCACCGTGGGTGATGTGTAAAACGCAGACACCGCCTGCCAGCCACTGCGCTCAATGGCGTTGGCGAGCTCACGCCGTGAGCCTGCCACAGCTGCATTGGCATCGGCCTGGTCATACAGCATGGCACCATAGGTTTCCAGCAACATCAGCATGACATCGCGATGCTTCAGTTCGGTCAACACGGTGCCAGGCGGCTTTGCCATGGCTGCATCCACCACAGTGCTGGCGGGCAGCAGGCTAGCGGCCCCCGTGGGGGAAAACGCATCCCACAGGCGCACAGCCTCTTTCCAATAGGTGGGCACCACCGGCTTGCACACCACCTGCCAGGTGGATTCCACGCCAGCATAATTGGCACAAGCCACAGCAGACAAAGGCAACAGCAATATCCACAGTCGCGCGGTTTTTCGGTAGGCCCACAGGCCGTCCGCCAGCGTTGAGAAACCCCAGTGAATGGCCCGGTACAACCCCACCATGAACAGGACCAGCGCGGCAGCAGCCAATACACTCATCCACCCGGGCAAGCCCTTGGCGCTCACCCAAACAAAGCGGGGCAACTGCGGCAAGTCCCAATACAGGTTGACGGGGCGACCCAACACATTGGGCACCACCATGTCGGCATAGTGGCCCAGCACCAGCACCAGATAAAAACCGGAGAGCACCGCCAGAAGACGGCTACCCAACCTGCCGCGCCAGCAGGTCCACACCGCCATCAACAACAGGAGGACTAGAAAGTCTGGCCCCAACTTCAAGGTGGGCTTCACCCACACCGTGGGCCACACCGCCTCAAAGCCAATCAGCGCATTGAGCAACAGCAGTGCGCACAACCAGGAAACAACGCCTTTTTTAAACAAGTGATTCCGCCTTTTCATCCACCAGGCCTTCCGCGCGGGCACTGAGCAGAGAAACCACCACGGCCGCCACGCAAGGCACGCTTTGCAGCAACAACACCCCACACCAGGCCAGGTTTTCCTGTGCCTGCAGTCCCAGCCGTGCAAGCAACAGGACCTGAAGAGACAACAACGCAAGCGCGCAAATGGATTCACCCCGCGCCGCTGCCAAGGCTTGCCGCCAACGGGCACGTTGCCCTGTCTTTGGCGTGCGGGCGAACGCAATGGCTCGGCCCAGCAACAAACCGCTCAAGGTGGCGTGCCCGATGGTGTAACTGAGGGACAAACCCGCCAGTGTGGCGGCCAAGGCCTGCCCGAGGGTGGTGCCCACCCGGGTGGTGTACAGCGTGAGCAACTTCACCAGCTTGAACACGAAAAACAGGAATGGCACCACGCTGATCAGCAAGGGCGGCGCATTAAAGGCCAAGGGATTGATCAGCATCAACACGGACCAGATCACCGCCAGACCGGTGAACAACAGGTTCAGGCCGTCGGCCATCCAAGGCAGCCAGCCAGCCAAAAAATGGTAGCGTTGCCCAGCCGTCAGGCCTGTTTTCTGGAAACCCAGCAAAGCCGCGGCGTGCGCACGCACAATTTGCATCGCCCCATAGGCCCACCGGTGACGCTGTTTTTTGTAATCCAGAAATGTGTCGGGCATCAACCCTTGGCCATAGCTGTGGTCAATGTAGGTGGCCTCATGCCCCGCCTCAAAAATGCGCAAACCCAGTTCAGCATCTTCCGTCACGGTGTGGGTACCCCAGCCCCCCACATCATCCAGCACGGAACGCCGCACCAGCGTCATGGTGCCGTGTTGAATGATGGCATTGCGCTCATTGCGGGTGACCATGCCCACATGGAAAAAACCTTTGTATTCCGCATAGCACAGGGCTTTGAATGCACTGTCGCTGGCGTCGCGATAATCCTGTGGTGCCTGCACAATGGCAATCGACGGGTTGGAAAAAGCAGGCATCAAATCCCGCAGCCAGTTGGACGCGACCTGGTAGTCGGCATCAATCACGGCCACCACCTCGGCACGGGCGTCGGTGTGATCCAGGGCCAGGTTCAAGGCGCCCGCCTTGTAGCCAGCCAGGGGGTTTACATGGAAAAAACGGAATCGATGGTCGCTGCTATCCAGGCTCATGCAATGCGCCTGAACGGGTTTCCAGGTGGCTTCGTTGCGGGTGTTGTTGTCAATCACCAGCACTTCAAACTGTGGATAATCCAGTCGGGCCAAAGCATTCAGGGTGGCCTTGAGCAATTCGGGTGGCTCTTCATAGGCCGGTACATGAATGGATACAAAGGGCAAGGCACTCGAAGCCGTCGCTGTTTCCCGCGGCAACGGTTTGCCCAGCAGCCGTTGCCGCCCTGCCACCCACAAGGCTTCAGCCCACTCATGGGCTTCGGCCAGCACCACGACCACAATGCCCAGCACACCCAGCAACATCAGTGCCGACACGGCCACACTGGTCCAGGTGTGGTACTGCTGGGAAAACTCATAGAGGATAAACACCACCAGGGTGGAGGCTGAAAACGCATTGAACATGAGAAATGAGCGCCCGGCAGTGGTCAAGGCTCGAGCATCGGTCAGCAAAAACAGGGTAATCAACAACGCCACGCCCACCGACACGCCTGCGAGCATTTTCCAGTGCGGCACTGCAATGATGGGGTTGCGCATTTCAAACTTGGGGTTGCGGTCCGCGTCCAGCACGCCCCAGTGTGCACCCACAGCCCCTTCTATTGTTCGCTTCCAGGGCTGGTCAAAAGCTTCCATCACATAAAACACCACCCCTTCAGCCTGTGCACGGTGAATGAAGCGGCGCAGAAAAATCGCTTGGTTGGCTTGCGAAGCAACCGCCTGTTGAATGGTGCGGCCCTGGCTGGGCCAACCCACTTCAGACACCACCACCCGCTTGTCTGGGAAACGTGCCTGTACCTGATGCAAGGTGTTCAATGCATAGTCCACCGCCTTGTCCATCTCCACACCTTCCCAAAACGGCAGCAAGTGAACCGCGATGTAATCCACATGCGCAGCCAGTTCGGGGTTTTGTAGCCACACATGCCAGGGCTCGGCTGTGCTCACCGGGATGTCGGTCAAGGCCCGCACCGTGTCTAGATACGCGGTGAGCTGATGCACGGACACATCGGTGCGCAGCAAGGCTTCGTTGCCGACCAGCATGCGGACAATGTTGTGCGGCGCTGACCTGGAGATGCTCACCAGGCGGTCAATTTCCCGTGCGTTGCTGACCGCATCGGGCCCAATCCACGCGCCCAAAGCCACGTTGATGCCGTAGGTGTTGGCCAGCTCGGGAATGTCGCCAAACACCCCCTCAACCGTGTAAGTGCGGATGGCCCGGGTTTTGCCCTGCAGGCGGGCCAAATCGCGGATGATGTCTTCCCGAGTGGGCAGGACATTGTTTTGTGGATTTTGGTCTTTTTGGTAAGGGGAGAAAGCAAAGCCGGGAATGACGTCAGGCCAGGCGGGCTCCTGCACGGGTTGGTTGACAGCACCGTAGCCACCAAACACCATCAGGACAAATGCACACAGGGCCAGAAAAGACGGCATGACAACACCTCACACTGCAACAGGCAAAGCTAGGTTAACGCAGTTTGACCGGCCGGGGTGGACTTCCGAACATCGGACTCAGAGCGGCCCCTTGAAAATGAAAAAGGCGCCCAGCCCAATGAAGGCAAACCCCACCGCGTGATTCAAGGTGAGCTGCTCGCCCAGGTACACCACGGAAAACACGGCAAACACCGCCAGCGTGATCACCTCTTGCATCGTCTTCAGCTCAGCAGTGCTGTACACCGTGTGGCCAATTCGATTGGCCGGAATGGCAAAGCAATATTCAATGAGCGCGATCAGCCAACTCACCAGAATCACCACATACAGCGGTTTTTCACCGAACTTGAAATGGCCGTACCAGGCAAAGGTCATGAACACATTGGACACAATGAGCAGCAGCACCGGCAACAGTTTGGGGGACATCACAGCAGCACCTCAAAGAACAGGCATTCAACGAAAAACGCCCCCGAGGGGGCGTCTTCCAACTCTACACCAGCGATGACTTACTTCAGGCCCTGGTAATTGATGGGCAGGAATGTATAACCCTTGCCATTTTTGACCAAGTGACCCACGCCAGGGAAAGACAAATGGCTGGCGCCCACCAGATAACCGTTTTTGGCGGCATCGGCGAAAGCCTTCTCACGCTCTTTGCGAGCGGCTTTGCTGTCGCTGTCAAAACCAATGGTGACTTCCGGGTGGTTAAACTGCACGGAAGCCACGTGCATGAGGTCACCCCACAGCACCAGCTTTTGGCCTTTGCTGTCGACTTCATACACGGTGTGGCCTGGGGTGTGACCGTAACTGGCAATCGCCTTCACGCCCGGAACAATCTCGGTATTGCCCTGGAAGGTTTTGAGTTTGCCGGCCTCCACATAGGGGTTCACCGACGCCATGGCACCCTGGAAGAAACCTTTCTTGTCGTCCGGTGCTGCATCCATGTTGGCCTTGCTCAGCCAGTAGTCGGTGTCTTTCTTGTCAATGTGCAGGGCGGCATTGGGAAACGCCAGCTTGCCATCGGCCACCAATCCACCCACATGGTCAGGGTGCATGTGGGTAATCACAATGTCATCCACCTGCTCTGGCTTGTAACCTGCGGCTTTCAGGTTGTTCAACACATTGCCCAGCGTGGGGCCAAACAGGCCAGCGGCACCCGTGTCGATCAGCACCAGTTTGCTGCCGGTGTTCACCAAAAACGCATTCACAGACGTGTCCACTTCATTGCCCAGGAAACTGTCCTTCAGTGCTTTGCTGGTTTTCTTTTCGTCCTGGTGCAAGAGCTTGGTCACCGGCAACTTCACCGTGCCGTCCGACAGGGCGGTCACTTCAAAGTCACCCAACAGGATTCGGTAGTAGCCGGGGGCCTGGGTTTTCACCATGGGCGCAGCGGCGATGGCCGGTGCTGTGGCGGCCAGGCCACCCAAGGCCAAGGCCAGGCTGGCCACGAGTGCAGAAACGGTGTGCTTCATGAATGAGGTCTCCTAAACAACGGGAGCGCTCAGTGTACGCCAATGCCAGGATGGGCAGCCATCCACATGAAAAAAGTAAGCGCGATAAGCATTTTCCCGAGGGTAAACCCTAGCGGGACGGCGGCACGACTGCAGACAAGGGCGTGATTTTTTTCAGCAGCAACGCACAACCGAGCACCGCCAGCAGGGCCAGCAACAGTGTTGCGCTGACCCCGCGCCATTGACCGAAACCCCAAGCCAGCCCGGCACCGGAACCCAGCAAACTGCCGCCCAGATAATAGGCGGTGAGGTACACCGCCGAACTGAGTGCGCGGCGCTCACGCGCCCGCTCTCCAGCCCAGCCACTGGCGGTTGAATGGGTACCAAAAAAGCCCATGGTGAACAAAGCCACGCCCGCCACAATCACGGGCAACCAGGCAAACTGCGTGAGTGCCAAACCGGCAATCATCAACACCACCATGCGCCACAACACATTGCGACGGCCAATTTTGTCGACCCAACGGCCGGCAGTGGCCGACGAGACGGTGCCCAAGGCATACAGCAAAAAGATGGCACTCACCTGGGTGTGGCTTAAGCCATAGGGCGAGGCTTCCAGGCGAAAACCGAGATAGTTGTACAGCGCCACAAACACGCCCATGAGCATGAACGACACAGCATAAATTTTCGGCAAAGCCGCATCGGCAAACAGGGCACGGGCGTCTTGCAACAGCATGGTCAGGCTCACCGCGCGAGCCCGAAAATGCCTGGAGTCGGGCACGCTGCGATAAAACAGAATGGCTGCGGCCATGCCCAAGAGCCCTGAGCACAGAAATGCCATGTGCCACCCACCCACCGAGGTCAGCCAGGAAATGATGAAACGCCCGCTCATGCCACCAAAGGCATTGCCGGCGATATACAAGCCCATGGCACGGCCCCGCGCACTGGGTGCAATTTCCTCACCCAAGTACGCCATGGCCGTGGCCGGCAGGCCGGCTATGGCAACACCCAGCAACACCCGCAGCACGAGGAAGTGGGAAAAAGTGTCCACCAAGGGCACCAACAGTGTAAAAAAGGCCGATCCGAACAAGGAGCACTTCATCAACAGGCTTCGGCCATACCGGTCAGAAAGGAGACTGAACGGAATCAACATGAGTGCCAAAGCGGCGGTGCCTGCACTCAGCGTAAGGCTGGCACCGGCCGGTGACACGTGAAAAGTGTGGGCAAACAGCGGCAACAGGGTTTGGGGCCCGTACAGCAGCGAAAACGTGGCAAAGCCTCCCAAAAACATGGCCAGGTTGGCTTGCTTGTATTCGGTGGTACCCGCCTCCAGGTAAGTGGAAGCGGTGGACATGCTGGACATGGGAACCTGTGGGATTTGCCGGAATGAAAACCAGTTTAGTTGCATGAAAAACACCAGTCCAATATATTTTTAAGGTGTTTTTTATATATGCAGAGTATGAATTGGAACTGCGACACTTGCGATATTTCGTAGCCGTGGCCGAAACATTGAACTTCACGGCGGCGGCTGAACGTCTTCACATTGGCCAACCGCCCTTGTCCATGCAGATCATGGACCTGGAAGACGAGCTGGGTGTGAAACTGTTTACACGCACCAAGCGCAAAGTGGAACTGACCGATGCCGGGCAACAATTTTTGCTCCGTGCCCGTGGAATTTTGGCCGACGTGCACACGGCCAGCCAGGAAGCCCGCAAATTTGCACAAGGGCAACAGGGCCTGATCCGCATGGGCTTTGCCTCCTCCCTGCCCTACAGCTCCATCATGCCCCGGCTGCTGTTCGCATTTCGCCAACAGGCCCCAGCGGTGCAATGGCAATTGTCCGAAATGTTCACCAATGAACAGTTTGAGGCGCTGGGCAACAACCTGCTCGATGTCGGGCTGGTGCGCTATTCCGGCGGGCCGGTGCCGGATGGGCTGGAAGTCAAAGAAATTGGTCGGGACCCGCTGCTGCTGGTGGTCAATGCCCATCACCGGCTGGCCAAACGCCGTCGCGTGGCGTTCAGGGAATTGCAGGGTGAGCATTTCATCACTTTCCCGACGGGTGTGGGGTCCGGCTTGCCCGGTATTTTGAGCCGCCTTGGGCAATCGGCCGGCTTTGAGCCCCAAGTGGTGCAGGAGGTGAAAGAGGCCACCACACAGATAGGCCTGGTGGCAGCGGGGTTGGGCGTGGCCTTGCTTCCCGCACCCCTGGCTGTCATTCAACTGCCTGGTGTGCGTTACCTGCCGGTGGTCGATGCAGGGGCTTATTACGCCTTGTCAGTGGCCCATCGGAAAGCCGATTTGATCAACCAACGCCCCCTGCTCACCCTTTTCTTGAACGTGCTGGCATCGCTTCAATGAGTTGGGCCAAACGGGCCACCGCATGATCGGTCGCATCGCTCCAAGGCTGCCCACAGGCCAGTCGCAAGAAATTTCGATAGCGGCCACTGGCTGAAAACAGCGGACCAGGCACGGTGGCAATGCCCTGCTCAATGGCCTTGCCATGCAGCTTCACGGTGTCAATGTCATCGGGCAGCTCAATCCACAACACGAAACCACCCTGGGGATTGGTGACGCGGGTATCCGCCGGGAAATGACGGGTAACCGCATCCCGCGTGCGGGCCACTTGCTCAGTCAAACGGCGGCGTAACGTGCGCAGGTGGGCATCAAACCCACGGGAGTCCATCAACGCGGCCAACACCCGTTGGGTCATCACATTGGTTTTGCCGCTGTTCACGGTTTTTTGAAACAGCACCTGCCGTGCCCGTTTCCCACCCGCCACAAAACCAATGCGCAAGGCGGGGCTCACGGTTTTGGAAAACGAGCTGCACAGCATCGTGTTGCCGCTGCGGTCAAAGGCGTAAATCGGCCGGGGCCGCTCGGGCGTGTTGCACAGGTCACCATACAGGTCATCTTCAATCAGCGGAATATTACGCTCGGCCAATAGGCGGGCCACCGCTTGCTTGTTGGCGTCGGGCATGACACAGCCCAGCGGGTTGCTGCCGTTTGGGATGAACAGGCAGGCGGCCACACCGCCGTCTCGCGTGGCCAATTCCAGGGCTTCAACCGACACGCCCGTCTGTGGATGGGTGGGAATTTCCAGCGCTTTCAAGCCCATGGCCTCCAGCAATTGCAACATCACGTAATAGGTGGGCGACTCCACCGCCACCGTGTCGCCCTGCCGGGTCACGGTGCGCAGGCAGAGCATGAGGGCCTCGGTGCACGAATTGGTCACCACCACCTGTTCAGGCCGCACTGTGCAGCCCCACTCCAAATAGCGGCGAACCAACGTGTTAACCAACACCGGCTCACTGATGTTGTCGTGACTGCCCGTGGCCAGCAAGCCCGGCTGGGTGCGGGCAATGCGGCTGTAGAGGGTATTCAGCCGCGGGGCCAGCAATAGGGCTGGCGCTGGAATGGCCGAACCCATTTGCACAATACCAGGGGTTTGGTTCAGGTGCAGTACCCGCATCAGTCGGGCACTCAAGTCCACATCCACCGCCTCAGGAATGTCGTTCACCGGTTGATAGTTCACCACGCGCTGGGCTTTGCCCCGCACGTAAAAACCCGACTGCGGGCGTACTTCCACCAGGCCGTGGGTTTCCAGGCTGCGCAGGGCCTGCATCACCGTGCTGATGGACAGCTTTTGTTGCTGGGCCAGTTGGCGCACCGAAGGCAAACGGTCCCCGGGGCGCATCACGCCATCGTGGATGAGCCCGGTCAGTTGGTGAGCAAGGTCTTCGTAGAGCAACATGCCCATAGTGTGCCGGTTTGATCGTGGATACATCAGTCACAGTTCTACTGAATGTACACCAGCACAGTTGGATTTCACAGCCACTGTCATGGTCACAATTTCGCCCAGCTGAATCTGTACCGGTCATGGTCGGCTCTCTAAGATAAACCCATGTTGTCGCACAGTTTCACAACCGGGAGAACACCATGAATGTATCCAGCAGCCTGCGCATGTCCCTATCATCGCTGTTGAGTTTTCGCAGTCACGGCACGTTGCGTGTGTTGCGTGGTGAGGTTTGGTTAACCAGCGACGCAGACCGCCAGGATCATTTTTTGAAAGCCGGGGACGAATGGACCCTGAACAAAAAACGCCATGTGGTGCTGGAATCGCTGGACGAGCACACAGTGCTGGAGTACCGACAGCCCACGCCACGGCAGGCGCCCAGCGGTATGGGTGAAGGCTGGCAGTTTGTTGAAAACTGCGGGCTGATTAAAACCGGCTGGGCAAAAGCCCCCAGAAGCGCTTGGGCGGAGGAGCCTTGAATGCGGTGCCTTAATACTCGGTAAATGGAATGGGGCGACAATTCGGGAATGAACAGTCCATAAAACATTCCTCCGAAGAAGTCCGCCCCATGACCTTGTTTCGACGCACCCAGGAAATTACCCAGCGCCTTGGCGCAGGCCTCATCACCGGCGCGGCCGATGACGACCCCAGCGGCCTGGCCACGTATTCGCAGGCCGGTGCTCAATTTGGCGGTGGCTTGCTGTGGACATTGGTGCTCACCACACCGCTGATGATCGGCATTCAAATGGTGAGTGCCCGCATCGGCTGGATCACCGGTCGAGGCTTGGCCGCCAACATTCAGAAAGTGATGTCCAAACCAGTGGCCATGGTGCTGGTGTTGATGCTGGTGTTTGCCAACACCCTGAATATTGCGGCGGACATTGCTGCCATGGGCGAAGCCCTTCAACTGATGGTGGGAGGCCCCGAACATGGTCATGCCATTCTGTTTGGCCTGCTCTGTGCGGTGCTGCCCGTTTTTTTAAATTTTGAGTCCATGGTGCGGGTGTTGAAATACCTCACCTTGGCACTGCTGAGTTATGTGGCCGTTGCACTCACCTTGCGCGTGGATTGGTGGCAAATGTCCTGGGACAGTGTGCGGCACCTTCAACAAGGTGGACCAGAATTCTGGATGATGGTGGTGGGCGTGTTGGGCACCACCATCAGCCCCTACCTGTTTTTTTGGCAGGCCTCGCAAGAAGCCGAGATGAAACAGCGCCTGGGTGAACATGCCCAGGTGCTGGAGTCGCCCTTGTTCACGCGGGAGCACCTGTTCCGCATCAAGCTGGACACCAGCGTGGGCATGCTGTTTTCCAACCTGATTGCCTTTTGCGTGATGCTGTCGGCAGCGGTGGTGTTCAACCAGCATGGCTTGGTGGACATTCAAACCACCCGGGAAGCGGCTGTGGCCCTGGAACCCATTGCTGGCAAAATGGCCTTCACATTGTTTGCCTTGGGCATCATCGGCACGGGCATGCTGGCGGTGCCAGTGCTGGCTGGCTCAGCCGCCTATGCAGTGGCCGATGTGTTCGACTGGAACGCAGGCCTGGACCACCAGTTCAAGGAAGCCAAAGGCTTTTATTGGGTGTTGATTGTGGCCACATTGGGCGGCACGCTGATTGACTTCACCTCACTGGACCCCATTCGGGCCCTGTTGTGGAGCGCCGTGGTCAATGGTGTGATTGCGGTGCCCATCATGGTGGTGATGATGCTGTTGGCCTCCAACCGCCGCGTGCTGGGCGATTTCACCATCACCCGCCGTCACCGGGTCACCGGTTGGATTGCCACCGCAGTCATGTCCCTTGCCGTGATTGCCATGGTGTGGGAAGGTGTCTGACAAACCTGCCCATCAACAGGCTCAGCCCATGAGCCTGGCCAGCTCATCAAGTCCTCGAACACTACAATCCACAGTCACGCTGGCCATGGTTTCGCCTTTGCCTGGCCCATGCTCGGATGGTCGGGCGACGAAACAGGTTTTCAAGCCCGCCTGCCGCGCCGCGGCAAGGTCTGAGGAGTGGGCCGCCACCATCATCACCTGCCATGGCTCCAGGTCAAAAGCCGCTGCTGTGTGTTGATACACCGCCAGCTTGGGTTTGTAATCCCGGGCAAGCTCTGCGCCCAAAACGGCATCCCACACAAAGCCGTTGCGCCGCGCCAGGTTCACCATCAGCGCAATGTGGCCGTTGGAACACGGGGCAATGAACCGTTTTGCACGCAAGGCCTGCAAACCGGGTACAACATCAGGCCACGCATCCAGCCGGTGCCACGCCAAATTCAGTTCATGACGGGTGGCCTCATCGGCCGGAATATCCATGGCACCCAACACGTGGTCCAGGTTGATTCGGTGAAGCACATCCAGCTTGGAAAACGGAATCTCGCCGCTGCGCACCCGCTCCATGGCAGGCTGGTACTGCGCTCGCCAGGCATCGGCCAAAGCACCCCAATCGGCCGCAATGCCCTGCCCACCCAAGATGCGGGCTGCCTCACGGGCCACACCCGAACGCCAGTCCACCAATGTGCCAAATACATCAAATACCACCGCCTTGATTTCTTCCATGCCCTGCACTCCTGACCACATCACCCGCCAGCTTAACGAATGCGAATGCAGGATGCAGCCCCGCAATTTCCCCACTTCATGTTTAAATGCGGACGTGAACACTCCGATTGACGCTGCATGAGCCGCACTCGCACCCCCCGTCGCCTTGGGCGAGATGGATTTTTTCAGGCACCGGAATCCATTCGCTGGGGCCTGGGGGTTTGGGGGCTGGGGTTTGCGATCATGATCGCCGCCGATGGGCACCTGGGATTCCGGGACTTCACAGGCATCCTGGTGGCGGCCAGTTGCCTGGCCAGCTTGCGGCTGACAACCCCCCAAACCCTGGTGTTCAACATCGTGGGGCTGCTGGCATTCAACTGGCTGTTCGTGCCGCCACGCTACGACCTGGACATTCACCACAAACAGGATGTGGCCCTGTTGCTCATGGTCTTTGCATCAGGCGCGTTGATCAGCCTGTTGACCTCGCGTTTGCGCGAACTGCTGCAGGCTGAGCGCCATGTGGCCGATGAAACCGAAGACCAACTCAGACTGTCCGAGCAACTGTTGGAACAACATTCCCCGGAAAACAAGTTCAAGGTTCTTCAGCACTGGGTTTCCGAACTCGGCATCTCGCCCCTGCACGGGCTCATCAGCCCACACTGGCCGTATCGTCCGGCCTTGCACGCCCACACTGCGGTGGTTTTGAACAAACCCCACAAAACAGTGATTCGGGGCTTGATCGCCTCCTGCAATGAAATCAGTGAACAGGGGCCACTCACCGGTCGGCATGAAAGCTCCAGCCTGCTTTATCTGCCATTGAAGTCTGGGGGACGCGCGTGGGGCTCGGTGGCCTATGCAGCACCCGTGGGCCTGACGCTGCGCCAGCAACTTCAGCAGATGGGCCAAGTGAAACGCTGGTGTGCCGTGCTGGCCAATGACCTGGAACGCTGGTACACCCAAAGTACACTGGACCGTGTGCAACAGGAACATCGCAGTCAACAGTTGCGCAGCACCTTGCTGGCGGCCATTGCACACGACTTTCGGACCCCACTGGCCACCATGCTGACGGCCGTCGACCATTTGCGACACCGGCAACAGCCGCTGCCGGTGGCCGATGCCCAGACATTGGCCATCACCTTGAGTGATGAAATCCACCACCTCCAAAAAATGTCGGAGAACACCCTGCAACTGGCTCGGCTGGAGGCCAGCTCGCCGCCAGTGCCCATGCAATGGGAGAGCCTGCAGGAAATCTGCGGCACAGTGGCCCGGCAATTCCGCAAAGCCTACCCCACCCGAACATTGACTGTCACCTTGCCAGCAGAACCCTTGCTCATGGAATGCAATGCCGTGCTGATGGCCCAGGCCCTGGACAATCTGTTGGACAATGCGGCCAATTACAGTGCTGCAGATCAGGCGGTAGAACTTCAATTGGCCGAGGAGGGTGACCAGCGGGTGCTGCGGGTGCTGGACCGTGGTCCAGGCATTCCTGACGCCATCAAACCACGGGTGTTTGAATTGTTTGCACGCGGAGCCGACTTGGGATTGCCCGAGGACGTGTCCCGACATCGCACCGGTTTCGGATTGGGGCTGGCCTTGTGCAAGGCAGTGGCCGATGCCCACCACAGCACGTTGAGAATATCCAACCGCGATGGCGGCGGCAGTATTTTTGTGTGGCGCTTGCCCAGTCCATCCAATGCGCCTGAGGGGCTGCCCGAATGAATGCACTTCGAATCCTGCTGCTCGAGGACGACTGGCAGTTACAAAATGCATTGCGCAGCACACTGGAGGCCGGTGGGCACCAGGTGAGTACCTGCAAAAGCCTGCGCGAGGCACAGGCATGCATGCTCCAACACCTGGGCACCGCTCAGGCCATGGAACTGGTGTTGCTGGACCTGAACCTGCCTG
This sequence comes from Limnobacter humi, assembly GCF_024518835.1. Lineage (GTDB taxonomy): Bacteria > Pseudomonadota > Gammaproteobacteria > Burkholderiales > Burkholderiaceae_B > Limnobacter > Limnobacter humi. The sequence continues at coordinate 250,354 of NZ_JANIGO010000001.1, forward strand.
ACGGCCTGGGTGACGCCTTGCTGGATTGGATGAACCGGGAGGGCATTGAGTGCCCGGTGATTGTGACCTCCGCCACTTTTGATGATGCACGCAAGGTGCAATTGCTGGATGCCGGTGCACGCGATTACCTCGTCAAACCCTTCAGTGCCGCGGAATTGATGGCCCGCATTCGGGTGTTGTTCCGTTACAAAGTGTTGACGACCCCCAACCAGCCTGGGCCCAATTATGTGCAGGCAGGTCTGACGGTTGACCTGGGCAAACGCGAAGTGCTGCGGCACGGGGAAGCCGTTCACCTAACGCCCAAGGAATTCGCCCTGCTGGCATTGATGGTGGAACATGCCGGCGAGGTGCTGACCCATCGGCAATTGCTAAAACACGCCTGGGGTGCCGACTATGTGGACCACCTGCATTACCTGCGCCTGTTCATGGCGCAACTGCGCAGCAAACTGGAAGACAACCCCAACGAACCCAGCTTGATTTTGACAGAGACCGGCGTGGGCTATCGCTTGAAGGCGGCAGACACCCCCTGAAGCACCCATCCTTATGCAATCCTTATGTGTGCAGTGCAATAATTCGCCTCGTTAACAGTCGGACCCCTGTTCAATGAGCACCACAACCAACACAGCACCTGCAGCAGCCACGCCACCCCAAGCCGGTCACCATGCCCACAAACAAGGCTTGGCAGCCCTCACGCTGGCTGCCATCGGGATTGTGTATGGCGACATCGGCACCAGCCCCCTGTACACCGTGAAGGAAGTGTTTGCCGACCACACAGGCCTGGCGCTGATAGACCAGAACATTCTCGGCGCAGTCTCCACCATCTTCTGGGCGCTGATTTTGATCGTCACGCTGAAATACGTCATCCTGATTCTTCGGGCCGACAATGAGGGCGAAGGCGGTAGCCTGGCCCTCACAGCGCTGGCCTCCAACGCCGTTCGCCGTCGCGTGAAATTGCGAAACAGCCTGTTGGTATTGGGTATTTTTGGTGCCACCATGTTTTATGGCGACAGCGTCATCACACCCGCCATTTCCGTGATTGGTGCCATGGAGGGCTTGACCGTGCTTAACCCCGACCTCAGCGTGGCCATTGTGCCGCTGTCGTTGGTGGTTATTCTCGGGCTGTTTTTTGTGCAGCAATGGGGCACCCAGAAAATCGGAAAATTGTTTGGTCCCATCATCGTGCTGTGGTTTGTCACACTGGGTGTGGCCGGCGCGCTGCAGGTCATTCGCACCCCGGAGGTGTTGCAGGCCTTGAACCCCCTGCTCGCCCTGGAATTCATGTTTTTGCGCGGCTTTCATGTGCTGGCAGCGGTGGGGGCCGTCGTGCTGGCACTGACCGGCGCCGAAGCCCTGTATGCCGACATGGGTCACTTTGGCAAACGCCCCATCCGTGTGGCCTGGATGGGCCTGGTGTTTCCCGCCCTGGCGTTGAATTATCTCGGCCAGGGTGCCTTGCTGATGCGCGACCCACGCGCCATTGAAAACCCCTTCTTCAAGCTGTTTCCGGAATACATGGTCATTCCCATGATCGTGCTGGCCACCATGGCCGCCATCATTGCCTCGCAAGCCGTGATCTCCGGGGCTTATTCCATGACCCGGCAAGCCATTTTGCTGGGCTACCTGCCCCGCATGGAAATTCGTTACACGTCAGCCGCTGAGCGCGGTCAGATCTACATGCCCTCGGTTAACTGGGCACTGATGATGGCGGTCATTCTCGCGATTGTGGGCTTCAAAAGTTCATCGGCGCTGGCTTCAGCCTATGGCATTGCCGTCACACTGACCATGCTCATCACCACCTTCCTCACCTTCTTTGTGGTGCGCAATGGCTGGAAAATGTCCCCGTGGATTGCCTACGGGGCCACCGGGTTTTTCATCACGCTGGATATTTTCCTGGTGACCAGTTGCGCCATCAAATTCTTCGATGGTGGCTGGTTCCCCATTGTGATGGGTGCCACCCTGTTCATGATCATGGTGACCTGGAAACGCGGCCGCAGCCTGCTGGTCAGCAAGATCAAAGAAGACGGCATTGTGCTGGAAGAATTCATCCAGCACATTCACGAGTCGGATGTGCACATCGCCCAGCGCACGGCCATTTACCCCGTGGCCAACCCGGACACCGTGCCCCAGGCCTTCCTGCACAACATGAAACACAACCAGGTCATCCACGAGAAAAACGTGCTGCTGACGGTGGAGTTCTGCGAACTGCCCTGGATTGCCGAGGCTGATCGCGCTGTGGTGGAACAGGTGTCCAAACTCTTCTGGCGGGTGCGCCTGCGGTTTGGCTTCATGGAGCAACCCAATGTGCCCGATGCACTCAAAAGCTGCGAAGCGTTTGGCCTGCACATTGAGCCTTTTGAAGCATCGTATTTCCTCAGTCGCGAAAGTGTGGTGGCCACGCCAGGCCAAGGCATGGCCTTGTGGCGTGAAAAGCTGTTCGCAGCCATGAGCCGCAACGCGGGCAATGTATCGGCCTTCTTCAAGCTGCCCGACGGTGCCGTGGTGGAACTGGGAACCCGCATCCAGATCTAGTCGATTTCCAAACCCTGTAAGGCTGCCGTTAGCGTGGCTGGGATATCATTGTTTTATAACAAGATTTACCCAACACGAGAGAGACAATGAAAATCGCCCTGCTGTCGGACATCCACAGCAACCTCCACGCCCTGAAGGCCTGTATTGCCCATGCACGCGAGAGCGGTGCCCAGCAGTTTGTGGTGTTGGGTGACCTGGTGGGTTATGGTGGCGACCCTGCCGGCGTGGTCGACGCCGTGATGGCCCTGTGGGAAGAAGGCGCCTGGATCATCAAAGGCAACCACGACGACATGGCAGTCAACCCGCCGCCGGCCCTCAATGACATGGGTTCCTCCAGCGCCACCTGGACGCACGATCAGCTCAACCTCGAACAACGGGAATTTCTGGCCACCCGCCCGATGACGGTGGTGCATGGCAAGGCCCTGTTTGTGCACGCCAGTGCCAACAAGCCCGAGCGATGGGACTATGTGGACAATGAACTGAAAGCCCAATTGTGCATGGAGGCCGCCCAACGCGACTTCAGAACCCCCCATGTGTTTGTCGGCCACGTACACCATCAAGCGCTGTTCTACACCGGCGCTGGCCGCCACATGATGCGATTCGACCCGGTGCCGGGTGTACACATTCCTGTGCCGACCCGTCGACCGATGGTGGCCACGGTGGGTTCCACCGGCCAGCCACGGGATGGCGACGCCCGCAGCATGTATGCGCTGTATGACGACGTGCTGCAAACCTTGTGCTTCAACCGCGTGGCCTATGACACCCAATCGGCGGCCGAAGCCATCCGGGCACAAGGTCTGCCGGAACAGATGGCGCACCGACTGGAAATCGGCAGATGACACGCCTCGTCGAGGGTCAGCAACTCGACGGCTTTGTGGTGCATGAGTGCCTGCACACCGGTGGCATGGCCTACATCTACCGGGTTGAATATGATCTGGCCATGGGCCACAGCAGCAAAAACCCAGGCTTTGACATGATCATGAAAATTCCCCGCATGCGCGAAGGCGATGGCGGGGAAAACATCATCAGCTTCGAGATTGAACGGCAAATTTTGCCTGCTGTGTCAGGCCCGCATGTGCCCCGGTTTGTGGCAGCAGGCGACCTCGACAGCCTGCCCTACCTGGTGATGGAATACATTCCGGGTGTCACACTGGAACACATCATGGAAGAGGCTCAAACCTTGAGCCCGGAAACCATGGCGACGATTGGCTCGGCCATGGCCCGTGCCGCGCACAGCCTGCACAAACAGAACGTGTGCCACCTGGACCTGAAACCCGCCAATGTGCTGTTCCGACGAACCGCCCAAGGTGAGACCGATTTCACCCAGGCTGTGCTGCTGGATTTCGGATTGTCCTGGCATGCACATTACCCCGACTTGATGGCAGAAGAACTTCGCAAAGCCGTGGGCTCACCGGCCTGGATTGCGCCTGAACAGGTGGTGGGTGTGCGCGGCGACCCGCGCAGCGACGTATTTGCCATCGGCGTGATGCTGTACCAACTGGCCACAGGTCGCTTGCCGTTTGGTGCACCCAGCACCCAGGGGGGCTTGCGCCAACGGCTATGGATGAACCCGGTACCACCTCGAGTACGCCGGGCCGAGCTACCCGAATGGTTTCAAGAAGTGGTATTGAAATGCCTGGAACCCGAGGCGATACGGCGCTTCCCATCGGCCGCGCACCTCGCGTTTGAACTGAATAACCCGGCACAGGTGCGCATCACTGACCGTGGGCAGCGCTTGGTAAGGACATCCTTCTGGGTACATTTCAAGCGTTGGTTGCGCGCAGCCGGCATGCAATACCACCCCAGCCCGCTGCCCGAGCGGCAAATCGCCGACGTGCCCATCGTGATGGTGGCCGTGCCGAACAAAGATGTGACCGATGCCACGCTCTACTCCCTGCGAGAAGGCGTACAGCGCAGCATGGGTTTGAGGCCAGGTGCCCGGCTGGCCGTGGTCACGGTGATTCGACAGGGTTTGCTCAGCGGTCACCTGAACCAGAGTGAATCCGAGATTCAACGACACCACCTGAACCTGCTGAGGCAATGGGCTCAACCCTTGACCCTGGATGCACACCACATTTCATTCCACGTGCTGGAGGCCAATGATGTGGCCGAGGCCCTGTTGAGCTACGCCGCTGGAAACCATGTGAACCTCATCATCATGGGGGCTGCCACCCATGGCTTGCAGATGCAACGGCTGATGCGCACTGTGCCCATCAAAGTGGCCATGTATGCACCATGCTCGGTGATGTTGATCAAAGCAGCCTTGCCGTTTGAGCAGCTGCTGGAAGTGAAGGAAGACGTGTATGACGGGCTGGATGTGTTCAAGACCTGGTGACCTTGTGCCGGTGGTCCGTGCTGGTTTATAGCCCCCCAGCAACGCCGGTAGCCCCTGCCTTTCTTAGCCCCCGGCAACGCCGGTAGCCCGGTCCGAACGCCCCCCGAATGTAAAGGTTGCCCCGCGCATCTCGAACCGTCCCGAGAACTCGCCACTGCGTGGCTCAAACATCTCGGTCCGTGTGTTCGAATGCTGTGCGGGTCAAACCGATCGGGGGGCTGACTGTTCGGCGCCGGGCACACCGGCATTACTGGGGGGGCCTGCGCGGTTCACCTCCCCTGCAGCGACATTCAGGACAATCTGCAAAACCGTGCCAAGCAGGCGCGGTGGGCACAGCCTTTCAGGCTGGCCCAGAGGGCGATTCCCGACCATCTTTTTTGGAGGGTCGACCTCAGCGATCGCGAGGCCCAGGTTTTGAACCACAGATTGGCCGTCGCCAAGGGTGAGGTGAACTGCGCAGAGTGAAACGACTTACTGCTTCGGCGGCACAGCCGGTGCTGGTTCTACCGCCGGTGTTGCTGGTGTAGCCGCTGCATCAGCCGGCGCAGCAGGTGCCTCTGCGGGCTTGGCAGGCTCAGAATGTGAGCCGGTGTCGTGCTTCTCGCCGCTCATGTCCAGGTTGTCACCGCCCTTGATGATCACAAACATCGAGATGGCGGCAAATACGATAAAACCAACAATAATTTTCCACATGGAGATGCTCCCTTTCGATTAAATACATTCAAAAAAACAGCCTCCAAATCCAGAACTGCAACTTGGAAGCCGCTTTGTTGAATGCCGACGCAGCCAGAGGCTGCATCGGCAAGCAGTTAGACCATCAGTCGTTTTCGAAGATGTCGGTGTCTTTGGTTTCACGAACAAACAGCAGGCCAATCACGAAGGTGACGGCTGCAATGATGATCGGATACCACAAGCCGTAGTACATATTGCCGTTCTGCGCCACCATCGCAAACGCAATGGTGGGCATCAAGCCACCAAACCAACCGTTACCAATGTGGTACGGCAAGCTCATGGAGGTGTAGCGGATGCGGGTCGGGAACATTTCCACCAACATGGCGGCAATCGGGCCGTACACCATGGTCACATAGATCACCAGGATTGTGAGGATGATCACGATCTTGACTTTGTCGACCTTGGCGGGATCGGCCTTGGCTGGGTAGCCTTCGGCCGTCAGTGCGGCTTTGACTTCCTTCTTGAATGCTTCGATGGCTGCTTTGGAGGCATCATCAAACTTGCCACCCACCACATTGCCCACAGGCGTGGTCACGTTTTCATAGGACACCGAGTTCTGTGCCAGGAAACGCTTGGCAATGTCGCAAGACTTCTTGAAGTCAATTTCGCGTGCCACGGGGTTGCCCTGGAAGGAGCAATCGCCGGGGGCTGCAGTGACCACAATCTTGTTCTTGGCCTGGGCTTCAGCCAGCGCGGGGTTGGCCGCTTGCGTCAGGGCGTTGAACAAGGGGAAGTAGGTCAAGCAAGCCAGCAACATGCCCGCCAGAATAATCGGCTTGCGGCCGATCTTGTCGGACAGGGTACCGAAGATCACGAAGAACGGGGTACCGATGATCAGCGACACAGCCACCAAAATGTTGGCGGTTGCAGCATCGACCTTCAACACCGAGGTGAGGAAGAACAAAGCGTAGAACTGACCGGAGTACCAAACCACCGCCTGACCAGCCACCAGACCGAACAGGGCCAGGATCACGATCTTCAGGTTTTTCCACTGACCGAAGGATTCGGTCAACGGGGCCTTGGAGGTTTTGCCTTCTTCTTTCATCTTCTTGAAGGCGGGCGATTCATTCATCGACAGACGAATCCACACGGACACAGCCAGCAGCAGAATCGACACAATGAATGGAACACGCCATCCCCAATCGGCAAAAGCTTCTTCGCCCAAGGTGGTCCGTGTACCCAGAATCACGATCAGGGACAGGAACAAGCCCAGGGTCGCTGTGGTTTGAATCCACGCGGTGTAAGCGCCACGCTTTCCGTGCGGTGCATGCTCAGCCACATAGGTCGCCGCGCCACCATACTCACCACCCAGTGCCAAACCTTGCAACAGGCGCAGCACAATCAGGATGACCGGAGCGGCCACGCCAATGCTGTTGTAGTTGGGCAGGATACCCACGATGAAGGTGGAACCACCCATCAACAGAATGGTGACCAGGAAGGTGTACTTCCGGCCGATCATGTCACCGAGGCGACCGAACACCAGCGCACCGAACGGGCGCACGATGAAGCCAGCCGCAAAGGCCAGCAACGCAAAAATGAAGGCGGATGTGGGGTCCAGTCCAGCAAAGAACTGTTTCGCAATGATGGCTGCCAGTGAACCATACAGATAAAAGTCATACCATTCAAAAACTGTGCCCAGCGATGAGGCGAAGATCACTTTCTTTTCTTCACCAGTCATCGGCCGTGCGGCGGCTGCGTTGGCCATGTCACGTCTCCTTTGCTTTATTTAAGAATTACATCCACTTTGCGCGGATGATGCGATGAACTATGGAGAGACTTCCTGACAGGACTCTGACGGGTAAACCCGAATTTTTAAAAGGCCTCCGGTCACCCCCTGAGATCGAGTGACGGGTAAACCCTGCCTTTTGGGGCTTTGAACCACCACCCCCTACACTGAGGGTTTGCTCACAACCGGTTGTCACCATGAAGCCTGTGATTTTTTGCCTGGAAGACTTTGAGATACACCGCAGCCTGCTGGAACTGAACCTGCGCCAACTGCTGGGCGACACGGTGACACTGTATTTTTTTCGGTCACTGGCCCAGCTAAAGGCCTGCCCCATGCGCTGTGACGTGCTGGTTGCCGACCTCAATGTGACCGACTCCCCAGCCGAAAACACGGCTGAATTTTTGAAGGCATTTGCCGCGCACACCCCAGTGATTGTCCAGTCCAGCGATTTGGATTGGCCACCGCGGCTGGAGGCAGAGGGCCATGGCAATATTGTGGCGGCCGAAAAAGCGGGCCAGGGCCCCCGGTTTGAATACACCTTGCAAACCTGGCTGCAAACCATCCGGCGACGACAAGCGACCCAGGCCTGCGAACAGGGCGCCCTGCTGCCCAACGTGAATCTGCGGTGCTGAACACCCGGATTGAATCCATTTGGGCAACCGCGGTGTTATAACTGCATCACCGCCGAACCTCGCAGTTGCTCATGGCCTCAACGCTACCGAAAACCCTGGTGCTGTTCAACTATGATTGGGACCGAACAGCCACCCAAGCCATCGGCCATCGCTGGCCGCATGTGAATGCAGGCTTTGACCTGTTCAGTTTTCCCAGTAATGCCCGGCTGGCCTGGTTCAACATGAACCGGTTTTGTGACCTGATGGCCTGGAAGGCACGACTGCACAAAGCCGCCGGGGTCATGTCCAACCATGAGCAGTTTGGTGCCCTGTGCGCGGCCCTGCTGGCTGAAAAAATGGGCTGGCCAGGTACACCCGTGTCGGCTGTGCTGGCCTGCCAGCACAAATTGTATGCGCGCCAGGTGTTGGATGAAGTGGCACCCGAGGCCAATACACCTTACCAACGGCTGGATGCACAGTATGGCGGCCCAGTGCCTGCGGGGCTGCAGTACCCCGCCTACGTCAAACCCGTGAAGGCCGCATTTTCCGTGCTGGCCGCCGAGGTGGGCGATGAGGCCACCCTGCACAAACACACCCGCTTCAGTGCCTGGGAGCTGTGGGTCATTCGCCACCTGGTGGAGCCATTTGAAGCGATTGTTCGGGAACGTTTGCCCCAAGCGGGCACCGCCCACAGCCTGATGCTGGAAAAGCCAGTGAAAGCCCGGCAATACTGCCTGGACGGCTATGTGTTCAACGGCAAACTCAAAACCCTGGGGGTCGTCGATGCGGTCATGTACCCGGGTACCGACGCCTTCATGCGGTTTGATTTCCCCAGCCGCTTGAATGCCCGAGCCCAGGAACGCGCTGCCGACATTGCCCGACGGTTTCTGCATCGCGTGGGCTTTAACCACGGCCTGTTCAACATGGAGTTTTTTCATGATGAGCACACCGACACCATCACGGTGATTGAATTCAATCCGCGCATGGCAGCCCAGTTTTCAGACTTGTACGCCCGCGTGCTCGGAATCAACCTGCACGACATCGCATTTGCACTGGCGCACGGCATGGACCCCGGCTTGATGCAACGGACAGAACCCACCGCCGGCACGGCCAGCAGCTTTGTATACCGCAGCTTTGACCCGGCAGCCAGGCCAGCCATGCCAACGGCTGATCAGCGGCAGGCGGTTCAACGCGCGTTTCCGGACAGCCTGCTGTTTGAATTCCCCAAGGATGCCGCCGAAATTGCCCGGGATTTTAAATGGCTGCGCAGCTACCGCTACGGCATTTTGCATGTGGGGGGGGTGGATGCTTTGGACTTGAAACTGCGCTGTGAAAAAGCCAGCGCCATGCTGGGTTGGCCAGCACCCTACGCGGGCGATTTGAGCGAGGCGGAACTATTGGACCCCCTGTTCAACGGCACATTTGAAATGGAACTTGCCACCGGTTGAGTGGTCCATCTCCGCATTGTTAACCCGCAGGACGATACATGAAGCGCACCATTCAAGCCCTGGCCCTGGCCACCGTTGTCTACACCCTGGCAGGCTGCTCAGCCATGCAGGCCCAAAACCCAGGAGAAGGGCTGGGCCCTGTAAACGCCGTGGCCGTGGAGCAATCGCCCCGCGTGATGCTGGGCGGCGCCGACGTGGTGGCCTACCAGACAGAGAACCGCTATCAACCGGGATTACCGCAGTTCACTTCGCAATACAAAGGCGTGGACTTTTACTTTGCGACCATGGAACACAAGGCCCGCTTTGACGGCAATCCGGAACAATACATTCCGCAGTATGGCGGTTATTGCGCCAATGGCATTTCATTTGCCATACCGTGGGGTGGCAACGCCACCGACTTTCTGGTGAAGAATGGCAAGACCTACATCTTCGGTGGAGAAATGTCGCAGAAGGCTTTCATGCTCGACCTCGACAAAAACATCGCATTGGCCGATGAATATTGGCGCACCGAAGTGGAAGGCCACAACAGCTTTTTGCAACGCGCCAAGCGCTTGGTGTTCCGTGTGCCGCACTACAAAACCGGGGCCGAGCAAGCCCGTGAAGTGGAAGCTGCCACACCCAAATCAGCGGGATGAACGCACCCTGAACCAGTAGCTGAGAAAATCGACCAGCGCCACCAGCAGCATCATGGCGAGCAACACGGTGCTGGTCTCGTGCATTTGGAACAAGCCCATGTGGTAAGCCAACATTTGGCCCAACCCCCCGGCACCCACAACACCGAGGATGGCGGCTGCACGAATGTTGTTCTCCCAGCGGTACAGGGTGTAGCTGATGAGCTGCGGCAATACAGTGGGCAAGGTCGCGTACCAGAACACCGCCACTGGCCCAACGCCCCGAGCCCGCAGGGCAAAAGCGGCGTGGTCTGGGGCATTCTCGATGGTCTCGGCAAACAAACGCCCCAGCACGCCCGTGGTGTGCAACGCCAGGGCCATGGTGCCGGCAAAAGGCCCCAAGCCCAAGGCAATCAACATGAGCGCAGCCCACACCAGCTCGGGCACGCTGCGCAGTGAATTCAACACCGCTCGGCTGGCACCGCGGGCCACATACACCCCTTGATCATTGCTTCGGCCACGTGTTTTGCTGGCTGGCAAAGCCCACACCAGGCCAAACACGGCCGCAATCAAAGTGCCCAAGGCTGACATGGCCAGGGTTTCCAATGTGGCCAGCGCCACCTTGCGAACAAAGGCGGGCTCCCAATTCGGAGACAGCAATTCGTTGACAAACTTCAACATGCGACCGGCTGCGTCGATCGAGAAGAACTGTCGCCACTGCAAATCCAGGCTGATAAAACTGGCGGCAATCAATACCCCAATGGACAACACCACCCAACAGGATTTGCACCGGGCATCAAACATGGGTTTGGGAATGTTCACTTGAACAGGATTGTGGTTTGGGCTCATGGCGTGATCCTCATTCGATTCACTGTTTAGGCCAGCACACTGCGCAACCAGGTGCTGACCCGGTCGGCCAGCCACACCAACAACACAAACACCAAGAGCATGGTGCTGACCTCACCACCGGCGAACATCTTCATGGACGAGTCCAGCTGTTGACCAAGCCCACCAGCCCCGACAAACCCCAGAACGGCAGACGAACGAATGGCACATTCCCAGCGGTACACGGTGTAACTGGCCAGTTCGCCGGCATTCTGTGGCAAAGCCCCATAGAAAAAAGCCTGTAGACGGCCACTGCCGTTTTGCAGCAGATTTTGGGGCACATGGGGATCGCCCGATTCCAGAATGTCGGCATACACCTTGCCCAGCATACCGCCATAGGTGAGCGCAATCGCCAACACACCTGAGGTGGGGCCCAAACCCACCACCCGAACAAACACCAGCGCCCAAATCAATTCAGGCACACTGCGCAGCACAATGGCCACCCACCGCACACACTGACGCAGTGCTGAAGGCAGCCAGCCCATTCGGCCCGGAATGGCCGAGACCGACAACACCCGAACCGACAACAGCGCGATGGGCACCGCCAACAACCACGCCAACGCCAAGCCCGCAGTGGCGATGGCCACGGTGCGCCAGCTTTCGCGCAGCACCATCTTCAAAAACTCGGGCTCCACCTTGGGAGGCACCATGTCCTTGAGAAAATTCAGGGTGGGTTTGAGATTTTCTTCGGCCAGCAATACCCAGGGCTTGAACTCGGTGCTGACCAGCATGGGCCACAGCAGCACCAGGCCGGCCAGGGTCCAAAACACCCGTGGCCACCAGGCGGGATCTTGCAAACGGGGATGATCAAGGGTGCTGCGCATGGTCGACCCTTCAGCGGCAGTGCATGGGCACTGGGGCTGGCTTGGCATCGGGCGCAACAAACTCGGGCGCCGGGCCAGTCAGCTCATCCAGATGCTGGGCGTAGAGGTCTGTCAACACACCAGGCGTTACTGCAGCGGCCGGCAGATCGAACACCAAACGGCCATCGCGCAAACCCACCACGCGGGGAAAATGCTTCAGGGCCATGTCCACCTGGTGCAAGGTACACACCAGGGTGGCCTGGCTTTGCTGCGCAAAACCGGTGAGGGTTTGCATGGCCTGCTCGGCCCGTACGGGGTCGAGTGCGCTCAAGGGCTCGTCCACCAACAACAGGCTGGCCCCAGAAACCAAGCCACGCGCCAAACCGACGCGTTGGCGTTCGCCGCCCGACAAACGATCCACACGGTCAAACAGTTTTTCAGCGAGATCGAATTCGGACAGGGCCTGTTGGGCCAAAGCGGCATCACTTGGATAAAACAGACTGCGCAAGCTTTGCCACAACCCCATCTGCGGAACACGCCCTGCCAACACGGCGGTAACCACACGTTGGCGTGGTGGCAGTGGAGGCACTTGCGGGGCCAAAAACAGGGACTGCCTCAGGCGCTTGAGCTGCGCCTTGGGCACCTGCCAGGGGTTTTGGCCACCGAGCTGCACAGTTCCCGCCTGCGGCTTGAGTGCGCAGGCCAACACATGCAGCAGCGTGGTTTTACCGGCACCCGATGGACCAATCACCGCCACCTGTTCGCCGGCTTCAATGGCCAAAGAAACCCCCTGCAAAGCCAGGGGGCTTTGGTCGCTGGCCGCCGGGTGGCGGCCAGCGCAGTGCTGCATCACGACATTCACTTCAACAATCCTGCGGAGCGGGCGGCTTTCTCAATACCCACATAATTGTCAGCCTTGGTGGGAATGAACTTGGAAGCGCGTTGCAGTTCCAGAATTTCCTTGCCTTCCGGTGTGTTTTTGTCCAGCGCCAGGAAAGCATCGACCAGCTTTTTGCGCACCTCCGGTGACACACTGCTGTTCACGGTCCAGTTGTAGTCGTAATACTCCGGGGTGGTGTAAATCACGCGTACCTTGTTGGTATCAACCTTCTTTTCTTCGACAAATTTCTGCCACACGGAAATGTTCAGTGCACCTGCATCCACTTTGCCAGCCGCAACGGCAGCAATGGTGGCATCGTGCGCACCACTGAATGACACTCGTTTGAAATCTTTGTCTGGGTCCAGCTTGCTGACTTCCTGCAAGAAATAGCGGGGCATGAGGTGGCCCGAGGTGCTGGAAGCAGAACCGAAGGAGACCGTTTTGCCTTTCAGGTCCGCCAGGGTTTTGATGTCCGGGTCGGTGGTGATGAATACCGATTTGAATTTTTCGTCTTCAGCGCGCTGCACCAGGGGAATGACCTGGCCGTTGGAACGCACCTTGGCCTGCACAAAGGTGAAGCCGCCAAACCAGGCCATGTCCACCTGCTTGTTGGCAATGGCTTCAACCGACGCGGCATAGTCGGTGACCGGGGTGTACTCCACTTTCATGCCCAGTTTGTCGGACAGGTACTTCATCAAAGGTGCAGCTTTGCGTGCCAGCTCGGTGGGCGACTCGTCCGGAATGGCGGTTACACGAAACACCTGTTCAGCATGACTTAAACCGGCCAATCCGATCATGGCGCAAGTCATCAATACTTTGAATGTGCGGGATGGTGAAAAACTGATCATGAATCGCTCCTTGATTGAGTAGGCCTGCAACAACACCGGCCAACCGAGTATAGAACCGATTTTGCGGCACAATGGATGCACTTTGTAACTGCAATAAGTATTTTTTGCCATGAAGCACACGCCCCGATTCATTCAGCGCCACCACAGCAACGCCCTGCAAATTCGGGCGGAGTTGCTTCAAGGTCTCCATGCACCGATTGCGCACACCTCGCCCAAATACCTCTACGATGAGTTGGGCTCCAAACTGTTTGAAGCCATCACCTGCATTCCGGAGTATTACCCCACCCGCGTGGAGGCCAGTATTTTTCGGGCACAAGCCGATGCACTGGCCAAGCTTGTACCCAAGCAGGCCAGCCTGATTGACCTGGGGGCCGGCAATTGCCAGAAAGCAGCCAATCTCTTTGCGGTTTTTGAACCAGCAAGGTATGTGGCTGTGGACATTTCGGTGGAGTTTCTCAGGGGTGCGCTGGAATGCCTCCAGCGTCAATTTCCAGACATGGACATGGTGGGTGTGGGGCTGGATTTTTCCGAACACCTGCAGTTGCCAGACGCGCTGGGCTTGCACCCGAACGACCCGCGGGTGCTGTTTTACCCGGGTTCCAGCATCGGAAACTTCACACCCAATGAGGCCCTGGCTTTTTTAAAACAGGTACACGCCTGCTGCGCGGTCAACCCAGAGGGTGGCTTGCTGATCGGGGTGGACCTGGTGAAAGATGCGCGGGTTTTACAGGCAGCCTATGATGATGAATTGGGCGTGACCGCTGCGTTCAACCGCAACCTGCTCTTGCACCTGAACACGCTGATCGGCAGCAATTTCAAACTGGCCGACTGGGCCCATGTGGGCCTCTACAACACCGAGTTGAATCGCATCGAAATGCACCTGGAGGCGGTTCGTGATGTGGTAGTGACCTGGCCAGAAGGCAGCCGCCACTTCGCGGCAGGCGAGCGCATTCACACCGAGAACTCATACAAGTGGACAATAGACGCTTTCACGGCCTTGCTGCATGACGCTGGCTTTGGACAAGCCACGGTGCTCACCGACCCCCAACACCAGTTTGCGGTGTGTTGGGCGCCGGTGTAGGGGCCTAGACGGCAGGTTCCAGCACAAACAGCGAGGTCACTTCCTGTTTGCGGGCCTGGTGCAACGGGTCGGATGGGTCCAGCGACTTGCTGTGCACCGGTCGGGTGTGCGTGACATGAACCACCCGCAGACCCGCCTGCGCAATCCAGTGCTGAAGCTCACCAGGTTTGCGCAACCCCAAATGTTCAGCAAGGTCAGACATCACCAGCCACGCCTCACCACCGGGCTTGAGGTGGGCCTTCACGCCATTCAAATAGCCCTTGAGCATGGCACTGTTGTCGTCGTAAATGGCTCGCTCAATTGCAGCCACCGGTTTGGCGGGCAGCCACGGCGGGTTGCACACCAGCAAGTCAGCCTGTCCGGATGGAAACAGGTCTGCCTGCACCACCGACACCTGCGCCTGCACACCGAGCTGCTGCACGTTGAAGGTTGCGCAGTCCAGCGCGCGGGGATCCAGCTCGGTGGCCAGGATGCGCGGTACCCCCCGGCGGGCCAGCAATGCGGCAATGACCGCTGTGCCGGTGCCAATGTCAAAAGCCAGGGCGTCGGGCCTGGAAAAGCGTTTCACATCCGCCTTGGCCAGCAGGTTGAGGTACTCACCGCGCACCGGTGAATACACCCCATAAAACGGAAACACCCGGTTGTTGGGTGCGGCGCCCAAGGCAGCAATTTCGACACCTTTTTTCCGCCATTCAAAAGCCCCAATCAAACCCAGCAATTCACGCAGAGAAATGCAGGCCAAGCCCTGCCAATTCAAGATTCCCCAGGCGGCCTGAAGCGCCTCATGCACCTCGGGCGCACGGCGCAAAGGCACGGTGAAATCTGCATTCAAAGGCACCAGAATGGAATTCAACACCCGCGCGCGTTGAGCCTGGCTTTGTCGATGCAAATGAAATGCATGGGCCGCGGTCACCTCGGGCTTGGCTTTTTTGGAACCCTTGCGCTTGTCGACCCGGCGCGCCAACGCCGACATCAATTGCTTGGCGTTTTGAAAATCACCCCGGTACAGCAACACCGCACCTTGCATGATTTCCCGATAGGCCATGTCAGCCGTGAAGGTGTCGTCGGCCAGCAGCACCTGTTTGGGTGCAGACACCAGTCGCTCGGTCATCCACTGGGTGGTGTAGTGGTCTGCCCCCTCACTCCAGGTCAGTGCATGTCGGTGTAATTCAATGGCCATCTCGGCGAAGTCCTTGTTCAAACGGTTGCACAGGTTCTAAAACCGGCAAAAATATCGGTTCGGTTGGGGGTGAAGTAATTGCGGTATTTGGGGTGCCGCATGGTGAGCGATGTGGCCATGCAGGCGCCTTTAAGCACGGTGCGGGTGCCAAACCACGGAGCTGAATAGTCCGCATAGGGGTGGGGTACAAAGCCTGGAAAGGGAACAAAAGACGACACTGTCCATTCCCAAACTTCGCCCCACGCCAGGCCCGGTTCGATGTGGACGGCATACTCCCATTGTGCCTCGGTGGGCAACTGACGACCTGCCCACGCGCAGTAAGCCAAGGCGTCGGCCTGACCGAGGTGCACAGCCGCCGCGCTCAGGCTCACTGGGTGAGCCTGTCCACCGCGTTGTTCGAGCAACTGCCCGCCCTGCCATTGAAAACGTGCAGGCAAGGCATGCCCGGTGGCCTCAACAAACGCCAGATACTGGTCCCAACTCACGGGGTGTGAATCCACTTCAAAGGCTGGCAGGCTGATGCTGTAAGACGGCAGCTCATTGTCAAAGGCAAAGCCGTCGCCTTGCCAGCCCAGCATCCACTGGCCAGCCGGGATAGACAGCGGGCCAGCCACCGGGTCCGAAAACACCCACGGTGATGGATGCGCATGGCTAGGCTGCAGTGGAATGTCCAACTGACGGGCCATGTACACCGCCGCTTCATTGTGCATTTGCTCATGAAACAGAACCAGCCTGAAAAAATACAGCACGGAATCCTGTTCGGCCGGGCTCAAGCCCTGCGCCCGAATCAGGGCTTCCACCCGGGCCAGCTCCTGCAAGGTTAACTGCAGGGTATCGAACAGATAGCCCTGGATGGCTGACAAATCACCCACCGCCAATGCCCAACGGGTGTCGTGGGCCACCAGGCTGCTGTTGAACAGGGCGTCGGCATGGTCCAGCACAGCAGGCTTGCGAGCATGCAAGGGGTTACAGTGCACACCCTTGAGCAATTCAACATTCCGCGCGACCCACCACTCCTGAAACCAGGCGATGTGACCAGCTTCCCACAGGGGTGGGTTCAAGCCGCTGTCCAGTGGTACCTGCAACCCTTCACCCAGGGCCTTGGCATAGTCATGGAGCAAGCCGAGGGTGCGCACGCGGGTTTCCACCAACCGAATGGCCAGGTCGGACGGGCCCGCGCAGCGGGCGTTCTGTGCCGCTTGCCAACGCGAGCTCGTGTACACTGGCGGGGCTGTATCTGGACTCAAATTGGGTGTGTGCATGACCTTGGCCAACAAATCTTCTGTGGTGATTGTAAGCCCAGCGCTGGCCGATTCGAACAATGGCAACTGGCAAACCGCGCGTCGCTGGCAAAAGCTGCTTCAAAGTCACTACCGGGTGCGGGTCATCAAACAATGGCCAGACCACGCCAATGCACCAGACGAAGACTGCTTGATGCTGGCCCTGCACGCCCGCCGTTCGGCATCGTCGATTGCTGCGTGGGCCAAGCACCGGCACAGCACCGCACAAACACCCGGCCTGGTGGTGGCCCTGACCGGGACCGACCTGTACAAAGACCTGCCGGACAATGCTGACGCGCAGCAATCCCTTCAGTTGGCCAGCCAACTGATTGTGTTGCAGGACGAGGCATTGAACTCCGTACCCGCCCAACATCGCCACAAAACCCATGCTGTTTTTCAGTCCACCACCAGCCGGCCCACACTGGACAAAACCCGGCGGCACCTGCATGCGATTGCCGTTGGCCACCTGCGTGCGGAGAAACAACCCGACACACTGATGGATGCGGCTGCACTGCTGGCCGGACAGCCTGGCATTTACCTGACGCATGTGGGCGCTGCCCTTGAAACCGCTTATGCCAACCAGGCACAACAGACCATGGCCATGAATCCGAATTACCGGTGGCTGGGGGCTTTGGCGCACGAACTGACCCGAAAGCGCATCCAACGAGCCCACTTGCTGGTTCATATGAGCAAAATGGAAGGCGGTGCCCACGTGGTGATGGAGGCCGTGACCAGCGGGACACCCGTGCTGGCCTCAAACATGGAGGGCAATGTGGGCATGCTGGGGCGGGATTATGCGGGTTACTTTGAGGTGGGCAATTCGGCACAATTGGCGCGCCTGCTGCAAACAGCCCAAGCCGATGTTCGAGCTGGCTGCCCAGCCGGCAGCCTGATGCACACCTTGCGGCGGCAATGTGCCGCCAGGGCCCGACTGTTTACTGCCAGCGCCGAACAAACCGCGCTGTTGAACCTGATCGATCTGGAGTTGAAAACCCATGCGCAGCACTGAACAACCCATTTTGCGTGACATTGTGCTGATTGGCGGCGGCCACAGCCATGTCGGCGTGCTGCGCATGTTTGGCATGAAACCATGGCCCGGGGTAAGGCTCACCCTCATTTGTACCGATGTGCACACCCCCTACTCGGGCATGCTGCCCGGTTATATTGCTGGCCATTACAGCTATGACGAGGTGCACATCGACCTGGGGCGGCTTTGCGCCTTTGCAGGGGCCCGACTGGTGATTGACGAGGTGGTGGGGCTAGACCGCCAGCGCAAGAAAATCATGTGCAAAAGCCGTCCACCGATTGCATACGATGCCCTGTCCATCAACATCGGATCAACCCCACAAACCCTGACAGTGCCGGGCGCAGCCGAGTGGGCTGTGCCGGTCAAACCGATTGCACAGTTCAATCAAAAATGGCTGGCCTTGCTGGACCGGGTGAAATCCCACGAGGGCGCAGACACCATTGCTGTGGTGGGTGGCGGTGCAGGCGGGGTTGAGCTGACTCTGGCCATGCAGCACCGGTTGCGGGCGGAGCTGAGAACCCTCGGCCGCAACCCAGATGACTTGACGTTCAACCTGCTGACTGCAAGCCCCTGCATTCTGCCCACGCACAATCCAACCGTTCGCGCCAAATTCGAGGCGGTGTTGCAAGAGCGCGGTGTTCACGTGCACTGCAACGCTGAAGTCACTGAACTGCGCCCCCATGGCTCGCGCAAAACCTTGGTCACCGACACGGGCCAGGAACTGGCCGTCGATGAGGTCATGTGGGTAACACAGGCCGGAGGGCCAGCCTGGTTGAAAAGCACTGGGCTTGAGCTGACCGAACAGGGTTTTATTCGCGTGGGCCCCACCCTGCAAACCTTGAACGACCCAGATATTTTCGCCGCGGGTGACATTGCGCACTTTGAAGCCAGCCCATTGGAGAAAGCGGGCGTTTTTGCAGTGCGCATGGGCAAGCCCCTGGTAAACAACCTGCAGAACTGGGTTGAAGGTGCGCGGCTGGACGACTATCAACCGCAACGGACCTGGCTGGCCCTGATCAGCACAGGCGACCAGTTCGCAGTTGCCTCCAAGGGCGCGATCGGATTTTGGGGCGCCTGGGTGTGGCGCTGGAAAGACTGGATTGATCGCCGCTTCATGGCCAAATTCAATGACTTCCCCGACATGTCGGCCACACCACCGACAGCCGCATCGTCGCCACAAGTGGCACTGAGTCAGGAGGAATCCCTGCAAGCCATCTCAGCGATTGCGATGCGCTGTGGCGGCTGCGGGGCCAAAGTGGGTAGCACAGTGCTGAGTCGGGCTTTGGGCGCGCTGCGGCCTGTGGAACGGGCCGATGTGCTGGTGGGTCTGCATGCCCCCGATGATGCCGCCATTGTGAAAGTACCGCCCGGCAAGGCCATGGTGCACACGGTGGATTTCTTTCGTGCATTCGTGGATGACCCCTATGTGTTTGGCCGCATTGCCGCCAACCATGCACTGGGCGACATCTTTGCCATGGGTGGTGAAGCACAGTCTGCCACTGCCGTGGTGACGGTACCACCGGGCCTGGAAGCCAAGGTCGAAGAGTTGCTGTTTCAAATGATGTCGGGTGCTGTTGATGTGCTCAACGACGCTGGCTGTGCCCTGGTGGGCGGCCACACTGGCGAGGGCAAGGAACTGGCCCTGGGCTTTGCCATCAACGGACTGGTGGATGAAAACCTACAGGGCGTGATGATCAAGGGGGGTATGAAACCTGGCGATGCCATTGTGCTCACCAAGCCGATTGGCACAGGCACCCTGTTTGCTGCCCTGCCCCAGCTGAAGACCAAGGGCCGGTGGATCGCCAGTGCGTTGCAATCCATGATGGTGTCCAACCGCCTGGGGGCTGAATGCCTGCGCAAGCACGGGTCCAAAGCCTGTACGGACCTCACCGGGTTTGGTCTGCTGGGCCATTTGGTGGAAATGACCAAACCGTCTGAAGTGGATGCCGAGCTGTTTCTGGACCAACTGCCGCTGTTGGACGGTGCGCTTGAAACCGTGAAAGCCGGTATCGTGAGTTCACTGCAACCCGCCAATGTGCGCCTGCGCCGGGCCATTCGAAACCAGGCCGCTTTTGTGGATGACCCTCGCTACCCCTTGTTGTTTGACCCGCAAACGGCGGGCGGCTTGCTGGCCACGGTGCCGGCAGACCAGGTGGACGCCTGCGTGACCGAATTGAAAGCGCTGGGCTATGTCAACACCCGCATCATCGGCCGAGTGATGGCCCAAAGCGATGCATTGGAACCGGTTGTTCTGAAGGGTTGATGCATTGATGGACACCGGGATATTGCTGGAATGGGCTCACTGGTTGAGCCTGTGGTTTGAATCCCACCCCTGGCAGGCTGCGCTGGCCTACACCACGGTGTTCACGGCCATCACCGCATTGTGCTTGCCGGGTGCCGCGGTGCTGATGGTGCTGGGCAGCCTGTGCATGGGGTCAAACCTTTGTTTTGGTTTGTCCCTGACCGCCTCAACATTGGGTGCATGGCTCACGTTTCTGGCGTGTCGCCACTGGTTGAAACCGGTGATGGTGCAGCGCCATGCGCAACGCCTGAACCGCTTTTCAGCAGCCATCCACCGACATGAGGCGGCCACCCTGCTGAGTTTGAGATTGGCGCCTGCCATTCCTTTTGTTCTGTTCAACGTGCTGTGCGGACTGGGCAACACCCGCTCCGCCACTTTTTTATGGACCAGTATCGTGGGCATGGCCCCGGGCACCTGGCTGTATGTCAAAGCAGGCCATGAATTGGGGCAACTCACCGGCTGGCAGGACGCCCTTGCCCCCGAACTCCTACTGACCTTGCTGGCCTTGGCCTTGATGCCCTGGTTGGGTGTGTGGCTGAACAAACGGCTGCAATTGACCCGCACGGGTGGACACCCAACTGTTTGATGGGATTGCACTGACCAATCGGCAACACTTCCGTGCATGACCTGACGACTGACCGGAGTGTTTCCATGCCTTTCACCCTGCCCAAAGCCCTGAACAGTTGGCGCCTGCAATCCAAGTTTGTGCTGATTGCAGCGCCATGCGCGCTGGCAGTGGCCACCCTGTTTGGATTGTTGATCAACGAACAGATGAAGCTGGTCAACACCACCCGCGAGGAGCTTGCTGGCGTTGCATTGGTTCCGCAGTGGTATGCGCTGCAAAACAGCCTTCAAGATCACCGTGAAAGCATTCAACTCAACAGCATGGGCGCAGTAAGCCAACATGCCGCAGGCGACACTGCTGTGGCTGTTGACCAGGCCTTGCAAGCATTGTTAGCGGCCATGCCAACGGACTGGGCAGAGACCCCAAAACGATTGGACGCACTGAAAACCCGATGGAAGTCACGCCAGACCGGTGAGAATGCACAGGCTTTTCAGGACCTCAGCGCGCTGCTCAGCGATGAAATGGGCTTGATTCGATGGTCCGCCGATGACAGCACCATGACATTCGACCCCGAGGTATCCACCTATTACCTCATCAGCGCGCTGAATTTTGATTTGCCCCAATTGCATGAGCAGGTAGACCTGGTGCGCAGCCGCATGGTGAACCTGATTGGCCGCGGCGAAGCTGACGACGTCTTGGCTGGCGAAATTGGCGCCCGCATGTTGATGATTCGTCAACTGGGTTCAAACCTGGTGCTTTCGTTTCAAAAGGTGGAATCGGCTGGCGTGCCGCTGGATGCCAAATTGCGTGAACAGCTCAAGGACTATCCAGCTCGCGAAACGGCACTGCACACGCTGGCGGGCTCCATCAACCAAGCACTGGGTGCCAGCACCATGGCGTCAATCAACCAGCAGGTTCAACCCCTGCAAAGCCTGCTGGACGAAGTGGCGGTGCAGAGCAGCACCTTGCTGAGGCAGGCACTGCAGCAGCGCATCGAGCGTTTGCAAAAAAACATTGCCATGGAGCTCGGATTGGCGGCCCTCATCTGCTCCATGGCTTTGACACTGGCGTTGGCTGTGTTCAGGAAAGTGAATCGAGATGTGGCCTGTGTGCTGACCCAAAGCCAACGGCTCTCCGCATTCAATCTGGTGAACAGCCCTGTTTTGCAGCAGCACGATGAGCTGGGACAGATTTCCGCTGCCATTGAAACCGTTCGGCATTCCCAGGCAACAGCGATTGCCAACATTTCAGCGCTGACAACCCAGTTGAATGACAACACACGGACACTGGAAAACACGACAGGTCATATTCACCAGAATGCGGCAGACCAAGCCGACTCCTCTGCCAGTGTGGCCAGCTCCATCGAGGAGCTCAGCGTGTCGGTTGGGCAAGTGGCTGAGCATGCGGAAGCGGCCAAACACCTGGCCAACCAAACCGGGGAATCATCACGACACGGACTGCACACCGTGGGTGCAGCACGCCAGGCCATGCAAGGCATTGGCGAATCCACCAGCCTGCTGGCCCAAGACATGGACCGCCTGGGTGAGCGCACCGATCGAATTTCCATCATCGTACAAACCATCCATGACATCGCAGAGCAAACCAACCTGCTGGCCTTGAATGCGGCAATTGAAGCGGCTCGGGCTGGCGAACAGGGGCGAGGCTTTGCGGTGGTGGCCGACGAGGTGCGCAAATTGTCGGAGCGCACAGCACAGGCCACACAGGATATTTCCAGCCTGGTTGAAAGCATTCAGTCGGAAACGCTGGCTGCCGTGAACAAAGTCAAAGGCTGGAATAACGAGATAGCCGATGGCATGGCCAAATCGGACCAAGCCGAGCAGGCCATGCAGGGTATCAATTCACAATCGCTACAGGCCTGCGAATCAGTGATGGAAATTCACGCCGCCTTAGCGGAGCAAACCGTGGCCTCTCAAACCATTGCACGACAGATTGAACGCATTGCGCAAGGCACGGAAGAGGCACAAACGGCAGTGGCCGCATTGACGCAGGTGGCCAGCGAAGTCAATGGACTGTCAACCCACCTGAACAGGCTGGTGGGTCAATACCAATTGGGTTGATCAACGCTTAGCGGATGTCGAACAACTCCACATCGAACAGCAGGTCGGTGTTGGGCGGAATCGGGCCTGCACCACGGGTGCCATAGGCGGTGGCTGCGGGGCAGAACAGGGTCACACGGTCACCCACCACCATTTCGCACAGGCCTTGCGTCCAGGCTGGAATGACCTGATTCAGGCGAAAGGAAATTTTCTCATTGCGGCGAATCGAACTGTCGAACACGCGTCCATCCAGGAACGTGCCTTCATAGTGCACTTCCACCATGGAGGTGGGTGTGGGCTTTTGCGTGCCAGTGCCGCGCTGTTTGTAGGTTAGCTTGACGCCGGAAGGCAGAACCAATTCATCGGGGGTGTTGGGGGTGTCGCTCATGGCAGTCTCCAATAGGGGTACTTCGCGAACTGCGAAAGACCCCTATTGTATCGGGCATGGCGACACGATCGTGCCCCAGTGGTGTTTCAGTAGGTTTTGTAGGGCAGGAACTTGCCGCTCATCACAATGCTCACGCGATCGCCCATCGGGTTGGGCTCGCGCTGCAGGTCCATTTTGAAGTCAATCGCACTCATGATGCCGTCGCCAAACTCTTCGTGGATCAATTCCTTGAAGGTGGTGCCATACACGCTGATCAGTTCGTAAAAGCGATAAATGAGCGGATCGGTGGGCACGGATGTGGGCAGGCTTCCCTTGTAGGGGGTGACTTGAAGCAGCTCCACAGCATCTTCCGGCAAATTCAGATAGCTGCCGATTTTTTTGGCCTGCTCTTCGGTCAAGGTCATTTGACCCAACAAAGCGGCAGTCGTCCACTCTTTGGACTGGCCAACAACCTCGGCACAGCTTTTCCAGGACACTTTCTTTTTCCGCTTGGCAGTCAAAATCAGTTGGGTTACGTCATCGCGATTCATGGTGCACTCCTTTGCAAAATATGGATGTTGGCGGGGTTTGTCTCGGATTTGAGCGCTGCCAAACCCGGGCGAACCACCGGGGGTTGCTGGTGACGTTGTTGAACATCACTGGCGTGATTGGTCACCGATGGACTGGCACGATTCACCAGAAAATCCACCAGGTGATTTCGAATGGCGTAGTACTGCGGGTCATGGTGGATGGATGCCCGGGTGCGGTTTCGTGGCAGGGTGATTTCCACGATTTCAGCAATGCGGGCCCGCGGGCCATGGCTCATCAGCAGCACCTTGTCAGCCAGCAAAATGGCTTCGTCCACGTCGTGTGTGATCATGAACACCGTTTGCCGCGTGGCCTGAACAATCTGCAGCAGTTCATCCTGAATGGTGCCGCGCGTTAAAGCATCCAGCGCACCAAAGGGTTCATCCAGCAGCAGCATTTGCGGCTCAATGGCAAAGGCCCTGGCAATGCCCACCCGCTGCTTCATGCCGCCCGACAGTTCATGCGGCTTTTTGTGGGCCGCTTTGCCCAAGCCCACCATGTCCAGGTAGTGCATGGCGTGCGCCGTTACTTCATCGGGCTTTTTCTTGGGCCAACGCGAGCGCACACCAAACTCCACGTTGTTCAATGCGCTCAACCAGGGCAACAAGGCATGGCTTTGAAATACCACACCACGCTCCAGGGACGGACCCACCACCTGTTTGCCATTCATGATGGCATAGCCTTCTGTGGCATCGTCCAGACCGGCCAGAATGTTCAGAATGGTGCTTTTGCCACAACCGGAGTGGCCGATGATGCACACAAACTCGCCTTGGTGAATGTCGAAATTCACATGCTCAAACACGGGTGGCACCGCGGCGTTGCCCGGTTGGTATGTTTTGCTCAAACCCTCCACTTGCAGAAAGGGATTGAGGTCGTGATGAACGGTCATGGCAATTACTCCCGATAAGCCACGGCACGCGCCAGGCGAGCCAGCAAGTTGTCCAGCAACATGCCGATCAACCCGATGAACAAAATGGCACTCACAATGTTGGCAATCGACAGGTTGTTCCACTCATTCCAGACGAAATAGCCAATTCCGGTGCCACCCACCAGCATTTCCGCCGCCACAATCACCAGCCAGGCAATGCCAATTGAAATGCGCATGCCAGTCATGATGGTGGGTGCGGCTGCAGGCAATATCACCGTGAAGGCGGTGCGCAATGCGCCAATTTCCAGGGTCCGCGCCACGTTCAGCCAGTCCCGCCGCACGCTGGCCACGCCAAAGGCAGTGTTGACCAGCATGGGCCAAATGGAACACACGAAGATCACGAAAATGGCCGAGGTGCTGCTGTCTTTGATGGTATAAAGCGCCAAAGGCATCCAGGCCAAGGGGCTTACCGGCTTCAAAATCTGAATGAAGGGGTCCAGGGCCTTGTACAACAATGGGGACATGCCGATGACAAAACCCAGCGGAATGGCCAACAAGGCCGCCAGGCTGTAGCCCGCCAACACTCGGGCGATGGAATACGCCAGTTGGATGCCGATGCCCTTGTCGTTGGTGCCCTTGTCGTAAAACGGGTCACTGAGATGCTCAATCAGCTTTGAACCCACGTCCCACGGTGTGGGCAGCGGTGTTTTGCTGCCACTGGCAGCGGCATTGCCCACCAGTGCAGCATACTCAGCATCCACTGAAACCGCCTTGTTCTCCGGCCGGGTGGCCAAGGCCCACACACCAATGAGCACGGCCAGCAGCAGTGCACTCAATGCCCACGGTGCCCAACGAGATTGTTTAAAGCCGTGCATGCCTTACCCCTTCAAGCGTGAAATGGCAAAGCTTTCGGCATAAGCCTGGGGCTTTT
Organism: Limnobacter humi; assembly: GCF_024518835.1. Taxonomy (GTDB): domain Bacteria; phylum Pseudomonadota; class Gammaproteobacteria; order Burkholderiales; family Burkholderiaceae_B; genus Limnobacter; species Limnobacter humi. Next base: position 276,008 of record NZ_JANIGO010000001.1, read on the forward strand.
TCGGATCAAACACCTTGCCCATCACGGTGATGGGTTTGTCAGTGCTTGCGGGCACCGGCAAACCAGCCTCTTTCATGAGACGTGTTGCATCGGTGGCCAAAAACACCTGCTTGGCCACCTGGGCATAATCCACCTCGCCCTTGATCTGCCCCCAGCGTTTCATCTGGCTCAAAATCCACAGCGCAAACCCCTGGTAGGGGAATGGGTCAAAGTCAATGCGGTTGGGCTCCTTTTTGATATTGCCCAAACCGTCGGCGTATGTGCCGGTCAACACCTGCTCCACCACGGTGAGGGGCTGGTTCAGGTAGTTGGTCGGGGCAATGGCCGCTGCAATTTCTTTGCGGTTCTCCGGTTTGCGGGCGTAGGCGGTGGCTTCCAGAATGGCCTTCAACAAAGCCTTGTAAGAATTCGGTGCCGAGGTCACAAACTCTTTGCTGGCTGCAAACGCGCAGCAGGGGTGACCATTCCAGATTTCCTTGGACAGTATGTGGATGAAACCCACCCCGTCATACACCGCCCGCTGGTTGACCGGGTCGGGTGCCAAAAACCCGTCGATGTTGTCAGCCCGCATGTTGGCCACCATCTCGGGCGGCGGCACAGCGCGAATCTGCACATCACGATCGGGGTCCAAACCGTGTTCAGCCAGGTAGTAGCGCAACAGGTAGTTGTGCATGGAATAGTCAAACGGCACAGCGAACTTGAAGCCCTTCCAGTCTTTCGGATCGCGCTTGTCTTTGTGCTTCATCGACAGGGTGATGGCCTGCCCGTTGATGTTCTCAATGGCCGGTATGGTGTAAGGAATCGGGTTGGAACCCACACCCAGGGTGATGGCCAACGGCATGGGGCTCAGCATGTGCGCCGCATCGTATTCCTTGGCCAGGGTTTTGTCGCGGATCACAGCCCATCCTGCGGTTTTCACCACCTCCACATCCAGACCCTGCTTGGCATAAAAGCCCATGGGTTGGCCCATGATGATGGGTGTTGCACACGTGATGGGAATAAAACCCACTTTCAGCTTCTGCTTTTCCAATGCACCAGCAGGTGCCGCGAACGCCTCTTTGGCGGCACCCAGCGGGAAGAAACTGGACAATGCGGCCATGGCTGTACCGGCACCCACCACACGCAGGAAATTGCGGCGCACTTGGTCGTCTGGAAACACGGCTTGCATCACGGCGGATTCCACCGCACGGTCCTGCAGGGCGGCCAACGCCATATCATGCTCAGCCTGCGAGACATGCTGCCCGCAGGCACAACCTGCGCCCAGCCGGGTGTAGTGGTCAAAGGGGTCTTTAAACAATGACATGTCAAACTCCTGGGTCAAACATCACGCGCTGGCCTGCAGGGCTGCAGGCCGGTAGTAATCCACATCGTGGCGATACTGCTCATAGGCCTTTCCGTATTCCATCACCCGCGCCACATCGGTGATAAAGGCATCGTCGTAACCCGCACGGCGAAGCAAATGGAAGCCCAGCTCCATGCCGCTGGCGATTCCACCGCCGGTCACGAGCCGCCCAGCATCCACCACCCGTGCGCGGCTCACCCGGCAGGTGGGCGCGATCTCGGCCAATCGATCAATCGGTGTCTTGCCCAAGTGCGACGCTTCCAGACGGTCTGGCTCCTTGCGGTTGGTCGCGGGCAGGCCATCGAGCAAACCCATGCGGGCGTAAATCCATGATCCGGTGCACACGCTGGTCAGCAGACAGTCCTGCGGCAGCGCTCGGACATACCGGTGCAGGTTCCGGTTGTGCATTTCCTGTCGGGTGCCAAACCCACCTGGAATCAGGAAGGCTTGCACATCGGGCTGGTCATTGAAGCTGTAGTTGGGCAACACCGTGAAGCCAGCCTGGGTTTGCACCGGGCGCATGCTTTCCGCAATCAGAAAAACATCCAGCTCTGGGTCAAATCGACGCGCCACGGAAAACACACCGTAGGGCGCTGCGTAGTCCATCACCTCTGCGTCCTTGAACACATAAATGCCCAAGCGGAAACCGTGCGCCCTGGCCATGCCTGTTCACCTTCCCAAAAAACATCCCATGGAGATCAGTGTGCATGCACCCCCCGAGCACGGGTATCGCAGGGCCAATGATTGTTCTGTAGTGCTGGCCCTACAGGGCTGTCACTCCAGCCCGTGTTCCTTGGTGTAATTCACCAACTCCACCAGGTTTTTTAACTGGAGCTTGTCAAACACCCGGGCACGGTAGGTGGACACGGTGTTGGATGACAGACAAAGGCTTTGCGCAATGTGCTGAACCGACTCCCCCTTGGACAACATGCGCAGCACCTGCATTTCGCGATTGGACAGCACCGCATGGCGCGGTTGGTCTGCGGGTTGTCGCAGGGTTTGCGCCAACAGCCCCGCGGCCAGGGGCGTGAGGTACACCTGGCCCTGTGCGGCCAGGCTCACAGCCTGACCCAGCTCTTGCGGTGAACAACCCTTGTTCAAATACGCATTGGCACCACTGCGAATGGCCCGGGTTGCAAATTGGCTTTCGGGATAGACCGACAACACAATCACACCCAGTTTTGGAAATTCACTGCGGATACTGCGCAGCACGTCAAAACCATCCCGTTCACCAAGCGCCACATCCAGTAGCACCACATCGGTGCGTTGCTCCCGCAATATCCGGATGGCCTGCACCCCATCCGAGGCTTCGAGGCAAACATGGCGTGTATCGAGTTCATGAAGAATCTGGATCAACCCTTTTCGAATGATGGTGTGATCATCCACAATCAAGATGCAACTCATGACTGGCCCCCAGCAGACGATCCATGCCGAACCATGACATTGGGCATGGTGATGGCAATGCTGGTGCCACCGCCCAGCGCAGGGCCGATGCTGCACTTCGCACCCAGGTCCCAAGCCCGTTCTTCAATGCCCATCAAACCAAAACCTTGCGATACCCCTTGCACGGGCAAGCCCTGTCCATCATCTTGCACCCGAATGACCAGCGCATGGTCTTCGCACTGAACACTGACTTCCACCCGGCTTGCACGGGCATGCTTGTGCACATTGGTCAGCGCCTCTTGCACAATCCGGTACACCGCAATTTCGGCATCGCGCCCCAAACGAACCATCTCCAGATCGGGTTGAACATCCAGTATGGTTTGAATCCTGGTGCGTGCCATGAACTCACCCAGCAGGTGTTCAATGGCTGGCCACAAACCGAGATGGTCCAACAGACCCGGCCGAAGATCCGACAAAATGCGTCGCAAGCTGTCCATTGCGCCCTCCGACAGTTTCACCATGGCACCAATCCGCAAGGCCAGTTCAGGCACCTCATTGACCCGGTAGGCCAACGCCTTGAGCTCCAGATCAAAGGCGGTGAGTTTGGCCCCCAGGTCGTCGTGCATCTCGCGTGCAATGCGGGCACGTTCGCGCTCGCGGGTGGTGTTCATGTGTGCGGACAAGCGACGCAATCGGTCATGCGCCTGCTGCAACTCGGCAGTCCGCTCCAGCACACGACGCTCCAGTTCAACCTGCACAGCAGCCCGCAGGTTTTGTGCTTCGATGCGGGCGCTGATGTCATTGAAGGTGACCACGGCACCAACCACCGCACTGCCTTCGAAGATGGGATACGACGCATACTCGGCCGGAAAACTGGTGCCATCCCGACGCCAAAGCACTTCACTGTCCACACGACACCCTTCGTTTTGCTGAAAGGCTTTAAAAATTTGGCAATCGCACACAGGCATCAAATCGCGGTTTGCATAGGAATGGTGCATGAGGTAGTGCATGTTGCGCCCCAACACCTCATCGGGTGTGTAACCGAGCATGCTGGCACCCGCTTTGTTGATGAACACACAGCGACCTTTCAGATCGATGCCGTAGATGCCCTCGCCGGTGGAGTCCAGCAACAGCTCGAGCTGCCGGCGCCATGCGGCATGGTGAGAAAGGCTGGAAAGGTGTTTGAACATCGCAATGCCTGTCGATAAAACCTGCACTCAAAATAGCAAAAGCGATGCCTGAAATTTTGCTGTTTTCAATGCGGAAATTGCACAAGAACTGTGCGAAAAAAAAACCACAAAATTTTCGGAAAAAACAATTCAAACGGGTTGTTGTCAATCAATTGATGAAAAAAGCTTTTCAGAAAATAATTTTTGATGTAAACAGTAGTCACCACACCCTAATAGGAAGGTTATAAAACATGGATCAAAAGCCTGTAGACTCTGAAGCAACGAAGGCAGCTCCCGCTGCTGCAAAAAAACCTGCAGCGAAAAAACCTGCTGCAAAAAAACCCGCTGCTGCAAAACCTGCTGCTGCGAAAAAACCCGCCGCTGCCAAGAAGCCTGCAGCTGCTAAAAAACCAGCTGCTGCGAAAAAGCCTGCAGCTGCTGCCAAAAAGCCAGCCGCCAAAAAAGCTGGCGTAGCTTCTGCAGCAGCCAAGGCCTTGGGCGATGCAAAAGCCAAAGCCGCTGGTGCAAAAGCCAAAGCCACCAAGAAAGTGGCTGCCGCCAAGAAAACTGCAACCACCGCCAAAACCACTGCCAAGAAAACAGCCACCAAGGCCAAAGCCGCCGTGATGGGTGCTTCCGACCGCAAGAAGTTGTTGAGCGAAGTGCAGAAAGAGATCCGCGATCTTGAGAAGAAAGTGAAGGATCTGGTGAAGTCGGTTCAAAACGACGTGATCTCCAAGATCAAGAAACAACTCGGCTTGAAGTAATTCAGCTTAAAACAAGAAGAAAATTGGGTGGCAAGGCCCTGCTTGCAGGGCCCGCTGTCCTCCAAAACTGCAGTAACAATCCAAACCCGCGCCTGCCGCGGGTTTTTGTTTTGGGGCTCACGCCATGGGCTTGTCGCCAAGGGGATTCATCTGCGCATCAAAATGATCGAGACTGGGCACAGGCAGGCTCATGCGTTGATCCAGCCCACCGATGCAGGCGTCCAGGTCCAGCAGAATTTGCTCACGAGCCTCTGGGCTGATATACGGCACGTGGTAAGCCGCAAAAGGTGACAGTACTTCAAAGCCAGCGTAACCCAAGCTGCCCTGCTGAACCGGTTTCAACAAATCATTCAAGCCGCCATGCACCGACCCTGGGCCAAACATGTGCTCGCGGCCACCCAAGGTAAAGGTCAACATGGCGCGCTTGCCACGCATCAGGCCCCGGTCATAAAAATTTCGGCCACCGTACACCACACCAGACAGAAATACCCGGTCGATCCAGCCTTTGAGAATGGCTGGCAGTGAAAACCAGTACAAGGGGAAATTCAGGATCAGCAAGTCTGCATTGTTCAGCAGCGCCAATTCCGTGGCAATGTCCTTGGGCAGTGCACCCGTTTTTTCAGCATGTCGCTGTTCCAGCGCATACACCAGGTAATCGGGATTGGCACGTTTGGAAAAATCTGCAGCACTGGCCACGGGATTGAACGACTTTTCATAGAGGTCTGAAACCACCACCGTGTGCCCCATGGACTCAAACAGGCTCACCATTCGATCCTTCATGGCGGTACAAAACGACTGGGGTTCGGGGTGCGCGTGGACAATCAGGACATTCATGGGGTTTGGCTCATCAACACAATGGTGATGGCTATGCTATCAAACCCCGGGGAAAGATATCCCCATTCGATGGGCACAAGTGCTTGGATAGCGTGTGGACAAGCATCGCAAGCAACTCATTTCATGGTGCTTTCCAGGCAGCGATTAAAGAATAGGCAACGCCGCCTGCGTCAGGCATTCTGTGGCTGGCTGTCGTGGGTGTGATGCACTTGTGCATGCTTGTAGATCACCGTGGCTTCCATCCGGTTTTTTGCATTCAGACGCTCCAGAATGTCTTTGACATGCCCTTTCACCGTTTCCAAACTGATGTTCAATGCCTCGGCAATGTCCTTGTTGGTCAGGCCTGCGCCAATCAACTCCAGGACCTGGGTCTGTTTGTGGGTCAACTGTTTGGCGGGGATAGAATGAACGGGTGCGGTGTACAGGCCCGCCTGGTCCAGGGCATGGCGCATGTGTTCCATCAACTTTGGAAACGGCGTCATCTTGGAGAACACGGAGAAGCGCTGAGAATCCTGACGCTTCAACTGCGACATCACTGGCGCATCATTGGCGCTGATCAACACCGGAATGTTGGGAAACAGCGTGTCGAACAACCCAACGAAGGAATCCGGCCTGACGTCATTCAAATAAAAATCGGTGATGACCATGGCGGGAAAATCACGCACTGCCGCCTGGGCGGCCTCTTTCAAATTGGAAAACTGCCGGGTGCGCACACCCGGTGCCAAATCTTTGACCAGGGCCAGCAAACCGAAACTGACGATCGGATGATCATCAATGACAAACACCTGTGGCATGTCGATGCGTTCATTCAAGTGACCCACGGCAACTCCCACGCAAAAGCAATATTGGATGTCTCACTGTAAAAAAAAATGGCGTGGGTCAGTCCGCCAATAAGACCCCTCAAAAGGGTCCCAGATTGCCGATTTGATTCAATATTAAAAATTTCATTGACACTTCGTCAACGACTAAACTAACATCCAAACCATGAGCTACATCACTGAACGACGCGAAGAAGAAAAGGAACGCCGCCGGGAAGAAATCCTGGATGCGGCCGAGGTTGTTTTTTCCGACAAAGGCTTTGACACAGCCACCATGGACCAAGTGGCCCGGCAGGCACGGGTGTCCCGCGCGCTGGTGTATGTCTATTTCAAAGACAAGGACGCCCTGCACCTGGCTGTGTGTCTTCGAGGCCTTCAACTGCTGCGTGAGTTGTTTCAGCAGGCTCGGGAAAATGCCAAAACAGGCGCTGATCAAGTTCGAGCGATTGGCCGGGCCTACATGAATTTTTCGGAACAGCACCCCACCTACTTTGCAGCGTTGTCGCGCTTTGAAGCCCAGGAACACGACTTCAATCAGGACGACCCTTGCTGCGAAACGCTGGAGATGATGCAGGCGGGCCAGAAGGTGCACGAACAGACGGTGCTTGCCCTGGCCCAAGGCATGGCAGACGGCAGCTTGCGCAACGACCTGAAGAACCTGATCCAGATCTCCATCACCCTGTGGGGCTATACCCACGGCACCATTCAACTGGCACAAACCAAATTCAAATTCATGGAAGCCATGGGCTTCTCGAAAGAACAATTCATGAGCGATGCATTGGAACTCACCATGCATGCGCTGTGTAAACCCGGCACCGGAGGCCAGGCATGAGTCCACAACGCACGCGGTTCAACGGGCGGCTTTTTCGCCTTTTTTTTAAGCAATCACTAGACAACCGTCTAGTAATTGTTACAGTGTTGAGTTTACTCACATTGGTTCACGGTATACCCACACAGGCGGCCGAGGCTGCCCCCCTGGACGTCCCGCTGATGCGCTATGTGCAAGAGGCACTGCTGAACAATCCAGGCCTTCGGTCCGCCAGCCTGGACACTGAAGCGGAACGTCAGCGCCTGGAAAACCTGCGCGCACGCTACTACCCCAGCCTGAGCCTTCAGGCACGGGCCACCGTGTCCGAAGGGGGCCGCACCATCGATTTTCCGGCAGGCGACTTGTTGAACCCCGTCTACCAAACCCTCAACGCTCAACTGGTGATGAACGGTCAGGCACCGCGCTTTCCCACCATTCAGAACCAGTCCATTCCCCTGTTGCGCCCCACCGAACAGGACACCCGGCTGCAACTGCGCGGGCCCATTTATGAACCGGTGCTGAATGGACAGGTAAAAGCACAAACCGAGGTGTTCAATGCACAACAAGCCGCGCAACTTCAGGTCAGGGAAGAATTGGTGCGCGATCTTCAAGTGAGTTACTGGCAACTGGCCCAAGCGCAAGCGCGCATTGATGTGCTGCGCAAAAGCCTGACGACTCTGGAAGAAAACCGCCGCGTCAACCAGCAACTGTACAAAGCGGGGGAAACCACGCTGGATGCGCCTCGCCGAGCCGAAGCCGAGGTACTGGACATTCAGGTTCAACTGAAAGACGCCGAGAAACAGGCGCGACTGGCGCGAGACTATTTCAATCTGCTTCGATTTGCCCCCACGGCCAGTCCAGTGGACATGCCGGTGTTCAATGATGACGATGCGAGTATTGAGCAGTTACTCAACGAACTTCAACCCCGCGAACCTGGCGCTGCGGCTGCGCCAGCGCTAACCCGACTGGAACGCAGCCTGGCTGCCCAGCAAGCAGCCATAGAAGCGGCAAGCGCCACCTACAAGCCGACCCTGGGCTATCAAATTGAAGGGGGTTATCAAGGCCGTGATTACCAAACTGGACCCAAAACTGGTTTTGCCAGTGCATCGGTGGTCCTGAGCTGGACACTGGCCGATGGCGGTGTGCGCAGCAGTGACGTGTTGCGTGCCAAAGCACAAGCCGATGCGTTACAAGCCCGCGCCGCACAGCTTAGCCGTCAACTACAACTGGCCAAAACCCAAGCCACCGAAAACCTGTTGGTGTCGTTGGACTCGATTGCAGCACGTACGGCGCAGCGCAAAGCGGCCGATGAAAGCCTGCGCATCGTGAGCAAAAAGCGCGACGCTGGCGAAGCCACACCCATTGAATTCCTCAGCAGCGAGCAGGCCGCCACCCGGGCCCGGCTGGGGCTGATTGCAGCGGTTTACCAGGTTCGAATCGACCACGCCGTCTGGCAATTCAACAACCGCGACATTCCCGATTACGCTTTGCCTCAAGGAGTTCAACCATGAACCGCTCCGCGTCCCTGCCACTGATGTCCACAGCATTGGGCCTTGGCCTGCTGCTGTCCGCCTGTGGGCCTTCAAAACCCGATGCGGAAGCAGCCACCGCCACAACAGCCCGTGTGGTCAAGGTTCAAACCGTGAGCCTGGGCCCCAGCCAAGCCGCCATCGATGTGGCCGGTGTGGGCGCTTTTCGGGATGAAACCAAGCTCAGTTTCAAGGTGGGCGGTGTGATTGAACAGATCACGGTTCGCGAGGGTGACAGCGTGAAGCCCAATCAAAAACTGGCTTGGCTGAACCAACAGGAAGTGAACGCCGCCGTGAGTCAGGCCACCGCTGGATTGGACAAAGCCCGGCGTGACCTTCAGCGTGGCGAACAATTGCGCAGCGAGGAAGTGATTTCATCAGTCCAGCTGGATAATCTGAAAACAGCCCTTCAAGTGGCCCAGGCGCAAGCCAGTCAGGCCAGTTTTTCACGACAGACGGCCGAGTTGTCTGCCCGTGCAGCCGGGGTGGTGCTCAAGCGGTTTGCGCAAGTGGGGGAAGTGGTGGCGCCGGGCCAACCCGTGTTGTTGCTGGGCAGCCGGGCCAGTGGATTTGTCATGAAAGCCAGCCTGTCCGACAGGCAAGCCATTCATGTGCGGGTGGGACAAACCGCAACAGCGCAGTTTGATGCAGTGCCAGGCATTCAATGGCCCGCCAAGGTGATTGAACTCGCCCAAGCAGCCGACCCAGCCACAGGCACCTATGGTGTTCAGGTGCTGATTGACACACAGGCCAACCCAACACTCAATGTGCTGTCTGGCATGCAGGGCCAGTTGCGCATTCAGCCCGCTGGCAGCAGCGAGCAACGCAGCTATGTACCGCTGGAAGCCGTGATTGAAGGTGATAACAAAGCAGCCTGGCTCTTCACGGTTGAGCCAAACAACTCGGTGAAACGGCGCGCCGTGAAGGTGGCTTTCGTGCAAGGCAACCGGTTGGCCCTGGCTGAAAACCTTCCCGAGGGTACCCGGGTGGTGAGCGTGGGTGCAGCCTACCTGCAGGACGGTGAGACCGTCCAGATTGCGGAGTAAGCACCATGAGACTGTCGGATTTTTCCATCAAAAATTACCAGTTCACCCTGGTGATTTTTTTCCTGCTCACGGCCATCGGTTTGACCGCGTTCAACGACATTCCACGCACGGAAGACCCGTACTTCGACATCAGTGCATTTCGAATCAATGTGATCTACCCGGGTGCAGACCCGATTGAAATGGAGCAGCAGGTGGCCAAGCCCATTGAAGATGCGCTGCGGGGCCTGGACGATTTGAAGGAAATGTTCTCCACATCCCGCAACAGTGGCGGGGTGGTGTTTGTGCGTTTCAAGGCCGAGGTGGATGTCGATAAAAAATTCGATGAAGTCAACCGCGAAATTGCCCAGATTCGTCCCAAGCTGCCCGCCGGCGTTCGTTCATTGGAAATCAAGCGCATCAACCCGGGCTTCACCAATATTGTTCAATATGCGTTGGTGTCCCGCACTGCCAGCTACGCCGAACTGGCCGATTATGCGGAGGACCTGTCCGAGGCACTGGAACGCATTGACGCGGTGCGTGACAGTGAGACCTGGTCGTACCCCAAGCAACAAGTTCGCGTGACGCTCAATTTCAAGAAGCTGGCCGAACTCAAAATTCAAGCTGCCGATGTGGCCCGTGTTATTCAAGGCGAATCGCTGAATATTCCAGGTGGACCGGTTGAAGAAGGTGGACGTCGGCTGAACGTTCAAACCTCGGGCCAGTACCGCACGGTGGACGAAATCCGCAACACGGTGATATTCGGAACAGGCACTGGGGGTGCTTTGGGCGGCCGCTTGGTGCGCGTGGGCGATGTGGCCGATGTGCAATGGGACTATGAGAATCAGGATGTGATGGCCCGTTACAACGGAGAACGCGCTGTATTTGTAACCGCCAACCAGAAAAAAGCCCGCAATATTTTTGTGACACAGAAAGCGCTGGACGAGGTGGTGGATGACTTTGCCAAAACCCTGCCGCCCAACATCCAGCTGCAGCATGGCTTTGAGCAATACAAAAACGTTGAAAAGCGCTTGAACCGCCTGAACTTCGATTTCGGCCTGGCCGTGCTGCTGGTGCTGTTGACACTGCTGCCACTGGGCTTGCGGGCGGCTGGCATCGTGATGATTTCTGTGCCACTGTCACTGCTCACGGGTTTGGCCTGTTTGTACTTCGCCGGCTTTTCGCTCAACCAATTGAGCATTGCCGGATTGGTGGTGGCGCTGGGCCTGTTGGTGGACGACTCGATTGTTGTCATTGAAAATATTGCGAGATATCTACGCATGGGCCACAGCCGCGTGAATGCAGCGCGCTTCGCAACCCGGCAAATTTCGCTGGCTGTGCTGGGCTGTACCGCCACCCTGCTGTTTGCATTTTTGCCCCTGCTCATGCTGCCCGACAACGCCGGCAAATTTGTCCGCTCATTGCCTGTGGCCGTGGTATTCACGGTGATGGCCTCGCTGTTTGTTGCGCTCACCATCATTCCGTTTCTGGCCAGCCGATTGCTGAAGAAAGAAGACGATGAACACGGCAACTGGTTGCTGCGCAAACTCAACAGCGGCATTGAACGGGTGTACACACCCCTGTTGCACCGTGCACTTCAAACCCCGAAAACAGTGGTGGCAGGCTCGCTGGTGCTGTTTGCAGCCAGCCTGGCTTTGGTGCCGCTCATGGGTTTTTCCTTGTTTCCCAAGGCCAACACACCCCAGTTCGTCATTGAGGTCAGCTTGCCTGCGGGGTCCAGCCTGAGCGCCACGGACACGGTGATTCGGCAAATTGAAACCGAGCTGAAAGCCTTTCCGGAAGTGGTGGATGTGATGAGCACCGTGGGTGAAGGCAACCCACAGATCTACTACAATGTCTTTCAGCAAGACAAGCAGTCCAACGTCGGCGAGCTGTTTGTACAGCTGAAGGAATACAACGCCAAAACCCCCAAGCTGTTTGATGCCCTGCGTGCCCGTTTTAAAAACATTCCAGGCGCCAACATCGTGGTGCGTGAATTTGAAAACGGACCGCCCATCGACGCCCCGGTTGGGATTCGATTGACTGGCCCTGACCTGGACACCCTGCGCGACTATGCCGCACAGATTGAACAGGTGCTGACCGAACACCCGGGTACCCAGAACATTGACAACCCACAACGCACCGGCCGCAGCGACCTGCGCCTGAAAGTGAATTTCGACAAGGCCGGTTTGCTGGGCGTGAATTCGGTGGACTTGGACCAAGCGGTGCGCCTGGCCATTGCCGGTGCCCCCGCTGGGGAAATTCGCCAGAGCAATGGCGATGCGTACACCATCAGTGTGCGTGGCCCCGCCGAGCGTCAGACCTCACTGAAAGCGTTGGACGACTTCAACATCATTTCCAGAACAGGCCAGGCCATTCCGCTGAACCAGCTCACCACCCTGGAACTGGACAGCAACCTGAACAGCATCTACCGCTACAACCGCGAGCGCGCAGTCTTGCTGACGGCCTACACCAAAACCGGCTACAACACGGAGAAAGTCACCAACGACATTTCAAAAAAGCTGGACAAGCTGGACTGGAAGCGTGGTTACAAATACCAGTTGGCCGGTGAAGCCAAGAGCCGGAAGGAAAGCTTTGCTGGGTTCGGCTCTGCCATCCTGATCACCGTCTTTGGCATCCTGGCCATTCTGGTTTTGGAGTTCGGCAGCTTCCGCAGCACGCTCATTGTGTTGTTCGTGATTCCCCTGGGTGTCACCGGCGGCATGGTCACGCTGTTTCTGAGTGGCAATTCCCTGTCGTTCACCGCCATGCTGGGCTTTATTGCACTCATTGGGATTGAAATCAAAAACTCCATTTTGCTAGTGGACTTCACCAACCAGTTGCGGGAACAGGGCAAATCGCTAGACGATGCCATTGAGGAAGCCGGGCGCATTCGTTTCCTGCCCATTTTGCTGACCAGCGCCACGGCCGTGGGCGGCCTGCTGCCCCTGGCCTTGCAAGGCAGCGGCTTGTATGCACCCATGGCCTGGGTCATCATCGGCGGCCTGATCTCATCCACCCTGATCGGTCGCTTGGTCACACCGGTGTTGTACAAGCTCTTGCCCCCCGAACTGAAGCACGAGGACTGGAAGGAAGACTCACAACCCGGCTGATGCAATGTGGTACCCTGCGGGCTCATTACCCAGTCATTGGGAAGGCACTGATTTTCATGAATAAAAAACCCGCAGGCCGCGCAGGCTCCAGCAACTCCACACGCAGCAATTCCTCGGGACGGGGTGGCCCACCCAAACGCCCCAGCACTCGGGACAAGGCCACCACCGGCTTTGCAGCACCCGGGAGCAAACTTGGCGGCAGATCAACCGGCAAACCGGTCGGCAGCAAGCCTTCTACAACTGGGCCACACCCGGGGCCCAAACCGTTGTCCAAAAGCACGGGGGACTCACCCCGCCCGCGCCGCAGCCGCGTAACCGGCACCAGCACACTGGACATGATGGACCCGTTTGAACCCCAACGCCTGAGCAAAGTCATGGCCGCCAAGGGAGTTTGCTCGCGCCGCGAAGCCGACTTCCTGATTGAAAACGGCTGGGTGCGCGTCAACGGGCAGGTGGTGAAAGAACTGGGCACCAAGGTATTGCCCACCGTCAAGATTGACCTGGATGCACGCGCCAAAAACGTATTGGGCAAACAGGTCACGATTCTGTATCACAAGCCCATTGGTGTGGTGTCTGGCCAACCCGAGGGCAAATACAAGGCGGCCATGGAATGCATCGGCGCCGACAACCAGTGGGACCGAAAAACCGCCACACCCTTCCAGCCCGGCATGCTCAAAGGGCTCGCCCCGGCCGGGCGTTTGGACATTGATTCAACCGGCTTGCTGGTGTTGACGCAGGATGGCCGCATCGCCAAGCAATTGATCGACGCCAACTCGACCGTGGACAAGGAATACCTGGTGCGAGTGGAGGGCGAACTGAGTGACCGTGGACTGGCCATGCTGCGCCACGGCATCAGCCTGGATGGCCACGAACTCAAGCCGGCCAGTGTCAGCTGGCAAAACGAGAATCAGTTGCGCTTTGTGCTGGTGGAAGGGCGAAAACGCCAAATTCGCCGAATGTGTGAAATCGTCGGCCTGAAGGTGGTGGGCTTGAAACGGGTTCGAATCGGACGGGTGATGCTGGGCGAACTGCCTGTGGGTCAATGGCGCCTGCTGAGTCCGGAAGAACGCTTCTAAGGGCCCAAAAACAACCTCTGTTTGCCCAATTGGGTTCAGGTTCAACGGGTTAACCTTGTGTGTCACGATCGAACAACTGCGCACAAGGTCCATCGCCATGCTGGCAACATCACCAAGCAACCCGGATTCACACGCGACCATGCCCGCATGGCTGGCCACGTCAGATCAAACCGCAGCAACCGCGATCCATCCCACCTCCCTCAACAGCATCCGCGCCCACTCGGACTGGTTGGCGGTGGCGGCCAATGCGGCTTGCCTGGTATTTGCCATCGCCCTGGGGTTCGCATATCACAGCATGAATCAGGCCCTGGTTTGGGGCCTTCCGATGTTTTTGGCATCGGCCCTGGTTACCCGCATTCAAGCCGGGCAGTCACTGACCATGCATTTAAACGCTGCGCTGCTGGTGGGTCAGGCCGCGCTGCATGTTCACCTGGGGCGGGGCTTGATCGAATACCACTTCAGCTTCTTCATGCTCATGCCCATCATGCTGGCCTATCGGGATGTTCGCCCCTTGGTGTCCATGGGTGGCTTTATCCTGTTTCACCACGTCCTGTTTGATTGGCTTCAACAAGCGGGCTTTGACTGCTATGTGTTCCGAGGGCCCTTGTCCGGCTGGCCAGCCATCTCGCTGCATGCCTTTTACGTGGTGGTTGAAGTCGGCCTGTTGAGCGTGATTGCACGCACCCTGCAACAGCACGCCTTGGCCGCTGAAGAAAGCGCTCAACTGCTGGCCCACCTGAACACCGACCACGGCGTGAACCTGCGTGCCCGTGCCCAGGCCAACGAGCAGGGCGAACTGTCAGCCGTGGGTCGCATGTTCAATGACTATGCCAACCACATGAGCTTCGTGATTGCCGCTTTCAAGATGTTGCGCAGCGATGTTCGTGAACTGGCCGACATTGCCCATGACCTGGGCAATGGCAACCAAATGCATCAGGACGACAGCCAGCTAGCCTCGCGACAACTGAACGACTTTGTTCAGCAGTTGGGGCAGCAAACCCGGTTGGCCCAATCCACGGCTGAACTCTCCAAAAAGGTCACCAACGACTGTTTTGATCTGGTCAATGACCTCAACCAGTCTTTTGAACAACTTCAACGGATGGGCGCGCAGGCGTTTGAATGCCGGCAGCAACTCAACCAACTGCTTCGACAAGCCGATGAACAGGGCACCCACAGTGAGCCCGTATCGGCCCAGTCACTGCACGTGCTGCGCGCTGGGCTGGACAGCATGAATGAACGCACACAAGGGTTTCTGGTCAACATGGAGCTGCTCAAAAGCGGCCTCAGTGCCATCGAAAACCAGGCGGTTTCAGTGGACCGCGCCACCCACCAGTGGGTTGAAAACGGCCACCACAACCAACGCCAGGGTTGGGAAGTGCTGGGCGCGCTGGAACAGGTTCAAACCCGCGCAGAGCGGGTATTTACCACCCTGAACAACACCATCGAAACCATTTTGCGCGCGGACAACCTCATGCGGGAAATGGAACGTCGACTGGCCAAGTTCAGTGTTTGAGGGGCTCACACCATGAGCCTGTCAAAACTACTGGATGACCCACTGATTGCTGAACTGCTGGAGAGTAAATCACGCATGGCCAGCGTTGTGGCTCATGTTGAAGACGAACTCAGCCTGATTGCAGCCAGCAAACACTTTCGCCGGCAGATCGGGTTTGCATCCGGCAGCGAATTGATTGCCGCCCGTTACGGGATGTCGATTTACAGGGGCCTGTCCGATGCGTTGCAATTGAAACAAGGCTGGATGGGCCATGTTTGGCTGGATGGGCAATGGCGCCTGGTCCGCATGTGGTCGCATGGCCGCTTTGGTATTGTGGAAGAAGAAGCCGTGTCAGCGACCAACAGTGAGCCGCCTCGTCCGTTGGCCCTGTCACCTGACCACGCGACCAGCACCACACCCACCACCGTGGTGTTGCAACTGAATGAATCCGGGGTACTTCGATCGGTGAGTGAAACCACCGGCACATTTTTTAATCAGGACAGCACCCAGTTTCGAGGACTGGATGCCAGTCACCTGGTCTTTCGAAGCGACGTGGGCCAATTCAAGCGGCTCATTGACCAAGTCAAATTCAAAACGGCCAGTGCACGGGGCTCTTTCCGCCTGCGCAATGCCCAAAACGATGTTGTGTTTTTTGACTGGACGGCGGTTGGCAATGGCAGCGACATCCTGCTGGTTGGTGAATCCAGCCAGCACCACCTGGAAACAGCGCTGATTCAAAGCGAGGAACGCATCAACAGCATTCTGGAGTCGATGAATGACGCATTTTTCGCCATTGACCTGAACGGCTACATTTCCTACCTCAATGCCAAGGGTGCGGAGCTGTTGGGCAAATCGCCCCAACTCCTGCTGGGAAGACCCTTGTGGGACCGTGCACCGCATCTCAAAAACACACCCCTGTTTCAAACCGTGAACCAGGCCAAGGGCAATCTGCAACCGGAAACCTTTCAATGGCAAGACCCGGCCAACGAGGTTTGGTACCAGGTCAAAGCCTATCCCAGCGCAGAACTGATTTCCATTTTCTTCACCGACATCAGTTCCATCAAACGCACTGAAAACGACATGCGCCACCAGGCCACCCACGACTCCCTCACCGGTTTGCCCAACCGCCTGCTGTTGGCACAGTCGCTGGACGAATTGTTGACCAACAAACAGGTTTCCAATTTGAAATTGGGACTGCTCTTCATTGACCTGGACGGGTTCAAAGCCGTCAACGACACGCTGGGCCATGACAAAGGCGACGAACTCTTGATTGCAGTCTCCAAACGATTGCGCGCCGTGGTCCGGAATTCCGACATTGTGGCGCGGCTGTCTGGTGACGAGTTTGTGATTACCCTGCCCTACATCCCCGATCAAGAATCCGCATTCAGTGTGGGACGAAAAGTGGTCGACGCCGTCAGCAAACGACCATTTGAACTGGCTGACAAATCCATCTATGTTGGGGCATCGGTCGGGGTGGCGCTGTTTCCAGATGATGCCACCGACGTTGAGGGCTTGCTCAAACATGCCGACATCGCCATGTACCAAGCCAAACAGGCTGGTAAAAACACGGTCCGCATGTTCCATGCCAACATGAGTGAAGTGCTGAAAACCAAGGTCAATCTGGAAAACCAGTTGCACGATGCCATCGTGAACGACCGAATGGAAGTGCACTTCCAACCCCGTTTCAACCCGCAGGGGCAAATTTGCGCCGTGGAAGCGCTGGCCCGCATGCGCAATGAGGAAGGCGACCTCATACCACCCGTTGAATTCATTCCAATTGCCGAAGAAACTGGCTTGATTGTTCCGATGGGAGAACAGGTACTGCGCAAGGCCTGCCAATGGATGAGCCTGGTCAACCAACAACTAAGCCATGCCGTTGGACTGTCGGTCAATGTCTCGGGCATTCAATTGCTGGATGGCAAATTGTGCAACACCGTGGCCACGGTGCTGGAGGAAACCGGATTGTCGCCGGCCCTGCTGGAACTGGAACTGACTGAAACGGTGCTGATGCAAAATCACCTGGCAGTGCAGGACGATCTGATGCGCCTGCATGCGCTGGGCGTGAACCTCTCGATCGATGATTTCGGCACCGGCTACTCTTCCCTGGCAATGCTGCACAAAATGCCGGTGCAAACCATCAAACTGGACCGCTCATTTGTGAGTGAACTGCCCAACAAACCTGACAGCGTCATTATTTCACGCACGGTGCTGGCCATGGCCAGGGCACTGGGCTTGGGTGTGGTGGCCGAAGGTGTTGAAACAGAGGATCAACGGGATTTCCTCGTGGAGTCGGGCGTGGCCGAACTGCAGGGCTTTGGTCTTGCCAAACCCATGAATGCGCAGGATGCCCGCCAATTTGTATTAGCGCAGGAACTGCCAGCAACCGCATTGCAGTGGGTCACCAAACCATCGGCGAATCTGGAAGGTGCGGCGGGTCTCTAGAACTGGGTCAGGCCTTGCCTTCCGCCGTTGCATCCTGCAGGTCGTATTCCACGCCAAAACCAATCGACCCCCGAAAAACCCGCACCTTGATCAAGGGCCCTTGCGGGCGTAGGCGGTCCCAAATCCAGCGTGCGATGTTTTCAGATGTGGGCAACTCAATAAACGCATTCAGATACGCATGATCCAATTGCTTGCGCACCGCCTCTACCTGATTGGTCAATAAGCTTTCTGGCACGACATAACCGTCCGTGGCCGGTCCTTCAAACCACACCTCGGCCGTGTAGCTGTGGCCATGCAAACCAGGCCAATCGGGCAGTTGATGTGCAACATCGAAGGTGAACTGTTTGAAAACTTTCATGGCATTCCAATCACTTTGTGGGTTTGAACACTCAAACGCCAACGGGGGTTTTTCAGACACACGCCAATGGCATGCTGAAGGTTGGCTGCTTTCTTGACCGGATCGGCGTGGTCCATGGCTTGGACAAAAAAATGATCGAAATCCAGTCGTGCCAAGGCATCCAGATTTTGGCCCAATTGTGGCACCACCACCTTCAGCTCCTGGCCTCGGGTTTGAACCAGCTCACTGCCAAACTTCGGGCTCACGCAAATCCAGTCCACCCCGACGGGCACAGGCAGCGTTCCATTGGTCTCGATGGCAATCTCAAAGCCATGCGCATGCACGGCATCGATCAACGCCGCATCCAACTGCAATGCAGGCTCTCCACCGGTGAATACCACATAGGGCTTCTGACCGCCTCGCGCGCCTTGATAGGTCTGTGAAATGGCCATGGCCAAAGAGGCTGCAGTCTTGAACTTTCCACCCCCCGCACCATCCGTGCCGATAAAGTCGGTGTCACAGAACTGACACACGGCCGCGGCCCGGTCTTCCTCCCGACCACTCCACAAATTGCAACCTGCAAAACGACAAAACACAGCAGCCCGGCCTGCTTGGGCACCCTCGCCTTGCAAGGTAAAAAACAGCTCTTTGACGGAATAGGTGGCCACAATCGACGGTTCAACAGGACATCGGGAACAGGCGCCATGCTATCCGAAACGAATGCCGCACGGCAAAAACGGGGCAAAAAAAATGCCCGGTATGGTTAACCGGGCAAACCTCAGAAGCAAAGGAGGAGGGATGTGAACCCTTAGTTTGCAGCCACCCTTCCCGCCTTTCAACTAGATTTTTCGAGGCTTTCCTCGAAACTCCAGAGTTACATCCACTTTTAAACACTAGAGAAAACACTCGATTTGGAAGGCGGCAAGACGGGGCGTTGCTTGCGGCCCGATCGAATGCGCAAATACTCAGATTGAACGCTTGGCAGGCCCGTTTGAATCGCACTTGTTGGGAAAAACAAACAAGTTACTTTTGAGTCACTTTATTGGTTTGCGAACAGCTTTTATGGGCCATTCTTGGGTGTCGGGCGCGTGGGCATCGGTCCGCGCGGCCAAGCTGGTGCCACCAACAGGCTCGGTGCCATGCCTTCAGCAATGCCAGTGTGCCCGGTATTGCTGAGGGGTAATCGGCAAAACCGGGCGACCGGTGCTGCGAAGGGGCAGAAAAAAGGGCCATCAAAACGGCAACTCAACCCCCGGTGCCACCGCCAAAATCGCGGCTTTGAATTCCCCCTGAATGCGCGCCAACGCGGCAGGATTGTCCGCCTCAAACCGCATCACCACGACCGGGGTGGTGTTGGAAGGCCGGGCCAGCCCAAAACCGTCGGCATACTCGGCCCGCACCCCATCAATGGTCACCACCTGCTCAGCCGTCGCAAACTGCCCTTTGGCCTGCAAATCCGCCACGATTTTGAAGTTGTCACCTTCCGCAGTCTTCAACTGCAACTCCGGCGTGCTGCTGGAGTTGGGCAGTTCATTCAACACCGCACTGGGGTTGGCACTGCGCGATAAAATTTCCAGCAGGCGCACACCGGCATACAAGCCATCATCAAAACCAAACCAGCGCTCTTTGAAAAACACGTGGCCGCTCATTTCACCAGCCAACGGTGCACCGGTCTCCTTCAGCTTCGCTTTGATGAGTGAATGCCCGGTACGCCACATCAAGGGTTCACCGCCGGCAGCCTTCACCGCCTTGGCCACATGACGGGTGCACTTCACGTCATAAATCACCATGGCGCCGGGGTTGCGGGCAATCACATCCCGGGCAAACAAGATCAGTTGGCGGTCGGGGTAAATAATTTCGCCATCCTTGGTAACCACGCCCAAGCGATCGCCATCACCGTCAAATGCCAAGCCGATTTCGGCATCCCCGGCTTTCACGCACGCAATCAAATCCTGCAAATTTTCGGGGTGTGCAGGGTCTGGGTGGTGGTTGGGGAAATTGCCATCCACCTCACAAAACAATTCGGTCACTGTGCAGCCCAAGGCCTCGTAGAGGGTTTTGGCGAACGCACCGGCCACGCCATTGCCGCAATCCACCGCAATCTTCATGGGGCGGGCCAGCTGGATGTGACCCAGAATATTCTGCAGATAATCGGGCCACACGTTCAGTTCGCGGTATCCGCCACGCTGCACGCCAGCCACCACACCCCGCACGGGCTTTTCTGTCTGAATCCACGTCAGCAGCCCCTGAATGGTGTCGCCGTACAGCGTTTCGCCAGCCACCATCATTTTCAGGCCGTTGTATTGCGGTGGGTTGTGGCTACCTGTCACCTGCACACCGGTGCCATTGCCCAGCAAAAAGGTGGCGAAATATACCAGGGGTGTGGCCACCATGCCCACATCCACCACATGCACGCCAGCATCGCGAAAACCATCGGCCAATGCCGCACACAGGCGTGGCCCGGACAAGCGGCCATCGCGTCCAACCACCGCCTCGTTCTTACCTCGACTCAACGCCAGTTGTCCCAGCGCCCGCCCCACGGCATACGCAGCGTCTTCGGTCAGGGTGTCGTCCACAATGCCTCGGATGTCATAGGCTTTGAAAATAGAGGCTGCAATGGGTGCAGAAGAAGTCATGGTCGATACTCGCAGAAAGGGCAATACAGCCTTGAAATAAGAACAGGTTGGAAGCGCACACCCGTGCATAATAACGCTTTGAGGTTTTGCATTATCAGCTGTCATGGCCAACTACGTCATCGGCGATGTACAGGGTTGTTTTGATTCGCTTCAAGCCCTGCTCAATGCCTGTTCATTCAACCCCATACACGACACCCTGTGGTTCGCCGGCGACTTGGTGAACCGGGGGCCAAAGTCGCTGGCCACGCTGCGATTTGTCAAAGGGCTGGGCGCGCACGCCCACACCGTGTTGGGCAACCACGACCTCCACCTGCTGGCCCTGTGGGCAGGCCACGGCCGACAGCACAGCAGCGACACCATTGCCGAAGTGGTTGATGCACCCGACGCGGGCGAATTGCTCAACTGGCTACGCCAACAACCACTGGCCCTTGAACTGCCCGCGGCCACACCCACGCTGCTGGTGCATGCCGGCATTTTGCCGCAGTGGAGTTTCGAACAGGCCTTGGCCTTGTCTGCCGAAGTTCAACAAGCGCTGTCCGCAAACGACTGGGCAGACTTCATGGCCGTGTTGTACGGCAACAAACCCAAGCGTTGGGACGATGCATTGAGCGGGCATGACCGCTTGCGATTGGTGGTCAATGTGTGCACCCGCATGCGGATGCTGGACGACGATGGGTCGGTGGATTTCAAGTTCAAACAGGAGCCTGCCGACGCACCGCCCAACCTGAAGGCGTGGTTTGAGGTGCCGCGTCAGTTCAACCGGCAAGGGCAGGTCGTGTTTGGCCACTGGTCGACACTGCCTGGCATTCAGAATGCGGTGGGTTACTGCCTGGACACCGGTTGCGTGTGGGGCGGCAAACTGACAGCCCTACGGCTGGAAGACCATGCGCTGTTTCAGGTGGACGCTGTCGAGCCTGCGGTGCCCACCATACCTTGACTTTGGGCACAGGCGGCGGCAATGACGTTGCGGGCTGCATCGCTTAACACATGCCGGGTTTGCCCCTCGGTGCGCAAGGGCGAATGAAAGGTGAGGCTGCAGACAAAACCCGCCGGGGCATTGGCCAATACCCACAGGTTTTGCACCAGGGTTTGCTCGCCCACAAAAGCGGGCTCGGGAGTAAAACGACCGTCCGGCGTGAAGTATTGCAGCGTAACCGGCAACAGCGGCACACCCGCCTGAATGGCGGGTTGAACAAAGTTGCTGTGAAAGGGTAGAGGCTCATCGCCTGAGCCCGTGGTGCCTTCGGGAAACACCGCCACGGTCCGCCCGGCCTTCAATACCTTCACCGCAGCAGCAATGACATCCCGCACAGCGTGGCGCTTGCCGCGTTCAATGAACAAAGTGCCACTGCGGGCCGCCAAGGTGCCGGCAATCGGCCAATCCGAAATTTCGCTTTTGGCAATGAAGGTGAGCGGCGCCACCGCATTGAACGCAAAAATATCGATCCAGCTCACATGGTTGCTGTAAATCAGCATGGGGCCGTGGTGCCTGTAGTCCGACTCGGCGGCTTCAAAATGCGCTTGCACCTTCACGCGGAGAATACGCATCAGGCGAGATGCAAACCAATGTTCCACGCGGGCCTTTCGACTGTCGGACATCATCGGCCAGCAGGTCATGATGAGAATGAAACCCAACAGCATGTGGGCCAACAAGCGCAGCAGGCGAACAAGGGCCATGTCAGTCCGCCGTGACCTTGTTGCGGGTTTTGTCCAGGGTGGTGTAAACCAGGTTGCCATTCACCATGGTGGCCACCACCTTGCCCTGCATGGGAAAGCCGTTGAACGGGGTGTGCTTGCCTTGACTGATCAGGGTTTGGCTGCCGACCAGCCAGTCTTGGTCAGGGTTGAACACACACAAATCGGCAGGCATGCCAGCGCGCAAGCTGCCCGCCTGTACTTTGATGACACGGGCTGGCCCACTGCACAGCAACTCCACCACACGGTGCATGGGCACGTTTTGCTCACGCATCCATTTGATGGTCAACGTCAGCAACAATTCCAGGCCTGTGGCGCCTGCCTCACTTTCGGCAAAGGGCAACAGCTTGGCGTCATCGTCCACCGGTGTGTGGTCCGAGCAAATCGCGTCAATCGTTCCGTCCAACAAGCCGTCGCGAATGGCATCGCGGTCCCGCTGCTCACGCAGGGGTGGGATCAAGTGGGCATGCGGATCAAAAAAACCAATGTCCATGTCGGTGAGGTGCACATGGTGAATAGCCACATCGCAGGTAACGGGCAAGCCCTCTGCTTTGGCCTGTCGCACCAGGTCTACACCTTTGGCCGAGCTGATTCGACACACATGCAAGGCCACGCCGGTGTTGCGCATCAACTCAAAGTAGGTGTTGAGCGCAATGGTCTCGCTCATCACTGGGATGCCACTCAAACCCATGCGTGCCGCATAGGCGCCCGCATGGGCCACCCCACCCCGGCTCAAGTTCGGCTCATTGGGCCGCAAAAACACTGTGCAGTTGAAGTTGCGGGCATAACGCATGGCTTGCGCCATGACCCGCAGGTCCATGATGGGTTCTTCGGCTTGAGAAAAACCCACACAACCGGCCTCGGTCAGCTCTGCCATCTCCGTCAAAGTTTCGCCCTTCAAGCCCGTGGTTAGCGCACCCAAGGGGTACACCTTGGCCAGGTTCAATTGCCGCGCCTTGAACTTCAGCATTTCCACCAAGCCAGGCTCATCCAGCACGGGCTCGGTGTCGGGTGGGCACACCAATGAAGTCACGCCGCCAGCCATGGCTGCTTCCATTTCACTTTCCAGTGTGGCTCGATATTCATAGCCAGGCTCGCGCAAGCGGGCCGACAAATCCACCAAACCGGGAAACACCCACAAACCCGAGGCATCGATGATGCGGCTGGGTGCAAAGTCGCTGGGCAATTCATTCCTGGGTGCCACAGCCACCACCCGGCCTGCCGCCACAGCCACGTCCATCGGGCCATCGGCCTCGATGCTCGGGTCGATCACTCGTCCACCGGAAATCAGTACACGCATGGTTTCGATTCAATCCTTGTTGGTTTAGCGGGGGTTTACGTGGATGCAGCGCCCTTGCTGGACGCCAAAATACTCATCACAGCCATGCGCACAGCGATACCGAAAGTGACCTGGTTCAGAATCACGCTCTGGGGCCCGTCTGCCACTGCTGAATCAATTTCAACCCCGCGATTCATGGGGCCCGGGTGCATCACGATCGCATCGGGTTTGGCTGACTTTAATTTGTCTTCGGTCAGGCCAAAATGCTTGAAATACTCCTGTGCCGACGGAATAAACGCGCCACTCATGCGCTCTTTCTGCAAGCGCAGCATGATGATCACATCCACATCCTTGATGCCCTCGCGCAGGTCGTTGTACACCCGCACGCCCATGTTCTCCAGGTTTTGCGGCACCAGGGTGCGTGGGCCCACCGCCCGCACTTCGGGACAACCCAAGGTGGTTAGGGCATGAATGTCGGAGCGTGCCACGCGGCTGTGCACAATGTCACCCACAATGGCCACACGCAGTTTGGTGAAATCTTTTTTGAAGTGCCGGATGGTGTACATGTCCAGCAGCGCCTGTGTGGGGTGCGCGTGGCGCCCATCGCCGGCATTGATCACATGGATGCTGCCGCCACTGGTGCGGTTCAAATGCTGGGCCAGGAAGGTGGGGGCACCACTTTCGGAATGGCGCATCACGAACATGTCGGCCGACATGGCCGACAGGTTGTCGATGGTGTCAATCAGCGACTCGCCCTTGGCCGTGGACGATGAACCAATGTTGAGGTTGACCACGTCAGCCGACAAACGCTTGGCGGCTATTTCAAAGGTGGTTCGGGTGCGGGTCGAGTTCTCGAAAAACACGTTGAACACCGATTTGCCGCGCAACAAAGGCACTGACTTGATTTCCCGATCGGTCACGGACAAAAAGGATTCTGCCGTGTCCAAAATGCGGTGAATCATCGCCTTGGGCAAGCCCTCGATGCTCAGCAGGTGAATCAGCTCTCCGGCTGCATTCAATTGGGGGTTGTGCAATTAATTCACCTCCAGGTCCAGGTGAAAGGCACCCGACTCATCGCGGGTAAGAACAAAACTTTCATGGGGTTTGAGCGGAATGTGCATGCCCACATACTGGGCATCAATGGGCAGTTGGCGACCACCCCGGTCCAACAACACAGCCAATTCAATTTTGGCGGGACGGCCGTAGTCAAACAGGTGGTTCACAATGGCCCGTGTGGTGCGGCCGGTGTACAGCACATCATCCACCAGCAAAATGTTGCGGCCTTCTACCTCAAACGGCACTTCAGCGGGCTTGGGGTCGGCTTTCAAGCCACGCTCGGAAAAATCATCCCGGTAAAACGCGCTGTCCAAAAAACCGCAGGGCAACGTGAAACCCAAGTCGGCATGCAGGCGTTCTGCAATCCAGGCGCCACCACTGTGCACGCCAATCAGGCCCAGCTCACTTCGGTCAGAAAAGGCCTTGGCCACCTGATCACGCAGGCGGGCATACAGGCTCTCGGGGTTGGGCAGGTTCATCGACCCTCCAGAAAATATTGGTCCAGAATGAGGCAGGCACTGCCCACATCCACCCGTCCTTTCAACTCGCGGGCCTTCGCACCGCCCATGCAGCTTTCAATAATCACGCTGGTGTAACGCTCATCGACCGTGGCACACGGCAAGCCAAAGCGCCCTTCCAACTGGCGGGCAAACCGTTGGCAGCGGGCAGTCATCTCATTGTCCTGCCCGTCGTCGTGCCGGGGTACACCCACCACCAAGCCTTCGGGTTGCCATTCGCGGATCAGTGCTTCAATTTTCTTGAAGCGGGTGGCGTCGTCTTCCGCTTCCACCAAACCCACACCGGTGGTGGTTTTGGTCAACGTGTTGCCAAATGCCACGCCGATCCGCTTGAGGCCAAAATCGAAAGCCAGCAGGAGCGTGGGCTTGGTGGTGTGCATGCTAGGCGTGCCCCGCAGAACCCGACAGCAGGGACGGGTCGATGCCCAACAGGCCATAGGCGCTGGCAAAACGCTCTTCCAGCGGCATGCTGAATAAAATGTCTTGGTTGGCGGGTACGGTCAACCAGGCGTTTTGAGCCAGCTCTTCTTCCAATTGGCCCTCGCTCCAGCCTGCGTAGCCCAGGGTGATCAACCACTGGTCAGGCGCTTGGCCACGGGCCACGGCTTCCAGAATGTCTTTGGAGGTGGTCAGGCGAATGTTGTCCGTTACTTTGAGGGAAGACTTCCAGTTGCGCTGGCCGGTGTGCAGCACAAAGCCACGCTCGCCAGCCACCGGGCCGCCAAACATCACCGGAAATAGTTCCGGCAGACTCCCTTCCACCTCCAGGTCCACTTTTTCCAGCAGACTGCGTATGCTGAGATCGGTGGCCCGGTTGATCACCAAGCCCATGGCCCCTTTGCTGGAGTGCTCACACAAATACACCACAGACCCCGCAAAACTGGGGTCGAGCATGTTGGGCATGGCAACCAGAAACTGGCCACTCAGGCTGAATTCATCGGGTGTGGTGTTTTGGGCTGAAGTCATGCCAAAATTGTAATGCCTTTTGCTGGGTATCAGCGGGCGCAGGCCTCCTGTTCGCCCCATTCCCATGCAAGGGCGTGTCCCTAACCACTTTGCAGCACCCCATGACCGCAGTCGCATCACAGAAGTCCGTTTTGGCCAACCACCCCCTGTCAACCCAACCACGGCCTGCCAACGTGCCCATTGGCCTGATGTGGTTTCGTCGCGACCTGCGGGCGGACGACAATGCCGCCCTGTTTTATGCCCTGAAGCACAGCGAAAGGCTTCACTGCGTGTTTGTGTTTGACAAAACCATTCTGGATGCCCTGCCCAACCCGCAGGACCGACGGGTGGAATTCATTTGGCACAGCATTGCAGCGCTGAAAGCACGTCTGCAGGCGGCCGGTGGTGACCTGCATGTGCTGCACGACCATTCAGCCACCGCCATTCCAGCGCTGGCCCGCACCCTGGGTGCCCAGGCGGTGTTTACCAACAAGGATTACGAACCGGCTGCCCGCACGCGAGATGCCGCTGTTGCCCAAGATTTGGCCCGGCAAGGCTGCACCTTGTATGCCTTCAAAGACCAGTGCATTTTTGAAGAAGACGAGGTGCTGACCCAGGCTGGCAAGTTTTTCACGGTGTTTACACCGTACAAAAACGCCTGCCTGAAAAAGCTCGACCCCTTTCACCTCACGCCCTACCCCAGCGCGCAGCACTTGAACGCGGGCCGCCTGGCCAAACCGGCAGTTGAACAGCCGTTGCCATCGCTGCAAGCCATGGGCTTTCAAGCCACCAACATTCTTGAACTGGTGAAGCCCGGCGAGGACGGCGCGCTGGATGCATTCGATGACTTCCGAAACCGCATGGACCGCTACAAAACAGCACGTGACTTCCCGGCGGTGAAAGGCGTGAGTTATTTGTCGGTGCACATGCGCTTTGGCACCATTTCCATCCGACGTTGCGCACGGGCGGCGCACGAGCAGTTTGTCATTACAGGCAGTGAAGGGGCCATGGGTTGGTTAAATGAACTGATTTGGCGGGATTTCTATTTCCAAATCATCTTCCACCGCCCCGATGCTGCAGACAAAGCATTCAAGGCGGAATACGACCTCATTCAGTGGGACTCCGATGACAAGGCCCAACGCCTGTTCAAAGCCTGGTGTGAAGGCAAAACCGGCTACCCGCTGGTGGATGCAGCGCAACGCCAACTCAACCAAACCGGCTACCAGCACAACCGCCTGCGCATGGTCACCGCCAGCTTTCTCACGAAAGATTTGGGCATCGACTGGCGTTGGGGTGAGCGCTATTTTGCCGAGCACCTGAATGACTTTGATTTGTCAGCCAACAATGGCGGCTGGCAGTGGGCTGCCAGCAGTGGCTGCGATGCGCAACCCTATTTCCGGATTTTCAACCCGGTGAGCCAATCCGAAAAATTTGATGCCGAGGGCAAGTTCATCCGCAAGTACTGTCCGGAACTGGCCAAGCTACCCAATAAATTCATTCACGAACCGTCGGCCTGCCCACCGCTTGAACTGCAGGCTGCCGGTGTGGTGCTGGGGGAAACCTACCCACGCCCGGTGGTGGAGCATGACGTCGCGCGCAAGAAAACCTTGGCGCGCTATGCGGTGGTGAAAAAATCTGAATCCACAGCGGACGGTCAGTCTGAATAAACGTTAGTGCTTTACGCAAAGCCTGCTGGCATGGGCCTTCATCTGAACCCGCTTGTCCTGCGTGGCTTGGGTTCTGCACATCAGATCGGCCGTTGGGCCCATGCTGCCTTCGCCAAACTCCTGAAGGGTTTGGGCTTTGCAATGCGCATCGCGTTTTTTCCGCCATTGGGACAGCCCTCGCTCGATCGATTTACGACAACTGGCTGACGCGTTTTCGGGCTTGGCGACGAAGGTGTCCAACTGCTGCTCCGCCTGAAGCAAATCACGCCAGGCGCAGAAGTACATGCTTTGCTGAGTCGCGTCACAATTTGAAAGCATGTCACTGATCGCCTCTGCAGGTAGACCACTGCGTTCGGAGATCTGGGACACCCAAACATCAGTCTGGTTTGAATCTGCGAATACAGGGCGGGTGATGGCCACTGCACAGATCACCATCCCTTGGACCAATCGAAATTTATTCCACAACTCGGCTTAAACCCAGTTAAATTTTCATCGACTCAAACGCCCTGTCCGCTGCCTGCCGCGTGGCTTCAATCACCGCATCGGTGTGGGTCACCGACACGAAGCCCGCTTCGTAAGCCGAGGGGGCCAGGTACACACCTTCATTCAACATGGCATGGAAGAATGTATTGAACCGGGCAATATTGCCCTGCCCCACCTCGGCAAAAGTGGCGGGCACGGTTTCGCTGAAATAAATACCAAACATGCCGCCTATGCTATCGGCGCTGAAGGTTTCGCCATGCGCCTGGGCAGCGCTGTTGAATGCCTCCACCAGCTTGCGGGTTTGCGTCTCCAGGGTGTTGTAAAAGCCAGGCTGTTGCAGCAAGCACAGGGTGGTGAGCCCGGCAGCCACAGCCACGGGGTTGCCGCTCAAGGTACCCGCTTGGTACACAGGGCCCAACGGGGCGATGTGGCCCATGATGTCTTTTCGGCCACCGAACGCGCCCACGGGCATGCCACCGCCGATGATTTTGCCCAGCGTGGTCAGGTCGGGCGTGATGCCAAAATAACCTTGAACACCCTGAGGGCCCACGCGAAATCCGGTCATCACTTCATCAAAGATCAGCACGGTTCCGTACTGCGTACACAGCTCGCGCAGGGTTTGTAAAAATTCGCGGGTGGGTTTGACCAAATTCATATTGCCCGCCACGGGCTCCACAATCACGCAGGCCAACTGGTCGCCGCTGGCCTTGAAGAGTTCGTGCAACTGCTCAATGTTGTTGTAGCTCAGCACCCGGGTGTGTTTGGCAAAATCTTCGGGCACACCGGCGGATGTGGGGTTGCCGAAGGTAAGCAAACCCGAGCCCGCCTTCACCAAGAGGCTGTCGGCATGGCCGTGGTAGCAGCCTTCAAATTTCACAATCGTGGGTCGACCTGTAAAGCCCCTGGCCAGGCGAATGGCACTCATGGTGGCCTCGGTGCCCGAGCTCACCAAACGAACCTGTTCCAGCGAGGGCAACATGCTGCACAGGGTTTCGGCCATCACGATCTCGGCCTCTGTGGGTGCACCAAAACTCAAGCCATTCACGGCGGCATCCTGCACCGCTTTGATCACGTCTGGATGGGCATGCCCCAACACCGCCGGCCCCCAAGAGCCAATGTAGTCGATGTACTGTTTGTCATCGGCGTCCCACACATAGGGGCCACTGGCCCGCTGGAAAAAGCGCGGTGTTCCCCCCACAGAACGGAAAGCCCGCACCGGCGAATTCACACCGCCCGGAATGGTTTTTTGGGCTCGTTCAAACAGGACTTCATTGCGACTCATGGTGTACTGCTCCAATCTTCAAATTCATGGACCCAATGTCGGGCGTTGTTCAAAACATTCAGCGGGCGCGGGGTGACATCTGCGGCACCAAACAGGCCGCCCACCACCGCAACGGCGTCCGCCCCGGCTTGGCGCAATTCAGCAATTCGGTCCAAGGTAATGCCGCCAATGGCCACGCGGGGCACCTGCAAGTGTGCTGCCTGTTCAAACAGGCTCAACGGCGCATGCACCGCCAGGGGTTTGGTGCTGCTGGAATACACGGCGCCAAACGCCACATAATCCGCACCCTTCTTCACGGCCTGCTCCGCCAAGTCGAGTCGATTGTAGCAAGAGGCGCCAATCAACATGCCGGCGGGCAGGTGTTGGCGTGCAGAATCCACAGGTTCATCCTCCTTGCCCAGGTGGACGCCATCCACGCCCTGTACAGGCCACATCGACAGGGCTTCGGCGCTGGCGTCGTTCACAATCAGGTGAGCTGAATATGGCATACAGAGGTCTGCCAAATCTGCAACAAACTCCACCAGCGCATCCTCTTCCCAATGTTTTTGACGGCACTGAAACAAACGAACCCCGCCCTCCAGTGCAGCCTGCACAGCATCCAGCACGGCTTGCCGAGTCCAGTGGCCCTGCACTTGGGGCGTGATGGCATACACACCGCGAATCACCCGTTGTGCGGTCAGGTTCAAGCGCCAACTCCCTGGTGGGTCACATGCTCATCATCCCCAGCCTGGGCATCCTGCATCAACTGCTGCATCACATGCATCCGGTCGGGAATGTGCTGCCCCTGTCCGATCGCAAAACCATGACGCAAGGCGTGCCAGGTGAACTCCAGGGCCACAGCCACAGCATCGTCCACGGCCAACCCCTGAGCCAGTCCCGCTGCGCAGGCGCTGGCCAGCGTACAACCTGATCCGTGATACTGGTGGGGCAGGCGCTCGCAGGGAAAGTCCGATTGCGATGCCATGGTGTAGAGCCGGTTCACAACCTGCTCGCCATTCAGGTGCTCGCCTTTCAGCAAGACCGCTTTCACGCCGCTGTTCAACAACGCACGGGCTGCCTCATCCACCGAGCTCGCTCCGGTCAGCGCAACCGCTTCGGGCCAATTCGGTGTTAATAGGTCAGTCACCGGTAACAAGGCGTCACAGAGGTGCGCCCACACTGCGTCAGTCGCCAGGCCATCCCCACGACCCGAGGCGCGCACCGGGTCTACCACCAACGGCACATTGGGATGTGCCAATTTCAAAGCCACCACGGCATCCACTGCCGCCACACTGCCCAGCACACCTGTTTTGATTGCGCAAGGCACCAAGCCGTCGACCAACAGGGTGTCCAGTTGATGGCGCACCCAATCCGCCGACAAGGCTTCAACCCGCGTCACGCCCACCGTGTTTTGCGCAGTTAAACCGGTCAGCACTGTCACCGGATGGGCGCCCAACGCAGCCACAGTGAGGACATCGGCCTGCAGACCGGCACCACTGGTGGGGTCAGATGCGGAAAAGGTGAATACACAGGGGATTCGGGCGGTCATTGAAAACTCAAAAATGGACTGCAATTGCGGAACAAGCCCGCCAAACTCAGTATTATCCACCGGTTGAAAAATTTTTTGCCTCAAACGGTTTGCAATTGCTGCATTCCTTGAAACACGGCGTTGGAGTACACACATGAACACATGGATATGCTTGATTTGCGGATGGGTATACGATGAAGCCAAGGGCTTGCCTGAAGAAGGGATTGCACCGGGCACCAAATGGGACGATGTTCCGCCAAACTGGGTATGTCCCGAGTGTGGCGCCCGCAAAGAAGACTTCGAGATGACCCAAATCTAAGACGGATCAATGACCGAACCAGCCAACGCCTCTGTTCCAAACCGTTTCGACGAACACATGCCCACGCTGGTTCAAGCGGTGTTCGTGCACCGGCTGGGGCGCTTCGGTGTGGCCTTGTTGGCCACATCCATCTTGCTGGCGCTGGTTGCGTTGTTCACGAGCCATGAAACTCGGCATCACCAGGTTGCGCTGGTTCAGCAGCTGCAAGCCATTCAAACACGCCTTCACGTTGAACTGGCCCAATGGAACGCCCGCCTTCTACCAGACTCAGATTCTGGCAGTTCAACCACCGCCGACGTGTCGCCATTGGCTTTGAAGGCGTTGCTTCAATTTGCGCAACAGATCAAACCCGAGGCAGTGCCAACCGGACTGGGCGCCTTGTACTTGCAAACCCTTCAAAGCCTGACCGCTCAAGCCGTGGAAACCTTGTCCAGACCCGTGTCTGGCGTCAACTCGAGCGAGATTGCACAAGCGCGCCAGGAACAACAGGTGCGCCTGGAAACACTGCCCAAAATCACCGCCCTTGAGCAACACATTGCCCAAGCAGACAATGGCCTGCTCACCATGCTGTGGGTGCTGACCGGATTGTGCGCAGCCGGTGCAACGGCGCTGCTATTGACCGGGTGGCGCCTGAAAACCGTGCACCAACTGAACCAGCGCATTCATGTGCTCAGCCGGGCGTTGCACACCCAGGCACAGAGCGATTCCAAGCTGGCGGGTGCCCATTCAGCGCTGGAAGGGGTTTTGGCAGCACTCAATCAAAACCAGCAACTGGAGCATCGCGGCACCCTGCTGCAAATTGGTCAACAGCTCGAGGAACTCAAACAAAGCGGCCATGCTGTTCTGGAATTTGCCAAGGCATTTCACCAACTGTCCACTCAAGGCACACAAGTGGCCAAAACCGCGCTGACCAGCGAACAGCGCAACAGCCGCGCCGAAAGCCATGTGGACATGATGCAAAGCCAGCTGGAGGGCCTGCGAAACGACATCCGGACAGCAGCACAGGGTCTACGAAAAGCCGGGGAAGTCAGCCGGCAGCTGTTGGGAAGACTGGATGGCAGTCAACTGGAACTCAGTTTGTCGGAACCCGGTCGCAGTCAGCAGCTGCAGCAACTGGTTGAGCAAAGCCAGTTGGCCCTCAAAGAAGCGATTGAGGGCTTGGTGCTGGCCAGTCAAAAAATCAACATGGGCCAAATTGAAAGCCACAAGCTGGCTGAATTCATGGCGGTGAACCAGACCGCCTGGGCCAACCTGCTGGGGCAAATTGAACAGTACACGGAGGCGGCCTCCAAGGACTCTGAACAGGCGCTTCAACTGGCCAAGCGCCTCATTCAAAGCAGTCAGGCCGCCAAGGCCCCACCGCAACTGCTGCCCTGACCGGCGGTGCATCCATAGCAGTGCTCACCCACAATCACCTCGATGTCGTTCAGCGCATGCTGGCTTAATGCGGCCAACGTCAGCGCCCGGCCTTGGCCATCCCGCACCGGCCAACGCAATTGCTGGTTGAAGTCGCAATCGTAGAGCACGCCCTCGTAGTCCACCGACACCAGGCTGCGGCACATCACTGCGGCCAGGTTGTCCTCCCGATAAGCGGCTTTGAGGGTATTCAAATAGCCATCGAACGTGCCTTTGCTCACCAGCGTGCTGCCAAAGCGGGCAATCGGCATGTTGGTGATGGTCACCAACCGGTTAAAAACCACCCCAAACTTCTCAAACAGCACGCGCTTGTAATCGGCCTCCAGGCTTTGTTGAGGTGGTGGCAACACCGGGCCTTGCGGGTTGAACACCAAATTGAGCGACCGATCCTTGCCGTAGCCCAAGGCATTCAGCATCAGCAGGCCGCGAATACTTGCATCAAACACGCCTTTGCCGCGCTGGCGGTCCACATTGTCTTCCAGGTAACACGGCAATGACGCGTAAATCTCGACGTCATGGTCTGCCAAAAACTGCGCCAGGTCTTCATAACCTGGTTCGCACAAAATGGTGAGGTTGCACCGGTCAACCACGTGGACGCCCGCCCGTCGTGCAGCACTCACCAGGCGTTTGAAACGCGGGTTCATTTCAGGTGCACCGCCGGTCAGGTCCAGTGTCTTCACCCAGCCCTGCTTCATCAAGGCGATCAGTTGGTCAATCTGCTCGTCCTGCATCAGCTCTGTTCGTTTGGGGCCGGCATCCACATGACAGTGGGTACAACTTTGGTTGCACAGGTAACCCAGATTGACCTGCAAGGTTTCCAGGTTCAAACGTTTGACCGCGGGGAATTGGGTGGACTTCAACAAATGAACAACTGAATGCATGGGTGCTCCGGAATGCGGTTGTGCGGTGAGATAATCCCAATCATGGTCTCAACCCGACGGGTGTTGAAGCCAAACTGTGTTGAAATAATCATCGCAATAATCATCTTAGCAAAATTCCAGCCTTTGCCTGCCATGCCTTCAAGCTTGATTTCAATCGCCGTCAATGGTCAAACACAGGAAATACCGGAGGGGTCCAGCATCAGTTCGCTGCTGGAGCGCCTGGAGTTACAGGGCAAACGGATTGCAGTGGAAATGAACGGCGACATCGTGCCAAAAAGCCAGCATGCCCAGACGCTGCTGCAAGCTGGCGCGCAACTTGAAATTGTGGTGGCGGTGGGGGGCGGTTGACACCGCCCTCGCAACACCCGCCCATTACCTCAGGAGCAGTACCCATGAACACATCCACACCCGACACCTGGCAAGTCGGTGACCGCCAGTTCTCCAGCCGCCTCTTGGTGGGCACTGGCAAATACGCCAGCCTTGAACAAACGCGCGAAGCCATCACGGCGAGCGGCGCTCAAATTGTCACCGTAGCAATCCGCCGCACCAACATTGGTCAAACGGCTGGCGAACCCAGTTTGCTCGATTATTTGCCGCCCAGCCAGTTCACTTACCTCCCCAACTCCGCTGGCTGTTACACCGCCGCCGATGCGGTTCGCACCCTGCGCCTGGGCCGGGAACTGCTGGACGGCCACAATCTGTGCAAACTCGAAGTATTGGGCGACCCCAACAACCTGTACCCCGACATGGAAGAAACCCTTGTGGCTGCCAAAACCCTGGTGGCCGACGGTTTTGATGTCATGGTGTACTGCTCGGACGACCCCATCTATGCCCGCAAACTGGAGGACGTGGGTTGCAAAGCCATCATGCCGCTGGCCTCGCTCATCGGTTCTGGCATGGGTATTCTGAACCCCTGGAACATCCACCTCATTTTGGAAAAAGCACAGGTGCCCGTGATTGTGGACGCCGGTGTGGGAACAGCCTCCGATGCTGCGATCGCCATGGAAATGGGTTGTGCGGGCGTTCTGATGAACACAGCCATCGCCAAGGCGCAAAACCCTGTGGCGATGGCCCACGCCATGCGTCTGGCCACAGAGGCCGGTCGGCAGGCCTTCCTGGCAGGTAGAATGCCGAAAAAGTTTTACACCGCCAGCCCCTCCTCACCCGTGGAAGGGGTGATTCAATCCAGCACAAAATGACCCAAGACGCCAGCACGCCCGACGACAGCAACCCGTTTCGCAACAAGCACATCCGCAGTTTCGTCAAGCGGCGTGGCCACATCTCCAGAGCGCAGGAACGCGCTGTTGAAGACGGCATGCCCAAATGGGGGCTGACCTACAACAAAACACCCATTGCTTTTGAGCAGGTGTGGGGCCGCAATGGCGCACCCAACTGGCTGGAAATTGGCTTTGGCATGGGTGAAACCACGGCAGCCATTGCCGCCGCGCACCCGCAGGTGAACTACCTCGGTGTTGAAATTTACACGGCCGGCGTGGGGTCGCTTCTGAAAAAAATCGAAGAGCAAGGGCTGCAGAACATCCGCGTCATGTCGCACGACGTGGTGGAGGTGCTGGCCGACATGATTCCCGATGGCAGCCTGGACAAAGTGTTGCTCTACTTTCCGGACCCCTGGCGAAAAAAGAAGCACCACAAGCGCCGCCTCATTCAACCTGAATTCGTGGCCAAACTGGCGCTGAAAATGAAGCCGGGCGGCATTTTGCATTGCGCCACAGACTGGGAAAACTATGCCCAGCACATGCTGGAGGTGTTGGACAATGCACCCGACTGGCAGAACATGAACGGTGGCGGCTATTCCCCGCGGCCAGACGATCGGCCCCTGACCAAATTTGAAAACCGCGGCCTGAAACTGGGGCACGGCGTTTGGGACCTGCTATACAGCCGACGCACAGCCTGACCCGCTTGCGGGATGTCTCGCGACACCATGCTTTGGTCTAATTGATGGGGTTGCACCTTGCCCATCGCCCATGCACAAGCCACCTCATCCAGTCGAGCGCCCAGCGCTCGGTACAAGACGCGCACTGGTGTACTGCCTGTTGCCCCTCATGCTGGGCATGGGTGCTGCCTATTGGATCACTTTCCAGTGGCTGGTGCTTGGATTGATGAATGCCAACATGCCGAGCGCAGCCCTGCCACCAGCAACCCACTGGCTGGAGATGCTGGCCCTGTGCATCTTTGTTGCCATCCTGAGTCTGGTCACCTCCCGCTGGATCCAACGCATGGTGGTACAACCGTTGCAGCAACTCAGCCGCCACGCGCAGGCCATGGCGCAACAACCCGAGCCGTGGGAACCCATGCACAGCCCGGTGCGTGAAATTGTCGAATTACAGAACAGCTTCCTGAGTTTGAGTCGACAGCTGCAGGAGCGTGAGCACCAAATTCGCCAAACCGCCTACCAGGATCCCTTAACGGGCCTTGCCAACCGAACGTATTTGCTGTTGGCTCTTCGCGATCGCATCCAACGGGCTCGAGAACCAGTGACGATTGTGACGTGGAGCATCGACAATTTCGACGGCATTCAGGAGGTACTGGGCCATGACCTGGCGCAGCACCTGTTGAAAAAGGCGGCCCGGAAGGCCAGACACCTGTGCGCAGATCACATTGTGTTGGCGCGGCTGGAAGGCCCCTTGTTTGGTGCCTTGGTGCCCAGCAGTCTGTATGCGCTCAAACCATCGCTGGAGCGCATCTTGCAATCCACCGTCCGTGTTCGCCAACACGCCCTGTCGGTTGAAGCACGGGCCGGGGTGGCACACTACCCAGCCCATGGTCACTATGCGGAAGATCTTCTGCGTGACGCCGACATGGCTCGGCAGGTGGCGGTCAAAACCCGGCGACGGGTGATTGAATTTGACCAGCGCATGGCAGCCCGCTCAGCCGCCCGCATTGCGTTGATCGGCGAACTCAAGGC
This sequence comes from Limnobacter humi, assembly GCF_024518835.1. Taxonomy (GTDB): domain Bacteria; phylum Pseudomonadota; class Gammaproteobacteria; order Burkholderiales; family Burkholderiaceae_B; genus Limnobacter; species Limnobacter humi. The sequence goes on from NZ_JANIGO010000001.1 coordinate 312,750, forward strand.
GGCGATTGCGGATGAACAGTTTTGCCTGCACTTCCAGCCCAAACTCAACCTTCGAACCAACAACATCAACCAAGCCGAGGTGCTGATTCGGTGGAACCATCCAGAGCGTGGATTGATTGCACCAGGTGGCTTTATCGAACTGGCCGAGCAGACCGGGCTGATTCGAGACATCACCCGGTGGGTCCTGCTTCAGGTCTATGGGCTGACCCCATTGTGCCTGCGGCAAAACCTGAAGTTGTCCATGAATCTGTCGGCCATTGATCTGGAGGACCCCGACCTCCTGCAGTTTTGCAAAAACCTGCACCGCGGAAGGCCAGAGGGCACACGGCACATCACCCTGGAAATCACGGAAAGCGCCGCGATGAAAAACCCGGACCAAGCATTGGAGTTGCTAACCGGACTGGCCGAACTGGGCTTTCAGATTGCGATTGATGACTACGGCACCGGCTACTCGTCATTGGCCTATCTCCGACGCTTTCCGGTGACGGAGTTAAAAATAGACCGGTCACTGGTGCAGGGTGCAGACCTGGATGCGGATAGCCAGATCATCCTGGAGTCCACCATCCAGATGGGCCACACCATGGGACTGGTGGTAACCACGGAAGGCGTGGAACACGATGCCGAATTCGAGGTGGTCAGAAAACTGGGCGTGGATTATGTGCAAGGTTTCTGGTTATCCCGACCCATGCCCTATGAGGAGTTTCGACTCAAACACCTCGTGGGCAATCACGACCAGTTGACCCAACCCAACTGAGCCGTGGCCAAAATCAACACACCAAAGGCAATCCGATACCATGCAAATGGTTTAAAGTCGTGGCGAGATACATACTGAAGTAACCAGCGCACGCACACATACGCGCTGATAAAACTGGTGATGGAACCCACGGCAAACAGGGGCAAATCGGCCGCGCTCAAAATGTGACGCGCCCCCCACAGTTCATACACCGACGCCGCCAACATGGTCGGCATGGCGAGAAAAAACGAAAACTGGGTGGCCGATACGCGATTCATGCCCAACCACAGGCTGCCAATGATGGTTGCACCAGACCTGGAGGTGCCAGGAATCAGCGCCAGTGCCTGAAAAAACCCCACCTTCAATGCCAGCGCTGGCGACATGTCATCCACATTCATCACCCTGGGCGCATGGCCTGGTTTGCTGGCCCAACGCTCTACCATCAAGATCAACACGCCACCCACAATAAAACTGGTGGCCACCACGGTGGGTGTGAACAGGGCCGCTTTGATGTGTTTGCCAAACAGCAAGCCAATCACAGCCGCCGGCAGAAACGCCAACACCATATTCAGGGCAAACCGATTGGCCACCGGATCACGCCCCAAACCGGTCAAGGTAGACACCACCCGCTGCTTGTATTCCAGCACCACCGCCAGAATGGCCGCCAATTGAATCACCACCTCAAACACCGAAGCTGTGGCTGGCTCAAATCGGATCACATCGGCTGTCAAAATCAAGTGTCCGGTGGACGACACCGGTACAAACTCCGTCAAACCCTCGACCACCCCCATCATCGCTGCCTTGCCCAGCAAGAGCCAATCCCACATGTTGAAATCCCGTCCTGAATTGAAAGCCCCAGCATCATATCAGCGCCACGCTTCGATATGATGGCAGCAAGACCGTTCATCGAAAGCAGCACCCTCGTCATGAAACAATTCGACGTCGCCATCATTGGCAGTGGCCTGGCTGGCCTGACCACCGCCCTGCAACTGGCTGACAAACTGAAAGTCGCCATCATTTGCAAACGCTCAGTGTCCGAGACGGCCAGCCGATGGGCGCAAGGCGGCATTGCCGCTGTCCGCGATCCGGCCGACAGTGTGGCCGAGCACGTGCAAGACACCCTGGTGGCCGGTGGCGGCCTCTGCGAACGGGACTCCGTGCAGTTTATTCTCGAGAACGCCTCCACCGCCATCGACTGGCTCGTTGCCCAGGGCGTGCCCTTTTCCCGGGAAGACGACAACGATGGAACCTACTCCGAGCCCAACGGCTTTCACCTGACCCGCGAGGGTGGACATAGCCGCCGGCGCATTTTGCATGTGGCCGATGCCACTGGCGATGCCGTGCAAACCACGCTGGAGGCCCTGGTTAGGAAACACCCCAACATAGAACTGTTTGAACACCACATGGTGATCGACCTCATCACCGGTGACCGGCTGAACGAAAAGAAAGCCGGCATTCTAGGCGCCTACGTGCTGGACGAAAACACCCAGCGCGTGCTCACCCTGACCTGCCCGTACATCGTGTTGGCTTGTGGTGGCGCAGGCAAGGTGTACAACTACACCACCAACCCCGACACGGCCACCGGCGATGGCATCGCCATGGCCTGGCGAGCTGGCTGCCGCATCGCCAACATGGAGTTCATTCAATTCCACCCCACCTGCCTGTACCACCCTTACGCCAAGAGTTTTTTGATCACCGAGGCCGTGCGGGGTGAAGGCGGCGTGCTGAAGCTGCCCGACGGTACGCGGTTCATGCCCGAGCATGACGAACGCGCCGAGTTGGCACCGCGCGATGTGGTGGCCCGTGCCATCGACTTTGAAATGAAAAAGCGGGGCCTGGACTGTGTGTATTTGGACATCAGTCACGCGCCTGCCGACAAACTCAAAAAACACTTCCCGACCATTTACAAGCGGTGCCTGGAACTGGGCATTGACATCACAAAACAAGGCATTCCTGTGGTGCCCGCTGCCCACTACACCTGCGGCGGCGTCGTGACCGACTTCAACGCCCGCACCGACATTCCTGGCCTGTATGCAGTGGGGGAAACCGCTTACACTGGCCTGCATGGCGCCAACCGCCTGGCCAGCAACAGCCTGCTGGAATGTGTGGTCATGGGGCAAGCCGCATCAGCCCACATTCTGAGCAAACCCAACCGCGAAACCATGGAACTGCCCGAATGGGACGAGAGCCGGGTCACCGACCCGGACGAAGAAGTGGTGATCTCCCACAACTGGGCCGAGCTGCGCCAAACCATGTGGAACTATGTGGGCATTGTGCGAACCGACAAGCGCCTGGAGCGCGCCCAGCACCGCATCAAACTGCTGCGCGACGAAATTGCCGAGTTTTACAGCCACTTCCGTGTAAGCCGAGACCTGCTCGAACTGCGCAATTTGGTGGACGTGGCCGACCTCATCGTAACCAGTGCGCTGAACCGCAAGGAAAGCCGGGGCCTGCATTTCAGTGCAGACTACCCGGGCACCCTGCCCCGAGCATTCCCCACCGTGTTGCAACGGCCCAAAAAGAAGTCCGCTTAAACTGGCTTGGTTTTAATCCTGCACCCGCAGGGAAAAATCCACCGCGTGAATGTCTTTGGTCAAAGAACCAATCGAGATGCGGTCCACGCCAGTTTCGGCAATCGCGCGAACAGTGGACTCATTCACCCCGCCGGAAGCCTCCAAAATGGCACGGCCTGCGTTCAAGGCCACTGCGTCTCGCATCATCTGCAAGTCAAAGTTGTCCAGCAACACCGACTTTGCCCCACCATCCAGCGCGTCCTGCAGCTCGGCCAGGCTTTCCACTTCAATCTGAACACTGACCTGCGAGGGTGCAATGCGGTGCGCCTGCTTCAACACCGCAGCAATACCACCGGCAGCAGCAATGTGATTTTCCTTGATCAAAATACCATCGTAGAGCGCCAATCGCTGGTTTTCGCCGCCGCCCACACGCACCGCATACTTCTGCGCCAAGCGCATACCAGGCAGGGTTTTTCGGGTATCCAGAATGGCGGCTTGTGTACCTTCCACCAGCCTCACAAAATGCCGTGTGCGCGTGGCAACAGCGCTTAGCAATTGCAAGTAGTTCATCGCCGGGCGCTCAGCCGTCAACAGCGGTCGAGCCTGTGCCTCGATCTCGCAGACCACCGTGTTGGCTGCCACTTCCTCACCCTCGGCCACAGTCCAGTTCAGGTGCGCATCTGGGCACAAGGTTCGAAACACCGCCGTGAACCAGTCCTGCCCGCAGACCACCGCCGCATCCCGACACAACAGGCGTGCCGTGCAGCGCTTGCCCTCTGGCACCAGCAGCCCCGTCCAATCGGTGTTGCCCAAATCCTCGGCAATCGCATCGTGAACATTGTTCATCAATGCCAATTCAAGCGCCGGGCCAAACGATCGAAACAATTCGGAACGGTTTACTGTGCTAAGCATCATGCTGGCCCCACCCCCTGATGCGCCTGCTCCAGGCGCCCCTGCCCGCGAGGACCGGAAATACCATGGGTTTTCGCAAAATCCAGCATGCGGTCAATGCAGCGGTAAGCCTGCCGTCCCAATGCTGGCTCAACATGCACTTCACCCTGGCCGGAATCAAAACCGGTTTTCAACACATCGCGCAGGTTCACCAGCCCGTTCATGGCCATCCACGGGCAATGCGCGCAGCTTTTGCAGGTAGCGGAGTTACCCGCTGTGGGGGCTTCAATCAGCATTTTGTCGGGTGCAAACTGGCGCATTTTGTGCAGGATGCCGTTGTCTGTGGCCACAATAAACGTGTTCACGCCAGGGGTTTGCGTCGCGCGTATCAGCTGCGTGGTCGACCCCACCACATCGGCCAGTTCCACCACCGCCTGCGGCGACTCTGGGTGCACCAGCACCAATGCGTCCGGGTGCTGAGCCTTGAGCATTTTCAGTTCCTCCGCCTTGAACTCGTCATGCACCAGGCAACTGCCCTGCCACAGCATCATGTCGGCACCCGTTTGGCGTTGAATGTACTGGCCCAGATGGCGGTCGGGTGCCCACAGTATTTTCTGCCCCTGCGCATGCAAGTGGCCCACAATGTCCAAGGCAATGCTGGATGTCACCATCCAGTCTGCACGCGCTTTCACCGCTGCACTGGTGTTGGCATACACCACCACGGTCCGGTCTGGGTGTTGATCGCAAAATGCGGCAAACTCGTCGGCTGGGCAACCCAGGTCCAACGAACAGGTGGCATCCAGATCGGGCATGAACACCCGCTTTTCAGGATTCAAAATTTTACTGGTCTCACCCATGAAGCGAACACCCGCCACCACCAGGTTTTGATGGGCACTCTCGCGACCAAAACGCGCCATTTCCAGCGAATCAGATACACATCCACCCGTTTCCTCGGCCAAATCCTGTAGTTCAGCGTCCACGTAGTAGTGGGCCACCAACACAGCATCCCGCGCCTTGAGCAAGGCCTTAATCTCTGCCTTCAGGGCCGATTTTTCTGCGGTTGACGGTTGGGCTGGCACACGGGCCCACGCTTGAGAGGGCTTGCAACTGATCTCCGGACTGCCGTGCTCTGGAAGATCAAATTCAACCGGTTTGATGTCAATGGTGTTCACAACAACTCGCGTGTTTCCGTAAACGCAACATTTTACTCCCCCAGTGGGGGATTGTCCTCAGGTGAAGAATCGAATGGCAGATCGATCCACAGGTCTGAACTTTTTAGACAATTCGTCCACTTAACCAAAGCATTTTTGCGAATGAACCCCGCTGGGTGCCAGCGGGATTTTTCAGTCGGCCTCACCGTGGCCATTGATACAACCCTGGAGAAACTTTCTCATGAAAAAAACCGCCATCGCAGCGTCCCTGCTGACTGCACTGCTGTCAATCCACTCCGGCGCATTTGCCAGCTGTACCGGCACGGGCTGCGCAAGCGACATCAGTGCAGAAGTCAATTTGAACACCGACTACAACCTGGATCCGAATCACAACGGCATTTACATCCAAGTCAACCGGGGAAATAACTCGAGCAACCTTCAATTGAACAACGTGATTGTCAACAACAATGGCAGCCTCACGGCCAACTCCACCTCGGTGGGTAATAACATTGACGTTCAAGTCAGCCTGGGTTCAACAGTACCAGTCCGCCATGTCAGCCAAAGCAACTTTGGCGACGCCACTGCGCTCGTAACCTTGTACCAGTCGGGCAGCTCCCGGCCTGGCGAAGTGTCCCTGAATGCCACTGCAGTGGGCAATAACTTCAGCTTCAACGGCAACGGTGTCAGCCTGGCTGAGCTCTCTGTTGCCCAGTGCAATGTGGGTAACAACCTGGCCAGCGTGAACTTCAAGAACGATCCTTCCTCGCTGTCCGCCACCGCCACGGCCGTGGGTAACAGCATTTCAGTTCGCAGCGTTAAGTAAGCGGGCAACGCGAGAAATGAACTTTTCCGCCACCAAGTCAACTCACAGGCAAGTTGATTTGGCGGCGGTTCCTTACCTCCGCCTCAAGAGATCTCATGATGAAGAAAATAATCTGTGCACTGGCTCTGTGGCCTTTCGCCCACGCAGGGCTGGCTGCTGTGACATTTGAAGGCAATCCCAGTGCGATTGAAACGCCCTTGGGCATGAACAGTGTCACCGACATCGACTCAACCGTGGCCTCACGACGCGACGCCAACTTCAATCGCGTACAAGTTCAATCACCCGGTTATGGATTTGCAGCCACCGCGGTTGGCAACCTGATCAATGTTGAAAACTCCGGCAGCAACAACACGGTGACCATTTACGCCACCCAGATCAACAATGGTTCGCAGCGGGCCAGCCTGAGTGCACTCGGCAACAGCGATTAAGCCATCCACATTTCCGTTCAAACAAGTTCATAGGTCAACCATGCCCCGTCTCCTGCCCATACAACGCTGTTTGTTGCCATTGATGGCCCTCGCGGCAACTGCTTGCACCACGGTGCCATCATTGAGCAACACCCAATATGTCAATGCGCTAGATGGTGCAAGCGTGGTTGAAAACACGACCCGTTACAGCAAGTCATTGGAATGCCTCAAGCCCCTGCTGGCATCTCGGGGGGGGCTTGGCAAACGGTATGCCGTGGGCCGGGTGAACGACTTTTCAGGCAAGGAAGACCTGACCAACGGCAAACGCCTGACGCAAGGTGCTGCGCTGATGGTGATCTCGGCGCTTAGCAAAACCGGTGTGCCCATGGTCGAGCGATTCGACACCTCGATTGCCGACATGGAATTAAAGTACGCAGACAACAAACTGATCACAGACAACCCCGAGACCAAAGACCACCGCCGGATTTTCTCCGGCTCGCTACCCGGTTCGGACTATCACATTGTGGGTGGCATTACCGAGGTGAACTACAACATCAAAAGTGGCAGCATCGATTCGTCCATTCGTTTCCTGGGATTGGGCGCACGCTATTTTGTGATGGATGTCGCCGTCGATTTACGACTGGTGAATACCAAAACACTGGAGATTGTGAATACCCAGAGTTTGCAGAAACAAATCATTGGTACTGAACTCAGTGGTGGTTATTTCCGCCTGTTCAGTGACGGTTTGGTGGATATCAATGCAGCAGAAAGAACCCAAGAACCCATTCAAAAAGGCGTTCGAATGGTGATTGAACAAGCCGTGTTCAACATGCTGACACAAGTCAACCATGTTGGAGCAAGCCAGTGTGCCCGCCTGTCCTCACTGAACCCCGCGGACAACCCACAGCCCACGGCCATGAGCAAACCAGCAGCGAACAACGGCGCAACCCTGACACCCAAGCGCTCAGACGCGCCTCTGAATCTCGACAACACGGCAAGCCCTGGAAACACGGGTCGGGAAGGCGTGATGATCGACCCCCAAACCGGAGAGGTGGTGCCACTGGGTTCAACACCCAGCCCGCAACAACTGGCACGCCCTCTTGCAGCGGGGAGCGAAGCAGGCAACCAAGAGGTTAGGCAACTCAACGGACTGTTCGGCCCGCCAGGCCTGCCGTCCGATGCTGGCAATGCGAACAACCGCGCCATGCAGGAAAAGCTGTTGTACGGCTCTCGGCCAGAATTGCGCTAAGTTGATTAATCGTTGATTGACCACACCCACTTCAACCATCTGTGGTGTCGGAACCGTCCTCAGTCTCGTCTGGCAGGCGGCTCGCCAATATTTTGTCGATCCGCTTTTCGTCCATGTCCACCACTTCAAATCGCCAGCCTTCCCACTCCGCCACATCGCCGGTGTTGGGTAAGCGCCCCATCAGCAGCATGATCATGCCGCTTAAGGTGTGGTAACGGCCTTTCTCCTCTTCCGGTACGGCTTTCATCTCCAGGGTGTCTTTTAGTTCGTGAATGGCAATGGCACCGTCCAGCAACCAGGAACCATCATCGCGTTGAACCGCCCATGCATCTTCCACATTGCGGGGCTTGAATTCGCCGGTGAGCGCTTCCATCAAATCATGCAGCGTCACAATGCCTTCCAATTCGCCGTATTCATCGATCACGAAAGCAATGTCCATGTTATTGCTGCGGAATTGCTCGAGCAATTCCATCCCGGTCAGGGTCTCCGGCACAAACACGCAAGGCTGCAGGTTGTTCACAAAGTCGGGGAGTTTGCCCTGCGCGGCATAGGCCAAGGCCTGCTTGGCGTGAATCACACCCAAGAGTTTGTCCGGTGAACCATCACACACCGGGAAACGTGAATATTCCGACTCAATCACCCGCTTCAGGTTTTCCTCTTGGGGCAAGCGAACGTCCAGAAACAACACATCCGAACGGGGAATCATCAAGGAGCCCAACTGCCGATCGTCCAGTCGGAACACATTGCGCAGCATGGTGTGTTCGCTTTGCTCAATCGCACCAGACACACTGCCCTCATCCAGCATGGCATGAATTTCTTCTTCGGTCACACCACTGTCGGTATTTTCTTTCACACCCATCAGGCGCAGCAAACCGCGTGTGGAATAGGTCAGCAGGAGCACAAATGGCCGGGTGGCCACGGCCAGCACCTGCATGGGTCGAGCGGCTGTGCGGGCAATCGATTCTGGGCTGAGCTGCCCCAACCGTTTGGGCACCAGCTCGCCCACGACAATGGCCACATAGGTCACCAGCACAACGGCAATGGCCGTGGATGACACGGAAGCCACACCAGCCTCAATGCCCAGGCTTTGCATCCACACAGACAAGGGTTTGGCCAACACAGCCTCGCCCACAATACCGCTCAGCACGCCGATCGAGGTAATGCCAATCTGGATGGTGGATAAAAACTTGGTGGGGTCTTCGCCCAGCTTCAAGGCCACCTCAGCGGATGAATCACCATCGGCGGCCAGTTTGGCCAAACGGGCTTTTCGGGCAGTCACCAAGGCAATTTCCGACATGGCAAACACGCCATTGAGGACAATCAAACCCAGCAGCATCAGCACGTCCATGTGCAGTCTCCAGGTTGGGTCAGCGTCGGGATTTGAATGGGGAATTCGAGAGAAAACAGGGGGTTGAAGTGCGAGTCACTTCGACAACTGGGACTATCCATATAGGGTCGGGAAGGGTTACAAAACCGCCCGAACTGCTCCTGATCATAAAAAACACCGCCCAATGCTACAAAGCAATGCGGGCGGTGTCAAATTTGTGCCGAAAAATCGGGCACTTAGTGTTGATGAACGATCAAATTTACTGCTGGTGGTACACCTTGGCGCCAGTTTTGATGAACTCAATGGATTTTTCTTCCATGCCTTTGTTCAAGGCCTCTTTCTCGCTCACCCCCAGTTTTTCGGCATATTCGCGAACATCCTGCGTGATTTTCATCGAACAGAAATGCGGGCCGCACATCGAGCAGAAGTGCGCCACTTTCATGCTCTGTTTGGGCAGGGTTTCGTCGTGGAATGCGCGTGCTGTGTCGGGGTCAAGGCCGAGATTGAACTGGTCTTCCCAACGGAACTCGAAGCGGGCCTTGGACAGCGCATTGTCACGAACTTGCGCACCCGGATGGCCTTTGGCCAGGTCGGCGGCATGGGCAGCAATTTTGTACGTGATGATGCCGTCTTTCACGTCTTTCTTGTTGGGCAAACCCAGGTGTTCCTTGGGTGTGACGTAACACAGCATGGCGCAACCATACCAGCCAATTTGCGCAGCACCAATGCCACTGGTGATGTGGTCGTAACCCGGTGCAATGTCGGTGGTCAGCGGGCCGAGCGTGTAAAACGGAGCCTCATGGCATTCCTTCAACTGGATGTCCATGTTTTCTTTGATGAGCTGCATGGGCACGTGGCCTGGGCCTTCAATCATCACCTGCACATCGTGCTTCCAGGCAATTTGGGTGAGCTCACCCAGGGTGCGCAACTCGCCGAGTTGGGCTTCATCGTTCGCATCGTAGATGGAGCCCGGGCGCAGGCCATCGCCCAGCGAGAAGCTCACGTCGTAAGCTTTCATGATCTCGCAGATGTCTTCAAAATGCGTGTACAGGAAGTTTTCTTGATGGTGGGCCAGACACCACTTGGCCATGATGGAACCACCACGGCTCACAATGCCTGTCATGCGGTTGGCGGTGAGCGGTACGTACTGTAAACGCACACCGGCGTGGATGGTGAAGTAATCCACACCCTGCTCGGCTTGTTCAATCAGGGTGTCGCGGAAAATTTCCCAGGTCAGGTCTTCGGCCTTGCCGTTCACTTTTTCCAGCGCCTGGTAAATGGGCACGGTGCCGATGGGCACCGGGCTGTTGCGCAAAATCCATTCGCGGGTTTCGTGAATGTGCTTGCCGGTGGACAAATCCATCACCGTGTCGCCCCCCCAGCGGATAGACCAGGTCATTTTTTCCACCTCTTCACCGATGGACGACGACACCGCCGAGTTGCCGATGTTGGCGTTGATTTTCACCAGAAAGTTTCGGCCAATGATCATCGGCTCCAGTTCCGGGTGGTTGATGTTGGCAGGAATAATCGCTCGGCCACGGGCAATTTCATCGCGCACGAATTCGGGGGTGATTTGCTCGGGAATGGCAGCGCCGAAGGACTGCCCTTTGTGCTGTTGCAACAGCAACTGGGCCATGCGCTCGCCTGTTTTTCCACCCTGGCTTTTCAGGCTGTCGATGTATTCCTGGCGGCGGAGGTTTTCACGAATCGCCACGTACTCCATTTCCGGGGTGATGATGCCTTGGCGCGCATAGTGCATTTGGCTCACGTTTTTGCCAGCCTTGGCACGGCGGGGCTTGCGGGTCAGGTTAAACCGCAACTCTGTAAGCTTGGGGTCGTTCAGGCGCTCAATGCCGTAGTGGGATGTGGGGCCAGCCAGCACCTCCGTGTCGGCACGCTCCTCGATCCAGTTGGCACGAATGGGGGCCAGGCCAGAACGAATGTCGATGCGGGCATTGGGGTCGGTGTAAGGGCCCGAGCAATCGTACACATAAATCGGTGGGTTTTTCTCGCCGCCAAATGCTGTGGGCGTGTCGTCCTGCGTGATTTCGCGCATGGGCACTTGAATGTCGGGGCGAGAGCCCTGCACATACACTTTGCGCGAATTGGGCAAGGGTTTGATGGCGGCCTCGTCGACCTTGGCCGTGGCTGCGAGAAAATCGGGATTGGCGTTCATGGGCACTCCTGAAGAAACTGGTACGCAGGTTCAACTACACAGGCATGCGTGCCAGAAGAGTGCGCAAGGTGAAGCCATGAATGGCCGTGGGCCTTGTGGAACCGCTTCCTGCGAACAGCATTACCTGCACAGGTGTGAGGGTTTTTCTCACCCGGCAACCGATTTGCCAGGACCCCTGCGTTAAACTCAAAGTATAGGCTCGAAGTGCACCCAGTGGACTCCGGGTTGTCCACAAGGGCCTTTGTTTTTGTTCAATGATTTGGGCCACCACACCGAGGCAGTACACACAGCATGGGCAACAGACTTTCCAGCATCACCACCCGCACCGGCGACGACGGCACCACTGGCTTGGCCGATGGCAGCCGGCTTTCCAAAAAAGACCTGCGCGTGCACGCCATGGGCGATGTGGATGAATTGAACTCGCATTTGGGCCTGCTGCTGACGGAACCACTGCCCGAACCCCTGGGCACCGAGATCACCCGCATTCAACACGACCTGTTCGACCTGGGGGCAGCGCTGTGCATGCCAGGCTTTGATGTGTTTCCCGACACTGCCGTGGCCCGGCTGGACACCCTGATTGCTGAATTCAACAAACCCTTGGCCCGGCTGGAAGAATTCATTTTGCCCGGTGGTAGCCGAGCCGCCGCGTATGCGCACATTGCCCGCACAGTGTGCCGCCGCGCCGAACGCGTGGTGGTTGACCTGAAAAGCCACGAAGACGTACCGGAAGAACTGCTGCTGTACTTAAACCGTTTGTCAGACTTTCTGTTCGTCGCTGCCCGATGGATTCACCACCAGGCCGGCGTGCAGGATGTTCAGTGGAAGAAGGGGTTTAATCGGCCTGCTCAGGCTTGATGCTGGCAGCCGTATCCACCACGGGCTGTGGGCGCGGCGGGTAGAAAAAATCCCGAGGCCGTTTCAAAAAACGGCGCCCCAAACCACCGGCGAGTTTAACGACTTCGCGCCGGCGCACGCCACGGGCCTTCAGGGCCGTATAAAACGCCAAACTGAAGCTCACCGCCAGGTTGGTTAATCCAATGGCCACGGCTGTGCCCGCATAAAAAGCCACTTCCCAAGGGTTGAGGCCGAAGCCTTGCGCCTCCATGGCGTACGCGAGGTTGGCCGATGAAAACGTGATGTGCCGGATATCAATCGGTAAGCCCAGCAAAAAGCCAACAAAGCCTGCGGAGCCCAACATGCAACCAAACAAAAAATTACCCGCCAAGGCACCGGTGTTGTTCACCAAATAATTGGCCAGCCGGTTCAGACGTGCCACCCCAAGCAAACGGCGCAACCAGGGTACCTTGCGAAGGCGGTCTGGAATGCGGTGGTACATGCTGAGGTTGTCGTAATAGCCAGAAATAATGCCCGCCAAAAACAGAAACACACCGGCAATCGCCGCATGGGGAATGGCGCCCGACAGCACCGGGTTCAACTCCAGCAACATTTTTTCGCTCTTCTCCAGCGAAATGGGAGAGTGCCCGAACAAGGCAGTGCATGCCAACGCAATCAACAAAGCCGACAGAAACGCCAGCAGCATATTGCCCATGATCGCCACAAACTGGGTGCGAGCCACTTGCACGACCAGTTCCACCACCCGGTCGATGCTGGTCAAGCGACCATTGGAAGAATCCAGCGCAGCAGCAATGCGTGCAGCGGTCATGGCCGGTTGCTTGGTGGCAATGGTGAAATGCAACAGGTGGATAATCACAAAGCCAATGCCGTAGTTCAAGCTAAAGAGTATTGCCTCCCAAAGCGGTGGAACGTGCCATGCGGCCATTTGCGCCTTGATGAGTGACAAGGCCCCCACAATCACACCAGCGCCAATCGCAGCCTTGGCCATTTGCCAATATTCTGCAGGGGTTTCCGTGGCGTACTTTTCGCCGGTTTTGCTGGCATGCTCGGTTACCCGCACCGCCAGTTTGTCGGTCAAGCTCGTCCAGAGGTCGCTCAGGGAATGCTTGCGGTTTTCTTCTCGAACCAATGCGCCGAAAAACTCCACCGACAGGGCCAGACGGCTATCGCAGGGCAACAGGCCAGTCAACTTGAGCAGTTGACGCATGCGTGAAATCGATTGTTCCAAACGAATCAGAATCAAACTCAAGGTCACTGAGGTGCCCTGCACGCGGGCCTGCCCATGCGCTTTGCGAATGTAGTCCATGCACTGGTCCAGCAGCACATCCAGGTGGTCTGCCAACCGCTCCACCGAAGCCCTCTGTTTCATGGCCTGCTGCGCCTGTGCCACCACCTGTCTCAATTCCAGGTGCTGCTCTACAAAAGGGGTGGTGGTGCGGTCGGCCGCATCCAGACAACGCGTGAATTCAGACTCAACACCCAGCGAAGCCACACGCACAGCCAACAACTCCAGCGCCTCCAGCATCTCCTGTTGAACCCGGACCCATGCCGGCAAATCGGCTTGCGCCCAATCCAGGAGCCCAACCAATCGCTGCCAGTGGTGGATCTTTATCTGCTGAACCCACTCATGGTCATTGGTTTTGTCAAACAACAAACCCAAGGTTTCTCGCAGGGTTCTGTCTTCCACAGTGGCGGGCAGCAAACGCTGGAAGAGCCGATTTTTCATGGCCTGACCAAAGGTTTCGTTGCCTAGAATCCCCAGCTCGGCAACGGTATACCGGTACCGCCGCTCCAGCAGAAATTGCTCGAGGTAAGCTTTCACCTGCAAACGCACACTGACGTCCGCCTGTAACAAATCCAGCAACAGCGTGCACCGGCGGTCAAGCTCAAAGTGTGAGCCCAGGGCATCGTGACGCAGCCACACCACCAAGTGGTGCAGCGGCAAAATATCCGCATCATGCCCTGGCTCGGCCACCATGCCACTGAGAATGGTGCGCAAGGACTGCAAAATATTCACATTGCTGGTGTTCGGCATGCAAGCCCCCGTGGAAGAGGCCCCCCAACACCGAACCTGTGCAGGGGGCAGACGTTATTTGGACCAACTGTCCTTCAGGGTGACCGTGCGGTTGAACACGGGCGAGTCTGGCCGGTGGTCTTTCAGGTCGGCCACGAAATAACCATGACGCTCAAACTGGTAGATGGTTCCCGGGGTACTGGTTTTCACGGAGGGCTCCAGATAGGCGGTTACCTCGGTCAGCGAGTTCGGGTTGAGCACGTCCAGAAAATTGCGACCACCCGCATCCGGATGTTCTTCGGTGAACAGTCGGTCGTACAAACGCACCTTGGCGGTAACAGCCGTGGCTGCATTCACCCAGTGCAGGTTACCCTTCACTTTGTAAGTGTCTGCACCTGGGGTACCCGACTTGCTGTCCAGAAACACATTGGCATGCACGGCGATCACTTTGCCGTTCTCGTCTTTGTCGCAACCGGTGCATTCGATCACATAGCCATAACGCAGGCGAACCTTGTTGCCTGGGAACAACCGGAAGAATTTTTTCTCAGGCACTTCCTGAAAGTCTTCCGCCTCAATCCACAGGCGCTTGCCAATGCTGAAGTCGCGCTGCCCCCATTCGGCATGGTGCGGGTGAACTGGTGCCACACAGTCATCGCGCCAATCCTCCGGGACATTGTCCAGAATCAGTGGCAAGGGGTCGAGCACGGCCACAGCACGGTGGGCTTTGGGATCCAGGTCATCTCGCAGTGCGCCTTCCAGCACGCTGTAGTCAATCCAGGAATCGGACTTGGACACCCCAATGCGGTTACAAAACAGTTGAATACCTTCCGGTGTAAAGCCTCGACGACGCAGACCCACAATGGTGGGCATGCGAGGGTCGTCCCAACCACTCACGCGGTTCTCCAACACCAATTGCTGCAGCTTGCGCTTGCTGGTCACCACGTAGCTCAAGTTCAAGCGCGCAAACTCCACCTGCTTGGGCAAGGGGTGGGCCAATATCGCCTTCAACACCGAACCATCGGGCTGGGGGTGGTCTTTGGCCAAGTTGCCCAACAACCAATCGTAAAACGGCCGCTGGTCTTCAAACTCCAGCGTGCAGAATGAATGGGTGATGCGTTCCAGCGCGTCTTCAATGGGGTGCGCAAAGGTGTACATCGGGTAGATGCACCAACGGTCGCCCGTGCGGTGGTGGTGCGCATGTTTGATGCGGTAAATCGCGGGATCCCGCAGGTTGATGTTGGGGCTGGCCATGTCGATTTTGGCACGCAACACGGCAGCGCCATCGGGCAGCTCGCCGTTTTTCATGGCGGCAAAACGGGCCAGGTTATCGGCCACACTGCGGTCGCGGAACGGGCTGTTCACGCCGGCCTGGGTGAGCGTGCCCCGGTTGGTGCGCATGTCCTCTGCGCTTTGTTCATCCACGTAGGCCAGGCCCGCACGGATGAGGAATTCAGCGCTCTCGACCATGAAGTCGAAATAGTCGCTGGCGTGGTACAGGTTGGTGTCGCCAAAGCTGTTCCAGTCAAACCCCAGCCAGCTGACCGCATCCAGAATTGAATTGGCAAACTCTTCACTTTCCTTTTCGGGGTTGGTGTCGTCAAAGCGCATGTGACAGGCGCCGGCGTACTCTTTGGCCAAACCGAAATTGACGCAAATGGCCTTGGCATGGCCCACATGCAGGTAACCGTTGGGTTCAGGCGGAAAGCGCAGTCGAATGTTGGCTGGGTCAGCGGGTGCGCCGGCATGCACCGCGGCACCACCAGGCTTGCGGGCCCACGGGCGGTGCTGGTATTCGGGCTTCTGCAAATCCTGATCAATGATGTTTTTCAGGAAATTGGAAGCCGGGGCATGATCGGCCCCGGGGGTATGGCTTGGGTTGCTGGACATCAGCGCATCCTTGTTGGCACATTGTGTGACGAATGCGCCGATGTTAGCAAAATCAAGGCTTATGCAACGCTGAGCGCTTCGCCCTTCTTGGAAGAAATTCCGGTGAAGGCAAAATCCAACTCAGGCTGCTTGCCGCTCATGATGTCGGCAATGGAGCGACCGGAGCCACAGGAGTGTGTCCAGCCCAGGGTGCCGTGGCCGGTGTTGAGGTACAGGTTGGCAATTTTGGACACACCAATGTAGGGCACGTTGGAAGGGGTGGCCGGGCGCAAACCAGTCCAGTACACGGCTTGCTCGGGGTCGGCCATGCCGGGGAACAGCTCCATCACACGGCGGGTAATGGCCTTGCAGCGCACGTCGTTGAGGTTGGTGCTGTAGCCGTTCAGTTCGGCGGTACCTGCAATTCGCAGTTTGTCGCCCAAGCGTGAAAATACGAGCTTGTACTCGTCGTCGGTCAGGCTGACAGAGGGGGCCTTGCTCGCATCCTGAATCTGCAGGGTGGCCGAATAGCCCTTGGCAGGGTAAATCAGCAGGTCAACGCCCAAATCCTTCACCAGCATTGGGCTGTAGCTGCCCATGCACAGCAGGTATTTGTCGGCTTTCAGCACTTGCACTTGGCCGTCGGCACCGCGAACACGCACGCCGCTGATTTCGCCACCTTCGGTGTCCAGGCCCAAAATGGCGGTGTCGTACTTGAACTGAACCCCCTTCTCGGCACACAACTTCGCCAGGTTTTGAGTAAAGCGATGCGCATCGCCACTCTCGTCGGCCTCGGTGTAGGTGGCACCGGCGATTTTGTCTTTGACAGACGCCAGTGCAGGTTCCAGGCGCACGGCTTCGTTGGCATCAATCACTTTGCGGTCGCAACCAAATTCCCGCATGATTTCAGCGGGTTCCAGCGCGTCTTCAAACTCTTGCCGGTTGGTGTAAAAGTGCAAAATGCCCTTGGTCAGGCAGTTGTATTCGATGCCGGTTTCGGCCCGCAATTCTTGCAGGGTGCTGCGGCTGAAAGTACCCAGGTTCACCATCTGAATGATGTTGTGCCGGGTGCGCTCAGGGGTGCATTCACGCAAAAACTGCATGCCCCAGCGCCATTGGCGCGCGTCCGCACGCAGGCGGAACAACAGGGGAGCGTCTTCTTTCATCAGCCATTTCAACACCTTTTTGGGTGCGCCCGGGTTGGCCCAAGGCTCGGCGTGCGAGACAGAAATTTGGCCGCCGTTGGCAAAGGAGGTTTCCATGCCGGCTGCAGGCTGACGGTCAACAACCGTGACGTCAAAGCCAGCCTTGCTCAAAAACCATGCGGAAGTAATGCCGGTGACGCCGGCGCCAAGAACGATCGCTTTCATGGGAATGCTCCAAAAACAAAGAATGGGCTAGTGGCAACAATGCCGTTCAGCCCCTCTCTGTCCTTGTGCCTGAAAGATTCGCAACGCAGGTGGGTTGCTTGCCTCTTCGGCGGTTGGCGACGCAGCAGGTGGCCGCGCCCAACGCTCTCCAGATTTGATCGATTGTTTGATCGGTTGAACCTGTACATGGGCCTGAGCGTTCATGGGGTTTGCGCCTTCGGCGAGCCAAGCAGTTGCCCGGCTACTCTCCAGATTCAACCCCCCAATTGTACTGCAGCGCAGCACCCATGTGGTAGTGCTTTCTTTAGTGTTTTTGCTCGGCAGCCTTCAGCGCATCGCGAATTTCACGCAACAAAACGATGTCTTCCGGCGTGGGTACTGGCTCTGCGGGTGCAGCCGCTTCTTCTTTTTTGGCGATGTCGGCCAGCTTTTTCACCTGGCGCACCATCATAAAAATAATGAAGGCCAAAATGGTGAAGTTGATCACCACCGTGATGAAGCTGCCGTAGGCCAGCACCGGCACGCCAGCTTTGCGCACCGCTTCCAGCGTGGTCGCCGTGCCGGGCGGAATGTCGCCCAAGGCCAGAAACAGGTTGGAAAAGTCCAGATTGCCCACCACACGCCCTACGATGGGCATGATGACGTCTTCCACCAGGCTTTTCACAATGCCGCTGAAAGCACCACCGATGATCACGGCCACCGCCAAATCGACCACATTGCCCTTGACTGCAAATTCCCGGAATTCCTTGAGCAAACTCACGTTGCCTCCTGATGAATGAAAAATAAAGGTGAAATACTGCAAAAGGTCCAACCCGCGCAGATTATCACCGTCTCCACCCGGGGTGTCGGCCCTCGCCAGCCGGCTGGTGATAAAATTGCACCTCTTTGATTTTCATCTTGAAAGCACGCCATGGCAGGACATTCCAAGTGGGCCAATATTCAACACCGCAAAAACCGGCAAGACGAAAAGCGCGGTAAGGTCTGGACCAAAATCATCCGTGAGGTGAGTGTGGCTGCCCGCATTGGCGGCGGCGACCCCAACACCAATCCCCGCCTGCGCCTGGCCCTGGACAAAGCGGCCGATGCCAACATGCCCAAGGACAACCTGCAACGCGCCATTGCGAAGGCCACGGGTGAAGCCGAAGGCGTGAACTACGAGGAAATCCGCTACGAAGGGTATGGCATTGGCGGTGCGGCGGTCATCATCGATTGCATGACGGACAACAAAGTGCGCACCGTGGCCGAAGTGCGCCACGCGCTGACCAAACACGGCGGCAATTTGGGCACCGATGGCTCGGTGGCGTTCATGTTCAAGCATTGCGGCCAGTTCATGTTTGCACCGGGCACCTCGGAGGACACCGTGATGGAAATCGCCCTGGAAAACGGGGCCGATGATGTGATTACCCACGACGATGGCATGATCGAAGTGACCTGCCCCGTGACGGAATATCACACCGTCAAGACAGCATTCGATGGCGCCGGCTTGAAAGCAGAAGCCTCGGAACTGACCATGAAACCCGCCAGCGAAACCGAACTGACCGGCGACGACGCCGTCCGCATGCAGAAAATCATCGACATGCTGGAAGACCTGGATGATGTGCAGCAGGTGTACACCAACGCTGTATTCAACGACGAATAACGGAGCAATCAATGAAAATTTTGGTGGTTGGATCGGGCGGTCGTGAACACGCCATGGCTTGGCGAATTGCCCAAGCCCCGCGGGTGCACAAAGTGTATGTTGCGCCTGGCAATGGCGGCACTGCGCTGGAACCCAAGCTGGAAAACCTGCCCATCACCGACCTGCAAAAACTGGCTGATTTTGCGGAAAAGGAGGGCATTCACTTGACGGTGGTCGGCCCTGAAGCGCCCTTGGCGGCGGGCATTGTCGATATTTTCCGCATGCGGGGCCTGCGCATTTTTGGCCCAGCCAAGCTGGCAGCGCAGCTGGAAAGCTCCAAAGACTATGCCAAGGCCTTCATGAAGCGCCACGGCATTCCAACGGCCGAATACGAAACCTTTACCGACGCTGCCAAAGCGCACACCTACGTCAACCAGCGCGGCGCACCCATTGTGATCAAGGCCGATGGCCTGGCTGCTGGCAAAGGCGTTGTGGTGGCCATGACGCTGGAGGAAGCCCACCAGGCGATTGATGACATGCTGCTGGGCAATTCCATGGGGTCTGCAGGCTCTCGCGTGGTCATCGAAGAATTTCTGGACGGCGAGGAGGCCAGTTTCATCGTGATGGTGGATGGCGTGAATGCGCTGGCCATGGCCTCCAGCCAGGACCACAAGCGCCTGCTGGACGGCGACCAGGGCCCCAACACGGGCGGCATGGGCGCTTACAGCCCGGCACCGGTGGTCACCCCCACCTTGCACGCCCGTGTAATGCGCGAAGTGATTTACCCCACCATCGCCGGCATGAAAAAAGACGGGTTGGTGTACACCGGCTTTTTGTACGCAGGCCTCATGATTGATGCAAAAGGCGACGTCAAAGTGCTGGAATTCAACTGCCGCATGGGCGACCCGGAAACCCAGCCCATCATGATGCGCTTGAAGAGCGACTTTGTTGAATTGCTGGACCATGCCATTGATGGCACGCTGGACCAAGTGGAAGCGGAATGGGATCGCCGAACAGCCTTGGGCGTGGTGCTGGCGGCCCACAACTACCCCGGCCCCCCCCGCACCGGCGATGTGATCGAACTGAATGCCAAACCGAACACCGAGGCTGCGGTGTTCCATGCCGGCACAGTTGAAAAAAATGGCAAGGCCGTCACTTCCGGTGGAAGGGTGCTGTGCGCCACGGCACTGGGTGAATCGGTGCGCCAGGCACAATCCAAAGCCTATGAATTGGTGAATACCGTGCACTTTGACGGCATGCAATACCGCACCGACATTGGCTACCGGGCCATTCAGCGCAAATAATCCGCCATGAACCTCACTCCCAACCACCTGGCACGCGTCAAAGCCTATTTGCAAAACCTGCAAAGCAACATCATCGATGGCATCGGCCAGTTTGAAGGCAAAGCTTTTGTGTCCGACAGTTGGGAGCGCGCAGAGGGCGGCGGCGGTTGCAGCCGCCTGGTTGAAGAAGGCACCCTGCTGGAGCGGGGTGGTGTTAATTTCAGCCATGTGATGGGCTCACAGCTGCCCGGTTCGGCCACAGCAGCCCGCAAAGAGCTGGCGGGCGCCAGTTTCGAGGCCATGGGGGTGTCGCTGGTATTCCACCCTCGCAACCCGTATGTGCCCACGGTGCACATGAATGTGCGCCTGTTTGCAGCCACCACCACCACCGGCGAGTCCGTTTGGTGGTTCGGCGGTGGCATGGACCTCACGCCCTACTATGGTTTTGAAGAGGACGCACAGCACTTTCACCGCACTTGCGAAGCGGCACTCCACCCCTTTGGCGAACATTACCATCCCAAGTTCAAAGCCTGGTGTGACGAGTATTTCTACCTGAAACACCGCAAAGAGCCCCGGGGCGTGGGCGGTGTATTCTTTGACGACTTTTCGGAATTGGGTTTTGAAGAGAGCTTTGCACTCACCCGCAGCGTGGGTGATGCGTTTCTGAAAGGCTATCTGCCGATTGTGGAGCGCCGCATGAGCCTTCCCTATGGCGACCGCGAGCGTGACTTTCAAGCCTACCGCAGAGGCCGCTACGTGGAATTCAACTTGGTGTTCGACCGGGGCACGCTGTTTGGCCTTCAGAGTGGCGGGCGCACCGAATCCATCCTCATGAGCATGCCTCCACAGGTGAAATGGCGTTACGACTGGCACCCAGAACCAGGCACAGACGAAGCCAAGCTGTACACCGATTTCCTCATTCACAAAAACTGGCTTTAAACACAAACACCGCGAACAAAACCGGCGCGGCTGTTACTCATGAGGGTCATCAAACCTTCCACCATCCGTCTGCCATGAATCCGGTTCACCATCGCTTTGATGTCGCCCTTGCTCGGGACATCACCCAGCGCATTGCCATACCCAATACCATCGCTGCTCAACATTCCAAATCGCTCACCTCGGCAACGCATTTCATTTCGGTCCGCATGCTGGCGGAAACACCGCCCCATGTGGTGGGCAGTACCCACGCCCTGGGCAGGCCCCATACCCGGGTGCAAACGGCAGACGGCGGCCGCGAAGTGGGTGAGTTCATCGATACGGCCCAGCCAACATCGCCGGTGCTCACCCGTGGCGTCCGCAAAACCGCTTTGGGACTGTGCCTGGCGGGTGATTTCGAGCCAACACCCTGTGGCACCAGCCATTTGCGTGAAGGCATGGTGCTGGACTTGAACCCCCATCATCGCGCTGGCTGGCCTCACTTCACCAGCGGCAACCACCATGCACCAGGCGCCGATGGACTACCCCGGCTCAGCGAGGGTATTCAGCGGCTACCACACGGTATCCAGTGCGGCGCCTTTGACTGGAATGCGGACCGGGGGCAGCAGTTGTTGCATGGCTGCCACCTGCTGCCCGACGGCACTGGGCTGGACCTAATAGCGGGGGAAGCCGCGGCACGCATGCCTCACGCCATGGTCAGGACCGCCATGTGCCTGTACCCGGATGCGGCCACTTTGCGCAACCAGCGCAACACACAGGACAGGCCCTTGGCCCACATGGTTGCGCGGTTCGAGAAAATCCTGCTCAGCATGAACAACCCACACCATCCGGCCTTGTGCCAATGCATTGCTGAACAGGTGGGGCACATTCGCGCAGCCGGTTCCAAACAAGCCCTTTTGGTGGCTGTGATGCAGGCTGCCGTGGACATTGAATTGTTGATTCGCCAGGCACCCATGCCGGAACCCAAGCTGTGCGAGGGGTTTGCAAAACTGTACAACAGCCTGGGAAGCTATGCCTGCCGAGGTCAGCTCCATCCAGCCTGAAGCGGTACACTGGTGTTTTGACTGTCAACCCTTCAACACATGCCCGACTTCGGCAAACAAATCTGCCTCATCGGCGGCAGTTTCAACCCCATCCACATGGGCCACTTGCAGATGGCCCGGTCGGCCCAAGCCCAGTGCATGGCCGATGAGGTGTGGTTTTTGCCAGCTGGACAACCGTGGCAAAAGCAGAACTCGGCATTGGCAGAAACCGCCGACCGGGTCCGCATGGTGGAATTGGCCATCGAGGGCGTGCACTCGTGGCGGGTTGAGCGTGTTGAAGTGGACAAGACCGAACCCAGTTACACCGCCAACACCCTGGAGACCCTGTGTGAGCGACACCCCAAGCACCGATTTTCGTTCGTGATTGGCGCTGATCAATTGGCCAACCTCACCACTTGGCGACATTGGGAAAGCCTGTTTGACTATGCCCGCATTGGTGTGGTGGACCGTATTCAGTGGGGCGAATTTACCGTGCCAGAGCCCTTAAAGAAACACCTGCAGCATGACCGGCTGTTCCGCATCCCCATGCCAACCATTCAATTGAGTTCCACCCTGCTGCGACGCCAGTTTGAACTGCTGGACTCGCCAGACGCCCAAATTCGCGAGACGGCCCGCAGCACGCTGGAAGCCGGGCTACCAACGCAGGTGTACAAGTACCTGATGGCAAAGCCGATTTACCGCCCGAAGGCGGTCTAGTTTTGGTACACTTCGGGCTCAAACATCACCCCACCTGGAATTGCATGGATTTGCGAAAACTGCAGCGCGTTGTTGTCGACGCGCTTGAAGACATCAAGGCACAAGACATCGCTGTGTTCGACACCGCCCACATCAGCGATGTATTCGACCGTGTGGTCATGGCCACCGCCACGTCCAACCGACAAACCCGTGCCTTGGCGAAAAACGTGCATGACAAAGCCAAAGAGGCCGGTTTCGAGGTGCTGAGCATTGAAGGTGAAGACACCGGGGAATGGGTATTGGTTGACTTGGGCGATGTGGTGGTACACCTCATGCAGCCAGCCATTCGGGAGTACTACCACCTGGAGGAAATTTGGGGCGACAAGAAAGTGCGCGTGAAACTGAACCCGCACAGCCTGAGCAAACCCCAGCCCGGCATTGATTATTTTCCCCAGAACAACGCCTACCCCAGCCTGGCCTCTTGAAGATCACGATCATTGCGCTGTCCCACAAAATCGAACCGTGGGCACAGCAAGCGGTGGAGCAGTTTCAAAAGCGCTTCCCGGCCGACTGGAAGCTGACCATCAAGGAATTGAAACCAGAAGACCGTTCTGCCGGTAAAGCCGTGGATCAAATTCTGGCCAAAGAAGCCGATCGCATTCGCGCCGCCATCCCCACCGGCAGCAAAGTGGTGGCGCTGGATGAACGGGGCGAAAGGCTCACCAGCAAAGCGTTGTCCGACCAATTGTTGAAATGGCACAATGCCAGCGAACAACTCACCCTGCTGATTGGCAGCGCCGACGGGCTGGACAGCCAACTGAAAGCCCAGTGCCACGCCCTGTGGCGAATTTCAGACCTGACCCTGCCCCATGCCATGGTTCGCGCCTTGCTGGTCGAAGCCCTGTACCGTGCATGGTCCATTCAGGCTGGGCACCCTTATCACCGGGAATAATTCAGGACCATTCACCATGCCCAAGCTCGCACAATCCAGCGGTTTGCCGACCCACGTCTGGTTGGCCTCCAAAAGCCCCCGCCGGCGTGAACTGCTGCAAACCCTGGGTGTTGAGGTGGATATTTTCCTGGCCCAAACCGGCGATGCTGCCGAGGCCCTGGAAGAGCCACTGCCTGGGGAGCATCCGCTGAACTATGTCCAGCGAATCACCGAATTGAAACTGAACACGGCGCTGCAGGCCATGCGCCCCCAAGGCCTGCAGGGTGTGGTGCTGGCATCCGACACCACGGTGGCGCTGGGCGACACCATATTGGGCAAACCGACGGATGCTGAGGAGGCACGCCGCATGCTCAAGGCCCTTTCGGGCCAAACCCACCAGGTGCACACGGGTGTTGCGGTGACCTATTTGCAGCCGGCGGGCCACAACAACCCAACTGGACCTGCTACCTCAAACTGGGTGACGGTCCAATCGTCTCTGGTCACCGTGAGTGAATTGCCCGATGCATTCATCACGGCCTACATCGCCAGCGGTGAACCGTTCGACAAAGCTGGGGGCTACGGCATTCAGGGTGTATTTGGTCAATACGTGTCGCACATTTCCGGCAGCCATTCTGGCATCATGGGGTTACCGCTGTTTGAAACAAGCCAACTGCTGCGCGCACTCCAAACGGCGGAAACACAACGCCAATCCAATTCAAAACTGCCTTAGAAGTATCGGGATGATCAACGAACAAATTCTGGTGAACGTCACGCCCCAGGAAACGCGGGTGGCTGTCGTTCAGCACGGTGCTGTCCAAGAGCTGCACCTGGAACGCTCCTCCACACGCGGCATTGTCGGCAATGTCTACCTGGGCAAAGTGGTTCGGGTGCTGCCGGGGATGCAATCCGCATTCGTGGACATCGGGCTTGAGCGGGCCGCTTTTCTGCATGTGGCCGACCTGTGGGAGCACCGCACCTACAATCACCACCAGTCCAAGCAAGGGGGTACGCCACCGCCCGCCATTGAGAAAATGGTGTTTGAAGGGCAAACCATTATCGTGCAGGTGAGCAAAGACCCATTGGGCACGAAAGGGGCTCGCCTGACCACGCAAATCAGCCTGGCTGGCCGAATGCTGGTCCACCTGCCCCAGGATCCGCACATCGGGGTCTCACAGCGCATCGAAAACGAGGGTGAACGGGAAGAACTGCGCGCCAAGCTGATGCGCTTGCTGCCACCCAACACAGGTGGTTTCATCATCCGCACCCATGCGGAAGAGGCCAACGATGATGAGTTGACGGCAGACGTGAATTACCTGCGCCGCCGGTGGGCAGAAATGCTGGAACTGACCCGGCAAAAGCCCGCCCCCAGCCTGATTTACGAAGACCTCACCATGGCCCAACGCGTGGTGCGTGACTTGGTGAGCGACGAAACCCAAGCCATATTGGTGGACTCCAAGGAAACCTTCCGCAACCTGCAAACCTTCGCTGAAACCTACGCAGCCGAGGTGCTGGACCGCATCACCCTGCACCAGGGCGAACGCCCCCTGTTTGAGCTGTACAACATTGAAGACGAGTTGCAGAAAGCCTTGGGTCGCCGGGTGGACCTGAAGTCGGGTGGCTACCTCATCATTGACCAAACCGAAGCACTGACGACGATTGACGTCAACACCGGTGGGTTTATTGGCGCACGCAATTTTGAAGAAACAGTGTTCAAAACCAACCTGGAAGCCGCTCAAGCCATTGCCCGCCAGCTTCGGCTGCGTAACCTGGGTGGCATCATTGTGATTGACTTCATCGACATGAATGATGAGGCCCACAAACAGGCGGTGTTGAGCGAACTGCGCAAAGCACTGGACCGCGACCGGGCCCGCACCAGCGTGACAGAGTTTTCAGCGCTGGGCCTGGTCGAAATGACCCGCAAGCGCACCCGCGAAAGCCTGGCCCACCTATTGTGCGAGCCTTGCCCCGCCTGCCAGGGCAAGGGGCAAGTCAAAACCGCTCAAACTGTGGCCTACGACATCATGCGGGAAATTGTTCGCGAAGCCCGCCAGTTCAACCCGCGAGAATTCCGCATTCTGGCATGCCCGGCTGTGGTGGACCTGTTTCTGGAAGAAGAGGCCCAACACCTGGCCATGCTGGAAGAGTTTGTGGGCAAACCGATCACGCTGCAGGTGGACAATCTGTTTTCTCAAGAGCATTACGACATCATCCTGACCTAATGTGAATTGAATGACCCTCAATGACGCTGCCGCCGCTCGCCTGGACGATCTTCAGCATCAACACCTGAAACGGGCACTGCTGCCTTGCCCTGTGTCGGGTCGGGCATTCGACTTCTCCAGCAACGACTACCTGTGCCTGTCCACCCACCCAGAGGTGGTCGATGCTGGCATGGCCATGGCCAGACGTTACGGTGCAGGGGCCACAGGCTCGCGGCTACTGTCGGGCAATCTTGACTGCTTTGAACAACTGGAAGCCCAAATCGCCCGGTTTAAACAGGCTGAGGCTGCGCTGCTGTACGCCACAGGCTACCAGGCCAACAGCAGCGGCCTAGCCGCGCTGCTCGACAAAACCTTGTGGGCAGGGCAAGAACCGCTGGTGTTTTCAGACCGCCTTAACCATGCCAGCCTTCACCATGCCTGCCAGTTGGCAGGGGTGAAGCAGTTGCGTTTCCGGCACAACGACTTTGAACACCTCACCGAACTGCTCAATAAGCACCGGGGTAGCGAGCAACCCAAAATCATCGTGACCGAAACAGTGTTTGGCATGGAAGGCGATTTGCTGCTGGTGGAGGAATTGGCGGAATTGGCGCTGGGACACCGCGCGGTGGTGTACCTGGACGAAGCACATGCCACTGGCGTGTGGGGGCCCGAGGGCCGTGGCCTGGGCGCCCTGCAAACCCCAGCCATTGAGGCGCTGAAAGCGATGGGGCACTGGGTGGTGATGGGCACCTTCAGCAAAGGGGTCGGGGTAAGCGGGGCTTACATCGCCTGCAGTGCCGTGTTGAAGCACTATTTGCTCAACCGAAGCACCGGCTTTGTCTATTCCACCGCACCGTCGCCTTTTGTGGTGGGTGCCATCGGCAAAGCGCTGGAACTGATTCCCGCCCTGGAACCGGATCGACAAACCCTGCAGACCAATGCCCAAGCCCTGCGGGACATGTTGCACGCCATGGGCTTTAACACGGGCCTGTCCAACACCCACATTGTGCCCGTGCTGGTGGGGCAAGCCAGTCACGCCCTAGCACTGAAAGACCACCTGCTACAGTTGGGCATCCGGGCATCGGCCATTCGACCACCCACGGTGCCTCCACACACGGCCCGGGTGCGACTGGCACTGAATACCGGACACCACGGCCTGCATGTACACGCCCTGGTGGAGGCCTTGCGGCATTGGTCGACACACCCATCAGCCCATTCAAGCGATGTCAACCTTGGTTAAACCCTTGGTGGTGATGGCACACGGCTGGGCCTACACACCCACATTTTTTGAACCCTGGCTGCACCAGTTGGCCACCGAACAACCCACCCTGTTTGCGGCGATGGACTGGTGTCTGCTGGATGCCGGTTATAGCCAGCAGACCAGTCAGAACCTGCGCATTGGCCCAGTGAACATCCCTTGCCTGTCAGCCACCGCACTTTACCCCGTGTTGCGGCAGGCCCTGCGCTGCGTGGGCATTGGGCATTCCATGGGGCTTTCAACACTGCTGGAGTGCGCCAGCCAAGCAGAAAAACACTGGGCTCATTTGGTGAGCCTGAACGGGTTTACACACTTTACAGCGCGCCACACCGACCAACCCGGCACGCCCGCGCGCGTGCTGGAACGCATGCTGCGGCGTGCCCATCAAAACCTGCCTGCCGTGGTGGACGAATTCCAAATCCGCAGTGGCTGTACGCAAACCGCAGCCTGGAATGACCAGGCGCTGTTGCACGACCTTCAACGCCTCATGACGCTTGACAGCCGCCCCCTGCTCCTGCGCGCCACGGACCAAGGCACCACCCTGACCTGCCTGCACAACCTTGACGATGCAATTGTTTCAGCGGAATTGACAGCCCAGTGTTTTCAGCCGTGGGCACAAGCCATGACACTACCGGGCGCGCACAGCGACATGATGCAGACGCCACGCCGGTATACTTCATCAACATCGCCTTTGGTGATCACCTTGACAGAGGCCGCCCAATTGGCCATCACCAAGCCCCACCAAAACCATTGAGCATTGCATTGAACCATCCGACCATTCCATTGGCCCATGCCGAGCGGTTTTCCCAGGCCGCCCAACAGTATGAGCACCATGCCCGTGTGCAACGGCATGTGGCCGCGCACTTGTGGAAATGGTCACAGGCCCTGCTCGAGAGTGAGGCCCGTGCATTTTCACCCCAGGCCTGTGTGGATGTGGGCTGTGGCACCGGGTTCCTCACGGACCGCATGCTCAAACACTACCCACAGTTGCCCGTGCACGCCGTGGACATGGCACCGGGCATGCTGGCAGCCCTGCAAGCCAAACACCCCGGCCATACGCAACTGCACACGCACTGCTTGAATGGTGAAACCCTGTCGATGGAACACCTGTGGATTCCCCCGCACTCACTGCTGATGTCCAGCATGTGTGCCCAGTGGTTTGACGACCTGGAAGCCGCGGTGCGCCGCTGGCTGTCGGTGTCCAACACCGTGGCCTTCAGCGTGTTGCTGGACGGCTCATTCCAGGTCTGGAAGGCAGCCCATGAAGAAACCGGGCAAGCCTGTGGCTTGCGGGCATTGCCCACCGCGGCCCAGCTTGAACACATGGTCAATACCCTGGTCAGTGAAGGCCTGGTGGTCCGCAGCGCCCTGCATGACAAAGAATTCCTGGACCACCACACTGACGGGCTTTCATTTGCGCGCAGCTTGCGCTTCATTGGCGCCGACCAGCCCCATGCACAGCACCAGCCTGTGCAACTGCGCAAGGTGATCCGCGCCTTGGGTGGTGCCTGTACACTGAACTATCATCTCGGCTTTTATTGTCTTGAACGCGCATGAGCTCAGCGACTTCTCGATCGGTTTTTGTCACAGGCACCGACACCGGCATTGGTAAAACCGTGGTCAGTGCCTGGCTTTGCCTGCACTGGGCCAGCCATTACTGGAAGCCTGTTCAAAGCGGGCTGGATGGCGGAACCGACAGCCAGTGGGTGGCGCTACTCAGCGGCGTCACCCCCTTGCCGGAACGCCACCGCCTGACAGCCCCGCTGTCGCCCCACCAGTCTGCCGAGCTGGATGGCATCCAGATCCAACTTCAGGATTTTGAATTGCCCAAGGCCGAACGCTTGGTGGTGGAGGGTGCGGGCGGCTGCCAAGTGCCGCTGAACTGGCAACACACCATGCTGGACCTGATGAAACACCTGCGCCTGCCCGCCCTGTTGGTGGCCCGCAGTGGCTTGGGCACCATCAACCACACGGTGTTGTCCCTACAAGCCCTGAAAGCCGCCCAAGTGCCCGTGCTGGGTGTGGTCATGGTGGGCGAACGCAACCCAGCCAACCGCAAGGCGATTGAACATTTTGGTCAGGTGCCGGTGCTGGCGGAACTCCCCGTGTTGGCGAACCTGGACCGAGAGCACCTGGCTGCCCAACCCATGCCCAAAGCACTGCATGACGCACTGGAGGCCCTGTGAGCAAGGTCGACCTCACCCCATGGCAGGTCGACGATGCCCAGTTTTGTTGGCACCCCTTCACCCAAGCCCACACCGCCAAACCACCGGTGGTCATGGTTCGCGGCGAAGCCGAGTTCTTGTGGGACGAGCACGGAAAACGCTACTTCGACGCAGTGTCCAGTTGGTGGGTCAATATTCACGGCCACTGCAACCCCACCATTGCCCAAGCCGTGGCTGAACAAGCCAGGCAACTCGAGCATGTGATGTTTGCCGGCATTGCCCACCCGCCAGCCATCGAACTGGCCAAAGCCCTGATCGACTGTGCACCAGCGCCCATGGCCAAGGTGTTTTATTCCGACAATGGCTCCACCGCCATTGAAGTAGCCCTGAAAATGGTGTTTCAGTACTGGCAAAACCTCGATGGCCCGCACAGCCCGCGCAAGCGCCTCATTGCCCTTCAAGGTGGTTACCACGGCGACACCTTTGGCGCCATGGCCGCAGGCCAGTCCAGCGGGTTTTACGACCCGTTCAAACCCTGGCTGTTTAACGTGGACTTTATTGAATGCGGCACCTGCGCCTGCACGGAAGACGCCGCGCTGGCCCAACTGGACGCCTTGCTGGCCGAGCAAGGCGAGCACATGGCGGCCATGATTCTGGAGCCACTGATTCAGGGCGCTGCCGGCATGCGCATGATGCGCCCTGC
Organism: Limnobacter humi; assembly: GCF_024518835.1. GTDB lineage: Bacteria > Pseudomonadota > Gammaproteobacteria > Burkholderiales > Burkholderiaceae_B > Limnobacter > Limnobacter humi. The sequence goes on from NZ_JANIGO010000001.1 coordinate 342,935, forward strand.
CTTTGTGGCCGAGCTGTGCAAGCGTTGCCATGCAGCCGGTGTATTGGTGATTTTCGATGAAGTGTTCACCGGCTTTGGCCGCACGGGCACCCTGTTTGCAGCCGACGCGGTGGCCGAGCAAGGCGGGCATGCCGACATCATTTGCCTGTCCAAAGGGCTTACCGGCGGATTCATGCCCATGGCGGCCACCCTGGCCTCCCAAGCCATCTACGATGCCTTCCTGAGCCCTGAGGTGAACAAGGCCCTGCTGCATGGCCACTCCTACACCGCCAACCCGCTGGGGTGCGCTGCGGCACTGGCCAGCCTGCGGCTGTTGCGCAGTGAACCCGTGCAAGGCCGCCTGCGGGACATTCAGGCTGTGCATGCAGACTGGCTGCCCCGCCTGGCCACCCACCCTCAAATTCAAAACCCGAGGGTGTGCGGCACCGTGGCAGCCTTTGAGATACAATCGGCGCAGAACGGGTATGGTTCATCCGTCAGCCAACGGCTGCGCGAAACCTTCATGGAACGCGGCATTGTGGTGCGGCCCCTGGGCAACACCCTGTACTGGATACCCCCCTACTGCACATCGCCCAGCACACTGAAAGGTGCCTACAACACCCTGATGGACGTGCTGGATGACTGGGCAGCACCCCCACAAAAAAACGCGCCCACACGCCCACCCGGCACAGGCAGCGAACTGTTCTGAAGGAAGCACATGGAAAGCCAGATTACCTGGGTTGAAAAGCCCACCGCCACCTGCACAACAGGCCAATGCAACAACGCCACACAACGCTGGAGCGTGGCCGACATTGAAGCCCTGTTTGCCCTGCCCTTCAACGATTTGATGTTCAAGGCGCAACAAGTGCACCGTGCCCACCACGATGCCAATGCGGTTCAACTGTCGACCCTGCTGTCGATTAAAACCGGTGGCTGCCCCGAAGACTGCGCGTATTGCCCCCAGTCGGCCAAGTACGACACTGGCGTGGACACTGAAAAACTGATGCCGCTGGACGAGGTGCTGAAAGCCGCCCAAGCCGCCAAAGACAAAGGCGCCACCCGCTTTTGCATGGGTGCGGCCTGGCGCAGCCCCAAAGACCACCAGGTGGACGCGGTGGGCGAAATGGTCAGCGCCGTGAAGGCCATGGGCCTGGAAACCTGCGTCACCCTGGGCATGCTCAAAGACCACCAGGCCAAAGCCCTGCAACAGGCCGGGCTGGACTACTACAACCACAACCTGGACACCTCACCCGACTTTTACGGCGACATCATCAGTACCCGCACCTACCAGGACCGCCTGGACACCTTGGAACATGTGCGCGAAGCCGGAATCAAAGTGTGCTGTGGCGGCATTGTGGGCCTGGGTGAAAACCTGCAGCAGCGCGCCGGGCTGATTGCCCAACTGGCCAACATGGATGAACCACCCGAGTCGGTGCCCATCAACAACCTGGTGAAGGTAGAAGGCACGCCCTTGGCAGCCAATGAGGACATCGACCCACTGGACTTTGTGCGCACCATTGCGGTGGCCCGCATCACCATGCCCAAGAGTTTTGTGCGCTTGTCGGCTGGGCGTGAGCAAATGAGCGAAAGTACACAGGCCCTGTGTTTCCTGGCTGGTGCCAACTCTATTTTCTATGGCGAAAAACTGTTGGTTACGGACAACCCCGAACTGGACCGTGACACGCGCCTGTTTGAAAAACTTGGTCTGAAACGCTTTGAAAGTTGACTGTGAAGTAGCCCACCTTACCCATTGAATTCATTGAATTTTAACCGAGGCAACATGTGTAAAATTCGTTTTCAAATCAATGAGTTGGGGGGTGGGTCACCCATTTGTTCGATCTTTTCGTCTCCAAAACACTGGCCCATAATGGAATCATCGAGTCAGCCCACCGCACACACAGCATGCGAGTGACAGGAGAACGACCATGAATACCACCCAGTTGTTTCGCCACAGTGCCAAAGCCTGTTTGCTGGCCGCCAGCCTTGCATGCAGCACGTTGGCCCATGCGCAAGCGGGCACCGGCCTCACCCTGAACCTGGATGACAAAAACCCGCTGAGCCAATGGGGCCGCTGGACCTACATCGACCAATCCGGACCAGGCTGGGGCTTGAAGCTGAACCAGGACCGTGGCCACATTCCCTTAACAGCCAATTGGCGGCAAGGCGACTGGGTGTTCAAATTGAGCAAGGATGCACTGAACGACCAGCATGACCTGTTCTTTGGTTTGCGACTGTCGGAAGATGCACTGCAATCCACCTCGTTGGGCTGCATGAGCAACCGCAAGAAAAACAGCCTGTACGCGACCGAAATGTGTGGTGTGCGGATGGACGTGAATTTGAAATAAAGAATACCGCTGCGGATGCAGCAAAAACCCCGGACGGCTGAATGCCGACCCGGGGTTTTTTATTGGCGGCACGCCGTACCACCAAAGAAAAAGCCACCCGAAGGTGGCTTTCTCATCAACCAATTTCACTTACGTCAAATTAGAAGTTGTGGCGCAGACCCAGAACGATCGAATTGTCCTTGGTTTCTACCAGTGCGTTGGTCGCAGAGGTGCTCTCACGTGTTGTGCGGTTGTAACCAACGTAGGAGCGTGTACGCTTGCTGAAGTCGTAGTAAGCAGACACTTGGAACTGCTTGTTGTCTACGTCTTGCGCACCAGCAGCTTGCGACAGGGCACCGTTCAACTGCTTGCCGTTTTCGGACATTGCGTACATGGCTTGCAGACCGTAGTTAGAAGCCAGGGGTACCAGTGTGGAAATTGCGTACTGGTTGTCGGAATCACGACCACCGTAGTACTTCTGCTGTGCGAACAAACCGCCAACTTGGGCCACGCCAAAGTTGTAGGATGCGCCGATCTGAGCTTGGCTCTTTACTGCACCGGTTACAGCCAAAGCGTTCTGGGCGTTGGTGTAGCCGTCTGTACCATCACGACGCTCGTAACCAGCACCGAATGTCAGCGCGCCGAGTGTGTAGTCAGCAGACACGGAAGTCTGACGCTGACCGTTTTCGAACGCAGCTGGGTTCTGAGCTGGGTTTACAGCAGTCAGAGCACCAGAACCTTGGTCGGTACCAGCCAGTACGTGACGGGCGCTGATGCGCACGCCAGCGATGTTGCCAGCATAGCCAATGGCGTTGGACACGCGCTGGTTACGCAGGATCACTTCGTCGTTGGTAGCACCGGAACCAACAACAGTCAGCTGACCAGCGTTGTTGTTCACGTTGAAGATGTAAGCAGAAGCCTGGTTGTACAGAGGGGCTTGGGAGTCATTGCCACCGTCTTGTGAACCAACAACCACGGTACCGAAGCTGCCCTTCATACCCAGGTAGGCATGACGTGTGGACAGAGGACCAGCTGCGCCAGCGGCACCAGAAGCCACGTTATCAGTGTCAACACCGAATTCGTAGGCGAAAATTGCAGACAAACCGCCGCCCAGGTCTTCAACACCGCGCACGCCCAGACGTGAAGACTGGTCAACGATAGTGGGTTGTGTGCTGGTTGTTGTTCCCAGACCGTCAGTCTTGGAAGAGTTGTATTCCAGACCTTGGTGGATACGGCCATACAGAGTTACGTTGGATGCATCAGCAAAAACTGGAGCGGCGAAGGCCAGACCCAGTGCAGCAGCTACGAGCTTCTTGTTCATATTTCACCCTTATTAGTGTTGGTTGAATCTTTGCCGCCTTGCGGGGCGGCACGAGAGACAATGTACACGGGGAGGCTTGGGGCAACCAACCAAATCATGAGGTGAAGATTAAAAAACGCGGGAATTTGTCGCTGTCGTGCAACACGACTTTTGGGGGATTGGGCCACAACCCCTTGTAAAGGGACGGCGCCAAAACCCGCATGAATACTGGAAGCACTTGAAATTCAGGGGCTTAAACACCCAAGCCGCCCGAAAGCAGGTTTGGGGTTACATCCAGCCCCCTGTGCGGTTTAACAGTGTCGGTTTATGCCAACAAGAGGCGGTTTTCCCGGCCCATTTCCCGGCAAATTCGGGTGACATCGGGCGACCAGGCCTTCACCTCATCGGCGTAGGCCAGCATGCCCAGTGTGGAAGACCAGTCCAAGGCGAGAACCGCGCCGGGCAGGCTGCGGCACAAGCGCTGGGCGAGCAAGCCAACAGAACGACCCGGCTCCACCAGCACAATGCCGGTGCAGTGGGTGGCTGGTGCAGCACCGGTTTGGCTGCCCTGCCATCGAGATTGCAGCAGGTGGGGCGCATCATCGGCCATGCCCAACACCACCACCCGCCTGCGCAAGGTGGGGTCCACCGTGCGGTAATGCCGGCTGGCCTGTGCCAAGGCTTGGGCGCCGGCGTCCAGCAGTGGGGTGGCGGTGTGCCCGCCCTGGGGTTCCAAACCAGCACGCAGCAGCGGCACATGGCCCATGCGGCGTGCCAGGGCGTTCAGGAAGGCGGCTGAACGGGATGGAACCGGTGAAGGCTGCAAGCAAAAAACCGTCAGCGGCAGGGTTTGCAGCTTGCGCAGTTGCGCCCGGCTGGCCCACCAGTGGCCCAAGCGTGACTGGCCCGGGCGGCGGGGCTGCAGGCCTTGCAGGGGAATGTAGGCGTCGACCCGCGTGTCCAGTTCAAACCAGGCTTTGTTGCCGGGGCTGCTCAACAACACCAGCCCAGCCTGCGGATATTGCGCTTTGAGCATGGTGATGGTGTGCCGGGCATCCATGGCTTCCACCACAGAGGGGCCAAAGGCCAGGCCGACACACGGCTGGGCCAGTTCGCTCACCGTGGTCCTTCCAGCCGGTCGTGGGTGAATTGCCCCAGCAGGCTTTCGATATTGGTGTTGCGGCCAAACTGGGCTTGCACAGCACGTTGGCCTTCGGTCGCCAGCTTTTGGGCGGCAGTGGGGTCGGCCAGTACCTTGGTGAGCGCTGCAACCCAGGCGGACTCTGCATCTTTGTCGTGCGGGGGCGGGCACACATGGCCGGTGATGCCGTCGCGCACGGTTTCGGGCAAGCCACCCACACGGCTCACCACCACCGGTACCCCCAAGCCCAAGGCTTCAATCTGGCTCATGCCCAAGGGCTCGTAGCTGGACGGCATCACCAGCACATCGGCCCGTTGAATGAGGGGTGCCACTGGGTTCAACATGCCCGGGAACACCACATGGCCAGCAATGCCCAGGCGCTGCGCTTCGGTGGCAATGGCGTCTTTCAGTTCACCTTCGCCAGCGGCAATGTAAGTGAGTGTGGGGAATTGCGGCAGCAAGGCCTTGACCACCCGCAGCATGAAGCTGTGCCCTTTTTCCAAGCGGAACATGGCGGCATGCACAATCACCGGTCGACGGTTTAGGTCATTCAGGATTGCCGTGAGCGCAGGCGGCAAGTCCGCATCGGCCGCGGCGCGAATGGCCTCAAAGTCCACACCTGGGTACAACACGCCAATTTTGTGGGGCAACACCCCACTGCTTTGCAGCAACTGGTCTTTCAGGGCCTGGCTGGGTGTGAAGGTTTGGTCAAACAGTTGGTTGTACGTAAACGCCTTGGCTGGCCGGGGTTGGTAGGTGCGCATGCGGATCAGGCTGGGCCTTGGGTTGAGCAGGCCCACTTTGGCCAAGGCATGCACGGTGATTGCACACAGGTTGGAGTCGTGCCCGCTGTGGCAGACCACCGCCACCGGCCTGTATTGCCGCAACAGTCGGGCCACCTGCACCACGCTGGGCGGGTGCAAGGCATTGCGAAAGCCGATGTGCTCCACGGGCAAACCCAGCTTGCGGGCTTCTTCGGCAATGCGGCTGCCAGGCCTGCACAAAATGCGGGGCTCATAGCCTTTGCCTTTCAGGCCAACGGCTTGCTGCAGCAGTTGCAATTCTTGCCCCCCAATGTTTTTGGAGCTTTCTGCAAAAAAAATGCTGGTCATGCTGCCCCCCTCATCGACATGCCCCCTCACGCCCGCAACCAAGCCAGGCTGGCTGGCTGGCTGAGGTCCACGCCAGTCCAGGCGGTGTCCAGTTGCACGGTGTCGCTGCCAGTGCGGCCTGCAGCACGCCAACGTGGCATGCGGGAACCAAACATGCTGACCTTGCCAAAGGCGGGGGCTTGTTGGGTGCACCCCGGCAATGGCACCACAGACACCGACGGTTCACCCATGACATTGGCAGCCCAATGCGAATAACCGGACACGGGCGTGGCCAGCAACACCGGGCAACACGCCAGGGCAAACAGGTCAGCCACCGGGTTGACGGCCGATTGATGGTCTGGCCCCTTGTAATCGTAGGGTGACTTCAAATCCAGCTGAAAGGTGGGAAATTCATCAAACAGGGCTTGCAGGGTGTCGCGTCCGCCGTTGTGGGCCACAAAAAACACAGCATTGGGCTGAAGAGCCAACACTTTGCGCATGGCGGCGGCATACCACCACACCGGCACGGCCGGCCATTCAGCACCAATGTCGTAGCGCTCGGTGCTGACCATGTGGTAGTCGCCCTGGCGAATGTGAACAGCCACCACGGGCCGGCCTGCGTGGGGTGCAAAAGCCCGTTCAATGCCGTCGATTACAAAGTCGGCCGCCTTCACCTTGCGGGCCACATCCAGGTAAATGGGGTCGAGAAACTCATCGGGGCCGTCCAGCGAGCGGCAAATCACCTTCTTGCCACCCAGTGTGTCGAACAGCGCCCGGTCGCAATCACGCACCCGCACCGCCCCCAGCTTGGTCCACGGGCGCACCTTGCCCCGGGTGGTGCCCTCCACACGGAAGGAATCGAGCTCGGCCCAGTCCAGCACAATGCGATGCCCATAACGCTGCTGAATAGCAAAGGCCAATGGCAAGGCTTCAAAGCGGTTGGAAATTCCGACAAATTCGTCAATATAGAGAGTAGGCATGTGGGGGCTTGTCAACGTTTTGCGCGGGTTCATTGATATTAGCGTGCACTGTACGACATTCGGCCCCGGTTGTTGGCCGAGCTTGGGTTCTAATCGGCTCAAATGCACGTTGCATGTAACGTAAAAGCAAGGCATGATGTTGCATGTAACAACCCTCACCGGAACCCACCATGGCACACGTCAACTCCCGCGTTCAAAAACACCGCGACGCCCTGCGCATGGCCGGCTTACGGCCGGTGCAAATTTGGGTGCCTGACACACGGCGTCCGCAGTTTGCAGAGGAGTGCCGTCGCCAGTCAGTGTTGGCTGCAGCGGCAGACCAAAACGACCCTGAACTTGAAACGTTTCTAAGCCAAGTACTGACAGATTTGGATGGCTGGACAGAATGAAACGGGGCGATTTTGTGTCGATTGCGACACAAGGGGACTTTGGAAAACCCAGACCGGCACTCATCATTCAGTCCGATCAATTTGACGCGCATGCCACGGTCACCGTTCTTCCGTTGACAAGCACCCTCATCCCGGCCCCGTTGTTTCGAATCACAGTACAACCCGATGGATCGAATGGTTTGGAAAAACCATCGCAAGTGATGCTGGACAAGGCGATCACCGTAAAACGCGATAAAGTGGGCCCGGCATTTGGACGCTTGGACGCGAACACGATGGTGGAAGTTGAGCGTTGCCTGGCTGTATTTCTGGGCATTGCAAAATAATCAGCCCTCACCCCAGCAAGGAATAGGTTCTGTGAAAAAAATTCTGGTGATGAAACTGCGCCACCATGGCGATGTACTGCTGAGCACCGCGCTGTACAAAGCGTTGGTTGAGCAGTTTCCCGGCATGCAGGTGGATGCGCTCATTTACAAAGAGACCACACCGCTGCTGCAAAACAACCCCCACCTGAACAACGTGCTGTGCATCGACCGCAAGCTCAAGGGCTGGGCCCGAGTGAAAGCGGAGTTGGGACTGATTCGGCGGGTTCGCCAAACCCGCTACGATGCAGTGATTCACCTCACCGACCAATGGATTGGCGCACTGATTGCCGGGTTTAGCCGCGCCCCGATGCGAGTGGAAATGGAGTACGCCAAGCGCGACAAGGCCCTGTGGCACGCCTGCTTTACCCACCGCATTACCCCCCCACCGCGCGGGCAAGCCCATGCGGTGGAACTCAACTTGCTGTGCCTAACAGCACTGGGTGTAGACCCTGCAAAGGTGGCCGGCGAAATGGTGCTGGTGCCCGGGCCAGCCGAGCTGCAAAAAGCCCAAAGCCTGTTGGATAGCGCCGGTATTCGGGGCCGTTTTGTGTTGATTCACCCGGCTGCCCGCTGGCCTTTTAAGTGCTGGGATGACGACAAATTTGCCGACGTGGTGGCGCACCTGATGAACCGGGGTGTGCATGTGGTGCTGACCTGCAGCCCCGACCCGGTGGAACTGCGCATGACCCAGCACATTGAGCGATTGGCACGCGACCGCATCACCCACGAAACCACCGTGATGGTGAACTGGGGTGGGCAGATGAGCCTGCCCTTGCTGGCCGCATTGCTGAAACTGGCAGCCTACTATGTGGGCGTGGACTCCGCCCCGATGCACATGGCCGCCGCCCTGAAGAAACCCCAAGTGGCCTTGTTTGGTCCGTCGTGGGTGAATGAATGGCGGCCCTGGAGTGACGTGGCCACCGTGATTTGGGCCGGTGATTACGGCCCCCTGCCCCACCCCGACAGCATCAACACCGATGACCCCACTCGCCTGCTGTCCGCCATTCCCACGCAGGTGGTGGTGGATGCGGTGGACCAGATGATGACCGATACAGAAGTTCCGAGCGCAAATACTCCTTCTTAGGTACACATTTGCTCTCTAGATTCACTGGATTTAGCCTCGTGCGGTTGAACGGAGGCCATACATGGGATTGCGAGTCGATTTCGAGTTCATTTCAAAACTTGAGGGTGGTTGTAGTGAGTTGGGTTATGTACCAGCAGCAGAAAACAGTCAAAGTGGTGTAACCATTGCATCAGGACTTGACCTGGGGGCACGAAACCTCGCTGACTTGAAACAATTGGGCCTGAGTCAAGACATGGTTAGGCGCCTAACCCCTTATTTGGGTCTTAAAAGGAAGGATGCAGAAAAAGCGTTAAAAGCCTTACCCCTCAGAATCAGTGCAAGTGAATGCGTGCACATCGATCAACGCATTAAAAACCACTACATCACGGCGTTGGCACTGCGCTACAACAGCGCATTACAGCCAGGGAAAATTCCATTTGAAGATCTCCCTTCCGCTATGCAGACCGTGATCACGTCCGTTTCCTTTCAACATGGACTCAACTTGGCCAAGACAGCCCCAAAATTTTGGCGGGCGGTAACAGACCAGGACTGGGCGAGCACCCTCAAAATCCTTCGAGACTTCCAAGATTTGTTTCCAACACGAAGAAGAATTGAGGCAAACCTTCTGGAGCAGGCGTTGTGAAATCACCATTCTGGCTTTTACTCCTCTGCACTGCTTGCTCAACACACAACACGGCCGACGACTACGCCTGGCTATCGTCGGAACGTTTGGAGCGCATTCAAGAACACGGCGTCGACACCAAGCAACGCACACCGCTGCAATTCACGAATGGGCAAACAGTCAGCAATTGCCGCGATTACCTAAAGCAAAACAGCGATGTTCTCGAGACATCGTTTAACTTCATGGTGCGGTCGGAGTATATGGATTGTGAAGCCCTGAGACTGAACAAGGTGTATCCGGTCAAAACACTGATGACCCTCCCGGGCATCGCGGAATCCATATGCTCTGCGCTGGATTTACACTCATTCAGGCACAGCCTGCGTCCAAGACTGTTGGACAATCAAGTCACGTTGAACGATTTGACCGATGGAAAACTGAGCAAAGACATCAACAGCTGCACTTATGACGATTCAGACACTTACTTCAATTTAAGCGCGGTGTTGTTTGTGAAAACGCCGACGGGTCAGGAAAAGTTGTGGGTAGAAATGGTGGACGAAATTCGGACTGGCACTTACCGAACCTACACCGGCATGTGGTTTCATCGCACCAGCCCGACCAGCCTGTGGCGGGCCATCGACGCGCCTTGAGCCTATTGGCCTACTGCATCCCCGGCACGGTCTGCGTCTGAATGGAATACAAGTAGTGATATTTGCCCTGCAGCGCCATGAGCTCGCTGTGGGTGCCGCTTTCAATCATCTCACCCCTGTCCAGCACCACAATAAAGTCGGCCGTCACCAAGGTTGACAAGCGGTGAGCAATCACCAGGGTGGTCCGTCCATGGCGCAGGCGTTCCATGTCTTCCTGCACTTCGCGCTCGGCCTCCGAGTCCAGTGCCGAGGTGGCCTCGTCCAAAATCAGAATGGGTGCATTTTTCAAAAAAGCCCGTGCAATCGAAATGCGCTGGCGCTGGCCACCCGACAAGCGCAAGCCATTGTCGCCCAACTGCGTGTCCAAGCCTTGGTCCAGTTTTTCGATAAACGGCAGCGCATTGGCCATGCGGGCGGCTTCCAGAATGGCTTCGTCGGTTGCACTGCGCAGTTCACCATAGGCAATGTTGTTGCGCACGGTGTCGTTCAGCAAATGGCTTTCCTGCGTCACCACCGCAATTTGGCGGCGCAGGCTTTCCAGATTCCATTCGCGCACGTCCACACCATCCACTTTGACAGCGCCGGAACTCACATCCAGAAACCGCGGAATCAGGTTAATGAGCGTGGACTTGCCACCACCCGACACGCCCACAATGCCCACGGTTTGCCCGGGTTTGACCTGCAAATCCACCTGATGCAGGGTGGGTGTGTCGGCACCCGGGTAGGTCAGGCACACCTGCTCAAATTGCACCAAGCCCTTTGCACGCTCGGTGGTGTAGCTGCCAGAGGACTGTTCGATGGGGCGATCAATCACGCGGAACACATTGTCGGCGGCTGCCAGGCCGCGCTGCAATTGCTGGTTGATGCCGGTGAGGCGTTTCACCGGGGTGAGCAGCATCATCATGGCGGTCATGAAGGACGCAAAATCACCCGCGGTCATGGCTTTGTCGTCGGCCATTTGGCCTGCAAAATACACCACAAAAGCCACGGCGGCTGCCAGCAACCACTGCACAATGGCCGAATTGGCGGCGCTGGTGGAAATCAGTTTCACGCGGGACTGGCGAATTTCATCGGCACTGTTCATGAATCGCTGTTCTTCCGACTGTTGCGCCCCATAGACCTTGATGATTTTTTGCGCCTGAATCACCTCGGAAATGCTTTGCACCAGGTCGGCATGCGAGCTTTGCGATTTGTGTGCAAAGCGGTTGAGCCGCTTGGCCGCCACCGACACACCCAGTGCAATCAAGGGGATGATGGCAAAACAAATGAGCGTGAGCTTCCAATTGGTGTACAGCAACATGGCCAGCAAGCCAATCACCACCGCACCGTCCCGCACGGCCACCGTGATGATGTTGAAGCCCGCCTCGGTCACCGCATCCACGTTGGTGGACACGGTTGAAATCACTTTGCCAGCGGGTTGCTCTACAAAGTAGGCGCTGGGAAACCGCAGGATGCGGCTCACCATGTCGCCGCGCAGGTTTTGCACCACGAGGCCAGAGAGCTTGGCGCTGCAATATTCATTGATGTACGTCGCCAAACCACGCACCAAAAACAGCCCCATGATCATCAGCGGCAACCATTGCGCGGTCGCGGTTTTTTGATGGGAAAAGTTTTCGTCGATGAGGGGCTTCATCAGCCCAGCAAACAAGGGCTCGGTGGACGCGGCAATCAGCAAGGTGACGATGGAAGTGGCCAACAATGGCCAATGCTTGAGGCTGTATGCCAGCAGTCGTTTGTACAGGCCTGCGGGCGTGTATTGCGGTTCGGTCATGAAAAAATCCATTTGGCGTTGCCCTGCCCGAGCCAACCGCTCATTTCCTCCAGCAGGTCTTCCTCGGCCCGCACTTTCCAGTCGGTGCCCAGTTGGGCCACGCAGGCGGCATCGCCGTTGTGGTAATCAATTTCCACCAGGCAACCCTGTTCGGGGTCGCGGTAGGGTTCCAAAATGCCCATCAGCTTTTGCACATCCGACCGGCCATTCATCTTCAGGCGCAGGCGGCTCACGAAATGAGCCCGGGCGGCACCCAGACTGTACAGGTTGTCGGCCGACACACGCAATCCACCGGTGTAACTGTCCTCGGACACCCGGCCCTGCAGCACCAGCAGCGAATCCTCTTTCAACAGGTTGCGGTTGGCTTCAAACTGCTCATTGAAAATCGACAGTTCAATTTGGGCTGTTGCATCGTCGAGCAATACCACCGCCATTTTGCCGCGGCGGGTCATCATGGTGCGCAGGCCAGCAATCACACCGGCCATCCACACCGGTTCGCGCGAGGGCGACAGGTCTTTCAGCTTCAAGCGGATGAACTGGCGCACCTTGTCTTCATCGGCTTTGAACAAATGCCCGCTGAAGTAATAGCCCAGGGCAATTTTTTCCTGCTGCAGTTTTTCGCGGTCGCTCCAGGTGGGCACTTGCACCAGCGGGGGCGGCGCATCCCCACCCAGGTCTTCACCAAACAGGCTAACCTGTGAGGCGGTGGCCGCTTGATGCGCGGCCCACTCCATGGCCTGGCCTGCACTGGCCAAGAGTTTGGCGCGGTCTGGGTTGAGCGAATCAAACGCACCCGCGCGAATGAGGGCTTCCATCACCCGGCGGTTGATTTGTTTTCCATCCACCCGCTTGACGAAATCGAACAAGTCCTTGAACGGACCATTGGCCTGCCGCTCGGCGACAATGGCCTCGCAAGCGGCTTGCCCAGTGCCCTTGATGGCACCCAATCCGTAGCGAATGGCGCTGGCCTTCACGTCGCCCGGCTGCTTCACAGCGGCAAAGCGGAAATTGGAGGCGTTGACATCGGGCCCCAACATGGTGAGCAAGGTGCCTGGTTTTTTGCCCGGTACCTGGCACATGGTGAGCGCGTCTTCCACAAACACCTTCACCTTGTCGGTGTCGTCCATGTCGGAACTCATGGACGCGGCCATGAACTCGGCCGGGTAATGCGCCTTCAACCACGCGGTGTGATAGGCCACCAAAGCGTACGCAGCAGAGTGCGACTTGTTAAAGCCGTATTCCGCAAACTTTTCCATCAAGTCAAACAGCTGCTTGGCCAGCGCGGGGTCCACACCGCGCTCGGTGGCACCGGTGGTAAAAATTTCCCGCTGCTTGGCCATTTCTTCCGGCTTCTTTTTGCCCATGGCGCGCCGCAGCAGGTCGGCGCCGCCCAGGCTGTAGCCCGCCAGCAGCTGAGCCACCAGCATCACCTGCTCCTGATACACAATCACGCCATAGGTGGACTTCAGCGTGTTTTCCAGGTTGGGGTGGAAATACCATTCGGAGCGACCACGACCTGTTTTGCTTTGTTCCTTTTTCCGCGCAATGAAGTCGTCCACCATGCCGGATCCCAGCGGGCCCGGACGGTTCAACGCCATCAGCGCGATGATGTCTTCGAAGTTGTCGGGCTTGAGCTTTTTTTCCAGGTCTTTCGCAGAGCGGGATTCAGACTGGAACACCGCCGTGGTGTTGCCCTCGGAGAACAGGTGGTACACCGCGGGGTCGTCCAGCGGCAAGTCTTCCAAGCGGAAGTCTTTCTGGTCTTCGTAGCCCTCGCGAATCCAGCGCACGGCCCAGTCCAGAATGGTCAGGTTTCGCAAACCCAAAAAGTCGAACTTCACCAGGCCGACGGCTTCGACGTCGTCTTTGTCGTACTGTGACACCACCGAGTCGGTGCCTTCGGCGCAATACAAGGGGCAGAAATCGGTGAGTTTGCCCGGAGCGATCAACACACCCCCCGCGTGCATGCCGATGTTTCGGGTGAGGCCTTCCAGCGGACGGGCCACTGCGATGATTTCCTTGGCTTCGTCTTCCTCTTCCACGCGCTGCTTGAAGGTGGGCTCTTCATTGAGCGCACGCTCCAGGTCCCAAGGGTCGGTGGGTGTTTGCGGAATCAGCTTGGACAGGCCATCGCAGTAGTTGTACGGCATGTCCAGCACACGGCCTGCATCGCGAATCACCGCCTTGGCACCCAGGGTACCAAAGGTGGCAATCTGGCTCACGGCATCGCGGCCATAGGTGCGCTTCACGTAGTCGATCACGCGGTCGCGGTTGTCCTGGCAGAAGTCGATGTCGAAGTCGGGCATGGACACCCGTTCCGGGTTCAGGAAGCGCTCAAACAGCAGGTCGTAACGCAGTGGGTCCAGGTCGGTAATGCCCAAGGCATAGGCTACCAGTGAACCCGCTCCAGACCCACGGCCTGGCCCCACGGGTACGCCATTGTTTTTGCCCCAGTTGATGAAGTCCTGAACAATGAGAAAGTAACCGGGAAAGCCCATCGACACGATGGTGTCGCATTCAATTTTCAGGCGGGCTTCGTACTCGGGGCGTTGCTTCTCCCGCTCGGCCGGGTTGGGGTACAAATGCACCAAGCGCTTTTCCAAACCTTCCTTGGACAAATGCACCAGATAATCGTCCAGCGTCATGCCATCGGGCGTGGGGAAATCGGGCAGTTTGGGCTTGCCCAGCTCCAGTTCCAGGTTGCAGCGCTGGGCAATGCGCAAGGTGTTGCGCACTGCACTGGGAATATCGGCAAACAGGGCCAACATCTCGTCCGTATTTTTAAAATATTGTTCCTGCGTGAAGTGACGCGGCCTGCGTGGGTTGGATAGAATTTCTCCCTGCGCAATGCACACCCGCGCCTCATGCGCGCGAAAATCTTCCGGCTTCAAAAATTGAATGGGGTGGGTGGCCACCACCGGCAATTGAAGCTGTGCAGCCAACTGGCAAGTGAGCTGGGTCAGGGTTTCGCTTTCATCGCGGCCATCCCGCTGCAATTCGAGATAAAAACGCCCTTGAAAGCGGTGGGCCCACTGGCGCGCGCAGGCCTGCGCTTGCTCCATTCGGCCTGCCAGCAAGTACTGGCCGATGTCGCCGTGCTGAAAACCAGAAATGGCAATCAGGCCATCGCAACCCACCTCATCAAACCAGGCTTGGCGAATCACCGCCTTGCCACGCACCTGGTTTTGCAAAAACGCTCGGGAAAGAATTTCGCAGAGCTGCAAATAGCCCCGGTGGTTCATCACCAGCAACAGCACACGGGCTGGGGCTTCATCGTCGCGCTCGCTTTCAACCCAGGCATCGACCGCTGCAATTGGCTTGACACCGGCACCTCGTGCTTTTTTGTAGAACTTGACCAAACCAAACAGGTTGGCCAGATCTGATATGGCCAGTGCGGGCATGCTGGTTTTGACGGCAGCTTTCACAGCATCACCCACCCGCACCATGCCGTCGATCACCGAAAACTCGGTGTGCATGCGCAAATGGACAAAGGTGGAAGGCAGGGCGTGGTTGGGCTCAGTCATTCGGGCATTTTACTACCAAGGGAGGGGGGATTCAGGCCAACAAAAGGCCGAATAAACATCCAAGTCTGGAAGAACCTTTTTGACAAGGATCGTCACCCACCGTTTTAAGGGGGATTGACTGTGAAAACATTCAAAGGCTTTGAGAACAATCTCCAAGAAAGCGGTGGTGGAGACGCTCGCTCCCTCGCCGCATGGGAGGTTGACCCGATCCAAGTGAATGTACCGGGCGACTGGAATGACAAAAAACTGGAGTTGGGCTTGAAAAAACCCCTGATCAGAAACGAGGGTGATTTGGAGACCAATCTAAAAGCGGGTATTGCACTGTTGTGCCGAAAAGGATTTGGAAAATCGGGTCAAAGCCCCAGCAACCGACCTGATGCGACATTCGATGGATGGGCCACGGCGTTACAACGCTACAACGGCAGGACAGACATTCGCAAGAATGGCAAGACCTATAGTCAGAATTACGCAGATACCATTGTGGAAAGAAGCCAAACGACAGAGCGCCACATCGCGATCGAACTACCCTGAACCAACAACGGACTTTCCGGAAGTACACGTCATGTACCACCTTATTGAAAAATTACGCCATTTACTCACCAACTGCATGTTTCTGGTTACAGCGTGCATGCACGCCACAGCGTTTGCGCAACGGATCGATCTGTCCTCCGCATTTCAGAGCGCGCTTGAATCCCAATCCATTGTTGACGTTCAGCTTGAATTTGCCAGAGGAATCAGATTTCCTGCCCACGTGGAGGCTACCCAGCAAGGCAACGGCACCTTAACCATTGGCCCTCTGAGCATTCGACTCATGGATTTACAGGATGATGGCTTGGTCTATGCGAATGGAGGACTTCTGAACCTGGATATTTTGCCAACTGACCGGGCAATGTTTGTGGTGTCGGGCATTGTGAATGAAACAGATGACAAAACATCCGCCATATTGAGACAAACCTCACTGCTGGCGCTGTTTCAATGGGATGAGAACACCAAAGAATTCAGATGCGTCTACTCGCCAGACCACTTGCTGGATGCTTGCGGAACACTGTTTGTGCGCTAACGCCAACAACGAAATTTTTCTCAAAGGACCTTTGAGTGTTGCCCAGCATCACCCGGGTTCAATATTGACCCAACCCAGCCTCCCTCTGCTTGAATACGCCTTACTGTGAGTGTTTTGATGGTGCCCCAACCATCAGAAAAGGAACCCGTTATGTCCATGTCGCTTGGCTTTGTGCGAGCCCCTGCCCAACCCTTCAAAACAACGGATATTGAGGCGCAAGAAACAGCCCAACCGAGACGTTCCAACCCCTACGTGACCGCTGCGAAATTGGGCGGCATGGCATTGTGCGGGGCAGCGGCCGTGGTGGCCACCGGGCTGCTGTCCTCCATGGACCCAACCTCCGCAGGCAACACCCGGGCGCTGCAAGAAACGAACTGCACTGCCAAACAGCTTCACAACATTGAGACCGCAAAAAAGGCCTTGCTGTATTCGGGGATTAGCGCTGCGTCCGGCTTGGGCGCTGCCGTATTGTTGACACCGCTTTCAGCCTTGGCCAGCGAAGATTTGGCAAAAGGCGTGTTCAGCGTGGGTGGCTTCGTACTGTCCACAGGCAGCACCGCCACCCTCATCTCAGGCATTATTTACGGCGTGCTGAAAAACAATTGCTGAACGCGGATGGTGCAAGGAGGGTCTGCCCCCCCTCCTTGCCGTTATTGTCCAAGCCTCTTTGCAAACTCCGCCACCCGCGCGCCATACAGGCTGGCTGTGTCCAGGTCCGCCTGGGGTGGGGTTACTTCGGCGGGTGCGTTGTCGGCCTGGGTCATCACACCCACCCACGAGCCCACTCGGTTCAACTGGGTTGGGTCACCGGGCTTTTGTGCGCCCGGTGTGGCGCTGCCCACCCACACCATGCCGTGTTGCATAGCAAACGTCACAAAATATTGAAGCGTGCTCAGCTTGTCGCCGCTCATGGACATGGAGTTGGTAAAGCCACCGGCCACCTTGTTTTTCCAGCCCTGGCTAAACCACACCTTGCTGGACGCATCGGCAAACTTTTTAAAGTCCGCTGAAGCACCGCCCATGTAGGTGGGCGAACCGAAAATAATTGCATCGGCCTTGGCCAACAATTCCCAGGTAGGGTCGTTCACGTCATTCACGGAAATGAGGTGTGCCTCAACACCAGGAACGCTTTGTGCACCTTGCTGAACAAACTGCGCCACGCGGGCGGTGTGTCCGTAACCACTGTGATAAACCACTGCAACTTGTGTCATTTTGCTTCTCCTCGTTAACCAGCCCATAACACGGGGTTACTCAGTTGTGCTGAGTTGTGCTCAAGCTGGCAAATCAAACAACAACACCTCGGCCTGTGTGGCCACGGTCAACTTCAATTCTTCTTCGCCTTCAATCATCAGCGCATCGCCTGTACCCAGGGTGAGTTCACCCACTGCCAGTTCGCCTCGGGCCACATGCAGGTATGCCTTGCGGGCGGGGTTCAGTGCTTTCACCACCACCTGTTCTTTCAAGCGGCCTGCGTACACCTGGGCATCCTGGTGAATGTGGGCAATGTTGTGTTGTTCGGCTTCGTCGGCATTGCCGGTCACAATCAGGCCCAATTGCCCGGTCACGCTGGCCACATCCAGATCATGGTCTTTGTAACCAGGCGCAACGCCCATCACCGCAGGCTCAATCCAGATTTGCAACAAGTGGGCCACGTCTGTTTTGTGCGCGTTGATTTCCGAATGGCGAATCCCGGTGCCTGCGCTCATGCGCTGAATCTGGTTGGGTTTGATGGTGGACCCACCACCCAAGCTGTCGCGGTGGCTCAATTCACCGTCCAGCATGTAGGTGATGATTTCCATGTCCCGGTGGCCATGGGTTCCAAAACCGTTCTGAGGGTCCACCCAGTCCTCGTTGATGACCCGAAGGGGACCAAAACCCATGAACTTCGGATCGTAATATTCAGAAAAGGAGAAGCTGTGGTAGCTCTCGAGCCAGCCATGATGGGCATAGCCGCGTTCCTTGGATCGTCTGACTTTCAGCATGATGAACCTCCTTGTGAATCAATGAGGCCAGTGTAGGCGCTTGATTTACCCCCAGCAACGGGTAGAATTTGAGGATCTTATTCAAAAATTTTGAATCATGACCCTCCCGCTGGACAGCCTTGCCCTGATTGAACTGATCGAGACCCGCGGAAGCTTTGCGGCAGCGGCCATGGCATTGAACAAGGCGCCCTCGGCCATCACCTACCAGCTTCGCCAGTTGGAAGAGCAACTGGATGTGCTGATTTACGACCGCTCCGGGCACAAGGCCAAACTGACCCCAGCTGGCCGCGCCTTGCTGGACGAAGGCCGAAAGCTGTTGCAGCTCAGTGAATCGGTTGAGAAGCGCGTTAAGGCAGTGGCCTGTGGTTGGGAAGCCGAACTGCGGATTGTGTTGGACTCGATTGTGCCGTTTGAGGACACCATCCCCTGGATTGAAGCATTCGACCAATTGAACAGCCCCACCCGCCTGCGCATTTCCACCGAAGTGTTGTCTGGCAGTTGGGAGGCACTGTATTCCGGTCGGGCCGATTTGTTGATCGGTAGCCGCCTGGACCAGGGCCAGTTTGCCACCACCACGGGCCTGAACATTCAGAACATTGGGCATTCCACCTTCGTATTTGCCGTGGCCCCCCATCACCCACTGGCCAGGGCAGAGGGCCCTTTGTGCAGCGAGGAGATTGCCCAACACCGCGCCGTGGCTGTGGGCGACACATCCCGCACCTTCAAACCCATGACATTCGGCCTTCAAACCGGACAAGCCGTGTTAACCGTGCCCACCTTGCGAGCCAAGGTGCAGGCACACCTGGCTGGCTTGGGCTGCGGCTGGCTGCCATGGAAC
Source organism: Limnobacter humi (assembly GCF_024518835.1). GTDB lineage: Bacteria > Pseudomonadota > Gammaproteobacteria > Burkholderiales > Burkholderiaceae_B > Limnobacter > Limnobacter humi. The sequence continues at coordinate 362,008 of NZ_JANIGO010000001.1, forward strand.
CTGATTGCCGACCACGTGGCGGCCGGGAAACTGTTGATCAAGCCCACCGAGGACCCCATCCGACAAGGCACCTTGTGCTGTGCCTGGCACCGGGGCAACACCGGCAATGCGCTCACCTGGTGGGCCGAGCACCTCGCCCGCGTGAAGCTGGACTACAGCCCACCCCCGCAGTTGCTGGGGCCAGCCTGACATGGATCAGCAACCTTACATCGGCCGCTTTGCACCCTCACCCACCGGCCCCTTGCACCTGGGCTCGCTGGCCACAGCACTGGGGAGTTGGCTGGACGCCCGGGTGAATGGTGGGCGCTGGTTGGTGCGCATTGAAGACATTGATGAAGAGCGTTGCAAACCTGAACACAGTGCGGCCATTCTTCATGCACTGAACGCCCATGGACTGCAGGCCGATGGCGATGTGTGGATACAAAGTGCGCGCCATGTGCAATACCAACAGGCGCTGGACCAACTGCTGAGAAACGGGCTTGTTTACCCCTGTGGCTGCACACGGCGCGACATCGATGAAGCCAATGCCCACCGCCCCTTTGGCACCAACCGAGTGTACCCGGGCACTTGCCGACATGGATTGCCTTCCGGCACAACACCCCGGGCCCTGCGCTTTCGCGTGCCCCATGAACCCACACAGTGGACCGATTGGCGATTGGGTTCGCAAACCGACAAACTCGAGGAAACCAGCGGGGATTTTGTGCTGAAGCGGGGCGATGGGCATTGGGCTTACCACTTGGTGGTGGTGGTGGATGACCTGGCCAGCAACGTGACCCACATTGTGCGCGGTGAAGACCTGGCCGACACCACAGGCCGACAAGTTGCCCTGTTCAAAGCCCTAGGGGCAACCGCGCCGCGCTATGCGCATTTGCCGGTGATATTGGCTGAAGACGGACAAAAGCTGTCGAAGCAGACTGGCGCCCAAGCCCTGGACTGCGCAAAGCCAATTGACAACCTGAACCGGGTTTGGATGCACTTTGGGGAACAGCCAATGCCTGCGCAAGGCACCGTCACCGACTGGCTGGAACAGGCCATGCAGAAATGGCCTGTGGTGATGCAACGCCTGGCCCACAAGCGCAGGCCCTGAGGCGCTTAACCTGGGCGGCGCTGACCACCCAGCAAAAATGCAACAGGCGCCGCATTCTTGGATTTGTCGCGGGCACTACCCGCCGTGGGTGCACCGCCAGCCGCGTTGGAAGGCGACTCGCTGGGCGTTGGTTTGTCATCCACCTTTTCAACATAAGGTTTATTGAACAGTGAATCCTGAATGCGGGTGGACGCCAACTTCGACCGCAGACGTTCATACTCCGCATCGCGGTGGATGGGCGCATTGTCGTTGTAACGAGCGCCTTGCTGGTATGAGCGGTCCCGGCCTGCGGGGCGTTCTTCACGGGGCGCACGGCGCGGTTCGCGGGTCTCGCGACGCGCTTCACGGCTTTCACGCGGCGCTTCTTCACGTTCACGGTGATGAAACTCACGGGCGTGCGGCACAAAGCCTTCCAGCTCTTCACGAACAAATGAAATGCTCACCAGCTTTTCAATGTCTTTCAGGGCACGCTCATTGGCCTTGACCACAAACGAGTAGGCTGTACCCTTGGCGCCAGCGCGGCCAGTTCGACCAATGCGGTGCACATAGTCCTCGGGCGTGGTGGGCAGGTCGTAATTGATCACGCACGGCAAATCGGCGATGTCCAACCCCCGCGCGGCCACATCGGTGGCCACCAGCACAGCCACTTCACCGGCCTTGAATGCGTCCAGCGCCTTCATGCGCTCAATCTGGCTTTTGTCGCCATGAATGGCGGTGGCCGACACACCCTCTTTCTCCAGGTGGCGGGCCAGGCGGGCTGTGCCCAACTTGGTGTTCGAAAACACGATGACCTGCTGCAGGTTTTTGCTGCGAATGAGGTGGCACACCGCGGCGCGCTTGTCCTCCTCGCTGTCCAAGGCGAACATCACCTGCTTGATATTTTCCGAAGTGGCGTTGCGGCGGGCCACTTCAATCAAGGTGGGCTTGACCATGAAGCTTTTGGCGAGTCGCTGGATTTCCGGCGAAAACGTGGCCGAAAACAGCAAGTTCTGCCGGTTGCTGGGCAGCAGGTTGATGATGCGCTGCAGGTCAGGCAGAAAACCCATGTCCAGCATGCGGTCGGCTTCGTCCAGCACCAACACCTGCACCTGGCTCAGGTTGATGGTTTTTTGTTGTACATGGTCCAGCAGCCGGCCTGGCGTGGCAATCACGATTTCCACACCGCGGCGCAGGGCTTGGGTTTGCGGGTTCATGTCCACACCACCGTAAATCACGGTGGAGCGAATGGGCGTGAATTTGGCGTAGGTCTCAACGTTGTTGGCCACCTGGTCGGCCAACTCACGGGTGGGCGCCAACATCAGCGCACGCACTGGGTGGCGGGCTGGCGACGGACTGGACGTGGCCAGCGGCATCAGGCGGTTCAAAATGGGCAGGGAAAAACCGGCGGTCTTGCCGGTACCGGTTTGCGCAGCACCCATCACATCCACCCCCGTCAGCACGACTGGAATCGCCTTGGCCTGAATGGGCGTGGGTTGGGTGTACCCCTGGGCATCGATCGCTTTCTGGATGTCGGGGTGAAGGCCGAAGTCGGCGAAGGTCACTTGCGCCAGCGCGGCGTCTTCTTCTGCGGTGGGCGCAAAAGGGGTATTCGAGGGGGTTTCTTGAGTCATGCGCGCATTGTAAACCCATCCCGTGCTTATTTTTTGGGCATGGCGATAAAAAAACCGGGCACTCGCTCCTCCGGGGTACCCGGTGTTCTTTTATCGCAACGTTTAGCGCGGCAAACCCGCCATGAACTCGCTGACCTGCCGCATGGCTATGCTGGCCAGGTTGCGTTGGGCCTGTTCGGTGGCCCAGGCAATGTGGGGCGTCACAATGCAGCGTGGGTGCTGCCAGGTCAACATGGGGTGGTTGGCGGGCGGCGGCTCCACCTCCAGCACGTCCAGTGCAGCGCCGCCCAGGTGACCGCTGTCCAGCGCGCGCTTCAAGGGCTCAAACTGCACCAATGCGCCCCGCGCGGTGTTCACCAGGATGGCGCCTGGCTTCATGCGTGCAAACTCAGCCTCGCCCATCAGTCCGCGGGTCTGCTCATTCAAGGGGCAGTGCAGGCTGATGACGTCACAAGTGGCCAAGGCCTCATCAAACCCCACGTAACCCGGGCGAACCTGCTCAACCCCGCGCCGCTCCACTTTCACCACGGTCATGCCAAACGCCTTGGCAAACTGGGCCACATGGTCACCAATGGCGCCGTTGCCCAAAATGCCCAGCGTCATCACCTTGAGGCTGCGCATGGGGAAGTTGTGCATGCAGAAAAACTTGGATTTGCTCCAGTCACCGGCATTCACCAGGCTTTGCCATTCCGGCACACGGCGAGTGAGCTGCAGAATGCAAGCCAACACATGCTCGGCCACCGACTCGGGGCCATAATTGAGCACATTGCGCACCGTGATGCCTCGGGCTGCGGCGGCTTTGGCATCCACATTGTCCATGCCGGTGGCCATCAGTTGGATCATTTTCAGTCGGGGGGCAGCGGCCATCACGGCATCGTCTACCTTGACTTTGTTGATCAGCAGGATGTCGGCCTCCCGAACACGGTCCAACACCGCATGGGGTGCGGTGTCGGCATACTCCACCCACTGGTGGGGCTGTTCTGGGCGGGGCAAAGGCACCCGCATGCTGTCTTTCTCCAACCAAACAATGTTCATGGGCATTCCGGCAAGGGTAAGCGTTTTATCCAGAGCCCAAGGCTAACGGCACCAGGGCATTCCAGCCAGTGGTGTTTTCCATGAAGATGTGAAAACGGGACCACCTTGGTTACACTGGGTGCAAACACACCACACAGGGGGAGACACAGCGGCATGATTAAAAAATACGAAGGCAAAATCAACATCGTGATGGGCACGGCCAAGCAAAAGGTGGGTGCGCTCACCGGCAACAAAGCCTTGGAGCGGGATGGTCAGTATCAGAAAATCAAGGGCGTGACCCAGGACGCCACGGAAGGCGCCAAAGCAGTGGTTCGTGGTGCCTCCAAAGAGGCATTGAAGCAGGGCTTGAAAGGTCGAGACACCTTGGTCAAAGAAATCAACGCCAGCTTCGACAAGGCCAATGCACTGGCACAGCAAAGCGTTCGGGAAGCAGGCAGTCAGTTGGAAAAAGCCCTGGTGAAGCTCAACAGCATCATCAAGCCCTAACCAGGCGTGGTCCACCGGCTCAAAGGCTGAGCACGGGCTGGCTCAAACCCTGCGCCTGTGCCAGCCGGTGGCAATTCTTTCCAGACTTTTTGGCTTGGTACATCAGCCCGTCAGCCAAGTCCAGCATGCTTTGAACTGAATCGGCATGCTGGGGATACAATGCCCCACCAATGCTGCAAGACACCGACAGGCCATGGTTTTGTCGAATCCGGTTCAGGTGTTTGTCGGTCGCAAACGAGTCAATGATGCGGTTGGAAATATTGACCAGCAGTTGTGGGCTGCAGCGCGCCACGATCACGGCAAACTCATCACCCCCCAGCCTAGCGATCTGGTCGACGTTTCGAGTGGCCCCTTTGAGCAGCAGCGCGGTGGTTTTCAACACCTGGTCACCCGCCTTGTGGCCCAGCGTATCATTGACTGCCTTAAAGCCATCCAGATCCAAAAACAACAGCCCGAAGGTCTCGCCGGGCAGCAGTCGACTCACGCGCGACTGCAGGCTCAAATCAAACCCCCGACGATTCAGGACATCAGTCAGTGGATCACGCTCTACTTCCTGCCGCAGGTCTTCCACGTTTTTCTGAATGCTGACATCGTCGACAATCAACACCGCTTGAGGCCCCTGGACCTGATCGCTATAGATCACGAACCGGAATTGCAGGACCCTCCCCTCTTCAAAGTCCAGTTCGATGGGCACTTTGTGGTGGCCAAAGTAATCGGTGACCAGGTCGTTCAGCAGCGGGGCCTGATCTTTCTCAAGGCCCGCTTTCAACAACAGGCTTTCCAGGCGCGGCGTGTCAGTGTAGGGAAAAGGCAAACGCAGCATGTGGGCCAACGCCTTGTTCAGGTAGAGCACGTTAAAGCCCTCATCCAGATAAGCCACACCACTGCCCAGGGAGGACAGCAGCAAGTCGAGTCGATTGCGCTCGGCTTCCGATTTCGCATGGCTGGCCTCCATGGCCAACATCTGCTCTTCAATGGCCTGGGCCATGCGATTAAAGGCCACACCCAGGTCGGAGATTTCATCCCGGCCAGCGATCTCGATCCGGGAATGAATCAACCCGGACTGCAACTCCAGTGCTTTAATACGCAGGTCCTCCAGTCTCGCGGACAGCGCACGGCTCAAGCTCAGCAAAATAAGCCCACAAGCCACTGCGCTGAGGGCAAACACGCCCAACACGAACACCACCATGTCATTGCGGGCCCGGTAGATTTCGTCGGGGTCGTAACGCACCCACAGCACGTGGCCAGGCGTTGGCAACGAAAACACACCTTGCAAGGCAGGTTCGACCGGCGTCAGCTGTTGGCCCGCCTGGAACAGCTCACCAAATTCAAACAACCGTTTTCCCTGAAATTCGATCCACACGCCAGCGGGTCGGTGTTTGCTGTGAAAACTGCGCACCACCGAGGACAGCGCATCCTGTGAATAGCTGTGGCGCCCATTCTGTACGCGGTTCAATTCCTGCTGCAGCTCAAAGTTGTAACGGTCCACATCCTGCAAAGCCACCTTGCTCAGGTGCATGTACTGGATGGTCGCAAACAATCCGCCCATGAACAACTGGGCAACAAAGGTGGTCAGCAACCATTTCCACTTAAATGACATGACAAACCCAACGTGAGCAATCCATGTGCCGAGTATGCGCGCGTGATCAAGCACCACATATCCCGCGGGAGGGGCAGAAATGATCCACAAAACAAGAAATTTCAGCAATTTGTGCATTCGGCATTGCTGCACCCCTTGTTTTTTGTCATAATTCGCCTCCTTGCCGAGGTGGCGGAATTGGTAGACGCGCCGGACTCAAAATCCGGTGGTAGTGATATCGTGCGGGTTCGATTCCCGCCCTCGGCACCAGCCCCCAGGACACCATGTGGGTTTCCATGAAACTGTCCGAATTCGATTTTGATCTTCCCGATAACCTAATTGCTCAGCACCCACCCGAAGTGCGTGGTGCGTCGCGGCTATTGGTTTGCCCTGCGCAAGGCGACTTGCAGGATCAAGCCTTTGCAGACATTCGCCAATGGATCCGCCCCAACGACCTGCTGGTGCTCAACAACACCAAGGTGTTGAAAGCACGCCTGTTTGGTGAAAAAGCCAGCGGTGGAAAAATTGAGGTGATGTTGGAACGCATTCTGGACGATCGTCGCTTCACGGCCATGATCCGCGCCAGCAAAGCGCCCAAACCCGGTGGCGAAATCGTGCTGGCCGGTGTGGCCACAGCCACCGTGCTGGGCAAGCACGACATGATGTACGAGGTTCAGTTGGCCGAGGGATCACCATCGATCGACCACATTCTGGATGCGCATGGCACGCTGCCTTTGCCACCGTACATCACACACGACGCCGATCAAACCGACGAAGACCGCTACCAGACCGTGTTTGCCAAAGAACCAGGCGCAGTGGCTGCACCAACGGCTGGCCTGCACTTCACCGACGCCCTGCTGGACGATCTGAAAGCCCACGGCACCCGAGTGATGGACCTGACCCTGCATGTGGGCGCAGGCACGTTTTTACCAGTGAAAACCGACAATGTGGACGAGCATGTGATGCACCGCGAGCGTTACAGCCTGTCGGCCGCATTGATCGCTGAATTGGTGCGCACCAAGCAAGCCGGCGGCCGTGTGGTGGCTGTTGGCACCACCAGCTTGCGTGCACTGGAGGCCTGGGGCACTGAAACGGCCTGCAACCTTAGCACTGTAGACGGACTGCGCAAAGCCATGCCGTACGCCGAAACAGGCCATGCTGGCGACACAGATATTTTCATCAAACCGGGCTACACCTTCCATGTGGTGGATTGCCTGATCACGAATTTTCACTTGCCCAAAAGCACCCTGCTGATGCTGGTGTCTGCATTTGCAGGCAAAGACCGGATTTTTGCAGCCTATGCCCATGCGGTGGCCCAGCAGTACCGGTTTTTCAGCTACGGCGATGCCATGTGGTTGGAACGCGCGGCGGGTTGAATTGCCCGTGCTGTTTACAGCCCTCAGCAACACCGGTAGCCCGGTCCGAACGCCCCCCGAAAGTAAAGGTTGCCCCGCGCATGTCGAACCGTCCCGAGAACTCGCCACTGCGTGGCTCAGACATCTCGGTCCGTGTGTTCGAATGCTGTGCGGGTCAATTCAATCGGGGGGCTAACTGTTCGGCGCCGGGCATACCAGTATTGCTGTGGGCACAAAGACTCGGTGCACGTTGGTGGCACCCTCTCTGCAGCCTGCGCGGTTCACCTCCCCTGCAGCGATAGTCAGGGCCATTGGCCCGAGCGTGACAAACAGGCGCGGTGGGCCCAACAACCGTTGGGCTCAGAGGGCGATCCCGACTCGCTTTTTGGAGGGGCGCCCTCAGCGATCGTGCGGCTCAGCGAGGGAAATACCAATGGACCGTCGCTAAGGGGTGTGACCGTGCAGGTCCGTATACGAAAGATCCGTAAACAAAAACGCCCCGGCAAACCGAGGCGTTTCGATACAACACAGGCTCAAGCAGTGCGCTTATTCCACCGCTTTGACCATGTCTTCAATCACTTTCTTGGCATCACCAAACACCATCATGGTTTTGTCCATGTAGAACAGTTCATTGTCCAAACCGGCATAACCCGCGTTCATGGAGCGCTTGTTCACAATGATGGTTTTGGCTTTGTAGGCTTCCAGAATCGGCATGCCAGCAATCGGGCTCTTGGGGTCGGTCTTCGCAGCGGGGTTCACCACGTCGTTCGCCCCCAGCACCAACACCACGTCGGTTTGACCAAATTCGCTGTTGATGTCTTCCATCTCGAACACCTGGTCATAGGGCACTTCGGCTTCGGCCAGCAACACGTTCATGTGGCCAGGCATGCGGCCCGCCACGGGGTGGATCGCATACTTCACGTTCACGCCCAGGTGGGTCAGCTTTTCCGACAATTCCTTCAGGGCATGCTGCGCGCGGGCAACCGCCAGGCCGTAACCGGGCACAATCACCACGGTTTCTGCATTGGTCAGCAGGAACGCCACATCATCGGACGAGCCGCTTTTGACAGTGCGTTGCTGTTGCGAACCACCACCACCCGCGTCGGCCTCTCCCCCAAAACCACCCAGGATCACGTTGAAGAACGACCGGTTCATCGCCTTGCACATGATGTAGGACAGGATGGCCCCTGAAGAGCCCACCAGCGAGCCGGCAATGATCAACATGCTGTTGTTCAGCGAGAAGCCAATGCCCGCCGCCGCCCAGCCCGAGTAGCTGTTGAGCATGGACACCACCACTGGCATGTCTGCACCGCCAATCGGGATGATGAGCGTGACGCCCAGCACGAAAGCCACGGCGGTCATGATGATGAACGGCGTCCAGCTTTGCGTGATGAAGAAGCTGATGCCAGCGCCAATCATGACAATACCCAGAATGGCATTGAGTGCATGCTGACCCTTGAAACGCACCGGTGCGCCCTGGAACAGTCGGAACTTGTACTTGCCGCTCAGCTTGCCGAACGCAATCACAGAGCCCGAGAAGGTGATGGCACCCACAAAGGTTCCGATGAAGAGTTCAATGCGGTTGCCATAGGGGATACTGGTTTCACCAGCCGCCACAATGCCGAATGCCGCAGGCTCAGCCACCGCCGCCACCGCAATGGCCACCGCCGCCAAACCGATCATGCTGTGCATGAAGGCCACCAGCTCGGGCATTTTGGTCATTTCAACGCGCTTGGCCATGATGGCACCAGCGCCACCACCCACCACCAAGCCGGCCAGCACATACGCCATGCCGGCGGCTGTGGACTCACCGGCCAACTTGGAAATCAGCGCGATGGTGGTGAGTACGGCGATGGTCATGCCGACCATGCCGAAGGTGTTGCCCAACCGCGATGTGGTGGGGTGGGACAGGCCTTTCAAGGCCTGAATAAAGCAGACAGACGCCACAAGGTACAACAGCGTCACTGTGTTCATACTCAATTGCATGGAGTTCTCCAGTTCGCTGTGGGTTTATTTTTTCTTCTTGAACATTTCAAGCATGCGGCGCGTCACCAAGAACCCGCCAAACACGTTGACTGCGGCCAAGGCCACGGCCAACGTACCCATGAACTTGCCAACTGGCGTCACGGTGAGCGCAGCAGCCAGCATGGCACCCACAATCACGATGGCGGAAATGGCATTGGTTACGGCCATCAGGGGGGTGTGCAATGCGGGGGTCACGTTCCAGACCACGTGGTAACCCACATAAATGGCCAGAACAAAAATGATCAGGTTGATCGTTGTATGGCTGATGACATCCATTTCAGGGCTCCCTTCAGGCGTTCTTGCGTTTGAGTTCGCCACCGGTGCACATGAGGCAGGCAGCAACAATATCGTCTTCGAGATCAATCTTGAACTGGCTGTCTTTGTCGAACACCAGTTTCAGGAAATCGATCACGTTGCGGGCGTACAGGGCCGACGCATCCGCGGCAACCATGGTCGCCAGGTTCGCATAACCCACAATTTTTACCCCATTCACATCCACAATCTCGTTCAGTTTGGACAGTGGGCAGTTACCGCCCTGCTCAACAGCAAGGTCAATCACCACCGAGCCTGGTTTCATGGCGCGCACGGTGTCTTCATGCAGCAAGGTGGGCGCCTTGCGGCCAGGGATCAGTGCAGTCGTGATCACAATGTCACTCTTGATGGCCTTTTCATGCACAGCGGCCGCCTGGCGCTTCATCCAGCTTTCAGGCATGGGTCGGGCGTAACCACCCACCCCTTTGGCAATTTCGCGCTCCTCATCGGTCTCAAAGGGCACGTCGACAAACTTGGCACCCAGGGACTCAACCTGTTCCTTGGTGGCGGGACGCACATCCGAGGCCTCAATCACGGCGCCCAAACGCTTGGCGGTCGCGATGGCCTGAAGACCAGCCACGCCCACACCCAGAATGAGCACGCGGGCCGCTTTGACGGTACCCGCTGCGGTCATGAGCATGGGCATGAAACGCTGATACACATTGGCGGCAATCATCACGGCTTTGTAGCCTGCAATGTTGGCCTGGGAGGACAACACATCCATGCTTTGGGCTCGGGTGGTCCGGGGTGCCGCTTCCAGTGCAAAGGCGGTTAGACCAGCCCTGTTCATGGCTTCCAGGCCTGGATTGTCAAACGGGTTCAACATGCCCACCACCACCTGGCCGGCCCGGTAAGCGGACAGCTCATTTTCTGCCGGTGCCCGCACTTTGAGGATCATGTCGCACTGGGCAATCACGTCCATGGCACGGTCAACAATGTTTGCCCCCACCTCGGCATAAGCCTGGTCGGTGATGGAGCTGGCCACACCAGCACCCGCCTGCACAAACACCTCGTGCTTTTGGGCAATGAGCTTCTTCACCGTTTCAGGTGTTGCAGCTACACGCGTTTCTCCGGACCTTGTCTCGGCCGGGATTCCGATTTTCATGGAACTTCTCCTTGTGGGAAAGCGCTTTGTTGTATTGAGTATTCTTTCACTGGCCCGGCCAGACGACCCGCTGACATGGTCTGCCTGGCACCGGGGGCCGCACTGCACCATCGCAATGGCTGGTCCGCACTATAGCATGGCAGTATCACCCAAACTTAGGGATTACCACAACCTGCACAGTGGACTCTGAGCGCTGTATGGCACTCAGGGCGCTGGTCGACCTGGTGCCGGCCCCTGGCGGACCCTGTTGAGCAGGGCACACATCCGCTGGGTGGCCTCTAAAAGACGAGGACCGTTGCGCACCAGGATGTCTTTTGGGAAGCTTTGAACCCAACCGTTTCGAACCGCCGGCAATGTTGACCACATCGACCATTGATGGATCAATGCACGTTCTCGGGTGTCATCACCACTGGCCAAAACCAGGCCTGGTTTTCGGGCCAACACCGCTTCAGCACTGACCTGAAACGCCAGGCCGGGCTGATCTTCAAAAACATTGCGACCACCGCATAGCGACAGAATTTCCGATACGACATGGCTGCCACCCAAGGTCATGAGGGGCTTGGGCCACACCTGATAAAACACCGGAACCACCGCTAGCCCTTGGTGTTGGGTGCGTTGCTGCTGAATACCCGATTCCCAGGCATGAATGGCACCTTCCGACTGCCGTTCAGTGCCCAACAAACTGGACAAGCGGCGCAAGGTGGAGGCCACTTCGCCCAGCGTTTTGGGTTCGCTGACATACACAGGCACCTTGAGCGCTCGAAGACGCTCAACCACCGCCGGGTTGATGCCGGAATTCCAGACCAGCACCAGGTCTGGTTTTTGGGCTAAAACCGTTTCAGAACCCAGCAACCAGGGGGCGCCCAATTTGGGCAAACGGTTCACGTCCGACGGATAGTCGCTGGACGAATCCACCGCCACCACGGCGTTCAGACCATGGACAAAGGCCACTGATTCGGTGAGGTGGGGTGACAGCGACAACACCCGGTGAGCGGCTTGGGCCACACACACGGGGGCTTGGGTGTCGTCGAGAACACAGGTGGGCTTGGCGTGAACCGGCGCCATCATGCACAAACCAAGCAACAGGCCAGCCCATGGGTATCGGTTCATGTTCGGCACCGTGTTGAGTTAAAAATCAAACTGCGCGGTCAATCGGACATTCCGGCCAAAGTCCGGATACACCCCGACTGGATCACGCCCCGAAAACACCGCAAAGGCATTGTAGTAGCCTTGGCTGTAGTAATCGCGATCAAAGAGATTGTTGACGGAGAAGACCAGTTTGACTTTGTCCAACTGATACCGCAGGTTGAAATCAGCCACTGCATAACCTGGTACTTTCCCATTCTCCTGTGGACCGCCCACATCACCCCCCAATCGCTGATCAGACTGGGCCTGCAACAACAATTCCGCATTCAGCTTTTGCGTCAGGGTTTGGTTGACGGACAACAGCACCCGATGCGCAGGCACCAAGGGAACCCGTGTGCCAGCCAGGTTACCCGAACGGAACTCGGAGTCAGTGTACGTGTAGGCTGCCCGCAGGCTGGTCTGGTCAAACAGTGGGGCCTGGTGCTCCAGTTCAATGCCGTGCCGCTGGGTTTTGTCCAGGTTGACGTTGCTGAAATTCACGTTGGCAATTTCATCATCCAGCCAGATTTTGAACAGTCGCACCACCTGCTCCTGCTGACCCACTCGGCGACGAGCACCCACCTCCACTTCTTTTGAACGCTGGGGGTTGAGGAAAGTATTGGAAGGTGGTCGGGACGCGGGATCATTCTCGTCAATATTGGGCACCCGGTAACCACGGTTGATTTTCCCAAACGCGGTGTAATCGTCGGTGAGCACCTTCGAGAATCCCAGCTCAACCGCTTCCAAATTCAAGTTGCGCTGGGTGCTTTGCTCGGTGGGGGCAAAGGGGCCTGTGTCATATCGATACTGATTGAAACGCTCAAGCCGGTAACCCGCATTCACACGCAGGGTGTCGTTCACGGTCACGTCGTCGGTAACGTACGCGGCATAGGAACTCTGCAACCCCCGTGCTGCGAAATTGCCAAAGCTGAACTGCGACTTGGCATCGAGGTCAGCCCGTTCAGAACTGACACCCACAGTCCAGAGGTGATTCATCCCGTGCAACACAGCCGAATCGCTCACAAAACCGCTGATTTGGTCCTGAACAGTCTCGCGCTGCCCAGTGGGGTTGCCGTTCTTGAATGAGCGGCGTTGCTCCCGGTGCGACACATCCAGGCCATAGTCCATGTCCAGCCCTTTGGTCCGCAAAAACGCACTGACCACATCCCGCTTGAAAAATGAATAATCGCCCTGGTTGCTCACCGTGGGCACTGCCTGGCGCGGGTTTTGTTTGAACTCGGCCGGGCTGAGTGCGCCCGACAGTTGCGCATCGCTGCCCTCGGTGCCCACACGCACACCGGTGTATATCGACTGGCCGCTCCAGGTGAGCGTGGCTGCAGCACTGCCAAAGTCTTCTGCGCTTTGGGCGCGGTAGCCGTTGGTGTCGGACTTGGTTGCATCCACCGACAGGCCAAAACCATTTGCACCGCCCCGCAAGCCAACGGTGGTCTCCAGCGTGCTGTAGGACCCGACGGAGACCGATGCATTGCCCGACAGCGGCATGTCACCTTTGGGTTGGGTGGTGGTGATGCGAATCACGCCGCCCGAAGCACCATCGCCATAAGCCACCGATGCGCCGCCCCGCACAATTTCAATTTTCTCAATGCTGCTGACTGGAATGCTGGAAATGCGCGCAGTGGCCAGTTCTTTTTCGCTGTAGCGAATGCCATCGACGATGATGGCCACGTTGGTGTAGGCATCGGATCCACCAAAACCACGCAGGTCGAATGTGGCATCCCGCTGGCCGACCAAACCGGGACGGGTATTCACAAAGCCCAGTTTTTGAACCACCTCGGCAATCGATGTGTAGCCCGAGTTCCGGATGTCCTCCTGGGTGATCAAGGTGGCCGACGGTGGTGCATCCGTTTTGTTGTCGATCAGCCGACTCGACTCAACGGTGACAGCCGGAAGGTCACGGCTGTTGCTCGCCGCCAATTCAATGGGTTGGGAAGCCTGTTCAGACCAGGCGGAATTGCATGCTGCCGCGCATGCGAGCGCAATCAAGGTTTTGTTCATGGCAGTCGGAATGAGCGCTGCACCCACCGTGCAGCTTGTGGTCAACACCACGGGGAGCACACCAACAGAACACCAGGCCTGAGCACCCGCAAAAGGGCGCAAGCCTGTGGATAAACCGAATGGACCATGCGGTTCAAGCCGTCTGCATGCTGCCTCCCCGCAGCACCAGCGCCTGGCCTGCGTGGGAATGCAGGCAAAACGGTCAAGGCCGGTATCCGGGCTTGAAAGTCTTGATGTGTCGCCTTCCCAGTCGGCCTGGCGGCCAGTACTACCAGTGGCAAAATGACACACCCGCACTTTCTTACCGTTGCGGGGGCAGCGCAGGCATTCAACCTGCTTCCCGTTTAACCGTGCTCAAAACTGAGGCACGAGCACCTTAACCCTGCTATTCTAACGTGTTTTCAAAAACGCCGATGGCCTCAAAGGCCCACAAAATCGGACAACGCAGCGCAAAAGCGCATACAGAGCAGACATGGCAGACATCTGGAAACCCAGCGTCACGGTCGCGGCCATTGTGGAGCACGATGGCAAGTTCCTGATGGTGGAAGAGCACACCACCGATGGCGTGAAACTCAATCAGCCCGCAGGCCACCTCGACCCCGGTGAAACCCCGGCGCATGGTGCTGCGCGCGAGGCGCTGGAAGAATCCGCGTGGGAAGTACAACCGGTCGGTTTGCTGGGGATTTACCTGAGCCGCTACACCAGCTCGCGCACCGGTGAGGATGTCACCTACCTGCGCTTTGCATTTGCAGCGTCGGTGATTAAACACCACACCGACCGCGCCCTGGATGACGGCATTATCCGCACCCTGTGGATGACGCCTGATGAACTGCGCGCCAGCCAAAGCGAGCACCGCAGCCCCCTGGTGATGCGCTGTGTGGAAGAGTTTCTGGATTGGAAAGCGGGCAAACGGCCCATCATGCCGCTGGAGCATGTGTACACCCACGAAAGCGTGCTGAAAGGCCCGATGCCCCCGGGCCTGTCATAAATACCCATGAGCAAGACCGTTGTTATTGGAATGTCCGGCGGGGTTGACTCCTCGGTGTCTGCCTGGCTGCTGAAACAGCAGGGCTACAACGTCATCGGCCTGTTCATGAAGAACTGGGAAGACGACGACGATTCCGAATATTGCTCCAGCCGGCAAGACTGGCTGGATGCCGCCAGTGTGGCCGATGTGGTGGGTGTGGACATTGAGGCAGTCAACTTTGCCGCCGAATACAAAGACCGGGTGTTCTCGGTGTTTCTGAGCGAATACGCAGCAGGCCGCACACCCAACCCCGACATCCTGTGCAACAGCGAAATCAAATTCAAGGCCTTTCTGGACCATGCCTACAGCCTGGGAGCCGACTACATCGCCACCGGCCACTATGCCCGTGTGCGCGAGGTCAATGGCGAGTTTCAGCTGTTGAAAGCAGTGGACCACAGCAAAGACCAGTCCTATTTTTTGCACCGGCTCAACCAAGCCCAACTCAGCAAAACCCTGTTTCCCTTGGGTGAAATTCCCAAAACCGAGGTGCGGAAAATTGCGCATGAACTGGGTTTGTCCAATGCTGCCAAAAAAGACTCCACCGGCATTTGCTTTATTGGTGAACGCCCCTTCCGGGAGTTTCTCAACCGCTACCTGCCCACTGCGCCGGGTGCCATCCTGAACGACAAGGGCGACATCATCGGTGAACATGTGGGCCTGAGTTTCTACACGCTGGGCCAGCGCAAAGGCATTGGCATTGGTGGCCAGAAGGACAGCAACGGCGAACCCTGGTTTGTGGCCCGCAAAAACTTGCAGGACAACACACTGTACGTGGTGCAAGGCCATGACCACCCCTGGTTGCACCAAACGGTGCTGCACGCCGAGCAAGCCCATTACATCGCCGGTTACACCCCAAACCTGGACCGACTGGCCTGCAAAGCGCGTTACCGACAGGAAGATGCGGCCTGCAGCTTTCAGGTTGATGCAGACGACCGGTTCACCCTGCACTTTGACCACAGCCAATTTGCCGTGACACCGGGGCAAAGCGCCGTGCTGTACGACGGTGAAGTATGCCTGGGCGGCGGCATTATTGCTGGCTGACCAGACACCCCTTGCTCGGGGTGGTGCTGCAAGCAGGTTCGCAGTACAGTAAACGCTTAACCATTTTGCATGGCTTAGGCGATGACCACCCAACATCCCGAAGTTCCGTCGCACACCCGCCCGCCATCCCCCAAACGTCGCCTGTACGCCTTCAATGCATGGCCCGTGTCGTTTCATGCCCGCATGTTTGCCTTGTACTCGGCGTGGCTTGGTTTTATCGGCTGTGTGGCGCTCAGTGTCCTTGAGCACTTCATGCTGTGGCCATTGGCCCTGGTTTGCCTCGTGCTCGGCGTCATTGGCGCGGTGGACCTGGTTCAAACCAACCAATCCATCCGGCGAAATTACCCCATTCTCGGCCACTTGCGTTTTTTCCTGGAGTTTATTCGCCCGGAAATTCGCCAATACTTTTTTGAGTCAAACACCGAGGCGGCACCCTTCTCACGCAACCAGCGTTCGCTGGTGTACCAGCGCGCCAAATCGGTCATGGACAAGCAGGCCTTTGGCACGCAGTCAGACCTCTACCGCCAAGGCACTGAATGGCTCAACCATTCCACCGCACCGGTGCACCTGAGCAACCCGGACTTCCGCGTGCGCATTGGCGGCCCGGCCTGCACACAACCCTACAGCGCCTCCATTTTCAACATTTCGGCCATGAGCTTTGGCGCCTTGTCAGCCAATGCCATTTTGGCACTGAACAAAGGGGCCAAGCGGGGCAACTTCGCGCACGACACCGGCGAAGGCTCCATTTCACCCTACCACCGCGAACATGGTGGCGACCTGATTTGGGAAATTGGCAGCGGTTACTTTGGTTGCCGCAACGCCGAGGGCCAATTTGACCCAGAACGGTTTGCCGAACAAGCCTGCGACCCGCAAGTCAAGATGATCGAAATCAAGCTGTCGCAAGGGGCAAAGCCGGGTCATGGCGGCGTGTTGCCAGGCCCGAAAGTGACGGAGGAAATTGCGCAAACCCGCGGCGTGATGGTGGGGGTGGATTGTGTATCGCCGGCTGCACACAGTGCCTTTTCAACCCCACTGGGACTGATGCAGTTCATTGGTGAACTTCGCGGCCTGAGCGGCGGAAAACCGGTGGGTATCAAACTGTGTGTGGGCCACCCTTGGGAATGGTTTGCCATGGCCAAAGCGATGCAAAGCTCGGGCACACGGCCAGATTTCATTGTGATCGACGGCAGCGAGGGAGGCACTGGCGCAGCACCCGTGGAGTTTGCCGACCACATGGGCTTCCCCTTGATTGAAGGCTTGATGCTGGTCCACAACACATTGGTGGGGTTGGACATTCGGCAAGACATCAAGCTGATTGCCAGCGGAAAAATCATTTCCGCATTCGACATTGCCAAAATGTGTGCGCTAGGTGCCGACCTCTGCAACAGTGCGCGGGGCTTCATGTTTGCGCTGGGCTGCATCATGGCGCAGGCCTGTCACACCGGCCACTGCCCCACCGGTGTCACCACGCAGGATAGAAAACGCCAACGGGCGCTCGACCCGGAAAACAAGTCAGAGCGTGTGCACAATTTCCACAGAAACACCCTGAAAGCCCTGGGTGAATTGCTGGGCGCTGCGGGTTTGGATCATCCGCAACACTTAAAGCCACAGCATGTGTCACGGCGCATCAACGGGCAACAGGTCAGCCTGCTGGCCGACTGCTACACCTTTGCAAAACCGGGGGAGTTGCTGCGGGGCGGACGCCCCGGCAGCTTGTTTGAACAATATTGGGATGCCGCGCAGGCGGCGAGTTTCCGACTGGCTTAAATTACACCACCGGCCGGGTGGCTTCGAAACTGGGGCGGCAGGCCATGCGCTCAGCGTAATCCACCAGCGCTGGATATTGCTTGCGCCAGTCCAACTCGGGCATGCGGAAGTCCAGGTAAAACAGCGCACAACCTGCGGCAATATCGGCAATGCTGAACTGGTCGGTTAGGTAATGCCCAGGCATGTGCTCCACATGGTGGGCAAAGTAAGCCAGGCCGTTGTGGATTTTCTGGGTCTGGCGATCAACCCAGGCCGTGCTCACATGCTCGGCCGGGTGAAAACGCTTTTCCAGCAGAATGGCTACAGCTGCTTCGCTGATGCCCTGCCCGCACACCTCCAGCGTGCGCACTTTGGCGCGCATCTCCGGCTTGGTCGGCAGCAGAGGGATGGTGGGCATCAGGTACTCCACCTGGCCAGAAATGACCGTGGAGTCAAACAGCACTTGACCGCCATTCAAAATCAACGCGGGTACTTTACCCAACGGGTTGTGCTCGGTGATTTTGGTATCAGGGCTCCAGACGTCCTCCAACACAAACTCAAAGGGGATTTCCTTCTCGAGCAATTGCACACGGATTTTGCGCACAAATGGGCTGGTTAAAGATCCAACGAGTTTCATCACTGCTCTCCTAGTTCCACAGTCCTGAAATGCAGACTGTTTGTTGTTAATACTGGTTTGTATCGGTATTTTGACCGGGTGCATACCCGGTAAATCCACAAATAGGCGGGCGACAAGCACCCATGCATGGCATGCAAAGCGAGGCGGGGTTACAATACAACGCTTTGAAAATCCACAGGTTTACTGCCCAGAATGATTTCTTCTGAATCCTTGAACGCGCTAACCGCCCTGAGCCCTCTGGACGGCCGTTACCAATCCAAAGTGGGCAGTTTGCGCCCCCTGCTGTCTGAAGCAGGTTTCATGCATCACCGTGTGATTGTGGAAATTGAGTGGCTGAAAGCCTTGGCTCAAGCGGGTTTTGCTGAGCTGCCCGCCTTTTCCACACAAGCCCTTGCAAAACTGGACAGTCTGAAAACCGGTTTTTCAGAAGCCGATGCCCAGCGCATCAAGGAATTTGAGGCTACCACGAATCACGACGTCAAAGCAGTGGAATACTTTATTAAAGAAAAGTTCCAATCCGATGACGAACTGAAGCGTGCCGCTGAGTTTGTGCACTTTGCGTGTACGTCTGAAGACATCAACAACATGAGCCATGCGCTCATGCTGAAAGCCACCCGCGAACAGGTGGTGGTGCCCACCCTGCGCAAGGTGGTGGCCAGCCTGCGCGGCTATGCCCACCAGTTCGCCGACATTCCGCTGATGTGCCGCACCCATGGCCAACCGGCCAGCCCGTCCACCCTGGGCAAGGAATTCGCCAACGTGGTGCACCGCCTGGAACGCGCCATTGCTGCCATTGAAGCCGTTGAACTGCCCGCCAAAATGAATGGTGCTGTGGGCAACTACAATGCCCACCTGTCGGCTTACCCCAACCACGATTGGGAAGCCCTCAGCCGCACGCTGATTGAAGGCCTGGGCCTCACATTCAACCCGTACACCATCCAGATCGAACCACACGATGGCATTGCTGCCCTGATGGACGCCATTGCCCGGGCCAACACGATCGTGATCGACCTGTCCCGCGACATCTGGGGTTACATTTCCCTCGGCTACTTCAAGCAAAAGCTGAAGGCTGGCGAAGTGGGTTCCTCCACCATGCCGCACAAGGTCAACCCCATCGACTTTGAAAACGCCGAAGGCAACCTGGGCATGGCCAATGCCGTGCTCAAGCACCTGGCTGAAAAATTGCCCATCTCCCGCTGGCAGCGTGACCTCACCGATTCCACCGTGCTGCGCAACCTCGGTGTGGGCATTGGCTACTCGATACTGGCCTACGAAAGCTGCCTGCGAGGCCTGGGCAAACTGGAAGTGAATGAAGGTGCAATCGCCGACGACATCAACAACGCCTGGGAATTGCTGGCTGAACCGGTGCAAACTGTGATGCGTCGCTACGGTTTGCCCAACCCCTATGAACAGTTGAAGGAATTGACCCGGGGCAAAGGCATCACCCAAGAAGCCTTGCAGGGCTTCATCGCCCAACTGGACCTGCCCGCCGAAGAGAAACAGCGTCTGCTGGACATGACACCGGCCAGTTATATCGGTAAAGCGGCCGAATTGGCGCGTCGCATTTAAACGATGTGCGATGGATTCCCCGACCCCGGGGAATCATCGGGGTGAATACAGGGGCGACTCCAATTTCTGGGCCAAGTGCTCAAACACATAGGCGTGGACAGGCGCAAAGTCCGCGTCATCCATGGGCTCGAAGGCCATGCCAAATCGCTGGGGCTTGTTGGGTTCAGTTTTGTTGACCACCACCACGCGGGCTGACAACTCCAGCAAATACTTTCGCCCCGACAACTGCAACTGAAACGCCAACAACACCTGAGTACCATCTGACCAGGGCACCGACGCCAAAGCCTCAAACTCCACACCGCCCGTGGAGAGATTTCGAATCACGCCATTGATGGGTGAGCCGTCGGCTGTATCGGCAGACAGGCGCGCAGTGGCCGGTAGTTCGCAGCCAACACGTCGAGTGGTGCGAATGGGTTTGTGTTCCAGATGGCCGTCCTGTGGCCAGGACATGACCAGCATGGGATGCGGGGACAGCAGAATTTTCTCGACCTGCGCCTTGAACCGATACACCGACAGGCCGTAAAACGACCTGAATTCCCAAACCTGACCTTCTTTGATGAATACAAATTGCTGGTCCTTGACCGGGTGACTGGTAACAAAGGCTTCTTTGCCCAGGGCGCCTACCAGTCGAACGCTGAATGTCTCCAACTGGTCGGGCAAGTTCATTTTCAGAACATGTCCGGTCTCGGTGGGGTCGTCGGGTAGTGCTTTCAAGTGGACAGAGCGAACAGGCTGGGGGGCCGATGGTGCCACCGACCCCATGGTCGATTTGTTTTGAACCGCAAACCCTTGCTGGGCCCAGCGGGGGTTGTGGTACAAGCCCTTGGCCGACAATTCCTCCAACTGCTTGTCTGTGGCAATGGCCTGGCCAGCTGCCAAAAGCAAAACCCCTTGGCGATCATAAATCGCGAAGGGGAGCGCTTTGCCAAGTTCAATCTCGCCTTTGGCCAAGGGCGAGAGGTCTTTGGGATTGTCCAAAAAAGCCCTGCCGGGTATTAGGGGGTTTCGAATTCCTTGTCCTTCTTGACGGGTTTGACCAGGTCTTCACGGCTCAAGCCCAACCACATCACCAAGGGACTGGCGACCAACACAGAAGAATAAATACCGAAGCAAATGCCAATCGTCAATGCCACCGCGAAATAATGCAGGGTGGGACCACCAAAAAACAGCATTGAGCACACCATGATCTGTGTGGAACCGTGGGTGATGATGGTGCGGGAAATGGTCCGGGTGATCGCATTGTCAATGGTTTCGGGCACGCTCATGCGGCGGGACTTCTTGAAAGTCTCCCGAATCCGGTCAAATACCACCACCGATTCGTTCACGGAATAACCCAGCACCGCCAATACAGCGGCCAGCACCGACAGCGAAAACTCCCACTGAAACAGTGCAAAGAAGCCCAAAATAATGACCACGTCGTGCAAGTTGGCGATGATGGCCGACACGGCAAACTTCCATTCAAAGCGCAGCGCCAAATAAATCATGATGCCGATGATCACAATCATCAGGGCAATCACGCCATTTTCGGCCAGTTCACGCCCCACCTGCGGGCCCACGAACTCGACACGCATCAGCTTCACATCCGGGCCACCGTTGACCAACACTTTGCTGGTCATGGCATCGTTGTTCAGCTTGCCATTGCTGCCAATTTCACCGTTTTGCAGATCTTTCACCGCCAGGCGAATCAGCACGTCGCGTGATGTACCAAAGTTTTGAACCTGCGGCTCGGCAATCCCGATACCCACCAGGCTGTTGCGGATTTTTTCCAGATCGGCGGCCTGGGTGTAGCGGGCTTCCACCAACACGCCCCCCGTGAACTCCACGCTCAGGTTCAGACCACGGTGCAGCAGGAAAAACACGGCGGCTGCAAAGGTGAGAAAGGAAATGACATTGAACACCTTTGCATGGCGCATAAAGGGAATGTCATGTTTGATTCTGAATAATTCCATGGTGCTCTTCTTCTCAGGCGTTCTTGGCGGAAGCGGGATTGGATTCCCCCTTCCAGATTTGTCCGATGCTCACTTTGTCCAGCTTCTTGCGGTTGCCGTACCACAGGTTAACCACGCCGCGGGACACCACCACTGAACTGAAGATGGAGGTGACAATACCCAGACAGTGCACCACCGCAAAACCCCGAACAGGGCCGGAACCAAAAATCAACAGCGCCAGACCCGCAATCAATGTGGTGATGTTGGAGTCCAGAATGGTGGCCCAGGCGCGTTCGTACCCCGCGAAGATGGCCTGCTGGGGTGTGGCACCCTCGCGCAGTTCTTCACGAATGCGTTCGTTGATGAGCACGTTGGCGTCAATCGCCATACCGAGCGTGAGCGCCACGGCGGCCAGGCCAGGCAAGGTCAACGTCGCCTGCAACACCGACAGCAATGCAAACAGCAACAACACGTTCACCGCCAGTGCAAACACCGAGAACACACCAAACAGCAGGTAGTACACCACCATGAACAAGGACAGCACCGCAAAACCATACACGGTGGAGTGGATACCCTTGTCGATATTGTCGGCACCCAGGCTGGGGCCGATGGTGCGCTCTTCGATAATGTCCATGGGCGCAGCCAATGAGCCTGCACGCAGCAGCAAGGCCGTGTCGGCAGCCTCCACAGTGCTCATTTGGCCAGAAATTTGTACTCGCCCACCGCCAATTTCATCGCGAATAACCGGCGCGGTAATCACTTCGCCCTGGCCTTTTTCGATCAAGAGAATGGCCATGCGCTTGCCGATGTTCTCGCGGGTGACGTTGCGGAAAATGCGGGCACCCTGAGAATCCAGGGTGAGGTGCACAGCAGGCTCTTTCGTTTGTTGATCAAACCCGGCTTGGGCGTCGGTCAGGTTGTCGCCTGTCAAAATGACTTCCTGCTTTAGCAACAAGGAACGGCCACCGCGCTCGGTGAATTTCTGCAATCCAAACGGCACAATGCCGGAATTCAGCGCAGAGACCGCTTCGGGGCTGTCGTCCACCAAACGCACTTCCAAGGTGGCCGTGCGTCCCAAAATGTCTTTGGCCTTGGCCGTGTCTTGCACACCGGGCAACTGCACCACAATGCGGTCAGCGCCTTGACGCTGAATCACCGGCTCAGCCACACCCAGTTCATTGATCCGGTTGTGTAGGGTGGTGATGTTTTGCTTCAAAGCGTATTCGCGGGCCTGCTGCTCAATGGCCGGTTGCATGCTGGCCTGCAGGGTAAATGCCGTGTCGTTCTCCGGCACCGTCAGGGTGAGGTCTGGCGAGCTTTTGGCCAGAATATCCTGGGCTTTGCTGCGGGCGTCCGCATCGCGGAAAGTCATCACAAAACCAGACGGCGTGCGGGCTGCGCTGGCGTACCGCAAATCGCCTTCCCGCAAAGCCTGCTTGGCACCCGCCAGGAGCGAATCCTTGCGCTTGTCCAGCGCCTTGTCCATGTCCACTTGCAGCAGGAAGTGCACACCACCGCGCAGGTCCAACCCCAAATACATGGGCAAGGCGTGAAGTGAGGTTAACCAGTGCGGCGAGCGGGACAACAGGTTCAGCGCCACAATGTACTCCGGCGCATCAGCCCTGGGGTTCAACGTTTGCTGAATAACATCGCGTGCCTTCAACTGGTCATCGGTTGTTTTAAACCGCAGTTTGACCGTACCCCCACCCAAGGTTTGCTCAAAAAAAGCGCCATCGGGCTGCAAGCCCTGGGCCTTGAGCTGCTCGGTCAAGCGGTCGACCAGCGCGGGGTCAAGCTTGAGGGTGGACTTGCCGCTGGACACCTGCACGGCAGGCGCTTCGCCAAAAAAGTTGGGCAGCGTGTACAACACGCCCAACACCAAGGCCAGCAGAATCAGGACGTACTTCCAGAGGGGGTATCGGTTCATGACAACAGAGGGGAATTAACGGATGTCTTTCAGGCTGCCCTTGGGCAACACGGTTTGCACAGCAGCACGCTGAACCACCACGTCCACGGTTTTGTCGCCCAGCTCGGCGATTTCCAGGGTGATGTAGGCGTCGTTGATTTTGGCAATGCGGCCAGCCAAACCGCCGGCTGCGACCACCTCGTCGCCCTTCTGCAGCGACTCCACCATGGTCTTGTGCTCTTTCTGGCGTTTCATCTGGGGGCGGATGGCGAGGAAGTACAACACGCCAAACATCAGGATGAGGGGGAGAAAGCTCAGCAGGCTGCTTTCAGGTCCAGCTGCCGCAGCAGACTGCGCAAACGCAGAAGAAATCACAATCAACTCCTTGAAAAATAGAAAGGTTGGCGCCGAGTATACAACGGCTGCTCACCCAAATAGACTGCAAGGCTTGACTTGGGTTCCACTTCCCGCTTCACTGTGAGGCTGGTGGGGAAACAAATATTCACAAAACAATGAGCAAACAAATTGAGCAGGCCACGCTGGGTGGTGGCTGTTTCTGGTGCCTTGAGGCGGTCTACAACCAATTGAAAGGCATTGAGCTGTGTGAATCAGGCTACAGTGGGGGCGCAGACCCAGCCCCAACTTACGACAGCGTGTGCAGCGGCAAAACTGGCCATGCGGAGGTCGTTCGCCTGCATTTCGACCCGGAGGTCATCAATTTCCGGAAAATACTGGCGGTGTTTTTCGCCATTCACGACCCCACCACATTGAACCGGCAGGGCAACGACATCGGTACGCAATACCGGTCGGTGATCTACACCCACTCAACCGAACAAGAGGACGCTGCGCGGGCCTTCATCGCGGAGCTTGAAAAAAAGCAGGTGTACCGCAACCCGGTGGTGACAGAGGTGAAACCGCTGGAGAACTACTTCCCGGCCGAGCGCTACCACCAGCAATATTTTGAGAACAACCCCATGCAGCCATATTGCGCCTATGTGGTGGCACCCAAACTGGAAAAGGCCGAGGACCTGTTTTCGGAGTGGTTCAAGCGCTAAGCGAACCAGCGAGCAACAAGCTGGCCCAGTGGTTGATGGCCAGGCCTGCCAGTTGCAGGCCCATGCCAGCCGTCACGGTAACGGCCGAACCATAACCGGCGCAGTTCAACCCGGCTTGCGTGTCGCAGGCATCGCCCTGCATCACAGGCTGGGGCGAATACACCGCCTGCAATTTCATTTTCAGCTTGGCATCGCGAGAAAACACCCCGCTGCGCCGCAATTGGTAACGCACCTTGGACAACAGCGGGTCGTTGACCGTGTCGCGCAGGTCGGCTGGTTGCAGCAGCCACGGCTGGGTTTTGCCACCGGCGCTGCCCGCCATGAACAAGGTTTTGGCATGCTGTCGCATCCACAGTGCCATGGCCACTTTGGCGCGGGCTTGGTCACAACAATCCAGCACCACCCCGTGTTGGTCTTCACCCAGCTTGCCAAAGAAACGACCCAACACCGCTGCAGCATTCTCAGGGGTTACGAAATCGTCCACCAACGTGACTTGGCAATGCGGTGCGTAGGCAGCAATGCGCTCAGCCAAGGCACGAATCTTTTCCTGTCCCAAGGTGGCGTCGGTGGCCTGAATTTGGCGGTTGATATTGCTTTCAGCCACATGGTCCATGTCGACCAAGGTGAGGTGGCCAACACCACTGCGGGCCAGAGCCTCCACCGCCCAGGAACCCACCCCCCCAACACCCACCACCAAGACATGAGCCCTGGCTTGCAATGCGGTGTGAAAACCGTCGCCATACAGGCGGCTTAGCCCCCCAAACCGGCGATCGGCATCCACCTCCATCACCGGCGGGCTTCCAGGTCGATCACCTGCACGTCCACCTCGCGGGTGTCGTCACCCCGCATCACCAGCAACTGGGCCTTGTTGCCCACACCCACCGCCTCCAAGGCCTTGGACAATTGGGCAATGTTGGCCACCGGTTTGCGATTGACCGCAATGATGATGTCGCCCACCACGCCATTTTGAAGATCGAAAGATTGCAGGCCTGCCTGGTCAGCCGGTGAACCCCGTTCAACACCCAACACCGCCACACCACGAATTCCAAGCCGGCGGGCCAAGGATTCGTCGGCCACGGCAATGCCAATGCCCGGGCGCGGCAATGCGCCTTTCTCGATCAAGCGCGGCACCACCTGGTTCACCAGGTCGACCGGGATGGCAAAACCCACACCGGCCGAGGACCCGCTCTGCGACAAAATCGCGGTGTTCACGCCAATCAGGCGACCTGCCGAGTCCAGCAAAGGCCCGCCCGAATTGCCGGGGTTGATGGCAGCATCTGTCTGGATGACATCGGGAATTTCACGACCGTTTTCAACCGGCAGGGTACGGCCCAAGGCACTCACAATGCCGGAGGTGAGGGTTTTGGACAAACCAAACGGGTTGCCAATGGCAAACACCGACTGCCCCACCTTCAAATCGCTGGAGGTGCCCAGCGGGATGGGGCGCAGTGGCTCTTTCTTGGGCTTGTCCAGCAACTTCACCACAGCCAGGTCGTAGGACGGTGCAATGCCCACCAAGCGTGCGGGAATGGGCTCGGAATCGTCCAACTGCACGCGGATTTTGTTGGCACCCTGAACAACGTGGGCATTGGTCACCACATGGCCTTCGTCGTCCCACACAAAGCCAGAACCCGCGCCCTCTGCCACCCGCCTGAAGAAGAGCTGGCCTTGAACACTTTCAGTGAAAATGTAAGCCACCGAACCTTTTGCACTATCGAACAGTTCAATGGTGCTTTTCTCAGCCGGGGACAACTCACCCCGAGCTTCGACCACACGGGGTTTGACAGGCTCAGCGCTTGAGCCAGTGAAACTTGGAAAACTGCCATGGTTGTACAGCCAATACAGCAGTACCACACCGAGAATGAGGGCGACAAAGCCCATGGCCGACGCCCCATGTTGCCGGCGGTGCAGCGCTGCGTGGGAAAGCCTGAATGCAGATTTGAATTGGGTCATGATCCACTCATACAGTGGGGTTGGGTTCAAAGTGAAACTGCCGGGCCACCTGGCTCGACTCGCAGGTTTGGACTGGCAAGCACAGCCGGCGTTCCCCTGGCGTTTCCCCTTTCAATGCCCGAAGGCGAATGTTGGTGGACACCACCGTATCGGGATCACCCACCGGCACCGCCCAATGGGCCGTGTGCGCCATGGTGGCACTGGTGCCCTCGCCCAAATCCTGCAGGCCATCGGCCAGGCGGGCGGTGTCAGCCGAGTGAACCAGGCCGATGCCCTGGCTGGTTTGGATGAGCAAACGTCCCACCTCATCGGCCCACAAGGCGATTGGCCACAACACCAAACCGGTGTGTGAGGCCAACATCAGGGCACCGCCGTCCAGTGGGTAGATACGCCAAATCCAAGGGGTGTATTCCAGCGTGACGTAGGCCTTTTGGGGCCCATTCTGGAAGAAGTAACGCCCATCGGCTTCGCAGCCATAATTGCGCGCAATGAAATTCAAAATACGCTGGTTGGTGATGCTCAACCCAGCAGGCACCGGCCCGGTCAGCATCCAGTTTCCCTGCGTGGTCAGCTTCAGCCAACCCGCAATGGCGGGCACGTTCGGCCAGCGGGCCAGGGCCTTTTCAACCAGATCGTCCATGGGCAGTTGTTAATGCAAGGTGGGTTGCGGCTCGAAATCCGACAAGTCGTCTTCCGCCATTTCTTCCACATCCATGGCGGGGCTGGCATGGTGCATCACCAGCTTCCAGCCGCTGGGGCCTTTGTGAAACACATTGGTGGCATTGACTTGCACGACATGCGGCTCGCCCCGCGTGCTGTTCATCATGACCTGCTCCACAATGTTGTGAACGGCCACCATCACACCCTCCACACGGTGCACCGGCACCACACGAATTTGCAGCGCACCGGCGGACAGAATTTCCTTCCAGGAGTCGCGTACATCGTGATAACCCTCCACCCGCGGTCCACCCGGGTGAATGCAGACAATGTGCTCGTCGTCAGCCCAGAGGTCCATGAGGGCATCCAGATCAGCAGCTTCCAGGGCTTCGTAGAACGCCTGTTCAATGTCTTGCGGCGAGGAGTGAATCACTTTGGGTCTGGACATGGCCCATGCCTCCGATTACTGAAACACCACGGTTTTGTGGCCATTGAGCACCACCCGGTGCTCGCAGTGCCACTTGACGGCCCGCGCCAACACCATGCATTCGGTGTCACGCCCGCGGGATGTGAGCTCTTCCGGTGTGAGTGAATGGTCCACACGGGCTACATCTTGCTCAATGATAGGCCCCTCATCCAGGTCGGATGTCACATAGTGCGCGGTGGCACCGATCAATTTTACGCCGCGATCAAAGGCCTGCTGGTAGGGTTTTGCGCCCTTGAAGCTGGGCAAAAAGCTGTGGTGAATATTGATGATGCGGCCCGGCAATTCAGCACAAAATTCAGGCGACAGAATTTGCATGTAACGGGCCAGTACCATGAGGTCGATGCGCTCACGCTCCATGATCTGGCGAATTTGCGTTTCCTGAAGCCCTTTATTCTGGTTATTTACCGGCAAGTGGTAAAACGGCACACCATAGGAGGCCGCCAACAGGGCAAAGTCCTGGTGGTTGGACACAATGGCCGGAATGTCGCAGGGCAGGTTTCCGCTTTTCCAGCGGAACAACAGGTCGTTCAAGCAGTGCCCGAACTTCGAAACCATCAGTAACACCCTCGGCTTGACCCGGGCATCATTGAATTGGTACGTCATATTGAACTGCCGAGCCACCGACTCAAACTGCGCATTCAATGCAGCCTGCGTTAGCGTGGCACCATTGGGCAAAGCGAAATGAACCCGCAAAAAAAACAGGTTGGTTGACTCATCGCCAAACTGGGCCGAGTCCAGAATATTGCACTGCAGGTCAAACAGGAACTTGCTGACGTTGTAGACAATGCCCGTGGTGTCTGGGCAGGAAATGGTCAAAATATAATCACGCATGGTCCGGCTCGAATGCTGTTGGGCCCGTCTGGCCCGCACCTGTGTTGTGTCTGTCTGCTGAGATCATACCCCGGGGATCATCCACCGCCGGAAACTGGCTTCAATTGTGTTGCCACCAATTCGGGCTCCAGCTTGTTCAAGCAGTCCAGGTGGCCCAAAGGGCATTCACGCTGGTAGCAAGGGCTGCAGGGCAAGGCCAAGTAATACACCCTGGCGCTGGGGTTCAACGGGGGAGTGTGGCTGGGGCTGCTGGAACCAAACACGGCATGCACCTGCACATCCAGCGCGGCGGCCACATGCATGAGGCCTGAATCGTTGGTCACCAACTGCGAAGCACCAGCCATCAGTGCAATGGCCTGTGGCAAGCTGGTTTTGCCAGCCAACACCAGCAAGCGGGCGCGCAGTGGCTCTGGCACCAGGCTGTGGATGGTTTCAGAAAATTCGACATCCTTCGGGCCGCCCAACAACACTGCGCGCTGGCTGGGGTTTCGTTCTAGGAAGGCCTGCACAACAGCGGCAAAATGACGAGCCGGCCAACGCTTGGCAGGGCCATACTCGGCACCGGGTGCAATCGCCAAAAACCCCCGCTGCAATTGGAAGTCCACGCAAACCCGATCGGTGGTGGCTGTGGACACCTGCATCAGCGGGTTGGCCAGCAAGGCCCGGTCGTAACCACCCAGGCGACCATACCACTCGATCATGGGCGGCTTGTTGTCTTTTTTGGGCTTGGGCAGCGCACGGTTTAGAATCAGGCTGCGCAGTTCGCCATCGTAACCAACGCGCTGGGGCACCTTGGCAAACCAAGGCACCAGGGCGGACTTCAGCGAATTCGGCAGAGTGATGGCAAGCCCATACTCTTTGGCCTGCAAGGCCCGCCCCACCTGCTTTCTCAACCCCCATTGAAGTTCGCCGTGGGCAAAAGGCTCGGCTTGCACGGTGTGCACCACGGGGCTGAACTGGTACACAGGCGCGGTGACTGAGGGGGCCAGCACGTGGAGTTCACAGGGCCGCCCATCCGCAAACCGCAAGGCTTCATCGGCATGCAAAGCCTGCAACAGCGACAGGCTCATGACCGCATCGCCGATCCAGTTGGGCGCAACAATCAGTACCCGCATGGCACCCCCTGCATGCCCCAAACCATCGAAACGGATTCGGGCTTCAGTGTGCGTGTACCTTGGCGCCGGGCTTCAGGCTGTACACCGTACCGCAGTATGGGCAGGCAGCCTTGCCGGTTTTGGTGACATCCAGAAACACTTTGGGGTGGTGGTTCCACACGGGCATTTTTGGATTGGGGCAAAAGGCGGGCAAGTGCTCGCCATCCAGTTCAACGGTTTCAACGGTGGCTTTTTTGTCTGTAATCATGATTACACGCGGGTCAACCAGTGTTCGTATTTTTCATTGCGACCATACACCACATCGAAGTAGCGCTTCTGCAACTCTTCGGTGATGGGGCCGCGGGTGCCAGCGCCAATGGTGCGGTTGTCGAGTTCGCGCACCGGCGTTACTTCAGCGGCGGTGCCGGTGAAGAAGGCTTCATCGGCGATGTAGATGTCGTCGCGGGTGAGGCGCTTGGACTTCACTTCCAGACCCATGTCGCGGGCCAGGGAGATGATGGTTGCGCGGGTAATCCCCACCAGTGCGGATGCAATTTCCGGTTCGTAAATGGCGCCGTCTTTCACGATAAACAGGTTTTCACCCGCACCTTCGGCCACAAAGCCGTCCACATCCAGCAACAGGGCTTCATCGTAGCCGTCTTGAGTGGCTTCCATATTGGCCAGGATGGAGTTGGCATAGGTGGCGGCAAATTTGGCGCGGGCCATGGTCACGTTCACGTGGTGACGGGCATATGACGAGGTTTTAACGCGAATGCCTTTTTGCAGGCCATCTTCACCCAGGTAAGCACCCCAGGGCCAGGCAGCAATGGCCACATGGGTGGCTGCGCCCTTGGGCGACACACCCATTTTTTCAGATCCATAGAAAGCGATCGGACGGATGTAGCAGGAGTCCAGTTTGTTGGCGCGCACCACGTCGCAGCAGGCCTCCGTGATTTGCTCACGGGTGTACGGCATGGCCATGCGGTAAATGTGGGCCGAGTTAAACAGTCGGTCCGTGTGCTCTTTCAAGCGGAAAATGGCTGGGCCTTTGTCGGTTTTGTAGGCCCGCTCACCCTCAAACACCGACAGACCGTAGTGCAGGCTGTGCGTAAGCACGTGGATTTGCGCTTCACGCCACGGCACAAGTTTGCCGTCAAACCAAATGAAGCCATCGCGGTCGGCCATTGACATGCTGAATTCTCCGAATATACAGGATCGACTAAACCCCTTATTCTACAACCCCTTCAACGTGCAATGAAGCCACAAGCGTTGACTCGGTGAAGAATGAAACACTATAGTGAAAAGAAACCAAAACCAACAGACGCATTACCCATGAAGCATTGTGTGGCCAACGCAACCCCCCGCTGGACCCGGCGCAAAGACGCCCGGCCGCAAGAATTATTGACCTCTGCCCTGCGCGTATTCAGCGAAAAAGGCTACGCAGGCGCCCGCCTGGAAGATGTGGCCAAAAACGCTGGGGTCAGCAAGGGCACCGTTTACCTGTACTACCCCAACAAGGAAGAACTGCTCAAAGCCGTTGTCATTGAGCATGTATCGCCCATCGTGGACGAGGCCCGTCACCAGCAGGACGACGACAAATCTTCATCCACGCTCATTCGTGAAGCATTGCACCTGTGGTGGCAGCGTTACGGGTCCACCGAGTTGAGTTCGCTGACCAAAATCGTGATGTCCGAGGCCAACGCCTTTCCGGAGCTGGGCCGATTTTTCCACGACACCGTGATCGCCCCCTGGTGGGCCTACCTCGAGAGTCTGTTGCAAAGAGGTATACAACGTGGTGAATTCGCTGACATCGATGTGGAATACGCTGCTAAAGTGCTGTGTGCGCCGCTGGTGACCCTGGGGTTGTGGAAACGCACCCTGGACACCTGCTGCAACATCGACACCAACCCGATGCGCTACATTGAGGCGCACTTACAGATGGTTTTAAATGGTCTCACCTGCCCGAAGCAAAAGCAGCTTACCCAAGGCAAAGGCGCAAATGCTGCGCCTGTTGAGCCTGGTGCTTCTGGCGAGTCTGCAAGCGTGCTCGCCCTCCGCAAACACCCAAAAAGCTGAAACGCCAGCCCAGCCAGCGCCTTTGCTGCTGGCCCAGGCCGATGTCGTCACTGTACAAACAGCCCCCATCGAGGACTCCCTTTACGTCACGGGCACCCTGCAGGCTGAGCAGAAAACCGTGATCCGCTCCAAGGTCAGCGGAAACGTGCTGAGCATTCAAGCCCTGGAAGGACAAAGTGTGCGACAAGGCGACCTGCTGGTGCGAATCGACCCCACCGACCCCCAGCTGCGCGTGCAAGAACGCGAGGCCTTTGTGCTGGCTCAAGAAGCCCAGGCCCAACAGGCCAAAACCCAATACGACAACAACCAGCGATTGGTTAAAGAAGGCTTTGTCTCCGAAACGGCCCTCTTGAACACCAAAGCGGCCTACGATGCAGCCCAGGCCCAAGTGGCCGTGGCCAAGGCCCAATTGGCGCAAGCCCGCCAGCAACTGGCTGACACCCAAGTCAAAGCGCCGTTCTCGGGTGTGTTGGGACCGGTGCCAGTTCAGGTGGGCAGCAAAGTGTCACCAGACACCATCTTGTTGGAGTTGCTGAACCTGCGGACCATGGAACTGAAAGCGGATGTGAACCCGGATGACCTGGTGCGCCTAAAACCGGGCCAGAAAGCCAGCCTGAATGCAGGCCCTGACCTGCCAGCCTTCGAGGCCATGCTGACCCGCATCAGCCCTGGCAGCGTGCAGGGCAGCCGCACCGTGGCCGTGTACTTCAAGGTCGACAACCCGCAGCAGCAATTGCGCTCGGGCCAGTTTGCAACAGCCCGGCTGGCTCTGGGTAGCACCAAACAAGGCCTGCAGGTGCCCAAAACCGCCTTGCGAGAAGTGCAAGGCAAGCCGGTGGTGTATCGAATCAGCGCTCAAAACACGCTACAAACGGTGGCTGTGAGCACCGGTCTGGAACAGGTGTCAGCGCAGGGCGTGAGTCTAATCGAAGTTCGGGAAGGGCTGAATGCCGGCGACCGCATTGTGGGCGTCAACCTGGGCCCGTTGCCCGACGGCGCTGCCGTCTCCATTCAACCCACGGCACAGTGAGCAGTCGCGATGTGGTTCACCCGAATTTCGATCCACAACCCGGTGATGGCCACCATGGCGATGGCTGCCCTGCTGGTGGTTGGGCTGTTTGCGTACTACCGCCTACCGATTGACCAATACCCCGACCTGAACTTCCCCGTGGTGGTGGTGACTGCCAAATACCCGGGCGCCTCGCCAGAAATTGTGGAAGCGGAACTAACCCGGCCACTTGAAACAGCCATCAACACGCTGTCAGGCCTAAAAACCCTGACCTCCCGCTCCTATGAAGGCACCTCGGTCATCATTGCAGAGTTTGACCTGTTGACCAACTCAGCCGCCGCCGCGCAGGACGTGCGGGAAAAAGTCGCCCTGGTTCGCCCCGCCCTGCGGGATGAAATTTCCGAACCGGTCATCACCCGCTTCAATCCCGACGACTTCCCCATCGCCTCGGTGCTGATCGAACCAGTCAAGGCCAACACCACCCTGCGGGAAACCACCCTGCTGGCCGACCAGGTCATCAAAAAGCGCATTGAAAACGTGCGTGGTGTGGGTGCTGCCAACCTGGTTGGCGGCGCCACCCGGCAGTTGCTGATTGAACTCGATCCGGTGGCCCTGGACCGCCTGTCCATCACACCGCAAGAAGTCATGCAGGTGTTGAGCCGGGACAACCAGACCCTGCCGTTGGGGCGGCTGAAAACCACCACCACCGAGGCTGTGGTTGAACTGAATGCCCGCCTGGACTCCGCCAACGACTTCAATAACCTGATCGTGACGATCCGCAACGGTCGTCAGGTTCGCCTGGGGGAGCTGGGCCGAATTCGGGACGGTGAAAAAACCATTGAATCGCTGGCCTTGGTCAACGGCAAACCCGTGGTGTCGGTGGATGTGCTGAAAGCGCAGGATGCCAATTCGGTGGATGTGGTGGACGACCTCAAAGAGGCCCTGACCGACATTGAGAAGGAACTGCACGGCGAGGTCAAACTCAGCCTGACCCGGGACCAGTCCAAACCAATCCGCAACTCGCTGCTGGATGTGCGTAACACGCTGATTGAGGGTGCGCTACTCACGGTGGTGATTGTGTTTCTGTTTTTGGGCTCCTGGCGCAGCACGGTGATTACCGGGCTCACGCTGCCGATTTCGCTGATTGGCACGTTCAGCGTGCTGTATGCCATGGGCTTTACCATCAACCTGCTCACCCTGCTGGCCATGTCCATTTGCGTGGGTTTGCTGATAGACGATGCCATTGTGGTGCGGGAGAACATTGTCCGCCACTTGCAAATGGGCAAGGACCACAAAGAAGCTGCACTGGAAGGCACGCGGGAGATTGGTTTGGCCGTGCTGGCCACCACCTTCTCGATTGTGGCGGTGTTCTTGCCCGTGGGTTTCATGGGCGGCATCATCGGCCAGTTCTTTCACCAGTTTGGTATTACCGTGGCCTGTGCAGTGTTGCTGTCCATGTTCGTTAGCTTCACGCTTGACCCCATGCTGAGCTCGGTGTGGTACGACCCTCAAGCGCATGGACAGGGTTACACCGGCAGGATGGGTCGATTGCTCAATGCCTTCCAGAACCTGATGCTGCGGCTGGAGCAAGGCTATGTCCGCCTGCTGAAATGGGGCTTGCGCTGGCCAAAAACTGTCATCGCGATTGCACTGGCGAGTTTCTTTGCCTCGTTTGGCCTGCTGAAGTTTGTGGGAGTGGAATTCACGCCACAGCCTGACAACAGTGAACTCAGTGTGTCATTCCACACGCCTGAAGGCTCACCGCTTGAGCTCACCCAGCGCAAGGCCCTGCAGGTGGAGGCCATGGTCCGACAGCACCCGGAAGTCACCACCGTTTACACCACCATCAACACGGGCTTTGCATCCGGTAAAAACTATGCAACCGTATTCGTGAAGCTGGTGCCGCGCAATCAGCGAAAAATCACAGTGGCCAAATTGTCGACCATCCTGCGCACCGAATTAAAGTCGATTGCCGGTGTTGCAGTGACACAAGTGGGCCAACAGGTCAATGTGAGCTCAGGCAAACCGGTGCAGGTCAGCGTGTTGGGGCCAGAGTTGTCCGTGCTGGAGAAACTCTCGGGCCAGATTCAAACGCTGATGGAAGCAGACCCGCGACTGGTGGACTTGGAAAGCTCGCTCAAACCCACCAAGCCGACGGTGCGGGTGAATGTGGACCGCGCTCGGGCGGCGGACTTCGGCATTGATGTCAGCAGCATCAACGCCACCATTGAACCCCTGATGAGCGGCAAAACCGTGAGCACCTGGCGGGCGCCCAACGAAGAAAATTACGACGTGGTGGTGCAGTTGCCCGAGGCTGGGCGGCAAAGCATCGAACAGCTGGCGCGACTGCCGCTGCGTGGCAATACCAGCCAAACCGTGCGCCTGGGCGATATTGCACACCTGGAGCCGGGTTTTGCAGCCGCCCAGATCAATCGAAAATACCTGACCCGCGAGGTGCTGCTCACGGCCAACGTGCAGGGTGCGGCTGCCGGAACAGTGTCGCAGGCGCTGCAAACCAAGATCGCGCAATTGAACCTGCCGCCGGGTTACCGCATCAGCTACGGCGGCTCCACCAAAGACATCAAGGACACCCTCGGTTTTGCCCTGCAGGCGCTCATCCTGGCGATTGTGTTCATTTACCTGATTCTGGCATCGCAGTTCGCTTCCTTTGTGCAACCGCTGGTCATCATGATGTCCCTGCCCCTATCCCTCATCGGGGTTATTTTGGCCTTGCTGGTGTTTGGCAGCACGCTCAATATTTTTTCCATCATTGGCTTTGTGATGCTGATGGGCCTGGTTACCAAGAACGCCATTTTGTTGGTGGACTTCGTGAACCAAGCCCTGCGGCAAGGCACAGCCCTGCGGGATGCGCTTATTCAGGCGGCTGAAACCCGGCTTCGCCCCATCCTCATGACCACGCTGGCCATGGTGTTTGGCATGCTGCCGCTGGCCCTGGCCCAAGGGGAAGGCAGCGAGCAGCGCTCGCCCATGGCCCACGCGGTGATCGGCGGAGTCATCACCTCCACCCTCTTGACCTTGCTGGTGGTGCCGGTGCTGATCTGGCTGTTGGAAAATGCCAAAGCCCGGCGTTTGCAAAAGAAACGCCTCAGGGAAAGCCGGGTTTGATAAAATAGTGGGTTAACTGATTAATTTTTCTTGAAAAGTCGAGACTTGACCATGGACTTCGAATTGGCCCGCTTCAACATGATTGAACAGCAGATCCGCCCCTGGAATGTACTGAACCAGCGCGTGCTGGACCTTTTGGGCGTGATCAAGCGTGAACAGTTTGTTTGCCCTTCCCTTCAGAAACTGGCCTTCACCGATTGCGACCTGCCCATCCGCGTGCAGGGCAAGGACACCGGCGTGCACATGCTGAGCCCCAAAATGGAAGCCCGGCTGCTGCAGGAACTCGAACTGGACCCCCAAGCCAAGGTGCTGGAAATTGGCACTGGCACCGGCTACATGGCTGCCCTGCTGGCCCAGCTGTGCGCCCATGTCACCACGGTGGAGGCCAACCCGGCCGTGGCTGAACTGGCCCGCCAAAACCTCAAAACCAATGGCATTACCCGGGTGAAAGTGATCGAAGGTTGTGGCTTTGAACAAGCCAAAGCCTTGGGTCAATTTGATGCCATCGTGATGTCCGGTGCCAGCCCTGTGCTGCCCACCGTGCTGTTGGACGCGCTCAAGCCCGGTGGCCGTTTTATCGGCATTGTGGGCGAGGCACCCGTGATGCAAGTGGTGCAGGCTGACAAAAACGCCCAAGGGCAAATCAGCCAGAAACCCCTCTTTGAAACCCAGGCTGAAGTGCTGCAAAACGCACCGAAGGCTGTTGCATTCACATTTTAAGACCCATGCGCCGACTGCTGGATTGTGGTTTGAACCTGGCGGCCCGGCGCTTTGGCCTGGCTTTTGTGGCGGCAGCCTGCATGACCACCGCCAGCCCAGCGCTGGCGCAAGTCCGTGACCTGGCCTCCCTGGTTCGACTGGCCAAACTGCGTGACCCGGTTTACCTGGCAGCGCAAGCCCAAACCCAGGCTGATCTGGAGCTTGAAAACCAGGCACGGGGTGCCTTGCTCCCCAACCTCAACGCCAGCGCACAATTCAAGAAAGAAGACACCACCAGCAGTCTGCGGGGGTTTTCGGTGTCCACCTCGGACACCCCAAAAACCTACGCCCTGAACCTGAACCAAGCCCTCTTTCGACCCCAAGCCTGGGAAAGCTACAAACAAAGCCAACTCAGTGGCGAAATTGCCAAACTGGCTTTGAACAAAGCTGAGCAGGACCTCATCCTGCGCGTGTCCAAAGCCTACTTTGATGTACTGGCCGCGCAGGACGACCTTCGCAACCTTCAAGCCCAAAAGGCCGCCACCACCGAGCAACTGGCGTCGGCCAAACGCAATTTTGAAGTGGGCACTGCCACCATCACCGATCAACAAGAGGCACAAGCCCGGTATGACCTGATCGTGGCGCAAGAACTGGCTGCCCGCAACCAATTGGACGTGCGCACCCTGGTGCTGGAAAACATCGTGGGAGAACGGGCACCAATGCTGGCCCGGTTGTCGCCGGATGTGAATCTGCAAGGCGTTGAACCCGTCACAGTGGACGCTTGGGCAGAGCGGGCGCAAGCCAGCAACCTGGACGTACAACAGGCCCGGTTGGCGCAAATCATCGCCAAGCGCGAAGTCAAAAAGGCCCGCGAGGGCCACTTGCCCACTGTGGATTTGAATGCCCAGGTGGTCAACACCAGCCAGCAGTCGTTTGATGCAACCAGCGGCAGGCCTTTTACCATCGATGTGGACAACAAAACACTCACCTTGGCGGTCACCGTGCCCATCTTCAGCGGTGGAGCCACGCAGAGCAAAGTGCGGCAACAAGCCGCACTGCTTGAAAAGTCCCAGAACCAGCTTGAACAGGCCAACCGCGGCGCGGTTCAAGGTGCCAAATCTGCATTTTTGGCTGTAAACACCGGCCTGGCGCAAGTGGCAGCACTGGAAACCGCAGTCAAGTCCAGTGAACTGGCCTTGAAGGCCAACAAAACGGGTTACGAAGTGGGTGTGCGCATCAACATTGATGTTCTGAACGCACAGCAGCAACTGAATGCCACGCAGCGGGATTTGTCCAAGGCCCGTTACAGCGCACTGGTCAGCATGCTGGAACTGCAGGCCGCTGTGGGCGCGCTGAGCGTGGACAGTGTCGACCGGATCAATACCCTGCTGGTCAACAACGGTCTTTAGATCAATCGG
This sequence comes from Limnobacter humi, assembly GCF_024518835.1. Classification (GTDB taxonomy): domain Bacteria; phylum Pseudomonadota; class Gammaproteobacteria; order Burkholderiales; family Burkholderiaceae_B; genus Limnobacter; species Limnobacter humi. The sequence continues at coordinate 400,002 of NZ_JANIGO010000001.1, forward strand.
GCATTCAGCGCATTGAACGTGGTGAGTGTGGCACCCCGGTGGCTGCGCGCATACGAAAAAGCCGACTTCTTCATGGCCTCCAAGTCAAACTGTTTGTCCATGAATGCTTCACAAGCGGCCTGAAGGGACTCAAACCGCCGAGCGGCACCAGCCGCCAGCGCATCCTCTGCAGCTTTCTTGAAGTTAAAAGTGTGCGGCCCCATCCACACCGGGCATCCGTACGCACAGGCCTCAATTAGGTTTTGTCCACCGAGCTCAAGCCATGAGCCCCCCAACAACGCCAGGTCTGCCAGGGAATAATAAGCGGGCATTTCACCCATGCTGTCGCCCAGCACCAAACGAACTTGGCCGCGCCCCTCCGTGCCCTTGGGGACCAAGGTGGCGTCGGCCTGCGTGCCCCACTGGCTTCGCCGCACTGGCCGGGCCACCCCCAATCGCGTGGCAGCCTGCACCATCAGCTCAAATACCTCGTCGGTGCGCTGGGGGTGGCGAGGCACAATCCAGACTGCCGCCTGCGGCATGCGCTTGAAAAACTGGGTCCGCAACAAGGCCTCCAGCAACAAAGGCTCTTCACCCTCACGGCTGCTGGCAAACAGCAGCACCGGGTTGCCCTGCCCCACCTGCCGCCACTGTCGCCCCAAGGCAGCCAACTCCGGACGAAGGTCTACATCGAATTTCAAATTGCCACAAATGGCATCCACCGGGCGGCCCAGGGACTCAAACACCGCCGCATCGGCCGCGGTTTGGCACACCACCGTGTGCAACGCCTGAATGGCTGGTTTGCTTAACAGCGACAGCTGCCTCAAGCGCTTGCCCGTGGTGGGGGAAATGCGCGCATTGAGCAAGGCCACCGGCAGACCGCGCCGCCGAGCAACCGCCAACAGGTTGGGCCACAACTCGGTTTCCACCAACCACAGCGACGTGGCCTTCAACCTCGCCATGCAACGAGACATCAGCCAGGGCAGGTCGTAGGGCAGGTAACAAAAGACCACGCCATTCAAGTGGCTGTAGAGGCTTTTACAGGTGGCCAAACCGGTGGGTGTGGTGCATGAAATCACCCAAACATCGGCGGGGTACACCTTGGCCCAATGCTTCACCAAGGGGGAGATGGCATGGGCCTCACCCACCGACACTGCATGCACCCACAGACGCCGCTGTCCATTGGTCAACATGTCGCACTTGGGCACTGCAGCCAAAAAACGCTGAGACCATGCGGCACGGTACTCGGGCTGGCGAGCCGCACGCTTTAACAAATACAAGGCGAGCAGTGGTTGCACCAAGGCCAGCAGCAGGGTGTACAGGCCTCGCAAGGCGTTGGATGCGATCACAGCTTGTTGCCTCGTATCAATCGACTGGCGGCCTCGAACACCTCACCCACGGCTGGCACACGGCCCACATCGCCCAGGCTGATGGCATGGGGATTGAACCGCGGCGCAAAACGCCAAGCGGGCGTTGCAAAAAACAAGGCCACCAGGGGCAAATAATGGGCTGCCGCCAAGTGGGTCAACCCGGTGTCCACACCAATGACGAGGTGTGCTTGTTGCATGCGCTCACTCAGTTGCGCCAGGTTCATTCGAGGCAATACCTCCACATGGTCGATTCGTTCAGCAATCGCTTGGGCTTGCAGCTCCTCTGCTGCCGAACCCCACGGCAAGTAAATGCGATAACCCAAATCAGAAAACCGGTGCGCCAGCTCACGCCACTGCACCAAGGGCCATTTTTTTTCATCCCGAGCGGTGGCGTGCAAGAACCAGATTTCCCCCGCCTTGGGAATGGCGGGCACTTGTTTGCCCGGGCGGCTGGAATAAAACACCGGTGGGCCTTGCAAACGATAATTCAACAAGCCTGCAGCCAACTCGCGCAAGCGCTCCACCGCATGGGCCTGGGGGTCCCATCCCGCACGGCGTGAGTAAAACAACGCCGCCAAACCTTCCTTGGCATACCCAAAACCGGGACCCATGCGTGGCCCGTTGGCCGCACAGGCTAACAACGCACTCTTGAGCAAACCTTGCAAATCAATCACGGCGTCGTAATCGGTGTCGGCCAGGCTGCTGCGCAAGGCCTTCCATTGCTGCCACAAGTGTTTCAAACCCTGCTTGCGCCACACCCGCAACTGCACGGGGACCACGCGGTGAACCAAGGAATTGGCCTTCACCAGGTCGGCAAAAGGTGCTTCCACCATCCAGTCGATGGCCAGCCCGGGGTTGTGGTGCTTGAGATCATGCAAAACCGGCAGGGCATGAATAACATCACCCATGGACGTGGTTTTAACAATTAAGATACGCTTCATCTAGCGCAGGGCATGGGATTGGAATGCACCATTGTAAGCAGAACCTTTCCCGTCCGCCGCACACCGCACCCCAAGGATCGCAAATTTGATGTCCAAGCCAACCGCCACATCCACACTGCCCTTGTCGGCCGTGTTCATTACCTTGAACGCAGCCTCCCAATTGGAAGCCGCCTTGCGCAGCGTGGCCTTTTGTCAGGACATCGTGGTGGTGGACTCCGGTAGTACCGACAACACCATTGCGCTGGCTGAGCAATACGGTGCACGGGTGGTGTTCAAGGAGTGGCTGGGTTTTGGACCGCAAAAACAATTTGCGGTTGCTCAAGCCCGGTTTGACTGGGTGCTGTGCCTGGATGCGGATGAGCGGGTCAGCCCTTCACTGATGGCGAGCATTCAAGAGATTTTTTCGGGCTCAAGAGGTGAGCTTGATTTGCCCGGTATTGCCGCCTTTGACATGCCGCGCTGCAATTTTTTCATGGGCCGGTATCTGCGCCACGGAGAAGGCTATCCGGATTGGTCCCGTCGGCTGTTTCACCGCGCACGCGCAGGTTGGAGTAACGACGCCGTGCATGAAAAGGTGGAAGTACACGGTGGCTTGGCTGTTCAGCGGTTGCATGGTGATTTGCTCCATGAATCTGCAGAAACCCTCCAGAGTTATTTGACCAAGCAAAACCGCTACACCACCATTCAGGCTGAGCAACTGGTGATTCGCGGCAAACGGCCGGGGTTTGCCAAACTGGTGTTGTCACCCTGGGTACGGTTCATCAAGTTCTACCTGGTGCGGCGCGGGTTTCTGGATGGATGGCCCGGGTTTGTGCACATCGTGATCGGGTGCTTCAACAGCTTTGTGAAATATGCCAAAGCGCGGGACATGATGGATCGGTAGCCCGTGCTTCTCTAGAGCCCCCAGCAACCCCGGTCACCCGTGCCAAACGCCCCCCGAAAAGCAAAGGTTGCCCCGCGCCGCATTGGGCAAAATCGCGAACCGTCCCGAGAACTCGCCACTACGTGGCTCAAACATCTCGGTCCATGTGTTCGAATGCTGTGCGGGTCAAACCGATCGGGGGCTGACTGTTCGGCGCCGGGCACACCGGCATTGCTGGGGGGGCCTGCGCGGTTCACCTCCCCTGCAGCGACATTCAGGGCCATTGGCCAGAGCGTGCCAAGCAGGCGCGGTGAACTTGCCCACTGGGCACCCCATGGGCAAGTTCAGAGTTTCGTTCCCGACCGTGTTTTTTGGAGGGCGAAACTCAGCGATCGTGAGGCCCAGCGAGGGAGATACCAATGGACCGTCGCAAAGGGCGAGGTCACCGCGCAGGCCGCCAACACAGAGCCGCCAAAACAAAAACGCCCCGGCGAACCGAGGCGTTCTCGCGCATCAAAAACCCGCAATCAGTGATTGAGAATTTTGGACAGGAACTGCTGCGCACGCTCTGATCGGGGCGTACCGAAAAAGTCGTCCTTTGTACAATCTTCTACGATATGGCCCTTGTCCATGAAAATCACACGGTCGGCCACTTTGCGGGCAAAGCCCATTTCATGGGTCACGCACATCATGGTCATGCCTTCCTGCGCCAGCTCAACCATCACATCCAGCACTTCGTTGATCATTTCAGGATCCAGTGCGGAGGTGGGCTCGTCGAACAGCATGCAGATCGGGTCCATCGACAGTGCGCGTGCAATTGCCACACGCTGCTGCTGCCCCCCTGACAACTGCCCGGGAAATTTGTGGGCATGGGCCTTCAAACCCACCCTGTCGAGCAGCCCCAGGCCTTTGGCCATGGCTTCGTCCTTGGAGCGGCCCAACACCTTGATTTGGGCCAGGGTGAGGTTGTCGGTGATGGTGAGGTGTGGAAACAACTCAAAGTGCTGAAACACCATGCCCACGCGAGACCTCAGTTTGGGCAAATCGGTGCCCTTGTCACCCACGGAAATACCATCCACGGTGATGGTGCCTTTCTGGAATGGCTCCAGCATGTTCACGCATTTGATCAGCGTGGACTTGCCTGAACCGGAAGGGCCGCACACCACCACCACTTCCCCTTTTTTAACCGAGGTTGTGCAATCGGTGAGCACCTGAAAATTGCCATACCACTTGTTGACGTTGGAAATATCAATCACAGCGCGCTCCTGCTATCGGATAATTTGGGTTTTCTTTTGGAGTGCTTTCACGGTCATTGAGAGCGTAAAGCAAATCACCAGGTACACCACCGCCACGAAGGAATACATTTCCACGAGGCGACTGTCCCGCTGGGCGATCTTGGAAGCGGCACCGAGGAAATCGGTCACCGACAACACATACACCAACGAGGTGTCCTGGAACAAAATAATGGTTTGGGTGAGCAACACGGGCAGCATGTTGCGGAAAGCCTGCGGCAGCACCACCAGACGCATGGTCTGCCCGTACGTCAGACCCAGCGCATAGGCAGCACCAACCTGCCCCTTGGGAATGCTTTGAATACCCGCACGCATGATTTCACAGAAAAATGCGGCCTCAAACATGATGAAGGTGATGTAAGCCGACCGATCTGCACCAATTTGCGGAGGACGTTCTGCCCCGGTGATGGCCTGCAACACCAGGGGCACCAGGAAGTAAAACCAGAAGATCACCAAAATCAGCGGGATGGACCGCATGAGATTGACGTAACCCGCCGCCACATTGCTGAGCACCTTGATGCTGGACAAACGGGCCAAGGCCAGCAGCGTGCCAAAGAAAATGCCGCCCAGGCAGGCGATGACCGTGAGCTGCACGGTGTAACCCAGACCGCCCATGAGGTAGGGCAGCGAGGTGCTGATCGCACTGAAGTCGAGACTGTTCATTTATTTGCCTCCCGCGATGTAACCCGGCACTGCCGTGCGCCGTTCAACCAGCGCCATGATGCGGTTCACCGACATGGCCACAATCACGTACAGCACCGTGGCCGCAATGTAGGCCTCGAAAAATGCGAAGGTGTTTTCGCCCATTTCCTTGGTGCGGAAGGTGAGCTCGGTCAAACCGATGGTCAGTGCCACCGACGAGTTCTTGATGAGGTTCATGGCCTCGGAGGTCATGGGTGGCACAATGATGCGGTACGCCATGGGCAGCAGCACATAGCGATAAGTTTGCGCTTCGGTAAAGCCCAGTGCATAGCCAGCGGCACGCTGACCACGCGACAGCGACAAAATGCCGGACTTCACCTGCTCGGCCACGCGCGACGCGGTGAACAAACCCAAGCACACCACGGAGGTGATGAACTGCACCTCGGTCGGGTCCTGATTGATGGACCATTGTTTCAGCGGGGGAATGAATTCTGGGATCACGAAATACCAGATGAAGAACTGCACGATGAGCGGCACGTTCCGAAAAATTTCAACATAAGCGTTGCCGATGAAGGACAAGCCTTTGTGCGAGGTGGTTCGCAACACGCCCATGAGCGAGCCCACCGTGAATGCAATCACGGCCGCCACGGCGGAGGTGGCCAAAGTCCACAGCAGGCCGGAGAACAGCATCTCCCACCAGACCGTGTCTTCGCCGTCAACAATCGGCTGGAAAAACAGCAGCCAATTCAGATGGTTTGTCATGATTTGTCTCTCCCGAGCTTGGAACCCGGTCAGTCGATATCAAAAAGGCCGGCCCGCGCTTCACCGAAACGCAGCCGGCCTTGTTACTTGCCGAACGCTTATTCCACGCCCTTGTCGTTGGGGTTCGCGATGGCCGCTTTCAGTTCAGGCGACATCGGGAAGTTCAGGTTAACGTTCTTGGGCGGAATGGTGGACTGGAACCACTTGGTGTAGAGCTTGTTCACCTCGCCAGACTTCATCAAGCCGTTGAGGGTTGTATCCACCACGGCCTTGAACGGTGCGTCGTCCTTGCGCAGCATGATGCCGTAAGGCTCCGTGCGCAGCACTTCCGGAAGGAACATGAATTCACCGGGGTTGGGGCTGTTGGCCACCAAACCGGCAATCAGAATGTCGTCCATCACGAAGGCTTTGGCGCGGTCGTTGGCCACCAGCAGGAAGCTTTCAGCATGGTCTTTGCCGTAGATTTCCTTGAAGTTGATGTTGGCGCCTTTCTCGTGCTGCTTGATCAGCTGCACCGAGGTGGTGCCCGAGGTGGTGGCGATGGGCTGGCCATCCAGGTCTGCCAGCGACTTAATGCCGCTGCTCTTCTTGACCACCACTTTCACGTTGGTCACGAAGGTGGTGTTGCCAAACGCCACTTGTTCCTGGCGCTTCACCGAGTTGGTGGTGGAGCCACATTCCATGTCGATGGTGCCATTTTGCAGCAGCGGAATGCGGTTGGCTGAAGTCACGGGTTGCAGTTCAACCTTCAGGTCGGGCATCTTCATCTTGGCCTTGACTGCATCCACCACTTTCCAGCAGAGGTCCATGGAATAACCAATGGGCTTCTGATTGTTGTCCAGGTAGGAAAAGGGTACGGAGGATTCGCGATAGCCAATGGTCAGCGTTTTGGTTTCTGCGATTTTTTTCAGGGTACCCGTGTCTTGGGCCACAGCAGGCTGAATAGCGGTTGCGCAGGCCAGGGCCAGCGCGGCTGCAAGAATATTCCTCTTCATTTTTGCTCCTAGATTGAAATAACACACAGGGTGCAAGCACCCCACGGGATGGACTACAGTTTTATTCTCCGGGGTTGCGTGAGCACCTCGGGCCTGAGTATTTCTGTTAACTGCTGCTCGGACAGCAAACCCTTTTCAAGCACCAGATCAGCCACTTTTCGGCCTGTTTTCAAAGCAGTTTTTGCGATCTCAGAAGCTTGATCATAGCCTATGTAAGGGTTTAGGGATGTTGCCAGACTGGCCGATTCCTCCACCCGCGCACGCAAAAGCGACTCATTTGCGGAAATCCCTAATACGCAATTCTTGGTGAGGGTGCGGCAGGCTGCGGTCAAGTGGTGAATGCTCTTGAACAGGCTCCAGGCAATGATGGGTTCAAATGCGTTCAACTGCAGTTGCCCAGCCTCGGAGGCCATGGTCACCGTGATGTCGTTTCCAATCACTTCGAAAGCCACCTGGTTGACCACTTCAGGAATTACCGGGTTGACCTTGCCCGGCATGATGGACGAACCCGCGGCCCGGGGTGGCAAGTTGATTTCATTCAAACCAGCCTGTGGCCCGGAGGACAGCAAGCGCAAGTCATTACAGGTCTTGGACAGTTTCACGGCCACACGCTTGAGCACGCCGGACAACTGCACAAAAGCGCCGGTGTCCTGCGTGGCTTCCACCAGGTTCTCGGCAGTGATCAGGCCCAACTGGGTAATTTCTTCGAGGTAGTGGCGAGCCCGCGCCGCATATTCCGGGTCGGTGTTGATGCCTGTGCCAATGGCCGTTGCCCCCAGGTTGATTTCCTGAATCAGGCTGGTGGCCTCCTTCACGCGGGCGATGTCCTCGGTCAGCATGGTCGAGAAGGTGGAGAACTCCTGGCCCAGGGTCATGGGCACCGCATCTTGCAACTGGGTGCGGCCAATTTTCAGGATTTTGCGGAATTCAAAGGCTTTTTCGCCAAAGGCATCCCGCAATTCTTCCATGGCATCCAGCAGGCTGGCCAGGGCAGTAATCAAGCCGAGCTTGACCGCGGTGGGGTACACATCGTTGGTACTTTGAGATGCGTTCACATGCTCAATGGGGTGCAGCAGTTTGTAATCGCCCTTCTGACCACCCAGGATTTCAATGGCGCGGTTGGCAATCACTTCATTGGCATTCATGTTGGTGGAGGTACCGGCACCGCCTTGAATCACGTCAACCACAAACTGGTCGTGCAGCTTGCCTTGGCGAATTTCCTTGCAGGCCTTCACGATGGCATCGGCCAGGTGGCTCGGCAACACATCCAGATCGGCATTGGCCCGGGCACAGGCCCATTTGACGGCCGCCAGTGCATTCACCAATTCCGGCGCGTTGCTCAGGGCAAAACCAGTGATTTGATAATTGTCGAGCGCTCGGCTGGTGTGAACGCCCCAATAGGCGTCTGCGGGAATCTTCTTCTCGCCCAAAAGGTCTTTTTCGATGCGGACATCAGAACCTGCTTTCGCCACGTCAACCTCACCTGAATTGAAATTCGGGCCATGCTAAACGCGCAGAACGGAAGTGACCAATTCATATTGCGTATTAGATCATGCACTTTTTGCATGGGAATGACCATATCCGGGTTAACCCGAATGGGAATCCGGCCACAGGTGCCACACCAAATCCAGGTGGTCCTGTGCCACACCGGCGTCGCGGTTTTTCGGATTGCGGCGGTACAGGCGGATTTCCATCTCGGTGCGGTAAGGTCCATCCATGGGGGCCAGCCTTGCGCTCTGCCCCACCACACTGCCCGGCAACCAGGCCACGCCCACGCCCTCCTCGCACATGGCCTTCAAGCTTTCCGACATGTCGGTTTCGAACACCGATTGCTGCAAAAATACTGGCCCGGCTGCCAAGGCAATGTCCACCATGCGAGACAAATACGCATGGCGGGAATAACTCAGCACGGGCACTGGCAAGGGGGCCAGGTGGTTGAGTGCAAATACAGGCTCACCGGATGAGCCTGCTTTTGAAAAGGGCATGAAAGGTTCAGTGCCCAGCACCTTGTATTCATACCGTGCGGGGTCGAGTTCAATCGGTTCGCGGCTGTGGTGGTAACAGGCCAAAAAATCGCAAGCCCCATCGGTGAAGTGCAGTACGGCATCGTGCACATTGCTGGCGGTCAGTTGAAAGCTCAGGTCGCGCACCTGGTCGGCCATGCGGTGCTGCAGGGTTTGCACCCAGTGGGGCACCTTGCTGCAGGCCAAGGTGTGCGGCACCACCAAGCGCACCTGTTTGCGGTTTTGGGCTGCACCACCCCGCACCACGGTGCGTGCCTGGCGAATTTGCTCCAGCATGACCAGGGCCTGTTCGTAAAACACTTCGCCTTGGGCACTCAGCCGCGTGGGGTAGGCGCCGCGGTCAATCAGCTCGCAGCCCAACCAGCCCTCCAGGGCCTGAATACGCCGCGAAAAAGCAGGCTGGGTGACGCAGCGCAGGTTGGCAGCCTTGGAAAAATTCTTGGTCTGCGCCAGGGTGATAAAGTCTTCAAGCCATTTGGTTTCCATCGTCGGACAATTCCAGCTGCTGGTGCTGTTGAGTCGCCCACATTCGGGCGTACGCACCCCCTTTGTCAAGCAGTTCTTGGTGGCTGCCACGCTCAATCAACTCACCCTGGCTCATCACAAGGATTTGATCGGCATGCACAATGGTCGACAAACGGTGCGCAATGATCAGTGTGGTCCGGTTGCGCGAGAGTTCCCGCAACTCCTGCTGAATGGCCTGCTCCGAGTGGGAGTCCAGTGCCGAGGTGGCCTCATCAAAAATCAGGATGGCCGGGTTTTTCAAAATGGTGCGGGCAATGGCCACCCGCTGTTTTTCACCACCCGACAATTTCAGCCCGCGCTCGCCCACCGGGGTTTGGTAACCATCGGGCAGTGTTTCAATGAAATGGTGAATGTGCGCCGCTTTGGCAGCGCGTTCGACATCGGACTGTGTGGCACCGGGCCGTCCATAGGCAATGTTGTAGGCAATGGTGTCGTTGAAAAGCACGGTGTCTTGCGGAACAATACCGATGCTTTTGCGCAGGCTCACCTGCTGAACCTCGCGAATGTCTTGGCCGTCAATGCGGATATCACCATCACTGACTTCGTAGAAACGATACAGCAAGCGTGACAGCGTGGATTTGCCGGCACCGCTGTGGCCCACCACCGCCACGGTTTGCCCGGCAGGCACATTGAAACTCAAATCCTTGATGACCACGCGCCGCTCGTCGTAAGCAAAGCTGACATTGCGGAATTCGATGGCCCCGCCCTGCACCGCCAATTCGGGAGCGCCGGGCTTGTCCTGCACTTCCTGGTGTTCATCCAGCAATCCAAACATGCGTTCAATGTCAGCCAGCGACTGTTTGATTTCGCGGTAGATCACCCCCAGAAAGTTCAGTGGAATGTAAAGCTGAATCATGAAGGCGTTGACCAGCACCAGGTCGCCCAGGGTCATGCTGCCGTTGAGTACACCCACGGTTGCACGCCACAGCACGGCAGTCACAGCCAGCGCAATGATGGCGCTTTGCCCGGTGTTGAGCAATGAGAGCGACTTCTGCGACGCAATGGCGGCCTCTTGCCAGGCGGTCATGGACTTGTTGTAGCGGTCGCTTTCAAAGCGTTCGTTGCCAAAGTACTTCACGGTCTCGTAATTGATGAGCGAGTCCACTGCGCGCACATTGGCTTTGGAGTCGAGCTCATTCATGTTGCGGCGAAACTGCAGGCGCCACTCGGTGATTTTGACGGTGAACACGATGTACAACACCAACGCCGTGGCGGTGATCACCGAGAACCAGATTTCGTAATTCAGAAAGAGATAACCCACCACCAAGACGATTTCGATCAGGGTGGGCAAAATGCTGTAGAGCGTGTAGCTCACCAAACTGGAAATGGCGCGGGATCCGCGTTCAATGTCGCGCGTCACGCCGCCAGTTTGGCGGTTCAAATGAAAGCGCAGGCTGAGCGCATGCAGGTAGTCAAACACCTGAATGGCAATGGCCCGCACTGCATTTTGCGTGACGCGGGCAAACAGCAATTCACGCAATTCCGTGAACACGGTGGTGGACAGCCGTAGTGCACCATAAGCCAGCAACAGCGCAACCGGCATGGCAGCGGCGGCCAATGCAGCCTGGCTATTGAGCAGCGGGGTTAGGCCATCAATCAGTTTTTTGAGCACCAGCGGCACACCCACGTTGGCCACCTTGGCCCCGACCAAACAGGCAATGGCCAACACCACCCGCCATTTGTAAGCCCACATGTAGGGCCAAAGCTGTTGAACGGTGCCCCAATCGGTGCGTTTGCGGGGGCGGGCTGTGGGGGCGGGGTCACCCGCGGCGTGTCGGCGCATGCGATACTTCTTCAGCAAGAAAAACAAACATCACCCCATGCTACCACCGGCCAGGGCCTTGGCAGTGTTCGGGGCGAAACACCACCACAGGGGACAACACACATGAGCTGGATCAACGACAAGGTCATCATCATCACCGGGGCATCCGAGGGCATTGGCGAAGCACTGGCCAAGCGGCTGGGGCCAGGCAACACCGTGGTGATTGCAGCCCGTCGCCTGGAAAAACTGAAAGAGGTAGCAGCTTACATCAACGCCCATGGTGGTCGCGCCCACCCGGTGGCTTGTGATGTGAGCGATCAGGCCCAATGTGAGGCACTGGTGGAAGAAACCATCAAGATGTTCGGTGTCATCGACATTGTGGTGAACAATGCCGGCATTTCGATGCACGCCTGGTTTGACGACATCGCCGACTTGAGCACGTACGAAAAACTGTTCCGCACCAATGTGATGAGCATGATCTGGATTACCCACAAGGCCCTGCCCCACCTCAAGGTGCGCGACGGTTTGATTGTGGGTGTTTCCAGCCTGGCGGGGAAAACCGGTGTGCCTGCACGCACCACCTATTGCACCAGCAAATTTGCCATGAGCGGGTTCATGGAAGCGCTGCGCATCGAACTGATGGACACCGGCGTGGATGTGTGTGGCATTTTCCCGGGTGTGGTGGACACCGACATTCGCCGAAATGGATTGAATGCCGAGGGGCAGCGGGCGGGCATTTCGGGCTTGACTGAGGCAGGTGCCATGACCGTGGATGAATGCGTGGATGAAATGGTGCAAGCCATGGAAGACCGCAAGCGGGAATGGGTGATGACCAGCAAAGCCCGGCTGGGCCTGAAGCTGAAGCCCTTTTTTCCACAAATGATTGACCAAATGGCCAAAAATGCCCTGGACGAAAACCACGGCGGACCAAAAACTTGAAGGACATCCCCATGAACCAAATAACGCCCATGCTGCCTGTCGACCGGGAACCCACCATCCGCGTGATTCCAATGCCCAAAGATTCGAATGCTGCGGGTGACGTGTTTGGCGGCTGGATCATGTCGCAGGTCGACTTGGCGGGTTCAGTGCCAGCGGTGGCCCATGCCAAAGGGCGCGTGGTCACCGTGGCCGTGAACGAGTTCATTTTCAAGGAACCCGTGTTTGTGGGCGACCTGTGCAGCTTTTATGCGGATGTGGACAAGGTGGGCCGCACCTCAATGCGAGTGCGGGTGGAAGTGTATGCGCAGCGCAGGCTGCAGCCCGACAATGTGGCCAAAGTGACCGAGGCTTACATTACCTATGTGGCCGTGGATGAACACCGCAACCCGCGCCCGGTGGAGCCCTTGAAGTAAACCCGCTTAAAAGTGGGTGATGTCCTGCTGGTGCATTTCGAACGCAAACTCCACCTCGTTGACATGCTGCCATGAGCTTTGGCCTTTGACCTGCTTGCGCGACAACTCAATGCGGTAGTCGTACCGGTCGGGGCGGTACAGGCCTTTCAGCACCTGCACCGGGCGGCCTGTTTCGTCATACGCCACGCGTGAAATGGCCAGCAGTGGTGCGCCCACCGGCACACCCAGCGCATAAGCCACCGACGCATCAGCCAGGCGGGCGGAGATGGTTTGACGGGCTTTGGCGACTTTTACACCGGCTTCTTCCAGCAAAACCAAAATCGGAAACTCCCGCAAACGGCGGCGGCACAGGCGGCCGGACAAATCCTGCGGAATGAAGCTCGTGAGGTGAGCCACCGGCTGACCATTCAACTCGCGAATGCGAATGAGCTTCTCGACAATCGCGTCGCTGGGCAGGTGCAGCAGCGTGGCAATGTCGGGCGGGGGAATAATGCGTTTGGAGGTGATGAGTTGGAGGTCGGACGAGTCGCCACTGGCCTGCAGGCGCATGGCCGAGGCACTGAGCAACTGACTCTGCCCCAGGGAATGGCTGCGGGCTTCAGAACGGGGCTTCACGAAGGTGCCTTTGCCACGACCACGCGCCACCAGGCCTTCCTTGACCAAATCCTGCAAGGCGCGGCGCATGGTCACGCGGGACACGTTGAACTGCTCGGCCAGCACCAACTCGCCCGGAAGCGGCTTGGTGTCGTAATGACCTTCAATGATCTGCTCGCGCAGAATGAGGTAAATCTGGTGGTATAGCGGAACGACCTGATTGGGATCGAGCTTGGAATCACCGGCCTGGGCCGGATCAAGGGCGGGGGCAAATTCCATGAATGCATCCATGTGCTGCTAGAACTACTCATGTAGATAATACAACACATTTCAAAACAATACACGGTGCCAACCCGCCGGACCGACTCAGTCCTCCTGGAACGCCTCCTCCCGCTTGGCGCGCACGGACGGTGCCAACACCACCACCAACGCCACTGCCGCAATGGCCAGCATGGTGGCGCTGATGGGCCGGGTCACCAAGACCGAGAAATCACCCCGTGACAGCAACAAGGCACGGCGCAGGTATTCTTCCATCATGGGGCCGAGAATGAAGCCCAGCAACATGGGGGCAGGCTCACAGCGCAATTTGGTGAAGATATAACCCAAGACACCAAAACCCGCCATGAGGTAAACATCGAACACCCGGTTGTTGAGGCTAAACACCCCGATGCAACAAAACACGAGGATGACGGGGAACAGGTGGTGATACGGCACCGTGATCATCTTCACCCACATGCCGATGAGCGGCAGGTTCAGCACGATGAGGAACAGGTTGCCGATCCACATCGACACGATAATGCCCCAAAACAGTTGGGGCTGTTCCACCATGACCGATGGGCCGGGCGTGATGCCCTGGATGATCATGGCACCCACCATGAGGGCCATCACCGGGTTGGATGGAATGCCCAGTGTGAGCAAGGGAATGAAGGATGTTTGCGCACCGGCGTTGTTGGCTGACTCGGGTGCCGCCACACCTTCAATGGCGCCCTTGCCAAACTCGTGTGCGTTGGGGCTCACCTTCTTTTCGATGGAATACGCCGCAAAGGAGGCCAGCATGGCACCACCGCCGGGCAGAATGCCCAACACCGACCCCAAACCAGTGCCTCGCACAATCGGCCAGAAAATGCGCTTCAGGTCTTTCCGGGTGGGCATGAGGCCGCTCACCTTGGTAATGGACGAACTGCGCAACGCCTCTTCTTCCAGGTTCTTGATGATTTCGCCCAGGCCGAACATGCCCATGGCCAGCACCACAAAACCAATGCCCTCGGCCATGTAGGGCGAGTCAAAGGTGTAACGCTCCATGCCCGAGTTCACATCGGTGCCCACCATGCCCAGCAAGAGGCCCAGCACAATCATGCCAAAGGCTTGCAGCAGCGAGCCATGGGCCAACACCACCGAGGCCACCAGGCCCATCACCATCAGGGAAAAATACTCGGCTGGACCAAACTTCAAAGCCAGATCAGCCAGGGGTGGTGCAAACAGGGCCAGCAGCAGTGTGGCGAAAGTACCCGCCACAAACGAGCCGATGGCTGCCGTGGCCAGCGCTTTGCCCGCCTTGCCTTGCCGTGCCATTTGGTAACCATCCAGCGCAGTGACCACCGACGAGGACTCGCCCGGTAAATTGACCAGAATGGCTGTGGTGGACCCACCATACTGCGCACCGTAGTAAATGCCGGCCAGCATGATGAGGGCCGACACTGGCGGCAGCGTGAATGTCATGGGCAACAACATGGCAATGGTGGCCACCGGCCCCAAGCCGGGCAGCACACCAATGAGCGTGCCCAAAAACACACCAGCCAGGCAATACGCCAAGTTGGACAGTGTGAATGCCGCTTCCAGACCAATGCTGAGGTTGTTGAGCAATTCCATTTACGCGCCCCCCAGCCAGGTGCCAATGATGGGCATGGGAATGCCCAACCCTTTAACGAACACCAGTGCACAGAACACCGCGGAACCCAATGCAATACCCACACTCCACTTCCAGCTGAAATGCCGGCTGGCCAAGGCAGACAGCACCACCACCACCGCCACGGCTGCGGCCAGGCCTGCACCTTGCACAATAAGACCGAAGGCTGTCACGGCGACCGTGACCCAGGCCAGCTTGGTCCAGGCAAAGCCTTCAAGCGGGTCGCCCGCTTGCACAAAAGCGCGCAGGATGCACAGCAGGCCGATGCCCGCCAGCAGGTAACCCAACACGATGGGAAAGTAGCCAGGGCCCATGCGCACCGCCGTGCCCATGGGGTACTCGTCACCCAGCCAAACGGCTGCCGCACCCACCAACAGGTACAGCAGCCCCGACCAGAAATCCCGAAGATTTTTGGGCATGTGTGTATTCCGGTAAGGGCTGATGCGGTTTAGTCGGCGTACTGACCGGCCTTGGCGATGATGGGCGACCAGCGAGCAATTTCAGACTCGAGGTGCTTTTTCAACGCCTCGGGTGTGGCGCGCTTGGGGTCCACTGGTTCAGTGCCCAGGTCGGCCATGCGGGCAATCACCACGGGGTCTTTCAGTGCCAGTTGCAGCGACTTCACCAGGCGATCAATGACGAGCTTGGGCGTGCCTTTGGGGGCATACAAGCCATGCCACACCGCCACTTCAAAACCAGGCAGTCCAGACTTGTCCAGCGTTGGCAGGTCGGGCAGTGACGGCACCTTGGTTTTGGTGGTCACGGCATAGGCCTTGATTTTTCCGCCCTTGATCTGGCTGGTGGTGTTGGTGGTTTGGTCGCACATGAAGTCCACTTGGCCGCCCAGCAGGTCGTTCATGGCGGGGCCGGTGCCTTTGTAGGGAACCGTGGTCAGGTCCGTCTGGATGGCGGTCATGAAGAGCATGCCACACAGGTGGGAGGCAGAGCCAATGCCTGCGTTGGCGTAGGTCACTTTGTCTTTGTTGGCTTTCACATACGCCAAAAATTCCTGCATGTTTTTGGCCGGGAAGTCGCCCCGTGCAACGATGGTCATGGGCACATCGGTCACCAGGCCAATGAATTCGAAATCGTCCACCGGCTTGTAGCTCAGCTTGCGGTACAGCGACGGTGCGGTGGAATGACCAATGTGGTGAAGGAATATGGTGTAGCCATCGTTGGGCGATTTGGCTGCGCGACCTGCGCCGAGCGTGCCACCTGCGCCGCCCACGTTTTCAACAATCACCTGCTGCCCCAGGTCTTTGGACATGGACTGGCCCAGCAAACGCGCCACCGTGTCGGTGGGTCCGCCTGCGGCGAAGGGCACCAGCATGGTAATGGGTTTGCTCGGGTAGGGGTCGTTGGCGTGAGCTGTGCTGAATGCGCCCATGCTGAAGACGCCAATGGTTGCGGCCGCAACCAGGGCCTTGAACGAAGTTTTCACGGTAAGCCTCCTTTGGTACTGCTTTGAATGTGTTTTTTATTTATTGTTTGGCAACGCAGTCAGCATTCATGCCAACAACGCGCCGGTGCATCAGTATCTTCAGACACCCGAGCGTTCACAATGCTCGTTTTCCATAAAGTAAAACACGCTGTAAATCCGCAATACAAGCCAAAACATGCCGAAGTAACACTTCGCAACATTGCGGCCCCGGGTTGGAGGTCGTCAGATCGCCGGCTGGCGCACAAAAGGGCCAAAGCAGGCCGTCAGGTCGGCCCGTTCGCACATCAGAAACTGGTCACCCGTGCTGTGAAAGGTGATGTAAAACGTCGCCTCATGCCCGGTTTGCATCACTGTTCCCATGCAATCGGGCTGCTGGTTGTGGTCGGTGATTTTGTTGGTCCATTTGTAAAAGCCTTCACCTTCTGGCTTTTTTGCCAATGAAAACTCGGCATCGGCCTGCTGCGCCCCGCTGATCACCTGCAAGGTGCCGTCGGCCCGCATGTTGTAGATTTCATAGCAGGTGGTACCTGGCACATCAATGCGCCACGCGCCCACCAGCGGGTGGCCTTCGGGCAATGCGGTTTTGGCCAATGGGGGCGTTACTTTTAAAATGCGCCCCTGTGGTTGGTCAGTGAGCAGGTACACCGCGCCATCGGGTCCGGTTTTCACATCACGAATGCGTTCGTTGAGTTCACGAAACAAGCCTTCCACCACGACAGGCTGCCCGTTGCGCCATTGAATGCGCTGAACCATGCGGTGCGACAATGCGCCCACCAATACGCTGCCCTGCCAAGTGGGAAACAAGTTGCCGGCGTAAACCGCAATGCCCGAGGGGGCAATCGACGGGTTCCAGTACACCTGGGGTTGTTCGGTGCCGTCCACCGCTGTGTTGGGGCTGATGATGGCACCACTGTAGTCAACACCATGGGTGGCCAGTGGCCAGCCATAATTCGCCCCAGGCTTGAGTAGATTGAGTTCGTCGCCACCCCGTGCACCATGTTCATGGGCCAACAGGCGCTTGCTCGCCGGGTCCCAGACCAGGCCCTGCACATTGCGGTGGCCCCAAGTGTAAATCTCGGGCCGGGCATCGGTTCTGTTGACAAACGGATTGTCAGGCGGCACACCACCATCGCGATTCAGGCGCACGGTTTTGCCAAAATGGGTGGTCAAGTCCTGGGCTTTGTCGCGGTAATCGTAACCATCGCCCAAGGTCATCACCAAGGTGCCGTCGGGCAAAAACGCCACCCGCCCGCCAAAGTGCGCACCACCCGATTTGGCAGGCTGACTGCGAAACACCTCTTTGACTCCGGTCAATGCGCTGCCTTGCAAACGGGCGCTGGCCAGGCAGGTGTGGTTGGCCTGGCGCGTGCCACAGGCGTAACTGATGAACAGTTGTTGGGTTTTGGAAAAATCGGGGGCGGGAACCACATCGAACAAGCCGCCCTGGCCAGCCACCAGCACAGGGGGCAACCCAGTCACGGGTGGTGTTTGCAATTGCCCTTGTGCATTCATGATGCGCAAACGCCCCGGGCGTTCGGTCACCAGCTGCCGGCCATCGGGCAGAACAGCCAGCGACCAAGGGTTCTCAAGATTGTCGGCCACGGTGGTTACTGCGTAGGGCGTGAGCGTGGGCAGGGTGTTGCTGGTGGGGGCCTTCACCTGCGCCTGCACAGGGCCTGCGGCAGCCCATAAACCCAGGGTAGTCAGCAATGAACAGACAGTGGAACGAACAGCGGCTGAGCGGTACAACATGCGGAGGTCTCCAAACAGCGGGGAAAAGCGCTGTTGCATGCTAGCACCAAATCCTATTCTGCGTGTCGGTGCACCCAATCGATGATGGCGGACTGCTGACTGAACTCATCGACGGAACGGGCATGAACACCCTCGAAATTTTGCTGCCACATGGTGGACAAACCTTTACAGGGACCGATTTCCAGCAAGCAACGCACTCCCCGTTCGTACAGGCCCTGCATGCAGTCCAGCCACTGCACCGTGTGGCTCAGCTGATGGGCCAGCGCCCAACGGGCACGCTCGGGGGTGCGAACCGTGGTGCCGTCCGCATTGCAAAACAGGACGGTGTTCGGCGCTTGAAAGGCCACCGTGCTCAGCACCCGTTCAAAAGCCTGGCGGGCGGGTTCCATCAGGGTGGTGTGGGAGGCCACCGACACCGCCAACGGGCGTGCTGTCATGCCCCGGCTTTGCAATACATCGGCCAATGCTGCCAATTGCGAACGGGGCGCGCCCAACAGGGCGGTGTCCACCCCCGTGCGTATGGAGAGTTCCACTGCATAACGGGTTTGAAGCTCGGCCAACACCGCGTCGCTGTAATGGCTGATGGCCAAGAGGCCACCGGGGTGCTGTTCGCCAGCCGCATCCATACAAGCGGCGCGTTGAGGAACCAGGCGCAAGGCGTCGGCCTGCGACAAGGCACCCGCTGCCACAAAAGCACTAAGCTCACCCACGCTGTAACCCGCGTAGGCCAAGGGCTCGGGGCACTGCGGTTTCAACAAGTTCCAGGCTTGCAAACCCACACGCACCAGCAGTGGTTGAGCCACCGCATTGCTGAACAGTGCAGGGCTGTGAGCCTCGGTATTCCGCCAATGGGTGGACAACACATCCTCGGGTAGCCAGCGCAGCATGCTGGCGCTTTGCATGCCCTGCCCGGAAAACACCACGGCAAATGTCATGGCTGTGCTCCGCACACCGTATCCACCCACAGTGTGGCGGCCAATGCGTCTGCACACCCACCGGGCGATAAATTGCGTTGCACAAAGGCCGTGTGCAGCACCGCCAACACAGGCTCAACCGATGCGCCCGGCTGAAGATCCTGCAAGGCCATGCAAGCAGCTTCCCGGGCAAATTGCAGACCCGCCATGCCGCCCCGGTTGACCAGATTTGTATCGTCGATGTGGCTGAGCAAGGCCAAAAACAGCCTGCGTTGCTGTTCATCCGGGTGAAGGTGGTATTGCTGTGCCGCGCGCAGGGCGGGCAACCCCACCTCAAAAATGCAGGGAAATCCCCTGGCTGCCTCTTCCGCAGCACTGCGCAGACCATGCTGCCGACCAAGCAAGTAACCCCGGGTGTTGCGCACCTGGCGGGATTTTTGCTCAAGCTCATCGCCCCAGGCCATCTGCAAACAGTCGCGAAGGTTTTCGGCAGACAAGCGCATGGCACGGGCCTGAAGCAAACCGGCACTGGCACACAACAAGCCCAGCATGAAAATGGCACCGCGGTGGGTGTTGATGCCCCCAGTGGCCTTCAGCATGTCGACTTCCGCCTGAATACCCCGGTCTTGAAGTGTTCGAAAAGTGGCCAGTTGGGCCCCCAGGGTGACCATGTCGGCAAAATACGGCCGCAGGGCATGGATGCTGCGCAAAAAAGTGTGCGCGGTCATGTCGCGGTGGCTGCCGTTGTCCCGGAAGGACACCAAGCCAGGCTTGGGATACAAGGCCAATTCCCGATACAAGGCGACGCTGGCACTGGCTGCCAGGTTTTCGGGGCTCAACACTTGAGCCCGGGTGTTGGGCAAATGGTTCAAGCCCATGACATCAGCTCCTCCAGCGGCAGTAATTCACAGCGGGTGAGCGATTTCACCAAAATGCGCTCGGTGCGGCCTTCACGCAGGGCTTTCCACTCACGCCAGGCCATCTGTAAATGTCCGGGAAATTCCAGTTCACCATCCAGCCTGAAGGGCAAGTGGTCCTGTTCGTCTTCCAGCAAATCGACCACCTGGTCGGCGTGGGCGATGTCCTCCACGTGAATGAGGATATCCAGGTCAGAATCGGGTTTGCGATAGGCCTCACCGGTGATCAATTCCCAGGCCAGGCTGCCATACACCTGGGCCGGCGCATCCAGGTGGTGCAAACCTTTGGATAGCCGCAACAGCGGCGCATCGGCCAGACTGGCTGCCAAGGTGTCCAACGCTGGCAAAGGTTCACCAGAAACCAGTTGCGCAACCGGGGCATACAGGCTTTCCTTCCGGTGGTGAAAGCGCGCCGGCGCGGGCAAGCCCAAGCGAAGCACCTGCAGTGGGCGCTCATCGGTGGATTGTCGCCCCACGATCAAGGGGAAGTCGTTGTCAGCCCAGTGATCGAGCAGGCTGCGCAGTGCCGGCTGCGCAGCCTGTCGAGCCCAAACCAACCATTGTTCAGGATGTATCCTGACCAATTGTTGACGGTGAAACGGCACTGCAGCCAAGGCTGCAGTCCGTTGGAACAATGCCTTGTTACGCCCCTGCCACAGCATGAGCAATGTCGTGCGCTTTGGTTCGTCCACCCCGTTCCTTGCCCAGCATGGGTCGAGGGTCCTCTTGGCGATTGCTGTTCAAGGCCGACTGAAAAGCAGCACTCAGACAGGCCTGAAGGTCGCCGGTCCACAAAGACTGAACCCCACCCATGCGCACATAGTTGTTCACACCGGGTGCAAACACGGGATTATCCTTGGAGAGCTCCAACAAGCGGTCCTCTGAAATTTTGGTGACCCGCGACATGGCTGGAATGCGCATCACACGGATTTCAGCCTCTGGCAAAGCATGACATGCATCGGCAATCAGGCCCGAGGTAATGAAGCCGCCGGACAAAGCCTGGTCGTAAACCAAACCCAATACAACATGGCCCTGGCGGCGTGCGAAGTCGATGCAGCAGCCCAGGTGCGCCATGGCGCGGTTAATGCCCAGTACTTCGTCCCGGTGGCGCAATTGCTGCCCCTGGGTGTCAATCAAAAGCAAAATGGGCTGGCCAGGTTTTTGGCGAATGGTGTCCAGCACCACACGGGCTTGGGCCAGTGCCAGCTCCACACCAATCGGGGCATGGTTGGTGCTTCCCACCACCGTCCAGGCTTGGCCGTTGCACCGGCCTTCACCGCTTAAAAAATCACCTTGCTGGGTTACGCTGTGCTGCGTGCCAAACAGGGCTTGCGTCAAATCGGTCCATTGCATGATCAAGCTCCCTGGCGGTTGCGTTGCACCGCAGCCCTTACATCCGCCACCTCGGCATCGGGTATCTGTTCCGGGTTGTGGTAACCCATCAAGCGCCAAACTTCCACCGGGTCCATTTTCAGGCTCACCATGTGAGCCCGGTTCTGTAACTGCGCATGCTCCCCCTCCAGCGCCTCCAACGTGAGGGGTTTGGAAACCTGTTGTTCCAGCGCAGTCAGCAAGGCGTGCTTGAACTCGGTCACCTCGTCATCGACCAGCACATCGCAGTCACCCAACAAATAGCGGTGTTTACCGCCACTGCTGCGCCACACCAGCGCTTTGTCTTTCGCGTCGTACTCTTCAACCCCATGCGAGGCTTCAATCACCTCGGGGCCTGACATGGCCAGTCGACCCACATCGCTCATGATGACGTGGTCCGCACAGCGGGCCACAATGCCCATGCCACCAAAGCAGCCGTTGCGTCCGCCAATGGCGAATATCACTGGAATGCCGGCAGCCCGCACATTCAGAACAGCGCGCATCACTTCCGATACGCCAATCAAACCGGCATTGGCTTCATGCAAGCGCACGCCGCCCGACTCAGCCAGCACCACCACAGCCGCAGGCTTTTCCCGCAGGGCACGCTGCAACAGGCCAGTGAGCTTGGCGCCGTGCACCTCGCCCACACCACCCCCCATGAATTCGCCTTCCTGCGCCGCCACCAGAATGCGGTGCCCACCGAGTGTGGCTTCGCCCACCGCGATGCCATCGTCAAATGAACAGGGCACACCCAGTTGTTCCAAGTGCGGGCTGGTTTGCCGTGCACTGGGCGGTAGCAATTCGCGGAAGCTGCCGGTATCGACCAAAGCGGCCAGCCGCTCGCGGGCTGAACATTCGGCGTAGCTCCACTGCTGAAGGTTGCTCATGCGCCAGCCTCCGCCAAGGCCTGTTCCAAACGCAAACTGACCACCGCCGGAGTGGCACCCATGTCGTGAATGCTGATGCGCACACCCTTCAGCGGATGCTTTCGGTGAAAGTCGCGGCAAACCGCTTCCCAAATGTGGGCAAAGCCCCGCGCCGAGGTGTGAATGTTGAATTCACAATGCGTATTTTCACAAGGCTCCACCAACACCTCCAGATTGCCCGAACCCACCACGCCCACCAGGGCATCGGGTTTGGGTTGAAAGGCCTGCGTGCCCGCAAACGAAAAATTCAGGTGTTCTACACCCACTGCATGTCCCATGGCCACGCACTCCTTACCAATTTCTGAAACGTTGAGGTGGGCTGTACAGGCCATCGGAGGCCCGCACCAAATCCCGCATGCTGCGTGCGGCCAACAAATTGCGAGTGGCCTGTCGGGGGTCGATACCCAAGTCAGATGGTCGCTGGATGACGCCGCGGTCCCGCAGGTTTTCAACCATGCGGTGGTCACGCGCCAGGCCCACCGGTGTGTAGCCTGCCACGCCGCGAATGGCTTGCTCGCGTTCTTCGTCGGTGCGGCACAGCAGCAAGTTGGCAATGCCTTCCTCGGTCAGAATGTGGGTTACATCCTCGCCGTAAATCATGATGGGGGGCAGCTCCATCTTGGCCTGTTCGGCCAGTTGCCAGGCATCCAGTGTTTCCACAAACGCCGGTTGCATGTGCTCGCGGAAGGTTTCCACCATTTGCACCACCAGCTTTTGCCCCCGGGGTGTGCCGCGTGCACCACCCAAACCGGTGCGGGCCTGTTCGCCCGCCTTTAGCCAGGCCGGGCTGCAATGGCGTCGGCCACGGGCATCCGAGCCCATGTTGGGTGCGCCACCAAACCCGGCAATGCGGCCCAGCGTGGCGGTGGAACTATTGCCATTCAGGTCGATTTGCAGGGTTGAACCGATGAAGAGATCACAGGCGTAATGACCCGCCGCCTGACAGAATGCGCGATTGCTCCGCATGCTGCCATCCGGCCCTGTGAAAAAAATGTCTGAGCGAGCACGAATGTAATTTTCCATGCCCAGCTCAGAACCAAAGGAGTGGATTGATTTCACCCAGCCCGCCTCGATGGCAGGAATCAATGCCGGGTGGGGGTTCAAGGCCCAGTGTTGGCAAATTTGGCCTTTCAAACCCAGCTCCTCGCCGTAGGTGGGCAGGAGCAATTCAATGGCGGCGGTGTCAAAACCAATACCGTGGTTCAGGCTTTGCACCTGGTACGGGGCATAGATGCCCTTGATGGCCATCATGGCCATGAGTACCTGAATTTCTGAAATCTGTGCAGGGTCGCGGGTAAACAGCGGCTCGATGAAATGGTGCTTGGGCGCCTTCACCACAAAGCTCACCCAATCGGCCGGCACGTCAATGCGCGGCAAGGTGTCCACCAGTTCATTCACCTGCGCAATCACAATGCCCCCCGAAAAGGCCGTGGCCTCGACAATGGCGGGCGTGTCTTCGGTGTTGGGGCCCGTGTACAGGTTGCCCTGCGCGTCGGCGCTGTGGGCAGCAATCAGCGACACATTCGGAATGAGGTCGATGAAGTAACGACCAAACAATTCCAGATAGGTGTGGATGGCGCCCACTTCGAGTTGACCTGAGGACACCAGCTTGGCCAGGCGAGCGCTTTGCGGTCCGGAGAAAGAGAAATCCAGCCGTTTGGCAATGCCCTGCTCGAACACATCCAGGTGCTGCGGCAAAGCCAGCACCGACTGCAGCATGTGCAGGTTATTCACCCGTGCCGGGTTCACCTGCACCAAAGCCTTGGCCAAAAAATCGGCCTGCTTCTGGTTGTTGCCCTCCAGGCAAACGCGGTCAAAGGGTTGCAGCACCGTGTTGAGCAAATCGACTGTGCGGTGGTGCGGCAGCACCTTGCCGGTCAGGTCGTTGCCCAGCGCCTGTGCAGCCTTGTTCAGGCGTTGCAGGCGCTGGGTTTCACGGGTGTTCCAAATGCGGCCGCCCATGTCAGTTGCCTCCACCCAAGGGGCCCATCACCGCATCGGGCAATGCGGTGGCAATGCCGGGGAAAATGCAGATGAGCAACACCGCCAACAGCATCAGCACCACAAAGGGCATGACACCCCAAATGATGTCTTTCAGCGGAATGTCGGGGGCAATGTTTTTGATCACAAAAATGTTCAGGCCCACGGGTGGGTGAATAAGGCCGGTTTCCATCACGATGGTCATCAAAATGCCAAACCAGATGAGGTCAAAACCGGCGGCCTTCAACGGTGGCAGCACAATTGGCGACAACATCAAAATAATGCTGACCGGTGGCAGGAAAAAGCCCAGCACAATCACGAGGAAGAGAATGGTGGCCAGCAACACCCACTTGGACAAATGCAGACTGACGATCCATTCGGCAGCCGACTGACTGATGTGCAGGTAGCTCATCACATACGAGAAGAGCAGCGACATGCCGATGATGAACATCAACATGGTGGACTCTTTCAAGGTGCTTTGCAGAATGGGCGTGACATCTTTAATGCGCCACACGCCATACACCACAGCGATCAGGGCCAGTGCCAACAGGGCGCCCAAACCAGCGGTCTCAGACGGTGTGGCATAACCGCCGTACAAGGCAATCATCACACCAATCAACAGCACCACAAACGGGCCCACACGCGGCATCATCTCGAACTTTTCACGCAGGGTGAAATGCTCTTTCAGCAGCAAAGGCGACTCTTGACCATTCGATTCGAACGCGGCCTTGGCTTTGCGGTACTCGCGGGTGTACTGGAATGCCGCAAACGCTGCGAACAAACCCACCAGCAACAGGCCGGGGCCAATGCCCGCCAGAAACAAACGGCCCAGCGACTGCTCGGCCGCCACGGCGTACAAAATCATGGTGATGGACGGTGGCAACAAAATGCCCAAGGTGCCGCCCGCTGCAATAATGCCCGCTGCAAAACCGGGGGAGTAACCGCGCTTGCGCATTTCCGGTATGCCTGCACTGCCAATGGCTGAACAGGTGGCCGGGCTAGAGCCTGCCATGGCCGCAAACAGCGCACAGGCAAACACGTTGGCAATGCCCAAGCCACCGGGAATTTTGGCCATCCACACATGCATGGCGGCGTACAAGTCTTGCCCTGCCCTGCTTTTGCCAATCGCCGCACCTTTAAGAATGAAGAGCGGAATTGACAACAAGGTGATGCTGGCCATTTCCTCATACACGTTTTGCGTCACGGTATCGAGCGAACTTTCCGGCATGAAGAAGTACATGAAGATGATGGCCACGCCGCCCAGTGCAAACGAAATGGGCGTGCCCGAAAACATCACAAAAAAAGTGACTGCCGTAAACAGCAGTCCAAGGGCGACCATGCTCATTTGCCAGCCCCCAGGAACAGCACGCGAACTCGCGCAACGGATTGAAGTGCCAATTGGATACTCACGAGGGTCATGCCCAGTGACATGAGAATGTAGGGAATCCACAGGGGCGGCGCCCAGGTGGAGGATGTGGTTTGCCCGTCGACCCAGGCTTCATGAAACAGGGTCCACGACTTCCAGGTGAAGAATGCGCAAAACGCCAGCGAGAACAGGTCAATCAGTGCAAAGCGAAATTTGTTGACCCCCTTGGGCAATATGCCCGCCACCGCCTCAATGCCAATGTGCCCGCGCAGCGACTGCACAAAGGAGCCGGTCAGGAAGGTGGCACCCACCAGACAAAACACCGCAGCTTCGTCTTGCCAGTCGGTGGACAAATTGAACAGAAAGCGCCCCACCACGCTGTAAGTCAGAATGATGGAGGCAGCCAGCAAACCGAGCATGCCCAGCATCACCATGGCCTTGTTGACCCACAACATGAGGCGGGCCAAGGGCATGAGGAATGCAGGCATTCCGGGTTCGATTTCGGCGACTTGCGCCGGCTTCATCTCGAACCCGTGGCTCATATCAGCTTCAACGCTGCTTTCATCAGCGCCTCGCACGACTCGTTGCGTTCAGCGAAGTCTTTCCAGGCAGTTTCGCGTGCAATGGCCTGCCATTTTTTCACGATGGTATCGTCCATGTCGTACACCTTGGCACCCGCTTTGGCGTACACCTCGGCGCAAGCCTTGTCATCGGCTTTGGCCGACTCCATGCCAAATTTTTCCATGGCCGCGCCCACTTCCAGAATGGCGTCCTGCTGGGCTTTGGGCAACTTGCCAAACACTTCCTTGGAAATCATCAGTGGCTCGAGCATGAACCAGTAGGTGCGGTTGCGGCCCGAGGTGAGGTGCTTGGCAATTTCCTCCAGCTTGAACGACATGAAGCTGGTGGATGAGGTCATGGCGGCGTCCATGGCGCCGGTTTGCATGGCGGCATAAATTTCGTTGGAGGGCAGCGAAATAACGGACGCACCCGCGGCCTTCAAGACCATGTCCATCTCGCGGCTGCCACCGCGCACCTTCAGGCCTTTGGAATCTTCGGGCGACACCAGCGCCCGGCTCTTGCTGGCCACACCACCGGCTTGCCAAATCCAGCTCACAATCATCACACCCTTGGCGTCCAGGGTTTTGGTGAGCAGCTTGCCAGCTTCAGAATTTTTCCACGCGGCGCCCACTTCGTAGCTGGGCACCAGCGCAGGCATCAGTCCGATGTTGGTCTCGGGCACTTCGCCGCCGGCGTACGACAAGGGCACCAGCGACATGTCCAGCGCGCCCTTGCGCATGGCCGAGAACTGGGCGTTGGTTTTCATGAGCGACGAACCGGGGTAGATGGCGCACTTCAGCGCACCGGCGGTTTTCTTTTCGACATCGGCGGCAAACTGGCGGCACAGGCGGTCACGGAAATCACCGTCGGTCAGGGTGCCACCGGGGAACTGGTGGGAAATCTTCAAGCCAGCCTGCTGAGCCAAAGCCCAGGTTGGCAGGCCACCGATGGCGGCCCCCAATGCAGCGCCGGCGCCCATTTTCATGAAATCACGTCGATCCATGCTCATCTCACACTCCTCTTCTCTTCTTGGTTAAATGGTTGCCTGTTATTAGGCTTTTGTTGTTTTGTATAATTAGAACCACTTTTTGTATACAAAAAACACCTTCGTTTTCCCTAATTCGGATACACTCGATGACAGATCATTGGGTTTGGTGACGCATGAGCAAGCTGTCGGATGAGTTGAGAGAGCGCATAGAGCAAGACATTGCCACGGGTGTTTTGGGCCCCGGCACTCACCTGGACGAGGCCGAGCTGGCCGAGCGTTTTGACGTGTCCCGCACGCCCATTCGAGAAGCCATCTCCATGTTAGCGGGCGAAGGTTTGGTGGAAATTCGGCCAAGACGCGGTGCTGTGGTGGTGCAAATTACCCCCCAACGCCTGTTTGAAATGTTTGAAGTGATGGCCGAGCTGGAAGCCATGTGTGCCCGCCTGGCGGCGCGCCGCATCAACGACAAAGAACTGATCCAACTACAGGCCGCGCACGACGCGTGCCGCAAAGCGGCTGCCAGCGCCGACACCGATGCCTACTTTTACGCCAACGAGAATTTTCACCGGCTGATTTACACCTGCAGCCGCAACACTTTTTTAACGGAAGAAGCCGCAGCCCTGCAACGCAAACTGAGGCCCTACCGGCGCTTGCAGTTGCGGGTTAAAAACCGATTGCAGAAGTCGTTTGATGAGCACCAAAGTGTGCTGGACGCGCTGGCCGCCCATGAAGAACAAAAGGCGGCCACGCTGTTGCGCAACCATGTGCTGGTGCAAGGTGAGCGCTTTGCCGACCTGCTGGCCAGCCTGGCGCAAATGGAAACCCAATAAGGGATACGTCTGAAGACTTAGCCGTAAACCGCCACCACCTGGTAACCCAACGAGGCCAATTGGCCTGATGGGGTCCACAACTTGGCACTTTGGTTCACGTAACCATCCGAGCCTGCGGTGGTTTCCATGTCAATCTGAAACCAACCCTCTTCCAGATTGCCAGCGGGCAACGGCGGCAATTCCAGCGACCATGACACCGAACTGGCCATCACTGGGCCCTTGAAGTGGCTCAGGCATGGCGTGGGCGGGCCGTCACTCAACATGACAATTAACACCTCGGGGCTGATGCCCGCGTCTTTGGCGCGGATGTAGATGCCACTTTCCCAGAACGGGTTGCCCATGTAGGGAATGCTGCCCACGGCCCAGCGCATTTCAACATGCTGCAAAAAGTTGGGCGTGATTTTGGGAATGAAGGGCAGCGCAGGAATGTCATCCACCGCCTTGGGCAGTGGCGTGCGGGTGGGCGTGCGCAGGGGCAACTGGGTTTCTCGGGCAGCACCAAACACACCCACCACCAGGCCGGCCAGCGTGTCGTCACTGTAAATTTCGCAATGCACCTGGCTCACGCTTTTGCCCTGGCGCAGCAGGCGGGTTTTGTAATGCACCTCACCCACTGCCACTGGGCCCACAAAATTGGTTTGCAGTGCGCGCAGCGGCATGTCCAGCCCCAGCGTGTCGCGCATGGCCACCACAGCCAGTGCACTCAAAAAACCACCGAACATGGTGCGGCCCTGGGCCCAATCTTCGGTGGCGGTGTAGGTCACCGTGTCGCCATCCAAACGGCGGCCGGACAGAATTTCAGACAGTGCAACAGTCATGGCAAGCCCTTGGGGTTATTTTTATTTGGAATGTTGTTCGAACTGCGCAAAATTGGGCGCGCGTTTTTCGGCAAAGGCCTTGAAGGCTTCTTGCGCCACAGGCTGCTTCAGCATGTTGATGAACAGCTCGCCCTCTTCGGCCATTTTGGCGGCCACCGGGGCCTTGTTGACCCCCTTCATGAGGCGCTTGCTGGTTAGCAGGCTGCTCAAGGGCAAGGCCAGTAGTTTGTTGATTTGGCCCTGTACATGCGCGGGCAGTTCGGCAGGCTCATGCACTGAGCTCACAATGCCGCACTCGCAGGCTTTCGTGGCGGTAAACATATCACCCAGCAACAGCAGCTCGGCCGCCTTTTGGTAGCCCGCCAACTGGGGCAATAACAGACTGCTCGACGCTTCAGGGCACAGGCCCAGCTTGGTGAACGGCATGGAAAACTTGGCAGTGCTGGCAGCGTAGACCAGATCGCAATGCAACAGCACGGTGGTGCCAATGCCCACGGCCACGCCCTGCACCTGTGCCACCACGGGCTTGGGGAAGGCGGAAATCAAGCGCAAAAAGCGAAACACCGGTGCATCCAGGTTTTTGGGTGGGTTGTTCACAAAATCGCCCAGATCGTTGCCGGCAGAAAAGCAGTCCTCATGGCCTTTGAGCAACACCACCTTCACTGCAGCGTTGTGCGAGGCCTGTGCAAAGGCATCGCCAATGGCGGTGTACATGGCGTTGGTGAACGAGTTTTTGCGTTCGGGGCGGTTGATGGTGATGGTCATCAGGCCGCTGTCGATGCTGGTTTGAATATCCATGGAAGGCTCTTCTTGAAATGTGCAATCGTGAACTGGGGTATTCACCACATATTACACATTCAAGAGGGCATGTTCGGCTGTGTGTAAGCCGAAACGGGTGGACGGAGGGGATTGTGTCCGGGAATATAAATTGCGAGCCGATTGTTACTTTCCGGCGTACTCCTCAAGCCCGCCCTCACTTTCGGCGACTTGCAAAACGCGACGGGCATGCATCACCGTGACCACACACGCCGCGCAGGGCCCTGTGCCCACATAGCCCCCCAGACCACATAGGTTACCGGCGTCGAAAACCCCACACAGAATGAATACACCCACCATGCTACCCAGCAGGTATGCGCCAACATACAAACCACCGGCCACACACACAAACTGAAACCCGCGCAGGAGGTACCCTTGCCGTGCCAGCATCACCACCGTGTACAGTACCGTAAGGACTGTGAGCAGCAGCGACGCTGGGCCGCCCAACACCAAGAACCCCATCACCGCTTCCATGAGAGCCACCAACCCAACAAGCCACCCACCACCATGCCAATGCAACCAGTCACTGGCATGAAAACCAGTGCAACGACTGCGGTGGAGGACATGCGGCCAGGACCATACAGCGGATACCACACCGACACATGCATGGCGACCATCACCGCCACAATTCCCGATAATCCACCCAAGCCCACGCACCAGAGCCGATTGGAATGCAGCGACCCAGCCATGGCGAAGCAAAGCACCGACAACAGAACACAGGGAATCAGCCCGATGAGTGCCAGATAAAAGAGATTCTCGCCTGCAGCGAATTGCCGCGCCAGAATATCCGCCAAGGCAGCCGATGGCGGAATGTGGCCGACCCAGACCTGCAAACAGAAGATGACCAATGAAGGCACCAGCAAGCCAATGAGCGGTGGTGACAAAAGCCAGAACAACCGTTGTTTTGTGAGCGGGCTCATTGAATGGATGGCCGCAGCCAAAATCATGATGATTTGACTTTGATGGATTTCGCCGCCCCTGAATACCCCCGAATTGCGTAATGGTTGGGCCAGACCACGCCACACTGGCCGGAACTGACATGCCCGACAACTTACTAATTGTGTTTGAATTAAATTTACACAAGTCCTTCATGACATACCTGACCTATCTCAAAGCGTCCCGAAACCTGCAGCAAACCGGCATGCAAGCCACCCACCTCGAAACGCCGCTTGCACACACAGCGCAAAAACTTGCCTGGCCCATTTTGGGGAAACGAAAAAGAACGCCATTGAACCGACCGCAGAATCACGTGGAGCCTGACCACACAAACCCGGCATGGCAACTGATGAAACAAGGCTTGCCTGAACTGTATCGCCGATCACTGGCCAGGAAACTGCTGTTGCGGCCACCACAGGACCTGGTTCGATACCTGCTGGCCGATGAGATTGCTCAACCCAACGATTCAAGAGTCAACTGGTCTGAACGAATCAACCAGGATGGAACCCAAAAGAAAAAATCCAAACCGTTTGACCGAACAATCTTGTCCGCTTGGAGCAGCATCCCGATTGACGTTCGGACCAATATCCGAAGCCGGAACCAAACACTTCTGGAATGGGTACTGAACACTTCAACCGAGATCAAGCAGCGATTCCCACCCATGGAAGCGGCTGCAACAGCACTTTACGCGCCTGCCCTGCAGTCTCAAAAAACTGAATGGGTGAATACACGGTTCAGAGCGTTTTTTGATGCAACCGGAGAGACCAGCGAGCTACTGACCGGCCTAAAAGGTCATGCCTTGAACGCCGCGCAAACGCATTTGAACGCTGTACACAAGGTGTTTTTGACGCTATTGGCCAGCGAAATCTTCTCAACCATCCAGGTACGGATGTCTGCCCAGACACCCACCGAGGAACTGAATTCCGCATGGCTTGCAATAAAGTCGCACTTGAACGCCCAATATGCCGGTTGGAATGATGCCCGGGCGGCAACAAGGCTGTACGGAACGCCGAATTCTGTCATCGTTCCACGGCGCGTTCCCCAATTAAATCGCTTTGGCCTGGGCAATCTGACAGCCTTACTGAATCGTGAGCAGGTCAAAATCACCCACACCAGTACGGTGAAAGGCGGAGCGAGCCTGAACAATCTGGAAGCAATTGACCTCAACGCCCGTCACATCAAGGACCCCAAAGCAGCCAGGGCCATGACACAGTTTTTTTATTCCCGATTCATTAAAAAGACCTGCGAAGAAATCTGGCATGAGAAGGACCGAGCAGCACAGCTGGATTTCTTCAAGGTGTACATCAATAAACTGAAAGACAGCCTATCCAACACAGCGGAATACCCCATGACACAAGCCCTTGCCGTTACCCACAGTGCGATGGCCAAGGTCAACCTCCGGGCGAATACTTCAGCACAAACCCCGACCGTCAAGCATCGCATCTATGACCCCAGCGCGGGCTGGGGTAACCGGGTCTACGCATACCTCGCCCTGCTGAACACCAACCGCATTGATAAGGCTTACGCCAGTGACCCCAACATGGAGCACAATCAAATTCAGTCATTCCTGGATGGATGCGTCAAGCTCGATACACTTTCGCATTTTCCGAAAACTGCCGAGCTCAAGAACCTCACGCTGGCCAATAAAACCATTGCTGAAAACTTGGCCCAGGCGCTTAGCGAAGAACCCGGGCAATACAGCGTTTACTTTTCCTGTCCGCCTTATGGTGACACACTGTCCGTCAAACATCGCCGACACGATCCAAAAGGCGATGTGATGTATGAACAATACGACCGGCAAATCAACCACAGCGTTGACAGTTTTGTTGATGAATTCGGTATTCGCCTGGCCATTCTGGGCGGACAAGTGTTGTGTAAAAACGGGCAATTGTTGATGCAGTTCAACGCCCAACATGCCTTGGTATTGGCCAGCATTCTGAGTGAATCGGGATTGTTTAATGAGATTGAACTGGCTCGGGCCACCAACCCACCCAATCGGGCCGTCGAATCCAAAGATCCGATGTTGGTTTCCCAGCTTGCCAACAGCGGTCAATTGTATGTCATGGCCGCCAGAAATGAGCAAACGCTTCGCCCCAACATTCGTCGAAACCTGCTGCCTGCCACATCAGCAGACGAGTTGATAGAAACACTCCAATCCAAGGCGGCAAGTTTGCGGTCCAGTGATTGCATTCAGACACAACTGGGGACGAAAGTCATGTACCGAAGCCAACAAGGGTGACCTGCAAACAGCTTGAACCGATTCACGCGTGGGGACGTACACAGTCTGCTCACAGCAGAGCATGGGCACTGGTTGGCCTACAAACGCAGCACCCTCTGCCCCGTCCTATTCATGAACAATCAGTCGCCCATGAAGAAATCCAGCGTCTTGTGCAACATACTGACCTTACCCATGTAAAATTCGGTGAACTTGCAACGTGCACACACCAAGGCGTTGTATCGGCCTGATTGCACATCGAACCAAGAACTCCAAAACCCTTGGGTTACCCGAATCTGGTGCTCCTGATAGGCATGACAGCCACATTTCATACAGGTGTACTGAGAACCTTGCTGGCGTTTTTGCAACTCCTCTTTTAATGTTTTGTGCAGCCCAGCATAATCACCGGGGGACAATGCTGCCAACTGCACATGTCTGAGCAAATCTTCAAACGGTAGATTTGGAATGTCATCGGGGGTTAGCAGCATCATGGTTTCTCATCGCTTGGAGGAACATATTGTGGCCGCGAAAAACGAGCAGACACATCACCCAGATGTGGCGCGGGCAGTCGACGGGGTTCTTGAAAAGCGGTGTGACCGATTCAAGGTCCAACCGATTTTGACATCAACGCTTGCGTTGAATAAAGAAGGCGTTGTGGGCTGCTTGAAAGCCCACTGTGGGGTAATACGACATGGCACCGGGCGCCGACAGCAATAGCAGCATGACTTGGTCGCCAATGGCGGCCTGCACCTGGCGAATCAGCTCGCGGCCAATGCCCTGCCCCTGCTGCGGCTTGCACACAGCGAGGTCTGACAGATAACAACAATAGGCATAGTCGGTGAGTGCGCGGGCCACACCCACCAACTGCCCGCCCTGCCAAGCCGACACCACCAGGCAAGGCGCTGCAAACATGCGGGCAATTCGGGGAAGGTCGTCAGTGGGGCGCTTGATGCCAGAGGAATCAAACACCCGGGCAATGTCCACCGGGTTGAGCGGGTTGTGCTGCGGGGTGTTGAATTGGTAGTCGGTGTGGGGGTTTTGCATGGGGCTGCACACACGGGGTGACATGTGCAGTTTACTCGGAGCGAAGCATGGGCACTAGTCGGCCTGCAAACGCAGCACCATCAGCGCCGTTCCGTTGACCTCCCCCCACTGAACACTGAATTCATCAAAGCCCAGCAATTCAGCAATGCCGGGAAAACTGCGGGGCTGAGCCAAGTCCTGCTCGGTCAAACTGCTGAGTTGGGGCTCAACAACGTGAAGATCGCTTGGCTTGAGCAATATAGACAACACGCTATTGAGCACCTTGGGCACGGACTGACCTGAGGCGCTTGGATTCACCACAACAAACAGCTCCACACCACGGTGGTTGCAGGCGTATTCACTTAACTGGAAGGTACCGATGCCTTTCAAGAAACCAAGGTGCAGCTTGTGCGCCTGAATGGTGTTGAAGTGTGTGACATTTCTGGAATGCGCAACAGTGTTGATTGATATACCACTGCTTTCAAATACACAGTTGAGAGAGGCCTGCGCGGGTGTGTTCAATAGCCCGACAGAACACAACAGGGTTGTGATGATGATCTGCTTCATTCAAATACCTTAAATCCCCACCTTGGACCGACCCGACTTCACCTCGGCCCGTTTGGACTTGCCTTCCCGCCGGCGGCGCTTGGACGCCAACGTTGGCCGGGTTGGGCGGCGGGTGCGCGGCACATGCTCGGCCTGCTCAATCAGCTCACGGAGCCTTGCCAAGGCCTCAAGCTTGTTGGCCTCTTGGCTGCGCGAGCCCTGCGCTTTGATGACGACCATGCCCTCGCTGGTGATTCGACTGTCGGAGATGTTGAGCAGCCTTTCCTTCACGGACAGTGGCAACCCAGAGGCATGAATATTGAAGCGGAGCTGAACCGCTGTTGCAGACGTGTTGACGTGCTGACCACCGGGGCCTTGGGCACGGATGGCGGTGAATTCAATGTCAGATTCGGAAAGGACGTAGCGCATTTCGGTAGGCCCTAGTAATAGCACCGAGAGCACTGGGATGGTCAATTTTGACCTTCATAAAATCCTCACGATTGGGCGGAAAGTGAAGAAATAAAGTACGAATTGGAAGGAATCCTCACGATCGGGAGGATTCTTACATAGCCACCTCATTACGTCCAATTATTGTCCGTCTAATCGCCATGCCGTTCTAAAAACCCCTTTCGAATAACCTCTGGCAGCACCGAATAATCATCTGTCATGCCATACCAACGGGTACTCACCCGATTTTCCGCCCGCGTAAAAAAACCTGCCCAAACCGTTTGGTTGGCAGGGTCGATCACCACGGTGGCCATATCGGCCGGGCAATTGTGCGGAAGGCATTGGTCAACAATCAGCAAGCCCTCCACCTCAGCAACCGGTGCTTCGGCTTTGAACCTGGCCAATGCAGCCTGTTCTGCTTTTGGCAAGATCTGCTTCAGCGCAGCTTGAATCGCTGGCTGCCTCAGAAGTGATTTCTGACCCACCAACCGGGTAGATGGTGCCTTGCCCAACCACGCGGTGAATGTATTCCAGTCGGCAGTGGGGCTTGCCGCTTCCGAAATACCAGCCCACAAACACAACAAGATCAACGGCCATTTCAAGGGTTTCATTGCGGGCTCACAGATGAATTTTGTGGAGGGCCACCATGGGGTGGGCTGTGTCACCTTTAAGGCACGCCTCACAGGTGTGAATCGACTTCGAATAACCCTTACCGGTACCAAAACTGGCATCAATGCCACCCAGCTTATTTTTGGCGATGTCGAGATACAAGGTGCCACATTGAATGTTGGTCGCTGGGTCGAGCATGTCAGCATGCTCAAAGTGCGTGCCGGCGGGTGTCAGTTTATTGACCATGTCCACCGCACCTTTACTGATTTGCATCAAACCTGTGATGGTTTGGCTGTTGGTACGGGATGGGTTGAAATTGGTTTCTTTCCAGATCAGACAAATCACAAACTCATCCGAAAATTCCTTGGAACGGTTGTTTTCCTTAACCAGCTTCTGAATTTCATCAAACGTTAAAGCGCCTTGCATATGGTCCCCGACAACGATTGTTGGTCAGCATTGACTGCCTGACAAGTATTGGCTTGGTAACCAACGGCGGGGGTTGGTTCGATTGGGGAGAAATTTCAAAGATGGATAAATACGGATGAGCGTGAAATTCGCCCTCCTGCGTTATGCAGGAAACTCTAGAGTTTCAACTGTTCGCTGTCAGGGGAGGCTTACGGCATCACCCCACAATCGTCCGTCAAACCGGCAAGGTGTTTGTTTCGTCGTCGGCAATTCCTTCATGTTGGTCGACACTACCGTCTAAAGAGCGGTTGAGGCTGAAGGTCAAAAGCCCCTAGTCTGCCAGGTCCGATTCAATTGGTCTTCGTGTGCTCGGTAGCAATACGTTATGAATGATGACGAAAATTGAGTGTTAGGACCCGTGAGAGGCAATTAGCGTAGCCGCCAGTCCGTTTGTAACGTGTTAGGTGCAATCACCACTGCGGCCAGACTCCACTTTGGCTCGTAGTTCACCCCCTCGCCCCTCCCAAACGTCGAAGTCAAAGGCACACTGAACCGCGCTGGCTTTTGCGACAGGCCAGAACGATGGGCTCCAAGGCACTGGGATGATCGACTTTGATTTGCATAAAATCCTCACTCATGTGGATTTAGAATGGATGACCAACCGGTATTTTAGTCACCCGATATGAACACGCTAATTTGCCACCGTCCATCGATCTTGCTGAATCGGAGCCGATCAGCCAGTGAACTGCGCAGAAAGCTGGATTCCATAAACCCGGTTCGATTTTGATCCAGTTTGATGTGGGTCCATGACGCTTGGCTGAATTGATCATTGGCAAGCTCAACAACAGAAAAACTCAAATGATCAATCACTGGTGCAGCGTTGCTAGGTTGGCTGTAGACAGGCACATCCGCGGCAATAACGGCGACGAATTCAAATGCGTCTTTGTCATTCGGCCAATTGGTGAATACATAAGGTGCAGTGAATGAACCATCCGAATCAAAAGTACCGCCAAGCGCCAGAGTTTCAGCCATTATTGGCCAAACTGGAGAATCAGGGCGTGATGGATCCCAATTTTTTACGAAATCATCAAAACCCGACTCTGAACCGAATGAGAAAAATATGTCCTTGCTAATCACATTCAACAGGAAATTTGGATCTCTTCGCGCTATTGCGGACTGAAGTTGAACACGAAACGCGAAAAAGTCAGGATTCAATGATGCCTCATCAACAGGCAATAAACGATCACTTGCAGATGCCGTTACCGTATTAAAAACGAGGAGTACTAATAGGATAAAAAATCGGCACATTTTCATAGTTGCTTACAAAGTCAATTTTTACGTTATGCGCAGGGCGATCAGTCACCATGCCGTTTTAAAAAACCCTTTCGGATAACCTCCGGCAGCACAGAATAATCATACGTCATGCCATACCAACGGGTACTCAACCAATTTTCCTCCCGCGTAAAAAAAACCTGTCGAGTTGTATGGCGCCGAAAACCAAGAGCAAGTGGCTGATTTGGAAATATGGATTGGATTTGTGGTGGGAATGGTCATCTTTTGGCCAATAGGCCTGCTTACATTCCGAAAAAATTAATTGAACCGCCTCACTGCCGAATAAAGGAAGTAATGAATAGACAAAACCATCACTCCCGTTGGGTTGTGACTATTAACCTATTGCTAGGGACATTCAGTAGTCAAAGCGCTTTTGCCTGGGATTCACCCAAAGCCGCTGTCGAGGAATTTGTAAAGTTCGACTTGCAAGGCGGTCGACTGAGCTCAGAGCAATGGTCAACCTACATCGACCAATATGTGTATGCGCCAAAGGAATACGACGAGCCAGGCTGGGATATAGCAACCATTGTGACCACCTATCGCATTGGCAAACCAGCCTGTGAAAACAACCTTTGTCGAGTCAAGGTGAAGTACACTCTGCTTCCCACAAAAAGCATGCACGATACGTCCATTGCTCGACATGAACACGGCGGGACAGAGACCCTTGAATTTCGGGTCAGGAACACAGCGGGCAATTGGAAAATTGAACCACGGGGTGAACACCCGAGAATATCGATAGAGACTTATCATAAATCGAGAAACTGAGCGTCTGGAATTTCGCAGACCTCGTCAGTCTCCGGGTTGAGGCCCAGCTGATTCACCGCCTTACTGATTGTTTTGTCGTGAATACCCCAACGAACCCGAATACCACCTCCTTCGTCGGCTTGCAGCCTGTTCACATCCTCAGTGGACAACACAAAAATCCACATGAAGCCATAGAACTTATGGACAGTGGATTGATATTGAAGCGTTCGGACAGGCGAGCTGTTTTTGAAGACAGTGACCTGACTGTGCACCAAGGTACGGGAATAGGTGGGGATCAAACCAAAACTGGCCGATGACACTTTTCCAGCGAATGATTCATCTGCGTAATCATCGACAGCATCGCTGGAATATTTCAACGCATAACTGGCGCTGGATTGGTCGCAGGTCTTGAGGAACACATTACCCGCAACATCCTTCAGATCTCCACTAACTCGCCCGGCGCAGCCAGACGATGCGAATGCCAACAGCAGCAATACACCATAGCCTCGTTTGAATAATCGCTTGTTTACTGATTGTATTTTTCGCATGGCAGTTTTTCTGATCAAAACACGACCATGTTAGTGCTCTGATCTTTGACCGAAAAAAGTCTCTACCATCCGGGGGATTCATACACCCGATAACGGGTGAGATTGCATGCTGTTACGCCACGTGGTCATTCTGCGCGAATTGCCAGCCGCTTCTGTCCATGTGCATGACAACCATGGTAATGACGGTCAACAA
Organism: Limnobacter humi; assembly: GCF_024518835.1. GTDB lineage: Bacteria > Pseudomonadota > Gammaproteobacteria > Burkholderiales > Burkholderiaceae_B > Limnobacter > Limnobacter humi. The sequence goes on from NZ_JANIGO010000001.1 coordinate 438,686, forward strand.
GCTGGATTGAGGGTCGCTCTTTAATAGGTCGATGGTGTGTGTGTCTCGCAAGGTCAGAAGTTTTCCTTGAACTCGTGCAAGGTATTCTGACCGATGAGTAATCTTGAAATCCAGATCCCAAAAATTGCCCGTCATTTCGGCGCCATCCAATGGGCCGCCAACCACTTGGTACTTCCGCACCACAGACCATATTGGCCTTTGAATTTTGAAGACCCCAAGTTGGCTGGTGATCAACCATGTTGGGCGCCACGCGAACACTTTCCGCCGGATGGTGGCCACTTCCCCTTGTGCATTGGTCAAACACCATGTGGGGTTGAAGAATGCGAATTCTCCTCTGGCCTCGTAAACGAGTTCACCCTGTTGGTTGGTGATCGGAATTCGTCCTCTCAGTGAAAAAATTTTGTTGGAAATGGTTAACTGTTGGATCAATTTAATGGCTCGTTCTCGAGAAATTTTCTGTAGCGATAACGTTCGCGAAGCAGGTATGCCAATGACGAACATCTCGAACAAGTGGATCAGGAGAAGAGTCGGAAGCTCAACAATTTTTTCTCCTGATTGGAGGAACCCTTGTATCAAAGCCAGCTCGGAGCAGCTTTAGCTGGCATTGAATTTCTAACCTCGTATTTGATGTTCTCCTTGTTATCCCCACAAATAACGAGGATTTGACCATCAGGTTCTTGTTTGATGCTGGTCATCAATGCTTCCCGATGATTATTAGTCAAGCCGTCCACCCACAGTTTTCCTCTGCGTGTGATGTCAAAGGTGAAGCAATAAGTACAGTAGCCCCGCGCCAAATTGCCGTGGTCGATATCGCTGGCGGGTGCTGCTTGATGACACAGCGGGCACGTGCATTTACTGCAAGACATGGCATCTTCCTGTGGGATAGGTTTCGAGACACAGCGGAGTGTAATCAGCTTGTTGGTTAATAAAACGGACACCAACGATGAAAACTCATCAACACCGAAGTGGAAATATTAGCGAGATAAAAACAGCGGCTCAAATCGACCGTCCGTTCTGATGCAGCCAGTCAGTTACCTCGCAGATACATTCAGCACCGGTGAGGTAAGGCTGGTTTTTAAGAGAAAGTTAGATAGGTTTTAGACGAACGTGTACATGAACATTCGTAGAACCATCTCCTGAGGATACGTCTTTGACTTCCAGAAAAGTCTGCTTACGAACCAATTCACCGAGCTTCTGAAAACCATAGTTTCGCGGATCAAATGAAGGGCTATTTTTCAACAACATGGATCCAACTGTGGATAAGGGTGACCAACCGTTGTCGCGTGCTGTGGCTGTTATGGCAGTTCTCAGCATAGGCTCAATTGGCTCTGGTGGCTGCTCTTTTTGAGCCTCTTCTGTTTGCTCAGGCCTCAAGATTTCGGTGTAGATAAACTTGTCACACGCCGCAACAAATGCCGGTGCAGTTTTTCGTTCGCCAAAGCCGTAGACGACCAGCCCAGACTCCCGGATTCGGGTGGCCAGTCGCGTAAAGTCGCTATCGGAGGAAACAAGGCAGAAGCCGTCCAAATTGCCAGAGTGGAGTAAATCCATGGCATCGATGATTAACGAAGAGTCGGTCGAGTTTTTGCCAGTGGTATAGCCGAACTGCTGCACGGGTTGAATGGCCATTTTATGAAGGACATCTTTCCAGCTCCTTAAATTTGGCGTTGTCCAATCTCCATATGCTCGCTTAATACTGGCGATTCCATATCGTGCCACCTCAGAAAGAAGCTCATGAACAATTGCAGCTTGAGCATTGTCTGCATCAATAAGTACTGCAAGCTTTTCATTATTGGATTGCGCCATTGACTCTCCTTGAGCAAACCAAGATCGATATGACATGGTTTGCCAAGATTACATTAAAAATTTTTCTTCAGAATATGGGTCGGAAAGCCATCCATGCTGAGCTGGTTTTTCTGTTCCCAATATTCTTTCAAGCCCTGGTCGCCCCGCTTTTGTGCCCAGTTGGTGAGCAGGTCCCTGTCGCCCACGTAGTCGAAATTGGGTACAGCCATGCCGCAGGAGGTTTGAACCAACTCAACCGACATGTCGAAAATTTGCCGGGCCCCGGGAATGGGGTCAAACAAGGCAAACAAGGAGGCCCACTCGGGCTCGTTGCGGTGAACCGCTTTGGCCTCGCCATACAAACGGAGAATGAGCGGGCTGCCGTTGAACGCGCAGAACATCAAGGTCATTCTGGGGTTCATTTGCACATGGGCTGCTGTTTCGTTTCCGCTGCCCGTTACATTGAGCCAGGCCACCCGGTTTTTACCCAGCACCCGAAGCGAATCCATGCCCTTGGGTGAAATGTTGACGCGCCCTGTGTCGGCAGCAGTGCCCACAAAATAGATTTTTTGCTCAGCGATGAACTCGCAATGTTTGTCCGACAGTTCGGTGTACTTTTGGCCCATACAACCTCTCCAATGGCGGCTAATGCTGTCGCTAAAGAACGTTTGCTTATGGTTGCCCGTGCACGTGCCTGGCGAAATTGTTGAGAATGGACTGCCAACCTTGCTGCTGTTGCTCAACAGAATGCTGTTGCTCAGCGTCAAAGGTGACGCACACCTCTACACTGTTATCCAGCTGCTTGAACTCCACCGTGGCCGTGCGCTCGCCGAAGGCATATTCGATCAACTTGTTTGGCACCACTTGTGTGTAGGTGCCGGCAAAGTCGAAACCAAAGCTGCTGTCTTTGGCTTCCATGCGGGAAGAAAAAGAGCCGCCCACCCGCAAGTCGACCGTGGACTGGGTGGTGTGCCAGTCGTCGGAAGCGGCGTTCCATTGCATGATGTCTGCTGGTGTGGTGTATGCGGTCCAGACCTCGCTGACGGGCGCGTTGACTGTGGTTTTGACGGTGATCTTCATGGAGCGGTCCTGGGGGGGTGGTTGGTCAGTGTTTGCGGTGTGCCCAATGAATTGATCTTACAAGTTCACATCTCGTTTAGCCACGGCTCGTCGTATTCCAAGAAAAATGACAGCGATGGCCGAATAAAATATCCAACTCACAACCAAACCAACAATGACTTCCAGGTCAGCGATTTGCTCGGCGTTTTCCGCACCATAAAGCTGGACCAATTTAAGGCCAAGCCACTCTGGCACGTCTGGCAGAAAACCGGGGTAGTTGGTCCAGTACCAAGTGGTCAGAAGGCTTGCAAAAAATATCAAGGCAAGCAACCCTCGCTCGGTGGAAAGCGGTATGAGACAAGCCATTGTTTCACTTCAAGTTGATACCCAATCGGGCACTTGGTTCAGAGGCATAACGCCAAAGTTCGGCGGCGCCGAAGCAAAAGGCGGAGGATACCAGCACTGGCCATGAAAATGACCAAGGCATGGCCTGTACTGGCGTCCGCTTGCAACGTACAGTTTGCCTATGGCCTATTGAAAGCTCTGTAGGCACTTATTCATAATGTGTCCACATGCGTAACACCTTAACGACTCGTTCATCCGTGAGCACTTGATAAACGAGGCGATGCTGAATATTGATTCGTCGCGAGTAGGCACCAGCGAGATCTCCGACGAGTTTTTCGTATGGTGGTGGATTTTGAAAAGGGTTCTGTTGCACGACGGCAAGCAGTTCGAGCGCTTTGGGTTTCAATCCGCTGGCAGCGAGTTTTTGCGCGTCCTTCTGAGCATGTTTGGTGTAGACAATTTGCCAATTCACCAATCAAGCTCCTTGGAGCACGAGCTTGCCGGTTCGGCCATTCCTTCCTTAATTGATTCACGCATACCAGGAACAGACAGCAAATGAAGCGTTTCTTGAATGGCTTGCCAATCTTCAGCGGAGATCAATACAGCATCGTGCCGCTTGCCAGAAATAGTTATGGGTTGATGTGATTCCGCCGTCTCATCCATCAATCGATAGAGATTGGCGCGTGCTTCACTTGCTGAAAGAGTTTGCATAGAGACCTCCATAAGACGATATCGTACGCAATTCAGTACGCTTTGTCAATGGACCGTTCAAAGGCATAACACCAAAGTTCACCTGCGACCATGCGAAGCATGGGCGTCCGTGCGCAACGCCCAGTTAGGCCGCCGCCAACTTGAGTTTGCCAACGCCTTTCAAGTCAACGGACTGCCGAGCCACCCAAAGATCATATGCGTCTTGCATGGCAAGCCAGCTCTCAGGAGAGCGGCCAAGGGACTTGGCAAGACGCAGTGCCATTTCAGGAGAAATGCGGCCGGTGCCGTTCAAGATGCGACTGAGCGTAGATGCAGCAACGCCGAGCTTTTCGGCCAGCATGCGACCGCTGATCCCATTGGGCTCAAGGTAGATGCCGGAGATGAACTCACCAGGGTGGGGAGGATTGTGCATAGCCATTAGTGGTAGTCCTCATAGTCTAGAACGTAGGCGTTTCCGTCTTGGAACTCGAACGTGATGCGCCAATTACCGTTGACGGTAATTGACCAGCGACCTTGCATTTCACCTTTCAACGGGTACAGGCGAAAACCAGGAATGTCCATGTCCTCAATGGACTTGGCAGTGTCCAAGGCGGCAAGCTGGAGCCTCAATCGTTTAGCGTGGCTAGCTTGAATGCCTGAGGTGCTGCCAGTCTCAAAAAGACGCCGCAAGCCTTTATGGCGAAAACTCTTGATCATGTCTAACTGTAGCATGTTGCGCACTGCGCAACAAGTGGTCTAACGTCAGACGATGTAGCCCACACGGCCAAAGCACCGATTTCCGTACTTGTCCTTGTGCTCGTTCAACTTAGTGTCGTACTTTTCGCGCTTGAACTTCTTGTCGCAGACTAGGCATGCCACCGTGTACGAGATGCCATATCCCGATATCACCTTGGCGCGTGGAAGCCTTGTTGGCCTAAACACTATCGGCTTCGGCGGTGTGGAAGAGAACGGCGTCGAGAAGAACCCTCCAGAGTCCTTTGCAAGCTCAATTGGGAACCTCGGCTCGAACGTCTCATCCAGGACAGAAACGGCCTGCAGCTTGTTAGCAAAGAAGGACTTGATGCCAACACTACCACTACTCCCTCCAGACCTGTCCCAAACGTAAAAGTACTCACTTGCCACACCGTCCTTTGGACGCTTGAACGTAAGTGAATATGGTTCCACCACCCGCTCGTAGCCGTCATAGACAACTTTGAGGAGTCTTCCCAGCCGGCCGGCCTCAAGAATGGCCTCGCGTTGAGGAGACGAATAGAATGAACCGACCACACCAGCACGGGCACCTGCGAAAGCTGCCCGGGGCTGGGGCGCAGCAAATAGATCCTCGACGATGTTCCTGAACCATGTCTGGGCATCGTCGAAACTGAAAAGGGTCAATTTCGGGCAGGCCAAGTACTCGTTCCAGAAGCCGCGAATCATTTCGAATGGAAGTTGCAGAAGCAGCCCCTTGGCGAGTTGAGGGTCCGGTTCGTAAATCGTCTGCTTCAGAAACGTAGTCAACACCTCTCTTCGCGAGACCGCCAATGTCTTCTGGAAGAAGAGCGAGTGGACGAAGTCGTACAGGTCGGGGGAGTGCCTTCGCTGCAAAAGAGCGCGCAGCTTGGAGGCAAGCAGTTCCTCGAGCTTCATGCAGCGCAGTTCCGCTTGGCATTGCGCTGCATCCGAGTAAGAGTGAATGAGCCTGCGAGTTTGGATAGGCAGAACGATCGCATCGAACTCCTTGAAGTCTAAGTTCACTCGCAGCTTCAAGTCTTCATCAACCCCGTAGAAGCTTCGGAAGTACACCCTAGCCTCAAAGAACCGCGACTCAGCGTCCGCCATCCGCTTTTCCGAAACTCGAGAGTCGTCCACGAGGAAATCGATGCCGCTGCGCGCTCGGGCGGTCGTGCACGCTTGCTTCAGTCCATCCAACAAGCGTTTCGGATCGACCGCTTCTTGCGTTGAGAAATCTAGGTCGTTGGAGTACCTCGCGTGCTCAAAGTACGCTTTGCGCAAGCAGTTGCCTCCCTTCAAGATCAACAACCGCTGAAGAGGATTGTCGGGTTGATAGAAGGCAGAGAGCAACCAGCCGAATGCGTAGTCTCTCTGCACATTCGATGTGTGGACCGCAAGTTCCGCGCTCTTAGCCTCAATTTCGTCCCGCTCGATCATGAGTGCGCCCTAACGTTCGAGCTAACCGGCCTGCGGAGGCAAGTGCCGTAGCGGGTCCGGTTGAGCGAGGGATTAGGCATCAGCTCGCGGCTCGCGAATACTCGGCGTTTTGCGGAATCGCAAGAGGCCATCGCGGCAGCGCGCATGGCCAAAGCTCGCGTTGCAATGGGCCGAAGGGTGCTTGCTGTTCTTCATAGTGGGCGGGCTGACGGGGTCAGTTCTTGCGGAAGAGTCTAGCTGGGGGATTCGTGACATTCGACGGCGCGATCCAGCGCTCATATAGTCCATTGGCCTCACGTTCAAGATACTCGATGCTCTTCTTCAAGTCCTCCTTCGTCTTCTCGCTGAGGCCAACCTCATCGCTAAGGAGCCTCTTGTACTGCCTAGCGGTTCGAAGCAAAGCCTTTGCAGACTCGGCTGGAACATCTCGAAATACCGTTCGCAGTCTTTGAGGAAAGATGCCAGCCATTACATACGGGCGACGGGGCGAGTTGACGCCGTAGGCCTCTCGTTGAGAAGCCCAGAGAGCAACTGGCAGCGGCTTGCCGAAGTGTTTCCCTAGCAGGCCACTAGTCACCGGCTCCGCGTCGTAGACAGTTACTGGGTACAGCGTGCCGAGGTAGGCTCTGGCGCCTCCCAAAATAAAGGTCTCGGACAGTCTGTGCCATGAGGCGCAGGCATTGTTGAGAATGACTGGGCTGCCATGCCCGGCGACCTCGCGTGGTATCGGTAAGTAGTTGTTGTCGTGCATCTGAAGAACTGCGGCGCCGTGAACCCGATCGACGGGAGTCTTCAGGACAGGTTCCAGTTCATCGATTCGCGCAGTGAAGTCCACGATAGCTGCGCCAACAACGAGCTTCGACTCTCTGTCAGGGTCGTGCCATGACACGCCATCTAAGGAGACGAAGTTGTAGAGCTGAGTGACCAATACCTTGTCGTCGTCGCGATCCGACAACGCGACTCCTATTGCAGTGTCAACCTCAAGGCGTCGAGGCTTTCCTGAGGAGTCCGCAAACTCATAGGTCCATCGCCAGCCGGGGGCGTCGCCACAATGAGTTGCGATAACGAGTAGGTCGTATGGAAACAACTCGACCATTCGGCTGACATCAAGAACGTTTGCCGCGGGGCCAACGTATCCGCGAACAAAGATTCGTCGTGATTTCAGCTCATCAGCCGCGGCTTCAATCTCGGGAGCCTCAGCCTTTTTCGGATCAACCAGTACAGCACACCCAATTCCCTGCTTGTCGTCCTGCTCCGCAACAAAGCCACCCAACATGGAAACGCCGAGCTGGGGATACAACATCAAGTGCGTAGAGGGAAACTCTGGGAAGGCGACGCCAAGTGGTAGCGAATTGGTTATGAAAGTCGCCGACCTTATCCCGGCCGACGGGAGAGGGCCAGTCAACTCGCGGAGTCTGTGTCTCAAACGTTCAAGGGCTTCGGCAACTGGCTCGTGCAACTCATAGAGACTGTAAAAACTCTCCAAGAGTGCCTCAGCCTGTCGCTTGTCGATTTTCGGTATTAGGCATAGCCCAGCATCGAGTGAGTGCGCGTAGTTCGCGGCAACGACCTGCGCATGATCGTCCCCAGTTTCGCAGAACACCCAGTGCCCAGACGGACTTGAGATGGGTATTGAAGGCGAGGGCTTTTCCACAAAGTGGATTGAGCGCTGTTGGCGAAGTGCAGTAAGCAGGCCATAGGCAAGATTGTCGTAACCCCAAGAGAGCGACTGCCCCTTTGTCGCACGCACGAGCCCACGCAGCTTCTCTGCTTCGCCGACGGAGTCAATTCGTTTGGACAATGACGCAGGAATTTGTCTAGAAAATAGAGAACAAGTTTCGTCGGATAGCCCGACAAAGACCACCGTTTCTGCCTTCATGCTGGCAGCGGCATTTCCGCGGATCGAGACTTCGGCGCGGTGGTCCGGGCGAGTCATGCGCGGTCCATCGATTACTGGCAAATAGTGCCTTTTCCTTGCCAGTAGACACGACACTTGGGCAAGTAGCCGTGGGTTGTCACCGATAAGAAGTGTGCGGAGGAGTTTGGGGCAATCCATTAATTCGCGAATTCCTGCTAGAGCGCCGAGCAACGGTATTTCTGATGCCTAACGTTCGCCATAACCGGCAAAATTGGGCGATGCGCCAAGGGCGCGTTGACCAAGACCGTCCGCGTTGATGGCGTGGTTAGCGCTCTTTGTGGCCATGCCCGATGCCATAACTGACGCCATCAGTATTAATTTCGACTCCAGGAGAATTCCTCAAAAACTCTTCGTAACTCTTTTTGGTACGGTTCCACAAGTTTCTTAGGTATAAAACCGCAACTATCACCAAAAGATATGGCATAACCCTAATTGGATCGAAATTGCAAAAAGGAGCTGAAAACCCCGGAACTACTCGGTCGAGAAAATGGTAAATAATCACCAGCCCGCTGAGACCCAAACCAAGTGCTTGCTGTATACGCAGGTGTTGTATCATCTTGTGAGGCCTGTGTTTGCCAAAGTAGTAATGAATCTGTTTGAGGTCGTCCTTTTTTAGAAACTGTCGTTCAATATTCGCAATGATTACTAAGTTGCGGTTATACCAATAGGACGCGTCAAAAAGGTGGGCCAGTAACCATGCGCATAAAAGCAACACTATACTTGCTGCGATATCCAGAGAAACTACTTGCTTTTCAACCAGAGCAAATATGGCGAAAGCGCCAACTACCACACCAATACTCTGCCATACGACCATAATGTGTCTGTTGATGTCGTTGAACATTTGGTCGTACATTTTGAGCAGAAGCTCTTCCCTCGTACTCATATTGCCACCTTCATCATTTTTTTGACTTCCGCGTGAGGTTCGTAGTCATGCCATAGTACATTTATATTCACAAGTGAATCACGCAAACATCTTTCGTATCCTCCTAACGGATGCGGGCGAAATGTCTGACCATCAAAATAGTCTCCAAATTGGGCGTCCAGTGTAAATCTGTTGCAGTCAAGTGAAAACACCTTCAGGTGTTTCGCCAGAGAGCGTTGGGTATCGGGCCGCCCCCCCAGCAAATGCACTGGGCGGTCGAAGCTATCCACTGCCACTTTTGTACCACCATACTTGGTCGGCACGCTGTAGCCAAGCATAAAGGCATCCGGGATAAGCTCGTTAAGTCTTCCATTGAGGTTCGGGTCTTTTGGCACTACAGCGACGTGATCACAATGTTGCAATAGACACTCCGCTTCGCGCAGGATGGCATCAAGTGCAAAGATGCACTCCACGTCACGAGCAATGGTTAGTCTGGGCCTATGTTGCGCGACAGCATCGAGGTGCCTATGGAAATTATAATTTTTCCAATCAATATCCAAAAAACCATTGTCGGTAAAGTCGAACGATTTTACGTCGCGTAAATTTGTATAACGCGCCCCGGGATGCCAACCATATTCTTGAGCAATAGCAATCGCTTTCTTACTGTGCGTGATAAATTTTAGAACCATTCGTCACTCTGCGTAGCGCTAACGTTCGAATTCACCGGCCTGCGAGGTTTTTCGCGCAGGTCCGGTGGAATGATGGGTTCGGCATTATGCGGGTATGCCTTTTCGATTTGGATCAATGAGCCAGCTCTTCAGTTGTTTCATGAACCCCCAAACATCATTGTCTGATGGCTTTAAATAATTCTCAGCGCTCGGATCCTCTCCCATCTTTTCGAAGACGCTGATTAGCCAAGACGGTCCATGGCCCGATACGCCCAAGTGCTTCACCCATGATTCCAATTCGCCACCAGATATTACGAATACGCCGTAGCCTTCAAGCTGAGACAAAAGATTCCTCGCCGCTTCTTGTTCCGAAGGGTTAAGTATGGCGACGCCGCCGTCGCGCTTCATGTCGCGGCCGGTGGCGTCCATCGCCTTTTTAACAGATGCGCGCATTGTTGCTAATGACCCGTGGGCGATATCTGGAACATTCGCTCCAGAGAGCAAATTTGTCCAAGTTGTGCCTCCGTCCTTAAGAACATCTACGTCCACGACTCCGGCGGCGGGAATGCCCAATTTACGAAGCGGACGCAGTATTGTCTGGACAGTCTGTTTATTCTGCGCGTTGATGAACAGGCAGTTCGGAATACCCCATTCAGGTTTGAATCGCAGCAGGCGTTCATTGATTTCTTGATAGAACGCTCGGTCTGCATCGGACTCAGTGACGACTACAAATTCATAGAACAGCCCACTAAGAACGCCCGTTGACCGGAGCAATGGATTTCTCATTAGTTCAAGTATTTCGTCACTAGGAAGTACTCTCGCGGTGGCAGTGCCCGCTCGGTAAGTTAGCCGGACAATATTCACCGGAGCACCAGATTGTATGCAGCCCATAACGAATGTCGGACTGTGGGTGGAGACAAGTACCCTTTTATCAGCCGAGAGCGCGGCACGAGACACCTCATAGCCAAGCTTCGAGGCAAGCGAGGGATGAAGAAATGCTTCCGGTTCATCAATGAGCAACACCCTCGGATCGCCAGCCATTACTTCTGTGACAATACCCGTGAAGGCTTTCACTCCATCACTTGCTAGATCGATAAGCTGAGCGTTCGAGTGGAACTGAACCGCTTCCGCGTGAATACCACGCTCTTCTAAGTCAGTGGCAGGTGCACGCTGGGACAACCGAATACGTAACTGACCCAAGCTGGTGGGATCGATTACGAAGTAGGAACCAAACGCTTCATTGACTATACGGCGGACCTCGTGCCGTTTTGTATCGTCTTGAAATAGCACCTGAAAGCTTGATTGTGGGGCTTGCTGCAAATCGCCGGCTACTTGCTGGTCCACAAGGTTAATTCTGTTTCGGCCATCAAGTATTAGCGTACTGTGCTTTAAGAACCACTGACAGAAGGCGCCAAGGTTGGAATTGGGGTTTTGTATAAACTGCGTGAGGGAATTGAAGTGCACCTGTTGCCGGCCATATTTGCTTCCGACGATTATGTGATCAATGTTGAGCGCTTCCCCTTGATTTGGCGCCTGCTTGATGTGCTCGACGGCCTGCAGCGCTTTTTCGACGGAGAGGCCGGAAAAGGCGAGATCATCAAGAATTACCGCGGAGGCATCTTTCGATCCACTCCGACAGTACTGCTCGATTTCAGATAGCACTTTGCTCTTACCCGAATTATTTGGCCCAACGAAAACAGTAACTGGCGTTGCAGTAATCGTTTCTGGATTAAGCCCAGGGGCACGGCCGAATTTAAGCTTGAAATTGGAAATCACGCTAAAGCTCCAAGAGGACTGAAACTGATGATGCCGAACGCCCTAGTTAACCGGCGCCGGAGCACGAGGTGCGGAGGACACCAACACAGGCCATGAGAATGCCGAAGGCATGGCCTGTGTTGGCGGCCGCGTTGAACGACCAGTTAGGCCGGGGTACGAATTTCTAACCAATTTCATTTCTTCTTTGCAGGAAATCAACAACTGCAGAACTGATTTTTTCGTCGCTATGCCCAAGATTGGCTAGAAGAGACAAAACGGCTTCCAAATCGAACCAGTAGAAAGCGTTGTTGAGGCCGCTCCGCAAAGAGTCCAATTGCGTCGTCGTTAGCCTCGCCAAGTAGGCTCTCATGCGACTTTCCGACTTCGCTCTTAGTTCGTGACAATTGTGACAGAGACACCTAAGTGCACTGAGCGGGTACTCCCATGGTTCGTGGCCGCTGCTCATTTGGGTGTAGTAGCAGTGGTGGGTTTCAAGTCGATCTATGCCACCACAGTCTTCGCATTTCCAGCCTGCCCGCTCTTTGACCAGTTTTGCTTTGCGCTGCCAACGAGGATCTCGAAGCTTATGGGCGTACGAACCGACAAGTGGTCGAAAATCGTAGTCTGGGATTGGGTAGAAGCCCATATTCCAGGAGTGACCAAGTTCGTAGTAATACCCAAATGATTCTATGTAATCGTCAAACTCTGACGTATCGCCACCGTAGTTCAACATTGTATGAAGACTGCCTTCAAACACAAGGACAAGGTCTGCGTCGTCGAGGAATTGCTCTTTGCGAGCCCGCCACTCATCCATCGTGTAGAAGTGAGTGTCCATATCCAATTCATTTCGGATAAGCCATTCCTCAATGGCTACCCTAAGTCGTTGTATGTTCGTGGGCATTGCTTTGTGGGCCTAACGTTCAAGGTAACAGGCGCTGCGCGGCTTCATTGCGCAGCGTCCTGTTGACTGTAGGGTTGGGCATCGCTGCCACTCAAGATAGACGCATATCTATTCCAGTCGACAGCAGGCACAGTTCCAAGTGACTGTAGTCGCTGAAGCAATCGAAATAGAAACGCTGCGAGCGATCCTTGTTTATCGGTCACAGTAAGCGTTCCCCCAAACGTATCAAACGCTCGATCAGACAACGCAAGGCCACAGTCAAGTGAGTGTGTTCCGATAAGGGCCGCTAAGTTTGAGGAAAAGTGTTTTCCCGATAGTCCGTCCACCCAGTCCACGTTGGTTGCAACAATGCCTGCGACTATGGGGAATAAAGGTTTCGGTGGATACTCACCACCAGCATGCTGAATCGGAAAACTTGTTCGTTCGAGTTTCCGAACTGAGTGAGCTTTCTCCGCAGCGTAGTCAAGATATTCCTTACTTATCGTAGGCTTAACTTCGAGAACACAGTAGACCGCTTCAGCAGGGATAAACCTGTGAGCATGTTGGTCTAATAAAGTGGGTGTGTATTGGTGATCAAAAATGACTACATCGATTTGATCGCTTGTCGCGCCGTTTGAATCGATCACGATGCCCTGATCGACTTCATAACGTCTTGGAAGGTACTTTCGCAAAACTTGAATGAAGTGCTGTTCGTTTACATCGCCCATTACCCCGTTATGAGTAATTGACTTTCCGGACAGATCGAGCTGAACCGCTAGGACTGCCTGTTCTGCGACGAACGCTTCTCGTAGAAAGCGCTTGCCATCGATTTCTGAAAAGTTCTTTGCCTTATTCATATCACCAAACAATCTCGTCCCAAGTCTTCTTTCCCAGTGACTCCCTCGCTTTGGCCGCAATAGCCGCTTTCTCGGCTCGTGTGCAATCGTCAGACACAATGTTGTTAGTGTTGGCTGGGTCGATGTACTGCGTTGTTTCGATTTTGTCGCGAAAATGCTCTAGCACCTGCCAGACGTTCGCGGCGGTGTTTCCAAGCCGCGCATACCGAAGTGAATCAATTACCGCCATTTCTAGGTAGAACGATGAAATCGACAGTCCGTGACGCAAACGCCATAGCTTCAATGTTCTGATCTCACTGATTCGGTTGCTTCCCGTAACATACGATATGTGAGTATCGACGTTTGTTTGTGTCCAGGTGGTCTTTTTGTTTCGGTACAGGCTGTGGTCGCTTCCATACTGCGATTGCCGACGACCTGGTACTAAATCTATCGAGTAGCCATTGACGGTTACTCCGATTGAAACATCTTGCTTTCGTGCCGTGTATCCCGCCGCTGTAACAGCGTTGTACAAACTCAAATACATATCAGCGAGGGTGCCGGGTGTTATGGATGAAAGAGACAGAAAAATGTCCGCATCGGTTGAAGCTGAGATGCCAGTGCCCTTCGCCAGTGAACCAGAGTAGCTGGCGCTATTTAGGTATTGACCCCCCCATTTTTCTAGTACCGGATAGATCATGTTTCCGGCTGCCTTCGCTCCGGAAACATTGACAGCGTACTTCTGGAGGAGGCTTTGAAGGTACTCATCCGCAGTCATTTTCCCTCCTTAGGATTTGCGAGGCCCAACGTTTGACATGAGAGGCTCGCCCCAGCTTCCGGGGTGAGCCCTCTCGATGGAAGGGTTAGGCGCCGACCGAAATGACTGGGGGAACGCCATAACTCATACCTGCGACGTGAAATGCCGAGACTACTTTGTCTTGAGGCGACGCAGCCAACTCATCAGGCGAAATGATGCGCCCGCAGCCTGCAAAGCCCCATACGACGTTCTTTAGGCTCTGGACATCTGCTCGATGATCGGAAGGTTTCTCTCTTGTCTTAAAAGAAACCAAGCCTTCAAACAAGCGTACCTCTCTCGTCGGGATGGCCTCCGTAATGGCTCGCACCAGATACGTTGCCGACACCAGCACGCTGCAACCAAGCCCGACATACCAGTAGCGCGCCTGTCTATCGCGACGCTCCACACTCCTGCCGACAGGATTCCCTTCTTTCCCGAATGCGACAGAAAGTGGAGCCTCTATCGCTAAGTTCAGCGGCAACTCGCTGGCGCGCACTTGCCGTACAAGTTGAAGCTGAAGTTCTGAGAAAGACACGCAGATTGGCTCTTGGTCTTGTAGCAGAAGACCGCAGCTCTTAGCTGAACTAGCAAAGCCGGGATCAACAAAGATCCATTCACCTGAATCGCGTGTTGCTTCAGCGGTTGTTCCAGCTCGGATGTTCACCATCGGCGCCAACGTTGGAAATAACCTGCTGCCGCAGTTGCGCAGCAACGGAGGGAACCCAAAGCGCAGCATTGAGCAGTCAGGTTGATTGAAAGGTTAGCCACGATTTGCCTCCTTAATTACGACTACCCCCCAAGCTGATGTTGTAATGGTATCTGGACGCTGCCCTTCTGCTATCGCACGGACATAAGGTGGCGGCTCATTCGTGACTCTGGTGAAAAGTTGGCCCACTTCGCTTTTGTTCTCGGTTTGGTTCGGCGACGTAGGAATGCTCATACCATGAGATAGCATGTTCCAAGCGCGCTCAGGGAGAGAATCTCCGCCATATCCCGGACAGCAGACTAAGCAATGCCACGGATGTGCATTAGAAATTACTGAGTTCAGATCATTGGCTTTTTTCTTCTTCCGAAGAGATTCGACGTGAGACAAAGGAATTAGTGAGCATCCATAAGACTCAGCCAAGCAACCGAAACTGCCACAATGTTTAATTAACTTGTGGAATTTTGAATGATCGTGAAGATAAAGGCAGTAAAGAGGTATCAAGCCATCTTTAGCGGACTCGCGCTTAAGTATGGTTGACTGATAGATTTTTGTTTTTCCAGACTTGTAGTGCAGATGCGCAAATGTGTTTGAACTAAGATGTAGCACCTTCGCTTGGATACGTAAGCCCAGCCATTTCGATTTTAAAGAGTCAGTTAACCACCATTCCCAATCTGCGCCATTTTTCCCCTCCTGTGACTTGGTAAATGCTTGGCAGAAAATTTCGGTGGGATGCCTGTCTTTCAGCTCTAGGATATTTAAATCTGTGAATGTTTCTTCAAGTGGCTGATGCCCAACTCGACGAGCACGCCCCATTTGATCGAACGTACGAAAGGCAAGTGATCGGAATGTTTCACAGAGAGTCGTGTGCATAGTGCCTGTAGGTGAATTAAGCGTGGCTAACGTAAAGGTGACCGGCACGTTGCGGCAAGGGGCCGCACAGTGCCATTGGAAATCGTGCACCGTGCGGCCCCTTGCCGCAACGTGTCCGAGTCGACCGACCTGTTAGAGCTCATCGCCGACCCCTAGTGCTTTTCGCGTGTACTCGCCGATCTCGGAAGACATGACACTCATGCTGTTGCCATGGCACCACCAGCCGATGTACTCAGGGATGTTTGCCCATGGCGGTGGAGGTGCCGGCGGCCCGGCACTCTTTGTGAACCAGCTCGTTGAGTCGTTTGCAAGGTGAACCAAAGCGATGCCGTGCACGTCTGCGTAGTCGATCGCCCCGTCTTGAAATCCGCTCACCGAGAACAGCATGCCCTTCTGTGCGCCCGTGGAGCGGACCTTGTCATTCAATATCTGAACATCTTGCCGCTCGACCTTTCGGCGCTCGTGTTTGCACTCGACCAACACCAAGAAATTGGCTCCGAGTGCGCTGAATCGGACCGTCACGTCTATCACATAGCAGCCGTCAACTCCAGCCACCTTCTCCAAGTGCTCGGACCTGAATTCGACCAGGTCGAGACCAGCCCCATCCAAGATGCCCTTCACCGCGAGTTCGTACTCCCGCGGCGTGAGGATCAGCGGCGTGTCGATTCGGGGCATGATGGGTATGGGTCAATAAACGCGTGCACTCTGCACAGGCAATCGGTGAGGCGAAGGCCACGCCTCACCTTCTAAGCTCTCCCGTCCGGGGATCTATTGGAACGACTTCGTCGAGAGATTCGTCGTAAACGACCAGTATCGTTCGCCCCATTGGCACCACTGACTCGAATCTCCTCCGGACGATATCGCTTACGTTTCCCGAGTTCATGTCCTTGAGGAGGTCGAGGAAGACGTCCACACAACGCTCGTATTCGGCTGGCGCGACCTGCTTTTTCAGCAGCAGCTTCAAGCGAAGGCCGTTCGGCGCCTCACCCATCAGGGAGAAGTAAAGCGAATAGGGCTGAACCTCGTTCACTTTGCCCTTCGTTCCCACGACCCTGATCTCTGGAGTCTCCGGGCCGGCGACCTTCGGGTAAAGCTTCTTGAGCTGTTCTTTGAGCAAGACGTAGTGGTCTTTGCCCATCTCTTGGAAGAAGCCTCCGAAGTATGCAGACGCGACGAAGCCGGTCACAAAGGCTGGCATCAGCCACTCCAGGCCCGCCATCGGACCGGGCGGCTCAACTGCGATGACCTGCACTTCGACTTCAGGCGTCGTCGTGGCGAGGCGGAACTCTTCGAAGATCCCCTCTGGCACAGTGTTGACGTGAACGATTGCGATCTTTGGGCGCACGTGCTGCATCTTGTGAGCTCTAACTTGATTCATCGAACAATAACGGCGATATCCATTTATCCGAACGTCACCCCAAAGGTACACCATACATAGGTAGTGCGTTGATTTGAGCCAAAGTCGGCAAATATACTGTTTTTATGAACAGTATAAATAACACCCAAAACTCGCCACGCCTGCTCGATCAACTGCGCACTGCGATTCGGTATAAGCACTACTCCTATGCCACCGAAAAGGCATACGTATACTGGGCAAGATTCTACATTCGCTTTAACAATCTGCAACACCCCGCCAACATGGGCGCAACCCATGTTGAAGCATTTCTGAAATTCTTGAGTACCCGCCGCAATGTTTCATCGTCCACCCACAATCAAGCCTTGTCAGCGCTGCTTTTTCTGTACCGAGAGGTCTTAAAACAAGACCTACCCTGGTTGAACGAAGTTAGTCGACCCGCAAAACCAAAAAGGTTGCCAGTGGTTTTAACCCGCCTGGAGGTGAACAACCTATTCACAAATTTGGAGGGAACCCACTTATTGCTTGCTAAATTGCTTTACGGCACGGGTATCAGAATTATGGAGGCGCTTCGTCTTCGAACCAAAGACATTGATTTTGATCATCATTGCATCATAGTTCGCAGCGGCAAGGGTGATAAGGACAGGGTAGTCATGCTACCCGCATCTCTGACATCAAGCCTAAATACCCAATTACAACGCGCACACTCTCTGTGGTTAGGCGACAGACAAAATGCCATAGCTGGTGTCGAACTTCCCCGTGATGTGGTGGCTCACTGCGTGTGTGGCTTGTTAGCCCACTTGACTCACTTTCTCAACCATAGCTACCGCCCACCCACACTGCGGCCAGCAATTTACCACCACGCCCCAACAATCTTTTCAAAATGTAAATTACTTTTATAACCAAATCAAGAAAACCCTCTCCACTCCCCCATTTCTGCCGCAAAATCCAAAACCCTCAAAACAAAAAACCCCAGGCTCACGTGGTGAGCCTGGGGTTTTCCAACTTCCAACCGGGTGGTTAAGCCCGGCAATTCAACTGCTTACACGCGCTCGAAAATACCGGCTGCACCCATGCCTGTACCAATGCACATGGTCACCATGCCGTACTTCAGGTTGTGGCGGCGCAGGGCGTGCACCACAGTGGCTGCGCGAATGGCACCGGTGGCACCCAGTGGGTGGCCCAGGGCAATGGCGCCACCCATGGGGTTCACTTTGGCGGGGTCCAGTTGCAGGTCTTTCATCACGGCCAGCGACTGTGCAGCAAACGCTTCGTTCAGCTCAAACCAGTCGATGTCGTCCTGCTTCAGGCCGGCGGTTTTCAGTACGGCGGGAATGGCTTCCTTGGGGCCAATGCCCATAATTTCCGGAGGCACACCGCGCACGGCGAAGCCGCGCCACTTGGCCAGGGGCACCAGGTTGAAGCGTTTCACGGCATCTTCAGACGCCAAAATCAGCGCGCCTGCGCCATCACTCATTTGCGAGCTGTTACCGGCAGTCACCGAGCCTTTGGCGGCAAACACAGGCTTCAGCTTGGTGAGGCCTTCAATGCTGGAGTCGGCGCGGGCGCCTTCGTCCAGGCTGACCACTTTGCTGCTGGTGGTAATTTCGCCAGTGGCCAAATCGGGCGCTGCCTTTACCACGGTGAATGGGCTGATTTCATCATTGAACTCGCCCTTTTGCTGGGCGGCAATGGCTTTCTTGTGGCTGTTCAGGGCGAACTCGTCTTGCTCGTCGCGGCTGATGCCCCATTGCTGGGCCACTTTTTCGGCGGTCATGCCCATGCCGTAGGCAATGCCCAGGTTTTCGTCTTTCTCGAAAATGGCCATGTTGAAGCTGGGCTTGTTGCCGCTCATGGGCACCATGCTCATGCTTTCGGCGCCGGCAGCAATCATGACTTCGGCTTCGCCGGTGGCAATGGCGTTGGCGGCCATGCTCACGGCAGTAATGCCCGACGCGCAGAAGCGGTTGATGGTGACGCCGCCCACGGTGTTGGGCAGACCAGCCAGCAGCACGGCAATGCGGGCCATGTTCATGCCCTGCTCGCCTTCGGGGAAGGCGCAACCCACGATGGCATCGTTGATGGCAGCGGGGTCGAGCGTGGGCACTTGGGCCATGGCTTTGGAAATGGCATGCACCAGCAGGTCGTCGGGGCGCACTTCCTTGAATACGCCACGGGGCGCTTTGCCGATCGGCGTGCGGGTGGCCGCGACGATATAGACATCTTTCATTTGGCGGGACATGTGTGTGTCTCCTCTTAGTTGCCGATGAGTGCCGTATTAGTTACGCACAGGCTTGCCGGTTTGCAGCATGCCCATGATTCGTTCTTGAGTTTTGGGGTTGTCCAGCAGCTTCACGAAGTGCTTGCGCTCCAGGTTGAGCAGCCACTCTTCGTCCACCAGTGAACCGGTTTCAATTTCGCCACCGCACACCACATCGGCAATGACGCAGCCCAGGTGGAAGTCGTAAGCGGAAATGAAGCCACCGTCGCGCATGTTGACCAGTTGTGCCTTGATGGTCGCAATGCCGCTTTTGCCTGCCACGGGCACGCCTTTCAGTTTGTGCGGTGGGCGGTAGCCCTGCTCAAACATGGCGCGGGCGCGGTTGATGGCCACGTACAGCAGCTCATGGCTGTTGAACACAATCGTGTCGCTGTCCTTGATGAAGCCCAGGTCACGGCATTCCATGGCCGATGTGCCCACCTTGGCCGTGGCCGCAGTCAGGAAGCCATCTTTCACGAAGGCCAGCACGTCGCTGGAGCCTGCTTTTTGTGCAGCCAAACCAGCGTTCACGGCAATTTCTTTCAAACCACCGCCACCGGGAATCAGGCCCACGCCCACTTCCACCAGGCCCATGTAGCTTTCGAGGTTGGCCACGCGTGCGGAACAGTGGATGGCGAATTCGCAACCACCGCCCAGTGCCAGGCCTGTTACGGCCGCAACAGTTGGAATTTGTGCGTATTTGAGGGCCATGGTGGCCTTCTGGAATTCAGCCACCATCGGTTCGATGGCTTTGCCACCACCTTGCATGAAGGCGGGCAGCATGGCTTGCAGGTCGGCACCGGCAGAGAATGGCTCGTCGGGCGACCAAATCACCAAACCTTTGTAGCTTTTCTCGGCCAGGGCAATGGCTTCGTGGGTGGCTTCGATGACACCGGGGCCAATGGCGTGCATTTTGGTTTTGATGGACAGAACCACCACGTCGTCGTGACCTGGGGCTGTCCAAATGCGCGCGGCATCGGTTTCTTTCAGGGTGGTGCCACCGTTGTGGCCAGTCACCGTGGTTTCGCCCAGTACCTTGGCGCGGAAAATTTGGCGCTGGTAAACGGGCAAGTCCTTACGGGCCACAAAGCTGTTGGACGCTGGGCTGAACGCACCGGCGGGCGAGTACACGCCACCGTTGGCAGCCACAGGGCCTTCAAACACC
Organism: Limnobacter humi; assembly: GCF_024518835.1. Taxonomy (GTDB): domain Bacteria; phylum Pseudomonadota; class Gammaproteobacteria; order Burkholderiales; family Burkholderiaceae_B; genus Limnobacter; species Limnobacter humi. The sequence continues at coordinate 458,801 of NZ_JANIGO010000001.1, forward strand.
CAGGCGGGCAGCGGGGCTTTGCACAGGGCTTCGCCGGCGTCGATGTCGGCTTTCACCCACTCGGCGATCTGCTTCCAGCCAGCGGCTTGCCAGGTTTCGAATGGGCCTTCGGTCCAGCCGTAACCCCAGCGCAAGCTGAAGTCCACGTCGCGGGCGGTGTCGGCAATGTCATTGAGGTGCACGGCGATGTAGTGGAACGCGTCGCGGAAAATCGCCCACAGGAATTTGGCCTGGGGGTGGTCGCTGCCACGCAGTTGCGCCATGCGCTCGGCCACGTTTTTGTTCTTCAAAATTTTGAGAACGGCTTCGTCGGCCTTGCCTTCAGACGGTACATAGTCGCCCTTGGCTTCGTCGAACTGCATGATCTGCTTGCCGACTTTCTTGAAGAAACCGGCCTTGGCCTTTTGGCCCAGTGCGCCCAGTTCCACCAGCTTTTTCAGCACGGCGGGTGTTTCATAGCTGGGGGCAAACGGGTCGTTGGGCAGTGTGTTTTGCATGGTGGCAATCACGTGGCCCATGGTGTCCAGGCCAACCACATCCGCCGTGCGGAAGGTGGCGGACTTGGCGCGGCCCAGTTTGGAACCGGTCAGTTGGTCGACGATGTCGAACGCAATGCCGTACTTCTTGGCTTCGGCCATGGTGGCGAGCATGCCCGCAACACCCACGCGGTTGGCCACGAAGTTGGGCGTGTCTTTGGCGGTGATGATGCCCTTGCCCAGCGTGGTGGTCAGGAAGGTTTCCAGATTGTCCAGAATGTCCTGACGGGTGGTGCTCAAGGGAATGAGCTCGCACAGGTGCATGTAGCGGGGTGGGTTGAAGAAGTGCACGCCACAGAAACGGCTCTTCAGGTCGGCGTCAAAGCCTTCGCTCAGCTTGGAAATGCTGAGGCCCGAGGTGTTGGTTGCAAAAATGGCGGTGGGGTTGATGAACGGGGCAACCTTTTTGTACAGGTCGTGTTTCCAGTCCATGCGCTCGGCAATCGCTTCGATCACCAGGTCGCAACCCTTGAGCAGTTCCAGGTTTTCTTCGTAGTTGGCGGCCTGCACGTATTGGGCCACGTCCTTCGCGCCAAACGGCGCGGGCTTCAGTTTGGTCAGGTTGGCAATGGCCTTGTCCACGATGCCATTCTTGGGGCCTTCTTTGGCCGGCAGGTCGAACAGCACCACGGGCACTTTGGCGTTGGCGCAGTGTGCGGCAATTTGCGCACCCATGACGCCTGCGCCGAGCACGGCGACTTTGCGAACGATGAAATTGGACACGAGGGTCTCCTTATCGGGGGTTTTATCTGTTGTGGCTTAGAACAGTTCTTCTTCCATTTCCATGAGCACTGCAGAACCGGCGCGGGCCTTGCGGATCAGCATCGCGGTTTCGGGCAGCATTTTCTGGAAGTAGAAACGGGCAGTGATCAACTTGGCTTTGTAGAAGTTGTCGCCACTGTTCTGCTTTTCCAGCGCGATCTTGGCGGACAGCGCAAAGAAGTAAGCGTAGAACATGTGGCCCACCACGCGCAGGTAGTCCACCGCAGCGGCGCCCACTTCATCGGGGTTGGCCATGGCCTTGCCACCAATTTCCATGGTGAGCTTGGTCACTTTGTCGCCCAGGTCGGCCAGGGGCTCGATGAACTCTTTCATGGCGGGGTTGTTGGCCTCGGCTTCGCACAGGGCGCGCACGCGCTTGCCAAACTTCATCAACTTGGCACCACCGTCGGCCAGCACTTTGCGGCCCAGCAGGTCAAGCGATTGAATGGTGTTGGTGCCTTCGTAAATCATGTTGATGCGGCTGTCGCGCACATACTGTTCCATGCCCCACTCGGCGATGTAGCCGTGGCCGCCATACACCTGCAGGCAGTGTGAGGTGGCTTCCCAGGCGTTGTCGGTGATGAACGACTTCACGATGGGGGTTGTGAGGGCCACCATTTCAGCGGCTTCTTTGCGCACGGCTTCGTCGGGGTGGCTCAGTTCTTTGTCCAGCTCCAGCGAGGTCCACATGCACAGGGCGCGGCCACCTTCGGCATAGGCACGGGCGGTCAGCAGCATTTTGCGCACGTCGGGGTGCACAATGATTTTGTCGGCAGGCTTGTCGGCTTGCTTGGGGCCGGTCAGCGAACGGCTCTGAATGCGGTCCTTGGCGTACACCACCGCGTTTTGGTAGGCCACTTCGGTCAGGCCCAGGGACTGCATGCCCACGCCCAAGCGGGCGGCGTTCATCATCACGAACATGGCGTTCAGGCCCTTGTGCGGCTGACCAATAATCCAGCCGGTGGCGCCGTCCAGGTTCATCTGGCAGGTGGAGTTGCCGTGAATGCCCATTTTGTGTTCGATGGCACCGCAGTTGATGGGGTTGCGGGCGCCCAGTGAGCCGTCGGCATTGGGAATGAACTTGGGGACGAGGAACAGCGAAATGCCTTTGGTGCCAGCGGGTGCGTCGGGCAAGCGAGCCAACACCAGGTGAATGATGTTCTCGGCCATGTCGTGTTCACCACTGCTGATGAAAATTTTCGCGCCGGTGATTTTGTAGCTGCCATCGGCCTGGGGTTCGGCCTTGGAGCGCAGCATGCCCAGGTCGGTACCGCAGTGGGGTTCGGTCAGGCACATGGTGCCGGTCCATTCGCCGCTGGTCAGCTTGGGCAGGTAGGTGGCTTTTTGCTCGGGTGTGCCGTGTGCGTGCAGGCAGTCGTACGCGCCGTGGGTGAGGCCAGGGTACATGGTCCAGGCCTGGTTGGCGGCGTTCATCATTTCGTAGAAGGCTTGGTTCACGGTCACGGGCAAGCCCTGGCCGCCGAATTCAGGGTCGCAGCTGAGTGCGGGCCAACCGGCTTCCACATACTGCTTGTAGGCCTCTTTAAAGCCAGTGGGTGTTTTCACCGAGAAGTCGGTTTTGTTGTGGGTACAGCCTTCGGAGTCGCCCACGGCGTTCAGGGGTTGCAGCACCTCGGCGCAAAACTTGCCGCCCTCTTCCAGAATCTGGTTGATGGTGTCGGCGTCCATGTCCGCAAAGGCAGGAATTTCCTTGAAAGTGGCTTCGGCATTGAACAGTTCGTGCATCACGAATTGCATGTCGCGAATGGGGGGCGTGTATTGGCTCATGTCGTCGTCTCCTGGATACAGCTTAGGTCAAGATTACTGAAGAGGTGTTACTGGGTTTGTTCTGGTATTGGGCAATCATGCGGTCGAAAGCATGACGGGCACGTTGCAGGCACTGCGTGTCGCCCATGAGGCGGCCCTGTTGGTGTGCGGCCAAAATAATTCCGACCATTTCGAACACCAGTTGGTCAGCATCGGCCGAACCGGCGGGCAGGTGTTTTTCTTCAATGGCCTGTGATGCCGCACGGCGCATTTCTTTTTGCCAGTCACGGTGCATGTTCACCAACACATCGCGCACGGCACCCGGTCTGTCATCGTACTCGGTTGCGCCGGAAATGTAGATACAGCCGCTGTCGATCTCTTTGCCGATGCGGTCCAGCCAGCGCATGAAAATGGCGCGAAGGCGTGGAAAGCCGCGTGGTTCCTTGAGACAGGGAAACAGCACCGCATTGATAAATTGTGTTTCGTACTCTTTGAGCACAGCAATTTGAAGTTCTTCACGCGAGCCAAAGTGGGCAAACACACCGCTTTTGCTCATGGCCATTTTTTCGGCGATGGAGCCAATGGTGAGCCCTTCCAGCCCTTGGGTGGAAGCGATCTCGAGTGCTGCCTCAACGATGGCAGCGCGGGTTTGCTCGCCTTTGCGCATAAAAAATAGACCGAACGTTCGTTTTTTTATTAGTGTACATGCGAACGGTGGATTTGGGTCAATGGACTGCAAAAAAGGGCCTTGACGCAAAAAACAAGTTCATCGAATGTAGCGCACATCTTATATTCAAATAATTTGAATAATGCATTCAATGCCACGCACTGGATGAACCCATCTGTTCAGCGCAAAATTCAGCCATGTTCACAACCCACAAGGAGAACAACATGGTCAACTCAACAAACTCAAGCAATTTCATCAACAATATTTTTGAATCCGTTAAAAACCCATTGGCGGTGATTGCCCGCATTTTGCTGGCCCTGATGTTTGTGCTGGCCGGCTTTGACAAGCTGACGCATTTTTCGGGCACCGTGGGCTTCATCGGCTCGGCGGGCCTGCCCGTGCCGGAGGTGTTGGCGGCCATTACGCTGACGGTTGAGATCGTGGGCGGCTTGGCTTTGATCACCGGCATTCAAGCGCGTCTGGCGGGCTTTGTTCTGGCAGGCTTCACACTGCTGGCCTCCATCACCTTCCACAATTTTTGGGCAGTGCCTGCGGACCAGGCTTATGTGCAGCAACTGCTGTTCATGAAAAACATCAGCGTGGCCGGTGGATTGCTGCTGGTGGCTGCGCTGGGCGCAGGCCAGTGGAAGCTGGGCAAGTAATGCTGGACGTGCACGGTTGGCTGGTTGCTTAAACCACCGCCACCAGAATGGAGGCTCTGTGTTGCCATTCACCTCGACATCTTGAATATTGAAGACCCTTCAATGTTGGAGTTGAACACGAATGACCACCTTAGCAACATTTTCCACGGCATCACCAAAAAACTGGACCGCCGTTGACTTGGAGGCTGGGCAAACCAGACCCGAGGCCACTGTAAGACAGGCCAACACTTGGCGAACCGGTGCCAAGGTCATGGCCATGGGGTTGTGCATGACAGCCGCTGCCGGCACTTTGGCACTTTCGCTGTTAAACGACGCCACCGAAACAAACAGGGGTATGCGAAGGCTTCAAGACGACAATGACGGATGTGGGTCGGGCAAATACCGCTCAGAACTAACCGACAAGGATAAACAACATTACAAATGGGCGTTTGTTGGGGAAGGTGCTGCGGCTGGGCTGGGATTGGTGGTCGGTGGGGTAGGTATAGCCACTCAACTCACCCGATGCGGCGAAATTTTAATGGCCATCGGTGGCGCGTTTCTTCTTCCCGCCGTTGGGGCCTTGGCGCTCACCGGCCTCGCCTACGGCGTTCAGGCTGCCACGAACGGACAATGCCAATTGAAGACCTAAAGAGCCGCAGAATTCAAATCGAACTACACCACCACCACCAACTGCTGACCTGGCGTGACCTGCACCACATGTCCGCCAGTGAATTCGCCAAAAGCGGGCATGAGCAAGCTGTTGGCAGTTTGCACAAAACACGGCAGGCGGGCAGTGTCCCGCCCTTTGCCTTGAATGCGACACACCGGGTGCACATGCCCGGCAATGCTGAATGAACCTGCCGCAGCCTGTGGGTGGTGGCACAAAGCAAACCCGCCCAGCGCATGCGGCTCTGCATGCAGTTGAATGTTGAGCATGGCCGGTGGCATGCCGGCCTTGCTGTCGTGGTTGCCCACAATCAAATGCAATTCCAAAGTGGCATGTGCAGAGCGCCATTGCTGAAACTCGGCCAACAAGGCCGGGTTGAGAGCGGCCTTGGCGTGGAACAAGTCGCCCAGGATATAGACGTGTTGCGGGTTGAACTGCGCAACGGCTTCAGAAAGGTTTTGCAGGTTACCCGATGTAGTGCCTGCCGGGACCGGAACCCCCAGGCTTCGGAACGTGGCAGCCTTGCCCAAATGAACATCAGCCACCAGCAACGCCTGATACGCAGGCACATACACACTGCGAAGGCGTGACAACACAACGTCACCGGCTGGGGTGCTAATGCTCAGCGTACGTTGCGTGGCCGATAAAACCTGCATGAAAAATTGCCGGGGAGTAATGAAGCAGACCGGAGTTTAACAAAGCCAAATCCGCAAAAACATTGAACCGTGCCTTCGGGAAGTACACCCATGTTTTTCAACCCAATTGGGAGAATGACGATGGGATGGTTTTCAACCAAGATGGACAACAATCGAATGGCCACTTCAGCGGGCTTCATGGTGTGCAGCGCCATGCTCGGGGCCAACGCCGAAATACTTGAGAAAGCAGAAACATTCACCAACCAACAAATTTCGCGGGGCAATACGCTGGTGGGCCAAACCTATGCACTGCAAGGCACCGCGAGCAAGCTCGGTCGGGAACTGCTGCAAGCCATCGGAAATCTCCGGCAGTTGAACCACGATATTGGCGACCTGAAAGGGGATTTGCTGGAGCGCGCCCATCAAATGATTTTTCTGGCCAATGACTATGACAAACCTCGACTGTTACGACAGACTGGCATGTCCGGGAAAGACATGGTGGAATTTGTGGCTGAAATGACCGATGAGTCGATCGGAAATTTGCAGCTTTTGGCCAATCGAAACCCGAATTTCATCGCCGACATTCAGACCTTGGACCGGGCTGACTCCATCGTCAATGGAACTCGGGCTACCCGTGCAGCCAACAGCATTCCCATGCTGGAGTTTGAGGACCTGAACGACCGGTAATCAGTTGGCCTGCAGGGCAGCCTTTTCCAGTTCGGCCACCATGCGGGCCACGCGGTCGCTCAGTTTTTCCGTACTCACCATTTCGCGCAAGCGTTCAATCATCAGCGGAAATGCAAAGGGTGTGGGGCGTTCAATGGTGTTGAACACGAGCCGCTTGGCTTGCATGGATTTCAGTGCGGCTTCCATGCGGACAATGTCCAGCTCTTGCTCCAGGGCCTCGCGCTGGGCCTGGCTGAGTAACAAATTTCCGCGGTCATATTTTTGGAACACTTCAAAAAACAAACCGCTGGAGGCCTGCAGTTGCTTGGTGCTTTTGCCCGCACCCGGGTAGCCCTGGAATATCAGCCCGGCAATGCGGGCAATTTCGCGAAAGCGGCGTTGCGCCAGTTCCGACGCATTCAAGCACTCCAGCACATCGGCCAGCAAGCAGTCGGTGCTGAGCACCGCTTTGCTGCCACCCCACCACTGCTGCCAGTTCACGGGCTCGGCGCTCAACAGCTCAAAGCCGTAGTCGTTCATGGAAATGGAAAACGTACCGGGCCGATGCTGCGAGGCGCGCCAGGCGAACAAACTGGCCAAGCCAATGTGCACGGTGCGGCCTTCAAACGGATACACAAACAGGTGGTGCCCTTCCTTGCTGTGCAGTTGCTCCACCAGCAAGGTTTGCGTACCGGGCAATTCACTCCAGCGGCGTTGCAACGTGAGCAGGTCGGTTAAGGCGCGCAGCTCAGGCCAATCGGGCTGCTTGCCCTGCTCCATGGCGCTGCGGGCCACATCCAGCATGTGCAGCGAGGCGTGGGCCAACTCGCTGCTGAGCGGCATTTTGCCGCCCTGCCATTGCGGTACCGTGGCTTTTTTTCGGTCGGCTTTGCGAACGTAGGCGGTCATGTCACGCACCTTGACCAGCTCCAGCACACGGCCTGCAAAGCTGAAGCAGTCGCCGCTTTTCAGGCGGGCAATGAAACTTTCTTCAATGGTGCCCAAGCGACCACCGCTCATCCAAGCCACATGCATGGCCGAGTCGGACACAATGGTGCCCACCGACATGGCGTGGCGCCGGGCAATGTCGCGGCGAAGCACGCGGTATACACCAGTCTCATCACGCTGTATGCGTTGATAGTCGGGGTAGGCCTTCAGGCTTTCACCACCCTGCTCCACAAAAGTCAACGCCCAGTTGAAGGCCTCGCGCGATAGGCCGGAATAGGCCGCGGTGTTGCGCACCTCGGCATACAAATCGTCAGGCTCAAAGCCTGAGCCCATGGCAATGGTCACCAGGTGTTGCACCAGCACATCGAGTGGGGCTTGCGGGCTGTGACGGGATTCGATGTGACGCAATTCGGCGGCGTAGCGTGCAGCAGCGGCCTCCACCAGCTCCAACGCATGGGTGGGCACCACGGTAATGCGGGACGGCCGCCCCGGGGCATGGCCCGAGCGCCCGGCCCGCTGCAGCAGGCGGGCAACACCTTTGGGCGAACCGATTTGAATAACGCGGTCGACCGGCAAAAAATCAACACCCAGGTCGAGCGACGAGGTACACACCACGGCTTTGAGTTGACCCATCTTCAAACCGTTTTCCACCCAGTCGCGCACCGATTTGTCCAGCGAGCCATGGTGAAGTGCAATGGAGCCTGCCAACTCGGGCCGCGCATCCAGCAAGGCCTGGTACCAAATTTCGGCCTGCGACCGGGTGTTGGTGAACACCAGTGCGGATGCACTTTGTTCGATTTCACGCACCACGGCATCCAGTTGCTTGAGCCCCAAATGGCCGCCCCAGGGAAAGCGCTCAAAGCTGGGGGGCACCAGGCTGTCGATCACCAACTGTTTGGGCAGCTTGCCCTGCACCAGTGTGGCGCTGCTGTGCAGGCGCACTGGGTAGGTGAGTGTGCGCAATGCATCCTCGAGATTGCCCAGGGTGGCACTCATGCCCCATACCTGCAAGGCGGGGTTGAGCTTCACCAAGCGTGCAATGGCCAATTGCAGTTGTACGCCGCGCTTGTTGCCCAACAGTTCATGCCACTCGTCCACCACAATGGCATCCAGCTTTTGCAACTGTGCTTGCCCGGTGGCGCGGGTCAACATGAGGGTGAGGCTTTCCGGCGTGGTCACCAGGGCAAACGGTGGCTTTTTGAGGATACGGGTGCGGGTGGCGGCATCGGTGTCGCCAGTTTGCAGGGCGACTTCGCAATCGCTGGCCAAACCGGCACAGGCCTTTTGAAGGGATTTGCAACTGTCGGCCGCCAGGGCGCGCATGGGGGTAATCCACAACACCCGGGTGGTGGCTGCGCGCGGCTTGGGCAACTGCGCAAGGCGCAGCAACAGGCCCACCCACACGGCCAGTGTTTTACCAGCGCCCGTGGTGGCATGCAGCAAACCACTGTGGCCGGCCTGCACCGCGGCCCACACCTCGGATTGATAATCGAACGGTGCCCAGCCCTGTGCTGCAAACCAATGGTGAACACCGCTCGGGTTAAGTGCCATCAGCGGGGCATTGGCATTGGGTGTAAAGCCAGGGGCTGGATTGGGGGCAGCGGGTTCGGCGGGTGAATCTACCGTGCTTTCATCGGCACGCGCACGCGCTTTGGCTTTGCGCCGCAAGGCCTTGAGCTGGGTACCCACATTGGGCCCCGGTGGAATACCCCGATACTCGGTCATGAACTGCACACGCTGACATCACATTGCGATGGTTTATTTTGCCATGGCTTGCGGCGCTGGGCTGGACAACAAGTCCACATTCCCACCGGTGGCAGCGGTGTTGTTGCACACAGCCTGCTCATGAAACAGGCGATACAGGGGATAAACCCCGTCGCTGGTTTGAACAATGACCGGCACCAGGGCGGCACAGTGGTGCAGCAGTTGCCGACGCAAGGTGGATTGCAAGGCACTGTCATGCTCGCACAGCACACCGTCCAACCTGGTCCAGTCAATGGTGTGCACACCCTGTACCCGCTGCTGGATGGGCTCGGGCAAGCTGGCCAACCAGCGTGGCCAGTTCAGGGTGGCTGAATGCAGAATGCACGCCTGTGCGCCCGCATGGCACACCGCCATGACTTGCAGCAGCAGGGCATCGGCCTCCTGCGCGGTACACCACACCAGGCTGCGGGGCAGCAGGTGGTAGGTGTTGCGTTCACCAGTGGGGCCAGGCAACAACAAACCCGGTGGCGCGCTGGCCGCTTGCACCAGTGACCACTCAGCCCGGTGCATGAGGAACGGCAACATGAGGGGCCCGCCAGCCTTGGGGCCGGTACCGGAAAGCCCCCGTCCACCAAAGGGCTGGCTACCCACCACCGCGCCCACTTGGTTGCGGTTGATGTACAGATTGCCCACCCGGGCTCGCTGTTGAACCCAGGCCTGAAACGTACCCAAACGACTGTGCACACCGGCAGTAAGGCCGTAGCCCAGTGCATTGACAGCGGCCATGCGCTGCGACCACACCCCGGCCGGGCAACGCCACACATGCAGCACGGGCCCAAACACTTCTTCGGCCAGCAGATCAAGGCCATGGACTTCCACCAAGGCAGGGGCCAGGAAGTAACCCGGCTGCTGCGCCTGCTGACGGCGGTGTTGGGCGCATTGCCAAACCGTCATGCCCTGCGACTCCAGGCTCAATACATGAGCCTGAACCCGGTCACGCGCATGGCCATCAATCATTGGGCCCATGTCGGTTTGCGGGTGTATTGGGTTGCCCAATGTTCGGGTCGCCAATGCAGCCTTTAGTTTGTTCAGCAGGGTGTCTGCAATGCTGCTGTGCACGCACAGCAGGCGCAGTGCAGAACAGCGTTGCCCCGCACTGTCGAAGGCGGCATGCAGCACATCCTGAACCACTTGTTCCAGGTGGGCAGAAGAATCGACCCAGAGCGCATTTTGCCCACCGGTTTCAGCCACCAGTTGAGCAGGGCTGCGTGGGCCAGCTGCCTTGAGCAAGCTGGCTTCGATGAGACGAGCCACCGAGAGGGACCCAGTGAACATCACCAAGCGAACTGCCTGCGCTGCGCACAAGGCTTGCCCAACGGTGCCATCGCCGGGCAGGCACTGCACCACGGCGGTGGGTTGATGAACACGCGCCAAGGCCCGGTGAATACATTGCATGGCTTGGTGGGCAATCAAGGGGGTTTGTTCGGCGGGCTTGGCGATCACCGGATACCCTGCAGCCAGGGCTGCGGCAATTTGCCCCATGAAAATGGCCAGTGGAAAATTCCACGGGCTGATGCAAACGGCCACACCACCGGTGGCCTGGCCTGGGTTTTCTGGCAGGCGTTCCAGTTGCGCAGCATAGTAAAAACAGAAGTCGATGGCCTCACGCCATTCCGCCAGGGCATTGGCCCAGGTTTTCCCGGCCTCCAGCACCAACAAGGCCATCAAGTCTTCGGCATGGCGGCTTAACTCCACCGCCAACGCATTCATGCAGGCCACCCGCGTGGAATGGGCACTGCAGGACCATGCCGCCGCCCGTGCGGCAGCATCCCGCAAGGCTTGCTGGACATCGTCGGGAGTGGACCATTGCACCTGCCCGACCCGCTCGGTGGGGGCAGCGGGGTTGAAAACATCCCGCCAAGGGCCCTTGCTGGCATGGGGTGACGCCGGCAACACCGGATAAGCCAGCCAGGCATGCGCCTGACGATGCGCCAACGCCTGCGCCCAACGGTGCGCAGTGGCCGGGCAGTGAAGGTCGATGCCCGGGGAATTGGGGCGGTCATACACCTGTGCGGGCATGCGGCAAGCCGGGTTGGCCGTGGGCCGCTGTTGATGCAGCACCGTCCAGGGGTGTTGTGCCAGCGTGGTCGGGTCGATGTGGGGGTCGAGAAGCTGATTCACAAAGGAGGTGTTGGCGCCATTTTCGAGCAAGCGGCGAACCAAATAGGGCAGCAACTGGGCCTGTGCGCCAATGGGCGCATACACGCGCGTGGTGTGGGCACCGGTGTGCATGGATTCTGAATACAGACTTTCGCCCATGCCGAAAAGGCACTGCAATTCAAAGCGGGTGACGCCCTGCTGTTGCACCATGTGCTCCACCAGTGCGTAGGTGTGGGCATTGTGCGTGGCCAATTGCGGCAAGACCAGTTCGTGGTGTTGCAACAGGCGCCACGCACACAGGGCATAGGACAGGTCTGTGTGGACTTTTTGTGTAAAAACCGGAAAAGCCGACAAACCCTGCTGCTGGGCCTTTTTGATTTCACTGTCCCAATACGCCCCCTTGACCAGGCGAACGGGAATGTGGCGTCCACTGGTGCGGGCCAGCTGAATCACCCAGTCCACCACGGCTGGTGCGCGGGTTTGATAGGCCTGAATAACCCAACCCAACCCTTGCCAACCTTGCAAGGCAGGCTCCAGGGCCAGCCGTTCAAACAAGTCCATGGACAGCTCAAGCCGCTCGCTTTCCTCCGCATCCAGGTTCACCAGCAGGCCGGCAGACTTGCAAGCCAGGCACAAACTGAGCAGACGGGGATACAGGCTGGCGTGCACCTGTTCGCGCTGCGCGGTTTCATAGCGCGGGTGCAGGGCCGACAATTTGATGGACAGGCTGTGGGCCTGCCAATGAAAACCCTCGGCGGGCAACGGCCGGTGTTGCAGCGCGCGCTGCAGGCAGTCGATGGCCTGGTGGTAGCTGCGCAGGTAGCCTTGCGCCTCTGCATCGCTTTGCGCGGCCTCACCCAGCATGTCGAATGAACAGAACGGACCAGACTGCGCAGCCAGCAAACCCGCCTCAATGGTTTCGGCCATGACAAACTGTTTACCCATGATGCCTACGGCAAGTTCCACCGCCCTGCGCACGAGGCGCTCGCTGCCGTGTTTCAATTTGCTGGCCACCAACAAACCCCAGGTGGCCGCATTGACCAGGGTGGAATCACTGTGGCCCAAGTGGGCCTTCCAGTCAGCATGGCTTAGTTTGTCCTGAATCAGGGCTTCACGGGTGCGCGGATCTGGAATGCGCAGCAAGGCTTCCGCCAGGCTCATCAGGGCAACCCCTTCGTCGGTGGACAGACCAAATTCCTGCATCAGCACATCAACACCGATGGCGTGGCTGCGTTGCTGGCGCACCCGGTGGATGTGTTCAAGGGTTCGTCGTTCAATGGCTGCGTCATCCAGCCGGTCCGATGGAAAATTCTCCAGCATCAGGCTCACGGCTTGCGCCTCCTCCATGCGATGCAGGCGGCGCAGCCCATGGCGCTGGTCCAACAGCATGCGCAGCAAGGCCAGGGTGTGTTGAAGGGTTTGCCCGGTCAGGTCTGCCGACGGATTGAACTCCACCAAGTCGACCGACCCCACACAGCCGGTTTGTGCCAGCCGCAGCATGCACTGCTGCATTTGCTGCAGGCTGGGACCACCGGCAACCGGGGTACCCACACCCGGCGCATCTTGAGGGTCCAGACAGTCCACATCGAAGCTGACATGGACATGGGTGCCGGGTTCCACACCCTGCAATGCGCGTTGCATCACCGCGTCCATGCCCAGCTCGCGAATGTGCTGCATGGTGAACACCTGAACCTGCGATTCATCCAATAGACCTTGCTCGCCAGGGTCGACGGACCGGACGCCGATTTGGGTAATTTGACCCGACTGCAGACAAGGCGCAGCATGGCCAGGGTTCAGGACCTCGAGCAGCTCGGCTGGACCCCAGCCGCACAAAGCCGCCAATGGCATGCCATGCAAATTGCCCGATGGCGAGGTTTTTGCCGTGTTGATGTCGGCATGGGCATCCACCCAGACCACGCGCAGCGGCCGGTTGTGGGTTTTACAGTGGGCAGCAACCGCAGCAATGGAGCCCATGGCCAGGCTGTGGTCGCCACCCAGCAACAGTGGTACCTCACCCCGGTGCAAGGCTTGGGCCACTGCATCGCGAATGTGCGTTACCCACGCCATGGCCTCGGGCAGATTTCGGTAACCATCCACCCGGTGCCGGTGCTGAACCGCTGGGCCTTGAAGGTCACCAACATCCTGAACGGCCCAGCCCAAGTGGGTTAGCTGTGCGACCAAGCCCCCACAGCGCAAGGCCGCCGGGCCACCGGCACAGCCGGTGTAGGTGGTGCCCACATCGGTGGGGGCGCCAACCACACACAGCGCATTCTTGATTGCAGCGGGTGTGTTGGCGGGGTTCATCACACCGCCGCCTCGGGTTGCGGGGCCATTGCGCCGTGCAGCACCCCATACAGGTTTTTGGGGTCACTGAGGTTGGGAACAATGTCGAGGCTCTCGCCAATGTGGTGTTCCAATGCCAGGTGGTGCAACACGGTGAGTGCAGAAAAATCCTCCAACGCAAAACCAACCGAGTCGAACACGGTGATGTCGGCATCGGTTTGACGGCCAGGTGCAGTACCGGTGAGCACGGTCCACAATTCGGTGACCGGAAAGTCGGCAGGCAGCTGCTGAATGTCGCCCTCCAGCCGTGTTTGTGGTTCGTATTCCACAAACACGCGGGCCTTGCGCAACACATCGGGATGAAGTTCGGTTTTGCCGGGGCAGTCGCCGCCCACCGCATTGATGTGAACACCGCAGCCGACCTGCTCAACGGTCAAAATGGTGGCGCGGGTTTTGTCGGCAGTCAGCGTTGTGATCACATCCACTCCTGAAACGGCATGAGACACGCTGGCACCCAGCATAACCTTGAATCCGCATTCCTTCAAATGTTGGGCCAGGCGAAGGCTGGCCGCGGGGTCAATGTCGAACAGGTGAAACTGGTCGATACCCAGCAGCGCATGAAAGCCCACGGCCTGAAATTCACTTTGGGCCCCGTTGCCGATGATGGCCATGCAGCGGGCATTTCGTCGAGCGAGGTGGCGGGCGGCCAACGCCGAGGTGGCCGCAGTGCGCAAGGCTGTGGTCAGGGTGAGTTCCGACACCAGGAGGGGAAAGCCGGTGTGCACATCGGCCAGCACCCCCAAGGCCATGACGGTGGACAAACCCCGGGACGGATTGCCCGGGTGGCCGTTCACGTATTTGAAGGCATAGCGTTCGGCATTGCTGACCGGCATGAGCTCGATCACACCAAGTGTGGAGTGGCTGGCCAGGCGGGCACTTTTTTCAAAGCAGTGCCAGTGGGTGAAGTCGTGCTCAATCTGCCGGGCAATGCGGGTGATGAGGTTTTCAAGGCCGACCCGGTGAGCCAGGCGGGCCACATGCTGAACACTGAGGTACCGGGTGTGCATGGTAGCCTCCTGCGCGAAACGGGTCAGACCATGGATTGATTGTGCAAGCCATTGAACCCAACAAAAAGCCACTTTTTGCTTGCAAAACGGCAAATAGCGCTCAAAATGACCAAACCTGCTGTCGATATGCAAGGTTTGACCATGGATGCGCTGGACCGTGAACTGATTGCCCGATTGCGGGCCAATGCCCGAACCCCAGTGGCCGACCTGGCCCATGCATTGAAGGTAAGCCGCAGCACGGTGAGCAACCGCATGGCCAAACTGGAGCGCGAGGGCGTGGTGACAGGCTACACCGTGCTGTTAAAACCCGACAGCCATGCCCACCGGATTGTAGCGTGGATGAGCATTCAGATTGAGGGCAATGACAGCCGGCGCGTGATGCTGAGCTTGCTGGGTGAGCCTGGTGTGACCGCCCTGCATGGCACCAATGGCCGGTGGGATGCGCTGGCCGAGTTGCAGGCTGACAGCCTGGCAGAATTGTCCAATGTGCTGGAGCGGATACGCCTCATCAAGGGCATCCAAAACACCGAGACCAGTATTCACCTGTCGAATTTTCGGGGGTGATTGAACAGGCTCACAGCGTGAGCCTGTTCAATCCGTATCAACCCCTGGCCAACACCTGCACGGCCAATGTGCGCAGGGCTGCATCATCCAGCGCATCCACTGCAAACACGGTGGCTTGGTCGTAGCCTTTGAGGTTGTGTGCGGTGGATTTGCGATAGGCAGGGTCGTAGTGGTTGACCAACAAGTCAGTCACCAAGTCAGGCCAGGCGGCGGCATCCACCCAGGCATTCCATTGGGCCAGCACAGCCTGCCCATGCAGGCTGTACAAAAAGCCCAATTGGGTTTTCAGCAGCTCGGGTTGGCTCAGAAAATAATCGTAGTCGCGCAGCAGGTAATCCACCCGCGCGGCCACAGGCGCTTCAATGCGCAGCACCGTGCCTTGCTCGCGCATGCACTCGATCAAGGTCTCGGGCACGCGCAAGCTGCCAATCTTTTTGCTTTCTGCTTCGATGTACACGGGCTTTTCGGGGTTGAGTGTGCGCAGCACATTCCACACCCGGGTTTCGAACAGCTTTTGCGAAGGCTGGCTTTGCCCGGGCAACACACCCAGTACCGAGCCCTTGTGACAGGCCAATGTTTCCAGGTCCAGCACCTGCCCGCCCTGCCGGGCAATTTCCTCCAGCAGCCGGGTTTTGGCGCTGCCGGTTTCGCCACACACCACGCGGTATTGAAACCGGGTTGGCCATTGCGCGAGGTCGCTCAGCACCTGGGTGCGAAACACCTTGTAGCCACCCTTGAGTTGTGCAGCAGGCCAACCCACTTGCCGCAACACCGTGGTCATGGCGCCAGACCGGCTGCCACCGCGCCAACAGTAAATGAGGGGCTTCCACTGTTTGTCGTGGTGAATGAATTGTTCTTCCAGGTGGCGGGCAATGTTTTTGGACACCAGGGCCGCCCCCACCTTCTTGGCCTCGAAGGGCGACACCTGTTTGTACAGCGTGCCCACGCGAATGCGTTCCTCATCATCCAGCACCGGGCAATTGATGGCCCCGGGCATGTGGTCGAGTGCGTATTCGGCGGGCGAACGCACGTCGATGATGACGGTGTAGTCATCCAACTGACTGAGATCAACCTGGTCGGGATGTTTGGAAGAACGCGGGGCGTTGCTGGGGGTGGTGGGTTCCATGCGCGGATTATACCGGCCTTGTGGCGGGTATTCCGGCAATCCAGCCTTCCACCGGGTCGATGCGCTGGGGCAAGCCGAATTGCTGGTCGGCCCGCTTGGCGCACCACGCAGCCACCAGGCAGCACAACACCGCGTCCAGGTGGTCGGCCTTGGCGTCTTCCAGCAGGCGGGCACGCAGGTAAGGCCGCACCTGCACACGGATGCCGAGCAACATGCCCTCCTCCAGCGCGCACAGCAATTCCGAGCGGGCCATGCGGCGGTCGGGCGTATCCTTTTTGGGGTCGTCGGATTTGTAGCTTTGCCGCCCCAGCACCTGCCGTGCCCAGTAGCCCGGGTAGCCTTCCAGCGCAATGCGTTGGGGGTCGCCAGCCTGCATGCCGGGAATGAACACACCCGCTTTTTTCAACAACGGTGCGCCCGCATGCAGCATGTAGGCCACTGGCGGGTTGACCCACTTCATGGAGGGCGATGAGCCGGCGGGTTTGTCGCAAGCCCGATGGGCAAATTTTTGACCGGCAGGCCGGGCGTCGCACCAGGCCTTGAAAATGCTGCGGATGTCGTCACGCCCCAGGCTGGCGTAAAAATCGATGAGGTCGCCCCAGGCGCGTTTGTCGGTGCGCTGCGCGCCGGGCCAGTTGAGTTTGTCCACCAACTCGCGGGACAAACCAAACGGCATGTCGATCACCGCCAGGTATGGTGCCGGGCCGGCTTCACCAGCCACGGTGGGCCCGTGCTGCAACAATGTCTCAAAGCCTTCCAGATGGGTGAATGAATGCAATTCGCCCACTTTCAGCACGCCCTCCACCCACTGCCCCTGCGCCACAGCCACCGGCTTGGCCTTGGTGGGGCTGCTGGAAAAGTCGATGCCCAGCAGGGTGTATTCGTCAATCGATTCAAGCAGTAAAGGCATGCAGCAACTCGGTCAGGGTTTGAAGCGTGTCGGCTTCGTGAAGGGGTTTGTCATGGCGGATGCGCAGCATGCGCGGAAAACGCACGGCCACGCCACTTTTGTGACGGGTGGATGGCGCGATGGCCTCGAACCCCAATTCAAACACCAAGGTGGGGGCCACGGTGCGCACTGGGCCAAATTTGTCGACGGTGTATTTGCGGATTTCGCGGTCCACCAGTTTGAATTCGTCGTCCGTGAGGCCCGAATACGCCTTGGCAAACGGCACCAGGCGGGGCAAACCCCGGGCCACGGTGTCGTCCACTTTTTCGCCTTGGGCAATGGCTTGCACCACCGCCTGCGCCTCGTCGGCCGAGGTGGGCGTTCGGTCCCACACGGCGAAGGTGTAGTCGGTGTACAAACTGGCACGGCGGCCATGGCCCCGTTGGGCATACACCAGCACACAGTCCACGCTCATGGGGTCGATTTTCCATTTCCACCACACGCCATCGGTTTTGCTACGCCCCACCCCGTAGCGGGAATCCCGGTGCTTCAACATGAAGCCCTCGACACCGCGGGCACGGCTTTCAGCGCGCAAGGCCTGAAGCGCGGCCCAACTGGGTTGCTTAACCAATTCCGACAACAAGAAGTGCGGCGTGTTGAGGGCTGCAATCTGCTCCAGCTGTGTACGGCGTTCATGCTGAGGGCGGTCCACCCACCGCACACCCTGCAGCCGCAACAGGTCGTAGGCCATGAACACCACCGGGGCGTCTTGCTGCAACTTTTTGCTCACGGTTTTGCGGTTGAGCCGGGCTTGTAACGCGTTGAATGGCGCGGGTGAGCCATTAAGCCAAACCAATATCTCGCCATCCAGCGTGAGCCCATCGGGCAGGTTGGCAAACGCCGCCGTCAATTCCGGAAACTGCTCACTGACCAACTCTTCACCGCGAGACCAAATCCACACCTGTCCGGCATCTTTCACCACCTGGGCGCGAATGCCGTCAAACTTCCATTCCACCAGCCACTGCGACACATCGCCCAAGGTCTCGGGTGCGTCTTGCAGTGGGTGGGCCAAAAAAAACGGCAGGGGCTGGCCAGGGCGGTGGTCGCTGTCAGCCTGGGCTTCATCAGCCAGCAAGGCGCGGTAGCTTTCTGCCGTGGGTTGGTGGTCGGCATCGGCATACCCCATGAGGCGGGTGGCGAGCAGCTTGGCATCCAGCCCACTGGTTTGGGCCAAAGCACGCAACACCAAAAGCTTGGACACCCCCACCCGGAAACCACCACCGACCAGTTTCACAAACAGGAAGCGGCCAGCCGTGTCGAGGTCCATCCAGCAGCGCAACACCGCCTCCAGCCGGGCCGTGTCGTCCAGGTTGCGCAGTGGCAAGATGCGTTGTTCCACCCAATGGGCCAGGCCCTGTTCGGGCAAGGGTTCGGCTTCTGCCAGCGGCAGCACCTGGGCAATGGTTTCTGCCAGGTCGCCCACGGCCTGGTAGCTTTCTTCAAACAGCCAGTCGGGCAGACCACTGACCTGCAATGCGGCCTCACGCAACTGGCGGGTGGGCACCGTGCGGCGGGGTTTTCCACCCACCAAAAAATACACGGCCCAGGCGGCATCGGCCGGGCTGGCCTGCCGAAAATAATCGGCCATGGCCTGCACCTTGTGCAGGGTGGAGGTGGAGGCATCCAGCGCATTGAACAGGACCGCAAATTCTTTCATGCTGCGGGCACCTCGTCGTCTGCCCCTTGCTCGCCACCATATTCCGTTTGGAATGCGCGGGCATTGAGCCCTTGCTCCTGCAGCCAGCGCACCATCACCGGCACATAACCATGGGTCACAATCACGTTTTCGGCACCGGTGGCACCAATGGCTTTCATGAGGCCAGGCCAGTCGGCATGGTCGGACAGCACAAAGCCGCGGTCCACATTGCCACGCCGGCGTGCGCCACGCAACTGCATCCAGCCAGAGGCCAGGGCATCGGAATAGTCCGAACCAAACCGCTTCATCCAACTGGCGCCTTGGGCAGCAGGCGGTGCAATGGCCAGGCAGTTTTTATAGATGGCTTTGTCGGTGACTTCGCTCACCAGCAACGTGGGCGGCAAGGCAATGCCCGATTCCCGGTAAGCGGTGTTCAAGGCCTGCGCTGCGCTGTGGCACACAATGGGGCCGATCGAGGAATCCACTCCCGCCACAATGCGCTGAGCTTTGCCAAACGAGTAGCCGTACAGCACGCTGGCTTTGCCCTGCGCGGCATTGGCAGCCCACCAGGCATTGATGTCGGCGAACACATCGGCCTGCGGTCGCCAGCGGTAAACGGGCAAACCAAAGGTGGACTCGGTGATGAAGGTGTGGCACTTCACCGGTTCAAAAGGTGTGCAGGTGGCGTCGGGTTGCACTTTGTAGTCGCCACTGGCCACCCAAATTTCACCCTGGTATTCCAGCCGAACCTGGGCCGAGCCCAACACATGCCCCGCCGGGTGAAAAGAGATGCGAACGCCCCGGTGTTCAACAGCCGTGCCGTAGGGCAAGGTGTCCAGGTGGATGTTGCCCAAGCGTGTGCGCAACACTTGCGCGCCAGCCTCAGCACACAGATAGTGGTTGTGGCCATAGCGGGCATGGTCTGCGTGGGCATGGGTGATGACAGCGCGGTCCACTTTGCGCCAGGGGTCGATGTAAAAATCACCGGGCGGGCAATACAAACCCTCCGGGCGGCTAACAACCAATTCCATGCTGAACACCGACTGCCTTAATATCGACTACCGAATGCGGTGACAAACACCGCCAACTGCGTGAGTTTATAACACACCCAACTGAATGCCCGGCTGCGCCAGGGGCGGCGGCGGTGCAGCTCCGGGTCGACGCGATGGCTGTGGTGCGCAATGGCGTGCAACAATTCCGCTTTTAATTGTTGGGCAAATGCCCGGTTGTGAACCACCATGTTGGCCTCGCGGGCAAACAGGGTGCTCAACGGGTCGAGGTTGGAGGACCCCACCGTGGCCCAGAAGGAGTCGACCACGCCCACCTTGGCGTGCAAAAAGCTGGGCGTGTACTCGTACACCTCCACACCGTGTTGCAGAAGCTCGTCGTACAGGTGCAGGGTGGCATAGTGTTGAAACGCATATTCCACGCGCCCCTGCAGCAGCAGCTTGACCACCACACCACGGCTGCGTGCAGCCAGAATGGCGCGCCGCATGCGTCGGCTGGGCAAGAAGTAGGCATTGGCCAACACCACCGAGGTGTGGGCTCGGCTCATGGCCTGAATGTAGCTGCGCTCAATGCGACGGCGAAACCGGAAATTGTCCCGCAATACCAGTTGGGCTTTCACCGAGCCTTGGTGGGCAATTGGACCTTGGCGGGCCTCTTCCGCCAGAACATTGGCCAGGCGCTGTTTGCGCTTGGCCCACCACCGGGCAGTTAAGGTGTCGGTGACGGTGCCTCGCGGCCCAACCTGCCACCACAGCCATTCCATGCTGTGCCACACATCGCCCACCACTGGGCCTTCCAATTGGATGGCAAAGTCATAGCGCGGGCCGAGCATGTCGCCCCGCAGTTGGCGGTTGGTGTTCAAGGGTTGGCGGTGCCCGGACAACAGGTGCACGTAAGACTGCTGCTCGCGCAGTTCAGCCATGCGCAGTTCATGTTGTTCGTCGGCGTGGTTGAGGTCATCAATCAAATTGATGCCGCCGACAAATGCCACCCGGCGATCGACCGCGATGATTTTGCGGTGCATGCGGCGCAAACGCGTGGGTGTGAGCTTCAGCGGCGAACCTTCTGGCCGGAAGATGCGCACGTCCACACCCGCTTGCTGGAGGCGGGGCACATGGTGCTCAACACCTTCCTTTCCCCCAAAGCCATCCAGCACCAGGCGAACCTGCACACCCCGCAGGGCTGCATGGCACAGGGCCAGGCAAAAAGCCTCACCCACGGCATCGTTGGCAAATATATAGGTTTCAATACGGACTGCATGGGTCGCATTGGCAATCGCTGCCAAAGCACGCGGAAACAAGGCCTCCCCACCAGTGAGCAAGGCCACCTGGTTTCCGTTGCGTTCAGGTGGAACCGGTTGCAACAGGGTTTCCAAGCGGGATTCCAGCAGCCCCTCGATGCGATGTTTCATGGCGTCATGGTCTTTAAATGCAAATCGGCCACCATGGGCGCATGGTCTGACAACTTGCCCCAGGCCGCGCCATGACAGACCTCCGCATGGAGCACATCAAACCCCCGAGCAAACACGCGGTCCAGCCCCAAGAGGGGCAATCGGCTGGGGAAGCTGGCCACTTTGGCCAAACGACGGCTGCGTTCAAAAGGGATGACTTCCTCGGCGCCCAAGCCAGCCTTGAGCACCGGGCCCAGGCGGCGTTGCCAGTCGTTGAAATCGCCGGCGACCAGCACCGGTGACTGGGGCTGAACATGGCGGCGGACATGGTCTACCAGCTTGTCGGCCTGGCGGTTTCGGCTGCGTGCAAACAGGCCAAAATGCGCCACCAGCGCATGCACTGGTCCACTGGGGGTCAAGACGCGACAATGCAACAGCCCGCGCTGCTCCAGCCGATGGTCGGACACATCCTCATTGAGCACCCATTCAATGGGATACCGGGACAACAAGGCATTGCCGTGGTGACCATGTGGGTAGACTGCATTCATGCCGTAGGCTGTGAAATAGCGGGGGCTGCTGGCATGGCCCAGCACCTCGTCCACGCCAGAGGCCAAAAATTCATGCTGACCGGCCTGCGGCCAGTGCTCAAAGCGCTCGGCATGGCGGTCATGGCGGCCCTGCACTTCTTGCAGAAACACCAGGTCAGCATCCAGCGCGTGAATGCTGTCCCGCAGGGCATGAATGGTGAGCGCGGGTTTGCGCAGGCCCATCACGCCTTTGTGGATGTTGTAGGTGGCCATTCTCAAGCGCATGACACGCCCCTTCCCCTTGCTGAACAGGTCCGTAAATTACGGGCAGATTGAACGTGGTTTCAAGGTTTTGTCACAGACTCCGGGTATTGTGACACCTAGGGTATCCCCCTACCATCTCATCGTAAATATTTAGTTCTGGCTAACGAAGTCTTTTGATCTTCTCTTCTTTTGAACTAATTTCATATCGCAAAGGGGCCTATCGGCCCCTTTTTATTTTTGGGTATTCAAACGGGCGGCCAGGTCCAGAATGGCCTGCGCGTTGTTGGGTGAAAAACACCGCTTTGCCGCTTCCTGGGCATTCAACCATTCAAAGGCCACATGCTCTTTGGCGGCCAAGGTGGGCTTTGCGTCGCTGGGCAAACACACCATGAACCAATGCTCGGTATTGTGGGTGACACCGGGCCCGTACCGGTGGCGCCAATGCTCAAAAATTTCATATTGAATGTGGTGTGGCCAGGGCCGCAATACGCCTGGTTGTTTGAGTTCTGCGGCCGTGCAGTGCAACACGGGTTTGTTGTCCAGACGAGCAATGAAACCGGTTTCTTCCTGCAACTCCCGCAGGGCGGCTTGGGCAGGGTCTTCGTCCAACGCATCCAGACTGCCGGTGACAGACTGCCAATACCCCGCCTTGTCGGCCCGCTCGATCAATAAAAAATCCCCGGAAGGACGGGTCATGACGACCAGCACCGACACGGGGATTTTGAATGCCATGAACGGCTGAACCAGCGGGCGTTTAAGCCACGTTTTTGGGTTCGGCCTGGCGCAGGCGAATGTGCAATTCGCGCAACTGCTTTTCGTCCACTGGGCTTGGGGCTTGCGTGAGCAAACACTGGGCGCGCTGTGTTTTGGGGAAAGCAATCACGTCGCGAATGCTTTCGGCACCGCTCATCATGGTCACAATGCGATCCAGACCAAAGGCCAAACCACCGTGGGGTGGCGCACCGTACTGAAGGGCATCCAGCAGGAAGCCAAACTTTTGCTGGGCTTCTTCTTCGCCAATGTTGAGTGCGCGGAACACCTTGCTTTGCACGTTTTCTTTGTGAATACGCACCGAGCCACCGCCCAATTCCCAGCCGTTCAACACCATGTCGTAGGCCTTGGCCAGACACTTGCCAGGGTCGGTGGCCAGGTAATCTTCGTGACCGTCCTTGGGGCTGGTGAAGGGGTGGTGACAGGCCACCCAGCGGCCGCCTTCGTCGTCGAATTCGAACATCGGGAAATCCACCACCCAGAGGGGTTCCCACTGGCCTTGCACCAAACCGGCCTTCTGGCCGAATTCGCTGTGGCCCACTTTCAACCGCAATGCGCCGATGGCATCGTTGACCACTTTGGCTTTGTCGGCACCAAAGAAGATGAGGTCGCCATTCTGGGCACCGGTGCGCTTGAGCAGCTCGTTCAGGGCGGTGTCGTGAATGTTTTTCACAATGGGCGACTGCAGGCCGTCACGGCCTTTGGAGAGGTCGTTGACCTTGATCCAGGCCAGGCCCTTGGCGCCATAAATGGCCACGAATTTGGTGTAGGCATCGATTTCAGAACGGGGCATGTCGCCACCGCCAGGCACACGCAGTGCAACCACGCGGCCACCGTCCATGTTGGCGGGGCCGGAGAACACCTTGAAGTCGACGTCTTTCATGAGGTCGGTCAGCTCGGTGAATTCCATTTTGACGCGCAGGTCGGGCTTGTCGGAACCAAAGCGGGCCATGGCCTCGCTATAAGGCATGACCGGGAAGGGGTTGGCCAGTTGCACATCCATGGTTTCGGCAAACACCTTGCGGATCATGTGCTCAAACAGGTCACGAATTTCCTGTTCGGTCAGGAAGGAGGTTTCGATGTCCACCTGGGTAAATTCGGGCTGACGGTCAGCACGCAGGTCTTCGTCACGGAAGCACTTGGTGATTTGGTAATACCGGTCAAAGCCCGCCACCATCAGCATTTGCTTGAACAACTGGGGCGACTGGGGCAGCGCGAAAAATTCGCCGGCATGCACGCGGGAGGGCACCAGGTAGTCGCGCGCGCCTTCGGGCGTGCTCTTGGTCAGCATGGGGGTTTCAATGTCGATGAAGCCTTGGTCGTCCAGGTACTTGCGGATGGCCATGGCCACCTTGTAACGCAGCATCAGGTTTTTCTGCATTTGCGGGCGGCGCAGGTCCAGCACGCGGTGGGTCAGGCGGGTGGTCTCGGAGAGGTTTTCATCGTCGAGCTGGAACGGCGGCGTGACCGACGCGTTTAGCACTTCCAGGCCCTTGCACAGCACTTCGACAGCACCGCTTTTCAAGTTGCTGTTTTCGGTACCCGCCGGGCGGGAACGCACCAGGCCTTCCACGCGCACGCAGAACTCGTTGCGCAGGGTTTCGGCCAGGGCAAACATCTCGGGCAAATCGGGGTCGCACACCACTTGCACCAGGCCTTCACGGTCGCGCAGGTCGATGAAGATCACCCCACCGTGGTCACGGCGGCGTTGTACCCAGCCACACAGGGAGACGGTTTGGCCCAGGTGGGCTTGTGACACGTTGCCACAATAATCGGTGCGCATTTTCATGTTGTTGGTGTGTAGTCGAAGTTCAAGTTAAAGGGCAGCTTCACCGGGCGGTGTGACCACCCCCAGTGACACAATGTATTTCAAGGCTTCGTCCACGGTCATGCCCGAGGGGCGAAGCGAATTTTCCGGCACGATGATGACATACCCGGAGGCTGGACTGGGCGCTGTGGGCACATACACAGCCACCATGCGGTCTTCAAATGAGCTCGCCAGGTTGTCGGGCGGATTGCCGGTGACAAAACCCAACGCCCACACGCCAGGGTGCGGGTAAGGCACCAGCACAGACTCGCGAAAGGCTTTACCCGACGAGGTGAGCAAGGTGTCCGAAATTTGCTTGACGCTGGTGTACACCACCTTGAGCAGCGGAATGCCCGACAAAATGCGGTCGCCAAGCCGGAACAACCAGGCACCAATGAAATTGGTATACAGCAAACCCGTGACCAGCAGCACCAAAAAGGTGAGTACAAATCCCAAGCCCGGTACATAAAAACCGAACAGGCTTTCCGGCTGCAAGGCAGCTGGCAGCAGCAACAGGGTTTTGTCGACCAGGCCCACCACAGTGAGCAGCACCCAAGCGGTGATCAGCAGGGGTACCCACACCAACAGACCGGCCAAAAGAAGTTTTTTCATGCGGCGTCAGACGACGGGGTGGACGACGATGCAGCGGGTGCTGCAGGTGCTGGCGCGCCGGCGCCAGCCGCTGCACTGGAACCGCTGGACCCGCCACGGAAATCGGTGACATACCAACCCGAACCCTTGAGTTGAAAGCCGGGCGCAGTGACCTGCTTGGCAAAATGCTCCTGCCCGCACGTGGGGCAGCGGGTCAACGGGGCATCACTGATTTTCTGCAAGACGTCTTTTTCAAAGCCACAGGACTGGCAGCGATACGCATAAATTGGCATTTTGGAAACACCTGGAAAAGCAACGACAAACCCCTGATTATACGTTGCGCTGGGGTGGTTCTCCAAGCGTCTGTTTTTGAAAGGAAATAAAAAAACGCGCCGGGTTCTTCAGAAACCCGGCGCGTGGTGTGTACCGAATCGACTCGCGCCTTACTGGGCGCTCACCGGCACCATGGCTTTGGGGTCGTTGCCCCAGCGGTTGGCCCGCGTGAAGGAACCCAGGTCATTGAAGCGGACACCGTTGGCGCGCATGACTTCATGGGCCTTTTTGGCTGTCATCTGGCGAATGTAAAACGGATCACGAACCACGAAGTGATGAATGCCGTGTGTGGAACCGAAGTTGAAGCAGAACAGGTGAGGGATCACGAACCATTTGCTGTTCAACACCTGGCACTGCTGCACGAAGTTACCGTCTTCGATGTCGCCAAAATAGTGCATGTTCGAGCTGATGAAGTTGATCGAAAATGACCGCAGCAGGTTGGGAGCCAGCACCAGCACAGCCACGGTGTTGGCCAAGTCCACGTGATTGGTCACCACGGCAGGCCAAGGCACGCTGTAACCCACTAGCCAGGCCGCTGCTTCAATGGCCCAGTAGGCCACGTAGGCATGGTAAACGGTGTAGAAAATGGTGGCCAACGGGAAGTTGCCAATGGCGCCGCGCATCAAGGCTTTGAAACGCAGGTGTTTGGGCACTTTCAGAATGCGCAGCACAACCGACAATTCCAGGTCCAGCATCATCAGCACGCGCAGGGGGGTGAAACGCTCGCCGTTGGTGATGGCGCGCTCTTCCAGGTCGGTGGCAGTGCCGGAATGCTTGTGGTGGTGAAGGTGCAAGTGGCGGCGCAACCAAGGGTTGATGGTGCTGGGGCGGCAAATCCACACCAGGGCCATCATCAGGTTGTGCATGAACTTGTTTTTGCGGAAGTACATGTAATGAATGAGGTCGTGCTCCAGCTCATGGGTGAACGAGAGGAAAACCGCAATCACGGGAATGGTGATGTACCAGGCCAGCACACCTTCCAGGTAGGCCCAGCCGGTCAACAATGCACCGGCCATGCTCAGCAACAGAATGCCCATGCCAATGGCGTCCTGATGAGCCAGCACGGGGTACTTGGCGCGAATGCGGTCACCTTCGGCCAAAATCGCGGTTTTGATGGTGGCAATGCGTTTCTGGTCCACCGCATTGATGTGGTTCTGCTTGATGCGCGATGCAGGGGCAGCTGCTGCAGTCTGGCTTGGGGTGCCATTCATCAGCTTGTCGCTCAAACTTGCCATGGTCTTGCCTCACTCGGATTTGTTATTGAAGTGCATGCAGTATGCTTGGGCTACTGATTGATTGCATGTTCCAGAACGACAAGCCCATGACTTTGCGCGCCACACCATGACGCCCTTGCATTCCGACACCCCCACCGCCCTGACCAGCTGGATGCGCGGCCTTGCCCGTGAACTGGAGCTGCGGGGCCTGTCTTCGAGCGCACTGTTCGCCGAAGTCGGACTGGACCACAGCCTGCTGGACAACCCGGAGGCCCGTTACCCAGTGGTTGACACCACCCGCCTGTGGCTGCGGGCTGTTGAATTGACCGGTGACGAGGCCTTGGGTCTGAAAGCCATCCGCCACATCACGCCGGCCACATTCCATGCCGTGGGCTTGAGTGTGATGGCCAGCGAAACGCTGGAGCAGGCCTTTGGCCGCATGAGCCGCTTTGCCGACCTGGTGACCGACGCCAGCCAGATCGTGATTTCAACCCGGGAATCCACGTTTGAAGTGGAGTTGCGCATTCGGGATGCATCCAGGCCTGCACACCAGTCGGTGGATGGCTTTATGGCTTTGCTGGCCAATGCCGGCAAAGGCCTGGGTTCGCCCGAATTGATCCCCTTGCGGGTGGAGTTGAGTCGACCAGAACCCCAGGGGGAGGCCCTGGACCTCTTCAACAAGCTGTTTGTAGCCCCAGTGAGCTTTGGCCAGCCGCGAATTGCGCTGGTGTATGCGCTGCACACGGTTCAAACCCGACTAAAGGGCGCCAACCCCTTGGTGGCTGAACACCTGGACCAGGCGAGCCTGGCAGCCATGGAACGCCTGAAACCGGCCACCAGTTTGAGCCGCATGCTGAAAAACTGGGCCAGGGAACGCCTGCCCCACGGCACGCCCACGATTGAAGAGGCGGCACAACAGGTAAACATGAGCGCGCGCAACCTGCAGCGCAAACTGGCCGAAGAAGGCACCAGCCTGGCTGCACTGATTGACGACATTCGTCAAACCGAATGTTTGCGACGCTTGAAACACACCCAGGACCCACTGACAGCCATCGCGCTGGACCTTGGGTTTTCAGACTCATCCGCATTCAGCAGGGCTTGCAAACGCTGGTATGGCAAAAGCCCCAGCGAACTTCGCTAAGCCCCACCCCGCCACGAATCAATACCATTTAGACACAGCCCTCTAGCTGGAGGGAACAACTCTTGCAACGAACCCTGCAGCGGCACGGCGTGTTTTGCAAAACACGTCAGCAAAGTGATGAGATCTGTATGGAGATGGTGCAATGAAACGTGTGTTTTCCAATCAAACAATGCTGACCCTTGCACTGAGTGCAGGCGCTTTGGTCTTCGGGCTGGGCGCAATTGGTGCAAGCATGCGACCCATTGATTTGCAGCCGAGCGCCCCCAGTGTGCGCTCACTGGAAGGCGCTTCGCGGGTGTCAGAACCCATCGAATACCGGTCTGCACAAATTGTGGTGGACGACCCCCAAGGCGTTAAATACAACGCGGACGTCAACGCCCTGGTGCGCTATCCGCTGGACGGCGACGGTCCCTTTCCAGTGGTTCTGTATTTGCACGGGCGCCATGTCACCTGTAGCTACCTGGGTCAGGAATTTTTAAGCACGGGTGAATGCGACCTGGAACTGCCCGGTGTATTGGGCCAGCCCATACAGGTGGTGAAAACAGTCGACAGCTACAAAGGCTACGACTACATGGCCAGGAACCTGGCGGCGCATGGGTATGTGGTGATTTCCATCAATGCCAATGACGTGAACGACAAGGACCTGGTCGGAGACGCCGGTGTGAATGCCCGCTCTCAACTTATCTTGCACCACCTGGACATTTTGAGAGAGATCAACAAAAACGGCAGTTATTCCGCCATGAACAAGCCCTACGCGCTGGCCAGCTTGCGCGGCAAAATTGACATGGACCACATTGGCGTGATGGGCCACTCCCGGGGTGGCCAGGCCGTCACGCATGTGGTGGGCGTGAACAAGGCACGGGGTGCAACGCTGGAAGTGGGCAATGTTTACCCGGCGGGCAGTGAATTCAACAAACCGCACAACATCACATCCGTGTTTGCCTTGGCACCCACCAACTTTGGCTACATTGCGGCGCCGGATGTGAACTTTGCGGTGTTGTTGCCCTACTGCGACGGGGATGTCTCGAACCTTCAAGGGGCTTTCATGTTCGACAAGAGCCGCTACGTCACCGAGCAAACCCCAAAACCGAAATTCCAGATCGTGACCATGGGAGCCAACCACAACTTTTACAACACCACCTGGACTGGCGACGACTATTCGAATACAGACAGCTTCTGCGAGCTGGGCAAGGCCGGCAACGGGCGTGACAACCCGCTGGACCAGCGGCGCCATGGCGAATTTTTGATGTCGTCGTTTTTCCGGTATTTCTTGGGCAATGAGCAGCAGTTTGCAGGTTACTGGACTGGGCAAGCCAGCCTGCCGCTGGATGCCTGCCCCCAAGCCACAGCGAAAAACGGACAACGGTGTGAAGACCGGGTGCACCTGAGCATTCAGAAACCCGTCGACCAGCGACTGGTGATCGACGACACACTGGACAATCAGTCCCTGATGACCAACAACCTGAATGCCGCCAACACGGCGGTGAATCTGGACAAGTTTGAGTTCTGCAATACCACCTCGGCCACTGGCACTGCTGCACCTGCAGCCTGCCCCAGCGCCAGAACACAGGCCACTGCCGGGCAGTTGGTGGTGGAGTCAGACAACCAGCAATCCAGCGTGGTGTTTAACCTGGGCAACCTGAACAGCAAGGCCTATGACGCCGTGACCTTCCGGGTTGGCTTGCCAGTGCCCACGGGCACCACACCGGCACTGACAGATGCGCCCAAATTGTCGGTGACCTTGACCGACACCAAGGGCCAATCCAAAACCCTGCGGGTGGCGGATTACAGCACGGCGGTGTATGTACCACCTGGCGATGCCACCAACACCGAGGGGGCCAAAACGCTGCTGAACATGGTGCGCCTGCCGTTAAAAGACTTCGCCGGCATTGACTTTGAACACCTGAAAAGCCTGGCCCTGGAAGCCGAAGGGTTGGTAAAACTTCAGCTGACCGATGTTCAACTGCAGGCATTGGCTGGCCCATTGCCCAATATTCCGGTCAGTGACGCAGGGGGCGGAACACCCACATCACCCACCGAAACAGGCACTGGCAGCACTGGCGGCACTGGCGCAACCAGCGCCGGCAACACCAGCACCACGGGTGGTGGCGGTTCGATGGGTTGGGCTGGCTTGCTGATGCTCACGGCGGCCTTGGCGGCATACCGACGCAAAACAATCCGCTAAAAAAGTTGAACAGGCTCACTGCGTGAGCCTGTTCATTTCACCCACACGGTGTGAGACAACAACGTTGCCAACTGCACATCGATTTGATCTCCAGCAGACAAGGCCCCGACACCCTCCGGTGTGCCGGTGAACACCAGGTCACCCGCCTGCAGCGTAAACACCTGGCTGAGGTGGGCAATGATGACAGGCAGGCTGTAGAGCATCTGGCGGACATCCCCTTGTTGCCGCGTTTGGCCATTGAGCGCCATGCGAAAGGTCAACTGGCTCCAGTCCCCGACCGACGTTGCGGGAATAAATTCGGACACCGTGGCCGAGTCATCAAACCCCTTGGCCACGGCCCACGGCAAGCCGGCTGATTTGGCTTTGCCTTGAATGTCGCGGGCGGTCAGGTCCAGACCGATGCCAAAGCCTGCAATGTGCTGCAAGGCATCAGCCTGCGGAATGTTCTTCCCACCCCGCCCCATCAACAGCACCAACTCAGTCTCATAGTGTACATCGCTCGAATGGCTAGGCAGGCGCAGGGTATTGGTGGTGTTCAAGGCCGACGTGGGTTTGAGAAACACCACGGGGTCGTCGGCCGGCTTGTTGCCCAGCTCGGCAATGTGGGCGGCGTAATTGCGGCCAATACAGAAAATGTTTTGAACAGCGATGGACTGCGGTGGGTTGCTGAGCAGGTTAACGTGCGGCATGAATGCTCCGGGGTTGACTGGTGTATGGCCCATTTTATCCACGTGCCTTGTGGTGGTGCACATGCCCCAACAGCGCCTACTGGAAAACCCGCAAAGCTTGGTGTAAACCCCAAGCGCCACTGCACCAGCGCGGTGTGCCGATGCACTGGGAGCGTACACCCGGACCGGGAAACTGGCATGGCACAGACGTTGCGTAAAGCGCTGGCTGGGTAGCCCTGCTGCCCACGTGCATTTGAAGCAACCCCCAGGAGTACCCATGATCAAGATGACACGCACGCGCTGGGCCATTGCTGCAGCGTTTTCCGGGGCCGCGGCCCCCACACATTGACCGGCCCCATTTACGTGAACGGCGCCGAGCCCGGTGATGTGCTGAAAGTGAAAATCAACCGGATTGTGCCCCGCGCTTATGGCACCAACTTCAATATTCCCGGCATGTTTGGCCAGTTCCCGAAAGACTTCCAGGACGGCCAGGTGAAATACCTGTACCTGGACATGGAACGCAAGGTGGCGGAATTTTTGCCAGGTATTGAAATTCCGTTGAAACCCTTCCCCGGCACCATTGGTGTGGCACGCGCCGAGCCTGGCCGCTATTCCAGCGTACCTCCCGGTGAGTACGGCGGCAACATGGACATCCGCGAACTGCAGGCCGGTGCAACCTTGTACGTGCCAGTGTGGGTGAAAGGTGGCTTGCTGTGGTCAGGCGACTCACACGCCGCACAAGGCAATGGTGAAGTCAACCTCACCGCGATTGAAACCGCCTACAAGGAGTTGAATGTGACGGTGGAAGTGGTGAAGACCATGAAGCTGGACATGCCCCGCATCGAAACCCCCACCCACTGGGTGACCATGGGCTTTGACAAAGATTTGAACCTTGCTTGGGACAATGCCAAGGCACAAACCGTGAAGTATCTCGCCGAGCAGCGCAAAATCACGCCGGACGCAGCCGCCAAGCTGATGCCCACTGTGTCGGACTGCCGGGTGTCACAAGTCGTGAACATCAAGAAGGGCATTCACTGCACCAACCCCAAAAACCTGAAGGCCAAAGGCATTGAGCCAAGGCCGCTGACCGAAACCAAAGACCTGTTTGTGTCGGTGGGCACTGACGCCGATGCCAACAAGGCGATGGACATGGCGTCCATGGGCATGATTGAGCAACTGCAAGCCAAAAAAGGGCTGAGTCGTCTGGATGCCTACGGTTTGGTATCCGTGGGCATGGACTGCCGCGTGGGTGAGATGACGGATGCGAAGAAGTCCATTCACTGCGTGGTGCCCAAAAACCTGTGGGTGAACAAGAAGGCATGATGATAAACCGCGCAAGGTGTTGCCTGATGATTGGCCTGCTGGGTCTGCTACTGCCCAGCCTGAGCCGCCTGAAAAACACGCGACTGTTGGTTCGGGTTGGCCTGGACTATGACGTGTGGTTAAACCGGCTGATCAAGCAAAGTGGACGCACCGACCTGACACGTGGTGGTGAAGCGGTGGTGGATGCATCCCGCAATGTGTTGCTGCTGGAAGTCAAACAGGGTGGGTTTCAATCGGACGGCCATGCCCATGGTGCTGGAAACCCCCACTACTGGTTAGACCCAGACAATGCGGCGGTGATCACGGGCAACATTGCGGAGGCGCTGGCCCGCCTGGACCCAACCCATGCCCGGCAATATGTGCAACAGCGCAATGCCTTTTTGGCTTTGCTGAAAGAAAAAACGCTGGCCTGGCAAGACCAATTGAAACCCTGGGCCGGCGTGCCCTTGCTGGTGTACCACAACAATTGGCCCTACCTGGCCCGTCGGTTCAAGCTCAACATGGCAGCCACTGTGGAAACCCGTCCTGGTGTTGCGCCCAGCCCCAAAGCACTGGCCACGCTGGTTCAAACCGTACAAACCCGGAATATCCGCTGGCTGATCCGCCAACCGTCAGAACCAACCCGTGATCTGGAGTTCATCGCCCGGAAAACCGGGGCTCACATTGTGAGCCTGGCTGCGTCTGTGGGGGATGCACCAGGCATCAACAACTACGTGGATTTGTTTGAATACAACGTGCAAGTGCTTCAAAAAGCCTTGAGCGCAACACCTGGAAGCCAACCATGAATGCACTGGATTTTTTGACCCTGCCGCTATTGGCCTGCTTGTTGCTGATTGTGGTGCACTGTCAGTTTGGGCTGCATGTCATCCAGCGCAATGTGATTTTTGTAGACCTCGCCTTGGCACAATGCGCGGCACTTGGGGCCACGGTGGCCTTTATGCAAGGCCACATGCCGGGCACATTGGGCGCCTATGCATGGTCACTGGGTTTGGCTTGGGCGGGTGCATTGGTTTTGTCCCTGATTCGGTTTGCACCCAACACCGTCCCCCATGAGGCTTTGGTGGGTGTGTTGTATGTGGCCTGTTCAGCAGGCGGTGTTCTACTGATTGACTCTGCGCCCCAAGGGGCTGAGCACTTGAAGCAGATGCTGACCGGCAGCATTTTGACAGTCACGCCCGACGAGGTGTTGAAAGCCGCACTGGTCTACACCCCGATTGTTGGGCTGCTGCACCTGGCCACCGACCGGGGGTGGATGCAGGGCAACGGCGGGCGAGCCTGGCTGGTCGACCTGCTGTTTTACGCCGCATTCGGTGTGGTCGTAACATCCTCAGTGGCCATGGCTGGCGTGTTGCTGGTCTTCTCATTTCTGATTATTCCGGCGCTGTGCGGCGTGCTGCTGGCCAAACGCCAAAGCCAACAATGGGCTTGGGGCATCGGCCTGGGTGGTCAGCCTAGTGTGGCTGGCTGCGCAACCACGGGCCGACCAGCCCTTGCTGGATGCCGCAGAAAAAGCGCTGCCCGCCCTGCAAGCGCTCTACCTTCGCCCGGTGGAGCGGCAAGCCCTCGGTGAGTCACAGGCGTACAGCAAGCTTGCTGGGTTTGTGGCTGTGGCGTCGCGCACAGACCTCATCCAAATAGACGAGCCCTGCTGTATTGCCACGCCCGCCGGGTTTTGACATGATGCAAGACCAAAGGGGCGGGATGCGATGAATCTGCTGGTGATTGATGACCATTTGTTGTTCAGGGAAGGCCTGCGCCATATTTTGCAGCGGCTGGATGACACCGTCACCATTCATGAATTTGGCGCCCTGCAGCCAGCCTTGCGATTTGCAGACGAGATGTCTGACTTCGATCTCATCCTGATGGACATGCAATTGCCGGACTCTGCCGGGCTGCAAGGTCTTCAAGCATTGCGGCGCGCCTTCCCCGGAAGCCCCATCGCCCTGATTTCCGGTGTCGCAGATACGATCCAGATTCAACAAGGTCTGCGTCAGGGTGCGCAAGGTTTCATCTCAAAATCGGGCAGTGCCGACGATTTGCTCAACGCCATTGAACGCATTCTGGCGGGCCATGTGGAGTCGCCATCCCCACAGCGACCGATCGCCTTGAGCACCCAGCCCAGCCGAAGTGCCTTTCACCTCACTCCCCGTCAGGTTGAGGTGTTGTCACAACTGTGTGAAGGCCATTCCAACAAGGAAATCGGCCGAATGCTGAACATGAGCGAGAACACTGTGCGCTGCCATGTGGCCAGCGTATTCCGAGCCCTGGGCGCCAAATCACGAACCGAAGCGGTGGTGCTGGCAAAGCGCCGGGGGGTTGTGTGACGACCCCGGTGCCGGACGGTAACGCTTATGCCGCCGATATTCGCCGTGAACAATGCCGACTGCTGTTTGATCACTTGCCCTTTGTGCTGATCGGCAGCCTGGTCTCTGCATCGGGCGTGGGGGCGATTTTCTGGAATATCCGCCCGCATGGCACGGTGGTTGGCTGGATGGCTGCCATTTACCTGTTGTGCGCCATCCGCTGGTGGGTACGGCGTCGTTTTATTGCACTGGGCTCAACATTTGAGCCTGATCGGTGGATTCGAATTGCCACAGCGCAAACCCTGACAGCAGGCTGCCTGTGGGGGTTGCTGGGTATTCTGTTTTTTGGCGATGAGCCGATTGTCATGATGACCCTGGTGATTGTGTTGGGGGGCATGACAGCCGGTGCCGTCTCGTCCCACAGCTGCCATGTACCGGCTTATGCAGCGTATGCCATCCCGACCGTGCTCCCCTTTGCCCTGCGCTGTTTGGTGGAAGGCTCACAATTCCACGCGGTGGTGGCAGCCTTGTCGCTCACCTTCCTAATGGTGAACATCAACTACGGAAAAAACCTGCAACGCATGTTGCTTGAAACCCTGGAATTGCGTTTTCGCAACGCTGACCTGGTGAAAGCCCTGCGCCACCAGAAAGACGTGGCGGAACGCGCCAGCCTGGCCAAAACACGGTTTTTGGCCGCAGCCAGCCACGATTTGCGCCAACCGGTGCAAGCCATTGAATTGTTTGTGGACGTGCTAAGCCAGGAACTTCAAAACCGACCGCAGGCCAGCATGCTGGGCCGCATCCGGGCAGCTGGTCGTGGCCTGGAAAGCCTGCTGAACGCACTGCTGGATTTTTCAAGGATTGATGCCGCCAGCATCACGCCGGACATTCACAGCTTTCCCCTCCAGCCGCTGCTGGACAGCCTGAAAAACACGTTTGCAGCCCAGGCCGAGGTGAAAGGCCTTGAACTGCATATTCACCCAACCCGATTGCTGGTGCGCAGCGACCCCAACCTGCTGGAACGCATTCTTCGCAATTTTGTGGCCAATGCTTTGAAATACACACCGACCGGGCGTGTGGTGGTGGGCTGCAGGCGCCAGGGCCCGCAGTTGCGCATTGATGTGATTGACACGGGTGTTGGTATTCCGGAATCGGCCCACCAACAGGTGTTCAATGAGTTTTTTCAGCTCGACAACCCCGAACGGGACCGCGAGAAAGGGCTGGGCCTGGGTCTGTTCATTGCGAACGGACTGGCCGATCTGCTGGGCCATCGGATCGCCATTGATTCCAGGGTGGGCCACGGCGCACGGTTTTCCGTTGAGGTGGAACGGGGGCAACTGGCCGACTTGCGGGCCAATGAATCTGCGTTGGCAGACCAGGGTATGGCGCTGCAGGGCAAGGCCATCCTGATCATCGATGACGACCCGGACATTCGGACTGGCCTGGCG
Organism: Limnobacter humi; assembly: GCF_024518835.1. Taxonomy (GTDB): domain Bacteria; phylum Pseudomonadota; class Gammaproteobacteria; order Burkholderiales; family Burkholderiaceae_B; genus Limnobacter; species Limnobacter humi. The sequence goes on from NZ_JANIGO010000001.1 coordinate 494,552, forward strand.
GAAATGCTGGAGCGGTGGGAGTGTGCCACCACCACGGCCGAGTCGGCTGAAGAAGCACTGGAATTGATCCAGATCAGCGGCTTCATGCCGGATGCCATCTTGGCGGACTACCGACTTCGGCACGACACCACCGGCACCCAAGCCATTGCCGATATTCGGGCCCGCTGGGGCCCCATTCCCGCGGCCATTCTCACCGGAGACACCGACCCCATGAGAATCCGCGAAGCGAGGGCATCCGGGCTGCCCTTGCTGCACAAACCCTTAAGCGCTGCGAAGTTGCGGGCAGCGCTTAGCCACCTGTTGGCGCAAAACCCGCCAGCGTAGCCCCTCGGCCGAGTTCTGCCGGTTGAGGGGGTGCGCGAAGTGGGTATGGTTACACCCTGTTCAAAAGCGGTACTGTCAGCCATCGCCTCGCCGTCTAAGGCACTGTTGGCTGCGGGTTGTTCAACGCAGGCACCCCTCGACCCCTTGCAACTGGACATTCCGTGAACACATTCGCCAATCTCACCATTCGCACCAAACTCACCCTGATGATGGGCATCGCCATTGTCGCCCTGTTGGCCAGCAGCCTGACCGGCTTTTTGGGCATTCGGACCGTGACAGGCTCCATGAATGAAATTGGTCAGGTTCGACTGCCGTCCGTTCTGGGTCTGGAAATCGTGATGAATGCCAGAACAGCCATTCAAGCGACCAACCGGCGCGTGGCGTTTTATGAAAACAACCATCAAGCCCAGGCAGAATTTGACAGCATTTTGAAATCACTGGACAAACGTTGGGCGCGCCTGCAGGAAGGCTGGAAGCTTTACGAACCTCTGCCCCAAACCGCTGAGGAAGCCGCACTGTGGAAGCAGTTTGAAGCCAAACAGAGCGAGTGGAAAACCGGGGCAGACCAGATTCGGCAAACCATTGAAGCGCTTAGCCGCACGCGGTCAGAGATCGAGCAGAAACAACTGTTTGCGCAGTACTACCAGCAAATGAAAGACTTGCTGCCGGTGTACAACACCTCGGAAGATTTGCTCAAACAGATTGTCGATTTGAATGTGAACATCGGCAATGCGGCTGTGGTGGAGGGCGCTGCGGCTGCAGACAAAGCCAATGTGGTGATGTTAACGGTGGCCTTGATTGCCTTGGGCGGCTTGTTGGCCATGGGCATCCTGATTGTACGCAGCACACTGAAACAACTGGGTGGCGAGCCCAACCTGGTGAACAACATCGTGGGCCGGGTGGCCAACGGCGACCTGTCGGTGAGCATTCCACTGCAAGCGGGCGACTCCACCAGCATGCTGGCTTCGATCAAGACCATGGTCGAGAAACTCTCCGGCATCATTCTGGAAGTGCGCAGCGCCACCGACAATATTTCCAGTGCGTCGGTGCAGGTGTCCTCCACCGCGCAGAACCTGAGCCATGCCACCAGTGAGCAGGCGGCCTCGGTGGAGGAAACCAGTGCGGCCATGGAAGAAATGTCCACCTCGGTGGCCCAGAACACCGACAATGCCAAGGTGACTGAAGGCATGGCCTCCACTGCCGCCCAACAAGCCCGGGAAGGCGGGAATGCTGTGGCGTCCACCGTGTCTGCCATGCGTGACATTGCCGAGAAAATCGGCATCATCGACGACATTGCCTACCAAACCAACATGCTGGCCCTGAACGCCGCCATTGAAGCAGCACGCGCCGGTGAACATGGCAAAGGGTTTGCCGTGGTCGCCACCGAGGTGCGCAAACTGGCTGAACGCAGCCAGGTGGCCGCAGCAGAAATTGGACAGGTGGCAACCAACAGCGTCGAACTGGCTGAACGGGCTGGCGAGCTGTTGGGCCAAATGGTGCCAGCCATTACACGGACCGCTGACCTGGTGCAGGAAATCACCTGTGCATCGCAGGAGCAAACCGTGGGGGTGGAACAGATCAACAGCGCCATGCAACAGATGAGCCAGATCACCCAGCAAAACGCTTCGGCCTCCGAGGAGTTGGCTGCCACAGCAGAACAGATGTCGGCCCAGGCCAGCCAATTGGCCGACGTGATGTCTTTTTTCAAGACCCACACCGCCTGATCACTCGAAAACCCTGAGACTGCAAACGCCACAAAAGCGTTTGCATTCTCGCAGTTGCAACGCGAGAATCCAATCTCCCCCGGAGATTGATCATGTTTGCAAACATCCGCCGCCCTGAAGTGCTTCCCATCGTGCTGGCTGCGGCTGGCATTCTCATGGTCACCATGGGCATTCGCCAGTCCATGGGCCTGTTCATCAGCCCCATCAACCAAAGCACAGGCCTGGGCATTGCCACCATCAGTTTTGCCTTGGCCATTGGTCAGTTTGCCTGGGGTGCCATTCAACCGGTTGCAGGCGCAGTGGCCGACCGCTATGGGCCCAAGCCCGTGTTGCAAGGTGGCCTGGTGCTGCTGGGCCTGGGTTGCCTGCTGACCGCCTTTGTGAACAGTGCATGGATGCTGGTGCTGTCAGCCGGTTTGCTGGCCGCCATCGGCTCCGGGGCTGGCAGTTTTTCGGTGTTGATTGGCGCTGCAGCCCAACGCCTGCCTGCCGATGCGCGGGGCACTGCATCCGGCATCATCAACGCAGGCGGATCGTTTGGGCAATTTGTGTTTGCACCCCTGCTGCAGAAATTGATCCAATGGCTGGGCTGGATGGGTGCCATCGGGTCCATGCTGTTGGTGGCGCTGGCCACCCTGCCCCTGGTGAACAAGGTAACCGGCCAAGGTGTGATTGCTGACAGCGCCAACCAGGCGACCGATGGCGGGCTGAAACAGGCGGTGTCGCACAGCCTGAAAGACCCCAGCTACCTGCTGCTGCATGCCGGTTTTTTTACCTGCGGATTTCACATTGCATTTTTGGTGACGCACCTGCCTGGCGAGGTGGCCCTGTGCGGCCTGCCCGCCAACGTGGCCAGTTGGTCGTTGGCCATCATCGGATTGGCCAATATTGCAGGCAGTTTGCTGGTGGGCCAACTGATTTCCAAACACCGCAGCAAAATGATCCTGGCCGTGATGTACGGCTCACGCAGCCTGTTGATCATTGCCTACCTGCTGCTGCCCAAAACCGACTGGACCTTTTACGCCTTTGCGGCAGGGCTTGGGTTTACCTGGTTGGCCACGGTGCCCCCCACGGCCTCGCTGGTGGGCAAACTGTTTGGCACGCGCTACCTGGGCACGCTGTTTGGGCTGACCTTGCTGTCGCACCAGGTGGGCGGCTTTTTGGGGGCCTGGCTGGGTGGCTTGGCCATGGTGGAATTTGGCAATTACCAGTGGATGTGGATGGCCGATATTGCCCTGGCAGCGATGGCCGCTGTGGCGAACTTGCCGATTCGGGAAGCGCAGATGCGGGTTTCAGTGGCGGGGTGAGTTCGGCACTGCACAGTTACCTCGCGCTTGACTGCAGCGCTGCGCGTACACCTCGCCCAGAAAAGCGTCCCGCGCATTCCCTCCCCTTTGCGACGGTCCATTTGTATTTCCCTCCCTGAGCCTCACGATCGCTGAGGTCGACCCTCCAAAAAGCGAGTCGGGATCGACCTCTGGTCCAGCCTGAAGGCTTGGCCCACCGCGCCTGTTTGGCACGCTCGGGCCAATGGCCCTGACTGTCGCTGCAGGGAAGGGAACAGCGCATGCCGCTTAGCCGGTGCGGTAAAAGCCGGGGAAATACCACACTGAAAATAATCTAAATTCAATCAAATCGCTCCACCCACCCCCTTGAACTTTTCCACAAAGGCCGCAATTTTCCGGAAAACACCTTGCTTTTTAGTCAAGTATTGCGGATTGAGCGGGCTCATTTTAGGCAGTACAGCATTAAGCTCTGTACCGCTTTCACTGGCAAATTCCCGCTTGAGCGAGGCAGCAATATAGCGTTTGGCCGCCTCGGCGTTGAGGCCCTCAGTGCTGATCAATTCCTGCGCTTCACGCTGCTGTTCGGCTTGGGCAAAGGTGAAGAACGCATCAATCACACTGGCTTTGTCGTTGATTTGGTCTAGATCCGTCTGGTTGATGAAGTCCACCAGCAAGCTCTCTTTGGCGCGGTTGCCCAAGCTCGCTCGTATGACTCGGCGTACTTCATCCACCAGCTCAGACTTGCTCTTAATTTTCTTGTTGTGCTCAAAAATCAGCTCCAGGATGTAATCCAGATTGATTTCCTGTGATTTGAGCAGATCCACCTCAAAGACCACATCATCCCAATCGATCGTGGATTTTTCTTTCTCGGCCCCCGCCCTCTCTCGGCGTAGCCAGTCGCGTACATCGTTGTAGGTCGAGCGGTAGTCCTGCACCTTCCGTTCGGCTGGGAGTGTGATGGCTTGGATCGCGGTCAGGTCTTCATCACTCAGATAGTGCTTGGCCTTAAACGCCTCCACTGCGGCAGGGTCGGCAAGATCGACGCTTTGCAAGGCTTTCAAACTGGCAAATTCGTCATAATTCTGAAGGATATTCTCTGCGCGCAGATATTCACCGAACAGCTTGGCGAAAGCTTTTTTATCGGACTCCTTTTCAATGGCCGAGGGGTCGGGAAAGCGTGCTTCCAGTTCCCGCACCACATCCATAAAGCCCCGCCGCGCCTCACCAGTGGCCGCATCGGTGAAGCCTTCCATGTACTCTTTGTAGCTCTTCTCCAGCACCACGTTCTTGGTGTTTTTGTCGCCAAACAGGGTGATGGCATCAATGGTCGCCTGCTCCAGGTCGCGGAAGGTAACAATATTTCCGAAGGTTTTGGTGGCATCAAAAATGCGGTTGGTGCGCGAGTACGCCTGCATCAGCCCATGGAAGCGCAGGTTTTTATCCACAAACAAAGTGTTCAGTGTGGGGGCATCGAAGCCGGTCAGGAACATACCCACCACAATCAACAAGTCGATTTCTTTGGCTTTTACCTGCTTGGCCAGATCACGGTAGTAGTTCTGGAAGCCATTGCTGTCCACGCTAAAATTGGTTTTGAATAGTGCGTTGTAATCTGCAATGGCTGCGCTCAAGAACTCCTTGGCGCTGCTGTTCATGGCAGACACATCAAAGCTTTCGTCCTGAATGTCGCCAATCGCATCCTGCTCCTCGTTGGCAGCGAACGAGAAGATGGTGGCCACCTTTAATCGCCTGTCGCCGCCCTTCTGCAACTCCCTGAAAGACTCGTAATACAGCTTTGCAGCGTCCACGCTGCTGACGGCAAACATGGCGTTGAAGCCCTTGTTGCCCGCTTGCAGGCGGTGGGTTTTTTGCCGAAAGTTGTTCAGGATGTACTGCGTGATTTCGCGTATGCGGTCAGGGTGAAGCAGGGCCTCCTTGTTTTCTGCGGCACTCAGTTTTTTCTCATCCTGCTCGGTCTCGATGGCCTTGAACTGCGGGCGTACGGCGTTGTAGTCCACCTTGAACTTCAATACCTTTTCATCGCGGATTGCGTCGGTGATGACGTAGGAGTGCAGCTCCCGCCCAAACACACTGGCGGTGGTCTCTGCACCCAGTGCGTTATCCGTGAATATCGGCGTGCCAGTGAAACCAAACTGGCAGAACCGTTTAAACTTCTTCCTCAAATTCTTCTGCGCTTCACCAAACTGGCTGCGGTGGCACTCATCAAAAATAAACACCACCTGCTTACGGTAAACGGGCAGGTCAGCCTCGCTCTTCATCAGGTTGTTCAGCTTCTGGATGGTGGTGACAATAATCTTGTTGTCGTCTTTCTCCAGGTTACGCTTCAACCCCGCCGTGCTGTCCGAGCCATTCACGCTGTCCGGCGAAAAGCGCTGATATTCCTTCATGGTCTGGTAATCCAAATCCTTGCGGTCTACCACGAAAAATACTTTGTCGATGAATTCAAGCTCGGTGGCCAAGCGCGCGGCCTTAAAGCTGGTCAATGTCTTGCCTGAGCCCGTGGTGTGCCAGATAAAGCCGCCGCTTTCCGTGTTGCTCCAGTTTTTGGTCTGATGACTGCTCTTGATCTTCCACAGAATGCGTTCCGTGGCGGCAATTTGGTACGGCCGCATTACCAGCAAGGTGTCGCTGGTGTCAAACACGGAGTAACGCAGCAGCACACTGAGCAATGTGTGTTTTTGAAAGAAGGTGGCTGTGAAGTCTTTCAGGTCCTTGATGAGCGTGTTGTCCGCCCTGGCCCAGTTCATGGTGAAGTCGAAGCTATTCTTGTTGCGCTGCGTGGTGTTGGCAAAGTAACGGCTGTCGGTGCCGTTGGAAATTACAAACAGCTGCAAATACTTGAACAGGGAGTGATTGCTGTTAAAGCTTTCTTTGCTGTAGCGGTGCACCTGGTTAAAAGCTTCGCGAATGGCCACACCGCGCTTCTTCAGCTCCACCTGCACCAGTGGCAGGCCATTGACCAGAATCGTGACGTCATAACGGTTGGCATGCGTGCCGGTCTGCTCAAACTGCTTGATCACCTGTACCTTGTTGCGGGCAATATTTTTTTTGTCCAGCAGGTAGATATTCTGTATACGCCCATCGTCAAACACAAAGTCGAAAATATAGTTGTCGTGAATCTTTCGGGTTTTTTCGACAATGCCATCACTGGGCTTGTCCAACCAAGTTTCCACAAACCGTTGCCACTCGCCGTCAGCAAACTGCACGTTATTCAGTGTTTGCAGTTGCTCACGCACATTGGCCAGCAGGGCCTCGGGGGTGTTCAGTGCGGGCAGGTATTCATAGCCTTGATGTTGCAAATCCCGAATAAACTCACGCTCCAGATCCCCCTCACTTTGGTAGCTTTCGGCGACCATCCATTCCCGGGTGTAGCTGTCCAGCACGATAAAGTTTTTGGATTCGGCGATGGTTTTGTAATCTGCCACTGGATTCCCCCTGTGCGCTCTCAAACAAAATTGCGCTTGAATTTTTCGTGATTTTGAATGTTACTTTGAATGTCCGCTGCGTCCCAAATTTGCAATTCCCACGGAAAGTAAAAATTGCTTTTGTTCTTGAAATAAACATGCAAACCGCGATAGCCTTCCTTGTCGCGCAAATACCAGTTTTTCAGCTCTAGTTCGTTTTCCCAATCATCCAGGCAATCCATCACGGTTTTTACGTCTGCTGCGCCTAGGATAATGCGTGCACCAAAAATATCGTTCAGCCAGTTATTGACCGGGTATTGATCCTCACGGCTTGAAAAGCGTGCAATCTTGTCATCAATGCTTTCACGGGTTTTCACACGGTAAAAATATTTGATGTCGATGTTCGCCGTCATCAGATAATCATTGATGCTTTCGTGCAAAGCGAGGCGGTACGTGTAAATATGGGGCGCGGGCACATGCGCGATGGTGCGGGAGAGGTTGATTTTTTGAATTCGACCGGTCTCAAAATAATTACTTGAGAATTCATGGTGTACGCGATTTATTTCGCTGACCAGCTGCTTGGTCTGATTAATTTTATCCATATTTGCGACCCTTATTGGCTCATGATTTTTTGATTTGCCCATTACACATGCGCCTCTCCATTGGCATCGGGCTGACAAAATCGATGTTGTTCAATCAAGCCCTTCACCAGCTTTTCCAGAACCTGCTTCTCTTCGGGCTTCAGTGGTGCCACCTCCTCGGCGGCATGCTTGGAATGACTTGAGTAGTTCACAATCCGCTTTGCAAACGGATTGGGCAAGCCATCCTCAGTTTTCGGTAATAGATATTCCCACCTTTTGTAGCCAAGGAATGTCGCTGTTTTTTCCAGAACATTCCGAAGCAGATTGAAGTGATACTTCTCGATCTGCCCGTTTTTGATGACTTCCTGAAGCTGTGATAGCAGATGCAGATGATATGCAAAAGGGGAGTCGTTTTGCTGCTGCACCAAGTGAAGACTACCATCCTGGTTTTTTTCTAACCGTGACTTGCTGAACCATTTGGATTTCCAGCTGTAGAGGTCGGTTTTTTCGTCGCTGCCGAACTCGTTGCACAGAACATTGAAGAACAGTGGGTTGTGCGTTGTAATAATAAACTTGACAGTGGACTTGTTTGATTTAACCAGCTGCGCCAAATCCACAGCCAACTGAATCACGTGGTTATCGTCCAAAGAACTAACGGGATCATCAATGAACACATACTCCAAGTCATCAAATGGAGTGGGTTCGGGATAGTCCGGTTGAACATCGTTCAGCGTGAGAACAGCCTGCTCAAGCAAACTGTAGAAAACACTCCAAATGAAGATGCTTTCTTCTCCCTTGGAAATTTTAAGTTTCTCCGAGTGTGTTGTATCACCGCTCTGAATCGAAAACGTGACTTCTGAGAAGGCTTGAATGGTTATTTCTACTTCTTCACCGCTTTTGTTTTTAGACTTTTCCTTTCGCTCTGCGTTGAAGCGTGGCGTTAGCTTGTCGTTGGTGTAACGCTGAAACGTCGTGATGACGTTCATGTCTTGGCCTTGATCCTTCAGCACCCAATCCGTAAATGTGTTGGGCTGAATTTTGAGCTTGGGCTCAGCATTTTCTTCCAGATCATTGTCCCAATAGAACAGGTCTTCGGTGAAGGCGTTGTAGTAGAGAATCTTGTTGCGTGATAACTCGGGTGTGTCGCTTTCGTCACCGCCGGTAGTTTCAGGTACGATCAGTTGCTTGAATTCTCTCGACAAACGCGTTTTGCCCGTACCGTTGAAGGCGTAGATTAGTTGAACCTTCGGGGTATTTGGTGTGCTCAGTTGCTGAGCAATTTCCGTCAGCGTTTTACCCATGCTATGCCGCTACGTCTTCGGGCTTGGGAAAACTCAGCAGCAAATCGCGATAATACGCGTATTGCTTCTGGCGCAGTTCGATTTCGCGGGGCAAGCCTTCAGTGAGGGAGTTGGTGAGGGCGTCGAATTTATCGAGGATGGCGGCGATGCGGGCTTGTTCGGCGAGTGATTTTTCAGGGTCGTCAGCGTAGGGAATTGGAAGTTTGAAGCCTTTGATAATGCTTGAATTCAGATCACCTCTAGCACCCTGGCCTAACGCCTTAATATTTTCATAGTTGAAGCTTACCCAGTGAAAGACGTAGCGGTACAAAGCCTTGGCACTATCAATCGCCAAACAGCCGCAGTGCTGATTAGTTGTCAAAGGTATCTTATTGATCGCGGACCTACCCGCGGTTGCTCCGGATATGGCAATGATTACGCAATTTGCTGGAATCCACTTTGCCGCGGAATTTTCTAAAGCCTTCTGCGTAATCTTGACATCAGTGCTCTCGATGTCAGAAAACTTGACTTCTTGAGTTCTTAGCCAAGGAATATCTCCACCATCGTAATACTCTGGTTTGCCAGCTGTTGGCGTGCCACCTGAGTACCATTTTTTCGTAACATCCCCCAACGTCTTCCACTCCACCTCCCCGTCTTCAAAACTCAACAACTTGTCACGATAGTAGTTGTATTGCTTCTTGCGGGCTGTAAGCTCGGCTGTAAGCTCGGCTGTAAGCTCGGCTGTAAGCTCGGTGAATGCGTCCAGAATGCGGACGATTTCGGCTTGAATTTCAAGCGATTTTTTGGGGTTTTCTGGGCAGGGGATGGGGATCTTAATTTTCGCCATGTCTGTGGCTGAAACATCAATCACTTTTGTTCCTTTTGCATATTTCCGTTTTGCTCCAGAAAACTCTTCTGTTTGCGTGAAGTACGCGAAGTATTTTCCGAGCAAACATCTCCCCGGCTTTAGCACAGTGGCATGCCCGCCCGTTACGGCTTGGTGCTCTCCTAAATAAACAAGCGATTTGCCAACATCTTCAAAGTTTTCACTTGTATTTGTAATGACAACATCACCCTTATCCACCTTCCTTAACTGCTTGGCCAAATCGGGGGAGACGAAGGATTTTGTTTGCTTGGTGGATAAGCCGTAATAGGTGTAAATCTGACCGTAGTGTATGGCGGGAACACCTGTGTCGGTGAAGTCTTTCTTTTGTAGCCCGTTGCCACGAAGCAACTCACCAAGCGCCCCCAGCGCCTTCCACTCCACCGCAACCCCATCCAGCAGCCTGTCCAAATAATTCGTATCACTCATCGCGCCGTCCTTGCTTGCCGCCTCGGCCAGGTTTTGTTTTTCCTTCGATTTTTTTCTGCACCTGTTTCACGGTCTCCAAAAACACTGCTTCCACATCAGAAGGCTGCGCAGCCTGTTGAGCGCGGAATTTGGCGTATTCGGTTTCGGCGTGGGCCAGCGCATCTTGGTGGCTGACCGAGCCCGCGCCTTGCAGGGTTTTGCCGCCCATGGCGGTGATAAGCTGCGTCAGGTGCGCCAGCCAGTCTTTCATGTAGGTGGGTTCGTGGTTCATGGCGCGGAATTCGGCGGCATCGAAGTAGGCCGACACCAAGGTGTTCAAACGCTTGAGCTCGTTGGCATCCAAATAGTTTTTGGCATTGCCTACTTCAGCCTTGGTGGGCTGGCTGCCCGAGAAAGACAGCAAACCCATGAAAGGCTTACCCGCATCGGCGCGCTGAGCAATCACTTCGGCTGCCGTTTGGCCATGGGCGGCGTAATGCAGTTTGTTTTGCACGGTCTTGAAGAACAGCAGGCTGGCTTCGGCCTTGGGATCGTAATCGACGCTGGTGGCATACAAGTCGAGCACTTGGCGGTACAGCACCTTTTCGCTGGAGCGGATGTCGCGAATGCGGTCCAGCAGCTCTTTCCAGTAGGTGCCCCCACCTAGGTTCTTTAGACGGGCATCGTCCATGGCAAAGCCCTTGACGAGGTACTCACGCAGGCGCTCGGTGGCCCATATGCGGAACTGCGTGCCTTGCCGGGACTTGACCCGGTAGCCGACAGAGATGATCACATCAAGGTTGAAGTGCTCCACGCGGTAGGTTTTGCCGTCGGCGGCAGTTGTTGCAATTTCTGCAACAACTGCCTCTCGCTGCAACTCGCCATCGGCAAATACGTTGGTAATGTGCCGGGAGATGGTGGATTTGTCACGCCCCAAGAGATCAGCCATCTGGTTCAGCGACAGCCAGACTGTGTCACCGTCAAGCCGGACATCAATGGCCGGTGCGTCACCACGTTGGTACAAGACGATTTCGCCGCCCGCTTGCTTACTCATCCTGCGCTCCTTCAATCTCCGCCACAATGGCATCAATGTCCTTGCGCAATTGGTCAATTTTAGCGACGGTGGTTTTCAGCTCGGCATTGAGCTGTGCAATGTTCACCACCTCGCGGTTGTCCTTGGCCTCCACATAGCTGCTGACTGACAGGTTATAGCCGTTGGCGGCAATCTGCTCAAACGGCACAGACTTGGCAAAATGATCGATGTTCGCTTTGCTGTCGAACACCGCCATAATCTGGTCGATGTGCGTATCCAGCAAAGCGTTGTTGTTGGTCTCTTTCTTGAACAGGCCACTGGCATCAATAAACTGGGTGGTGGTGTCTGTTTTGTGCTTGGACAGCACCAAAATGGTAACGGCGATGGTGGTGCCATAGAACAGATTGGGCGCCAGCGATATCACTGTTTCCACATGGTTGTTATCCACCAGGTATTGGCGAATTTTTTGTTCGGCCCCACCCCGGTAGAAAATGCCGGGGAAGCAGACGATGGCAGCCCGCCCCCTGGCCGAAAGGTAACTCAGCGCGTGCAGCACAAAGGCAAAATCAGCCTTCGATTTGGGTGCCAGCACGCCGGCCGGGGCAAAACGGTCGTCGTTGATGAGGGTGGGGTCGTCGCTGCCTATCCACTTGACGGAATATGGTGGATTGGACACGATGGCATCGAAGGGTTTGTCATCGCCAAAATGCGGCTGGGTAAGGGTGTCGCCCAGCTGGATGTTGAATTTGTCGTAGTTGACGTTGTGCAGGAACATGTTCATCCGCGCCAGGTTATAGGTGGTGTGGTTCAGTTCCTGGCCGAAAAAGCCGTCTTCGATGATGTGGGCGTCAAACTGTTTTTTGGCTTGCAGCAGCAGCGAGCCAGAGCCGCAGGCGGGGTCGTAAATCTTGTTGATGCTGCTTTGCCCGTGCATGGCCAGCCGGGCGATTAGCTTGGATACCTGCTGAGGTGTAAAGAACTCGCCCCCCGACTTGCCTGCATTGGCGGCGTAGTTGGAGATCAGAAACTCGTAAGCATCGCCAAACAGGTCGATTTGGTTTTCTTCAAAATCACCCGCTTTGGAATCGCCGAAATCCAGTTCAGCCACCCCTTTAAGCACAGCGGCCAGGCGGGCGTTTTTGTCTTTAACGGTGTTGCCCAGGCGGTTGCTGGTGGTGTCAAAGTCAGCAAACAGGCCACGGATATCGCGCTCGGAAGGGTAACCCAGGGCAGACGCTTCAATGGCTGCAAAGATGGCGGCCAAGTCCGTGTTCAGGCTTTCGTTGGTGTTGGCACCAGCGACCACATTGGCAAATAGCTGGCTGGGGTAGATGAAGTAACCCTTGGTTTTGATGGCGTCGTCTTTGATGTCTGGCGTAATAACATGGTCGGAAAGCTCTGCGTAGTGAATGCTTTCGTCACCACCTTCGATATAGGCCGCAAAATTTTCGCTGATGAAGCGGTAAAAAAGCGCTCCCAGTACGTACTGTTTGAAATCCCAACCGTCTACGGCGCCGCGCACGTCGTTGGCAATTTGCCAAATGCGGCGTTGAAGTTCGGCTCGTTGTTGGATACTTGTCATATATTGTTCCCGCTACAGTGCGTGTTACATATTGTTCGCCGCATTCTCCATGACTTTCTTCCACTCCGCAATTTGAACTAATACCCACTGCTTCAACGCTAAGTCCATACAGTGATGCGTATGGATAAACACAAAAACGGCAAACAAAAAATCCCGATAGACAGATCGTCCACCGGGATTTCATACACAGAATCTTCTGGATATGACTTAGAACGGAATGTCGTCGTCCAGATCCGCCACGCTTTGGGGCGCACTGCGCTGGGGTGCAGAGCGCATGCCACCGCCACTGGAACGGCTGGGTGCTGGTGCTGAGTCAAAATCACCGCCACCGCCCATGGACGCGCCACCACCACCGCCGTCACGGCCACCGAGCAACTGCATCTGGTCAGCCACAATTTCAGTGGTGTATTTGTCTTGGCCCGACTGGTCTTGCCACTTGCGGGTTTTCAGACGGCCTTCAATGTACACCGAGCGGCCTTTTTTGCAATATTCACCAGCAATTTCAGCCAAACGGCCGTAAATCACCACACGGTGCCATTCGGTTTCTTCTTTCTTTTCGCCTGAATTTTTGTCTTTCCAGCTGGATGTGGTGGCCAACGACATATTGACCACGGCGCCGCCATCGGGCAGGTAACGCACATCGGGGTCCTTGCCGAGGTTACCGACCAGGATGACTTTGTTGACTGAGGCCATGTGTGAATTGCTCCAAGAATGGTAGTGTTCAAATGCGGGAAAACGGATGCGACGACAACGGCTCAGGCCGAAGCCACCGCCTGGGGTGCAGCACGGGCAGGCAGCGCGCGGATACCAGCGGCTAGCAACAGCCACACCACCACACACGCCAAGATGCCCTCAAACACGCCATGGGCCCCCACATGCCTGTAGGCCAAACCGCCCAGTGCGCCACCGGCAAACAGGCCCAACGCCTGAGATGTATTATATACACCCAGGGCCAACCCCCTGTGACTGAGTGGTGCCACCCGTGACACCCAGGCGGGTAACGTGGCCTCGAGCAAATTGAAGCTGATGAAGTAGGCCAACAACAGTGCCACCAGCACCCAGCCATGTTCGGCCAACACGACAAAGCCCAGTTGAACCGCAGCCATCAGGCCAATCGCACCCAGTTTGATCACCTTGTTTTTGGCCTTTTTTTCAGACCACACCATGAGCGGCACCATCAACAGGAACGAGCCCACCACCACGGGCAAATACACCTTCCAGTGCTGGGCCAGGGGAAGGTCCAAACCACTGACCAGCAAACCGGGCACCACGACGAACATGGCCATTTGCGTGAGGTGCAGCATGAAAATGCCCAGGTTCAGGCGCAGCAAGTCGGGCTGGGTGAGTACACGAAATGACTCGCCCCAACTGCCGGCCAACTTGCGGGTTTGTTCTTCCAGGGTGACGTGGGGCAACTGCCACACAACCACGGCAATGGCCAGCAGGCTGAGCACCCCGGTCAGGCCAAACAACCCGTCCAGACCGAAAAACTTGTACAACACCGGCGACAACACCAGCGACAATGCAAAGGTAACCCCGATGGACGCGCCAATCATGGCCATGCCTTTGGAGCGGACTTCATCGCGGGTGACATCGGCCAGCAAAGCGGACAAAGCCGCTGAAATGGCACCGGCCCCTTGCAAGGCCCTGGCCCACACCAGCTGCTCAACCGTGTGGGCTTTGAAACCCAAAAAGCAACCGGCTGCAAACACCAACAAGCCCGCAACAATGACAGGCCTGCGCCCCACCCGGTCAGACGCCCAACCCAGCGGAATTTGCATGCAAGCCTGCGCCAGCCCATAAATACCCATGGCCAAGCCCACCAGGCTGGTGTTGTTACCACCGGGAAGCCCTTTGGCATGCAGGGCAAAGACGGGAAGAATCATGAACATGCCAAACATGCGCAAGGCATAGATGCTGGACAGCCAGACGGCGGCTTTGCGCTCGGTGGGCAACATCGTGAAAGCGTCGGGGGTGGTGCTGCGGCTCATGAAAACACTGTGGGCGGTGGGTGGACTGGTGCCAGCAAACATTCTTCAAACGGCACTGACCGACAATCCCATATGGTATCAGGAATAAAGATCGACTTAATTTTTCGGGCTTACTGTCACCAGTGTTGTTGACCAACCCACGATTGTCCGATGATTGATTGTTTGAATCTGCCAGCGGGACCGCACTGTGTCGTGCTGGTTCACGGCCTGGGGGCCAACCAGCTTGAATTGAGCAAACTGGCCCAGGCGTTGCACCGTGAGGGGTTTTCGGTGGTGGTGCCCTGCATACCCGGTTACACCATGAACACTGGCGAGGCCGATTATGTGGCCTGGCAGCACACACTGGAACAACGGTTGCGCCAGTTGAAAGCGCGTTTCAACACCGTGTCCCTGGTCGGCTTGTCCATGGGCGCCACGCTGAGCCTGCAAGTGGCTGCACGGGTGAAGGTGGATGCGCTGGTATTGCTGTCCATCTGCCTGGCCTACGATGGCTGGAGCATGCCCTGGTACAGCGGCCTGATGCGCTGGGCCCGCTATATTCCGTTTGCGCGTCGATTCAAATTGCTGGAAAAAGAGCCATATGGTGTCAAGAACACCGACCTGCGCGCCATCATCAAAAAATCCATGCAAACCCACCATGTGTCGGAGTCGGGTGTGGAAGCACTTGAATTCCGCTTGATTCTCAATGGCTTTGAATTGATTCGGGCCACTCGGCGCCTGTTACACACCGTTGAATCGCCCACCCTGTTCATCCACGCGGTGGACGATGAAGTGGCCCACATTCGCACCCCGGAATGGGCATTTAAACACATCGCCGCCGCCACCAAGGAATTCATTTACCTGGGTGACTGTTACCACATGATCACGGTTGACAATGAACGGGAGCAGGTCAAACACGCCGTGTCACGCTTTCTCAAAGAACGGATGAATGCAACAGTGGGAGCCCCGGTGTTTGATGTGCCGGACATTGTGTCACCGGAATTGCGCCGCAGCCTGCGCCGCCAAGCCAGGGAGCGTGTGTGATGGACATTCGAAATGCCAGTGACTGGTCGGCCTACAGCAGCGACCAAAAACTCGTGGGCTCATTGGGCCTGATCTTGCTGTCAGTTGTGCTGCACTGGTTGTTAAACCCGTGGGCCGATGGTGTGGATTTTTTTTACCTGTTTGCCACGGTGGGGCTGGTCAGCACCTACGGATTTGGCTACCGCTGGGGCCTGTTCACAGCCCTGGCCGGCTTCATGGCCTGTCAATGGTTGCTCAAGCCGTCGGTGTATGTGTTCGACGGTATTTCACCCCATGAGTGGTGGGCGCTGGGCGACTTTGCCCTGGTCGGGCTAAGTGCCATTGTGCTGATTGAGCGCTTGCAGCGGCTTCGCTACCACCAGAGCCTGGTCATGAAAGTGATGAACTCCCGTCACCAGGCCATGCTCTACATGGATAACCTGCGTCAACACCAGGCCCGGGAACATCAACGCATCAAGGCGGATATGGACGCTCTGCGGATGACGGTGGGACAGGGAGAGAAAACCCAATTACACTAATGGGTTGGCCTCCAAGTCCTTTTGCTGTATTGCATGAATTCCATCCGCATTCGGGGTGCCCGCACCCACAACCTGAAAAACATTTCGCTGGACTTGCCGCGCGACTCGCTGGTGGTGCTCACCGGCCTGTCGGGCTCGGGCAAAAGTTCACTGGCCTTTGACACCCTGTATGCCGAGGGCCAGCGCCGCTATGTGGAAAGCCTGTCGGCCTATGCCCGGCAATTTCTGCAACTCATGGAAAAACCGGATGTGGACCTGATTGAGGGTTTGTCTCCAGCGATTTCCATTGAGCAAAAGGCCACCAGCCACAACCCGCGTTCCACCGTGGGCACCGTCACTGAAATTCACGACTACCTTCGCCTGCTGTTTGCCCGTGCCGGCACGCCCCGCTGCCCCGAGCACGACCTGGAACTGAGCGTGCAAACCGTGAGCGAAATGGTGGACACGGTGCTGGGTTGGCCGGAAGACACCAAGGTGATGATTCTGGCCCCGGTACTGAACCAGCGCAAAGGCGAACACAGCGAACTGATGAACGACCTGCGGGCGCAAGGCTTTGTGCGGGTGCGGCTGAAAGCGGGGCCCAACGCCCAGGCCGAGGTGGTGGAACTGGACCGCCTGCCAGCGCTGGACAAGCACCACAAACACGATTTGGACGTGGTAGTGGACCGGTTGAAAGTGCGCATGGATGCCCGCCAGCGCCTGGCAGAAAGTTTTGAAACCGCACTGCGGCTGACCGATGGCAAAGCGATTGCGCTGAATTTGGACAGCCAACAGGAAACCCTGTTTTCCAGCAAGTTTGCCTGCCCGGTGTGTGACTACAGCCTGACAGAACTGGAACCCCGGCTGTTTTCATTCAACAACCCGGCGGGTGCCTGCCCGGTGTGTGACGGCCTGGGCCATGAAACCTTTTTCGATCCGCTGCGCGTGGTGGCCCACCCCGAGGTGTCGCTGGCTGCGGGTGCCGTGAGCGGCTGGGACCGGCGCAATGCCCTGTATTACCAAATGATGCAAAGCCTGGCCGCCCATTACGGCTTCGATCTGGAAACCCCCTGGAATGAGCTGCCCGATGATGTTCAGCAGGTGGTGTTGTACGGCTCGGGCAGCGATGAGATTACCTTCACCTACCTGAGTGAACGCAGCAAGCCGGTGTGCAAAACACACGCCTTTGAAGGCATTGTGACCAACCTGGCGCGGCGGCACCGCGACACCGATTCCTCCGCCGTGCGGGACGAACTGGGCAAGCTGATGGCGGTGCGGTCTTGCCAGGCCTGTGGTGGATCGCGCCTGAAAACTGGCGCACGCCACGTGTTTATTGGCGATGCTGAACAGCGCAAAGCCCTGCATGAAGTGACCGAGCTACCCATCCAGAAATGCCTGGACTATTTCAGCAGCCTGCAGATGCGCGGGGCCAAAGGCCAAATCGGCGAGAAAGTCATTTCCGAAATTAAAGCCCGTCTGCAGTTTTTGAATGATGTGGGCTTGAACTACCTCACGCTGAACCGCAGTGCCGACACCTTGAGTGGGGGCGAAAGCCAGCGCATTCGCTTGGCGAGCCAAATTGGTTCAGGCCTGACCGGCGTGATGTATGTGCTGGATGAACCCTCGATTGGCCTGCACCAGCGGGACAATGACCGCCTGATTCAAACCTTGCTGCGCTTAAAGAACCTGGGCAACACGGTGCTGGTGGTGGAGCATGATGAAGATGCCATTCGCTGCGCCGACTATGTGGTGGACATGGGCCCTGGCGCTGGCGAACACGGTGGCCATGTGGTGGCCGCAGGCACGCCTCAGGAAATATTGGACCACCCGGATTCGCTGACGGGCAAATACCTGGGCGGTGTGTTGAGAATTGACCGCCTGTCGCCCCTGCGCAAGGTTGACCCAGCGCGCAAACTCACTGTGCACGGTGCCCGTGGCAACAACCTGAAAAACGTCACCGTGGACATTCCCGTGGGGCTGTTTGTGTGCGTCACCGGGGTATCCGGCTCGGGCAAATCCACCCTGATCAACGACACCCTGCTGGCCGAAGCAGCGCGACAACTGAACCGTGCCCATTCCGAAGCGGCCCCACATGACCACATCGCCGGGCTGGAACATTTCGACAAAGTGATTGCTGTGGACCAAAGCCCGATTGGCCGCACACCCCGCAGCAACCCAGCCACCTACACCGGCCTGTTCACGCCCATTCGGGAGTTGTTTGCTGGCGTACCCGCCGCCCGCGAACGGGGCTACGATGTGGGCCGCTTTTCGTTCAACGTGAAAGGCGGGCGCTGCGAAGCCTGCCAGGGCGACGGTGTGGTGAAGGTGGAAATGCATTTTCTGCCCGACATGTACGTGCCCTGCGATGTGTGCCATGGCAAACGCTACAACCGCGAAACCCTGGAAATTCTCTACCGGGGCAAAAACATTTCCGAAATTCTGGACCTCACCGTAGAACAGGCGCTGGAGGTGTTTGCCGCTGTACCCACCATCTCCCGCAAGCTGCACACCTTGATGGAAGTTGGCCTGGGTTATATTCGCTTGGGCCAATCGGCCACCACGTTGTCGGGCGGTGAAGCACAACGGGTGAAGCTGTCGCTGGAGCTGTCCAAACGTGACACTGGCAAAACCCTTTACATTCTGGATGAACCGACCACGGGCCTGCACTTCCACGACATCGCCTTGTTGCTGAAGGTGCTCAACCCTCTGGTGGAACAGGGCAACACCGTGCTCGTGATTGAGCACAACCTGGATGTGATTCGCTGTGCAGACTGGATCATCGACATGGGCCCGGAGGGCGGCGATGGCGGCGGCACCGTGGTGGCTGAAGGCACACCGGCGGATGTGGCCAAAAACAAAGCCAGCCACACCGGGCGCTTTTTGAGCAAGATGATGAAACACATGGAACAGCAACGCGAGGGAGGACACACCGCATGACGTTCAATTGGCATCAATGGATGGACCGGATTGAGGATTCCAAATGGGTGGAATGGACCACGCTGGGCATCAAGTTTGTGCTCATTCTGGTACTCGCCGCCGTGGTGTTGAAAGTGGTGAAAGTGTTTATTGGCCGGGTGGGAAAACGCCTGCAAGCCAAAGCGGCCACGCGGGGTGAACGCAAGCGCATCGAGACCTTGATGCGGGTGTTCAAGTATGTGGCCAACATCGTGATCATGATCATGGGTGTGCTGGCCGCACTCAATACCATCGGCATTTCAATTGCACCCATGCTGGCTGCAGCCGGTGTGGTGGGCATTGCCGTGGGCTTTGGTGCGCAAAGCCTGGTGAAGGATTACTTCACTGGCATTGTGTTGCTCATTGAAAACCAGATCCGTGTTGGTGATGTGGTGACACTGGACAACCGCACCGGCACCGTGGAAGAAGTGACGCTGCGCTACGTGCGCCTGCGCGACGCAGAGGGCAATGTGCACTTTGTGCCCAATGGGGTGGTGAGCTCGGTCACCAACATGTCCATGGGCTTTTCGTATGCGGTGATTGATGTGGGCATTGCCTACAAAGAAAATGTGCAGCGTGCCATGGCATTGATGGATGAAGTGGGCCAAAGCATGTTGAACGAGGAGCCATGGAAAAACCAGCTGATGGGCGAATTCATGGTGATGGGTGTGCAGATGCTGGGCGACTCATCCGTGGTGATCCGCTGCCGGTTTAAAACAGTGGGTGGTGAACAGTGGGCCATCCGCCGGGAGTATTTCCGGCGCATCAAGCTGGTGTTTGACCGGGAACAAGTGGAAATTCCCTTCCCGCAAATGACCCTGCACCGCGCCTGAATACTGACTAAATCCCGTTGGGCAGCACAATGATGAAACGCAAGCCGCTGGGTTGAACCAACTCAGCGGACAGGGTACCGCGATGCCGCTCAATACCCCGCTTGGCAATGGCCAGACCCAAGCCCTGGCCTGCCTTGTCACCGTGCTTGAAGAAGGGATCAAAAATCTTCGAAAGCAACTCAGAGGGTACACCTGGCCCACGGTCTTCTATGGACACCGTCAAGCCTGTTGGATGGGCCGCAACGGCCACCAGAATGGTTTGACCAGCACAGCTGTGTTTGATGGCATTGCGTAAAATGTTGTCAAAACTGCGCATGAGCAGCTCCGGTTCACACGGGGCAGTCCAGTGTTCAACCGCGTTGTTGTACAGCACTTCCACGCCATGGGACCCCGCCTCAAACCGGGCATCTTCCACCACCTGGGTCAGCAGCTCCATCACATCCTGCTCTGCTTCGGGCTCACCCTGTGAGCCTGAATCCAGTCGAGACAAGCGCAGCAATTCATCAATCAAGTTGTCCAACCGCTCTGCCTCCAACTCAATGCGGCTCAAGCTTTGTTCCAGTTGTGCCGGGTTTTGCCGAGCCAAACCAGTGGCCAAATTCAGGCGGGCCAGTGGCGAACGCAACTCATGCGACACATCATGCAGCAGTGCCTTTTGTTGATTGATGCGCAACTGCAGTTCATGGGCCATCAAATCGAAGCCTTGCAGGAGTTGCCCAACCTCGTCGCCTTTGCCAGCGCTGTGTTTGCCATCGGTCAGCCGAACACCGAGGTCACCGGCCGATGCGGCACGAAACGCTTTTCGCAGTCGGGTTAATGGTCGACTGAAGTAATACGCCAATACCCCAGCAAACAACATGCTGGCCACAAACACCACCAGCCAATTCACCCACGGCATGGGTGGCAACAAGGGGGGCTCTGGTTTTTTTCGAGGCTTGGCCACATCGCCTGGCACGGGTGGCTTGGGTTTGGGAATGAACAACACCCAGCGTGTTTGATCGGGGTCGGTGGTGACCACGATGCCCGATTCCTCCAAGTCACCGGCGTCCAGCGCCTTTTGTACGCGCGCCTGCAACTCGGCGGGTACGGCCCGGTCCAGCAGTTCCTCACCATCTTCACTCACCGCGTACACCGGCACTGGGCCGCCGGTGCGATGGTGGTTGCGGGTCAGCAATTCTTTCAGCGCATCGGGCCCTTTGCCCTCCAGCACTGCCTGGGTGGACTCCAACAAAAACTGGGCGCGTGGACCTTCGGCCAGATCACGAAGGGATGGATCTTCCCGCAAGGCATGCAACACCACGCCGGTAAGCCCGGCGGCCACAAACAGACACAACCAGAAGGCAAGAAAAAATTTCCAGAACAGGGTGCGCATGGGGGGTGCTGTGCCTTTAGCGCAAGCTGAGCTGGTAACCTTGCCCGCGAATGGTGTGCAGCGCCAACACGCTGTCAGTGGCATTCAGGTTCAGCTTGTTTCGCAGCGCGCTCATGTGTACGTCAATGCTGCGGTCAAAACGCTCCAGCTTGCGGCCCAACCCTTGCTCGCACAGCAGGGCTTTGCTGACCACTTCGCCAGCGTGACTCATCAGCACCTCGAGTACATTGAACTCGGCACTGGTCAACTCCACGGGCTCTTCATTCAGGCTGGCTTTCCGTTTGCTGGAATCCAGGCTCAAGGGGCCAAGCGTGCGGGCAACCCGTGCAGTGGTGCTGTTGGACGACTCGGCAGTTCGGCGCAAAATGGCCCGAATGCGGGCCACAATTTCCCGGGGCATGCAGGGTTTGGGCACATAATCGTCAGCCCCCAGCTCCAGCCCCACAATTCGATCGATATTGTCGCCGCGGGCGGTCAGCATCAACACCGGTACTTCACTGCTTTGACGCAAGGTTTTCAGGGTGTCCAAACCATTTTGCTCACGCATCATGACATCCAGCACCACCAGGTCAACGCCGCCTTGCTGAATCCGGTTCAACCCATCCAGTGGGTTAGCACAATGTTCCGCATCAAACCCTTCACCACGCAGGTATTCACACAGCAATGTGCCCAGTTCAATGTCGTCGTCAATGTGGAGAATGCAAGTCATGGGGCTTCAAACGCGTCAACCAATGCCCACAGTGTACCGTTGGAAAGGAAGTGGCCCCAAGCTGCACCCTGGCGGGTTTACTTTTCTTTACCCGCTTGATGGCCTGCTTTACAGGCCTGGTGTGCAAGATGGGCACCGTGATGCAGTTGCATCCATTGCATGAACAACACAAGGAGTAATGCACATGACCACACGCGTTGAACACACCAACACTCGCCATGTATACCGATGGCTGGCCGCCAGTGCGTTCGCCCTGGCTTTGCCCTGGGGAGCAGCCCAGGCAGCAACTCCCAACGCTGGAGACGCCACTGCTGCCCCTCCACCGCCCCACGAGATGCGGGGTGGCCCTGGGCATGGACCAGAGCGACGTGAACACGGCCCCATGGCCATGCTCAAAAAGCTGAACCTGACCCCGGAGCAAGATACACAGGTTAAGCAGATTCTGGACAAACAGCATGCCCGGATGGAGGGACGACGCGAAGCCCACAAAGCCCACCATGCTGAGATGCGGGCCTTGGTGGAAAGCGACACCTTCGACCAAGCCAAAGCGACCCGACTCATTCAGCAACAACAGCAGCAGGAGCTGAATGACCGGCTGGCCATGTTGCAAACCCAGCATGATATTTACAAGGTATTGACGCCAGAGCAGCGCAGCAAACTGAAAGCACTGGAAGAGCGCCGCGAGCAGCGCTGGAAAGATCGTGATGCGAAAAAACCAGCGAAATAACTCGCCACTTTTTATGGGTTGTCACACTCTCCTCAACCCATGAAAAAACCCCGAGAGGCACAAGGCCTTTCGGGGTTTTGTTCTTTGCAATGCCAGATGTGATTAGCGCGGCAATACAGTGGCACCCATCAGGTATTGGTCGACCTCGCGAGCAGCCTGACGGCCTTCGCGAATGGCCCACACCACCAGCGACTGGCCGCGGCGCATGTCGCCCGCTGCAAACACCTTGTCCACGTTGGTGCGGTAGCAGCCTTCACCATCGGTGGTGGCTTTGGCGTTGCCCCGGTTGTCTTTCTCGACACCGAAGGCTTCCAGCACGCTCTTGGCGGGGTTGGTAAAGCCCATGGCAAACAGCACCAGGTCGGCGGCAATTTCAAATTCGCTGCCAGCCACTTCCTGCATTTTCATTTGGCCGGTGGCTTCGTCCTTCACCCATTCCACTTTGGCGCACAGGGCGGCTTTCACATTGCCTTTGCCGTCATCGATGAACTTCTTGGTGGTCACAGCGAAATCGCGCTGAACACCTTCTTCGTGGGAAGACGAGGTGCGCATTTTCATGGGCCAGTAAGGCCACACCAACGGCTTGTTTTCATGCTCGGGGGGCTGGGGCATCAGTTCAATCTGCACCACTTGCTTGGCACCATGGCGGTTGGACGTTCCCACACAGTCGGAACCGGTGTCACCACCGCCAATCACGAGCACGTTTTTCTTGGTGGCCAGAATTTGGTCTTTCAGCTTGTCACCGGCATTCACGCGGTTTTGCAGGGGCAGGAATTCCATGGCGAAGTGCACGCCATTCAATTCACGGCCAGGCACGGGCAAATCGCGCGGCACTTCAGAACCACCGGTGAGAATCACCGCATCGAACTGCTTCATCAGTTCTTTGGGGCTGATGCTTTCTTTGGCCAGGTTGGCAATGCCACCTTCCACCAGTTTTTCGCCCACAAACACGCTGGTCTTGAAGGTCACGCCTTCGGCTTCCATTTGCTTGACGCGGCGGTCAATGTGGCTCTTCTCCATTTTGAAGTCGGGAATGCCATAGCGCAGCAAGCCACCGATGCGGTCGTTCTTTTCAAACACGGTCACGTCATGACCCACGCGGGCCAACTGCTGGGCAGCGGCCATGCCGGCAGGCCCGGAGCCCACCACAGCCACTTTCTTGCCGGTTTTTGCAGCAGCCGGCTGGGGCACCACCCAACCATTGGACCAACCCTTGTCGATAATCGCATGCTCAATCGACTTGATGCCCACGGGTGCCTCGTGAATGCCCAACGTACAGGCGGCTTCGCAGGGTGCTGGGCAAATGCGGCCGGTGAACTCGGGGAAGTTGTTGGTGGAATGCAGCGTGTTGAGCGCATTCTGCCAATCCTGCTTGAACACCAGGTCGTTGAAGTCGGGAATGATGTTGTTGACCGGACAACCGTTATTGCAAAACGGAATGCCGCAGTCCATGCAGCGTGCGCCCTGCACTTTGGCTTGTTCGTCGGTCAGCGTCAGCACAAATTCCTTGTAGTGCTTCACGCGCGCCTGGGGAGCCTCGTATTGCTCCTCCTGGCGTTCAAATTCCATAAAACCGGTGACTTTTCCCATTTCTTAAATCCTCATAAACAGGCAATCTGCCCCGTTGTTCTTCAAGCGGCCACTTTGGCGCCAGACTGCGCTGCCACATAGAGCTCTTTCAGTGCGCGGCGGTATTCGGTCGGGAATACCTTGACGAACTTCTTGCGCTCTGTGGCCCAGTTGTCCAGGATGTCCTTGGCGCGCGGGCTGCCGGTGTAGCGGGCATGGCGTTCAATCAAGCCTTTCAGGATGGCTTCGTCGGTTTGACGTTCTGCTCCCCGGGCCACGCTGTGCCAAATTTCCTTGTCGCCCTTGGCTTCCTGCTCACTGGCGGTTTGCACACCTTCCAGCTCCACCTGCGCCATGTTGCAGCGCTTGGCGAACAAGCCATCGATGTCGTAGACGTAGGCCAAGCCACCGCTCATGCCCGCAGCAAAGTTGCGGCCAGTTTGGCCCAACACCACCACGGTACCGCCGGTCATGTATTCACAACCATGATCGCCAGTGCCTTCAATCACGGCCGCAGCACCCGAGTTGCGCACGGCAAAACGCTCGCCAGCCACACCACTCAGGAATGCTTCACCCGCAATGGCGCCGTACAGCACGGTGTTGCCCACAATCATGTTCTCGAAGCTTTCGCCGCGGAAGTCGTTGGTGGGGCGCACAATGATGCGACCACCCGACAGGCCCTTGCCCACGTAGTCGTTGCCTTCACCCACCAGGTCGGCGGTAATGCCGTGGGCCAGGAAGGCACCGAAGGACTGCCCGGCTGTGCCGGTGAACTGGATGTGGATGGTGTCGTCGGGCAACCCTTCATGGCCATAACGCTTGGCCACTTCACCCGACAACATGGCACCGGCGGTGCGGTTCACGTTCTTGATCGGGGTAATGAAGGAAACCTTCTCGCCCTTGTCCAGCGCGGGTTTGGCTTGTGCAATCAGCTTCTGGTCCAGGGCCTTGTCCAAGCCATGGTCCTGCGTGCCCGTGTGGCGCAGGGGTTCGGTGGTGCCGGTGGGCACCCACAGCAGGCGGCTGAAATCCAGACCCTTGGCTTTCCAGTGGGAAATGCCCTTCTTCATGTCCAGCAGGTCGGCACGGCCAATCAGCTCTTCAAAGCTGCGAATGCCCAGCTGCGCCATGATTTCGCGCACTTCATTGGCCACGAAGAAGAAGTAATTCACCACGTGCTCGGGCTTGCCGGTGAACTTCTTGCGAAGCTCGGGGTTTTGTGTGGCCACGCCCACGGGGCAGGTGTTCAGGTGGCACTTGCGCATCATGATGCAGCCTTCCACCACCAGCGGTGCGGTGGCAAAGCCAAATTCATCGGCACCCAACATGGCACCAATCACCACGTCACGGCCGGTTTTCATCTGGCCGTCCACTTGCACGCGAATGCGTCCGCGCAGGCCGTTCAGCACCAGGGTTTGCTGGGTTTCAGCCAGGCCGAGTTCCCAGTTGGTACCGGCATGCTTAATAGAAGACACTGGCGATGCACCGGTACCACCGTCCTGACCCGCGATCACCACGTGATCGGCCTTGGCCTTGGACACACCAGCAGCAATCGTACCCACACCCACTTCCGACACCAACTTCACAGACACGGAGGCTGCTGGGTTCACGTTTTTCAGGTCGTGAATCAGCTGGGCCAAGTCTTCAATCGAATAAATGTCGTGGTGCGGTGGTGGGGAAATGAGGCCCACGCCAGGCACGGAGTAACGCAGCTTGCCGATGTAGTCGGACACTTTGCCACCGGGCAACTGACCGCCTTCACCAGGCTTGGCACCCTGGGCCATCTTGATCTGGATTTGATCGGCCGAAGTCAGGTATTCGGCGGTTACACCGAAACGACCGGAGGCCACCTGCTTGATGCGCGAACGCAGGCTATCACCTTTCTTCAAGGGGAAGTCAGCCACCACCACATCGCCCAGCTCGCTCTTCAGCGTAGCGCCTTCGGCAATGGGGCCATTGCCTGGACCAAACTTTTCCAGACCCGCACGCAGCTCGGTGCGGTAACGCTTGGCGTCCTCGCCACCTTCACCGGTGTTGCTCTTGCCGCCGATGCGGTTCATGGCCACAGCCAGTGTGGAGTGTGCTTCGGTTGAAATAGAACCCAGCGACATGGCGCCGGTTGCAAAGCGCTTCACAATCTCTTCAGCCGATTCCACTTCTTCAATCGGAATGGCTTTGGCGGCGTCCACACGGAATTCAAACAGACCACGCAGCGTCATGTGGCGCTTGCTTTGGTCGTTGATGATTTGCGCGTATTCCTTGTAGGTGTTGTAAGTGCCGCTGCGTGTGGAGTGCTGCAATTTGGCAATGGCATCGGGGGTCCACATGTGCTCTTCACCCCGGGTACGCCAGGCGTATTCGCCACCGGCGTCCAGCGCGCCAGCCAACACGGGGTCGGGGCTGAAAGCGGCCTGGTGAATGCGGATGGCTTCCTCGGCCACTTCAAACACACCAATGCCTTCCACCTTGGTGGGTGTGCCGGCAAAGTAGGCGTCGATGAAGGCTTGGTTCAAACCCACCGCTTCAAAAATTTGCGCGCCGGTGTAGCTCATGTAGGTGGAAATGCCCATCTTGGACATCACCTTCATCAAGCCCTTGCCCACCGCCTTGATGTAGTTGTACACGGCCTTCTCGGGGCTCAGGTCGCCAGTCAAGCCCTTGCTCATGTCGGCAATGGTTTCCATGGCCAAATAGGGGTGCACGGCTTCGGCGCCGTAACCGGCCAGCAATGCAAAGTGGTGTACTTCGCGGGCAGAACCGGTTTCAACCACCAGGCCGGTGGACGTGCGCTGGCCTACTTTGACGAGGTGCTGGTGAATGGCCGATGTGGCCAACAAGGCGGGAATGGCGACGTGGTCACGGTCCACCAGACGGTCGGAAATGATCAGGATGTTGGCACCGTTGTTCACGGCGTCGCGCGCTTCGGCACACAGGGAAGCCAAACGGGCCTCAATGCCTTCCTTGCCCCAGGCCACGGGGTAGCAAATGTTGAGTTCATGGCTCTTGAACTTGCCGCCCGTGAACTGCTCGATGTTACGGATTTTGGCCATGTCCTTGGAGGTGAGCACAGGCTGGCCCACTTCCAATCGCATCGGCGGGTTGATGTTGTTCAGGTCCAGCAGGTTGGGCTTGGGCCCAATGAAGCTGTTCAAGCTCATCACGAGGTTTTCGCGGATCGGGTCGATCGGCGGGTTGGTCACCTGGGCAAACAACTGCTTGAAGTAGTTATACAGGGGCTTGAGCTTGTTGGACATGACGGCCAGCGGGCTGTCGTTGCCCATGGAACCGGTGGCTTCTTCAGCCGACACCAGCATGGGCGCCATCAGGAACTTCAGGTCTTCCTGGGTGTAGCCAAACGCTTGCTGGCGGTCCAGCAGGCTTTCACGCGGCTGTACAGGCTCGGGTTGGCCTTCCACTTCATCCAGCTTCACGCGGATGGTGTCAATCCACTGCTTGTAGGGCTTGGACGACGCGAGCTGATTTTTCAGTTCGTCGTCGTTGATGATGCGGCCGGCTTCCATGTCGATGAGGAACATTTTGCCGGGCTGCAGGCGCCACTTCTTGACGATTTTGCTTTCGGGAATCGACAGGGTGCCAGACTCTGAAGCCATCACCACCAGGTCGTCTTCGGTCACGATATAACGGGCGGGGCGCAGGCCGTTGCGGTCCAGCGTGGCACCAATCTGCTTGCCGTCGGTGAAGGCCAGGGCGGCGGGGCCGTCCCAAGGTTCCATCATGGCCGCGTGGTATTCATAGAAGGCGCGACGGTTGTCGTCCATCAGGGTGTGCTGTTCCCAAGCCTCAGGCACCATCATCATCATGGCCTGTGCAATGGGGTAGCCAGCCATGACCAACAGTTCCAAGCAGTTGTCGAAACAGGCGGTGTCGGACTGGCCCTCAAAAATCAGCGGGTAGAGTTTTTGCAGGTCATCGCCCAACACGGCGCTCTTCATCACGCCTTCACGGGCGCGCATCCAGTTGAAGTTGCCCTTCACGGTGTTGATTTCACCGTTGTGGGCCAGCATGCGGTAGGGGTGGGCCAATGGCCATTCGGGGAATGTGTTGGTCGAGAAGCGCTGGTGAACCAGGGCCAGGGCTGACACGCAGCGGGCATCTTGCAGGTCGAGGTAGTACTCGCCCACCTGGTTGGCCAGCAGCAGGCCCTTGTACACAATGGTGCGGGCGCTCATGGAGGGGGTGAAATATTCGGTGCCGTGGGCCAGGTTCAGGGCCTTGATGGCGTGCACGGCGCGCTTGCGGATCACATACAGTTTGCGCTCCAGGGCATCGGTCACCATGATGTCGCGGCCACGGCCAACAAACACCTGGCGAATCACCGGCTCTTTGGCGCGCACGGTGGGGCTCATGGGCATGTCAGCATTCACCGGCACATCACGCCAGCCCAACAACACCTGGCCTTCGGCCTTGATGGCGCGCTCCATTTCCTGTTCGCAGGCGATGCGGGACGCGGTTTCTTTCGGCAGGAACAACATGCCCACGCCGTATTCACCGGCTGGTGGCAGTGTCACGCCCTGCTTGGCCATTTCTTCGCGGAAGAAGGCATCAGGAATTTGAATCAGGATACCGGCACCGTCGCCCATCAATGGGTCGGCACCCACGGCGCCCCGGTGGTCCAAGTTTTCCAGAATTTTCAGGCCACTGGCGATGATGTCGTGGGTCTTCTTGCCCTTGATGTGGGCCACAAAGCCCACGCCGCACGCGTCGTGTTCGTATTCTTTGGAGTACAGGCCGTGTTGTTCGGCTGCCTGGCGAATGTCTTGCATGTGCAATCTCCGGAATGCGGAGGACTGTTCGCCGGCCTGAAATGGGTGAGGCGCAACAAATCCCCATGAAATTCAGGGTCTTTGACCCAAGTGAACACGCACTGTACTGCAGTGCGGCATGCAGATCAAGGAAAATAAATGGGGTCTGACCCCATTTTAGAACCCCCACCCCAATTTATAAAATTTAATTGGGGACAGACCATTGAAAAATGCACACTATTCGTGCATTCAGCGCACAGATTCGGCCTTGGGGGGTCGTCCGCGCGGCCGCGGGCGGGCCGAGCGGTTGGCCAAAAGGTCCACCTGCTGGAAAAAGGCGTCGTCACTCCACAACCAGCCTTTGTGAATGCACTCGCTCAGCTCGCGCTGGTCCCTCTCGGAAAACCCCTGCTCACTGAACTGGCGGTATCGGCTTTGGCGTTCAAATGGCGTATTGCCCAATGCCCAGTAACTGGGCAAATCGGCCAGCCAAGCTTCATTCACCACGCCGGCATGGGCGGCATAGCTGCTCCAGGGGTAGGTGGCCAGGTCTAGGGTTTGATGCACCCGCAGGGCCAACTGCTCGACAAACAGGCAGGCCTTCAAACTGCGGGACCCCGGCTGCACCACGGTGGACTTGAACCGGGGCTCCCACACGGGGCCACCCAATGCTGGCTGTGCGTCTTTGATGACTGGCGAAAAATGCCGATTGAGGTTTTGCACAAACCGACCGGCCTGTTGGGCATCATTGACCTGCAGCATGACCATGGCACCCACGGTGGCCAAACCATAGGCATGCACCTGCACACCCTCTTCCCGTGCACTCACCGGCAGGCGGTCGCGAAAAAAGGCAAAGGCCTCGCGGGTTTTGAATACATCCTGTCCACCCACGCCCTGCAGCTCCAACACCACTGGGCACTCCGGGATGAAAAGACGAGCCTGCCGGGCCATGGGCGTTGCGGCCGGTTTAGCCAGGCAGGCCAGGCACCGACAGGCGCTGGTGTTCTTTCATGGCATAGCGGTCAGTCATGCCAGCAATGTAATCGGCAATGGCGCGGGGCGCATCGGTTTGGGCGCGCTGGAAAAACTGTGGGGGCAGCAGACGCGGGTCTTCCATGAAGGTGGCAAACAGGTCTTGCACCACCCGCCGCGCTTTCATGGTTGCGCGCAACACCTGGTAATGCTGGTACAGGCTTTTGCGCAAAAAAGCTTTCAACTCGCGATTGAGCTCGGCCATCTCATCGCTGAAGCCGATGAGTGCTGGGGCTTGCTGAACATCGGCCACGCAAGTGGGCTGGTGCTGTTGAATGCGTCGGTCCGACTCGGCCAACAGGTCGGACACCAAGGCATTGATGACCCCGCGCACGGTTTCGTGAATGAGACGTCGGCCTTCCAGCTTGGGATGACGTACCAACACGCGGTCCAGGTGCAACTTGAACAGACGCACCTCGGCACACTGTTCCAGTGAGATGAGGCCTGAACGCAGCCCATCGTCAATGTCGTGGTTGTTGTAGGCAATTTCATCGGCCAGGTTGGTGACCTGCGCTTCCAGCACGGGGCGGCGGTTGTCCAGAAAGCGCTTGGCCACATCACCCAAACGCTCGGCATTGGGGCGGCTGCAGTGCTTCAAAATGCTTTCGCGGGTTTCAAAACACAGGTTCAACCCGTTGAAGCTGGCGTACTTTTCTTCCAGGTCATCCACCACCCGCAGGCTTTGCAGGTTGTGCTCAAACCCACCGTGGGGCTGCATGCAGTCGTTGAGCGCGTCCTGCCCGGCATGGCCAAACGGGGTGTGGCCAAGGTCGTGCGCCAGGGCAACCGCTTCGGTCAATTCCTCATTCAGGCCCAGGTTGCGGGCAATGCTGCGGGCCAGTTGGGCCACTTCCAGACTATGGGTGAGGCGGGTGCGGTACAAGTCGCCCTCGGTGTTGACAAACACCTGGGTTTTGTATTCCAACCGGCGAAATGCTGCGCTGTGAATGATGCGGTCGCGATCGCGTTCAAACTCGGTGCGGCCAAACGGCGGCTCCTCATTGTGCACACGGCCTTTGGTGTTGGCCGACGACACCGCATAGGGCGCCAGGTTGCGCTCAAAGTCCAGCATGGCGGCCTCGCACGTCCATCAATCTCCTGCACCCAGCTCAAGCAGGGTTTGCCGCACCAGCGCTTCGTCGGCAGGTGATGTGTTGGCTTTGCCCAGGCCATTGAGCAACACGTATTTAATGGCACCGGCGTCGTTCTTCTTGTCGTGCGCCATCAATTCCATGAATTTGTTCACGCCCAGTTTGGGCGGCATGGCGGGCAGGCGGGCCTGAATGACCACCTTTTTCAACCGGGCCGACTCCTCGGCACTCAAACGCCCCATGCGTTTGCACAACTCGGCGGCAATCACCATGCCGCAGCCCACCGCCTCGCCGTGGTACCACTGGCCGTAACCCATGCCGGCTTCAATGGCATGGCCAAAGGTGTGGCCAAAATTCAGAATGGCACGCAAACCACCTTCGCGTTCGTCTTTGGACACCACATCGGCCTTGATTTCGCAACTGCGCTTGACCACCAGCGCCAACAATTCTGCATCGCGGTTCAACAGGGCGGGCATGTTCTGCTCCACCACGTCCAAATACGCCGTGTCGGCAATCGCGCCATGCTTGATGATCTCTGCCAATCCACAGCTCAGCTCACGGTCCGGCAATGTATTCAGGGTTGCAATGTCGGTGATCACCAGTTGGGGCTGGTAAAAAGCCCCGATCATGTTTTTGCCCAGCGGGTGGTTGATGCCCGTTTTACCGCCCACCGAACTGTCCACCTGGCTGAGCAAGGTGGTGGGTACCTGGATAAACGGAATCCCACGCATGAAGGCTGATGCAGCAAAACCGCCCATGTCGCCAATCACGCCGCCGCCCAAGGCCACCAGCACGGTTTTGCGGTCACAGTGGTGTTGCAACAGTGCATCAAATACCCGTTGCAGGGTGGGCCAGTCCTTGTATTCTTCCCCGTCAGGCAAGGTCACCGTGTGCACTGCTTTGGCCCCGGCCTCCCGCAAGGTTGCATTCAGGCGGTCGGCATACAGAGGGCCCACCGTGGTGTTGGTGCACACCATCACCGTTCGACCGCTCACGACGGGCGCAAACAGTTCAGCACGGGCCAGAAGGCCGTTGCCAATGTGTATGGGGTAGCTGCGATCCCCAAGGTCCACGTTCAAACTGTGCATGCTCATTTGCTTCCCACGGGGCTGCTGGATTTGTCCAAACCCACAGCCTGACAGATTTTTCCCACCAGTTGCGACACCGGCTGACGACCGGTTTCGACCACCACGTCGGCCACTGACTTGTACAAGGGCAGGCGCAGGGCCAACAACTCTTCGATTTTTTTGCGCGGGTTGGGCCCTTGCAGAAGAGGCCTATTTTTATCCAAACGGGTGCGCTGGTAAAGTTCGCCTGCTGAGGCGCTCAAATACACCACGGCGCCGACCCGCTTGAGGGTAGTGCGGTTTTCCTCGGCCAGCACGATGCCTCCACCAGTGGCCACGACCAGACCGGCACGCCCTTCCAGGCCCGTCAACACATGGCTTTCGCGGCGGCGAAAGCCGGCCTCACCCTCGATTTCAAAGATGGTGGGAATGCTGACCCCGGTCTGCTGTTCAATCAGGTGGTCGGTGTCCACAAATTCCCAAGACAGATGTTTGGCCAAGGCCTTGCCGACTGTGCTTTTGCCGGCACCCATCATGCCCACTAGCACAATGCATGGATTAGACACTTCATCAAATATTGATCGTCAATCAATGCATTGTACGGGAAAGCAAGCGATCAGGAGTCTTGCAGCACCACGGGGGTCAAGAAGATGAGCAGTTCCGCCCGGCGCTTGCTGCTGGTGGTTCCCTTGAACAATTGGCCCAGCAGGGGCACATCGCCCAAGCCAGGTACCTTGTCATTCTTGGTGTTGTCCTCTTCCTCAAAAATGCCGCCCAACACCACCGTACCACCATCGCTGACCAGCACTTTGGTTTTCACCCGACGGGTGTTGATGGCTGGGCCGTTGGCCGTGGTCACACCCACGGAATCTTTGGACACATTGACCTCCAGCAGGATGGTGCCATCGGGTGAGATCTGTGGTGTGACGTCCAGCTTCAGGTTGGCCTGCTTGAACTCAACGGCCGTGGCACCGCTGCTGGTGGCAATTTGGTATGGAATTTCGGTGCCCTGTTCAATCAGCGCGGGCTCCTTGTTGGAGGTGATGACACGCGGGTTGGACACGGTGCGAACCCTGTCCTCACTTTCCAACGCTCGAAGCTGCAGATTGATCAAGCGTGTGGAGGCCTTGTTGTACAAGGTGTAGGCCAACACATTCCCGGCCTCGGAGCCACTGTCGATGAACCCCTTTTTGCCAAAAATGTCACCAATGTCGCCAAATGCCTTGGCGCGGCTATCTGTGGCCCGCACGCGCGCACCCAACTCGCGCGACACGGTGGTATCGGCCAATACCACCTTGGCCTCGATCATCACCTGTTTCACCGGTTTGTCCATGCTCTGGATGATGGCGCGAATTCGCTCGATCCGGCTCGGGGTGTCCTGTATGAAAATCTGGCTGGTCCGCTCATCGGACAAAATAGTGCCTCGCGATGAGAGCAGCTTGGAGTCTTTGGACTTGATGATGTTCACCACCTCCGCCGTTTTTTGGTAACTCACCAGAAAACTGCGGGACACCAGTGGCTCCATGTCATCCTGCGCGCGCCGGTTGGCGGCTTCCAGCTGATCGGCTCCAGCATCTGTGGGATTGGACACCAGCAACACATTGCCCGACTGACTGGAAATCAAACCCTTTGAACGCAGCACGATGTCCAGTGCCTGGTCCCATGGCACATCTTTCAGGTGCACCGTCACCTTGCCTTGAACGGCATCACTGACGACCAGGTTCATCTTGGTGAACTCAGCAAACACCTGCAGCACCGTGCGAATGTCAGCCTCTTTGAAATCCAGGCTGATCGGTCGACCAGTGTAACGTGCAAGCAAGCTATTCAATTCACTGGCCGGTGTGACAGTGGGTTTGCCAGACACTGCACCCCCCACCGAGGGGTTGGTGCCTTCGGCGGCCACGTGAACAGGCTTGAAAA
Source organism: Limnobacter humi (assembly GCF_024518835.1). Lineage (GTDB taxonomy): Bacteria > Pseudomonadota > Gammaproteobacteria > Burkholderiales > Burkholderiaceae_B > Limnobacter > Limnobacter humi. The sequence continues at coordinate 528,624 of NZ_JANIGO010000001.1, forward strand.
CAATGTCCAACTGCGCGCCCTGCTGGCGCAGTTGGTGCTGCACGCCAGCGCCGCGAAGCTGCAACGTCAGGGCCTCATCACCAGTCTGGATTTGCACTTGACCGATGCGCCCGGAGGGCGAGTTGCCGGGCTGCAGGCCAGTCGCCTTGGCCATGGAAACCAACGGAAAGCGGAACCGATAGCGGTCCTGCTTGATGAAAGTGTCCAGCTTCACGTCGCTGCGGTCAAAGTCCAGGCGCAACACATCCGACTCACCTTCCGTCAACCAGCTTGCTGCCTGCAACAGAACACTTTGCGGACGGTCCAGCGCCTGTTTGCCCAAGGCTTTGGCTACAACAGGCTTTAACTGGCTGTCGTCGGCCAGGTTTGAACCCAGCTCGGTGCCAGGAACAAACGGCCGAGGCCCCCGAAACACCAGTTTCAGGTCTGTCGGGCTGTCCGACTTGGTGACCGTGTAGCGATTGTTCATGCCAATCACCAAGCGGCTTTGACCCTCGGTATCCATCCACTGAAGACTGCTCAACCGGCTGTCTTTGGGCAAGCTGGGCGATGCCACCGCATGTTGAATGGGCTCCAGAAACTGAATCACCTGCCGATCCGGATTGCCGATCTGAAACATCCGAACGGCCTTTCCCAACCCGTCAGAGAATGTCAGAGTGACCACCGTGTGGTCTGGGGTCTCCTCCAGGTCCAGGCGTTGAACGGTGGCTGCAAGTGCAGCGGGTGCCCAGATCAAACCAGCGGCACAACACCACAACAACAGGGTTTTCCGGATTGCCTTGATGGAACAGGTTGGCATGTTTAGTCCTCGTTGGGTGTGGGTGTGTTCAAGTACAGGGTGACCGGTCGGTTGGTATCCGTGGGGGTGATGGGCGACAACACCACGCGTGCGTCATCCACTTTGTCGACACGCCACTGCTGGTCCAGCACAGCACCCACGGCCACCACCTGTTCCCGGGTACCATCATTCAAAATCGCCACACGCTTCATGCCTGCGCCAATCAGACCCGTCATGGTCCACTTCGAAGCACCAGGCCCGGCGGTTGAAGCAACCACCCGGTCACCTTTGAGGGATTGCTCCAGCAAACGGCCATCAATGGCTGGAAGCGGGGGTTTGGGTGGCGGGGTATAGCGCAACGTACTGGGGTCGGGTGCCTGGTAGGACTGACTGCGAACCAGCCGCTGCTCAATCACTTGCATTTTCTCGGCATGCAAAGCAGCCGGGCTGTCGGCGATGCCAAGCCAGGGACTGATCAAAAAGCCAATCAGCAGGTCCAACACCCAAAAACCGGAATCAGTGTTGATCATGTGAACTCTCCGGCTTGTCCTGCGTTGGCACCAACTGGGCGTAGGCATTCAGAACGCCACTAAGAACCCAGGATTTTTCAGTGGAACGCCACTGCAACTCAAATGAATCCAGATTGGCCTGCCGCGTCATGCTGGCCACCAGATTCGGAAACCTGGACATGGCACGCCCAGAACCCGACACGCCCACCTTGACCGGTACCACGCGCATTACATCGAGATTTTTCGCCTCTGTCGGTTCAAATTCGGCCAGTTTTAATTCACTGCCCTGCACCGTGGCATTGAGTCGAGACAGGAAAATCGTCAGCTCTTTGTCGTCAGGCAATGATTTCTGAAGCGCGGGGATTTCCACGCGAAGTTTTGCCAGTTCGTCTTCAATGGTGGGCTGCTCCACCAGCAAGGCCGATTGTTTTTCCAGTTGACTCACCAGGTCGGCAATGGCCTGCTGGTTCAGCGCCGACTGCTCCAGTTGTCCGCGCCACAAGGCCACATACAACAGCACGAGCAACACCAGTGCGGTGACCGCAACCGCCTTCCTGCGCCGGCGGGGCTGAAGCAGGTGGATGGTTTGCCAGACGTGGGCCAGTCTATCGGTTGTTGGGTGTGGCATCCGCAAGCTCCTGTGCTGGTGGCGATGCTGAACTGGGCGAACTCAGGTGCATCTTCATGTCAAATTCATGGCGATTACCATCCACCGACGGACCGTCCAAACCTGTTTGGCGAAGCCTGACCACTTCGACCTGTGTAAACAGTCCGCGACGCATTTCCAGCTGGTGAACCCAGGCGGTAAAGCTGGTGATGGACGCCGTGGTGCCAGACACCTGCAACCAACCATCCTGAAATGTGATCTTGCCCACCTCGGTGGTCTCGGGAAATCCATTCTCCAGCGCAGACACCATCACACTGGCCAGCATCGCCTTGTCCTGCACGGACCGGAGAGCCAACACCTGCTCGCGCAGCTTCTTCAGCTCGGCTTTCATGGCCTCCACGCGGCTCACGCGTTGCGCAATTTTCTGCTGCGTGTCACGCAGTCGGTCCTGATAAGCCTGTTGTTCATCCAGCTGCGAAGACATCCAATGACTCACCCCGGCCAATGCGGACACCACCAAGGCCAGGCTCACGAACATCTCGGCCATTACCCGCCGACGTAGGCGGTTCATGCTGCCTTGCCGGTAGGGATACAAATTGAAAACAATCAAGCGCATGGCAAGGCCTCCAATGCACCAAATGGCATCACATCCTCATGCCAGTGCGCCTGCAATTCGCGACGGGGCGGTGAATTGACCCACAACGCAGACAGCACCGCGCTTCGGCGAACAATCACCTCCACCCCTTTGGACGCCATCAACTCGCCACCGAGGATCAGGCGGGGGGGCAGTGCGTCGCTGGCCGCATGGTCCCTGCTCCAAATCGACACCAGTTTTTCCATGGCAGACACGGCCTGTACGGCAGAAAAACCCTCCTCGCTGGCATCGGCCGATTCGTGCAGCAACAGGCCTTCGCTGTAAACCCGAAGGGCAATTCGGTGGGCCCATAGTTGACCATGCAATAAAATGGTTCCGTCGGCTGCGTCGGCCTGGTCCCGAAGCGTTTGCAGATAACCATTCAAACCCGCCAAGGTGTTGGCGGTAACGCCGAAGCACTCCAGCTTGAGTTGCTTGCAGGCCTGCTGAACCTGCGCGATATACCGCTGGTCAATACCGGCAACCGCCAGGCTCATGGACCCATCATTCAACATCGCTTTGGTTTGCCAGTCATACGCCATGGACACTGCCGCATCTCCAACCACGGTGTCCAGCAAGTCCTCAATCTGGAAGCGGATAGACTGCTCGCTGTCGTCCTGGCGTGTCTGAATCTCACCAAAGTAAACCCAGTTGTCGGGCAGCCCGATCACCACACCTTCCGGCTTTGGGGTGGCCTGGCCCAAGGAACCGATCACCCGGCGCAACAGCGTGGTCATGAGCTCCCCATTCAGATCGCCCTCGGCCGTCTGCAGGGCCAGGGCCATGGACTCTCGACCGCTGGCGTGAATGGACTCAAACCGGTAAACGCCGCCGCGGGTTGCGACACGGCCGCACACCCAACGCACAGATGACTCGTCCACGCAAATGGACAGGGCCGTCCGCGTGCGGGAACGTGACCAGTTGCTGAATTGCAACAATGCACTGGGTAATGGAATGCGCATACAAAGGACACCTGAAATAGCCGTATCCACAGCGTAGGACCAAGCGCAGCACGTTCAAACCCTCAAGTGAGGGTCCAACCGCAAGGGGGAGGGGCTGGAGTCCCCCTTCAGGTTTTGAATGATTTTGAGGGCTACAATGTGGGCTCCTTTATCCACAAGAAGCCAATCCACTGTGGTTACCACCAAAAAGAACAAGGTTGCCTTGCGCAACAAGGGTTTTATTGCAACCGGCCTGCTGATCCTAGCAGGGCTTGCCGCAGCAGGGGCCCTGTTGCTGGGTGTTGCCCTGTCCATGATCTTCCCCAAACTGCCATCCCTGGACAGCCTGACCGACTATCGACCCAAGGTTCCACTGCGTGTGGTCACCAGCGACGGCGTACTGGTTGCTGAGTTCGGTGAAGAACGCCGCCGCCCGGTTAGCATCAGCCAAGTTCCCCTCATCATGCAGCAGGCCATTTTGGCCGCTGAAGACGACCGGTTTTACCAGCACGGCGGCATCGACTTCATGGGCGTGGCCCGTGCCATGGTCACCAACCTCGTGACCGGAGGACGTGCTCAAGGCGCCAGCACCATCACCATGCAGGTGGCGCGCAACTTCTTCCTGACCCGCGAAAAAACCTGGACTCGAAAACTGTACGAGGTGCTGCTCTCCTACAAGATTGAAAGCAAGCTGACCAAAGACCAGATTCTCGAGCTGTACATCAACCAGATTTACCTGGGTCAACGGGCGTATGGCTTTCAAGCCGCTGCACAGGTGTACTACGGCAAACGGCTTCAGGACATCAACGCCGCCGAGGCAGCCATGCTGGCAGGCTTGCCCAAAGCGCCGTCGGCCTACAACCCCATCGTGAACCCCAAACGCGCTCGAGTACGGCAAGAGTACGTGCTGCGCCGCATGCACGACCTGAATTACCTAAATGACGTCCAGTACAAACAAGCGGTGGACTACCAACTGGTGTTGCGCAACCGCAAAAATGGCGACGACCCTGATGCGCCCAGCGATGTGGCCAATGCCGACTACGCAGCCGAAATGGCCCGCCAGGCTGCCGTCGAAATTTTCGGTGAAGATGCATATACATCTGGCGTGACGGTCACCACCACCTTGATTTCTGACGAGCAACGCGCAGCCCGCCGTGCACTGCGCAACACCGTGATGGACTATGAGCTGCGTCAGTATTTCCGTGGTCCAGAGGGCTTTATGGAATTACCGGCCGATCCGGCTCAGGCCGAAGATGTGATTGCCGATGGCATTGGTGACTATCCAGACTACGGCTTCCTGGAAAGTGCCGTGATCCTGTCAGCTGATGCGAAAGAAGTGGTGCTGTCCCAAGGCCATGGCGAAACCATCAAACTGAGTGGCGCCAGCCTGAAACCCGCAGAAAGCTGGCTCAATGAGCGAGCCCCAGCCAACAAACGCTTGAAGCGGGGTGCAGTGGTTCGTTTGCTCAAGCGCAAAGACCAGCCCATCATGTTGACGCAACTGCCGGAAGTAGAGGCCGCTTTCGTATCGGTCAACCCGCACGACGGGGCCATTCGTGCATTGGTTGGCGGCTTTGAATTCTCCCGCAACAAGTTCAACCACGTCACGCAATCCACACGCCAGCCAGGCTCATCGTTCAAGCCTTTTGTGTATTCCGCCTCACTGGAAAAAGGCGTGATGATGACCACCATCGTCAACGATGCACCGATTTTCGTACCGGCCGATGTTCCCGGCGGGCAGGACTGGAGTCCCAAAAACTACGATGGCAAATACGATGGCCCCATGCAGTTGAAAGACGGCCTGGCCAAATCCAAAAACATGGTGTCCATCCGGGTGCTGCAAAAAATCACCCCGCAATATGCGCAAAAGTGGGCCATGAACTTCGGCTTTCCCGAGTCGGCAGTTCCCCCCTACCTCACCATGGCTTTGGGTGCTGTCACTACAAACCCTTTGCAGCTGGCCAATGCCTATGCCGTGTTCGCCAACGGGGGCTATCGCATCAATCCGTATCTCATCGAGAAAATCACCGATGGCAGCGGCCGCGTGGTTGCCCGCGCCAAACCCGCAGTGGCCGGTGAAGAGGCCAACCGCGCCATCGACGAGCGCAATGCTTTTGTGATGAACCGCCTGCTTCGCGGCGTGGTGGAACGTGGCACGGCCACCCGTGCACGCGCACTGAACCGCAACGACATTGTTGGCAAAACCGGTACCACCAACGACAGCCACGACGCTTGGTTTGCAGGCTTCAACAAAGACATCGTGGGAATTGCTTGGGTGGGCTATGACCAGCCCCGCAACCTGGGTGCCCGAGAAACCGGTGGTGGCCTGGCACTGCCCATGTGGATTGATTACATGAAGGTTGCCCTCACCCACTCACCAGAAACCCCGCTGGTGGTACCACCGGGTGTTGAGCAAATCAACGGCGATTACTATTTCAGTGAATTCACGCCGGGCAACGGTGGCATTGCACGGATTGACGCTGCGGGTGGCGAAACCGGTGGTGAAGGTGGTGATGTACCCGGCCTCTTCAACTTCCTGAAAGGCTTGGGCAATGTGTTCAGCGGTGACGGAGCCCCAGCCAAACCCATCGGCAACACCGGTGGTGATGGCACGGTTATTCCTGCGCCAGAGCCTGCTCGCCCCAAAAACCAGCAAAGCCAACAACAGCCGAAAGACGAGATTGAGCGCCTATTCGGCAATCGGTAAACGCTGGGCCAATCAGGCCATGGGCGGGCAGCTCACACCGATCTGCCCGCTCAGCAGTTCCACAAAATGCACCGGGAAGGGCTTGGCGGTTTTGGTATCCAGCCACTGGCCATTGTTGTGCACGTAGTGAAAACCACCAGCGCGGGCGGCGAGCCACAATTCATGGTTGGCCACCTGGCTGTTCAAAATCATCTTGCCATGGGCCTCAAAATCCAGGGTCAGCACATTGCCGGAGCGGCTTGAATCCGCATCCAGATCGAGTGCATCCACCAGAGATTCAATATACTCTTCCACTTGAATGAGCGTGGAATCCACCAAGGCCTGGAACTCAGTATCTGTCATGAAAACATCACCTTTGATTGTTGCGCGTCGCGCCCTCTTGATGCCCGTGTTGGTGCCAATCCTGGCTGCGCTTGCACTAACCGCCTGCGGTCAGCGTGGCCCATTGATGCTGCCCCAACCGCCAGCCCCCCTGCCCAAACCAGCCGGGTACGACAAGGCACAGCAACAACCGGCACCGCAACCGGCACAAACCCCTGCGCAACAATAAACCCACGGGGCCCCATGCCCCGTTACCGTTCGAGATTCTACCGTGACCGACACCACCGTAAACCCCAGTAGCCTGTCTGATCAACTGCAAACAGATTCTTCCGGGCAACTCACCTTCGAAGGCGCAGCCTTGAACAGCCTGGCAGCACAGTTTGGCACACCGCTGTATGTGTACTCTGCACAGGCCATTCGCAGCGCGTACCAAAGCTATGCCAAAGCCTGCGAAGGCCTGGCCGACGTCACCATTTGCTACGCCATCAAAGCCAACTCCAACATCCACATACTGAAGTTGCTCGCCGATGAAGGTGCAGGCTTCGACCTGGTGTCTGCAGGTGAACTTGCGCGCGTGCTGGCCGCTGGTGGCAACCCAGCCAAAGCCGTGTTTGCGGGTGTAGGCAAGTCGGTGGATGAAATTGAATACGCGCTGAAGGCGGGCGTGGGTTGTTTCAACGTGGAGTCAGCCGCCGAGATGGTGCGCATTGGTGAGGTTGCACAGCGTCTTCAAATCAAGGCCAATGTGTCGGTGCGCGTCAATCCCGATGTGGATGCCAAAACCCACCCCTATATTTCCACTGGCCTGAAAGAAAACAAGTTTGGTGTGTCCATGGCGGCTGCGCCGGTTGTCTACGCCCATGCCCATCAACACCCCTGGTTGTCGGTGCACGGCATCGACTGCCACATTGGCTCACAACTGACCGATGCCAGCCCCTACTTCGATGCGCTGGACCGTGTGCTGGCGCTGCTGGACCAATTGGCTGCACAAGGCATTGTGGTCAACCACCTTGACCTGGGAGGCGGTATTGGCATTCGCTACCGCGATGAAACACCTCCGAAACCCGCCGATGTGTTGCCCAAGCTGATTGCCCGGGTCAAGACTTGGGCCACAGCACAAGGCCGCAGCATGCCCAGCTTGTCGTTTGAGCCCGGACGATCCATCGTGGGCAATGCCGGTGTGTTGCTGACCGAAGTCGAGTTCCTCAAAGAAAACGAAGGCAAGCATTTCGCGATTGTGGACGCCGCCATGAACGACCTCATGCGCCCGGCCATGTACGAAGCCTTTCATGGTGTGGTGGCCGTGAAACCCAACCCGACTGCCCAAGCCAACACCTACGACGTGGTGGGCCCCGTGTGTGAGTCAGGCGATTGGCTGGCCCGCAACCGTGAACTGGCGATTGAACAAGGCGATGTGCTCGCCATTCTGTCAGCTGGGGCCTATGGTCAAACCATGGCCTCCAACTACAACAGCCGTGGCCGCGCAGCCGAAGTGTTGGTGGAAAACGGCCAGGCCCGGCTTATTCGCCGGCGGGAGACGATTGAAGACCTGCTGCGCCCCGAGCAGGACGTTTAAGCCACCACAAGCGCAAACCCAGCAACACCCCCAGCACGGCTGCATAGCTCAGCGGCCGTGCAAGCAGGTTTTTATCCATCTTCAACCACGTGAAATGCAGCACGGCCAGGGGCACGGCCAAGTACACCGCGCGGTGCAACACCTTCCACCGGGCAGCGCCCAAACGCTTCACCACGCGTCTCGGTGAAGTGCAGGCCAATACCAACAACAGCGTGAATGCAGCCATGCCCAACATCACATACGGGCGTTTCACCAAGTCGGCCAGCAGCTCACTCCACAGCAGGCTGCGGTCCAGCACCGCATAAATCAGCACGTGCAAGGCCGCATACGCAAAGCCAAACAAGCCCAGGGTGCGCCGCAGGGGCGCCACAAAACCCCAACCGGTCCATTGACGCAACGGCGTCACCGCCAGCGAAGCCAGCAGCAGGATCAAGGCCCAACTGCCGGTTTCATGCTCCAGCGTTTCCACCGGGTTGGCACCCAGTTCAATCGCCAAGGCTTTGGCCATCAGCCAGGCCAAGGGCAGGCTGACCAACACCCAAACCAGGCGGCGCAGCGTTTGGGGTTGTCGCCACTGGTTTAAAACCATTTCTTCAAATCCAGCCCGGCGTACAAACCCTGCACGGCTTCAGCATAGCCATTGAACAACTCTGTTTTTCGGCGGGGTGCAAACAGGCCGCCCAAGGCGCCCTCACCCAAACGCCGCTCGGTGGCCTGGCTCCAGCGGGGGTGGTCCACCATCGGGTTCACATTCGAGAAAAAACCATACTCACGGGGTGCGCTGTCATTCCAGCTGGTCGGCGGTTGCTTCTCGGTCAAGCGTATGCGCACAATCGACTTGATGCTCTTGAAACCATACTTCCAGGGCAGCACCATGCGAATCGGCGCGCCCGACTGGTTGGGCAACACCTTGCCATATTGCCCAAAGGTGAGCAGTGCCAACTCGTGCATGGCTTCGTCCATCCGCAGGCCCTCTTTGTACGGCCAGTCCAGCACCGGCGAGCGCAAACCTGGCATTTGCTGCGGGTCGGCCAGGGTTTCAAAGGCCACAAACTTGGCGCGCGAATTGGGCTCGACCGCCTTCAATAACCGCGACAACGGGTAACCAATCCACGGCACCACCACCGACCAGGCTTCCACACAGCGAAACTTGTAAATCCGCTCTTCCATCGGCGCCAACTTCAACAGATCTTCAATCGCAAAAGTGCGGGGCCTGTTGCACTCGCCCTCCACCACCACGCTCCACGGCCGGGTTTTCAGGCTCAGCGCATGGCGGGCCGGGTCCGACTTATCGGTGCCAAATTCATAGAAGTTGTTGTAGGTGGTCACCAGCGATGAATCCGTCACTTTTTCCAACGTGGCCCACCGGTTGTTTTTGGTCGCGGGCAAATCGGCGCATTCCGCCAAGGCCACAGACCCGGCAATTTTCACTTCAGCACGTGCCACAGTCGCAGCACCCAGGGCACCCACAACTGCCGCACCCACTCGACCGGCAGCAGCCAAGCCTTCCAAGGGCCCAGCCACCGAACCCGCCCCCAGCGCCTGAATCAGTTTGCGCCGTTGATTGAACACCGCTTCCGGCGTCACATCGTTGTCGCGGTATTTGTCCCAATCGGATCGTCGAAAAGCCATGAAAAACCCCCAAGTCTGTTTGTCAGCACTTGGGGGTTAGTCTATTGCATCGGCAATTCGTTCAGCCCATGCAGGCCGGTTTTACAACTCGCCGTAGGAATGCAAACCTGACAGGAACATGTTCACGCCCAAAAAGGCAAACCCAGTCACCAGCAAACCCACCAGTGCCCAGTAGGAGGCCACCACACCGCGCAGGCCCTTGACCAACCGCATGTGCAGCCAGGCAGCATAGTTCAACCACACCACCAAAGCCCAGGTTTCCTTGGGGTCCCATTGCCAATACGCACCCCACGCTTCCGCAGCCCACAAGGCTCCGAGAATCGTCGCCACCGTGAAGAATGCAAAGCCCACGGCGATGGACTTGTACATCACATCATCGAGCACTTCCAGCGAGGGCAAGGCTTCGGCAATCCGCTTGCGCGCCAGCAAAATACCGCCCACCACCACACAACCCACACCAAAGTATGCGGCCCAATAAATGGGCAAACCACCACTGCGGAACACCAGCGGCTCCAGGAACATCAACACGCCCAGTGCCGCAGTGGGCGCCAGTGCTTTGATGCTGGATGCCTGCGCATGCACCTTCAGCAGGTAGGCAAAAGCCACCATGGCCGCCAGCGAAAATGTGCCGTAGCCGATGAAGTTCGCCGGCACGTGGATTTTCATCCACCAGCTTTGAAGGGCTGGCACCAACGGCTGAATGGCATAGGCCTGGCGCTCAACACCATACCAAGCCAAAAAGCCCACCGCCGCCACCACCACCAGCAATACGAAAGCACCCAACTGGCGTGTTTTGTACACCTGCTCGTAATACAGGTAATACAAGCCGGTAATCAGCGAAAACAGCACAAACACTTCATACAGGTTGGACACGGGAATGTGGCCCACATCCGGGCCGATCAGGTAGCTTTCATACCAGCGTACGAACAAGCCGGCAAAACCCATGGCGACCGCGCCCCAGGTGGTGGCTGTACCCACAAACGATGCTGTGGGTGACTTGCCCAGCAAGCCAATCCAGTAAGAAGCTGTCGCAATCACAAACAGCACCCCCATCCACAAAATCGCCGACTGGCTGGACAAGAGGTATTTCAGGAAGAACTTGCGCTCTGCAGCAGCCAACTCACCGCCATAACTGGCGATCGACAGCAACGCCATGGCTGCCACCGCCACCATCAGCACTTTCAGCGAGCTCCAGCGGTAGGCCATGTAGGCCGCCACCGGCACAACGCTCCACAAAATGCCAATTTCGTAATAGTCCATGAAGGCTTTGTATTGCTCTGTGGCGTATCCGGCCGCAGCCACCAACAGCGCTGTAAACAACCAGTCAGTCCAGTGCAGCGGCTTTGAAAACCAGCCTGCCTTGCGCGTTGGCGTTACACCCTGACCATCGACTGTCGGTGCGCGTTCCACCCATGTTGAACTCATGACAACCCTTCTCCCTTCAATCCATGCACCGCTGTGGGTGTATCCGCTTTGGCGCGGGCATTCAATTCGCTGACCATCTGGCCAAATTCTTTTTCAAAGTCGAGCGTGCGGCGTGTGGTCGACATGCCCATCATCACTTTCGAACCCTGCTCTGCCGGTGTGACCCAGAAAAACACCCGGCGTTCACGAATGTAGAACATTGAAAATACGCCGATGACCAAAAACAGACAACCGGCATACACCACCCACTGCCCCGGGGCTTTGGCCACCTGGAAGACACTGGCCTTCACTTCCTTGAACTGATCGAGCTGAAACATCACCGGTGCGCCGTACAGCGACAAGTCCGACAAGGCAATTTGCGCATCCTGCACAAAACGGCCATGCACCTCATTGGGCTCGGCACGCGGCAAACCAGCCCGTTCACGGGACAGTTCGTACACTTCCCACATGGCCCCCTGCAGCAGGCGAATAATCACGTCGCTGGCTTTTTCACGCTCGGCCTCGGGCACAGTCTGCTCAATGAACTGGGCAATGGCGGTCAAGCCTGCCACACCACCTTGCGTGCCCGCAAACCGGTCCAGTGCGCGCTTGGCGCTCTCAGCCACACTGTTGACCAAATCGGCCGACTCACCCCGCTTTCCAAAGGCCTGCTCTGCAAATCGCCGGGCGGCCTCTTTGCGCACACCCTCATTTTGCAAAGCCGCCCGCAAGCGCATAAAACCGTCCAACTGGCCTTGGTCATCCACCGGCAACCGCAGGTATTTGAATGAATCTGCCGGGGTATCGCGCACACCGGTCAGGTAATAACGCCCACCATCCAGCGACACGGGCAACATGTAGTTGTGAAACTCCCGGGCCTGCCCTGATGCATCTCGCAGCTTGTAGGTGATGGCTGGGCCAATGTTGGTCGGCCGTGTGGCCGAGTGGCCTTTCACACCGGGGCCCAACACACTGGCCAGGTTGTCCTTGAAAGGCTTCATGCCATCGCGGGTATCCTTCAGCGCAGCCTCGACGGCCTCTTTGGAATTGTCGGTGGGCATTTGCTCCACATTGATGGCTTTGAATCCCGCAAATTCCATTTTGTACGGCAGGTTCAGCGGCCCCAGGTTGGTGGACGTGCCCACCGTGCCTTCCAGGTCCACCCGGTAATCACGGTCACCGGTCAAGGGAATGCCCTTCAATTGCAGCTGGGTGCCTCCATCGTCAAAACTGGACTGATACACCGTCACGCCTTTGTAAATCAGCGGCTTGTTCACCTCAATGGTGGCATCAAAGCGGGCCTTGGTGGCAGGGTCAAACACCTGCACATCGCTGGCGAACAGCTTGGGCATGCCTGTGCTGTAAAAGTCGATGCGGAACTGCTTCAGCGTGAGTTCAAACGGCAGGTCCTGAATCAACAACCCATGGTCGGTGTTCAACACCGCCACGCGGCTGGTTTCTCCTTCCGGCAACAGCAAGTTGGCCCGGTAGCTGGGGTTGGCTGTGCCCAAACGCGACGCCTCGGGAATGCCCGATGAAATGGCCTCGCCACCCACTGGCTGCTTGCCCAGCGCCCACACCGCCACCTTCAAGGGCACGCCGCTGTCCAACAAACCACCCACGCAAATGACAATAATCGCCATGTGCGTGGCAATGTAACCAAACCGGTTACCACTGCCCGCCTTGGCCGCCACCAGGGTTCCATGGCCGCGTGTATCCAGCTTGACCTTGAAACCCTTGTGGGTCAGCCACTCCGACACAATGCCCGGCAGGGCTTGGGCGCTCTCGGCGAATTGCCCTTCCCAGCGGTGGGCAAATGCCTTCAAGCTGCCCTCGCGCAGGTTTTCGCGGTACACCCGCATCTCGTGGATCATCTTCGGTGTGTTGCGGTACACGCACAGCGAGGTGGACACCACGAGGAATGCCATTACCGCAATAAACCATGGGGCGTTGTAAATCTGGAAAAGGCCCATGGGCTGAAAAAATTCCGCCCAGAATGGCCCAAACTGGTTGACGTAATTCACCCAAGGCTGGTTTTGAGAGACCACCGTGCCAATGGCCGAGGCAATACAAATCAGGGTCAACAGGGAGATGGCAAAGCGCATCGAGCCCAGCAACTCCATCAAGTTCGACCAGAATCCTTGCCTTGTCGGCCGTCGGCTATTCTCGGAAACGTCCACAACCCCGCTCACTCACACTCTCCACACACTGCAAACTTCTGTTGGTTTGGCATGGTCCGGCTGTCTCGCCAGACTCAAAAAAAAGGGGCCTTGCTCAGCCCCTTTTTGACCACCTTGTCATTCAAACGTTCAACGCAAACCGGCAATGTAATCCGACACGGCCTTCATTTCACGGTCCGACAACTTGGTGGCAATCGCAGTCATCTGCTCACTGTTGTGGCGGGTGCCCTCGCGGAAAGCCACCAACTGGCTTTCGGTGTACTGGGCATGCTGACCACCCAGCCGTGGGTACTGGGCAGGAATGCCCGCACCGTTGGGGCTGTGGCAACCGGCACAGGCAGGCACTTTCTTCTCGGCAATGCCGCCGCGGTAAATCTTTTCACCCAAAGCCAGGGTGTCTTTGTTGCGGGCCACACCGGGTTTCATGGTTTGGGCCGACAAATAAGCGGCCACGTTTTTCATGTCTTCGTCGGACAGTTGGGCCGCAAAACCGGCCATCACTGCGTTCTCACGCAGGGCCTTGTCCTGGCCTGGCTGGGCCTTGAAATTGGACAACTGCTTGGCAATGTACTCGGCGTGCTGACCAGCCAGCTTGGGATACAACGCGGCCGAGGCATTGCCATCGGCACCGTGACAGGCTGCACACTGTTGCTCAACAATGGCCTTGCCCTTGTTGGCATCGGGCTTGGCAGCCTTCGCAGGTTCATTGGCCTGAACGGCAGACAGCAGCAAAAAAGAAGCGGCAACCGTGGCGGCAAATCGCGTAATCAACGTCGGCTTGGTCAGCATGTCAAACCCATCAAAAAGTGTTGAAGCGGCAGGAAACCAGCCCTTTTGGGCAAAGTTTTCTACAAACCTCAGATTATAACCACGCAATCTGCGCGTATGCATCTAAAATGATTGCATGACCATCAATTTCCACAACACCCATTTCGAGATTTCCGCCTCGAAAATGAACGAATGCCCGGGCGCCAGCGTTCCGGAAATCGTCTTCGCCGGCCGCTCCAATGCGGGCAAATCCACCGCGATCAACACCCTGTGCAAACAACGCCAACTGGCCTATGCCTCCAAAATGCCGGGGCGCACCCAGTTGCTCAACTTTTTCCATGTGCTGGAACAGGGCGAGGCGATTGCACGCCTGGTCGACCTGCCAGGCTATGGCTTTGCCCAACTGGCTCAAAGCAGCCAAAGCGCCTGGGACCGTGAACTGGGCAGTTACCTGGCCGACCGCATCAGCCTGCGCGGCTGCGTGTTGATTGTGGACGCCCGTCGCGGCCTTCTGGAGTTGGACCACGCGCTCATTCAGTGGGTCAGCCATCGCCAATTGCCGGTGCACATCCTGCTGTCCAAGTCCGACAAATTCAACCGCCAAGAGCAGGTGCTCGCCTTGCGTGCCGCCAACAAAGCGCTGGAGCCCCATCGGGTCAACGGCCATGTCATCACGGTTCAACTGTGGTCGGCACTGAAAAAACAAGGCGTGGACGAATTTGAACGCCAATTGACCCAGTGGATCCGCCCGGTCGATGCTGCCGCAGAACACACCCCAAAGGGAACAACGCCATGACCCAACACCTGCTTCATCGCCCACGGCGGCTGCGTCGCACCGATGCACTGCGGCGCCTGGTGGCTGAACACACGCTGAGCGCCAGCGACTTCATTTACCCCGTGTTTGTACTGCCCGGTCAGCAGCGTCGTGAGGCCGTGGCATCCATGCCAGGGGTCGAACGCCTGTCGCTGGACCTGTTGTTGCACAAAGCCGAAGAATGCCTGCAACTGGGCGTCCCGGTGATGGCCCTGTTTCCAGTCATTGAAACCGAGAAAAAGACCGAAGATGGTCGGGAAGCCACCAACCCCGACGGCCTGGTACCCACTGTCGTGCGGGCCATCAAATCCCGCTTTCCGGAACTGATGCTGCTCACCGATGTGGCGCTCGACCCCTTCACCACCCACGGCCAAGACGGCCTCATCGACAGCACCGGCTATGTGCTGAACGATGAAACCGTGGCCGTGTTGCGCCAACAAGCCCTGGTGCAAGCCGAAGCGGGGGTGGACATTGTTGCCCCCAGCGACATGATGGACGGCCGCATTGGCGCCATTCGCGAAACCCTGGAAGCGCACCGCCTCATCCACACCAGCATCATGGCCTACAGCGCCAAGTACGCCTCGGCTTATTACGGTCCATTCCGCGATGCCGTCGGCTCCAAAGGCAACCTCGGCAAAAGCAACAAAAAGGTGTACCAAATGAACCCGGCCAACAGCGATGAAGCGCTGCTGGAAGTCAGTCTCGACCTCGAGGAAGGAGCCGACATGGTCATGGTTAAACCGGGCCTGCCCTACCTCGACATTGTGCGCCGGGTGAAAGAACAATTTGCACGCCCCACTTTCGCGTACCAAGTCAGCGGCGAATACGCCATGATCAAAGCAGCGGCTCAACATGGTTGGCTAGACGAGCCTGCCGTGGTGCTTGAGACCTTGTTGGCTTTTAAACGGGCTGGGGCCGATGGCATTCTCACTTACTTCGCACTCGACGCTGCGAAGTGGCTGAAACAGGCCTGACACCACCGTGCGCTGGACGCTGTTCACCGCACAGGGGCCCACGCCACTCAGTGAGGCCCCCAGCACCCTGCCACAACCCGGTGTGGATGCAGAGCAGCCATTTTTGTGGCTGGACACCGACCTGGACGAAGAGCTGAGTTGGCTGCCCGCGGTTGAAGCCATCACGGGCCTGCGCATTGACGAACTCCACGTGGAAGACCTCGGCAACCCGCTGCACCCCAGTCACCATGACCGCGGTGAGGGCTACAGCCGTCTAATCCTGCGCACGCTGAGCAACCGGCCCCTGTTCGATGAGGCGCACCGCCTGTCCATCAAAACCCGGCCCAGCTACTTTTTGGTCTTTGACCGCTTGCTGGTCACCCACCGGGCGCGGGACAGTCGCACCTTTCAGTCGGCTGAACACTACCTGACGCAAGTTCGAGAACACCAAACCGGGCTCACTGGTCGAGCTCTACCGGCGGCCGAACAGTTTTTGCAATTCAAAAAACTCCCCAGCAGTCCGGAAGAACTCGCCACCCAGCTCATCAGCAATCTGGTCGACCGCTTCTTGGCGTTTCGGGTTGAGCTGTCGGACCGACTGGAACGCTGGCAGCGGGATTTGCTCAGCCCCCGCAAACGGTTTGAAGATTGGAATGCCTTGCTGGCAGCCCGGGCCGAATTGAACAAGCTGGAGTCCATGGCCGAAGACCACCACGATGCACTGCGCGATTGGTCCGAAGACCTGGAGAAACGTCAAAGCCCCAGCCGGGCCGTGTTGGTGAATTTGGCCGACACCCAAGAACACGTGAAGCGGCTCATCAAACTGGCCGACCGCCTGGGGGCCAACACCGAGGCCGCCGTTCAACTTCATTTTTCGGCGACAGCCCACAAAACCAATGAAATCGTGACGGTGCTGACCATGCTGTCTGCCGTATTCATGCCGCTCACCCTCATCACCGGGCTGTTTGGCATGAATTTCTCCAACATGCCATGGCTGGCAGAGCCCTGGGGGTTCATGGCCTGCATGGGCTTGATGGGCCTGTCCACCATCGCCTCGGTGGTGCTGATTTGGCACATTCGGCGCCAACAACACCTCAAAAAATAAACCAGTTGTTTTACTGCAGTCCGACCAACGGGCGCACGGTGCTCAAGGTGGCCGCAAACTTCTCCGCATTTTGAAAACCGATCACCCGGAATGCATCGGACTGAGCCCCGGCCGGGAAAAACAAAATCGCTGGCGGGCCAAACAACTTGAATTGCTTCATCAATGCCTGGTCAGCCGGCGTGTTGGCGGTCACATCCACCTGCAACAGGCGCACACCGCTCAAGCGTTGCTGCACCGTGGGGTCCACCAAGGTGAACAGTTCAAACTCTTTGCAACTCACACACCAATCGGCATAAAAGTCCAGCATCACCGGCTGCTTGCTTTGCGCAATGGTGGCCAACGCGTTGGCACTGTCCACTCGCTCAAACAGGCTGTGCACAGCGCCGCCCGCTGGCTGGCTTGATGCAGTGACTGTCCGCTGGCCACCCAGCCCTACACCTGCCAAGGGGGTCAGTAAACTTTGGGAACCACTGAACAAACCCACGGCGTAAGCCGATGCAGAAATTGCACTGAGCAAGGCGAATGCTCGGCCCAGCGCCATGGCTGTCAGGCTCATGCTTTGAGCCCGCTCCACACCGCTCCACAACGCAGCCGCCACCAGTGCGCCCAACACAGCCCACAAGGCCATCACCACCGGCACTGGCGTCACGGGTGTGGCTGTCCACACCGCCAAAGCCAGCAGGATAAAACCAAAGGCTGCCGACACCCAACTCATCCACTGGCCCGCTTTGGGCAACACAGTGCCAGCACCCGCAGCAAACAACACCAGTGGCAACCCCATGCCCAGGGCCAGCACAAACAGGGCTGCACCACCCAGCAGAGCATTGCCCGACTGGCCAATGTACAACAGAGCCCCAGCCAAGGGCGGCGCCACACACGGACCGAGCAGCAAGGCAGACAGCATGCCCATCACCAACACGGGCACAAACTGCCCGCCCTGCAAGCGGCCGGTTTTTTCTTGAATCCAACCTTGCAAGCCCGACGGCAACTGCAACGAATAGCCCAACAACAGCGCAACACCCAGGCCCGCCAAAACGGCAGAAAACGACCACAGCACGGGCGGTTGCTGCAAGGCCACCACCAGGCTCTGCCCACTCAGGCCGGCCACCACGCCCAGCACTGCATAGGTCGAGGCCATGCCCACCACATACATCAACGCCAGCAACAAGGGTTTGACTTTACCGGCCGAGGTGGACGCACCACGCCCCACCTGCTGCCCCACCACCAAACTGCTCACAATTGGCAACATGGGCAAAGTACACGGCGTGAAAGCCAGCAGCAAACCCAAGCCGAAGAAGATGGGCAACACCACGGCCGCCGATTGACCGGACAAACGTTGCGCCAAGGAATCGGCCTCATTGGTCGGGTTAACCGGCCCCACATTGGACGGTGACGATCGTGCCATCGCCGATTGTCCATCCGATCCAGGCTCAGCAGCCGTTGATGCCGCACTACCCCCCAACCACGCGCCCAGGGCCTGCTTTCCAGACCCCAAGGCTTTGCCCAACAACCCCCCGCTGGCCAGCGTTAATTCGGTGGGCTGAGGTGGATAGCACAGCCCCGCATCGGCACACCCCTGGCTGATCAACTTCCCCAACGACTGAGGTGTTTGTCCGCTCGGCAATCCTGCCGTAGCCATGGAATACCGAAGCTGAAGATTCAACTCACCGCGCAAGGCTTCAATGTTTTCCTTCAAAAATTCATCGAATTTTTGATCACCCCGAGGCAAATCAACGAAGGCCAGTTCCTGAACACCCGCAGCGGGCTCTAACCTGAAGCGTTCCCGGTACAGGTAATAGCCCTGCGCAACTTCAATTCGCACATCCATGAGGCAGTTTTGACTACAACTCGGGTCTAGCGCACTGACAGTCACTTTAAAGGCCTGTTCTGGCGGCAGGAAATCATCGGCGGCCAGGGCGTTCCCCCCAAACCCCAACAGGCAGAGTATCGCAACCGGCAGCCATGCCACTGTTGCCTTCAACCACTGGCCACGCATCCACACTGCCTGCATATCAAACACCTCGAATCCAATCCAAGTAAGGCGCATGCCCGTCATCCGCCTTCACAAACAACAATTCCGGCAATTCATACGGGTGCAAATCGGTCCAAACCATTTTCATGGCATGCCGCTGCGCATCGGTGCACTTCACCATCAACAACACCTCGGGTGTTGTCTCCAGTTGACCTTGCCACACATAGACCGACCTTGCACCGGGCAGCAGGGTCACACACCGCGCCAACTGTTCCTGCACCAGACGGTGTGCCAAGGTCTGAGCATCCGCCTCATTTCCAACCGTGGTGTAGGCCAGCCAAACTGCCGCACTGTCCATCGGTTCAGCATCACTCATGAACAACACCCCTCTCAGGACACTTTGGCAAAGCGTCGTTCACTCAATTGCACAGCACCCCACATGCCCAATCCGGTATAGACCAACATACCCAACAAAAGTGCCGGCATGGCCGAAAATCGATGATCATGCAAAGCCCGCATGCAATCCACCACCAGGGACAGCGGCAAGCACTGCGCCAACCACTGAAGCCACTCTGGAAACTGACGTCTCGGGAAAAATGCACCCGATAAAAATGTCTGCGGCGTAATAAACAAGGTGAAATAGAACATGAAGAAGTCGTAGCTGGGTGCACGGGCATTCACGCACAAACCCAGTGCGGCATACATCACGCAGGCCAGCGCCAGCAAACACCAGCCCACCAACCAAAACAGGCCATCCCCCACACCCAGCAAAGCCAGCACCACCATCATGCACGCCGTGCTGATGCAGCCTTTGGCCGCCGCCCAAAAGCACTCCCCCAGCACCACTTCGCGCAAACGCACGGGGGTGTTCATGATGGACTGCCAGGTCTTCTGAACCTGCATTCTGGAAAATGCTGAATACAGCGCCTCAAAGGTGGGCGCATTCATTGCGCTGATGCACACTGCACCCACTGCCAAGTATTGCAAATAGGGTTGTCCCTCCACTGTATTGACCAACGAACCCACGCCCAACCCGAAAGCCATGAGTGCCATGACCGGGTCAATCACGTTGGCCATCAGCGACGCAGCAGCCAACTTGCGCCACACCAGGGCATTGCGTCGCCACACCTGCACAATCGCCGAGGCATTCACACCAAACCAACGCTCTAGCATGTCACTCCTCCCCACCCTCGTTGAACTGCCTATCCAGCGCGCGGCCTGTCAAACGGAAAAATACATCTTCCAGATTGCCCGGCCTGAACAAGCACTCCACCTCCGCAGGACGTTCCACCCGAATGCGCTCCAAAGCCCGGCTGGCTGTCTCATTGCGCAAAAACACCATCTCGCCCCGGTGCTCCTGCTCAGTTGCGGCAACACCCAAGCGGTCATTCAAATAGGCTGCAGCACCAGCACCCCACACTTCCAGAACCTGGGTGCCCACATGGGTTTCAATCAATGCCCGAGGCGTGTCCAAGGCCACCACGACACCACCGTTTAACACAGCCACACGGTCTGCCAAACGCTCGGCTTCATCCATGTCATGGGTGGTCAACAAGATCGCCATCCCTTGGCGTTTGAGGGCCAACAAGCCGTCCCACATGCCATGTTTTGCGGTGGGGTCCAGGCCCGTGGTGGGCTCGTCCAGAAACAGCATCTGCGGACCATTGACGAGCGAACGCGCCAGCATCAGTCGGCGTCGCATGCCACCCGACAATGCACTCACTGCATCATCTCGCCGGTCGCTCAAGCGCGCAAAACCCAATAGCTCAATGGCACGCTCACGAAGCACGGCACCTTGCAATGAGAAATACCGACCATACACCTGCAGGTTTTCAATCACGGTGAAGTCCGGGTCCAGGGAGTCGTATTGCGGCACCACGCCGACCTGGGCACGTGCCAAATGCCCCTGAGCCCCCATGTCATACCCCAACAGCTGAACCCGACCTGCCGTCGCAACACTCAAGCCCAGGGCCAGTGACACGGTGGTGGATTTGCCAGCGCCATTGGGACCCAACAGCGCCACACATTCACCACGGTGCACTGCCAGGTTTAGCCCCTTGAGCACTTCCCGGGCACCATACCGCTTGACCACATTGTCCAGTTGCAACACCGGCGGTTGTGCCATGCTATTCATCCATTCAAACATCCATAAAAAATGCCGTGTTGGCTTAACGCTAACACGGCATTCTCATTTTACGGCCTCGCATCACCCCATTTCATTCATCCAGCATGCGCCGCTGGGAATACATCGGAATGTGCCCGGCCCGTAACCGGCAATCGGCTTACGCCTGCTCTTCGGCCACTTCAACCATTTCGGCAGTCTCAGGACGATCCACCAGTTCTACCAAAGCCATCGGCGCGTTGTCGCCCTTGCGGAAACCGAACTTCAGTACGCGCATGTAACCGCCAGGGCGGGTTGCGTAGCGAGGGCCAATTTCCTCAAACAACTTGATCACCATTTCACGGTCGCGCAGACGGGAAAACGCCAAACGCTTGTTGGCCAGCGTGGGGGTCTTACCCAGCGTGATCAGGGGCTCAGCAACCTTGCGCAATTCTTTGGCCTTGGGCAGGGTTGTTTTGATGACTTCGTGCTTGAGCAGAGCATTGGTCAGGTTTCTGAACATGGCCAAACGGTGGCTGCTTGTGCGGTTCAGCTTACGCAATCCGTGACGGTGACGCATTTTTAATATCCTTCAATCAAACAAACGCTAAGCTCAGGGCTTATCGAGACCGGCGGGTGGCCAGTTTTCAAGTTTCATTCCGAGTGTCAGACCACGGGCGGCCAACACCTCCTTGATTTCATTCAGAGACTTGCGACCCAGGTTGGGGGTCTTCAACAGCTCGTTTTCAGTGCGCTGAATCAAGTCACCGATGTAGTAAATGTTTTCAGCTTTCAAGCAGTTGGCTGAACGAACAGTCAGTTCTAGATCATCCACAGGGCGCAGCAGGATTGGATCAACCTGCGGAGCGCGGGATACAGCCTCTGGCTCTGCTGTGTTTTCCAATGCGGCAAAAACAGACAACTGCTCAACCAGAATGCGTGCTGCCAAACGAATGGCTTCTTCAGGCGACAGCACACCGTTGGTATCGATGAACATCACCAAACGATCCAAATCCGTACGTTGTTCAACACGAGCGCTTTCAACCGAGTACGACACCCGCTTCACAGGGCTGAATGAGGCATCCAATACGATGCGACCAATTGCCTTGCTGGGTTCATCTGGAAAACGACGGACTGTCCCAGGAACATAACCACGGCCTTTTTCGACCTTGATCTGCATGTCCAACTTGCCACCTTGCGACAGGTGGGCAATCACGTGATCAGGGTTCAACACCTGCACATCGTGTGGCAACTCAATATCACCGGCAGTTACCACACCTTCCACTTCGCGCTTCAAGGTCACGGTCACCACATCACGCGATTCCAACTTGAATACAATGCCTTTCAAGTTCAGCAGCAAGTCAACGACGTCTTCCTGCACACCATCCAAGGTGGAGTATTCATGGACCACACCCGCAATCGACACTTCCGTGGGGGCATAACCAATCATCGACGACAGTAGAACGCGACGCAGCGCGTTGCCCAGAGTGTGGCCGTAACCACGCTCAAAGGGCTCCATCACAATCTTGGCGGCGCTGTGGCCAACCGACTCCACTTCAACAATGCGAGGCTTCAGCAAACTAGCATTAAACATTCAGAATCCTTGTCAATACCCTCGGCTCGTTACACCGATAAGGCTGGGGACTGTTAACGAACAGATTAGAGACTCAATCAGCGTGAATACAATTCAACGATGAGGCTTTCATTGATTTCCTGAGACAGGTCAGCACGATCCGGCAATGCCTTCAGTGAGCCTTCCAGTTTCTTGGAATCAACCGACAACCAGATGGGGAAACCGTTGGATTCAGCCAGACCCACGGATTCAATAATCCGCGATTGGGTCTTGGACTTGTCGCGCACGGCAACCACGTCGTTCACCTTCACAACGTAAGACGGAATGTTCACGGGCTTGCCGTTCACCAAAATCGCCTTGTGGCTAACCAGCTGACGTGCTTCAGCCCGGGTGGAGCCAAAGCCCATGCGGTAAACCACGTTGTCCAGACGGCTTTCCAACAATTGCAGCAGCGTTTCACCCGTGTTGCCCTTGCGGCGAGAAGCCTCTGCGAAGTAACGGCGGAACTGACGCTCCAGAATGCCGTACATGCGCTTCACTTTTTGCTTTTCACGCAACTGTTGACCGTAGTCAGAGGTACGCGCACCGGAAGTACGGCCATGCTGACCAGGTTTCGAATCGAGTTTGCACTTGGAATCCAGCGCACGGCGTGCGCTCTTCAAACCAAGATCGGTGCCTTCACGGCGAGACAACTTACACTTTGGACCAGTATATTTAGCCACTTGAAAACCTCTTTCATTACGCGACGGTAAAGTCGCCTCAGTCCGCCTGCGCGAACAATGGTCTTAAAAAATCAGATGCGTCGACGCTTGGGAGGACGGCATCCGTTGTGCGGGATTGGGGTGATGTCAGAAATGCTCGTCACCTTGATGCCCAATGCGTTCAGTGCACGAACGCTGGACTCACGGCCTGGGCCTGGTCCTTTGATCAGCACTTCAACAGTCTTAATGCCGCATTCCTGCGCGGCCTTGCCAGCCACTTCCGCAGCCACCTGTGCAGCAAACGGGGTTGACTTGCGTGAACCCTTAAAGCCCTGAGCACCCGATGTGGACCAAGCCAAGGCGTTGCCTTGACGGTCTGTGATGGTGATGATGGTGTTGTTGAACGAAGCGTGTACGTGCGCGATACCGTCAGAGATGTTCTTCTTGACTTTCTTGCGAGCACGGGTGTTTGCGGTACCTTTGGCCATTTGGCAAGTCTTCCTTTAAATCCAGATTATTTCTTCAGGGCGATACCGGCGCGCTTCGGACCCTTGCGAGTGCGAGCGTTGGTACGCGTACGCTGACCACGAACAGGCAAGCCCTTGCGGTGACGGAAACCACGATAGCAGCCCAGGTCCATCAGTCGCTTGATGTTCATGGTGATTTCGCGGCGCAGGTCACCTTCAGTCAGGTACTTGGCCACTTCATCACGCAGCTTTTCCAGATCCGTATCGTCCAGATCCTTCACCTTTTTGTTTTCGGCGATGGAAGTCACTGCACAAATCTTCTTGGCTGTCGAACGACCAATGCCATAAATCGCAGTCAGACCGATCACGGTGTGCTGGTGGCTTGGAATGTTAATACCGGCAATACGAGCCATGGAAATCCCCTTTTATTAACCTTGACGCTGCTTGTGGCGCGCGTCAGAACAAATCACACGGACCACGCCTTTGCGCTTGATCACTTTGCACTTTCTACAAATTTTCTTAACAGAAGCCTGAACTTTCATGGCGAACTCCAAAAAGAACCAAATTACTTGGCTCGAAATACAATTCGTGCCCTGGACAAGTCGTACGGCGTGAGTTCCACCGTCACTT
Source organism: Limnobacter humi (assembly GCF_024518835.1). GTDB lineage: Bacteria > Pseudomonadota > Gammaproteobacteria > Burkholderiales > Burkholderiaceae_B > Limnobacter > Limnobacter humi. The sequence continues at coordinate 552,997 of NZ_JANIGO010000001.1, forward strand.
TGTCACCCGGAAGAATACGAATGTAATTCATTCGCATTTTTCCGGAAATATGACCGAGCACCACGTGACCATTTTCCAACTTGACCCGGAAAGTGGCGTTGGGCAGGTTTTCAACCACCTCACCCTGCATTTGGATAACGTCGTCTTTAGACAATCCTTACCTCGTCAAACCGGAGCCCTTGAAACTGGACTTCTTCAAGAGACTTTCATATTGCTGAGACATCACGTAGGCCTGAACCTGTGCCATGAAATCCATCGCAACGACCACAATAATCAGCAGCGATGTGCCACCGAAGTAAAAAGGAACTTTGAAGCCCAGAACCAGAAATTCTGGCAACAAACACACCAAAGTGATGTAAGCGGCACCAACCAGGGTCAGGCGCATCAACACGCGATCGATGTAACGAGAAGTCTGCTCACCAGGGCGAATGCCAGGAAGAAAGGCACCACTCTTTTTCAAATTGTCAGCAGTCTCACGGCTATTGAACACGAGTGCCGTGTAAAAAAAACAGAAAAACACGATCGCGCTGGCGTACAACAACATGTACAGCGGGTGGCCAGGGGACAGTGTTTGCGATACTTCCTTCAGGAATCCAACAACCGCGCCACTGCCGGATCCAAACCAGCTGGTCAGCGTGGCTGGCAATAAAATGATGCTCGAGGCAAAGATCGGCGGAATCACGCCAGCCATGTTCAACTTCAGCGGCAAATGAGAGGTTTGACCCGCATATACCCGATTTCCCACCTGTCGCTTTGCGTAGTTCACGGTAATTTTTCGCTGACCGCGTTCGACGAACACCACCAGATAGGTCACCAACACCGCCAAAACACATACCAGCACGGCGACCAGTGAGCTCATGGCTCCAGTCCGAACCAACTCGAACAATCCACCCAACGCACCGGGCATGCCTGCAGCGATACCGGCAAAAATCAAAATCGAAATTCCGTTACCCAATCCACGCTCGGTGATTTGCTCGCCCAGCCACATCAAGAACATGGTACCGGTCACCAGCGAAACGGCCGTCGTGAACCGGAAAGCCAAACCGGGATCGATTACCAAACCTTTCTGTGACTCCAAGGCAACCGAGATGCCGATTGCCTGAAAAGTGGCCAAAAAGAAGGTGCCGTACCGCGTGTACTGCGTTATCTTTCGCCGACCAGCCTCACCCTCTTTCTTCAAAGTCTCAAGCTGTGGGACCACCACCGACGCCAGCTGCATCACGATCGACGCAGAGATGTAGGGCATGATTCCCAAAGCAAACACCGTGAAGCGGGACAACGCCCCCCCCGAGAACATGTTGAACATGCCGAGGATGCCACCTTGCTGAGTATTGAACAGCTGCTTGAGCTGCACTGGATCAATACCCGGTACCGGCACATGCGCACCGATCCGGTAAACGATCAAGGCGAGCAGCAAAAACACCAAACGCTTACGCAAATCGGTGAATTTGCCAGAGGAAGCCAGAGCTGATGGGTTCAAAGCCACGCGTGTCTCTCTTTAAGCGTTCACTGTTCCACCGGCCGCCTGAATGGCTGCCAATGCACCCTTGGTGGCTTTGATACCGCTCAAAGTAACAGCACGCTTGATTTCGCCAGCCAAAATGACCTTCACCGACTGCGTACCAGCAGGAACGAGGCCAGCTTGCAGCAACGTTAGCAAATCGATTTGGTCAACAGCCAACACATCCAAATCCGTCAAACGAACTTGTGCATTGAACTGTGCAGTGCGAGAAGTAAAGCCACGTTTGGGAAGACGACGATGCATGGGCATCTGACCGCCTTCAAATCCCACTTTGTGGAAACCACCACTGCGGGATTTTTGACCTTTGTGACCACGGCCTGCTGTTTTTCCCCAGCCGGAACCGATACCACGGCCCACACGCTTCTTGGGAAATTTACTGCCTGGTGCTGGAGCAATTGTATTGAGTTCCATTACGCAGCCTCTACTTTCAACAGGTACGACACCTTGTTAATCATTCCACGAACCTCGGGCGTATCAACCAAGATACGACTGTGGTTCAAACGACGCAGACCCAGACCGCGAACGGTGGCACGATGGTCTTCTTTGGTGCCGATAATGCTTTTAACCAGCGTTACCTTGACTTGTGCACTCATGATTAGGCCTCAAACAATTTTTCAACTGAAAGACCGCGCTTGGCAGCGATTTCAGCAGGTGTTTGCAGCTTGGACAGAGCGTCCAGTGTTGCACGCACCAGGTTGTAGGGGTTTGAAGAACCGTGGCTCTTCGCAACAATGTTACGAACGCCAACCACTTCCAAAACAGCGCGCATCGGGCCACCAGCGATCAAACCGGTACCTTCCTGTGCGGGCGCCAAAAACACCTTGGATGCGCCGTGGCGACCTTCAACGGTGTGATGAATAGTGCCGTCACGAAGGGACACCTGCTCCATCTGGCGACGCGCTTGTTCCATGGCCTTCTGAACAGACACCGGCACCTCACGGGACTTGCCCTTGCCCATGCCAACACGGCCATCACCATCACCGACCACCGTCAGCGCTGCGAAACCGAGAATACGACCGCCCTTGACCACTTTGGTCACGCGGTTCACGGCAATCATTTTTTCCTTCAGGCCGTCATCACGGGCCTCTGGAGCCGCATTTTTACCTTGCATTCTTGCCATGATAACCCCTTAGAATTTCAAGCCAGCTTCACGAGCGGCGTCTGCCAACTCTTTCACACGACCATGGTAAGCAAAACCCGACCGGTCAAAAGCAACCGCGGAAATGCCCTTGGCGAGTGCCCGCTTGGCAATTTCCGCACCAACAGCAGCTGCAGCGGCTTTGTTGCCGCCGGTTTTACCCGCCATTGCGGCACGCACTTCTTTGTCCACAGTCGATGCAGAGGCCAACACCTCACCACCGTCTGCAGAATGAATCGCAGCGTAGATGTGAGAATTGGTACGATAGACGCACAGACGGGTTGCACGCGCCAAGGCAATGCGCTTCCGGGTCTGTTTTGCACGACGCAGACGTGCTTCTCTCTTAGTTTCCATGATGGTCCTCTATGCGCCTTACTTCTTCTTGGTCTCTTTAATTACCACGTGCTCGTTCGCATACCGAACACCCTTGCCTTTATAAGGCTCTGGCGGACGGTAGCCGCGAATTTCAGCAGCAGTTTGACCAATCACTTGTTTATCGGCGCCCTTCAAGATAATCTCGGTGGGGGTCGGCGTTTCAGCCTTCACACCCGCGGGCAGTTTGTGAACAACCGGATGGGAGAAACCCAGCGCCAAATTCAGGGAATCGCCCTGGACGGCCGCTTTATAACCCACGCCAACCAGTTGCAACTTGCGCTCGAATCCCTTGCTGACACCCAACACCATGTTGGCCAACAAGGCACGGGCTGTTCCTGCCTGGGCATTGGCTTCGGTGGTGTCTGCAACAGGCTTCACAGACAAAACACCGTCGGCAAAGTTGGCCGCAACCAGCGGATTAACAGACAATTTCAATTCGGCACTACCGCCCTTGACGGATACGTTCTGACCACTGATGGCCACCTGAACGCCGGAAGGTACGGAAATAGGGGCCTTGGCTACACGAGACATGTTCCCTTACTCCTTAAGCCACCAGGCAAATAACTTCGCCGCCAATGCCGGAAGCACGGGCTTTGCGATCAGTCATCACGCCTTTGGATGTCGATACAATGGCAACACCAAGGCCGTTCATGACCTCAGGAATGTCGTCCTTGCCCTTGTAAATGCGAAGACCTGGCTTTGATACGCGCTCGATCTTCTCAATGACTGGGCGACCTGCATAGTATTTCAGCTCAATGCTGAGCACCGGCTTTGCTGCCTCACCCACAACCGAGAAACTCTCGATGTAGCCTTCGTCCTTCAGGACCTTAGCGATTGCCACCTTCAATTTGGAAGAAGGCATTTCAACCGTCGCCTTATCAACGCCTTGCGCATTGCGAATGCGTGTCAGCATGTCGGCGATTGGATCACTCATACTCATATCTGAACCCCTTACCAGCTAGCCTTGGTGATACCAGGAATCTCACCACGCATGGCAATCTCACGGATCTTGTTACGGGCCAAACCGAACATACGGAATGTGCCACGGGGACGACCTGTCAGCTCACAGCGATTGCGCTGACGAGTCGGGCTTGCATTGCGAGGCAGAGCCTGCAGCTTCAAACGCGCTTCGTAACGCTCAGCTTCAGTCACGGACTGATCCTTCACGATCTTATTTAATGCTTCACGCTTCGCCGCATACTTCTTGACCAAGGCTGCACGCTTTTTTTCACGGTTAATCAAAGCCAGTTTTGCCACGTTACACCTCAGTTGCGGAACGGAAACTTGAAAGCGGCCAACAGGGCTTTCGCCTCATCGTTGGTTTTCGCCGTCGTCGTCACACTGATATTCAAACCACGCAGAGCATCGATCTTGTCGTATTCGATCTCAGGGAAAATGATCTGTTCTTTGATACCAATGTTGTAATTGCCACGACCATCGAAGGATTTGCCGGACACGCCACGAAAATCGCGAACGCGAGGAAAAGCCACAGTGATCAATCGATCCAGGAATTCATACATCTTTGGACCACGCAGTGTGACCATGCAGCCCACCGGATAACCCTCACGAATCTTGAAACCTGCAATCGCCTTTTTGGCGCGAGTCACCACAGGCTTTTGACCAGCAATCTTGGTCAAGTCGCCCACAGCGTTTTCAATAATCTTTTTGTCATTCACCGCCTCACCCACACCCATGTTGAGCGTGATCTTCGTGATGCGAGGCACTTCCATGACGGACTTGTAACCAAACTGGCTGGTCAACTGACCCACCACCTCGGTTTTGTAAAACTCTTGGAATCGAGACACGATAAACCCCTCAGTTGGCCAGCTGGGCACCGGTTTTCACCAGAACCCGCACAGACTTGCCATCCACCTGCTTGATCGCAACGCGCGACGGCTTACCTGTTTCTTTGTCAAACAAACTCACGTTGGACTGATGGATGGGCATGGTTTTATCAACCACACCACCGGTCTCGCCCTTCATGGGGTTCGGCTTTTGGTGCTTCTTAACCACATTCACACCCTCAACAAGCAAATGCTCATCGTCGATGCGGGCCAACACAACCCCTTTCTTGCCTTTAAACTTGCCAGTCAACACCAACACTTCGTCGCCTTTGCGGATTTTGTTCATATTGACCTCACAGAACCTCAGGCGCCAAAGACACGATCTTCATGAATTTCTCATTCCGAAGCTCGCGAGTCACTGGGCCAAAAATACGGGTACCGATGGGCTCCAGCTTTGCATTCAGCAAAACGGCCGCATTGGAATCGAATTTGATCAGCGCACCATCTGGGCGACGTACGCCTTTTGCAGTGCGAACTACAACTGCATTGTAAATTTCGCCTTTCTTGACACGGCCACGTGGGGCCGCATCTTTGATGGACACCTTAATGATGTCGCCAATTCCGGCGTAACGGCGCTTGGAACCACCAAGAACCTTGATGCACATGACTGAGCGCGCACCCGTGTTGTCGGCCACATCGAGCCGTGATTGCATTTGTATCATGGATTGTCCTTACCAACTTAGCCGTTTTGGGCAACGCCTAGCGACGTCTTTTGCCATCAACTGCCAGTCTTGGTCCCGCATGGGTTGAAAAGATAGCCTGCAATAATAGCAGGCTTGTACCACTCGATCAAGCGAAAATCAGATGACTTTCGCTTTCTCCAACACTTTTGTCACACTCCAGGATTTTGTCTTGGAAATTGGACGACCTTCTGCGATTTCCACCAAGTCACCTTCAGTCACTTCATTGGATTCATCATGGGCGGTGTATTTGTGGGTTTTGACGACATATTTGCCATACACAGGGTGTTTGATGCGGTTTTCAACGGCAACGACCACAGACTTGGTCATCTTGTCGCTCACCACACGTCCCACCAGCGTACGCTTCAAACTTACTTTGGCTTCGGTGCTCATGCGGACCTCTTCAACTGAGTCATCACTGTCTTCACACGTGCGATGTCTTTACGTACTTTGGACAATTGGGAAGTATTGGACAACTGCTGTGTGGCTACCTGCATGCGCAGGGAAAACTGTGCACGCAGCAGATCCTCCAGCTCCTTGGTCAGTTCTGCTGCACTTTTACTGCGCAATTCAGACGCTTTCATCATTAACCTCCAATCTGACGGGTTACGAACACCGTGCGCAATGGCAACTTGGCTGCGGCCAAGCGGAAAGCTTCCCGAGCGAGTTCTTCACTAACACCATCCATTTCGTAGAGCACCTTGCCGGGCTGAATCTCAGCAACGTAGTACTCCACGTTACCCTTACCATTGCCCATACGAACTTCCGCAGGTTTGTTGGTAATCGGCTTGTCCGGGAACACTCGAATCCAGATTTTCCCGCCACGCTTGATGTGACGAACCATGGCTCGGCGTGCAGATTCGATCTGACGCGCGGTCAATCGGCCACGATCGGTCGATTTCAGTCCGAACTCACCAAAAGAAACATCGGCGCCACGTGTGGCCAGACCGGTGTTGCGGCCCTTGTGCTCTTTTCTATATTTGCGACGTGATGGCTGTAACATCATGCGCTCCTAATTACTGTTCAGCGGAAGATCCAGCGGATGCTTCCTCTTTGTTGGAACCACTTGCACCATCTTTACGAGGCTTGCGGGCACCCGTTGGACGAGATGATGGACGGCGTGGACGACGCTCTTCTTTTTCCTGCTCAACCGGCGCAGCAGCCACTTCACCGCGACCCAGGTTATCGCCTTTATAAACCCAGACTTTAATCCCGATGATGCCGTAGGTGGTCGCAGCTTCGCTAGTTGCGTAGTCGATATCAGCGCGCAGGGTATGCAAAGGCACACGACCTTCGCGATACCATTCTGTACGGGCGATTTCAATGCCGTTCAATCGGCCGGACGACATGATCTTGATACCTTGGGCGCCCATGCGCATGGCGTTTTGCATCGCCCGCTTCATGGCACGGCGGAACATGATGCGCCGCTCGAGCTGCTGGGAAATACCGTCTGCGATCAATTGCGCATCAATCTCCGGCTTGCGAACTTCTTCGATGTTCACATGCACAGGTACACCGACCAACTTTTGGAGGCTGTTCTTCAAGACCTCAATGTCTTCACCTTTCTTGCCAATCACCACACCCGGGCGAGCCGAATAAATGGTTACACGGGCATTCTTTGCAGGACGCTCGATCAGCACACGCGCGACAGAGGCGTTCTTCAGTTTCTTTTTCAGGTAATCGCGGACTTGAATGTCCTCGATCAACATTTGAGAAAACTCACGGTTGGACGCATACCAGCGAGAGGCCCAGTTACGAGAAACTGCCAGGCGAAAACCGGTTGGGTTAATTTTCTGACCCATGAAACCCCCTTAATTACCAACCGTCACATAAATGTGACTGGTCTTCTTAGTAATACGATTGCCACGGCCTTTCGCGCGGGCTGTGAAGCGCTTGAGCACGGGACCCTCTTCAACGTAGATGGTCTTGACTTTCAGCTCATCCACATCCGCACCATCATTGTGCTCCGCGTTGGCGATCGCGCTCTCCAGTACTTTCTTGACAATGAAAGCGGCCTTTTGAGGAGAGAAGGTCAGGATATTGAGCGCCTGATCCACTTTCTTACCGCGGATCAGGTCAGCAACCTGGCGACCGCGCTGTGGCGACATGCGCACACCTTTCAAAATTGCACGAGTTTCCATGTTATCCCCTTATCGCTTGGCCTTCTTGTCAGCCGCGTGCCCCTTGAAAGTGCGGGTGAGCGCAAATTCGCCGAGTTTGTGACCAACCATGTTTTCGTTGACATACACAGGCACATGTTGCTTACCGTTGTGTACTGCAATGGTCAGACCGATGAACTCTGGGAGCACGGTCGAACGACGGGACCAGGTTTTAATTGGACGCTTGTCCTTGGATGCAACTGCAGCCTCCACCTTTTTGATCAAGTGGGCGTCGCAGAAAGGACCTTTTTTCAATGAACGAGACATATTTGCTTACCCCACTTAGCGCTTGTGACGACGCTGAACGATCATGGTATCGGTGCGCTTGTTGGAGCGTGTGCGGTAGCCCTTTGTTGGCTGACCCCAAGGGCTCACTGGCACACGACCTTCACCGGTCTTGCCCTCACCACCACCGTGCGGGTGGTCGATCGGGTTCATGGCTGTACCGCGAACAGTCGGGCGAATGCCCTTCCAACGCACAGCACCTGCCTTACCAATTTTGCGAAGGCTGTTTTCCTCGTTGCTGACCTCACCAATGGTGGCCCGGCATTCAATGTGAACACGCCGAATTTCACCGGAGCGCAGACGCATCTGAGCGTAGGTGCCTTCTCGGGCCATCAACATGGCAGAACCACCAGCAGAGCGCGCCAGCTGCGCCCCTTTGCCGGGCAACATTTCTACGCAATGCACTGTGGTACCCACGGGAATGTTGCGAATGGGCAATGTGTTACCCACTTTGATCGGCGCTTCGGAACCATTCAACAGGGTTTGACCCACCTGCAGACCACGCGGCGCGATGATATAGGAACGCTGACCGTCGGCATAGCAGATCAGGGCAATGTGCGCAGTACGGTTCGGATCGTATTCGATCCGCTCAACCTTCGCAGGAATACCATCCTTGTTGCGCTTGAAGTCAACCAGGCGATAGTGCTGCTTGTGGCCGCCACCCTTGTGCCGAGTGGTGATGTGACCATTGTTGTTGCGGCCGGAGGTTTTGGACTGCGACTCGAGCAATGGCGCATAGGCTTCGCCCTTGTGCAGGTGCGGATGCACCACCTTGACCACACCACGACGACCGGGGGACGTTGGTTTGAGTTTAATCAATGGCATGTTACGCAGCCTCCGAGAAATTGATTTCCTGACCGGCTTTCAGTGCAACATAGGCCTTGCGGACGTCTGAACGACGACCCATGGTGCGACCAAACCGCTTTTGCTTGCCGGCTTGATTGATCACGCGCACAGCCTCAACTTCAACCTTGAACAGCAACTCAACTGCCGCCTTGATCTCATCTTTGGTTGCAGTGGAGCACACCTTAAAAGCCACTTGCTCATGCTTGTCAGCCAGCATGGTGCTCTTTTCAGACACGATGGGGGCCAACAGAATTTTCATCAGACGCTGGGTGTTCATGCGTACATCTCCTGCAGTTTGTCCAGCGCAGCACGAGTCACCACCACCTTCTTGAAGTAAATCAAGGAGAGCGGGTCGGCATAACGAGGCTCAACAATCGCCACGTTGGGCAGGTTACGAGAAGCGAGATACAGGTTTTCGTCTACGGAATCAACGATGATCAACACAGACTCAAAACCCATGCTCTTGATCTTTTGATCCAGCAATTTGGTCTTGGGCGCTTCAAGTTGCATAGAATCCACAACCACCAGGCGCTCTTCACGACCCAACTGAGACAAGATGGAGCAAACGCCAGCACGGAACATTTTCTTGTTCAGCTTCTGGGTGAAATTTTCTTCCGGACGGTTCGGGAAAATCTGACCGCCTCCGCGCCACAAAGGGCTAGACACAGCACCCACACGGGCACGACCGGTCCCTTTCTGCTTCCAAGGCTTGCGCGTGGAAGCGCGAACTTCAGAGCGGTCTTTTTGAGCACGCGTGCCTTGACGCGCGTTGGCCTGATACGCGACCACCAACTGATGAATCAGCGGCTCGTTGTATTCACGACCAAAAACCACATCGGACACCTGAACAGTTTGAGAGGCCTGCCCAGAATCGCCAATTACTTTCAATTCCATCAGGTTCTCCTTATGCCTTGGCCTTGACAGCCGGCTTGACCAGCAACTCACCGCCCTTGGAACCCGGAACAGCACCCTTGATCAGGAGCAGACCGCGCTCTGCGTCCACGCGAACCACTTCCAGGTTTTGCGTGGTGCGGTTGACATTACCCAATTGACCGGCCATGCGCTTACCAGGAAACACACGACCCGGATCCTGGGCCATACCAATCGAACCAGGCGCGTTGTGTGACACGGAGTTACCGTGAGATGCACGCTGTGAACTGAAATGGTGACGCTTGATGGAACCTGAAAAGCCCTTACCCTGGGTCACACCGCTAACATCCACCTTTTGACCAACGGAAAAAATTTCCACAGATACAGGCGCACCAACTTGCAACTCGGCAAGCTTTGCGGCATCGACGGTGAACTCAACCAAGGAAGAGGCGGCTTCGATGGAAGCCTTGGCATAGTGACCCGCTTGCGCCTTGGCCACACGGGTGGGGCGACGGGATCCGTAGGCCAGCTGAACAGCTGTGTAGCCGTCCGTTTCAATCGTTTTGAGCTGCGCAACGCGGTTAGACGACACATCAACAACAGTGACGGGCACCGAGACACCCGCTTCCGTAAAGATGCGCATCATGCCGATCTTGCGACCAATAAGGCCTAGACTCATGATTTCTCCAATTTCGGCTGCGATTGGCCGAATGATAAAATTCTCTTGAACTTACCTTTTTTAAGGTAAGCCCATGAGTATATTCACAAATCGAATTTACTGCAACTGTTTTACTGCAACTTAATTTCGACGTCCACACCAGCTGGCAAATCCAGTTTCATCAGCGCATCCACGGTTTTGTCGGTGGGGTCCACAATATCCATCAGACGCTGATGCGTGCGAATTTCGAATTGGTCGCGGGATGTTTTATTAACGTGGGGGGAACGCAGAATGTCGAAGCGCTTCATGCGAGTGGGCAGGGGCACTGGGCCCTTCACAACCGCACCGGTGCGCTTGGCAGTCTCAACGATCTCCAGCGCGGACTGGTCGATCAGTTTGTAATCAAACGCCTTCAGGCGGATGCGAATTTTCTGGTTGTTCATGTTGAATCCTAAAGAGCACAGAGTGTGACCGCTACACGCAGCTCACCTCAAAAAAGCCGGCGATTCCAAAGAGGAGTCGCCGGAGTCTACCTTTACTTCGTAATCTTGGCAACCACGCCGGCGCCCACTGTGCGGCCGCCTTCACGGATCGCAAAGCGCAGACCTTCTTCCATCGCGATCGGGGCAATCAGCTCCACGTTGATGGACACGTTGTCACCTGGCAACACCATCTCTTTGTCAGCTGGCAGGCTGATCGAGCCAGTCACGTCCGTTGTACGGAAGTAGAACTGGGGACGGTAGTTGTTGAAGAATGGTGTGTGACGACCGCCTTCTTCCTTGGACAGCACATACACCTCAGCGGTGAAGCCTGTGTGTGGCTTGATTGAACCGGGCTTGCACAGCACTTGGCCACGCTCCACTTCTTCACGCTTGGTACCGCGCAGCAGTACACCCACGTTGTCGCCCGCTTGACCTTGGTCCAGCAGCTTGCGGAACATTTCCACACCAGTACAAGTGGTCTTGACCGTGTCTTTGATACCCACGATTTCGATTTCTTCGCCAACCTTCACAACGCCACGCTCGATACGGCCTGTTACCACGGTACCGCGACCGGAGATGGAGAACACGTCTTCGATGGGCATCAGGAATGCGCCGTCCACCGCACGCTCGGGCGTGGGGATGTAGCTATCCAGGGCTGCGGCCAGGGCCTTGATGGCACCTTCGCCCAGCTCGCCCGCGTCGCCTTCCAGGGCCAGCTTGGCCGAACCCTTGATAATGGGCACGTCGTCGCCTGGGAAGTCATAGGAAGACAGCAATTCGCGCACTTCCATTTCAACCAGTTCCAGCAGCTCGGCGTCGTCCACCATGTCGCACTTGTTCAGGAACACGATGATGTAAGGAACACCCACCTGGCGGGCCAGCAGGATGTGCTCACGAGTCTGGGGCATGGGGCCGTCAGCGGCCGAGCACACCAGAATCGCGCCGTCCATCTGCGCTGCACCAGTAATCATGTTCTTTACATAGTCAGCGTGACCTGGACAGTCCACGTGGGCGTAGTGACGTGTTTCTGTCTCGTACTCAACGTGTGCTGTGTTGATGGTAATACCACGGGCCTTTTCTTCAGGAGCCGCATCAATCTGGTCGTAACCCTTGGCTTCACCACCAATCAGGCGCGCCAACACCGTTGTGATCGCCGCTGTCAGTGTCGTCTTGCCATGGTCCACGTGACCAATCGTTCCAACGTTTACGTGCGGCTTCTTACGCTCAAACTTTTCTTTTGCCATTGCAAATACCTCTCGATTCTTTAGATGTCAATTACTTGGCGCGGGCGCTGATCACAGCGTCTGCAACGTTCTTGGGCGCTTCGGAATAGTGCTTGAATTCCATGGTGTAGGTTGCGCGACCCTGCGTCAGCGAACGCAGTGTTGTGGCGTAACCGAACATTTCAGCCAACGGCACTTCAGCTTTGATCGCCTTGCCGCCACCCACCATGTCGTCCATTCCCTGAACCACACCACGACGTGAGGACAAGTCGCCCATCACGGTACCGGCGTAGTCTTCCGGTGTTTCCACTTCCACAGCCATCATCGGTTCCAGCAGAACTGGGCTGGCTCGACGCATACCTTCCTTGAAACCCATGGAGGCAGCAATCTTGAAAGCCTGTTCGTTGGAGTCCACGTCGTGGTAGGAACCGAAGTGCAAAGCCACTTTCACGTCAACCACTGGGTAACCGGCCAACACGCCGTTGGACAGGGATTCTTCAATACCCTTTTGAACGGCGGGGATGTATTCGCGGGGAACCACACCACCTTTGATCTCGTCCAGGAACTCAAAGCCCTTGCCTGCTTCGTTGGGTTCAACACGCAGAACAACATGACCGTACTGACCACGACCACCAGACTGACGAACGAACTTGCCTTCCACTTCCTTGACGGAATTGCGAATGGTTTCGCGGTAAGCCACCTGTGGCTTACCCACGTTGGCTTCAACGCCAAATTCGCGCTTCATTCGGTCGATAATAATTTCCAGGTGCAATTCGCCCATACCGGCGATGATGGTCTGACCGGATTCTTCGTCAGTGCGCACACGGAAAGAAGGATCTTCTGCTGCCAAACGGCCCAGTGCGATACCCATCTTTTCCTGGTCAGCCTTGGTTTTGGGCTCCACGGCCTGTGCAATCACAGGCTCGGGGAACACCATGCGCTCCAAGGTGATGATGGCGGAAGGATCACACAGGGTTTCACCGGTGGTCACTTCTTTCAAGCCCACACAAGCAGCGATGTCACCCGCGCGAATTTCTTCCACTTCCTGACGGTTGTTGGCGTGCATCTGAACGATACGGCCGATGCGCTCTTTCTTGCCCTTGACCGGGTTGTAGACGGAGTCGCCCTTGTTGAGCACACCGGAATACACGCGCACGAAGGTCAGTTGACCCACGAATGGGTCAGTCATCAACTTGAACGCCAAAGCGGACAGCTTTTCTTCGTCGCTGGCTTGACGGGATACAGGCTGCTCGTCCTCGTCCATACCAGACACGGGTGGAATATCCACTGGGGACGGCAGGAATTCAATCACAGCGTCCAGCATGCGCTGAACACCCTTGTTCTTGAATGCGGTACCGCACAGCATGGGCTGAATTTCAGTGGAGATGGTGCGCGTACGCAAGCCGAGCTTGATCTCGTCTTCGGACAGATCACCTTCTTCCAGGTACTTGTTCATCAGGTCTTCGGATGCTTCTGCAGCAGCCTCAACCATTTCGCTGCGCCACTTGGTGGCATCTGCCTGCAAGTGCGCAGGGATGTCACGGTATTCGAACTTCATGCCCTGAGAGGCTTCGTCCCAAATGATGGCTTTCATCTTGATCAGGTCCACCACGCCTTCGAAGTTGTCTTCGGCGCCGATGGGGATCACGATGGGCACTGGATTGGCACGCAGGCGCAACTTCATCTGGTCATAAACCTTGAAGAAGTTGGCACCCGTGCGGTCCATTTTGTTCACAAAGGCCAAACGCGGCACTTTGTACTTGTTGGCCTGACGCCACACGGTTTCAGACTGGGGCTGAACACCACCCACCGCGCAATACACCATACAGGCACCATCCAGCACACGCATGGAACGCTCTACTTCGATCGTGAAGTCCACGTGCCCGGGGGTGTCAATGATGTTGAAACGGTGTTCTGCGAAGTTCATGTCCATGCCCTTCCAGAAGCAAGTGGTTGCAGCGGACGTGATGGTAATACCACGCTCCTGCTCTTGTTCCATCCAGTCCATGGTGGCCGCACCGTCATGCACTTCACCGATTTTGTGGTTTACGCCGGTGTAGTACAGAATACGTTCGGTCGTGGTGGTCTTTCCGGCGTCAATGTGCGCCGAAATACCAATGTTGCGATATCGCTCAATGGGCGTCTTACGAGCCATTTGCTACTCCAGAGAAATTTAGAATCGGAAATGCGAGAATGCCTTGTTGGCTTCAGCCATGCGGTGTACTTCATCGCGCTTCTTCATCGCGCCACCACGGCCTTCTGCAGCTTCCAACAATTCGCCAGCCAGGCGCAGATCCATCGATTTTTCACTGCGCTTCTTGGCGGCTTCACGAACCCAACGCATGGCCAGCGCCAGACGACGGGAGGGACGAACTTCCACCGGAACTTGGTAGTTCGCACCGCCCACACGGCGGGACTTCACTTCAACAACAGGTTTCACGTTGTTGATGGCTGAGTTGAACACTTCGAGAGGGTCTTTGCCGGCCTTGGTGGAGATGCTGTCAAAAGCACCGTACACAATGCGCTCAGCAACCGCTTTCTTGCCAGAGAGCATGATCACGTTCATGAACTTGGCAACTTCGGTGCTTTGAAACTTTGGATCTGGCAGCACTTCTCTGCGCTGCACTTCGCGACGACGTGGCATTTTCTATTCCTTTATCTTCAGCGCGGGCCTACAAGCCCACTATTGCATCTGCTTACTCGACCCACCCATGTGGGCCGCACGGAATGCGGTTGATTTTAAAGCGGGGCGGTGACGCCTGTGTTGAACACAGACATTACTTCTTGGCGCCGCCACCTGCTTTGGGACGCTTGCTACCGTACTTGGAGCGCGCCTGTTTACGATCTTTAACGCCCTGCAGGTCCAGAGAACCGCGAACGATGTGGTAACGCACACCGGGCAAATCCTTCACACGACCACCGCGGATCAGCACCACGGAGTGTTCCTGCAGGTTGTGGCCTTCACCACCGATGTAGGAAATCACTTCGAAGCCGTTGGTCAGGCGCACTTTGGCAACCTTACGCAGCGCAGAGTTTGGTTTTTTGGGAGTGGTAGTGTAAACACGTGTGCAAACACCACGCTTCTGGGGGCAATTCTCCAGTGCGGGGCTTTTGCTTTTCGCAGTCACACTGGTGCGGGGCTTCCGCACAAGTTGATTGATTGTTGGCATAGTTCCAGTTCCGGTTTAGAAAAAACAAAAGGGCTACGGGCGAGCCCGCAGCCATTTGAGCCCGCGATTGTATTCCAAAACACAATCGCGGGTCAATCTTTCAGGGGGCTTATTTCAAGCCCCGATTTGTAGCCCGCTCAAGGACTTAGCCTTGAGCAGTGCCGTGAACTCAGCTTTCGTCAGAGCCCTCGGCTGCAGGCATGTTGAACAGCGCTTCGGCCTGTGCACGTGGATCCTGCTCGGCTTCCAACATGCGCAATTCTTCGGCCTCGCGGCTTTCCTTGTCCTTGCGAGCCTTGTGATAGGCCAAACCCGTACCTGCGGGGATCAGTCGACCCACAATCACGTTTTCTTTCAGACCCCGCAAATCGTCGCGTTTGCCCATGATGGCCGCTTCGGTCAGTACGCGGGTGGTTTCCTGGAAGGACGCCGCGGAGATGAACGAATCGGTGGACAGCGAAGCTTTGGTAATACCCAGCAAGATGTTTTGGTAGGTGGCTTCCCGTTTGTTCTCAGAACGCATTTTGTCGTTGGCATCCAACAGTTCGGAACGCTCAACCTGCTCACCGGGAATGAACCCGGTTTCGCCGGCATCGTCCACGACCACACGGCGCAACATCTGACGAACAATCACTTCAATGTGTTTGTCGTTGATCTTCACACCCTGCAAGCGATACACGTCCTGCACTTCGTCCACGATGTAACGCGCCAAGGCTTCGATGCCCAAGAGGCGCAGAATGTCGTGCGGATCGGCTGGACCGTCCACAATCGATTCGCCCTTGTTCACCACTTGACCGTCGTGTACCAAAACGTGCTTGTCTTTGGGGATCAGGAACTCGTGAGAGACGCCGTCGAGGTCGGTGATGACTAGACGCTGCTTGCCCTTGGTGTCTTTACCGAAGGAAACCGTACCGGTGACTTCGGCCAACATGCCGGCGTCTTTCGGGGAACGGGCTTCAAACAGCTCGGCCACACGCGGCAGACCACCGGTAATGTCACGGGTCTTCTGGCTTTCCTGTGGGATACGCGCCAGAATTTCACCCACAGACACGTCCTGACCGTCGCGAACAGTAATCAGCGCACCCACTGGGAAACTGATGTTCACAGAGTGATCGGTGCCTGCAATTTTGACTTCGTTGCCAGCCGGGTCGAGCAGCTTCACCTGGGGGCGCTCACCCTTGCCAGTGGCTGTACGGCGCTTGGCATCGATCACCACCAAGGTGGACAAGCCGGTGACATCATCAATCTGCTTGGCAACTGTGGCACCTTCTTCGATGTTCTCGAATTTGATCTTGCCACCGTATTCCGTCACGATCGGACGGGTCAGCGGGTCCCAAGTTGCCAGTAATGTACCGGCTTTGACCTGGTTACCATCCAGTACGGACAGTGTTGCACCGTAGGGTACCTTGTGACGCTCGCGCTCACGACCGAAATCGTCGGTGATCAGCACTTCGCCAGAACGGGAAATCACGATTTGCTCGCGCTTGCCGTTGGTGATGTAGCGCATGGTCGCTGTAAAGCGGATGATACCGTTCGACTTGGCTTCGATGCTGGACACCACGGCCGCGCGGGAAGCCGCACCACCGATGTGGAATGTACGCATGGTCAGCTGTGTACCGGGTTCACCAATGGACTGGGCCGCAATTACGCCAACTGCTTCGCCGTTGTTCACCAGCGTGCCGCGGCCGAGGTCACGACCGTAACACTTCGCACACAGGCCATAGCGGGTGTCGCAAGACAGCGGTGTACGGACACGCACTTCGTCGATGCCCAATTGGTCGATGAGCTCTACGGCATCTTCGTCCAGCAGCTTGCCGGTTTCAAACACAGTTTCCTGGGTTTCAGGGTTGACTACATCCGCCACAGTCACGCGGCCGAGAATACGGTCGCGCAGTGCCTCAATCACCTCACCGCCTTCAACCAGGGCCTTCATGGCCACGCCGTTAGAAGTACCGCAATCGTCTTCAACCACCACCAAGTCTTGCGTCACGTCAACCAGACGGCGGGTCAGGTAGCCCGAGTTCGCAGTTTTCAACGCCGTGTCGGCCAGACCCTTACGGGCACCGTGGGTTGAAATGAAGTACTGCAACACGTTCAGACCTTCGCGGAAGTTCGCGATGATCGGTGTTTCAATGATGGAGCCGTCGGGCTTGGCCATCAGACCCCGCATACCGGCCAGTTGACGGATCTGCGCGGCAGAACCGCGGGCACCGGAGTCGGCCATCATATAAATTGCGTTGAAAGATTCCTGGCGGACTTCCTTGCCGTTGCGATCAATCACTGGCTCTGTGGCCAATTGTTCCATCATGGCCTTGCCCACTTGGTCGCCAGCACGGCCCCAAATGTCCACCACTTTGTTGTAGCGTTCGCCTTGGGTAACCAGACCGGAGGTGTATTGCGCCTGAATTTCTTTCACTTCGGCTTCGGCGGCCGCAATGATGGTCTGCTTCTGCGCTGGCACCACCATGTCGCCCATGGCGATGGAAATACCACCGCGGGTCGCCATGCGGAAACCGAACTGCATCAGCTTGTCCGCAAAAATCACGGTTTCGCGCAAACCACAACGGCGGAAGGACGCGTTGATCAAGCGAGAGATTTCCTTCTTCTTCAAGGGACGATCAATGAAGGAGAACGGCAGCCCAGGAGGCAGAATCTCGGACAGCAAGGCACGGCCGACGGTGGTGTCGTAGCGTGTGCGCTTGGCTGTTTTTTCGCCGGTTTCCTTGTTCACCACGAACTCGTTGATGCGAACAGTAATGCGGGTGGCCAGTTCCACTTCCTTATTGTCATAAGCGCGGTTGACTTCACCCACATCGGCGAACACCAAGCCTTCGTTCTTGCCGTTGACCTTGTCGCGGGTGGTGTAGTACAGACCCAACACAATATCCTGGGACGGAACGATCGAGGGATCGCCGTTGGCCGGGAACAACACGTTGTTGGACGCCAACATCAGTGTCCGGGCTTCGATCTGGGCTTCCAGGGACAGGGGCACGTGTACGGCCATCTGGTCACCGTCGAAGTCGGCGTTGAACGCGGCACAGACCAGTGGGTGCAACTGAATGGCTTTGCCTTCAATCAACACGGGCTCGAAAGCCTGAATACCCAAACGGTGCAGCGTTGGAGCACGGTTCAGCATCACGGGATGCTCGCGGATCACCTCTTCCAGAATATCCCACACGATGGGTTCCTGGTTTTCAACGAACTTCTTGGCCTGCTTGATGGTGGTGGCAATACCCATCACCTCAAGACGGTTGAAAATGAACGGCTTGAACAGTTCAAGCGCCATCAGCTTGGGCAAACCGCACTGGTGCAGCTTGAGTTGTGGGCCCACCACGATCACGGAACGACCGGAGTAATCCACGCGCTTACCCAGCAAGTTTTGACGGAAACGACCGCCCTTGCCCTTGATCATGTCGGCCAGCGACTTCAACGGACGCTTGTTGGCACCGGTCATGGCCTTGCCACGACGGCCGTTGTCCAGCAGTGAGTCGACCGCTTCCTGCAGCATACGCTTTTCGTTGCGCACGATGATGTCGGGTGCGTTCAGCTCGAGCAGACGCTTCAAACGGTTATTCCGGTTGATCACGCGGCGATAGAGGTCGTTCAGGTCGGAGGTGGCAAAGCGACCGCCGTCCAGCGGCACCAATGGACGCAATTCGGGTGGCAGCACAGGCAGCACTTCCAGAATCATCCATTCGGGCTTGATACCGGACTTTTGGAAACCTTCCAGGACCTTCAAACGCTTGGCGATTTTCTTGATCTTGGCTTCGGAATTGGTGGCAGCCAATTCATCGCGCAGGGTGTTCACCTCGCGGTCGATGTCGATGGACTTCAACAGTTCACGAATGCCTTCGGCACCCATGTGGGCCACAAAGTCGTCACCGTACTCTTCCTGCTTGGCGAGGTAATCTTCTTCGGTCAGCAGTTGGGCACGCTTCAACGGGGTCATGCCGGGCTCAACCACCACGAAACCTTCGAAGTACAAGACGCGCTCGATGTCACGCAGTGTCATGTCCAACACCATACCCAAACGGGACGGCAGGGACTTCAGGAACCAAATGTGCGCAACAGGCGATGCCAGATCGATGTGACCCATGCGCTCGCGGCGAACTTTGGCCAAGGTGACTTCAACACCGCACTTTTCGCAGATGACACCGCGGTGCTTCAGGCGTTTGTACTTGCCGCACAAGCACTCGTAGTCTTTGATTGGGCCGAAAATCTTGGCGCAAAACAGACCATCGCGTTCAGGCTTGAACGTGCGGTAGTTGATGGTTTCGGGCTTTTTGACTTCACCGAAAGACCACGAACGGATTTTGTCAGGGGAAGCAATCGCGATTTTGATGGCGTCGAATTGCTCGTCCTGTTGGACCTGCTTGAACAGATCTAGTAATGCTTTCATCTATATACCTCCGTCGCGACCGATCAGAAACGGTCCAGATCAATATCAATGCCCAGTGAGCGGATTTCTTTCACCAACACGTTGAAAGATTCCGGCATGCCGGCATCAATGGTGTGATCACCCTTGACCAGATTCTCGTACACCTTGGTTCGACCATTCACGTCATCCGACTTCACGGTCAACATTTCCTGCAGCACATACGATGCGCCATAGGCTTCCAGTGCCCACACTTCCATTTCACCAAAACGCTGACCACCGAACTGGGCCTTACCACCCAATGGCTGCTGGGTCACCAGCGAGTAAGGTCCGGTTGAACGGGCGTGCATCTTGTCATCCACCAAGTGGTGCAGCTTCAGCACATGCATGTAACCCACGGTGACCTTGCGGTCGAAGGCGTCGCCTGTGCGGCCATCAAACAGGGTGATCTGGGTTTTGTGATCGTTAAAACCCAACGCCTGCATGCGCGGATCATCGCTGGGATAAGCCAGTTCCAACATGTCGAGAATGTCTTTCTCGTTGGCACCGTCAAACACCGGCGTGGCAAACGGCATGCCCTTGGACAGGTTCTTGCCCATGTTGATGATTTCATCATCGGTCATGGAATCCAGGTCCACAGGCGTACCGGTGCTGTTGTACACCTTGGCCAGGTATTCGCGCAGACGAGCCACTGCATTTTGCTGCTGCAGCATTTCGCCAATGCGGTCACCAATGCCTTTGCCGGCCCAACCCAGGTGGGTTTCCAGAATCTGGCCCACGTTCATCCGGGATGGCACACCCAACGGGTTCAGCACGATGTCCACAGGACGGCCATCGGCCATGTGCGGCAGGTCTTCCACGGGAACAATCTTGGAAACCACACCCTTGTTACCGTGACGGCCGGCCATCTTGTCACCGGGCTGCAGACGACGCTTCACGGCCAAGTAAACCTTGACCATCTTCAACACGCCTGGGGGCAACTCATCGCCTTGCGTCAGCTTCTTGCGTTTCTCTTCAAACGCCAAGTCAAACTGGTGGCGCTTGTCTTCGATGGACTTCTTCAGGGTTTCCAGCTGATTGGCGGCTTCTTCATCGGCCAAGCGGATGTCGAACCAGTGGTGACGATCCACCTCGCTCAAATACTCCGCCGCAATCTTGGTGCCCTTGGACAGTTTGCCTGGACCACCATTGGCGACCTTACCCACCAGGAAACGCTCAATACGGCTGAAGGTGTCAGCCTCCACAATACGCATTTGGTCGTTCAGGTCGAGGCGGTAGCGCTTCAGTTCATCGTCAATGATGGACTGGGCGCGCTTGTCGCGAACGATGCCCTCACGGGTGAACACCTGAACGTCGATGACAGTCCCGGTCATGCCAGAAGGCACGCGCAGGGAAGTGTCTTTCACGTCCGACGCTTTTTCACCAAAGATGGCTCGCAGCAATTTCTCTTCGGGTGTCAGTTGGGTTTCACCCTTGGGCGTCACTTTACCGACCAACACGTCACCGGCCTGCACTTCGGCACCGATGTAGACAATGCCGGAGTCGTCCAGACGTGTCAGTTGGGCTTCAGACAGATTGGAAATGTCGCGGGTGATTTCTTCGGAACCCAACTTGGTATCGCGCGCCACCACCGACAGTTCTTCGATGTGGATGGAGGTGTAGCGGTCTTCGGCCACCACACGCTCGGAAATGAGGATGGAGTCTTCGAAGTTGTAGCCGTTCCAGGGCATGAACGCGACCAGCATGTTTTGGCCCAGGGCCAATTCACCAAGGTCGGTGGAGGCACCATCGGCGATCACATCGCCACGGGCGATGATGTCACCGCGGTTCACGATGGGACGCTGGTTGATGTTGGTGTTCTGGTTGGAACGGGTGTACTTGATCAGGTTGTAGATGTCGACGCCAACAGAACCGGGTTCAACTTCATCGTCATTCACGCGAACCACAATGCGGTTTGCATCCACGTAATCAACCACACCACCATGGTCGGCGGTAATCACGGTGCCAGAGTCAACCGCCACGGTTCGCTCAATGCCAGTACCGGCAAAGGGCTTTTCGGGGCGCAAACAAGGCACGGCCTGACGTTGCATGTTCGCACCCATCAAGGCACGGTTCGCATCATCATGTTCCAGGAACGGAATCAAGGAGGCAGCCACAGACACGATCTGGCCTGGCGCAACGTCCATCAACTGCACACCCGATGGATCCATCAATTCGAATTCACCGGCCACGCGGCAGGACACGAGATCGCCCACCAAGCGCTTTTTCTCGTCGACTTCGGCGTTGGCCTGAGCGATGACGTAGCGGCCTTCTTCAATGGCAGACAGGTAAACGATTTCATCGGTAACCACGCTGTTTTCCACCTTGCGATACGGTGTTTCGAGGAAACCGTATTCGTTCAAGCGGGCGAACATCGCCATGGAGTTGATCAAACCAATGTTGGGACCTTCCGGTGTTTCGATTGGACAAACACGACCGTAGTGGGTGGTGTGGACGTCTCGAACTTCAAAGCCGGCGCGCTCGCGGGTCAGACCACCTGGGCCCAATGCAGATACACGGCGTTTGTGCGTGATCTCTGACAAGGGGTTGGTCTGATCCATGAACTGGGACAGCTGGGACGAACCGAAAAATTCCTTGATGGCCGCAGAAATCGGCTTGGAATTGATCAGGTCATGCGGCATGAGGTTTTCAGCCTCGGCCTGGCCCAGACGTTCCTTCACAGCACGCTCAACGCGCACCAAGCCGGCACGGAATTGGTTTTCCGCCAGTTCGCCGACACAACGAACACGTCGGTTACCCAAGTGGTCGATGTCATCAATTTCACCGCGACCATTGCGCAGATCCACCAGAATCTTGATGACTGCCAGAATGTCGTCATTGCCCAAAACCATCGGGCCTTCAACTTCAGGACGACCCACGCGGCGGTTGAACTTCATGCGACCCACGCGAGACAAATCGTAGGAGTCTTCGCTGTAGAACAGGCGATTGAACAGCATTTCCACGGCTTCTTCCGTGGGCGGTTCGCCAGGACGCATCATTCGATAGATGGCCACACGCGCGGCCGTTTGGTCCACAGTTTCGTCGGTCCGCAGGGTTTGCGAAATGTAAGGACCCTGGTCCAATTCGTTCGTGAAAATGGTTTCGATGGACTTAACACCCGCATCACGGATTTTGCCCATGGCTTCTTCCGTGATTTCGTCGTTGGCGTTGGCCACCACTTCACCGGTGCTCGGATCGATGATGTTTTTGGCCAATGTGCGCCCAATCAGAAACTCTTCCGGGACGGAAATTTTTGTGAGGCCGGCCGCTTCGATGTCGCGAATGTTTTTGGCGTTGATGCGCTTGTCCTTTTGAACCAGCACCTTGCCCGCCTTGTCCACGATGTCAAACTTGGCCACTTCGCCCTTCAGGCGACTGGTCACCACATCCATCAAAGCGCCTTCGGATTTGATTTCGAACTGGTCGAATTCAAAGAAGGTGGACAGGATTTGTTCGTTGTTCATCCCGATGGCTTTGAGCAGGATGGTCACCGGCATTTTACGGCGACGATCGACGCGGAAATACAGGACATCTTTGGGATCGAACTCGAAGTCCAACCAAGAGCCGCGGTAAGGGATGATGCGAGCGGAGAACAACAACTTGCCCGAGCTGTGGGTTTTGCCACGATCGTGTTCGAAGAACACACCGGGAGACCGGTGCAGCTGAGACACGATGACACGCTCAGTCCCGTTGATCACGAATGAACCGTTGCGGGTCATCAGGGGCAGTTCGCCCATGTAGACCTCTTGCTCCTTCACTTCCTTGACGGTGGGCTTGCTGGCCTCGCGGTCCAACAACACCAAGCGCACCCGTGCGCGCAGTGGGGAACAGAAGGTCAGACCACGCTGCTGACACTCCTTGACGTCAAAGGCGGGCTCGCCCAACGCATACTGAACGAATTCCAGCCGTGCGTAACCATTGTGCGACACGATGGGGAACACAGACTGAAATGCAGCCTGCAACCCCTTGTCTGCCCGGTTCTCAATGGGCGTACCCAATTGCAGAAACTCGGTGTAAGAGTCAAGTTGAGTGGTGAGAAGGTACGGAACATCCAAAACTGGAGGCCGTTTCGCAAAGCTTTTGCGTATGCGTTTTTTCTCGGTGGCAGAGTAAGACATATTTTCTGTCCTGATGTCGAGCGGATTAAGCGATGGGCATGTGGTTGCACATGGCTTAACCAACTCAGTCGGGTTGATTCAAATCACAAACCAGAACTTCAAGCGCAAAAAGCCCGGAGGCAAAAACCCCCGGGCATTTGCAAAAACCGACATTATTTAACGTCGACTTTGGCACCAGCTTCTTCGAGTTGCTTCTTGATGTCCGCAGCTTCAGCTTTGGAAACGCCTTCCTTCACGTTCTTGGGTGCGCCGTCTACCAGATCTTTGGCTTCTTTCAGGCCCAGACCGGTGATTGCACGCACAACCTTGATCACGTTTACCTTGCTTTCGCCAGCGGCTGTCAGAACCACGTCGAATTCAGTTTTTTCTTCAGCAGCAGCGGCACCGCCACCAGCTGCAGGTGCAGCAGCAACAGCAACAGCTGCAGCGGCGGCAGAAACGCCAAACTTCTCTTCCATTTCTTTGATCAGTTCGGACAGTTCGAGTACGGTCATGCCAGCGATGGCGTCGAGGATTTCGGCTTTAGTTGCCATGGTATTTCTCCGGTAAAAAGTTTGATTCGGCTATCTTGAAAAATGTTATGCAGCTTGCGAGTCTTTCTGGTCACGCACTGCAGCCAGACCACGCACAAATTTCGTAGGCACTTCGTTGAGCGTGCGAACAAACTGAGCGATGGGGGCTTGCATGGTACCCAGCAATTTCGACAGAAGCTCTTCACGACTTGGCATGGTGGCCAGGGCCTTCACACCATTGGCGTCCATCACTTGACCGGGCATTGCACCGGCTGTGAGAACGAGCTTGTCGTTGCTTTTGGCAAAATTGACCAACACTTTGGCTGCTGCAACGGGGTCAGCACTGATCCCGTAAATCAGCGGACCGGCCATTTTGTCGGACAGCGCCTCGAAAGGCGTTCCAACAACGGCACGGCGGGCCAATGTGTTTTTCAAAACACGCAGATAAACACCTGCTGCGCGAGCTTCCTTGCGGAGCTGCGTCACACTTTCTACAGACAGACCACGATATTCAGCAACCACGATGGCTTGGGCATTCACCAGCTCGGCAGATACCTCTTCAATCACGGCTGCTTTTTCTTGGCGATTTAAGGCCACGGTCTTTCTCCAAAAAGAAGCGCTTATTGCACTGTTAAAACAGGCGACCGAAATCAAGCTTTGAACTTGCATTCATTACTTTTCTTCGGGACCGCCATCTCGGTTGGATGGTTTTTTAAAACGCCGCCCAATACTGCAGGCATTGCTTCCAACGGTCTTTGACGACTAGGCCGGGTTGTTTGGAGGAACCCGGCACAGCCCAAAGTTTCTTACTGACCCAGCACGGAGGCTTGATCAACACGTACACCACCACCCATGGTGCTGGATACGGCAATTTTTCTCAGGTAAATGCCTTTTGACGAGGCTGGCTTGGACTTGTTCAGTGCTTCAACCAGCGCGCTCAGGTTGGACTTGAGCTGATCCACATTGAACGAGGCACGGCCGATGGTGCAATGAATGATACCGGCCTTGTCGGTGCGGTACTGAACCTGACCAGCCTTGGCGTTTTTCACGGCCGTGGCCACGTCGGGCGTTACAGTGCCGACCTTGGGGTTGGGCATCAAGCCGCGGGGGCCCAGGATTTGACCCAGGGTACCCACGATGCGCATGGTGTCCGGCGATGCGATCACCACGTCGAAATTCATGTTGCCAGCCTTCACTTCAGCGGCTAGGTCTTCCATGCCAACAATGTCGGCTCCGGCTGCCTTGGCCTCTTCAGCCTTCGCACCCTGGGCAAACACGGCCACGCGAACGGTTTTACCAGTGCCAGCAGGCAGCACCACAGAACCACGTACCAACTGGTCGGATTTGCGAGCGTCAATGCCCAGCTGAATGGCTGCGTCAACAGACTCATCAAACTTGGCAGTGGCAGTCTCTTTAATCAGCGACAGTGCTTGGTCGACAGGGTATACGGAATTGCGATCGATTTTGGCGCGGATCGCTTGTTGGCGCTTAGACAATTTTGCCATGTTACAGACCCTCCACCACGATGCCCATGCTGCGGGCAGAACCTGCCACGGTGCGAACGGCAGCTTCCAGATCAGCAGCGGTCAGGTCGGGCATTTTTGTTTTTGCGATTTCTTCAGCTTGAGCACGTGTGATGCTGCCTACCTTATCCATGTGAGGACGTGGGGAGCCTTTCGTGATCTTCGCTGCTTTCTTGATCAGTGTGGTTGCGGGCGGAGTCTTCATGATGAACGTGAAGGACTTGTCCGCAAACGCAGTGATCACCACAGGAATGGGCAGGCCAGGTTCCAAACCTTGGGTTTGGGCATTGAAGGCCTTACAGAATTCCATGATGTTCAGACCGCGCTGACCCAGCGCTGGACCAATGGGGGGCGAGGGGTTGGCTTTACCAGCTGGCACTTGCAGCTTGATGAAGCCGATGATTTTCTTGGCCATCTTTCTATCTCCGTGAGTTCAAACGCAACCGCAGTTGCTCCTCGTCTTGCCTACTGAACCGTTTGCCCTGCCAGCAATGAAAACAGGCGGTCTTAAAACATTTACCAAACGAACCAAGCCTGGTCTGGACACCCTTAAGGGCAGCACTCAAACTTTCTCGACCTGGTGGAAATCCAACTCAACTGGTGTGGCCCGACCAAAAATGGTCACTGAAACCCGCAGCTTGCTTTTTTCGTAATTCACTTCTTCGACGTTGCCATTGAAGTCAGCAAACGGACCTTCCTTGACACGCACCATTTCACCCACTTCAAACAGCACCTTCGGACGGGGCTTATCTGCACCCTCCTGCATCTGCTGCATGATTTTATCGACTTCTTTCTGCGAAATCGGGGTTGGACGGTTGCCCACACCACCCACAAAACCAGTCACTTTGGGTGTATTTTTCACCAAATGCCAGGAATCGTCGGTCATTTCCATTTCAACCAGCACATAACCTGGAAAAAACCGACGCTCAGAAATGGATTTTTGACCGCCCTTGATTTCCACCACTTCCTCGGAGGGAACCAGGATTTGGCCAAACAAATCAGAAATTTCAGAGCGATCGATGCGCTCCTGCAAGGCTCGCTGAACGCTTTTCTCGAGTCCCGAGTAGGCGTGCACGACGTACCAGCGTTTTGCCATTATGTTGTCCATCCCAAAATCACGTCGTAAAACAACCACTCGAGCGTTTTATCGACTGCAAGCAAATAAATGGCCATGATGAGCACGAAGCCAAACACCACGGCGGTCATCTGCATGCCTTCCTTGCGCGTGGGCCACACCACACGCTTGGCTTCATTGACGGCGTCTTTGGCAAATGCCGCAAACTGCTTGCCGGTTTGAGACACCAAAAAACAGGCCACAGCAAGACCAACACCCAACACCACCACGCCCAATCGGACGAAAAAGTCTTGCGTGGATAAAACTTGATAGGCCACCGCACCACCAATCGCGAGGACGATGGACAAGCCCAGCAAAGCTTTGTCTTTGCCGGTAGAGACCGTTTGGATGTCGTTTTGCGCCATGTTCTTAAAATGTAAGCCGCCGCTGATGTTATTCAGCGGCGACACTCCTACCAAATTTGGCAGGGCAAGAGGGAATCGAACCCCCAACCTTCGGTTTTGGAGACCGACGCTCTGCCAGTTGAGCTATTGCCCTAAAGAGATTACTTCGTAATCTTGGCAACCACGCCGGCGCCCACTGTGCGGCCGCCTTCACGGATCGCAAAGCGCAGACCTTCTTCCATCGCGATCGGGGCAATCAGCTCCACGTTGATGGACACGTTGTCACCTGGCAACACCATCTCTTTGTCAGCTGGCAGGCTGATCGAGCCAGTCACGTCCGTTGTACGGAAGTAGAACTGGGGACGGTAGTTGTTGAAGAATGGTGTGTGACGACCGCCTTCTTCCTTGGACAGCACATACACCTCAGCGGTGAAGCCTGTGTGTGGCTTGATTGAACCGGGCTTGCACAGCACTTGGCCACGCTCCACTTCTTCACGCTTGGTACCGCGCAGCAGTACACCCACGTTGTCGCCCGCTTGACCTTGGTCCAGCAGCTTGCGGAACATTTCCACACCAGTACAAGTGGTCTTGACCGTGTCTTTGATACCCACGATTTCGATTTCTTCGCCAACCTTCACAACGCCACGCTCGATACGGCCTGTTACCACGGTACCGCGACCGGAGATGGAGAACACGTCTTCGATGGGCATCAGGAATGCGCCGTCCACCGCACGCTCGGGCGTGGGGATGTAGCTATCCAGGGCTGCGGCCAGGGCCTTGATGGCACCTTCGCCCAGCTCGCCCGCGTCGCCTTCCAGGGCCAGCTTGGCCGAACCCTTGATAATGGGCACGTCGTCGCCTGGGAAGTCATAGGAAGACAGCAATTCGCGCACTTCCATTTCAACCAGTTCCAGCAGCTCGGCGTCGTCCACCATGTCGCACTTGTTCAGGAACACGATGATGTAAGGAACACCCACCTGGCGGGCCAGCAGGATGTGCTCACGAGTCTGGGGCATGGGGCCGTCAGCGGCCGAGCACACCAGAATCGCGCCGTCCATCTGCGCTGCACCAGTAATCATGTTCTTTACATAGTCAGCGTGACCTGGACAGTCCACGTGGGCGTAGTGACGTGTTTCTGTCTCGTACTCAACGTGTGCTGTGTTGATGGTAATACCACGGGCCTTTTCTTCAGGAGCCGCATCAATCTGGTCGTAACCCTTGGCTTCACCACCAATCAGGCGCGCCAACACCGTTGTGATCGCCGCTGTCAGTGTCGTCTTGCCATGGTCCACGTGACCAATCGTTCCAACGTTTACGTGCGGCTTCTTACGCTCAAACTTTTCTTTTGCCATGACGACCTCGATGCAAGCACCCAAAGCGGCGAGTGCGGAGTGTTAACAATAACTTGGTGCTCATGGGCAGGATCGAACTGCCGACCTCTCCCTTACCAAGGGAGTGCTCTACCACTGAGCCACATGAGCAACTATCTTTAAAAGCCTGGAGCGGGTGAAGGGAATCGAACCCTCGTCTTAAGCTTGGAAGGCTTCAGCTCTACCATTGAGCTACACCCGCACACCTTGCACAACCCGAAGGCCGCGCTCGGTTAAACTGCTTGAATTCTTGGTGGAGAGAGCTGGATTCGAACCAGCGTAGGCGTACGCCAACAGATTTACAGTCTGCCCCCTTTAGCCACTCGGGCATCTCTCCAAAAGAGAACCCCGGATTATGTCTTTAATTTTGAGTACCGTCAAGCCTTATGCCCCGCTTTCTACCGCCTTTCCGTCTTTTTTGTATTTTGGTTTTGGGTTTTTCCAGCGGGTTGCCGCTGGCGCTGACCGGCAGCACATTGCAGGCCTGGCTAACCGTCGAAGGCGTGGACATCAAAACCATTGGTTTGTACGCGGTGGTGGGATTCCCCTACACCTACAAATTTATTTGGTCACCTCTGCTGGATTACATCAACCCACAGATGTTTGACCAGCGGCGCGGCTGGATAGTCTGGATGCAACTGGCTTGCGCCGGCCTCGTGGCTGCCCTGGCTTTTGTGGACGCCCATTCAGCTTGGACTGTGGCTGCTGTGGCTGTGGCCATTGCATTTTGCTCGGCCACACAGGACATGGCCATTGATGCCTACCGAACCGATGTATTGCCCGCCGAGGAACGTGGCTTGGGTGCGGCTTACTATGTGACTGGCTACCGCGTGGCCATGTTGGTGTCGGGTGGGTTGGCTCTGATTTTGGCTGGAGAGTGGCTGGGATGGCGTGGCACCTACCTGATGATGGCTGCACTGATGGCGCTGTGCGCAGTACTCTCGGCGTTCAGCCCGAGCCTGAACACCACAGACGACGATAAACCCGCCAAGAAAGCTTTACTGGACATCGTGAAGCAGTCGGCCCGCGACTTTTTGCGAAAGGACGCCGCCTGGGGAGTGCTGCTACTGATCGTGCTCTACAAAATTGGGGATGCATTTGCGGGCTCGCTGACCACCGCGTTTTTGCTCAAGGGTTTGGGATTCACGCTCACCGAGGTGGGGGTCGTCAATAAAACGGTCAGCTTGATTGCAACCTTGCTGGGCGCCTTTCTGGGCGGGCATCTGATGAAGCGCCTGGGGCTTTACCAGTCACTGATGTTGTTTGGGATTGCTCAGGCTTTGTCGAACCTGACGTTCTGGGGCCTGTCGGTAACCCCGCCATCCATTGAAACCATGGGTGTGGCGGTTTTTATCGAGAACCTGTGCGGCGGCATGGGCACTGCAGCCTTTGTGGCGCTGCTGACCAGCCTGTGTACCCGGGAATTTTCGGCAACGCAATATGCACTGCTGTCGTCGTTGGCGGCCGTGGGCCGCGTTTACTTGAGCGCACCGGCGGGTTATGTGGTGGCCAGCTTTGGATG
Organism: Limnobacter humi; assembly: GCF_024518835.1. GTDB lineage: Bacteria > Pseudomonadota > Gammaproteobacteria > Burkholderiales > Burkholderiaceae_B > Limnobacter > Limnobacter humi. The sequence goes on from NZ_JANIGO010000001.1 coordinate 583,166, forward strand.
GAGTACGTTTTTCGTCCTGTCTACCGTGGCGGCAGTACCAGGCTTACTGGCCCTGTTTTTCCTTCGTGCGAGCCTCCAAAAACTGGCGCGGTGAGCAATTGCGCCATTTTTGAAATGCGTGGATAAAGGCCGAGGTGGATGCATAGCCCAGACGGGCCGACACTTCAGATACGCTTAGACCAGTGGACAGGAGCAGCTCTTCGGCCATGGTTTGCCGAACTTCGGCCAGCAGATCCCGAAATGTGGTGCCCTCATCGGCCAGCCGCCTGCGCAGCGTGCGCTCGGTCATGAAATGATCACTGGCAATTTGAGCCAGGCTCGGGGAACTGGCGATGTTGGCCAGCAGCTTGTTGCGAATCCAAGCCGAGGTGCCACCGCGCTGCTTGCGAAGGGACAGCAATTGTTGCATTTGCCCTTCATACAACGCAGCACTGGCGTGACTGCCTTTGGGCAGGGCAATGTCCATGGTCGACACATCAAATGCGACGCGCGAAACAGGGGCACCAAACGTTGGTACACGACCAAAGATGGCTTCGTAACGCCCCAGCTCACAGCTGGGCTGGTGCGCAAACTCGACCAGCTTCAATGGCATGGCCACACCAAACAATTCGCGTTGTATGACTTGCACAGCCGATGCGTCGCGCTCAATCACAAATGTACGAATGGCCGGCGGCAGACCATCGGCCCGCAGGGTGATGGCAGCCAAATCTTTTTCTTCAACAAACTCGATGCTGGAGAAGGCGTAGGTGAGATCCAGATAACGCAAACCCAAGTGGACTGCATCCCGAAACTTCGGACTGGTGATGAGCGCGTAACCCCAAATACCAAAGGTGGTAAGGTGGTATTCCAGGCCGGCCATCAACCCCAAACCCGATGTACCAGACTGCAAACGAACGAGATTGTGAATGACCTGCAGTTCTTGCTCGGGCGTGATCTCGAGGTGGGGGTCCTGCAACTGGGCCGGTGAAATGGCAGAGCCCGTGAGCAGCGCACTCAGCGGCGTTCCCAAGCGGGTGCCCAGCGTACACAGAATGTTCACGCTGACGACAGTACGACGAGCTTTGGTCGACTGATTCATGCAGGCTGGCTCAAGAGGTTTGTCGGCATGGGCATCCGGATGTCCGGAAATGTCAATTGTGAAACCATTCTAGCGAAGAATTTCTAGAACGTCTCCTCCTACACTGAACTTGGCACATTTGTTCAATAATAGTTTTGCCGCAAACCCCAAAAAATATCCGGAGACACTATTGAAAGCGCTGCTGAATGATTTTGGCCTGATGGGCCCCAGTTTTGACGAGCTGAAACGACGTCACGCACTGCCCAGTTCACGCTGGGTGAAATGCATGGGTGTCGATGTCCATGTGAGCATCGAGGGTAGCGGGCCCGATGTGGTGATGGTGCATGGTTTTGCCGCCCACCTGCGAACATGGGATGACGTGGCCGCTGTGTTGGTGAAACAGTACCGGGTGATCCGGTTCGATCTGCCACCGTTTGGATTGACTGGCCCATTGCTGGATGCGCAGGGCGAGCCCCGCAAACTGGATGTGGCTTTTTATCAGGAATTTGTCGACACGCTGCTGGACACGCTGGAGATCCGCAAGTGCGTGATGATCGGCAATTCATTCGGCGGATTTTTAAGTTGGGACCAGGCGCAACGGCATCCTGAGCGCGTTCGCGGCGCTGTCTTGAGTGACGCAGTGGCGTACCAGCAACCCCTGCCGATTTACATTCAACTGTTCACCATCAAGCCGATTGCCTGGTTGACCAAACACACCATCCCTGGCTTTTTGCTGCGCATGGCCATCTCGGATGTCTACGGGGACAAAAGCAAAATTAAACCGGGTGTACTGGCCCGGTATCTGGATTTGTTCATGTACAAACCAAACCGTAGCGCTGTGGGCAAGATGGTTGGCGTGTTTACGGATGGGGAGCTGGGTGCTGATCGCCTGCCGAGTATTCAATGCAAGACACTGATTATTTGGGGCAGCGACGACCGCTGGGTAAAACCCGCCATGGGCGAGCAGATGCACAACGACATTCCCGGCTCGGAATTGAAGATGTACCGAGGCGTGGGCCATATTCCCATGGAAGAAATGCCGGAACGTTTTGCCCAGGACTGCGTGGCGTTTATTGAATCTCTGTCGATGGAAACCGTGTCATGAAAAACAAAGTGGTGTTCATTACCGGTGGCGCCCGAGGCCTGGGCGCAGGCTTGGCACAGCGGGTGGTGACATCCGGCGGGAAAGCGTTCATTGTAGACCTCAGCGAGAAAGCCGTGTTTGCGCAGATTGAAAGCCTCGGTAGTAACGCGGCGGGTTGCGTGGCCGACGTGACCAAACTGGGCGATTTGGAGCTTGCACTGGAGGCCTGTGCAACCCGCTTCGGCAAAGTGGATGTCTTGGTTGCCAATGCGGGCATTCTGAAAATGGGTTCGATTGAGAACATGGACCCTGCCGACTTCGATGCCGTCATGAAGGTCAACGTGACTGGCGTGTTCAACACGATTCGCGCTGGCATTCCGCACCTGCGAGACTCCCAAGGTTATTTACAGGTGGTGTCGTCTCTGGCAGCGGCCATTCACACACCGCTGATGGGCCACTATGCAGCCTCCAAAGCAGCGGTGGAAGCGTTGGCTGATGTGGCCCGACAGGAGCTGTCACTGGACGGCGTGGATGTGGGTTGTGTACACCCCACCTTCACCAACACGGCGATGATTCAAGAGACGAACGCGGGCGTGCTGTGGGGTGGACACAAGGGCGCATTTGCAGCCGTTGAGCCAGCCGAAGTGATTGATGCAATGTTCAAGGGCATTCAAAAGCGGCAACGAAAAATCATTGCACCCAAGCAGATTACGCCGTTGATATTGGCACCCGGTTTGTTCCATTGGGTGGCAGAACGGATTAGTCGCCTACAGGGCTCAGATGAAGCCCTGAAAAAATTTCAGCGAGAAGAACGTAAGAGCCGGAAAGGCAGAAAGCAGCCCGCATGAAGAAAATCAGGCTCATCGAATGAGCCTGATCTGAATTTATTCCACTGTTACACTCTTGGCTAGATTACGCGGCTTGTCCACATCAGTACCCTTGACCAACGCCACGTGATAACTCAACAACTGCAAGGGCAGCACATGCAAAATGGGCGACAAATGTCCGGCATGGTCCAGCAGCTTGATGACGTGAACACCCTCGGAGGACTCGATTTGGCTGTCGCGATCAGCAAAAATGTACAGCTCACCACCCCGTGCACGCACCTCTTGCAAATTGGATTTTAGCTTTTCAATCAAGGTATCTTTGGGTGCAACTGCCACCACGGGCATGTCGGCATCCACCAGCGCCAAGGGACCATGCTTTAATTCACCTGCCGCATACGCTTCAGCATGAATGTAGCTGATCTCTTTGAGCTTGAGCGCACCTTCCATGGCGATGGGATAATGCACGCCTCGCCCCAAAAACAATGCGTGACGCTTCTCGGCGAAATGCGCGGCCAGTTGTTTGATGTGCGGCTCGAGCGCCAGGATGTTTTGCATCGCTGAGGGCAAGTGACGCAATTGGGCCAGCAGTGTTTTTTCTTGATCCACCGCCAGTTGACCGCGCAACTTGGCCATAACCAATGTGAACGTGAACAAAGCGGCCAGTTGGGTGGTGAAGGCTTTGGTCGAGGCCACGCCAATTTCAGGGCCCGCGCGGGTTAGGAATTTCAGATTGCTGGCGCGGATGAGTGCGGACTCCGGCACGTTACAGATGGACAATGCATGCTCAACACCCATGTGCTTGGCATGCTCCAGCGCTGCCAGGGTATCGGCTGTTTCGCCCGACTGTGAAATGGTGATCACCAACGTGTGAGGAGCCAGTACGCTTTTGCGGTAGCGATATTCGCTGGCGATTTCAACCTGGGTGGGCACACCGGCGATGGACTCCAGCCAATATCGGGCTACAGCACCAGCATGGTAGCTGGTGCCACAGGCCAGAATGAGTATGTTCTGGATACCGGGCAACACTTGTGCCGCATCCACACCAAACAATTCAGGCTTCACGGCCGATGCATTGCTGACCATTTCCAGTGTGGCTGCAATGGCACCGGGTTGCTCGTACATTTCCTTTTGCATGTAATGCGCATAGGGGCCCAGTTCGACTGCATCGGCCGAAAGCTGGCTTTCGATGACCGCACGCTCAACCAATTGCCCCTGCGCATTGAACACACGCATGGACTGGTGAGTGAGTTCTACCACATCGTTTTCTTCGAGGTAGCTGATGAACTTGGTGTAAGCCACCAATGCAGAGGCGTCGGACGCCAAGAAATTCTCGCCCTGACCATGCCCCACCAACAATGGTGCACCGCGCTTGGCTGCAATGATGGTACCTGGCGAGTTGTCCGCAATCACGCCGATGGCAAATGCACCTTCCAACTGTGCCACCGTGGCCTGTACGGCCGCCAGCAAAGGCTTGCCGCTGACCAAGTGCTGGTGGGTCAGGTGTGCGATCACTTCAGTATCCGTATCGGACAGAAAGACATAACCTTGCGATGTCAATCGCTGCCGGACTTCTTCATGGTTTTCAATGATGCCGTTGTGAACCACGGTCACGGTAACGCCCTGGCCTTCGCTGATGTGCGGGTGGGCATTGCGTTCGCTGGGTACACCGTGCGTGGCCCAACGGGTGTGAGCGATGCCCACCCTGGCTTGCAAACCCTTTGCCGTGGTTTCCAATTCAGCCACGCGACCCACGCTGCGTGCCCGTTGAATGCGGTGGTCCACATCACCCTGCACGGCCAGGCCAGCGGAGTCGTAGCCTCGGTACTCCAGCTTTTTCAAGCCATCAATGAGCACAGGTACACAGTTGGTTTTGGAGAGCGCGCCGACGATGCCACACATGGTGATATTTCCTAACGTTTATTGGGGGGTGGAAGGCTTGGGGGCTTTGACTGGGCGCTTCCAGCCGTCGATGGTGACTTGTTTGGCTCGCGACACAGTGAGCGAGCCCTCGGGCGCGTCTTTGGTCAAGGTGGTGCCTGCGCCCAAGGTGGCACCGCGCTTGACTGTCACCGGTGCAACCAGCTGGGTGTCCGAACCGATGAAGACATCGTCTTCGATGATGGTGCGGTGTTTGTTGGCGCCGTCGTAATTGCAGGTGATGGTGCCTGCGCCCACATTGACCCGCTCACCGATGATGGCATCGCCAATGTAGGCCAGGTGATTGGCTTTGGAGGCTTTGGCAATCGTTGCATTTTTGACCTCCACAAAATTCCCGATGTGGACTTCGTCGGCCAATTGCGCCCCGGGGCGCAGGCGAGCATAAGGCCCGATGACGGCCTGGGCACCCACCGTGGCATCTTGCAAATGCGAGTACGCCTCAATGCGGGTACCTGCCCCAACACGAACATTGCTGAGCACGCAGTAGGGGCCGACACGGACACCTTCACCCAACTCCACCGTTCCTTCAAATACACAACCCACGTCGATAGACACATCGCCTGCGCAGGTCAGTTCACCCCGCACATCAACCCGGGCGGGATCGAGCAGTTGCACGCCCTGCGCCATCAGACCATCGGCCTGGTGCAATTGCCAAATTCGCTCAAGCTCGGCTTGTTGCTGACGCGAGTTCACGCCACTGACTTCCCAGGGGTAAACCGGTTGCGCAGTGTCAATGGGCACACCGTCCGCATGGGCCATGGCAATGATATCGGTGAGGTAGTATTCACCTTGGGCATTGTGGTTGTTCAAACGACTCACCCAGTGCTGCAGCAGCTCAGTTGGGCACGCCAAAATGCCAGTATTGATTTCCGTGATGGCGCGCTGGGCTTCCGTGGCGTCTTTTTGCTCCACAATCCCGACCACTTGGTTGCGAGTATTGCGAAGAATTCGGCCATAGCCGGTTGGATTGACCATGTGCAACGTCAGGAGGCCCACATGGCCTTGCTGCGCAGCCTGAATCAATGGTTGCAGGGAGTGCGCCTGAATGAGTGGCACATCGCCATACAGGATCAGGGTGACGGGGTGGTTGGCCAGTTGTTGAAGAGCGCACTGCACTGCATGCCCGGTGCCCAGCTGGTCTGCCTGCAATGCATACTGAAGCTCACTGAACGAGCCCAGGTGTTGCTCGACCGCGGCAGCACCATGCCCCACCACCACAACCAGGTGTGCCGGCGTTTGCGAGGTGCCCAAGTGGCGTGCGGTGCGAACCACCCGTTCGACCATGGATTGACCGGCCACTGCATGAAGCACCTTGGGCCGTGTCGATTTCATGCGCGTGCCTTTGCCGGCAGCAAGAATCAGTACATTCATGAATGAATTGAATACATCAAAATACAGCGTTAGAAAAATAGCGCCAGCACACCGGTGTAACCGTACAGCGCACCCTTGAATATTTCGCCATTGGCTGAAAAACCCACCAGCGGAATATCGCCCAGTTGCTCACGCACAATTTGCTGCTCGACACCCTGCTGCCCAAACAGCGCCGCACCCCGGCCATTGCAAGCAATGTACAGCGCGCCGCGGGGCTTGCGCTGAGAAATGATTCCAGAAAACCCCGCCGCTTGCAGTTCATTCAATCGGGGCGCAGGCGCCTCGAGATCTTCCCGCAGTTCAGCACACATGCGGGTTAAATCAATGCGGGCTGAACTTTCATCGCGGGTGCAAAAAGCCAGGTGATCGCCGATTTTAAAGTCGTCGGCCACGGCCAAAGATTTTCGACCAGGATCCATACCAACCACAGGACGAACCTTGAGTTGGTGAGTTTCCACCTTGCCACCGGCAAAACCCTTGCGAAGAATGGATTGCGCATGGACCTTGTCTGTAATACCCACGAACAAGCCATGCGAGAACCGCTTGGCCAAGAGCTCGGTGGTGTGTTCAGCCCTGTTGTCTTCGATGGCCTCCGTGCTCAAGCCCAGGTCGTTGAGCAATACATCCAACGCGGGCTGGCCATCCAGCTCTTCGATGAAGTTGCCGCGAATGCCGGTGATTTCATGCTCACCGCCCACCATTTGCACGCCTTGCGTCATCCGCACTTCCAGTGGCACGCCATCGGCAAACACCACACCGGACACGCCGCCAGCCAGCGGCTCCAGGGCGATGTGCGATTTGGGATGGGCAGCACCAACCAAACCACCAAACACTTGGTTGCTGCTGACTTTGAGGCTGAAATCCTCCAGCAGGTCATCAATGTCTTCAGTCAGCGGATCCACGTGCACCAGCGCTGAGGCCATGGCATTCCGACCTGCGCCGTTCAAGGTTCCAGGCTTGGGTAAAGGTACTTTGCCTGAAAACACACGCACCGTGTCGCCAGGAAATTCCGTGAGCATGACCACCAGCGCTGGCTCCTGGTAATACTCCACACCACTGCTGCACACACCGATGGCAACTCCCCCAACCCATTGTTGAACACCTGTTCGCCGCTTCAGCCCGTCAATGATTGAGTCGAGATGCTCGGCAAACGGCTCCGTGACATAAACCAGACCCAATTTTTGTGGTCGTGAAGGGTCAGCGGCAAATTGTTCCAGTTGCATTTGGCCTTCCAACTGAACATGCACGAGTTCAAGCGCTTCGCGCCAATTGGGGTGTGTGGAATGACCAAAGCGAAACATCATGAACGGCTGCGGGTACGACGGGTGGTTGAACTGCTGGTTTTTTTGGCCGTGGTGCTGGCTCGACGTGGTTTGGTTGATGGTTTTTTAACAGCCGCCTTGGATTCGGCTGTGGCAGGATTTGCCTCCACCTGGGGCGTTGCGGGCTTCTCGGTCTCATTAAGGCCGGTGCCCGACATGGCAGCGGTGGCAACCTTGTTGAACTGCTCCTGCAGCAAGCCCCACCAGGCTGTGGCATTGGAAATGATGGCTTTGGATGATTCGTTGACCGCCTCGGGTTCAGGATCGGGCAACTTGGGCTCAATGGGTTTGGCTTTGGGCACCGGCGGCACAGTGGGTGAGACGGCTGCGGCTTGCATGGCGTTGCGGATCAATTCTTCGTTGACGGCTTGATTAACCTCGCTGCTGCGATCACCCAGCCCAAGATTGGAACCAAACGATTTAATGGTGGCAATGGTGCCGCGCTGAACTTCCAGGCCCTGAATAGTGGCGCGCAGCATGCTGAGGTTGACATTGAGCCATTGCTCAACTGCCTTCAGGTCGGAAATGCGTTTGTCCAGCTCATCAAGATCGGTGGTGGGACTCATCACACTGGGGATGGGAAGACTTCCCCAGATTTTCTTCACAAAATCGAAACCGTCTGTGACGGACAAGTTCGGAATTCTCCGGTTGGACATGTCTCCCCCCTTGGTGTGTTGAATCAGTGGCTGCGGATCATGGTGCCCACACCCTGGTCGGTCAACAGTTCGAGCAACAAGCAGTGCGGCACACGACCGTCGACAATGTGTACCGAGTTTACGCCACTTTTGGCAGCTTCCAGGGCACCTGCTATTTTTGGCAACATGCCGCCGGAGATCGTGCCGTCCGCGAACAATTCATCAATCCGCTTGGCGGTGAGACCCGTCAGCAGTTTGCCCTCCTTGTCGAGTACACCGGGGGTGTTGGTCATCATCACCAATTTCTCGGCTTTCAGAACCTCTGCAATTTTTCCGGCCACCAAGTCGGCATTGATGTTGTAGGCCATGCCATCCTCGCCGTAGCCAATCGGGGAAATGACCGGGATGAACGCATCGTCTTGCAGGGCTTTCACAATGGAGGGATCGATGGAGGCGATTTCGCCGACAAAGCCGATGTCGTGGAAGGTGTTGGGATCGTTCTGATCGGCCAGCTTCATTTTCCGGGCACGAATTAGACCGCCGTCTTTGCCAGTGAGGCCCACCGCTTTGCCGCCGTGTTCGTTGATCATCATGACAATGTCTTGCTGAACCTGGCCACCCAATACCCACTCCACCACTTCCATGGTCTCTGCGTCGGTAATCCGCATGCCCTGAACGAAAGTGCCCTGTTTGCCGATGCGCTTGAGTGCCTCATCGATTTGGGGGCCGCCGCCATGCACCACGATTGGATTGATGCCCACCAGTTTGAGCAACACCACATCATGGGCGAAGGACTTCTGCAATTCCACATCGGTCATCGCGTTGCCACCATACTTGACGACCACGGTTTTGCCGTGAAAGCGGCGAATGTACGGCAGCGCCTCGGACAATACCTTGGACTTGGTGGCAGAGGAGAGGATTTCGTTGCTCATGGACATTCCGGACAAAAAAATGGGGAGCGAAGGCCCAACCCGGAGGCGGACCGCAGTTCCCCATATTTTAAGTCAATGCCTGCCAGGGCATGCCCCAGTGGGCGATTTCTTACAGAATGAATTGTGCAAGATCTTCAGACCTGGCCGCCTCACCCAGACGGGCATCGACAAAGGCTGCGTCCACTGTCACAGCTTTGGCAGTGCCGTCTGCCTCGAACGCTACTTCTTCCAGCAGCCGCTCCATAACCGTGTACAGGCGGCGGGCACCAATGTTTTCTGTCTTTTCATTGACTGAAAACGCCACCTCGGCCAAGCGGTGTACGCCCTCATCCGTGAATTCCAGATCGATTCCGTCGGTGGCCAACAAAGCCTGATACTGACGGGTCAAACAGGCATCGGTGCTGGTGAGAATGCGCTTGAAATCCTCGACAGTCAGTGACTCCAGCTCCACCCGAATGGGAAAGCGTCCCTGCAGCTCTGGAATGAGGTCGGAGGGGCGGGACAAGTGAAATGCGCCGCTGGCGACAAACAGAATGTGATCAGTCTTGATCATGCCGTATTTGGTGTTCACCGTGGTGCCTTCGACCAAGGGCAACAAGTCGCGCTGAACACCCTGACGGGACACATCGGTGCCGCGTCCGTCGGCCTTGGTGGCAATTTTGTCGATTTCATCCAGGAATACAATGCCATCCTGCTCAACTCGAGAAATTGCACGGGCCCGAACCTCTTCTTCATTCACCCGCTTGGCCGCCTCCTCTTCCTGGATCACCTTCAGGGCTTCGGCCACTTTCATCTTCCGGGTTTTCTTTCGGCCACCCGACAAATTGGCAAACATGGACTGCAATTGACCGGACAATTCTTCCATGCCGGGTGGACCCACCACGTCCAGCGACGGTGCGGCCACCGCCACATCGATCTCAATCTCGCGCTCATCGAGTTCACCATTGAACAGTTTTTCGCGGAACTTGATGCGCGTGCGGTTTTCCTCCGAGTTTGCGGACTGGTCCGTAAAACCAAAGTCGCGGGCAGGCGGCAACAGGGCATCCAGCACTCGGTCGAATGCGGCATCCTTGGCTTGCTCAATCACGGCTTGCTGGGCTTCGTCGCGCACCTGCTTGAGCGCAATTTCGATCAGATCACGGATAATGGTGTCGACATCACGGCCCACATAGCCCACTTCGGTGAATTTGGTGGCCTCGATCTTGATGAATGGGGCATTGGCCAGGCGAGCCAAACGGCGGGCGATTTCTGTTTTGCCAACACCAGTGGGGCCGATCATGAGGATATTCTTGGGCGTGATCTCATGGCGCAACGGTGCATCGACCTGCATGCGGCGCCAGCGGTTGCGCAGGGCCACCGCCACAGCCCGCTTGGCAGCTGCCTGGCCGACGATGTGCTTGTCCAGCTCAGTCACAATGTGTTGGGGAGACAGGGTACTCATGGTTAAATGCTCACAGTGACTTATTTGGATTGGGCCGCACCCAACACCTCGATGGTGTGGTGCTGATTGGTGTAAATGCACAGGTCGCCTGCAATCACCAGTGATTTCTTGACAATGTCTTCGGGTGCGAGGTCGGTGTTTTCCAGCAGCGCCTTGGCAGCCGACTGGGCATAAGCACCACCGCTGCCAATGGCGACAATGCCCTGCTCAGGCTCCAGCACATCGCCGTTGCCAGTGATGATGAGCGAATGGTCTTCATCGGCCACCGCCAGCATGGCTTCCAGGCGGCGCAGCATGCGGTCGGTGCGCCATTCTTTGGCCAACTCCACCGCTGCGCGCAGTAAGTGCCCGGAATGCTTTTCAAGCTGGGCCTCAAAGTGCTCAAAGAGCGTGAACGCGTCAGCAGTTCCACCCGCAAACCCGGCGATGATCTTGTTGTGGTGCAGGCGACGGATTTTGCGGGCTGAACCCTTCACCACGATGTTGCCCAGCGTGACCTGACCGTCGCCACCGATGGCCACATGTTTGCCGCGACGCACCGACAGAATGGTGGTTCCGTGATATTGCTCCATGTCATTCCTTGTTGTAGGGCCGCAATTGCGCCGCCGATTGGAAGGACTTGGGGATGCTCAAGGCAAAATCAAGTCCTGCTTGATCACTGGTTTGACTTCAATGGCTGCGCTTAACTGGATGGCTGCCTCATTGGCCTGGTCCAGCGATGAAAAAGGCCCCAACAGAACGCGGTGCAAACCCGATTCAGACAAGATACGACCGCTGGCCGACGCATTGGCACCCGACGCGCTGACACGGCTCAGCAGGCTCTCAGCCGAGGCCCGACTGCCAAAAGCCCCCACTTGCAAATACACAGGCCGACCGAGCGGTGCAGTTGATGGGTTGGGTTTGGCTGCAGCGACTGTTTGTATTGCAAGGTCTGGATCGGCAGTGATCGATGGACTGGGCCCTTGGCCAGACTGGGCAATTTTTCCGGAGGCCAGGTCTGCCTTGTAGGCGGCAATATCGGTTGGGGTCAGCTTTTCAACCAACACCTCGGCGCTGCCATGGCGAATGTAATCGAGTTTGTAGGCGGCTGCGTAGCTCAAATCGATCACGCGGTTGCGCAAAAAAGGGCCGCGGTCATTCACACGCACAATCACCCAGCGACCGTTGGACAAATTGGTGACCTTGGCATAGCTGGGCAACGGCAAGGTGGGGTGTGCAGCGGTCATCTGGTGCATGTCGTAAATTTCACCGGTGGCTGTTCGCGCGCCATGGAATTTCTTGCCATACCAACTGGCCCGCCCCCGTGCTTTGTAGGGCTCCTCCAGCGTTGTTTGAGGATAAAAGGTTTGACCCAAGGCTTCGTACGGCTTGGTTTTGGCAACCAGAATGGGTTCAACCTGAGGGTCTGCCATGGGCAAATCAGCCAAATTGCTGGGACGCCAGTCTGCAGGACCATCGTCCAGGTAATAGCCGCCGCCCTTGGGAGCCGGCTCCCAGCCTTTTGGAGGGGTGCTACTGGCACCTTGCGCAGTGGGCGTATTTTTGGCCGTTGGGGTGGGCTTGAGCGATACAGTGGAACACGCTGACAAACACAACACCACCACAGACATCGCGATGCCCGCTGACCCGCGGAAAGGCGCTGAGTACACACTTGCAACCTGCATAAAACCCCCTCCTGTCATGTATTGGATCGGCATGCCGAGAGGGCGCAGATCCTGACTCAGCCCTGGCGCGCGCGCTTGATCAACAGATCAGCCACGCGAAGGGCGTTTTCTTCCGTTCCGGCAATGGACGCCGAGGTCATGAACTTGCCATCAATGCCCAGTGTGGGCACGCCGTCGGGGCCATAGGCCTCCATCAGGCTGGTGGCCTTGGCGCATTTGGTGCTGACAGCAAACGACTTGTACATATTCGCAAACTCTTCACGGTTCAAGCCAATACTGACCGCGAAATCGAAAATCTGGTTGTCATTGGCGAGCGGATTTTTATCCTTGTGCATGGCATCAAACACCTTGGCATGGGCTGCCGGCATTTTGCCCAGCGCTTCCAAGGTGAAGTACAGCTTCTGGTGGCCTTCAAAGTTGACGCGGTTGCTGGGCCAACGCACTGGTACCTTCATGAAGTGAACATCACCCGGCAATTTTTTGATCCATTCATTCAATGCTGGCTCAAAATGAAAGCAGTGCGGACAGCCGTACCAAAAAAATTCGACCACGTCGATTTTTCCGGGGGTGGAGCGCGGCACGTCGCGCTTGGTTTTGACAAAAGCTCCGGCTTCCTGAGCCTGCGCCTGGGGCAAACCCAGCACAGCCAATGAGCCAGCCAGCAGGGCGCCTTTTACCACTTCACGGCGTTTCATTTTTGTTTACTCCTTCACAACGGTGGCCTCAAATCCACCTTTGGTCAATGGCACCCGGGCCTGGTAGGCTTCGGTGGCTGAGCTGAAAGGCCCCACTCGAACGCGGTTCACGGTGGTGCCGTTGACTTCACCCACTGAAATTTCAGACTCTGAACCGACGAAAGCCAACTTGGCCCGCAGTTGTTCAGCGTCTTCTCGGTTTTTGAAACTTCCCAATTGCAGGAAGTATTGCGTTTGAGCCACTGGTTGGGAAGAAGTTGCACTGATGGCACCAGCAGGTGCCGATGGTGCAGCCGCTTTGGGTTGATCGGGGTCCACTGTAACCATTTGTGCGCTGTTGGCGTTGGCCCGGCCATAAATGGCCGCATTCGGATCGCGGGTGCTGCCGTTGTCGGGCAAGGCCGGTTTTGCATCCGCGCCCTGTGTGCTACTGCCTGAAAAGGGCAACTCGGTGCGGGTGACAAACAGCGCCACGCCCAAGGCGATCAGCAGGCCAAACACCATGCCAAATACAAAGGCTTGAACCGTGTTGCCGGACGAGGAGCGACGGGCTTTGGTTTTGGATGCCGGGCTGCCCGGTTTGGCGGATGACGTCTTGGCCATGCGATGAGAACCTGTGCTTGTGAGAAGATCCCGAGAATTATGCCCCAAGAATTGGCTCACGAGGATCGTGGCTTAGGGCCTCAGGCATTAAACTTCAACACTGGATTGGACTGAATACCCCTCACAGGTGCCTCGTGGGTCTTGATTACTTGAAACGCATATTAACCGCCAAAGTGTACGACGTGGCCATCGAAACGCCGCTGGAGCCTGCGCATGCACTGTCGGTGCGCACCGGGAACCGCGTTTTGCTGAAACGCGAAGACATGCAGGAGGTGTTCAGTTTCAAATTACGGGGCGCCTACAACAAAATGGCACACTTAAGCCCCATGCAATTGGAACGGGGGGTGATTGCGGCATCGGCGGGTAACCATGCGCAGGGTGTTGCATTGTCAGCCTCCCGCCTGAAGTGCCCGGCCACGATTGTGATGCCCACCACCACACCGGCGGTGAAGATTGATGCAGTGAAGCGATTCGGCGGCGATTGGGTTCAGGTGGTGCTGCATGGCGACAGTTACAGCGACTCGGCCACTCACGCCTTCGCACTGGCTGACGAACAAGCCCTCACCTTTGTGCACCCATTTGATGACCCTGATGTGATTGCGGGCCAAGGCACCGTGGGCATGGAGATTTTGCGGCAACACCAAGCCCCCATCCACGCGATTTTTATTGCGATTGGCGGCGGCGGCCTGGCTGCCGGCGTGGGGGCGTATGTCAAACAGTTGCGCCCCGACGTCAAGGTGATTGGTGTTCAGACGGTGGACTCGGATGCCATGGCACAGAGCCTGGAACAGCAACAACGCGTGACCTTGAATGAGGTGGGGCTGTTCTCGGATGGCACAGCTGTGAAACTGGTGGGTGAGGAAACGTTCCGCCTATGCCAGCAATACCTGGATGGCGTGGTGCGTGTAACCACCGATGAAACCTGCGCAGCCATCAAGGATGTGTTTCAGGACACCCGCAGCATTCTGGAACCCGCTGGCGCTTTGGCCGTGGCTGGCTTGAAACAATATGCAGCAACGATGGGCCTTCAGGCGCAGACGCTGATTGCCATTTCCTGTGGCGCGAACATGAACTTTGACCGCCTTCGTTTTGTGGCTGAGCGCGCTGAAGTGGGTGAACAACGGGAAGCGGTATTTGCCGTGACCATTCCTGAAGAACGTGGCAGCTTCCGAAAGTTTTGTGATCTGCTGGGACCGCGCAATGTCACCGAATTCAACTATCGCATGGCCGACTCGAAACAGGCGAACATTTTCGTGGGCGTGCAGGTGGGCAACCGTGCGCAAGCTGATGAGCTTCAAGCCCGATTCAATGACAACGGTTTCCAGGCCCTGAACTTGACCGATGATGAAATGGCCAAGCTGCACTTGCGACACATGGTGGGCGGACGGTCTGCTTCAGCAGAACATGAACTGGTGTACCGGTTTGAATTTCCGGAACGTCCGGGTGCATTGACCCGCTTCTTGAATAGCTTGAACCCTGGCTGGAACATCAGCCTGTTTCACTATCGCAACCATGGTGCGGATTATGGCCGTATTTTGGTGGGCATCCAGGTGCCGCCAGTTGACCATGCGGAGTTCGAGAAGTTTTTGGAGACCTTGGGCTACCCGGCGGTGAACGAGACCAACAACCCGGCGTACAAGCTGTTTTTGAGGTGAGAAGCGCAGTGTGGCCAAGCCTACGCCACACACGGCGTGAATGACACCTCAGCAAGCATCATCCGAATCAAACGCAATATCCCCTTCCGCACCGAATTGCGGCTTGGGGTCTCCAGGCTTGATGGTCTCGAACGGAAACAGCTTTCGATCCATCAAATGTGAGGGAACCACGGTGGACAGTGACGTGAAAAGATTGGCAATCCAGCGAGGATTGTGCTTTTCCCACTGGGCCAATAACTGGGCCATTTCTTTGCGCTTGAGATTTTCCTGACTGCCACACAGATTGCACGGAATAATGGGGAATTGACGTTCCTCCGCATAGCGAGCCAGGTCACGCTCGCGGCAATAGGCCAGCGGGCGGATCACTGTGTGTTCACCGTTGTCGCTCACCAACTTGGGCGGCATTCCCTTGATGCGTCCACCATAAAACAGGTTGAGCAACAAAGTCTGCAGAATGTCGTCCTTGTGATGACCCAGCGCGATCTTGTTGCAACCCAGCTCTTTGGCCACGCGGTACAAAATGCCACGGCGCAAGCGCGAACAGAGGGAGCAGGTGGTTTTTCCTTCGGGAATGACGCGCTTCACAATCGAGTAGGTGTCCTGCTCTTCAATGTGAAACGGCACGTTGATGGTGCGCAAATAATTGGGCAGCACTTCTTCCGGAAAACCGGGCTGTTTCTGGTCCAGGTTGACGGCGATGATCTCAAAATCGATGGGGGCACGCTGGCGCAACAGCAACAGGATATCGAGCAATCCGTAACTGTCTTTACCGCCTGACAAACACACCATGACCTTGTCACCCGACTGAATCATGTTGAAGTCGCCAATGGCTTCACCGACGTTTTTGACCAGGCGCTTTTGCAGCTTGTTGAACTCAAAGGCCTCTTTTTGCTCTTCGCGGGTGGGGAAAAACTGCAGGGTTTGTTCGGCAAACGGCGTCATGGCATTACTCAAGATTCAAATTCAATAAGGACATTCAGTCAGCCGATTTGAAGCGGAACACTTCAACCCCGGCCGACTCGCAATCAGGATAGACCTCGGATTTCTCGGCGCGCACACGCGCGGCCACCACCTTCGGGTGCGCCAATACCAGGTCCAGGGTTTTGTCGACCAGCCGCTCCAGCAAACCGATGTGCCCAGCCTGAATGAGCTTGTGAATACCTGGGCGCACAAAGTCATAGTCCACCACATCGGCCAGCATGTCCCGGTCCGACGGTGTGGAAGCGCATTTCACCCAGAAGTCGATATTGATGCGCACGGCCTGCGTACGCCCCAATTCCTGGGGGAACACGCCAATGGCTGCGGACACGTCAAAGTCGCGAATGAAAACGCGCCGGCAATCGGCCAAACGGGGATCAAAAAACCAGTCAGTCATGGGTTCATCAAACTAAAGTCGCGGGCCATGGGCACCAGATGTTGACCACCGTCCACCCACACGGCACTGCCCGTGATGGCAGGACTTTGCACCAGAAACAGGACTGTTCGGGCAATGTCCTGCGGCTCACTGGACTTGTTCAGTGGCGAAATACTGTGCGTTTTTTCAAACTGCTCCGGGGACTGCAAATGGGAAATGAGTGTGAGACCCGGCGCAACGCCCACCACCCGAACACGCGGTGCCAGCTCCATGGCCAACAGCGTGGTGGCCGTCTCCAGCCCAGCCTTGGTCAGGGTATAGCTAAAAAAATCAGGATTCAAATTTTTGAGTTTTTGATCCAGCAAGTTGACGACCACCCCTTGCTCGCCAGCGGGCACTGCCGAGTGCAAGCGTTTGGCCAATTGGATGGGCGCCGACAGGTTGCTGGCCATGTGGCGATTGAACAGGACTGGATCGAACTGCTGACAGGAATCGAACTCGAACAAAGACGCATTGTTAACCACGCAGCGCACCCGTCCTGAGGCTTCAGCCGCGTCAAACAAAGCGTCCACCTCGGCAGTAACTTCCAGATCCGCCTGCACGGGAATACAGGGCACACCCACGGCGCGAATGTCCTGTGCAGTGGCCATGGCTTCCGCTTCCGAACTGCGGTAATGCAAAACAATGCCCCACCCGGCCTGTGCCAGCGCCAAGGCGATGGCTCGCCCCAAGCGTTTGGCACCGCCAGTTACCAGCGCGAATTCGGGTGTTGCATGCTGCATCGAGTAAAATCCAATCTTCACCAGCGCCCAACGAACCCATGTCCGAAGGGCATCACCAAGGCTTTGTTTTTCAAAGAAGAACCCGTGATTGTAAACCACTCCAGCCCCCTGCTGTCGAATTTTGTCCAGCCGGTTCGGTTTGACCATTTCATGCAACAGGCCCTGTATCACCCATTGCATGGTTATTACGCCCGCGGACAACAGGTGTTTGGCGCAGCGGGTGATTTTGTGACATCCCCGGAGTTGACTGCGTTGTTCGGCGAAACCTTGGCCAGGGGCTTGATGCCACTGCTGGAACGCTGCCCACCCAGAATCATCGAATTTGGGGCGGGGCGGGGGAAACTCGCATTGGATATCGTGAGCATGGCCGATGATCGACTGCGGGAGTATTGGATTGTCGAAGTCTCTGGCGGATTAAAAAGCGTGCAGCAAAGCACGCTGGCGGCTTTGCCCACCCACCTGCGACAAAAGGTGCGCTGGCTGGACCAGTTGCCCGATCGGCTGGAAGGCATTGTTCTGGGCAATGAAGTGCTGGATGCCACCCCAGTGCGACGCTTTCGCTGGCAGCCCACGGGCGTTGAGGAGGCGTATGTTCAAACCGTCGGCGACCATCTGGAATGGCGGTGGCTGGCCGCCGACGAACGCCTTCGCATTCACGTGACAGGGCTGCACGCCCTGTATGGCCCCTGGCCAGCCGGATATACATCGGAATGGGCCGAGCAAAGCGATGCCTTGGTACGCACACTCACAGACAGTTTGCATGGGGTGGTGGTGCAGATTGATTATGGTTACCACGAAGCCCTGTACTATGCGCCACACCGCAGCGATGGCACCTTGCGGGCCACACAGCGCCATGTGGCGCACAGCGACCTGCTTGCCAACCCGGGCGACCAGGACCTCACTGCCCATGTGAATTTCTCGGCGGCCTGGCGCGCCTTGGAGGACGCAGGAGGCACTTTGGAAGGCTATGTGACCCAAGCGGGACTGCTCATGGGCTTGGGCATTCTGGAATTGGCACAACAACAACCGGACTTGACAGACCCTGTGCGAGGCGGACATCTTCGGCAAGGCTTGAACTTGCTGCTGTCCGAAGCAGACATGGGGGAACAGTTCAAAGCATTGGTGTGGTCAAAGGGGGTTGAGCTGGATGAAAGCCTGCTCCAGCAGGCCTTGCTTCAGTACGACCGAAGCGGCCAGCTGTAAGAAACGTTGAGCCAGTTTGACGTGGCCCAAGGCACTTATGGTGCAGAGGGGACAGGACAGTCCTGCAAATCCCCTTTCGGATTGAGCTCGTACACACGCCGCAACGCACCTGCCTGGACAGCTGTGCCTCTCAACTCGAAATACACCCGTTTGGGCCCCAATCGTTCGCGGATTTCAACACCTGCCACGCCTTTGCCCACCAAATCAGCCTGCTGCTGACGCGCCCGAGTCAAATCACGAAATAAACCCAGTGATATGGTGCCCTGCATGGGCCCGGGCGCCGAGATGTAAAACATTTCGCGCACGCCTTTGGCAGCCAACTGCGACAGACCAAGCCCACGGTCGACCTCCGCCTTGGGCAAATACACGACATAACCAATTGGCATCTCCCGTTCGGTGCGGCGCGTTTGACCCGGCCAGGTTTTCAGTGCGTCGGCAATCCGATCCGCTTCATTCGGTACAAACGGCCCCCACAGACGGCAAACCTGCATGACGGGTACCAATTGGGGCGTTTGAGCAGCCGCCTCAATCGCGGAATCCAATTCACGCTGACTTTGGACCACGTCAATTTTGGGCTTGGGCGCTTTGGCGGCGGTCGGCGCCACGCTGATTTCCCAGGGTTTTTCAATCTGGACCCAGTCAGACCGCCAACCCGCGTCAACCAACGAGTCACCGGGAACTAACCACGATGACGCCCCCCAGGCCAACAGGCTCAGGTTAGCGGCGGTCAGTGCAATGAGCCACAGCGGCCCACGACGTTCTGGCTTGAGTATCATGACGACAAGTCCATAAAAGCCACGCACAGTCCGAGCAAAACAGCTTGAGGCAACACCCAGGCATCCACCAGCGCCCCGGCCAGCGCCTGAGCACCACCGCCTGACAATACACAGCAGGCCGGTTGCCCGGTGAAGTCCTGCAATTGGTGCAGACGTGTCTGAATGAAATCCACCTGCATCTGATAAACACCAGCACCGATGGCACTGGCGGTGTCAACTGGCCAATCCGCCTGTGCCAACGGCACCCGTGGCAACTGAGCGGTTTTGCTGTGCACACTGTCGAGCATGGTGTGTAGACCGGGCGTGATGTAGCCACCCAGGTGCAGCCACGGGTCCGAGGGATCGGAACCGGGCACCACCGCATCCACCGTGGTGGCAGTGCCCAGGCTGACACACAGGAGTGGGCGACGCTGCATGCGCTGTTGTGCCTGTTGTACAGCAGCCAGCATCAATGACCATCGGTCACGCCCCAACTGGCGGGGTGTGGCATACCGGGTTTTCAGGTCAGGGGTGTCGAGAACCTGAAGCACTCGCAAGGTCACACCGGCGTGATCACACGACTGCTGCACCCCATGCTCAAATGGCTCGCCAAGCACACTGCACAGCCACACCTCTTTCACGGGTGGCCCCATGTGCCGGGCCAATTGCGTCAAACGATCTGGTGCGGTGCTGTCCAGCCGCAGCACAGTCAAATCATCCGTCTGAATATCCTTTAGCCCGCGGTTTGAACGAACGAAAGACAACTTGACATGGGTGTTGCCCGCATCCACCAACAAGATATCCCTGGCTTGATTCATGCGGCCCTCCGGATGGACAGATCGCCCACCACCACCGATTTCAGACCGGCGTCGGTGTCGAGCAAATAAGCGCCGTCGTCCGCCAATCCCATACCGAGCCCTGTCAATAACGTACAACCACCATCCTGAACCAGCAACGGCTGCCCCAGCAAGGCATCGCGCTCTCGAAACAATGCTCGCAAAGTGGCCCATCCAGCCGGGGATGATGCGGCGTCAATGGCGGACAGAATGGCAGGCACCACACGCTCGGCCAGTTGACGGGCACTGGGCACCGCTTTGTCAGCTGGCCATGCTGACTTTAGCGCCACCGGCATCCAGGCACCACCGGGCAAGGCAGCAGGCGCGGCGGTGAGATTCAGTCCAAGACCCACAATAACCTGCATGCCATGTACGGTCGACACAGTCTCACACAGCAATCCTGCCAGTTTTCCGCCCAACAGCAACACATCATTGGGCCACTTCAACTGCGCGGTGATACCCACGGATGCCAAGGCTTGCGCAACCCCCACACCGGCGCACACAGGCCAATGGGGCATGGGTTGTGCAGTGTGCACCGGAAACCCCAGGGACAACAGCAAGGCAGAATCGGGCTGCGCCAACCATGAACGCCCAGCGCGCCCGCGGCCGCCGGTTTGTACCCGGGCCAGCACAGCCTGCACACCAGGCAAAGGGCGCTGGGAATAGGCCTGCAACAACCAGGTATTGGTGGAGTCGACCGACTCAAGTTCGGTCCAATGAATGTCGGCTTGGGTTAAGATCCCGGACATGGCGAGGCATCTGGTTTGCATCAACGGGGCCCTCATCATACCCTTGAGCTCAGCGGCCTCCAAACCAAAACCGTTCCCATGCCACCGATTCACGACAGCCTCAGTACTCGCAAGCCCTATCAGGGCCTGTTGATGTTTGCCGCGCTGTACACCTGCGTTGTGGTGCACCTCAGCCTGTACCCCTACGCCAATTGGCGAAGCATCGGGATTGGCCCATTTGAATTTTTGAGCGGCCCGTGGATTCCGATTTATCAAACCGTGCTGTGGACTGACATCGCCGTCAATGTGTTGGGCTATGTGCCACTGGGCTTTTTACTGATGGCCGCATTGAACCGGCGTCCATCGTCATGGGACAAAATACGAGTCTTGGGTCTGTGTGTGGCGTTGTCGTTTTCGCTGGAATCCCTGCAAACCTACCTCCCCACCCGAGTTCCATCCAAAATGGATTGGCTCACCAACGGCATCGGCGCAGCGTTGGGCATCATATTGGCGATGACCGTCAACGCGACCCCCGGCTTTGCAGCACGGTTGAACCATCGCATCGAGGGCTGGCTGATCCAACGTGCATGGCTGGGCATGATCACCCTCACCCTGTGGTTTTTGTGCATTCTGGCCCCCCAAAACCCGCCATTCAGCACCGGGCTGTGGCTGGGTAACCTCTTTGACGTGCCGGGCCCGCAACAAAACGGTACGCCGTTCGGTCTGCCCATGAATGTCATTTTGATGGTTGAACAAGCAGCGCCCAACTTCATCAATTACTGCACACTCACCTGTGCATGGCTGATCGGCCTTGCACAAACCCAGGCCGGCTCCCCTCGGTTGCGGCTCAGCCTGATTTTGATGTCGTTCACCCTGCTGCTGCGAGCCATGGATGCGCTGGTGGCCCAACCCGCCAATGCCTGGTGGTACCAAGCGGGTTTGTGGATGGAAGCCAATGGGTGGGGGTTGTTCACAGCCATCGCGGTGGTGATTGCCGTTGCCCGGTTAAAACTGGCTTCCCACCAATTGGCGCGTTTAAGCCTGTTGCACCTGTTGGCCGGCTGGCTCATCACCCTCTTGCTGCCTGGTGTTTACGACCCAGATCTGGACATACATGGTGCAGGTTTAGAAGGAATCTTCAGGGCGTTGCAAGAGGCCGGGCGCTGGATCAGCGAGCTCTGGCCGATTCTTGCTCTGACTGTTTTGGCCTTTCTCAGCAAGCCCGAGCGTCGATTTCGGCGATAATTTCACTTTGATTCACGCCATTGGGTGTGCTCGCCATGGGCTATTTCGACAAACATGTTTTTTTCTGCACCAACCAGCGGGACAACAATGAAAACTGTTGTGCCAACTGCAATGCGTCAGAAGTGCATGCCCACGCCAAAGCGCGCATCAAACAGCTGGGCTTGAACGGCGCCGGGAAAATCCGGATGAACAAGGCTGGTTGTCTGGATCGGTGCGAAGAAGGGCCCGTGTTGGTGGTCTATCCGGAAGGCGTTTGGTACACCTATGTAGACCAAACCGACATCGACGAAATCATCGACAGCCACCTGGTGGGTGGTCAGGTGGTGGACCGGTTGCGTTTGCCATGAACCCGAAAACACGCCATGAGATTTGGCAGGGCACCGCAGGGCCAATCGAAGTATCGATTGATGAACCAGCCGATGGCCTGAAGGGCCTTGCTGTGGTGGCTCACCCCCACCCACTGTTTGGCGGCACGAAAGACAACAAGGTGGTACAGACCCTGGCACGCGCATTTCTCCAGTTGGGTTACACCACCTTGCGATTCAATTTCCGTGGTGTGGGCCAAAGTGGGGGCATCCATGATCACGGACAAGGCGAAACCGACGATTTGGTGAACTTGCTGAACATGGCACGGTCTACCTTGCTGCCACTGCATTTGCAGCACAACGCTGTGGCACTGGCCGGTTTTTCATTTGGTGCATTCGTGGCCAGCCATGCAGCGCAGCGCCTGCGAGCGCAGGGTGTACCCATGGGTAAACTGGTCTTGGTGGGCACGGCCACCAGCCGTTTTCAAGTGGCCGATGTGCCCGCCGATACGCTGGTCATCCATGGTGAAACCGACGACACCGTCCCATTGAGCAGTGTGCTGGCATGGGCAAATACTCAGCAAGTGCCTGTGCTGGTGATGGCCGGCGTCGAGCATTTTTTTCACGGCAAGTTGCCTCAACTGAAAGACCTGGTGGTGCGTTACTACCCTGCCTGATCGTTCAACCGTTGTCCCTCGGTTGTTGAAGCCAAAGCCCAACCCACCCCATCAAGAGGAGCCTGTTTTGTTTAAGTCTGGATTGTCCCGTTTCACCCGCTGCCTCAGCCTGCTGGCTGTTTCTGCAAGCCTAGGCCTCAGTGGCCTGTCTGCCCAAGCGGGCGTCATGCCACCCTCGCCCGAAATCGGCGCCAAAGGCTACGTGCTGCTGGACTTGACCACCGGCCAGACCTTGGCTGACTTCAACAGCCACGAGCGCCTTGAACCCGCATCGCTGACCAAACTGATGACGGCCTACCTGGCTTTCGCCGCCATCGAAGCCAAACAGATCAAACCCGATCAAGTGGTGCCGATTTCCACCTACGCATGGAAAGCAGAGGGTTCTCGCATGTTTGTGGAACCCAACAAACCCGTGACGGTGGATGAACTGTTGAAAGGCGTGATCGTGCAATCGGGCAACGATGCTTCACGCGCGATTGCAGAGTTGCTGGCCGGTGATGAAGCCAACTTTGCAACACTGATGAACCGTGAAGCACAGCGCCTGGGCATGAAGGAAACCAGCTTCAAGAACGCCACAGGCTTGCCCGACCCGCAGCACTACACCACCGCCAATGACCTGGCCATTCTGGCCAAGCGGATCATTCTGGACTTCCCCGGCCACTACAAGCTGTATTCCACCAAGGAGTACACCTACAACGGCATACGCCAACCGAACCGCAACCGTTTGCTGTGGATCGACCCCTCCGTGGATGGCATGAAAACCGGTCACACCGAATCTGCGGGGTATTGCCTGATCAGCTCGGCCAACCGAAAACTGCCCAATGGCAGTGATCGCCGCCTGCTGGCTGTGGTGTTGGGCACGGCATCAGACCAAGCCCGTACGCAGGAAAGCCTGAAATTGCTCAACTATGGCTTTCAAATGTTCGACACGGTAAAACTGTATTCGGCCCGTCAACCGATTGCCACCAGCGTGGTGTACAAAGGGCAAGAAAAAGAGATCAAGCTGGGCGTTCCCAAAGACCTCCTGATCAATGTGCCCAAAGGGGCTGCTGCCAACCTGAAAGCCTCGGTTGAAAAGAAAGAAAGCCTGGTGGCCCCCATCAAGGCTGGCACCGTCTTGGGCAACCTCAAGCTGACGCTGGAGAATGAAACACTGGCCACCATCCCACTGCAGGCTTTGAGTACGGTGGATGAGGCTGGTTTCTTTGGTCGCATGGTGGACTCCGCCAAGATGTGGATCAACAACTAAGCGAATGGGTGTTGTATGAATGTCATTGGTTCAGACCCTGAAAAGAAAAGCCTGATTGAGTTCCCGTGCCACTTTCCCATCAAGGTGATGGGAAAGAACGTGCCGGAATTTGCGCAGGTAATTTGTGATTTGCTGATTGAAATCAACCCAGGGTTTGAACCGGCTGGTGTGAACATGCGGCCTAGCACCAAAGGCACGTACATCAGCCTGACTTGCAAGGTTCGGGTGGACAGCCAGGAGCAGCTGGATGACATTTACCGGGCTTTGTCGGGGCATGAATTGGTGTCGGTGGTGTTGTGATTTTTTGGGCTCATGATGTGAGCCTGATCTTATTTACTGCCCCCCAATAACACCAATAGCCCGGTCCTGTTCTTCACGCCCCCCCAGCAATACCGGCAGCCCGGTCCGAACGCCCCCCGAAAGGCAAAGGTTGACCCGAGCATGCCGGTGTTGCTGGGGGCTCGGTGCAGGCGGCCTGCGCGGTTCACCTCCCCTGCAGCGACAGTCAGGACAATCTGCAAAACCGTGACAAGCAGGCGCGGTGAACACAGCCTTCAGGCTGGCCCAGAGGTCGATCCCCGACCGCCTCTTTTGGAGGGTCGACCTCAGCGGTCGCGAGGCTCAGGTTTTGAAGCACAGATTGGCCGTCGCCAAGGGGTGTGACCGTGCGGGGCGCACAGCCATTCAATCAGAGGGATGCTTGCCAACAGCGGCGCCCAGCTTCAGCTTATTAAACCCCATACCGCGAGCGGTATTCCTTCACCTTCTCGTACCACCCCGCCAAGCGCACATTGGCCGACTGGGTTAACAAGTAGCGCAGCAAATCAGCAAGGTTGGCAATGGCAATCACGGGAATACCGTAATGCTGTTCGACTTCCTGCACTGCCGAGTGCTCTGTGTCGGTGCCGTCACGCACACCTTTTTCCATGCGGTCCAGCGCAATCAACACCGCCGCGGGCTCGGCACCGCTGGCGCGAATGATGTTGACGGACTCCCGAACGGAAGTCCCGGCAGAGATCACGTCATCAATAATGACAACCTTCCCTTCCAGCGGGGCGCCCACCAAGGTACCCCCCTCACCGTGGTCTTTGACTTCTTTGCGGTTGTAGGCAAAAGGCACGTCATGACCCAGGCGAGCCATTTCCATGCTGGTGCCAGCCACCAGCGGGATGCCTTTGTAGGCAGGGCCAAAAATCATGTCGAACTGAATGCCGCGCTCGGCAGCCTTCTGCATCAAGGTTTGTGCGTAGAATTCAGACAGGCGCTGTAGCGATGAACCCGTGTTGAACAAACCTGCATTGAAAAAATACGGCGACATGCGCCCAGCTTTGGTTTTGAATTCACCGAATCGAAGCACCTGCTTT
Organism: Limnobacter humi; assembly: GCF_024518835.1. Classification (GTDB taxonomy): domain Bacteria; phylum Pseudomonadota; class Gammaproteobacteria; order Burkholderiales; family Burkholderiaceae_B; genus Limnobacter; species Limnobacter humi. The sequence goes on from NZ_JANIGO010000001.1 coordinate 608,888, forward strand.
TCAACGGCAAACTGAAGAAACTGGTCGGACAATGTTGATTGGGACTCGGCCACGGACAACCTCACACTTTCTAGATGCACTGCACAATGACACGCATTATCTCAGCAAATCTGAACGGAATCCGTTCTGCACACACAAAAGGTTTTTTCAACTGGATGGCTCAAAGCGGTGCCGATGTGGTGTGTGTCCAGGAAATCAAAGCCCACCTGTCAGACCTTAATGACGAGCACAAAGCGCCTGCCGGCTACACCGGCCATTTCATGGCAGCCGAGAAAAAGGGGTACAGCGGTGTGGGCCTGTACAGCCGAGTGGCTCCTCTAAACGTGGAATACGGTTTGGGCAACGCAGAATTTGATGCGGAAGGCCGCATGGTCACCGCTGAATTCGACAAACTCGTGGTCAGCTCCATCTACTTCCCATCGGGCAGCAGTGGAGAGGAACGGCAAGCCGCCAAATTTCGATTTTTGGACCATTTTCAGGGTGTTTTAGACCGTTTTGAACGAAGCAAAAAACCGGTGGTGCTGTGCGGCGACTGGAACATTGCCCACCGCGAAATTGATTTGAAAAACTGGAAAGGTAACCTGAAGAATTCAGGCTTTCTGCCTGAAGAACGCGCGTGGATTGGCGAGGTGATTGGCACTCGCAACTGGGTGGATACCTACCGCGAACTGCATCCAGAAGAGACCGATGGTTGCTACACCTGGTGGAGCAACCGTGGGCAAGCCTATGCCAAGAATGTGGGGTGGCGAATTGATTACCAGATGGCCAGCCCACACCTGAAAGGCAAAGTCAAAGCGGCCGGCGTCTACAAGGCTGAAAAATTTTCAGACCATGCGCCGCTGATTATCGACTACGATCATCCGCTTTAATCAAAAAGCACAGGCTCACGCCGTGAGCCTGGCTTTCAAGATATCGTTCACCTGCGCCGGGTTGGCTTTACCACGGGCGGCCCGCATCACTTGGCCCACCAGGAAGTTGAATGAGGCCTCTTTACCGGCCTTGTATTCAGCCACTGGCCCTGGGTGTGCCGCCAGCACCTCATCCACCATTTTTTCAACAGCGCCGCTGTCGGAAATTTGCTGCAGCCCCTCCCCCTTGATGCACGCATCCACGTCGCTGTATCGGCCTTCCCATAACGCGGCAAACACCTGCTTGGCTGTTTTGTTGTTCAGGGTGCCATCCGCAATGCGGGCCACCAGCGCAGCCAACTGAGCAGGCGCCATGGGTGCATCAGCAGGCGTCTTTTCATCCCGGTTCAGGCTGGCTGAAAATTCGCCCAACAACCAGTTGGCCACTGTCTTGGCCTTGTCTTGGCCGGCAGCGTTCACGGTGGCTTCAAAGTAGTCTGTCATTGCCCGGCTGGCTGTTAGGGTCACGGCGTCGTAGGTGGGTAAACCCAATTCGCTTTCATACCGCGCCTGCTTCTGACCTGGCAGCTCGGGCATGTCGCCCTTCACCCGCTCAATCCATTCGCGGGCAATGGTCAATGGTGGCAGGTCAGGATCGGGGAAATAGCGGTAATCCTCGGAATCTTCCTTGCTGCGCATGGACCGGGTTTCATTGCGGTCTGGGTCATACAGGCGGGTTTCCTGCTTGACCACCCCGCCGTCTTCGATGAGCTCAATTTGCCGCTGGACTTCATACACAATGGCGGCCTGCAAAAACTTGAAGCTGTTCAGGTTTTTGATTTCGCAACGGGTGCCAAATTTTTCTTGCCCTTTGGGACGCACCGACACGTTGGCATCACACCGGAAGCTACCTTCCTGCATGTTGCCATCGCAAATGCCCAACCAAGTGACCAGGGTGTGCAGGGCTTTGGCGTAGGCCACTGCCTCGTCGGCACTGCGCATGTCTGGCTCGGTCACAATTTCCAACAGGGGAGTGCCGGCACGGTTCAAGTCGATGCCCGATTGCCCTGCAAAATCTTCATGCAGGCTTTTCCCCGCATCTTCTTCCAGGTGTGCGCGGGTCAGCCGCACGGTTTTCATCTGGTCGCCCAGCAGAAAACTCACCGCCCCGCCTTGTACCACAGGGATTTCAAACTGGCTGATTTGGTAGCCTTTGGGCAGGTCGGGGTAAAAATAGTTTTTGCGGGCAAACACCGAGTGCTCAGCCACAGTGGCACCCACGGCCAAACCAAAGCGAATGGCGTGTTCGACCGCACCTTTGTTCATCACCGGTAGCACGCCGGGCAGGGCCAAATCCACCGCGCAGGCTTGCACGTTGGGCTCAGCACCAAACGCAATGCTGGCGCCCGAAAAAATTTTGGACTTGGTCATCAATTGGGCGTGGGTTTCAAGACCCACCACGATTTCCCATTGCATGTCGAAACTCCTTTAAACCGGGGTGCGAAGGTGCCAGTCGGTGGCCTGTTGGTAATGGTCGGCCAGGGCCAACAGTTCGCCTTCCTTGAAATAATTGCCGATCAACTGCAGGCCAACCGGACGATTTTTGGCGCCAAAACCCACTGGCACGCTCATGCCGGGCAAACCGGCCAAGCTGGTGCTCAGGGTATAGATGTCGGCCAAGTACATTTGCACCGGATCGGCATTCAATTCGCCGATGTTCCAGGCCACCGTGGGGCTCACAGGGCCGGCAATCACGTCGCATTGCTGGAAAGCGGCTTGAAAGTCCTGCGCGATAAGGCGTCGCACTTTTTGCGCTTGGAGGTAGTAGGCATCGTAATAGCCATGGGACAACACATAAGCCCCCACCATGATGCGGCGCTGCACTTCCAGGCCAAAGCCTTCGCTGCGCGAGTTCTCGTACATGGATTTGAGGTCGGTGTACTCGGCGGCGCGGTGACCATACCGCACACCATCAAAGCGAGACAGATTCGAGCTGGCCTCGGCGGGCGCAATCACGTAATAGGCAGGAATGGACAACTCGGTGCGTGGCAGGCTGATGTTCACCAACTGCGCGCCAAGGGCTTCCAGTTGCTTGAGCGCCTGATCAATGGGTGCGCGCACATCGGGGGCCAGGCCGTCGCCGAAAAACTCGGCTGGCAAGCCCACCCGGACACCAGCCAGCGGCTTCACAGCGTTGCCGTCGCGCAGTGGCTTGCCGAACAGGGCAGTAAAATCCTCGGGGCCGTTGGCAGCGGCCGGACGCTGCACACTGGTGCTGTCCTTGGCATCAAAACCCACCATGGCATTCAGTACCAGTGCGCAATCCCGCGCGTTGCGGGCCATGGGGCCGGCCTGGTCCAGGCTGGAGGCATAGGCAATCATGCCGTAACGGCTGCACGACCCGTACGTGGGCTTGATGCCGGTGATGCCACACAGCGATGCGGGCTGGCGAATGGAGCCGCCCGTGTCGGTGCCGGTGGCAAAGGGCACAGTGCCCGCGGCCACCGCCACGGCCGAACCACCTGACGAACCGCCAGGCACAGCCGAGGTATCCCAAGGGTTCAAACAGGGACCAAAAGCGCTTTTTTCGTTGGACGAGCCCATGGCGAATTCATCGCAGTTCAACTTGCCGATGTTCACGGCGCCAGCCTTGTTCAGACGGTCTACGACCTCGGCGTCAAAGGGGCTGACATACCCCTTGAGCATGTTGGACCCAGCAGTGCTGGGCCAACCCCGCGTGACGAAAATGTCTTTGTGCGCGGTGGGGATTCCCAACAAGGCGCCGGTTTCTCCAGCCGCCAAGCGAGCGTCGGCCGCTCTGGCCTGTTCCAGGGTGAGGTCGTCGCGAAGATTGATGAAGGCATTGAGCGCAATGTTCGCCCTGGCATCGGCCAAGGCTTGTTGAGCCAGCTCAGTGGCGCTGGCTCGCTTGCCGTCCAGCATGGCACGCAGCTCGGAAATTCCTTGGGGTTTGGAAGACATCAGGGTCACCAGAATTCGGAAATGGGTCGAATCAAAAAACAGTTCGTATCAATCGGGGCCAACCAGGCTTGCAAGGCCCTTGGGTCAACGCGATGGCAGTCAAGCCCGTTAGGGGGGTGGTTATTCAATCACCTTGGGCACGAGAAACAAGCCATCTTGGGCCGCAGGTGCATTGGCCATGTTGAACTCCCGCTGGTTGCCCTCGGTCACGACGTCCTCGCGAAGGCGAAGGGCAATGGGCTGAATCAGCGACAAGGGGTGCGACAAGGGCTCTATCCCGTCGGTGTTGGCGCTGGCCAAGCGATCGGCCAGTGCCATGATGTTGTTCAATTGCTGTTCCAGCGCCGGGGCCTGGTCGGCCTGCAGTTTGAGGCGAGCCAGGGCTGCAATCTTGGCGATTTGACCGGAATCAAGCGACATAAAAATCTCCGCGTCGAGGCAGGCCTGAACATCGCCTCTAAACGATGCAAAAGCCGCCGGGTGAAAGTCTTGGTTTAATCAAGAAGCATTATTTTATAGGTTATCATCAGGGATTACGCCAATTAAGAACTGAAGCATCACATTAATGGCGTCTCGGGACATCATAGAGCTCCGCGGGCTTGGCGGCTCTCCAACCACTCGTACAGGTTAAATTCACACCATGTTTGGCTTTCTTCGCAGCTATCTCTCCAACGATTTGGCCATTGACCTGGGCACGGCCAACACACTGATTTACGCCCGGACCAAAGGCATCGTGCTGGACGAGCCCTCCGTGGTGGCCATCCGCCAGGAAGGCGGCCCCAATGGCAAAAAAACCATCACGGCTGTAGGCCTTGAAGCCAAGCAGATGCTGGGCAAGGTGCCTGGCAACATTGAAGCCATTCGCCCCATGAAAGACGGGGTGATTGCTGACTTCACCGTCACTGAACAGATGCTCAAGCAGTTCATCAAGATGGTGCATGAAAGCCGTCTGTTCTCTCCAAGCCCACGCATCATCATTTGCGTGCCCTGTGGCTCCACCCAGGTTGAGCGCCGTGCCATTCGCGAAAGCGCACTGGGTGCCGGCGCATCCCAGGTGTACTTGATTGAAGAACCCATGGCTGCAGCCATCGGTGCGGGCTTGCCGGTGTCGGAAGCCTCTGGCTCCATGGTGGTTGACATCGGTGGTGGCACCACCGAGGTGGGCATCATTTCCTTAGGCGGCATGGTCTATGCCGGCAGCGTGCGCGTGGGTGGCGACAAATTCGATGAAGCCATCATCAGCTACATTCGCCGCAATTACGGCATGATGATTGGCGAGCCCACGGCTGAGGCCATCAAAAAGCAGATCGGCTCGGCCTTCCCCGGCTCTGAAGTCAAAGACATGGAAGTGACAGGCCGAAACCTGTCTGAAGGTATTCCTCGCCGTTTCACCATTTCGTCCAATGAAATTCTGGAAGCGCTGACCGAACCCCTGAACCAGATTGTGTCGGCCGTAAAATCCGCACTGGAGCAGACCCCCCCTGAATTGGGCGCCGACATCGCCGAACGCGGCATGATGCTAACCGGCGGCGGCGCTTTGCTGCGCGACCTGGACCGCCTGCTGATGGAAGAAACCGGCTTGCCCGTTCATGTGGCCGAAGACCCGCTGACCTGCGTGGTGCGAGGCTGTGGACTGGCGCTGGAACGCATGGACAAGCTGGGCACCATTTTCACCAGCGAATAACACAGCCCGAGGTTGGCCTGTTGGCCACCTTGGACCTGACCTGGACAGCCCGGTGATCGATCGGGTTGCCAGACGCAACACCCAAAGCCTGGCCTTGCGCCGGGCTTGCTCAATTATGGCCCTGGCCTGAAAGACGCCCATGGAGTACACACCACCGCCACTGTTCAAGCAAGGTCCGTCGGCCCGGGTGCGGCTGATGGCCTTCGTCACGCTGTCGGTGCTGCTGCTGTTTCTGGATGCACGCTATGGCGCCATGGAAGTGGTTCGCAAGGGGATGGGCACTGTACTCTACCCGCTTCAGCGGCTGGCAAGCCTGCCGGTTGAATTGTCCGAGGCGGGCATGGACTACCTCACCACACTGGACTCACTCAAGGCAGACAATGAACAATTAAAGCGGGACCGCCTGTTCAATCACCAACGGCTGCACGAACTGGAAACCCTTAAAGCAGAAAACCAGAAGCTGCGCAAATTGATGGGGGTGGGCTCAGTGCTGCAGGTCAAGCGCACCTTGCTGACCGAGGTGGTGAGCGATGCCAGCGATCCGTTTTCCAAGAAAATCGTGCTGAACAAGGGCCTGATTCAAGGCGTGAAGGAAGGCATGCCAGTGATTGACGAATTGGGTTTGGTTGGCCAGGTCACGCGCGCCTTCCCAAGTCGGGCTGAGGTGTCGCTCATCACCGACAAGGAACAGATCGTTCCTGTCGAGAGTTTGCGCAACGGTTTGCGCAGTGTGGCCTACGGTGGCGCTGAAGGCGGGATTCTGGAACTTCGCTTCCTGGCACCCAATGCCAATATTGAAAAAGGCGACCTGCTGGTCACCTCCGGCCTGGACGGCGTGTATCCGCGCGGCATTCCCGTGGCCCGAGTCAACAGCGTGGAGCGCAATGCCCGCTATGCGTTTGCCAGCGTGTACTGCCAACCGATTGCCGGGGTTGAAAGCCACCGGTTCATGCTGGTACTGGACACCGAAAAAACCCCGGAAACCGTGGACAGCAACAGCAAAGCCCCTGAGACCGGCAATACACGGGTAAACCCACCGCCACCGGCCAGCCATAGCCCCACCCATGTTCCCAGCAAACCTGCAGAGGTGAAAAATGGGCCTTAATGCCGCCAACAGCCCGGAAATCCTTCGTCCGGTGAACCCCTGGTTCATGGTTCTGTCGCTGTTTGTCGCCATGCTGCTGCGCTTCATCCCGGTCGATCGCGATTGGCTGATGCCCGACTTCCTCGCGCTGGTGCTGGTGTTCTGGAATATTCGGCAACCGCGCCGCATTGGCATTGGGGCGGCCTGGTGCTTTGGTGCCATCATGGATGTGCATTCATCCAGCGTGTTCGGTGAGCACGCCTTGGCCTACACCTTGCTGTCGTACTTCGCCATCACCATTCATCGGCGTGTCCTGTGGTTTTCGCCGCTGATGCAGGCTGCCCACATTTTCCCGCTGCTGCTGGCTGCACAAACAGTGACAGTGGTCATCCGCATGTTGTTCGGCGCCAACTTCCCGGGCCTGTGGATTTTTGCTGAAAGCTTGCTCACCGCTGCCCTGTGGCCATTGACCCAATTTGTGTTGATTGCGCCGCAGAAACTGCCGTTGAACAGGGATGAAGACCGGCCGATATGACTGAGTTCAACCATCCCGAGCAAATTCTCAAACAATTCCGGTTTCGCCTGTTTCTGGCCGGAATTTTTGTGGTGTGCCTGTTTGGTGTACTGGTGGTCCGCCTGTTGTGGCTGCAGGTCATCAGCTATGAAAAATACAAATCGATTGCAGAAGACAACCGCATCAGCATTGTGCCGGTGGTACCCAACCGCGGGCTGATTCTGGATCGCAATGGCGTGGTGATGGCCAACAACTATTCAGCGTACACGCTGGAAATCACACCCTCCAAGATCAAGAACCTGGACGAGATGCTCAATGAATTGTCCGACGTGGTGGACATCACCGCGCTGGACAAAAAACGCTTTAAAAAGCTGAAAGCCGAAACCAAGCGCTTTGAGTCCATCCCGATTCGCACGCGCCTGAGCGATGAAGAGGTGGCCCGGTTTGCTGTGCAGAGTTACCGGTTTCCGGGCGTTGAAATTCGCGCACGCCTGTTCCGTCAATACCCCCACGGCCCTTCGGCAGCACACCTGCTGGGCTACATCGGACGGATTTCCCAAAAAGACCAGGAACGCATTGAAGACCTGGATATGCAGGACAACTACCGCGGCACCACCTACATCGGCAAGGACGGCCTGGAAAAACGCTATGAGACCGAGCTGCATGGCCTGACAGGTTTTGAAGAGGTTGAAACCTCAGCGGGCGGACGGGCGGTACGGGTGCTGTCCAGGAAACCAGCCGTGCCCGGGCGCAACCTGATGCTATCGATCGACATTCGCTTGCAACAGGCAGCAGAGAAAGCCTTGGAAGGCCGACGCGGCGCCTTGGTGGCCATTGATCCAGCCACTGGAGACGTACTGGCTTTTGTGAGCGCACCCAGCTTCGATCCCAACCTGTTTGTGGAAGGCATTGATTTTGAAAACTGGAAGGCACTCAATGAAAGCCCCGACCGGCCTCTGTTGAACCGTCCGATTGCCGGTACCTACCCACCGGGCTCAACATTCAAGCCTTTCATGGCCATGGCGGCGCTGGAGAAAGGCTTTCGGACGTACGGGCAAGTGCTTCGTGACCCCGGCTTTTTTGACTACGGTGGCCGTCGTTTCATGGACGACAAAATTGGCGGCCACGGCGCTGTGGACATGTACAAGTCGATTGCAGACTCCTGCAACACCTACTATTACATGCTGGGCAGCGAGATGGGGATCGACAACATTTCCGACTTCATGGCGAAGTTTGGCTTCGGACAGCACAGCGGCATTGACCTGGACGGCGAGCGGATTGGCGTGCTGCCCTCCAAAGAATGGAAAGCCAAGACCTTCAAACGCCCGGAGCTAAAGCGCTGGTACAACGGTGAAACGGTGTCGGTGGCCATTGGGCAGGGTTACAACGCTTACACGCCCCTGCAACTGGCCCATGCAGTGGCCATGCTGTCCACAGGCGGACTGGATTCCAAACCGCGATTGGTGAAAGCCTTCCAGAACCCGGTCAATGGTGAAATTGAGGACCGCCCCATCGACAGTCAGCAGAGGCTGGATCTGAAGGCCAGCCATGTCGACAACATCAAGGCGGCCATGCGTGGCGTTGTGCTGGAGGGCACAGCGCGCGCGGTGTTTGCGCAATCCCGGTATGAAGTCGCCGGTAAAACAGGCACGGCCCAGGTGTTTGGCCTGAAAAAAGGTGAATCGTACAAAGACAAGGCGCAGGAAGAACGCTACCGTGATCACGGTTGGTTTATTGCCTTTTCACCATTGCAACGACCACGAATTGCACTGGCGGCCATTGTCGAGAACGCTGGATTTGGAAGCCAGTCGGCCGCACCGGTGGTCAAGGCGGTGCTGGACAAATTCTGGGAAATTGAAGGCATACCCAACCCCGTGATGCCTGCTGGCAAACCAGTGCCGCCCGTGACGGATGAGGAGCGCCAAGGTGAATAGATCGATTCAGCGTGAGCCCTTGTGGCCGAAAATCAAGCCCTACCTGTCCGTGTTTGATCCGGCATTGAGCATTGTGCTGCTGATCGTCATGCTGTTTGCTCTGGTGGTGCAATACAGTGCAGCCTACAATTTTGAAGGCCGCATGGCCGACCACCTGCGTAACTTCATGGTGGCCTTTTTGGTGATGTGGGCCACGGCCAACCTCAAGCCCCAGTTCATGATGCGGGTAGCACCGCCGCTGTACATTCTGGGGGTGATCCTTCTGATTGCCGTTGAACTGTTTGGTGACATTTCAAAGGGTGCGCAGCGGTGGTTGAACTTGGGCTTTGTGCGCATTCAACCCTCCGAGATCATGAAAATTGCCATGCCCTTGATGCTGGCCTGGTTCTTTCAGCAGCGGGAGAATGTGTCTGGTTGGCGAGAATTTGTGGTCGCCACGGTGTTGCTGGGTATCCCGGGTGTGCTCATTCTCAAGCAGCCTGACCTGGGCACAGCGATGCTGGTGTTTGCATCCGGTTTTTTTGTGATTTTCTTCGCTGGTCTGTCCTGGCGTGTGATGGGTGGCCTGCTGCTGGCATTTTTAGCCAGCCTGCCCGTGCTGTGGAACTTGATGCATGACTATCAGCGACAACGCGTGCTCACACTGATCGACCCCACACTGGACCCGCTGGGGAAAGGTTTTCACATCATTCAGTCCACCGTGGCCGTGGGCTCGGGCGGATTCACCGGCAAAGGTTTTTTGCAAGGCACCCAAACCCACCTTGAATTCATTCCAGAGCGCACCACCGACTTCATTTTCGCGGTATTGGCCGAAGAATTCGGACTGCTGGGTGCATTGGTGTTGTTGCTGCTCTACACCTGCCTGATTATCCGGGGGCTCACCATTGCCGCCAACGCACCCACCCTGTTTTCACGGTTGCTGGCTGGTGCCATCTCACTGATTTTCTTTGTGTATGGCTTTGTGAACATTGGCATGGTGAGCGGCATTCTGCCGGTGGTGGGTGTGCCGTTGCCCATGATGAGTTACGGCGGGACCGCCATGGTGACCCTGGGCATGGGGGCTGGTATTTTGATGAGCATCAACCACAACAAAAAGCTGGTGCAAACCTGATGGATGTGACCCGCGACTGGGCCTTGAATACCCTGGCCCCGGCATTTGCACCGTTTGCCAAGCGCTGGCGGGACGCCGACAGCCCGGAACAATCGCATTTCATTCCAGTCCGGATTACCCGCCCGGGCTCACCCGGTGAGCCTGCACAGGGCTGGATACACCGCGACCTCCTCAACACAATTGAAACCGCCCTGGCCCGGTTGGAGCTGTCATTTCGCCGGGAAGCGTCTGCGCTGCACCTGGAAGTACGCGGCGACAAAAAACCGCCCAACGATCTTCAAACACTGGCCGAGCACCTGCGGGCGCTCGGATTGTTGAAAGGCTGGCGCGGGGAAACCCAAGCCGTGCAAGCCAGCCGCGAAAACACCCTCATGCATGTGGAACGGGCCTTGTTCAAGGCACTGGGCCTGTGCAGCGAGGCCGTGCACGTGCATGTGGAAACCCACGACGGCCTGGTATGGCTGGGGGTACGGGCAGACCACAAGGCGGAAAACCCGGGCATGCTGGACAACCTCTGCGCGGGGGGCGTGTGCAATGGTGAAACACCGCAAGCCACCTTGTGGCGGGAATTGCAAGAAGAAACGGGATTGAGTGCACAGGATTTTGAACACATGGCCTGGGTGTACAACCCGAACACCCCGCTGCGCATGAATCGCCCGCTGCTGCACGGCGGATGGCATCAGGAATGGGTGCATGTGGTGCATGCTGTGCTGAAGCCGGGTGTGTGGCCGCGCAATCAGGACGGCGAAGTGAAGGCCTTCAACCTCCTGAGCCGGTTGGCTTGTACGCAGCAGGTGAATGACGGGCGGCTAACGCCCGATGCGGGGCTGTGCACCGCACTGGTCCTGTCCAAACAGTAAAGGAATCACGAAACAATGTTGTTGGGAATGAAAGGCGTGTCGCTGCGCATCGGCACCATGGTGCTGCTGGATCAGGTGGAATTTTCACTGGAAGAACGGGAGCGTGTTGCACTGCTCGGTCGCAATGGCACGGGAAAAAGCACGCTGTTCCGGGTGTTGATGGGGCAGGTTCAGCCCGAAGATGGGCAGGTGATTCGCCGGGACGGCCTGCGGGTGAGTTGCCTGGAACAGGCAGTACCCCTGGAGGTGAACGCCACGGTGTTTGATGTGGTGGCACAAGGGCTGGGGCCCATTGGTGAGTGGGTTCATGTGTTGCATGCCAGCCACCTGAACCCCGCATCGGTTGACCAGGCCCGGTTGGAGCACGCCCAACACCTGTTGGCCGAGCACCATGGGTGGCATCTGGAGAGTGAGGTTGAGCAAACCCTGTCACGCTTCCGGCTGGATGGTCAGCAACCATTTGCCAAATTGTCTGGCGGCATGAAACGAAAGGTGATGCTGGCCCGCGCCCTGGTCAGCAACCCAGATGTGTTGATGCTAGACGAGCCCACCAACCACCTGGACATTCCCAGCATTGAACTGTTGGAAGACCAGATTCGACAATTCAAAGGCGCCGTGATTTTTGTCAGTCACGACCGCAGCTTCATGCGCAAGCTGGCCACCCGGGTGTGTGATCTGGACCGTGGCCACCTGAAAAGCTGGTCGGGCGGCTATGAGGGCTACCTCAAAGGCAAGGCTGAATTTCTGGCCGCCGAAGAAAAAGCCGTGGCCCTGTTTGATAAAAAACTGGCTGAAGAAGAAGTGTGGATACGCCGCGGCATTGAAGCCCGCCGCACCCGCAATGAGGGACGAGTGCGTGCCTTGATGGACATGCGTCGCCAGTTTTCGGAGCGGCGCAATGTGCTGGGCACTGCCCGGGTTCAGGTGCAGGAAGCCGACCGAAGCGGCAAAGTGGTGGCGGACATTGATGAACTTGAATTGGCGCTGGATGGATTTCCGATTCTTAAAAACTTCAGCAATGTGATCTTGCGGGGCGAGAAAATTGGTTTTCTGGGTCCCAACGGGGTTGGAAAAACCACAGCATTGAAAGCCCTGTTGGGACAAATCAAGGCGGATGCGGGTACGGTCAAGTTGGGAACGAAACTGGAAATTGCCTATTTCGACCAGTTGCGCAGCCAGTTCAATGAAGCGGACACCGCGGTGGACATCATCGGTGCGGGGAAGGAGTTCATCACGATGGATGGTCAACCCCGGCATGTGATTGGCTATCTGCAGGATTTCCTCTTCACACCCGACCGCGCTCGGCAACCGGTGCGCAGCCTCTCGGGCGGCGAGCGTGCCCGCTTGCTACTTGCGCAGTTGTTTGCCAGCCCATCCAACGTGATGGTGTTGGACGAACCCACCAACGACCTGGACATTGAAACCCTGGAGCTGTTGGAAGACAAGCTGATGGCCTACCAAGGCACGCTGATTTTGGTCAGCCACGACCGTGAATTTCTGGATCAGATTGTGACCCGCTGTTGGGTCTTCGAGGGCGACGGGCAGGTGGGTGACTATGTGGGCGGGTACACCGATTGGTTGCGCCAACGCACGACTGACCCCTGGCAGAGCAAACCGATTGGCAAAGCACCCGCTGGCACAGACAGCTCAATCACTCAGGCTCAACCGGTGAGCCCAAGCGCCAAGGGTAAAAAGCTCAGCTACAAAGAGCAGCGGGAACTGGAAAGCCTGCCGGGTTTGATTGAACGCCTGGAGACCGAACAAGCAGAGCTGGTCAGCACGGTGGGTGACCCGTCGTTCTATCAGCAGCCTGCAGATGCCATGGCCGCAGTGCAACAGCGCCTGCAAATGCTGGAAGCCGAGCTGGCCAGTGCCTATGCGCGTTGGGAAGAACTGGAAAGCAAGATCAACCCGTGAGCGGGGTCAACGAAAGCGCCGAGGACGCCCCGTAGAGTCCAGTGCGATGCCGAGTGACTCCCAAACCCGGTTGGCGTCCTCGTAGGCATTGGCCAATTGCAGGCGCATGCCATAAAACAGCAAGTCTTCTCGGGGTGTGCCGGGCAAATCTGGCACCCGGGCCTCCAGCAATTGACGGGCAGTCCATTCGCTGGCGATTGAAAAGCTACCCTCCAGCACTCGTCCGCCGGTCAGTTTTCGAACCTCCCAGGTGAAGTTTTGCCCCCAACCGAATTCCACTGCGTTGGGGAAATGCACGCGCACATCGTCCAGCTGCTGAACCCAGAAGCGCTTGCCTTGACCATCAAAAATCAACAGCGAGCCTTCGCGGGGCAAATCGCCCTTGAAAACAAATTCAGGAAATCGGTTGAGCAACATGGCCCCTTCTTTGGGGGTCACAATCTCAAGTCCCAAAAAACGGGGCTCGGGCTGATTGCCCCGGCGCGGGTACCGCACCAGCCATTGCTCAGCAAGGTCATGCTCCAGCGGGGTCAAGGCTTGAACCTTGGGTTGTTCACCCTGGCGCACTGAAACGAACTGGTCCTTCAACAACAATCGGGCCGGGCCGCGATACACCCGTCGATTGCCAGTGCTTCGCACCATCAGGGACAATCGCGCGCCTTTGGCCAGCGCAATGCGGTGGCCAGGCACCAGCCTGTGCAGGGGCAACGCGTCATAGGTTTGACGGTTCTCATTGGTGATGGACACCCGACCCGCCACAGCCAGCACCAGGGCAGTTGGCTCTAAAAGAGACAATTCACCCGACGGGCTGGCCATTGCGACCGCCCCATGCAAACAGGCCAGTGTGCACAACAGCACCTGCCAGATTGTTCTCAGTACCATCCCACCAGCGAGAAACCCACGCCCAAGTAATCGGACTTGTAATTGTAGTCAATCAGGCTTTCGCCGTAGCCACTGAAGTACTGGATATGACCACGCAAATTGCTGGTGATGGGAATGCCCCAGTCCAACTGGATGGCACCCCGTGAACGGTCGCCACCACGGAAGGTGTGCCGGGCCAACATCGACAATTCATGCCCATTGATTTTGTGCACGAGCAGAATGTCACCCCGTCCCATGTAGTCGCTGATGTCGGGATTATCATCGGTTTCCTTGGCTTCGGAAATGCGAACCCAGGGGCGAATTTGCAAGAGGGTGTTTTCACGCTCCAGACCCACCATGCCGATGACACGGTTCCATGAACGCGACAGAGGCAACGCACGGCCATTGGACTGATGGTTCAAACTCAAGCCCAGTAGCCGGGGCTTCCAGCCGGTGGCCTCCGCAAATTCAGTCCAGCTGCTGCGCCAGGTGAACATCAGCTCTGGCTCGTAGTTGGTTTCCCGAAACGGTCTGGAGGTGTCGCTGTTGTAGACCTGCCATCGACTAGACTGGGTATAACCAAACCACACATCGCCGTTGTCACCGAAGAGGTTTTCCACCACCTTGGTTTTCAGGCTGAGCTGAAATTTGGTTTCGTTCTGGTCCAGGTTTTCCGGTGAACTCACCGTATTTAACGGGTTGGGGCTGCTCGGCCGCGTGTTGGGTGAACTGTTGTGAATCAGCGGCAACAGGTAGACCGGCTTGTAAGGGCGAACCTGGAAAGTACCGCGCTTGGATTCCGGCGACAATTCCCACCGCTGGTCCAACCAGGACAAAGTGCTGTCGCTGGTGTTTTTATAGAGCAGCAGACCGCCGTCGAGCGGGGCAGCCACCTCAGGGGCCTTGCCACCTTGGGCCACTTGGGCCCGACCTGTCGCATCATCAAAACAACGCAGTCGAAGCTGGTCATCTTCCAGAAACAGACACCGTCGCAATGCCTGCTCATCGAGGGTTTTGTAATGGATGTCGTCGGCATGGGCCAAGGACAGCGCCCCCAGAAGGGCAGTGAACAACAAGGTGCGCTTCATGATTTGGACTGTAAAGGTGATGCGTTGGCGAAAGTCTCTCACATTTGGTTACAATCACCACATGGTTTCTTTCCGGTTCAAGAAAAGTTCATCGAGCAAAGACCCGTCCAACGGCACAGCCGGACGGGAATACACCATTGATGAACTGGCCCGTACGGCCAACACCACCGTGCGCAATGTTCGGGCCTATCAAGACCGTGGCTTGCTGGCCCCACCTGAAAAACGCGGTCGCGTTGGCTTTTACAGTGAAGACCACCTGTCCCGACTGAAGTTGATTGGCCAAATGCTCGGCCGCGGTTACACCCTGGGCAACATTCAGGAAATGCTGGATGCGATCGACAAGGGCTATGACCTTCGGCAGTTGCTCGGTTTAACGCACGCCATCACCAGCCCGTGGACGGACGAAGCGCCCAAGAATTTCAACCCGGTGCATTTGGCCACCATGTTTGGTACCAACCTTAGCCGCGGTGCGTTGGCACGCACCATCGAACTGGGTTTGCTGGAACCGGATGGTTTGAGATACCGGGCCACCAGCCCAAAAATTTTGCATGCTGGTGCTGAAATGGCCGCTGCGGGCATTCCGCTCATCGATCTGCTGGAGTTGATTGCGTCGCTGCGCAGCCACCTGGAAAGTTTTTGTGATCAGGCGGTGTCCTTGTTCGTGAAAGAGCTGGACCAATACGGCGACAACTTGCCGCCCAAAGAAGAACTGCCCCGATTGGCTCAGTTGATCTGGAAAATTCGACCGTTGGCCATGACAGCGATTGAATCGGAAGTGTCGCGGGCGCTGCAAAAATCTGCCAGCAAGTTTGTGGACGAACGCATCATGGGTCTGCTGGACAAAATGGCCGAGGAAGCATTGCCGGGCTTGAACCTGTCTGGCATTAAACCGGATTGGTCCATGCCCGCTGCAAGCCCCGCCACGGATCCGGACGCCGCCAGCAGCGGTGAACCACCTTCCGAGCGCTAATCCGAACGGTCAATTCACAGTGGTCGGCGGTTGTTGCCGGCCGTGTTCGTTCAGCACCAACCACAGGGTGTTGCCTTCCGTGGTGGATTCATAATCAAAACGGGACGACACCAGGTGGATGAACTTCAACCCCATGCCGCCCTCGGGCAAACGGTTCAGCTCGGTTTCTTCATTGATGGTGCAGCGCTGTGCGATTGCATCCAGCACCGCCACGGGGATGGGCTTGCCCTGGTCGTTTAATACAATGCCCAAGGCATGCTCAAAAGCCAGCACCGCAATCACGGCTGGCTTGGGGCGCTCTGCCCGGAAACCATGCACCATCACATTGGTCAGCGCCTCAGACACCGCAAGGTCCGCATTGTAGGCCACTTGGTCGTCATAACCCAGGCGCTCCGAAAACGCCCGCACCGCTTGGCTAACCGCACCAATGCTGGTGGTATCGCACACCAAGCGGTAGGCCATGCTGTCCCGCAATTCACCCAGCGTCAACGGCTCGCAGGTGGCATCCAGTCGATCGCGGGTCTGCAAGGCAAGACCCAGCAGCCGCTGCTTCCAGTAGTCCATTTGGTTGGGCGCAAAGTCCCAGGGCTGGACATCAAATTGCTCGCGCCATTGAATACCGCTGAGCATGAAGTCCTGAAGGTTGTATTCCAACACCGGATTCAAGCTGAGCAACCGGGCAAACTCATCTTCCAACCTGCAATGGCCCTGCCATCGCGCATCGTCAGGCAACAACACCGACTGTGTCCACACGGCAGGATCGGTCAACCCCAACCCTTCGGCACACACGGATGGATAAATGAAAAGTCGGCTGCCAGGCTTGATCAAGTCCTGAAAAATCACCTGCCCCTGCGGTGCATTGACCGCCTGAAACAGGGGAGTCTCGCCGGGCTGTGCAATCAGCACCGACCAATGGCCCAGACCGGCTAGCAGCAGGGAGCCCTGGTCCAGGTTCAACAAACCATACAACAGGTCAAACGGCCTGCGCTTGGCACCCAGCGAGGGGGAAATCTCCATGAGTTCAGCCTGCACCAGCGCTGGCGAGGCCAGGTGACGGCGCAATTTCGAACTGGAGGGGTCCTTGGGAAACAACACCTGGGTGGCCCGGTCCAGCGAGAACCAGCGAGACAGGGCCATGGCCTGCAGGGCCGTGGAGGTGTCATCGCCAGGCATGGAGATCATGAAAAACCCATACTCATTGGGTTGGGTCTCAAGCAAACCCATTTGCTGGCCACACACATAAGCCTGCGGCTGATACAGCATTTGCAGGGCAAACGGCCAAGGCTCGGTTCTGGTTTTGGGCAAGAGGGCCCGCTGGATGCGGGACACCTCGCGCATGTCACGTTGCAAAGCGTCGTACAGCGCGGCCAACTCGGAATGCCTGGCCTCTAGGCTGGTGTGCAGGTCGGCGATGCGCTCAGCGGTTTTCAGGCGAACCTTCAACTCACTGGGGTTGACTGGCTTGGTCAGGAAATCATCAGCGCCCACACGCAAGCTGTTGAGCAAATCATCCCGGGTTGCATACCCCGTGATCATGATGATGTAAATGTAGGAATCCTGGTGCGCACGCACATGCTCGCACAACTCAATCCCGCTCATCCCGGGCATGTCCCAGTCGGTCAATACAAAGTCAGGCTTGACCGAATCAATCAGGGTGACCGCCTCATGCCCGTTCTTGGCGGCATGCACCTCATAACCCCAACTGTTGAGCATGGCCTCGAAAATTCGAAGAAAACTCTTGGAGTCGTCGACAATCACTATGGATTTGGGTGCCAGTTCATGGTGGATGTCCAGCTCATGCGCGGGCAGAATTTCCTGATGGCGAAACACGGTTTCGCCTGAATTTTTGCGGCCGCCCGGGTTGGCATCCACCGAGAGAAAAGGATCGGCTGACAACATGAGGATGGACACATCGTCCTGGAAACCGTGTTGCTGAACCGCCTTACCGCCCCAGTCCAGAATGGTCTCCTCGATCAGGTGTGGCAACCGTCCGGGCAACCCGCCCTGTGCCAGTACCTGGGCCTCAATGCTGCGCAGCAGTCGATCTTCACCAAAGCCTTCGTCCTGAGGCGACATCACTTCGGTCAGACCATCGGAGTACAGCAACAGCACATCTCCCTGCTCCAGGGTGAGGTCAATGTCCTCGAAATCGTCCGTGTCAAACAGGCCCACGGGATAACCCCCGCCACCCAACGTGCGGACTCGGCCATCCGATTTGATCAACAGCGGCGAAGGGTGTCCTGCCTGACACAGGGAAACCTTGCGGGTTCGACTGTCCATCAGGCCATAAATCATGGTGAAGTAGGACAGGTCAGTGTCTGTCTGCTGGAAGAGGCGGTTCAAACGGGCAACCACCCGTGACGGTTGAGCCACGGTGCGGGCAGTGGCGTGTCCGCCACCCTGGTCATAGAGCAAACTGGATGCAGATTGATCCGCAAACATTTGAACCAGTTGCATCGATTTGACCGCAGCTGGCACCCCATGGCCCGACACATCCAGCAGGTAAAAGCCATAAACGTCCGGCTCCAGCTGAAACACATGCAGGTGGTCCCCAGACACATACATGGATGGCGCTGACAGCCATTGATAATGCAGTTGGGGAAACGGCGACACCGCCGGGGGCAGATAACTGCGCTGCAAGACCGAGACTGTTTTGAGGTCGTCGGCAATGGCCTTGTGCGCCTGTGCCAAAGCGTCGGTTTGGTGCTTCAGTTGGGCCTGCAATTCAATGCGGCGAACAGCCGATTGCAAACGGGCTTCCAGCTCATTGCCATCAATCGGCTTGCTGAGAACGTCATCGGCTCCGGCATCCAGCGCTTTGATGAGAAACTCCTCATCCGACTGGGCCGACATCAAAATAACGTAGGTGTATTGTTCCAGCGCCATGTCGCGAAGCTGCTGGCACAGTTCCGTGCCCTGCATGCCCGGCATTTGCCAGTCTGCAAGCACCAGTTGGAATTTGTCGTGTTGAATGCGAGAGAGTGCTTCTTGGCCACTGGAGGCCACTTCAACGCCGTAACCCCATTTGGAGACCATGTGGACAAACAAGCTCCGCTCCACCACGGAGTCGTCCACCACCAGTATTCGGGGAAGTGCCCGGTCAACCATCGGGCTGTTTGCAGACATCAGCTTTTGCGCAGCGCTTCCAGCGCTTTGGGGATGTCATCCACCAACAGGAATTGGCGGTCCATCCGGGAGAGTTCAAACATCATTCGAACCGATTTGTGCATGCCCACCAACGCCAGTTTGCCTTGATGGCTCATGACGTTTTTCAGCAGCGCCACCAATGCACCCAGGCCACCGGAATCCACCAATTTAACTTGGCTGATGTCAACAGCAATTTTATTTTGGACGTCAATCTTGGACACCACGGTGTTGCGAATGATGGTGCCCACCGCGCTGTCCAGCCGGACGGCTTCAACCCGTACCACCAGTGCGCCATCCAGCTCTTCAGTTGAAATCATGATTATTGTTCCTTGATGAAGGCCCGCCCATGTGCGTTGCCAGAATCATCCAAACGCCTGCTTTGTCATGAATAAATGACATTTGAACCTTAGCATACGGCGAATATTAAGATATCGTGTGAAAAGAGGGTTAAATTGCGGTGTAGTTTTCAGAAACATCGACAAAAACAGTGGGTTTCCGGCCTGTGCATGCCTGTCAACCCCACAAAAAAACCCATCCGCTTGACCAACCGATTGAACGCTATGCGCCCATTGCTCCCGATTGCCTTGTTCACAGTAACCGCTTTCGCTGTTTCAGCCCAGGCTCAACCCGTGACCCTGCAACCCGCTGCAACCGCAACAGCGGTCATCAACGCTGCAGCCACATTGCCGCCCACGGCACCAGCGGGTTCTGAGCGTACCTTAACACTGGCCAACATGGGTCAGCCAGGCGGCATCAAGCTCACGGGCGTGAACAAATCGATTGAATTGAATTCAGGTGTTCGACTGGATGAACTGGTCAAACGGGCCAGCCTGAACCTGAAAATGATGTACCCGTCGGGCATGCGGCACGACCAGTCATTCATTCGGGTGTATGTGAACAACCAGTTGGCCGCCATCTCCCCCTTGACCGAGAGCAAGGCTGGCGTTTTGCACGCCACACGCATCGACCTGGACCCCACGCTGTTCACGGATTTCTCAGGCATCCGGATTGAACTGGACGCAACCTACGACACGACTTGCCGCGACCCCAACAACCCCACCTTGCGGGTGGACATTCGCCCCGACAGCACATTGACCCTGGCCACAGACCCGCTGACCCTGGTGGACGACCTGGCAGTGCTGCCGGCGCCTTTCTTTGACCCGCGTGACAACCGGAAACTGAGCTTGCCCCTGGTACTGCCTTCGACCATTGATGCCAACAGCCTGAAAGCTGCTGGCATATTGGCGTCCTGGATGGGGGCACAGGCCTTTTATCGCCAAGCCGAGTTTGAGGTGCTGACTGCACCCGATGACAGCCGCCACAGCGTGATCCTGAATGTGACGGATCGGCTGCCAGAGTCGCTGGGTGGTCAGGCCCTCCAAGGGCCGACCCTGGCCATGGGGTCCACCGCTGAGAAACCCTGGGTCAAACAATTGTATGTGTTGGGTCGCACCGACGATGAGCTGCTGCAGGCGGTGTATGGCTTGGTGGTTGAGGGCCAGGTGCTCAGTGGCAAGGTGGCTGTGGTGAAACAGGTGAACCTGGGTGCGCCGCGCAGGGCTTACGATGCGCCGCGTTATGTGGCGACTGACCGCCCCGTGCGCTTTGCAGAACTCATGGACTACCCCACGCAACTGGAAGCCAGTGTGGAAAATCCAAAAGTTCGGCTGAACCTTCGCCTGCCGCCAGACTTGTTTAGCTGGGCGGGTCGCAACGTGCCCATGGCGTTGAAATATCGCTACACGGCCCCCTCCAAATGGAATGACTCCCTGCTGAATGTGGAAATCAACAACGCGCTGGTGCAGTCATTCAGGCTGGCCCCCCGCTCGGAACAGGGCCAAAACAGGCTGAACATTGACTTGCTGGGCCAGGCGGAACTGGCCAGCGAAACCGCCTTCCAGATTCCTGCATTCCGGGTTGGCGGCAACAATGAATTGTCATTCGGGTTTGGCTTCATGCCGGAGGGCGGAAGCGCCTGTGTGACGCAAAACCAGACGGCTCGCGGTGCCATCGACCCGGAATCCACGGTGGACTTTTCCGAATTGCCGCACTACACCAAAATGCCCAACCTGACCGCATTTGCCAACGGCGGCTACCCCTTTTCCATCTTTGCCGACCTGTCCGACAGCGCCGTGGTGCTGCCCCAGCAGCCCAACAGCGCGGAAATTCGGGCTTATCTCAACCTGATGGGTTTGTTTGGCCAGTGGACTGGTTTGCCGGCCAACCGGGTGGCGGTGATCACCGGCGATCCGAAAGTCTCGGTGGGCACCAAGCACTGGATTGCACTGGGCCGCAGCGACCGCTTGCCGTGGCTGGCGGCTCAGCAGATGAGCCTGCCGATGGTGCTGAGCGACACAGAACGCAGCCTGGGGCTGTCGCCTGTGCTGGGCTGGTTCGACCGGATTTGGTCCAACCGCGAGGACATGCCACCGTCTGAGCAGACTCGCGCGTTGATTCAAAGCGGCGGCAGTCTGGGGGCCATTGTGGGCTTTGAGTCCCCCTGGGGCAGTCAGAAAACTGGCTTGGTGATTACCGGAACGGACGAAACCGGCTTTGAGCGGGCTGTGTCGGCGTTTGGAAACTACACCGACATTGCCAAGGTGCGGGGCAGCGTCACCCTGGTGCGGGGAGAGGAGCTGCAGGCTTATCACATCGGAAAAACCTTTGTGAGTGGCAACCTGCCCTGGTGGCTGCGGATTCGCATCGCCTTCTCGGAGCACCCGGTGCTCATTGCCCTGGGCGGCGCACTGGCTGGCATGGCCTTGGCTCTGATTGCTTACGGCTGGCTGTCTCGAAGGGCGTCGCGTCGCATCAAAGGCGGTTAAGGCATGGGCATTCGGCGCTTTCTGGGCTTGGTGTGCGGATTGACCACGGTTTGTGCACTGACCACGGCCTGTCAGGCGGCCAACCGCTGGCCAGCCTGGGAGGGCTACCAGGCGGCATTCATCAGCGACGATGGGCGTGTCATCGACCGCAGCCAGGAGGACCTCCGCACGGTGTCTGAAGGGCAGGCCTATGCTATGTTCTTTGCACTGGTGGCTGGCGACCAAACGCGATTCAACCAGTTGCTGAAATGGACAGAGGACAACCTGGCCAAAGGAGATATCCGCCGCAACCTGCCAGCCTGGATTTGGGGACGGCAGGCCGAACAGTGGGGGGTGTTGGATGCCAACAGTGCCTCGGATGCTGATTTGTGGATTACTTACGTGCTCTGGGAAGCAGGCCGGCTGTGGTGCAACCCGGGTTATCAAGCCAAAGCGCAGGCTTTGGGCCAGCGCATTCTCCAACAAGAAACCTTGACCGTGGAAGGCCTGGGTTTGAGTGTTTTGCCGGGTCCCCAGGGCTTTGTGGCTGACAATGGCACCGTTCGACTCAACCCCAGCTATGTGCCTCCTTTCCTGATGATGCGTCTGGCACAAGTCTGGCCCGATGATGCACGCTGGGCGCAACTCTACCTGGGCAGCCAGCAACTGCTGCTGGCGTCGGTTCGACAAGGGGCTTTCCCAGACTGGGCCGAGGTTCGACAGGGGCAAGTGGTGTGGGCAGGCGATGATCTGCGAGGGGATTACGATGCCATTCGAACCTACCTGTGGATCGGCTTGACCCCAGCCACGGACCCCATACAAGGCACGCTGAAACAGCAAACTCGACCAGTCCTGAACCTGGTCAAGGCACGTGGCAATATGCCGGAGTGGTTTACCGGGACTGACACGGTGTTGCCAGCCGATCATCCCGGCCCAGCCGGATTTCAAGTGGCCACAGCCCCGTTTGCAGCCAGCCAGGGAGAACCTGCATTGGCCCAGGCCCTGTTGAAACAGGGGCTGCAACAAGCGCCCCGTGAACAATGGGTGGCTTACGGTTATTACAATGCATCATTGACCCTGTTTGGGGAAGCCGCCATGAACAAGCGCTTCAATATTGGACCGCAAGGCGAATTGTTGCCCGCCTGGAAGGGGAACCAGTCATGCAGCTGACACCGACACGGAAAAAGCCAGTCCTGATCGCCGTGCATTGCCTGCTGACGGCCATGGCCTGGTCGCCCAGTGCTCAGGCTGCACCGGCCACCGCCGCTGTTGAGCCCAGCAATTTGCAGGTGCTGGAAGACAAAGGCCAGTACTGGTTGGCCCGCAACCGTTACGACCTGGCCAGCCAGATGTTCAACAAAATGTTGCTGGTGGACCCCGACAATGCGGCTGCCCTGCGGTGGCAAGGGTTGGTGGAACTGCGAAAAGGGGAAGTCCAAGCCGCTGGCATCTGGGCCAAACGGCTTCAGGGCCTGGTGGGTGCCAACCACCCCCTGGCACTGGAGTTAAACCAGGCCATTGAACTGGCTGGCAACAAGCGACAGGCCTTCGCCGAACTGAAATATTTGGCCAATAGCGAACGGGTGCCAGCCGACCTGCCCACCCGACTTCAAGGCCTGTTGGACAAACCACCCGTGGGGGAAGCTGCGCTGCAGATTTATGGTCAGATGGCCAGAACGCCCGAAGGTCGGGCCTTGGCCCGCCAGCGCCTGAACAGCCTGAGTCTTCAGTTTCCGAACGACCAGCGTTACCGCGCCGCATTGGCCGAGTTGGGGGGTGGTGGAGCAGCCGTGGCTGCAAACCCGGCCGCAACACCATCCAGCCGCGCCACGGCCAAACCTGGGGCATTGCCCGTCAACAAGGCCAACGGTGGTGATGCCCCGGGTGAGCTTGCCGCTGGCAACACGGTGGTGGCCCCCGTCAACACCCTCGGTAATTTTGAGCAAGGCCAACAACTCAGCGACCAGGCTCAGCAGGCCAGGCAGCAGGGTGATTTGGCCAGCGCCATGGCCCTGCTGAAAAAAGCGATTTCGCTGAACCCAGACTACGCCTGGTTCCGGTTTGAGCTGGCTGGCCTGCAAAATGATTTGGAGACCCGGGAAGGACGGATCGCTGCACAGCAGACGATGCAGGACGGCTTGGCAATTAAAGCGGACCCCGACATGCGCTTTGCGTCAGCACTCATTGCAGCCCGCCAAAACCGAAACACCGACGCGCTGACCTTGCTGGAGCCCATCGCCCCAGCCGATCGAACCGACGGCATGAACGCCTTGGTTCAGCGCATTCAGCTGGGCGAGTTCCGGGCTCAAATGGCGAGCCTGGAAGACGCCGGGCGGTACAACGACCTCGCCACCCTGCTGAGCCAACCCAACCCCTGGCGTGCCGAACCCACGGTATTTGCCAAACAGGAAGAACTCCAGGAGCGGCTTCGCCCGCGTGTGCGCATGGGCTATGAAGACAGCGCCATTGACGGCAGCCCGGGGGTGTCGGGCATTCGAAGCACCGAAGTGCCCATCCAGGTGGACCTGCCACTGGATTTTGAAAAACGGCTGTTTGTCCGCTTGGACCAATTGCAGGCCAAGGCCGGGCAAGTGGATGTGCCCAATGCCACCAATTTCGCCCAATTGGGCACCACGGTGGCCAACGACCCGGCGATCCAGTCACGTTTTCTGACTCAAAACTACCGCGGACAAGTGCTGGGCGTGGGTCTGCAGACAGACACCTGGCGAGTCGACCTGGGCAGCACGGCGGGTGATCTGCCCGTGAACAGTTGGGTGGGTGGCCTGCAATGGAAAACCCCCGTGGGGGACAATGGATCACTGCGCCTGGATATTGCCCGCCGCATGGTCGGCGGCAGCGTACTGTCCTCCACAGGTGCCATCGACCCGCTCACCGGCCAACGGTGGGGTGCTGCACGTCGCAATGGGGTTTCAGCGGTGTATTACACGCCGCTGTCACCCACGGTTGATTTTGTCGGCATCGGCAAGGCCAATCTGATCACCGGTGAGCACATGCCCGACAACACGGAACTCAATCTGCAAGGCATTCTGAGCAAAGCGGTGTACCAAAACCAGGGCCAGAAAGTTGAAGTGGGCGCCTCCTTGTACCTGTGGTCTTTCCAGAAAAATCTGCGCTTCTATACCTACGGGCAGGGCGGCTACTACAGCCCACAAGCCTTTGGCTCATTCACCATTCCGGTGACCTGGACGGGTCGACGCAACCACTGGTCATGGCGCTTACAAGCCAGCATTGGTGCCAGCGAATCGAAAGAAGATGCCACCGATCTTTATCCATTGGACCCCCAATTGGCCGCAGCCGCCGCAGCGCGCGGCAACGCCACACGGGACGCCGGCGGGCCTGGTGGTGGCACCAGCACAGGGCTGCGAGCCCAAATCGAGCATCGGTTGATGCGCAACCTGGTGGTTGGTGCCTTGCTGGAAATTGACCGCTCTGAAGGCTACAACCCAGACCGGGCACAGGTTTACCTCAAGTACTCGTTCGGTGGTCTGTTTGATCTGAGTGTGCCACCCGAGGGCATCACGCCCTACTCGAGATTCTGAGCGGGGCTGGCATGCTACAGGCAACACTTGCGGGCGTTTACGCCATTCGCTCCGCCAACGCACAAGGAACAGCCCAGGCCATGGTACAAAGCTGGCTGCGACAGGACGCACTGTGGACCGACATCCGTGGTTGCCTCTGGATGACGGCCAGCCCCCAAAGCCATGTTCGTCAATTTCTACAGCCCTACCTGCAGCGCCGCGCTGCCGCACCGAAGGGTCTGGATGTGGTGTCCGTGCGGCATTTGTGGTCACGCGGTGGCGGTGAGGATGGCGTTCAGCAACTTTGCCGCTCACTCCATGGCCTGGTGGTGTTAAAGCCGGGCTTGGTGATTCTGGAACACCCGTCTTTGTGGTTTGATCATGGCCAAGCCGCGCTGTCCGAACTGAACCCGTTGTTTCAGATGCGCCTGATGCAACGCTGGGCCCGGTATGCCAACTGTCGGGTGTTGTTGTGTATCGAAGGCGAAATTCCCCACTGGTGCGCATTTGCCGATGGCCTTGCTGAACTGGATGAACGCGGAGAGCCCGAGTTTCTGCCCTGGTGGCCAAGTGCCAGTGAAACCTTGAAATCGGCACTGTGGAACCCCAGCGAGCCTGCTGAGGATCTACCCAGCCTGCAGGTTCGTGAGCGAGATTGCGGCAGCCTTCAACAATTGGGGCATACAGTGCACAGCGCACGGTTCAACGCCCATCATGCCCTGCGGATTGTGGTTTACCTGAACAATCCGGAGACCCTGGCCGACGCGTCGGTATTGCTCAGGCTCGGTGCCGATGAAGTGCGTCTGGTACAGACCGTGTCGCCCAGCGAGGATGCTGCAGCCACACTGGTAACGCCTGCATTGGTGGACGATGCGCAGGGCCTGTTGTTCAGTCGAGATCTGCATGAGATTTTCATGCCGGGGCAGCTTTCTCTGCTGTCAAACCATGCATTTGCCAGACTGGGGCTCATGATGCTGGAAGTGGCCACCCATTGGGGCATGCAGTGCACGATCACGCGGTTGTCCTTGCAGGGGCATGTCACGGCACAAACCGCCATGAAGCTGGTCAATTTCGGCGACGCGGCCTGTATGTTCACCGCCACCCGGGAAGCGATTTACCTCATGAAGCTATGGTCCCACAAGCCCACAGACGGCAGTCTGGATGAATGGCTGGCACAGTGCTTCCGGGAGCGGATTCCCGTCATTGCCAGTGGCCATGTTCATGTGCAGGACAACGACAGCCAGGCCGATCTGCTGATGGATCTGGAGGGAGAACTGGAGCCGATTGCGCCGGAAGTCCTCATGACGGACCCGCTGCATGCACCAGCACAACTGGCAGAGGTTTGGTTTGACCCAGAGGCCATCGGCCATCAACGCCCCTGGGGACAACGATTGCAGGGATGGTCACAAAAACAGGTGAATGCATGATGAATTGGCTGATCTTGGGCGGTTTGGGCCTGCTGTTGGGTATCCTGCTGTCGGTTTGGCTCATCAACCGATTGTTGAAGGTGCCCACCACCCGCGTGTGGTTGTCGGATTGGGCCAATTGGAGCAACAACCAGATTCCGGACGGTTGCTACCAAATGGTTCGACACGGCAAGTGGGTAGCCCACGCCGATCACAGCGAGGATGCATGATCACCATTGCCCTCATTTCCAGTGTGGGTGGCGCAGGCCGAACCAGTTTGGCCACCGCACTTGCACACCACCTGAGCCAATTGGGTCGCCCAGTTCGGTTGGTGCAACTCGACCCGAAAAACAATTTGCCTTTTCAACTGGGTTTGAACACGGCGGCTGACCGTGGCGTGTTTCAAGCTGCACAGCAACAACTGTCCATGCTGGACATTCAGTTGCCGCTGAACGCACCGTTTCAGGCAGTGCCTTTCGGCAGTGCGGTGTTGTCGCAGCTCTGCGGATTTGAACATCAGTTGGTAGACAACCCACAGACCTTGACCACCACCCTGTTTCGGGACGCCCAAGCCGGCCTGATTCAACTGCTGGATCTACCAGCCTGGCCCAGCGCCTTGGCCAATGCAGCCCTTTCTTTCACCGACCTGAACCTGGTTTTGCTCACCCCGGATACCCATGCTGTGCTGGGCATTGACCCCTTGCTGCCCCAGTTGTTGCGCAGCCGCGGTGCCTCCTATTTTTTAATGAATCGCTTCGATTCCACCAAGGTGTTGCACCTGGACCTGTGGACACTGTGCAAAACCAAGCTGGGCCACCGCCTGTTGCCCTTTTATCTGCATGAAGACCAGGGCTTGCCGGAAAGCACGGCTGCCGGTGTCTCGCTGGGTGAATACGCCCCCAAATCGCAGTTGCTGGAGGACCACCAGAAACTGGCGAACTGGATTGATGCGGAGCTGTCATGAAGGCCGTGCACCACCCGCTAGAACGGCTCCTGGTTCAGATTGAACGTCTGCTGGACCTGCGGACCTATCCCAATCTGGGCGCGCCACAGCGTTTCAAACGCATATTTCTGTCCATGTGGCTTCGCCCAAACAGCCTGAATGCGTTGCCAGGTCATGTTGGCAGCACCAGAACACCCCAAGCCGACCAGTTAGTCAGGCGTGTGGTGAACGCGGCCATTCATGATTTGTTTTCACCGGGCATCCAGCTGTTCAACACCCTGCTTCGACAGCCGTACCGCTTTTTGCGCAACAAAACCGGGCGTGGGGTGGACTGGTTGGCCGAAAAAATTCAGATCGAGCGGCGAGTTGACAACATCAGCGCTGTTGTCCAAACCTCTGGGCCCATCCGCTGGTTGCTGGGCTTCAGCGCGCTGGTGTCCTTCCTGTTCACAGCGCAGGCTTCGCTGCCTTTGGCCGGGCAGTGGATGTTCATTCTGGTGTGTTACCTGTTGGCCATGGCATTCAAGCGTTTGCCAGAACGCTTCTCACACCTGTGCCTAATGGCACTGACCATTCTGGTGTTGGCGCGCTATGTGTTTTGGCGCTTTACCAGTTCGCTCGACCTCAACAGCGGCGTGGAGCTGTTTTTGGGGTACACACTGGTGGCGGCGGAAGCCTACACCTGGATCATCCTGATTTTTGGATTCATCCAGACAGCCTGGCCCTTGAAGCGCCGCCCCTTGCCATTGGACCTGAATTTTGCGGAATGGCCCACGGTGGACATTTACATTCCGACGTACAACGAACCACTGTCCGTGGTGCGTCCCACCGTGTACGCCGCCAAAGGCATCGACTGGCCAGTGGACAAAGTGACGGTCTACATTCTGGATGATGGCCACCGCCCCGCCTTTGAAGAATTTGCACGACAGGCTGGGGTGGAATACATTTCACGGCCCGATAATTCGCATGCCAAAGCAGGGAATATCAACTATGCACTGCGCCAAACCCACGGCCAGTACATCGCCATTTTCGACTGCGATCACATACCCACCCGCTCCTTCCTGCAGACCAGCATGGGCTGGTTTCGCCGCGATCCAAAGTGCGTGCTGGTGCAAACACCCCACCATTTTTTCTCAGCCGACCCCTTCGAACGCAATTTCAATTTCTTCCGGCAAATGCCCAATGAAGGCTCGTTGTTTTACGGCTTGATCCAAGACGGCAACGACTACTGGAATGCCTCGTTTTTTTGCGGCAGCTGCGCCGTGATTGAGCGCAAAGCCCTGTTGGAAGTGGGTGGCATTGCAGTGGAGACAGTTACCGAAGATGCGCACACAGCCCTCAAGCTGCACTCGCTGGGTTACCACAGCGTGTACCTCAACAACATTCAGGCGGCTGGCTTGGCCACCGAAACCCTGTCGGGGCACATTGGCCAGCGCATCCGCTGGGCGCGTGGCATGGCGCAAATCTTCAGGCTGGACAACCCGATGTTCAAGAAAGGGCTCAGCTTTTTCCAGCGCATCTGTTACTCCAATGCCATGCTGCATTTTTTCTATGGCATCCCGCGGCTGATCTTCCTCATCATGCCGCTGGCCTATTTGTTCTTTGAGTTTCACCTCATCAATTCCGCAGCAGTGACCATCCTCAGCTATGCGCTACCCCAGTTGATGATTGCCAGTTACACCAATTCAATTATTCAAGGCAAATACCGGCGCAGCTTTTGGTCGGAAGTGTATGAAACCGTGCTGTCGTATTACATTGTGCTGCCCACCACGTTGGCCTTCATCAACCCACGCTTGGGCAAATTCAACGTGACAGCCAAAGGCGGTCTCATCGACAAAAGCTACTTCGACGCCAACATTGCAAAACCCTATCTGGTGCTGCTGCTGCTCAACCTGATCGGATTTGCAGTCGGTTTGGTGCGACTGTTCTTTTTCAACACCCATGAAGTGGGTACCGTGCTGATGAACCTGTTGTGGTGCGGCTTCAACCTCGCCATTTTGGGTGCAGCAGTGGGCGTGGCCACCGAGTCCATCCAAAAGCATGTTCACCACCGGGTGCGCATGATCATGCCAGCCTTTTTGCGCTTGCCTGGCGGGTACACCTTAAGCTGCCACACCGAGGAGTATTCGGCGGCAGGCCTGACCCTGGCTGTGGGTGAAACCGGCAGCCTTCGGGCATTCAGCGATGTGCAAGTGGGCCTGCACCGTGGTGATCGCGAATTTCTATTTCCTGCCAAGCTGATTCCAGTCGACGACTCACGGGTGGAAGCCCAGTTCAGCAACTTGACCCCGGAACAAGAGGCCCAACTGATCCAGTGCACCTTTGGGCGGGCTGATGCATGGCTCAACTGGCAGGAAGACGAAACACGAGACCGCGCCTTGGGTGGGTTGAAAGATGTATTGAAGAAAGGGGGCATTGGGTATGTGCGCCTGTTTACCTGGCTCCATGAAATTGGTCGCATGGTCACCAACCGACTACTGGGCAACAAAGACCAGGCTGAACACTGGGAGCGACGTTAAATGCTGCCGTGGAACCTGTACTTTCTGATTAAACTGGGCCTGCACTTGGGCAGCGTGCTGCAGTTGGAGGGCTGGTTGAACCTGGCCCTGTTTGCAGCCTTGGTGCTCACCAACCCACTCAAACGGTTTGCTGGCCGATGGATGGGGTTGCTGCGGGACATCCTGTTTGCAGGCCCGGCCATTGCACTGCTGCTGCATGAATTGGGTTTGGTGGTGTCGTGGGCTTTGCTGGACCAAATCCGACAACTGTTTGGCTTCTCGGTGGGGTATCTGTGGGAACTGGTTCGGCGGTCGATTGCGCCGTGGATGTTGTGGGGCGCCTTGGGTGCCTATCTGGCTGTGCGTGTGCTGGATCGATACATCCGCACCAGCACCTGGGTATTTTGTGGATTGATCGCCATCAGTGCCCACCAGGTGCTGTGGCTGGGGAACGACGGCGACGATGGCACGGACGGCTCACAGACCGTGAAAGCTGGCAGCTGGCTGGCCCGTGAAAACCTGTCACCCGCTGAACTACTGGCTTTGGGCCAATTGGATTACCAGCGCCTGAAAGTAGCCCGACATGAAGAACGCATTGCAAAAATGCGGGACAGCACGAACAACGCCGATGGGCCTGACGCGATCCTGAATGGTTTTTTTGAACGGCAAAAAGCCCTGTTGCCTGGGGCACTGAGTGCAACACCGGTACCGCCCGACTTCGATTTGGTGTTCCTGCAAATCTGCTCACTCTCCTGGGCCGACATGCAAGTGGCCCGCCAAACCCAGCATCCGGCCTTGCGAAATGCGGACTTCATTTTCGAGAACTTCAACTCGGCCACCAGCTATTCAGGACCGGCAGCCATTCGCCTGCTGCGGGGCCGCTGTGGGCAGCCCCGTCACGATGCGCTGTATCAACCAACCGAGGACAGTTGCTACCTCTTTGGTCAGCTTCGCAACGCCGGTTTCTCCATTGAAGTGGGCTTTAACCACAACGCCCTGTTTGAGAATTTCAGCAAGGTGGTGTTGAACAACCTGGGTAGCCAGGCCGACCAGCCCGTGCCTTACAACAGTGTGCCCACCGGCGTGGTGGCGTTTGACGGCAGCAGCGTGGGGCGGGATGTCGACTACCTGCGAACGTGGTGGATGAAACGGCAGGAAAGCGGGAAACCCGCCGTTGCGCTGTATTACAACACCATCACGCTGCACGATGGCAACCGCATCCCTGGCAACGACCAAAACAGCCTGGCCACCTATCCACTTCGGCTGGAGCGTTTGTTGAACGACATACAAAGCATGGTGGGCGACATTCGCAAAAGTGGCCGAAAAGCCTTGGTGATGGTGGTGCCAGAACACGGTGCCGGTTTATCCGGCGAATACGGTCAACTGGTGGGGCTGCGTGAACTGCCCACACCGGCCATTACCAAAGTGCCTGTGTTTGGCTATTGGGTTGCCCCCAAGACAGGCGGCGACATTCCCCAAAAAACAGCCGACCCCACGGCCCCCCGGGGCCCCGCACTGGTGCGCCAGCCATCCAGTTACACCGCGCTCAGCGAGTTGCTCAACCGCTGGGTCAACGCCACGCCGGAGCAACGGCAAAACCCGAACTGGGGTTTGTTAACCGCGGATTTGCCCACAACCCGCCTGGTGTCCCAACAAGGCAACATCACGGTGATGGAAAGCAAAGACAGCTATTGGCTGAAAGCACCGGGCGTTGAATGGCGCACACTGGGCCCGGTCAACAGGCTCACACCGTGAGCCCGAGGAAAATCACCATGGCGGAATTTGACCCCGATTCACCCCCAGCGCTGTTCATGCCCCCAGTGGACATGGCCCATGACATTTACGCCTTGTCGGCCCAATTGGAAGGCTTTGACCACAACCTGTACCAGGACATTCAGCAGGATCAAGCCGTGTACGATTCCTTTCAGCGTTGGCCCTACCTGTTCACGCTGGCGCTGGCCAACCGGGACGAATAAAGCCCCGGTGGCCCCGGCTTGATCAAGCCGCTTGTTGGCGCCCCACCGGTTGTGGCACCCTGCTGGGAATGCCGGCAGCCACCTCCAACTCCACCAACCCCTGTTCCAGAAAGTGCAGCAACCGCTGCATCGAGGGCATGGTGCGCCGGCAGGCAATCAAACCGAACTCCAGCTTGCCGTTGTAGCTGTTGAGCGTGATGTTCAGCGCATGGCCGTCCAGCACAATCGACACCGGGTAAACGCCATCCACCTCGGCGCCGTTGTAATACAGGGTGTGCTTGGGGCCCGGTACATTCGAAATCACGATGTTGAACGCCTGCAATTTGGGCGCAATCCCGGTCAGCAGGTTCACACCGCTGATGCCCATCATGGTGGCCACATAATTCATGATTTCGGTTTGCGTCATGTTGGCAAACCGCTCCTTGGAGTGGTTCACCGAGCGTGCAATTTTTTCAATGCGCTCCACCGGGTCTTCGGTGTCCGTCCCCAGGTTGGCCAACAGCAGGGCAACGTGGTTACCGGTGGCGGAATCGTCCTTGCGCAGCGACACCGGCACCATGGCCACCAATGGGCGGGCCGGCAGGGCATTCAGTTCGCTGAGGTAAGCGCGCAACGCCGAGCCACACATGGCCAGCACCACATCATTCAAGGTCATGCTCAGGCCTTCCGCACAGGCCTTGATGCGTTCCATCGACCAACTTTGCGCGGCAAAGCGGCGCGACGCCGTGATTCGCCGGTTCAGTACACTGCGCGGGGCCTGAATCACCGAGACGAAATCGGGATCGGCCACACTGGTTTGCCACAGCGAACGGCCCACTTCCTTCAGCACTTTGGGCAAGCTGCCCAATTGCGAGGTGGCACCTTGCAGGGCTTGCCGCGCAGCCGTCAGCAGATTTTCAGTCGAAGCGGATCGGTTGCCCTGCGTTCCATGAGGTCTCAAATTGCCATTGGCCCAAAATGGCGGCAAATCCATGATTTCCGCATTCTCTGCCATAGAGCGTTGCAGCATCTTCATGCAGGCCACCCCATCCACCAGGGCATGGTGCACCTTCATGTAAAACGCCACGCGGCCATCTTCCAGACCATCAATCACGTAGGCCTCCCACAGAGGTTTGGCCCGGTCCATCATGTTGGCATGCAGCTTAGACACCAATTCCAGCAACTCGCGAATGCGGCCTGGTTTGGGCAGCGACATGTGAATGAAGTGCGCCTCCAGGTCGAAGTCTTCGTCCTCGGTCCAGAACCACATGCCCAGCCGGCTCACCAAACGCTGGTTGAACGGCGCCACCGGCTGGGTGTGCTCACGCATGCCAGCCACCACCCGCGCCACATAGTCCGATGCTTTTTCGGTCTTGGGGGGTTTGAGCAAAATCAGTCCACCCACATGCATGGGTTGGTTGCGGCGTTCCAGCCACAAAAAGAGCTGGTCGTTGGGGGTGAGGGCTTTCATCATGTCTCCGCGCAAATCGTTGTTGTTGTCGGTTTAATGGGGTACTTCACCGGGGGGCGGTTTGGATGCAAGCACCCCACCAGCCTCAACGAATTTGGCGCTGCGCAAACGGCATGGCGGCAGCCTCGCGCTTGCTGTGTTTGGCCACCGAAATGCGCTGGTTTTTGAATCCCAGCAATCGGCGTTGCCAACGGCGCTCTTGCGTCAGGTTAGCCGCTTGGTCGATGCCCCAAATGCGCTGCAGCATGAACTTGCTCGCCGCCACCGAATCGGGTGAGCGGCTCAAAATTTCTGCAATCAGTGCGTCTGCTCGGGCTTGGGGATCCGCCTCCACATGGGTGACCAAGCCCAGTTTTTTTGCATCATCGCCGTTGAGCATTCGCCCGGTCATGGTCAATTCCTTGGCCACATCCAGGGGCAGCAACTCCCGCAGCAGAGCACCACCGCCCATGTCGGGCACCAAACCCCACTTGGCTTCCAGAATCGACAACACCGCATCGGGCTGGCACACCCGAATGTCAGCCCCCAAGGCCAGTTGCAAACCGGCTCCAAAACAGTTGCCGTGGATGACTGCAATCACCGGCACACCGAGGTCGCGCCAACCCGTGCTCCAGCTTTGGAAAATGTTGCGGGTGG
Source organism: Limnobacter humi (assembly GCF_024518835.1). Lineage (GTDB taxonomy): Bacteria > Pseudomonadota > Gammaproteobacteria > Burkholderiales > Burkholderiaceae_B > Limnobacter > Limnobacter humi. The sequence goes on from NZ_JANIGO010000001.1 coordinate 643,140, forward strand.
GAAGCCACAGGTTGGCGTACATCACCGCCGCTGTTTTGGGGTCGGAAATCACCGACTTCACATCCAGGCCCGCGCAAAACGACGGGCCTTCGCCCTTCAGCACAATGGCCCGCAAGGTTTTCACGGCGGCCAAATCCTTCTGTGCCTTGCGCATGGCCTTGAGCATGGGCCAGTCCACGCCATTGTGTTTCTCGGGCCGGTTGAGCAGCACCGTTGCCACGGTGCGTTCGGCGTTAAAATTGATCAGAATTCGGTCCATGCGGCTGTTGGCTCCTCGGTTTTGTCGTAGGCTTGCTGCCCTTTGTTGTTGAGCACAGTTTAACCCTGGCCTTGCCCGCCTTCCAGCCTCTCATGAAGTCACCCCTGAAACAATTTGCCACCCCAGCCAATGCAGCCAAACTGATCGCCATCGTCCTGGCCTTGGCGGGCTATTCCATCAGCCCCATCGGCCCGCTGTCGGGTGCACAGGCTCAACGAGAGCAAGCCGACAAAGGCACGGTGTATGAGGGCCGGGTGGTGCGTGTGGCTGACGGCGACACGCTGAGCGTGGTGGACACCCATGGCGCCCAGCACAAAATCCGACTGTTCGCGGTTGATGCTCCGGAGTTGAAACAGGCCCATGGCATTCAGTCTCAGGGCTGGCTTGCCGATCAGGTATTAAACGAGACTGTCAAGGTGAAGGTGATGGACCGCGACCGCTATGGCCGCGAGGTGGGAACACTATTCAAGGTCACGGAGCCCTGTGATAATCCACTGTGCCCTGGCGACATCGACCTCAACCTGCAACTGGTTCAAGAAGGCCATGCCTGGTGGTACCGCGATTACGCCAAACACCAAACCCGGGAGGACCGGCAGCGGTACAATCGCGCAGAAGACGACGCCCGAGAACAACACCTGGGCCTTTGGGCAAGGCCCAACCCCCAGGAGCCCTGGACTTGGCGCGCTGAACACCGCCGAACCGATTGACGACCAACCCATTGACCATGACCACCCCACGCCACACCGATGCCCACGGACGCCCCTTGCTGTACACCAGCCAAATACAACTGCGCTGGGGCGATGTGGACCAACTGGGCCACATCAACAACACGGTGTACTTCCGGTGTTATGAGCAAGCCCGGGTGGAGTGGATCGACCTGTATCCGCAAGCCTTGGACGGCAACCCCGCCTATGTGGTCATCGTGCACACCGAGTGCAGCTTCCTGAAAGAGCTTAAAGCACCGGGCACGGCCGAAGTCCGCATTTTTGCAGGCGACTTGGGGCGCAGCAGCCTGCTTCAACACTACGAACTGCGCCGCACGGACGACCCCGCCACGGTATACGCCACCGGCAGCGCCAAAATGGTGTGGGTCAGCCCCGAAACGGGCCGCTCAACCCCGGTGCCCGAGCGCTTCCGCCAACTCATTACAACTTAGAACGCATCTTCAGTTTTGTGTATTGTCACCTGCCGCTTTTATTGTTACATTGAAAACTGTCACCTTTAACCGTGGCAAACAACAAAAGAACATGTGTAGGAGTCAAACCATGAAGAACATCATCCCTGTACGCCGCGACGTGAAGGTCAACCTGCCGGAAGACAAAGTGACCGACTGGCACGAGAAAGGTCGCCACGTGACCCATTTCATGAATGCCCTGTCGATCTTTTTCCCAGCCGGTGAACGCATGTTCATGGACGCCGTGCGCGCCTACCGCGACGACATCACCGACCCCGAACTGAAAAAAGCCGTGGTGGCCTTCATCGGCCAGGAAGCCATGCACAGCCGCGAACATGTGGAATACAACGAAATTCTGGACCGTGCCGGCTTGCCAGCCTCCAAGCTCGACAGCTTCCTGTGGAGCTTCCTGGCCTTCATCAAAAAACGCCTGGGCCGCAAACTGACATTGGCTGGCACCATTGCCCTGGAGCACTACACCGCGCTGATGGCAGACCAGTTGCTGCGCAACCCCGAAGTATTGGGTACGAAGTCTGAACAGGCTTACAAAGACATGTGGACCTGGCATGCCCTGGAAGAGACTGAACACAAGGCCGTGGCCTATGACGTGTGGAACCATGTGATTCCCAACACCGTGTTCAACCGCTTCCTGCGCCGCTTTGCCATGGTGCTGGCCACCGCCATCTTCTGGCCCTTGGTGGGCTACTTCCACACTCGCCTCGTGTTTGCCGACAAGGCCACCAAAGGCACTCACCTGAAAGGTTTCTGGACGGTAACCACCATGCTGTGGGGCAAACGGATTGGCGTGTTGCGCAACCCGGTGACCAGTGGTGAGTTCACTGACTACTTCAAGGCAGACTTCCACCCCTGGATGCACGACAACAGCCAGTTCCTGGAGCGCATCGACGGCTTCGTGAAACAGGTGGAAGGCTCAGGCCGTGCGCCCAATGAAGAACTGCAACAGGCCATTCGCAGCCGGATGAACAGCCAGTTGAAGGCCAGCGCAGCCTAATCGTCGAGCAGGCAGGCGCAACAGGGGCGAAGGTTCATCGTCCCTGTTCGTCTTTGTTCAAACCCTGCTGGTAATAGGCACTGGCTTGATAGGCCGCCAGTGTGTGCTGATAAACCACCTTGGCAATGGCCGCCAATGGCAGGGCCAAAAATACCCCCACCAAGCCAAACAGCGCGCCGAAAAACGCCAAGGCGAAAATGACCGCCAAGGCCGACAGCCCGATTTTATCGCCCACCACCATGGGTGTGAGCACAAAACCTTCAATCAGCTGGCCTGACACAAACACCAGCAGCACCCAGGCGATTGGCCACACCCCCTGCAACTCCAGCGCGGACGTCAACACCGCCACCACCATGGCCACGGTTAAACCCAGGTAAGGCACGATCGACAACAGGCCCGCCAAGATGCCAATCGCCCAACCGCTTTTCAAACCCGCCAGGCTCAAACCCACCGAGTAATACACGCTCAGGAAGGCAATCACAATCACCACACCCTTCACGTATTCACCCAACACCTCATCCATTTCCCGCAGCAGCGGCGAGAACCGTTTCCACACATGGGGCGGAAAAAATTGCTTGGCATTGCTCGACATTTGCAACCAGCCCGGCAAGATAAAGAGGGTGGAAATCACCGTCAACGACACAAAGCCGGTAATACCCAACACCGAGGCAGAGCCTGAACGCACCAGCGCCGTACTCAATTCCGCCAGCGAATCCCGGTTTTCTTTCATCAGCAAGGCCACTTTGGCGCGGAAGGTTTCGGAATCCATGGCCCAATTCCATCCAAAGGTTTGCTGCAACCAAGGCAACACGGTTTGCTTGATGTTCAACAGCAACTGCGGCAGGTTGTTTTCAATCAATTCCAGCTGCGTGTTCACCACCGGGATGAAGAGCAAACCAAAGCTGAGCAACACCACCACCAACAGCACAAAAGTGAGCACCGCACACAACGACAACGGCAACCGCCCACGCAGTTTTTTGTAAACCCACCGGCTGGGGTTGGCCATAAGGTAAGCCAGAAAGAAGGCCGCCACAAAAGGCGCCAGCACACTCCACAAGGCAACCAACCCAGCCAGCACCAAGGCAAGGGTCAGCAACAGGCCCCAGTGGCGCTGGTAAAACTGCCGCACCAAGTCAGACAGGGCAATCTTGGGGTTTGTCATGCACGCGGCTCCATCATCGGAAAGTTATTCAGGCCCTGGCCCGCAGCACCAGGCCGATTCCGGCCAGGGTCAACACCATGGCCACCCACACATGGGCTTCAAAAGGCTCGTTCAACAACACAATGCCCGCCACGGCAGCCAACACGGGCACCGAGAGCTGCACGCTGGCCGCTGAGCTGGTGGGCAAACGGGGCAATACCTTGTACCACACCGCATAGCCTACACCGCTGGCCAGGCAACCCGATGCCAGCGCCAGCACCAGTCCGCCCCAGGTGGGCGGCAGACCACTGGAAACGGATCCTGCATCATGCAAGGCCCACAACAGCGCCACCAACAAGGCCGACCGCCAAAAATTTCCACCCGTGTCGGCCAAGGGGAAACGCGAGCCCCGGCCGACGATGGAATACACTCCCCAGCACAGGCCAGCGCCTGCCATGGACAGCACAGCCCACACCGAGTCGGGGTGCTGGGCCTTGGGTGCCAGCAACACCACCAAACCGACCGCAGCCAAGCCAGCCCCCACCGCGCGCCAACCCCGAAGGCGGTCACCGTAGAACGCCGCATACACCAACATGCAAAACTGCACCGCGGCAAACTGAATCAACGCGCCAGTGGCCGTGTTCAATTGAACATAGGCCAGAGAAAACAGAACGGCATACGCAAACAGCGACACTGCACCAGCCCAGGAGCCTGCCCGCCACACCGTTGGCGCAGCCGGTGAACCACCAGGCACGCCCCACAGACCCAGCAACACCACCAGCGTGACGGCACCACTAATCAAGCGGACGGCGGTAAACGTGAACGGATCAATCTGACCCATGCCCAAGGCAGCGCGGCACAACAAGGAATTGGAGGCAAAGGCCAGCAGAACAAACAGCAGCCAGATTAGTGTGGATACTTCAATTTTTTTCATGCCCACAAGTTACCATCCTTTCACACAATTCCAACATCGAGACTGAAGGATTTCCCATGCAGATTCAATTGCGCGACCCCCTGGTGTTGCCCTGTGGTTCAACCCTGCCCAACCGCCTGGTGAAGGCTGCCATGAGCGAAGCCCTGGGCACCACCGACAACCGGGTGACCGAGAAACTGGTGCGCGTGTATGAACGCTGGTCTGCTGGTGGCATTGGCATGAACATCACCGGCAACGTGATGATTGACCGCCGCGCGCGCGCTGAACCGGGTAACGTCGTGATTGAAGACGACCGCGACATGCCCCTATTGAAAGCCTGGGCCAAAGCCGGCCAGTCCCACGGCGGGAAAATCTGGGTGCAAATCAACCACCCGGGCAAGCAGTGCCCCAAGGGCATGAACAAAGAGACCGTGTCTCCATCTGCGGTGCCCTTTCGCAAAGACCTGCAAATGATGTTTGCCACCCCGCGGGCGCTGGAAGAGTCTGAAATCCTGGACTTGATTCAACGCTGGGGCCGCACCGCCCGCATTTGCAAGGAGGCGGGTTTTGACGGCGTGCAAATTCACGGCGCTCACGGCTACCTCATCAGCCAGTTTTTGAGCCCGCTCACCAACCAGCGCACCGATGCCTGGGGTGGCAGTTCTGAAAACCGCCGCCGTTTTGTTTTGGCCGTGTATGACGAAGTTCGCAAACAAGTGGGCCCCGACTTCCCCGTGGGCATCAAGTTAAACTCTGCCGACTTTCAGCGCGGTGGCTTTAGCGAAAAAGAATCGCTGGCGGTGATCGAAGAACTGACCGAACGCGGCATCGACCTGGTGGAAGTATCTGGTGGCACCTATGAGGCGCCTGTAATGACCGGTGCCACGCAACCCAAAAAAGACAGCACGGTACAACGCGAAGCCTATTTCATCGACTTCACCGAAAAAGTGCGGGCGCGCTGCAGAGTGCCGCTCATGCTGACCGGTGGATTCCGCACAGTGGGCGGCATGAAGCAAGCCCTGAACACCGGTGCAGTGGATGTGATTGGCTTAGCCCGGTCCATCGCCATTGAACCCGAACTGCCCAACCGCTTGCTGGCCGATCAAGAGGCGCAATACCCAGTCAAGCCGCTGATTACCGGGGTGAAAGCCGTGGACAATTCTGGCCTGCTGGAAATTCAATGGTACACCCGCCAGATTCACCGCATGGGCAAAGGCAAAAACCCCGTACCCAACGAGCATCCACTGAAGGTGCTGTTTTTCTACTTGATTGAGAGCAGCTGGGGATTGTTCAAATCCCGTCGCTTACGGGCTTGATGTGGTTGACCGGGCTCACAGCGTGAGCCTGGTTTTAATCATTTCTCCCTAGCAACGCAGTTAGTCATTGCCTGCTTGAGGCTGCCGGCAACACCGGTCGGCCGATTTTCTATTGCCCCTCGCAACACCGGCAGCCCGGTCCGAACGCCCCCCGAAGAGTAAAGGTTGCCCCGCGCCTTCGAACGGTCCCGAGAACTCGCCACTGCGTGGCTCAAACATCTCGGTCCGTGTGTTCGAATGCTGTGCGGTTCAAACCGATCGGGTGGCTGACTGTTCGGTGCCGGACATGCCGGTATTGCTAGGTGCGCGGCCTGCGCGGTTCACCTCTCCGGCAGCGACATTCAGGGCCATTGGCCCGAGCGTGCTGAACAGGCGCAGTGGGCTCAGCGAGGGAAACACCAATGGACCGTCGCAAAGGGGTGTGGCCGCGCAGTTTCGCGAGAAGACGCATCAAAAAGATCTGTGAGGCTAAACAACGACTTCAATCCTTGTAATCTGCCGCCACCCGATCCAGTTTCCGCAGCAACGCAGGCCATGCAATATTGCCGCCGGCCTGCAGGGTTACTTTGTCGGCTGCCGCCTGAATACCCGCCACAATCCGTGGGTCCACCTGAATCAATGCACCGCCACTGCTTTGTGCTTTCACCTGGATTTCACAGGACCGCTGCAGGAAAAACATGCGCAAAAATGCATCGGCCACCGTGTGTGCGCAAGTCAGTAAACCGTGGTTGCGCAAGATCATGCTGCAGGTCTTGCCCAAATCTGCCACCAATCGGACCTTTTCTTCCGGGTTCAAGGCCACACCTTCGTAGTCGTGGTAACTCAGGCCTGACATGGGAAACAGCGAGTGTTGGGAAATCGGCAGCAAGCCATCCTTTTGCGTGGACACCGCCACGCCATCCACCGTGTGGAGGTGGATCACGCAATTGGCATCTTCACGGGCCTCGTGAATGGCGCTGTGGATGGTGAAACCGGCTGGGTTGATCTCATAGGGGCTGTCCATCACCTTCTGGCCCTGCAGGTCCACCTTCACCAGGCTACTGGCAGTGATTTCTTCAAACAACAAACCATATGGATTGATCAGGAAATGGTGCTCGGGCCCAGGCACCCGCGCTGAGATGTGCGTGAACACCAGGTCATCCCAACCATACATCGCCACCAAGCGATAGCAGGCCGCCAGATCTACCCGCATGCGCCATTCATCGGCGCTCACACGCTCACGAAGTGAAGCAGAATTGGGCATTGGTGCGTTCATGGTGTCTCCTGATTCATGGGTTTGATGTCAGTGTACCAGCCCTCCACAAACCCAAAAACCGGTCAGGTGACACACCAAACTTTTCGGATTGATTCTGTGACCAATTCAGCGCAATCTTGGCATCACAGGTTTCATCCACACGAGGTCCACCGCATGCATGCCAAGGTCAAGCAATTTCCCAGCGACCGTGCAGTCGACAATGCGCGACAACAGTTCAGAAACGATCAGATTTCCCCCACCTATCGAGGTGAATGGCACCTGGCCTTTACCTGCACACTGGCCCTGGCGGTGATCATCGGCAGCAGCATGGCATTGCATGCTGTGCAGGCACTGGAATGGCTCGCTGTACCGGTCACCTGGTTGTACGCAAATTTCGCAGAATGGGCTGGCCATCGCTTTGTCATGCACCGCCCGGTCAAGGGCTTGGGGCTGGTTTACCGGCGTCATGCCTTGCAGCACCACCGGTTTTTCACCCACGACCACATGGAAATCGACGATGCGCGCGACTTCAAGGCGGTGCTGTTCCCGCCGGTGCTGGTGAGCTTTTTCGTGTGTGCGTTTTTTGCACCCATTTTCGCAGTGCTCGCCTGGTCCATCAGCTTGAATGTGGCGCTGCTGTTTTTGCTCACTGGCATGGTGTATTTCGTGAACTATGAATTGTTCCACCTGGCCTACCACTTGAAAGAAGACCACTGGGTGCACCGCTTGCCCGGGTTTCACCGACTGGCCCAGTTGCACACCACCCACCACGACCCGCGGTTGATGGCGCACAAAAACTTCAACATCAGCTACCCGTTTACGGACTGGCTGATGCGAACCTGGGACAGACGGTGAAAATTGACCGCGAGAGAATCAGAACGCGTAGGTGGCGGTGAGTGCAAAACCATCGGCCTGGCTGTTGCCGCGGTCATACAGCGCCTCATAGCCAGCACGTACACTGTAGGGTCCGGTTGAATACATCACGCCGGCACCGTAATTCAGCGATCCCTTGTCATCTTTGAAACCCACGCCATTGGCGCGCCCCTTGAATGAGGCATAGCCGTAACCCAGGGTGCCGTACAGTGACCAGTTGTGGGCGCTCAGCGGTAGCGTACCCAGCACATTGGCACCCATGTAAGAGTCGACTTCCAGGCTTGAAGCACCGAAGGTGTCGTCATTCACGCCAGCACCAATGCGGCCTTCAACAGCCAGGTTCGGGTTGATCTTGTAACCGAGAATGGCCGACAACAGGTCCACATTGGCTTTAAAGCCGGGGGCAGACTCGGAGGTGAGGTCGAGGTTGTTGTAGCCAACGCCGGCGTAAATGCCGTCGGCCATGGACGGTGTGCTGAAAGCCATGGTCGCCAGCGCAGCCGTGCACAGTGCAATCTTCTTCATGCGTGCTCCTTGAAGTGGATGATTGGAGCACTGACAACGTGATACACCGGGATCGGTTTACAAGTCAGGGGATTTCCACACCGTGACCAGCAACCGATCAGGTGTGGCCGGCCGAGTCATCCAGCGCACTGAAACCAGCCGCCAGCAAAATGAGAGCACCGCCAGCAGCCACTTGCAGGGTCAGGCTTTCGCCTGCAAAAAGAATGGCGCTGGCCGTGGCAAACACCACTTCCGACAACATCACCACGGCCGACACATTGGCGGGCAGTCGGGAGGCACCATACTGCAAACCATGGTTGGCCAACAGCAGGGAAGCCGCAAAGCCCAGCAACACCCACAGCCCGCTGACACCGGGCCACTGCGGGGCAGGAATGGCTGCCACAGACCCGCTGGGCAACAGGCCCAGGCCCATGGCCACTGCGGCTGGCACCAAAACACCACCGACAAACATGCCCAGCAAACGGGCCTGTGCACTGGCGGCCTGCTGATGGCGCAACAGAGTATTGTTCAGCGCAAAGGCAGCACCCCCCATCAAACCCAACCATTCGCCCAATGTGCTTGGCCAGGGAAAACCAATTTGCCCAGGTGGACTGAGCACCAGGGCAGCACCGGCCAAGGCCATGCCAATTCGCAACACCACGCGCAGGGTTAACGGTTCATCCAACACGAAACGGGCTAGCAGAGCGGCCCACACCGGCATGAGGTAAAACAGCAGCACCACCCGGATAACCTCGGCAATGGTGACGCCCCAATTAAAGCCCACCATGGTGGTACCCGCCGCCACACCCAACAACCACAGGGCCGGGTTGCCTGCATATTCTTTCAACACAGTCGGTGACACCATCGCGATGGCAACGGTTCCCAACAGATACGTGGCAGCCGATGCCCACAGTGCATGCAAACCCAAGTCTTGCAGGGTGCGCAAGGGCCACCAGGAGCAACCCCACACCAACGCATTCAATACCAAGGCCAAGTACGGCATGGCACTGCGCCGGTGTTCAACCACAGTTCACCACCACGCGCCCCTGCAACTGGTTGGCCAGCACCTGGCGGGCACTGTCCATGGCATGGTGCAAGCTCACTTCCCGAATCATGAAGTCCAGGTCATGTTCACCCAAGGCCTCGGCCAGCAAACTCCAGGCGCGGTCACGTTCAGCATGGGTCCGGTATACACAATTGATGCCACGCAGCGTTATTCCACGCAGAATGAACGGGGCCACCGTTGCATTGAAGTCCATGCCTTGGGCCAAACCACAAGCAGCCACCACGCCCCCATACCGGGTTTGCGCGCAGGCATTCACCAAGGTGTGGCTGCCCACGCTGTCCACCACAGCGGCAAATTGCTCTTTCTGCAGGGGTTTGCCCGGGCGGGACATGGACTCCCGATGAATCAAATGGGTGGAATTCAGGCCCAGGCGGGCAAAGTGTGCCGCCGCAGAGTCGGAGACCGGCGCACCGGTGGCATCAATAGACCCCGTCAGCCCCACCACCTCATAGCCCAGGTGATTCAGCAACAGCGTGGCCACGGTGCCCACACCGCCACTGACGCCGGTCACCAGCACCGGCCCATCGCCAGGTTTCACCGGATGGTCCTGCAACGCCATGACGCACAAAGCGGCGGTGTAACCCGCCGTGCCCAGCGCGGCCGCCCAGCGGGCACTGCGCCCCTCGGGGATGGGGGATATCCAGGCGGCTGGCACGGCCAACCGCTCGGCCAAACCACCCCAGTGGGTCTCCCCAAGCCCCCAGTCGTTGACCTGGCAAATGGTGCCCACGGGCCATTGCGGCGTGGTTGATTCCACGACACGGCCCACCGCGTCAATGCCATGCACCATGGGGTAGGTGCGGGCAATCGGCGCTGTGTGGGTCAAGGCCAAGGCATCTTTGTAGTTCAGGCAGCTGTACAACACCTCCAGCACCACCTCCTGGCCGGCCAGCATTGCATCATCCAACGCCAACAATTCTGCTTCGGTTTGTTCTTTGTTGTGAGATATCCAACCTCGGGTCATGCCGTTTGTCTCCTTGCGCAAGCACCGCAATGATCGCACAAACCCGACCCCTCATTTGCAGGCTGCGGCCAGCTTCAATACACTGGCGGTTTATCCAGATCCAACCTGCAGCCGTGCGCAAACCCACTGCCAAAAGCCTTATTCTCGACCTTCTCCTGGCCAATCAGGGCAAACCGATTTCCGCCAAACAGGCCATTGCTGCATGCGGTATTTTTGACATCAGCGTGAACAACACCCGGGTTGCCCTGGTGCGCCTGTCGGCCGAAGGCTTGGTGGAGTCGGCTGGCAGGGCCATGTACCAGCTCACGGAAGATGCACACACCCTGGCCGATGATGTGGCCACCTGGCGCACGCGGTCCAAGCGCATCAGGGCCTGGGACGGCAGTTTTATCGTGGTGCAAGCCGATAAGCTGTCGCGCAACGAGGCCAAACAACAGCGGGCCCGTGCGCGGGCGCTGCTCATGCTGGGCTTCCAGCCCCTGAACGAGCACTTGTTCATTCGCCCCAACAACATCGAAGACAGCCTGGCCGCTGTGCGGAAAAGGCTTTACAAGCTGGGCCTGGAAAAAGATGCGCCCGTGTTTGGTGCCCAACAATTTGACGCCGACACTGCGAAACGAATCACCAAGCTCTGGAATCCGCGGGAACTTGAGCAAACCTACAGCGCTCAAACCAAGAAAATACGCACCTGGCTGGACCGTTACCAAGACCTGGAAACCGAAGAAGCCGCTCGCGAAAGCTTCTTGTTGGGTGGGGCCGCCATCAAGCACGTGGTCTATGATCCGTTTTTGCCGGCTGAATGGCTGGACACCAGCGCCCGGGAGGAGTTTCTGGCCACGGTGGACGAACTGGACCGGGTTGGCATGGGCATTTGGACAACCCTGTGGGACAGCCAGTCGATCTAGAGTAAATGCTCATCCGAAAACCAGCCCTGGGCGTATAAACTCCATCCACACCATTTACTGCTACGCAACATCGGGCCGGGCATCGTGAAACAGCTTTTTAAAACAGCACTCAAGATCAATGAAATTGCTGCCAACACCGCAACCAATGCTGCGGACTGGCTGTTTCGCAAAGACATTCTGATCCAGTCAGGCAAAACCGAATACCAGGTGATCGCTGAAGAAATGCCCATGCGAGTGCGCTATTACGCGCCCGATGCCAACACACCGCACGCCAGCCTGGTGGACGGCGAAGAAGAAACACCACCACAACGGCAACACCCCATTCCATTGGTGCTGGTGCCGCCACTGGGCGTAACCACCGAAACCTTCGACCTGATGCCCGACCGCAGCCTGGTCAAGCACATGGTGCAGGCGGGCTTCCGGGTCTACCTCATCGACTGGGGCAAGCCAGAGCGCAAACATGCTCACCTGGGCCTGTACGACTACAGCCACGACATGATGGGCTCGGCCCTGCAACGCATTCGCCAGCACAGCGGCTCAGAGGAAGTGTCCCTGTTTGGCTGGTGCATGGGCGGCCTGCTGTGCTTGCTGTATGCGGGTTACGGTGAAGACAAGGCCATTCGCAACCTGGTGACGGTGGCCAGCCCCATCGACCTGCGCAACGGCAAAAACATCATGAGCTATGCCTCCAACACGCTCAATGTGATTGCACGCTTTATCCGCAAATACAGCGAATTCCGCTTGGACAATATCAACCCCGCCCTGTTCAGTCCACCCGGCTGGATGGTCAGCCTCGGTTTCAAGCTCACCGCACCGGTGGCCAGCATCACCACCTACTGGGACTTGCTGACCCGCCTGTCCGACCGAGATTATGTGGAGCAGCACACCACCACGGCCGACTACCTGAACAACATGATGCTGTACCCAGGCGGCGTGGTGCGCGACTTCATGGTCCGATTCACCGTGGACAACAAACTGGCCAAAGGCGCCATGAAAATTGGTGACAAGCAGACCGGTTTGTCCAACATTCAATCCAATTTTTTGGTGTTTGCAGGGGAAACCGACCATTTGGTGCCTGCCAGCATGGCCAAGCAAAGTCTGAAACTGGTGGCGTCCAAAGACAAAACCTTCATGTTGGCCCCGGGTGGGCACATGGGGGTTATTTTGGGCAGCAAGGCTGTTTCGCATGTGTGGCAACTGTCTGCTGAGTGGCTGCGCGCCCGGTCGCAGGTGCCCTTGGCGGCGGTCAAAACTGCCCCGGCTGCAGATGCTGTTTCAGCGAAGGCAAAACCCAAAAGCCGCAAGCGGGCAGACAGTCAAAAAGCGGCTTGAGCGACCCCTGTGGTATTGGCACCCGGTGCTTGTTGAATACCCCCAGCAACACCGGTAGCCCGGATTCGCTGATCGCCCCCAGCAACACCGGTAGCCCGGTCCGAACGCCCCCCGAAAGCAAAGGTTGCCCCGCGCATGTCGAACCGTCCCGAGAACTCGCCACTGCGTGGCTCAAACATCTCGGTCCGTGTGTTCGAATGCTGTGCGGTTCACCTCCCCTGCTGCGACAGTCAGGGCCATTGGCCCGAGCGTGCCAAACAGGCACGGTGGGCACAGCCGGTAGGCTGGCCCAGAGGTCGATCCCGACTCGCTTTTTGGAGGGGCGGCCTCAGCGATCGTGAGGCTCAGCGAGGGGAATACCAATGGACCGTCGCCAAGGGGAGTGACCGTGCAGTGCCGCAGTCAACTTACTCGCTAATCTGGACGCAACTCCAATAGTGACAAAACCACGCGCAAAAAAACAAAACCCTCCACGTGGGAGGGTTTTGTACTTCAGCATTACTGACCGATTATTTCACAGCAATCGCCTTGCCATCCGCTGTTTTGATGCCTTTCCAGGAATCATGAATCAGCTTCACAGTGGCGTCCGGCAGTGGAACGTAGTCCAGTTCTGCAGCCAGCTTGTCGCCCTTGGCGTAAGCCCAGTTGAAGAACTTCAGCACTTCAGCCGCCTTGGCACCATCGGTCTGCACTTTGTGCATCAGGATGAAAGTCGCACCGCTGATGGGCCAGGCGCTTTTACCAGGCTGGTTGGTCAGGATTTCGTAGAACTGCTTGCTCCAGTCGGCACCCGCAGCAGCGGCCTTGAAGTGCTCGTCATCTGGCTGCAGGTACACGCCATCCTTGTTCTGCATTTGTGTGAATGTCAGCTTGTTTTGTTTGGCGTAGGCATATTCCACGTAGCCAATGGAGCCGGGCAAGCGCTGTACAAAAGCGGACACGCCTTCGTTGCCTTTGCCACCCAAGCCCACAGGCCACTTCACGGCCGTGCCTTCACCCACGGTGTCGGCCCAGTCTTTGCTCACTTTGCTCAGGTAGTTGGTGAAAATGAAGGTTGTGCCGGAACCATCCGCACGGCGAATCACGCCGATGGCTTGGTCAGGCAATTTCACACCAGGGTTCAGGGCCACAATCGCGGGGTCATCCCACTTGGTGATTTTACCCAGGTAAATATTGGCGAGCACTTCACCATTCAGCTTCATCTGCCCGGGGGCGATGCCCGCCAGGTTGACCACGGGCACCACACCACCAATCACGGTGGGGAACTGCTGCAGGCCTTTGGCCTCCAGGTCAGCGGGTTTCAGCGGCATGTCGGAAGCGCCAAAATCCACGGTTTTGGCATCAATCTGCTTGATGCCACCGCCGGAACCAATCGACTGATAATTGAGTTTGTTGCCGGTTTCCTTGCTGTAAGCGTCGGCCCACTTGGAATAAACCGGTGCGGGGAATGATGCGCCAGCGCCGGTAATCTCGGCAGCTTGTACGGAGGCGAAGCCCAGCGCCAATGCGCTTGCAGCTACGACTGTGGATACTGTTTTCAAGTTGAACATAATGACCTCTCTTTTGAAAGTACGCCCATGATGCATTCGCAATATTTCAACTGTGTGACAAACATAATATTTTCATGAATGCAACAAAGCCACACCAGTGTGCCCGAAAAGGCGCTGATGTGGCTTTGACATGTCAGCCTTGTTATACAGGGCAAGAATCAGCCGAAACGGCCTGTGATGTAGTTCTCCGTCTCTTGCTTGCGGGGCTTCAGGAAGATCTGGTCGGTCACCCCAAACTCCACCAACTCACCCAGGTACATGTAGGCGGTGTAGTCCGAAACGCGCGCGGCCTGCTGCATGTTGTGGGTCACAATCACCACGGTGTAGTCTTCTTTCAGCTCGGTGATCAACTCTTCAATACTGGCCGTGGAAATCGGGTCCAGCGCCGAGCAAGGCTCGTCCAGCAACAACACCTCCGGCTTGATCGCAATTCCACGCGCAATACACAGGCGCTGCTGCTGACCACCCGACAAACCATTGCCGCTCTGGTGCAATTTGCTTTTCACTTCTTTCCACAGCGCTGCCTTGGTCAGTGCCCATTCCACGCGCTCATCCATTTCGCCTTTGGACAGCTTTTCAAACAAGCGCACACCAAAAGCAATGTTTTCATAAATGCTCATGGGGAAGGGCGTGGGCTTCTGAAACACCATGCCGATTTTTGAGCGGATCAACGCAATGTCTTTTTTGGTGGTCAGCAGGTTCTCGCCGTCCAGCAGGATTTCGCCCTCGGCGCGCTGCTCCGGGTACAAGGCATACATCTTGTTGAAAATACGCAGCAGGGTGGACTTCCCACAACCCGATGGGCCAATGAAGGCCGTCACTTTCTTTTCGGGAATTTTCAGGTTCACGTTCTTGAGCGCCTGAAAATCGCCGTAGTAAAAGTTCAGGTTGTTCACTTCCAGCTTGATGCGCTCAAGGGTGGGGGTGTTCATCATCGCAATTCGCCTAAGACAGGATTATTTGGAGTTCTTCAACAAGGCCCGAGCCACCACATTCAACGCCAGTACGCCCAAAGTGATCAGGAACACGCCAGCCCACGCCAGCTGCTGCCATTCGACAAACGGGCTCAACGCAAAATTGAAAATGGTCACCGGCAAACTGGCCATGGGCTTGCTCATGTCGGTGTTCCAGAACTGGTTCGACAAGGCGGTAAACAGCAACGGGGCTGTCTCGCCAGCGATGCGCGCCACCGACAACAACACGCCCGTCAAGATGCCGGCATACGATGCCCGCACGGTAATGGACATCACCATTTTCCATTTGGGCGTGCCCAAGGCATAGGCCGCTTCGCGCAATGCGGCAGGCACCAGCTTCAACATATTCTCGGTGGTGCGGATCACAATCGGGATCTGAAGCAGCGCCAAAGCCACCACACCGGCCCAGGCTGAGAAGTGGCCCATGCGCGAAACAAGAACCGCGTACACAAACAAGCCAATCACGATGGACGGGGCTGACAACAAAATGTCGTTGATGAAACGAACCACGGAGGACAGCTTGTCGTCTTTGCGGCTTTCAGCCAGGTGAATACCCGCCAGAATGCCCAGCGGTGTACCCAGCAACGTGGCAAAACCCACCATCAACAAGGTACCGGTGATGGCATTGGCCAAACCACCGCCGGCGGTGCCGGGGGGCGGTGTCATTTCCGTGAACAAGTTGAGCGACAAACCGCCAATGCCCAAGGTAACGGTGGTGTACAAAATCCAGATCAGCCAGAACAGGCCAAAGGCCATGGCCAACAGGGAAAGGCTCAATGCAAGCAGGTTGATCATGCGACGCTTGCTCTGCATGCGGGACTTTTGCTGGTCACGCTTGCTGAGCTTCATATCGGGCTCGGCGAGTTTGGATTGTTTCATCGGGTCTATTGTGGAGGCCATGGTTCACCGCCCATTGCTGGACAGGCGGGCCAGCAAAATTTTAGACGCCACCAGCACCAGGAAAGTGATCAGGAACAAAATCAAGCCCAGCTCCATCAGCGCCGAGGTGTGCAAACCCGGGGCAGCTTCAGCAAATTCGTTGGCCAGGGCCGATGTGATGCTGTTGCCGGGCGAAAAGAGCGAAATGTCGTTGAGGTAATTGGTGTTGCCAATCACAAAAGTGACCGCCATGGTTTCACCGAGCGCACGGCCCAAACCCAGCATCACGCCACCAATCACGCCCACTTTGGTGTGGGGCAAAATGATTTTCCAGATCACTTCCCAAGTGGTGCAACCCATGCCGTAACCGGCTTCTTTTAGCATCACGGGCGTGACTTCAAACACGTCGCGCATCACCGCGGAAATGTAGGGAATGATCATGATGGCCAGAATAACCCCCGCGCAGAGCAGGCCAATGCCAATGGGCGGGCCAGCAAACAGGTTACCAATCACCGGCACCTTGCCCAGGGTGGCACCCAGCGGGGCCTGCACATACTTCCCGAAAATGGGGGCGAACACGAGCAAACCCCACATGCCATACACAATCGACGGCACCGCCGCCAGCAATTCGATCGCGGTGCCCAATGGGCGGCGCAGCCAGGGTGGGGCCAACTCGGTGAGAAACAACGCGATGCCAAAGCTGACCGGCACAGCGATGATGAGCGCAATCAGGGAGGTCACCAAGGTGCCGTAAATAGGAACCAAAGCACCGTAGCTGTCATTGGGGGGGTCCCAATCGGCCGTCAGCAGGAATTGCAGGCCAAAAGCCTTGATGGTGGGCCAGCTGGCGACAAACAACGACACAATAATTCCACCCAGCAGCAACAGGGTCAACGCGGCTGAACCGGCTGTCAAGATCCCGAACAGCGTGTCTCCACGTTTGCTGGGCGGGCGAATGGTCGAAGTGTTGGACATGTTGTAAACCAGAAATTGGGGGGATTCTGTCGCAGGTTGCCAAGCATACCCCAGCTTTGTGACAGAACCATGACACAAAAAAGACAGAAATGTAAACCGGCTTTGCCCCCGAATTTTAAGCCTTGTTCGGTTTCATGAATGTGATGGGAAACACCGATGGGGGCGGACTTTGAAAAATATCTCGCCGCATCTTGCCCATCACATGCATTTCGCAGGGCTTACAATCAAAGCGCAGCGTGTATTGTTGGTCACCATTGACCAACACCATGGGCTCGGCTTTGACCTGCCCTTGCACGCCCTTCACGCCTTTGGCCTGCTTGGGGCACAGGTTGAATGAAAACCGCAAGCAGTGCTTGGTGATCATCACCGGCACCTCGCCCGGCTCCTCGTGGGCCTCATAAGCCGCCGCAATCATCTCGACCCCGTGCTCGCGGTAAAACGCCCGGGCCTTGTCGTTGTACACATTGGCCAAAAAGCTCAGCGACTTTTCCGGATATTGGACCGGTGGTTGCACCGGCGCCTTGCGGGCCGGCCGAACCCAGGCGGCGACACGGGCGGCGTCGAGACGTTCGATGGCGGTGCGGCGCAGCTGGTTAATCACCGAGGCTTGCACAAACCAGGGCTGTGACAATTCCACGTCCAAGCCCAACGCGGTGTAGTGGGTGTTGCCCAGCTTGCCCAACTGGGTGCGCAGGCTGTCCACCGCCCGCTCGGCCTGCTGTGCCATCACCAACTCGGCAGGTTGTTCCACCGTCACGGCGATACCGTCCTCATCGGTCAGTGCCAAGGTTAAACCGGTCACGGCTCCAGCGGCATCGCGAAGTTCACCCAGGCGCATCCACAAGCCCATGCGCCGCTCGGCGCTGTCCTTGGTGAGGGCCATGTCCCAGGCATGGTCCCGGTTGCGGTGAACTGGCAAACCCGCCTTCAAACCGGTGTAAGTGGCTGTCGGGTCTTTGGGGAATATGCGGTATACCGACACGCCATCGCCCTGCTGGGTTTTCCCGCCACGTCCCGCTGTTGCACTCAGCAACTCGGCCCGGTTCACCTGTACCCCCACCACCTCACGTTTGTGCATGAAATTCAGCCCGTCGCCGTTGTTCAAGGTATCCCGGGTTTCCACGTCAAAACTTTTGTCGCCCACAGCCACCACATGACCAACCGGCAGTCCAATGTATTTGGGCGAATCAAAGGCCCCAATGTCGACTTTGCGCCCGCTGGCAAAATAATCGGTCGAGCCCCGGTGGAAATTGCGGTCCGGGTCAGGTCGGAAGTAGTGGCGGGTGGTCCCGCTGGACGAGCGCACAAACTCGCCCCGGCTTTCCATGATTTCATCGAGCAGAATGCGGTAATGGGCGGTGATGTTCTTGACATAGGCCATGTCTTTGTAGCGGCCTTCAATCTTGAACGAGCGCACACCCGCATCAATCAGGTGCTCCAGGTTGCCACTTTGGTTGTTGTCTTTCATCGACAACAAATGCTTGTCAAAAGCCACCACGGCACCGCTTGAATCCGTCAATGTGTAAGGCAGTCGGCAGGCCTGGGAACAATCGCCACGGTTTGCGCTGCGGCCCGTCTCGGCATGGCTGATGTAGCACTGGCCTGAAAAGGCCACGCACAGCGCACCATGAATGAAGTACTCGATGGTGGCAGAGTCGCCCACAGCGGCGTGCACTGCAGCCACTTCAGGCACGGTCAACTCGCGGGCCAACACCAACTGGGAAAAACCACTGTCTGCCAAAAACCGGGCCTTCTCTGCGGTGCGGATATCGCACTGCGTGCTGGCATGCAACTGAATGGGGGGCAGGTCCATCTGCAGCAGCCCCATGTCCTGAATAATCAGCGCGTCCACACCCGCGTCGTACAACAGCCAAATCAGCTTGCGGGCCTCTTCCAGTTCTGCATCGTGCAAAATGGTGTTCAGCGTGGTGAAAATCCGCACGCGGTACTGGTGGGCAAACTCCACCAGCTTGGCAATGTCGCTCACGCTATTGGACGCATTGTGACGAGCACCAAAGGTGGGACCACCGATATACACGGCGTCTGCGCCATGCACAATCGCCTGGCGACCAATCTCGATGTCGCGTGCGGGCGACAGCAGTTCCAGCTCGTGTGGCAACAAACTCATGATTTTGTGAAGAATTTTCGGGAAGGGTGCCCATTATTCCAAAAACAGGCCCCCAGGGAAAGCAAAACCGTTGAATGCCCCTTCAAAGCACCCGCACTACAGCACCCAGTAAAGCGCCATGGGCACGAACAGCAGGCTCATGAGGTTACCCACCATCACCATGGACGCCACCTGGTGCGGATTCTGACCGTACTGCTCGGCAAACACATAGTTGAGAACAGCCGGAGGCAACGCACCAAACACAATCAGCATGGCTGCATGCCCTGCAGACAGCGGCAACAACCACACGCACAGGCCCGCAAACAGCAAGCCGGTGAGCGGACACACCACCCCGGCAATCAAGCCAAGGCGAACATCCGAGAAGTCCGCCTGCACCAGTCGAACCCCCAGTGAAAACAACAGCAGGGGTATAGACACATCACCCGTCATCTTGATGGCGAAGTACAGGGGCTCCCACACCTGCACCTGGAAAACACTCACAGCAAAACCAGCCAGCGAGGCCAAAATCACTGGCTCTTTCCACAAAGTCCACAAGCGGGCATGGGGGCTCAACATCCAGGTGCCCAACGAGTAGTGGAGGGTATTACTCACCAAAAACATCATCACCGCAGCCGGCAATGCCTCATTGCCAAAGGCCAAAATAGCCAAGGGCAAGCCCATGTTGCCGCTGTTGTTGAACATCACCGGTGGCACGAATGTTTTCCAGTTCACCCCCAACAGACGCGCCACGGGCCAGGCCAGCAGGCCCGAGCCCAGCACCACCATGGCGGCCCCCACGGCCAGCACGCTGTAGGCTTGCAGGTCGAAGGTTTTGCTGGCCAGTGCGGAAAACACCAGGGCTGGCACAAACACATCCATGTTCAACTGGTTCGCAAATCGCATGTCAGGCCGTTTGGCCCGTCCATACCAATAGCCCAGGGCCACAACGGCAAACACCGGAAAGATCACGGAAACGATGCGGATGAACATGGCGCAGGCGAGGCTGATGCGTGAGTCGAAGAACCAAAGCGCGCAGTGTACTTCAAGCGCCCCTGGAAAACGATCGGGGTTTTCAGTGTGTGGGCGCTGCTCGCAACTGTCAGGCTACAGCCGTGGCAAACAATGCCTTGATGGCTGGGTGCTCCATGTTGCGGGGATGGGTGAAAGCGTAATACTCCTCCAGCACACCCTCCACATCGCCCAAATATTCCACCGAAGTTCCACGGGCATAGTCTTCCATCAGCAGGGCAGGCACAGCAAACAGGCCCAGACCTGCTCGGCCAAAGGTGTCCAGCAAGGCTAGGTCATCGAACTCGCCAACCACACGCACGGATATACCCTCGGTTTCCAGCCAGTGTTCCAGCTTCATGCGCAACACGTTGTTGCGCGAGGGCATGAGGAAGGGCGCGCCTTGCAGGCTTTTGGGGAAATCGGCCCGTTTGTCGGCACACAAGGCCGCACTGCCAAAAATGCGCACCGGGTAAGCCAGCAGCTTGGCCACCTGCAGGTTGGCGGTTCCCTGCCCGCCGGGCCGCTCAGCCAGCACCAGGTCAATGTTGTGTTGAATCAGCTCGGCACACAGGGCCTCAAACCGCCCCTCGGTACACACCAGCCGCACAGGGCGTTTCAAGGCCAGCACCGGCTCAATCATGTGAAAGCTCACGGTTTTGGGCAATGCATCGGCAATCCCCACCGACAAACGCAGGGTGTAATCCAGCTCCTCGTCTTCCAGGCTGTCGGTCAACTGCTCGCCCAACTGGAAAATTTGGTCGGCATAGCGCAGGGCCACGCGACCCGCCTCCGTCAGCCCCAGGCCACGCCCCACCGGCTGAAACAGCGACCGCCCCAGCGACTGCTCCAACTGTGCAATCTGGCTTGATAAGGTTTGCGCCCGCAAACCCAAACGTTCAGCTGCGGCCGTCAGGCTGCCAGTTTTGGCCACCATCCAAAAATACCGCAAGTGGTGAAAGTTTAAGTCCGTCAGTTTCATGCCCAAACCCTTCGATTAAATCGATAATTTCTTCACTTTTTATTCTATTTATTCTGGCTAATTCGTCAACTAGACTCAAATCTCATTGTTCCGTTCTCCAGAAGGATCGCTCCAACACCATGAAACGCATTGTTTTGTTCCTGGCCACCAACATCGCCATCATGTTGGTCCTTGGCATCACCGTCCACCTGCTGGGCCTGAACCAATTCATGGCCGGCGGGCAACTCAACCTCACCATGCTGCTGGGCTTTTCAGCTGTATTGGGTTTTGGCGGCTCATTCATCAGTTTGTGGATGAGCAAAACCATTGCCAAATGGAGCACAGGCGCCCAGGTCATTCAGCAGCCCCGCAACGACACAGAACGCTGGCTGTTTCAGACAGTAGACCGCTTGGCACGCCGGGCCAACATCCCGATGCCTGAAGTCGCCATTTACGAGGGTGCCCCCAATGCGTTTGCAACAGGACCCAGCAAATCCAACAGCCTGGTAGCCGTCAGCACAGGGTTGTTGCAAAGCATGTCCCGCGAGGAAGCAGAAGCCGTGCTGGCACACGAAGTTGCCCACGTGGCCAACGGCGACATGGTAACCCTCACATTGATTCAAGGCGTGGTCAACACATTTGTGTTCTTCATTGCCCGCGTGGTGGGCTTTGTGGTTGACCAGGCTTTGCGCAAAGACGATGAAGAGTCGAGCGGTCAGGGCATGGGCTACTTCATCACCGTCATCGTGATGGAAATCACGCTGGGTATTTTGGCTTCCATCATCGTGATGTATTTCTCGCGCAAACGGGAATTCCGGGCCGACGCGGGTGCCGCGCAACTGATGGGCCAACGCCAACCCATGATTAACGCCTTGAAGCGCCTGGGTGGTCTGCAGTCAGGTGAACTGCCATCGCAAATGGCTGCCTCGGGCATTTCAGGCAAAGGTGGTGTGATGGCCCTGTTCAGCAGTCACCCCCCGATTGAAGAACGCATTGCCGCCTTGAGCCGATAAGCAGAAACGCGAACAAACACTGTTGGTTTTGCCCTTTGCCGTGGTGGGTTGCCGGACCTGCCGCGGCGCTTTTTTTTACATGGCTCAAGGGCTTTAAAACAACACCCGGCGCGCGGTCCAGTAATGCCGCTTCCAATAGGCTTCGTCCAGGCTGTTCAGCGTGACACCTTCGCTGGTGGACGCATGCAAAAACCAGCGTGAGCCCAGGTAAATGCCCACATGGTTGCTGCGGCGTCCTGTCCTGAAAAATACCAAATCGCCGGGTTGCATGGCCTCTTGAGCCACATCAAAACCCACATCGGCTTGTTGCTCGGTGGTGCGGGGCAGGTTAAGGCTCAGCCGTTGAGCCAGGGTGATTTGTGTAAATGCCGAACAATCCACGCCCTGGCGGCTGCTGCCGCCCAAGCGGTAAGGTGTGCCCTGCCAAGCTTTCAATTGGTCCAGCAAGGCTTCCTGAACTGTTTTGAGTGACCCGTCTGCTGGAGCGATCCGAGCTCCCTTGGGCAAGCGCTCGCCATCCAGTGTCATAGCGGGTTGTAAGCTGGAGCAGGCCGGCAACACCATTGCCACCGCCAACACCCATGCCAACCCACCCGTCAAACCCCAACTGCACCCCGTGATCCGCCAACGGGAGAAACGCCCAATCAAACCACAGCCCTGCGCTCGGAAAACCGCAGTAGACCTTTGGCAAACCGGTACACCAGCCACACACACAACACCCAATACAGCAGAAACCCAACCCCCACCACAAACAAGACCAGCGCGGCTGCAAACCAGGCCATGCCAATCCAGAAGGTTGAAATGAGCCAGCGGTAGTGGCTTTCATAAATGGTGCCAGCAGCCTCGGTCCTCTTGATGTAACAAATCACCAATGCAATCAGGATGGGAACAAAGGCCGTGAAAATACCCAGGGCACCCAACAGGTAGGCGACCAACACCGTGGTGCGGTTGCTGTCTTCACGGGGGTCTATCAAGTTGTTCGGAGTGTTCATGCCAAGGCTCGGTGGTTGCATACACCGGATGGTAATTCAAGCTGGGCCCAGTGATGAAACCAAGCCACCGCTCCGGTGGATTTCGGGCTTGTCACGCGCTTAAATTGGAATAAACACTCCAATCGAAACGATTGTTAACATGCTGATTTACAAGCATTTTATTGACATCGGAGACTGTCAGGGTTTAAATCAACCGTTACTCCGCAGTAACATTAAGCAAATGATTTGATTGTCGAATTCCCTGCTTTGAAAATCCCGCTTGCCAGTTTGGACACCCATTCAAATTCGTCCAACCCCTGTCAAAGACACCTCAAAATTCAGTGATTTAGGTTTTTTACCACGCTTGTCAGGGCTAACCCGCTCCCCTACACTGCACTGAGCAGTCCGTCGATTTACACCACTTACAACAACATTTACCCCTTTCGGGAGACAGTTGACATGCGTCTCGTTTCATCCGGCTTCATCCCCGGCTTCGCTGCAGCAACCCTGCTGGCAGCCTTGGTTTGGGCACCTGTGACCCAAGCTCAAACCGCCGCCTCCACAGCAGCCCCCAAGATTGAGAAAAAAACCGGCCTGGTGGACGTGAGCAAAGAATACTGGCCCGAAGCCGGCAAATACCCGGTGCCCAATACGCCCTACCAACACACCCTGCGTTCGGTGTCGCTGGAAGACCTGGCCAAGCGCAATGTGCTGCCACTGGGCATTTACCAAGGCACCCCGCAACTGAATGCCAACAAAGACTGGTACGAGAAAAACTTCTACGCCACCCTGGCTGCCAAAAAGGTGTGGAACCCAGGCACAGGCCCAAAAACGCATGAATTCCAGGGCCCGATCACCTGGAAATACGAGCCCATTCCCCAACTGCCGCCACCACCTTGCGATCAACCCCAACCCACCGGCTACGACGCCGAGGGTTGCCGCTATGTGAACACCCTGTTCAAGGATGTGGAAGCCAAAGACCCCGCCAAAGCCAAACAGCTGCGTGAACAGGTCCGCCGCGGCCGTGACGTGTGGTTCAAGGGCACCTTCGGCAACCAGGACGAGCCCTACCTGCACTTTGCCCGCGCTGCGGGTGGACAAAACAAAATCTGGTACCCGTGGCTGGACACCCGTGAACGCAAACACCGCTTCACCAAGTACGGCCTGGTCAACGACCCGGATTGCACCGAAGGCGACGCCTCCACCAACTGGTGGGACAAGTGCCCAGACCCGCACAGCAGTGGTGTATTGGGTTACCGCCGCTACTACGCCGACCCGGTCAAGGACGACAAAACAGGCAAGGTGGTGTTTGATCCCCAAACCTCCCCGTATCGCAAAGACGAGTTGCAGAAAAACATGCGCTACGTGGTCGGCCACCCCTGCGTGCAATGCCACGTGGGCATTGACCCCACCAACCCACCGAAAGACCCCAACCAGCCTCGTTGGGAAAACCTGTCCGCCACCATTGGCAACCAGCACATTGTTCAGCCGCTGATGTTCTTCCAGGGCACCGACCATGACGCCGTGGTTCGCCAGGTATTGAAGGCTGGCCGCCCCGGAACGATTGACACCTCGCTGGTGGCCAACGACTTCCAGAACAACCCGGGCACCCAGAACAACATCATGGACTTCCAAAACCGCCGGGTGTTTGAACATGTCATGAAGGATCCAGTGACCGGGGAAATCAAGAAGGGCCTGACCCAACACGTGCTCAAAGGCGGTGAAGACTCCGTGGGTGATCGCCTAGCGCTGATACGTGTGTACGTCAACATCGGCATGTGCACTGAAGAATGCTGGGCCCCCAACTTCCCGACACCGGGCAAACTGTTCGGCAAGAAGGCCAGCCAAAGCCCATTTTCCATCAAGCAGTGCGCCGCCGAATGCGAGCCCTGGAATTATGCCGATGCGAAAATGGAAGACTTGGCTGCATTCCTCATCACCGGTGGCCCCACTTACCTGGGCAACGCCAAGGACGTGGATGGCTCTGCAGGCCTGAAGTATGTGGACTTCAGCAAAGTACCTCAGGGCCGCAAGGTGTTTGCCCGTGAGTGCGCCAGCTGCCACTCGTCCAAGGTGGCCCCTGAAAACATTCGTCGCGACAAAGCTGCACTGGAACGTTTCTATGACGGTCATGTGTTCGGTTCAGAGCAATTCTGGAAATACGAATTCACCGATGAAGAACGCAACTCTGCCAAGTTTGTGGCGCAATACATGGCCAAGGACGACAAGGGCAACCTGCGACCCAAACAATTCGCCAAAGACGGTGTGTTTGGTCAGGACTGGTTGGGCAACGATGAACTGACGCCCTTCCACGAAATTGGTACCAACATGTGCCGTGCCCTGCACGACAACCACAACAAGGGTCACATCTGGGAGGAGTTTTCATCGGAAACTTACAAACAGCGCAAGAGCCCCGGCAAAGTGGATGTAACCCTCAACCGCATGGTGCCAGGCTTGGGCGGCACCAAAGTGGGCGAGCGTGAAATCACCGGTGGCCCTGGTTACCTGCGCAACATCAGCCTGCTGTCGGTGTGGGCCACAGCCCCCTTCCTGCACAACAACGCCATTGGTGAAATGCCCGTGCAAAAGGACGGCACACCCGACGCCACGGTTGCAGGCCGCATCAAGGCCTTTGAGCAATCCTTTGATGAACTGATGATGAGCGACGACCCGAAAGTGAAGCCATCGCGTCCGGTGAAAATTTCCACCACCGACACCGACATCAAACTGGCCCTGCAGGAAGACCAGGGTGGATTGGTCAAGCTACCCGTGAAGAAAGGCACAGAAATCGGCAAGTTCACCAGCAGCGACCCGCACCATCCGCTCACACAAAAGTGCGATGATTTGGTGGAGAACAAAGGCCATCAGTTTGGTGTTTCACTCTCAAAGGACGAAAAGCGCGCCCTGCGTGAATTCTTGAAGTTGATGTAAACATGGCAAAACGAACACGGGTTTGGGTGGCCTTGGCCACCATGGTGGCTGTGGCCGCTGGGTGGAACTGGATGCGGGACAATGAAGCCCGCAGCCAGGCCAGTGTGACAGCACTGGCCAAGGTGGTCGACAAAGCCGACCCGCACCTGGCGCTCAGCGCCACCGTGCTGGCCGATGGCGACTTGCCACCGGAAGGCACCCGATCCCTGTTCGACCATGTGGCCGCCCAAAACGGCGGCGTGCCATACCCCTTTCCCAAACTGATTGAAGCCCTTCAAAAAATGAACCCAGAGGGCGCACCACCTGTGGCGGTGATGCTACCGCACGGGCGCTCTTTGTTGAAAGGCCAGGCCGATGACGCACACCCGCGTGTGCTGCTCGCGGCTGACTTCCAAGCCCCCAACACGCCCGCTGCATTGGGTGTTAACGCACGGGGCCAGCTGTTTCTGGGCTTTGTGGAAAACGCCAATGAAATTGAAGTGCTCAGCTACAACGAAGCAGCGGGCCGTTATGAATTCCAATTGGTGCAAGACTATTCAGCAATCGGGGCACGCAAGTTGGTGTACGCCCGGCGGCAAATTTGCCTAACCTGCCACCAGGGCGGGGCACCCATTTTTCCGCAACGCCCCTGGAACGAGACCAACGCCGCCCCCGACACGGTGGAAGCCATGCTGCGCGCCCGCACCAAGGCCGGCCTTGACACACAGACCTACCTCGGCTTGCCATTGCAGAACACGCTAAGCTCACCCGAACGTTTTGATGAACTGACCGATGTCGGCAACTTCTTTGCCACCACCCAACAGCTGTGGCTGGATGGCTGTGGCAATCAGGGCAACACATCGGTGGATTGTCGTAAAACCATGCTCAAGCTGGCGTTGCAATACAAAGTGCGCCCTGGCGATTTCAAGGAAGAGGGCGTTCAAGTGGAACGCTTGAAAACCCTTCAGGCCAAGGCCCTGAGTGACCGCACGATTGCGGTGGCTGAATCTGACCTGACCAATCGAGATCCAGTGGCGGAGCAAAAGGGCATCAAGGGTTGGTGGCGCAGCTTGACCACCGCGCGCATTCAACTGGGTGACGGTGCCAAAAACAACGAAGACCTGGAGGCTTTTGACAAGCTACCCAAGCTGCCCCTGGCGCTGGACCCGCTGACCAAACGCGCCCCAAAACGCATTCTGACGGCAGCCAATGTCGACGGGGTTTATGGCTTGGCCAGCCTGTTGACAGAGAGCGACATCAACACCTTGATGGAAGCCGCCAACTGGCAATTCGACAACCTGGCCAAGGCAGTCGACAAGCTGCCCGACCCCCTGTTTGATGCCAAACCCTTTGAACGGGTCAAGACCGTTCAGGCCTTGATGAAAAGCACTGAACTGCCCAAGGTACGCAGCGGCGGCCCAGTTCAATTGGCGTATTTGTTCACCGATGTCAGCGACATGTCACCCCCAATCGCCACTGGCGTACCCCCATTGCAATTAAAAACAGGCTCATCGCTTGAGCCTTTTGAAACCTATTGCTTTTCATGTCACCGCGGCAACCCTGCCAAGCGGCTCAATTTCATGGGTGCCGACAGTGAAGACAAGGTTCTCGCCCAAATGCGCGACAAAACGGAAATTCGGGATGCGTTGGATTGGGAGCGCTATGAAGGCACCGACAAGGCGTCCATGTTGATGCCGCCGCGCGACTCCAAACAATACGCGTTGATGGTTGAAGATCAGAAAAAAAATCCAAAGCTGAGAGAACAAATGCGGGCGGTTGTCCCGAGCCTGTTCGGCTTTTGAAAACACACAAGGAGCCTGGATGTTTGCACAACCCATCACCAACCGGATGCGCTGTTTGCACGTTGCAGTGCTGCTGGCCCTGTCGGCCACTGCAGCGCAAGCGCAACCTCTGTTTGCCAATCTGTACAAGCAACAATACGGTTATTCCCCTGCCTGCACCGCCTGTCACCGGGACGGTGGCGGTTCGCCGTTGAACAATTTCGGCAAACAGTTCAAAGACGCGGGCGAAAGCCTGGCTGCCTTTACCAAAATTGGCGACCTGGATGCCGATGGCGATGGGTTTAAAAACGTTGTGGAAGCCATGGCCAAAGCCAACCCGGGCGTGAAGGAGTCTACCCCCAACAACAAGGGTGCGTGGCTGGACATTTCCAGCTTGATTCCCAAAGAGGTGCAGGAGCAGTTCCCGGATGTGAAGGAATACCTGCCGCGCGATGCCTTCCTGACTCCGCAGGATATTGAACGAGCCAAAGGCATGGGAGCCACCCTCAGTCAAAAAGATGACAACACCATTTACATTCCCCTGAAAGACAAACGCCCAGCCGGTGCGGCTCTGATTTTTCCGGCGGAGTACCAAGGCAAAGCATTCTTCTTGATGCTGGTCACCGATCGGCAATTGACCATCACCAGCGTACAACCCATCAACACCCGCCAGGTGAAAGAAGCGGCCAACCCCGCTTTGTACGGCGCCTTCAAAGGCATGGCATTGGACAAACTCACCGCCGGTTCTGGCCAGGACTTGAAAGCAGCAGTGGCCAACGCAGTGAAAAAGGCGGGTACCTTGGTGTTTGTTCGATTAAAAACCGCCTGAAAATGCGGCAGGGGGCTGTAGCGTGCTGAAGTGGATTCGACAAGCTGGGTTGATGGTGGTGCTGGGCTTAAGCCTTGGCGTGGGGTTAAACCTTGGCCAGCATTGGCTGGGGTGGGCGACCAACACGCAACTGATTCAATCTGCTGACGCCCAAACCTCTACGGCCCAAACAGCGGCATCTGAATCAGGCTCAAGCAGTGAGCCTGCGGGCACAGGCCCTGCCACCGCCAGTGGTGATGCCAATTTTGATTTCTTCAGCGACAAGCCGGTTGAAAGCACCGATGTGGTGGTAATACCTCCCGAACAATCGCCATGGATTACCGTGGGTGGCCCCATCGCACTGCTGATGTTCGGGGGTTTTATTTTGTGGGTCACCAAACTGCTTATCCCATTCGACAAGCATTCGGTGGACATCAACCTGCGCAACTTTCCACCTGCTGCCAAGCGGGGCATGGCCATTGCCGTGGTGCTGTTTGGTATTGCGTTTGCGTTTGGTGCGAGCGAGATTTGGTATCAAATGCAGTTCTTCGGCAGCTCGGCTGAGTTCATTAAAGCCATGTCGTTGGGGAAACTGATCGTGATGACCCACGCCCACCTGTTTGGCTTTACCACCGCCTTTTTTATTGTGGGTATTCCGTTTTCCATGCAGTTCAATCACATTCGCCTGTACCAGTGGATTTTTCCGATTGGCCTGACGGCATCGCTGGTTGACGTGATGAGCTGGTGGGGCATCAAGTACATTGCCAACTCGTTTGAGATGGTGTCCATGGTGTGCGCGTTGCTGTTCTCCGGCAGCTACCTGTGGATGCTGATCGGCTTGCTGCGCACCCTGGCCTTCCCTGAAGTGATTTGGGCATCAGACAAAGACCGCGCCTTGCGCGCCGAAGAACTGAAGCGCAAACGAACAGCCAAACGCGAATTCCGGAAGTTCTTCAACGGATAAGGGCAGGGTGATAACACCCAGCACCCACTTCTCACCCGGATATCCGCACTGGTAACCTTTGTCTCCCACGATGAGGAGTGAGGTTGCCCATGCACCCTGCATCCCAATATTCAACAGCCCGACTTTCATGGGTGCTCGCGCTCACAAGCCTGGTGCTGCTGGCACTTCCATTTCGTTCTGCGGAGGCCTTCTTGTTTAAAAAATATGTGTATTGCTCTCCAATGATTGGCAAGGTTCATTGGGCTGGAAAACCTCTGCAAGGTTTAACCATCAAGCGCAACCTGAAAAGTGGTGGATTTAAAGGGGGACGATATGACGATGAAACCATCACTGATTCAGCAGGGCACTTTGAGTTGCCTGTTGTCGAACACCGCAGACTTGCTACTCCCGACTTTTTTTCGGCCAATCCTCAAGTCTCACAAAGCCTTAAGACCACGCTGGATGGCATGGATTATTACCTGTGGTCTTGGTCAATCAACCAATTTGAATTGGGCGCTGAAGGCTTTGGAAATCCGATGACATTTGATTGCGATCTATCTGTCTACGAACTGATCGGTGGATCCCCCATGGTGAAGTGCACCGTATCCGGAAAAAAGTCCTATGAATGAACTCAATCCGGCATCGGTTTATGAGTTGGCACGTCTGGCCTACGAAGCAAAAACGCAGGATGAGGACAGTTTGGCGCGGCAGCTTCGCACCTTCCCGCATTTGAAATTGAAAACCAATTCAACAAGAATTCTCACTGGAACTGCAGGGTTCAAATCATCCACCCTGAGCGGGTTCGGTTTCTGGGTTGAATTGGGTGGTGCTCGTCAAGGGGAAGTAGTCCTCACTACCCGTGGCACCATGACAAGCTGGTCCGATATTGAAACCGACATGGATTTTCCGTGTGTGTTGGGCCCCACGGGTCATCCGGTACACCAAGGGTTTCAAAACACGTTCCAAAGCTATGTCAACCAGGTTCAACAACTCGTGGAGCAATGCGGGCGAGCCTTCAGACCGAAGGTCATCCACTGCGTTGGTCACAGTTTGGGCGGGGCTTTGGCCAACCTCAATGCTGCAGCCTTCAACGCGTTGGGTCTGACCACCTACCTGTACTCGCTGGCAGCACCCCGGGTGGGCCGCTGGGCCTATGCAGAGCACCTCAGCAACACACTCCATGAAGCGCGGGTGAAGCGAGTGGCCAATCAATCCGACATCGTCACCATGGTGCCCTGCTTTCCCTTCATGCATGCCCCCCATTCCCACGGGCATATATTGCTGGACGGCAGCATGTTTAAAATCAGCATTAACCAACACCGTCTGGGTGTCGGTTATTCCAGTATGAAAAATCGAAGCTGGGATCAACTGATTCGCGACACGCGTGGCAAGCAAGACAAACTCAAACAAAAGCTTAACAAAGCCCTGACGGATGGCGATGGTTTCTTGAGCGGGCTGAGCCAATACACTGGTGCCATGTATTCAGCCGATCTGCTCAATGTTCTCAGCAATGCATTACACCTGTTGATGAAGCGCGCGGGTGTGGGTGGTTTGATCTCGGTCGAGTATTTTGGCACAGGGGCATTCACCACGTTGGATCAAATTGCCGAAATACTGTCCCAGTACGCCCGTGGGGCTGTAAAGGCGGGAGAACAAGTGATGCTGTGGTTAAACGGCGTGATGGCGTTCTTGGGACGAATGGGACAGAAGGTGGCCGATGCATCCATCGGCACCATCCGATATGTGTTCAACCTGCTTTGCAATGCCTTGGAACAATTGGCGAAGCAGGCCGTTCAAAAAGCAGAGTAATACGCTCATGAGGGAGCTCAGTGGCTGAGCCCGGCGAACTGAACCACCCAGTACGCCGCGATACCCCACTGAACCACGAAGAAGGCAAAACGCGCCTGCACGGCAATATTGCTGGTTGAAATCAGGTGCACAGTGGACTGCAGCACACGAGCCCCCAACAGGATACAGGCCAGACCATCGGTCACGCTGGTGTTGCCTGTGGCCAAAGCCAACAGCAAAGGGCCCGCCAGGTAGGGAAAGCCTTCGTACATGTTGGCGTGTGCGCGGCACAAGCGCTGGGAGAACGGGCTGACATCAGCACCGTCAGGGCTGTAACTGTTGGCTGGGCGTTTGGTGAACGTGGTCAGCCCAGCGCGGATCAACCAAATCATGCCCAGCAAAATCAAATACCAGGCAATCAAACCATTCAATGCCAACGCTGTGTTGCTCATGCTGTCTCCTTGTTGTGTGTTGAGCAAAAATTAACAGCCTGTAGCATAGCGGTTTTCAGGGTGAACAGGTCAAATGACCGTCCCCTCCTTCGCATGATGCAGGCCGCATCAATTCTCCAGTACCTTCAGTGGCCGGTCGCCCAGGCCCCACTTCGACCACCACCCCGTTGATGACTCGGCTGGCCACGTTTTCTGTGCGGACCACCGACATGGTCTGTTCTTGCCGTGCCAGCACCAAGGCACCTTGAGCAGAGGTTAGGGCTGCAGCCTCCTGCGGGGAAAGCAACAACGAGCCGTTGTAACTCACCGGTATGCGCGTCAAGTCACGGGCACCATCGTAAAAGAATGCGTACACACCCGGGTTGTCCGGACCGGACAAAAACACCACTTGCCCCGGCAGTTGCTTGGCACCATCCACTGGCAACACAGTGACATAACCCCCCAAGCCCTTGCGAGTGGTTTCACCCACCGCCACGGCGATTGCCCCGCCACCGGCATTGGCGCCAACACCACCAGCGCCAAAGGGGTAGACCTGGCTGTCGCCCACTCGACTGCCCTGGGTGCTTGGAATGGACAATGTCAAGCCCGGAAACGAGGCCCGCTCACCAGCTGCGGTGTCGTTGTAGGGCAGGCGAGCACGGATTTGGCGTCCAGCTTCGGTTCGCAAGCCTGCGGATGCAATCGCCACCATGTCACCCTCGATACCCCCACCCCCGACAACCAACGGCGCTGCGTTTTGAACGCTCACCAAACTCAAGCCTTGATCGGCCCGGTAGGTGTAGGCCTGGCTACTGGCTGACCCTGCCAACACGCCCAATGTACCTTCGACTTGGTTTTGTTGGTTCAAGAACACGGAACCATTGCCCAAGCTGCTGAAATTCAACCGACTGACGGCCTGGGTTCGAATGCTGCCACCGGTCTGCTCAATCATTGGCGCTGCGATCTCGATTCGACCCAAACCTGTGGTGGGCTCCACGGCCTCTTTTGCAGAATACACATCCAGCGAAGCAGGCAACTTCAGAGCTACATCGGCCGACGACAAAGGCTTGGGGATACCACGCGCCACAAAGTCCAGTTGGCCGGCCCCCAACTCCACAACACCATTGAGCAGCAGCTTGCGCTCAACCTCCACGGTACCCCCAGCGTCCAGCGTGAGTTGTGCGAGATTCAGATCACCACGGGCTTTCAAATCAAGCCGATTGGCCACCACGCTGACGCTGGATCCAAACTGATTGTTGGGTCCGGTCAGCTCAACCTGACCTCCCAATGCTGCAATCGCTGTTTGTCCAGATACCTCAAGACTGCCGACCTGGCTCACCGATTGAGCCTGAATATCCAGAAAACCTTGAACGACAGTGTCACCCAGTGTCAGTGCGTTGGATGTCAGGCGCGCATCGCCTTGCGTATGGACACTCAACGGACCGCTCCATGAAGTTGTATCCACGGTCAACGACGGCCGGTTGGTGATGCTGGCCACCCCATTGCCCACCAGGGTCAGATCACCCTGAATGGCATTCTGTGCGTGATCCAGATCAATTTGAGAAGCCTGAATACGGGCATTGCCCCAATGCACGACATCGCCGGGTGTGGAGGTTTGTTCCACACGATCGGCAAACAGGTCCACAGCACCCTGCACGGTGCTGCCGGCCAGGGTCAGTCGATCAGCATGCACCACCAGTGCACCGCCGATTTGCCCACCCAAAGTCAGGTCGGTGCCCTGCACTTGCAAATCATTCCGGTCGCTCAGGGTCGCCACTGACTGGCCCCCTGCGGGATTGCTGACCGTGACCGTCTGCTTGAAATCATTCTGATGGTTGCTCAGGTTGACCAGCGCCGCATTCAGCGTCGCGTTGTTGACAGTCAACGCATTTTTCTGCGACATAAAATCGGCCTTCGCAGTCAAGTCATCCATGCCGCCAACACTGTCGAACACAATGCCATGGGCATCCAACACAGCCGTCTGTAGGCCATCCGAGTGCAAGGTCAACACGCCATCCGTCCGGGCATTCAGGCCGCCAACCTGCGTACTTCGCAAATCCACATCACCCCGTGCTGTCAGCGTCACCGACTGTCCACGAACCTCCACGGTTTTGGCCTGGGTTTGCAACACCAGATTGTTTTGGTCCGAGATTTGAAGCTGCTCAGCGGTCACATCCACCACCCCGCCAAAATCATTGTGCGTGTCCGCCAAGGTCACTGTGTTGGCCTTCAAATGGACACGATCTTCCACCACAACAGGGGCTGCTTGAACAATGCTGCTGGCCGTCACATCCAGTGTTTGAAGCGGACCTGTGGCCAAAGTGGCCTGGTCCGCTGTGCTCAGCGTGAGTGCATCAACCTGGCCCAGTACAGTCAGGCTGCGCTGTGAATGAAGTGCAGCGGTGTTTCCGTGCACGGTGACTGTGCTGCCCAACAGGTTTTCGCCATGCCGCAAGTCGATATTCCGGGCTTCAAACTGACTGGGGCCATCCACCTTCAAAGCACCCACTTGCTCAATGGATTGCGGTGCATTGACAGCCAAAGTGCCGGTAACCTGGCTTTGGCCCAGGGTGATCCGTTCATCACCGGTCAACTGCACATTGGCCGCACGCACAGCGACCGTTCCACCCCAGTGGTTGTCAGTGTGTGTCAGCTCAATGGATCGACCATTGAAATCTGCAGGCCCTGCGGACCGGATGGCACCCGATTGGGTCACTGTCCCCGGGGTTTGTACTGTCCACGCATCGGACTGACCACTCAATATCAGGTCAGACTTGGCCGCCAATGCCAGCGTGCCTGCATCCACCGAGACTGGTCCGGTCAACTGATTTTTCGCATTGAACAAGTCCACTTGTGCGGCCTGTAAATGCAAGGGGCCAGCCACCATCAATGCGCCATCTTGCGCCAAGCGTTGGGCAACCAGGCTTGTTTCGCCTTGGGTGCTCAAACCCGCTGCCCCCACGGTTAATGTCTTCCCGGAATGGGCATCCAGACTGTCGGTAGAACCGGTGATTGAATAAGAAGCGGCGCTGTCTATTCGGGCTTCCTGGGCTTGCAGTTGAACATTGCCCAGCCACTGATTGCTGCGGTCTTGAAGCACTATTGAATCCGCCTGCAAATCACTGTTTCCGCTGACCTGCAATGCACCGTGTTGATCAATCCCTTGCGAGGTTTTAACCGTCAGGCTACCCAGTGCACTGGCATTCAGGTGTACAGCACCCGTGGACTGCATAGTCAGGGAATCCGCCTGAACACCCAGCTGCAGCGCATCCTTGGCCACCACCTGCACTTGATCAGCCTGCATGGTCAAGGCACCCCGCACAGCGGGATTCAGCAACCGAAGGGTACCAGTGACAGCCAAGTCCGCCTCGTGGGCGGTGAGATTGATGGTTCCAGACACGGCATTTTTGGTGTTGCGCAGGCCAACTTGGTCTGCCGACACGGTGAGGTCACCCCCAACCGACAGGGTAGTACTGCCTGACGACGACTGGGCCACGCCCGTGGCGATAAACACCGCATCGCGATTGACCCGCATACCGGATTGGGCAATCTGCAGATGTTGCGCGCTGACCATCAAATGATCCGCCGTCCCGGCCAGTTGAACATCGCCTTGAGTCTTCAATTGTGCATCGCCTGCTGCAATACGAACCACACCTTGAAACTGGTTTTGCGCATGGTCCAGCGTGAGCATATTGGCTACCAAATCTGCAGATCCACGCACGTTGACGGCTTGGGCCTGACTCACATGGTCAGCCCGAACAGACAGTGCACCATCGACCGTACCAGCCAGTACAACCTGATCCCCCTGTGCAATTAACGACTGTGCCTGCACCAACCCCCCAGTGTTCAGCACACTGGGGTTGCCACTGCCGGTGCTGCGGGCCACCAGTATCACCGTGCCATCGGGCGCATTGATCTGGCCCAATTGCTGAATCAACGCTTGTTCATGCCCGGCATCCACTTGAAATGCAATGAAGTCGCCCTGGACATTGGCTGTCACCGCACTGGCAGCCAAGAAGTCAACCTGTCCACCTGACGTGGCTCGCAAGGTGCCTGCATGCGAAATGCTGGGTGCAATAAAGGCCAATTGTTGACCTTCAATCACCCCATTTAGTTGAATATCACCAGTATTTTTATCGGCTGCCAGCGGCACCGCCCCCTGCTTGACTGGCCCTTGAAGATCGAGGGTAGAAGCCACCAGTGCCCCCACATTGACTTGGGCATTGGTTCCAAACACGATGCCGTTGGGGTTGATCAAAAACAGTCGGCCATTCGATTTCAATTGGCCGAGAATGTCAGATCCTTCACGGCCTGTGACCCGATTCAGCAATACAGCGTGGGAATCTGGTTGGACAAACTGGACTGTTTCGCCACTGCCCACCGAGAAATTCTTCCACAACACAGTCGCCACCGGTGTATTGGATGTCTGATTCACCACCAGCGTTTTATTGACCGAGGTATCGAGTGTGACGCCACCGCCCGGGTTGGCCTGAAATTCCGGCAGTGCCAGTGCGGCACCAGAGCAAATCCACAAGACAGCAGCCGCCAGCGGCTTGAGCTTGAAAGCGCGCACGATAGGTCTCTCCAATCAGAAGTTGTAAGTGAGGGTGGCGAACAGGCGAGGGGTTTGAATCTTGGGATCGGACTTGGGCTGCCCCTGAAGCGCCCAGGCCACGCTGAGGTTGAATGCAAACCGCTGATCCATCTCCCATGACAAGGAAAGACCATAGCCCGCCAGTTCAGTCAGATTATTAAAACTGGATGGTCGACCTGATGCGTCGTTCCTCAGATGTACCCGACCCTGGTCATAAAACAGGTTCAGCGACATATTGAGACCTGCATTGCCCAGCCACGCATTGTTCAACACATGCCGAAGCTCAAGCGTGGCCAAGGTGCAAGTATCACCAGCGGCCTCCCCTTGCGCAAATGCACGCACTGCTGTTGAGCCCCCCAGCGCACATTGATCACTGCTGTCCAGGTTGTCATAGGCATCCTGGCCCCGCACATTCGCCCACAACATCCATTGCCCTGGCACCAGCGTCTGCAAACGTGCAAAGCTGTATTGGCTGCGCAATGATCGAGGCTCATCGTCCAGACCAAAAGGTCGACCAGCGGGGTAAAAGGTTTTGCTTTGCTCCAGTGTCCAGTTGAAAAAATTCAAACCGCCGCCCAGAGCAGCATCGCGTGCATCGCCGGAGAGGGCCAATCGCACACTGTCGATGGTTTTGCGGGTCTCTAGGCCCGCCAGCGACTGGCGATCCGTCAAGTTGCGGTGGTCTTGACCCGCCAACACAAATAAGTTCAAGTTTCGGGAACGGACCAGTGGATACAGTCCAAACACACCCACAGTGGTGGCCTCTCCATTCAAGTCCAATGGAAAATCATTGTTGTTCAGCCGATAGTGCACGGTGGATGAATTCAGTCCCAATTTGAAACCATCTGACCCAACCGGCACTGTGTATCCCAACAGCGAAAACGCCAGCCCGCCAGTGTCGGAGCGCAGGTGACTGAGCGACAGGGAATCACCCAAGCCCAGAGGGCTTTCCCAATAGGCTGACACAGTGGTCCGATTGCTGCCAGCAAAGCGGGAGCCATTGGCATCCAGCGACACGCTTCCCGATAGAACATCACCCTGAGAAGGCATGGCCACCAGGACCGCACTGCCGGGCTGGTCACCTGGCTTGACGGCAAAGCGCACATGAATTCCACGCAGATCGTTGAGCAAAAACACCACCCGCTCAATCTCGGATACCCGAATGATTTGACCCGGCTTCAACGCACTCAAGTGTGATTCAATCACGCTGCGCTTGACCCGCAGGTCTTCAGTCGGCCACTGCACTTCCACCCTGTCCAACACGCCGGGTAACACCTGAATACGGACCACACCGTTGCTCACATGTTGCGCAGGCAGGTAGGCATACGCCAGGTAAAGCCCAAGGTCGCGTTGCAAATAGGCGGTCACCACCTGAACCGCATTGGACAGGTCCTCAAAATGTCGGCCTGCCCCGGTGTAGGCTTTGAGTTGTTGCTGCAATGCCGCCGTGTCCGCAGGTGCGTAGCCCTCAATGGCATAGCGCTCCACATCGACGGATAAATCGCTCAGGGGTTTGACCAGTTCAGGGGTAACACCGGAGGGCAGTGCTTGCGCATGATCTGCCTCAAGCGGACGGTTGCGCTGCTCCTGCATCGGTGTCGACTCGTTTAGCAGCGGCGTGGGCGTGTTCACCTGCGCACTAACCATGGACATCAACCCCATGGCTGCACACCCCAAGACCCACTTCAATCCAAGCATTGCTCAGTTCCTGAAAAACGCAAAAAACGCATTGAACAACAACATGGTCAAAACCACGAATGGCGTCGTTGAACCAGCATCAACCTGCGGAACTAACCCATACCCCGTTTATGCCAACAACCGAACCAGCAAGGTGGTCATGTTGTCGGCGCGTCCAGCAGCGCGTTTTCGGGCCACAGCGTGTAAATGCATCACAGCCTCTTGGGCAGAGGCCGTACAGGCCACAATAGCGGCCATTTCGTCGTCGGTCACCTGTTCCCACACTCCATCCGAACACAGCGCAAACCAATCGCCCGCTTGCAGGGGGGAGATGCACGCATCGACCTGGCAAACCATGTCCTTCGTCGGCTGGCCCAGAGCGCTATACAGGGTGTTGCGGCCCACCGATGGCCAGTTGCCCGGATGATCCGCCTGCCACTGCAGCACACTGTGATCGCGAGTCCTGAACACCATTCGACCGGCCCGCCCCTGGTACAGCCGTGTATCACCCACATGAACCCAGGCAGCCGATCGGCAATGCACATCGATGACCAACAAACACGCGGTGGAATGCATGTCAGACAAGGCTGGATTGAGGGCTTGCTGATTCAGAATCTGTTGGTTGCAATCCTCAAGCCAGGTTCTCAACGCCGCTTGCGCTGGTAACGCGTGCAGGCTGTGCAGGTGCTGAAGGGTCGACTCGATGATCAGACGTGACGCCACTTCACCGCCACGATGTCCGCCTGCACCGTCAGCCACCACCCCCACAAATTGACCAGACTGCAAGTGCCAGACAACAGCGTCCTGGTTGCTGGGTCGGTTGCCTTGCTCACTGACGGCGGACACATCAAGTTCCAGCAGTGGACCCGGAGTCCACTGCACCGTTCGTTCTGCCATTCAAGTGTCCTGTCGGGGCCCAGGTGCGTCTCGCAGCACATCCTCCAGAAGGCTGGCAAACGGCAGTGATCGCTCACCGCGCAACCATTGAAACTGCTGGCAATAGAGATCCCACATCCGGGCTTTGCGATGGACACCGATGGGCAATGTGATGCCACTCATGCGCTCCAACTGACGCTCAATGTGCCGGGGTGCCAAATGTTGATCCAGCTTTGCCATGACGTGACGGATACCATTGAGCAAATGACCCGATTCATTGAGCAGATCGCTGGACAATTCTTCAAACGCCTGCTCGGTGGACAGGTAAGCCTCCGAATCGGGATGGATCAACTGGGCCAACGCTTGCGGAACACTGACTGCCACCTTCAATGGATTGTTTGAACGAGCTCGAATGGTGGTTTGATGGCCACCCAACTCCTGTCTCACCAATCGGCGAGCCTCCAGCAATGACAACAGCAGCGCCAAACTTTGGTGTATCACCACCTTGAGACGTTCGGTGTGCATTGGATCCCAGGGTTGAACAAATCGCAGTCCCAAGGCATCGACCCAATCCGCGGACGCTGTCGGCTGTAGCCCCTGCGGCTCGGATTGCAATGCAGGCGACGGTGCATCCAGATCATCCAGCCATAGGCGATGCGATTGCACCGGCGTTCGAACTGGCAGCGGCGTGGGCTCGACAGGCAGGGGGGATGCAATGGGCTCAGGCACTGAGCCCAGCACTGCATCAATTGACCAGGTGCTTCGCGCCAAAGGGTCTTGCAGCCAGACTGGATCGGCGTCAGGTGACAACGGCAGCGGCGATAACTCAAACGGCTTTGATTCACGCGCTACAAAATACACTTGATAAGGCCCCAATTCCAGCACATCACCAGGCACCAACGGATGGCGTTTTCCAGACTGCAACACTTCTCCCCGGCGCTGAGTTGGATTGGAACCACGAGGGGTCCAGTAGACCTCATCCTGATGCCGTTCGATCAATGCATGCTCCCGGGAAATAACCCGACTCGGATCGGGCACCGAATATCGGCAACCCGGTGCGCGACCGAATATCCCACTGCCCGCACCCACGGTCAACACCTGGGCTGCAGGCAGGGACGGGTTACTGGGGTCCATGTCATGGTCCTTCACAATCCGAAATTCAAATTCAGCCTGCATACCATCACCTCAGGATATAAACATCGTCCGGCAACACAGCGAGGTGATGTGGCCACACCCACGTTCCGTCACCAGCGGTCGAAACAAAACGCAGCAAGTCATCGCCCTGGGCATTGCAAACCCGATGAAGTGCTGATTTGCGCTGGGACTGAAATACCCACTGTGTTGGCTCTCGTGCCGCATCATCCAGGGCATGGGTACTCATCAGGGTTTGCAGATGAACACCAAACTGATGCTGCTGCGAGGAATGATCCTGGCCATATGCCAGGGACAATTCCCGATTTCGCCGGGTGTAGCGTGGTAACAAAAAATCGAGGTCACGTGCGTCCCAAGCAGCAATCCAGCGGAACAGAAAATCCTCAAGCCGGTCTTGAAGATTATCCAGGACCAGCGGTGGCGGCACATTCAAAAAATCCCAAACGGGAAAGCGCACCGGCAGATCAAAGGCCACATCCAGCGCGCGCTGGCGGTCCAAGCGCTCACCCATGGCCCGATTCGTGGTGAACTCGTACAGCACTTCGGGTTCAACCCAATGCTGATCGCCGCGGTGTTTGTTCAACACCAAGCGACAATTCAATTCCAGCGGCCTGCCCAGTCGGTGCTGGTGATTGCTGGGTACCGTGATGCACAAACGGTTTTCACCAGCACGCACGAATTCATGAATGGGCCTGGAATAAGGCGAACCCGCCGGAACACTACCAACAACCACACCATTGAGTTGGAGCTCCACCCGCTGATCGAGCGGTTCAAGCATCAGACACAACAATTTATCCATGTGGGGACTCCCATTGCTGCAAGGTCTGCTCCTGGCCCAGCACGATGCGACGGGATAAGATTCCCTGCCATGCGCACCAGCCCGTCATTTGCACCACAGGTGGTTGATAATCCAGACTTGCGCTGGCTTGAAGATGATCGGCAAGGTCACGCCACAAGCGCACCCGAAGCGCCACGCAGCCAGACTGTATCTCCGACAATTGCCACTCAGGCCAGCCCGGCTTTCGCACAGACACCAGCGCTATCAACAAAGGCCATGTCAGGGTTTGTGACCAAAACGGCTGACCGGTCAGCAAATGCTCGGTACTGCACAGGGTGGACCCCGACTCATGGGCTGCAACCGGGGGCTGTATTCGAACCCGCAGTTCAACAGACTGGGGACCAACCATGCCATGAAGGGTGACCCATTCATGCCCGTTATCCGATAACGTGGGCTCTGCATGGAGCTGGTGTTCAACATGCCACTGCCAAACCATGCCATGGCTTCCAGGCGTCTGCATCCACCAGCCTTGAAGTTCTGCACGGGCATGCAGCATGGCGCCAAGAATCAAACCTTGATCCCGCTCAGTGTTAGCGGCAGGCAAGGGTACCAACCATGAATCAAACCACAGGGCAGTGTCCAGCGGATACTCTGCAATACGATTCAATTGAATACGCTCTGCTTTGTCAGCTGGACCACACGACAACACCGGGGCGCCCCCTTGCCAATCGAATTGCACATGCAACACACGGTCATCGCGCACACGCAGGGTTTTCAAGGGGTATTGCGCCTGTGAATCACTGGGCACACACACTGACCACTGTGCCAACTCAGGGCTTCCAGGCAGGTAACGGGGCGATGCAGCCTGTTTCAGCACCCACAGGGCATCTGCAGGAATGCTGGGCAAGGTCGACAAATCGGCACGTGGCCATTGGTCACTGCCGGCAAAGCCCAATGTCATGGGTCCAATGGGGGAGCCCGACTGATCATCCGCATTCAACAGCCATTCAGCCCAATTTACAGAACGGCCACCTGTGCCCAACACATCCAGGGCCATGCCCATACCGGCAAATTGTTGGTGTACCGCATGCAGGCCATTCAAAAGCGCTTCGGTTTTGGTCGCACGCGCGGCATCCCCTGGCGGTGTCGTCAACGCCTGGTGAACCAACAGCGGGTTCCACAGGCGCAACGCGGTTTCGCAACGCATCAATCCCTGGAAGTAAATGCTGCACAGCAAACTGGCAGCCACATCATGGGCAGTTGCCGATGGATGATCAAGCGCCAGGCCTAACCAGTGCGTACCCAAAAGCCCTGCATCCTCGGGTATTGGCACACCAGCGGCCGCCATCACCGACGACAAAGCCTTTGCATGCAAGCGGGCAGACAATGCATGCAAAGAATCTTCAATCAATGAACCCTGGCAGACAGTCAGTCTCGAATGCTCCATTGGCTGCACACGATCAATGGGGGTTGCCCAATCGGCCGGTCGATACTGTGTCTCCCAGACATGCTGACGACACAGACTAATCGCTTCAACACCCAGCCACCAGGCTGATGACTGTGGCGACTGCAAACACAGCGCCAAGTAATCGGGCACATACCATGGGGACCACACCGTATTTCCGTTGGCAGATTTCGCACGGTTCAAGCGACGCAACCTATTTTTCGCTGACACAGTGTCGTCGTTCAACCACAACACCACTGCATCTTGCGCAGCCGACCATGGAAGCGCCAACGAATGGGGGTCGATTTTGTTGGCAGGCAGACACCAGGCTTGCAGATGCTCAGCCAGCCAGACCTTCTCGGTGGGCGGTCGCAGACTTAGTGTCCAATCGGCTTGTCGTTGACTGCCCACCTCCAGCGGGGCAAGCACCCAGGCCTGAATCATGAGCCAACGCCCGCCAATGGATCAACGGGTGGTGATACAGGGGCTGGCTTTTCAGGCTCATCGGGTGAGCCTGGCTTGGCTGTGCTGGCTACTGATACCGATCCGCCAGCGTTGACAAGTACGGCACGGCCATTCAAAAACACGCCTGCCGGGGACACCAGCAACGAGGAGGCACCACAAGTAAAAC
The DNA here is from genome assembly GCF_024518835.1 of Limnobacter humi. GTDB lineage: Bacteria > Pseudomonadota > Gammaproteobacteria > Burkholderiales > Burkholderiaceae_B > Limnobacter > Limnobacter humi. Next base: position 686,084 of record NZ_JANIGO010000001.1, read on the forward strand.
TCAGACCTGCACCAGCTGTGAGGTGGAGTGCAGAGCCTGCATGCAGGTTGATGCTGGCTGGGCTGCTGGCATTCAATCCCTGCCCAGCCCTTACCTCAAGACTGCCAGTGGATTCAAGCGATCCGGTTCCACCGGTGTTCACCGTCATGTCGCTTTGCACGCCGAGATCCAGCGCACCCTGGACTTGTATCCGAACATCGTCGTTGACACGCACATTCAACATGCCCTCGATCTGTGCCATGACTTTGCCCAGAACATGCCTGGACACATCCTGCTTGATCTGTTCGATCAGGTGCCCGTTGACCAGCAGATGGGAGTCCGCGCCAATTTCCACCTGGCTGTGATGTTTGATCAATGCGCGGTAATCCCTCTCCGCCTGAAACCAGACATATTCTTCGCCCCGCTTGTCGTCAAAGCGCAGCTCATTGAAGTTACTGGCCGTGCCATGCTCGGTTGAGCGGGTTCGCCAACCCGACACTGTTTTTTGATCTGGCAGGGGGTAAGGCACGGGTTGTTCCGCGTTATAGAGCACACCCGTCACCAGGGGGCGATCGGGATCACCATCTTCGAACGACACCCACACTTCCTGTCCGATCCTGGGAACCGTCACAAATCCCCAACCCTTGCCTGCCGCAGGAAAGGCCACACGCACCCAACAAGAACTGTGCGCATTGCGCTGACCATAACGATCCCAATAAAACTGGACTTTGATCCGTCCAAACTCGTCGGTGTAGATTTCCTGACCTTCCGGCCCGACGACAAGCGCGGGCAAGGGGCCTTTGGCCAGGGGTTTGCGGGCTTTGCGCACAGCCCGGAAAGGCGTCGCATGGGGAATGGCCTCGAAGTCACACTGAAAGATGGACATTCCGCCCCCGTGCCCTTCGACAGGTGCCTCCCGAAGGCCAATCTGGGTGCGTGTGAGCAACACGGTGTCCGTCAACACCGGGTTGTCAGGACACGCAATTGAACACACCCGACCAACCCTCAAACCTCGCGCATTGCTGTGCCCGGAAAAAACCCAAGCCTGCGCAGCAGACTCTTGCTGTCGCAATTGACTGTAGGCAGTGCCCTCGGTTGCAGTGTCATATTCGCCGGGGTATTCAAACAATTCGAAGGGCTGGTTGTACGGCAAGACCTGACCAGCTTGCTGGGTCAGCAACGCGGCGGAAGGCGTGGTGAAGTTGTAATCGCTGTGGGCATGGCGATGGGCTTGAATGCGTTTCGTCGCAGTCCAGCGCTGAACCACCTCTTGTTCCGTCAAGCGACCACCGTGTGCAATTGAATTCACCGTCAGGCTTGGGCAATCCTCACTGGGCCTGTGTGCAGCCATGTCGTCCACCAGCACCAGCGTGTGGCCCTGCTCGGAATGCTCAAAATAAAAATACAAGCCCTCTTGTTCAAACAGTCGCGATAAAAAATGGTAATCGCTCTCCCCAAACTGAACGCAATAGTCCCAAACCCGGTGCTGCTGTCGAGTCTCATCGCGCCATTGAACAGCCGGGTGTGCATGCCTGGCCAACACGGATTTGGCAATGTCCACCACGGACTGTTGCTGGTACACGCGAAAGTCCTGATTGCGGGTGAGCAACCAGGTCCACGAGCGAAGTTCAAATTGGTACAGGCATGCCCCTTGGGACGCCATGTCCCCAAGCTGCATTTGAACAACCACCCCCTGGAAGTGCCGGTGTTGTTGATCGCGCGTTTCAAAACTGAAAGCCAGTGTTTTTCCCAAATAGAGATCGGGATCCAGACGGGCACTTTCAGCATGGCACAGAAGCGTTGCGCAGGCATGCTCAGACAGCCCCTCCAGCAGTGTGGCTGAATGAAACACCAGTGGCTCGTGCGGCGCTGAGCCGCTGAACTGGATCATTCGATTCATGGCGTCAGGGTGCTCGGCCAATTTCAACACGTCGATTGGCCGATGAGAACGGATTATCCACGTCAGCCAGTTGCTGGGCTCCCTTGCCCTCAACGGTCAGCAAGCCGGGCGACACCCCTTTGCCGATCAGGTAATCCTTGACCGCCTTGGCCCGTGCTTGAGACAGGGCGAGATTGAACGCTGCATCACCACTGGCATCGGCATGTCCCGTCACCACAATCGCAGGGGAGCCAGCAGGTCGGGTCACCAACACCTCGGCAAACACATCCAGTTGCCTGCGCAATGCATCGGGCAGATCCGCGGAGCCCAAGCGAAAGTGCGCATTCGGAATTGAAAAGCGAACAGCCGGTTTGAAACCCATGCACTGAAAGCCGTTGCGTTTCAGCTCCTCGCACGCGTCTTCGGGAAATAACCCCTCCCGAACATCCGCTGCCTTCGGTACTCGACGACCCAAATCAATCACGGCTGAATCGGCCAAGGCATCCAACCCACAAACCATACCAAACACGAAAAAACACCACTTAAATGCCCTGATGCACGTCATAGCTACTCCTTTGTGGGTACGTCAATGCAGAAACAATCACCCCGAAACGCTTTCTGCTACGCTTTTCTTGGCAAGTTGCGGAGTCTAGTCGTTCTGATTTTTTTCCGTCTTCGAGTGATACTCGCCACCCATCGAATCACGCAAAGCATCCCCCGACATGACTAAAAACAATCCAGTGCTGTGGACTGAAGGTTTGTTTCTGCTGCCACAACATTTCCAGCAACAGGAACGTTACTTGCTGACTCAGATCCAGAGCAGACTGCGCGACTTTCAGGCCCATGTGCACGGCTTCACAGACCTTGAACTGGACAACGCGGCACTTCAAGCGGGGCAAATCAGCATTCTTCGTGCCACCGGCTACTTTGCCGATGGCACGCGGTTCGACATTCCATCTGAAGCGGCAGCGCCAGCCAGTCTGGAGCTTCCAGATCACCTTCCATCGCAAATCATTTGGTTGGCCCTACCATCACCGCACCCCCTGGAAAGCCACTTGGCTGTGGACAACCAGACAGGCCGCTACAACATGGTTCAGGCGGATGTTCGAAATGTGTCGGCGCCGGATGGCCTGTTGGACACTCTAGAACTGGGTCAACTATGCCTACGGCTGATGCGGGACGATGAACCACGACAGGGGTATATTTGCCTGCCGGTGGTTCTGGTGAAATCGGTGGAAGACCGCCATGTTCATTTGGACACCACCTACATTGCCCCCCACCTGAACTGCCGCACGCAGCCCAACATTCAGCGTTACTGCAACAGTGTGTTGGGTTTGCTGGGCAATCGGATCGAGCACCTCAAAAACCGCAGCTTCCGGACAAACAGCCACAGCAGCAGTGAATTGGGGGACTTCCTGTTGTTACAGTCCTGCATGGCTCATCACTTAAGCCTGTCGCATTTAATTCAAAGACCCACACTGCATCCTGAATTGCTGTACCTTCATTTTCTGCAGTGCCTGGGCAGCTTGTGTGTACATAGCCACGTTCAAATTGGTCTGAACTTCCAGCCGCACTATCTCCACGATGACTTGGCGCTGAGTTTCCAGCAATTGGTGGACGCCATCTCGGAGGCACTGTCTGTCACGCATGACCAGCGAGTCCACGCCATTCCCCTGCAAGCAAAGGGCAATGGCGTGTATCTCGCCAACATCACGGACCCAGGGCTGATTTCAACTGCGCATTTTGTTCTGACCATTCGGGCCGATGTACCCGACGCGCTGATCCGGGAACGATTTCCAAGCACTGTCAAAATTGGTCCTGCGGATCGGCTGCGCGATTTGGTCAATCTCAATTTGCCGGGTGTGCGCCTCAAGCATCTGAATAGCGCACCGCCAGCACTGCCGTATTACGCAGATCATTTGTATTACCAACTGGAAACCCGAAGCGATGTGCTGTGGAAGCAATTGCCGGAAACAGGTCACCTGGCGCTACACTGCGCTGGTGAATTTCCGGGGCTTCGGCTGGAATTGTGGGCGATCCAAGCGCCAGGGGAGCAATCCACATGACAGACGACCCACTGTTCAGCCTGGGTGGTGAACGCACGGTGATCAAACCGCGCCTAGCCCGCGCAGCCAATACTGCAAAACAGCCCGCCACCGATGCACTGGACAACCTTCTGGGTTGTTCAATGGAGGCCCGCCCTGGAAGCACTGCGGCCAATACAGACCCTGATTGGGCCTACGCGCTGCGGCGATTTGCTGGTGGAGCACCCAGCTTTACAAACAATGTTTTACTGCAGCACAGCATTGGCCTGCTTCGGCTTGGCCACAGCATACAGACGCAAGCGGCGTTAACCCGACCAGATCTGCTGGCTGACACCTGCATGGCTGGCCTGAAAGCTTTGGATAGCCATCTGCAACGGCTGAATCGTCCCCAGGCCGAACGCGTATCCGTTCGGTATTTGCTGTGCAGCATGCTGGACGAGTTTGCCGCAAATACGCCATGGGGCGGTTCAGGCCTGTGGGCCAAGCACAGCTTGCTGCTGCATTTTTTTCAGGAAACCTGGGGGGGTGAAAAATGCTTTTCGCTGCTGCAGCGTTTCATGCAAACACCGGCTGAACATCGGGATTTGCTGGAATTGATGCTGTGGATTCTGGCCAGTGGATTCAAAGGAAAATACCACGTCGAGGCCCAAGGCGACTGGGCCATTGCCCAGCTGCTTGGACAGGTTTACCGTCTACTTGGTCAAACCCGAAATCCCAACCAGGTGTTCAACAATACAGCGTGGACCAGCAAGGCCCCTGCGCTCAAACAGGGTTTGAAAATCCTGCCGATTTCCCTGCCTGTCGGTGCGGCGCTGTTGGTGATGGCAATGCTATTTGCCGTGTTGCGAGGCCTGTTGAACATTGAATCCGATGCAACCCAACAGGCTTTTGATCGACTGACCTGGCCGGAAACTGCTCGAAGTTCCACAGCCGCGCCGTTGTCCATGACAGCCCAGTTTCCCGAGCAACTCAGCCTAGTTCGTCAATTGCAAGACGATATTGTGAACGGATACCTAACCCTTCGCGAGCAGGGGTCTCGTTCCACCGTTATCCTGACCAGTGACCACCTGTTTGATTCTGGTCGTGCAGACATCCATCCTGCGGCAATACCCCTGCTAGTCCGAGTCGCTCAGGCGATGGCCACCCACCCAGGCCACATCACCATCACTGGTTACACCGACGATCAACCCATCCGTTCTTTGCGCTATCCCTCGAATTGGCAATTGTCAGAGGACCGTGCGCGCCACGTGCGCGCATTGGTGGCCCCCCACTTGCCCAATGTGGAGATGGTCAGCGAGGGTGCTGGTTCGGCCAACCCACTCGTCAGCAACGCAACACCGGAAGGCCGAGCAAAAAACAGGCGTGTGGAAATCACGCTGAACCACAAACCCTGAATTCACCATGACACTTCGTATTGCTCTGTCCGGTCTGGCGTTGACCCTCCTATTGGCGTTGATTTGGTGGTTTGGACCACTCATCTCGGTCAGTGGCCACATACCACTGGAGACGGTGGTGTCGCGGGTGTTGCTCATGACGCTGGTCAGCCTGTGCGTACTAGCCCCCTTGGCCTGGCAGCTCATTCAGCGCTTGCGCTCAGAAATGGGATTGAAGCGTGGCTTGACCCGACAACAAGAGGAAGCCCGCGATGAGGAACGTGTGGTGGCGGAGCGTTTTTCAGCCGCTATTCAAACGCTACGGCAACACCAACACCGCCGCAAATGGCGACTGACACGCCCCGGCTTGTATGGTTTGCCCTGGTATGTGTTGATCGGCCCGCCTGGCAGTGGAAAAACCACGGCACTGATGCATTCCGGTTTGCGTTTTCCGCTGCAAGCCACCTTGGGAGTAGGCTCCATTCAGGGCGTGGGTGGTACGCGACATTGCGATTGGTGGTTCACGGACGACGCTGTGCTGATTGACACCGCTGGGCGTTTCACCACGCAGGATTCCAATCAGCAATCCGATGCTGCAGCCTGGTCGCAGTTTCTCAACCTCTTGAAACGTCACCGCCCCCGCCAGGCGCTCAATGGTGTTCTATTGGTGATTAGCGTGGCCGATTTGAACGGACCATCGAGTCATCGAGACATTCTTGCGTCCAACATTGCACGGCGCCTTCAGGAGCTGACCACGCAGTTGGGGGCATGTCCTCCAGTGTATGTCCTGGTCACCAAACTTGATTTGCTGCCCGGTTTTATCGACACCTGTGCACCCCTGTCAGAAGCAGACCGCCAAAAGGGTTTGGGCATCAATTTGCCGCACCCGTTGCCCGCGGATTGGCGCATGGCCCTTCAACAAGGGTTTTCACAAATCCAACTGGATTTGCAGGAAGGCTTGCATGCCCGGCTGGATGCTGCAACCTCTGGCATCCGTAAAATCCGTTTGATGGAATTCTTGCCGGAATTCGCCAACCTGCAAACGCCGCTGATGACGCTGCTGGAGAACAGTGTACGGACCGAGAGCACATTCGAAAAAAACATCGATTTGCGAGGTGTGTATTTCACCAGCGGGACCCAGGACGGTGGTTCACTGGATCGAATTCTGAGTGGGCTGAACCGCTTGGCTGGACAGGATCCATCTGCGGGCAGTCCGCGCGAAGCTCGCAGCTATTTCATTCAACGATTGCTCACGGAGGTGGTGTTTGCCGAACAGCACCTGGCTGGCGTCAATTGGCGGCAGGTTCATCGGGAACGAACGCTGCGCATGCTTGCATGGTGTGCACTGATGTTTTTTAGCGTGATATACGGCTTACTGAGCTGGGTCAGTTATACCAATAATCGCAACTGGCTGGGCGCTCAGTCCGCCACAGCAGGAGCGCTTCAGGGTGAACTGGACAAAGCCCACATCCAGAACCTGCGTGATTTGCCCGCGGTGGTGCATGCACTGAATGTGTTTACTGAACCTTCTGAAGCAGACACGCCATTCAAAGACCTCGGTCTGAATCAAACTGACAAAGTGAACCACGCCCGTGAGCAGGCCTATCGCCGGGGCCTTCAACACACCTTGGCACCGTTGGTGGAACAGCAACTGGCGAAAGCCCTTGAAGATAGTATTCAACGGGGCAGGCCAGACATGGCTGTCTATGAGCAGTTGAAAGCACTGGTGATGTGGCATGACCCTGTTCATCGCGACACCCATGCACTGATGAAAATCCTGTGGATGAATTGGTCCGCGCAGATCCTGCCCACCTTTCCGCAAATCAACCCCGATGATGTGAAGGCCCACCTGGTTGCGTTGCTCGCGATGGGTCCAGAAGCAAGCCCTGCCGATTCGAATGCTCGGTTGATCGAATCTGCCAGACGGTTATTGCAAAGCCAGTCCACCGCACAGCGTATTTACCAATCATTGAAAAACGGTTTTATAGCACCGCCAGGGTCGATGACGTCGATTACCCAGGTGGTGGGTGCCTCATCTGCGCATTTGTTCAAACGACAGGATGGAGGCTCATTGAGTGAGCCTCTGTCCGCGCTGTTCACCAAATCGGCAGCCATCACCTACATCATCCCGGAATCCATCAAACAGGCGCAACTGCTCGCCGGGGAATCCCAATGGGTTCTGGGCCAGGACAGTACACCTGTGCATGACAGCCCCACTGAGATTGAGCGTCAAAGTCGTCAAGTGCGTGAACTGTACGTGGCAGACTACATCCAGTACTGGGATTCACTGCTTCGGCAAGTTCAACTGGACAAGCCCGGCAATCTCGACGAGGCGGTCAACGGCGCACGGACATTGGCGCAAACCGAATCACCGTTGAAGACATGGTGGACGTGGGTTTGGAAACAAACCCGTTTGGGTGCCGATGCCATGACAGCACTTCAAGCCGGTCAGGCGGTGCTGCCCCAACAGGTGCATCAAGGCCTGCCAGGTAAGGCATTGTCGGGTGGTGCGAACCTGCTGAAGGCAGATGGCCCATCCCGTTTCATCGAACAGCAAGTGGATGATCACTTTCGAACGTTCCATGATTTGTTTGCCGGGCAGGCTGAGGGCTATGCGCGTGTGGGCGCCCTGCTCAATGATGTGTATGCACAACTGGCAGCGGTTGCGGCAGCCCAACGAGGAAAAACTGCGCCGCCTGCATCAGGTAATCTCGACACACTGAAGGTGAGTGCGGGTTTGCTGCCCGACCCCGTGCGCCTGACCATATTGCCCTTGATCAACATGGCAGGCCAGCAGGGCGACAAGGCTGAGCGGGCCAACATGGCCGATGCACTGAAACCTCTGCGAGACTTGTGCCTGCGCACCGTGGCCAATCGCTATCCCTTTCAAACAGCGTCAGGGCTGGATGTGCTCAGTGATGACTTTGTTCGGCTATTTGCGCCAGGCGGGCAGATGGATCAGTTTTTCCAGACACACCTGCAGGCCGTGGTTGACAGGGGTAGCAATCCCTGGCGATTCAAACCCGCCGTGGATGGCGCAAGCCGAACAGGGGGCGCTTATCTGGCTGAGTTTCAGCGGGCCGCCCGTATTCGCGATGTGTTGTTTGCAGAGGGCGGACAACGAGCTGGTTTTGAGCTTGATCTGAAACTGGTGTCAGCCTCATCACCCAACGATGTTTTTTACCTCGACAACAACGGCAAGTTGCTCATGTTCTCGATGCAATGGGATCCCCGACACACGCTGCAATGGACTGCTGGAGGCCCGACCAGCTTCATCAAATACAGGGTCAGCAACATGACAGAGCGACTCATTCAGGGTCCGTGGGCCCTGTTTCGATGGATGGATTTGGCATCGATTCAAACCACAGATCGACCCGAGTTGTTCAAAGCGGCTTTTGTGGTTGACGGGAAACGGTTTGAATTTGAAGTGCTGGCCCACTCTGCCATACACCCGCTGCGTCTGACCGAACTGCGCAAATTCTCATGTCCCGGGACTCGTGGATGATTCGCCGGATGTGTCTGGGAAAAATTCCGGGTGTGGGAGACTTTGTATCTCGCGGAATAACACCCACGATGGCTCGAGATTGGTACGACTGCCTGTCTCACTGGATGCAGTCTGGCCAAGTCCGACGCGGTGCTGACTGGCCGACAGCCTTCTTGGGCGCTGCAGCGTTGGGCTTTCATGGACCAGACAGCCTAGCGCAGGACCGTCTGCCGCTTGGCCATTGGCTGGGCGTTGTCTTGCCGTCGGTGGACCGGGTGGGGCGACTTTTCCCCTGGCTGGTCATGGAATACCATACCGGGCCGCTGTCCGCCCACCACCTGTCACTGCACCTTCAACAATGTTTTGACATGGGTATTGCGGCCATTCGCGACAATTGGAACACCAGACAACTGGATGCCCTTTTCTCCCAGCCATGGCATGGGGACACCAATCTTCCCATCACCACCGGGCCCTGGTATTTGTGGTCACTGGATCATGGTCAGCCTCCCAGTCGTCAGGGTGCCGTGGCCCGCTTGCTGGATGTCTCATGGCCATGACGTCAACACCCCAGGCACTGCGCCACGGATTCCAGCTGAATGAATACACCATCCGCGACGTGGTAGGAATGGGGGGATTCGGTGTGGTGTACCGGGCTTGGGATTGCCAACTGGAACGTGAGGTGGCGATCAAGGAATACCTGCCTTGTGCATTGGCGCATCGGGCAGTTGATGACCAGGTGAAGGTTCTGGCACCCAAGCATCAGGCACTCTTCGATGCTGGAATGCGCAGCTTTATCAACGAAGCACGGCTACTGGCCCAGTTTGATCACCCAGCCCTGGTCAAGGTTTACCGGTTTTGGGAGGCACACGGCACGGCTTACATGGTGATGCCCTTGTACCACGGCGTGCCGTTGAAAACCTGGTGGTCCAGCGTACCATTGACTGCCCGAGAGGCCGAACTGAAACGATTGATCACCGTGCTGTGCAGTGCGCTGGACATGCTCCATCAGCAACAGTGTTTTCACAGAGACATTTCCCCCGACAATATTCTGGTGTTGAACAACACCGGGCAACCGGTGCTCCTCGACTTTGGTGCAGCCCGCCGTCAGATTGGGAGCAGCACCCAGGCCTTCACCGTGGTGCTCAAGGCCAGCTATGCTCCAATTGAACAGTATGCGGAGGATCCTGATTTGCAGCAGGGCCCATGGACGGACATATATGCCTTGGGTGCTGTCATGCATGACCTGATGGCAGGTAAACCGCCACCGTCTGCTGTTACTCGAATGATTCAGGACCCCTATCAACCCCTGACTGATCAAACTTGCTTATACAGTGCGGAACTGTGTGACTGCGTTAACCAGTGCTTACAGTTGCTGCCAGCACAACGGCCACAGCATGTGCAAGACCTGCAGATGAAACTCAGCAACATGCAGGATTCCCCAGGCTCAGCAGGTGAGCCCACTCAGATTCTTCCAAAGCGACCATACCAAAAACCCAGTCATGGGAAAAAAATCCATCCACTGTTGTCCACACGCGTCACGGCGATTGTAGGCACTGCACTGTTTTCTACAGTGGGGCTGTTAACCAGCATTGATTGGGGCATGCGTGAGCAAAAAGCCCAGGGGTCAGTATCCAATCAGATCCAGGCTGCTGTTTCAAATCCAGTGCAACGCCTTGACGTGGATGCCCTGATCGAAGTTGCCTGGAGAACTGTTCAACAACAGGGTGGTTTCCAGCCATTGCAGTTGAACGCACCAAACCCGGTTTTGAAGATTGGAAGGGATTTGTTATCTGTTGAGGTGAACACACCGCAGTCTGGCTGGTTGAGCGTATATGCGCTTACCACCGGGGGGCAATTCATTCGACTGTTTCCCAACCGCCGGTTTTCTGAATTGCGTGCAACAGCAGGAAAAACCCTGGTTTTTCCGCCGACCGCAGAGCCCATTCAATCGACAGGCCCAGCCGGCACCAACCGCTTGTGGTTTGTGGTGTCGCATCGGCCGCCCGTGGACACGGACCTGCACTGGACAGACCAGGCGGGTTATGACCAGTTGACCCTGAATGTTTATCAGAACCGAAGCGACGGGGGCCTGTTGTTGGGGCAACAACTGCTGCGTGCTGTCGGCTGTGGCAGCAACTCCTGCACAGACATCGGCGCCATTGGCACGCTACGCATTGAAGAAGTTGAATAATCACCCGCGGTCACCCGGCAAACAAGCTGCAAGGTATGATCAAGCGATTGATTTTGGAGACAACACATGACCTTTCGAATTCACCACATGAACTGCGGCACCATGTGCCCCCTGTGTGCACGTCTCATCAACGGCAGTGGTGGCTGGACCACCCGTGCCAAACTGGTGTGCCATTGCCTGTTGATCGAGAGTGACCACGGCTTGATTTTGGTGGACACCGGTGTGGGCACTGGTGATGTGAAAGAGCCCAAACGTCGGCTGGGTGGTGGCTTTCTGGCCATGACAAACCCGAAGTTGGACCTTTCCGAAACTGCCTTTGTGCAAATCAAGGCCAAGGGACTAAACCCGGCCGACGTGACCCACATTGTGCCCACGCACCTTGACCTTGACCACGCGGGTGGCTTGAGTGACTTCCCGGACGCGCAAGTGCATGTGCTGGGGGTTGAACTGAAACACGCCATTCAGCCCAGCAAAAAAGATAGCCTGCGCTTTCGCAAGGCACAGTTTGAACACGGCCCACGGTGGGTTGAACACAACCACACGCCCTTGAACTGGTTTGGTTTCGAGGCCCTGGCACCCATTCCCGAACTGGCCGACCAGCTGCTGATGGTGCCATTGATTGGACACACCCGTGGGCATGTGGGCGTTGCGGTGCGCAACGACCAGAAGTGGCTGTTGCATGCAGGTGATGCGTACTTCCACCGCACGCAGGTGGCGGCCACGCTGGCCATGCCTGCTGGTTTAAAGGTGTTTGAACAACTGGTCCAAACCTTGCCCGAACCCCGCAAGCGAACCACGGCCCGCCTGCGTGAACTGGCTTTGAAGCACCCCAACGATGTCGAGCTGTTTTGCGCGCACGACCCGGTGGAGTTTGAACGTTACCAGTAAAGCACGTGCCGGGCTTACACCAGCCCGTGCGCCTGTTGGTCTGCGTGGTAACTGGACCGCACCATGGCACCCACCGCAGCGTGGGTGAAACCCATCGCATAGGCCTTTTGCTCGAATACCTTGAACTGGTCCGGATGCACATAGCGGCGCACCGGCAGGTGGTGGCCGCTGGGTGCGAGGTATTGACCAATGGTCAGCATGTCGACGTGGTGGTCCCTCAGGTCTTGCATGACCGCCAGAATTTCATCATCGGTTTCACCCAAGCCCAGCATCAAACCACTTTTGGTGGGCGTGTTGGGGTGCAAGGCCTTGAAATCTTTCAGCAGCTTCAGGCTATGGTGGTAATCCGAGCCTGGACGTGCTTCTTTGTACAAGCGAGGCACCGTCTCCAGATTGTGGTTCATCACATCGGGCGGCGCGGCATTCAAAATCCCCAAAGCACGGTCCAGTCGACCACGGAAATCGGGCACCAGAATTTCAATTTTGGTGTTGGGTGACCATTCGCGGGTTTTCTCAATGCACGACACAAAGTGCGCAGCCCCGCCATCCCGTAGGTCGTCCCGGTCCACACTGGTGATGACCACATAATTCAAGCGCAAGGCAGCGATGGTTTTGGCCAGGTTCAGTGGTTCATCCACGTCCAGCGGATCGGGCCGGCCATGGCCCACATCGCAGAAGGGGCAGCGGCGGGTGCATTTGTCACCCATGATCATGAAGGTGGCAGTGCCTTTTCCGAAGCATTCACCGATGTTGGGGCAAGAAGCCTCTTCGCACACAGTGTGCAACTTGTGCTCGCGCAAAATCTCTTTGATTTCGTAAAAACGGCTGGATGGCGACGCGGCCTTGACCCGGATCCACTCGGGTTTTTTGAGCTGTTCCACCGGCACAATCTTGATGGGAATGCGCGCGGTTTTGGCCGCCGCCTTTTGCTTGATGGTGGGATCGGCCTTTTGGTTGGCCATGAGGTCGGCATTGCGAACCACGTCGTTTTTATCGCTCACATCATTCTCCATCAGCCCGTGGTGTGGGCTTTCTATCCGGATGCCGGTGGGTTCACAGGCGGGGACCCCGCGGATCGCGCTGAGTCCAATGCCTTCTGAAGATTTTTCACCAGAAGGAGTTGCATTTCACTGAGTGAAATTTTAACACCAATTGTTCGCAAATCCACCGTTTCCAGTCCGGCATAGCCACAGGGGTTGATGTGGGTGAATGGGGTGAGGTCCATGTCGACATTCAGTGACAGCCCATGGTACGTACAGCCCTTGCGTATTTTGATGCCCAAAGCCGCCACTTTGGCCAACTGGCCATGCCGCCAGGTGTACACGCCCGGCGCGCCCGGCTTGCGCTGCGCATCCGGCACGCCCACCGCGACCAGCGAGTCGATGATGACTTGCTCCAGCAAACTGACGTATTCCCGAACCTTCAACCCGTAATCATGCAGATTCAACAAGGGGTAAACAACAATCTGACCCGGCCCGTGATAGGTGATTTGCCCTCCGCGGTCGGTTTGAACCACGGGAATGTTGCTGCGCTGCAACAAATGTACTGGGTCGCCCGCCAAACCCAGGGTAAACACGGGTGTATGTTCACAGACCCATATTTCATCCGGTTGACCGGCCTGCCGCGCTTCAGTGAATGCTTTCATGGCCAGAAAAACAGGCGAATAATCGACCAAACCCCATGATTTCACTGGAATGAACCCTCCACTTTCAGTGGTTGTGTATTGCGGTGCGGAGGGATCTTGATGGATCATGGGCCTGTTTGAAACACGCCACCCGGGTGGCCTTGGTTGGTGAAATGTCTTCAGAAGCCATTGAATGGTTTGATGTGCCCAGCGTGCTGGGCCGGCGTGCCGCTGCACTGTTGGGCTTGTCCAAAGTACCGATTGTGGAGCTGGACAACAGCCACCGCCCCTTGATTTTGGCACATTTGCTGGCATTGGACGCGCAGGACCGTCGCATGCGTTTCAGTTACGCACTGGGCGATGGTGCAATTGCCAAATATGTGGCCAAGATCGACTTCGAGTCCGACTCCGTGTTTGGCATTTTCGGCAAGGACAACCACTTGCTGGGTGTGGTGCATTTGGGCATGCTGACGCCACCGGCTGAATCCAAAGCCCCCAAGGGTGCGGAGCTGGGCTTGTCCCTGAACGCAGACATGCGCGGCCACGGCTTGGGCACCTTGCTGTTTAAGCGGGCCCTGCAACGGGCCCGAAATGAGGGTGTTGAACGGCTGTTCATTTTCACCTTGATGGACAATGATGCCATGCTGGCCATTGCGCACAAGCTGGACATGCGCATCAGCACGGCCGATGGTCAGTGCGAGGCCCACTTGGACATCCGCCCCAGCAGCACATCGTCGGTAATTCGTGAGTTTGTGGATGAGCACCTGGCCGATCTGGATTATTTGTTTAAGGGCAGCCTGAACCAGTTCAAGCGCTGGACAGAGGAACTGACACCCTGATGTTGTTACACGCTGATTTATCCATTCGCGCCGTGGTGAACACCGGCGAGCTTCCATGGGTCGACTCGCCCACACCGGGCATTCAACGAAAGATGATCGAACGCGATGGCGATGAAATCGCCCGCTGTACGTCGATTGTCCGCTATGCCCCCAAGTCACAATTTCCAGCCCATTTGCACGGCGGGGGCGAGGAGATTTTGGTACTCGACGGCGTGTTTGAAGATGATTACGGCAGTTACCCCGCCGGCACTTACATCAAAAACCCGCCAGGCTCATCCCATGCGCCTGGCAGCACCACGGGCTGCACTTTACTGGTGAAGTTGCGCCACATGCAGCCCAGCGACACAGAACGGGTGGTGAAATCAACCGGGGAAGAAGTGTGGCACCCAGGCCTGGTGCACGGCTTGCAGGTGATGCCACTGGACAGTGTGGAAACACGGCACACTGCATTGGTGCGCTGGGCGCCCGGCACCCAGTTTCAAGCCCACCGCCACTGGGGCGGTGAGGAAATTTTTGTACTGGACGGTGTGTTTGAAGACGAACTGGGCAGCTATCCTGCGGGAACATGGATTCGCAGCCCGCACTTCAGCCAGCACAAACCGCGAAGCACCACAGGTTGCCTGATTTTTGTGAAAACAGGCCACCTCAACATTCCAGCACTTACATAGAACGCCGGTACTGCCCACCCACTTCAAACAAGGCACGGGTGATTTGCCCCAGCGAGCACACCCGCACCGCATCCACCAACACGTCAAACACATTGCCACCTTCCATGGCCGTGTGTTGCAAGCGCTTGAGCATGGGCCCTGCAGCATCGGCATGGCGTTGCTGGAAGTCGGCCAGGCGTTTCAACTGGCTTTGCTTTTCCTCTTCAGTGGCGCGGGCCAGTTCCAGGGCGTTGAGCGCCTCAACGTCTTCGTGCGGATTCAAGAAGGTATTCACACCGATGATGGGCAAGGTGCCGTCATGCTTCTGGATTTCATAGTGCATGGACTCTTCCTGGATTTTGCTGCGCTGGTAGCCGGTTTCCATGGCCCCCAACACGCCACCCCGTTCGCTGATGCGTTCCAGTTCTGACAACACGGCCTCTTCCACCAATTCAGTCAGTTCTTCGATGACGAAGGAACCCTGGTTGGGATTTTCGTTTTTCGCCAATCCCCATTCCTTGTTGATGATGAGCTGAATGGCCATGGCACGGCGAACGCTTTCTTCAGTGGGTGTGGTCACGGCCTCGTCATAGGCATTGGTGTGCAGGCTGTTGCAGTTGTCGTACACGGCAATCAGCGCCTGCAGGGTGGTGCGAATGTCGTTGAATGAAATTTCCTGTGCATGCAGGCTGCGACCACTGGTTTGAATGTGGTACTTCAGCTTCTGGCTGCGTTCGCTGGCGCCATAGCGCTCACGCATGGCCACCGCCCAAATGCGGCGCGCCACGCGGCCCAGCACGGTGTATTCCGGGTCCATGCCGTTGGAAAAGAAGAAGCTCAAGTTGGGCGCAAATTCATCAATCTGCATGCCGCGGGCCAAGTAGGCTTCCACGAAGGTGAAACCATTGCTGAGCGTGAAGGCCAACTGGGAAATGGGGTTGGCCCCAGCTTCGGCAATGTGATAACCCGAGATGGACACCGAATAGAAATTGCGGATTTCATGGTCGATGAAGTACTGCTGAATGTCGCCCATCACCCGCAAGCTGAATTCGGTGGAGAAGATGCAGGTGTTTTGGCCCTGGTCTTCTTTCAAAATATCGGCCTGAACCGTGCCGCGCACCGCCTTCAGGGTATTGGCCTTGATGTGGGCATATTCGTCGGCAGACGGCGCACGCTTGTGCTCCGCAGTGAATTTATCCACTTGCTGGTCAATGGCCGTGTTCAGGAACATGGCCAGAATGGTGGGGGCTGGTCCGTTGATGGTCATGGACACACTGGTGCTGGGTGCGCACAAGTCGAAACCGCTATACAACACCTTCATGTCATCCAGCGTGGCCACGCTCACACCACTGGTGCCCACCTTGCCGTAGATGTCGGGGCGTAGGTCGGGGTCGAAACCATACAGGGTGACTGAGTCGAATGCGGTGGACAGGCGCTTGGCCTGGCTGGTGGCCGACAGCATTTTGAACCGCTTGTTGGTGCGGGCTGGATCACCTTCACCGGCAAACATGCGGGTGGGGTCTTCACCCTCGCGCTTGACCGGAAAAACACCCGCGGTGTAAGGAAAATAACCGGGCAGGTTTTCCAGCATCACAAACCGCAACAGGTCCGCCTGACTGGTGAAGCGGGGCAAGCTGACGCGGTTTACTTTCAAGCCGCAGAGGGTGGTCGCGGTGAGTGGCGCTTGCAACGCCTTGCCGCGCACTTCATAGGTGAGTACATCACCGGCATAGCCCGCTGCAATGGCTTGATACTGCTGCATGGCCTGCTTGGCCATGGGGCTGAGCTGGTTGCTGGCCGTGGTGACAAGGTCACCGAGCGCGTCCACAGCTTTGTCTTTGTCAGGTTTGGCGGCAATCAACAACTGCTGTGCGCGCTGCAGGCTTTCCAGGTCAAACAGGGCGGACACATCGCGCGCCACCTGTTTTTTGTAACCGCGAATGGTGGATGCGATATCCGACAAATACCGCACACGGTCCGATGGCACCAGCGACTTGAGTGTGGTGGAATGCTTGGTGTCGATGTGGTTGAACAGGCCCCGAGCAGGCTTTTCGATGGGTAACAATGCGCGCAGGGCTTTGTAGAGGGCACTCACACCATCGTCATTAAAACGGCTGGCCAGTGTGCCGTACACCGGCATGGTGTCGGGCATGCTGGTAAAGGCCATGCGGTTGCGTTGTACCTGTTTGCACACATCACGCAGTGCATCCAGCGCGCCTTTGCGATCAAATTTGTTGACGGCCACCAAATCGGCAAAATCCAGCATGTCGATTTTTTCGAGTTGGCTGGCCGCGCCATATTCCGGCGTCATCACATACAGGCTGAAATCCACATGCGGCACAATCGCAGCGTCGCCCTGGCCAATGCCCGGGGTTTCCACCATCACCAAGTCAAAACCAGTGGCACGGCACAACGCGATGATGTCGGGCAGCGTGGCGGGCACTTCTTGGGCAGAGTCTCGTGTGGCCAGCGAGCGCATGAAAACGCGGGCCTTGGGTGCCTCACCTGTCGTGGTTTGCCAAGGGCCGATGGCATTCATGCGAATGCGATCGCCCAGCAATGCACCACCGGTTTTTCGGCGAGACGGGTCGACACACACCACGGCGATGTTCAATTCATCGCCATGGTCCATGCGCAGGCGGCGTATCAGCTCATCGGTCAGGCTGGACTTGCCGGCACCGCCTGTGCCCGTGATACCCAACACCGGGGTTTTGGATTGCTTGGCCAAATCTCGCAAGGCAAGCAGAGCAGGCTCACTGAATGAGCCCCGTTCCAACTGGGTAATGACTTGGGTGAGTGTGGGCCAGCTGCCAGCCAACTTGCACAAGCCCTCTGGCGTAAAAGCCACAGAAGGTGCAGCGCGCTTGGCCCGGTGCTCGGCGGCCCGGGCAATCATGTCGCCGATCATGCCTTCCAGACCCATTTTTTGACCATCCTGCGGGCTGTAAATGCGGTTCACGCCATACGCCTGCAGTTCATCAATTTCAGCTGGAAGAATAACGCCACCGCCACCGCCAAACACCTGAATGTGCCCGGCACCCCGGCGGCGAAGCTCATCCACCGTGTACTTGAAAAATTCGTTGTGGCCGCCCTGGTAGGAGCTAACCGCCAGGCCATCGGCGTCTTCGTCGATGGCAGCATCGACCAATTCCTGCACTGAGCGGTTGTGGCCCAAATGAACCACTTCAGCGCCTTGACTTTGCAGCAGGCGGCGAATCATGTTGATGGCGGCATCGTGGCCGTCGAACAGGCTGGAGCCCGTGACAAACCGCAGTGGTGTGGAGGTGTTAGTGCCGGCTTGCGTCACTTCCCCTGAGCTGATTTTCATGTGTGTCTCCTGCTTCTGCGCGATTGTTGGTCATCGCTTTCGTGGGTGTTGAATTCTGTTGTCCGTCCAAGCGGTCCATGGTCCAAGCATAGCAAACCACCAGGCCCAGAAAACTGACAAGAAGGGCGCCCGAGATGATCCAATAGGACAACGGCACGCCAAACAAGACGGCCTCGGACACCGGGGCAAACAACACAGCACCCAGAATGAGGACAATCCAGACCCCCAAAATGCGCCAGGTCAACCGTTTAACCGCCTGCCAATACGCGTATTGCTGCGGACTGAGAAGGGGCTCCGGTGCACGCATGGTGTAGATGCCTTACACAAACCGGGGTTTGAAGCGATACACGGCCAGGGTACTGCGCAGTGCACCGAGGAAGTCCACAGCCTGCCCGTCCAGAAACAGCCGTTTGCCCAGTACGGTAAAGCCAATTTGCGCCACCAGCGCTTCAAAGTCTTTGACGGTGCACAGGTGGATGTTGGGGGTGTCGTACCACTGGTACGGCATTTGTTTGGACACAGGCATGCGACCCAAGGCAATGGACCACACATGAAACCAGTGACCAAAATTGGGAAAAGACACAATGCCCTCACGACCCACCCGGCCAATTTCCTTCAAAATAATTTCGGTGTTCCGCATGGCCTGCAGGGTTTGAGAGAGGATGACCACATCGAAGGTCTGGTCATCGAACATCGCCAAACCAGCCTCGAGGTCCTGCTGAATCACATTGACCCCGTTCTGAATGGACTGCTGCACCTTCAGATCATCAATTTCCACACCATAACCGGTCACGTTCCGGGTGTGTTTCAAGCGGGCCAGAAAAGAACCATCGCCGCAACCAAGGTCGAGCACGCGTGCGCCCTCGGGAACCCAGGACTCAATGAGATCAAGGTCGGCCCGAGGCACCACAATGGGCAAGCTTTGAGTGCCTTTCATGACAGCTCCTTGGCAATGCGCTCGAAATACCGGCGCACCACCGTGTGGTAACGCTCGTCGGTCAACAGAAACGCGTCATGCCCGTGGGGCGCGTCAATTTCGGCATAGCTGACGTCCCGGTGGTTGGCCATCAGGGCCTCCACAATTTCACGGGTGCGTTCGGGCGCAAAACGCCAGTCGGTGGTGAAACTCACCAACAGGAAGCGAGCTTTGGCTGCCTCCAGGGCCTTGGCCAGGTCACCCCCTGTGTGGCGCGCCGGGTCAAAATAATCCAAGGCTTTGGTGATCAGCAAATAGGTGTTGGCATCAAAGTAATCCGCAAATTTGTCGCCCTGGTAGCGCAGGTAACTTTCTACCTGGAAATCCACATCCAGACCGTAGTTGTAATCGCCATTGCGCAGGTTTCGGCCAAACTTTTCGGACATGTCGTCGCCCGACAGGTAGGTGATGTGGCCAATCATGCGGGCCAAGCGCAGGCCCCGCTTGGGCACCACCCCATGTTCGTAATAATTGCCGCCGTGGAAATCGGGGTCGGACACAATGGCCTGGCGGGCCACCTCATTGAACGCGATGTTTTGTGCACTCAGCTTGGGGGTGGACGCAATCACCATGCAATGGGCCACGCGGTCCGGGTAACTCAGGCTCCATTGCAGCGCCTGCATGCCCCCCAAGCTGCCCCCCATCACCGCCGCAAAGCGCTGAATGCCCATGCGGTCGGCCAAGCGGGCTTGGGCATTCACCCAGTCTTGAACGGTGACAAACGGAAATGCAGCGCCATAGGGTTTGCCAGTGGCCGGGTTGACTGAACTGGGGCCAGTGGACCCGAAGCAAGAGCCCAGGTTATTCACGCCAATCACGAAAAAGCGGTTGGTATCCAGGGGCTTGCCGGGGCCAATCATGTTGTCCCACCAACCAGTGCTTTTGTCTTCGCCCTCGTACAAGCCCGCCACATGGTGGGATGCATTCAGCGCATGGCAAATCAATACCGCATTGGATTTGTCTGCATTCAAGGTGCCATAGGTTTCTACCATCAAGCTGTATTGCTGGATGGTTTTGCCGCATTCAAGCAAGAGCGGCTCATCAAAGTGAAATTCGGTGGGGGTGACATACCCCACGGATTGTGGATCAGGCACGGTGAATCGAACTAAAAACAGGTGGGCAACGGCGGTTGCAAGCCTTTGAGTATAAATCGCTTATTGAAAATTTTTGCCGGGTTGGGCGTCACTCTTCATGCAGATGGCGCATCAATGCGTCAATTTTATCAATCTCGAAGCCGCGGGCCATTCGCTTGACCAATTTCTGAGTGGCCTCAAAATCCGTTTTTAAGAGCAGCTCCTTCACATCCAGCAACTGGGAGGGGTGCATGGAATACTGCGTCAACCCCATGCCCAAGAGCAGGCGTGTTAGACGGATATCACCCGCCATTTCCCCGCACACACTGACCTCGGCACCCGCCTTTTCTGCGCTCTGAATGACCTCATACACCAAGCGCAAAACAGCCGGATGCAGCGGGTCGTACAGGTGCGCCACCTGATTATCAACACGGTCAACCGCCAGGGTGTACTGGATGAGGTCGTTGGTGCCGATCGACACGTAATCCAGGTATTTCAAAAACTGAGGAACGCTCAGCGCCGCCGCTGGCACTTCGATCATCCCACCAATCGGCACAGCCTGGTTGGCCTGAATGCGCCGCTCGGCCAACTGCTCACGGGCCAGATCGATGTAGGCCAGCGCCTGCTTGGTTTCCCGAATATTGGTCAGCATGGGCAGCAAAATTTTGACAGGTCCATACTTGGCAGCCCGCAGCACGGCACGAATTTGCGTGAGAAAAATAGCGGGTTCAGCCAAGCTGAAACGGATGGAACGCAAGCCCAGGGCCGTGGAGCTGGAGGTGGGTGGCGCCCCGCTACCGCCTTCCAACTGCAGGGTTTTGTCCGCGCCCAAATCCAGGGTTCGCACCGTCACCGGGCGCCCTTTCATGGCCTTGATTACTTTGCGATAGGCTTCAAATTGCTCGTCTTCAGATGGCCAGTCTTTCCGGTTCATGAACAGAAACTCGGAACGGAAAAGCCCGACACCGTCAGCATTGGATTCAACCACCCGCTCAACATCATTGGGCAGTTCAATGTTGGCCATGAGGTGAATGCGACGGCCACACTGGGTTTTGGCCTCGGTGGTGATGAGGCGTTTGAGACGTTGGCGGGACAATGCCAGAATGGCTTGCTTGCGTTGGTACTCGTCGATCACGGCTTGGGCCGGATCCAGAAACACCGCACCCACTTTGCCATCCACAACGACCAAGTCACCGTTGTGGACAAATTCAAGCGCACGAGGCACCCCAACCACCGCTGGAATTCCCAAACTACGCGCCACGATGGCGGTGTGGGACGTTGCGCCGCCCAACTCGGTGACAAATGCACCCACGCGCCGCCCTTTCAACTGAACCATGTCCGCCGGGGAAATGTCATGGGCCACAATCAGCCAGGGGTCCTCATTTTCGCCTTCAGGCGGCAGCGGCAGGGATGTGGCATGACCGCGCAGGGCTTTCAATACCCGCTCCACCACCTGCCGCACGTCGGCATTGCGTTCCCGAAAGTAGTCGTCCTCAATGGCGGCGAACTGCGCCAACAACACGTCCATTTGCTCAACCAGCGCCCACTCGGCATTGATCAGCTTGCTGGCAATCAACTCCTTGGGAACTTCAGACAGGATCGGATCCTGCAGGATCAAGCTGTGAAGATTGAGCAGCGCATCGAATTCTGCCGGGGAATCCGCGCCAATCTGCGCGCGAATATCGGTGAGTTCCACCATCACACGCTTGACGGCAAGCTCAAATCGCTTTTTCTCGAACCGCACCGACTTTTTGTCGATGCGGTTGCGGGGAATATCGCGCATGGCCGTGTCCCACACCAGGGCTCGGCTCACCGCAATTCCGCGTGACACTGCAATGCCATGCAAGGCCAGGGTCATGTCTGCTCCATCTTCTGAGAGGCGAGCCTGAAGGGTCGCCTTCTAATTGTTGTTTACTCGCCTTCGCCAAACTTGTCGTTGATAAGGGCCACCAAAGCGGAGATTGCATCGGCCTCATCATTGCCCTCGGCCTCCAGCACCACATCGTGGCCCTTGCCAGCTGCCAACATCATGACGCCCATGATGCTTTTTGCGTTGACACGCCGCCCAGCCTTTGAGATCCACACGTCCGACTGAAAACGGCTGGCAGTTTGCGTCAACTTGACAGAGGCCCGGGCATGCAGGCCCAACTTATTGCTGATGGTGATCTCTTGCTGAATCATGGTGCGGTGCAGGGTTATTGGTTTGTCGTTGCGGTGTGGTTGGGCCGGTGCTCACAATCCCATTGCGCCCCCCCATCACCAGTTTCTCAGCCACGTCGTGAATCGGCAAGCTGCGGTAGCTCAGGGCTCGGATCAACATGGGTACACTGCAGCCAGCGACCAACACCGATGGAAAACCCAACCCGTCGCTGGCCTTAACCGCAGCATTGGACGGTGTTGCGCCAAAAAGGTCCGTGAGAAACACCACCCCATCACCTTCCTGGACATCCTTGGCAGCCTGCTGAATTCGGAGAACCGTGTACTCCAGTGCATCGTCAGCACCCACATCCACCACGGCAATGCCAGTGGGTACTTGACCCAGAATGTGGTTCATGACATCCACCGTGGCCTGCCCCAGCGGTGCATGGCCCACCAAAACAAGGCCTAACATGGGGCCACCTCAAGCTTTCGCTCAATGGCTTGCACGAACATCTCGGCGACATTAAACCCGGTTTGATCCATGATTTCCCGGAAACAGGTCGGACTGGTGACATTGACTTCGGTCAGGTTCCGGCCAATGACGTCCAAACCGACCAACAACAAGCCGCGGTCTTTCAGAATGGGCCCCAGTGTCTCGGCAATCTGGCGATCTGTGTCCGACAGTGGCTGGGCTCGGCCTGTGCCGCCTGCAGCCAGGTTGCCACGGTGCTCTCCTTCTTTCGGCAGGCGTGCCAGGCAATACGGCACCGGCTCACCATCAATCAGCAACACCCGTTTGTCGCCATCCACAATCTCGGGAATATAGCGTTGAATCATCGCGGTTTTGCGGCCATGCTCGGTGAGTGTCTCTAATATCACACCGGTATTGGGGTCTCCCTTGGTCATTCGGAAAATAGAGGAACCTCCCATGCCATCCAGCGGCTTGGCAATCGCATCGGGGTGCTCTTCCAAAAAGCCGCGCAGCTGGTCAGCATTGCGAGAGACCAGGGTGGGCACCACAAACTGTGAAAATTGCGCAATCGTGAACTTCTCGTTGTGGTCCCGAATGGCCGACGGTTTGTTAAAGACTCGCGCACCTTCACGCTCGGCCTGTTCCAACAACCAGGTGGATGTCACAAATTCGGCATCAAATGGCGGATCTTTGCGCATCACCACTGCGGTCAGTTCCTTCAAGGCCACCGTGCTGGTGCTCTGAACGGTGTACCACGGTTTCTGACTGCGATCCATGGCGATCCAGCTTACCGTGGCCCGTACACATTCGCCGTGCTTCCACCACAGGGCACCATCTTCAATAACACCGATGCGCCAGCCCCTGGCCTGCGCTGCCTCCATCATGGCGATGGATGAGTCTTTCTTGGGATTGAGCGAGGTCAGTGGGTCGATGACACAGACGAAAGTTTTCAGGCTCATGCGATGAGCTCCGTGGGGATGGTGGCCTCAATTTCCTGGGAGGCAGCCAGCGCAGCCAGGCGGCCAATCACACCATAAGCATAGAAGCGGTTGACTGCTGCATCGGGACGATCTGCACAATCGGGGGTGTTGCAAGGGGATTCAAACGCCAAGGGTACGAAGTGCATGCCGGGTGCGTTCAAGTTTTCATCGCGGCCACGTCCGGTGTGAACGCGGTAAAAACCACCCACGACGTATTTGTCGATCATGTATACCACGGGTTCTGCAACCGCCTCATCAATATTTTCGAAGGTGTGGACACCCTCTTGGATCAAGACATCGGACACTTCCAAACCTTCTTTCACCACCGACATTTTGTTGCGCTGTTTGCGATTCAGCCCCACCACTTCGGCCGCATCTTTGACGGTCATGATGCCCATGCCATAGGTGCCTGCATCGGCTTTCACCACCACATAAGGCTGCTCGGCAATGCCATATTCAGCGTATTTAATGCGGGTCTTGGCTAGAATCTCGTTGACCGCCTCGGCCAGCGACTCTTCTCCAACGCGTTCATGAAAATTCAACTGACCGCGCTGTGTGAAATACGGATTGATCAACCAGGGATCGATTTCGAGCATTTCAGCAAAGGAATCCACCACATGGTTGTAGCACTGGAAATGGGTGCTTTTCCGGCGCGTGGCCCAGCCAGCATGCACAGGTGGGACCACAATTTGACCATTGAGGCCCTGCAACACCGGCGGCACACCAGCCGACAGGTCATTGTTGAGAAGCACGGCACAGGGCTCCATCCCATCCACACCCACGCGATTGCCTTTGCGTTGCAGGGGCTCAATCAACAAGCTCTGCCCGTCGGGCAGATCGAATCGGGTGGGCTCGGTGATGTCCTCAGACACCGACCCCAGGCGAATGTCCAACCCGGTTTGTTTCAAAATGGCAGCCAGGCGCGCCACGTTGGTGAGATAAAACGTGTTTCGGGTATGGCGCTCTGGCACCAGCACCATGCTTCTGGCCTCCGGGCAGATGCGCTCAATGGCGCTCAGCGCTGCCTGAATGGCCAAGGGCATCATTTCCGGGGCGAGGTTGTTGAAGCCACCCGGGAACAGGTTGGTATCAACCGGGGCAAGCTTGAAGCCCGAATTGCGCACATCCACCGAACTGTAGAAAGGGGGGGTGTTGTCATTCCAGGCCATGCGGAACCACCGTTCGATTTCGGTGGTTTTGTCCAGAAAGCGTTTTTCGAGGTCCTGCAAAGGACCGCTGAGCGCGGTGACCAGGTGGGGAACCATTGTCTTTCCAAAGTAATGCACTGTTGGCAAGTGTAATGCGCTTTGGGCTTGCGTGGCGTTGTGCACCGCAACTCGGGATCAGGATTAGCCCTAGCTTGGGGTTGGTGGCCGGTGCCTGTTGATTGCCCCCAGCAATACCGGTAACCCGGTCCGAACGCCCCCCGAAAAATAAAGGTTGCCCCGCGCATGTCGAACCAATCGGGTGGCTGAATGTTCTGAGCCGGGCACACCGGCATTGCCGGGGGCGCGACCTGCGCGGCTCACCTCCCCTGCAGCGACAATCAGGACAATCTGCAAAACCGTGACAAGCAGGCGCGGTGGGCCAAGCTCAACGAGCTGGCCCAGAGGTCGATTCCCGACCGTCCTTTTTGGAGGGTCGACCTCAGCGATCGCGAGGCTCAGGTTTTGAACAACAGATTGGCCGTCGCTAAGGGGTGTGACCGTGCGGGCCGCTATTGAGCCATTAACCACAGTGCGACAAACAAAAAAGCCACCCGAAGGTGGCTTTGAGTGCCCCGACTTGCGGCGGGGCGATTCCAACTTTCGCTGGAGAGTGAACCTTACTTCACGTAGGCCTGTTCGCCATGTGAACTGATGTCCAGACCTTCGCGCTCGGCTTCTTCCGAAACCCGCAAACCGATGATCAGGTCAACCAGCTTGTAAGCAATGACCGACACCACTGCGGACCACACCACGGTGATCAGCACAGCTTTGGCCTGAACCAGTACCTGTGCACCGATGGAGAAGTCGCCGGGTGCAATCATGGCCACGGTCGTCCAGTCAGCCACAGCCGATGGGCCGCCCAGGTTGGGGCTGTTGAACACACCGGTCAACAGGGCACCCAGGATACCACCCACACCGTGCACGCCGAACACGTCCAGTGTGTCGTCAGCGCCCAGCAGCTTCTTCAGGCCAGTCACACCCCACAAACAGGCCAGACCAGCGATCAGGCCGATGATGAGCGCACCACCGATGCCGACGTTGCCGGCAGCCGGGGTAATGGCCACCAGACCAGCAACGGCGCCAGAGGCTGCACCCAACATGGAGGCCTTGCCTTTCAGCAGGGCTTCACCAGCACACCAGGCCAACACGGCACCCGCGGTGGCTACAAAGGTGTTGGCAAAGGCCAGGGCAGCGAAACCGTTGGCTTCCAGTGCAGAACCTGCGTTGAAACCAAACCAGCCCACCCACAGCAGCGAAGCGCCCACCATGGTCAGTGTCAGGCTGTGAGGCGCCATGGACTCTTTGCCGTAACCCACACGCTTGCCCACCATGAATGCGCCCACCAGGCCAGCCACAGCAGCATTGATGTGAACAACGGTACCACCGGCGAAGTCAAGCGCACCCATTTGCCAGATGAAACCAGCTTTGGCGTTCATCGCATCGACCACGTCAGCGCCGGTGTAGGCATCGGGACCCATCCAGAACCACACCATGTGTGCAACGGGGATGTAGCTGAATGTGAACCACAGCACCATGAACAGCAATACAGCAGAAAACTTGATCCGCTCGGCAAAGGCACCCACGATCAGGGCACAGGTAATGCCAGCAAATGTGGCTTGGAATGCGGCAAACACGATCTCGGGAATGACCACGCCCTTGCTGAAGGTCGCAGCGTTGGCAAATGTTCCGGCGACGTTGTCCCAAATGCCGGCCATCATCACGCGGTCAAAGCCACCCACAAAGGCATTGCCTTCAGTAAAGGCCAGGCTGTAACCATAGATGAACCACAGCACCACGATCAGGCTGAAAGTCACCATGACTTGCATGAGCACCGACAGCATGTTCTTGCTGCGGACCAAGCCGCCATAGAACAAGGCCAAGCCGGGCACGGTCATCAAAATGACCAGCAGTGTGGCCACCATCATCCAGGTGGTGTCGCCTTTGTTGGGCACAGGGGCA
The DNA here is from genome assembly GCF_024518835.1 of Limnobacter humi. Lineage (GTDB taxonomy): Bacteria > Pseudomonadota > Gammaproteobacteria > Burkholderiales > Burkholderiaceae_B > Limnobacter > Limnobacter humi. The sequence goes on from NZ_JANIGO010000001.1 coordinate 713,168, forward strand.
GGGGCTGCTTCAGCAGGGGCTGGCGCAGCGGCAGCAGCTGGCGCAGCCGCTGGAGCAGGGGCCGCAGCAGGCGCTTCGGCAGCGGGGGCTGCAGCTGGCGCAGCCTCGGTCACGGCGGGTGTTGCCGGCTTGTCTTCGGCGTACGCGCCGGTGCTTAGCGCAGCCACACCCAAGGTGGCGGCGGCAAGCCAGACAGTCAGGAATTTTTTCATGGTGTCCTCACTCGATTAAAGTGCGTCTTTACCGGTTTCGCCTGTGCGAATACGGGTAACACTCAACAGGTCGAAAACGAAAATTTTGCCGTCACCGATCTTGCCGGTTTTGGCGGCTGTTTCGATGGCTTCACAGGCTTGGTCGACCAAACTGTCGTCCACGGCTGCTTCAATTTTCACCTTGGGCAGAAAATCCACCACATATTCGGCACCGCGATACAACTCGGTGTGGCCTTTCTGGCGACCAAAGCCCTTGACCTCGGTCACTGTAATGCCTTGAACACCAATGGCAGACAGCGCCTCGCGGACTTCATCCAGCTTGAAAGGCTTAATGACGGCTGAAATAAGCTTCATTACGCACTCCTGAAAGAAATTGATTGAAGAGGGTTGAACAGCGCCCCTCTTCAGAGCGCTGTCAAATCACGATCAGAACGCTTTGGAAACAGACAGAATCAAAGCGGACTTGTACAAGTTTTGATTGTCGCCACGACCATCGGTCGCGCGGTAGAACTGCTTGCCGCCAGCAGCAGCGGTGCCGTTTTCCAAACCAGACACTTTGTGGAATGTGAGGCCAACCGTGGTTCCCAACACAGGCTTGGTCACGCCCAGTGTGTAGTGGTTGTAGCTGATTTCATCGGAGCCAGAGAAGTCATTGTCAATGTCAACAATGCCCACGCGTGCGTTCAATGTCAGGTCATAAAATGGCAGGGCGTCGGTGTAGCCGAGGTCCAGGTAAGTGGTGCCCTTGGCATCTGTTTTACCAGCACCAGCACCGCGATAGCCAAAGTAGCCGTCGCTCACGGTGTAAAAGAGTTTGCCGGACAATGGGCCATAGCTCACACCACCATAAATTTCTGTGGTGTCGTAACCCAAGGCGCTTGGGTAGTAGTAACGAATGGCACCCACGTCATAGCCAAGGCCGGAGTACTCGCCCTTGTAACCACCGTAGAGGTCCATTTCAAGGTTGGCACCGGCAGCGGCTGCCGCATTTCCGAAATCCACGTTGGAGTTCCAGTTGCCCACATAGAAGCCACTGGAGTGGGCATAGTCAAAACCACCCTGCAGGGCTGGGCCATTCAGGGTTTGGGAAATGCCGCGGAACCGGTAATCGGTGGCCACAGTGACGTTGGCTGTGATGGGATTGTCAGCAGCGGATACAGCGGAAACAGCCCCGAATGTGCTCAATGCAGCGACAACAGCGTGGGCCAGCAATGCTTTTTTCATCTCACTCTCCTAAAAATAGATGAATGCCGTGTGATTTTTTGGCAAAGGGGTAATAGCGAGAACTGTGCCAACCCGGCTTTCGTCGGTAAACTCACGTGAACAGGCCTGTTTTAGGGCAGAATCCAGGGTTTGAACAGCCTGAAATTTGTCAGACCGCCCACCGATTGCACCACATTGGTGCACCCAAAACCTGCAGGAGAGAATGCTGTGGCCAACAATCCGTTTGATGCAATACAAAGCCGTGTTGGAGACTTTCTGGGCAGCAAGGGCTTGTCTGGTCTCGAAAACCCCATCACGCAATTGATCCGGCAAAGTCTTCAAGACATGGAATTTGTAACGCTGGAAGACTTTGAGATTCAAAAGGAAGTGATTCAGCGTTTGCGTGAACGTGTTCATGCCCTTGAACAGCGCGTGGAATTCCTCGAAAAACGGGCAATGTGAGCCAAGTCGGTGCGCGAGGACCAAATCGGTGCATCAACTCTTTGGGGTGAATTAACGCAAGGGATCCCTTTCGGCACTTGAAAGCCCATCGGGATAATGGATTGTTTGCAGCCCTGCACCCCTGATTCATGCCCCTCGCCACTCTACACAGCCTGACTTTTGTCGGCCTGCGCGCCATGCCGGTGCGCATTGAAGTCCACCTCTCATCCGGCTTGCCGTCCTTCGCCATTGTCGGGTTGCCAGATGCCGAAATCCGGGAATCCAAGGAACGGGTGCGTTCAGCATTGATCAACAGCGGATTTGAATTCCCGGCCCAACGGATCACTGTCAACCTCGCGCCCGCCGATCTGCCCAAGGGCAGTGCTTCTTTTGACCTGGCCATAGCCTTGGGAATCGCCAGTGCTTCCGGCCAATTGGCCAAGGCGAAGCTGGATGAGTGGTTATTCGCCGGTGAATTGTCACTGAGCGGCGCATTGACTGGCGTGCGAAGCCCGTTTGCAATGGCCGTGGCCTTGCGGCGTGAAAACACCCAAACAGCCACACGGCAGCGCTTGATGCTGCCGCAGGCCGAGGCGGCCAAGGCGGCCTGTGTGCCGGATGTGGTGGTGTATGGTGCGAACACACTGTTTGAGGTGGCGGCCCATTTGGTTGGCCACGGGGAGCCACTGCAGGCGCTGGAAGCCCCGGCGCAAAGCCACCTCACACCACCCAAACCCATCGCAGATTTCAGTGAGGTGATTGGTCACGCCACCGCCAAACACGCGCTGGTGACCGCCGCAGCCGGGCATCACCACATTCGCTTGATGGGCCCACCGGGCAGCGGAAAGTCCATGTTGGCTCAGCGCATGGCCGGCCTGCTTCCCCAACTGCCGTTGGATGAGGCACTGGAATTGTCTGCGATTCGGAGCCTGAAAGGCGAGGGCGATCAACTGGTGATGCAACGTCCTTTCCGAAACCCACATCCTGGCTGCAGCCCCGTTTCCCTAATAGGGGGCGGCAACCCACCGGCGCCGGGCGAAATTACGCTGGCACACCAGGGCATTTTGTTCACCGATGAGGTGCTGGAATTTGAGCGTCGCTGCCTGGAAGCCTTGCGAGAGCCCCTGGAAACAGGGCGCGTGAATATTTCACGGGCAGGTCACCAGGCCAGCTTCCCGGCCCGCTTTCTGTGGGTGTGCGCACACAACCCTTGCCCATGCGGCTGGCTGGGGCATCCCCACAAGGAATGCCGTTGCTCCCCGGAGCAGGTGCGGCGCTACCAGGCGAAATTGTCGGGCCCCTTGGCCGACCGCTTGGACATCTCCATTGAAGTTCACCCCGTTCAGCACGACACCCTGTTGAACACGGAAGGACGAGTCGCCGAACTGCGCAGCAGCACCGAGTACCTGAGCCTGGTTCAAGCCTGCCGCACAGTGCAGCTCACTCGCCAGGGTTGCCTCAATGGTGAGCTAACGCCGGGCCAAATCCAGCAGCAATGCAAACCCAGCGTCGAGGCGGAAAAACTCTTGCTGGGGTTTGCCCAGAGACATCACCTGTCGGCCCGAGCCCTGCACCGCATACTGCGGGTAGCCCGGACGTTGGCCGACCTGGACACAACGCCGCAAATCAGCAAAACCCACATGGCCACCGCCATTCAATACCGGCGCAACCTGAACACCTTGGGGAATTCAGCCGCCGGTACACAGGCGCTTCAAACCCGGCAACCGACCGCAGCCGCCTAGGAAAGGTCCTTGACCAAAGCAGCCTGGGTTTGTGGAGCAACTTCATCCACCGCGTGGCTGTAGTGGGCATGGTCGATACCCACACCCAAGGCCGCTCCAGCCTTTAAGGCAGCGCACATGGCTGGGCTCAATTCAAAACGCAAAAAATGCACAGCCGAGGTTTTCTCCGCGTTTTCGCGTTCCAGGTCTTCATCGGCAATGGCAAACACTTTGTCAAAACCGTCCACGCGCACCCAGGTTACATCCTCAATGCCTTTGAGCAGGCGCAACTGCTGAGCACGAAGCTCGGGGTCGCCATATTCAATCATCATGGTCGCCTTGAAGTTGCTGCCGTCGGGCACCAAAGGCCCATACGCTTCCAACTCATCCAGAATGCCTTCTTCCTCGAAGGTTTTTTCAATGCGCAGCATTTCCTGGATTTGATAGCGAATGGTGAACTCATCCTCAAAAATCAGTGTGACATGGTTGCCCACATGCAGGGTGCGCGCCTTTTTGTGAGGAATGATTTTTTCTTTCCATGCTTTGCGCTGTTTGGAATAACTTTCCAGGGACAGCAGGCTTTCACGGGTAATCACAGGCATCACGACCTACTCCTTGTCCGTCCATGACATCACAGACCATAAGCGATTCGAATCAAACTGATGGGGTGGGCCAGTTCGGGCGTTTTGCTCAAGCCTGCCGACTCACCCAGTTCGGCCAACCCCTGCATGATGTGGTGGCCTGCCAACTGGCAATCGGAACTCACATAGTCGGGGGCTTTGGCGGCCACCTGCTTGAACACGGGTTTGCCAATTTTCATGGCCATGCCGTGAAATTCCTTTTTCACACCCCAAGTGCCAGAGTGGCCTGAACAACGCTCCACCGTGTTCACCGCCGTGTCGGGCACCAACTTCAGCATTTCCTCGGTTTTTTTACCCACATTCTGCACTCGGCTATGGCAAGGCACCTGGTAACTCACATTGCCCAGTCCGTGTTTAAAATCTGTGTTGAGCAAGCCGTCCTTGTTACGCGCAATCAGGTATTCAAACGGGTCCCACATGGCTTTTTTCACAGCCTGCACGTCGGCATCGTCGGGAAACATCAAGGGCAATTCCTGCTTGAACATCAAGGTGCAAGACGGAATGGCCGTGAGGATGGCATAGCCTTCCTTGGCCAACTTGGCCAGCGCAGGGATGTTTTTCTCCGCCAGTTTGGCCACAGAGTCCAGATCACCCAGCTCCAGCTTGGGCATGCCACAGCAGGCTTCTTTCTCGGCCAACACATACGGAATGTTGTTGTGTTGCAAAATCTTGACGAGGTCTTGGCCAATGCCAGGCTCGTTGTAATTCACGTAGCAGGTGGAAAAAATGGCCACTTTGCCAGGTGTACGCTCACCATTGACCACATCAACCGGTGCAGCGATTTTGTCGGCGCGGTGGGCTTTTTCAATGCTGCGGAATTTCTTGGGTGCATAGCTGGGAATCCAGGCTTTTTTGTCCACGCCGAGGGCGCTGTCCATGGCCGACCGCATGGCTGCCGTGCCATTCACGGCATTCACGGTTTGGGTCACGATGGGAATACCGGCAAAACTGCCCAGCGCATCGGTGCTGCTGAGGAATTTGTCACGGAATGAGGCACCCCCTTTCTTGAATTTGATGGCCTTGGCCCGCAACATGGTGTGTGGAAAGTCCAGATTCCACTCATGCGGCGGCACATAGGGACACTTGCTCATGTAGCACATGTCGCAGAGGTAGCACTGGTCAACAACGTCCCAGTATTTTTCTTTGGGTACCCCATCGAGCTCCATGGTAGGGCCTTCATCGATGAGGTCGAACAACACGGGGAACGAGCCGCAGAGGCTGACGCAGCGGCGGCAACCATGGCAAATGTCGAAGATGCGCTCCATCTCGTTGAAGCAAGCCTCTTCGTTGTAAAACTCGGGATTTTTCCAGTCGATGGGGTGGCGCGTGGGCGCCTGGGTACTGCCTTCACGTATGGTTCCGACAACTGACACATCAACCTCCTGTGTTTGTGGCGGGCCCTGTGCTGTCTGGGCAAGCCTTCTCAAAAAGCCGCCAGGCTTTGCGCGCTGGCGGCTGATGCCCAGGGTTTAGGCAGCCATGGTGTCCAGGGTTTTCTGGAACTTGTTGGCGTGGGAACGCTCTGCTTTGGCCAGGGTTTCAAACCAGTCTGCGATTTCGTCAAAGCCTTCATCGCGGGCTGTTTTGGCCATGCCAGGGTACATGTCGGTGTACTCGTGGGTTTCGCCGGCGATGGCCGACTTCAGGTTGTCAGCCGTGGGGCCAAACGGCATGCCGGTGGCCGGGTCGCCGCACTTTTCCAAGTATTCCAGGTGGCCATGGGCATGGCCTGTTTCACCTTCTGCAGTGGAACGGAACACCGCGGCCACGTCGTTGTAGCCTTCCACGTCCGCTTTGGCCGCGAAGTACAAGTAGCGACGGTTGGCCTGCGACTCGCCAGCAAATGCATCTTTCAAGTTCTGTTCTGTCTTGGATCCCTTCAATTCCATTTTCATTGCCTCCAAATCAAGCATTGAACCATGAGGAATTTTCATTCTTAAAAATGTCCAAGACAGCTGTCAAATAAGACTTGCCAATTTTCTCGATAGATCAGGGCTATTTGAGTGCACGGCTTGATATCCGTCGATAATGATTCGCATTCAGACCATCGAAGCGGTTCACCCCAAGGCAATCAGGTGGCTTTGTCGGCGCCCCGGCCGGACAAACCACAACCACGAGACCACCTGCAGGGCACACAACACACCCAACGACGCGCGCATGGCGGAGGCCCGTTCCAAACCCAGGTACTGACAGAAATCAATGCCCAGACCAATGCCCCACTGCACACTAAAAGCGCCCGCAAAAATCAGCAAGTTCAATGCGGTGCTGGACCGCCCGGTGAGATGCCGTGGAAACGGTTTGTTGCAGGTTGCGTAGGTCATGATGCCGGTTGCCACAGTAAAACCATGAAGCAACCACCCATAAACATGGCTTGCGCCACCCATCCACAACTGGCTGCCAAAAATCACAATGGCTGCGCCCAAACCAATCACCAAAATAAGGTCTTCATCCGCACCGCGGCGGGTTAAGGTGCGCGTACCCTGCCCCACCAGAAAATAACCAACCAGCATGGCGGCTGAAATCCAGAACATGTTTTGCGCAGCCTGCGCATTGCTGTAGCCCACCACATCGGTGAACCAAGGCCCAACCCACAAACCGTGAAAGGCCATAAAACCGCCTTGCGTGAGGGTGGCCAATGGCGCCACTCGCCAAAAGTGGGGGTGGCGAAACACGACCTTGAATGCTTTGGCCATATCACCCACAGACTCGGCTTTTTGAGGTTTGAACAGTGTGGGCATGACAAACCACAGGGTGAGGCTGGCAGCCAGGCACAATGCAGCGGCCGCCACAAACACACCGCGCCAGCCCAACATCGGCAACAAGGCTTCCACTGGCGTGGTAACGGACAAGGCGCCCAGCGAGCCCGCCATCAGCATCCAGGAGGACATACTCGCCTGAAGGTGTGGTTTGAAATAAAGCGCATAGGCTTTGATCGACGCCATGAGACAGGCCGATACACCCACGCCAATCAGGGCCCGCCCCATCCAAAGGCCCGCAAAGGAATTGGCCGAGGCAAACCACAGCGCCCCGATGGCCGCAAAAATCATGAGCGTGGCTTCCACTCGCCGTGGGCCGTATCGATCCAGCATCAGCCCCACCGGCAGCTGCATGAGGCCGAATGACAGAAAATAGGCCGACGCCAACAGCCCCAATTGGGATGCGCTGAGGCCCAGTTCCTGGACCAAGGGCTTGGCAATGACCGCATTGATGGCTCGAAACGCATACGACAACATGTATGCCGAAGCGAAAATCACAAAGACCCGAATGGCCAAAGGGCCCACCACCCACAAGCGTTCAGTGCCATCGGCTTGGGTTTCACGCACCAAATGGGGATGGTTTTCAAGCATGGCCTAGCGCCCACCCACAGAAAAGCCGTTGAACCACTGGGCCACCACACTGGGGTCGGGCTGCTCGGCTTCTCCCATCACGATGACTTCAAACAACCGGCCTTTGTGTTCGAAGAAGCGGGCTTTCACAAAGGCAGCGCCACCCTTGGCGGTTTTGCCACGGCTGTCCATGTCGAGCACGGGCAAACCGAGCCAAGTGGTGTTGGCCAAGGCCGGTTTTCCAGCTTGAATGTTGTTGGCCAGTGCCAAAGACAAGGCCTCCACCAGCAAGGTTTGCTGGGTTTTCAGGTTGCCTTCCAGCGGCACCGTGCCCACGGCGAAGTACAGGCCGTTGACCTGCGCCGCTTGCAACGTGAGGGGCACCTTGAGGTTGGCCAGGTCGAGCGTGCGGGTTACCAGCGCTGGTTTGTCGGGAAAGGTGGCGGTGTACCCGCTGTCTGGATTGGGGACCACGCGCCAATTGAAGGCAGGTGAGCAAGCCGACAACAAGAACATGCTCGCCGCGCAAACCCAGACGGACAGTTGCAAAAAAATACGGTGCAGAGGAACGCCAGTGAACATCATGAACAACCTTTCACGCGACAATATGGGAATAGCGGTGTTTGCATTGTAGTGCGCCCGCCTGCCATCAAACCCAATGCAACCCGCAATTACCAAGGACGATTCAACGACCATGGCCATCGTCAAATTCAAGTCCAAAGCCGCTGGCGACATCGTGATGTTCAAGGAACATGCCGACAAACTGTTCCGCATCATGGGCATTGAAGCATCCGCCCGTGGGGTGATTGAACCCGCAGACCTGGCACACGCCCATGCACAGCTCGTGGCGGCGGTGAACATGGAGCGGATGGCCAAAGCCGAGCAGGCGCCAGTCGACGAGACTGATTTAAGCCCGGAAGAACGCGTGGCCATGCAAAACCACGTCAGCCTGGAACAGCGGGCTTACCCGCTGCTGAAAATGCTGGAGGTTGCGCAGCGCAAGCAAGTGGATGTGCACTGGGGGTTTTGAAACGGCATGAACCTGTTCAGGCTTGAACCATGCGGCGGCGAACCGGACCTGCAATCGCCTCAACATCGGCCTGAACCTGTTTGCCCAGGCCAAGCAAAAAGCCGAATTCAGCCACCACGAACAGTGGCCCAATGGCCAGACCAATCAAGTCGTCCACAAAAGCCGGCTTGCGGCCTTCGTAATAGTGGCCAATAAACTGAATAATCCAACCAACCACAAAAATGCCCACACCGGCGGACAACCAAGCCAAGGTCGTTAATCCCGCAAAATAGCCGGCCAGCAGCATCAAAAAACCGTGCACGACAAACATCACCAGCCCATACACGGCGCTTAGACGAAAATAAAAGATGCTGGACGCCAGAAAAGCCAGCAAGGCCGGGCTGACAGCGATCCCCGCCACATCCACATGCACCCGCGACAGCAAAATGAACACAGACAGCACGATAATAGGCACACCGACAAAATGTGTGGCAATGTTGCGGGGGTCGCGGTGGTAAGCGGCGTATTTGGCGAGTTGATCAACCAGTGAATTCATGGCAAGTCTCCGAGCTGCGTGGGCCCATGGGTGTGAATGGCCACATGGTTGCAAAGCTTGGCGGAAGGGTCTGTCAATTGCCTGACATTGCCTGATCATTTAACATCAGATTCCAGTCATATCCACACCAAAAGGGCCAGGGCGCACCCCATGCAAGCTGAAAACATACAACTCATCCTGAGCCGGGGTCGCTGGTTTGCCAATTTGCCGGCCAGTTTGCAGCAGTGGCTGGTGGAGTTTGGTCAAGTCAAACACCTGACCGCAGGGCAACGGCTTTTTTGCCGGGGCGACTGTACCGATGGTATTTATGCCGTGCTGAAAGGCAGCATGCAAATTGTGGGGGCCAGCAAATTCGGCTCCGATGACAAGCAAGTCATTCTAACCCTGGTGGACCCGCCTGACTGGTTCGGGGAAATTTGCCTGTTTGACAAACAGATGCGAACCCATGACGCCATTGCCGATGGCGTGGTGACCTTGCTGCATGTGAAACAAAACCAGCTGGAGCAACTGTGCAACGACCACCCCCGCTACTGGCGGGAATTTGGCCTGTTGCTCACCCAGAAGGTGCGATTGATTTTTGGTGCGATTGAGGATGCAGCGTTGTTGCCAACGCCCATTCGATTGGCCCGGCGCCTGCTGATGATGTCGGAAGGTTATGGCATTCGTGCCGACAGTGGACAAGCCAGCAGCCGCATTTTGCATGTATCGCAAGACAAGCTCTCCGACATGCTGGCAGTGTCTCGTCAGACCATCAACCAAATGCTCAAGGAAATGGAATCCGAAGGCATTCTGGAACTGGGACGCGGCAGTATTGAAATCGTCAACAGCGACGCTCTCAAAACCAAAGCCCACATCAAATAGGTTTTAGTTCAAGGCCACCGTTTTGCCAATCAGCACCACCGGCCCCGTGGGCTTGTCTTTGTAAGGCGAGCCCGTGTGGGGCTCCAGGCTGACCTCAAACAGTTGTTCTTCGACCAAACGGGGCAAGGCGCTGGCTGGAAGCTCCATGGGTTTGCCCAGCTCCATCAAGCCCAGCGAAGTTGGCCCTGCATCCTGGGGAGCCTTGGTCCACAACTGAAGGGCCTTGCCGTCCAAACTGGCGTTATCAGGCAGTGAGAGCTGGCCGATGGGATAGACCTTGACCGTGCCTTTGGGCGTGGCTTCCACCAACCACTCGGTTTTGTGGTCAGGGCTGTTCATCACCGCCACAAAACGCGGGCCCGTGTTGGCGGATTGCACACCCAACAATTGAACAGCCAACACCACCGCCGCAGCGCTGGCTGCAAACGACCACCCTTTCCAAAACCAGCCGAACGCGCCGCCATCGGCTACTTTGGCGGGCGCGCGCTCGGTTGCAACCGACCGGCGAATGTTGTCCCACACCACCGGTCGAACAGGCTGGAGCGGTAATTTTCGCGACATGGCCGACAGTTGCTCGGTCCAGAACTGAACCTCCGTGGCCAGCGCAGCATCTTGTGCCATGCGGGTTTCAAAATCGGACTTTTCAGCGTCGGTCATGACGCCCAGCACGTACTCACCGGCGAGCATCACGCGGTCTTCGGCCTGCAACTCACTCATGACAAACACTCCTTCAATTTCAACAGGCCCCGACGAATCCAGGACTTCACGCTGCCCAAGGGCGAATTGAGGCGTTGGGCAATCTGTTCATGCGTATAGCCTTCCACAAAGGCCAGCACGATGGCATTGCGTTTCACCTCATCCAGATGCCCCAAACAGTGGTGCATGCGGGTGGCCTCATCAGCCAGATGCTCATTCTCATCCACCGACAATTCCGGCAAATTCAGGTCTTCGGTCGATAGTTCCTGTTTGCCACGGCGAATCATGTTGAGCGCCTGGTTTCGAACCACTGTGTAGACCCAACCCCGGGCTGACCCCAACGCTGGCGAATACAACTTGGACCGCTTCCAGACCTTGATCATGGCATCGTGCAACACCTCTTCCGCCAATTCGGCCCGTTTGGTGATACGCAAAGCCACGGAGAACAGCCAGCGTCCATCCCGGGCGTAGATGGCCTGCAGGGCAAATTGCTCCCCCCGCGCGCACGCCAGCAAGGCGGCTTCGTAGTCAAAGTCGTCCGGTTCCGGTTCCTGGTAGTCCATGCAAGTACAACCCGAAGTGGTATGGTTTTGGATGCAGCGCAAAACGGGGTAGCCCGCTGCGCTGCGTTCATGGGAGCGAGAGGCGCGTCAATCTTCCAGCAAGGCGCGCAGCATCCAGGCGGTTTTTTCGTGAATGTCCATCCGCTGGGTGAGCACATCGGCCGAGGGTTGGTCGTCAGCCGCATCCACCACCGGAAAAATTTCGCGGGCTGTTCGGGCCAGCGCTTCATGACCTTTGGCCAACAACTCCACCATCTCCATGGCCTTGGGCGGTTTGGCGGGTGCATCGGGCAGGGTACTCAGCTTGGCAAACTCAGCGTACGAGCCCGGTGCATGAAAGCCCAGGGCACGAATCCGCTCGGCGATGGGGTCCACCGCATTCCACATTTCCGTGTATTGGTCCATGAACATGGTGTGCAAGGTGTTGAACATCTTGCCCGTGACGTTCCAATGGAAATTGTGTGTGGTGAGGTACAGCGTGTAGGTTTCGGCCAGCAGGCGGCTTAAACCCTGGGCAATGGCGGCGCGTTGCTCGGCTGGAATACCGATGTTGATGCTGGCCATGTCGGGTTTAGGCGCAGCCTTTGAGCCTGCTTTCTTGGGGGCGGCGGTTTTTGCCATGGTGCTTCTCCTTTCACTTCATCAACGGATTGGGGTAGGTGGCCAAACCTGGCACCTGCACAGAACTCAAAAACAGGGTATTGCCCACCGGCGTGACCTGGGTCACGTAGTAGTAACCATTGGCTTTGGGTGCCTGCAGATTGGCCACCACCTTGCCCTCCGGACTAAAGGCGACCGTCATGGCCACTGGCTTGACCGGAAACTGGATCACTTCCAGGAAACGCCCCATGGCCTTCCTCAACCCAGGATGTTCGGCCATGCTGTCCACCAGCTTGTCGCGCGGGCTGGGAAATGCCACCCAGAAATTGCCCTGCGCATCGCGGCGAATGTTGTCGGGAAAGCCGGGCAAATTGTCGACAAAAACCTCGTCCTTGCCCGCTTTGGGGCCTTTCAGCCAGACCTTTCGAATTTGATAGGCACCCGTCTCGTTGATCAAGACATAGTCCCCATCGGCGGACACCGCCACGCCATTGGCAAACTGCAAACCGGCCAGCAGGACACGGGCACTGCCTGTCTCAAAGTCATATTGGATCAAGCGGCCATGACCACCATGCTCCAGAATGTCGAGCGACACTTCTTTGAGACCAAACTTGGTGGACGCATCGGAATAGTAAGCATACCGACCATCGGGGCTGACGGCGACATCGTCTACAAACTTGTAGGGCACGCCATCCACCATGCCACTCAACACTTTCACACTGGTGCTGGGGTTGGAAATGCCGGCAATGTCAACCCGCACCAGGCCCTTCACACCATCGGCAATCACCAAAAAACCCTGCGGGTGAAAAGTCAGCCCCAGTGGACGGCCACCGGTGTTGGCCACCAACTCAATGGGCACCGCCTTGGGGTTGTCAGTGGCCTGCAGCACATCGGGCTTGAAGCGCACAATGTCGCCGTTCTCCAGCCCCGTGTACACAAGGCCATCTGGGCCCACCGCCAGGGACTCCGGCTTTTTCAGGTTGGCTGTACCCACCACTTGGGCCGATTCCAACAAGGTATTGGTTTGATAGGGACCGCTGTCGCGGCTGGGTGGTGAAGGTGGCTGCCAAGCCACCGGCTCTACCCGCGTTTCACCAAACAGGCCAATGCCAGCCACCACCACCACGGGCAGCAGGATGACTGGCCCAATCACTTTGCGCCACACACTCATAAGCACCACATTGAGTTTTTCCGATACGATGGATGATATCGGAGGAAACATTCCGAACCCAACAACAACGAGGAGACTGGCGGTGAATTTTGAGCCCAGCGCGAAGGCCAAGGACTTCGCTGCGCGCGTGCGCGCTTTCATTGACCAACACATTGCCCCCATTGAAGCCAACTACTGGCACAGCATGGATGCCCAATGCCATGGCGGTGACTGGACCCGCTGGCGCATACCGCCCGTGATGGAAGAACTGAAAGCCAAGGCCCGTGCGCAAGGGCTGTGGAACCTGTTTTTACCGGATGAGAAATTGGGTGCTGGGCTGAGCACACTCGAATACGCCTTGGTGGCCGAAGAAACCGGCCGCAGCCTGATGGCCCCGGAGGTGTTCAACTGTAACGCGCCCGACACGGGCAACATGGAAGTGTTGTGGAAATACGGAAACCCTGAACAGCAGGCGCAGTGGCTGCTTCCCTTGCTCAACGGCGACATTCGCTCGGTGTTTTGCATGACAGAACCCGATGTGGCCAGCAGCGATGCCACCAACATGCAAGCCACCGCCACTTTGCAAGGGAACACCGTGGTGATTGATGGTCGCAAGTGGTGGAGCAGCGGCATTGGTGACCCACGGGCCAAAATTGCCATCGTGATGGCCCGCACAGCGGATGACGACAAAGGCCGACATGCCCAGCACAGCATGGTGCTGGTGCCACTGGACACACCGGGTGTGACCATTCACCGCATGCTGCCGGTGTTTGGTGCCTATGACGAGCCCCATGGCCATGGTGAAGTGGAATTCAAGCAAGTGCGCGTGCCTGCCGGCAACGTGATTGCCGGGCTGGGCCGCGGGTTTGAAATTGCCCAAGGCCGCTTGGGACCAGGCCGTATTCACCACTGCATGCGCTGCATTGGCGCTGCCGAAAAGGCGCTGGAATTGATGATTGAACGCGGCATGAGTCGGGTGGCGTTTGGCAAGCCTTTGATGAACCTGGGCGGCAATCGCGAACGCGTGGCACAAGCCAGATTGGCGATTGACCAGGCGCGGCTTTTGACCTTGTATGCCGCATGGAAACTGGACAAGGCCGGTGCGCTGGGGGCAATGACGGAGATTTCTGCCATCAAGGTGGTGGCCCCCAATGTGCTGCAGCAGGTGGTGGACATGGCCATCCAGATTCACGGTGGGGCCGGCATGAGCCACGATACACCCTTGTCAGCCTTTTTTGCACAAGCCCGCAGCCTGCGCCTGGCCGACGGACCGGATGAAGTTCACATGGGCCTGATTGCCAAGTTGGAGATCGCCAAACGAGGTTTCGCAAAATGAGTACTGCAGGCATTCGCGCAGGCGAAGAACTGAATGTTCAGGCAGTCACCACCTGGCTACAGGCTCAAGGCGTGAGCCTGACTGGAAACCCCGTGGTGACGCAGTTTCAAGGGGGTGCCTCCAACTGGACATACCGATTGCAGTACGACAATGCTGACTTGGTACTGCGTCGCCCCCCGGCGGGTACCAAAGCCAAGGGTGCCCACGACATGGGGCGTGAGTTTCGCATTCAGAACCTGCTGAAACCAGTGTACCCGGCGGTGCCCACCCTGGTGGCGTACTGCAACAATCCGGAGGTACTGGGCTGCGAGTTTTACGTGATGGTGCATGTGAGTGGTTTAATACCCCGCAAACACTTACCCAGGGGCATGAAACTGACACCCGCCGAGACCAGGGCTCTTTGCCTGTCTTGCTGGGACAAGCTCATTGAATTGCACCAAGTGGATGTGAAAGCCAGCGGGCTGGATGTGCTGCACAAGGGCGATGGTTACACGCGCCGGCAAGTGGAGGGTTGGAGCCAACGTTACGAAAAAGCAAAAACCTGGAATGTCAGCAGCTTCAAGGCGGTACGACAGTGGCTGCACCTGAACTGCCCTGACGACGTGAAGTCCTGCATGATCCACAACGACTGGCGATTGGACAACCTCATTTTCTCGCCCGACAACCCAACCCAAGTGGTTGGCGTACTGGACTGGGAACTGGCCACTGTGGGTGATCCCTTGATGGACTTGGGCAGTGCACTGGCCTATTGGGTAGAGTCTGGTGATGGGTTTTTGATGAAACTGCTGCAACGCCAACCATCAAGCCTGCCAGGCATGTTGACGCGGCGTGAGATTGTGGACTATTACCTCCAGAAGACAGGCCTGAAAACCAGCAACTGGACCTTCTATGAGGTGTTTGGCCTGTTCCGTTTGGCGGTGATTGCGCAACAAATTTATTACCGTTACCACCACAAACAAACCCGCAATCCTGCCTTCAAGCATTTCTGGATTTTGGTGAATTACTTTGACTGGCGCTGCAAACGCTTGATTGCGCGAGCCGCCACATCGCCAGGGCAATAACCATGGGCAGCATATACCTGATTCGGCACGGCCAGGCCTCATTTTACAGCGCCGACTACGACCAGTTGTCAGACTTGGGCGACGTTCAAAGCCGGCAGTTGGGTGCCTGGTTTAGGGCCAGGAAAGTTCCCATCCATGCGGTGTATTCGGGCGGCATGAAGCGGCATCGTCAAACAGCCCAGGCATTTGAACAGCAGTATGGTGGACTGCCAGAGCCCGTGATTCACATGGGCTTTAATGAATACGACCATGAAGCCATTCTGACGGCCTTTGTCGGTCAATTTGAAGACTCAGACGCATTTGACCGGCACATGGCCAGCAGCACCAACCCCAAAAAAGCCTTCCAGGCCATTTTTGAAAAGGCCGTGGCCCGTTGGGTGAGTGGCGAGCATGACAGCGATTACCCGGAAAGTTGGACCGCCTTCAAAAGCCGCGTGATGGCGGGCTTGGGCCATGTTGTGGCCAACAGCCTGAGACTGGACACCGGCGATGAGTCCGCCAGTATTGTGGTGTTTACGTCGGGCGGGGCGATTACGTGTATCGCACAGCAGTTGTTGAATGTGCCCGATGTACAGGCCTTCAACCTGAACTGGACCATCACCAACTGCAGTGTGAGCAAACTGCTCTTCAATACACGTGGCGGCGTCACACTGGCCAGCTTCAACGAGCAAGCGCATTTTGAGGGCCATGTTCAAGGGTTGCTGAATGAGCAAGCCCAGGGGCTGGATACATTTGCCCACCGGCAAAACGGGCTGCTCACCTATCGATGAACAGCCCCATTCCCAGTGCTTAGCGCTGAATCTCCGTCACCGTGAGTTTCGAGCCATCCTGCCTGGCTTTGAATTTGATCTTGTCACCTTCTTTCACGCTGTCCAGCATGGCTTTGTCGGCCACCTCAAACACCATGGTCATGGGCGGCATCTGGATATTCTTGATTTCGCCATGTTTGATGGTGAGCTTGCCGGTGGACTTGTTCACTTTCCGAATTTCACCCTCGGTGAAATCGGCTGCTGCAGGTGCTCCCTGTTGGGCGCTTGCGCCGTGGCTGTGCTGATGATCGCCAGCCGCCTGAACAAGCAACGGCAAGGCCGAGGCAGACAGTGCAAGCGCTGTGAAACAAATGGATTGTCGAATATTCATGGGATTCTCCTTGAGGAAACAGGGTACTTGGGCCTAGTGGCCCTGGTGCCCCTGGGGTTTGCGAACTTGCAATTCAATGGTGTTGGTGGGCCGGTTGCTCTGCTGCATGGACACACCGCCAGCCTGGCTCTGGCGTCTCGGTGCAGTCAACGGAGCGCCTGTATATTCGTAGGCCTGCGTGCCTGTTGGCTGCGGGTACCAGCCGGGGTCTGAATAATCGCCCGCTTTCTGATTCTTGCGCACCTTCAGCATGCTGAACATGCCCCCCATTTCGACCGAGCCATAAGGACCGTCACCGGTCATCATCGGCACAGTGTTATCGGGCAAGGGCATCTGCATTTCGCTCATGTCGCTCATGCCCCGTTCGCCCATCACCATGTAGTCAGGAATGAGCTGATTGATTTTGCCGGCCAGACCGCGGTGGTCCACACCAATCATGGTGGGTACGTTGTGGCCCATCGCGTTCATGGTGTGGTGGCTTTTGTGGCAGTGGAATGCCCAGTCGCCTTCTTCGTCGGCAATGAATTCCATTTGCCGCATTTGGCCGACCGCCACATCCACCGTGACCTCGGGCCATCGGGCGCCTTTGGGTGTTGGCCCACCGTCTGTGCCTGTCACTTCGAATTCATGTCCATGAATGTGGATGGGGTGGTTGGTCATGGTGAGATTGCCCACGCGGATGCGAACCCGGTCGCCCTTGCGCGCCACCAGCGGCGAAATACCCGGGAACACCCGGCTGTTCCAGGTCCACAAATTGAAGTCCAGCATGGTCATGATTTTGGGGGTGTAGGCACCTGGGTCAATGTCGTAGGCATTGAGCAAGAAGCAATAGTCCCTGTCTGCTTCCTCGATCAGCGGGTGTTTGCCCTTGGGGTGGGTTACCCAAAATCCCATCATGCCCATGGCCATCTGCGTCATTTCATCGGCATGAGGGTGGTACATGAAGGTGCCTGGCCGTCGTGCCACAAACTCATAGACAAAGGTTTTGCCTGGCGCGATACCCGGCTGATTAAGACCCGTCACCCCATCCATGCCATTGGGCAGTCGCTGCCCGTGCCAGTGCACACTGGTGTGTTCTGGCAATTTGTTGGTCACAAAAATCCGCACCCGGTCGCCCTCCACCACTTCAATGGTGGGGCCTGGCGACTGCCCGTTGTAGCCCCACAGGTGAGCCACCATACCGGGTGCCATTTCGCGAACCACGGGTTCGGCCACCAAGTGAAACTCCTTCACGCCGGCATTCATGCGCCACGGTAAGGTCCAACCGTTGAGGGTCACCACCGGGTTGTAGGGGCGCCCGGTGTTGGGCATCAGTGGGGGCATTGTATCGGGCGAAGTTTGAAGCACAGGCTCTGGCAAAGCAGCCATGGCCACCTTGCTAACCGCCGTGCTGGCCACTGCACTGAATGCAGCCAACCCACCGGCCTGTCCAACTCGCTTGAAAAAACTGCGTCGCGTTATCATTTTGAATTCCTTATGCTGTGTTCAGTGGCCTGCGGGCTCTGCACTGGCAGATGCGCGCAAGGGCGACGACAGGGCAGTGTCCATGGGTTTACCGACCAGCGCAGCCTTGAGCGCAGCATCGGCCCGCCAGAAATCGGCTTGCGCTTGCAGTGCGCCCATCACCGCATTGATTTGCTCGCGACTGTCGGCCAACAGTTCGAATACGCCAATCAACATGCCGTTGTAACGCAACAGGTTTTCATCGGAAATGATTTTCTTGAGTGGCACCACTTCGGTCTGGTAGTGATGGGCAATATCCCAGGCTGTGCGGTAGTTGGCATATTGCTCGCGCAGGCTGGAGTTACTGGCACGCAAAGTGGCATCCAACGTATTGAGGGTTGCCAGGGTTGTTGCGGAATAGGCCGCCCGCTTCTGGTCACCCCAATCCAGGAGAGGTAAACGCAAATCCAGCTCATAACCTTTGCGGGTGGCCGATGTTCCGGCCGCATTGTCGAAAACCGAGTCACGCCGGATGCCCGCATCCACATCCAGAAATGACCCAATCAGGCTCACTGTTTGAGCCTGGTTCAATTCTTTCAAACGAAGCCGAGCCATTTGCACATCCAGCCGGTTGTCCTGCTGGACATTCATCGCAGCGGGCATCAGGGGTTGCGTCGGAATATCGGGCAATCGATCGGGCAGGCTCAGTTGTTGCGCCTGCTGATCAGTCAAACCCAACAGGCGCACCAGTTGCTCACGGGCTGCCGTGGCTTTTTGCTCAGCCAAAGCGAGGCTGGACACAGCATCGGCGTAATAGGCCTGCTGACGGGCCCGTGTCAAGCGGTTGAAATTGCCCACTTCCTGCATTCGTTTGGCCAGCTCAGCACTGGCCTTCGCGCTGTCAGCCACCTGACGGGCGTAGGCCGCTTGCTGCCGGGCCGCCACAGCATTGACCCAGGTTTGCCGAACCTGGGTGACCTGCTCAACCACCGAATTGGCCATGGCCAATTCACTGCGCTCGATGGCGGTTGCGGCAACACCCTGCCGGGCAGGCAGACTTAACAGGTCAATCAGACCAAACGTCAACAGTCGGCCGATTTCCAGTTCATCCAGCAAGGTGGTGCGTTCAAAGGTAAAAACTGGATTGCCAGGCCGACCCGTCTGTGCGGCCTGTGCACCGTCAGCCCAGTGGCGAGCCAGCAATGCCTGAAAGGCTGGGCTGTTGACCAGTAGCAGGTTGACGGCCGTGGTTTGATTAACAGGCTGTTGCAACAGTGCGTCGGCTTTTTCACGCATGGCCTTGCGTTGCCCAGGGGTTTGAGCCAATTGCAAAAGGTCCTGGGTGAATTCAACGTGGCGAGAGTTAATGCGTTCCATGCTTCGATTGACGTCCATGGATGCACAACTGCTCAGGAATAGCGCCAAGGCAGGCATAACCCACACACGGGCAGGCAAATGAAAATGAAGTCGTTCCGTCATGG
Source organism: Limnobacter humi (assembly GCF_024518835.1). GTDB lineage: Bacteria > Pseudomonadota > Gammaproteobacteria > Burkholderiales > Burkholderiaceae_B > Limnobacter > Limnobacter humi. The sequence continues at coordinate 732,608 of NZ_JANIGO010000001.1, forward strand.
TTTGACCTCCTGCTGGGTACCCATACCCTGCGTATGTGACGCCTCATCGTGGCCTTCCGCCGCTTCGCGGGCATAACTGCGCCAACCACCCACGGTGCGCACGGTATCGTTTACTGCGGGCCAGGGTGCAATATTGGGCTCTACCCAAGGGGTGTATTGCTCAAACGCCGAGGTGTAGGGCATGGCCTCTTGGGCTGTTGTGCGTGTCTGCTCGGCCGTGGCTGCATGGGCTGCCGTCAGTGCAGACAACACTGCCCACACGGCCAGCACCACGCCAAGACGTCTTTTGAAAAGGGTAAATGACATAATTCACGCTCACTGAATACGATGACAGGAAGACTAAACCTTCCCATGTTGGCAAGGTCAAGCCGATTGAAAGCGATTGATCAGAGCGTGAAGGATCGGGGCGGCCTGTCGGGTGGGACTGGAGCCTGGGTGGGCACAAGGGGGGTGAATTCAGTGGCCACCGGCACATGCTGGATAACAGGGGCGATGTGCGCCACTGCAACGGGCAATGCCATCACCGTACAGGCCACTGCACAGGTGCAGCAGGCCTTCTTGCCGGGGTCGGCCTTGGCAGCTGCGTGTTGGTCCATGGTCTCATGGTCCATGGTCATGTGCGCCATGCCATCGTGCTGCGCAGTGTCCATCTGCCCCATGTGGCATGACAAATACCCCACCTGTGCAAAACCTTGCAAGGGCAGGGCCAACAATATCAGCCAGAAAATGATTCGGGTGGTCTGCTTCATGCCAAAACCTTAACACGTCATCGAATGACCGCTCAAGTTCTGGAAAGTTTCAATTGTTCAATCAGCAGCATGCGAACCACCCTGTCTTTCAAAGACCTGGGTTTGTCGAGCTGCATGCGGGCCAGCTCCTCATCAAATTCTTTCCCAGCATGGCGGTACACCAGGGCCTTTAGCGCCAGTTTCCAGGCCGGGGTTGCATCGGCCACCCTTTTTATCCCCTTCAGTGCGTGCGCCAGGTTCAGTTCCATGGGGGTTAGGTCGGTACCAAATGGCATGGCAGGAAACAGACCCTTGTGAATAAAAGGGCTTAAGGCCTGAGCCAGGCGCTCGGGTGTGTTGTGTTGGTGTTCTGCCGGGATGTGGTAACTGGTGTGCACTTTGCCTGCCGCTTTCAACTGCGCCAGCAAGGTGGGCTGAAAGCGGCTGTCCGTGATGTTCAACAACGCCTTGGCAACTTCTTCATCGGTTTTGCCGCGCAGGTCTGCCACGCCGTACTCGGTCACCACGATATCCCGCAAATGCCGCGGAATGGTGCAATGCCCATAGTTGAACACGACATTGCTCGAAGGTTCCGCAGTCTTGCCTTCCTTGTCGCGCACTGCACGGATCATGAGGATGCTTCGGCCTGTGTCCAATTGCTGGGCCATGGCCACAAAGTTGTATTGGCCACCCACACCGGAAATCACGCGGCCGTCGGCCAAGCCGTCGGACACCACCGCCCCGTTGCTGGTCACCATCACACCCGTGTTCACAAAACGCGCATGCACCCGTTGGGCGCGGTAAAGCGTTGGGTTCAAGTCCAGTTGGTTTACATGCTCAACGCCGGTCATGGCGATGCGGGCACGTTCGACATCCGGTAAGTCATGGAGAAACTGATAAAGACTGCGCGGCCCCAGAAAGAAACCTGCATGCAACACCACGCCATTGAGCAGGCGTGAACCCAAGTGCTGTGCCAACACCCGTCGGGCTTGCCGATCGGCCAGATTGGCCAGTACCCGCTCACCGCCTTCCAACACAACATGCACGCCCTCATGCTTCAGATTGGGTTTGAAGACACCATGAAACTGCAGTTGCCGGAACTGAAAGGGGGTGATTTCACGCAGACCATGGCGATTGAGGTGGTCCAGGATATCCGGCGGAATGCTGCCCTTGGGGCATGCCCCCTGATGAACGACAGCCTGCAAAGCGGCATGCGTGTATACCTCCCGCTTCAAGATGCCCGCTTTGTAAAGTTCCATGAACCCATCGACCAGCATTTCGGTGGCGCCGTATAAACCGTGCTCAAACGGTTCAAACCCACCCACAGCATCGGCCAAGGTGCGCTGCGCTGCCGTTTGCCCCAATACGCTGAGTGCTGCCTTGAACACAGCGGGTTTTTGATGGCGCAGTAGGGTGGCGTACACCACCGCGTCACCCAATGCACCGATGCCCACTTGCAAGGTTCCACCATCACGTATCAAGGCGGCCACGTGCAAACCCAGGGCGTAATCGACCACACCCACGGGCAGTTTTGGCGTTGAAAACAGGGTGGAGTAAAAACGCGGATTGTCGACGATGGCATCAAACAATTCCACGGGCACCTCAGCGTCGTGCACCATGTAAGGCAGCTGCTGGTTGACCACGCCAATGACCCGGTGCGTGCGCTTGCTGTCTTTCAATAGCCGAATCAGCTCGACCGAGGTGTCGGGATTGCAGGACAACGACAGGCGATGCGAGTCACCATCGGCCGGTTTGCACACCAGCTGCACGGCCACATTGCAGCCTTGCAAAAACACATCCCGTGCAGCCATGGTGTAATTGGTGCTGATGTAATCCATCTGCGCCTGCGGGTGCTGAAGCCGACTACCCGGCTTAAAGAAAAACTCCTTCACACGCACATTGGGCGGCAACTTGCCGTTCGTTGCATCCACCGCATACTGCAAATCCGGGCAGTTGCCCCACACCCGCTCTACAAACGGCTGCATGAAGCGCGCCTCCAGGTCACTGGACGGCAAGGGCTTCTCCAGCGAGAGCGCGGTCAGAAAAGTGAGTTGTATGGAGGGATCGCGACGTGCACGGGCATACAGTGCATTCACAAACTCGATGGGCTTGCCCAAGCCCAGAGGCAGAGCCACGTGGAGGTCTTTCCCCACCTGCTCGATGAGTGCATCGATGCAGGGGGTGAATTCCGTGTAACGGTCCGGTTGATGTGTGTGCATCAAGCCATTGTAACGGCCTGGGGTGCGCTGTGGCGCTTGCCACCGTGTGCAGCAGCAGCGACTGAGGTGGCTGCTTTCGCCGCTGGCGACCTGGTCAGATATTCAGCGGCCAGTTCAGTAGACCCTTCATGGCTGGGGTCATACCAGGGGCTGAAATAGGGCAAGGTGCGGTAGGCCAACCACAGCGGACTGGGTAGCAAGCCCCGGCGGGATTCCTTGAACCAGTTCACCCACACCCACGGTTTGTAGAATGCGGGCTTGTGCTTGGCCAGGCGTTGATCCTGGCTCATCAAATTGGCAGCACCATCCACCCAAATGCCAAAGATCATGGGAAAGACCAAGAGGGTCATGTAATAGCGGGAGAAATAGCTGCCACCCAAATGTTGATACAGGTCAAACGCCACGCTTCGGTGTTCCACTTCCTCGGCGCCATGCCAGCGAATGAGGTCGAGCAACACAGGGTCTGCCCCCAGCTTGTCCCACTCTTTGTTCTCCAAGGCATACATGCCCAGCACACAGGTCAGGTGCTCAATGGTGGCGATCAAACCGAGGCGCGCCAACAGCCATTGCTTTTCAGCCCATTTGGGCAGGGTTTTCCCAAACGGCTTGTCGTCCAGAATCACATTGAACAGGTGTTTCATCACCGCCCGGTTGCGTTCCGGGTTGATGCCCCGCTGTGCGAGGTATTCATCGGTAGCGGTGTTGTGGCCACGGGCATGCATGGCTTCCTGTTTGATGAAGCCGCGCACATCCTCACGCAGTTTTTCATCGGTGATCATCGGCAGCGCCTTGTTGTACAGGCGGCAAAACCAAAACTCGCCCTCAGGCAAAATCAGGTTGATCTCGTTGATGAAGTAACTGGAGAAAGGCTCGTTGGGCAACCAGTCGATGGGCGTTTGTTTCCAGTCAAATTTGACCGCACGCTGCTTCAGTTCAATCTCGGTTTTGGAGGCGGGCCTGGGTTCACGCCCCCGCCCCCGCAGGGCATTGACGACATTGGCAATCGCATTCATGACAGGTCTCCCGAGGCGAGCTGGCGGTGCCGCACACCTTACTTGTTTTACAAACATTGGTGACATTGAGTAATGTCACCGTTTGATCATAGCCTGTCCATGCTGCGCCGAAAAGTCCGGGTTTTCGAGGGCTTGCTCTAAATTGTTATGTTGCGAGGCAACATATATTTAACAAACAAACCCTCTTCTTGACCGCATTCGCGGGGTCAATTGGATGCGGTTTGCTCGGCCTCACGCTTGAAACCACCACCCAGCGCCCGGACCATCAGCAGAGTGGCACCCTGCTGCTGCTGCCAGGCTGAGGCCCAGCTCAATTGTGCAGCCAACAAATTGCGTTGTGCATCCAGCAATTCGAGCTGGTTGGCCACCCCGTTGTCCACACGCAATTGCGCCAACCGCACAACCTCGGTCAGTGTTTCAACCTGTTTTTGGCGAGCCGTCAGGCGTTCACGGGCCTCCCGTTGGGCCACGATGGCGTCGTACACCTCCTGGAAGGCCGTGCGAATGCTGGCCTCGTACTGCAGCACCGCTTGATTGCGGCGGGCCACGGCAGCATCGCGGGCATCAAACAAAGCACCTGCCTGGAAAATGGGCTGGGTAATTTGTGCCTGGAAGTTCCACACCTTGGCTGGGCCAGTAAACAAGTTTTCAAGCGCGAAGCTTTCACGCCCTGCAAATGCACTGAGGCCAATCGACGGGAAAAACGCCTTGCGCGCCACATTGAGGTTGGCATCGGCTGCGGCCAACTGCTGCTCAGCGGCCGACAAATCGGGCCTGCGCAAGAGCAATTCGGACGGGGTGTTTTCCGGCAGGATAAACAGTTTGGTGAGCTGCAGGTTTTCAACCTTCAGCGGCTGAAGCGCTGGGGGGTTGCCTGCCACAATCACAGCCAGCGCGTTCATGGCACGCGACAGCTGCTCCCGGGTATCGGGCAACTGGGCCCGCACTGACTGGTATTCGGCTTCGGTTTGGCGCAACTGCAGTTCGTTGCTCAAACCCACGTCATAACGCTGCTGGGCCAGCTTGTAAGCGGCCTCACGGCTTTGCAGGGTTTGCTCCAACACTTTCACTTGAAGGTCAAGCACGCGGATTTGGGTGTACAGCGATGCTGCGGTGGCTGCCACGCTGAGGCGCACACCCCGCATGTTGTAGCCCTGCTGCATGAAACTGGCGCGGGCTGCATCTTCCTGCGCAGAAATTTTGCCCCACAGGTCAAGCTCCCACGTGGCACCAATGCCCAGGCGGGTGCTTTCTGTCAGGTTATTGTTCACAAAGGGGCTGTTGGTGGACCGGCTGGTGCGCGCACGGTTCTCGGTAATCTGCCCAAAAATAGCTGGGTATTTGGCAGATTTGGCCAGGCCAAGCACCGCGCCAGCTTCATTCAGACGCTCGTTGGCCAGGCGCACATCGGTGTTGTTTTTCAAGGCCTGTTCAACCACCTGGGTCAGCACCGGGTCGTTCAACAGCAGCCACCAGCGTTCCTGGTCAACGCCATTCATGCCCACACCGGTTGTGCCCTCGGGCTGTTGCACCACCACTTTTTCAGGCTGTGCTTGGGGCTTGAACGTATTCAGCAACGGAATGTTGGATGCGCAGGCGGACAGCAGGGTCGCCACGCCCAGTGCAACCATTGTTTTGGGAAGGGTTGTTAACTTCATCTGGATCCCCTTGGTTTGGTATCAGGTTTCAATGATTTGTTCGTCTTCGCTGTCATGGTGACGACCGCCCTTCTTGCTGCGGTCGATCAGCCGGTAAAACAGCGGCACAAAGAAAATGGCCAGCAATGTGGCGGCGGTCATGCCACCCATCACCCCGGTGCCCACGGCGGTTCGTGCACCGGCGCCAGCCCCATGAGAAAACGCCAACGGAACCACGCCGAGAATGAAGGCCAGCGAGGTCATCAAAATCGGACGGAAACGCAAACGAGCCGCCTCCAGGGCAGCATCCATGGCGCTCATGCCCTCCGTGCGTTTCAACACCGCGTACTCCACAATCAAAATGGCATTCTTGGCAGCCAGGCCTAGCAACGTCACCAGGCCAATCTGGAAGTACACATCGTTGGGCATGCCCCGCAGCCACACGGCCAACAGCGCGCCAAACAGGCCAAATGGCATGGCCAGCAGCACCGACAACGGCAAGCTCCACTTTTCGTACTGCGCTGCCAGAATCAGGAACACCATGAGGGCGCCCAACACCAACGAGAAGCTCGACGAACCAGCTGACCGCTTTTCCTGGAACGATGCACCCGAAAAGTCGTAGGTGAAATCTGCGGGCAGCGTTTCCTTCGCAATCTCTTCAACCGCCTTCAATGCTTCGCCGGAACTAACACCCGGCGCACCACTGCCCAGCAACTTCACCGCCGGCAAATTGTTGAACCGTTCCAGCGTTTCAGGGCCCTGAGAGTACTCCACTTTGGAGAAGGCGGATATTGGGATCATCTCCCCCTTGTTGGAGCGAACATACAGGTTGCCGATGTCTTCCGGGTTGCTGCGGTATTGCTTGTCAGCCGACATCAACACCTGCCAGGTGCGGCCAAACTTGTTGAAGTCATTCACGTAATACGTGCCGAGGCTGGCCGCCAAGGTGTCAAACACCTCGTTGACATTCACGCCCATGGCGAGTGCACGCTCGCGATCCACATCCACAAAAAGCTGCGGGGTACCGGGCCGCCACAGGGTTTGCACACCGGCCAGGCGCGGGTCTTTGTTGGCCTTGGCCAAAAACGCACCCATCACCTGGGCCAGTTTTTCAGGGCCGCCTTCGCCCTTGTTCTGAATGTAAAACTCAAAACCACCGGCCGTGCCCAAACCAAAAATGGGGGGTGGCGCAAAGGCCAATACCAAACCTTCCTGTTCACCCGCTGTGCGGCCAAACAATTCGCCCACCAGTTGCTTGGTGTCCTGTTTGCGCTCATCCCAATGGCGCTGGGTAATGAACATGGTGGCGGCGTTGTTTTTAAAGCTGCCACCCAAGAAGTCAAAGCCTGTGAATGCCACGGAGTATTCATTGGCCGGGTTGGCCTGGGTAGCATCCAGCACACGCTTCACCACATTGTCGGTGCGCTGCAGGGTGGCACCGTCGGGCAAGAACACCGCCGCAATGTAATAACCCTGGTCTTCATCGGGCACCAGTGAACCGGGCGTGGCCTTGAACAAACCTGCGGTCAGCACCAGCATCACGCCGAACAACACAATGCCCAACACCGGCCGAACACTCAGGAATTTCACACCACCCACATACCGGTTGGTGAGGCGCGCAAAGCCGTTGTTGAATGCATCAAAAAAGCGGTTGGGGCGCTTGTGTTCCGACTTCAAAATAAGCACACACAAGGCCGGGGTGAGTGTCAGCGCCACAATGCCGGAAATGATCACGGCAATTGCAATCGTGATCGCAAACTGCCGATACAGTTCGCCGGTCAGGCCACCCAAAAATGCAATTGGCACAAACACGGCCGACAACACCAGCACAATCGCAATCACGGGGCCGGTCACTTCCTGCATGGCCTTGATGGCAGCAGCGCGGGCTCTCAAGCCCTCTTCGTGCATGATGCGCTCCACGTTTTCCAACACCACAATGGCGTCGTCCACCACAATACCGATGGCCAGCACCATGCCAAACAAGGTCAGCGTATTGATGGAGTAGCCCAGCATGTACAAGCCTGCAAAGGTACCGATGAGCGACACAGGCACCGCCAAAATCGGAATGAGCGTGGCACGCCAGTTTTGCAGAAACACAAACACCACGATGAACACCAGAATCATGGCTTCAGCCAGTGTTTTTACCACCTCACGGATGGACACTTTCACAAAGCGGGTGGTGTCATACGGCACCGCGTAGCTCAACCCTTCCGGAAAGCTCTTGGCAATGTCCTGCAGGGTGGCGTTTACATTGTCGGCCACGTCCAGCGCATTGGCACCCGGCTGCAAGAAGATACCCATCAGCGTGGCGGGTTTGCCATTGATGCGCCCCATGAAATCATAGTCTTTCGAGCCCAACTCCACGCGGGCCACGTCCTTCAGGCGCAGCGATGAGCCATCCGGATTCACGCGGATCAGGATGTTTTCAAACTCGGCCGGGTCAGCCAATCGCCCTTTGGTGGTGATGGTGTAGACCAGTTCCTGGTTGCTGGGGTTGGGGTTTTGGCCCACCTTGCCCGCCGCAAACTGGGCATTCTGCTCATTGATGGCCTGCGCAATGTCGCTGGCGGTGAGCTTCAACTGGGCCATGCGGTCGGGTTTGATCCAGATGCGCATGGCGTAGTCTTTCGCGCCAAAAATTTGTACGTTGGTGGTCCCGGGAATCCGCTTGATGCGGTCCAGCACGTTCAAGGTCACGTAGTTGGAGGTGTAAAAGTCATCAAACCGTCCATCATCGGAATAAAACGCCACCACCTGCAAGAAGGCCGATGAACCCTTGTTGACCGTCACCCCCTGCCGGCGCACTTCCTGCGGCAAAATATTTTCGACCTGCTTCACACGGTTGTTCACGTTCAGCGCGGCCTGGTCAGGGTCGGTGCCAATTTCGAAGGTCACCTGAATTTCCACCACGCCGCTGGAGGCGGAAGTGGAGCTCATGTACATCATGTTCTCCACACCATTGATGGCATTCTCGATGGGCGCTGCCACGGTGTCGGCAATCACACGGGCCGAGGCACCGGGGTACACCGCACGCACGGTGACCACCGGTGGCGCAATTTCCGGGTATTGGGCGATGGGCAACCCACGCATGGCGGCCAAACCCGCCAGCACGATAAAAATCGACAGCACAGCCGCAAACACAGGCCGGTCGATGAAGAAACGAGAAAACATGAATCAATTCCTTCCAGGCTGTGGCTTATTTAGCGTCAGGTTTTGCATCGGCAGATTTGCCTTTGGCTGCTTGGGGCTCATTGTTTGAGCCCGCCACCACCGGCTTCACGGGTGTGCCGGGTGGCGCTTTCATAAAGCCATCGGTGATCACCTTGTCGCCTGCATTCAAGCCACTTTGAACCACCCACTGGTCGCCACTCCACTGCGCAACCTGCACAGGGCGGGGGGCCACTTTGTTGTCAGGCCCGACCGTCATCACGATCTTGCCGCCCATGGGGCTTTCCAGCACAGCACGCTGTGGCAACAGCACCGCATTGGGTTGCACAGCGCCGCTCACACGCACCCGAACAAATTGCCCGGGGCTCAATATTTCTTTTCGGTTGTCGATCACGGCCCGTGCGTCCACCGTGCCGGTGGAAGGGTTCACACGCACATCCTTAAAGCTGAGCTTGGCGTTGAACTCAGTGGGTTTACCGTCTTTGCCCAGCACTTCAACCCGCAGCGCACCATCCTTGATATTGGCAGTACCGTTGGCCAATGCCGTGCGCAAAGCTTCCTGATCTTTCTCTGGAATACCGAAATTCACATACACCTGGTCCACCTGCGTCACGGTGGTCAACAACTCAGCCGGGCCTGACACCAAACTGCCTTCCGACTTCAGCGAGCGGCTGGCAAAACCTGTCACCGGCGACTCAACCCGGGCATAAGCCAGGTTCAAGCGGGCTTCACGCACGGCAGCACTGGCCACACCCAAATCCGCTTTGGCCACATCCATGGCCGATCGAGCCGCTTCAAGTTCTGACTGAGACACCGCTTTGCTTTCGCTCAGCGGTTGCACCCGCTTGTAATCCCGCTCGGTTTGTTCAGCGCGCACACGGGCTGCATTTTCGGTGGCCAGGGCACGGTTGAGTGCGGTCTGGTAAGGCGCATTGTCCAGGCTGTACAAGGACTGGCCTTGCTTCACACGCCCCCCTTCGGTGAATAAACGCTTTTCGATAATGCCGCTCACCCGGGCGCGAATTTCCACTTCGCGAATGCCGCTGATCTGGGCAGGGTATTCATAGGTCAGGCTCAAGTCTTTGGGTTGCACTTCCACCACAGGAACGGGCATGGCCTGGCCACCAGGGCCGGCCGCTGGGCCTTGCTGTCCGCCCTTGCCGCAAGCGGCCAATGCCAGTGCCATGGTTGTGATCAATACCCAATGTTTGTTTTTATTCAGTGACTTGCTATGCATGTGAGCCCCGTCTGTGGAGAAAAGAAGCCTTGCCCTCTTGTGAATGGCATGCTCCAAAATTCATGTTGCCTTAATGACCAAGAAGTCAGATAATACATACATACACGAGTGTATGTAAACAATTTTGCAATGTTGCGTCGGAAAAATTGTGGTCAGAAAAACCAAGGAAGAAGCCCAGGAAACACGCCACCAAATTCTGGATGCGGCTGAAACAGTGTTCTCGGAAAAAGGCGTTTCCCGCACCACGCTGAACGACATCGCCCAAGCTGCGGAGCTGACGCGGGGTGCGATTTATTGGCACTTCAAGAACAAGGCTGATCTGCTGGATGCCATGATGCGCCGGGTCACGCTGCCCATGGATGAATTTTTGGCGACAGCCGATGCCGACCCGGAAGTGTCTCCGCTGAACTACATTCGCGAACGCACCCTGCATGTGGTTCGCGTGTTGGCTGAAAGCCCGCAAACCCAGCGGGTGTTCGACATCGTGATGCACAAAACAGAACTGGTGGACGACATGCTGCCCATTCGGGATCAGCATCTGGAGGCCCGTCAGGGTTGTATTTCAGACATTCAGGGTGATATTGAACGGGCCATTCGCAAAGGTGAACTGCCAGCTGCATTGAACGCCTTGCAGGCCGCCATTGGCATTCACTCGCTGATTGACGGTCTGTTTGCCAATTGGGTACTCAATCCCAATTTTGACCTGGTTCAACAAGCGATGTTTGACATCGACAACTACCTGCACGGCTTGAAACATCGATGTTAGCGGCACCCGCCCGACCAGCGCGGGTCATTGATGTTAAACACCCGGGGCTTCATGTAATCCATGGGGTCGGTGAGGTAATCCAGCGCAGGTGGGCTGGGTAGGCTGGCCACCGCCTCACGCCAGGTTTGCTCATACGCCTTTGCTCCACCGCCAATGCCGGGTGCCCAAGCATCGTGGTGTGTGGGCAAGGCCAGCTTGGGGTGGGCTGCAGCCACATAGGCCAAGGCATCGCGGTAGGCGCTGGTCACCATGCCAAACCCCACGATCGCATTCAGCTGAACGTCCACACAACCGGGCAAGCGTGCTATCGCTTGTTGAATGGCCAGGCTGTCTGGGTTGCCGGCCTTCATGACCCCGGCTGAGTCGTGCCAAAACAGGGTGAAATCACCAAACTGAAAGTGGTAAGCCCAGGTGCCGCCATCCGGCTGGCCCACACCGCCATCGTCGCGCAGGCTGCCCAAAAATGCAGCCGTCTCTTGGGGGCTGGTGTTGAGATAGGTGGGGTAAGTCAGCACATCGGGAATGAATACCAAGGGGCGCCCGCCACTTAACAGATCCGTCGGCTCTGCCGCCGAATGGGTGTGGCGCAGAATGGTCACCTCCGGCAGGTCTTCCCACAATTTTAGGCTTTGTAAACTGCCAGGCTGGGTATTGGTGTCATCGCCCAGGTTCACGCAAGGGAAGGTGGCATTCAAGCCAGCATCGGCTGCGCGCTGGCGCGCCAGGTCACACACCGTGCTGCCCGCCACCACCACCGCACCGCTGTGCCCCGCCACGTAGCCCACATCGGCCGCATGGTCAAAATGGCCATGGCCCACCAAAATTGCTTCCGGCTTGATCGCAGCCAACTCCTCGCGCCCGATCGGCACATAGTTGGCATGCAGCCCCACAATTTCCCAGGCGTCGAGCAAAAATACATGGCCCTGCCCCGCCACAATAAAGCTGGAAACCCCCACCCACCACAATTTCACAGTGCTTTGATCGACAGCATTGGGGCCTAGAATGCGGTCGCGGGCAGCCTGCGTGACAGGGTCCACCTGGGGCGCTGCGGGCAAGGGTTTGAAGTTGTTCACCCCAAACACCTGTGGACGGGTTTCTGCGGGCTGAATATTGGCAGACGGCTGCTGCGCGCCCGGCGTTGTGCTGCCGTCCATGCAAGCAGAAACAGACCAGAGCGCCATGGCAGCGAAACAGGACAAAGCGAGGCGGGCGAGAAGCATGGTTGGATTGGCCAGGTGAATTGGATGTTGTACCCGACAGACCCGATAACGGATGTTGCCAAGCCAGCGCAGGGACCGCCCCCTTCAGATTCGACAGGCTACCTCAAACCCGCCCCACCACCGGAATACCGGCGCCGTGAATATCACGTGCGGCATTGGACAACAGAAACGCGATGACTTCGGCCAATGATTGGGGCTGCACCCAGGTTTCAGGATCAGCATCGGGCATGCTGTCGCGGTTGGCGGGGGTGTCGATGATGCTAGGCAGCACCGCATTCACACGGATGCCCAGTGCCTTGTTTTCTGCGGCCAGGCTCTCAGTCAGGCGCAACACAGCCGACTTGGCGGCCGCGTACGCAGCCATGCCCACGCCACCCTGTGCGGCAGCGGCCGAGCCCACATTCACAATGACTCCGCTTTGCTGAGCCTGGAATTGTGGCAATACGGCTTGGCACAGGTTGACGGCTGTGTGCACATTGGTTGCAAACAGGCTGCTCCAGGTGTCGAGGCTGCCCTCCGCCTGGGTTTCCCAGGCGAAACCTCCCGCAATATTCACCACCGCATCAATTTGACCGAAGTATTCCCAAGCCTGACTCACCACTTCCTGAGCATGCTCCGGCAAGGTCAAGTCCACATTGCCGATCGACACGGCATCGGTCTCGCCATCCCAATCGGGTTGGTTCAGGTCCACCAGCAGCAGCCGGTAGCCCGCCTGTCCCAGGTGGGTGGCAACGGCCTGTCCCAAGTTACCGGCCGCACCGGTGATGATGGCCACGGGGTTGTTCACAGTCCTCTCCTTGTCGTCTGAATGGGGTGCGCTCACAGGCGCGATGGGCTGAATTGTGACACGTCTGCCCACCCAGCAGCGGTTACGAAATCCCTTCATGCCCCCTCAGACGGGCCTCCCCATTCCGGGGCCACACCGCTTCGGGCAATGCGCCTGGCCAAGCGCCCCGCCGATGAACCTTCATGAGGAACGAATGTGGGGACCGACCATGTGGAGCGGATTATTTTTTGGATTGATCAGCCTGTTTACACCCCAGGCCTCGTTGCCCGACACCCAAGCCCTGCAAGGCGAGTTGCAGCAATTTGCACAGTACTTCCAGATTGATGCCCAACGGGTGAAGTTTCGGGACAGCCTGCTGAAAAACCCATCGCCGTTTCTGACTTATGGCGGCAGCAAAGCCTGTGTGGTCCACATCAACCACAACGACGATGCCAAGCGCGTGTGGTCTCACTTCGTGAACGCGGGGGCGGAAGGGGCCAGCCAGGCTTTTCTCGCCTTCTCCAGCGGGCATGAACTCACCCATTGCATGCTGGCAGAGCCCGGTCGCCGAGCCAGCGCCCGGCAAGCGCTGGAACAGCAATTGGGGGTGATGTTTTCCAGCAATACCCAGTTTGAAGAAACCCTGGCTGACTTGGTAGGCCTGGCTTATGTGGCCAAGGTCATGCCCGAGCAATACGCCGCCGTGCTGGACCGGTTGAGAGACATCCGCCAGGATTTCTCCGCCAGCGACCCGGAGCACAACAGCAGCAACAGCCTGCGTGGCGACCATGTGGCCTTTGCCGAGCAGTTGGTCGCACGGTCTGCAGCCAAGGGGCTTCAAGTGGCCCAGGCTCAACCCTAGAGCCCGAATCTGACAGCGTTGTCGGTAACTTTACCCTCCACCATTTGAAGGAAGCCCAAGGCGTTGAATTTGCTTCATACTGTTTCCACAATAAAAGGAGAGAGGGATGGAGCACACATTCACACGCTTGCTGCTGGCCACTTGCGCTGCAGCAGCTTTTGGCCATGCACAGGCAGACGACACCGGCCTGCTGCTCACCACCAGTTTTGACAGCCTGAAAGGCAAATTTGGTCAGGCCCGCGAAACCAAGGCCAGGTCATTCACGGTGGCTGCGACCTACGTGGGCGACGACTACCGGGCATCGGTGTATGTACCTTACATTTCCCTGGAAGGCCCCGGTACTTTTGTGGGCGGCACAGTGACTGGCAATGCTGGCAACGCCACTCGCAAGGTGAGCGGTGTCGGCGACATGCTGGTGAGCTTGTCCAAAGACCTGGTCGGCGGCATTTCTTCAAAAGGCTATGCATTGGCTGCCACGGGCCTGGTGAAATTGCCCACGGGCAACGAACAGGAAGGCCTGGGCACCGGCAAAACGGACTATGCCATTCAGGCAGACAACACCTACCGGTTCGACAGTGGTGTGGCCATCACTGGCACACTGGGCCGCCAGTATTATGGGCAAACGCCCACGCTGCCCCTGCAAGACGGCAACTACCTGACCCTGGGCACCAGCTTCCCACTGACCAACAGCGTAATTTTCAACCTGAATGCCAGCCGGCGAGACCGCTTGCTCAAAACCTCGGAAGAACGTCGCGAACGGTCGGCCTCCTTGATTTTTGCTGCCGGGAAAACCTCCGCATTCCAGTTGGGTTACACCACAGGCAGCACCACCGCCAGCCCGGACAGCGTGTATTCCTTCAGCTACATCGGTCAAATCGATTAAACAGGCTTTTGCACAGCACCGCCCAGTGTTGCACTGCGCTACACTGGGCACACTTCACCTTCGACGAGTGCCCTGTGCCCAAAGACCTCAATCACCTCTTGGCGTCCAACGCCGAATGGGCCACCGCCCAGGTTGACCGCGATCCCGATTTCTTCAAGCGTCTGCAAGACCAACAATTTCCCGAGTATTACTGGATTGGCTGTTCAGATAGCCGAGTGCCAGCCAACACCATTGTGAACCTGCAACCTGGCGAAGTGTTTGTTCACCGCAATGTGGCCAACCAGGTATTCCACGGCGACCTCAACGGGCAGTCCGCCACCCAGTTTGCCGTGGAAGTACTGCAGGTAAAGCACATCATCATTTGTGGCCATTACGGCTGCTCCGGGGTACGCATGGCACTGCGGGGTGACCGCATTGGCCTGGCGGATGCCTGGATTCGCCCCATCCACCAAATTGCACGGCACCATGGCCTGACCACCAACACCCCTGCCGACGAGCAGCGCCGTTTCGACCAGTTGTGTGAACTCAACGTGATTGAGCAAGTCAAGCGCATGTGCGAAAGCACCCTGATTGAAGACGCCTGGGAGCGTGGACAAGACTTGACCGTGCACGGCTGGGTTTACAGCTTGAAAGACGGGTTGGTGCGCAATCTCCACATCTCGATCGATTCCAGCACCAGCATTGACCAGGCGCACGCAAATTCCCTCGAAGCACTCAAAAAACGTTACAGCTGAGCAATTCTTCGACTAGAATGGGCTGAATAATTCAATCGTTTGTTTGAATTGTTGTTCATTCCAATTTCTAGGAGACAAGACTCATGGCATTTTCTACCCAATCCAAACTGGGCGACCTGCTGGACAACGACGCGACCAAAGCCATTCTGGAAAAGCACATGCCCGGCATTTCCACACACCCCCAGATCGGCATGGGCAAAGGTTTTCCATTGGCCGTGGTGGCCAACTTCTCTGGCGGCATGATCACCCCTGAAATGCTGGAAAAAGTCGACGCTGACCTGGCAGCACTCGGCTAATTCATGCGCCGATGGCCGACACGCCATGCTCAGAATTGACTGCGCAGGCTGGGACATCAACGGCGAGTGGGCCAAGCCCATTCGCCGTTCTGTTTTTATTGACGAGCAAGGCATCCCCGAACACGAGGAGTGGGATGACAGCGATGGAGTGAGCATGCATGCCATTGCTTGGATCAACGGACAGGCGGTGGGCACTGCACGCTTGTTGCCCGAGGGCAAAATTGGCCGCATGGCCGTGTTGCGCGAACACCGAAAGCACGGCATTGGCGCAGCGTTGTTGAACACATTGATCGGGAAGGCCCGGGCACAGGGTCACCCCACGGTGCGCCTGAGTGCGCAAGCACATGCTGTTGCCTTTTATGCACGGCATGGGTTTGTCACCAGTGGCGCACCACACGAGGAAGTGGGCATCCCCCACCAATGGATGGAATTGAATTTAAAACCTCAAAGGCATTGAACGTGGCAAAAACCAGCAAAGAACAGAAAGGCGATGACGGGCGTCGGGGCGAAATTGTTCGCGCCGCTGCCAAGTTGTTTCGGGACAAGGGTTACGATGGTGCCAGCATGCGCGCCATCGCCAACGCAGTGGGCATGCAGTGCGGCAGCCCCTTTTACCACTTTGCCAGCAAGCAGGACATTCTGGTGGCCGTGGTGGAGGAAGGCCTTCGGCAAGGCCTGGAAAAAACACGGGCGGTGGTGGACCCTTCGCTGCGAGCAGAGGCTCAATTCGCAGCCTTGGTCAAGGTGCACCTCAGTATCATTCTGGAACCGGGCAATGATTTCATTCCGGTAATGCTATACAACTGGCGCTGCCTGGACGCCGTGCACCAACGCCGGTTGATTGCCACCAAGGACGAATACGATGCCATTTGGCAATCGGCTGTCAACGGCTTGAGCGAGGCGGGACACTTGGGTGCTGACACCAAGTTCGCACGCCTGATGGTTCTGGGTGCGATGAACTTCATGGTGACCTGGTTCAAACCCCGCAAGGGTGAGAACCTTGACACACTCACCACCAAAGTGGTGGAGTTTTTCCTGTCTACTTGAATGAAAAAACCCGGCACACAGGCCGGGCTTTCTCAGGGTGCTCTGCATCTCAGCGCAACAAACCAACCAGCGATGTGGGGCGGGATGCCACCACGTTCTGGATCACGCTCGACGTTACGGCAGTCAGCGCGCTCAACTGACCAGCGCTCATCAGGCTGGCTGTGGTGCTGAGGTTGCCAGCGGCATTCAGGTTGGCCAAACCAGCCACATCCAGTGAACCGCTGCCAGCCGCATTGGCAGCCAAGTTCATGCCGCCCATTTGGTCGGCCAAGCCTTGTGCAGCACCCAATACTTTGTTGGTCACACCCTCAACCATGGCACCGCCTGTTTGGTAAGCTTGATCCAGCTTTGCCGCAGCAGCGTTCATGCCATCGCCATTCAATTCCAGGCTGGCGGTCAGGTTGGCTGCTGCAGAGGCGGAAGCCTGTTTTGCGGAATCTTGACCAGCATCCGAAGCCTGCTTGGTGCCCTGCTCTGTTTTTGCAGAGTCGGGGGTGCTGGGCGAATCGGTTTTGGCGGGTGTTGAATCCGCTGTGGGTGCAGGCGCTGGTTTGGCCTCAGGGGCTGGGGCGGGCTTTGCATCGCTGGTTGGCGCCGGTGCGGCTGGGGCACGAACAAAACTTACTTTGAATTCTGCATTGCCAGAACCTTGTGCAGCCGCCTGCTGACCTTGTGCATAGGCATTGGCAAAGGCGCTGCCCCAGCCCATCAGGCTGGCTTCAGCGGCGTAGGACACGGTGGGCAGTGTGAAAGCAGAAATGGCGGCAACCAAAGCGATTTTCTTGAAAGTCATGATGTGATCTCCGTTGAGTGGTGGTTCAGGCCCTGCGTTTGGCCCTACAGACACTTCAACGGAACCACTGTGTAGGAAAAAGATAACTAAGCTGAGGGGGCGCACATCCGGGGCTCTCCCCCCAACTGCGGGAGGATGCCCCCGAGAAATTCAATTACCGCGAATTCATTGTATGGGCATGGTGAGCACCACCTGTGCCATGGCCTTGCCCAATGGGTCGTTTCGCATGGAGGCCATGCCACCACCGTCCAGTGCACCTTCTATAACGAGGTTAATGGCCTGAACTTGAGGACACTCATAGAGGTGAATGGGTCCACCGACCCAATGCGCGAGATAAGCCTGTACACGGTCTGGGCGTGCCACGTATTTCAGCAGTTCATACCAAGCTGGTTTTCGGGCCACCAAACCCACGTTGCTGGTGTTGCCCTTGTCGCCGCTACGACCATGGGCAATCATGATCAGCGGCTTGCCCTTCAATTCCGCTGGAATGTCCACGGATTTGAATGTTGGGCTCACAGCATGAGCCTGTATACCAGCGACGCTGTTGACGGGATGATCGGGTTCTTGATAGTCCAACACCACATCACCAACGCTCACCTTGGGTACTTGCAAATGCTTGGGAACGAAGGTGCTGAACAGTTTCACCAAAGGCACCACATTGGGCCGACCCATGCCAAAGTTTCCGCTGGTACCGGGTGCATAACTGGTGCCTGCCGGAGCCACTTCGCGCGAAAAAATGGACAAGGCTTTTTTGTCCATGTGAGTCACTGCCACACGCAATACAGCTTCATGCCCCGCTGGTGTCTTGCTGTGGGGGCCGAGATCTGTCTCGGTGCCCAGCACTTCAATGTGAGCGCGGGTATAGTCTGCCAGGCCTTGTCGCTTGAACATGGCACGGGTACGTTCCAGAATCGCTTCGCCGGTGCGTCGCGCTTTGGCTGCGGCATCAAAACCCGATACAGACAGCAATCCGATGCAACGAAAACCCTCGGGATAGGTGGCGCACACTTTGTACAATTCACTCGGTGCAATGCCTTTGGCACCGGCAATCCGCACCCGGTTTTCGGCAGTCTGTGTCATGTGGACCGACGTGAAATCGCACACCACATCCGGCAACGCGTAGCGGGCTGGATCGTGAATTTCATACAACATTTGCTCGGTCGCCACAGCCACATTCACCAAGCCACCGGTGTTGTCCGGTTTGCTCAATTCAAAGCTGCCGTCCGCTTGCACATCCACCACCGGGTAACCAATATTCGCCCAATCAGGCACTTGTTCCCAGTCGGTGAACAGACCACCGGTTGCCTGCGCACCGCATTCCACCATATGCCCAGCCAGGCTGCCCTGCGCCAGCTGATCCAAATCCTGTGGCGTCCAATTGAATTCATGCACCAAAGCACCCAGCACCATGGCACTGTCGACCACCCGACCCGTAATCACGATGTCAGCGCCGGCTTTCAATGCTGCCGAAATCGGAAACGCACCCAGGTAGGCGTTGGCTGTCAAAAAAAATGGCGGCGCTGCCTGCCCAGTGTGCTGATCACGCAGTTCTGCGCCATCCCTGCGCAACTGTGCCAGTGTGGTGGATGCATCGTCGCCACTCACAACGCCAATCGTGACCTCGCAACCGGCGTCGCTCAGCGCCTGTTTCAGTGCACCGGCACAAGCCAGCGGATTCAATCCACCGGCATTGGCGATGATACGAATACCGCGAGCCTTGGCAACCGGTAGCGCTTTCTTCATCAACTCGACAAAGTCCAGCGCATACCCATGTTCCGGGTTTTTCATGCGCATGCCCGCCATGATGGCCAGGGTCAATTCCGCCAAATAGTCGTACGTGATGTACTGAATACCAGGCACGTTCAGCAACTGCTCGGTGCCCAGGCTGCTGTCACCCCAAAAGCCGCAGGCGCCGCCAATCTTGATGGTTCGGGTCATGGTGATTCCGAAAAAGTGCAAACAATGAAATCGGGAAGTTGTATCCTCAGCAAGGCATCCCCGTTGAATCGTGGTTAGAATAACAATCAAACGTTCGTTTGAATAGTTGTTTGCTGTTTCCTCAAACGATATTCCCGCACACCGCATCCACTCATGCATTCATTGAGGCCACTGTGAATCAATTTCAATCCGTCTTCAGACCCGGACTTTTTGAAAGTCAAACCATTCTAGTGACTGGCGCCGGCTCCGGCATTGGCCGCTGTACGGCTCATGAGCTGGCCAGCCTGGGGGCCAACCTGGCACTGGTGGGCCGTAAAATTGAAAAGCTGGAAACAGTGAAAACGGAAATTGCACGAACTTGCAAAGTCAAAGTGAGCATTCACAGTTGCGACATCCGTGAGGAAGAGCGCGTCAAGGAGACCGTGGCAGCCGTGCTGGCCGAGCATGGCAAAATCAACCACCTCATCAACAATGCTGGTGGCCAGTTTCCGTCACCGCTAAACATGATCAGCGGCAAAGGCTGGGAAACTGTCGTGCGCAACAACCTAACCGGTGGCTTTTACATGGCCCGCGAGGTGTTCAATCAGTACATGATGCTGCACCTGGGTGAGGTGGACATGTCCATCACCAACATCATCGCCGACATGTGGAATGGCATGCCCGGCATGGGGCACTCTGGCGCTGCCAGGGCCGGCATGTTGAATTTTTCCGAAACAGCATCCAACGAATGGGCGCCTGTGCGCGTTAATGCCGTTGCGCCTGGCTTCATTGCCTCCAGCGGGATGGACACCTATCCTGAACCCATGAAGCAAACCATCATGCAGCTGGACAAAACCATCCCGCTGCAACGCCTGGGTCTGGAGGATGAAGTGTCCTCGGTGCTCACATTTCTGTGCAGCCCGGCAGCGGCATTCATCTCGGGCAGTTGCATTCGCGTAGACGGTGCAGCACCGAATGCACGCCGCATATGGCAAGTGGGTACTGGAAAACCCAACCCGCCATTCCAAAGCTTTCATCTGGGCGGTATTCCAGAGGTGATTCAGCGGCGGGATGCGGCACGTCAAGTCAAGTCCTAACACTTTGATCAACGCGGTCCAAGCGAATTGACTTTCAATCGGACTGCCTTGAAAATCAAACAAACGTTTGATTTTTTTCGGAACTCCCCATGCCCATTCTCGAATCCAGTATTTCAACCAACACGCCCGCTTTTCAGGCCAATGCAAACACGATGCAAGCGGCCATCGCCGAATTGCGCGCACTGGAGCAACGCACCCGCGATGCCTCGGCCAAAGCCGCACCCGCATTTGCCAAACGCGGGCAGCTGTTGCCACGCGACCGGGTGGCCTTGCTGCTGGATGCTGGCTCCCCCTTTTTGGAATTGAGCACCTTGGCGGGCTACCAGCAAGACGGACAGAAAGCGGAGAAAAGCATTCCGGGTGGCGGCATTATTGCGGGGTTGGGCTTTGTGGCCCAAACCCTGTGCATGGTGGTGGCCAGCGATTCGGGCATCGAAGCCGGCGCCTTGCAAGCCATGGGCATCGAAAAGATGCAACGCGCGCAAGACATTGCACTGGAAAACAAACTGCCCTTTGTCAACCTGGGTGAATCGGCTGGTGCGAACCTGCTGAAATACAAAGTGGAACATTTTGTATTGGGCGGCGGCAATTTTTACCGGCTGGCCAAGCTCAGTGCGGCGGGTCTACCCGTCATCAATGTATTGCACGGCTCATCCACGGCGGGGGGCGCCTACATTCCCGGCTTGAGCGACGTGGTGATCATGGTGCGTGACAGGGCCCGTGCGTTTCTGGCTGGGCCGCCATTGCTCAAAGCCGCCACGGGTGAAATAGCGACTGACGAGGAGCTGGGCGGGGCAGACATGCACTGCTCGGTGTCCGGTCTGGGTGAGTACATCGCCGAAGACGACCGGCATGCGATTGCCATCGCCCGTGAAGTGATGCAAAAAATGGACTGGCAGTCCAGCAACCGAACGGCCATGCCAGCGCTGGATGCTTGCGCTCCCCCGCCTCGGTATCCCGGTGAAGAATTGCTGGGCGTCATGCCTTCAGACATTAAAACACCAGTGGACATGCGTGAAGTCATTGCCCGAGTTGTGGATGATTCCGATTTCCTCGAATTCAAAGCCAACTATGGCAGTGCCACCCTGTGCGGCAACGCCAAAATCATGGGTCTGGCCATCGGCATCATTTCCAACCTGGGGCCCATCGACACGGCGGGTGCCACCAAAGCAACGCACTTTATTCAACACTGCTGCCAAACCCGCACCCCGATCGTGTATTTGCAAAACACCACCGGCTACATGGTGGGCAAAGATGCCGAGCAGGGCGGCATTATTAAGCACGGCTCCAAAATGATCCAGGCTGTGAGCAATGCCACAGTGCCCCAGATTACGCTGCTCTGCGGCGCCAGTTTCGGCGCTGGCAACTACGGAATGTGCGGCCGCGCCTTTGGTCCGCGTTTTGTGTTTGCATGGCCCAACAGCAAGACAGCCGTGATGGGGGCCGAACAAGCCGCAGGCACCATGGCAACAGTGATGCAGGCCAGCGCGGCACGCAAGGGCATGGAAGTGCCGGAATTCATGCTGGACAATATGAAAAAGCAGATTGTGGACACCTTTGAGTCCCAAACCAGCGCGTTCTACACCAGTGGACTGTTGCTGGACGACGGCGTGATCGACCCTCGAGATACCCGACAAGTATTGGCCTTGGCTCTGATGGCCTGCCTGCAACAGGAGCGCAGCGTTCAAACCATGCAGTTCGGCGTGGCGCGCATGTAAATCCACAACAAAGCAAAAAGGCACCCCTGGTGGGGTGCCTTCTCGCATCGAAGCGGGGGTCGGAGCCCCGCACGATTGAGGTCGATCAGATGGGCAAACCGCCGGCGGGCAACTGGCTGGTCAACGCATCCAGTGGGTTGGCGTCGGTCGAGATCGGCAGGTTGGCCGGGTTCAACAAGGCGGTCACATCATCCAACGGCGTTCCAGTGCTGGGGAAGCTTGGCAAGCCGCCAGCGCCACCGCCCAGGGCGTCAGCCACGGGGCCCAATACCGCATCCAAAGGTGTTCCAGTAGGGCCATCCGAAGCGCCACCGGAGGGCAGCGAAGGCAGGCTGGAAGGATCCAGCAATGCAGTCACCTGATCCAAGGGGGTGCCAGTCTCGGGGAAGCTGGGCAATCCACCTGCTCCACCGCTGGGCAGGGAAGGCAGGCTGGAGGGGTCCAGCAGTGAAGTCAGCTGATCCAGCGGGGTACCCGTGGTTGGGAAGCTGGGCAAACCACCGCCAGCGCCACCACCCAAGCCACCATTGAGTCCGTCAATCAACGGGGTGGTTGCTGGTTCCAGTGCAGTGAACAACTGGTCAATGCCACCAGCCAGGGGTTCAGACACCATGGGCAACGCATCAGTCGCCTGGCCCAGACCATCAAACAGGGGCTGAGCAGCACTCGCCAACTGGGCCAAACCATCATGCAGAGGCCCAAGTGCAGGGTCCAGTGCGGCAACCGCCTGTCCAAGCCCATCGGCCAGCTGTGGCGTGATCATGTCCAAACCGCCACCCAACTGCTCAGCAATCACACGCAAATTCACGGGCAGGGTATCGGCAGCAGCCGTCACCATGCCACTCTCATCACCAGCCAACACATTGGTCAATGGCGACAGTGCAGTGTCCAGTGCATCGGTAATGGGCGACACATTTTGATCCAGCGCGGTGGTCACCGGCGCAAGGCCAGTCAGTGCATCCGTACCAACGGTATTGACCGGGTCGAGAATGGGCGACACAGCGTCCGTTACTGGGGCCAGCTCGCCGGTCACCGGCTCCAGGGCATTGGTCACGGGTGCCAACGCTTGCAGTGAAGACTCAGCGGGGGTCGCCACTGGATCCAACACGCCGGTATACACGCCAGTCACTGTGGGGTCTAGCGGGCCAGTGGTGCTGGCCACGGTTTCAACAGGGGCGGGAACACCCACCACATCACCATTGGAGCCAGAACCGCCGGTGGAGCCGCCATCACCATTGTCGTTGTTGCCGGCAATCACGAATGCAGCGCCAGCCGCAGCGGCCAAGGGGCCAGCCAGTCCACCCGCCAACATGCTGGCGCCAAACAGGCCCATCATGCCACCGGTACCAGCAACAGCCACCACTGGATTGTTGGTTTCGTCAGACGTCACTTCAAAGTCGCCCTGCGCCACTTCAAACTGCGCACCGGCGTCGGTGTCTTTCAATGTGGCCTTGGAATTGGCCTGCAAAATGCCTTCCGTGGCGTTCTTGCCATCGGCGGCGGGAAATTCGATGTAGGCAGAACCTTCCGCGCCCGTGGTGATGGTGTCACCGGCCGCAATGATATCGCCTTCTTTCAGTGCAACTTGTTCGCCATCAGCGCGGGTAACAGTGACCTCGCCCAGTACGCTTTTGATAATTCCAGTGATGTTAGCCACAGTACATTCTCCGACAATGGTGTGTGATTGCACGGCGAAAATCGCCGCGTTGTATGGGTTTTACTGAACCAAGCAGCGAAACAGATGCGATTTTTACCTACAATTTAACTATTGTTAACAATTATTGAAGGGAAAAGTTTTCGCAGGCAAATCCAGTGCTGCGCTGTCAATGTTTGCTGCACACCAGCGATTCACTGGCGTGACATTACCGTGCGTAAAGTGTACCTCTTTCGAGGGATCAATGCGGCCCCACTGACACCATCAAACCACCCATTCACCACCCCAACTGGCGAATAGCCAACTCCTTCATGATTTCTTCTGCGCCACCCCCAATGCACATCACTTTGACCTCCCGGTAGATGCGCTCAATGGCGCAGCCACGCATGAAGCCCATCCCCCCCAAAATCTGGACAGCCTCATTGGCACAGTGCTGCAAGGTCTGGGTGGCCTGGTTTTTCAGCAAGCAAATGTCGGCCACCAGGGTTTGGTCAATGTCGCCGCGGTCAATCCGCGCAATCGTTTCATCAAACCACGCTTCGGTCGCACGCACCTTCATGCGCATGTCAGTCAGCTTGTGGGCAATCACCTGATGATTGATCAAATGTTTACCAAAGGTTTCACGATGTTGTGCCCAATCCAGTGCGTCTCTCAAACAGACTTTGGCAAATCCCACACAAGCGCCAGCCAGCATCAACCGCTCGGTATTGAAGTTCTCCATCACAATGCGGAAGCCCTTGTTTTCCTGGCCAACCAGATGGCTGGCGGGCACCTGTACACGGTCAAAATGGATGGCAGCGGTGTCACTCATCCACCAGCCGGTTTTCTTCAAGGGGGTTCGGGTCAAACCCTGGGCAGTGCCGGGCACCATCAACACCGAGATGCCTTTGGCCCCAGCCTCACCTGTGCGTACAGCGACAGTCAGCCAATCCGCCCGAATACCACTGGTGATGAACACCTTATCGCCGGTGATTTCATAGTGGGGCTCACCATTGACCATCACCAAGCTGGCCCGGGTTTTAAGATTGGCCACATCAGATCCGCCAGACGGTTCAGTAATGGCCAACGCACTGATGGCCTCACCCTTCAAGACCGCCGGTGCAATCATGGACACCAATTCATCTGAACCGTGGTTGATCAGCGGCGGCAAACCGATGTTGTGGGAAAACAGCCCCGCCAGTAGTCCGCCCGAACCCGCATCACAAATCAGGTTGGACAGGCGCAAGCGATCAGACAGGCTGCACTCAAAGCCGCCGTATTCTTCGGGATACCCCAGGCCCAACAGGCCCAGGGCACCGGCCTCACGATACAGGTCACGTGGAAACTCGCCAGCCTCATCCCAGTCATTGATGTTGGGCCGAATCCGCTCATTGACAAACCGCTCTACACTGCGAAAGAAATCATCCATCCCGGTCTCCAAAAGAATTCAGGCTCATCGGATGAGCCTGAATTATGTTTGCACTGCATCGCGGTTTTTATTGAACAGGTTTTAATAGCACCAGGGTCTGGTTCAAACCCATCTGGTCACCCACCTGCACAACAACCTGGTCTACCACTGCAACCACTTTGGCTGCAATCCGGTGTTCCATCTTCATGGCTTCCAGGCACACCAACACCTGACCAGGCTCTACAGTTTGTCCAGGCTGAACCAACACTTGGGTAATTTTTCCGTTCATCGGACTTTTCACCAAGGGCTGAAATACACCATCGCTGGCGCTCGCCGTGCTCACCAAGGTGTTGTCCTGCACACACAAGGCCTGCGGATTCAAATGACGCTTCACCCAGAGCGCCGTTGCCTGCTTTAAGAGCAGGAAACGATTGAACTGCCCATTGATCAGGCAACGAACATCCACGCCATCTGCCACTGGTGTGGCCACCCAATTGCTGACCACCAGGGGATCACCATCGATCAATCCAGACAAGGAAAAGGCCCCCGCATCCGACAGTGGCGCCACACGCACCTGCAACACCCGACCTTGCGTCTCTAGTCGCAATGGTCGAACCAAGGCGCGGGTGCTGGAAAAGCCAGCCATGCTGGCTGGCCAACACTGTTCAGTCCCGCTGCCTTGGGCCAGATACACGGCCGCCACAACCTGTTCCTCCAGCAACGCCTGAGGAGCCAGCAAATCATCGGCATGCTCGGCCAGAAACCCGGTGCCAAACTCACCCGCCTGAAAAACCGGGTGACTGCAAATGCGCTGCAAATACAACGCATTGTGTTCAAAACCAACCAGCACAGTGCGGTTCAAGGCATCGGCCAGGCGTTCACAGGCCTCCAACCGGCTGGTTGCGTGCACAATCACCTTTGCCAACAGGCTGTCATACCAGGGGCTTACCTCCCCCCCCACCGTCACGGCATGGTCAGTGCGAGCGTGATCATCGGGCTGCCAAGCCAGCACCGGTCCAGTTTGTGGCATGAAATCCCGCGCAGGGTCTTCTGCACAGAGTCGGCCTTGAATCGAATGCCCGGTGAACCTGACATCGTCTTGCTGCAGGCTCAAGCGCTCACCCGCTGCAATGCGCAACTGCCACTGCACAATGTCCAGCCCGGTAATCGCCTCGGTCACACCGTGCTCCACTTGCAATCGGGTGTTCATCTCGATGAAGTAAAACGCACCGGAGGCGTCCAGCAAAAACTCCACCGTGCCCGCACCCACATACTGTGTTGCTTTCACCAACTTCAATGCGGCCTCGCCCATGCGTGCTCGCAACTCGGCATTCACAGCTGGGCTGGGGGCTTCTTCCACAATCTTCTGGTGACGGCGTTGCACCGAGCAGTCCCGCTCACCCAAGTGAATGGCATGACCATGCGTATCGGCCAACACCTGGATTTCAATGTGCCGTGGGTTGAGAATTGCCTTTTCCAGCATCACGCGGTCATCGTTGAAGGCATTTTTGGCCTCCAGTTGGGCTGAATGCAATTGCGATGCAAATTCGCCTGCGGTCAACACCAAGCGCATACCGCGCCCACCACCCCCGGCCAACGCCTTGATCATCACTGGATAACCGATGCGTTCTGCAGCCTGCATCAACGCTTCCACCGAAGCGGTTGGGTCGCTAAATCCTGGAATGCACGGCAAACCAGCAGCTTGGGCAATCTGCTTGGCTCGGGCCTTGTCGGCCATGTCTGCAATCGCCTGGGCTGTGGGGCCCACCAACGTGATGCCCGCCTCGGCGCATGCAGTGGCCAGCATCGGGTTTTCCGACACAAAGCCATAACCTGGGTGAATGGCGTCAGCCCCACAGGCTTTGGCAACCTCAATCAGCTTGTCAATGCGCAGGTACGAGTCCAGAGACGGCGCAGGGCCAAGGCAATAGGCCTCATCGGCCTCCTGCACATGGAGTGCCTTCGCATCGGCTTCGGAATAGACGGCCACGGTGGTCATGCCCAGCGGGCGGGCAGCGCGCAATATGCGGCGCGCAATTTCGTTGCGGTTGGCAACCAGCAGTTTGCGGATTCTAGGCATTCTTTTTCTTGCCCGGCAAAATGCCCATGAATTTGCAAATGATGCCCAGCATCACTTCGTCTGCACCGCCGCCAATCGAAATCAAGCGACCATCGCGATACAACTGCGACGCTGGGTTTTCCCAGGTAAAGCCCATGCCCCCCCAAAACTGCAGGCATTTGTCGGCCACTTCGCGCACCAGACGACCGCTTTTCAACTTGCACATGCTGGCCAGCTCGGTCACATCACTGCCAGCCACATAGGTTTCTGTGGCCTGCCACACCAATGCACGAAGCGCCTCAATTTCGGTTTTCAGCTCGGCCAGGGTGAAATGCACCACTTGCTGATCCAGCACGGTGCTCCCAAACAACTGACGTTGCCGGGTGTAATGGATGGTCTCATTGAGCACATGCATCATGCCTTCAATGCTGTTGGCAGCGCCCCACAGGCGCTCCTCTTGGAACTGGATCATCTGATACATGAACCCAGCCCCTTCCACGCCAATCAGGTTGCGCTGCGGCACCCGCACATTGTCAAAATGGATGAGCCCAGTGTCAGAGGCCCACATGCCGATTTTGTGAATTTTTTTCTCAATCGTGATGCCGGGCGTCTTCATCGGCACGATAATCAGACTTTTGTTCTGGTGGGGCTTGCCATCGCTGGTGTTGGCCAGCAAACAAATCCAGTCAGCCTGCAGGCTATTGGTAATCCACATCTTGCTGCCGTTGATCACATAATCACCACCATCCTTGCGGGCCGTGGTTTTTACACCCGCCACATCCGAGCCTGCACCAGGTTCCGACACGCCAATACAAGCCACCATGTCCCCGGCAACTGCCGGGGCCAGAAACTCTCGGCGCAGCTCATCTGAGCCAAAGCGGGCCAGTGCCGGTGTGGCCATGTCCGTTTGTACACCAATGGCCATGGGCACCCCACCACAATGTATTTTCCCCAAGGCCTGTGCAGCCACCACCGAATAGCTGTAATCCAGTCCCATGCCACCAAACTCCACCGGTTTGGTCAGCCCCAGCAAACCCAGATTACCCATCTTCTTGAAAAGATCATGCGCCGGAAACATCTGTTCCCGCTCCCAGGTTGGGATGTGTGGGTTGATCTCGTTCTCGACGAAGCGCTCAATGGTGCGCTGCAGTTCCTTGTGTTCCTGGGTGATGATCATTCAAGTGGCTCCGTGGTGCTCGAGGCTGGGTATTTTCACCGCAGCAAATAAATCAAACGTTCGTTTGAAATTAAAGCATAACACAGACCATTAATTTGTCACTCATTTGGGAACTGGTGCAGCAGCATTGCCGAAAAAAATCCCCTACGCCTCATAAATTGAGAGTAGGGGACTCATACAATGAACAGGAACTAACGCAGCGATCTATGGCTAACAGTCACTGCCGCTTGATGTGAATTTCACAGAAAACGTTAAACATGCTTTCGACTGCAACCCTTGGGTATTACGACTGCATAATCTTTTGGCTGCTCTGTGCAGCAACCGAAATAACTTTATCAAAAGCCCCCGTGTTGCTCTGCATCACCATGCCTAATCTACTTAGCGAAGCCTGCAATGTCATCAAGCCAGCCAAATCCGAAGTTGATGTCGCTGCTGCTAAGTTATAGTCACCCTCACAAAGCTGCACATTGACTCCGATTCTCTGCATCGCTCCAAGCAATCCAGTTTCGCTGACTTGCTGATACAACGCATTTCGCAGTGCAAGATCGCCTGAAGAAAACTCGTTAGCATCTGCCCTGAATCCCGTAATACCGGAACTTTGTTGATTGATTACTAGATCTCCAGAGTGCGTTGTGAGCTGCCCATTCGCACCCAGATTAAAACCATCACCGTCGGCCAAAGCCGCATCAATCGACGCAGCCTGACCTGTGAACATGGTGTGTTTCAAGTCACCCAAACGATTCTGACTAATTCCATCGACCAACATGGCGTCGTTACCATAAGTCACAAGAATACGGCGCACCACAAACATGTTGGCATTGCCCTGCCATGGCTCGGTTTCAAATGTGATTTTACCGCCACCTTCCAAATTGAAAGTGGTCTGGTTCCAGAAGTCAAAATCATTGGTACCGTCGTTGTTCAAGTCGACGTGTGGATCGCCCCAAATTCGCGTCGAACGTCCACCCGTCAAGTTGTTCTGAATGATGATCTGAGAGTTCTTTTCATCAATGAATAAAGTCCACTGACTCCCAAGATTTATGGTCAGCATATTAGGGTCTGTTGCTGAAGGCACTGCGCTGATTGAATTGATTCCCATGGTTTCCCCCATATATGCACTTGTCATTATCAAGAGGCCATCAAAGCTTGATGCAATGTTTGGCTTAAATTTTGAGCCGAGTCCTTGGTCCGCTGAATTTCATCCAGTATTGCCTTGAGGGAACTGGAAAGGCCCTCTACATTCTGTCCATGCATCACCGCGTTACGGACGTCCAGAAAATAATTTTTCATCCGCATGATGTCACCTTGGCTCATCTTGTCACCATTTAAATACCGGTTGATGTAGTCAATACCCTCATCTTGCGCATAGTCGAATGCAACGCGAATGTCCCTTCGGTAGCCGCCGGAGCCTCGGCCTGCGGAATACACCGACCACGACCCGTTGGATACAATGCGCGCACGCCCAGCTCTAATTTCAGCCTGCACATTTGCGGGCACTAAGGACATTGCATCGGATGGCCTTTGTGCAGAAGACCCTGGCCCTCTGTAAACTGTAAAAGTTTGCTCTCTCGGAGTGGATAAGCGCTGACGTCCATTCCACACATATCGGGCCACATCAGGATCGACTGCATTACTGCCCAATCCCAACACCAGACCGAGTATTTTATTGATATCCGTCATTTCGGATACATTTTGGTCCTTGTTGGACAATGCCGCCAACGCGTTATCAATGTTCTTCAACATGGTGTCCAAGGCACCGTACCACTTCACCTTGTTGTTCATGTTCGTCTGGTCCTGTTGCAAATAAAGCAACTTCAGAATCAGACAGGCTTTAACCATGCCCATGGTGTCGCCGTTGGCAGCGGCAGTGAATACATCAATCAGTTTTTGTCTAATTTGGTCAGCGGGAGGAGAAGGATCAACATCTGGCGGGCGCGATACAGCAGTACCACCGACATCCACTGTTTGGGTAGAAAAGATTGAAATGGTCATGGCCTACACTCCTTTTTATTCAAGCAGAAATTGCACCGTTTACCACACTGCCCAAACCATAGTTTTTCTGATAGGCCTCTAAAATGGCCTGATACGCCCGGGTGACAAATTGCGCATCGGCTTCTTGATCTGCAGCCTTTCGTTCCATGATTGCAGTGGGTACCTGACCAGCAGACTGACCCAAGCCTGCAAACAAGTTTGCAATCTGAATCGTGGCGGTGCCGTTGGATACATAGCTATCCCCGTCTTTACCCAAACGACCGCCTTTCATCAAGTTCCAATAACCGTAGCTACCAAACCCTAAGGCCGCAGTGGAAATCACCAAACTACAGATTGCTCCTGCTATCTGTCCCCACATGCGATCCCGATTTGCATCCTTTTGAACCCGCATAATCTCCAGATTTAACTTGTCAAGAAAGTGCTGCATGTTGACACCGCTACGCTCCATGAACCCCAAAATCTCATACAGCAAAGCCATGTCTGGGCGGAATGACAAAGCAGATACAAAAATGCGAAACTCCTGTACAGAGCCAAAACCTTGAGCTGGCAGGCTCGCTGTGCCTGCATTGTTGTTTGCTCCAACTGAGGGTACAGACATCATGACTCCTTTAAGCATGGATGGGGTTGAGTTGGCCAAGGGTTGAGTCAATTTGACCAAGGCGCTCATACTCACGCTTCAACCCGTTTTTAATTTGCTCGCAAAGATTGGCCACAAAATCCGCCTCGGCAGACAGATCCTCAACTATCTTCATTAATTTCGCGATATCGATTTGATTGACAGAGCCAGCAATGTCTACGCCAGACTTGGCCGCAAAGCAGGTGTACTCCAAAAGATCGATAAAATACGGCAGGCTTTTACCACTCAGAAGTTCTTTAACAGCAGCACACATTTTGTCGCAAGACTCTGCGATGGCTGTTGTGATTTCCTTCATCTTGTCACCCAAGGCAGATTGGAGCTTGGCCAAATTGCCCAAGTTAGATGCGGCCGCTTCTGCGGCACCTCCAGCTTCTGCTGCAACCTTCGCAGTATCTTTTGCAACCTCTGCCACTTTGGAGGCCGTATTGGTTGCGGCCGATGCGCTTCTGCAAATAACCACAGATAACACCAGAATGATGACCAAAATCACAGCGCCCATCGCAGCGCCAAGCTTCTCACCCATTGCGCCAATCAGTGACTTCATCAGTGCATTAATAGCTTGCATCATCAACGGGTCTTTTCCACAAGCTTCAGAAATATACATATCCATCGCAACGGCGATGGTGACCGCCAGCAGTACAATTGCAGTGGGATTGCAAGTCACCAAGGCCCCAATAAAGCCCAGCGCAACCCCAATCGCCATGAAGATTTTCATCAACAAGCCCAGCAGCCCGCCTTTCTTCTTTTTATGCATCTGATCCAGTTGCTTCTCAGTCTCCTTGATTAAGGTGTCTGCTTTAATTTGATCAACTTGCGCCAAAACCTTGGAAATGGTCTTGATCAAATTGCGCACGTAATGCTGAAGAATCAGAATCGACTCATCGGTCAAAATGTCCAGACGAATATCCTCGAACTCTCCAGTAGCCATTAACATGGATGCTTGGTCTACCGACAATGTCGCAGAATGGCCAGTGGTTGTACTGAGGGTGATCAAACCGCTTTGTCCCATCGAATTCTCCTTCAATGCTCTAGCGCGATTGGCGATTAAACCAAGAGCACTAGAGCCGAGTACAGTTAAGCGCTGGCCAAAGCCTTGTTAACAGCCGCATCCTTTTTGTTCAAGAAAGCCATCAATACCTGATATAACTCCGAAAGGTTTTGATTAAGATCCTTAATCCGTTGATCGATCTCACTCAAACGCGAGCTGATCTCACTTTTGCGCTCTTCGGTTGTACCTCGTTGGGTCGATTCATTTCTGAGGAGAGTTTGCTCCGACACCAGAACCGCAATTTGCTGGTTCATCCGAGAAAATGATGACAATTGACGAGCCCAGAATTCGTTGTAGTACAGATTGGCGTTGCCCAATTCGGACAGTTGGTTCAGGTTTTCGGCTGCATTACTATCGATTCCATCGAATACGGTATTGAACTCAACAAGACCTAAACCAATCACAAGCGGGTTGGACGAATTGTTGGTTAGAGCCAGCGAGATGGCAAACATGTCTATTTCAGACTGTCGGTTTGTAGCGCTACGGTATGTGGATAAACGATCCCGCGCGATTTTATTAGGCAAACCGGGCTCATTAATGACGGTAGCTGCGTAATTTCCCAACACTCGAATCAGCAAAGTTGCTGGCACATACAAGTCGGATTGATTTAACAGGTTCTGCATCAAGACCAATGCCGAGTATGCATTCGACGGGACCACCATCAAGTCATTACTGGGGTCTGCATCGC
The DNA here is from genome assembly GCF_024518835.1 of Limnobacter humi. Taxonomy (GTDB): domain Bacteria; phylum Pseudomonadota; class Gammaproteobacteria; order Burkholderiales; family Burkholderiaceae_B; genus Limnobacter; species Limnobacter humi. The sequence continues at coordinate 765,348 of NZ_JANIGO010000001.1, forward strand.
CCGTTTTGGTGGGATCATCCACATCAAAAAAATAAGTGAAATAAATTTTGAATGAATCAACCTGGGGGGAACTGTGTAGTTCGTTCAAATTGGCATTTAAGGTACCAACCAGTGCGCGCTCGAATGCATCCAAGCGTCCGCTGGGGTTCAGACCCGTTACATTAAGGCCAGCCAAACTGCCGGTGACACTTGGTAGCTCGCGACCAGTCCGCTTTGTGATCAGTGCGGCCACTGTTTCCAAACGTTCCTGGGCACCCATTTCCATGCCAGGAATTCCATTGGCCAGCCATGCTTGTTCAGATGATGTGCCATACGCAGCAATAAACCCAGAAAGCGTCGCGTTGTAGAGCACCTTACCAATTTCTGTTGCCTCGGCAGGTTGCAATACACCCTGCCCCTGTAGGCTGTAAACCATAGATGCCAAAGCCTGTATGGAGGATGGGAAACTACCTGGCCTATTTGCGATTAAGGCCAGGCGGGCAGTGAACTCTGCGACGTTCAAGCCGTCAGTGGCACTGAAAGTGGCCAACAAGTTGATTTTATCCAGCTGCGAAATTGAGCCGTTTCTGACCAAACTTGACAGCTCGTAGTTGAATCTTACAAATTGAACCAAGCGACTGTGATCACTGTCAGACAAGGCAGTCGGGTATTGCGCGTGAATCACATTCAGCAGCGCAATCATGGCATCGCGGTCGGCAGTAGATGCCACATAACCCGTGCTACCCGGGTTCGTTAACAGTTCTCGCAAAGCCTGGATATTTGGCGGAGTTTGGCCAAGCGCGGAAATCATGGAATTCAACTGGCTGGCGTTAATACCACCTCCACGCAGCACAGAAAACATTGCCGACAACACTGCCACCAATGGGCGTAGGTTATTGAGCTGATTACTTAAATTCAAGTTGCCACTGGTCGCCTGAGCAAGCAAAACCAGCAGCTGGCCAATTTGGGCCACCAGAGAAGAATCTGTACTAGACCAACTCCGCTTCTGCAACCATGCGGTCAACGAAGCCAGAATATCGTTAGAAGACCCTGCCCCACCATTGGCCAATAAAAAAGCGAGCAATGCCTGTGGATTGTTGTCAAATTGTGCCAGCAACTTGGACACAGTCTCTTCATCCCAACCTTCAATTGAATGCTTATTTGCCTGAAGGCCCGCCTGAGCAAGACCAAATATGGCCTCCACCGTGCTTGATCCCATGGTATACCCCAATAAGTTTTACGAATGGTTGCAGCCCGATTCAATGTGTTAAGCCACCGGGCTGCAAAGCCAACACCCGACGTATTAAGACTGCATAATTTTTTGTGCGGCTTGCTGCTGTGTCGAAATAATTTTGTCCACTGTGGCGGTACAAGCCTGCATTTTCATGCCCAACAAACTGAGACCCGCCTGCAGCTTCATTAAACCTGCCAAATCCGTGGTCGCCTCACCTGCTTTATCGTTGTACTCTTTCTCGATTTTGCCGAGACTTTCAATACCCTTATTAATTGCTGAATTCATATTTACTGGATCTGCCATGGTAAATCTCCTGAATAATTAAACTGAAAAACGATTCACAACATCCTGCAGGTTTCTCATGGTGTCCCGCACCACCGTTTCTCCAAAGTTACAACTGATTTTTGCGATGTCTCCTTCTGAAGGGGGGTCATTGGGATCTATTGTTAAAGTACCAAAATCCACTGGCGGTATTCCATAGTCTTGAAGCTTGTTTTTCCAGTACGCTTCGTATTCCGCACGGTGTTGTGTACGGTCTGGTTCTGGGCCTGTTACTGGCATTGCGCTCTCCCAACAATGAATGTTTAAGGGGGTTAACGATTCACGATTGTTTTTAGCGGCGCAGTGAGATCGTCCACAATTTTCCCAGCCGCACTCCAGGAAATTCCAACCACACTCATTTGAAACTGGGTGGCCAACAAATCACCAATATCGCTTCCAAAATCCGGGCTGGTCATCTTTTCGCTGATGAGTGCCATTTTTTTATCCGCCTGGGAAACAGTGGCTGTTGCAATTTCATAACCATTCATGATGTAGCTCCATGACATTCCTTTACTGTTGACGAATCAATCCTTCAAATGCCTCAGCCGACTTGGACCCGACTTTGGAGGCAAGCTGGAGGCCCACCGCGGCATTCGCACCTTCATACTGAGCAATCAATAAGTTGCGAATATCTTGAGCATCCTGAACTTTGCTGACACTTGCTTTGAGGTGATCTGTTTGGGCGACGTATTTTTCTTCAGCCGAACCAACCAATTGGTTGAGCGCAGAAAATTCATTGGATTTGATAGGAGACACACTCGGAGTACTGCTGCTCTGCAAGAGCTGATTGAATTGCAACACATCTGAGCTGTGAGGCCGACTTGGCTGCGAGAAGCCACTGTCTTGAAACGTACTTTGACTGGGTTTCGCTGATATCGACTGGATGATTTCATTCATTTTTTGATCCGGTTTCGACTTCTCCTGTAAATTAAGTGGATCAAAAAAAGAATTAGTTCGTTGAGTTCAACTTATTTGGATTCTTAGATCAACGCTGAGTCGCGTTTTAAGGCCTGCCTCAATGATGGATGCGAATTGCTGAATGCCTTTTTTTTGAGCCATTGATTCCGTCACCAACTCCAAAATCCAGCAGCTATCCTGTTTTTTAACGCGAATGGTCAGTTGGCCATATTGAGGGTCTGTCAGTTGAAACTCTTCAAGAGTCGCATTGGATTGTTTGTCTGCATGAATCGTGCTTTCCTCAGCCAAGTACCTTGTTGGTTCTCTCCCGCCAATCGATTCACCATGCTCACGTGGCTGCTCAGCACCCTTGTTGTCGGCGCTCCATATCAAGCGCTTTCGCATTTCAATCACCGCATCAACTGATTCCTCTCCGCCATTACCATGGCTATCATGAGATGAGCTGCTTTGAAACAACAGCGACTGGAACAAACCGGCTGCAGATAAAGCCTCTGCATGGTTATGGGTAGATCCATCCGGTCGATCATTGACTTGAGAAATTTTCACATTTCTCTTCTCACCCTTGGACCAATCAACACACGGTCGGTCAAGTCTTTTGCGCTCTTTCAGTCCCCAAACGTCACTTTCAACGATAGAGTCTCGCTGGTCTGACACCTGCTGAGCCTCTGTTTCAAGTGCTTTGTTCAAGCGCTTGTTACCCATGACCGATAACCTTTGATTTGGATTGATTGAACTCATCGATACCCCTGCTCTAGCTCAAACCCAAAAGTGTTAAGAGCCTGCTCAGCACTTTTTTTTGCATCGCTGGGCTGGGCAAATAGCCATCGTGATTAAACCTCAAAAGCAACGTTGGTGGGTTGGATTCGTACCATGATAAGAACGTCAATTCATCAATCATATCAATACAATCTGCACCAAATTTTTCAACACTCAGACGTGCATCATCTGGTAGCGAAGTGGCTTCGGGATCGTATATCAGCAAATACGAACGCTCATGGAGAGAAGAATTAGCGTCATAAAAATGAGCGTCAAAAAGCGCCCAGTCTGCAACATGGCACACCACATCCGGTAGGTGAGGGCCCTCACGATTCATGTAACGAAACCTTAAAAACTTCCGGAATGCACATATGCTTGCTGGGCAAGTCCCATCATTTCAGTCAGCACCAGCAATCGTGAGCTGTTCTCTTTCCACCTCGACGGTGAAACTTGCCGAAGTGCATTTGTGGTCATGGTCAAGTAGACAGCGCGCATTTTCGGCTTTGATATTGAACGGGCGAAGTCCCGAACTGGCGATGAAGATGGCGAATCTTCTTGGTCAATCAGTCTGCAGGCTGCGGCGAGCTCATGGGCATCCGCTGGCAAGCGATCTGCCCCCTTTTTTCGGAGAAGTTCTTTAGATTTTCTCGCTGCATGATTTAATTTTCCAATATCAGCCAACACTTCAATTTGCGATAAAAATTGGTTGATGAGAATGGGATTGCTGAACTGTCGGGATAGCTTCCGATCTCTTTTGAATGCTGATTGCAAAACTTGGATCAATACATGGATGTTCTCTGTAATTCTTTTTGAATCCATCTTCACGACCTGATCAACCAAAGGAGACATTCGATTTATATCCGTTAGCATTTTTGAATAGATAGCAGCAAAGTTTCTAGGGCTCATGTTTAACCTGCTACCTACCTCAGTGGCCATCAAAGCGGCTGTTATCTTCGCCTGCAGATCCACAGGGTCAGCTTGAAGGCGCATCGACATGGCCCCCTCTATTTTGGCGAATTGCTCTGAATCTAGACTCAGAACACTCTCCGAACTCGCTGCAAGGGCGTACTGCTCGGCAAGAAAGTACCTTAGATTTCGTTGAGCCTCGCTTTCATCGCGATACCCATCGGACTCATCGCGCTGATTGAAATCATCATTTCGGATGATTTTGCTGAGTGTGTAATGTAGAACCACGTCATCATCGACAATCAGCTGCTTAAATAAATCTGCAATTTGCTTTCTATTCAGCCTGTGTCCAAAAATGGCACCAGCAACGCCAGCTTGTTGTTGTGCGAAAGCCTGATGCGTCATCACCTCCACATCATTGGATGCCAAGGCCTCTGCATTTCCATACGGACGAGTACTTACCGAGGGTTGAGCCTGCGAATCGACTCCTTTGCCAACAAGCCCTGCCAGCATTCGCTTTGCAGCCAAGCGCTGGGCGACATGGGCGTTTTCGACACTGGGCTGAGCCGCCGCAATAGACGGCACTGACTGAAGGTGAATATGGTCTGTCATGGATTTGCAATGATTTTCATCGACGGGTTGTACTTAAGCCCATTGGTACCGCTCGCCCCCTCGAGCAAGCGCCTTTGACGCATTGGCAATACTCTTGGCGCATCGCCTGTGGCAGTTGGCTCTTGGTTTGAATTTTCAGGAAGTACCACCCTTGGCGTAATCATGAATAGCCGAGATACCTTTTGCGATCGATTCTCATTGGACTGCATTAGTTTTCCGATCAACGGTAGATCCCCAAGCAACGGTACTTTGTATTCATTTTTTTGAGTGGTTTCCCGGTTATAACCCCCAATCAAAATCGCTTGATTCTGAAGAATGACGGCCTGAGTACTAATTGAACTGTTTTCAACTTGTGGCAGCTCAATTCCTTGTGAGTTTTTGAGTGAGCCGTCTTGAATATCAACTTGCAGGAAAATTTTCCGATCACCATTTTCCTCAATGACTCGCGGCAACACTTTCAAAAGGCTACCGGCTGTCACCGGCACTACATCAGCAACCCTTTCGCCCACCACCCTGACATACAACGTTTGCGTTAAATCAATAAACGCACCCAAATTGTCCTGGGTTAGAATGGTGGGTCGCGCCAATACTTTGGCGTCTTGGTTGCCTTCCAAAGCACGAATTTGGGCCAAGAACTTGCCTTTGTTGTTGATCACCGCACCATTGGCGATGCTGTTGTTATTGAAGGTAGAAGGGCGGCCTGCACCTTCCCCAGGAAAATCGTAAGCCAGCGAGTTGTTGCGAAACCCAAATTCAAAACCCAATTCATCCAATTTTTTTTGATCAATATCGATCAGCATGGCTTCGATTTCGATCATTGCCAGCGGGACATCCAATTGATCGATCAAGGTTTTGTACTGTGTGTATCGACTTCGATCATCACGAATAATGATTGTGTTGCTTCGGGGATCCCCTTGTACGATGGGGGACCGATTGGCCTGCCCGCTTTCCGGGATGACTGAAGAGCCTGGCTGTCGAAGCATAGTAGGACTTCCCGGAGGCTCATCACGGCCTGCGTTGCCGCCACGGGAGTCGTTTGATTGCATTGCACTCGCTTTACCCAATAAACCGCGCTGCGATTGGTTTTGAGGCTGATTTACTTTGCTTGCAGTGCCTTTGTTCTCGATAACACCCCGAAGCACACTTAAAACACCTGGTGTTACCACTTTCTGATCGCGGAAATTAAATTCACGATCATCAACGCTCGCGTGCTTTAGCTTGAATACCATGAGGTCGAGAGACTCATTCCGGCCTCCAAATCTCGACAGATCCTCGGGATTGGCTTGGAAAGCTTGACGGAACAAATGGATGTAGGACCGCGGCGCCGTAACCAGGACGGCCTGCCCACCCGGCTGTTCAATCACTTTAAATTTCTCAATCGAAAGATCAGCAGATTTAAGCTGCTCATCCCAACCAGCAGACGGCTTGACAACCGGAATTGATTCGGTTGTCCAATCGGATGATTTGTAGATGTATAAAACCCCGGCGCTGATGTACCAGTCGAAGCGATAAGCACGTGATAGGTCCTGCAATGCCTCAGTTAGACCTCGGCCTGATATTCTGGATGATATGGGGTCTCTGTAACCCGTACTGCCGCTGACTCTATAACCAAATGAGGAAGCAATACTACGAATGACATCGTCTGGCATTTCCTGTCGAGCAACATACAGGAACGGTGTTTTATCGCCACTGGCGTCTGCCGACATAGCACCGCCGGAGTTAAGGATCAAGCTCAGGCCAATCACCGCTGCCAGTGTATTTAATGGCAACTTGATGAATGTTATCCACTCACGCTTCATTTCATTCATCGTGCCATTTCCTGGTTGACTCAATCAGATTCTCAACGAATTCAGCGGCATCGACTGAAATTCGAGCTCCGCCAGGAAACTCCAGCGCGACCTCAGAGGCCTTGATTTCAGATGTTTCCACGACATTCAATTGGGCGAGATGCCCTGCTATCCGACTATTGGCTATTGCCTGCTGTAATCCATCGGACTGACCGTTGCATACCAGCCATTTGATTGCAAACCGATTAGACTGTGTTTTAGCCATCTGTGTAACCGCATGGTTTAACTGGTTCCATTGATCAGTCTGCAAGGAGAAACTTTCAAGTGCATCGCCCAACATCTGCATGACAATTTTTTGGAGATTCCCTTCCAAATCGCAACGGTAGTTTTCGATTTTCTGGATCGCGTCAAAAAATGCCGACTTCACATCTTGATAGGCTTCGATACGGGCTTGCTTCCGAAGATGGTTTGCCTCTTGATGCGCAATTTCGAGCGCCGCTTGACATTTGGCTTTTACCTGGGTTGTGTAGTCTTCCAGACGATGTAATTGATTTAGGTCCTCACAAGAAAAATAAGGAATTGACAAATCAATGTCAGCTTTCTGGGGTATGTGTCTAAGTAAGGGACTCATCAAACTTCCTCACCTTCCAGGGCCGCATCACCTGAGTGAGCAGAGCTCATCAATTCCTCCGAGAAGCTTTTGATTAAAAAATCAAAATCATGAGGAGATACATCCTTTGAAAACGTATCAAACTCGGCCAAAGTCGCCAACTCTTCTACCGCTTCTAAGAATCCGTCGACAAACTCAGGGGTGTTTATGTTATCGATATGCGGCCTTTCCTCAAGCCCGAACTCAACATGTAACCGACGCGCCAAATTCGGATATTTCTGCTCCAGGTGGTGATGAATAATCAACCCCATATTCAATCCTTTGACCACCTGCTTTCTCAGTGATTGAAGGAAGTCGGTTTTCTTGGCTCGCCAAAATAGCAATGATCGAACCTGGTCAGCCCCCACATTTGGAGCGATCGTTCTCCATCGCCGTAGGGGCCACGAATTCACAGAACCATCAGTACTGAGCGCCGTGAGTAGCGATACCAATCCCACCCGAAGTGGTTGATTAAGACAAAACCCCAAAATCCAATTGGGGTAATTACAGCGATCTGGATATTCAGGCCAGTCGGTTAGGTTGCACAATACTCGGGCTGGGCACCCGTCACCAGAGTCATGACTTGACGGAACTGCCCCCCACCATTGCCACCAAGAAATCCAGCGATAGGTGTCTGGGCTGAATACAAAACCAGTGTTGTGCATCATCAGCGCCTCTGATTGCTCGATGGACTCGCAATTCACTATTTTTTCAAGGCTGTCTTCCATTCGCTCATCCTCGCTAGAAACCATTGAGGTTTTCTCAAGTAGATGTAAAGAACCGATGGCAATAACAGGATCCCGGCGCAAAGTACAGCCAATAATATTTTGAAGAGCACCACGGATTGGCGAAGAATCCCCACACCGAAGACCCACTCCACGTCTTGCTGGGGCGTAACGATGGCCTGTGAAGGTAAGGCAATGACGCTCACTGAATCGGGTGAATCTGTCGGTAAACCAGGTATGCTGTTAAACACCAACTGGCGAACCTTGGACACATACAAGCCAAAGTCAGTATCAGCCCTGTGCTTGATAAACACTGCGGCCGAAGACGGGGTGAGCGGCCGCCCAGGGGCCGGCTGATCGGGCAGCACGACATGTACCCGGGCTGATATCACCCCATCAATTGTCAGTAAGGTTTTTTCCAACTCTTGTGACAATGCGTACAAGTACCGGGCCCGCTCTTCAAGCGGAGAAGAGATCATGTTCTCTTTTTTGAATACCTGTCCTAAGCTGTCAGTACGCGTTTTTGGCAGACCCTCCTCCCGCAGTACCTCAAAAGACTTCTGCGATTCATCTTGCGACACCGTGACGCTATAGCCCTCCTTATTGGAAATTTTTCGAGGCGCCAAGCCACGGCTTAATAAGGCGGAGTAAATTTCATTGGCCTCTGGCTCCGATAATTTTTCGTAAAGCGTGACTTGTGATTCACAGGCCACCAGCAGCATGCTTAAAGCAACAGCGGTGGCAAATCGAAGCGTTTTTCTTTTCATTGCCCATGCCCGGTTAGAGTCGGCAGTTCACCGTGATTGATACAGTTTCGCAATCTCTTCTCCAGATGAATCGGCCTTACGGCCAATGGATGACTCCAGAATATTCAACTGTATTGAGTGAAACGACATGCTGGTTAGCTCGGAAACCGTGAGATCCCCCTCAGTTTGAGCAAACTGCCGAATGGGCAGATGTAGTTTTTCCAGCGTTTTGCTTGCAGCATCGAGACCAGTGACCAGCTTTTCCCACGCGGTGCCATCTGTTTCTTCAATTGATTGGCGGGAGAACACAGGCTCACTTGATCGATTGGCGTGATGTGCACCATCCACCAAACTCGAAAAGAGCTGGACATCCAATGCATCGGGCTGCACGTATTGGTTGGGGGCAGGGCCAGACATGCGCTCTGGCTGTTGTATGAACGAGATCGACAGTGTGGACATGGGGACTTTAACCTGAACCGGGTATAAGCTGAGTACCTCCCTATTGTCAAAAGTTCTTTTAATTCGGGCTATGGCTCTTGCGGGTTAGAGCGGAGAGCCATCAATTCCCTAAACACCTCTGCAGCCATCTCCAAATGCCCTCGTTTGAGGTATTGATCAACATCACAGTCTCTGTATATCGCTCTTGCGAGTCGAACGTTGCGCACAATGGGGACACCCAATTTCACGGCTTCCCTTCGGAGTTCGGCGGCATCAAGATCCTCAGTGATGGCAAGGATATATGGCAGATCATGCTTGCCCGGTTCATAATCAAGCGCCACGGCAATGTGGGTGGGATTCGTCACCAATACCTTGGCCGAAGGTAATCGGGTCAGCGCACTGTCCAGCAAACTCTTGTGCATTCCTTTTCGATGACTTTTCATCTCCGGATTGCCTTCCATCTGTTTGTACTCTTCCTTGACCTCGTGCTTGCTCATTCGGAGGCTCTTCATATGAAACCGATGAGTCACAAACCAATCGATGGCCACCAAGGCGATAAAGACCAACAATGTTGGCCAGATCAGTTTTTTGGCAAGCTCCAGCCAAAGGTTGTAAGCACCAGAAAGTCCGCCTCGTGGTGCATGCAAAATTTCACTCCAGTGATCTTTTAAAACATAGTATCCAACTACAATAAAAATGATCACTTTTAGCAGGGACAATAGAATTTGTGAAATGGACTTCCAAGAAAGCATATTTTTGAAATTACTGATGGGGTCCATTTTTTTAAATGACGGTTTAACCGCTTCTGGGGCAAACAAGATGCCAACCTGAACCCACACTGAGATGATCGCTGCGATCGCGCCCCCCCCCACAGTGATGACCATCATCAGCAAAAAGTCAGAGGCAATCGTTCTGAGCAAATGTTCTACAGGTACGTCTCCGGAAATAAATACTTGGGCCAAAGCATTTTCCATCAGAGACAATGCTGAATGGCTCACTACAGAAGATGCTCCGAAAAAAAATCCAAAAAAGAGAATAAGCTTTACAAGAACGGTGACGTCCTTACTCTGTGAAACTTGACCCTTCTCTCGAGCATCATCGAGTTTTTTTCGTGTGGGCTCTTCCGTTTTTTCTTGACTCATTAAACACCTGCCAATGATTTATTGAGCCACTGCAATTGGATATTGAATGATCTGATCATTTCATCCGATGCATACTCCAGCACTAAATAAAGCACAGCAATCACAATGAGACTGCGCAACGCATATTGCAGGGAGTAGACCTGAAGGTTTGGTGCAAATGCGCTGATGACCGACATTGCCAATTCGGACAACATCGTCACAATCAGCAGTGGAGCACTCAGCAGTAAAGCCAACGAAAAAAAATTGGCAAAAAGTCTGATGAGACCATCACCCCATTGACTCAAGGAATCACTATGAATCATTCCAGGGGGCATCACAATAAAACTCTGATACAAGGCTGTGATACTCAATATCAGCATCGGGCCCGATACGAAAAGAATCATGTAGAAATAGCCCATCAGTTCTTGGGCGGGCAATACTTCCTCACTTTGTACTGGGCTGCTCATCGCAGCAAAAGTTGCGCCTCGATACACATCGGCGAGGGCACCCAAAGTCATTAGTGCGTGGTAGGGCAGGGATAATGTCAACCCCATGAATAGACCCAGACACGCTTCCGAAAAGGCTGTCAAAACCAAGATGCCTGGCTGATTAAATACGTGGCCGGCAATGTGAAAATAAAATTGGGCTGGGACAAAGCTCAACGCAGAGGCGATCGCAATACGCGACATCGTGGACGAATAATTTTTGGAAAACAGTGGAATAAAACCAATAAAAACCATGGTGCGTGGCATGAACCACATAATTGCTGCGATTAAGTCACCAATCGCACCGGTTTGACTGTTTAGCTCTTGAAGCATAACTACAAGGTTGGCATTGATGGAATGGAAGCAAAGAGTGACTCTGCAAATTGAACCAGCAATTGGCTCATCCAGCCGCCCAATATCAAGAAAATGAAAACAGTGCCTACCAACTTTACGGCGAACGGTAGTGCCTGGTCTTGAAGTTGCATAACAGCTTGCAAAATTCCAAGTACGAGGCCGACGATGACCGTCATTAGAACAACAGGTGCACTGATGTATAACGTAATTAACAGTGCCTGTTTGATGTAATAGCTGAGCATGATCGTCCTACATGTATGAGCCCACAAGGCCTTGCAGGATTTTCAACCAACCTTCGATGGCCACAAAAAGCACCAATTTGACAGGTAGCGTGATCGACATGGGTGAAACCATCATCATACCCAAGGCCATCAAAATGGAGGATACGACCAGATCAACGACGACAAACGGCAGAAATATGGCCAAACCAATTTTGAAGGCTGCTGATAATTCAGAGATCACGAAGGCAGGCATAACAACCGACCAGTCATCTCGAAGGGGTGGGGGACCACCATACTTCGTTTGAAATTGCTTTGCTGTGTCATGAATTTGATCAACATAACCAGGCTGTGAATGGCGAGTCATAAACTCCTTGAAAGCTGGGGCCGCTCGTTCAACACCAGCCAAGATTTCTGTTCCTTTTGATGGCCATTCGTCCTGTGATTTGAATGCATCTGCGGCTTTTCCAAAGATTGGGCCCATGACCAGTAAAGTCATCACCATGGATACGCCATAGATAGCCATATTGGCTGGCACCTGCTGAAGACCGAGTGCAGTGCGCAGGATCAATAACACCGACGATATCTTCAAGAATGCGGTGGACGTAATCGCCAGAAAAGGAATAAATGACAGTGCGGCGATTGTGACGATTAAGCCGATCGGATCATACGACTGCATGATTACTTTCGCTGTTCCTGTCAGATGGATTGGACTCTCTACCGAGCATGGAAATCTGAACTGCAACTTCTCCGTTGAAGACGACCAACTCACCACGCCCGATCATTTCATGTCCACTCAAAATATCCACCATGGGCCAGTCTGGTGAACTGATACACAGCCGGTCACCGGGTCTCAATGTCGCCAAATCTGCCAGAGAGATGTTTTCACCTGCTAACCTAAAAGACAGGCTGTGAGTAGAACTCAGTAATTCTTCTGTGATACGAACATTTTCTGAATCTTTGATAAATTCCACTTCGTGTTCCTTGACTTTGATTTCAACATGGCTGGCTACTTGATGCTGGGCATTCAGAACCGCCTTTAAAATGGGTTGGTCAAATTCAGTTCGCTGGATGAGTCGAAGCAAACCGCCTGTTTCCAAATGTTCTTTATCACTGGGCCGTAAGGGCCAAGAAAACAAGCGAAGCTCATACTGCAAGCGCAAAAGTGGAGCCAGTGCAGCACAGTTCCGCGACCATTCAAGTGACTTACGATTGATTGAATGCCAAATACGATCCAGTCCTTCTCGAGAAATTCGGAAGTTTAAAATTGGATCAGACAAGAGTGAATCAACAGGGTCGAAAACGGATAATTCCAAAAAACTGCAATCCGTCTGCGAATCCACATCGCTAGATTCATCGTCCAGTTCAACGCCTTCTATACCAATGTAAGACGGATCAATGATCTTTAAAAATGGCTGCAAGAAATCTCCGACCAACATATTCAGTGCTGAGAAATGATCCCCTGTATCGCTTGAGATTAGTGTGGACGGTAATGAAATACCCACTTGCTGAAAAAACCAGTCACGAGACACAGTGCATGACAATCGGCTTGAAATTCCAAAAACAAGCTCAGCCTTGCACGGATTCATGGGCTTGGGGCATGCAGTGTCTACAACCAGTTTGAATGACGTTCCGCTTTCCTCGAAAGTTAAAGTCCTCGGACCATAATCTGTCGTATGAATTTTTCGCAGATGATCAATGACTGAGCACATGTCGTCACCACAATGATTGTGTTGATTTTGCATACCTTAATCCCTATCACCATGCTGAGGTGAAAGGTCTACAGGCTCAACACCGACTTGGGTTAACTCGTTTGCTGGAGTTTCATCAAAACCTGGATTCGCCATTGATCCACTCTTCAATTTTCATTTCTTTTTTCTGAAACTCACACAATTTGACCTCTTCCTGGATAACGCTCGCTTTCGCCTGCAGGAGAGACTCACGGGCCCCGCGCAACTCGACATACATTCCGTGCTGTTTTTTCAGCCAGTTGTGGGAGTTCTGTTGATAGCGAAGCATGTCCAATCCGGTGGCCAATCCCAGTTTTAACTCGCCAAACATATTTTTTTTGTGCTCAAGGCGTTTCTCTTGAATCTCGTGAAGCCTTGTCTGGCATTGATCGACTTGCAATTCCACTGCATCGTGCTTCACGCGCTCAATGTGAAGCGTCCGTCGTTGAATACGGGTTCGTAGCCTACGAAGTTCGAGAATCTGATCGATTTGTGTATCCATGCTCACAGGTAATGTTCAAAAGGTGCGACCAGATTTATGAGCTTTGATTTCATGGCAGAAAATGCCTCCAGGTTCGAACGCGATTGCTTGAAAAAGTGATCCAATTTGGGTTTAAGATCAATCGCAAGATCTGTTTTGGGATCAGAGCCTGTCTTGTATTCATTGAGCCGCAGCAGCAATTCAACCTGTTCGTATTCATCATAAATACTGCGAACACAGGCGCTAGCAGTCTGATGATCCTGATCAGTGATGTGGTTCATGACCCTGGACAAGCTGCTCAACGGATCAACAGCAGGAAACTGATTCCGATTGACCAGCTTTGGGTTCAAGATCAAATGGCCATCCAAAAGGGACTTTGATTCGCTGGCCACCGGATCGGTGTCAATTTTTGAGCCCTCCATCAATACGGTATAAATAGCGGTTATGTTTCCAGAAGGCGTACGGCCCGCACGTTCGATCAATTCCGGAAGAATGGTGTACACCGAGGGTGTAAAACCGGCCTGGGTACTTGGCTCTCCTGCCATGAGTCCTATCTCGCGCTGTGCGCGGGCAAGCCTTGTGATGGAATCAATCAACAGAAGGACATTTTTGCCCTCATCCCGAAATTGCTCAGCCAAAGCCGTCGCTGTGAAAGCAGCCCTCACCCGCTCGTATGGAGACCGGTCAGATGTTGCGCAAACGAATAGGCTGCGGCTTCGGATGGATTGGTCAATCTCCCGATCCATGAACTCACGAAGCTCACGACCTCGTTCACCCACCAAACCGAATACGATCACGTCAGCCTCGCAGCCCCTGGCGATTTGGGCAATCAAGGTACTTTTCCCACAGCCGGGTGGGGCGAATACACCGACCCTTTGACCAATACCCAAGGTATTCAGGCCATCGATCACGCGGACTCCTGTCGAAAATATATGTTCAATGGGTGGACGCTGCGTTGCCAATGGCGCTCTGCTGATGACGGGTTTCGCTTCGATTGAAAAATCGAGTGCGGAAGGGGCCTTAGGGTCCAGGTAATCCAGGGGTCTACCCAGACCATCAAGCACACTCCCAAAAAGCTTTTCACTGGCCAATACCCGGTGATTGGTTCCGAGCGGATAAACTCGAGCGCCTCTGTTGATGCCTTGCAGAGGCTCTAAACAGGAGACGTGCACTTGCTCGCCCTCGAATGCAAAAACTTCTCCCAACACTCTATGGTTTTGATCACCTTCAGACTGGATTTCCACCATTTCGCCAATTTCCGCCGCGGGTAGACGACATTCCACCTGATTAATGAGTACCCGATCCACCAGCCCACTGCGACGTGGTTGCTGCAGTCGATCTAGCGTCTTTTTCCAACGAGTTTGGAGAACCTGGAATTCCAAAAAAGCCCCTTAGATCAAGCTGACATACATTTGCTCACCCTTAAACTCCAGTTTGTCAAAATTAATCGAACTGAGCGTAAGGCCGTGATAACTGCTTCCTGCAAACAGCGTAGTCCCATCATTCAAGATGACAAATGGCATATTGCCCATAACGACCTGTCTAACTTCGATTTCATCGACGATCTGTTGCTCTGTATTCAGAGAGACTGTGGCTTTGATCTGCAATCGATCACCAAAATCTGAGCTGAGCTGCGCGATAGATTTTTCTAAAATCTGAATTTGCCGCCGACTTAATCGGGCCTCAATGGTTAGCTGATTGCCCTGAATAGTGCTCTCGAATAATTCTGCTTTGTTGAGCTTCCTCTGCGTATCTTGCAATACTTCGTTGATGGATTGAATCACTCGAGTGGATGGCTCCTGCACACTCATAACACCCGAAATAACCGGGGGACCGTTGTCGGGAAGCTGATCAACGCCCAGCTGATTCTTCATATCCATTCTTTGATACTCAGCCAGCTCAGCCTTGCTTAGATTGCGAGCTGACACAAAACTGCTTGCCATAAAGAACACTGTGATCGCCAACCCTATAGCGATGGACGCCATCACATAAATATTCTTTTTCCGACCACCATCATTCAAATCAGATTTTTTTTGACCTTTTTCCTGATGAAGCAAATTCAGGAATTCATCAGACCCTTGTAATTCATTGTTGTTGGTTTCCAGTACCAATGACATGCGTAGCGATGGATGTTCAAAATACAGACGCCCCGGAACCAGGTCATCAACCTCCAGTAATTTTTGATTGTCAGCCTTCAAACATGAATCATCGTCAAGATAAGTAACCTTCCAGTGTTCCGCTTGTTTTTCTAAAATCAAAACCTCGTCAGGTACCCCAGAATCACTGATAAATACATCAGCATGCTCACTCGATCCAATCTTCAGGCAATTGCCGTGTATGAGATGCTCTGCACCCTGGTGAAGTCCAGACTCAATGTGAACCTTGATGTTCATGCGGCCTCCTGTTCCTCAGCATATTCAAGGGTAATTTCACCCAATGTTTCAAATCTAATAAAACTGGAGATTTCATTGAATGACAGAACGGGCAACCAGAACATGTTGTCTTCAAGCAGACGGCGCAAATGTCTACGGCAATCGGCACTGCAGACAATCACAGAACCTTGTTCTCCACGACGTTTTGCATCGATGACCGGAGAAATTGCCTTAATCATGGATTCAGCACCCGTGGTGTCAAAATCTAGGATCACCCCAGTTGCGGTTTGACGGATAGCCATGCGGATGGTCTCCTCAAACTCCGTATCGAGCAGGTACCCCCTGACGATCCCGTGATCGGACATCGAGTGGCTGATTTGATCCCGCAGAATCCAGCGAATTTGCTCTGCAATTTGAACAGGGTCGCGTTCTTTTTGAGCCCATTCAATCAGGCCAGTCAAAATGGTTTTGAAGTTTTTTATTGAGACGCGCTCTTGCAATAGACGCTGAATAATTTCCAATACTTTCAGGTTAGGCATTAGCCGCTCAAGCTCTTTAAATTGTTCAGCGAGTACGCTTGCCAGCTGTGTACTGTGACTGGAATACTCAGCCAAGGAATACAAATCCTTGATCTTTTTCAGCACGAGCGATTGGAGCATCACAATCAGCCGTTCTTGAACTCCCTCGGGCGCAAGTCCAATCTGAATCAGCTGTTCCCGAAATTGGTAATCCACCGCAAGCAGTGGAACACCGGAAATCGCTTCATTGACTGCTTTAAAAGGAATTTTTTCCTTGTTTAAAATAGCCTCTGAACAACACACCCATAATTGATTCATTTCTTCTTTCAGTTCAATGAATGGGACACCAAAAATCTCAATGGATAAATGTTTTTGTTCTTTGGATTTTCGAAATTGAATAGGTGGTATGACTGCACCAAGTTCCGATATCAATTGATTTCGGGCATACCGGGCTGCATATTGAATACCTGAGCAAAATTCTTCTGTCTGATCAGCAGGCAAAACGACACAGAGGGGTTGGGCAAGCTCTGTGGTCATGATGTCCTCTAGAACAGCCATGCTGGGTGCGTCGAACTGCGGTTTTAAATTGGCAAACGGATCTTTTTCCACCTTGATCAGCTGATCTTTACCACCTCGGAGATACCAGATCGCGGCCAAACCGACCGCCATGCACATAAAAGCGATTGAAGGCATTCCAGGCACCGCAGCGAAGAGTATTGCCACGCAAGCACTAATCAGCAGTGCTTTTGGATTTCCACCTAGCTCATTTAACAAATCCCTCGCAATACTGGAGTCGTTACCCGCCTCTTTTGTAACGCGCGTGACAATAAAGCCAGATGAGATGGAGATGAGTAGAGCGGATATTTGACCCATCAATCCGTCACCAACGGTGAGGATGGCGTAGCGGTGACCCGCCTCACTGAAAGTCATGTCGTGTTGAGCCATTCCAATGGCCAGACCTCCAATCAGGTTGACTAGCGCAATGATGAGCCCTGCGATTGCATCACCCTTGACAAACTTGATCGCACCATCCATCGCACCATATAGCTGCGTCTCTCGTTCCAGAACACTCCGGCGCTTTTTTGCTGTTGCTTGATCAATCAGACCTGCGCGAAGGTCTGAGTCAATTGACAGCTGTTTCCCAGGCATCCCATCAAGACAAAATCGCGCGGCAACTTCAGCGACGCGCTCCGATCCTTTGGTGATGACGATAAAGTTAACAATCGAAATAATCGTGAATAGAATCAAACCAACCGCAACGTTGCCGCCAACCACAAATTCTCCGAAAGCTTCGATAATGTGACCCGCGAAACCATCCAGCAAAATGAGCCGTGTTGTTGATATGGTCAATGACAATCGGAATAGTGTCGAAATCAGCAGAATGGCGGGAAACGAGGAGAACGACAGTGGTGATGACAGCAGGATGGAACTGATGACCAGCAACACCGAAATTGTGATGTTCAAAGCAATCAGTACATCCAAAATTCGGCTATCGATTGGGATGATCATCATGGCCACGATGAAAAACAACATCACCGCTGCAAAAATATCTGATCGCTTGGAGGCAATACTTCCCAAGTGTTCAAATAGTTTAAGCATGGTCTGGCCCCTTCACTTTGATTGCTGTCGATAGAACGCCCAGTATTGCTTGGTGGCAAGGTTGGTTTCAGGGTTCCATAGACAGGCCACTTTATTGCGGGATTTTCTAATCCAGACAGGTTTGGGAACAGTCAGGCGGCAATGTTCAAGACTGAACATTGACAGGTAAAATAAAGGCGCTTCCCTCGAGAGAGGTAAGCGCCTGTGTGACCCCCTACAAGAATAGGGGGTATCTCGGATTCAGTCGGATTGTGACTGTACTGCTATCCCATCACTGGAGACAACGCCTTTTTCAACTCCGCCTCATCTCGTCCTGAGAATTGCCGAAGGGCTTGAACCTGATCCTCGCCAATCGTCCCCACATTGAAGTAATCACTTTCAGGGTTACTGAAGTAAAAGCCACTCACACTGGCCGCTGGGCTCATGGCCAGGCTTTCAGTCAAGGTCATGCCAATTTCACTGGCCTGAAGCACTTCAAACATGGCCCGTTTGATGGTGTGCTCGGGGCAGGCGGGGTAGCCGGGTGCCGGGCGAATACCCTGGTATTTCTCGGCGATCAAATCGTCATTGCTAAGGGCTTCGGATGGCACATAACCCCACAGGTCGGTGCGCACGCGGTGGTGAAGGCATTCGGCAAAGGCCTCGGCCATGCGGTCAGCGATGGCCTTGAACATGATGCTGCTGTAGTCGTCGTGCGCTTTGAGAAATTCTTGTTCTTTCTTGTCCACGCCGATACCAGCCGTGACTGCAAACAAACCGATGTAGTCATCGCCTTGCCCTTTCGGGGCGATGAAATCGGCCAGTGATTTGTTGGCCACGCCTTCGCGCTTTTCACCCTGTTGGCGAAGTGGGCTGTAGGTAAACAATACCTTGCTGCGCGTGTCGTCTTCATACACTTCAATGTGGTCGTCGCCCACGGTGTTGGCAGGGTAAAAGGCCACGGCCGCGTTGGCTTGCAGCCAGCGGCCCTCGATGCATTTTTTCAGCATGGCTTGGCCGTCTTCAAACACGCGGCGTGCCGCTTCGCCCACCACCTCGTCTTGCAAAATGCGGGGGTACCCGCCGTGCAAATCCCAGGTTTGGAAAAACGGAGTCCAATCAATGTACTGGGCCAGGTCGGCCAAGTCGTAATTCTTGAAGTGACGGCGACCAATGAACTTGGGCTTGGGTGGTGTGTAGTTGGCCCAATCCACTTTCAGCTTGTTGGCGCGCGCGGCTTCCAGGCTGATGAGGGGCTGTGCCTTTTTGTTGGCGTGTTGTTCGCGAACACGTTGGTATTCTGCCTGCAGATCGGCCTTGAACTGGTCGGCTGCTTCTTCAGACAGCAGGTTGGAGGCCACGCCCACCGATCGACTGGCATCACTCACATACACCGTGGGGCCATCGTAATGGGGTGCAATTTTCACCGCCGTGTGAACACGGCTGGTGGTGGCACCGCCGATCAGCAAGGGGATGCCACGGTCGCGGAAATAGGGGTCGCGCTGCATTTCACTGGCCACATAGGCCATTTCTTCCAAAGACGGGGTAATGAGGCCCGACAAGCCAATGATGTCGGCGTTGATTTCCTTGGCCTTGGCGAGAATTTGCTCGGCAGGCACCATCACACCCATGTTTTCCACTTCAAAGTTGTTGCACTGAAGCACCACGGTGACGATGTTTTTGCCGATGTCGTGCACGTCACCTTTCACGGTGGCAATCAAGATTTTGCCTTTCGCTTTGGCGTCGCCACCAGCAGCCACCAATTGCTTTTTCTCTTCTTCAATGAAGGGGATGAGGTGGGCCACGGCTTGCTTCATGACACGGGCGCTTTTCACAACCTGGGGCAAAAACATTTTGCCAGCGCCAAACAGGTCGCCAACCACGTTCATGCCGTCCATCAATGGGCCTTCGATCACATGCAGTGGGCGACCGCCTTTGGCGGCAATGGCTGCTCGGCATTCTTCGGTGTCTTCGGTAATGAACGTGGTAATGCCATGCACCAGCGCATGGGCTAACCGCTTTTCAACCGGCTGGTTGCGCCATTCCAGGTTTTCTTCCGCTTTTTTGCCACCGGCTTTCAGCGTGGCGGCAAATTCAATCATGCGCTCGGTGGCAGTTTTGCCAAAGTCAGGGTCGTTGACCGGCAGCTCGGGCTGGCGGTTGAGCACAATGTCTTCCACCCGCCTTTTGAGTTCAGGCTCCAGCTCATCGTACACGCCCATCATACCGGCGTTCACAATACCCATGGTCATGCCATTTTTAATGGCGTGGTAGAGGAATACGGTGTGAATGGCTTCACGCGCAGGTTCATTGCCACGGAATGAAAAACTGACGTTGGACACGCCCCCGGAAATCTTGGCATGGGGCAGGTTTTTCTTGATCCAGCCCGTGGCCTCGATGAAGTCGTTGCCGTAGTTGTCGTGTTCTTCAATGCCAGTGGCAATGGCAAAAATGTTGGGGTCGAAAATAATGTCTTCTGCGGGGAAACCCACTTCATTCACGAGGATGTTGTATGCCCGTTCGCAAATTTCAATTTTGCGCGCATAGGTGTCGGCCTGGCCTTTTTCATCGAAGGCCATCACGATGACCGCAGCGCCGTAGCGCTTGCACAACTTGGCCTGGCGCTTGAATTCCTCAACGCCTTCCTTCATGGAAATGGAGTTGACCACGGCCTTGCCTTGCACGCACTTCAAGCCCGCCTCAATCACCTCCCACTTGGAAGAGTCGATCATGACCGGCACGCGGGAGATGTCGGGCTCGGAGGCCATGAGGTTCAGGAAGCGCACCATGGCGGCTTTGGAATCCAACATGGCTTCGTCCATGTTGACATCCACAATTTGCGCACCGTTTTCCACTTGCTGACGGGCCACACTGAGCGCCTCGTCGTATTGCTCGTTCAAAATCATGCGGGCAAAGGCTTTGGAACCGGTGACGTTGGTTCGCTCGCCCACGTTGATGAACAGGCTGTTGTCGTCGATGTTCAAAGGCTCGAGCCCTGACAAACGGCACTTGGGCTCGGCCACCGGAATGACGCGGGGCTTTTGACCTTCCAGCGCCTTGGCAATGGCGGCAATGTGGTCGGGCGTGGTGCCACAACATCCACCGGCAATGTTCAGGAACCCTGCTTGCGCGAATTCCTTCACCAGGCTGCTGGTGATGTCGGGCGTTTCATCAAAGCCCGTGTCGCTCATCGGGTTGGGCAAGCCGGCGTTGGGGTACACACAAATCGGTGCATCGCAAATTTTGGACAACTCGGCCACGTAGGGGCGCATGAGGGTGGCGCCCAGGGCGCAATTCAGGCCGATGGTGATGGGCTTGGCATGGCGCACAGAGTTCCAGAAGGCTTCCACGGTTTGACCCGACAAAATACGGCCCGAGGCGTCCGTCACCGTGCCAGAAATCATGATGGGCAGGCGGTTGCCGGAATCTTCGAAATACTGGTCAATCGCAAACAACGCAGCCTTGGCATTCAGCGTGTCGAAAATGGTTTCGACCAGCAGAAGGTCAACGCCGCCTTCCACCAAGCCTTGGGTTTGCTGGTAGTAGGTGGCCACCAGTTCATCAAAGGTGATATTGCGCGCACCCGGGTCGTTCACATCGGGGCTGATGGAGGCGGTTTTGGGCGTGGGGCCCAGGGCACCGGCGGCAAAACGGGGTTTGTCGGGCGTGGAGTATTTCACGCAAGCGGCCTTGCAGAGGCGAGCCGCTTCGCGGTTCATTTCGTCCACGAGGTGTTCCATCTCGTAGTCGGCCTGGGCCACGGTGGTGGCACCGAAGGTGTTGGTTTCCAGAATGTCGGCACCCGCAGCCAGGTACTGCTCGTGAATTTCAGTCATGATCTGCGGCTGCGTGAGCACCAGCAGTTCATTGTTGCCCTTGATGTCGCGATGAAAATCGGCAAAGCGGTCGCCCCGATACTGGGCCTCGGTGAGCTTGTAGCGCTGGATCATGGTGCCGGTTGCGCCGTCCAGAATCAAAATGCGCTTTGCGAGCAGGTCACGGAGTTGGGCTTCGACTGCAGGGCCGTTGGCAGGCGAAGAAGCGGGGCGCGTGTTCATCGCGGGGCCTCTTGAATGTGCGTTGGAAAATGCGTTACTTCAGGTAAGCCCTGATTTTAACAGGGTTTACACCCAAACCAGGGACTGCTGCGGCGGCCGCGGCGGGTGTCTTGTCAACACCCTTGGCAACACCTATTCCCGGCGCAGCCGCCACAAACCCACCACAGTGGCCCCGGTCAGCACCAGCATGGTGATGCACAGCTCCCAGGAGTTGAACAGAAAACCATGCAAACCCCACATGAGGTTGCTCACCAGAGTGGCTTTCCGCATACCCACATTGCTGAGGACAAAAAATGACCAGGTGCCAATGAGTGTGGCAACCAGAGGGAGGCTGCTGGACACCCAACCTTGCCAGGTGAGCGCAGTGACGATACAAGCCAATGCGGTGAAAAACCATGACAACCGAAGACGGCACTTGAAAGGCCAGTGAAAGGTGTAGGCGCTGAGCGCTTGACGGATGGCCGCCAGCACCATGATGCCCATGCCAGTGTGTACGCCGTTGAAGCCGTACTGAACAGCCCAACCGGCCGATGAGGCCGCCAGCAAGAGTTTGGTGCGCCGTTCATCAATAACAACGAAGCCCAAGAGGTTGAGGATGAGGGCAAGTGCGCCAGCCAGGCGAGGCGCAAACTCAAGAGCCCAGGAAGTCATGCGTGCGTGCAATCCGGATCAATGTAGCGTGAGGATACCGCTTGAATGTGACAACCCGACAGTGTTTAGTGCGCAGTCAGCGCTTGAACAACCTGTTTTTTTCGGCTCAGTTCGGGTTTGCCCATGGGAGATTGATTTGTTAAATTGGGTGGAATTGCCACTTCAACCGAGGGCGGGCTTGCCCATGCTCAAATACATCCGCCAGTCCAGCCTGTCCACGCGCCTGGTACTGGGCAGTCTACTGTCGCTGGTTGTGTTGTCGATTCCGCTGACACTGACTGGCTATTCCGTGCTGAAAAAGCAAACCATTGAACAAGCCGGCCTTGCGGCCAAGGCTCAAGCCGAGCAAATATCCTGGTCGGTGGATCGCCATCTGAAACAACACCTGAAGAGCCTGGTGTACACGGCCCAGGTGCAGGAGGCGATCGGGGACTTCGCACCAGTGCAGCTGCAGCGCATGATCGACTTGATGCGCAAAAACACCCCAGGCTATCTGTGGGTGGGCGTGGCAGCACCAGATGGCAGCGTGCTGGCTTCGGTGGACAATTTGTTGGTTGGAAAGAATGTCGGCAAGCGACCCTGGTTCCAAAAAGGATTGACCAAATCGGCAATCATGGACCTGCACGAGGCGGCCATGCTGGCGGCGCTGCTGCCCGAGCGGGCTTACGACAAGTACCAGTTCATTGATTTCACCACCCCCCTGCACAACCCGGACGGGACGACCTTCGCGGTGATTGGCATTCATTTGGACTGGAAATATTTTATCAATGAGGTGGAGCAGGACATTTTCAGTCAACGCAAGGTGTCCATGCCCACAGTGATTTTGGCGGGCGATGGCAGCGTTCGATTGGGAAACCGGGCTGAGCTTGCAGACCTTCACGAGAAAACGCAATGGAGTCAGTTCTCCGGCTTCAAGCTTGCACAAGCTGGCACCACGAATTGGTCGATTGAACGCTTGGCCGACGGAAAACAGTATTTGTTGGCTTTCTCCCCAGCCAACCAGTCGGTTGAAGTTCAAGGCTTGGGTTGGGTGGCTGCAACAGTGACACCCCTGACACTGGTTGAAAAACCGATTTCGGACGCCTTGCTGTATGCAGTGGTCGCCCTGCTGCTGGGCACTGCAGCCACACTGACCCTGGTTGGGGTGTTGGGCCGAAGTGTTTCGAAATCGGCCACACGCTATGTGGACATGGTTCGCAAAGGCGATTCTCCGGCCGTCAGGGCATCCATGGCCGATCTGCCAAAAGAACTTCAACCACTGTCCCGCGAAATTTTCAACCTCACCCAAGACCTTCAGGCTCAAAGTATGAGCCTGACAAAGGCATTGACACAAGCCAAGGAAAGTTACTGGGTGGTGGAGGCACTGATTCGCCAGGCACCACTGCCCATTGCCATGTTTGACATGAACATGTGCTATGTCGCAGCCTCTGGCCAATGGGAGCTAACCTTTTGCCAAAACTCGGGCAGCCTGACAGGACGCTCACACTACGATGTCGTACCCAATATTCCCGAAAACTGGAGAGCAGCACACCGCGCTGGCATGGAGGGCCGCAGCCTGATGGCCATGGCCGATGCGTGGACGGCACCAGACGGGACCCAACTGCTGCTGGACTGGGTCATTGAGCCCTGGAACCGGCCCGATGGCGAACGCGGCGGTATCATCATCATGTGTCGCGATGTGACCGAGGACGCGCGCTTGCGCGGCGAGTTGGCTGAAAGTGAAGAGCGTTTCAAGTTGGCGATGGAGGGATCGTACGACGGGCTGTGGGACTGGAAAGTGGGCGAGGAATCCATTTACTTCTCACCCAGCTGGAAGCGCTTGCTGGGCTATGAAGACCATGAGCTGGAGAACCTGTTTTCGACCTGGGAACGTTTGACGGTTCCAGAAGATGCACAGCGCGCCAAGCAGGAACTGCAAGCCAGCTTGGACGACGCGTCTTCATCCGCATTTGAAAGTGCGTTCCGGATGGTGCACAAATCCGGGCAGTTGGTGGATATTCTTTCCAGGGCATTGATTGTTCGAGACGCCCATGGGAAAGCACTTCGCGTGGTGGGTACCCATTTTGACCGCACCAAGGAGTTGGCACTGGAGCAACGCGCGCGCGATGCGTCTGTGGCTGCGGAAGTGGAACGCGAGGCCAACGCGGCCAAGAGTCGGTTCCTGGCAACCATTAGCCATGAGATTCGTACCCCCCTGAATGGTGTGATTGGTTTTGCCAAGCTGCTTCAAATGGACTTGCCCGATGGGCCGCAGCGTGAGCATGCCGGCTATTTGGTGCAAACAGCGGAAACACTGTCAACCATATTGAATGACATTCTGGATTTCTCAAAACTGGAATCGGGCATGCTGGCGTTGTCCAACAACCCGTTCTCGCTGGATGACGTGTTGAAGAGCAGCTCGGAGCTAAGCCGCCTGAACTGCGCAGCCAAGCAGATCGACTTTGAATTGGTGACGGCCATGGAGCCCGGTTTGGTGTATCTGGGCGATGCCGGGCGACTGCGCCAAATCATCCAGAACCTGCTGTCCAATGCGATCAAGTTCACCGAGCAGGGCAAAGTTCAGCTGGTGGTTCGCATCGAATCGACCGGGCCAACATCCGACGCCATTGCATTCGAAGTACGGGACACTGGCCGTGGCGTGCCAGCCGACAAACTGCCCCTGCTGTTCAAGCCCTTTGTTCAGGTTCACAGCGATGGTGAAAACAGGCTGGGTGGCACAGGATTGGGTTTGTCGATCGTGAAAAACCTAGTCCAGGCCATGGGTGGCGACATTCACATGGAATCGACCGTGGGTGAAGGCACCGTGGTGAAATTCCACATTCCGCTATCCCGGGTGGACAAGCAAGCCCAAGCGATTGTGGAGCGCATTCAACCTGCCCGAAGTCTCAACCTGCTGGTGGCTGATGACACCCCGTTGAACCTGAAGTTGCTGACGCTGTTTCTGGAAAAAGATGGTCATGTGGTACACAGCGCCACAGACGGGATGGAAGCCCTGAGACTGGCGGAGCAATCGCGGTTTGATTTCATATTGCTCGACATTGACATGCCAAAACTGTCTGGCCTGGACGTGGCTCGCAGAATTCGCGCTGGCAGCGGACCGAACGAACACACCCCGATTGCCGCATTGACCGGTTATGCCTTTGAAAGCGACCGGATTGAATCTGAACAAGCCGGCATGAATTATCACTTTGCCAAGCCCATTCAGTTCGATGCCTTGCTCAACCAATTGGCCCTGCATAGCGGCGCAGGGCAAACCACGTAACAAGCCCAGCGGATGTGTTTACAGGTGACCGGGCTGGGCCACTGGAATCCAGTGCCCGTCCTTTTTGACCACCTCGTAGCGGGCCCACCGCTTGAAAGATTCCGCGGAGCTTAAGCCTGTGTCATAGAGGTTGGCGCCCGCGACATTTTTGTAAATCACCTGCTGCGTGGCGGCATCTTTGTAGGGGGTCACGAGGGACATGTCCAGCAGTTCCCGAACACACCACCGATAACCCACTTGACCATTGCTGTAGAAAGAACCGACGGTGAGTGTTTGTGGGTGCAGCCCCTCTTTTTCTGAATGCTGGACCGCATGCTCAAAAAGCTCGGACAAGACATCCGTGCTAACGTCGACAAACGACTTCATGTGAGAGATGGCGTATGCAAAATCCTCATGGGTGAGCGAAACCCCGGCTTCATCGGCTGTTTCAATGTGGACCTTCTTCGCCCGTGAAAAATGGTGAGGATACCGCCGCCAGGGAAACAGCGCGTTGAACAACACCCCCACGGTGAACAGTGCAGCCACATTGAACCAGACCGGGTTGAATACATACCCGTAACCCAGGTGAGTAACTGCAGGGCCGCCGATCACTGCGGCCAGTGCTGTTGCACCACCCGGTGGGTGGATGCAACGGGCAAAGTACATGGCCGAGACCGACAGACCCACTGCCAGCGCAGCAGCCAACAACACGTGGGGAACCCACCGGGCACAGGTGACACCGATGATGGCCGCCAGGGTATGACTGCCCCAGACCGCCCAGGGCTGCGACAGTGGACCATGCGGAACCGCGAAGATGAGCACAGCCGACGCGCCCATGGAGGCCACCACCAACAGGTTGGGCGTACCCCCCATGAGCAGGCTGGAAGTTAGCACCACCGCCAAAATACCCAAAAATGCCCCCAAACCGGATATGAGCTTCTCGAGGTGGCCAGTGGTGTTGGATTCCAAACCGACGACGGACCGGAACAGTCGAACCGCGGGTTGCTGCTTGAAGGCAGAAATTTTCATGACGACAGGATTTTTTTACAGTGTTTGACATTGTGGCGCATTGTGCACCGAATGGGTGCATTACGGAACTGGTTGATTCCCGAACGGTGGGGGAATCACCCGGCTTGGCTTGCGGCACAATGGCGGTTTACTTGTACCCCTCGCTGGAGACGCCATGGAATTGTTGATGGACCCGAATGTGTGGATCGCTTTTGCGATTCTGACGAGTCTGGAAATTGTGTTGGGCATTGACAACGTGATTTTCATCACGGTGCTGGTGTCGAAGTTGCCAGCCGATATTCAGGACCGAGTACGTCGGTTCGGGTTGATGTTTGCCATGGTTACCCGGGTGGGACTGCTGTTCTCACTGTCGTGGATCATCGGGCTGACAGAGCCGCTGTTTCAGGCTTTTGGCAAGGCTGTCACCGGCAGGGATTTGGTGTTGTTCTTTGGCGGACTGTTCTTGCTTTGGAAAGCATCCAAAGAAATCTACCTGCAAGTGGAGGTGCCCAACCACACGGAAGAGTCGGCCGGAACAGCCAAAGTGGCCGGGAAAACCGGTGCAGCATTGTTTTGGGGCTCAATTGTACAAATCGGCATTCTCGACATCGTGTTTAGCCTGGACTCCGTGATCACGGCAGTCGGCATGGTGGACCAGATTGAAGTGATGATTGCCGCGGTGATGGTGGCGGTCGGTGTGATGATGGTTGCCGCCAAACCGATTGGCGAGTTTGTGGAAAAGCACGCCTCGGTGAAGGTGCTCGCCCTGTCGTTTCTGATGATGGTTGGCATGCTGTTGATTGCTGAAAGCTTTGGGGTGCATGTGCCCAAGGCATACCTCTACAGCGCCATGGGTTTCTCGCTGCTGGTGGAGTTGCTCAACTTGCGGTCTCGGAGCAAAACCAGCGGCACTTGAGCACCCCGATTGATATACACTGTGCAAAAGAAATTCAGGGGCTTGTATGCGGTGGTTGTTGGGTGCGCTGGGATCATTGCTGGGTACCTTGGCCATACTCCTGATTGCCATGGGTGTGTCTGCCGCCTTGGGTACCAGCCACTCCAGTGAATCGACCCAGAAATTTGCGCCGGGTGTGCATGCCATCATGCGGCATGCCTCGTCACCCGGTGCTGGCGACCCAGCCGCGTTTACTTTGCAGCGCTGTGACACCCAACGCAATTTGAATGTCCGGGGTCGAGACCAGGCGGTCTTGGTCGGAAAATATTTCAGGGATCATCCGTTTTATTTCACTGCGGTGTATTCCAGTCAATGGTGTCGCTGCAAGGACACAGCCCTGCTCATGGGCTTGGGAGCCTCAACGAATTTGCCGGCGCTCAACTCGTTTTTCAATAATGAGGGGGCCGGGGGACCGCAAACACAGGCATTGCGACAGTTCCTGATTCAACTGGGTCCGCGGGACAAAGTGCTGCTCGTCACCCATCAATTGAACATCAAGGCCCTCACGGGGGTGTACCCACAACCCGGTGAAATCGTTTTCTTCACCATACAGCCCACCGGAAAGGTGACCGTGGTAGAGCGCCTTAAACCCCAGGCGATGGTTCAACACGGGTAACCAGCGCTATGCCCAACACCACAGGTACAATCCCGATGAAATCAAGCGGGTGCAGCGGCTCATCCAGCAGCAGGTAGCCTGCCACCAAACCCAGGGGAGGCGTTAAAAACAGCCACACGCTGGCGGCGCTGGCGCTGCCTTTCTCCAGCATGTTGAACCACAGCAAATAACCAGCGATCGACACCACCAACACCATCCACGCCAGCGACACCAAAAACCGGGGGGTGACCTGTACAGCCGACCAGGGTTCCATCCAGATGGCCAACGGCAGCAGGGTTAAACCAGACAACACAATCTGGAAACCCGTGGCGGCAACCACCCCCATGCTAACCGGGTACTTTTTGTAGAACACCGTCCCGCTGGCCAAAGTAAACAGGGCCAGAAGCACCAGAACAAAACCGTGCAGTGAATCGGCTGGCCCACCCACCCGACTTCGAACAATGAAGGCCACCCCGGCAAAACCCAAACACAATCCCAGCCATTTGGTTCGAGACAACGGTTCTTTGAGCCACAGGGCCGACAGTGCAGCCACCACAATTGGGTTGGCACTGATGAGAATGGTCGCCAACCCGGAGCTGAGCGAGCCCATGCCAGTCCAGCTCAAGCCCAGATACAGCGAATGATTGCACCAGCCCAGCACCAGCAAAATCAACCACTCCCGGCCTTTGGGCCACCGCAAATCACCGCGCAGGGCTGACCACGCCATCAGCAAAGCGCCCGCAATCAGAAAGCGCACACTGAGAAAGAGCAGCGGTGGACTGTCCATTAAACCAAGCTTGGCGGCGGGAAATGCACTGGTCCAGATGAGGACAAAGGGCAACGCGAGAACAACGATTGGCATGGGATTAAATTCTCAACAGAAATAGACCGAGGGTGACCAAGCCGGCGGCACACAGTCGCCGGCGCGAATGGGCTCGCTCCTTGAACACCCCAATAGACAACAGCGTTGCGAAGACAATACCCGCATTGCTGAACGCCACCGCCACCGCCGCTGGCAAAACCCGCATGGCATGAATAACCAACACATAGGCCAAACCAATGCACAGGCCGCCCACGGCAATCATCCAGAGGGGAGGCCGTGCGGCGGGAGACCATCGACCAGTGCGGTGCTTCAGATCAACGCTGAGCACCAGCCAACCACAGGCATAGCCAAATGACACATAGCCCAGAAGAGCGGAGAATGAGTGCAGGTGTTGTGTGGCTTGCTGGTCACTGAGGGAGTAAATGCTGGTGCACAGCATGGACAAGAGCGCCCATGGAACGGCACCCTGCTGACCTGTGGAGCGAATGCCCACCGTGAGCAGCAGCAAGCCGGCAACCCCCACCAAGAGCGCAAACCAGGCGTGCCCGGGCAACTGTTGGTCAAGCAGCAGACTTGCCCAAACGGCGATCAACAGTGGAGAACTGCGCACCAGTGGGTAAACCAGCGCCACGGGCGCCTGGCGATAGGCACGGGTCAGCCCCAGGAAATACACGGCATTGGACGATGCCGAGAGCAGCAGACAGCCCACCAAATGACCTGACCATTGAACTGTCTTGAACCATTCGATGAGCCCCCAAGGCGCGAGCAGAACGCCATGGCCCAACAGGACCCACCACAGCAAACCACGCGCAGGGGGCTGCTGACGGGCCATGAGGTTCCACCCCACGTGCATGAACACCGACAGGGCCACCCACAACAAGGCTTGATCAAATTCAGACAACAAGACAACAACCCGCTGGGAAAACCAACAGCTATAGCCCAAGCAAGGCGACAGAACAACTGGGGTTTGTGTGGGGGCGCGCCACTGCGTACGTGGATTGGCTATGATGCAGCTTGGTGCTTTCGATCAGGCGCAGCAGATTGTCATGGGTAAATCCTCCAACGCCGGGGACGGCAAAGCAGTTCCGTCCGGACGCCTGGCCCGTCTGTCGAAATTCGGTGCGTTGGCCACCACAGTGGCCGGGTCCGTGGTCAAGAACGGGACCAAGCAACTGGTGCAGGGCAAGCGCCCCAAACTCAGCGACCTCCTGTTGACCCCAAAAAATGCAATGCGTGTGGCCAACCAATTGGCCCAGCTTCGGGGTGCCGCCATGAAATTGGGTCAACTGATTTCCATGGACGCCGGAGACATCCTGCCGCCGCAACTGGCCGATATTTTGGCCCGGCTGCGGTCAGATGCACACCACATGCCCAAGGCCCAGCTTTATCAAATGTTGTCACAGGAGTGGGGCGACAATTGGCAAAGTCGCGTCGCGCGATTCGATGAAAACCCTGTGGCGGCGGCTTCGATTGGTCAGGTACACCGCGCCATCTCGCTGGATGGCCAACCCCTGGCTGTCAAGATTCAATACCCCGGCGTTCGAGAAAGTATCGACAGCGACATTGACAATGTGGCGTCCATTTTGCGATTCACCGGATTGGTACCGGACACTCTGGACATTCGAGAACTGTTGCAGGAAGCCAAAAAGCAGTTGCATGAAGAGGCTGATTACCAACGGGAAGCCGATTGCCTCGAACAATTCAGAATGGCCATGGGCGATTGGCCGCACTGTGCCATCCCCGGCATTCACCGCGACCTGAGCACCCGCCGCATACTGGCCATGGACTTTGTGGAAGGCGAGCCGATTGAAAGCTTGACAACGGCCCCGCAAAGCGTTCGGGATGGGGTGTTGAGCACCCTGTTCACCCTGATGTTTTGTGAACTGTTCCACATGCGCCTGATGCAGACAGACCCCAACTTTGCCAACTATTTGGCAAGGCCGACAACACAGACCGTGGTGCTGCTTGACTTTGGCGCGACGCGGCCATTCACACCCGAGTTGGTGGCGGGTTATCAGGCTGTGGTGGCGGCAGCTTTGGCTGGCAGCCGACCGGGGCTTGAAGCAGCAGCCCTGCAAATTGGTTACTTCGACGACACCACGCAGCGCCACCACCGCGAATTGGTGCTGGACCTCATGGAACTGGCCTGTGAACCCCTGTGCAGCGCAGAGGCTTATGATTTTGGCCAGGCAAACCTGGCTGAGCGCTTGCGAGACAAAGGCCTCCGCTTGGCGGAGGATTGGCAGTTTTGGCACACCCCACCGGTGGACTGCCTATTTTTACACCGCAAAATGGGTGGCCTGTTTTTGCTGGCCACTCGGCTGAAAGCACGCGTGAATATTCAGCGCTGCCTTCAGACGGCAGCGGGTGTCAACGCCCCTTAGTCCACCAGGATTGACACTTGCTGGACTGCATTTCAAAGGCCATGCTCATGACACAAAACAGGTCATCATGGCTCAAAGGCACATCCTTGTAGCGCCTCAATTCATCCTGCGACAATTGAAAGTGCTGACCAGTCCAGACAATGGCCGGCACATGGACTTGCGCCCGAGGAGCGATTGCCTTGGGTGCCCCATGCAGGTACATGCCAAATTCACCCAGGCTTTCACCGTGGTCGCTCACGTACAGCATGGCTGTTTCATGCGAGTGGTCGTGACGTTTCAGAAAACCGATCACCTGGGCCAGAAAGTGATCGGTGTAGAGGATGGCATTGTCATAGGCATTGATGATTTGTTCATTGCTGCAGTTGGACAATTCATTGGTTTCACACACTGGCTTGAAGCGCTCAAAAGCTTTGGGATAACGCTTGTAATAAGCAGGCCCGTGGTTGCCCATTTGGTGAAGCACAATCAAGATGTCTTTGTCAGCATGCTGCTTCACATAAGCATCCAGGCCATCCAGCATGCCAACATCGCGACATTCATCGTCGCATTGCTTGTTGGTGGCCGGCGTTTTGAAGTCTTCATAATCTACCCGCAGGGCCACACCCTTGGAGTCCGAATTGTTGTCACGCCACAGCACCTGAACACCGGCGGCTTTCAAGGTGTCCAGCAGGTTGGTGTGCTTCAGCCCCTCGTTGCTGGAGTACTGGTCCGCACCCAAGCCGGAAAACATGCAGGGCACGGACACCGCGGTCGAAGTGCCGCACGAGGTGACGTCTGAAAAACTCAACACATTCAGCATGGACAATTCTGGATTGGTGTTGCGTGCATAACCATTCAGTGAAAAGTGGTCAGCCCGGGCTGTTTCCCCCACCACCAGAATCACCAACTCCTTGTGGTCGGCTTCCTCAACGATTTTTGCATCGGGTGCAATGGCCGCACGAACAGCCGGTGCAGTCGAATTCAACGTTTGCGCGGCAAACTTCATCAGCGAGGTGACTGGATAACCCGGATTGGCGTAATAACGGATGCTTTTGTGTTCGCGCAGGAACGACGCATACTGACTGGAAAACGGGGCCACCGCCAACAGCACCGTCAACACGACACCGATCAGCGTCACACCCAATGATTTGAAGTGACCTTTCCATGTTGGCGGCGTTGACATGGTGCGAACAAGCCAAGCCGCGGGAAGCAAGCCCAACAGCAGATACCCCAACATGCGCAGGTTCAACAGGTCGGAGGCTTCGGACACATTCGTCTGTATCAGGTTCTCCAGCATGGAGGTGTCAATCACCGTACCGTAGTGGTCCATGAAATACGCCGATGAAGCGCCGGCAAGTAATACCGCAGCCAGCCACCAGCGCGCCGCACGGCCGTGCGCAAACACTGCCAGCAGCAACACGTGCAGGGCAGTGAAAAAAACAGCCACAGAGACCAGAAAACCCAGCTGCGACAAACCAGGATAGACTT
Organism: Limnobacter humi; assembly: GCF_024518835.1. GTDB lineage: Bacteria > Pseudomonadota > Gammaproteobacteria > Burkholderiales > Burkholderiaceae_B > Limnobacter > Limnobacter humi. The sequence goes on from NZ_JANIGO010000001.1 coordinate 798,458, forward strand.
TGAGCAGGGCCTTGAAAAAAGCCAGATTCATGAACAGCGTCATGAAGACAGCGATTGCAATCAATCGCCGGTGCAGCGCGCTTACATGCTTGAACATCCGTGAAGGCTCGAGAAATGTTGAGAACAGAGTACTGAAATGTACCATGCGTTGAAATTCAGCAAGGTCGATGATGGCAGGTCGATCTTAACGAAACATTAAGGCCTGTTCACCAGCACAGGCCGAGAGACTGCAGGAGAGCTGGGCTGGGCACCCAGTTCATGGAACGCCCCACCATGAGGGCAAGCCCCAGTAGAATCATCACACCGCTGGCCCGGTTCAGGCTGTGCTCGGGGATGCGGGTTGCCGACAGTTGACGCAACCGGGCCACGGCCTGCATGCCCACACTGGAAACACCGGCAAAAACCGCCATCAACAGCGCGCCCTGCAAGGGGCTGCCACCCAGAAATGCCAGCATGAGCGCCGACCACAGCACAGCACAGGGAAGCAGTGGCCACGCCAGCCCAGCCAACCATGCAGCAGCCCCTGTGCGGGGCCGAGGTTTCAACAATCGGGCCAGTGCTGGCGACAACTGAATGACGGCACTGCCAGCTTGCACTGTTAACGGTGTTCCACGCAGCACCAGTGCAATGGCCGACATGGCCACCACCGCCATCAACATGCCATGGAAAGCTTTGAATATGAAAGAAACCTGCCAGGCCAACTGCACCAGCGCCATGGATATACCACCAGCCAGCGCCCCAGCGACGGAGTAAGACACCAAGCGGCCAGCCAGGTATCGCCAGGCCAAGCCAGGCTGTCCCATCCAGGAACGGGCCAAACCACACGCACACATGGTGACGCAATGCGGGCTGGACAGCAGCCCCAGTGCAAGCGCAGACAGGGTGAGGGAGAGACTGACCATGTCAGAGGAGCTTGCTGCGCTCAATCTGCGGTCGACCCGCATAGGCGTCGAAACACATGGCCATGGGCCGAATGAACAGCCAGCCCAAATCCGTGACGCGAACGCCGTCTGGACCAAGCATTAGCAAGCCAGCATCCTCAAACGGGCGCAGCAAGCCCAGTTCGAGGGCGAAGTGCTGGGGGAAGTCAATCCAGAACGCTTGGGAAAAATCACTGAAATGGATTTCGCCTTGACACAGCAATGCCATGATGGCTGCGTGACGCAAGCTGTCTTCGCGTGTTCCCTCGTGTCCCCGAAAAACCGCCAGCTCACCGCGCCCGATTCGGTCTTCATACTCAGGCAATTCACGCACATTCTGCACCAGCAGATTGCCCACCTTGCTGATGGCACTCACACCCAAGCCGATCAGATCTGCATCCGGCTGGGTGGTGTAGCCCTGAAAATTTCGGTGCAAACGGCCTTGGCGTTTGGCCACAGCCAGGGGGTCCTGCGGCTTGGCAAAATGGTCCATGCCGATGTATTCATAGCCCGCCGCCTGCATGCGCTCGATGGCCATCCGGAGGAGCATCACCCGCGTGGCTGCATCGGGCAAATCTGCGTCGTGAATGCGCCGTTGTGGTTTGAAACGGCTAGGCAGGTGGGCATACCCGTACAGCGCCAAACGGTCTGGGGACAATTCAATCACCCGGTCCAAGGTGGTGGAAAAACTGCGCAAGGTCTGTTTGGGCAAACCGTGAATCAAATCCACATTGATCGACTCGAAACCCCAACGCCTGGCCGCGTTTAACAATGTCGACACACTGTCAACGGATTGCTCGCGGTGAACGGCTTTTTGCACAGCGGGATCGAAGTCCTGCACCCCAAAACTGATGCGGTTAAACCCCAGGCTGCGCAGGTGGAGCAGGCGGTTTTCATCGACCGTGCGAGGGTCCACTTCAATGGACATTTCGGCCTTGGCTGAAAACGGAAACACCCGCTTCAGCCCCTCGACCAAACCCAGCAGTTCAGAATCGTTCAAAAATGTGGGTGTACCGCCACCCATGTGAAACTGGGTGACCGGGCTTAAACCGGTGGGCGCAATGCGGGCCACCATCAGGGCCTCTTTCTCCAAGCGGTTCAGGTATTGCGTCGAACGGTCGTGTTTTTTGGTCACCACCTTGTTGCAAGCGCAGTAGTAACACACCGACTCGCAGAACGGAACATGCACATATAGGGACAACGGGCGCTTCAAGCCACCCACGCAGCGGGCCTTCAGCGCATCGGTGAAAGCCGCTGCGCCCACCGATTCCACACACTGGTCAATGGTGGGGTACGACGTATAGCGGGGGCCTGGTCGATCAAACCGGGTCAAGAGTGACGACAAATCCCCGTTGATCGGCCATTTGGTCGATGCGGGGGCCGGGTAGAGTACTGGGTTGAACGGAAGAATGTCGGCGCTCATGGGGTCATCAATTCATGTCAACATGAACACTGTGCACGACATTTCAATGCCGCATCTTGATCTGAATCAAGGGCTGAGTACAATGACCTTACACCACACCACCGAGGGCACCATGCAAGCGGACCCCTGTCGTGTCACTTTGACCGAATTGAAAAACAACTGCTCAAATTGCAATCTGCGCGATTTGTGCATGCCGGTGGGTTTAAAGCCCGCCGAACTGGAGCAGTTGGATCAACTGGTGAGCGCACGTCGCCGGGTCCACAAAGGCGAACACCTGTTCCGCACAGGTGACAGCTTCCACAGCATGTATGCCGTTAAAACCGGCACCTTCAAAACCGTCATCAACAACGCGGATGGCAGCGAGCAGGTCATTGGCTTTCAAATGACCGGTGAAATTTTGGGTCTGGACGGACTGGGTGCCGGCCAACACATGTGCGATGCCGTGGCCCTGGAAGACTCCGAGGTCTGCAATATTCCTTACGATTCGCTGGATGACCTGTCGCAGCAGTTCCATACACTGCAAATGCATTTTCACCGCATCATGGGCCGAGAAATTGTCAAAGACCAAAGCGTGATGCTGCTCTTGGGCAGTATGCGTGCCGAACAGCGGCTAGCCGCTTTTTTGGTCAACTTGTCTGAACGCCAAAAAGCCCGCGGGTTTTCCAGCCGTGACATGGTGCTGCGCATGACCCGCGAAGAAATGGGCAGCTACCTCGGCCTGAAAATTGAAACCGTGAGCCGCACGCTCAGCAAGCTCCAAAAAGATGCACTCATCCGCATCGAACAAAAAAATCTGTCAATTCTGGACACAGCCGGTCTTCAAGCCCTGGCCACAGGGCGGCTGCACTAACCCGGTTTTCTGATTGCTGGATGCGGGCTTGGCCGTGACGGTAAAGCCCACTTTGGTGTGGGGTTCGCTCACGATGGTTTCCGGGTGGCTCATGGCAATCCACAAGGTCACAAAACCTGCGATGACCACAGCACCCGGCAGGCACAGTACCAGCAACATCCAGGGCTCTTTCCAGAACGGTTGACTTGCAGTGTTTGAGGTCATGGTGTTCTCCTGAACAGGGTTTAATGGGGCGCCAAAAAAGTGGCTTGCTCGGTCACGGGTTTGATGCCGTCACCTTGTAACTGGAATTGAAAGTGGTTGGCACCGGCCAGCAACACATCGGGGTTGCCTTGCACACGCACCACCACCCAACGGCTTTCTGAGGGCAGTACCTCAAAGTGGTCCGCTTCGACCACGCGATATTCACCATCGCCCTGGGCTTTGACATTCACCTGCAAAGGGTGTTCGGTGGTGTTCATCATCATCAAGCGGTACACGTTCTCAATGCGGCCATCGTCCACCATGCGGTAGTTCACCGAACGGTCCCGCACAACGTCCACCCGCAACTCAGGCCGCATGGCAATGCCGGCGACCAATGCAGCAATCAAGCTCCACAGTACAGCGGTGTACACCAGCACCCTGGGGCGCAATGCGCGCTGTAACATCTGCCGGGCGCTCCAACCCTGCTGTAAGGCATTTTGCGTGCTGTACTTCACCAGCCCGCGGGCGTAGCCCATTTTGTCCATCACCTGGTCGCACACATCCACACAGGCTGCGCATCCAATACATTCATATTGCAAGCCCTTGCGGATATCAATGCCGGTGGGGCACACCTGCACACACAAGGTGCAATCCACACACGCCCCCAAACCCAAGGTGGCGGGGTCTGCCTTCTTGCTGCGGCTGCCGCGGGGCTCGCCGCGCTGGGCGTCATACGTAATCAGCAACGTGTCTTTGTCAAACATGGCACTCTGGAAGCGGGCGTAAGGGCACATGTACTTGCACACCTGTTCGCGCATAAAGCCGGCGTTGCCATAGGTGGCCACACTGTAAAACGCAATCCAGAACAGTGACCAACCACCCAATTGCAAAGCCAGGGTGTCGTGCCACAAGGCACGAATGGGCGTGAAGTAGCCCACAAAAGTAAATCCTGTCCAAACCGCAAACACCATCCAGCTGAATTGTTTTGCTGCGGTTTTGACCGCGCGCTCTACGGTCCAGGGGCCTGAGGACAATCGCAGGCGGGCGCTGCGATCCCCTTCAAAGGTTCGCTCAAACCACAGAAAAATTTCGGTGTACACGGTTTGCGGGCAGGCATAGCCGCACCACACGCGGCCTGCCACGGCAGTAAACAGAAACAGGCTGAGTGCGCTCACAATCAGCAAGCCGGTCAGGAAGATGAAGTCTTGCGGGTAAAACACCAAGGGGCCCAACAAAAAGCGGCGGGACTCCACATCGAACAGCACTGCTTGCCGACCATTCCATTGCAGCCATGCGGTGCCGTAATAAGCCAGTTGCGTCAACCACACCATGACCCAACGGGCCCGGGCGTAGGGCCCATGCACCGTGCGGGGCACCACCTTGTCATCGGCTTTGAACAGGCTCACCACCTGAGCCTGGGGTTCTGGTGTGCTGTGCATGGTCATTCCTGGTGGGAGAACCGCCACACATAGCTGGCCACCACACGGATTTGCTCGGGGGTCAATATGGTGGCGTGGCTGGGCATGTGGTTTTCACGACCGTTGCGAATGGTCTCCAAAATCACTTTCTCACTGCCGCCGTACAGCCACACGCGGTCCGTCAGGTTGGGGGCACCCAGCGCGGGATTGCCCTTTCCATCTGCACCATGACAGGCCGCGCAAATTTCCTTGAATTTGGCGCGACCCAATTGGGCGCGCAGTGAATCATTCTCGCGACCGGACAAACTGAGCACATACTGCGCCACAGCGCGCTGGTCTTCACTGCTGCCCACCGCAGCCGCCATGGAGGGCATAGCGCCGTTTCGACCCTGCTCAATCGACACACGAATGGTTTCGGGTTCGCCGCCGTACAGCCAATCACGGTCCGTCAGGTTGGGGAAACCCTTGCTGCCCCGGCCGTCCGACCCATGGCATTGCGCACAGTTGTTCAAAAAAATGCGCTGCCCCATGTCCATGGCCTTGGGGTGCTTGGCCATGTCTTCCAGACTGAGTTGGGCAAATTCTGCAAACAAGGGGGCGGCCTTGGCCTCCACGGCAGCGCGCTCGCGGGTGTACTCATCTTTGGATGTCCACTTGGATGAACCCTCCACCACCACCAAGCCCGGATACCAAGCGAGGTAACCTGCTGCAAACAGCAAGGTGAGCACAAACAGGCCCATCCACCAACGCGGCATGGGGTTGTTCAACTCCTGCAGGTCTTCGTCCCACACATGGCCGGTGGAGTTGGACTGCACATCCAGACTCACTTTCAGCTTTTTCTTGGCCTGAGAAAATAAAAATACGCCGCAGGCCAATATACTCAGCACCGTCACCGCCGCAACAGCCCAGGCCACGGCCTTGATTTGAAAGTCGTTCATGAACGGCCTCCACCGGTGAAATCGCTGTCGTCGTCGTGAATGACCCGCATGGACACCTCTTGAAACTCGGTGTTGCGTTTTCGGCTGTAACTCCACATCACAATGCCGACAAACAGGCCGAATGCACCCACGGTGATGACTTCACGCCAGAACATCACGTCACTGAGCATCACGTCACTGAGCATCACACCATTGAACAGGCTCATGGCTTTACTCCTTGGTTTTGTTGCGCCTGGGCAGTTTGAACAGGCTGGCGAACCCCCATGCCTTGCAGGTAGGCAATGAGTGCATCCAGTTCCGACTTGTCTTTCAGCATCTCGGGTGCCTGGTCAATGTCGGCATCGGTGTAGGGAACACCCACCTTGCGCAGTGCCCGCATGTGGGCTTGCATCTCGTCCGCATCCAATTTTTTTGTTGCCAACCATGAATAGGCCGGCATGTTGGACTCGGGCACCACATCGCGCGGGTTGTTCAGGTGAATGCGGTGCCACTCGTCGGTGTACCGTCCGCCCACACGGGCCAAGTCCGGGCCAGTGCGTTTGCTGCCCCACTGGAAAGGGTGGTCGTACACAAATTCGCCAGCGGTGGAGAAGGGCCCGTAGCGCAGGGTTTCTGCACGGAAGGGTCGGATCATCTGCGAGTGGCAGTTGTAGCACCCTTCTTTCAAATACACATCGCGGCCCGCCAAGCGCAGAGCGTTGTAGGGCACGATGCCAGGTTCGGGCTGTGTGGTGGATTGCTGGAAAAACAGCGGCACAATTTCCACTGCCCCGCCAACGGATACCACCAGCAATACCAGCAACAGCATCAGCCAGGAGTTGGTTTCTATGTGTTCGTGATTCAGGCTCATGGTTTGATCCTCAACAAATCAGTGGGCAGGCACTGCATGGGCCAGGCTGGACAGGGGCGGAATTTTCGCATTCACTGCGCGCCCGGCTCGAATGGTCATCCACACGTTCCAGGCCATCACCAACATGCCCGTGACATACAACACACCGCCCAGAAAGCGCACCACATAGTAGGGGTAGGTGGCTTTCACACTTTCCACAAAGCTGTAGGTCAGCGTGCCGTCGGGGTTGAGGTCGCGCCACATCAGGCCTTGCATCACACCAGCAATCCACATGGCGGCGATGTACAGCACAATGCCGATGGTGCTCACCCAGAAGTGCACTTCAATGGCTTGCTTGCTGTGCATGTGGATTTGACCAAACAGGCGGGGCACCATGTAGTACAGCGAACCCATGGTGATGAAGCCCACCCAGCCCAAGGCACCGCTGTGTACGTGGCCAATCGTCCAGTCGGTGTAATGCGACAAGGCATTCACCGTCTTGATGGACATCATGGGGCCTTCGAACGTGCTCATGCCGTAGAACGACAGGGATACAATCAGGAAGCGCAGAATGGGATCATCGCGCAGTTTGTGCCAAGCACCACTCAAGGTCATGATGCCGTTGATCATGCCACCCCAGCTGGGGGCCAACAGAATGAGCGAGAACACCATGCCGATGGACTGTGTCCAGTCGGGCAGGGCGGTGTAATGCAGGTGGTGGGGCCCCGCCCACATGTAGGTGAAAATGAGCGCCCAGAAGTGAACAATCGACAGGCGATAGGAATAAACGGGACGCCCCACCTGTTTGGGAATGTAGTAATACATCATCCCCAGAAAACCCGCAGTGAGAAAAAAGCCCACCGCATTGTGGCCGTACCACCACTGCACCATGGCATCCTGCACACCGGCGTACACCGAGTAGCTTTTCATCCAGCCAGCGGGAATGGCTGCGCTGTTGACCACATGCAATAAGGCGACTGCAATAATGAATGCACCATAAAACCAGTTGGCCACATAAATGTGCTTGACCTTGCGAATGGCCAAGGTGCCAAAAAAAACAGCGGCATAAGCCAACCAGGTGAAGGTAATCAATACGTCAATCGGCCATTCCAGCTCAGCGTATTCCTTGCCCTGGGTGTAACCCATGGGCAATGAAATGGCCGCAGCCACAATCACCAACTGCCACCCCCAGAAATGAAATGCGGCCAACTTGTCTGAAATCAGCCGTACATTGCAGGTGCGCTGCACCACGTAGTAGGACGTGGCAAACAAGGCGCAACCCCCAAATGCAAAAATCACGGCGTTGGTGTGCAAGGGGCGCAGGCGACCATAACTCAGCCACTCCACCCCCTGCCCCAACTGGGGCCACGCCAGTTGGGCTGCAATCCAGCAGCCCACGGCCATGCCCACCACGCCCCAAAGCACAGCGGCCAGCGCAAACTGGCGCACCACCGTGTAGTTGTATTCTGTGTGTTGTGAGGAATTGCTCACGGAAAGCTCCGCCATCGGAATTCAGGAGCTTTCAGGATGCGCGCTTTGGTCCAAACGCGCCTTGACCTACATCAAGGGTTGTCGTCGTCTTTCAAAATGGAGCGCGCTTCGTCGTCGCGCACCTCAAACTGGCCCGACTTTACCGCCCAAAACAGCGCCACACCCACCACCAACAGCAGGGCCACACTCAGCGGGATCAGCAACAATAAAATGTTCATGCAAAACCTTCTGCCTTGGGGGCTCGCAGCCGCAATGCATTGGCCACCACCACCGCACTGCTCAAGCCCATGCCCAGTGCGGCCATCCAGGGTGACAGCACATTGGACATTGCCAAGGGCAAGGCCAACGCGTTGTACGCCATGGCCCACAACAGGTTTTGCAAACTCAAACGGTGCGCCTGTTTGGCAATCGCCAACAAATCCACCAAGGCCTGCAAGCCAGGTCGCATCAGGAGAAAATCGGACTGTTCGGCACTCAACGTGCTGGCGCTGCAGGCTGCAACAGAAATATCCGACTGGGCAAAGGCTGCTGCATCATTCAAACCATCGCCCAGCATCAATATCCGGTGCCCCATGTGTTGTTGCTGCGCAATCCAGCGCGTTTTTTCCTGGGGTGTGAGGCCACCCAAACGTACATCGAACTTCAGATTTGGCTGCCAGGCGTTGACGGTGTCGGGTTGATCACCCGATAACAGCATGAGCCGATGGCTTGTGGACAGAGCATTCAGTTCACGATCCAGACCCGGAACAGGCTTCAACATCAATTCAAACTGTTGCGCAGCCAGCACTTTGAATGTTGCGAGATCTGGGTTGGGATCACCGGACAGCACTGCGACGTACACAGCACTCCCCGGTCCATCTGCAGAGTACTGCTGAGCCTGGTTCACTGTCAAACCCACAAACGGTGCCGACCCCAGGCGTATCACAGCAGTTTGACCATTCCATTGAACATCCGCTGAGATGCCCTTGCCGATCTTTACTTGAACATTGTTTAGTTGCATGGAGAGGTTCAGGCTCAAGCGATGAGCCTGAGGTAACAGCACCTGAACCAGCGCTTTGGACAAGGGGTGTGTGGAATATTGTGCCAAACGAAAAGCCACGGTATTCAACAGTGTCTCCGGCCAGTCATTGTGCTCAATCAGGCGAATACTTTGGCTTAAAACAGCCTCACGCGTGGTGAGCGTACCGGTTTTGTCCAAGGCGATCGTGTCCACGGCATGCAGATGGTCCAATGCCTCTGGAGAGCGGACCAACACCCCCCTGTCGGCCAACGCTCGAATGGCAAATAAACGCACCAGTGGCAGGGCCAGCGCCAAGGCGCAGGGGCAAGTCACCATCAACACCGCCACCACGGCAGACCAGGCTTGCGTTGGCTGCCCTTTCACCAGGCCCCAGTACACACCACTGGCCACGGCACAAACTGCCACCATGGCTACAAAGAGGGGAAGCAGCCCATCCAGCAAGGCGCGGTGGGCTGGCTTGTTGCTCAAGGCTTTGCGCAACAGTTGGCCCAGTTGCCCCAGGCTTGAGTCGGAATCCAGGGCCAATACGCTCATCTCCAGTGCATCGGCGAGGTTTCGGCTGCCTGCATACACCGTATCGCCAGGCTGCTTGGTCAAAGGGACCTCCTCGCCTGTTCGCATGGCCTCGTCCACTTGCACCACCTCACCAGCAAACCCCAACATGCAGCCATCCACCGGACTGACCTGGCCGCGCCGCAAACGAATGACGTCGTCCCGTTTCAACTGAACCACCGGCCGGGTTTGCCAGGTCCCATCCGACTTGACATCCACCGTCAAGGGCATATCGGGCTGCAGGGCACTCAGATGCTTCAATGCCTGGGCCGTGTGCAGGTTCATCCACCATTGCACCCCCAGCAGCAGTGTCAGCAACATGGCCACGGAATCAAACCACACGGGTAGGCTCACATCCGTCAACCGCAGGCTGCTCAAACCAAAAGCCAACACCACTGAAATCGACACCAATTGGTCCATGACCAAGCGGCCTTCCAGCACAGCTCGCCAGGCCCGCTGGTGGTAAGGTAGCGCGCAATACAGCATCAAAGGCAAGGCAATCACCCACTGCGCCCAACGCAACAGCAAAGTTTCCGCATGGCCAATGTCGGACGTGGAATAGACATACTCGGGTGCGCTGTACATCATGATTTGCATCATGGCCAACAAAGCCACCAAAAACCGCAGCAAATGCGAACGGGTTTGGTGTAGCTGGCGGTCACTTCCGGGATTGTTTGGGTCAGTGCCCGAACTGCTCAGCGAGTAGCCCATGCGGAGGGCACGGTCTGCCAGTTCATCGATGGCTGGCGCTCGGCCGGCCACCCAGTTGGCCCAACCACTGGCCGGGTTAACGGAAAATTCATCCAGACCCGCAATACGACCAGCAACCTGCTCCAGTTCCACAGCGCAGGCAGCGCAGTCCATACCCGTGACACGGGCGAAACCGGCCCACCGACCGTCCGCCTGGCGGGTTTGAATGGTTGACAGTAAAACGGCTTGCTGCATGCGCACCGGTGGCTCGAAGTGATTCAAACCACAGCTTACGCCCGGGACACTCCCTGGACCTTGATCTGGATCAAGGCTTGGATACCTGCACGGTCACGTGGGTCAGTGGCAGGTGGGACTGTTCAATGGCCCGGTGAACATCGGCCACTTGAAGGCTCTCCGACTCCAGCCAAGTGGTGGCGGCAAACTTGGCCGAGCCCACCCGCCACACACGGAGGTCTTTCACTGCAGTGCCCGGCAGCGCAGTCAGAATGCCACGCAGTTGTTCAACCACAGGGTCGTTCATTTCACGGTCCAGCAGCACGCGGGCGGATTGCACCAGCAACCCTTTGGCCCACACAGCGACCAGCACTGCGCCCACCACACCCATGACAGGATCCAGCCAATTCAGCCCGTAAAACCAGGCGCCCAACAATGCAACAATGGCCAGCACCGAGGTCAACGCATCCGTCAGCACATGGATGTAGGCCGCTTTCAAATTGAGGTCATGGTGCTTGTGTCCATGCTCATGGTGGTGATGGTGTTCATGACCCTGGTGATTCAGAATGAGCGCGCACACCACATTGATGAGCAAACCCACCACAGCCACTGCCACCGCCTCAGCGTAGTGAATGGACTGCGGCTCAATGAGGCGCTCCACTGAGCCCACCACCATCAACACCGCCACACCAATGAGGAACACCGCACTGGCAAATGCAGCCAGTACCTCGATTTTGTAAGTACCGAATGCAAAACTGCGGTCGTTGGCCAAACGGCGTGAAGTGGCGTAGGCAAATGCGGCCAGGCCAATGGCCAATGCGTGCGAACTCATGTGCCAGCCATCGGCCAGCAAGGCCATGGAGTTGAACCACAGCCCTGCTGCAATTTCCACCACCATGGTGGCCAAAGTGATCCACATCACCCAGCGGGTGCTTTGTTCCGCTTTCTCACTGCCAGCGTGAAAGGTGTGTGGATGGGGGTGATCGTGATCGTGGTGGTGGTGTGACGTCATTTAATGCAAAGTGACGCGGGTCTGCATCCAGGGTTTGTAACCTTCAATGAATGCCTCAATGTCATCCAGATCAGGCTCCTGCTTGGCCAGGTGTCGAACCTGTTCCCGGAAGCGGTCGGCTGCGTCGCCATGCAAAAACAACTCCCGCTGGTTGTTCTTGTCTACAATTTCGATGCCGTAGCTGGGTTGCCCCTCACTCAACACCAAGTCGACCACGCAGTAGTACGGGCTATCAATCATCATCAGCATGACAGTTCCTCCCTGATCTCATTGTTCAATGGATATATCGGGTGCGCAAGCCAAAATTCAAGGGCTCACCCATCATTGCCTTCTTTCAACAACACTTCACTGAACCAGGGTTGCCATTGCGGCTCGCTCAGCAAGGCTTGAACTTGCGTGACATGGCTTTGGGAATCCAGCTCCAGAATCAACCAATCGGGCTGGTTTAAACGCAGAGTACGGCCCAAATGGGTGGACAACAGGAGCTTGGAGGAACAACAGGCGCAGCCCGGTGCCAGGCGCAGCAGGTGAATGCCCTGCGCTTTCAAGGCTTGGTCGGCTTCAAACACCTGTGCCTGCTCCTCCACCGACAGCACTGAAAACAATTCGCTGTTGGCCAGCAGGGTGGTTTTACCGTGCACCGGGCGTTCATGCAGCAAGGTATCAATGGCCTGTGCGCGTGCTTTCGGGTTGCGGCCTGCCACCAGCCAGAGCAACGTTTTGTTTGCGGTGGGGCCTGCCATGCCAGTCTGCCTTATTTGCGCCAAAAGGCGGGGGTGAACAACACCAGGATTGGCAACAACTCCAAACGCCCCAACAACATGGCAAACGTGCAAACCCAGGTTTGAACATCCGTGAGCACCTGAAAATTCCCGGCTGGCCCCACAGCCCCCAAGCCCGGGCCCAAGCAGTTGATGGAGGCGATGATGGCGGAGAAAGCCGTCACCGGATCCAGCCCGGTGAACATGAGCAACATGGACAGCACAATCACACTCAGGCCATACATCAGCATAAAAGCCAGCACGCCGAAGATCACTGCATTTTCCACTGGCACGCCACCAATCCGCACCGGGTTTACCGCGCGGGGGTGCAGGGTGCGGGACAACTCCCGAAATGCCTGCTTGATGAGGATGACCGCCCGCATCATTTTGATGCCGCCCCCCGTGGAGCCTGCAGCACTGGCCAGCATGCTCAACAACAGCATCAACATGGGCGCAAAGGCCGGCCATTGCGCATAATCGGTGTTGGCAAAACCAGTGGTGGACGCCACCGAGATGGTGTTGAACACTGCGTAGCGAAACGCCTCGGACACCTGCATGTACTGCCGGTTGGCCAACAGGTAGGCGGTGATCAACAACACTGCACCGGCCAGCAAGGCCACTTGCCAGCGGGTCTCGGGACAGGTGAGGTAGGGTTTGATGGAGCGCCCACGCCAGGCCAAAAAGTGAATGGAAAAGTTCACCATGGCAATCAGCATGAACACCACCGCAACCGCCTCGATGGCCGGAGAATTGAAGTGTGAAAAACTGGCATCATGCGATGAAAACCCGGTGAGCGACATGGTGGAGCCCGCATGCATGAAGGCATCCAGCCAGGTCATTCCAGCCCATCGGTAGGCCAACACACAAGCCAGTGAGATCACCAGGTAGACCAGATACAAGGCCCGTGCAGTTTCGGTGATGCGTGGGGTGAGTTTGCTGTCTTTCATTGGACCAGGTGTTTCTGCCTTGAACACCTGCGATCCGCCCACCCCCAACAGTGGCAAAATGGCCACCGCCAAGACCAGAATACCCATGCCACCCACCCAGCACAGCAAATGCCGCCACATGTTGATGCTGGCCGGTAGTGTGTCGAGCCCGGTCAACACGGTGGCACCGGTGGTGGTCAATGCCGACACCATTTCAAAATAAGCATCCGTGAAACTCAAGTGCGGTAGGTACAACATCATCGGAACGCAAGAGACTGCCGGGATCGCGGTCCACAGGGTGGATACCATGAGAAAACCATCTCGGGGTTGGAGCTCCCGCCGATAGCGGCGGGTCAACATGTGCATCAACACGCCCGTCAAGAAGGTGATGAGAAAGCCCGCCAGAAATGCGGACACCGTGGGCTCCGCGTGCAGCACGGCATACGCCAGCGGTACCAGAAAAGTGACTGAAAACAGCGCCAGGGCAAACCCGAGCACGGCCAGTACCGGGAAAAGGGACCGTTTCATAAAAAGAAACCCCGCTTTAGAAGAAGGCAACGCCCACCTGAAACAGCTTTTCAACTGCAGGCACCAGTTTGCGGTGTTCAACAAAGGTGATGACATGGTCATCGGCCAACACCACCGTGTCGTGGTGCGCCATGATGACCTGCTCACCACGCACAATCGCACCGATCACCGCACCTTTCGGCATGGGAATGTGTTCAATGGCACGGCCCACCACTTTGGATGACTTGGCATCGCCGTGGGCAATCGTCTCAATGGCCTCGGCCACCCCGCGCCGCAGGCGGTGCACAGCCACCACATCGCCGCGGCGAATGTGTTTAAGCAATTCGCTGAGTGTGGCATTGGACGGTGCCATGGCAATGTCGATTTGCCCGCCCTGCACCAGCTCGGCGTACACCTTGCGCTGAATGAGCGTGATGACCCTGCCCGCACCCATCTTCTTGGCCAACAGTGAACTCATGATGTTGTTTTCATCATCACTGGTCAACGCAATGAACAAATCGGCATCCTGCACATTCTCATCGGCCAACAAATCTTCATCGGTGGCATCACCCAACAACACCAGGGTGCGCGAATTCAATTGCGTGGCCAGGCGCTCACAGCGGCCATGGTCGCTTTCGATGATTTTGACCTGATAGTCATTCTGCAAGGCCAGGGCCAGGCGCAAACCAATATTTCCACCGCCGGCAATCATCACCTTGGTCACCGGCTTGAGTTGTCGGCGAAACTCTGCCATCACCGTGCGCACATGGGCCGTCGCACACAGGCAAAACACCTCGTCACCCGGCAATATGGTGGTGTACCCATCCACCGGCACGTGCTGATTATCACGAATCAGGGCCACCACGCGCACATCCACCCGAGGCAGGTGCGCCTTCAACTGTTCAATCGCTTGTCCAACCAAGGGGCCACCCGCAAAGGCGCGCACCGAGACCAGCATTACCTGCCCGTTGGCAAACTCCAGCACCTGCAGAGCACCCGGGAATTCAATCAGCCGCTCAATGTGGTCTGTCACACTTTGCTCGGGGCAAATCACGTGGTCGACATTGAAGCCATCGTCGCCGTGCAACCGGGCCTGCTCCACCAGCTCGGGTGCGCGCACGCGGGCTATGCGTCGCGGTACATTGAACATCTGCGCGGCAATCCGGCACGCCACCAAATTGATTTCATCGCTGCGGGTTACCGCCACCAGCATGTCCGCATCCTCTGCGCCAGCCTGCTTCAGCACACTGGGATAAGCCCCGTTACCCTGGACGGTTTGAAGGTCATACCGGTCCTGGAGATCAGCCAAAATTGACGGATCCGGATCAATCAACGTGATGTCGTTGTGCTCGGAGACGAGATTTTCGGCAAGGCTGGCGCCCACGCGCCCAGCCCCCACGATGATGATTTTCATGCCATGGATTTGCGGGCTGTACGGCCCACTTCTACACCCAACTGCTTGAGCTTGCGGTACAGGTGCGTGCGCTCAATGCCAGTGCGTTCGGCCAAGCGGGTCATGCTGCCATTTTCAAGGCGAAGATGGTATTCAAAATACACGCGCTCAAAGGCGTCCCGGGCGTCCCGCAGGGGGGCGTCCAGGTCCAGGGTGGAGAGTTCGGCCATGGCCATGCTCAGCGGCGTGGTTTCCACATCGGCAGGCTGAACATTGGCGGCCACACCGGGTGTTCCGCCCACAGCCTGAGTTTTTGTTTGGGCCTGCATCAGCGCACGGGCCGATTGCACCATCTTGCCCCGAGTCAGTCCTTTTTCAACTGCGCCCAACAGCTTCTGCAGGCTGATGGGTTTTTCCAGAAAGTCCAGGGCGCCAATGCGGGTGGCCTCCACCGCGGTGTCGATGGTGGCGTGGCCGCTCATCATGATGACCGGCATGGTGAGCTGCCCCTTCACAGCCCATTCTTTCAGCAGCGTCACCCCATCGGTGTCGGGCATCCAGATGTCCAGCAGCACCAGGTCCGGTGCGGACGATTCGCGCATGTTCCGGGCCTGGCTTGCATTTTCGGCCAGTAAAACCTCATGACCTTCATCGCCCAAAATTTCAGACAACAGTTCACGAATTCCAATTTCGTCATCAACAACGAGAATGGTCGCCATCTTGCAGTGTTCCTTCCTCTATGCGGCCTGAGTGTGTTCGATTGGCTTTTCGGTGCCGTTCAGAACTGGAAACGTGATTTCCACAGCAGCACCGTAAACATGTCCTTGTGCATCAACCCTGTTGCGAATGGCAATTCGCGCCTTGTGCTCGTCCGCAATTTTTCGAACAATGGCGAGCCCCAGGCCAGTGCCCTTGGTTTTGGTCGTGATGTAAGGCTCAAAAGCCTTGTCCAGCACGTCAGCCTTGAAGCCTGGCCCATTGTCGGCCACCACCAGCTTCACACCCACCAAACCATGTTGCTCGCCCTCCGGAGATTTCACCCCCTCGGTTCGAATCTCGATTCGGGGCGTCTCGCTTTCTCCACAGGCATCCAGTGCATTTTGCAACAAATTGTGGATGACTTGGCGCAACTGAGACGAATCTCCAGCCACACCGGGCAAATTTTTCGTGAGTTTCGGAATCAGGGTAGAGTCGGCGGTCACCCCCAGCTCAACATGAATGTCATACAGGGCCAGTACATCGGCCACCAGTTCATTCAAATCCAGTGGCTTCAAATCGGCTGGTGGCAAACGGGCGTAGTCCCGAAAATCATTCACCAGTTTCTTCAATGATTCGACCTGGTTCACAATCGTCCGCGTGGCGCGCTCCAAAATCCCGCTTTCGGGCTCCACCAGTTTGTCCGCCAGTTTCATCTGCAAACGCTCGGCCGATAACTGAATGGGCGTAAGCGGGTTCTTGATTTCATGGGCCAAGCGACGTGCCACCTCACCCCAGGCCACCGTACGCTGCGCTGAAATCAGCGCGGTAATGTCGTCACACACCAGCACATAGCCCCCCTTCTCGCCCGGCAAACGTGAGCCGCGAACCAGAATCGACTTCGAACTTTGGGAGTCAAAGGCGCGGGGTATTTCCAGTTGCTTTTGCCAAATGCCACCGTCATCCAGATTGTCACCGGGGTTGTCGGCCACACTGGCCCGAACCGCCATGGCAAAGCCTTTCAGTCCATCCATGTCGTCCAGGGGTTTGCCAATGTTGTCTGACAGCGCACGGTCAAAAATTCGAAGCGCACCCTCGTTGTACATTTTCAACCGCAGCTTGTGATCCAGCACCAACACACCGGCTGACAAACTGCCCAGCAAACTTTGCAGAAAGTCGTTGTTGGCGGCCAACTGCGCCTGGTTGGCTTGCAAGCGGCGCTGAGCCTCCGACAGTTGCTGCGTCATGGTGTTGAACGATTCGGTCAGCTCCCGCAGTTCATCATCAGCATTCACCGGTTGCATGGTCTTGAAATTGCCACTGGCCAGGGCCTTGGTGCCCTCGGCCAGCCACAGCAAAGGCGCTGAAAGCCGGGTGGACAACCAGAACGCTGCCGCCACCGACACAAAGACCGTGAGCAACAAAGCCAGCGTCAGCGTAATGCCATAAATTTTTCGCAAACCGGAACGGGACAACTGCAGCTCTTGATAATCCCGATACACCGACTGCACCGCATTGGCCCGCTGCGACAGTGACAGGGGCACGGGCTGTAGAATTTGAACATAGCGCTGGCCCAGATCAAAACTGGTCAGGGGCGGCGCAATCGGCACCACCACTCGCATGATGAGCCGCGTGTCCGGGTCGGACGGATCAGGTTCAATTTGTTGAAAAGGACGTGTCATCAGCGCCTGGCGCAGCATTGATGGCGCTGGCAAGCTGGGCAGCAAATTGTCCAGCGAGCCGCCGGAGCTGCCAATCACCTGGGCTGTTTCTGTCAGCAGGGTCAACTCTTGCACGTTGGCTGCATCGCGCAGGCGGCTCAACTCCAACAGTTGCTGGCTGGGAGTCGCCCGTGACAATTCCAGCGAAATCGACTGCCCTTTTTGGCTCAGTTCATTAACCAGGCTGTCCAACGCGGTCTGACCCAGATTCAAGCCCGACTCCAGCGCGCCATCCACCCGCACATCGAACCAGCTGTCGATACTTTTGGCCAGAAACTGCACCGACACCACATACATCAGCAGGCCCGGAATCAGCCCCATCAGCGCGAACGAGAGGCTCATGCGCAACATGAGGCGTGAGCCAAAAACGCCCGCCCGATAACGGCGAACCATTCGAACCACCAGCACCATGAGAATGCTGAACATGCCCACCGCGATCATGCCGTTGAGTGAAATCAGCAGCGGGTAATTGGATTCGAAAAAATCCGTGTTGGAAGAGGCCGATGCCAGCACGAATAAGAAGACGCCGCCCAAGCCAGCCAGAATCATTAAGGTGTAGCGCAGCCAGCGGGTATTTTCGAGCCACGGGTTCATTTCAGCAGCTCCTGGCGGGGCGTGAATTCAAAGCTCAGCCATTCGGAGGACAAGTCCCACTCACTGTTAACCAAGGCGCTGATCTGGAACGGCTTCGGAAGTTCGGTCAGCACCAGGCGGAAACGCACCTGTGCCGTGTAGGGTTCACCCATTTTGACCTGGTCTTTGCGCAACACCGGCCAGTCCACCACCCGCACCATCTGGGCCAAGGCATCTTCATAGCGAGCCACGTTGTACACACCGGAAGGCATGGCCAGGCGGTATGTGCGGGTCAGTGCGTTGTAGGACAGGTTCAGCGTGTAACTGGCCGAGGCAGTCTCCTCGTCCATCCAGTACCAGCGGTTCTTGGTCAGCTTGAAATCCACCGCAAACTGCAACGGCAAACCACGGTCCAAGGCCTCGCGCAGGCGCTGCCCCAACTGAATATCGAACTCAGCTGCCAGGTTCCAACCCGGGTGCTGGGCATTGCGGGCTGGTTCCAGCTTGACTGCTTTGATGCGCGTGAAGGAGTCCTGCTGGGCATGCACCAGGGCTGTGTGCCCGATCAGTGCGCAGGCCAGCACCAGCCACAACAATGCTTGCCATGCGCGGTGCAGCGTGAGGTTTGCCTCCAGCAGTTTCAAGGCAACTCCTCAGGAATGGGCGCGTTTGCGAAATTTGGCGTAGAAAAATCCATCCGGAGAAGTGGCCGCGTCGGCCAGCGGATACACCACACCCGGCGCATCCAGCGGCGTTGCATCGGGGTGTTTGTCAGTGAATGCCTTGGTCAGCAAAGGACCCTCTTCTCGAAAGATGGAACAGGTAACGAGCAAAAGTGTACCGTTGGGCTTGAGGGTCGACCACAAAGCATCCAGGATAGTGTGTTGTATCCGCGACAAGTTGGCCGAATCGTCCGGTCTGCGCAACCAGGGAATGTCGGGGTGGCGGCGCACAACCCCCGAACCGGTGCAGGGCACATCGGCCAGAATGGCATCAAACGGTGTGCCGTCCCACCAATCGTTCAACGCTTCAGCCTTGGCGGCCGTCATGTTGAAACGCCAATCGCCATCCAGCGTTGGCGCAATGCGCTCCACGTTATCGGCTACCCGGTTTAAGCGGGACTCGCTGCTGTCCAGCGCCAGCAAGTCAATATTGGCCAGTTCCAGCAAGTGGCCGGTCTTACCACCCGGTGCAGCACAAGCATCCAGCACACGTTGGCCATTCTGCAAGTCCAGAAGGGGTGCCGCCAGTTGGGCAGCGCTGTCCTGCACCGACACTTCCCCCTGCGAAAACCCGGGCAATGCATCCACCGGGCAGGGTTGCGCCAGCAGCACCGCCTGCGGACCGATCACACGGCCAGTCATGCCATTTTCAGCCAGGTAATCCACATACTGTTGGGCTGTACCAATGCGGCTGTTCACCCGCAACACCATGGGTGGGTGCTGTGCCGCCTGGTTCAACAGCGCCTCACCTTGAATAGGGTGCTGGTCCATGACCTTGCGCACCCACCAACCTGGCAGGCTCCAGCGGGCCTGCGGGTTTTTCAGTGCCTGGTTCACCCAGTGGGGCGTATCCCGCAAAAAATTGCGCAGGCAAGCATTGACCAAGCCTTTGCCGGCCACCAACGTGGGCTCGGCCGCACATGCATTCACCAGTTGATTAACCACCGTGTGGGACGGATACTTGGGCGCATCGCTGGGCCATAGCAGACCCAGGCCCAGGCCCAAGGTGGTTTCCAGCAGTGGCGGGTTCAAACCAGGCTTCTGGGTAAGTATCTGCACCAACACCTGTGCACGGCCCCACTGGCGAATGCCGTTGGTGGCCAAATCACGAACAGCCCCGCGAACGGCAAACGACTGTTCGTTGCCCAGGTTTTGGGTCAAGGCTTGGTCCAGGGAGCGTCCATGGTGCAGCACGGCAGTCATGGCTTTGGCGGCCAGCAGCAAGCTGTAAGCCAGGTCGGTTTCCTGCAACCGCAACAACGGAGCGGCAGGGGACGTGGGGGCGGTGCGGCCTCGCGTGGGGCGGCCGCTCACTGCAAACCGCCGCGAGCAGGCTGCTGCTCGGCAAGTTCCATCAGGCGAGCAACACGCTCTTCAGTGGGCGGGTGGGTTGAAAACAGGCTGGCAATACCGCCTCCGGACAAGGGGTTCATGATCATCATCTGTGCAGTTTCCGGATGGGCTTCGGTGGTTTGAAAAGGAATGCCTTGGGCATACCGGTGAATTTTGTCGAGAGCACTGGCCAGTGCAGCCGGGTCGCCGCTGATTTCGGCACCCCCGCGGTCGGCCTCAAACTCGCGCGCGCGGGAAATGGCCATTTGAATCAGCGAGGCGGCAATCGGTGCCAACAACGCCACAGCAATACTGGCAATGGGGTTGGCCGGGCGGCCGTTTTCATCGCGACTACCAAACAGCATGGCGAAATTGGCCAGGGCCGAGATGGCACCGGCCATGGTGGCGGACACCGTAGAAATCAAAATGTCGCGGTGTTTCACGTGGGCCAGTTCATGGGCCATCACACCCCGCATTTCACGGGCGGACAACACCTTCAAAATGCCCGTGGTGGCGGCCACAGCCGCATGTTCCGGATTGCGGCCGGTGGCAAAGGCGTTGGGCGCCGGGTCGTTGATGAGGTACACACGGGGCATGGGCAACTCGGCGCGGCGCGCCAGGTCAGCCACCATGTTGTAAAACTCCGGTGCATTGCTGGCATCCACCTCTTGCGCGTTGTACATGCGCAGCACCATTTTGTCCGAGAACCAATAGGCCCCGAAGTTCATCACCACGGCAAAGGCCAGCGCCATCAGCATGCCGCCGCGCCCGCCCAGCATACCGCCCAGCACCATGAACAGCGCCGTGATGGCGGCCATCAGCATGAAGGTTTTCATCCAGTTGAACATGTCGTCATTCCTGTGAATTCAAAGTGCTTGTCAAGAGTTTTGACCTGTCAGGCGGCCAAACAGTTTCCAGCCTGAAGGCCCATGGCCTGCGCCACTTGTTGAGCTGGCGCACGGCGTGACCCTGCTTTTTGCAGGGTGGCCACGCACAGCGCCCCTTCGCCACACTGCACCACCATGCCCTGCGCATCCACCGCCAAAACAGTGCCGGCTGACGCCTGCCCACGAGCACTGTGGGCAACCACCGGGTCAAAACATTTTAAAAGTTCGCCACCAAATTGCGTACTGGCCCCGGGGAAAGGGTCGAATGCGCGCAGGCGGCGCTGCAACACAGCAGCCGGCTGGGTCCAGTCAATCTCGCCTTCGGCCTTGCTGATTTTGTCAGCATAGGTAACGCCCTGTTCGGGCTGCACCTCAAAGTGCAGCTCGCCCTGGGCCAACTGTTGCAGGGCTTGCACCATCAGTCGCCCACCCAAATCGGCCAGTTTGTCATGCAGGGTGGCGGTGGTGTCGCTGGGCAAAATCGGCAAAGCCTCGCAAAGGCCCACAGGGCCTGTGTCCAGCCCGGCCTCCATCTGCATGATGCACACACCCGTCTGCGCGTCACCCGCTTCAATGGCGCGGTGGATGGGCGCCGCACCACGCCAGCGCGGCAACAGGCTGCCATGAATGTTGAGGCAGCCCAAGCGCGGTGCATCCAACACAGCTTGCGGCAAGATCAGACCATAAGCCGCCACAATCAACACATCCAGTGGCTGGCCATCTGCAGACATTTTCAGGGCCTGCAAGGCTTGCTCGGCCTCATCCCCTTTTTTCAGGCTGAGGGGTTGTAACACGGGAATGCCATGTTCCTGTGCCAATTGTTTCACTGGGGAGGCTGTTAGCTTCATCCCGCGCCCGGCAGGGCGGTCCGGTTGGGTCAGCACCAGTTTGACCGGGTAACCCGCATTCAACAGGTGCTTCAGCGCCACACGCGCAAATTCGGGTGTGCCGGCAAAGCCCACATTCAAGGTGTTGGAATTCATGGCGTGTGCGGTTCAGGCGTTGGCCCGTTCCTGCTTTTTCAGTTTGTTTTTGATGCGGGTTTGCTTCAGCTGCGAGAGGTATTCCACAAACACCTTGCCATTGAGGTGGTCAATCTCATGTTGGATGCACACGGCCAACAAACCATCGCAATCGATTTCAAAAAACTCGCCTTTCACATTTTGAGCCCGAATGCGCACTGTATCGGGCCGGGTCACGGTTTCATAAATGCCGGGTACGGACAAACACCCTTCATCATAGTCCTTGGCTTCATCACTGGCCTGAATCACTTCGGGATTCACAAACACGATGAGACCGGATTTGTCCTCAGACACATCCACCACCACCAGCCGCTTGTGGACATTCACTTGTGTGGCAGCCAAGCCCACGCCGGGGGCTTCGTACATGGTTTCGGCCATGTCCTGTACCAGCCTGGCAAGCTTGTCATCAAACTGGGTGACTGGGGTGGCAACCGTTTTCAGGCGCGGATCGGGGTAACGCAAAATGGGAAGCAATGCCATTGCAATGCACTCGTACTGACTTCAATAATGGAAGGATACCGCTTCTGTGCCCAAAATGCTTCGAAGGTTCGCTCGGAGTTGCCCTTGAACCCGCTGCTAACCGCCCTCAACATCGCCTACAACACCCTGGTTCCGCTGCCCCAGCGGCAAGCGGCTGCCTTCGGTCAGGCGAGCTTTCATGGCTGGCCGGAACACGCGCCCATCCACACCTTTTATGAGCGGGCACAGCGGTGGCTCGATGAAGGCCCCAACCGCTTCTGGCTGGCCCCCGGCAGCACCGGATACCCCGACAGCTTGAAAGCATTGCCCAACGCGCCGCTCATGCTGTTTGGGCATGGTCAGGCTGAACTGTTGCACACCCGCAGCATTGCACTGGTGGGCAGCCGCAATGCCACCCGGATGGGCCTTCGCACCGCGCAGGACCTTGCCGCCAGCCTGGCAGGCCACAACTGGACCATCGTGAGCGGGCTGGCAGAGGGCATCGACGGTGCCGCCCACACCGGCGCTCTGGACGCTGCAGGCGCGACCATCGCCGTGCTGGGTTGCGGGCCTGATGTGGTCTACCCCAGCTGCCACCACCGGCTGGCGGCCAACATCCTGGCGAGCCAGGGGCTCATCCTGTCGGAATACCCCCCGGGAACGGCCCCCATGTCGGGCTTTTTCCCCCAGCGCAACCGCATCATCGCCGCCCTCAGCGACGCGCTCGTGGTAGTGGAGGCGGCGGTGCGGTCGGGCAGCTTGATCACCGCGCGGCTGGCGGGCAATCTGGGCAAGCCGGTGCTGGCCATTCCCGGCTCCATCCACAGCAGCCAGAGCAAAGGCTGCCATGCCATGATCCGCGAAGGTGCGATTCTGGTGGAAACAGCCCAGCAAGTGCTGGATGAGGCACTGGCCCAATTACCACCGGGCAAACCGGGGCCCAGGCACAGCCCGGGGGTGTTGTGTACAACCGACAACGACGGGGTCTTGGCCGCCGGGGAGTCTGCAACGGCCAGCAGCCCACAAGCCAGCGGATTGCTGAAGCACTTGGACACCCAGGCCCAAAGTGTGGATGAACTGGCCCAGTTGGCGGGTTTAAGCCCTGAAGACACCCTGTGCGCCCTCACAGAGCTTGAGCTGGACGGCCTTGTACTGTGCGAAGCCCACGGTCGATGGATTCGGGTCTGAATTGGAGGATCTCACCCAGTTCAAGCGGAAAGCCTTGATTTGTCCAAGGCATGGCACTTACACTTCGGCGCACATGGCTCCAAAAAGTAAACGAGCCCCATTGATGCACTGGCACCCACAAGAGACCCCAATTGAGTAGCGATAGCCCCAAGAAGTTGATCATTGCAGAAAAGCCCTCGGTGGCTGCTGACATCGCGCGTTCGCTGGGGGGCTTCACCAAGCACGACGATTATTTCGAAAGTGAAGACTACGTGCTGTCCTCAGCCGTGGGGCACTTGGTGGAAATCAAGGCGCCCGAAGAATTTGAAGTCAAGCGCGGCAAGTGGAGCTTTGCCAACCTGCCGGTGCTGCCACCGCATTTCGACCTGAACCCCATCGCCAAGACCGAATCCCGCTTGAAGGTGCTGAACAAGCTCATCAAACGCAAGGATGTGGTTGGCCTGATCAACGCCTGTGACGCGGGCCGCGAAGGTGAACTGATTTTCCGTTTGATTGCCCAGTTTGCGAAAAGCAACAAACCGGTAGAACGGCTGTGGTTGCAGTCCATGACCCCAGCGGCCATTCGCCAGGCCTTTGAGCACCTGCGCACCGATGCCGAAATGCGCCCCCTGGCCGATGCGGCCCGTTGCCGCTCGGAAGCCGACTGGCTGGTGGGCATCAATGGCACACGCGCCATGACGGCATTCAACAGCAAGGAAGGCGGTTTTTACCTCACCACGGTGGGCCGCGTGCAAACCCCCACGCTGACGATTGTGGTGGAACGGGAAGAGAAAATCCGCAAGTTTGTGCCCCGCACTTACTTTGAAGTGAAAGCCAGTTTTGGTGCGCAGGCCGGTGCGTATGAGGGCAAGTGGTTTGACCCCGGCTTTAAGCGCAGTGACGACCCCGAGCAACGAGCCGACCGGCTGTGGGACGAGGCCAAGGCCAAGGCCATTGTGGAAGCCTGCGACGGCAAACCCGGCACGGTGGAGGAAGAAAGCAAGCCGACCACCCAAATTGCGCCCCAACTGTTTGACCTCACCAGCCTGCAGCGCGAAGCCAACAGCCGCTTTGGCTTTTCCGCCAAAAATACGCTGGGCCTGGCCCAGGCCCTGTACGAAAAGCACAAGGTGTTGACCTACCCGCGTACCGACTCCAAGGCCTTGCCTGAAGACTACATGGGCACGGTGAACCAGACCTTGAAGTCCTTCGTCGGCCTGGATCGTGGTCACATTGCAGCCGCGTATGGCCCGTTCTGTGAAGAAATTCTGAAGAACAACTGGGTGAAGCCCAACAAGCGGGTGTTCGACAACAGCAAAATTTCGGACCACTTTGCGATCATCCCCACGCTGCAAGTGCCCAAAGCACTCAGCGAGCCGGAACAAAAACTCTACGATTTGGTGGTCAAGCGCTTCCTGGCCGTGTTCTTTCCGGCTGCGGAATACAACGTAACCACCCGCATCACCACCGTGGAAAACCACCGCTTCAAAACCGAAGGCAAAGTGCTGGTCAAACCTGGTTGGCTGGCCATTTATGGCCGTCAATCGGCTGGTGATGACGACAGCCTGGTGCCTGTGAACGCCGGTGAAAAAGTGAGCACTGACGAGATTGAAGCACTCCGCCTGCAAACCAAACCACCCGCCCGCTATTCGGAAGCCACCCTGCTGTCGGCCATGGAAAGCGCTGGCAAAATGCTGGACGACGATGAACTGCGCGACGCCATGGGAACCAAAGGCTTGGGCACACCAGCCACCCGCGCCGCCATCATTGAAGGTTTGCTGGTTGAAAAATACCTGGTGCGCGAAGAACGCGCCCTGGTGCCCACCGCCAAGGCCTTCCAGTTGCTTACACTGCTGCGCGGCCTGGATGTGGAAGAACTGACCAAGCCCGAATTGACCGGCGAATGGGAATACAAGCTGTCCCAAATGGAGAAGGGCGAACTCTCGCGCGATGAATTCATGCACGAGATCAAAAAAATCACCCAAACCATCGTGGACCGGGCCAAGAACTACGATGAAGACACCATTCCCGGTGATTACGCCACACTAAAAACGCCTTGCCCGAATTGCGGCGCGGTGGTGAAAGAAAACTACCGCCGCTTTGCCTGCACCAGCTGCGAGTTTTCCATCAGCAAGGTGCCCGGTGGGCGACAGTTTGAAGTCGATGAAGTGGAAACCCTGCTGCAAGAGCGTGAGCTGCCCATGCTGGATGGTTTCCGCAGCAAAATGGGTCGCCCATTCTCGGCGGTGCTGCGCTTGAGCAGCGAGCACAAACTGGAATTCGACTTCGGCCAAAGCCGGGACGATGACGATGCCGAGGAAGTGGATTTTTCAGGCCAAACCCGCCTGGGTCCTTGCCCCAAATGCGCAGCCAGCGTGTTCGAAATGCCCACCACCTACGTCTGCGAAAAATCGGTGGGGCCCAACAAGTCCTGCGACTTCAGGTCGGGCAAGGTCATTCTTCAGCAGCCCATTGAGCGCGAGCAAATGGAAAAGCTGTTGTTGGACGGCAAAACCGACTTGCTGAGCCGCTTCGTATCCTCCAAAACTCGCCGCGCTTTCAAAGCCTTTTTGGTGAAAAAGCCTGACGGCAGTATTGGCTTTGAATTTGAGCCGAAAGGCGAGAAGAAGCCTGCTGCGAAAGGCGCTGCCGGGAAAACGGCCAGCAAAACCACCAAGGCCAAAAAAGCAGCCACCAGCGAGGAATAACCTGTTCTGGTTTTGTCGCGATTCAGGCTCAAACCTTGAGCCTGGATCGTGGTGTGAGCCTGCGTAGCAATGGGTTCTCGGGTGGACATTGTTCGATCCAGTCTGCCACCAACTCGCCGCCCAGTGCGGCCCAGAGCAAGCCGCGGGATGCAAACCCAGTGGACAAATACACATTGTCCAAACCCGGCACCGGGCCGATGGCAGGCAAGCGGTCGTGCCACACAAACCGCAGCGCGGTTCGCTGGTCCAAACGCTCGCCCAATGGCCAATCTGGCAAGGCCGATTGGAATCGCCGAAGGTTGTCAGAATCGGCTTCATCGGTGCAACCCATGTGCGTGACTGGGCGTTCATACGTGGCACCCAGCAACATCCAGTCATCTTCAGGCGGTGAAATCGCGTAGGTTTCGCCACTGAGCACATGCGGTAACCGTTGCCCGTTCTGCAGGGCGTGCCGCGTAATTTGCCCTTTCACCACACCCGTGGCTGCACCGGGTACCGGTGCCAAATCCAGGCTGTGCTGTGCACACGCCACCACCACCGATGAATAGGCAGTCAGTTCATCCAGGCTTCCCACTGCGTGCTGACTGTGCAGCGTTAATTGCTCACCACAGGCCTGCAAATTGGCTTGCACCCACCGTGGTGGCTTCACCCAGCCGCCTGTCGGGAAAAAATATCCGGCGTGGGGCGAAGGCAGGTGCTGGCCGGGTTCAGACCATTGCACCTCGTCACTTGGGCGCTGCAGCAGGTGCAACGTTTCTTTTGCGCGGCCGGCCTCCGGGCTGGGAATGGTGAGCAAATGGCCTGGGGTGTCCCAATCGGTGCCACGTGCCAGCAAACCCTGTGCGGTCAGTTCACCCAACGCGTTCAGGGTGGCTTGGAATCCCAGGCGGGAGAGCTGCGACAACGGGGAATCCCCACGCGTGACGTGGGGGTGAAAAGCCCCCACCCAGTTGCCCGATGCACCGTGCGCTGGCTGTTCCGCTTCAAACAGGTCCACAGCCCAACCCCGTTTGCACAAAGCCAAGGCAACAGCGCTGCCGGCAATGCCCGCGCCAATCACGGCGACGCGACTCATGTCGATTCGCTGGCTGGGCTGCGTCGCCCAAGGAACTTCAACAGGGTCTTGGACAGCATGCCCAGGTTGACTGGTTTGGTCAGGTAGTCGTTCATGCCGGCTTCACGGCATGCCGCTTCGTCTTCCTGCATGGCAGCGGCTGTCAGTGCAATGATGGGCAATGTGGCTGCCGAGCCGGGCAAACGGCGAATGTCCCGTGTTGCATCCAGACCGTTCATCACCGGCATGTGCACATCCATCAACACCAGTTCAATGCTGTGATCATTTCGAACCGCCATGACAGCCTCTTGCCCGTTCTCGACCACTGACACGCGAATGTTCATGCGGCCCAGCAATGCTTTGATGACCTGTTGATTCAGCCGGTTGTCCTCGACCACCAACACATGGCGATTGTCCAACGCCCCGGGGGCACTCGCATCGTCACCGTGGGTCAGCAGACCAGACGGCGCCTGCACCGCATGCACGTGCATGCGGCATGTAAAGCGGAAGCAACTGCCGGCCCCCGGGGTTGATTCCAGCGACAAGGCGCCGCCCATCAACTCGATCAGCTTGTTGCCCAAAGCCAAGCCCAGGCCCATACCGCCATATTCGCGGGTGGCCGTGTTGTCGACCTGTTCAAACGGCTGAATCAAGCGGGGCAACAACGCAGGGTCCAATCCAATCCCCTGGTCGCGCACTTCGGTCATCAACGTGATGCTGGAACCTAGATTGCCCTGAATACTGATGTGCACGTGGACTGTGCCCTGCCGTGAAAACTTCAGCGCATTGCTCAACAAAATATTAAGCACCTGCCGATAGCGAACGGGGTCACCCTCCAGCGGGTCTGGCACCGCTGGGTCCAAGGTCAAGGTCACCGGGACACCCTGCAGCTTGGCCTCACGCTCCAGGCTTTTTAGCACATGGGCCATCAGGTCCCGCAGGCTGAACTGGCTGGGTTCCAGCTTCAGGGCACCCGACTCAATCCGGGTGAAGCTCAGCACGTCATCGACCATGGCCAGCAGTCGACGAGATTCAGCCTGGCTTTGCAGCAGTTTTTCGCGGGTTTCTGCATCCTGGTTTTGGCCCAGCAACAAACTGTTCAGGCCGATGATGGCATGCAACGGGGTGCGGATTTCATGGCTCATATTGGCCAAAAACTGGCTTTTGGCTTGGTTGGCCATTTGCAGTTCCCGGGTACGTTCCAGCACCAGGTCCTGAAGTTTGAGTCGGTAGTGTTCCAGTTCCCGCTCATTGGCCTGTCGCAAGGTGATGTCGTGCACCACACATTCCACCGATTGCAATTGCCCATCGGGGCCCACCACGGCATGGATAAACCCCTCCACCACACGGTCGTCCTGGTCTGGTGTGACCACGTCGCGAATGAATTTGGAGTTGACCCGATTGGCCAATGTAAGCCCGATGGCCTTGGCCAGTTCGCTGCCCGGTGCCGTTTCGTGAATCACGGACAGCACCTGCTCACCCAGCGCCAGGTCAGGCAGACCCAAGAGGTTTTTCAGTGTGGGGCTGAGATAAGTCACTCGGCCATGGGCATCCAGGCGCAAAAAAGCAAACTGGCTTTGCAAGCCTTCCACCAGCCCGGTGAACTTCGCTTCGCTGGCTTGCAACGCTCGATTGTGACGATCCAGCAAACGCCGCTGGCGGGCCAGGGAGGCAATGCTTGCGAACAACAGCGCATCAATCAGCGTGCCAGCAATCAACACCAAGCGAGGCGTGTTGCTAGGCACCGACGCCAGCAAAGCGGGCGTGGCTTCATACACCACCAGCCAGGTTCGACCGGGCAGCTCCAGGTTCTCTCGGTGTTCCAATCGTTGGGCAACGGGCACTTGGTCAGCACTGTCAGTGGAGTCGTACAAGAGGTGTTCCGGTGCCTCCACCGCATCGTCATACAAACGGAAGTGAACTGCGGCGGCCTTTTGAAGCCCCAGTACACCGGTCATCAAATCCTTGGTGCGAAAAGGGCTGAACACATACCCCTGAATCGCGTGGCGGCGTTCATCGGGAGTGGCAAATGGTACATTCTTCCGATACACCGGTTGATACATCAAAAAACCCGCCTGTGGATCGACACCATTTTCCTGTCTCAATTGCACCAAGCCAGACACCGCGGTGCTGTTGCTGTCCATGGCTTTGTCCATGGCCGCCTTGCGGACCGGATCGGAATACATGTCAAAGCCAAAAGCACGCTGGTTGCGCACATCAAAAGGCTCCAGAAACACGATCGAACTGTAATGGTCCCGTTGGCCAGGCGGCGTCACGGTGTAATCGGGGAATCCCTCCGAACGCACGGACTGTATGTGGCTGTCCAGCTCCCCGGGCTTTAAAAATGCGGCATACCCGAGCCCCTGGATACCGGGCAGTACAGCCTGCAACCTCAGGTTTGACACATAGTCGGCCCATTGCTGCCGATTGACTGTGTCCATGGTTTTGAAGAGGGCGGCGCCACTACGCAAGGCTTGCTCGTAGTCCCGCATGCGGGTCTGAATGCGGATGGTGGCATCCTGGGTTTCGAACTGGAACCGTTCCGCCAAGTTGCGTTCCACGGCTTGTCGGGCCACATACCAGCCAGCCACGGTAATGCCCAGCGACATGGCCAGTACGATCCAGGCCGTCACCTCATTGTGAACGATGTCCACCAATGCATGCTTGGCACTGGTGCGTCGGGAAGGTTTACTCATCAAGACCGCGAATTCAAGGATTTTGGCCGCTCTGCGCAGCCAACCCTAGTATGCTGGAATAAGGTCGGGCGTGCGCCTTAAAAATTAACTTTCTTCCACGCTTGGAGAACTGTCAGGGAAACACCATCCCGGCGTGCAAAAGCCTGCAAACGCGTGATGGTGCGGTCCAGATGATCCACCAGCTCCGGCATGGGCCGAAGCGTTTGCAGCGCCCCCCCCTTCATCAGGGGGAGGGTGAAATCGTCCCAATGAATCAAGTACACCGTTTTCGCACCCGTGTCCTTGACCATTTCCTGCCAATATCGGGCTGCATGCTCCTCGTCCAGTTTGCCCAGCCCGCCAGTGCCCAAAAATACAACCGGTACTGTCAAACCGGCGTTTTGACCAGGCACATAACCGGCACTGGGCTGGATCAACGCCAGGGGTTGAGCGCCAGTGCGTTGGTGATACACCACAAAACTGTAGCTCATGCCTTCTTTGAAGGCCAAGGCGTGGGCCGGTAAGCGAAGCGGTTCATCATTGTTGCCGCCCGTAAACCCGGTGGGCGCATGCGCTGAGCCCAGGACGCGAATGGTGAAGTCGCCCACCGGAATACTCTGTGGGATGTTCAGCAAACTGATCTGGTGAGCGGGCACTTGCTGACCCAGCGCAATCTGACGGGTGGATGCAGAGCCATACAAACGAGATGCTGGCTGTTGTTTGACAAGGTAAGGCGCATCCAGTGCGTGGTCGTAATGGGAGTGGGCAACAAACACGGCCGAAAACTCCGCTGGCGTGCCCAGCACAGTGAATGCACGGCCCAAGGTGCTGTTCACACGGTCTTTGTTCACATCCAACCGGGAGAACATCACCTCGAGCAGCGAAGGCCTGGAAAAAAATCCATCCAGCAGCCATTGGGTCTTTCCATCGGTCCACAGGAATGAGGACGTGCCCAGAAAAAGCGCGGCAATGCCCTGTGACGGGGCTGGACCCACAGGCTGCAGGACTGCAGTGTCATTGTCCACCTCGGGTAGCGGAGGATAACGATTGGCCTGCACGGCGATGAAACCGCCCAACACAGCCAGCAGCACCAACAGGGTCAACAAGAATTTCTTCAGCATGTCCGGTTCAATCCAGGAAAAAATCCCGCTGAATCTGCTGGCTGCCCGGCACAGTGGCGTAGTGATCAAAATTACTCACGCCCGCTTGCCGCAACACGGCTTCATCAATAAAAAACTGGCCAGTTCCATCGGGATCGCTTGCTGTACGCTGCAGAATGTGCACAGCGGCATCGGCCATGATGGCGGGCTCTCTGCAGTGCTCTGGCAACACGCCAGGAATCATCTGCATGGCAGCGGTGTAAATCGCGGTTTGTGGCCACAACGCATTCACCGCAATTCCCTGGTGCTTGAATTCTCGCGCATGGCCCAGCACGCACATGCTCATGCCATATTTGGCCATGGTGTAAGCCACATGCGGCGCAAACCAGTTGGGGTTCAAGTTCAGCGGTGGCGACAGGTTAAGGACGTGCGGATTGCGCCCGGCCTTGCCCGAGGCTCGCAGATGCGACAAGCACGCCTGCGTGCTGGCATAGGTGCCTCGCACATTGACGCCAAACATCAAGTCGAACCGCTTCATGGGCGTCATGTCCGTTGGCGTCAGGTGTATGGCACTGGCATTGTTGATCAACACATCCAAACCATTGAAATGCTCGGCAGAACGGTTCACTGCCGCCTGCAGTGCCAGTTCATCACGAATATCCACCTGAATGGGCAAACAACGACCACCAGCCGCTTCAATGGCGGCTGCAGCGGTGTACAACGTGCCCGGCAGCTTGGGGTTCGGCTCGGCGGTTTTGGCAGCAATCGTGATATTGGCCCCTTCTTGGGCCAATCGACAGGCAATCGCAAGCCCAATACCCCGAGACCCACCCGTTACAAACACATTTTTTCCGGACAGTGAACGGTCCATGCTTACTCCTCCAGCAAGCTCAGGGCCAAAGGCCACACGGCTTGCTCCATGCTTTTGCGAAAAAATCCGAAATGTCCGATGCGTTTGAGTTTTAACTCGGCCGGGTCCAGGCGACGGTGTTCAATGCGGTTTTGAGGATACATCTCGAAGATGTCTTCTGTGTTTCGGGCCGACATCAACTCATCATCGGTAAAGCTCAACACCTTGAACGGCAATCGCATGGCCTGGTATTGCGCACGGATGGCCTCGCCCTCCACGCCAGCCAGGTAATACCGGTTTAAGCACCAGCGCCGCCACTGGTAGGCCACCCGTGCCGGCAAATCCGCCACCATGTTCACCGTGTTGCCGGGAAAATAACCAAACAGCGGGGTCAAGGTTGGCACCATCACCAGCCACAACAACCAAGCCTTGGATTTCAAGGCCCAATCCGCGTGCAACCAGTATCCGGTTCCCGTGGCGATACCGGCCATTTGATCAATCAGGTGTCGGTCCGGCATGGTGCCCACAATCTGGCAACCCAGGCTGTGGCCCAGCCAAATCAATCGACCAGCGGCTTGCGCCTTGGCATGTTTCAACACCGAATTGGCATCCTGCAGCATCCAGGTGGTGATGTCTGTGTCAACCGTTTTGACGTTGTTGGTGCCTTTCTCCATGCCCCGGTAATCGAAGCAGTACACCTCAAACCCTTGACGCGACAACCAACTGGCAAATGGGTGATAAAACGACTGCGGAGCGCCCATGGCCGCTGAAATAACCACGGTGGCTTTGGCCGGTTGTTGCGGACTGAACCGATTGACCTGAAGGGCATAGCCATCGGGCGCGCTCACGGTTTGAGCCTGCGCGATATGGGCTTGAAAATGGGCATTCATGGATGTCTCCGTGGCGGTCGCACCTCTTGGCGGGCGCGTGTGAGCACATCATAGACCGAGAATGGGTTGGTATCGGGTGACCATAAAAAAACCGCTCCAATTGGAGCGGTTTTTCGCAATCGACTCACAGCCGCGGAGGCTGCAAGCGAACCCGGATTACTTGGTGACCAAGGCCGCCAAGTGGGCTTCTTCCACGGACATTGCCACTTTGCCAGCGTGGCCATCCAGCAGGGCAGCTGCCTTGCGGGTGTCAAAGTATTTGTCGTAGTGGAACACAAAGTCTTTGTCAGCCAACGGCATGTGGCAACCGCGGCAAGTGGCGTAATCCACTTTGGCGGGCTCACCATTGGCTTCAAACGCAGAGTACACCCAATCACCAGTCTTCATGCCTTCAGGCGCGGTTGTACCCCAGTCCTTGCCTTTGTACATCACAAACACCTTTTCCAGGTTTGCTTTGGCCAGTTTGCCATCCGCACCTTTGTTGGCTTTGTAAATTTCCATCACGCTGACGGTGCCGTTGGGGAACGCTTCGCCCTTCTGGGCCGATGCACCGGTTTTGTTGATGTAAATGTCCCGAATGTGACCGGTCGGCTTTTCAATACCCGCCAAAAACACGGGCCATGTCGAGTAATCCGATGGTTTGGCCAGTTCACCGTCCTTCGGTGCGGGTCCAAACATGCCTCCGGCGGCACAGCCCGCCAACACAACGGCAGCAGAGGCTGCCAATGCAAATTTTTTCATTGTTGTATTCCCCCAAGATTGTCCATGCAATAGCCATGGATACTTGGAAACATAGCGCCCACGCGGTTTCTTGGCAACTGTTGTCTGGACCGAAGTCCAGATGCAAGGGTAAACCCTAATCGCGACGTCAGGCCATTACCCTGTTTATGTGACAGCTCGCATGACAAATCCATGAACTGTCACTTGGAGCCGCACGCCAAAAACCAAATGCGCACTTCCACAGTAATAAAGCTGTCTTCATGTTGTTGATATTGTCTCGCCATGCCACTTCCCACACCCAATTCTCACCGCCGCACGCTGCTGAAAACGTTTCTGTATGGCGCCAGTGCCAGCACGCTACCTTGGCTGACTGGTTGCGGCAGCGACGGTACTTCACCCGTGGCTGCTGGTGGCACTGTCACACCGTCGGGCAGCAACCGGTTTGGTGGCACTGCGGTGAACACCGCCCAGTTCCGCTTCCGCAACATCGGCCCCTTGGGCGAGGCCGACGCAAACGGCGTGCGTGTGGCACAAGGCTTTACCACCCGCGTGGTCGCCATCAGCAACATGCCACCAGCATCGGGTGCCACACCCTGGCACATTTTCAACGATGGCGGCGGCGTGGTGCCTCGAGACAATGGCGGCTGGATTTACTGCTCCAACAGTGAAGTACCCGGCGTGGGCACCCTGGGCTTTCAGGTACCCCAGTTGGCCCCCTTGGCCAATCCGATTGAAAACCTGGTTCCCGGCCTGGGCGGTGCCAGCGCCCTGGTGTTCGACCCGGATGGCACCGTGGTGGACAGCTATCGGATCCTTACCGGTACCACCTTCAACTGTGCTGGCGTGATCACACCCTGGAAAACCTGGTTGAGCTGCGAAGAAATTCCCACTGGACTGGTGTGGGAATGCGATCCATTCGGGCAAAACGCCGCTCGCTCCCTGCCCACACTGGGGCTATTCAGCCACGAAGCAGTGGCCATTGATAGCAGCCGCAAACTGATTTACATGACCGAAGACATGCCGGATGGCCGTTTTTACCGCTGGGTGCCTGCAGCCAACGACTGGCCATCGGGCGCGGCACGCCCCATGTTCAACCAAGGCTTGCTCCAAGTGCTGAAAGTGGGTGGTGCCGGTGTGGAAGGCGCATTGAAGTCACCACAGCCCTACACCTGGGTGGCTGCAGCCAACCCTGGTTCACCCCAATCGGACAACCGCCTGCCTGACACCACGGTGTTTGATGGTGGTGAAGGGGTGTGGTACCAGAATGACCGCGTATTTTTCACCACCAAAGGCGACGACCGCTTGTGGATGTTGAACACCAGCGCCCAAACCATTGAAGTGGCTTACGACCTGTCGACGGCCAAAGCGCCGAACAACATCCTGTCGGGTGTGGACAACATCACCATGACGCCATTTGGCGAGGTCCTGGTGTGCGAAGACGGCGGCGACATGCAAGTCGTGGTGGTGTATCCCGACGGAGTATTGGTGCCATTGCTTCAAATCGTGGGGCAAGACCAATCTGAAATTGCCGGTATTTCGTTCAGCCCCGACGGCAAACGCATGTACTTCACCAGCGACCGTGGCGGCCCCAATCCCGCGGGTGGCTACGGTCTGGGCTTTGGCATGCTCTACGAGCTTCAAATTCCAGACAGCGTGCCCAACGTCATCCTGTAACCCGATTCGCCAGAGAAAACACCATGTCCGCACCACGACGCAAACGCACCCGTGCACTCAAAAAACCCGGGCTCACCCGACGAGCCTTTCTGCGCGGTTTGGGTTTGGGCGCCGCCACCATGGCGGGTGCCACTGCACTGAGTGGCTGTGGTAGCGACAACAACAGCACCCCTGTTGATGCGCGCACCAACCCCAACGAGGTTCCAACACAGAAAGTGTCGTTCTTGCACAGCGTGGCCAGTGGTGACCCCACCGCCAACAGTGTGATGCTGTGGACTCGGATTACACCCGAAAACACCAACCGCAGTGTGGCGGGCCAGGTGGATGTGTTCAAGGATGAGGCCTTGACACAAACGGTTAAAACACTGCCATTTCAAACCGATGCCAGCCGCGACTTCACCGTCAAGCTGGACTGTACCGGCCTGGAGGCCGACACCATTTATTTCTACCAGTTTCTCAGCAACGGCGTTCGCAGCCCCAAAGCCCGCACACGCACCATGCCCAGTACAGCCAGCAAGCGTGCGCTAAATCTGGGTGTGGTCAGCTGCTCCTCATTGGGCCATGGGTTTTTCAATGCCTATGCGCAACTGGCCAAGCGCAACGACTTGGATGCCATCGTTCACCTGGGCGATTACATTTACGAATACGGCACCAATGAATACGGCAGTGTTCGGCCCTATGAACCTGCAAACGAAATCACGACGCTGGCCGATTACCGCATGCGCCATGCGCAGTACAAACGCGATGAAGACCTGGCTGCCCTGCACTTAAAGTTCCCCTTCATCACGATTTGGGACGACCACGAATCGGCTGATAATTCGTACACCGAGGGGGCCAACAACCACACCGAAGGGGCAGAGGGCAAGTGGGTGGACCGCAAGGCCTTTGCACAACAGGCCTACGATGAATGGATGCCCATCCGACTGCCAGAGCCCGGCAACCGCAACAAGATTTTCCGCCACATTCCACTGGGCGGTTTGGCCGATCTCTTCCTGCTTGATACCCGCCTGTACGATCGGGATACTCCTGCCGGTACGCCGATCAACCCAGCTGAAGGGAACACCTCCAGCACGGATCGACACATGATGGGTGAAGAGCAATACAACTTCCTCATCAACGGTTTGCGCCAGTCACAAACCCCTTGGAAACTGGTGGGTAACCAGGTGGTGTTTCACCAGTGGATTCTCAAACCCGGCGTGAACAATCCCGCGCCCGGTCCGGTGAATGATGTGCTCGGCCCCTCCGGACTGAATGGCGACGCTTGGGATTCCTACGGTGCCGAACGTCAACGCATCATCAACGCACTGAAAGGTGCCGATGGCGGCGCTGCCGTCAACAATGTGGTGATTTTGACGGGCGATGTGCACAGCGCCTGGGTGGCAGACATCACGGACAACCCAAACCTGCCCATCAGCCAGGCGGGCGGTTACAACCCACTGACTGGCGATGGCAGCGTTGCGGTTGAGTTTGTCGTCACCTCGGTGACCTCGCCTGGTTTGCCCATCCCCGATGAGGTGGTTCAAGCCATTCGGCTTACCAGCCCGCACATCAAGCACGTGAAAATGAGCGAGCGCGGCTACAGCCTGCTGAAAGTTACCGAAGACAAAGTGACGTGCGAATACTGGGCGGTCAGCACCATCACCGAGCGTGGTGGTAGCGAACAACTGTCCGCCAGCTTTGATGTGATCAAAGACAGCAACCGGATCCAGTCCGGCCTGCCAGGGCTTCCCGGACCGTTGGCAGGACTATTGGGCTAGCATGTCGGGTAAGATCCGGTTTCACCTGTATTGACGGCAACCGGATCTTCCAACATGGCCTTGTCCAAGCTTCTACCCAAACACTTCACTGGCATTCTCACGGTGGTCCTCATGACCACCTGCATCACATTCTGGTTTGTGGTCATGCTGCCGTTCATCGTGCTGCGTTTGGTGCCCCTGCATGCCATGCAGCGCTGGGCCTCAGGCTGCTGTGTTGCCATTGCCACCTGGTGGGTGGGCAGCAACAAACAAATCTACGCACTGATGCATGGCGGCCAACAGGCCACTGTCAACATCCAGGGCCAGTTCAAACCCCACAGCAGCTATTTGGTGGTCAGCAACCACAGCGCTTGGGCCGACATCGTCGTCCTGTTTGACGTGCTGCATGGACACAGCCCGTTTGGGCGTTTTTTCCTGAAGCAACAACTGATGTGGGTGCCTATTGTGGGCGTGGTGTGCTGGGCCATGGATTTTCCCTTCATGAAGCGCCACAGCCGCCAGGCCATCGCCAAAAACCCAGCCCTGGCCACGCAGGACCTGGAAACCACTCGACGGGCCTGCGCCGTTTACAAAGAAAGCCCGGCCACCGTCATCAACTTTCTGGAAGGCACCCGCTTCACGCCAGCCAAACAGGCCAAAACCAAATCACCATACCAACACTTGCTCAGCCCCAAGTACGGCGGTCTGTCGGCTGCATTGAACGCCATGGGTGAACAGTTTGCTGGTTTGGTGAATGTGACCATTGCATACAAGCCCGTGCAGGGCAACATCACCTGGTCGTGGCTGTGCGGTCAACAGGTTGGCATGCACGTCGAGATTGAAATTCTGGACATCCCAACCGACATGATTGCTGGTGATTTCGGCGGCGACCCAGTTTTCAAAGCGGCGTTCAAGCAGTGGGTCAACGGCTTGTGGGCCGACAAAGATGCCTTGTTAAGCCGCTTGAAGCAAGGTCAGTGACTTTCTTCGACCCGCCCCGTGCCTCAGTGTTGATGAGCCCCGCTTGCGGCACCGGCAGGGCCTCGCACCGTCGCTTTCACGGGCATGTCGATTTTCGTGCCATCGGGTTTCTCAAACAGCAGGTTCAAGTCCACTTGCTGCCCGGCTTCCACAGCCCCCTTGAGGGCCATTAGCATCAGGTGGTTACTGCCAGGCTTTAATTCCAGTGCCTTGCCCGGTTCAATCTCCAGGCGTTCCAGCATGCGCATGCGCATCACATCACCATCCATGCGCATTTCATGAACTTCAGCCACTTCAGCCACCGGGGTAGACACGCCCACCAAAGCCAGCTTTTCGGACGATTGAATGGTTAGGTAACCGCCGGTGGCATCCTGCTCCGCCAGCGCAGGGCGCACCCAGGCGTTGCTCACCGTGATCGGTCCCTGCGTTTGCGCGTCCGCCGGTGTGGCCACCGCCACAGTACCCCCTGCTGATGCAGCGTGTTCATCGTGCCTGGAACAGGCTGCCAACCCCAGGATGGACAGACCCGTCCAACAAACCAAAGCCACTGTCGTCTTCAAATCCATCTCAACCACCAAACACTTTTTTCAAAATCGAGGCGCCCGCCGCGGCCGGGTTGGCGCGAATTGATTTTTCCTCTTCTGCAATCATGTGGTACAGGCCATCCAGTGCCTTGCCTGTCACATACCCATCCAGATTGGCTTCCTCCGGTTTTAACAAACCGAATTTGCTGCCTTTTTCGGCCAGTGCATTGTATTGCTGGGTCACGCCCACTTGCGCTGTTTTGGCCTTCACAATCGGCATCAACAGGGTGGTCAAGTCGGCCTGTGTTTTGCTGCGGAAGAAATCGGTCACCGCCGTGTCGCCACCTTGCAGCACCTGCTTGGCATCCTGCACGCTCATGTTCTGAATGGCCTTTTGCAACAGGGTTTTGGCTTGGGGAACGGCCGCCTCAGCGGCCTGGTTCATGGATGTTTCCAGCGTGTCCAGCTGGCCGCTCATGCCCACCATCTTCAGCATTTTCTTGCTACTTTCCACGGCAGGGGGCAGGGGAATGTGCACGGCCGGATTGTTCAAAAAACCACCGCTTTTGCCCAGGCTGGCCACGGCAGACTCGGCACCCTTGCTCAGGGTGGTCCGCAAGGCCGAGGCCGCATCGGTGTTGCTGATGCTGCTCAAGTCTGCAGCAAAAGCCACGCTGGATGCAGTCAGCATGGCGACGAATGCGGCGCAACGGCTGGTTGCCAACAACAGTTCAGTGATTCGGGGCATGGCGGGGTCTCCGGTGTGATCAACCCTGTCAGTGTAAGGCATGCACAACCCAACAAGTCAGGGCTTTGCCATGCCAACGGCTTGCGCCGCTAAACGTTGACGGCTGCTGGCAATCGCCTGCTGAATTTGCGGCACCATGCCCTGCGCCACCCGTTCGCCCTCCAGCAGAAACTCATGGCGCTGGTCTAGGTTCAGCGCATCAGCATGTTGAACACTGGGTTGAATCACCACATCTGCACGTGCCAACTCGGCCTTGATGGCCTGCTGACTCAAGATATTGATGCTTTGGTCCAGCAAACCCCACCACCCCATATTGCCAACACCTTTCTTGGGTCGGGCCGAAATATCCACGGCAATCACCACATCGGCGCCCATGTCGCGGGCTGTGTTCACCGGCACAGGGCTCACCAAACCGCCATCCACGTACTGGCGGTTGCCAATCTGCGTGGGTAAAAACACGTTGGGAATGCTGCAGGAGGCACGAACCGCCTGCCCGGTGTTGCCGTAGTTGAACACCACCTTCTCGCCACTGGCCAGGTCGGTGGCCACGGCCGCGTAACGCAAAGGGAAAGCCTGAATCGGCTTGTTCTTCACCTGCACATTCACAAATTGCTGCAATTTCTCGCCGATCAGGAAGCCTTTGCTGCTCAAAGTCAGATCTCGAATGTCGTTTTCGGTCATGTTCAGGGCCGCGCGCTGCAATTCAAATGCACTCATGCCACTGGCGTACAGGGCACCCACAAAGCTGCCTGCACTGGTGCCCACCACGATCTGCGGTTTAATCCCCTGGCTTTCCAGCACCTTGATCACGCCCACATGGGCAAAGCCTTTCACGCCACCGCCGCCCAGCACCAACGCCACCACGGGTTCACGCACCTTCACGGGCTCGGCCACTGGCGCAGCAGGCTCGGGTGTGGGGTCGCGATTGAATGCTGCGCAGGACGCCAGAAACAATGCCGACAAACCCAGCGAAAACAGCGTGAACACCTTGATTTTCATGACTTTTAGGGGAATTAGACCTGTTGGGCCGGAAGTTTACTGCAGTGCAGCAGCAGCGTGTGGATACGACCCACTAATGTGCACAAGGTTCCACTTGCCGCAGGCCGAAAGCCCATTGTAAGCTGACCATGGCTTGATCAAAGCCCCGCAACGGAGTATCCAGCATGTCCCGCGTGATTCCGGTGGTGCCGATTCCACAGCACCCTGCCCCCCCCACACCGCCCGTGCGGCAGGGTCCCAAAGGCCGCCAGCCCGATGCGCTCGCGCTGGCCCACGTGCAAGCCATATTGAACACCCCAGTGCTGCGGCGGGATCACCTCATTGAATACCTGCACAAGCTGAATGACCACCATGGTCACCTGGCCCCACGTCACATTGCAGCCCTGGCCCACCTCATGAACCTGGCGCAGGTGGAGGTGTTTGAAGTGGCCACGTTCTACCACCACTTTCAGGTGGTGGACCATGACCATGGTGTCGCCCCCCGCGCCATCGTGCGGGTTTGCCAAAGTCCCAGTTGTCGCATGGCAGGCTCGGCGACCTTGATGGCTGGCATAGCGCAAGCCCTGCCCACCGACTGTCGGCTCGAGGCTGTGCCCTGCATCGGCCGTTGCGAACAAGCCCCGGCTGTGGCGATCGGTCAGCATGAAATGGGGCACGCCCAGTGTGAAACGGTGCTGTCGGTTTTGCAGCAACAAACCATTCAGGCTCAAGCGTTGAGCCCGGAATCCTTGAGCGATTATCTTCAACGACACGGGTATTCCAGCTGGCTTTCGCTGAAGTCTGCGCAAGTGTCCCCGGAATCCGCCATCGAACTCCTCGAGCAGAGTGGTTTGCGTGGTTTGGGGGGCGCTGGTTTTCCGGCGGGTCGGAAATGGCGAATTGTTCGCAATCAGCCCGGCCAACATTGGCTTGCTGTGAATATCGACGAAGGTGAACCCGGCACCTTCAAAGACCGCACCTACCTGGAGCAACACCCCCACCAGTTTCTTGAGGGTGTCTTGATCGCAGCCGAAGTGGTTCAAGCCCAACAGGTCATCCTGTACCTGCGAGATGAATACCACGCGCTTCGACACCGGCTGACCCAGGAAATCGCGGCGCTTCAACACCACTGGCGTGGGCATTCGCTCCCCAATATCGAGCTTCGCCGCGGCGCTGGCGCTTATGTGTGTGGCGAAGAAAGCGCCATGCTGGAATCGATTGAAGGCAAACGCGGTGTGCCACGGCAGCGGCCACCGTATGTGGCACAGCAGGGTTTGTTCGGCCACCCCACACTGGTCCACAACGCTGAAACCCTGTATTGGGTGCCCAAACTGCTGCGCGAGGGAACCGATTGGTTTACCCGCGCGGGTCGACATGGTCGCCAGGGGCTGCGTTCCTTCTCCGTCTCAGGCCGGGTGGCCAAACCCGGTGTTGCGCTGGCACCGGCTGGGATTACCCTGCGTGAACTGGTGGATGAATACTGTGGCGGCATGCAGACCGGGCACACTTTGTATGGTTATCTGCCAGGGGGAGCCTCCGGCGGAATGCTGCCTGCCGCGCTGGCCGACATTCCACTGGACTTTGACACCCTGCAAGAGCATGGCTGTTTTATTGGTTCTGCCGCCGTGGTGGTGTTCTCCCAAATGGACTCAGCCCTGGACATTGCCCGGCATCTCATGAACTTCTTTGTGCATGAAAGTTGCGGACAGTGCACCCCGTGTCGCAGTGGCACCGAAAAAGCCAGCCAGTTAATGCAGCAAAACCACTGGAACATTCCATTGCTCCAGGATTTGTCGCAGGTCATGCGGGATGCCTCCATTTGTGGACTGGGCCAGGCGGCCCCCAACCCGCTGGACTGCCTGCTGCGCCACTTTCCTCACGAAGTGCCCAAGGCGGGAACCGGAGAGGTCGCATGAAGCCAATGGCACCAATTTCATTTCAACTCAATGGCCAAACCATTCAAGCGCAGGCCGGCGAAACCATTCTGGATGCCGCCCTGCGGCACCACATTCATATTCCGCATGTGTGCCACAGTCCTAACCTCACGCCCGCTGGCAACTGTCGGGCCTGCGTGGTCGAGGTCGACGGCGAACGTGCCCTCACTGCATCATGCTGTCGATTGGTTGAACACGGCATGGTGGTGCACAGCAACCACGGTCGGGCGCTAACGGCCCAGCGCTTGGTCATGGAGCTGCTAGACACTGACCAAGGCCAGGTCGGCCAACGCTTTCCGGTCCGCCCACAGCACGCGGTGGACACATCACACCCCGCATTCACATTGGATTTGAATGCCTGCATTCAATGCACCCGCTGCATTCGCGCCTGCCGGGACGAACAGGTCAATGACGTGCTGGGTATGGGCTGGCGGGGTGCTCACGCCCAGGTGGTGTTTGATCAGAACGACCCGGTTTCTCAATCCACCTGTGTGGGCTGTGGCGAGTGTGTGCAGGTCTGCCCCACCGGTGCCTTGAAAAATCGCTCTGAAGCTAACCAGCCGGATATTCAGGCTCACACGGTGAGCTCGGTTTGTCCGTATTGCGGTGTGGGGTGTCAGGTTGAGCTTCATGTGTCGAACAACCAGGTGCTCGAAGTCACCGGCAAAGCAGGCCCAGCCAACCAGGGTCGTTTGTGTATCAAGGGCCGTTACGGATTTGATTACATTCACCATCCCCAACGCCTCACCACACCCCTCATCCGCAAAAGCCAGGCACCGAAACATGCACACCCGTTGTTGCCCGCTGAACGCTGGATGGATGAATTTCGACCCGCCACCTGGGATGAAGCCCTGCAATTGGCGGCAGACCGGTTAACCGCCATCAAACGCCGGCAAGGGGCACAATCCCTGGCTGGGTTCGGCTCAGCCAAGTGCACCAACGAGGAGGCCTACCTGTTTCAAAAACTGGTCCGCACCGGGTTTGGCAGCAACAATGTGGACCACTGTACCCGGCTGTGTCATGCCTCCTCTGTCTCTGCATTGCTCGAAGGTGTAGGCTCCGGGGCGGTGTCCAACCCGGTTCGTGATGTGGCCCAGGCTGAGGTGATTCTGGTGATCGGCGCCAACCCGTCGGTCAACCACCCGGTGGGGGCCAGCTGGATCAAAAATGCAGTGAAGCAGGGTGCCACCCTCATTGTGGCCG
This sequence comes from Limnobacter humi, assembly GCF_024518835.1. Classification (GTDB taxonomy): domain Bacteria; phylum Pseudomonadota; class Gammaproteobacteria; order Burkholderiales; family Burkholderiaceae_B; genus Limnobacter; species Limnobacter humi. Next base: position 841,960 of record NZ_JANIGO010000001.1, read on the forward strand.
ACCCGCGACGAACTGACCTGGCCCGCCATGCACGCCATGTGTTGCAGTTCAAGCCCGACACCGATGTGCTCCTGCTCAACGCCATGCTGCATGTGATTGTTCAGGAAAACCTGGTGGACCACACCTTCATCGCCGATCGCGTGGAAGGTTTTGATGAACTGGCTGCCCACGTCAACGCCTACAGTCCCGAACGGGTAGCGCCGCTGTGCGGCATTCCTGCAGACCTCGTCCGCACGGTTGCCCGAACCTATGCAAGGGCAAAGTCCAGCATGATTCTGTGGGGCATGGGCATCTCCCAGCATGTGCATGGCACCGACAACGCCCGCTGCCTGATTGCGCTGGCCATGATCACGGGTCAGATTGGCCGCCCTGGCACCGGCTTGCACCCCTTGCGCGGTCAAAACAACGTGCAAGGCGCGTCGGATGCGGGTCTCATTCCCATGATGTACCCCGACTACCAGCGAGTGGACCATCCTGATGCGCGGGCCAAATTTGAAACCTTGTGGAACACCCGGCTTGACCCAAAGCCTGGCCTCACTGTGGTGGAGGTGATGCAGGCCTGCCTTCAGGGGCAAGTTCAAGGCATGTACATTGTGGGCGAAAACCCCGCCATGTCCGACCCAGATGTTCAGCACGCACGGGATGCATTGGCTGCCCTGGACTGTCTGATTGTTCAGGACATTTTCCTGACCGAGACCGCATCACTGGCCGACATTGTATTGCCGGCCACGGCGTTTTATGAAAAAACCGGCACCGTGACCAACACCGACCGCCTGGTCCAAATGGGCCGCAAGGCCGTCGACCCACCTGGGGAAGCCAAGCCAGACTGGTGGATCATTCAGGCCTTGGCTCAACGCATGGGACTACCCTGGCGCTACCCGCATGAGGCGGCGGTGTTTGACGAAATGCGGCACGCCATGCACAGCCTGGAGAACATCACGTGGGATCAGCTGGAACAGCAGGGCAGCCAGGTCTACCCCTGCAATGCAGCGCACCCCTTGGGCCAATCGGTGGTGTTTACGGACCAATTCCCAACGGCCACCGGCAAGGCTCGGTTGGTGCCTGCGCACTTCAACCATGCAGGCGAATTGCCAGATGCCGACTATCCATTTGTGCTGATCACCGGGCGGCAGCTGGAACACTGGCACACCGGCAGCATGACCCGTCGGTCTGCGGTGCTGGACGAACTGGAACCCCAACCGTATGCCTGCCTGAATCCTGAAGATTTGCGCATGCTGGATGTGGCCGTGGGCCAGCGCATTGAAATCCTGTCCCGGCGGGGGCAAGTGCAACTCCCGGTTCGGGCCGATGCCGGCAACCCCCGTGGCACTGTGTTCATTCCGTTCTGTTACCACGAAGCGGCTGCCAACGTGTTGACCAACCCCCAACTGGATCCTGTTGGCAAAATTCCCGAGTTTAAATTTTGCGCTATTGCGGTGCACAAATTTCCAGGGTAAACCCGCGTTTTTGTCAAAATTTCCGGTTTGAGCTACACCCTACGGGTGACACCTCATTGTGAATTTTTTGCAACTGAATCAATCCGTGCCATGTTTGATGCATCAACACGATGCGAAACGCACCAGTTTCGTGCACGGAGACTCAACGTGGCTTTGGTTCAATCCGCTACAGTTGCAACACCCATTGCGTCCTCTTTCCTGAAGGAGGCCGAATCTCGCGTCGCCAAGAAAAACGGTTACACCCGCAACCAAGGCAATGAGTTCCGCAAGCGCGCCTGGTGGGAACGTTTCAACGAGTGGGGCAGCAAGGGCAAAAACCTTCAAAGTTGCATCCGGGGTCACTATGAATCCAGCCACTACGTGTCGGCGGCGCTCATGCGGGAACAGCGGGCATTGGAAAAACGAAGCGCCAGCCATGCGCCAGTGTCGATTTGGGATTCCTACAAAACCAATGCGCATTTTCAAGCCCGCATGCAACGGCAGGATTATGTCCGGACGCGCATGGACCTTCTGCATGACCAAGATCACGCCCGACGCGCTGCCGCCGTCGCCAAAGGGGTGATGGGCCTTTGTGAAATGACCTCGGCGCCCACTGGCTTTACCTATCGAATGGTGAAAAACCTGTTCATGCACAAGATGAGTGACAACAGGCCCAGCCACAAAGCATTAACCGCTTTCATCTCGTTGCCCATCGGCATGCTGTCTTCGTTCATTTTGATGTTGTCCCGCGCTGGCGCGGCGGACACCTTACAGAAAGTGGGTGGAAAATTGTTGCTCTCTTTCGCAGCTTTTTCAGCCTTGTTCGGGCTTGCCTCCACCGTGTCTGCCAGCATATCGCAAACTGCCATGCGCACCATCGACTTAAAGCCCGACCACAAAGCCGCCATCGAAAAGGAGATGGCCAATACCCTGCGCAAAATCAACAAGCTCATTCTGCATTTCAAAGACAAACCGGACGGTCGGCTGCTACTGGCCCGCGCCATGAACCGATATGTCGGTGCTGATTTCCGGGGCGGAAAAATTCAAACCCACAAAAAAGATCAAATGCCCGTGTTGATCGAACAACTCGAAGCAGCTCTCGAACCGGAAACCTCACCAGAAGCGATTGACCGAAACCTGGTCAAGGCACAACAAGTCATTGGTGATTACTTGGGCGAGGTTCCCGATCCACCCGCAGGTGCCAGCGCATGGACCAATTATCAACACCGCAAAGCACTGCAGCGCCGAGAACTGCACTTTGCAACACTGGCGGGCCTGGTGGAACATGGCGATATTCAATTGGGAACCATCAACACTTCACCCGACGGAAAAACTAAGCTGAACCAGGACAGCACGCTCAAGGAATCCGCGCAGGACAGCCGCACTTGGATGGAAGGCAAAGCCCAGGACTTGAACACGCTCATCCTCAAAGCGTTGATTGCACCAGCCTCTAGCCTTGATCGGCTGATTGGAACACGCTGGGCGAAAACCCTGAAATATTGGACCGACGCCGACTATGAGAACATTCGCAAACAAAAACTGGCGGACCCGAAACGTGCGGCACGCAATGCCAGCAAAGGCGAATACATGAGCCAGAACATCCACCAATACGGGCCAATAACACGGTCATTGATCATCCTGAGCGACACCTTGCACGCCATCAACTACAACTTCGTGCTGGCTGTGAACGGATCGGCATCCAGGCTATTCAACTGGGCTTTTAGAACGGTCCAAGGCATGCTGACATCCGACCCAGCGTCCCGAACCGTGTGTAGTTCAGCGGGTCGATTTGCTGGCGGTGCAGCCGTCACCGCCATGTATGCCTGCGGGGTTGCAGGCGTTGCAGACATTGCTGCAATGACTCACTCACCATTTGTGACCAGTGTTGGCGTTGGCGCCAGCAAACTGGATATTCTCAGCACGGGCACCGTGATGACCGGCATCGGCACACTGGCAGTTATCGCACTGGGGCTGGCGAAACTGTCAGCAAACCTGGGTGGCTGGAATGGCAATCTTCAACCCAACCGCCCGAATGTATCCCGTGGCGAAAAACTGAAAGTGATTTAAATCAATCGTCTCAAACGGGCACCGGTGCACCTGCAACCACCCGGCGCAACACAAAGCTGGTGTGCACGCCCGTCACCCCTTTGATACGGGTAATGCGGTTCAACAGCAGCACCTGGTAGGCATCCATGTCTTGCACAATCACGCGCAACTGGTAGTCGGCTTGCTGCCCGGTAATCAACAAACACTCTTGCACTTCGCCTATTTTTTTAATTTCGCTTTCAAAATTCGCAAAGCGCTCGGGCGTGTGCTGGTCCATGGAAATGTAAATCAGCGCCTCCAGTGCATAGCCCAGTTTTTTGGCATCCAGCACGGTGCGGTAACCCACAATCAAACCTGCTTCTTCCAGTGCACGCACACGGCGCAAGCAGGGCGAAGGTGACAAACCAATGGCATCGGCCAATTCCTGGTTACTCACCCGGCCATTCATTTGCAGGTGTTCCAATATCTTTCGGTCGTAGCGGTCCAAACTCACTTTTTCTGTTTTCATGGTGTTTTATTGCTCATGGATTATCTATTAAGCAATTTAATATCAACACACCGTTATTTCAAGGCAAACAACGCAAGCACCTGCCAAGGGGTTTTGCATACACTGGTTGCATTGAAAACACACATACCCCAGCAGGCCCACACCATGATGCTCGCCAACCCAGCCACCAAATACCGCCGTGCCACCACCGTGGACATGACCAATCGGCAGTGGCCCAACCAGCAAATCGAGAAGGCCCCGGTGTGGTTGTCCACCGACCTGCGCGATGGCAACCAGGCCATTTTCGAGCCCATGAGCGTGGCCACCAAATTGCGGTTTTTTGATGAATTGGTGAACGTGGGTTTCAAAGAAATTGAAACCGGTTTTCCCGCTGCTTCACAAATTGATTTCGACGTCATCCGCACCCTCATTGACGAGGGCCGCATACCCGATGACGTTACCCCCATGGTCATGACACAGGCCCGTGACGATCTCATAGAGCGCACTGTGCAATCGGTGATCGGCGCCAAACGCGCCATCATCCACATCTACAACTCCACCGCACCAGTGTGGAGGAATACGGTGTTTCGCATGACTGTTCCCGAGGTGATCGACATGGTGCGCCAACGCGTGCAAACCGTGAAGCGCCTTACCGACGCCCATCCAGAAACCGAGTGGGTGCTGCAGTACTCGCCCGAGTGCTTCAACATGACGGAACTGGATGTGGCCCTGCAAGCCTGCAACACGGCCATTGACACCTGGAACGCCGGGCCAGGCCGGCCCATCATCATCAACTTGCCCACCACCGTGGAGTGGAGCACACCCAATGTGTTTGCCGACCAAATTGAATGGATGAATACCCGCTTGAACCGCCGTGCGCATGTGGTGTTGTCCGTTCACCCCCACAACGACCGCGGCACCGGCGTGGCCACAGCCGAATTGGCCATGATGGCCGGTGCGCAACGCGTGGAAGGTTGCCTGTTTGGCAATGGTGAGCGTTGCGGCAATGTGGACATTGTGACGCTGGCCTTGAACATGTACACCCAGGGCGTGCACCCGGGCTTGGACTTCTCCAACATCAACGCCATTGCCCGCGTGGTGGAAGAATGCACGCAGTTGCCCATTCACCCCCGCCACCCGTATGTGGGCGATTTGGTGTACACCGCCTTTTCAGGCTCGCATCAGGATGCCATCAAAAAAGGGTTCGACAAGCAGATAGACGGCGGCATATGGGAAGTGCCCTATTTGCCCATCGACCCCAAGGATGTGGGCCGCACCTACGACAGCGTGATCCGCGTGAACAGCCAGTCCGGCAAAGGCGGGATTGCCTACATTCTGGAACGTGAGCATGGCGTGGTCATGCCTCGGCGCATGCAAGTGGAATTCTCGGCCGTGGTCCAGCAAGAAAGCGAACGCACCGAAAAAGAGGTCAGCTCTACCGAGTTGTGGAGTTTGTTTCAGCGCACCTACTTAATTGCCACCGAACAGGGTGCGGTGCAAACCCGTTTTAACGAGCAGGGCGGCCAAACCCGTGCGGTGCTGAAATGGCAGCAGAGTGGTGAGGCCATATCGGTAGAGGGCACCGGCAATGGCCCGGTGGATGCCGCCGTGAATGCCCTGCAACAGCAGTTTGGCCCATTCAATGTGGTCAGCTACGAAGAGCGTTCACAAGGGCAGGGCGCACAGGCCAAAGCGGTGTGCATCATTGAGGCCAGCTCACCCGACATGCCCGCTGGGCGCTTTGGTGTTGGTATTGATGACAACATCGTGATGGCCTCGGTAAAAGCCTTGATGAGCGTGGTGCACCGCTTGGGTTTGCAAGCCACGGTACACTGTGCTCATGACTGACGAACAACTTCAAGCCGCTTACGAGCGCTATGTGCAAAGCCGGGGCGATGCAACGCCCTTGCCTTATGCACAATGGAAAGAAGACGAACTGCGGGCCCAACAGCGGGGCGCAGCACTGGCTGGAAAACCGTGGTTTGTAGCTGCGGTGGTTGCAGCCTTTGTGGTGTTTGCACTCTGCATGCTGTAATAGCTTAATCCCCCTCGCTTTGACAGCCCCAGTGCTTTGGGCTATGGTCTAGTCCATGCACAAAGCCTTTCTCCCACACAGTTGTTTGCCAAACCGCGCTGCTACATCGGCGCGGGCGCAGCAGCGTGCCTGCGCCACACTCACCCCAGCCCGGCGAGGCTAAACCCTTTCATCTTTTTCGACACCACACTGTTCTCTCGCCGGGCCCCACCGGTGATGTATTCAAGGAGAACGGCTGTGATCAACCACACCCACAACAAATTTTTATCCACTGAACGTGTATTAACCGAACTGGACCATGCACGCCTGCGCAAACTGCCCACCTTAAACCCACACATCCGTTTAAGCGACCTGCTGGACAATGCCGACACCGTTCCGTCACGACAGGTGGCCGCCAACGTCATCACCATGTATACGCAATTCTGCTTGCTGGATTTAAAAACTGGCCAACGGATGGTGATGGCCCTGTGTTACCCGAAAGATGCAGAACCCGCTGCTGGTTTTGTATCGGTGTTGTCGCCCTTGGGCATGGCGTTGATTGGTTTGAAAGAAGGGGATGAGGCTCACTGGTTGAGCCCAAGTAGAGATGTGCTAAAAGCAGTGATTGAAAAAATTCTGTTTCAGCCAGAAGCCAGCGGTGATTACTTCACTTAATGGGTTTTCAGGTCTGCTGAAAGTGCAGCAGCATGTGTTCAATCACACGGATGTCGGGCCGCACAGGCCCGGCGAATACCTCAATGCTGTGTAGCCCCTGCTGCTTAAAAACCCGCAGGGTTGGCAGGTTTTCAACATCAACGCCCGCGCAGGCATCTTCATCGTCTTCAATGTCCAACCATTGCCATTGCCATTCGGGGTGGCTGCTACACAGTTGTTGATAGTCCGCTTTGAAGGTGCGGCACACGCCGCACCATTCGGCGCACAGGAGTTGGATTTTCAAGGCCATGTTGGGGGGTGACTGCTTTCAGTTTGCACACATACCCATTTTGACAGTGAATAGCGTGAAACATACGCTTGGTTTTTGATTTGCATTTTTAAACGATGAAGAAGTTTTGGCCAGTTCCTGAATGGATATCCACGTACTCATACAAACAAAGTCCTCGAAGCTTTGGTTCAAAAAGGTCCGCAGGGCGTACTCACGCTGGATGCGATTTGTACGCACCACTTGGCTCACCAGTACTTGCGATTGCTGCTGGTCGGGTCATTGAATCCTGGAAATTTTATTCCGGCACCTTTCAAGTTACGGTAGACCATGGCGCATTGGGGGTTGTGCGATATGGGGAAGTGGAAGAAGAAGGCATTCCAAGTGTCGGCACCACTGTGCAAGCAGGTGAACAAATTGGTCGAATCGGAAACTTGGGCCGAGGTTTGCATCCAATGCTTCACCTTGAGCATTACTCGGGCCAGGCCAACGGGCCACTGAGTAATTTCAAGAATCCGCCTTATTTGCGGCGTAGTGACCTCCAAGACGCAACTCTATTGCTCGACTCACTTTTATGTTTGAGAGACAAAACATGCACAAAAAATCAAATCTCTTAATACTCGGTTCGTGTCTGTGCTTTTCAATCACTGCTTGCAATCAAACAAGCTCAAAAACATCATTGGGGCTTTCACCACTCAGTGAAATCACTCCAACAAAAATGATGTTGGGCAAGAAGCAAGGGGCTGCTGCCGAGCGATGCGTGTATGCAGTGCGTGTAGACAATGCCAAGTTGGCTTGCCAGCACAACAATTGTGCTGTTCAAGTATTTGACTCTGCTCCGCAGACGCTTCAAAACGGACAACGCGGTTTGTTGGTGGGTAATTGCACGAACGACGGTTCGTTGCCAACTGGAGACCTCATCGCCGACCGAGGACAAACTGGCGATTCCGGAATCATGATTTTGCAAAACAGACGGCTTGGAGATTCACTCTGGAAGCAAACGGTGTTGCCGAATGGCGATTACGCGATTGAATTGGGAACCGAGGCCGCCTTGGGTACTCTTCGTTTTGAACAGGGCAAATACCGGTGGGATGAAGAAGCGGACTAACAACTGAAATGGGTTAGATCTAGTTAGCGAATATTTTTGAGAATGTCGTTTGCTTAGCTTCTTTCCAAGACTTTGGAAGATCCCCATTATTTTCGAGGGCTACGTAAATTTGCCGAATCAGTTCAGCATCAATCACCTTTGCCGAACGCAACTTATCCAACAATTGAAACCCGTGCCAGACTTTAAGGTCAAAATCGCTGGCCAACGCATGCATACCCAAATCATCTGTGACCACGATCGCTTCCCTGACCTGACCCAAGGCGAGCAAAAAGCAATCAGCAGGACTGGGGGGTGAGCGACCGTTCGAACTGTACCGAACAACATCGTCCAAGACCGATTGGTGCAACACGCTTTGTGCCGCAGTCACTGAAGCTTTTTCATCTTCTGATAGACGAATTTGTTTGGCCAGCCGCTCTTTAACAAACTCCTCTCCATCAAACCATGGAAACAGGGATTTGAGACGAGGGCTATTGTGCACCTCGTCTTCGACCAATTTGTGAATGGTCAGAACGTAACCCTTTTGTCCAAACTTGATGCCGATTGCAGGCCTAACCCGCTTTGCCAAACGAAGGTATGCGTTCGTATCCAGCAGAACCAGCGTCAATCGCTTAGTTCCTTGACCAAACTAGCAGCATCTTGCATTGAAATGTCCATTACCTGTTGTACATACCCAGATCCAACTCCGTTGGCTTTAATCATGGCCTTAAGCGCGGCAAAGAAAGCGCTTCTAAACGTGTTGGCAGTGGCAGCAATATACTCTGCTGGCATCGGAGGTAAGGGGTCAAAAAGAATTTCGCTGATCAACTTACCCCGTTCTGTATTGCGAATTGCATGCACGTCTTTCTCTGCACAGCGCAATCCGGGCAAACGGTGGGTTTTGGAAAACCGTTCTACCTCTGAAAACACACTGAATAAAGAAATGCTGTATTCGCTAGCGTAGCGCTTTAAAACTTTCAGTTCACCGTTGCTGTCCACTTGCTTTTGAGTTGCAACATAGGCTGCCTCAGCAATGGCCTGCGGAAACAACAAGGCACCGGCAAGCGCGTCAGCGAAGTCTTCACCAGCCTCTGTGCCCGCCAAATCGGGGGTGTACACATGTGCAAGTTCATGCGCCATCCAGAACTTAAAGTCCTCTAACCGAGTGTCCAAGTTTAGGAAAATAAAGGTGATCTGCTCTTTTGGTAACAGAATGTGAAGGGCATTTTTGTGGTTACGTTTCTCGCCCCACATCACTGGCGCGATCACTGCACCATTCACATAAAACTGTTCAATCAGATGTTCATAGCCCAACACGGCTTTGGCGCCAAGCCCGATGCGTTGGCGAATCTCTTTTGCTATCGCCTGCAAGGCCTCATAACTGGTCGAAGGGTTGGCGATGGTGGACCGCAGCGCGTTTACGCCAGGCAGAAACGGCACGAGTGGTTTTAACAACGAACCCATGGCGATTGCTTTGGTGATGTGCTCGTCCGTTGTTTTTGCTGCGCCCTTTTTGCGAAAAGCAATCACTGGTTGGTCTTCACTGGACGAAACTACTAATGCTGAAAATGTCAGCTTTAGCGCAGTTGCCAACTTTAGCAACTTGTCTGGCCTTGGAAAATCGATTCCTTTGAGCCAATTGGTTATGGCTTGCGGAGTGACGTCCAGTTGGGCGGCGAGGTCCTTCTGTGTCCAGCCTTTGGCCTGCAAAGCTGACTTGACGTTTTCGCTGTTGAGCAGTTTTTCCATAGTGGCCGAATTATTACCCGTATGCGGGTAATAATCAAGTTTAATCAAGTTTCAGGGGTTCGAAGATTCGGGGCAGGTCACATGACCAGGGCTGCTTTGCGCTTGGTTGCCCGCGCTTGATGTCGTCGTTGATTTTTATGCTCATCGGTGAATTCCTCTTCATTATCACCTGAGCAGAATTTCACTGGGTCATTACAAAGTGGGTCAAAATTCAACCGGCGTTGACCGTTAAAAACACTTTAAACGGCAAAACAATCAATTAGCAATCTAACATCCCAGCAAAACACCAAATCCACTATAAATATCATTTTTAATAAAAATTAAAAAATAAATGCCTCATCCACTCAACTTTCTCCACTATAATTACCGTTTATTGAAACCAACTGCCCCAACGCTTTTTCCAACGATACGGCATCAGTGTACGACTTAATAAAAAAATCTATTTTCGGCGGCCCATACTCTCGACATCTAATGCTCAAAATTATCTCACCTGTATTTTTTCTTAGCACCCCAATACAAATTGACTCCTCCTCAGCACAAAAACTCTGCTCCCCCCTAGCTTCATTAAGACAGGCTCTAAATATCTTTTCAAGCTCGATCATATCCGACACAGTAAAATCTGCATTTAGATTTAAATTTACACTAGGAGCCTTCAAGTCGATTAATACACCCAGCCACTCCGCATCGCTTTTATCAGCTGAGTTTTTATTATTGAGACCTATGACTTCGATTTTTAATATCCCATATTCAAAATTTATTTCGACGATTTTAGCCATGACCATTCCTATTGTGGGTACAGAGTTTTTACAGAACCGTTTGGATTTAATATGACTTTAAGTTCGTCTGTCCTATATATGCTTGCACCGTCACGTCCAGAAGTATAGGTTCCACTTCTAATTGTATATTCCACTGCCGACGGAGTAACACCTCTGCCTTGCATTCTATCCAGAGCGTGCCCTGTGTAATAACGCCCATTAATCACTGCTGGTATATTTGTTCCTGGTTCGACATCTAAAGGCGATCTTGAACGCCCCACAGGAGCAGAGGAATAATTGCCGGAAGCACCGAACGGTTGTCCTCCAATCCTTTCCCCAGGATCTCCACTTCCATCAAGCCCAAATTTATTAGGCTCGATATTCATAGCCAGTTCAATTCGCGCGTCGAGCACATCTACTGGTTGGTATGTTCCAGACAGTGTATTTGGCGAACTTAACATTTTATTGTACAAATACCCAAAAGCTGCTGTTACTGCGCCGTTGGCAAATTTCCCACCACCAAACACCGAGACCGTTCCGCCAGCCACCGTGGCCGCCACCAGCCCCTCTGGCCCCCCCCAGCTGGCCGGCGTGTTGTTGGTAACGTACTTGCCCGCCAGGGCTACCGTGGCGCCTTGTTTGCAGTCTTCGCCGCTGAGCGAACTTGATATACATCCTGCCGTGGCATGTGCCAGATAACGTGAAATGCTGTGAGCTTGATCAAATGTTCCGGCATATCCAAAAGCGCCACCCGTTAAGCCGGCATACAGGGCTGATTTCAAGTCACCCCCCGATCCAATCAGTCCAGCAGCCAAGCCACTGCCTACGCCCACACTGACTTTACCCAACCCGGTCAAGGCACCTGCACTGGCCCAACTGCCGCCTGCGCCCAGTAGCCAGTCACTAAGCTGATTGCCTGTGTAGTACCCCACCGCTATCGTGACTGCTGCTCGCAGAATATTCCCACCAAACAGCTTCTTCAGAAAGTACCCGCTGGGGTCTGTATAACTTAGTGGGTTGTTGTTGACATACGCGTACCGGTTATAGTTTTGGAGATTCCCCGGTTGTGCAATAAACGGGTCTGCACTCATGAACCGGCCGGCGCTGGCGTCATAAATCCGGCCATTCATGTGTACCAACCCAAGGTGGTCCAGTTGTTCGTGACCTGTGTACCCGCGGTCGGTTGTGCCCAACAGATGTCCACCGTTGGCGGTGTAGTCAGTGCCGTCCGGGTTTCTGCGCTTGCCCCAAGCATCGTAGTTGTAGCGCTCTTGTACTCCGCCCGTGCTGTATTGCCTTCAATAGCTGATCATCAACCTGATCTAAGTGCCGTCGTTGAACAATCGCTGCAAATCCCTCAATCATGAAATCCCAGGATTTTGGGTAATCTTGGCCAGATGAGGATCGCAACGACAACAGCCACTGGGAGCCCTGCGTATAGCAGAGCTTCATTCTCAGAAACACGTAATCCGAACTTCACCAATATTGCAGCAACGGCGCCATAAAAAATACCTGTTCCAATTGCAATACAAGTAACAGCAGTCCATTTTCGAGCGTTATTAAAAAGGTGTTTAACGTTCATCGTTAATCTCAATCGCTACCAAGTCCGTATGCCTTCCAAAGCGCAGAACCTGCCAGAGTAGCCCTATTCAAAATTTGGCCTACCTGCCCCGTCACAGAATTCGCGAATGCAAATGGAGCATCCCATCGGCTTGTTGTTACGCCGAACAGAGAGCTTGCTCGGGTAATGCCATCCGTAACCCCGACGTACAGTGGCACTCGGGCAGCCAACGCAGCAGCACTAAACGCGAGAGATGCCGAGTCGTACACTAATGTTCCCGCATTTGGAAGCAGTCCCGTAACTCCAACTTTCAATGGATTGAACCCCTCAGAAGTAACTCCTCTCACAGCATCAACCAACATCGTAGCCCCCTCTGTGGCATCGCTAGCGCCAAATGCCATCATGGGCCCTCCTGCTAAACAACCGACACCTGTAGTTCCACAAATGGTGGCACCAGTGCTGACGGTAAGGGTACCGCCAACCATCTTTGTTGCACCGATAGCGCCCTGTTTTAGGCATTCGTTCAGCATGCAATTAAAGAGATACCCAAACGCTGCTGTTACTGCGCCGTTGGCAAACTTCCCGCCACCAAACACCGAGACCGTTCCGCCAGCAACTGTGGCCGCTACCAGCCCCTCTGGCCCCCCCCAGCTGGCTGGCGTGTTGTTGGTAACGTACTTGCCCGCCAGGGCTACCGTGGCGCCTTGTTTGCAGTCTTCGCCGCTGAGCGAACTTGATATACATCCTGCCGTGGCATGTGCCAGATAACGTGAAATGCTGTCAGCTTGATCAAATGTTCCGGCATATCCAAAAGCGCCACCCGTTAAGCCGGCGTACAGGGCTGACTTCAAGTCACCCCCCGATCCAATCAGTCCAGCAGCCAAGCCACTGCCCACGCCCACACTGACTTTACCTAACCCGGTCAAGGCACCTGCACTGGCCCAACTGCCGCCTGCGCCCAGTAGCCAGTCACTAAGCTGATTGCCTGTGTAGTACCCCACCGCTATCGTGACTGCTGCTCGCAGAATATTCCCACCAAACAGCTTCTTCAGAAAGTACCCGCTGGGGTCTGTATAACTTAGTGGGTTGTTGTTGACATACGCGTACCGGTTATAGTTTTGGAGATTGCCCGGTTGTGCAATAAACGGGTCGGCACTCATGAACCGGCCGGCACTGGCGTCATAAATCCGGCCATTCATGTGTACCAACCCAAGGTGGTCTAGCTGTTCGTGCCCGGTGTACCCGCGGTCGGTTGTGCCCAACAGATGTCCACCATTGGCGGTGTAGTCAGTGCCGTCCGGGTTTCTGCGCTTGCCCCACGTATCGTAGCTGTAGCGCTCTTGTACTCCGCCCGTGCTATTGCTCACCAACACCACGCTGCCCAGGTGGTCTTTGTGCAGGTACTTAATTTCGACACGGCTTGGTGCAGCCGATGTGCCTTCTTCAATTCTCAGAACTCTGCCGGCTACATAGTATTTGGCCTGCGTGGTGTTAGTGGCCGCATTGTACTCAAGCTCAAAATCATCAAGATACCAAGTGGTTATATTCTGACCATTGTAGGCTGCAGTTTGTTTGACGCGTTGGTGTTCTGGACCATATAAAAAACTACTGCTTTGGCTGCCTCTGGCGAGGCTCTTCACCATGCCAAAACTCGTCCACGATATTGTGGCGCCGCCACCCGTTAAAATGTTTCCTGCGGCATCGTAGGTGTAGCCTGGGTTGGTAACACCATGAATACTTCCAGTAATTTGGGTTAGTTGAAGCGGTTTGCTTACATTTCCATAAGTGTAGGTGACGCCATCCTTGGTCAGCAGGTTACCGTATTTGTCGTATGTGATGGTTTTTGACGGTAAGCCCGTTGTGCTTGACACGCCAGTCACTCGGTTCAAGCTATCGTAGCTAAAATCCTCGCTACGATTGGTGAATGATCCGTTACTGGAATAGGCACGCCACGACCTTTTGGTCAGATTACTTTCGCTGTCGAACGAGAACCCGTCATACTGAAAAAAACTATTTAGTGCTGGGCCAGTAAGGTATAGAACAGCACGCCCATTTGAATCTGTGTAAAGCTGATCAATCAGTTGATTACCCAGAGTTACTTTCTCGACACGACCAGTTCCATTCGCTGCAACGCTATTCAGTTCCCACAACAATGTGTTGTTGGCTTGATTTTTCTGTCGAATCAACCCAATCGGGCTGAATTCATTGGCTACAGCGAAACCTGCCACGGGCGCAACGTTGGCTGTAGGCGCCGGGTTAGGCTGTACGCGTGCAGGGTATATGCGCTGTAGCAAACGATTTGACCCGGCTTCGTACAACTGCCCACTCCAGAATACCTTTCCATCCATGGCCACCCGCTGAGCAATTTCCCGCCCCAAACTGTCGTAACAATGAATGCGTTCATATCCCGTGCTGGTGTAAACACGGGTGGGTTTGCCTTTCGCCGTGCTCGGTGCAGCTGCGCACGCAGATTGCTGGGTGTCGTAAACCCAAGTGCTGATTAAATCGGCTTCACGCCGTTCTATAGGACGGCCGGCTTGGTCATACGCTGTAGTGGTTAGCTGACCTTTGCTGTTTTGTTGAAGGCGCAACTCACCCAGGGCATTGTAGCGATACAGCCATGTCCCCTGGGTTGGCTCAGTCATCGACAATTTACGGCCACGGAGGTCATAAGTGAAGGTGCTGACAATGCCCGCAGCATCGGTTTTGATGAGGTTACCTGCTGCATCATAGGTATTGCTGATGATGTTGCCTTGTGCATCGGTGGTGGAGGCCAACTGACCTGCCACATTCAAGGTCTGTGTGGTTGTTTGCCCTTTGGTGTTTGTTAATACCGTCACTAAACCAGCGTAGGTAGTGCTGTTTGTGAAACGGCCGTTCACTCTGTTCGCAGCATTTGTAGCGCTGGGATCTTCGATGTCCTCTCGAATTAAACGACCCAATAAGTCATAGGCGAAGTATGTCCAAGAGGGCGTTTGCGCGGCAATATGGCCAGTGGCGTCACTTAGGTACACATTGCTTTTTTTGGCTATTCGCCCCCAGTTGTCGTAGCGGGTATCTTGTGTTTTCCACGCAAAGGCCGACGGAGAAACAGCAATCTGTGTTTGTGATCGAATCGGCCTATTCAGTAGGTCGTAATAGGTTCTGGTAACAGCGCCAATTTGGGCGTTGCTACTATTCACATCGCCACTGCGTACCACATAGTAGGGCGCAATTCCTGCCACATCAGTCGGGCAGCTACCCACAGGTGCCGAACCACAAGGCAAGTACTCCCAATAAGTCCTACTACCGTCAGCGCGGGTCTCCAGTATTTTTCGACCCAGATCGTCATATGTCCATGTTGTGCTTAGTCCGTTGGGGCCGGTCTTCTTTGTCACACTTCCGAATCGGCCATCAAATTCCTGAGTTTCCTGGTGACCTAACTCGTTGGTATTAAGGGTTGGGTACTGTCCTGCAACAGCATTAACACCGTTGGTTCCATAGGTACTTGACCTTGTACGAGTAGTAAATTGGGCGTAGTTACTCGATGTGGCTGCAGTCGTTGGAGGCGCTGGTGGCGCACTGGCCTCTACGCCAACACCTGGAATAGCTTGAGCGTTGCAATTTCTGAATGTGCTACTAACGCGATTTCCATAGGCATCCAATAAATAATCGGTTACCAAGCACTGCGAAGAGTCTCCGGGCTCAACGATTTCACGAGTCAGTAATCCGTCTAAATCGTAGACGAATGCACTGGACCTAATGATGGTTTCAGCCGATGCACTGGACGCATTTGCCAAACCAATGACCAACGTCAAGCCAATGGCCTTTAGGACATTTTTCATATGATAGTTCCCCGGCCTCAAGGTTTGGATTGCGTCACACTGCTGCGGATTAATCGGCCTTGCCGACTTCTCTCAGCATCTGGGTCATATAGGTTCTCGGTGGTTCTGCTGTATCCGCTTGCTGTGCCGTCTGCGTTTAAGATTTGCTCTGTAACTCGTAAAACGTTGCCATACGCGTCAACCGTGGTTTGAACTTGCTTACGGGGTAACTCCGTACCCTGCTGGGATGTTGTGGTTAACTCCCAGCGACGGATTATTTGCGACGTTGAAAACGGGATGGCAGTTTGACCGACAGGCAGGGGGGCTGTGCACGCAACAGAATTGGCATTAGATGGCGTGCGTGTCTTCCAAGTGGTATCAATTTGTTCAATCAGGACACCAGCAGGCGTTTTTCGCTGGGTTCTGTAGGGGTAACCAATACAGGGCCAATTTTGTAAATACTGCCCCTTCGAAATAACAGAACGTTCGGCACTTGCAGACAATTTTTGCTCGGTGCGCGATGCAAAACCAAGAAAACCCCGCCCATAGTATGCGTCGTAATATCCATCAGAAAATGAATAGTTTGTGGTGACAAAGCCACCCAAACCATCTGACTCCCTAACGGAAGTTGTAACGGGTGTGGCACTGGCCAATGGTCTATTGGGCCATGAGAAACCATAACGCCACGTATACCCAGCGGTTGCAGATAGCGGTTTGGACTCGGGAAATATTTGGTGGCCAGCAACAGAAATACTAGCCAGTGTCAGCCTATGGTCACTGGTTTGTAAAAAACAATTAAGCCCATTGCTGCGACGAAGACAAAAGTCAGGACGGCCGTCTCCATTCAAATCCACAAACCGCATGGTAGAGAAGGTCGATTCTTGATCGAGGTCGGAACCAAGTCCAAAAACAGGTCCATCGACCAAATTTTTTTTGCTTGTGATGGTTCCCAGATAGCATTTGATTCGATCGTCCTGTCGAAAACACAGATCAGGGAACTGATCATGATTGATATCTGCAAATCGTATTGTTGCAGATTTGGCCGGATTAGACCAACCCTCAGCATCAGTCAAACTGGGAAATCTTCCATACAGCTCATTTGAGTTTGACCAATTCACTCCAGATGCCAAAGTGCAATGAAAACCATTTGAAGCCCGGATACAAGCGTCTGTTGTGCCGTCGGTGTTCAAGTCGAGGTATTGCAGGGAGCCCATATAGAGGCCACTTGCAATCGGCCACGTAGGCCCGACTACTGAAGAGCCAAAAACCTTGATTGTTACGTTGCCCGCCGAATCAACATTTTTCTGAAAGTTTGCAGCAATTCCAAGATAGCAAACAGAATTAGATTGTATGGCGCAAAGATCCGGGATACCGTCGCCATTGATATCGGCGAATCGTATGGAACTGTAAGCTGAAATAGCACCCCAACCAGCAGCGTCTGAAAGCGCAGGCCCATCAATACGGTTGAAATCAAACCCACTTCCATTACCGTACCAACAAACAATTCCTGCAGTATCCCTCCCACAGACGTCGGCAAAACCATCTTGATTTAAATCCAGAAATGAAATGGTTGAATACCTGGATTCGAGATTCCACCCCGCAGAATCTGGCATTGAGGGTCCACGGATCTCCGATGTAAAACTGCTACCGTTACTTAGCCAACAAACAATTCCCTGTGCATCCTTGGCGCAAATGTCAGCTTTTCCATCTCTATTAATATCTACGTAGGTTATGGTCGCGTAGCGAAATTTTTGATCCCAGCCTGCCGCATCACTCAACAAGGGTCCGTCTATCGGAGCTAAGAAACCTGCACCGTCAAATAAACTGCATTTGATACCTTGCGCTGTGCGGTAACAAACATCTAATCGACCATCGCCATTAATATCTGGATATGCAATTGAATTGTAATATTTGGCGTTTGTAAAACCTGCTGTGTCAGAAAGATTTGCAAGAGCCCCCTGAGCCAGTCCTACATATTGGGCGTTTTGCGTTGCGTTACTCGAGTTCCAAGAAAAACTCAATGATGGCAAACAACTCGTGGCGGTACATTCTGTAACTGACGCTAAGAAGTAGTTATCGGTCGGTCGGTTCTGCGCATAACTTAATTTGTACTCTTGCAACTGTTGACCCGTAACAGACCAGTCAGGTAATCGCGCGGTGCCAACCGATGTGATGGTCGCATTTTGAACGATTCGGATCGCTCGAAGCAATGCATTGCCTGTGTATAGGCGCCCAAAATAGTTATAAAAGCGAATGCTATTGGGCTGGTATTCAATGCTGCTGTACGGACCAGTCAAGGGACCATAACCAAATTCAATACAGGTTGAGGGTTTTAATGCCAGTTTCGAATTTCCGGTATAACAAATCACTCTAGGCAGACGCGCCTCGACATAGGGGGCATAGTAAACCTGCCAAAAATTCCCCTTCGAATCAGACACGCTCTCAAGATCGAACGACCAAATGTAAGAAATCAACGTACCGCTAGGACCACCGGGAAATAATGCAATTCGCTTTTTATATCGGCGAATTTCACCTGTTTTGGTTTGCACTTCGAAATATTTCGATTCATCTATTGAGTCAAGCGAAACACCAATGACTTTGGTCCCATCATAGACTTCAGGTTCATAGATAGCGCCGTCTTGCCCTTGTGAACCAGAACGAAGCATCAATCTTGCACCGTCCAAGCAAAGAGGATCCGTGTTATCAAACGACACCCAACCTTTCACCCCATCGGTTGCAGGTGTTTTGGGGCAACGTGTTATTGAGCTCAAGCCAGTCAACGCAAAGCCCTGGCCCAAGGTACTAACGCCAGCGTTACTGTTGAAAGTTAGTGCGATATTGGGTTGAACTCCAGCGACGCCCGGTGGAATTCGAAGATCGTATCGATAGTTGAATGCACCAGACTGGTCAACGCTCCAACTACCACGTCGATCAATCGGCTCCGAATGCAATGCGCCGCTCATTGTAGCCAGTCCAAGACATAGCATGAAATATTTAATCAATTTGAAAAGTCCACGATTCGGAATAAGTGACCTCCCATCACAAATATTTGTTTGGGTGGGCTCATCGATTTAAATGGTCGATTCTCGTTTGGTGAAATTCAGTCCCTAAAAAGTTCACATATCGATCCGGGCTCACCTTTTAGAGAAGTTAGAGAACTCATTTTTAAAACTCAGACGTGACACCCAACCTTCTGAGGGTTGATTTCAAAATGAACCAAACCCCACTACAAGACACTCAACGGGTTCACAGCCTATCAATCTGCCATGCACCATGATTACTCCCGCTTCGTCGAATACCCGTGGTTTCACTTTGCTGGAGCTGTTGGTGGTATTGGTCATTCTCGGCTTGCTGGCGGCCTATGTTGGTCCACGCTATTTCAGCCAATTGGGCAAAGCGGAATCGAAGTCGGCACAAACACAAATTGCGGCTTTTGCCAAAGCACTCGATGCATATCGATTGGATACAGGTAGCTACCCAAGCACGGCCCAAGGCTTGAACGCCTTGTTCCAAAAGCCGCAGGAAACCAATCCGTGGTATGGCCCTTACCTCGACAAACCACCACCCGCTGACCCTTGGGGCAAGGCCTATGAATATCGCTTCCCCGGGCAGCACGGGGAATACGATTTGTTCACTCTAGGGAAGGACGCCAGTCCGGGTGGGGAAGCGGAAAATGCCGACATCACCAGTTGGGCGCCCGCAAGTCGTCGGTAATCGCCATGCCTCAATTTGTTGTGACTGCAATCGATTCAGCAGGTGGATTACACGTGCACCACTTCACTGCAGCGACACCACAACAGGCCCGAGAGCTTTGCAGTGAGCTGGGCTTGGAGGCCATCAAGATCAAATCTCCGTTGCTGCAAATTTCAATCCAGTCATCATCAAAATTCAAACTGATTCCATTTGCTCAAGAACTGCTCGCGCTTCAAAAAGCAGGCCTGTCAATCACTGAAAGCCTGCGGGGTTTACATAGCAAAGCCAATCCGTCTCAAAAGCCCGTCTTGCAGGGTTTGTTGCAAGCAATTCATGAAGGGCAATCACTTTCAAATGCATTGGCCGGATACCCAAAAGAATTTCCAAACTTAATGCGGACCTTGGTTCGCGCGGCAGAAAAAACATCTAACCTGCCGCAAGCGCTTGAAAAGTACCTGGAGTATGCGCAACAAGCCGAGTTGATTAAACGAAAAATTTCCAATGCTGCCCTGTACCCAAGTCTGCTACTCGTGGTGGGCGGCGGTGTTTTAGTGTTCTTACTGATGTATGTTGTTCCGCGCTTCGCCGGTGTATACGAGGGTTTGCAGGGTGATCTGCCATGGTTATCAAAAGTACTGCTGTGGTGGGGCCTTACCATGCGCGATCACGCGGCGTGGGTTTTATTGGGCTTGGCCGGATTAACTGGCTTTATCTTCGTCACCACTCGCAGTGCCAACAACCAACGCAGGGTGGGCCAGTTACTGTTGCGCAATGCTCATTTGGCCAATCTGTGGAAAAGCTACCGCTTAAGTCGGCTCTACCGTGCATTGGGGCTGCTACTGACTGGCGGCATACCCGTAAACGCTGCGTTGGTTCAGGTCGAAGAATTGTTGGGGCCTGATGAAATGCAGCAGCTCAGGCATGCGCGTCAAAAAATTTCTGAAGGCGAATCTCTGTCGTCTGCATTGTTCTCTTGCAATTTGACCACCGAAATCGCTTTTCAAATGCTCGCCGTGGGTGAACGAACTGGCTCAGTTGGAGACATGCTCACGAAAGCTGCTCAATTTTTAGAAAGCGACACGAGCAAAGCAGTAGAGGTGTTTTCAAGAATTTTCGAGCCAGCACTCATGGCCTTGATTGGCATCATCATTGGTACGGTGGTTGTGCTGATGTACATGCCCATCTTTGAACTGGCCAACAGTTTGCAATCGTGACGCCGTGGCTACCAAAGACATCACCATGAACAATCCTTTTGCATGGCCAATATTGAAAGCAGACTGTTTGCAAGCGCTAACGCCCGACTTCGATGCTTTGCCGATAGCTTTGGCACGGCAGTGGAATTGCGCTTTGGCTTTTTGCAAAAAGTCAGAGCGGCTTCTGTGGGTTGTTTGCAAGACGACTCAAGCTCATTTATTTGATTGGGCAATTGAATACATTCCGTTCGATGCACTGCACAGCCCGCGATTGGTTGATCCAGACAGCTTTTCAAGTTGGCTTAACTCTCATGAATCCACGATGCGGGCACTGGAGCAGACCAATCAATCCAACCAAAGAGAACTTAACATTTCAGAGGAAGGACTTGACCTTTCCATCGCGGGTATTTCACAGACAACCAATCCGGTGGTTCGGCTTGTGGACTCCACGTTGTTTGATGCACTTCAAGCAGGTACATCGGACATTCATTTGGAAACCACTTCAACTGGGCTACAAGTGAAATACCGGCTGGACGGCGCACTCACTCAAGTAGCAAACATTGATGGATTGGCCATGGCCGATCAAATGATTTCAAGAGTTAAGGTGCTTGCTGAGTTGGACATTGGCGAGCGGCGAATTCCCCAAGATGGTCGCTTCAAAGTGAACTGCCTGGGCAAAGCCATTGATTTGCGAGTGTCGATCATGCCCAGCGTCTACGGTGAGGATGCGGTGCTGCGTTTGCTGGATCGAAGCACTTTGGCTGGACATTCACAGCAACTCACTTTGGATGCCTTGGGCTTTGACAGGCAGACACTTCAGCATATTCGCAGATTGGCCAATGCACCCTATGGGATGTTGTTAGTGACGGGCCCGACAGGTTCAGGAAAAACAACCACCTTGTATGCTGCACTCACCGAATCTCGTACCGCCGAAGAAAAGGTAATCACGATTGAAGACCCGGTGGAATACAAACTGGAAGGTGTGTTGCAAATTCCGGTGAACGAAAAAAAGGGTCTTACATTTGCAAAAGGTTTGCGATCCATTCTTCGACACGACCCGGACAAAATCATGATTGGCGAAATACGCGACACAGAAACCGCGCAGGTTGCTGTTCAATCAGCGCTTACAGGGCACCTGGTGTTTACCTCGGTTCATGCCAATAACGCCTTTGATGTGGTGGGGCGTTTTTTGCACATGGGGTTGGACCCTTACACGTTTGTTTCCGCATTAAATGGTGTAGTGGCTCAGCGCTTGGTTCGGCGCCTATGTAATGACTGCAAGCAAACAATCCACATAGATGAATTGAGGCAAATTGTGCATCAGTGCGCAATTTTGGAGTTGGACGAATCGAACGCGCCAACAATATTTAAGCCTGTGGGTTGCCCGAATTGTCGAGGGACCGGTTTTAAAGGCAGAAAGGCCATCGCAGAGGTGTTACTAATCGACGATGAACTACGCGACAAAATTACCAATCGGGAATCAATTCAAGCCATTAAAACCCATGCCTGGAGCAACGGTACGGTGCCGCTCATCAACAACGCTATACAACTGATGAAAGCAGGCGAAACAAGCTGGGATGAGGTGCGCCGTGTGGCCTTTTTCAACTAAACAATTGTCGGCCTATTTGGGAAGCCATGGCTTGAGTGCATGGGAAATAGACCAAAAGAAAACAGTCGTAATAAACCGTCGTTTGGCGAATGAAGAAATTCAGGCCCTGAATGCATCCATTCGTGATGAAAGTAGGCTCCCGGACCCACTAAAAAGATCCCGATCAGTACTCCGCTTGTCACCCAGTTTGGGGCGCTTTTACATGCTGCCCGCAGTGCACATCAAGCTGGGATCCCTTGAACTGAATGCGCTAGCAACACACTGGGCCAAAACATTCATGGGTTCGAAACAAAGTTTGTGGCAATGGCAGGCTGTCCAAAGCTGCACCAGTGATCCGATCCTGTTGTGCGCTTGTAAAGTAGATATTGAGTATCGGCAAGCATTTAAGACGGTTACGCCTGAGGTAATCCATATTCTGTCAACGTTGGCTCATCATGATTCCGCTTGGGTGATTTGCCGTGATGACCTGCTTATACAAAGTGCGCTTGTCTTGAAAGGTAAAGTGGCTTCCGCACATGCATGGCCTGCTATGTACTCAGGCGGTTTCGTTGATGTCATCGAGAAGCATCTTCTTCTATCCGATCAGTTGTTAAAAGCAGAGGTTCCGCAGGTAATCGACTCACGATATGGGGAGGTGGAGACTCATGTCTGGCGACCGCATTAATTTCTCCAGTAATCAAGACATTTCGCAACGAGATCAGAAAGTCTTGGTTGCTCTGCTGTTTTTAACGATTTGTCTTCTTGGTGGTTTGTACGTCAGTCATCAAGCTTTAAATGAAGAGGTATCGCGACAGCTTGATTTACAGCGTTCATCCAATTCTCAACCGTATGAAGCAACAGTATTGGATAAAAAGCTTGATCGCTTTTTGATGGAATCCAAGGCCAACTGGGCAGGGCTATTTTCGAGTTTTGAAAATACCAAGACGTCGAATATTACCCTGCTGGGTATTGAGCCACAGCTTACTGAGCAACAGGTGCGTTTTTCAGGGCTTGCCAAAGACCAAGAGGCGTTGAATCTGTATTTAACCCGATTGGAAGCAACGCCAGCCCTAAAGCAAGTCGAATTGCAACGCTACCGAAACACGACACTCAGCCCGAATGGCCTGGAGTTCTTTGCAGTCGCGAAGTGGAGCATTTATGAATAATGTGCAGCGCCAATTGTATGGCCTGTTGCTTGCATCGCTGGTCAATTCAAAAAGACGTATGACTGCAATCGCACTAATCATTCTGCTGGACATGATTTTGATAGCAGCCATTGGGTTGAATATCAAACAAACCAGGGGGCTTCATCATACAAATATTCGGGCGCAGACAAACCTGCAAATTGAAATGGATGCTCAGCAGTCTAGCGAGGCCAATCAATCGGCTCGAGAAGAAAATATTCGAAACAGACTGGCCAATCGCAGTGACTTAAACGGTTTGATATTGGCTCTCGAAAGCACTGCTCGAGCTCATTCTGTGAGCCTTTCAGACGCGAATCAACAATTTGTAGGCAGCAATCATGACACCTTACCTCATTCAGTTATTGAATACACCGTTCAAGGAAGCTATCCGAATGTGCTTCAATTTGTTGCTGAAGCCATGAACCGGCACGACGCCTTGGTGCTCAGCAATCTCAGTTTTCGTCGCACAGACCCTTTGGTCAACACCCTTCAGACTCATCTTGAATGGGTGTATTACTACCGATGAGAAACCCGTTGATTCAGTCCAAGCTTCGTTTGACAGCATTATTTATTTTGCTGGGTGGTTTGTTGTTGCTTCATCTTCTAGCACCGAAGCTGACCAGCAATGATAGACCTCATCATGAGGTTGCTTCATCTATGGCTGTTACTCCAGAAAGCATCAATCAAAAAGGGTCTGCAATAGACCCCTATGCAATTTACGCCAGTCGACTCAAATGGGAACCCTCTGGCGAAGACGTGTTTGTTGATGAACCGTTAACAGCACCACCTGAACCATTGCAGAATTTGCCAGTAACAAACAATCCTATTTTGCCATCAATTCCAAAAGCAGAGATTCAACCTGTTCTTCCACCCTTGCCATATGTCGCCATGGCGAGGTTCAAGCAAGGTCAGCAATCCGTGCTCTATTTGCGTAGTGGTACACAGTCCATTCCTGTTTCTGAAGGTGATGTACTCGGTCAGGGCGACTACAGAATTGAACACATCTCCGAAACCATGGTGTCGATTCGATACCTACCCATGAACCATTTGTACGAATTGAGCTTGAGTGGTCTAGAGTGAGAAAAATATATCTGCTGATATTGGCCTTTCTTGTCGTCGCGCTAAGCAGTTGCGCTGCATCGAAAGCCTATCGTGAAGGCAATCAGTTACTCAAATCCGGTGATTCCATCTCTGGCTTGGGCAAACTTGAGGAGGCCATGTTGAAAGACCCGATGAATGCCGAGTACCGGGCGACGTATTTTCGGCAAAAGGAAGGTTTGATCAACCGGATATTGGCACGAGCAGAAAACAAAGCCAGCCTTGGCGCATTGGACGATGCACGAATAGACTTCAAGAAGGTACTGATCATCGACTCCGGAAATGTGAGGGCAAGCCGAGGTCTGGAGCAGCTGGACAGCGCGGTAAAGGCGGAACGCCTGGCTGACGAAACTACCGAATATTTACAACAAAAAAAATTTGCGGATGCCTTGTCGAGCTTGTCGCAAGCCATTGCACTGCAACCTGGCAATTCACGTCTTATGGCCTTGAAAGACGAGGTGGAGCAGCATATGGGTATTAAGCCCAAAAATGCAGCCACTGAGCTGGGGGCCCAGTTCAAAAAAGAGATTTCATTCAGCTTCCGGGATGCTCCGATCTCGGCTGTTTTTGACGCACTGGTGCATGCTACAGGCATCAACTTTATTTTCGACAAGGATGTTCGGGTAGATACTCACATCTCCATGAGTATTAAGCAAAAACCCATGCAGGATGTATTAAGGGTGGTTTTGTCAATGAATCAGCTCAATCACCGCGTGTTGGATGAAAGCACCATATTGATCTATCCAAATACCGTCGCGAAGGCTGATGAATATCAAGAGCTGATTATTCGAAATTTTTACCTGAGCCACTCAAATGTTCAACAAACAGCCAACATGCTGAAAGCCATGGTGAAAGCCAAGGATCTTTTTGTTGACGAGCGGTTGAACCTGATTGTGATGAAAGATACCCGTGACACCATTAATCTTGCTGAGCAGTTGATTGCTACTCAGGATCTACCTGAACCAGAAGTGATGCTGGAATTGGAGGTGTTGGAAATTGCAAGCAATAAGATGCGCGACTTGGGCATTCGTTGGCCAGACCAAATCTCTGGTTCAGTCACAGGTTCAGCGGGTGTTCGCGGTGAGTTAACCTACGATGAATTTAGAAATCCATCCAAGGGATTGGTCACAGTTCAAGTAAACAACCCTCTTATTACGGCTACTTTACGCCAACTGGATGGTGACGCAAGCTTGCTGGCCAACCCTCGTATTCGCATTAAAAACAGAGCCAAGGCAAACATTCTGATTGGGGAACGAGTCCCAGTAGTCACCACAACCACCACAGCCAACGTTGGTACCAGTGAATCTGTGAATTATCTGGATGTGGGCTTGAAGTTAAACCTTGAGCCTGTAATTTCTCTGGACCAGCAAGTGTCCATGAATGTGAATTTGGAAGTATCCAATATTCTGGAAACCATTACTCGTACATCTGGGTTACAAACATACCGTTTGGGTACCCGCAACGCATCTACTGTATTGAGGGTGAAAGATGGTGAAACACAAATCCTCGCTGGCCTCATTCAACAGGATGAGCGAAATTCTGCACAACGTGTACCCTTTTTGGGCGATTTTCCACTTTTGGGTCGACTCTTTTCCAGCACTTCTGAAAATGGTGTGAAGACTGAAATT
Source organism: Limnobacter humi (assembly GCF_024518835.1). Taxonomy (GTDB): domain Bacteria; phylum Pseudomonadota; class Gammaproteobacteria; order Burkholderiales; family Burkholderiaceae_B; genus Limnobacter; species Limnobacter humi. Next base: position 868,219 of record NZ_JANIGO010000001.1, read on the forward strand.
GTACTGTTGATCACACCCCGGATTATTCGAAATATTCCGCTTCCGACCAGTGGTAAAAGCGAGATTTTGTCGGGTACTCAGAATTCACTGGGGGCGGCACCCATACAGCTAAGATCCCTGTCTGCATCGACTTCCAACAGTCCTGAGACATCCGCTATTTCTCAATTCGGCCTAAACCCTGAGGTACAGCGAAGCGAAACTATTGACTCAATGTCGATGCCTAACTCAACGCAGCCTGGACCACCCGCTGTGGACCAAAGTATTTTTATTCCGCCAATGCCCGGAGTTAAACCGTGAATGTTGCGCATCAATCAGGTTTTACACTCATCGAATTGTTGGTTGTGGTCGTGATTATAGGTGTACTTGCATCTGTGGGTTTGCCATTGTCTGAGTTGGCTTCCAAACGCGCAAAAGAAGAGGAGCTTCGTGCCGCACTTCGCCAAATTCGTACAGCCTTGGATGCCTATAAAAAAGCTTCTGACGAAAACCGGATTGAACGTGCTGCAGATGCCACTGGATACCCAGGCGATTTAGCAAATCTTGTTGATGGTGTGGTATCCATCAATAACCCTGACAAACGTTTAATTTACTTTTTACGTCGAATTCCACGTGATCCCTTTGCGGATACCAAAACTTCAGCCATTGATTCATGGGCTTTACGGAGTTATGAAAGCCCGCCTGATGCACCCAAACCAGGCAGAGATGTATTTGATGTGTATTCGAAGTCAACCGGTATTGGTCTGAATGGAATTCCTTACAAGGACTGGTGATGGGAACTCAACGGTTGAATTGTGGATTCACATTGATTGAATTGTTGGTCGTGTTGGCGATTCTGGCAACACTGCTGACAATTGCTGTGCCGCGCTATTTCAACAGCATTGATCAATCCAAGGAAGCGGCACTCAAGCAAAATCTCTTGGTTATGCGAGATGCCATAGACAAGTTTCATTCCGATCATGGTCAATACCCCAATAGCCTTCAGTCACTGGCAAAAGGCCGCTATATCCGCTTTGTTCCTGAAGATCCATTGACCAAATCGAAAGACACTTGGGTATTGATCAAGCCAGCTGATGAAGACTCTGATGCGAATTCGATCTACGATGTTCGCAGCGGCGCACCCGGAAAATCGCGTGATGGGACATCGTATGCAACCTGGTGAAAAAAGTTTTGTTCAACAAACAGGTTTTACATACCTCATGTTGCTTTTTTCGTTGATTGCTTTCGGAATCGGCCTGGGTGCTACAGGCTTAATTTGGAGCACAGAATCCAGATTAGCAAAGGAGCGGGAACTGAATTTTATCGGCAACGCTTTTGTGGCGGCGATTGGAAGCTATTACAACGCTACGCCTGGTGAAGTGAAAAGCTTTCCATCTAGCCTAGACGAATTAACCGAAGACCGACGTTTTTTGTTCATCAAACGACACATTCGGAAAATGTATGCCAACCCGCTAACGGGATCTCAAGACTGGAAATTGATATTGACGCAGGACGGCAAAATTCAGGGTGTATCAACCGTCCTGCGCCGAGATGATTTTGAGAAGCAGATGACGTATGTGTTCACACCTCAGATCACACATCAATATTGCTCGCCTTCAATGCATTGCTCTCAATAAATGCCCTGCGCGGCTCCACTTCATCGCCCATCAGCGTCGTGAAAATCTGGTCAGCGGCAATCGCATCTTCAATTTGCACACGCAGCAAACGGCGCACAGTGGGGTCCATGGTGGTTTCCCACAACTGCGACGGGTTCATTTCACCCAAGCCTTTGTAGCGTTGTTTGCTCACAGAACGCTCTGCCTGTTCACGCAGCCATTTCATCGCTTCGCGGAAGCTTTGCACGGCCTGCACTTTCTGTTTGTCGCCATCCCCGCGCTGCATTTCAGCGCCTTCGGAAATGAGCCCTTTGAAGGTTTTGGCGGCATGCGCCAAGAGGGGATAATCAGCCCCATGAACAAAGTCAGGGTCGATGGTGGTCACGCGCACATTGCCATGGTGGCGGCGGTGCACCAACACACGGTGCTTGTCGCTTTGTTCATCAAACTGGGCAAACACACTCATGATGGCGGGGTCCAGCACAGCCTGCAGTTTTTCAGCAGTGGCCTTGGCGCTTTCAGCGTTATCCAAGTCAAGCTCAACACCTTCCACAATGGCATTGAGCACGTCAGCGTCGATGATGCGGCTTAAACGCCCCACCACCGATTCCACCAACACAAACTGGCGTGCCAATTCTTCCAAGGCCTCACCCGAAATGGCAGGCTTGCCTGCACCCGGTACCAGCGCTGCTTTTTCCAGGGCAATTTTTAGCATGTACTGCGCTTCTTCCTGATCGTCTTTCAGGTAGCGTTCGTCCTTGCCATGCTTCACCTTGTACAGCGGTGGCTGGGCAATGTAGACATGGCCTTTTTCAACCAGCTCGGGCATTTGGCGGTACAGCAATGTCAGCAGCAAGGTGCGAATGTGCGCACCGTCCACGTCCGCGTCGGTCATGATGATGATGCGGTGGTAACGCAGTTTTTCCAGGTTGAAATCGTCTTTGCCGATGCTGGTGCCCAAGGCGGTGATCAACGTGGTGATCTGTTCAGACGTCAGCAGCTTGTCAAACCTGGCTTTTTCAACGTTCAGCACCTTGCCGCGCAATGGCAAAATCGCCTGGAATTTTCGGTCACGGCCTTGTTTGGCCGACCCACCCGCCGAGTCACCCTCGACGATGTAGAGTTCGCATTTGGCAGGGTCCCGCTCCTGGCAGTCCGCCAGTTTACCGGGCAAGCCAACACCATCCAGCACACCCTTTCTGCGGGTCATTTCACGGGCTTTCCGCGCTGCTTCACGCGCACGCGCCGCTTCAACAATCTTTCCGCAAATCAGCTTGGCATCGTTGGGTTTTTCTTCCAGGAATTCACTGAGCACTTTGGCCACAATGTCTTCCACAGGGGCGCGCACTTCGCTCGACACCAGTTTGTCTTTGGTCTGGCTGGAAAACTTTGGCTCAGGCACTTTCACTGACAGCACGCAGCACAAGCCTTCGCGCATGTCGTCGCCCGTTACTTCCACTTTCTGTTTTTTGGCAATCTCATTGACTTCAATGTATTTGCCGATCACCCGGGTCATGGCGGCGCGCAAACCGGTCAGGTGGGTACCGCCATCCCGCTGGGGAATGTTGTTGGTAAAGCACAGCACCGATTCATTGAAGCCATCGTTCCATTGCATGGACACTTCAACGCCAATGCTGGTGCCGGGAATGCCACCATAGGTTTCGGCTGGGCGCTCGCCAGCCGCATAAAACGTATTGGGGTGCAGAATTTTTTTGTTGGCATTGATGAATTCCACAAAACCCATCACGCCACCGCTACCGGCGAAATCATCTTCCTTGCCGGTGCGTTCGTCTTTCAGGCGAATGCGCACACCGTTGTTCAGGAAGCTCAGTTCACGCAGGCGCTTGGCCAATATTTCATAATGAAAATCGTGGTTTTGCTGAAAAATATCGGTGTCGGGCAGGAAGTGCACTTCCGTACCCCGTTTGTCGGTAGTGCCCACCACTTTCATGGGCGATACTTCAAAACCGTCCACGGTTTCCAGAATTCGGTTTTGCACAAAGCCGCGGGAAAATTCCAGTTGGTGTACCTTCCCATCACGGCGTACAGTCAGCCTCAGCCAGACCGACAGGGCATTCACGCAACTGACGCCCACACCATGCAAACCACCGGAAACCTTGTAGCTGTTTTGGTTGAACTTGCCGCCAGCGTGCAATTCGGTGAGCGCAATTTCAGCCGCTGAGCGCTTGGGCTCGTGCTTGTCATCCATTTTGACGCCGGTCGGAATGCCCCGGCCGTTGTCGATCACACTGATGGAATTGTCGGCATGGATGGTGACCACAATGTCGTCACAATGCCCCGCCAAGGCCTCGTCAATCGAGTTGTCTACAACTTCAAACACAAGGTGGTGCAAACCGGTGCCATCGGATGTGTCACCAATGTACATCCCTGGCCGCTTGCGGACAGCCTCCAGGCCTTCCAGAATCTGAATGGCCCCTTCGCCGTAGTCAGCGCCATTGGAAGGTGCCATGGGTACTGGCGTTGCGCCGTTGTCTTGAGTGTCTGAAGTCATAGGTTCTTGTTGTGGTGTCCGGTTCAAATGCGCATGGGCATGACGACGTACTTGAAGTCGTCCTTGCCGGGGTTGGTCACCAGCGCACTGCTGTTGCCATCCTGCAAGGTGAATTGAACGGTTTCCGATTTCAGGTTGTTGAGCACATCCAACAGGTAGTTTACGTTAAAACCCACATCAATCTCGGGACCTTGGTAATCCACCTCCAGTTCATCCCGCGCTTCTTCCTGATCGCTGTTGTTGGCGACCACGGTTAACAAGCCTGCACCCAGCACCCAGCGAATGCCGCGGAATTTGTCGCTGGTCAAAATGGACGCCCGCTGCAATGAGTGCAGCAGTGTGTCACGGCTCATCACGACTTTGTGCTGGTGGTTTTTGGGAATCACGCGCTGATAATCGGGGAACTTGCCTTCAACCAGCTTGGTGATGAGGGTGATGTCTGAAAACGTGAACTTTGCCTGGTTGGCTGCCAGGTCAATGGTCACAGGGTCATCGGTTTCAGCCAGCAGGCGCGACAACTCCAGCACCGTTTTTCGGGGAATGATCACTTCATGCTTGCCTGCACCGCCCTGACCTGCGGCTTCCGCATAGGCCAGGCGATGCCCGTCGGTGGCCACGGCGCGCACATGCGCTGCATCAATCACCAGCAAAACGCCATTGAGGTAGTAGCGCAAATCTTGCTGCGCCATCGAGAAATGCACCATGCCCAACAGGTTTTTTAGCATTTTCTGGGGCAGGGTGATTTGCGTCAGCCACTCTTTGGGTTCTTGCACCAATGGGAAGTCTTCTGCAGGCAAGGTTTGCAAAGCAAAACGGCTTTTCTTGGCTTGAACGGTCATTTTTTTGCCGTCCAGCTTCACCACCACATCCGATTCATCGGGAAGCGAACGAAGAATGTCCAGAAACTTTCGGGCAGCCACAGTGGTTGCCGTGTCTCCGCCGCCTTCACCCACATCGGCCGAGGTTTGAATCTGCATTTCAATATCGGAAGACAGCAGGGTGAGCACACCGCCGTTCTTTTTCAGCAGGATGTTGGCCAGCACAGGCAAGGTGTTCCTGCGTTCCACAATATTGCTGACGATTTGCAGTTTTCGAACCAATGCATCGCGTGAGCTATGAATCAATTCCATTCAATATTTCCTTATAGGATTAGGTAATAGAGTGGATCACTTTTGGTGGATAACCCTATTTTCCCTTTTTATTTGAGTGTCTTAGGTTCTTTCAAAACGGGTGTAAAACTCAGCGGACTGGTTCTGCACACGGTGGATAACTTTTTGCGCTTCGTCGAGGTTCTTTTTTTTCTGTGGATAAGTCCGCTTGTTGTTCAAGGTTTTTACAGACTTATCCACAATTCTAAATCAACCGGCCGGGCTTGTTGCTCAACCCTTCAAGGTTTGGTCCAATACATGCAGTGCGTGGTTCAACTCGGCCGACTGGTTGCGCAGTTCGGTGATTTTGTTCACGGCATGCAGCACAGTGGTATGGTCCCGCCCACCAAACAGTTCGCCAATTTCCATGTAGCTTTTCTCGGTCAATTCCTTGGCCAGGTACATGGCCACTTGTCTGGGCAACACAATATTGGCTTGCCGGCGTTTGGAGAACATGTCGGCCACTTTGATCTTGTAGTAGTCGGCCACGGTTTTTTGAATGCTTTCTACCGACACTTGTCCATGGTGCACGGAAATCATGTCTCTCAGGGCTTCTCGCACCAGGTCCATGGTGACCGGCTTGTTGTGAAACGATGCGAAAGCCATGATGCGGCGCAATGCACCTTCCAGTTCGCGGATGTTCGACCGCATGTGCTTGGCAACAAAAAAGGCCACATCTTCTGAGAACAGGATTTTTTGCTGCTCGGCTTTTTTCAGCAAAATCGCGACCCGCATTTCGAGTTCCGGCGGCTCAATGGCCACTGTTAAGCCGCTGTTAAACCGGGAAATCAAGCGGTCATCCATGCCCTGAATGTCTTTGGGGTAGGTGTCGCTGGTGATGATGATTTGTTTTTTGGCGGCAATCAGTTGCTCAAATGCATAAAAGAATTCTTCCTGGGTTCGACTTTTCCCGGCAAAAAACTGGATATCGTCAATCAGCAGCAGGTCCAATGAATAGTACGAGCGCTTGAATTCTTCGAATGCTTTCTTTTGATAGGCTTTCACCACGTCACTGACGTACTGCTCCGCATGAATGTAGCGAATTTGCGCGTGCGGGTTGCTTTCCAGCAAACGATTGCCAATGGAGTGGATCAGGTGAGTTTTACCCAGGCCCACCCCGCCGTACAAAAACAAGGGGTTGTAGCTGACGCCTGGGTTGGCAGCCACCTGTTCCGCAGCAGCGCGGGCCAACTGGTTGGCGCGGCCCGACACAAAGTTGGAGAAACACAGGTCCCTGTTCAGCCGGCTGCGTTCGTACACTGAACTGGCCACCTCATCGCGCCGAAGGGTGTCCACCGCTGCGGTCTTGGCCGGCGTTGGGTTGGATGGCGGGCCGCCGGAATCGCGATGGCTGCCAGCCGGATTGTTGGGTGCTGTTCGGGCGGCCACTTGCCATTGGATGTCAATGTCGCAGCCGAAATATTCGCTGGCCAGCTCGGTAAAACGACCACCGTAGTTGTTCAGCACCCAGTCCAGCTTGAAGCGGTTGGGTGCCGCCATGGCGAGGCTGCCCGTGTCTTCGTCGTAGTTGACAACCGTGAGTGGCTCAATCCACAGTTTGACTTGTTGGGCTGGAATTTCTTTTTTCAGCGCCTCAACACAGTGGGTCCAGAATTGATCAATCACAGTCACAGCAGCCTTGTCGTGCCCTCATGGGCATAAAAATTGGATTCTTGTTCAGCGCTCCATTGTATCCAAACCCCCACGGATGATGAGGCTGCGTCGGTAAGTTCTTGTGTTTCGACAGATTTCCCTATCAATTTCCATAAAACCCCTCTATAATTTCGGGTTCTCTACACGCTAACACTTTGGGTTTGCCATGAAACGCACATACCAACCTTCGAAAGTACGCCGTCAACGCACTCACGGCTTCCTGGTTCGCCAACGCACCCGCGGTGGCCGCGCTGTTCTTCGCGCTCGTCGCGCCAAAGGCCGCGCCCGTCTGGCCGTATAAATGTGTTTGCTTGCGCAGCGGCTTGGTTTACTGAATGAGTAAGCCTGTTGTCCGCGCCAGCAATCCATCCGGATGCGCCCAATTGACCTGTCGGAATCGTTTTCTGACCTGCTGAAAACCCGGCCGGTTAACAAAACTGCCCGGCTGATGCTGCACGCCATTCCGGATGACGCCGACGCCCGCTTTGGTATTTTGGTTCCAAAGCGGCTTGCCAAGCGAGCCGTTGACCGGAACACACTCAAGCGCCTGGTTCGAGAAGCCTGTCGCGCTCATCTGGTGAACTACCGAGGGCAAGTCCTTGTCAGGCTCACCAAACCCGTTGGTCAAATCGGTCATTCTCAGAGGGCGGACTGGTGGAAGGAACTTCATCAACTCCTCGATTGTCTCTCGCAGCACGCGCCATAAGTGGTTTGGTGCGCGGGTACCAGATCGGCATCAGCCCGATGTTTGCGCCATCCTGTCGTTTTTACCCCAGTTGTTCAGCCTACGCGCTCGAAGCAGTTAGAATGCATGGCGCATGGCGGGGTACGGCACTGGCTTTGGGTCGAGTTTGCCGTTGCAACCCCTGGAGTGCCGGGGGAATAGACCTGGTGCCCGGGTCTACGGAAACAGACACGCACCCAGCACCCACCACGCACCGTCACAATGCCTAGTTGCTAAAGGATTTCAATGGAAACGCGCCGGCTCATCTTGCTGATGATTTTTACACTGTCTCTCATCATGTTGTGGGACAACTATCAGGCTTCTCAAGGCCACCCCACCTTGTTTGGCATGCCGACCGGCGCTGCGTCGGATTCCAAGCAGGCCAATGCCAAGCCGGCGGTGACTGTCCAAGCGGCCAATGATTTGCCCCAGGCTGCTGCCCCCGTGGGCGGTGTCGGTGACACGCCGTCAGCCGAACCGGTCAAGGTGGCAGCTGCTGAAACGCTGACTGTTCGCACCGATGTGTTGGAATTGCAGTTTTCAACCCAAGGCGGCCAGCTCATTTCTTCCAAGTTGCTTCAGCACCCGAAGGCTGGCGACCCCACCCTGCCTGTTCAATTGTTTGAACAATCGGACAAACGCACGTATGTGGCGCAAGCTGGCTTGGTGGGCGTTGCAGGTGCCCCCAATCACCGCACCCTGTTCGAGGTGGTTCAAAAGCCGGGTGAACCAACCGCTGAAAAACCCACACAGCAACTCAAGCTGCGTGCTGTGTCTGGCAATCTCGAAACCCTGTATGTGTACACCTTCACCAAGGGCAGCTATCAAATCGGTTTCGAGATGGACGTGAAAAACCTGGGTGAGCAAGCGGTAACGCCGAGCGCTTATGTCCAGATCACCCGCGATGGTAACCCACTGTCCACCGACTCCAAGTTTTACTCCACCTTCACTGGTCCGGCTGTTTACAGTCCGGAGGGCAAATATCAAAAGGTGAAGTTCGAGTCCATCAACAAAAATGCGGCTGAATACACCAAGAATACCGATGCCGGTTGGGTGGCCATGGTGCAGCATTATTTTGTGTCGGCCATTGTGGCTCAAGCAGGTCCGCGTGAAAACTTCGTCCGCAAAGTGGAAGACAACCTGTATTCTTTTGGTGTGGTCAGTCCACTCGGCGCGGTTGCCCCTGGGCAAACGGCCAAATACACCAGTGTGGTGTACACCGGCCCGCAAGACCAGCGTGTGCTGGAGAAAGTTGCCCCTGGTCTGGAGCTGGTGGTGGACTACGGTTGGTTGACCGTGATTGCACAACCCATTTACTGGTTGCTGGAAAAAATCCACTCGGTGGTTGGCAACTGGGGTTGGGCGATTGTACTGCTGACGCTCCTGATCAAATTGGCTTTCTTCCCCTTGTCGGCGGCCAGTTACAGGTCCATGGCGAAAATGCGAAAAATCGGTCCCCGCATGCAAGCCCTGAAAGAACAGTATGGCGATGACAAAATGGGTTTCCAACGCGCCATGATGGACATGTACAAGCGCGAGAAGATCAACCCGCTGGGTGGCTGTATGCCCATCGTGGTTCAAATTCCGGTGTTCATTTCACTGTACTGGGTGTTGTTGGCCAGCGTGGAAATGCGCAATGCGCCCTGGTACTGGGTGGCTGATCTGGCCTCGCCCGATGACCTCATTACACGCTTTCTACCCATTGCATTGGGCTTCAAGCTGGGCATCTTGCCGATCGTCATGGCCATTACCATGTTCATCCAGACCAAGCTGAACCCCACACCACCCGATCCTGTTCAGGCCAAGGTGATGATGGTCATGCCGCTGGTGTTTTCGGTGATGTTTGTGTTTTTCCCGGCCGGCTTGGTGCTGTACTGGGTGGTGAACAACATTCTGTCGATTACACAGCAGTGGGTCATCACCCGCAAAATTGAATCAGGTGCTGAGCAGTAACTCAGACCCGATCGTGGCCATTGCCACTCCACCCGGCAAGGGTGGGGTGGGGGTGCTGCGGTTCTCGTTCCCGCAGGCGGCGCACTGCGAATTGTTCTGCCAGGCGTTTCTTCAAAAAATTCCAACTGTTCGATTGGCCACGCTGGTGACCCTTCGGGATGCCAGTGGCCATGCCATTGACGAAGGCATCGCGTTGCGATTCGCCGGCCCTGCGTCATTCACTGGCGAGCATGTGCTGGAGTTCCAGGGGCATGGTGGGCCTGCGGTATTGCAGGCCGTGTTGAACCACGCGCTTGAGCAGGCTCAGCGCTTGAGCCTGCCCCTGCGTCATGCCTTGCCAGGTGAGTTTACCCAGCGTGCCTTTTTGAATGACAAGCTGGATTTGGCGCAGGCCGAGGCGGTGGCGGACTTGATTGATGCCCAATCGGTGGGTGCAGCCAAGGCTGCAGCGGCATCATTAACTGGTGTATTTTCTCAGCAGGTTACCGATCTTGCTGACCGCATCACCCACCTCCGTTTGCTATTGGAAGCCACACTGGATTTTCCCGAAGAAGAAATTGAATTTCTGGAAAAAGCCGATGCCAAGGGCCAATTACAGTCCATTTTGACTCAGCAATCGGAATTGATGGCACTGGCTCAGGAAGGTGTCAAATTTCGCGAAGGGCTGCGCATTGTTCTGGTTGGACCACCCAACGTTGGCAAGTCCTCTTTGTTGAACGCACTGGCCGGTGAAGAGGTGGCGATTGTGTCGCCCGTGGCTGGCACCACCCGTGATCGCATTGTGCAGGAGCTGAATATCCGGGGGGTTCCCTTGGTATTGGTGGATACCGCCGGGTTGCGCGTCACAGATGACACGGTTGAAAAGATCGGTATTGACCGGACGTTCAAGTCAATTCAAGAAGCCGATTTGCTCATGCTGTTAATGGATGCGGCACATCCTGATCAACTGGACATGCCGCTTCCCGATGTTGCTTTGAGGATTCCGCGCATTCAGGTCTGGAACAAATCGGATTTGCTGGACAGCCTGCCGGACAACCTGGGGGAAGATCAATGCTGGGTGTCTGCAAAAACCGGTGCAGGCCTGGAGACTTTGAAGGATGCCATTCTTCACAAAGTGGGTTTTAATCATGCGCCGGAGCACGGCTTCATGGCCAGGCAGCGGCATGTGGATGCGCTGAAGGTTTGTCGTTCACACTTGGAACTGGCGCATGCCTATGCCTTGCAGGATGACCGGATTCTGGATTTGTTTGCTGAAGAGTTGCGGCTTGCACACGACGCGCTGGGTGAAATCACGGGTCGATTGCTGCCCGATGATTTGCTGGGTTTGATCTTTAGCCGGTTTTGTATCGGCAAATAGGCAGCCATTGCTGCCCATTTGCGCTTAATGTTGGCTCATCAATTGGCCTTGCAGCCAGGCGTCTGTCACCTGATGGGCCGCCAGGTGGGTTTCCGATTCAAACACCAAGGCCAGAAAGCCCAAATGTTCAACCAAGGCGTTTAGCCGCATTTGCATGTCTTGATGAATCCGTAAGCCCGGGCTGTTGGCAATGACTTGGGCAATGCTGTCCAAATGGCCGGCCAACAGGGTTTCCACCGTGGGTTTGTCCGTGGCCCATTGGCGCAGTTGGAACAACACATCCATGGCACGCCCCGCTTGTTGTGTGTGAGACAAGCGGTGTGCGAAGCGGCTCAGCGCAGCGGCCACATCGCCCAGTTCATGCACGATCGGCGGGTCCATGACCTCGACAGGCATGGGGATGATGTGGTCCAGGTTGAACAGGCTGGTGTTGAGGACTGCGCTCATGGTGGTGGCCCCGGTTAATGCAATGGTTCAATCCTATGAAAGAATGGGCTGGTGTGGACCTCACAGAACGGGGGATACCCTGTCCGTGGCACCCCTCTTTTAGGCTGTACAGACCCTTGTCAGAAGAATTACGATAGAGGCCATAATTCATACAAAGATTGAAACATCGCCATGGCATCACACCAACATCTGGTTCTCATTCTGGAAGATCACCCAGTGGTCTCCATGGTGGTCGAAGACGCCTGCAAGGATCTGGTCACCGATGTGAACATACAGGTCGTCAATTCCGTCAAGGCGGCACGGGAATACACGCTGCAAAACCCATCGGTGTTGATTGCGGATTTAAATTTGCTGGATTCCAAGGGGCTGGATACCTTGACGTGGATTCAAAGCGCATTTTCATCCACACCAACGATGATTTACACCGGTGACGCAGACCCGGCGTTGCGCCAGCGGGCTGAGCAAGGCAACGCCTTGTGGTTGTCCAAAAACGCGCGGCAAAGTGAGTTGTTTGAAGGCATTGAGCAGTTGCTGCAGCGTTCTGGTGTCTTGGGCAAGGCATCACAGGAAGGGTTCAGTGCGCACAATGAACACCACTCGGACATTGTGGCCTACCCCGGTGCCAAGCCATTGACCTGGCGGCAAGTTGAAATCATGACGTTAACTGCCCAGGGCATGTCTGCCAAGCAGGTAGCCCAAAACATGGGGTTGAGCCCAGAGACGATTCGAGGCCACATCCGGGAAATATTCCGTCGCCTGGAGGCGGCCAACAAGGCGCAGGCTGTCAGTGTGTTTCTGAAGGCCCAGGCCCGTGTGCGGAAGAAATCTGGCGAGACCAGGTCTGCAACGGACATCACCGGCTGAGTTTATTCCGGGGTTATCCGGATTTCTTTGATGCGCCACTGGCGTGACAGTTCGGCGAATTCTTTCTTGCTCACGTAGCCCAGCGCATTGGATGAGTTGGCCACCATCTCCAGCATTTGCAGGCGTGTTCGGGCCACCTTGGGTGGGTTGTCGGGTTTTCCGATGTATTCCACCACACGCTGCACGGTGTGGAATTCTTCAGGGCTGAAACCGAGTGTTTTTGAGATGAATTGGCCGCGGTCCGGGGAGTCGTCGTTTCGATCAATCACGGTGACGGGCAACGCACCCAATTGCCGGGTGCGGCCTGTGTACAAGTCGCGAAGATTGGTGACGCTGATTTGCGAGATGGGCAACTGTGTGGACCCCACCACCACAACATCGGCGTGTCCCACCCTGGGAAACGCACTCAAGCTTGCGACGACCATGGCCACGCTGGCCAGATAGCGCATGTGCTTCACTACAAACCCTTGAAAAGACGACCATCAACGGCCCACGTTGGCTTGAAGCGGCCCCGTGCGCTCTATTGGTTGAACACCATGGATGCAGTGTAATTCATGGTGTTTCTCAAAACAATGACAAGAGCCTTTCAAAATACAAGGATTTTTCAGGTTTGTCCGATTTTCTGCATGCGGTCCAATGTTTCCCTGGCTTCCGCCAGAATGGCCGGCCACTGTTCATGAACTTCCCGCATCACCCGTTGGGTTTGCGCGGGATCTTCCAGATCGCGATCCATTTGTGAAAAAGCGGCCTTGATGTCGTCTTTGGCCAACATGCCCAGTACGCCACTGGTGGAATGAATTTCTCGACGAAACTCGGCATACGCCTGATCTTTGAGCAGTTGGTTCAGCCGCGGCACCAGGTCATGGCTGGTTTCTATGAACTTGCTCAAATACTTCGCCATCCGCTGGGGTTCGAACCGGTCTGTCTGGAAGATTTGCCGGCCAGCCTGCGACTTGGTCGAGGGGTTACCCGGGGCCTCGGCTGCACATTGCTCAAAGCCGGTCAACACGCCATCTTGACGTGCCAGGGCATTGCGCACGGCGTTGTATAGATCAGCCTCATGGAACGGCTTGGTGAGCACCATGTCGATGCCCAGTTGCGTGCAGCGCACCCGGGTTTGCTCAAATGCATGGGCAGTGAGTGCCATGATGGGGGTTTGGCCGTGGATGAGGTGGCTACGGATCCAAGCGGCCAACTGATATCCGTCAAGCAACGGCATTTCCAGATCCGTGATGATCATGTCAAATGGACGGTTGCGCTGTTTGAGCAGATCCATCGCTTCCTGTCCGTCACGCGCACATTGGATGTTGTATTTCCGGGGGGCCAGAAAATCAATCAACAGCTCCATGTTCAGCGGATGGTCTTCGACGAGCAACAAGTCGGCATGCCGGAATTGTCCGCCCGTTGGCAATTGCGTCAGCGCGGGGCTCACCTCGTGCGCTTCACCTTCCACAGTTTTTGGATCCAAGTCCAGCATCTGGATCACGTGCCGGGGCAGCAGTGGGGTGGTCAAAATTTTCTGCTCGGTCAGCATGGGGTGTGTTCTCAACACCTCGGCCGAGTCCTGCGTGGATAGCCACACCCATTGACTTGGGTGCGTTCTGGACAGGGATATCAGTTCGGCAAATGTTTCCATCCCGTGAGGTGTGACATCGCAGTCCACCACAATGAGGTCGTTGTCAGTGGTGTGAATGTCTTGCCAAATGATTTGCTGGGCGGTCACTGCGGTCAGTTGTACGCCAAATTCCACAAACAGGCTGCGCATGGATTTCAGCAACTTGCCGTCTTCTGAACACAGATATACGTGGGTATCGGTGTTGACCATGGGGCTTCGCAGGGTTAGCGGCACACCTTCCTGCAGGCGCAATTTCAGTGTGAAATTGAACACGGAGCCTTTGCCCAATGTGGATTGAACATGGATGTCACCACCCATGAGGTGCACCAGTTCCTTGGCAATGCTCAAGCCCAGGCCGCTTCCACCGTACATGCGCGTGGTGCTGCTGTCGGCTTGCGTAAATTTGTCAAACACGTTTTGAAGTTTGTCCTTGCTCATGCCGATGCCTGTGTCACTGACACTGAACTGCAAGGTGACCTGGTCGTCCTGTCGCTCCAGAATTTTTGCACTAACGCTCACGTAGCCGCGCTGCGTGAATTTGATGGCATTGCCCACCAAATTCTTGAAGATTTGCCCAATCCGCAGCGGGTCGCCCACCAAGTTGTTCAACATGCTCTGCATGTTGCGGCTTTTCAGGGTGTAATGCAGGCGAATGTTTTTGTGGCTTGCCGTATTGCCCAGAGTCCCAAACACTTCTTCCAGCACATCGTCAAAGCGAAACGGGCTTTGTTCCAGTTTGAACATGTCGGATTCGAGTTTGGACAGGTCAAGAATACTGTTGATCAAAGCCAGCAAATTGTTCCCGGACAATTGGATTTTCTTGAGATAGTCTCGCTGCTTTTCGCTCAGATTGGTTTTCAGTGTCAGTGCAGTCATCCCGAGAATTGCATTCATCGGTGTTCGAATTTCATGGCTCATGTTGGCCAGGAATGAACTCTTGATCCGCGATTCGTTCTTGGCCCGTTCTTTTTCCAGATTGGCCAGATTCACTTCTTCAAGTGCCCGCTTGACCCGTTCGCTTTTCTCCAAGTCCCGTTGAAAAGATCGGATCATTCGGTTGAATGCACGGGTGAGCAGAATGATTTCCTGGGTGCCCTGATGGTTTGTGACACGGACGGTGTAGTCCCCTTTCATGATTTCTTCGCTGGCGGAATACAACGAGTTGATGGGGTCAATCACTCGGCGTTTGATGGCCAGTAAACCCGCACACAGTCCGACGATAAACAGCAGTGTCAGGACTGCGTCGACTACCACACTGGTTTTGAGCTCACTGCGTGAGCTTTCAATTTGTGTCAGATACCTGCGCTTTTCTCGAGCGATGAGTGCCGAGATTTCAAAGGTAAGGGCATGTGTTAGTTCAATGTGTTTGCGGTCAAAAAGCACGCCGAAGGTGTCCTTGACATCTTCTCCGGTGAGGTCGTGTTTCCCGTCCTTGCCGACATATCGGTTCATGCCTTGTGCAAACGCATTCAACTCGCTTTTCTCAAGCTGGTGTTTCAGGTCCAGAATGCGCTCGATGGCGGGTTCTTCCGGCTGAACAAACTTGAGGGAATACAGGCGTTCATTGAGGTTGTCGCCCACGCCCCAGGTGACTGCTGAGACCTTGCGTTGCCCGGTGATCACGTCAATCCAGTAGTCATTGCCCACGGGTTCGGAATACACCCGGCTGCCATTGTGAATGCCGACCAGGTCCAGGTAGTGGTTGATGTATTTTGGATCTCGGGTTGCCGCGTACAGCGACACCAGTTTGCGCATGGCCTCAAACTCAGCCAGCGTTCGCGTCAGGATGGCTTCATCCGAAGCCCAGGCTTGATACTGGGCTTCCTGAACGGATTGCTGATGTATGGACGCAACTTTGGTGCCCAAGCTGATCAGGGAAAATAATGCAACGATCAGTGCAGTGATCCGGATCAGCAGGGCCAGCTTCATGTGAAGTGTCGGTGAATGTGTGTGGGCAAGGTGGGCAGTTTAACTGGCCGATGTCTCTTCCAGCAGGCGCGATTGCCGTTCCGCTTTCGTGAAAATTGACACCGCATGGGCACGGTTTTGAGCACCCAGCCGCACCAACACTTCACGCATGTGGGCCCGAACCGTCTCGGGGCTGAGGTTCAAATCCCTGGCTGCTTCTTTGGCGGTCATGCCCACGGCAATGCGCTGCATGATTTCGACCTGCCGCCAGGTCAGTGGTTTTCGGGAACCTGGGGCGATGATGTTGGACTGATACTCGTTTTTGCTTTTGGTTGAATTGGCAGCAGCCATGCCCACCGCTTGCAATGCCCGCATCACTGCATTGAGCAGTTCATGGTAGTCGGCAGACTTGTTCACCACGGGGATGTCGAGATCTTCCAGGTGTGCCTCAATGTCCGGGCTGGACAGGCCAGTGAATGCCAACAACTGGGCATGCGGAAACAGGGCTCGCACTTTGGTGGCTGTTGAAACACCCTGGGTGTCTGGCAGGTTCAGATCAAAAATCACCAAGCGGTGTGCTTCGTGCACCATGGCTTCACAGGCCGACAGCTGGCTGGCCTTGGTGACTGACACGTCTGGAACATGTTCCTCCAGCATGTCGGCCAACATCATGGCGACCACTGGGTGATCCTCTACCAACAGCACTTTGTTCAAACTCATTGCATTCTCCTGTGGAAACGGGCTTTTGCCTGCAACAGTGCAAAAACCGACACGGTGAACAAATGTTAAGTGCGCATCCCCCGTGCGGTCTCCCTTCAATTGGAGGGGGGGTGCATTTGCGCCCTTGGGTTTTTCCTGCCTCGAATCCCCCTGCAATCAGGGGGGGGTCTGTTTGGGAGGCCGTGTTGGGGCATCAATTGGTTTAAGGTACGCGTAGAGGGGTTGCTTGTGTTGAAAAAGGTGCGCTATGCGAGTGAATTGCGGGGACAAGCTGGAAGTGTGGGTCGCCGAGGATTCGCCCTTCTATCGGCTGGTGGTTGAAGAAGCCTTGGAAGAAATTGCCCGAGTGACTGATCTTCAACTGGAGCTTCGGATTTTCGAACGTCTGTCCGATATTCAGCTGGCGTTGAAGCTGGCCCAACGCGGTGAATGTGAATGCCCGGCAGCGGTGCTGTCCGATTTGCATTTCCCGGACAGTGCACCCAGCGAGCTACCCGCTTTGTTTGAATTTTTCTCGCGGTATTGTGCCGACATTCCACTGTCTTACATGTCTTGCAACAGCGATAGTCTCCTGCAAGCGCAGCGTTGGTTTGATCAATCGCACGCGGAACATCGGCCTATCCGGTTTTTGCGGAAAGACACGGATCAAACCACCCATTTGCTGGTGAAAGCGTTGCATGCCATGGTCTTTGAACCACGCTGTGCGGCGCTCCACACCGCGCACCACTAAACGGTGATCAATTCAGGCTCAGCCGGCTGTCGGTGAGCCGGAAGATCACCAGAAAGCGCGCTTCCTGACGAATTGAATCCATGTATGGCGACACCATGATTTCCGTTGGAATCCAGTCGCCGGCGCGTGTGAGGTAGCTGGTTTTCAAGGTGAGCTTTTGCCGACTCAGGAAGGCCACCAGCAGTTTTCGTACATCCGCAGTCGGCAGTCGGTGGTCAATCAAGCTGTAAGGGTTGCGCCCCACCCATCGGTCCCGTGTGGAGTCCATGTTCTGCTCGAATGCACGGTTCACAAACAACACCTTGAACCCTTCTTTGGCGGTTCTCAGGTCGTTTGTAACCACCACGAGATCTCGAATCTGCTCGATGGCTTCGCTGAGCATGCCGAGTTCGGCGCTCTCGTTTTTTTGTTGGGTGACGTCTCGCAAGGTGAGGGTGTATTCTTCGGCGCATCGGAACAGCTGAAGCATGACCCACTTGTTTGTGCTGTTAACCCGTTGCTCAACCGGGTGCGACAGTCCGCTGCTTCGCGCCGATTCCATCAGGCCTGCAAACAGCACCAGGTCCATGTCGGGCAGCCAGTCTGCAATGCTTTTCGGGCTTGCGCAGGGATCAAACTTGCCGTTGAGTAAGCACTCGGCCTTTCGATTGGCATGGGTAATCCGGAATTGATCATCCATCTCGATCAGCCCGTCGGTGAGCTGATCGACCATGGTGGCGTATTCCGGAATAATCTGGGATACATTGTCATGAAGCCGTCGGTGGGTGTGTGGTGCATCTTCCTTGATCAAACATTCGAAGTGCACCACTGCCTGGCCCGGGTTAAAAAACCCTTTGTGGACCGGGGCCTGCATGAACAACTCAAAAAACCGTGTTTTGTTGCGCCGAAGATTGATCTTGATGACCAAGCGTTGCTCGGTGCCTGTTTTGAAGCAGCGCCGCAGTGCCGATTCCAGCGCGTGGCGATAGTCCTCATCGCACAAATCAACCAAGTTGAGTCGTCGGTTTTGAGGGGTGAACTGGTCTTCGTTTCCCAAGGCAACTGCCCGGATGCCGCCCTTGTTGTCCAATTGCAGGCGGCCCGACTGTACATCCCTCAGGAATAGTGCAGGGTAGGTTTTGATGGTGGACCACGGTGAGCGGTCTTGGCTTGGCTCGTGGCCGGGCGCTGCAGGAACACGCCTGCTCAGCGCTGCTTTGCTTAATGTTCTCTCGTGTGCATCAACCAGAATCTGGTCAATTGTTTCATCCAGTATTTGGGACTTCATATGCCATCGCGTCTCTAACTGCCACGCCCTCCCTTCAGAACAGGCTACAGGGATGTGTGAGCGTCGGGGTTACCCATTTTAAGGGTACCCCCTTCCTGATCACGACGCTTTGGACAGCGCGGTGCGAATCGCTTCCACCCGATTGCGGTTGGTGCCGAAGTCCGCATAGCCAACGCGGGAGGAGGAACGAATTTGCAGGACTTTGTTGGCTGTGTCCAGGCGGATTTCAACATCGTCAACAAACCCGAAAACTGCACTGGTGAAGGTGACTGCCAGGTAATTGTCTTCCGTGGCCACCACGTCAGCACCCATGTCAGCCAAGACCTCTTGTACAAACAGCAATGGCTCTTCGCCCATCTTGTCATGAATCTGGATCGGGACCACGGCATGGGCAGAGTCGGCACCCTGTTCGCTGACCACGCAGTGTGGTGCGCTTGGGCATGGTTTGAGTTGCCCATTGACCAATCCGGGCGGAGATCCAGACTGCGAATACACGCCAAAACCGAACATTGCCAGTACCACGGCGACTGCAATCATGACCACTCCTGCTGCGACTCGTTTCACGCGCTGTATTCCCATCGAATATACTTTGACCTCCAATGTAACCCAAAGCAGCAGTGAACCTCTACCCCTCCCTGTCCAAACGCGATGGCAGCCAATGGCTGGTGTGGTTGGCCAGTGCCTCTCGCCACCTGCCTGAACTGGGTCGTGCCTTGCAGTTTTTGCAGTCGGCTTCCGAATCCATGGATGCAGCGCACACAGTGGATGCCCGGCAGTTGGCTCAGCGGCTTCGACAGGCCGGCGGCAAATACATCGGCCAGGCCCGGTGTCCGTCTGCCGCTTCTTGCGACAAAATCGCCTGCCGCTTGGACACGCTCGGCGCCTGGCTGGGGCAGGAGTTACAGCATGGTCGGTGGTCGGTCGAGGCGGGAGAGGCCTTGCTGGGGCTTGGCTCACACGTGTTGCTGCGGGTGTTTGGCCAATGCGAGGGCGCCGATGATCGTGCTGGTGTGTTGGTGCGGTCTGTTCGGCAGTTTGCACGTGACTGGCTGCAGTGGTTGGACCGGTTGCCACAGTCGTCATCAGAACGTGCGCTCACGGTGTACCCGGTTGCGATGCAGGACCAGTTGGGTATTGTAGAGCCGGTGGTGTGGTGGAAAGCATTGGCCACCACAGACCGGGTGGTGTTAACGGGGCTGGTTGAGGAAGACATTCGTGGCATGGCGGAAACCCAGCCGTCGGCCGCGGTCAACTGGCGTTCTTTTGACAAGCGCTGGCGGCGACTGCGCCTGAAGGGTTTGTTGGAATATCTGGACGAGCCAGTCCTGTTGGCCGAGTTGTTGCGCAAGTCGGCGGTGGATGATTTTGAGGCTGCGCAAGCGATTGCCCACCTGCGACGTGCCGGTCGGGCCCGCGAGGCGATTGTTCAGGCAGAACAGTGGATGCGCGCCTTGCCAAAAAGCCCGGTGTTGGCCGCAGCGCTGTTTGACCTCTACATGGCTGACGGGTGGGACGATGAGGCCCTGGCCTTGGCCGTTCAGCAGTACGCGTATGACCCGCATCCCGACTGGATTGATCGTTTGGCCTGTTTGAACACCCCGGCAGCCCGTGCCCAGACTGCCATTTGGCGGCAGCAGGTCTAGTCTTCCAGCAAGTCCATCTGCCCCTTTCGCGTCAGGAATCTGAACTGCTCTAGGATGGTTTTTCCGCGGGGGTTGGCATGGTGAATCATCGAATCCCCAGCTTTCAGTGTGCCGGTTTGCACGACCCGCAAGTACCAGCCGCAGTTGCCTTGTTGCACCATGTCTTTGGGCGCGTTGCTGTAGCCCATGCGAATGGCAAATTTGAAGCAAGGTTCCCGAGGGTCTGTCACTCGCAGTCGGACACCGCTGATTTCCAGTTCGTCGCCCATGCGGACTTCGTTTTCCAGTAAACCCTCCACCACCAGATTTTCGCCTAGCATGCCCCACGGCAAATTGGAATCCAGGTTGTGTGTTTGCCGACGCAATTGCCAAAAGGAATAGTGCTCTGCTGGCATCATGTACACCGCTTTGTCCAAGCCGCCATGCACACTCAGGTTGCATTGCTCATCGCCCTGAAGGCCCAGCTTTTTGAGCTCCACCAGGTTGGGTTCATGCAGGGTGCTTACAGCTTTCTTGTTGATGCCGGAGGCCACGGTTTTGACATCGCCAGCAGCGGTTCGATACAAGAGGGGGGCAACGTTGCCAGTGCAGATGGCCAATAGTTTCATCGTGGTGGGTTTGCAACAAAATACCCCACTTTAACCGGCCTTTTGCAGAAAGCAAACACCCACGTCCACGACTTCATCAACGCCATAGAAAAATATTATTTCCGTTTGGCGACAACATGTTAAACTCAAAGGCTATGCTGATGGCGGGCAAAACTTGCCCTCTTGGTGTAATCCCGATTCCAGATGGATGAGTGTTCGCGAACGGGGGGTTGTATCCCGGTTTGCTCGAGCGCTCCACTGTTGAGTCGCTGCCTTGCGCCGGCAATTCCGCCTCACACACAGAATTACATTTGTCGATCTGGAGGTTTTACATGAGTGCAGTACTGTCTATGGTCAACTCGACCGTGCCAGCATACGTGAAGCACAAAAAACTGGTGGCGTGGGTGCAGGAAATTGCTGCGCTAACCGAGCCAGCCCACATCGTGTGGTGTGACGGCTCAGAGGCCGAATACAACCGCCTGTGCGATGACATGGTCAACGCGGGCACCCTCAAGCGCCTGAACCCCGAACTGCGTCCCAATTCCTACCTGGCCTGGTCAGACCCTTCCGACGTGGCCCGTGTTGAAGATCGAACATTCATTTGTTCCGAGCGCAAGGAAGACGCTGGCCCCACCAACAACTGGGAAGAACCAGCCAAAATGCGCGCCACCTTGAACGGACTGTTCAAAGGCTCCATGCGTGGACGTACCCTGTACGTCATCCCGTTCTCCATGGGCCCGCTGGGTAGCCCAATCGCCCAGATCGGTGTTGAGCTGTCCGATTCCGCTTACGTGGTGGTCAACATGCGCATGATGACGCGCATGGGCAAAGCCGTGTATGACGTACTGGGCGAGAATGGCGAGTTTGTGCCTTGCGTACACACCGTGGGCGCACCGTTGCAAGCGGGCCAGAAAGATGTGGCCTGGCCTTGCAACCCTGACACCAAGTACATTGTTCACTATCCAGAAACCCGCGAGATCTGGTCTTACGGTTCAGGTTACGGTGGCAACGCACTGCTGGGCAAGAAGTGCCTGGCCCTGCGCATTGCATCGACCATGGGCCGCGATCAGGGCTGGTTGGCCGAGCACATGCTGATCCTGGGTGTTACTTCACCCGAAGGCAAGAAGTACCACGTGGCCGCCGCTTTCCCATCGGCTTGCGGTAAAACCAACTTTGCCATGTTGATTCCACCCGCATCCATGAATGGATGGAAAGTGACCACCATTGGCGACGACATTGCCTGGATCAAGCCAGATGCGAACGGCAAGCTGCGGGCCATTAACCCGGAGGCTGGTTATTTTGGTGTTGCCCCCGGTACCAACACCAAGACCAACTCCAACTGCATGGCCTCGTTGAATGAAAATGTGATTTTCACCAACGTGGCGCTGACGGATGAAGGCGATGTGTGGTGGGAAGGTTTGACCAAAGAGGCACCTGCGCATTTGGTGGACTGGACGGGCCAGGACTGGACGCCCGACTGTGGCCGCAAGGCTTCTCACCCCAACGCCCGTTTCACCGTGGCCGCGCAACAAAACCCCGTGATCGACAACAACTGGGACAATCCAGCGGGTGTTGAAATCGACGCTTTCATCTTCGGTGGTCGCCGTTCCACAACCGTGCCCTTGGTGACCGAAGCCCGCAATTGGGTCGAGGGTGTTTACATGGCCGCGACCATGGGTTCTGAAACCACCGCCGCGGCTTTCGGCCAGCAGGGTGTGGTTCGTCGTGACCCGTTTGCCATGTTGCCGTTTTGCGGCTACAACATGTCCGACTATTTCCAGCATTGGCTGAACCTCGGTGCGAAGCTGCAGAGCACCGGTGCGAAGTTGCCCAGCATCTTCTGCGTGAACTGGTTCCGCACGGACGAACATGGCAAGTTCATTTGGCCAGGCTTTGGCGACAACATGCGCGTGTTGAAGTGGATGCTGGAGCGGGTGGAAGGCAAAGGCCAAGGCGTTGAGCATGTGTTTGGTACTTCGCCCCGCTACGAAGACCTGACCTGGGATGGCTTGGATTTCACTGAAGCGCAGTTTAACGCCATCACGTCAATTGACAAGGCTGCATGGACGAAAGAGCTGGAACTGCATGCCGAGTTGTTCGACAAGTTGAAGCACAACTTGCCCAAGCAGCTGGAAGACACCAAAGCAGTCATTGCCGGTCGTTTGGCAGCTTGATTGTTCTGATTTGTTTTTGATGCGGCTCACACCAGAGCCGTGACGTAGCGGGCGCCCACAAGGCGCCCGTTTTTATTGGATCATCGGTTTGTCAGTCTGCGGGTTTGATCCGATGGACGACAACATGGCCTTCGGGTCTAATCAACACTCTCGGCGACGCTGCGGATTAAATTCAGCCGTGTTTCGCACCACACACCTCACATCGCGCACATGTTTCCCGAACACCTTGATCTATTAACTTTGATTGCATTGTGTATGGCATCTTTCGGTGCAGGCTTGATCGACGCCATGGTGGGTGGGGGCGGGCTCATTCAAGTGCCTGCATTGTTTGGTTTGTTGCCAGGGCAGGGGCACGCCACGTTGTTGGGTACCAATAAAATTTCCAGTGTGGTGGGTACATCCTTTGCAGCCTACCGTTATTCGAAAGCCATTCAAGTGCCCTGGAATGCGGTGTTGCCTGCCACGGTGATGGCGCTTTTCGGTGCTTACGCCGGGGCCTATGTGGTGACACAAATATCCACCGAGGTTTTGCGTTTGCTGTTGCCCGTCCTGCTGGTTGCGGTCGCGCTGTACACCTTTGTACGAAAGGACTTGGGCTCGGTTCATGCACCCAAATACACCCGTGAGCACGAGCGGTTGTTTGGTGCGCTGTTGGGTTTGGCGATCGGTTTTTATGATGGGTTTTTCGGACCTGGCACCGGGTCATTCTTGATGGTGGCATTTGTGGTGTTTTTTGGGTTCGACTTTTTGGCGGCCACCGCCGGCGCCAAAATGGTGAATGTGGCCTGTAACTTGGCGTCCTTGGCTTGGTTTGCGCCGTCCGGGCATGTGCTGGTGGGTTTGGGGTTGGTGATGGCGGTGTTCAACTTGGCCGGTGCCAGGGTTGGGGCTGGTTTGGCTATTCGCAAGGGCGCAGGATTTGTTCGCAAGGCGCTGTTATTGGTGGTTTGTTTGTTGATCATCAAAACTGGTCATGACAGTTATGGCCCTTATTTGCTAAAACTCTTTTAATGTTCCACGTGAAACAAACCGCTCGCAGGCTGAATTGTTTCTCGTGAAACACATCGAACCCTTGCTCCAGATTGAGCGCTTGGGTATTCCAAGGTCGACAACGTATAATCCCAACTCCATCGGGGTTCGCCCCTTGGGTCGAACATGGTGAGGTTGACGAATGATTTATCCCGACGAATTTGATGTGATTGTGGTGGGTGGCGGCCATGCCGGCACGGAGGCTGCGTTGGCCTCGGCGCGCACGGGATGTAAAACCCTGCTGCTCACACACAGCATTGAAACACTCGGGCAAATGTCCTGTAACCCGTCTATTGGGGGCATTGGGAAAGGTCATTTGGTTAAAGAAGTGGATGCTTTGGGTGGCGCCATGGCCATTGCTACCGACGAAGCAGGTATCCAGTTTCGAATTCTCAATAGTTCTAAAGGCCCGGCAGTGCGTGCTACGCGCGCTCAGGCAGACCGTGTGTTGTACCGCCAGGCCATTCGAACACGCCTGGAGAATCAGTCCAATCTCAAAATTTTCCAGCAGGCGGTCGAAGACCTGATGCTGGAGGGTGACCGGGTTTGTGGCGCGGTTACCCAGGTCGGCATCAAGTTCCGATCACGGGCTGTGGTACTGACTGCCGGGACTTTCCTGAACGGCAAAATCCACGTGGGTTTGCAAAATTACTCGGGTGGCAGGGCTGGCGATCCACCAGCCATTACCTTGGGGGAGCGTCTGAAAGAGATGAAGTTGCCCCAGGGGAGATTAAAAACCGGAACGCCCCCACGCATTGACGGCCGAAGCATCGACTTTTCTGTCATGCAAGAACAGCCGGGTGACTTGAACCCGGTCCCCGTGTTTTCCTACCTGGGACATGCCGGTTTGCATCCGCGTCAGTTGCCGTGCTGGATCACGCACACCAACCAACAAACGCACGACATTATTCGAGGTGGCTTGGACAGAAGCCCGATGTACACCGGCGTGATTGAAGGTGTTGGCCCTCGGTATTGCCCGTCGATTGAAGACAAAATCCACCGTTTTGCCGACAAAGAATCCCATCAGGTGTTTTTGGAGCCGGAGGGCCTGACCACACATGAGTACTATCCCAACGGTGTTTCCACCTCGTTGCCGTTTGATGTTCAGCTCAACCTGCTGCACTCCATTCGAGGCTTGGAAAACTGTTACGTGACCCGGCCTGGTTATGCGATTGAGTACGATTACTTCGATCCCCGGGGTTTGAAAACCACCCTGGAGACGCGCACCATCCAGGGCTTGTTTTTCGCCGGGCAAATCAATGGCACCACCGGCTACGAAGAGGCTGCGGCACAGGGTTTGTTGGCGGGCGCCAATGCGGCCTTGTACACCCAAGGCAAAGATCAGTGGACACCCCGCCGTGATGAGGCCTATCTGGGTGTGTTGGTGGATGACTTGACCAGCAAGGGTGTGGCTGAGCCTTACCGCATGTTCACCAGTCGTGCTGAGTACCGCTTGAGTCTTCGGGAGGACAATGCCGATCAGCGATTGACTGCCATCGGTCGCAACTTGGGTTTGGTGGACGATGTGCGTTGGGCCGCTTTCAATCAAAAGCGTGACGCCGTGGAGCTTGAGAAACAGCGGTTGCGCAGCACATGGGTGAACCCCAAGGTGGTTGCACAAGCTGAAGCAGAGCGGGTTCTGGGCAAAGGCATGGACCGTGAGTACAACCTGTATGACCTGTTGAAGCGCCCTGATGTGGACTATCGAGCCTTGTCAACCTTCACAAAACTGGATGGTGCGCCAGCGATCGCCGAACCATTGCAAAGCGCCGAATTGATTCAGCAAATTGAAATCGAGGTGAAGTATGCCGGCTATGTGGCTCGCCAACAGGCCGAGGTTGAGCGGGGGGCCGGCAATGAGTCCATTCGCCTACCCATGGACCTGGATTACACCCAGGTCTTGGGTTTGAGCAAAGAAGTGCAGCAGAAGCTGAATGCCGCCAAACCAGATACCGTGGGCCAGGCCGGGCGTATCCAGGGTATTACCCCAGCGGCCATTTCATTGTTGCTGGTGCATTTAAAAAAACGCAGTTTATTGACCAAGGCGCAGAATAAAGTGCCGGATGAGGTGTCAGTGACTGCTGACAAGGCAGCCTCAGCGTGAGATCAAGGTCGAGCGTGCGGCGCCCGCCATCCGTCCTCGGGTCGGTTGAGCAGGGGGTGTTGGAGCAGGGCATTGCCGCGCTGGGGGTTGATGTCTCTTTGGCCCAAACCCAGCAATTGTTTGACTATGCAAAACTGCTGCAGAAGTGGAATCAGGTCATCAACTTGACAGCGATTCGCCAGCCGCAAGACATTGTGACCCACCATTTGCTGGACTCGCTGGCTGTCTTGCCTGCGTTGTCTGATACGCTTCAATGTCAATCAGCCCCTGCCATTCTGGATGTCGGTGCTGGCGCAGGTTTGCCTGGTTTGGTTTTGGCAATTGCACAGCCAAGCTGGCAAATTACCTTGGTAGACACTGTACAAAAAAAAGTGGCCTTCATGCAGCAAGCCATCGGAGTGTTGGGTTTGACCAATGCCAGGGCCGTCCACGCGCGGGTTGAAGAACTGCAGCTCCCGCCTTTTGACATGATTTGCTCTCGCGCATTTTCAAGCATGGCGCTGTTCATTTCCTTAAGCCGACACCTGTTGGCGCCCAATGGCGTGTTTGCAGCCCTCAAAGGCCGTGTAGAAGTGGACCATGAGGTGCCTGAGGGCTGGCAGCTTAGCGCTTTGCATGCCATCCATGTGCCGTTCCTCGACGAGGACAGGCACTTGTTCATGATTAAACGATAAAATCAAACCATTCAACGACAGGGTCTCGACATGGCGAAAGTCTTTTGCATTGCCAACCAGAAGGGTGGGGTGGGCAAAACCACCACAGCAGTCAACCTGGCTGCAGGCTTGGCCATGGCCAAGCAACGGGTGTTGCTGGTTGACCTTGATCCTCAAGGCAATGCCACCATGGGCTGCGGTGTTGACAAGCGGGCCTTGAAGTCGTCGGTGTATCAGGTGCTGGTGGGCATGGCCTCCGTGCAAGAGGCCACTGTTCATGCGGAAGGTTTTGATGTGTTGCCAGCCAACCGAGAGTTGGCCGGTGCCGAAGTAGAAATGGTGGAGTTTGAGTCCCGTGAAGTTCGCCTGCGTGAAGCCCTGGCGGACGTGGATGGGCAATACGATTTTATTTTGATTGACTGTCCGCCGGCGTTGTCGCTGCTAACCTTGAACGCACTGTGCTGCGCGCATGGCGTGGTCATTCCCATGCAGTGTGAATACTACGCACTGGAAGGCCTGAGTGACTTGGTGAACACCATCAAGCAGGTCTGTAAAAACCTCAACCCCAATTTGACCATCATCGGTTTGCTGCGGGTGATGTTTGACCCTCGGATGACACTGGCCCAGCAGGTGTCGGATCAACTCGAAAAGCACTTTGGCAACAAAGTGTTCAAGACCATCATTCCGCGAAATGTTCGTTTGGCCGAAGCACCCAGTTATGGCATCCCAGGTGTCATGTTCGACAAAACCAGCAAGGGTGCAAGGGCCTATCTCAGCTTTGCCAATGAAATGGTTGCCCGGGTCAATGCCACTGCAGCCGTTGCCGCTTAAATCCAATCATCCAATACGCCATGAACGCATTAAAAAGATCCAAAGGTTTGGGCAGAGGCCTGGAAGCACTGCTGGGCCCATCCTCCGACGCACCCGAGGGCAGTGAGGCCGGCGAGCAGGTCATGTCTGTCTCCGTGGAAAAGTTGCAGGCCGGTAAATACCAGCCGCGCTCACGCATGGACGAAAGCTCGCTGATGGAATTGTCGGAATCCATCAAGAGTCAGGGGGTGATGCAGCCCATACTGGTACGACCAGTTGGGGCGGGCAAATACGAAATCATCGCCGGTGAGCGCCGTTTCCGCGCCTCCAAATTGGCGGGTCTTAAAGAAGTGCCGGTGCTGGTCAAGTCCGTGCCCGACGAATCGGCGCTGGCCATGGCCTTGATCGAGAACATCCAGCGAGAAGACCTCAACCCACTTGAAGAGGCCATCGGTGTTCAGCGGTTGATCAACGAATTCAAGCTCACGCATGAGGATGCTGCACAGGCCATCGGGCGTTCCCGCAGTGCAACAAGTAACATGTTGCGCCTGTTAAACTTGGCCGAGCCGGTGCAGACCATGTTGCTGGCTGGTGACATAGAAATGGGCCATGCGCGAGCCCTCTTGAGTTTGCCTGCCGGCGAGCAAATTGCCTGCGCCACGGAAGTGTTGAACAAACGCTTGTCGGTCCGAGAAACTGAAAAGCTGGTTGCGACTTGGGCCGAGGAGCCCCTCAAGAAACCAGATTCGCCCAATTCGTCGGCCGATGTTCGCCGTCTGGAAGAGGGTTTGGCCGACTGGATGGCTTGCGCTGTTCAGTTGAAAACCAATGCGCGTGGTAAGGGTAGTGTAACCATTCGGTTCAATAATCTCGACGAGCTCGATGGATTGTTGGAACGCATTGGATTTCCAAAAAACGACCTGTAACAATGGTTGTCAAAAACGGCCGAAACTATTTATAAAACAAGCTGTTTTTGTTTGACGAAGTCTGGGGCAAACCCCTATAATCTGCGGGTTTGTCAAAAACACATGCACCGAACGGGGGAGACATCATCCCGCAGGTTCAGTGTGGCGGTGCAGCAAAGTCATGTGGAAAATTGTCGGGCTCCAATGGGTCGTCGGGTCACTGGTGTGCCTGCTCATGCTGATGGTGTCCGTGCACCATGCACAGTCCGCGTTGTGGGGCCTTGCGTCCGTTGCAGTGCCCAGCACGCTCTTTGCGGTTCGCTTGGCTTTGGGCAGTAAAACGCCCATGGGTGGCACCTTTGTGTTTTTGGCTGGTGAATTTCTGAAGGTTGCTGCAACGGTCTTGATCATGTTTGTGGCCAGCCGGATTGACCCGCACCTGGTGTGGTGGTCTCTGGTGCTCACAGCAGTGGCAACCCTTAAAAGCTATTTTTTGGCATTTTTCTTGAGATAAGTATGGCAACCACTGGTACAGGGACAACTCCCTCGGAATACATCGTCCATCACTTGCAACACTTTCAATCCGTGAAGCAAGGGTTCATCGTCGATTTCTCCGTTCTCAATTACGACACCATTTTCTTCTCGGTTCTGTCTGGCCTCATCACCATTTTCCTGTTGAGCCTGGCTGCACGCAAAGCCACTGCCGGTGTGCCTGGCCGCCTTCAGGGTTTTGTTGAAATGCTGGTTGAGATGGTTGAGAACCAGTCCAAATCCATCGTTCATGGCAACCGTGAGTTCATCGCGCCCCTGGCCCTCACCGTGTTTGTTTGGGTGGTGGTCATGAACAGCTTTGACTTCTTGCCCGTTGACCTGTTGCCTAAAATTTGGGAACACGTTGGCACAGCGCTGGGCGTGGTTCACGATCCGCACCACGCTTACCTGCGTGTGGTGGCCACGGCCGACCTGAACGGCACACTGGGCATGTCTTTGGGTGTGCTCTGCCTGATGTTGTATTACTCGGTGAAGATCAAGGGTGCTGGTGGTTTCGTGCACGAATTGTTTTGCGCGCCGTTTGGCTCCAACCCGCTGTTGTGGTTGCCCAACTTCCTGTTGAACCTGATTGAATTTGCTGCCAAAACCGTGTCGCTGGGTATGCGACTGTTCGGCAACATGTACGCCGGTGAGTTGGTGTTCATGCTGATTGCATTGCTTGGAAGCGCTGCTGCATTGTCCATGGGGGGTGCGTTTGCTTTCCTCGGCCACGTGATCGCCGGCTCTATCTGGGCAATTTTCCACATTCTGATTGTTCTGCTGCAAGGCTTCATTTTCATGATGCTGACCTTGATCTACATCGGTCAAGCGCACACGGCGCACTAAGCCGCATGGCAATTTGAATACACCGGTTTTGGTTTTTGGTTTTTTTGATTTTTCACTTTTCTTAAATTGAAGGAGTTGTCGTCATGACTAACGTTGCTCTCGTAGCTCTCGCTTGTGGCCTGATCATTGGTTTGGGTGCGATTGGTGCCTGTATTGGTATCGCGATCATGGGTGGTAAGTACCTGGAAGCTTCTGCTCGCCAGCCAGAACTGATGAACGAACTGCAAACAAAAATGTTCGTGTTGGCTGGTCTGATCGACGCTGCGTTCCTGATCGGTGTTGGTATTGCGATGATGTTCGCGTTTGCCAACCCATTCGTTGGTTAATTTACAGCCACTTCCTTCGAACAACACCGCACGGACGTTTTAAGTTTGTCCGTGCGTTTTAGAGGAAACATGCCGTGAACTTAAACGCAACGCTGTTTGCACAGCTCGTCGTTTTCTTCATTTTGGCGGTGTTCACGATGAAATTCGTGTGGCCCCCCTTGATCAAGAGCATTGACGAGCGTGCGAAAAAAATCGCAGACGGCCTGGCCGCTGCTGAACGGGGCAAGCAAGCTCTGGCCGATGCCGGTCGCAAGGTTGAACAGGAGCTCGCGCAAGTGCGTTCTGAAAACCAGCAGCGCCTGGCGGATGCCGAAAAGCGTGCCCAGCAGATCATTGATGAGGCGAAACAACAAGCCGAAGTTGAGCGCAAGCGAATTCTTGCGCAAGCTGAAGCCGAAGCGGCCAACGAAGCACAACGTGCGCGTGACCAGCTGCGTGCTGAGCTGGCAACACTGGTGGTGAAAGGTGCTGAACAAATCCTGAAAAAGGAAATCAACGCCCAGGCCCACGCGGACTTGCTGAATCAACTCAAAGCTGAGCTGTAAGCCCTACGCTGAAGGATATTAAACATGGTCGAACTATCCACCATCGCCCGTCCCTACGCTGAAGCGGCATTCGAAGTTGCCAAAACTTCCAATGTGGCCCAGTGGAATGATTGGCTTGAGTCATGGTCGGCGGTTGCGAGCAATTCAGACATTTCTCTGTTGGCCAACAATCCAAAGTTGTCGGCCCAGCAGGTGCTGGACCTGTTCGTTGAACTGACCAAGACACCGGCGGAAGCGCAAGCCCGTAACTTTTTGGCTGCGCTTGTGGAAAATGGCCGTTTGCTGGCCCTGCCAGAAATCGCTCGACAGTTCGCTGAACTGAAAAATGCGCACGAAGGTGTGGCCGATGCGGTCATTGCATCAGCCTTCCCGATGTCGGACGCAGACATTCAGAACATTCGTGGCGCATTGGAAAAGAAATTTGGTTCCAAGTTGAACGTCGCCGTTCAGGTGGACGCGTCTCTCATCGGTGGCGTTAGCATCACCGTGGGCGACCAGATTTTGGATAGTTCGGTGCGCGGCAAACTCAACGCGATGAAGGCGGCTTTGACAGCCTGACTTGGCCTCAAACGAAATTGGAGCAATCAATATGCAGATCAATCCCTCTGAGATCAGTGAACTGATCAAGAGCCGGATCGAAGGCCTCGGATCATCGGCCGACATCCGGACACAAGGTACTGTGGTGTCCGTGAGCGACGGTATTTGCCGCGTTCATGGTTTGTCGGATGTAATGCAGGGTGAAATGTTGGAATTCCCCGGCAACACATTCGGCCTGGCGCTTAACCTGGAACGCGATTCCGTGGGTGCCGTTATTTTGGGTGAATATGAGCACATTTCTGAAGGCGACCTGGTGAAGTGTACCGGTCGTATTCTGGAAGTGCCTGTTGGCCGTGAACTGCTGGGCCGTGTAGTGAACGCACTGGGGCAGCCCATCGATGGCAAAGGCCCGATCAACGCGAAAATGACTGACGTGATCGAAAAGGTTGCGCCGGGCGTGATCGACCGTAAATCGGTTTCCCAGCCTGTGCAAACCGGTATTAAGGCGATTGACTCCATGGTGCCGATTGGCCGTGGTCAGCGTGAGCTGATCATTGGCGACCGTCAGACAGGTAAAACCGCTGTGGCCATCGACGCCATCATCAACCAGAAGGGCAAAGGCGTTTACTGCGTATACGTGGCTGTGGGTCAAAAGGCCTCTTCCATTCAGAACGTGGTTCGCAAGCTGGAAGAGTGCGGTGCCATGGACTACACCATTGTGGTGGCCGCTTCTGCGTCCGAATCCGCCGCGATGCAATACCTGGCGCCTTACGCCGGTTGCACCATGGGCGAATACTTCCGTGACCGCGGCGAAGACGCCCTGATCGTGTATGACGACCTGTCCAAGCAGGCCGTGGCCTACCGTCAGATTTCCCTGTTGCTGCGTCGCCCACCTGGCCGTGAAGCCTATCCCGGTGACGTGTTCTACCTGCACAGCCGCTTGCTGGAACGCGCAGCCCGCGTGAACGAAGAGTACGTTGAAAAATTCACCAAGGGTGAAGTGAAAGGCAAGACCGGTTCTTTGACCGCGTTGCCCATCATTGAAACCCAGGCTGGTGACGTAACCGCGTTCGTTCCAACCAACGTGATTTCGATTACCGACGGTCAAATCTTCCTGGAAACCGACTTGTTCAACGCCGGTGTTCGTCCAGCGATCAACGCGGGTATTTCCGTGTCTCGCGTGGGCGGTGCCGCACAGACCAAGGTGGTGAAGAAGCTGTCCGGTGGTATTCGTACCGACTTGGCCCAGTATCGTGAATTGGCCGCGTTTGCCCAGTTCGCTTCCGACCTTGACGACGCAACACGCCGTCAGTTGGAGCGCGGCAAGCGCGTGGTCGAACTGTTGAAGCAGCCTCAGTTTGCACCGTTGCAAACCTGGGAAATGGCTTTGGCCCTGTTCGCCATCAACAACGGTTACCTGGATGATGTGGATGTGAAGAATGTACTGCCTTTCGAAAACGGATTGCGCCAGTTCATGCAGACCAGCCACAAGGACCTGATTGACCGCATCGAGCAGACTCAGGAGTTGTCGAAAGACGACGAGCCCAAGCTGCACGAGGCTGTCAAGTCATTCAAGAAAACTGGCGCGTATTAATCAGAGCAATCTGGTTGTACCACCGCATAACTGAGAGGGGCTCACGAAGCCTCTCTCGGGGACTGGAGGAAATACGATGTCAGGAATGAAGGAAATCCGAAGCAAGATCAAGAGCGTTCAAAACACGCGCAAGATCACCAAGGCGATGGAAATGGTGGCCGCATCCAAGATGCGCAAGGCCCAGGACCGGATGCGTGCGGCTCGTCCGTATGCAGACAAGGTGCGCAACATTTGCGCCAACCTGGCCAAAGCCAACCCTGAATATCGCCACGAGTACATGGTTGCCCGCGACACCATCAAGAATGTGGCAGCAATCGTTGTCACGACTGATAAAGGTCTGTGCGGCGGTTTGAACACCAACGTTCTGCGTTTGGTCACCAACAAGTTTCAAGAGTTTGAAGCGGCAGGTGCCAAGGTGCGTGCAACGGCAATCGGATCCAAAGGTGCAGGTTTCTTCGGCCGCGTTGGCGTGGAACTGAGTTCAAAAGTTGTGGCGATGGGCGACACCCCTCACCTCGACACGTTGATCGGCGCCATCAAGGTCCAGCTCGACGCCTATGTGGCTGGTGAAGTGGATGCGGTGTATTTGGCTTACACGCGTTTCGTGAACACCATGAAGCAGGAGGCTGTGTTTGAACAGCTACTGCCACTGGGTGGCGACCGCTTGCAGGCTGACGAAGGCTCCATGTCTTGGGACTACATCTACGAGCCCGATGCCAAGGCAGTGATCGATGATCTGCTGCTGCGTTATGTCGAGGCGCTGGTGTACCAAGCTGTGGCCGAGAACATGGCGTCTGAGCAATCGGCTCGTATGGTTGCGATGAAAGCCGCGTCCGACAATGCCAAGAATGTGATCAGCGAACTGCAATTGACCTACAACAAAGCCCGTCAGGCTGCCATCACGAAAGAGTTGGCAGAAATCGTGGGCGGCGCTGCTGCGGTTTGAGTGTGAGTTCAGAACGATTTTGAATTAAGGAAAAAACGATGAGTACTGCGACTAACGAAGGAAAGATCGTACAGTGTATCGGCGCGGTGATTGACGTGGAGTTTCCTCGCAACCAGATGCCGAAAGTGTACGACGCACTGACCATGGAAGGTTCCGAGCTCACACTCGAAGTTCAGCAGCAGCTGGGCGACGGCGTGGTTCGCACCATCTGTTTGGGTGCATCAGACGGCCTGCGCCGTGGCATGGTGGTGAAGAACACCGGCAAGCCCATCAACGTACCCGTGGGTCAAGCCACGCTGGGCCGTATCATGGACGTGCTGGGTCGCCCCATCGACGAGGCTGGCCCTGTGAACGCCGAGCAAACTCGCGCGATTCACCAGAAAGCCCCCGCTTTTGATGAACTGTCCCCCTCCCAAGAACTGTTGGAAACCGGTATCAAGGTGATTGACCTTGTTTGCCCGTTCGCCAAGGGCGGTAAGGTGGGCCTGTTCGGTGGTGCCGGTGTGGGTAAAACCGTGAACATGATGGAACTGATCAACAACATCGCCAAACAGCACGGTGGTTACTCCGTGTTTGCGGGTGTGGGTGAGCGTACTCGTGAGGGTAACGACTTCTACCACGAGATGAAAGATTCCAACGTGTTGGACAAGGTTGCGCTGGTGTACGGCCAGATGAACGAGCCGCCCGGTAACCGTCTGCGTGTTGCGCTGACTGGTCTGACCATGGCCGAATACTTCCGTGACGAAGGCCGTGACGTTCTGCTGTTCGTGGACAACATTTACCGTTTCACCCTGGCGGGTACCGAAGTGTCCGCGCTACTGGGTCGTATGCCTTCTGCGGTGGGTTACCAGCCGACACTGGCTGAAGAAATGGGCCGTCTGCAAGAGCGGATTACATCCACCAAGAAAGGTTCGATTACATCGGTTCAGGCCGTGTACGTACCTGCGGACGACTTGACCGATCCGTCTCCTGCCACAACGTTCGCCCACTTGGACGCGACCGTGGTGCTGTCCCGTGACATCGCTGCGTTGGGTATTTACCCCGCTGTGGATCCACTGGACTCCACCTCACGCCAGGTTGATCCCAACGTGATTGGTGAAGAGCACTACAACACCACCCGTGCCGTGCAGCAAACACTGCAGCGCTACAAAGAACTGCGTGACATTATCGCGATTCTGGGTATGGACGAACTGAGCCCCGACGACAAACTCGTTGTGGCCCGCGCTCGTAAGATCCAGCGTTTCCTGTCTCAGCCGTTCACAGTGGCCGAAGTGTTTACCGGCTCGCCTGGTAAATATGTGCCTCTGAAGGAAACCATCCGCGGCTTCAAGATGATCGTGGCTGGTGAGTGTGACCACTTGCCCGAGCAGGCTTTCTACATGGTGGGAACCATCGACGAAGCCTTCGAGAAAGCCAAGAAGATTCAGTAATCCGATGCCGTGAACAAGTTGGCCGGGCCACAAGGCCCGGCTCAACCGGATCACAAAGGAAACGAGTATGTCGACCATTCACGTGGACGTTGTCAGTGCGGAAGAATCCATCTTCGAAGGTGAAGTGGAATTCGTTGCCCTGCCCGGTGAACAAGGTGAGTTGGGGATTTATCCTCGCCACACCCCGCTGATCACCCGGATCAAGGCTGGCACTGTGCGCATGAAAGTGCCCGGTCAGGCTGAAGATGAAGTGGTGTTCGTCAACGGTGGTATTTTGGAAGTGCAGCCCAACGGTGTCACCGTTTTGGCTGACACTGCCGTCCGCGGAAAAGACTTGGACGAGGCCAAAGCGGCCGAGGCCAAGCGCTTGGCCGAGGAAGCCATGGCCAACAAGGCGGGTGATGTGGATTACGCTCAGGCGCAGGCCGAACTGGCGTCCGCCATTGCCCAGCTGGCAGCCATCAAGCGGTTGCGCAAAACACGCTGATTTTTTCAGTCAGTCCAAAGCAGTGCCGAAAAGCCGCAGCGCAATCTGCGGCTTTTTTATTGCGCTTGAAAAAGCTGAGCGGATCCTTCGGGAACTGAATGTCAGCCCGGCTCACTCAACAGTATTCCTGTTGAAGTGGGTGACGCATGTACGAACAATTTGACCAACTCCTGAATGATTTTGGTGCCAAACGCCCCAGTGAAAAAACACCGGTTGGGCCGGTGTTCTACATCAATGACCATCCAGTGCGTTTGATACCCGGCGAGATGGAGGGCATTCACTGGATGGACATTCAGATTGGCATGCCAAGGTTTCGGCTGGAGAACTTTGAAAGTGCGAAAAAAGTGCTGCATGCCAATCGTGAAATGGGCGCCGCAACACCCATTCCGACCTGGTTTGGTCTAAGTGATCAGCAGGACCATTTGGTGTTCATCAACCGACTGGACTGGCGCCATGTTGACGCCCGGGTGCTGGAGGACCACATTTTGCGTTGTATTGAACAGATGAGCCAGGCGTTGATGACTGAAGGCGTGTGATTCATCCAATGTGGCCGCAAATGCGTCCACAAAGGCAGGTTAGAATACAGTCATGGACATCGCGCTGTACTCTGACCTGCACCTTGAAACGCTCAGAAATTTTCCGGCGTTCTCAAACATTCCCCGCCCCAAGAAACCGGCTGACCGGATTGTGTTGGCCGGCGATATTCACCAGGGCGTGGCCGGGCTTCAGGCTTTGGCCAACCTCGGTGAAAAAGGCCATGTGTATGTGGCCGGCAATCATGAGTATTACCACCACGACATAGAAATTCTGGATGATCAACTGGCCGAATTGGCCGACAAGACCGGACTGCATTATTTGCAGCGACGAAGTGTCGTGCTGGATGGCGTCCGGTTTCTGGGTTGCACCTTGTGGACCGATTTCAACATTCAGCCCGGGTGGCGCTTGGGTGCGCAATTGGTCGCCAAAGCCTTTTTGCCGGACTACAAACTGATTCGCTACAAAGGCAAGCAGTTTACGCCCGCCATGGGCATGGACTTGCATGCGCAGAATGTGGATTGGTTGCGGGGCGAACTGGACAAGCCTTTCGACGGCACCACCGTCGTGATCACTCACCACGCACCCCACGCCCAAAGCATTCACCCCCGTTTTCACCTCAGTCCGATCAACGCCGCCTTCGTATCCGATTTGAGCGCATTGATGGGCAAGGCGCAAGTCTGGCTGCATGGGCACATGCATGACTCATTCGACTACACCGTTCATCAAAATGGCGGAGCAACCCGCGTATTGGTGAACCCCCGGGGCTATGTCCGTAAAAAGGGCAAGGCCAAACGCCTGGACAAAGAAGGCGTGGTAACCCCCCGTGTATTCGAGAATCCGTTTTTTGACCCCAACTTGGTGTTTAGCATCGAATGAAGCTGGCTGCAAACCTCAGCCTGATGTACTCCGAATGGGCATTTGAAGACCGAATTCAGGCCGCAGCAGAAGACGGTTTTGAATGGGTGGAGTGCATGTTTCCATACGAGGTGTCGGCTGACCGCCTGGCCCGTCGGGCACGGCAGCACCAAGTGCGCTGGGCCCTGATCAATGCGCCGGCAGGCAACTGGGCCGCCGGGGATCGTGGATTGGCTGTTTTTGCGAACCGAAGGGTTGAGTTCCGGCAGGCAATTCAGCAGGCCGTCGACTACGCGGAGTGTCTCGATGTTGGTCTGGTGCATGTGCTGGCCGGTGCCCTGCCTGCGCAGGCTTCCGATGCACAGTGGGCTGAGGCCCGGGCTTGTTACCGCGAGAACCTGGATTGGCTGCTGAAAAACACGGAGCACTGTCCCGACATCACCTGGCTGGTGGAGCCGATTAACACCCGTGACGTACCGGGTTACTTGCTGACCACACAGGAAGAAGCCCATGCACTGGTGCAGACATTCAACAGCCCGCGATTAAAGGTTCAAATGGATTTGTACCATTGCCAGATCATGCAGGGTGATGTCATTAAACGCCTGCAAGCGCACTTACCTTCGGGTCGGGTTGGCCACATCCAGATTGCGGGTGTGCCGGAACGCCACGAACCCAGTTTGAGTGAACTGGATTACACCCGCGTATTTGAAGTGCTGCATGCATTGGGTTACAGCGGCCGAATTGGATGCGAATATCGACCCATGGCTGGAACGCGGGCAGGGCTGGCCTGGATACAGCGCATGCCGTTTTCAGGCACAATGGGTGCCTTCCAGACACCACACGCCGAAGCACCAACACCGAGAGGTCCGCATGGATGATGCAACCCTGAAAAAACTGCTGGAGCAGACCAAAACCATTGCTGTTGTCGGGTTTTCATCCCAGGCACACAAGCCCAGTTTTTTTGTGGCGAAGTATCTTCAATCGGTGGGATATCGCATTTTGCCGATTAACCCATCACTGGATGGTCGCCCCAGCGGATTGATGAATGAAACCTGTTACCCGGACCTCAAGACGGCGGTTGAAAAAACCGGACTGAAAATTGACTTGGTGGATGTGTTTCGACGAGCAGAACACACGCCAGAGGTTTTAACTCAAGCGATGAATGTGGGTGCAGGGGCCGTTTGGCTGCAGCAGGGCATCCGGAACGACCTCGTGGAGGCAAAGGCGCACGCTGCCGGATTGCCTTTTGTCATGGACCGCTGCCTGAAGACAGAGCATCAACGCCTGTTTTTGGGCGTTTGAATACACCGAGGGCCAACCCATCGGCCCACACCACACAAGCCAGAGAAAAGAAATGACCCGTTTCGTTCCTGTACAGAATGACACTTTCCTGCGTGCGTTGCGTCGGGAAACGACCGATTACACGCCGGTGTGGCTGATGCGCCAAGCTGGCCGCTATTTGCCTGAATACCGCGCCACGCGCGCCCGTGCCGGCAATTTCATGGGCTTGTGCACCAACCCGGAGATGGCTTGTGAAGTGACACTTCAGCCCTTGGATCGGTATCCGCTGGATGCGGCCATTTTGTTTTCGGACATTCTCACCGTACCGGATGCAATGGGTTTGGGCTTGTACTTCGAAGAGGGTGAAGGCCCGAAGTTCGAACGTCCCATCCAGAACGAGGCTGACGTGGCCCAGTTGGCCGTGCCTGACATTGAAGAGAAGCTGGGCTACGTTACCGCCGCTGTGCGCACCATCCGCAGCGCCTTGAATGGCCGCGTGCCCTTGATCGGTTTTTCCGGCAGTCCTTGGACCTTGGCCTGTTACATGGTGGAAGGGGGGGGCAGCAGCGACTTCCGCAAAGTCAAAACCCTGATGTACAAACGCCCTGACCTGATGCACCGCATCTTGACGGTCACCACCGAAGCGGTGACCCAGTACCTGAAAGCCCAAGTGGAAGCGGGCGCGCAGGCTGTGATGATTTTTGACAGCTGGGGTGGTGCGCTGGCCGATGGCGCATTTCAGAAATTTAGTTTGCAGTACATGAAACAGATCGTTCAAGCCTTGCCGCTGGAGGCCAACCGGGGCGGGTTTGTTGAGTCTATTCCGTCGATCGTGTTTACCAAAGGCGGCGGTTTGTGGCTGGAGGATTTGGCCTCTACTGGCGCCTCGGCCCTGGGTGTGGACTGGACGGTCAACCTGGGCAATGCCCGCGCTCGGGTGGGAGACCGTTGTGCACTGCAGGGCAATATCGATCCCCACGTGTTGTTTGCAGATCCGCCACAGATTCAAGCCGAGGTGGCCAAGGCCCTGGAGAGCTTTGGCACGCCGCAGCCCGGCGTTGGCCATGTGTTCAATTTGGGGCACGGTATTTCACAATTTACCAATCCAGATGCGGTTTCTGTAATGATTGAGGCGGTCCATACCTACAGTCGGCGCCAAAGAAGTGCTTGACAGGCGGAGTTATGCACATTTTTACAGCCACCGATGTGAAGAACCGTTTTGCATCGCATCAGGGCTGCAAAGTGTATGTTGTGTAGTAAGTCATTGATTAGTAAATGTTAATCAGCATTGGAAAATAAACCCCTTTACAAGGTTCGGTGCATGGGGTATGCCCAATTCGGTGCTTTTCCGCGGATGTTCACAAAGTTATCCACAATGGGGCAATCGCTTTTGGGGATTTCATAGCGTTCAGAACGACTTGAGAAGAAACTTAAAGTAAGCTGTGAAGAAACCAACCCAAAAGGACGAATCAGACCAACCCAACCGGCTACCCCTCGACTTGGGGGAAAAAGCCGTGGAAGTGTTGATTGCAGTGCCCTTGCCACAAACATTCACCTACCACTGGCCCTTTGAACATGCGCCCCGATTTGGTCAGCGCGTGGTGGTCCCGTGGGGGCGACAAAAGCGCATTGGTTTGGTGCACGGCACTTGCGCAGCAGTTGTGACATCCGCCGGTGTGGATGCGTACAGTCTGAAGCCGGTGGAGCAGGTGCTGGATGATGGCAGTTTGCTCGACGGTGCCTGGCGCCAACTCATTGAATTTGCCGCCCGCTATTACCACCACCCGCTGGGCTTGATTGCGCTGGAAGCCTTGCCCAAGGCCCTGCGGGTGTTGAACGCCCGCGGCGAAGAACCGGTGATGGTCACCAAGGCACAGGCCCATGCAGACAAGCGATTGCAGGCGCGGCAAACGCCGGCCCGTGGGGCACGTACTTCCGCCGACCATGACCCCACCCAGGCAGACCCCGCGCCACCGCCCGTTTTAACGCTGGAGCAGCAAGCCGCTGTTCAAGCATGTTCAGTTGCAGCGGGGTTTACCCCCCTGCTGCTGTATGGGGTGACGGGTAGCGGCAAAACCGAAGTGTACCTGCACGCGGTGGAGGAACGCTTGACGCGCGGCGAGCAGGTGTTGGTACTGCTGCCAGAAATTAACCTCACACCCGCTGCACAAGCCTTGTACGAGACGCGCCTTGCCCCGTATCGGGTGGTGGTTCTGCACAGCAACCTGCCAGAACTGCAGCGCACCAAGCACTGGTTTGAAGCGGCCACTGGGGCGGCCGATGTGTTGATTGCCACGCGCCTGGGGGTGTTAACCCCCATGCCACGCCTGGGCTTGGTGATTGTGGACGAGGAGCACGACCCGTCGTACAAACAACAGGATGGCATGCGCTACCAGGCCCGGGATTTGGCCCTGATGCTGGGCAAGCAGCGTGGCGTGCCGGTGGTGCTGGGTTCAGCCACCCCGTCGCTGGAAACCTGGCAAAAAGCCGAGGGAGGCCAGTACAAGCGTTTAACCCTCACCCAACGCGCCGTGACCGGAGCCAGCCTGCCCAGGGTCGAATTGATCAACACCGCCAATTTTCCCGCCAAAGAAGGTTTGAGCGAGCCCGCCATGCAAGCGCTGGTCAGCACCTTTGAGGCGGGCAAACAGAGCATTGTGTTTTTGAACCGGCGTGGCTACTCGCCGCAGCTGGTGTGCGGGGGTTGTGGCTGGGTGTCCAACTGTGAACACTGCACTGCCCACATGGTGTGGCACAAAAGCGAGCGAAACCTGCGCTGCCACCATTGTGGGGCTGCCCAGCGCGTGCCGGTGCAGTGCCCCTGTTGCGGCAACCAGGACTTGACCGGTTTTGGCCGTGGCACCCAGCGCATTGAAGAAACCTTGGCGGGCCTGTTGCCCAAGGCCACCGTGCTGCGCATTGACGCCGACAGCACCCGCAACAAGGGGCAGATGGAGGCTTTGCTGGACGAGGCGCATTCCGGACGGGCCGATGTGCTGGTTGGCACCCAAATGATCGCCAAGGGGCATGACTTTGCCAATGTGAACCTGGTGTTGGCCCTGAATGTGGATGCATCCCTGTTTTCGCATGCGTACCGTGCGCCTGAGCGCCTGTTTGCCCAACTGATGCAGGTGGCTGGCCGGGCAGGCCGCCGCGGTGGCGAAGCAACCATGCTGGTGCAGACCCGCTACCCGCAACACCCCTTGTTTGAAGCATTGAAGGCCCACGACTATGAGCGCTTTGCCAGCCATGAAATGCAGGCAAGGCGTGAAGCGCGGATGCCGCCGTTCTCCTACCAGGCCACCATCCGTGCAGACCATCGCACCCTGGGCAATTGCCTGGCTTTTTTGAAAACAGCCCGTGAGCTGGGTGACCCGCTCATCCAGCCGGATGAACCTGTGTACCTGTGCGACCCGGTGCCATTGACGGTGGTCCGGGTCGGCGGCATTGAGCGTGCACAAATGCTGATTGAGAGTGAGTCCCGACCTGCATTGCACCGTTTCCTGTCCGCGTGGTTGCCCCTTCTGTACGAGCACGCAGGCAGCGTACGGTGGTTTTTGGAGGTGGATCCGGTCGAACTCTAAGTGCCCCCGAAGCGGCTCTGTTAAAATTCTGACCATGACCATCGGCCTGAACAAAGCCCAAAGTGAGGCAGTGAATTACGTGGACGGCCCCTGCTTGGTGCTGGCCGGTGCCGGCTCGGGCAAAACCCGTGTGATTACCCAAAAAATTGCCCACCTGATTCAAAACCAGGGTGTGCAGGCCCGCAATATCGCGGCAGTCACCTTCACCAACAAAGCCGCCAAGGAAATGGAAGAGCGTGCGGCCAAGCTGTTGAAAGACGGTGAGGGCAAGGGCCTTCTGGTGTGTACATTCCACAGCTTGGGCATGCGCATACTGCGTGAAGAACATGCCCACGCCGGGCTGAAAAACCGCTTCTCCATTCTCGATTCCACCGACACCTTTGGCTTGGTGCAGCAGCTCTACAGCACCACCGACAAGCAACTCATCCGCAAGGCTCAAAGCACCATTTCCCTTTGGAAAAACGGACTGAAGGACCCGGACACCGCACTGGTTGAGGCCACCGACGATGATGAAGCCCAATTGGCCCGCCTGTACAAAAGCTATGAGGCCACGCTGGCCGCTTACCAGGCGGTGGATTTTGATGACCTGATTTTGAAACCCACCCGGCTGCTGGCCAGCAATGAGGAGGTGCGCAACAAATGGCAAAACCGTTTGCGCTACCTGTTGGTGGATGAGGTGCAGGACACCAATGCTTGCCAATACGATCTGCTGCGTTTGATTGCCGGGCCGCGCGCCATGTTCACCGCGGTGGGTGATGATGACCAGGCGATTTACGCTTGGCGGGGCGCCACGCTGGAAAACCTGCGCCAGCTCACGGAAGACTATCCGCAGTTGAAAGTCATCAAGCTGGAACAGAACTACCGGTCCACCTTGCGCATTTTGCAGGCGGCCAACCGCTTGATTGAGCACAACCCCAAGTTGTTCAAGAAAACCCTGTGGAGCGACCACGGCCCGGGTGAGCCGATTGTGATCACGGCCATGAACGATGACGAGCATGAGGCTGAACAAGTGGCCATGATGCTCAGTGGGCACCGCT
The DNA here is from genome assembly GCF_024518835.1 of Limnobacter humi. Lineage (GTDB taxonomy): Bacteria > Pseudomonadota > Gammaproteobacteria > Burkholderiales > Burkholderiaceae_B > Limnobacter > Limnobacter humi. The sequence continues at coordinate 911,150 of NZ_JANIGO010000001.1, forward strand.
TCGAGCGCCGCTCGAAATACGGCGATTATGCGGTGCTGTACCGCAGTAACTTCCAGGCACGTATTCTGGAGCAGGCGCTGCGGCGGCAAAAAATCCCGTATATCCTGAGCGGCGGGCAAAGCTTTTTTGAGCGGGCCGAAATCAAGGATGTGCTGGCCTATTTGCGTTTGCTGGTGAATTCCGATGATGACCCGGCATTCATCCGCGCCATCACCACACCGAAGCGCGGCATTGGCCAGAAAACCCTGGAAACCTTGGGCACCTATGCTGGCAACCGGGGCGTGTCGCTGTTTGAAGCCCTGTTTGAAACCGGGCTGGAAAGCCAGTTGAATGAGGGCATGGTGCAGGCCTTGCGCACCTTTGGCACTTTCATCAACAACCTGGAATATCGCGCTCAGCGTGAGCCGGCTGGTGAGTTGCTCAATGAACTCATCAAGGCCATCAACTATGAAGAATGGCTGTATGAACAGCACGATGAACGGGGTGCGCAAGCCAAATGGCAGAACGTGCTCGACTTTGTGAAGTGGATGGGCGAGAAAGGCGAGGAGGACGGGCAGAACCTGCTCGACCTGACCCAGAAAGTGGCGCTGATCACCATGCTGGACCGACAGGAAGATGGCACCCGCCCGGATGCAGTCCAGCTGTCCACGCTGCATGCAGCCAAGGGGCTGGAGTTTCCCCATGTGTTTTTGATTGGCTGTGAAGAGGCAATTTTGCCCAGCTTTGGTGAGGGGGAAGGCCGCGAACTGACCGATGACCGTCTGGAAGAAGAACGCCGCCTGATGTATGTGGGGGTGACGCGGGCCCAGCGCAGCCTCAACATCACCTGGTGCCGCAAGCGCAAAAAGGCCCGCGAGTTGGTGACGTGTTTTCCGTCACGCTTTATTAAAGAACTTCAATTGGATGAAGACAAAGACTTGCCCGATGACACGCCCAAGATGAGCCCCAAAGACCGTTTAAGCGCGCTGAAGGGTTTGTTGACCAAGATGGGTTGAAAGCCTAAAAACCCCGAGCCATGCATTGGTGGGGCATTAGTCTGCCTGAAATTTTTCCGATTCCAGAATGGTGTGGTTGGGATTGTTGCGCAGGGCTTCAGCCAACATCACCGCCGCCAAACGCTCCACTTTCACACTGCGCAGCCGCTTGGGCAGCAGAGGGTTCAACAGTCGGGAGGCTTTTACCCCAATTTCTTCACCCAGACGGAATTCCTCGCGATCCCCGTCCAGCAAACCAGGGCGGGCAATCACCACGCGCTGAAAGCCGGCCTTCAGCACCGCCTGCTCCGCTTCGCCTTTGGTGCGCAGGTAAAGTCCACGGGCTTTGGGGTTGGCCATGCTGGATGAATTGAGCACAGCCGTGTGGGTGCCATGGCGCGCAGCCAGTGTGGCCACATTGTTCACCAAATGCAGGTCCACTTCCCGAAACTTTTCGGGGGTGCCTGCTTGTTTGATGGTGGTGCCCAGCGTGCATATGATTGCATCAGCCTTCCACCACGGGGCGTCGCTGGGCAAGTTCGCCATGTCGACCACCGGGTTGCAGAGCTTGGGGTGTTGGGCCAGCAGGCTCGCCGCCAAGGGGCGGCGAGTGACAGCGGTCACCTGGTGCACATCGGGGTGTTTGAGCGCAAGGTTCAGTACCGCGCGCCCCACCACCCCAGTGGCACCGAATAACAACAGCGACGCCAAATCAGGCCTTCTGGGTTTCTTTGGCTGCAGCGGTGTTTTTCTTTTTGCGCGCCAGTTGCTTGTCGCGCATTTTCTTCATCTGCCCCACGATGATGGCCTGATAGCTTTCGGGCAGTGCACGCACCATGGCGTCCATGGCCACGGCGTCTGGTCCGACCAGTACGCGACGCTTGTTGCCCTTCACAGCTTTCAGAATGATGTCAGCGGCTTTTTCAGCGCTGGTGATGAAGAATTTTTCGAAAAACGCTTTGCCAGATTCAGCATCCGTTCCCGTGAACTTTTCAATGGCGGGAGAAGCCACGCTCTTGCGGGCAATCGCTGTCTTGATGCCACCGGGGTGAACGCTGGTGGCGGACACGCCACAGTTCATGAAATCCAGTTCCTGACGCAGGCTTTCGGTGAAGCCGCGCACCGCAAACTTGGTGGCGTTGTAAGTGGACTGGGTGGGCTGTGCGCACAGGCCAAACAGGCTGGAGGTGTTGATGATGTGACCTTCGCCGGATGCCTTCAGGTAGGGCAGGAACGCCTTGGTGCCGTACACCACGCCCCAAAAATTGATGCCCATGATCCAGTCGAACTTGTCATAGTCAATGTCTTCAATCGGGGTGGCATAGGCCACACCGGCGTTGTTGAAAATCAGATTGACTTTGCCATGGTCCTTGGCGGTTTTGTCGGCCCAGGCGTACATGTCTGCACGGCTAGAGACATCCAGCTCCTGGCTGGTGATCTTGATGTCATGGCCAGCTTCGTCTGCAGCCGATTTGGCCAGTTTGACGGTCTCGGTCAGGCCTTTGGTGTCCACGTCGGAGATGGACAGGGAAGCGCCTTCACGCGCCAATTGAACCGCCAGTGTGCGGCCCATGCCGGATGCTGCGCCGGTGATGGCGGCCACTTTGCCTTTGAATGATTTCATGTTGTGTCTCCGCAGATGTGGTTATTGCTTGGGTATTGGATGATCGACAATTTGACAATCGTGGTTGTCAATTTAATGAGGGTGCCTCATACTGTCAATGGCTATTTTTTGAGTATGTCTTCCAATATGAGTTTGACCAAGACGGAAACAGCGGTGAAAGCAGAAGGGCGACGTTACCGGGGGGTGTCCAATGAAGTACGGACCGCCGAGCGGCGAATGAAGCTGATTGAAGCGGGCATCAAGATTTTTGGTTCTAGCGGTTATCACGCAGCCACGGTCAAGGGCTTGTGCCAGGAAGCCGGGCTGACGGAACGGTATTTCTACGAAAGCTTCCCCAATGCCGAGGCCTTGTTTACCGCCTGCTATTTGCACATCACCGACACCTTGCGGGGCCGCTTGCAGCAGGTGCTGCTGGGCATGGGTGATGAAGGGTTGGAAGAGGCCACCACCACAGGTCTGACCGTGTTTTTTACGCAGTTCAAGGAACAACCCGAAGCGGCGCGCATTCTGCTGGTGGAGGTGTTGACCGTGAACCGGCACCTGGAAGAACTGTCATTGAGAACCCTTTACAGCTTTGTGGAAATGCTGGAGGCGCTGGCCAAACCGCTGATTGAACAGCGCGCCAAGGGCGACCCAGATGTACACCTGGATTCCACACTGTTGGCATCGGGCCTGGTGGGCTCGGTGTTGTACATGGCTGCCCGCTGGGCGCTGGAAGGGTGCCGTCAGCCAGTGGAGCATGTGGTTGAAAACGCCATGCTGATTTTCCGGGGAGTGGGTTTCAGTTTGGTGGGTGGGATGCCACGGGGTTAGTGGTGCTACTACACAGATGGTATGCCCTGCGCGGTCACACCCCTTGGCGACGGCCAATCTGTAGTTCAAAACCTGAGCCTCGCGATCGCTGAGGTCGCCCCTCCAAAAAGCGAGTCGGGATCGACCTCTGAACTGACCGTTGGTCAGTTCACCGCGCTTGCTTGGCACGGTTTTGCAGATTGTCCTGAATGTCGCTGCAGGGGAGATGAACCGCGCAGGCCAACAAACCGGTGCAGCCTACATGCTCGGTGCCATAAGCCCCGGCAATACCGGTATGCCCGGCGCCGAACAGTCAGCCACCCGATCGGCTTGACCCGCACAGCATTCGAACAGACGGACCGAGATGTTTGAGCCACGTAGTGGCGAGTTCTCGGTCCGGTTTGAAGGCGCGGGGCAACCTTTACATTGGGGGGCGTTCGGCACGGGCGGCCGGTGTTGCTGGGAGCAATAAACTGGCACAAGTTGCCGGTGTTGCAAACAGGAAATAAAAAAACCCCGGCATCAAACCGGGGTTTTCAACATCACCAGGCTCAGTGACTGAGCCCGATCGACATTACTTTGCAGCGGGGACAGCCGGTGCAGCAGCACCATCCGCGGCGGGCGCAGCAGCGGGTGCTGCAGGCTCAGGCGCTTTGAAGTTGGCACCGGCTTCGTTGGCCATATAGGCCACCGCGCGGCCTACTTCAACATCGTCCAGGTCGGGGTTGCCACCCTTGGCTGGCATGGCGCGAATGCCTTCTACCGCATGTTTCCACAGGGTGTCGAAACCTTGCGACAGGCGGGGCCCCCACTGGCCTTTGTCACCAAACTTGGGTGCACCGGCAGCACCGGCACCGTGACAGGCTGCGCAAGCGCCTGTGTACACTTCCTGGCCAGTCTTCAGCACCTTGGGTGCGTTGGCATCCAGAAACTCCACGGAGCCTACCGGCTTCAAGCGTTCGGCAATGGCCTCGTCAGTCATGGCGTTGCTGCCAGCGGCGGGCTTGTTGCCAGTGCTGACATAGTTGGCCAGCAGGATAATGATGAAAACCGGCACCACAAAGGAAGCCACAATGGCCACAATCAGCTGCTTGGGTGTTTTAAACGGCAGTTCGTGTTCGTTGGAGTCGCTCATACCACATCCTGTTTAATTGTTAGCGCGAGGGGTAAACCGGTGTGCACTGCCAGCATCCATGCCCTTGGGGACTCATCCACCAGCCCGGTAAACTGTACGCAGCGCCAAAACAACTGTAAATTGTATCTTGAAAAAACCCAAAGCCCCAAACAGAATTTGCGGGAAAAATGTTGTCAATCAAGCACAAGGACTTCACGGACATGCCGTCGACCCCCACTCCATCCCGCTATAACCCGCTCATGATGCTGCTGCACTGGGCCATGGCCTTGGGTTTGGCTGTTGCTTTTGGCATGGGTTTGTACATGGTGGACATTCCGGGCATCACGCCGTTTAAGCTGAAACTGTTCAATTGGCACAAGTGGCTGGGCGTTAGCCTGTTTGCCCTGTTGATGATTCGGATTTTGGTGCGAGCCGGGTCGACCTTGCCCAGTTACCCGGCCAGTTGGGCGGGGCGACTCATGGTTTTGGTCAAATCGGGCCACTGGGCACTGTATGCCATGATGTTGATCACGCCCGTGTTGGGTTATCTGTATAGCCTGGCAGCCGGTTACCCGGTGGTGTGGTTTGGTGTCATCGAGTTGCCGGTGATCATTCACAAAGACCCGGCCCTCAAGGAAGTATTTGAAGAACTGCATGAACTTTCAGCCTGGGGGCTGGTCATTCTGGTGGCGGGGCACGTGCTCATGGCGGTCAAGCATGAGTGGATGGACAATACCCGAATTCTGGGCAAGATGATTCCTGGCCTGAGGGTCGACAAGCAGTGAGGCAAGCGATGCGGTTGAAGTTTGGAAATGGAATGGCTGCGGTGTTGACCGTGGCGGGTATGTTGGTGTCCGGTGTTGCACAGGCCGACCCGGTCGACCCGGCACAAAGCCTGGTTCGGGCCACCTTCAAACAGTTCAATGTGCCGGTGAGTGGTGATTTCAAGAAGTTTTCTGGCCAGGTGGATTTCAATGCGGCCAAACCGGAAGCCACCAAAGCCACCGTCACGGTTCAAACCGCCAGCTTTGACCTGGGCGACCCGCTGTACAACAAAGAGGTGGCCAAACCCGACTGGTTTGATTCGGCCAAATTTCCAGATGCCACTTTTTCGGTGACCAGCGTGAAGCCCGCTGGCAAGGGCTATCAAGCCACTGGCGACCTGACCATTCGCGGCATCAAGAAGCCGCTGACATTTCCGGTGAGTATTCAATCCCAGGGTGGCAAATCCGTGTTCTCTGGTCAAACGAAAATCAAGCGGCTGGATTTCAAAGTGGGCGCCTCGGGCGAATGGGCTGATACCAGCTTGGTGGCTGACGAGGTGGTGATTGGTTTCAAGCTGGTGACCACCGGAAAATAAAAAACCGGGCTCATGGTGTGAGCTCGGACAGATTCCATGCAGGAGCAGAGACAATGACAACACGAAAGCGGCCGCTGGCCGCCTTGATCGTCGGCGCGGTGTGTGTGGCCGCTGCCAGTGTGGCCCACGCGGCGGTGGACAAATACCTGGTGGACCCCGGCCACACCTACCCGGCCTTTGAGGCCGACCACTTGGGGGGGTTGTCGATTTGGCGCGGCAAAATCAACAAGACCAAAGGCACCGTGACGCTGGACCGGGTCAACAAAACCGGAACCGTGAACATCGAGATGGACGCCAGCACCATTGACTTTGGCCACAGCAAAATGAATGAAGAGGCCAAGGGCGTGGACATGTTCGACGTGGAGGCCTACCCGACCATCGAGTACGTTGGAAAGTCCATGCGTTTTGAGGGCGACAAACCCGTGGAGGTGCTGGGCGAACTCACGTTGAAAGGCGTGACCAAACCGGTCAACCTCACCATCAAGCAGTTCAAGTGCATCAACCACCCGTTCAAGAAAGTGGAAGTGTGCGGTGCCGACGCCGAAGCCAACTTCAAGCGCACCGACTTCAACCTCGGTTATGCCGTGGACCGTGGCTTTTTACCCGAGGTGAAGGTGCGCATTTCCATCGAAGCGGTCAAGCAGCCTTAAGCAGACGCCACTGCAGCTTCAATTTCGGCAAAGGTATTGGCCTTGACCGGGTCGAACACGGGGATGCCCATTTGGCGGGCAATTTGCGTGGCCGAGAACAAACCCACCACACGCAGGTTGCCTTGGCGGTTGTCCACCACCAGGGCGTGTTGCCGGTTGTGGGCTTTCAGTGTGGCAATGATGTGGCCCACCTCCGCGCGGGACACTGCACCAAATTCCAGAAATTCCAGATCGGGCAGTTTCACCATGACGTCGTTCACGGTGAGCTCGGGCACACTGCGGCCACTGTTGGCGGCTTGAACAATCGCGAGTTCACCGGCCAGGTCATTGGCGGTGATCAGGCCCAGCAGGTTGCCCTGTGCGTTGCGCACAAACAGCAGCTTCACGCCGCACACAATCATGGTGGTGCGGGCCTGCTCGAGGTTTTCGGCGGGGTCGATGCTCACTGGCTGAATGCGGCGCAAGTCGGTCATGGCGTCAAAGGCGGGTGAGTCGGCAGTCAGCTTGATTGGCCGACTGGGGTCGCTGACGGTGATCACGTCAGTGGCGCCTGCGGTGATGTGTTCAAGTGGCTGATAGTGTTGTCGAATCATTGCCCTAACCCCCTTCTATTATTTGAAAGTCCAGTCTACGCCGCTGGCTTGAAGTTACAAGTGCGGGCAAACACGGAATACAGGAACAAAGGCCCCTCAATTGTTTGAGGCCTTGTTTCTGTGAGGTTGCTGGGCGGGTAAGGTTCGCTGCTTTACAAAGCTTTACTTGAGCGGCGTGCCCAGTGCGTAGGGCAGCAGGTCCATCACTTCGGTGCTGATGCCCATGGACAGGTGGGGTGTCTGGATTTCAATGTGCTCTACATTGGGCGAGAAGCGGTCGATACAGGCTTGCCAGCTGACGATGCTGTCTTTCTTGCAATACAGGGCCACGATGGGGCACACAATGGGCTGCTCAAAGCGCTTCAAGGTGCTGTTCTCGATGGACTCCACGTCGGTGCCCTTCAGGTCGTACAGGCCGCGCACGGCCGTGTACTTGGGGCCACCGACCACTGGGCTGCCGATGGTCACAATGCGGCTCACGTTTTGCTGAACCTCGCGTGCGGCTTCGCGCGCCAGGTAGCCGCCCAAGCTCCAGCCCAACAATTTGATGGGGCTTTGGGCTTCCTCAGACAGGCGCTTGATGTCGTCTATCACTTGCGGCAGCAGCTTGCCCACCTCGCCGTGGTTAAAACCTGCGCTCCAGTGCACGGCGTTGTAACCCAGCGACTCCATGTACCGCTTGATCAAGCTCATGGCTGCAGGGCCCGAGCCAAAACCGGGCAACAGCAGAATGGTTTGCCCCTGGCCCACATTTTTGCGGGGCAGAAAGCGCCATTGAACAGCCAGTTTGGCCGCTTCCAGCGGCGCCCGGGCTTCGCCCAGCAGCAGGCTCAGTTTGGGCTTCCGGATGGTGTTTCCGTAACGTTTCTGGAATTCGGCTTTGTTCATGACATGGGTGGTTTTTTGTATACACCCGTGAACATACGGCATGCTGGGCGCTTGGACAAAGAGTAAACCTTCTAGCCCGGCTGTGTGAGCGCAAGGCCCTGATTGGACAGACGAACCCGCAAAGTGAGCTCCTTGGCCAGGTTTCGCAGCAGGGGTGTGGCCAATTCCGGGTCGAGTAGGTGGTAGGTCTGCAGCGGCAGGTGCAGCACGGTGCAGGCTGTGTCGGCCACCAGCGTGGCTGAGCGGGGGCGTTGGTCCAGCAGCGCCATTTCGCCAATCAGGCTGCCGGGGCAAAAGCGCATCAGGCGATCGGAGTGGTTGCCACTGTGGTGCCAGGCGCTCATTTGGCCTGAGGCCAGCACAAACAGGCCCGAAGCGGCGTCGCCTTCGCGGAACAGGGTTTCTCCGGCAGTCAGTTGCAGGGGCAACCAGGCTTCGGTCAATTGGGTTTGCAGGTGCGGGGGCAGGCCATCGCACACATGGCTGTCCAGCAAGGCTTGGTGCACGGGGTTGGCGGGGCTTTCCCCAGAGGCCCTGTCAGACAGGCCGAGCAGGTGGTTTTCCAGCCAGTAAAAAGCATCGTCCAGGTGGCTGGTGCAGTGCAGGCCGCAGCCCTGGCACAGTTGCTCAAGAGCGCGCAGTGTTTCCGCAGGCACATGTTGGGCGGCCGGCAGCACGGCCACACTGTGGCCTTTCAGGTGGGGCAGGTTGCTGCCCAAAGCGCGCACCAAGGCTTGCACGGCGGTGTCGTCCACATAGCGCACCCGGGAAAAGTCGGCCACCCAATGGGCGCACGGTTTGAGCTCGTCGTGCAGGCGAATGGCCAGCGAGGCGGCGTTGCCGAAAAACAGACTGCCGTCCAAGGTCACCCGGCACACGCGGCGGAAGGCAAGGTCCAGCGCCTGCCGGTCACCGCGGGGACGCAAGGTGCGGGACCGGCCAACCGGTTGGTGCTCGAGGGCCAGTAGCCCGCCCACGGACTGCTGCCGCAAAAAGTAGGCGGCCACAAACAACACCCCAACCAAGGTGCCAACCAGCAGGTTGCTCAGTGCGGTGGCCCCCACCATGCCGAGCAGCACCCACACCGTGAACCGAGCGTTGCTGTCCATGCGGCCGTGTTTGCGTGGGCTGAAAAAATCCCGCACCCAGTGCAGGGTTTTGCCTTGAATCAGAAAGAGCGAGCTGATGGCCACCACAGTGGCCAGAATATGGATGGGCAGCCGGTCGAGCACCGGCCACAGCAGGGCGCTCAAGGCCAGCAACACGGCACAGTAGGCGGCTTCGCTTCGCCGGGTTTTGCCACCCACGGCCAGGCCGTTGTTGCTGCGGGACACATAGTTGGAACTGGGCAGCGCCAGCAGCAGGCCATTGACCACCGTGGCCAGCGCCAGGGTGTTCAGTTCGCGCGCGGTGTCGTGCCGGGTGTTCAGGGTTTGGTCCACCGTCAACAGGGACTGCATGCTTTCCAGCACCACCAGCAAGGCAATGACCCCTGCACCAATGCCCACCTGCAGCACAAGGCCCGGGTGTTGCCACAGGGCGGTGAGCCCCTGCTCGGCTGCAGAAGCCCAATTTACGGTGTGAGGCCAGTGGGCAGTGGTCAGGCCCAGCAGCGGGGTGGTGGCTGTCAGCCCATATTGGCAAGCCTGTTGCACGGTCAGCCCTGCCAGCAGTGCAATCACCATGCCCCAAGGGTTGGGCCGAACCACCCGGAAGTAAACCACCAGCAGGGTGGTGAGCCCCGAGATGGCGGCCACCAGCCAAGAGGCTTCGGGCAGGTGCGCGGCTGCATGGGGTACACCCACAAACACGGCAAAACCCACCATGGCGGGCAATAACTTGTAGGCGGAAAACAGGCCCAGCGTGGTGTTCATGCCGATGAGTACCGGTGCGGGCAGGCATTGCATGAGCCGACCAACCCCTTGCCGTTGGGCGATGAAAACCAGCAGCCCCGCCAGAAGGACTTCCATGGCGGAGAGGCCAACCAACGCTGTCAGGCTCAAGGTTTGAGCCTGCGACTGGAAACCGAAGATGGAGCCCGCCACGATAAGAGCGGTTGAGGAACGGGGCCCGCCGAACTGAACAGGGGCCCTGCCCAACAAGGCACCCAATGCGCTGCCCACCAGGGCACTCACCAGGCCGGCGTACAAACCGATGGCCAGCCCGTCTTGCCCCAGTGGGGCAAAGGCCAGCATGCCGTAGACCAGGGCTTGTGCAAAGCCCGCCAGTGCAACCAGGGCACCGGCCTTGATGTCAGCGTTCAAGCAATCCTCTCGCAGAGTCGATGTTGGGCGTACTTGTTGGACGTACTGCTGCTCAACACCGAGTCTACGCGAAAGGCTTACTTGGAGGTGGGCATGGCAAACTCAGCGCCTTTCTGGGTGCTGTCTGGCCAGCGTTGCATGATGGACTTCTGGCGGGTGTAAAAGCGCACGCCTTCTTCACCATAGGCATGCATGTCGCCAAACAGGCTGGACTTCCAACCCCCAAAGCCATGCCAGGCCATGGGCACAGGAATGGGCACATTGATGCCCACCATGCCCACTTGCACCTGGCGACCAAACTCGCGAGCGGTGTTGCCGTCGCGGGTGTAACAGGCCACGCCGTTGCCGTACTGGTGGCTGTTGATCAGCGCCAAGCCTTCTGCGAAATCTTTGACGCGAATACAGGCCAGCACCGGGCCAAAAATTTCTTCCTTGTAAATGCGCATGTGGGGTTTTACATGGTCAAACAAGGTACCGCCGGTGTAAAAGCCTTTCTCGAAACCGGCGGGCTTGTGCCCACGGCCATCCACCACCAGTGTTGCGCCTTCGTCCACACCAATCTGGATGTAATTCTCAATGCGTGCCAGTGCCTCCGCGGTCACGATGGGCCCCATTTCCGCCTTCAGGTCCATGCCGTCGGTGATGCGCAGGGTGCGCACGCGCTCGGCCAGCTTGGGCATGATGCGGTCGGCCACATCCCCCACCAGTACGGCCACGGAAATGGCCATGCAGCGTTCGCCTGCGCTGCCATAGGCTGCGCCCACCAGAGCGTCCACCACCTGGTCCAAGTCGGCATCGGGCATGGCCAGCAGGTGGTTTTTGGCGCCACCCAGTGCTTGAACCCGTTTGCCGTTGCGGGCACCGGTTTCGTAAATGTATTGGGCAATGGGTGTGGAGCCCACAAAGCTCAGGGCCGACACATCGGGGTGGTTCAGCAGGGTGTCCACCGCCGACTTGTCGCCGTGGACCACGTTGAACACGCCATCGGGCAGGCCAGCCTCTTTCAACAAACCCGCCATGTAATTGGCGGCAGAGGGGTCCCGCTCGCTGGGCTTGAGGATGAAGGTGTTGCCGCAGGCAATCGCCACCGGAAACATCCAGCACGGCACCATGCACGGGAAGTTGAACGGGGTGATGCCAGCCACCACACCCACCGGCTGGCGGGTGGTCCAGTTGTCGATGTTGGTGGACACCTGCTCGGTGTAATCGCCTTTCAATAGTTGCGGAATGCCGCAGGCAAATTCAACAATCTCGATGCCGCGCGTGACTTCGCCCTGCGCATCGGTAAACACCTTGCCGTGTTCGGCCGTGATGATGGCGGCCAGTTCATCCCGGTGCTGGTTCATCAGTGCCAGAAAGCGGTTCAGGATGCGCGCCCGCTGCAGTGGGGGTTTGTTGGCCCAGGCGGGCAGTGCCGCTTTTGCAGCGGCCACGGCCTCGTTCACGGTGGCGGGCTCGGCCAGCGCCACCTGTTTTTGAACAACGCCATGCGATGGGTTGAAAACCGGCGCGGTGCGGCTGCCGGCTGGCAACACCGATTGGCCGTTGATGACATGGGGAAGCGGGTTTTCACGTGCTGCGGCGTTCATGGCGGTGGGTTCTTATGGTGAAACAGGAAGCTGACATTTTTGCCTGCTGCCGAGTCAGCAGCCATCGGGACTAACACCATCGGGGCAAACCCGGGGGATTGTTGGCCGATTTCAGCTTGATGACAGCGCATCCACTTTCTGTTTTCCGGAGTAACAGTTCAGTACCGGCCCAAAGAATCCGCCGGGCAGCCGCAAGCGGCTGGCAACAACACTGAGGAGACAGTTGTGAACAAAGCGCGTCAAGGCCGTTACGGCCTGTTGACCGTCAGCGCCCTGGTACTGGGCTTGGCGGGTTGTTTGGGTGGCAACGGGGGCGGCGTGGCCGGCACCGACGGGCGGACCACGCCCAGTGAAGTGGACTACAAGTACAACGCCACCATCACCCGCACCACCTATGGTGTTCCCCACATTGACGCCAGAGACTACGGCAGCCTGGGTTATGGCGAAGGGTATGCCTTCGCGGAGGACAACCTCTGTGTATTCCTGGAAGACCTGCTGACCATTCGCGGTGAGCGGTCCAAGTACTTCGGCCCCACCGGCACCTACACGATTGAACCCAATGGGTCCAACGCCAACAATGTGGACAGCGACTTCTTCTGGAAAAGCCTGTTTGCCTACAAGGAAAAGGGTGCGGATGGCACCGAGCGCAATGCCTGGGAGCGCACCCGCGACAAAACCGTGCCCGACTTCCAAACGGTGGTGACCGGCTATGTGGCCGGTGTGAACCGTTACATTGCCGAACTGAAAGCCGGCAAGCACCAATACACCAAAGCCGACGGCAGCAAGGTGAGCGCCCATGCCAGTTGCGCCACGGCAGACTGGCTGCAGCCAATTGCCACCGATGACATGTACCGCCGCTTTGTGCGCCTGGCCGTGCTGGCCAGCAGTTCGGTGTTTGTGACCGAGATTGGCAGTGCCCAGCCACCCAGTGGCGGCGCGCCCGGTGTGCCCGTGGCCAAGGCAGGAAAGCAGTCGACGAACCAACAGGTCGCCTTGCTGAAAAAATCGCCCAACCCCCTGGTGGCGATGCAGGACCGCGACAAGTTCGGCAGCAATATGTATGCATTCGGCAAGGACGGCACCCAAAACGGCCAGTCCATTGTGTACGGCAACCCGCACTTCCCGTGGCGCGGCACCGAGCGTTTGTACCCCAGCCACAATACGCTGACCATCAATGGCCAGAAGAAAATGGACATCATGGGCGTGGGACTGTATGGCGTGCCAGCGGTGCTGATTGGCTTTAACGAGAAGCTGGCCTGGAGCCACACGGTGTCCACGGCGTATCGCTTCACCTTCTACCAATTGCAGGTCAATCCGCAAAAGCCCACGCAGTATATGTACGATGGCGAGTACCGCGACATGATTGCCCTGCCCACCGAAATTGAAGTCAAGCAAACCGATGGCACGCTGACCAAAATGCAACGCACCATGTACCGCTCGCATTTCGGCCCCATGCTGGTGTTGAAAGCCAGTGGGGTGCCGGTGCTGGGCTGGAACCAGTTCATGGCCTTCACCCTGCGGGACGCCAACCTGGAAAACGACCGCCTGATCAACCAGTTTGCCAAGTGGAACATGGCCAACTCGCTGGATGAGTTTATTGACCTGCACAAGAGCGAACTGGGCGTGCCCTGGGTGAACACAGTGGCCAGTGGCCCTGGCCAACCAGCCTACTATGGCGACGTGACCGTGGTGCCCAACGTGAGCGACGCCAAAACATCGGCGTGCAAGAGCGAACCGTTCCATACCGTGGTCAACCAGTTGTCGCCCGGCCTGCCGGTGCTGGATGGATCGAAGTCCGGCTGTGAATGGGACACCGATTCCGATGCGCCAGCCCCTGGCATTTTCGGCCCGGGCAACCTGCCCACCCTGAAGCGCGATGACTATGTGACCAACTGCAACGACAGCTACTGGCTGACCAACCCGGCTGAGCCTGTGACCGGGTTCAACCGCATCATTGGTGACGAAAACACCGAGCGCACCCTGCGCACCCGCTTGTGTATTCTCCAGGCGGAACGCCGGTTGGCGGGAGCTGACGGCCGCCCGGGCAACAAGATGACGCAAGACCTGTTGAAGGACATTGCCCTGTCGAGTGAAATTTACTCGGCCACACTGGCCAAGCAGGCTGTGACCGACCAACTGTGCCAGTTGCCCGGCTTGCCCACCTCCAGCGGACCCCCCGTGCAAACAGCCGCAGCTTGTGCTGCACTGAAGGCTTGGGATGGCAAGTCCAACCTGGACAGCAAGGGTGCCCACCTGTGGCGTGAATTCTGGACCCGCGCCATTGCCAACCCAGGTGGTTTGCCCGTCGGGTTGCCAGGCTTGTATCCACCCCCCTTGTTCCCCAACCCGCTGCCAGCCTCGCTGCCCACCAACTTGTGGGCCACCGGCTTCAATCCGGCCGACCCCGTGCGCACGCCCAACACATTGAACCTGCTCAACCCGTTTACCGCGGCTGCGCTGGGTGATGCCATTGCGGCTGTTCAAGCCTCGGGTTTTGCATTTGATGCGCCCATGGGCATGGTGCAACAGTCGGGCGTACACAAAAATACCCGAATCCCGATTTTTGGCGGCACCAGCCCGGAAGGGGCTTTCACCGTGGTGAGTGTGGACAGCCGGTTGAGCAAAGCGGGTTACAACGTGGTGTATGGCAACAGCTACATCCAGGCCGTGACCTGGCGGGATGATGGCACGCCCAAGGCCGATGCCATGTTGACCTACTCGATTTCCACCGACCCGGCCAACCCGCACTACGACGATTACACCAAAGCCTATTCACAAAAACAGTGGCTGACTCTGCCGTTTACGCCTGCGGAAATTCAGGCCCAAAAAATCGCCGAACCGCTGGTGCTGCAAGAGCCCAAATAAGCCCATCGGCTTTGGTGTCAATTTAAAAAGCCCTCCGTTTGGAGGGCTTTTTTTACAGGGCCATGTCTACTTTGGCCGCCGCGTACCGCTCGTCGAGTTCCTTGCGCAGTTGTTTGCGAAGCAGGGCGGCTGCATGGCGTTTTTTTTCCTCGGCAGTCCCGGGCACGAACTGTGGCACGGGTGCAGGTTTGCCGTCTTCACTCATGGCCACCATGGTAAAAAAGCAACTGTTGGTGTGCGTGGCAATGCCTTGGTGAAAGTCTTCGGCCACCACCTTGATGCCCACTTCCAGCGAGGTGTTGCCCGTGTAATTCACACTGGCCAAAAACGTGACCAGCTCGCCCACGCGTATGGGCTGCAGAAACTGAACCCGGTCCACCGAGAGTGTGACCACATACATGCCGGCATAGCGGCTGGCACAGGCGTAAGCCACCTGGTCCAGCAGTTTCAAAATATGCCCGCCATGCACCTTGCCGCTGAAGTTGGCCATGTCGGGGGTCATGAGCACGGTCATGCTCAACTGGTGGTTGGGAAAGGGCATGGAAAAGGGCAAGGTTGGTTGTTGAAGTTCCAGAGTGTACCCAAGGCTCACCCGAGCGCAAGCCCACTACAATGCAGGGGTTTGATCTGACGAGGACGCGGCATGCTGGCCGAACTGACGAAATATGCCATTTGGGGCGCAAGCCCACTCGGCCTGTGGGTGATCCTGACCCTGGTTGCCTTCACGTTGTGTGTTCGCCGCCCCAACACACGCATGGTGTTGTGTGTGTGGGCCCAACTCCAACTGCTGGCGTTTTCAACACCCCGGGTGGCCGACCACCTGTTTTCTCAATTGGAACAGGAAGCGGCGCAACTGCAGGCAGGCAAACCCCTGCACGGGCCTGTGAAAGCCATTGTGGTATTGGGTGGCGGCGTGGACGGCGCTTATGCCGGTTTGCGCGAGCAGGGCGACCTGAACAACAGTGGCGACCGTGTGCTGGAAGGCGCCAGGCTGTATCGGAATGGTGTGTCAGCCCGGGTGGTGGTGAGCGGTGGCAAGTTTGGCGGCGACCCCAACAAAGGCACGGAAGCCGCTGCCATGCAGTCGATTTTGCAGGACCTGGGTGTGCCACCACACAATGTGTTGATGGACGAACAATCCCGCACCACGCTGGAGAATGCCCGCTACACTCGGGATTTGTTGGGCCCTGGCCAACACAGCATTGCCTTGGTGACCTCTGCCTACCACTTGCCTCGCGCAGTCCGCCTGTTTGAACAGGCCGGTTTTGATGTGTACCCTGTGCGGTGCGACATCCGGGTGGTGCCTGAACAAACACAGTTCTGGGAAGAACTGCCCCGGTATGAGTCGCTGGAGCGCAGCACGCTGGCGATCAAAGAATGGCTGGGGCGTTTGCAATTGCATGTGTCAAGCTGGTACTAGAAACCGAATGGATTACCCATGAGCATCGTGAAACGCGCAACCTGGTTATGGATGATCGGCCTGGTGGTGTTGGTGCCCGCACTCGTCAACCCCGCTTGCGCTGGCGACACCCTGACCGCCGTGAAAGCGCGGGGTGTGGTTCGCTGTGGCGTGAGCAGTGGGGTGGCGGGCTTTTCAGCGATCGGTTCGGACGGGCAGTGGGTGGGCCTGGATGTGAGTGTGTGCCGAGCCATCGCCGCCGCGGTGTTGGGCGACGCCCGCAAGGTGGAGTTCACGCCGCTCAGTTCACAGCAGCGCTTTGCCGCACTGCAGGCCGGGCAAATTGATGTGTTGTCACGCAACACCACGTGGACGCTCAGCCGCGATGCGGGGCTGGGTGTGCAGTTCACCGGCATCAGTTATTTCGACGGGCAGGGCATTTTGGTTCACAAGCGCTTCAAGGTGAAGCATGCACGCGAATTGAACGGCGCCGAAATTTGCGTGCAGTCGGGCACCACCAATGAAAAGAACCTGGCCACTTACCTGGCCACCCAAGGTATTCGCGCCAAAATCATTGTCTATGACCAGTTTGAGCCTGCTTACAAAGCCTTCTTCTCGGGCCGCTGCCAGGCGTTTTCAACCGATGTGTCGGCATTGGTCAGTTTGAAGAGCAGCAAAAGCGCGCGCCCTGATGACTTTGAAGTGCTGCCCGAGGTGTTTTCCAAAGAGCCTTTGGGCCCGGCGGTGCGCAGTGGTGACAGCGACTGGTTTGCCATTGTGAAATGGGTGCTGTACGCCCTGCTGGAGGCCGAGGAACTGGGCGTTGGGCAAGCCAACCTGGCGCAGGCTGCCCGCAGTGGCAACCCCGCTGTGCTGCGGCTGTTGGGCCAAGCCGAAGACATTGGCAAACCCTTGGGCCTGCCGCGTGATTGGGTGGCCACCGTGCTGGCCCAGGTGGGCAATTATGGTGAGGTGTACGAGCGCACTTTGGGGCAACAATCCCCACTACAACTGCCCCGCGGCTTGAATGCATTGTGGACAAAAGGCGGGTTGATGTATGCGCCCCCACTGCGCTGAAGGGCTCACGCCGTGAGCCTGAACTTTTTGCTCGACCCGGCCGGCTTTTCACTCAGTGAAGGCTGGTTGGCGCTGGGCTACACCGCACCCTATTGGCAAGTGTTTCTCAATGGCCTGTTGAACACCCTGAAAGTGGCTTTGCCAGCGCTGGCTTTGGCGGTGGTGCTGGGTTTTTCCCTCGGTTTTGGTTTGCTGTCGCAAAACCCGGTGTGGCGGCGCACCGCCCGGGTGTATGTGGATGGTGTGCGCAATGTGCCGCTGTTGTTGCAGGTGTTGGCCCTGTACTTTGGGGCCAGCCAATGGCTGCCAGTGGCCAGCGAAGCCTGGGCCTTGCCCGGCGGTGTGCTGTTGAGTAAAAGCGGGCTGGCCTTGCCGACCTTGGTGAGCACTGCGCAGGGTTGGGGTGTGCAGTGGCCCCACATTGGCCGCTTTGCGGTGGAAGGGGGGTGGGTGCTCAGCCCCGAGTACCTGGCCCTGCTGTTGGCTTTGGGCCTGTACACCGCCGCTTTTGTGGCCGAGCTGGTGAAGGCCGGTGTGTTGTCGGTGCGGCCCGGCATGGCCCAGGCGGCCTTGGCCTTGGGCTTAACCCCGGCGCAGGCGCGGCGGTGGGTGGTTCGCCCCTTGGCCTTGCGGGCCATGCTGCCACCACTGGCCAACCAGGTGCTCAACCTCTTGAAAAACGCGTCCTTGGGTGTGGCCATTGGTTATCCGGAATTGGTGTCGGTGGCCAACACATCCATGAACCAAAGCGGCAAAGCCACCGAATGCATGGTGCTGGTGTTGGTGATGTATGCCTTGCTGAGTGCAGTGGCGGCCGGGTGCATGGCCGTGCTGAACCAGCGGGCCATGCGGGGCAGTGCTTGATGGTCCGCGCCTTGAACAAAACCCTTGCCCTGTTGTGGTTGGCCTTGCTGGCCTGGGTGGCGTATGGCCTGTTGCGCTGGGGGCTGTGGCATGCGGTGTGGGCACCCAATTTGGCCGAGTGCACCGCATGGCAAGGGCAGGGCGCTTGTTGGGGTGTTGTGGCCGAAAAAGGCCGCGTGATGTTGTTGGGTCGGTATCCGCCTGCTGAGCAATGGCGCGCCATCGCGGTTGTTGTGCTCTGGACCGGCTGGGTGTTTGCCGCATTGCTGGGTTGGCTTCATGGCCGGTGGTTGTGGTGCAGTGGTGCCGCGTTGCCCGCTGTGCTGCTGTGGTTCATGCATGGGGGCGCTGGTTTGCCTGTGGTGAGCAGTACCCTGTGGGGTGGTTTGCCGCTTACTTTGCTGATTAGTGGTGTGGGGTTCGCTGGTGCGTTTCCACTGGCCGTGGGGTTGGCGCTGGGGCGCCGGTCCCGGTTTCGGGCCATTCGCTGGGCCTGCACAGTGTACATTGAGGTGCTGCGGGCCTTGCCTTTGGTCAGCGTGCTGTTTTTGGCAGCATTTGTATTGCCAAAGCTTGTGTCGGGCTCATCCGTTGAGCCCGACTTGTTTGCCCGGGTTACCTTCACCATTGCGCTCTTCAGCGCTGCTTACCTGGCCGAGGTGGTGCGGGGTGGTTTGCAGGCGGTGCCCCGTCACCAGGCCGAGTCTGCCCAGGCCTTGGGCCTGAGCGCCTGGCAGGTGCAATGGCTGGTGGTGTTGCCACAGGCCCTGCGCGTGGCCATGCCTGGCGTGGTCAACAGCTTTGTCACCCTGTTCAAGGAATGCTCGCTGGTGTCCATTGTGGCCTTGTTCGAGCTGACCGGTGCGCTGGGGCTGGCGCTGTCCGGCGACCTTCACTGGCGGGCCTTTTATCTGGAAGGTTATGTCTTTATTGCATTCATCTACTGGGCCTATTGCTTTGGTTTGTCCAAAGCGGTTGAATACAGACAGCAGCAAGGGCGCTGAGGCGGCGCCTGACTGAAGGGCCGTTAGAACAGAATTTCTAGACCCTGATGCGCTGTTTGTGTACAGTTGTACACCAATAGAACAACACCACCGCTCAGGGAGTGAGCCCAGCATGAACACCGACAAGCCTGAACAAGCCGCAGACCAGGGTGCCACCGAACGTGGCCGTGGCGACCCCACCGCCGCCGAAACGCTGGAAGGCACATTGATGCTGGTGGGCGACACCATTGCACAAGCCGCCAGCCGCGTGCATGAGTTTCACCGGGCCATTGCCGACATTCCCTTCAAGGCGGTGGGCACCGCCACCATATCGGCCAGCAAGCCAGTGGAAATGGTGCACAACGAAATCACCGACCTGGTGTACGGCGCCGTGCGCGAAACGGGCAAAGGCCTGTTTTCCGGTGCCGCCTGGGTGGTTCGCCAAGCCAATCAAAGCTTGTCTTCGCCCCAAATTATTGATGAAGCCCTGGGCGGTGAGTTGATGGAGCAGGTGGCTCGCGTGCCGGTGCCCGGCATTCCAGGCGACACCACCGGCAAGCGGGTGGCTGCCATTTCTAGTGCCATCAACGGTGTGTTTGGCGACCACCTGGCCGCCACGCGCAACCCCATGGAAGTGAAAATGGGCCTGTATGCCCATGGCCAGTTGGTGGGCACCACGCAAGAAGAATTGATGCAGCAGTTTCCGCAGGCCACACGCCACTTGGTGGTATTTGTGCACGGCCTGTGTTGCAACGAAGACAGCTGGAACCTGTACATGGACCCGGCACGGCCGGAAACCCGCCCCTATGCTGTGCGGCTGGAAGAAGACTTTGCCTTGACGGCACTCCACCTGCGTTACAACACTGGCCGAACCATTGAAGCCAATGCCCGCCAGTTCAAGCGCCTGCTGAACAAGTTGGTACGCAACTGGCCGGTGGCGGTGGACGGTGTAACCTTGGTGGGCCACAGCATGGGCGGGCTGGTGAGCCGTGCCTTGGTCGAAATGATTGACCATGACGACCTGATTTTGCGCCGGGCCATACGCGATGTGGTGTGCCTGGGCTCCCCACACGATGGCGCGCCACTGGCCCGTTTGGCTGCGGCTGGCGAGCAGTTGTTCAACCGCTTTGAATTGTCCAAACCCTTGGGCCGGGTGCTGGGTGTGCGTTCACGCGGCATTCGGGATTTGAAAGACGGCCTGGGCCCCCTGAAAACCCACGACGGTCATGATGTGATGTTCCACCTGATTGGCTCATCCATTGGCGACAGCACTGGCAGTTGGTTGCCCAACACGGTGGGCGATGGTTTGGTGACGGTGAAGTCGGCCCTGGCCGACGACACGGGCCGTGCGCAGCGCCTGGCATTTTCGCACAAGCACCACATGAACCTGCTGAACGACCCCGAGGTGTACCTGGAACTGCAAATGGTGATGCGCCAGCACTTGCGCCAGCGCGTGGAATAAGCCGGTTAAATCAGCCGGCCAGCCTGTTACCAGAACATGGGTGACAGGCGGTGCTCCAACAAAAAGACCGCTTGGGTGGTTTGCAGGTAATTGGCGAGCAGTTCGGCATAGTGGCGCTTGGCGGCCTGGCTTTCCATGCGGCTTTCAATCAGGTTCATGCCGTAGTATTTCAGTGCCATGTTGACGCGCATGCATTCGGGTGTCCAACTGGGCAGGTGCTGCAAAATCTGGCCCACTGCATCTTGAAATGCGGTTGAAAAATTCAGGAAGTCTGACTCGGTCATGCCATCCAGCATTTGCAGGGCGTTGTGCACCACTTGGTGACGGCATTCCGCATTCAGGCGCAAATTGCGGGCCTGGAAGGTGCGCAAAAAATCCAGTAGCAAGGTGTCGGTCAATTGATGGGCGGGAATGCCGTACAGCAGGTTGACGCGAGACAAATCAATGTGCAGTTGGATGGCAAACTGGCCAGACACGTTGCGGGCACTTAAGGCCCAGCAGGCACCCAACGTTTCAAAAAACACTTCGCGCTCGTAGCTTTGAACCTTGGCCACGGGGCGGTACAGGGTTTGGTGGGGTGCGCGAATGCTCATTGGGAAACCAGCCTTGTGCAAGATCGGATGGCCTATTCTTGCAAAAGCCGGCGTGCCCAACCATCACGTAAGTGTGGGTCCACCGCTTGCGGGACGCTCCAAAAGAGGGGGCGGGCTAACCCGCCCCTGCAGCGCTGGTGGCGTGGTGCTTCAGCCTTTTTTGGCCGTTCCAATGTCCAGGTTCAGTGGCACGGTTTTCGGGTCTTCCGGTTCCACCTGTTTGGGGGTGCCGGCTTTCACCCGCTCGGCGGTAAGCCCTGCTGCTGTCAGGCCTTCCAGGGCTTTGTCCTGGCGGGTTTTGGCCAACGCAGCCAATTGCGCATCGGTCACCACCTCGCTGTCTTGCAGCTTTTGGGCAATCACGGCATAAAAGTCTTTGCCCTTTAGCGCGGCCACTTCTTGCGGGCTTAGCTTGCGCGTGTCTTTGAACAGATTGGTGACTGCACTCAGTGCCTGGCCTGCCACACCTTGTTCCAGTTTGCCCGGGTTGGCCTCGCGGTAACCGGCTTTCAGCGAGGCCAGTTCGCCACCGCCCAGCCGTTTGGTAAACAGGGCTTCCAGTGCCTTTTGCACGGTGGGTGATTGCAATGCGATGGGGCCTGGATCTTCATCGGCTTGCAGTTTGTCACCGGCTTGCAAGGCCACTGCGCGGCGCAGTTGCTGGGCTTGCAGGGCAGTTTTGTCGCTGTTGGCCCAAGTGCCATTCACGGTCAAGGTGAGGTTGGGCCGCTTTTGCAGGGCGGTGCCCAGCTTTTTCAGGCTTTCGCGTTGTGGGGGCGACAGGCTGGCCACACCGGGGTCAAAGGCCACATTGCCCAAGGCTTCCTCACCGCCACCAAACAGCGAGCCCAGGGCCCGGAAAGGCGCAGTCACAATTTTGGTGAGCACATTGGTGAAGGCTTTCCAGACCACTGCGCCGTAGCTGAATTGTGGGTCGTTCAGGCTGCCCTTTACCGGGATGCCCAGGTCGATGCGGCCGTCGCTGTCTTCCAGAATGGCAATCGCCAGGTCCAGCGGCAGGTCAACCGCCTGCGGGCTTTGCACCCGTTCGCCCAGTTTCAGTTTGTCGATCAGCACCTGGTTGGTGCTGTTCAATTGTTGCTTGTCGATGCTGTATTCCAGGTTCAATGAGAGCTTGCCCGACTCAATTTTGCGGTTGGCAAAGGTGGCCGAATAGGGCGTGAGCGTGGTCATTTCCACGTTCTGGAAGTTCACCTTCAGGTCGAGGTAATTGGTGGGGTCAAACAGGTCCAGTTGCCCGTTGGCCTGGGCCAGGCCGTAGTCGTCCACATCGCCTTTCAGGGCCACTTCACCGCGGGTGCCTGGCAGGTTGCTCAAGCCCGTCAGGCTGCCATTCAAGCCGTGAATGCGTGTGCCAAAGGGAATGAACAGCGACTCATCGGCAAAGTCCAACTCACTGTCGACAATGTTGAAGCGGTCAATGCTCACACCATAGGCGGGTGGGCCAGCAGGTTTGTCGGTTGTCGGTTTTTCGTTCTTCGGTTTTGCAGGCTCATTGGGTGAGCCTGGCTGAGTCACCAAAATCCGGTTGATGTTGGTGGACTTGTCTTTGGCAATCAACACCGCCGTGTCCAGCCCTTTCAGGTTTAAGCGGCCAATGCGCGCTGCTTTGGTACTGGCCGTGAAGGCTGGGGTGGACAGGCTTTTCCAGGCCAGAAACGACTTCTTGGTGCCCGCCTCATTCAGGCGCAAATCGTTGATGGCCAGGTTACCGGCGTATTCGGTGGTTTTGCTGTTGAAGGTGAACTTGCCTGCGGTGGACAGTGTGCCACTGGCCATGTCCAGCTTGGCCTGCTGTGCAATAAAGGGTTGTGCCACCTTCAGGGCCACATTGTTCACCGCCAGTTGCAGGCTTGCGCTGGGGGCGGTGGCCACCACGGTACCCTTGGCCTCCATTTGGCCGCCAGAATCCAGATTCAGGCTGGCTTGCAAGGGCAGGGGTTTGTCGAGGTTTTGGCTCAAGCCCTGGGTGGCCACGGCAATGTTGGATGCCCCCACGGCAAAACCCGCCGGCAGGCTGTCGTCGGTGAACTTCACGGCCGATTGGTCCAGCTTCACGCCAGCCACGGCCCAGGTCCAGGGCTTGGCGGGGGTGGTGTTTTTGGTTGGGTTTTCGGCTGGTTTATCAGGCGTTTTGGGCACCCAGGCATTCACCCAGTCCATCAGGTTGAGCTGGCCCGCCTTGTCGCGGTTCAAGGCCAGGTTCAAGCCGCTCAAGGCCACGTCGCCCACCTCGGCATGCTGCTCGCCCAGCTTCACATCCACTTCGCCCACGGTGATGCTGTCCAAGGCCAGGGCTGGTTTGCCATTGGCGTAGCTGCCTTGCAGGCCACCCAACTCAACACGGCCCACCTTGGCGGTGTTGTCGGGCAGGTGGAATTCAACGCCTTTCACGGCCAGCTTGGCCAGGGCAAGATTTTCCGAGGCTTTGCCCGCCTTGGCCGCCACGGCCAGGTTTTCGGTCGTTAGCTCGGTGTTGGTGATGTGCACCACCGGCTTGCCATCGGCCAGTTGCACGTCAAACTGGGCGCTGGTGCTCACCGTGCCGGTGGGTGGGGCTGTGGGCAGCAGGGGCTTTAGCAGCGCGTCCAGCTTGGCCAGGTTGATGTTCTTCACCGCCAGGGTGCCTGTGAAGGCGGGCACCGCGAGTTTCATTTGCGACTTCAACTGCACCTGCGCGTCAAACGAGGTGTTGGCGTCCAGCTCAAAGTCGCCCGACTGGCTGTTGGCCAGGGTTGAAAGGTTGTGCAGCTCCAAGGCCAGCGGTTCCAGCCGGGTTTTAAAGCCGTTGGGCGTGCGGCGGTCTTCCACCGTGATGGCGGCCTTGTCGATGTTCAGGTGGCCCAGCTTGAACTTGGGCGGTGGCTGGTCGGGCTCGGGCTCTTTCGATTTGAAGGCGTTGATGAGGTCGGTCCAGTTCAGCTCGCCGTTGGGCAGCAGGGCCGCATTCAGGTGCAGGCCTTGCAGGTCCACGGTGTCCAGCGCAATGGTGCCGGTCAGCAGGTCGGTGCCCGACACATCCACAAACAGGCTGTCGAACGACACCAGTTCCTCACCATCGGGCTTGGACAGCTTGAGCGCAGGCACGCGAACGGACAGTTTGAGCGGGTTGATTTCAGGCTTGCCCATCACCAGGGCGTGGCCCGACTTGTTCTGGATGAACTTGGGCGCTTGCCACTGAATAAGGCTGGGCAGTGCCAGCCAGGCAAAGGCCAGCAGCAGAACAAATACGCCGAGGGCAATCAGCAGGGCTTTGACCCATTTGGGCCGGGTGGGGGGAAGTACCTTGGTTTCGGTGGCTGGGCTGGACATGATAGGACGGTCGATTTGTTGGGGTAATTTATGGCAAGACCCGTTACCCGCAAGTATCCCCGATCCCACGGCTGGTGTACACTACGGGCTGCTTGCGCGGCCGTAGCTCAGTGGATAGAGTACTGGCCTCCGAAGCCAGGGGTCGTGGGTTCGATCCCCGCCGGCCGCGCCAACTATTAAATGCTTGAAAGCCCCGCTGGTCGGGGCTTTTTTGTTTTTACTGCTTCCATCTCTCTTAATTTCTGAACCTTCCGCTTGTGCCCTTGTGCCCATCTTGTGCCCATCTTTTTGGGCACAGTGGGCACCAGAGTATTGGCCCGCATATGGAAATTCTTGTGCCCATAGCAAGCGAGGTATTGGCTTAAACTCGATTTTCAGTTGAATCGCGGTAGAGAGTTTGATGCCCCTAGCTTAATCTGAAATAGGGTCAATCGGCGCTACCGCAAGCAACTCGAGTCGTCGGCTTTTCGGCCGGAGCGGACTTTGGGGCTGACAGATGGAAACGTCTGGGTTGTTTGCAACAGCAGACTTCGAAACTTTGGGAGTAGTCGATCATGGCGCTGACCTTTGGCATCGAGTTCCATGTTCATCATTTGGAGACAGCTAGCCAAGTCAATAAAAAAGGCAGTTAATATGAAACTCTAGAACTTGGTGCCTGCCTACCGAATTGCATAAACAACATGTACATTGACCAACTATTTCCGGAAGTCGTTGGAGACAAGGCGCCGCTAAAACTGTTGCTGCTGGACGCAGCCGCTTCATTTGGAATGGCAGCGCAGGAGGCCCAAACACTAATCCAGTTACTGCCTAGCCCGTTGATCGACTCACCCGGCTTCCTGGACACTTCCACGGGCCTTTGGCGATACGAGTTTGGCGAGCCGTTCATTCTCGACGACCAACTGACTTTTGGTACCCACATGTTTCTGCCGGTCAATGAACTCCTTTTGGCAACAGGAGCGTTAGCGCGATGGGTGCCGGTAAAGAAACGCGCTGCCTACCTAGCGGCCTTGAATCATCCTAGCAAGCACCCCACCGCGTTGTCAGAGATGATGCCTGTGTGCCGCCTGCCGTTCACTTTGACTGTCGACTACGAAGTGTCCGGATATGGGCCAGGCAACAAAACGGTCGATTGGGCCCTACAAGCGGGAGGCCGACTTATCCTGCTAGACGTAAAGAGTCGCACGACAGATTTCATCCAGCAAGCGCGTAACGCTGCCCAAAACGGTGAGCTACCGGCACCCCAGCATAATCACAATTTGATGTTCAAAGGTCTTGAGGACAAGTTCAAAGCAGCCGATCCAGCTGTTCAACTACAAGGCGCATGGATCACAACGCACATTACGCAGAATATTGTCGAAATCAAAAAAGCTTTCGCGGCCCTA
The DNA here is from genome assembly GCF_024518835.1 of Limnobacter humi. Lineage (GTDB taxonomy): Bacteria > Pseudomonadota > Gammaproteobacteria > Burkholderiales > Burkholderiaceae_B > Limnobacter > Limnobacter humi. The sequence continues at coordinate 936,956 of NZ_JANIGO010000001.1, forward strand.
GATTCGGATAAGGTTCACTTCGCCATATTTGGGGATTGGCAATCAGATGTCAGCCTTTTGGTTCGAAGGGAGTTGGATCGGCAGGTCCTCTTGGGCCTTTTCAACGTTACTCAGTCGCAACGGTTTTTCTTCCAGCCATGATAGAGGGTTATGCCTTCGAGCATATGCGCCAATTTGTGCCCACCTGAATATATCCCACGAGAGCACAGGGCTGCCAGTAGTGGCTCCGACCCAGGCGGCGATGTAGTCGTTGTTATATTTGCGTTTCCTGACCCTTGCTCTAAACCGCCAGTGTGTTCGCACTTCTGCTCAAACGCATTGTTAGTTGTCAATACGGTCAAGATCTAGAGCCAAGAACATGGCACAAACGTTATTCGGTTGATACACCAGCGCACCAAAACCCGATAGAACATGAGCTAGCCCGGCGTTTACAAATGTTTGAAGTGAAGTTGGATCGAATTTAAGCTGTTCCTTCTCGGAAGCATCGTTAAATTTTCTAACGTTTTGAACCTCAAATAAGGGAATTGTCTCGATAGCATGGTTCAGGCGGTGAAGCATGTCTCCGTCGATCCGCGATGCTGAGTAGGCTTTGAAAACAAAAGCTGCCATTCTGGGCTTGAGGTGCGATTCGAGTCGATCCAGAAGCTCGATGATGTGCTCGCCGACCTTTCTTCCATATGATGAATCGGATTCTAACCTATACACCATCTCTGTTCGCTCCTCAGAACTCACAGTCTGAAAGTCGCTCAGGAATTTCAGCAGCTTCTTGACTAGGAGTCGGTCACTAAAACTTACCCCCATATTACCGAGCGCTAAAAGGGTGCCAACAACTGGAATGTCCTTTAGCAACCCGTCTGAAAGCACTGAATCCAGACCGATCTCGGCATACTCCTTAGCAATTTCTATGGCAGATTCTGTTTTTAAGCTTTCAACAACTGCTGAGCTGAGTTTGTTTGACTTGCTCATGGTGTAACTCCTCAAATCAGTTTGATTTATCAAAAAATATCGAAGAGAACAGAAATGCGCAGCTGATCCGTGAACTGCAGGTCACTGACCCCTTGCCGCCCAAAATCAGAGAGCCAGCTAACGACCGCTCCGCCCGAAAAGCAGCACCTCGATTATTTAAGCCTACTCAGCAGCTTGCGGCTTAATCAATTCCTCCTGATCCAGTCGGCTTTTCCCAACTGCACTCACTCCAAACCCTACTGCGTGAAAACCCACGTCATTGCTGCTCATAATCAATCGCCTCAATACTTTTACGTCTTGATTTCTTGGGTCTAACCAGTCCGCCCACTCGGCCTGTGGAATCATCACCGGCATGCGGTCGTGGACCTCTTTCAATTTCTGGCACGGGTCGGTGGTAACTATCGCGGTGCTCATCACAAGTTCCCCGGTCACTTTATCTAGCCAGTGATCGCAAACCCCAGCCATGGCAAAGTAGGGCGTATGCGCGGGGTGAATGTAAAAAGGTTGTCTGCGGCGGTCACTGCCTTCGGGGGGTGTTTGCCATTCGTAGTAACCGCTGGCCGGGATCAGGCATCTAAACTTTTTGAAAGCGGTGCGAAACGACGGCTTTTCATGCACAGATTCGCCGCGTGCATTGTTTAGTTTTGCGCTGCCTGTTTTGTCTTTGGCCCAATGCGGTATGAGGCCCCACACGTGATTCAGAATCACGCGCTCGCCTTTGCGATTGATTCGCACCACGGGCACTTGGGTGGTAGGCGCGATGTTGTAGTTGTTTTTGAATAGGTTTTCATCTTCGGTGTAGCGCGCATCGAAATATTCTGTCAAACGAGAAATTGGCCCTTCGAGAACATATCGGCCGCACATAGCCTCTAGCCCTGTTCATCTACTAGTTCAAACAGGTCACCGACCTTGCAATTGAACAGCTTGCACAGAGCCTCAATCGCGGCCAAATCAATCCGGGTCGCAGTCTCGTTGTAGAGCAAGGTAATCATATTTCTGTGCAGTCCAGTGGCTCTAGCCACGTCAATGACCTTCAGTTTTTGCTCGCCCATGAGCCTTGATAGGTGGCATTTAATCATTCTAGACGTCCAAATGTCATTCAGGATGACAAAAATGCTTGACAAATGAAATTTTGGATGGCATTATGTCATCCAGGATGAATAAAAATCATCTGAAGTGAAAAAAGTTTAACCTAATGGAGGCTGTATGTCACAAACTTTTTTAACCACAGAAGAGCTATCAGTGCGGATCAAATATGACGTCCGAACTATTCGCGATCGTCTCAAAGATTCAGTTTTGTTGGAGGGGCGCCATTATTTTCGTCCTTTTGGCGGTCGGAAAATTTTGTACATCTGGGAAGTAATTGAAGCCGATATGCAAAAAGCGGCGTCCACCAAATTGATGGCCTCGGGCTACTAGGGAGTCACTATGGGAAGCGTACGAGCAAGAAAAGACAATGGTCAGCTATTCCTTGATTTTAGGTATTTGGGAGAGCGCTGCAGAGAGCGATCTGTCTTGGCAGATACCAAACAGAATCGACTCAAGCTGGAGCTGTTGATGAATCTAATTGAGTCAGAAATCAAGGCTGGGCAATTTTGTTATCGAAACTATTTTCCAAACAGTAGCCTTTTGGAAAAAATCGAGGCCCTTGAAAACCATCAACGCATGCCGATACCTGGCACGGTTTCAATCCCGATGGCTCAGCAACCGGTGATGCAACCAGTAGGGCCCCCCAGCTCAATTGGACATCCCACCTTTGGTGAGTTTGCAGAGAAGTTCATCGCAGAAAACGAGTCAATCTGGAAGCGATCGAACCTTCGAACCAAACAAGAAACCTTGGAGAAGTGGTTAAGGCCGCACTTCGGTACCAAGGTGATCAGCAGTATCACCAAACAAGACATTCTGGAATTTCGCTCAGTTCTCGCCAAAGCCCCGGGCAAAAAACCAGGAACAACAATGTCAGCTTCTCGGATTAATCATGTGATGACATCTGTAAGCCAGATCTTGAGTGAAGCCGCTGATCGATTCAACTTTAACACTCCCTTCCAAAACATCAAAAGGCTGCGCATCAAAAAAACCGATGTGCATCCCTTTACGCTGGAGGAGGTGGAGCTGATCCTGAAGTACTGTCGGCCGGACTTCCGCAACTACTTTGCCACCAAGTTTTTCACAGGCATGCGTCCGGGTGAAATTCACGGCCTGAAATGGAAGTACGTCGACCTTGAGAAGCGGATCATCACGATTCGTGAAACGGTGGTTGAGGGTTATGAAGAGACCCCCAAAACTGCGGGCTCCAATCGCGACATCCGAATCTCGCCCCAGGTGTATGAGGCCCTCAACGCCCAATGGGAAATGACGGGAAACCGATCTGTCTACGTGTTTGCCAATGCCAATGGTGGGCCGCTCACAAACCGCAATATGAGCAATCGGGTGTGGTATCCCCTGTTGCGCTCATTGGGGCTAAAACCGCGCACTCCGTATCAAACTCGGCACACCTTCGCCACGTTGATGTTGGCTGCTGGTGAGTCGCCAGAATGGATTGCATTTCAGATGGGGCATTCCTCCACAGAAATGCTGTTCAAAGTGTACTCGCGTTATGTGCCCAACCTGACGCGGCGTGATGGCTCGGCGTTTGAACGCATGCTGGCTGCAAATTTTGGGTCTCCTGGCGCACCTCCAGCTGATCACTCATCCCAAGTCGAGTTGCCGCCCGGCGCTGTTTCCAATCGTCAGCGCAAGGCGCAAAAGAGCGAGCCGCCAATCGCACAACAAAAGGCAAGTCGATCCAAGGCGCAAGGCTCCGGAATGGATTCATCCAATGGGTCATCCCCGTATGAGGCAGCGCAAACATCGGACTCAGCTGTCGCCTTGCGTACTCAGCCAATGGAGGTGCAGTCTGAATCCGAAGGAGAGGTGAATCCGATCCACCACGGCGCCAACATCGATCTCAAAAACCCCTGGCTTGCCATGTTCCAAAACTATAACAACAAGGACGAATAATCATGAATTCTCAAAACCTCAACACATCGAAGAACAACACACTGGGTACTGCCTGTTTGCACGTGAACCGCTACTGTCATGTCGATACCCAGATAAAGTCCGCCTACCGTGCGCATAACCCTGAGCATCACTTTCAGCCAGTAAACGCACACCTGCTTGGAGGCGGCTCCGTGCTGAGCAAAGCCTCAGCGCCGCATCTGTATGAACTCAAGGGACTGCAAGATGTATTGCCTGAAACGGGTGTGACGGTGGGTGCGTTCGGCAGTATTTTCTGGATCAGTACTCGGATCATCCATTCTCCGGATAAGGCCGCAGCCTACAAGCGCCAGCATGCGCTTATCCGTGTGCCACTGTATTGCGCAGTCACGGGTGCGTTTATCGCCAGTATCTTCATCCAACGGTTCTGGAAGGTGACCGAGAAAATCTGGCAAAGCGGTGAAATAGTTCACATTGCTGGCGAGGACGAGGCACAAGCGCTAAAGCAATTTCCAGCCATCACTTCACAAGAGGCCCCACCGCAGTGCTCGGTGCCCAATGATCTCAATCCCTATGACTATGCGGGTCTGCTCATGCCCAAGAGCACTGCGATTGCTGGCCAAGTGGCACTCGTTCACCAAGGTCTGAACCTGCACGAGATTTGTATGTTTTTAAGCGCGGTGTTCAATCACCTCAACCCAGAGGACAAGGCGCTGTACATGGCGGTGTTAGGCCAAGGAACCAGGTGGGACAAGTTTCTGACTTACCCCGCTTCCTTAAAAAACCACCACAGCTACGAGCGTGGCCTGTTGGTGCATACCGCAGAGACCGTAGCCCATGTGCTACTGGCTGTGCAGCGCTGTAATGAGGTGGTGGATGTAAGCCTAACCCTGTTGGCAGCGCTAATGCACGACCTTGGAAAGGTGCACGACTACATTTGCCTTGCGCACGGGACTTACATTGGCAATCAAAACTGTCAGCTCATTGGTCACGAGCAGACGATGCTCAAGTGGATCGCCACGGCTTGCGCCACCCAAGTCACCTACCCCGAGGCACGGCAAATTGAGCTAGAGCACGCCATTTGTGCCGTCAAACGCCAGCATGATCAGTCGGGTGTGCGCAAGCGCAAAACCGTTGAGAGCTTTGTCATGCATGAGGCCGATTGTAAAAGTGCCAGAACCGACTGCTTGAAGCAACCCAGCATTCTGGTTGAGGCTGGTTTTGTATCAGCCACCACCGGCAAGGGGGTATAACCATGAGTACAGGAAATTCGGCATCTCGCGAGCGTTTTCACAGTACGCGTGAATATCGCTGCGACACAGAAATCCCTGAGGGTTATCGTGAACACGAGCGCACTGGCCTTTTGATCCCAGTTCAAGATGAGTCCGCCTTAAAAGAGTTTGTTAAGGGGTGGAGAACCAAGGTTATGGCCGAGATGGTGCGGTCGGAGGACTATAACCAGGTCATGGCGCGGTACATCACAGGCAATTATTTTCCGAAGCATTTTGCTGAGCTCAATGAATCGGAGCGGGCCGCTGTGTTCAATGTTTTGAGTAACCATGTGAAACATTCAAGGCACTCTTCCGCCGCCAATGAGCATGGTTTCCGAGACGCGGAGGCGAGCCCAACCGTTGAAGTACTTGGTAACCCCAGGGACTTTTTTGTTGGCGTGCAAGGACGAGGCGATCTTGAGTTTTTGATTGATTCCTGCATGAGTGATGATCCCCGGTTTCAGCGCAAAGATCCCAATCAATATCGTGTTTTCACAGCGCAAGCCGCGCGCCGCCTAGTCGATAGCTACGATGCGGAAAGAGAGCGCAAAGACATGATTGAAGGCTTGGTGCGACACATCGCGGAAAACAATGGTTATCGACAAACCATCACCGCTACTGCGGCTAGACTGCGGCGCCTTGAAGCCTTGGTGGATACGTATCCCAACTTTCAGGCTGTGACCCAGCGGTTGATCGATCAGATGAGCGCCTGGCGATTTAAGCATCACCACCGGCGGTGCCTTCAACCGATCTTGCTCAATGGTCCCAAGGGCTGCGGTAAAACCGCATATGCCCAGGCCCTGGCCAAAGCATTGGATACAGAGTACGACTTCGTCAACTTGGCAGCCACTAGCATGGCGGGAGTTTTAACCGGTACTAGTGAGAAGTGGGGCAACGGCCAACCGGGGCTTTTGTTCAAGACGCTGAGCAGCGGCAAATCCGCCAGCCCATTGTTGTTGCTGGACGAAATCGACAAGATGAGCGATTTCGACGGCCGCTTTCCGGTGGGTGGTGCATTACTGGCATTGCTGGAGCCTGAAACCGCCAGGCATGTGCGAGATGAATACAGTCACCTTCCATTTGATGCCTCGCAAGTTTTCTACGTGGCCACCTGCAATGATGCAAGCTTGATCTCGCCGCCACTGCTGTCGCGATTTACAACCTTCAACGTGGGCTACCCGAGCCAAGAGCAACGCCGGGCCATCATCGCCAACTTTCTCAAGGCGAATTACCGACATGTTGAGATGTCGGAAGATGCATTGGCTTTATTGAGCAAAGAGACATGCGACCTGCGCCACATGAAACAGCTCATCGACCGAATGGTGAGCTGCCATGTTCAGGCAAAGCTCAAGCTGACGGGAATGGGTGTGACACAGAGCTTGAGAGGTAAACAAATCATCAATGCGCATACTGCTTGGCTGGTGTTGAACTTGTTGCCCCAATCATAGCCACGCGACCGATCGCCAAGTCACAGAAATGTCAGCTTCCCTGGAGATGTAAGTGGAGGCTGATTTTCTAGCTGCCAGCCAACCTTTCAATTACCCATAATTGTTGTCGTCAGCTGTGCGGGAATGATGAGGTCAGTCAAGCGTGACAATCCACGTCAAATAACAGCGTAGCTGGTTGGTGGGCCTTTGCGTGCAAAATATAAGACTAATTTCCTGAAAGCAAGTGGCTCAAGAAAATCGAGGCCTACGAGGACCATCGACGTATGCCGATAACCATGAGTTCTCAAAACATCCCCGAATCGACAGCCCCAATCCATGGAGGAAGCGGTTGCCACGGCTCGGCGCTTGGAAAAGGAGGGCTTCAACTTCTCCTTGGGCCTGAGCCAAGTCAACCGACACAACCTAGCGAAGTATGGTGAAAGCTATGCATCCATTTTTGAGCCCTGCCGGAACCTTCGAACAGGCGCAGCGATTCTGGTCGACTGCTATGCTAAAGCCACCACCAAAGACATGGGCGAACAAGTCGCCCTGAGAGCAGCGTTGAGTTGTTATTACTCGGGAAATTTCATCCGAGGCTTCAAACCCGATTCACCAGGCCAGCCCAGCTATGTCCAAAAGGTAGTGGATACAGCACTGAACAACAACCGACCCGTGGTCCTCAAGATCCAGCCCATCAGCTCTAGCTCCGATGAGATCGAAGTCCGGAAAACCACTCAGCCTGGATCGACTCAGCGCAACGATTCAGACTCAAAACCGTGGGTGATTTTCAAGCAGAGCCCACCCTCAACACCGCAAACTCAGAGCCCAAAAGACACTACTGTCAGAGTGAAACCAGTTGTTACTAAGACCCACAGCCGTTCGAATTTCGTTCAAATTCTGGAGTAACCACAATGAAGCGATTTAAGTTTCTGCTGGTTGCCAGCATGGCGTTCAACACGGGTTGGTCAGAGGAAAACACTCCTCAAGTGCTAGAGGGAGACGTTCGACTAGCCTGTGAAGCCAAGCTCTGTCTGACATCCCCAAATTCGCCCAGTGAGTGCGAACAGTCGTTGAACCGCTATTTTTCGATTCGGTTCAAAAAAGCCGGAGACACCATCAATGCAAGAAATCGATTTCTGAATTTACGTCCAACCAGCCAGCCGAATAGCGGGACACAATTCTCATCCGTTCCGTCGAGTCAACAATAATTGGCGGCATTGGTTGATGCCGGACGGTCTCTACTTTTTGACGTGTTTCGGATCGAATATTTCTAATTCAAAGCGATCACTATGGGCAGTTCCTCAGATAGTGGCGACCATGAAAAATCTTCGAACCCATCAAGTGCACTTGTCGGACTGTTCAGAGATCCTTCCTTTGGCTTCTATCGCTTTGCTAGACCCATCAGGCTGAACAAGGCAAGGGCTAAAACTGCACCCAGACATTCCGCCAGAACAAATGGCATTGAGCTTTCAGGGGCTATCCCGGCGAAGGTGTCGGAAAACATGCGACCGAATACGGCTGCTGGGTTCGCAAAGGATGTGGACGAGGTGAACCAATAGGCCGCGCCAATGTACGCGGCCACTAGCGATGAAATCCGTTGCGAATTGCTCAGCAGAATCACCGTAAGCAAGCCAAACGTGGCAGTTATTTCACCCACCCAGATTCCCAGGCCCTCTCGGATTTTCGTCGATGTCTGAATCGGCTCCAATCCGAACATCACGTTGGCAAGCCATGCCCCCAGAGCAGCACCAGCGAGCTGGGCCAGCAGGTACAGCAGAAACTCGGTTTTTGGCAGACGTTTGAGCAGTACCATGGTTGCGGTGACCACCGGGTTGAAGTGTGCTCCGCCAATCGGCCCGAAAAGCTCAATGAGCACGTACAGCCCAAACACCGTGGCCATGGTGTTGGCCAGCAAAGCGATGGCGTCATTGCCCTGCGATAGATTAACGCCCATGATGCCTGAACCAATCACGATGCACAGCAGCAGCGCTGTGCCTACCAATTCGCTCAGCAGGCGAAGACGAAGGTTAGTGTTCATAAGGGTTATGACTTGGAGATGTCATTCAGGGCAACTTGCAGTTCACTGCTGCTCAGTTGTTCCAACGGCAGTGCCAGAAGTTGCAGGAGCTTATAGCCGATGGCCTGACGGGTGATTTCAAATGCCGTAGTCTTACCGGCCTCACCACCTTCTGCATTTGATGGGTCTGGAAAGCCCCAGTGTGCTTTGACTGGAGCGCCCGGCCAGTAGGGGCAGGTTTCTGCTGCTGCGCTGTCGCACACCGTGATGACGATGTCCATCTTGGGGGCTTCTTCTGCTGCAAACTCATCCCAGCTTTTGCTGCGGACGTAGCTGGTATCAAGTCCTGCTGAATCCAACACCTTCAACGCGAACGGATTGACCTGGCCCCTGGGCGAGCTGCCAGCGCTGTAGGCTTTAACGTCTTTACCCAGCTTGACTGCCAAGTGATTAAGCATTGTTTCACCCAGCACACTACGGGCTGAGTTGTGGGTGCAGAGAATGAGTACGCGGGTTGTCATGGTGCAGTTTGTCCGATGTTTTTAACAGCCTGGTCCAAAGCCAGTCGTTCGAGTTTTGAAATGGGTAAACAAAGAAAGAGGTCAATGCGGTGACGAAGTAGTCCAGCCACCTTGGCGAACTGCGACATGATTTCCTCGTCAGTTCCCGTTGCCTTGGCCGGGTCAGGAGCACCCCAATGAGCAAGTATCGGTTGACCAGGCCATACTGGGCAAACTTCACCAGCCGCTTGGTCGCAGACCGTGATTACAAAATCCAGCACTGGCGCATCGGGCTTGGCGAACTCATCCCAGCTTTTGCTGCGTGCAGCGCTTGCGTCAATGCCAAACTTCTCAAGCGTCTTGAGCGCATAGGGGTTCACCGCGCCTGCGGGGTGGCTTCCAGCAGAATAGGCCTTGAAAGGTCCACGCGCCATGTGGTTCAAAAGGGCCTCTGCCAGGATAGACCGGGCCGAGTTACCTGTGCAGATGAACAGAATGTTGAAAATACGGTCTGACATGGTGCGTTCCTCTAGGGTTTAGCAGCAACTGCCTTTGATGGGGATGGTCTTCTTGGGCAACTCCACCTTGACGGGTTCCGCCAGTTTTGGGGCGCAGCATGCGCTGGCGCTTGTGGCTTGCTTTTCGGAGAAGACGGGAATATTGCCCAGGGTATGGAATTGTTCCCACGCAATGCCCTGGGGGTCAGTGAGCCAATACTTGTCGCTGGCTGCATAGCAGCAGGTGGTCTCGCCTTCGTTGACGAGCGCCATGTCGGCAGCTTTGGCGCGGTCTTTCATTTCGTCCAATTCAGATTCTGCATCCACTTGGAAGCCCAGATGGTCCAGCCCCACTTTGCCAGCGCGGGTTGAGATTGCGAAGTTGACCCGTGGATCTTCCAGCATCCACTTGGCATAGTCTGTCTCTGTTCGCGTTGGTTCGATGCCGAACAGCTTTGAGTAAAAGGCGATGCTCTTGCTCAGGTCTTCTACGCTGATGTGTACGTGAAATCGCTTCATGGGGTTCTCCTTGGATTCAGCAGTCGCATTGATTGGCGACTTCGGTTGCACAGGGTTGGCCTGCGCAGCAGTTCTCTGTGAGGAAAGAAAGCAGGTGATTCATCTGCTCGAAATTCGCGCTGTAAAACAGGTTACGGCTTTCCCGTCGCTGCCCGATGAGACCAGCATTGGTCAATTCTTTGAGATGGAACGACAACGTTGCCGCTGCCAAGCCCAACTGCTCTGCGATAAGCCCAGGGGTCATCCCTTCAGGCCCCGCAACAACGAGGGCTCGAAAAATCTGAAGCCTGGTCTCTTGGGCCAATGCAGACAGGCACTTGACGATATCCAGTGTGTTCATGACTTTAACTATTCCATAATTATGAAATCATAGTATATTGGAATCGTGACTGTTTGACCACAGCCTCTGTTCCACTGCCATGGGGAAAAATGACCCCTGAGCATCGGAAAAGGGCATCTCCAAGGGGAATACGGGTTACATTCTGATGAATTGGAATTTGGTAGGAAGCCGGAAAGGCGAAATCTTCACCAATAGGACGTCTGCGGCCTATTGGTGATCATCTGCTACATAATAACGGGACAATAGTGACGTTTGTCCACAGCGAATACGACGCCTGATGCCAATTACACCAAAGCGAAGGTGGTCGAAATCAGTTTCATGAGTTTTCCTTTCAAAGGTACAGGTTGAGAATCAGATCAAAAGACTCGTTTATGAATTCTGCGAAGTGGCCACAGCCTGTGGATGTAACGGTTCGGCAGTGACGTCCTCCATTTCCTCGTCTGGACGATGAGCCAGCCGATACAGAATCGGAAGCACGAGCAGCGTCAGCAATGTGGAAGACAGGATGCCGCCAATCACCACAGTGGCCAAAGGACGCTGTACCTCGGCGCCGGTTCCCGTGGCGATGGCCATTGGAATGAAGCCCAATGACGCCACCAAGGCTGTCATCAATACAGGACGCAAACGAGTCAACGCACCCTCGCGGATGGCTGCGTCCAGGGTTGTTCCATCCTCTCGCAGACTGCGGATGTAGGAGATCATCACGAGGCCATTGAGCACAGCAACACCTGACAGGGCGATAAAACCCACTGCGGCAGAAATCGACATCGGGATGTCACGCAGCCACAGCGCCAGAATGCCACCGGTCAACGCAAATGGAATGCCGGTAAATACCAGCATTCCATCCTTGACGTTGCCGAACATTGCAAACAGCAATACGAAGACCAGGAGTAACGACACAGGGACGACTATTTGCAAACGCTGTGTCGCCGACTGCAGGTTCTCAAAAGTACCGCCCCAGCTCGTCCAGTAGCCCGCTGGGATCTTGACCTGTGCTAAAGCAGCTTCCGCATCGGCCACAAAGGAACCGACATCACGGCCACGCACGTTTGCACTCACCACAATGCGACGCTTGCCGTTTTCGCGGCTAACCTGATTGGGCCCCGGCGCCAGCTCGAAGCTAGCCACTTCGGCCAGTTGAATGAAATTGGTTCGTCCTTCGACAACGCCCGCACCGCGCGGCAAAGGAATCGGCAAGCGTTTCATGCTTTCAAGGTCGTTGCGCAATGATTCTGGCAAGCGCACCAAGATGTCGAATCGACGGTCGCCTTCAAACAGCGTACCGGCCTCACGTCCCCCGATGGCCGTGGCCACAGCATCCTGGATGTCAGCCACGTTTAATCCGTAGCGTGAAGACTTCTGACGATCAATGTTGACCGTGAGCATCGGCAATCCTGTGGTTTGCTCCACCTTCACTTCTGACGCGCCAGGGATTTTCTGCAACCTGGACGAGACTTCTTCGGCTGTCTTGTTCAAGACATCCATGTCGTCACCGAAGATCTTCACCGCCACATCGCTGCGCACCCCTGAGATGAGTTCATTAAATCGAAGTTGGATCGGCTGGGAAAACTCGTAGTTGTTACCCGGTATCTTGCCCACTACCTCTTGCACGGCGGCCAGCAACTCGTCGCGTGACTTGCGCGGCTCAGGCCATTCTGACATCGGCTTGAGCATGATGTAGCCGTCCGAAATATTTGGCGGCATGGGATCGGAGGCTATTTCCGCCGTTCCAGTGCGCGCAAAGACACGGTCGATCTCGGGAAACCTGGCTTTCAGCGTTGCTTCCAGTTGTTTTTGCATCTCCACCGACTGCGACAAACTGGTACCAGGAATGCGCAGGGCTTGAATGGCGAAGTCTCCTTCGTTCAAGCTGGGCACGAACTCGCTGCCCATACGCGTTGCGATCAAACCGCACAACACCACTGCCACGGCTGCGGTAGCCAACACTACAGCCTTGGCTGCCATTACGCGATCTAGCAAGGGACCGTACCAACGCTTGGCTTTCACCATCAAGAAGTTTTCTTTCTCACTGACACGGTTGCCAATGAATAGCGCGACCGCAGCCGGAATGAAGGTTACCGACAAAATCATGGCTCCCACGAGCGCCGCCACCACCGTGAACGCCATCGGATGAAACATCTTCCCTTCGACGCCGGTCAGAGCAAAGATGGGCAAGTACACCACCATGATGATCAACTGACCAAACAATAGCGGGCGTCGTGACTCCTTGGATGCAAGGAACACCTCGTGAAAGCGTTCTGAGCGCGTCAATGGCCTGCCGTAGTGAGCTTGCGCATGGGCAAGACGGCGAACACAGTTCTCGACGATCACCACCGCGCCATCAATGATGATGCCGAAGTCCAGCGCCCCTAGACTCATCAAATTGGCGCTGACCTTGTAATTCACCATCCCTGTGAAGGTGAATAGCATCGATAAGGGAATCACGGTGGCTGTGATGACGGCGGCGCGGATGTTACCGAGGAATATGAACAGGATCACGATCACTAGAATCGCGCCCTCTATCAAGTTCTTTTTCACCGTGCTGATGGCTTTGTCCACTAAAACAGTACGGTCATAGACGGTCACCGCGTGTACGCCCTCGGGCAGGCTGCGGTTGATCTCAATCATCTTCTTGTCGACAGCTTGCGAAACCGTTCGACTATTTTGGCCAATCAGCATGAAGACGGTACCCAGCACCACTTCACGGCCATTGTCCGTAGCAGTACCGGTGCGAAGCTCACGTCCGATGCCGACCTCGGCCACATCACGCACACGAATCGGCACACCACCCGCGCTGCTGAGGATGACATTGCCGATGTCCTCAACTGTCTTGACCTGCCCGGGGGCTCGAATCAGGTACTGCTCACCGCGCTTTTCGATGTAACCCGCTCCCACGTTGCCGTTGTTGCGATCCAGAGCCGTCACGATGTCCTGCAGGGTGACACCCAGGGATGCCAGTCGCTCGGGTATCGGCGAGATTTGGTATTCCTTAGCAAAACCACCTATCGAGTTGATTTCCGTCACGCCGGGCACATTGCGCAACTGCGGCTTGATGATCCAATCCTGAATCTCACGCAGATCGGTGGCCGTGTAGGGCTGGCCATCAGGTTTTTTCGCACCATCCTTGGCCTCGACTGTCCAGAGGTAAATCTCACCCAATCCTGTCGATATGGGCCCCATCGCAGGAGTAATACCAGAAGGCAGTTTGTCGCGGGCCTCCTGAATGCGTTCGTTGACCAACTGGCGCGCGAAGTAGATGTCGGTGCCATCCTTAAAAATTACAGTCACTTGCGACAGCCCGTAGCGCGACAAGGAACGGGTCTGCTCCAGATTGGGAAGACCCGCCATCACGGTTTCAATCGGGTAAGTCACCCGCTGCTCGGTTTCCAGAGGGGAATATCCCGGCGCTTGGGTGTTAATCTGCACTTGGACATTGGTGATGTCCGGGACGGCATCGATAGGTAGCTTTTGGTAGTTGAATACGCCAATGGCAGCCATACCAAAGACCGCCAGCAACACCAACCATCGGTGCTCAATGGCTGCGCGAATGAGTTTTTCAAACATGTGTGTCGCTCCGATATCAATGGGTGTGTTCGGCAGAGGCTTTGCCAAGCTCTGACTTCACTACAAAGCTTCCCGCCGACGCATACGGCGCCCCGGCTCTGAGCCCTTGCACCACCTCGACGCGCTTGCCATCGCTGCGGCCCAACTGCACGGGCTGGGCAATGAAACCCCCATTTACCTTCAGGAACACGACCGGCTTGTCGCCCACGGTCTGAATGGCATCGCTGGCCACTGTCACAGGTACGTCGGCCTCTGAGGATGTCACTTCCACGTTGACGAACAGTCCAGGACGCCAAGCACCTTTGGGATTGGACAAGACCACGCGGGCCTTGGCCATGCGGGTCTGTTCGCCAATCAGCGACCCAACAAAGGTGATGACTCCGGTCGCGCTGGCATCGAATGCAGTGGCCTTGATGGCAACCTTCTCGCCGACCCTGACGAGCGGCAAGTCTTTGGCAGGTACGTTGATTTCAGCCCAAACCTGCCCCAGATCGGACACGGTAAACACGGCAGCGTCCTCCTTGACGGCTTCACCGAGGCTAAGATGTTTTTCAATCACCAAGCCATCGAAGGGCGCACGCAATTCAAAGCGGTTAAGACCCCCAGGAGAACCCGTGGCTAGGCCCAAAGCGGAGAGCTTCTGTTGAGCGTTGGCCACAGCAACTTCCGCCTCATGCAGCGCTTGCCCTGCTTGCAGATAGTCTTGCTCTGCTGAAATTTTCTGCTCCCAGAGTCGCTTTTCACGCTCGAACGTGGTCTTGGCCAAGGCCAGACGCTTTTGTGCGGTTTGCAGTTCACTGCGTTGCTCAGACGCAGCCGGGCTCGCAATGACAGCGAGAACCTGTCCTCGTCTGACTGCTTGCCCCAAGCTGGCCTGCACGCTCTCGACCACCCCCGCAATGCGTGGCACAACGTGTGACGTCCGGTCTTCGTTCAAGCGAATTTCCCCTGGCAATTGCAGGGCGGACTTGATTCGTGCCGCACCAGCCGTATCGATACCGATGGATGCCGCTTTGATTTGCGCATCACTGAGTTCGACCTTGCCCTCTTCTTGGTTGAGCACGAACATGAAGGGTTCGTTGGCTGTCTGGGCAACGATGCTTATCTCAAACGCGTGCGGCTCCGGCACGACCTCGCGGCTCAACAGGCTGTCCTTGTCAGGTGCGAAATTTAGAGTCTGCTTCTCTCCGGTCAAGCGCGTGATGGTGGCGCTGACCTTGGCTGCACCGCTGGGTAGAGGCTTGTCCTTATCGAACAGCCAGATGCGCAAACGGGGTTCGCCGCCGTCCTCGGCCAGCAACGCTTCCAGCCCGAAATCCCCCTCCTTGAACAACTTGCCTCCATGCGGCCCCTTGCTCGGAGCCTCGTGGTGCTCGCCGTCCGCATGATCCTTGTCGTGATCGTGTTTTTCTCCACTGGCCTTGCCGTGATGCTCACCATCACTATGTGCCTTGGCTTCAACGTGGCTGCCGTGACCGTGGCCGTCATCTTCGGCTGTTTTGGTTGCAGTGACGCCGAGAATGGCGCTGCCCAGTACAACGCCCGCCGCAACGATGACGGCGATGGCGATCAGATGCTTCTTGCTGACATTCAGTTTGTTGGTGTCGATTTTCATGGTTATTCCTTATTCGCTGGCTGGGTAGCATTTGCGCCAGGTTCGCCGAGCACGCGGTCAATGTCCGCAGCCGTGCGATGCGCCTCAACCAATGCTTTGAGGTATTGGGACTTGGCGGCAAAGTAGGTGCGCTGTGCGTCCAGCACTTCCAAGAAGTTGAACTTGCCGTTTTCAAATCCGACGGTGGCCGCGTCGTAGGCACTTTTGGCCCCAGGTAAAACATCCCGTTGCACGACGTCGACTTCCCCACGAATGGATTCCAGCCGCTCGCGGGCTTGCAATACGTCCGTGCTGACTCGCATGTTCAAAGCTTGGAGTTCGTCCCGCGCCTTGTCTTCGCGCTTCAACGCTTCCAACAAGTTCCCCTGATTGCGATCAAACAGCGGCAAGGGGACGGAAACACCGAACAGCAGTTGATCGCGCTGCAGTTCGTTGGGGCGTTTCACCCCCAGGCTGAATGTGACGTCGGGTATCCGTTTGCTGCGCTCTACATCGACCAACGACCTGCGGCGCTCAACCTCCAGCTGCATACGGCGCAGCGTTGGCGAAGCGGACAGGCGCTGCTGGACGTTGTCGAACGAAGGGACAGCCGGAAGCTCCTCCACGTCGCCCGACACGAGAGTAAATCGAGGTGGGTTGGCCCCTAGCAAACTGGCCAAGCGTGCCCGAGCATTGCGTTGCTCGCTCTGGGCCTGTGCCAATTCGACTCGCACACCTGCTTCGGCCACACGTGCCTTGGTTTCTTCGACCGGCGAAACCTTGCCCGCTGCCACGCGTTTGGCAACAGCATCGGTAGCGCGTTTTGCCAGATCGACACTGGCTTGAGCCAATGCTGCGCGTTCCTGTGCCGCCAAAGTCTCGAAGAAGGCAGCAACCACGGCGGCACGAATTTCGACGCGGCGCAAGTTCAGTTCTTCGACCGCAATGTCGCGTCCTCGTTCTGCCGCCGTGATACGGGCCGCGCGCTTGCCACCCATTTCGACGGGCAGATTGATCTGCACACTTTGTGTGCGGGTCGCTGCCCTCTGGTCTTCCAGCGAGTACGCCAGTTCGGGATTGGGGCGAGCTTGCCCCTGGATCACCTGACCTTGCGTTGCCTCGATTTCCCGCCTTGCGACAGCCAAGTCTAGATTGCCATCCAAGGCCAGCGCGACTGCCTTTTGCAGCGTCAGGATCGTTGCCGCTTCGCTCGGCAAGCCGCTTCCGACGACTGGGTCATTGTCTTGTGCTGCTGGCAGCGCCTGAGCAAAAGCTGCCCTTGCAGTGAACGCAACGATCAGGCTAGTCGCAGCCGCAACTTTTGAGGCGCGAAGGACGGAGACTGACTTCCGTCGTTTGTGATTGTGATAACTCTTCAAAATCCGATTCTCCAGTGATATTCAAATACACGAGGGAATCGGCGGAGAGCGATCCAAATGATCGCCTGCTCGTCGTCACGTCAGCCGAGCGAGGTCGGCTTGATACGGTCACGCGCTAGGCGTATCCGTGCATTGGTGATAACGAAGGGGAAGGAACGCGCTCCCCGCCGATCAGGCGAGGACACGCCACTGAGGGCGTTCAAGGCGTTCAAAAGGGGGCGACGTGAGACGAGCCCAGTAATCTGCTGTATCCAGAGACGAGTCGGCAAGCGATGCAATCGTGACTGCCCCAGGCAAGGCCGACAAACATCCCGCGTGACAGGATGCGCAATCGGGATCGCCACCGATGGTCTTGGCTGGATCGGAAGATGCGTCTTTGCCATCCGCAGTCTTGTGGTGATGGACATGGTGGCCAAAGTGCTTGGCTGCGGCACCGGTTTCGTGTTGGCAATAGCTGGCTGCAGCCGCCCAGCCAAGCTGTAGCGGCATAAACACCAACAAAAGGATTGCCAACCATTTACGCATATCAACAGTGTAGCAGCTATAGACTTCCCTGTGCATCTTTTCTACTTGCTCTGTTGCCTTCCAAGCAACCTTAGCCCATTGAAGACCACCAGCAAGCTTGCCCCCATATCCGCAAAAACCGCCATCCACATGGAGGCATTGTCGAAGATGGCCAGAAGTAAGAAGACCAGCTTGATGCCTAGCGCAAGACTGATGTTCTGCCAAAGCACAGCATGGGTGCGCTTCGAGAGCCGTATCGTTTCCGGCAGACGCCGCAGGTCGTCGTTCATGACCACAACATCGGCGGCCTCCATCGCCGTATGGGTTCCAGCAGCACCCATGGCGAAGCCGATGTCGGCCTTGGCAAGTGCTGGCGCATCATTGATGCCATCGCCTGTCATTGCCGTGATGCCCAAGCGCTGTTGAAGTTCGCAGATGGCCTGCAACTTGTCTTCGGGTAGCAGGTTGCCCCGCACCTCGGCAATGCCCGCCTGAAATCCGACGGTGCGCGCGGTCGCGATGTTATCACCTGTCAGCATGACCGGTGTCACGCCGAGCGACTTCAGGTCGGCCACCGCTTGGGCGGAGGATGGCTTGATGGTGTCCGCCACAGCGCAGATCGCCATCACACGTTCGCTGTTAGCGAGGAGTGTGACCGTGCGACCTGCCTCTTCATGAACTGCGAGGCGGGCTTCGAGTTCAGCCGAACATTGCCCACGCTCCTCGATCCAGCGGTGGTTGGCCAGCGCGTAGGAATGATTGCCGATGACACCTTGCACTCCACGCCCTGCGACGGCTTGAAACTCTCCCACCTCTAGATCGGCGGTTGACAACCCCTCTGCGATGGCTTTGGAAACCGGGTGATCCGACCGGCCCGCGAGACTCTTTGCAAGCCCTTCCAGCACCCGTTGATCAAGGCCTGTGTCCACGGGCTCGAAGGCCACCAGTTTGGGCTTACCTTCCGTGATCGTGCCGGTCTTGTCCAGGGCCACAGCTTTGATCTTTCGCGCATCCTCCAAGTAAACGCCGCCTTTGATCAATATCCCCCGCCTTGCCCCGGCTGCCAAGCCGCTGACGACCGTGACTGGTGTGGAAATAACCAAGGCACAAGGGCAAGCGATGACCAACAACACCAAGGCTTTATAGACAGCCTGCATCCAGGTTAAGTCCGCAAGCCACGGCGCTAACAACGCGACGGCGACAGCCAGGATGAAAACGGCAGGGGTGTAGATCGCGGCAAACCGATCTACAAAGCGCTGTGTTGGCGCACGGGACGATTGTGCTTGCTCGACTGCGTGGATGATGCGCGCCAGGGTACTGTCCGAAGCGGGCGCGGTGACTCGAAATTCCAAGGCTGCAGACTGGTTGATGGTGCCTGCGTAGACTTCGTCGCCAGGAGCCTTGTCTATGGGCAGGCTTTCCCCAGTCACAGGGGACTGGTCGATGGCACTCTGCCCGAGCGTCACGACGCCATCGAGCGGAACGCGCTCTCCTGGACGGATGCGCACTATCGCGTTGACAACGACCGCTTTAACGCCGACGCGCGTCCAACTGCCGTCACTTTGACGAACCTCGGCCTGCTCCGGTGCCAGCGCCAGCAAGCTCTTGATGGCGTTACGCGCCCGGTCCACCGCTCGAGCCTCGATGGCCTCGGCTATGGCATACAAGGCCATCACCATGGCAGCTTCTGGCCACTGGCCTATCAAGAAGGCACCTGTCACGGCCACAGTCATCAAGGCGTTGATGTTCAAGCGGCCTTGCCGCAGTGCGGAAAGCCCTTTACCGTAGACAGAGAAACCCGCCAGGGCGATGGCCACCGCGGCCAGCGCCATTCCAAGGGCTTTTGCTGGCCAACTATCTGAAAAAGCGAATGCCAAGCCTTCAGCCGCCACGGCCAGCCCCAATGCAGCAATCAATTTGCCCCATGAGGCCCAGAAACCAATTGGCGCAGCGGCAGTAGCTCCATCCGATGTGTCTTCTACGTTGCGCGGCTCTGGTTTGAAGCCCGCCTTGCGAATCGCATCCAGAGCCAACTGCAGAGCATGATCATCCGCAGCGATGGCCAACTCGCGGTCGCCCAAGTTGAACTGCAAGCCACGAATGCCTGCCACGCCGTCAAGTGCTCTACGGATTTCTGACTCTTCTGAAGCACAGTCCATGTTCGCGATCCGGAACCGCTGTGGCGCAACAGTCGTTGCATTAGACGCCGTTGGCCCGTCCACAGCAAGCGATTTAGCACCGCCACTCCCACAATCGCAGGTCGTGTCAACTTGTTGGCATTGGTGAGTAGGGTTCATGATCTTCTCCTTGTTGGTTGGATTTAAAACCCTGTAGCCACTACAATGTCAAGCCTTTACAATGAAGTAATACAATTTTCCTGGCATCGTTCAAGGTGAAGATATGAAAATCGGGGAACTGGCCAAGGCCACTCACACCCAAGTTGAGACGATTCGGTATTACGAACGCGTAGGATTGTTACCTGAAACTCCTCGCACAGAAGGTAACTACCGGGTGTACAGCAGCAAACACGTTGATCGCCTGTTCTTAATTAGGCGCTGCCGAGGGTTGGACATGACGTTGGACTAAATCCGAGTGCTGCTGCGCTTCAAGGACTCGCCTCAGGAGAATTGCGCACAAGTGAACGACCTGCTCGACGAGCACATAGACCATGTGGCAACACGTATAAACGAGTTAAAGGTGCTGGAACGACAGCTCAGGTCATTGAGAGCAAACTGTTGCGAGTCTCAACAGGTCAGCCAATGCAGAATTTTGACCGAATTGTCTACAGCGTTCAGCCAAGATTACGACTCAGCAACAAACAGAGTGCATGTCAACGGGGCACATAACCTCAAAGGAAAGCCTTAAACAAACGATGTGAAAAGCAGTTGTTGCACATGCAGAAGAATTCCAGCCATATGAGGTGGCAAATAAAGGAAGCCACAATCCGAACAACCAACTAAAAATAATCCTTGGCCTTTCCTCACAGCTTCTTTGGTGGACTTCTCGATGGTTTAACCCACGGGTCGGTCCAAATCACTGACCTTCTCAAACAGTCGGTCGACATCAATCAACAGCTCGGCCATCAAGGCTTCTCGGGTGGTGGTCAGTGGTTTCTCCGTCATGGCCATGGCCCATTTGAACAGTGCTTTGAAAATCTGATCGAGGTTCTCGTGGGCGCTCCTGGCCAGGTGTTGAGCCGACACCATGGAGACCGCATCGTGCTTCTCATCGTCGGTCTTGGCTTCACGGAGCAGGGCGCGATAATTAGTGGTGTCATTGACCACCTCAGCCACGGTTTTTTCAATGCGCGGAGACGATCAAAAATTTCGTTGCTGAACAGCACCACTTCGCGCTTGAGAGTGAAGCGCTTTTCCGATTGATGGAAGTCCACCACGGCAGAGAATTAACTGTCAATGCTCTGACTGTATTCAGGATCCGCCCGGTTGAAGATCACTCGAATTTTCCTAGCGGGAATGTCCAATCGATCCAGTGTCTTGATGGTGTCGGCTTGCTGTTTTTTCTGTGGAACAACCTGTAATGACCCAGTGAAATTCTGCTCAGGTGATAATGAAGGAGAAATCACCGATGAGCATAGAAATGAACGACGACACCAAGCGCTGGACAGCCAAGCGCAAAGCAGCCCTGGTGATGGACATTATTCAGGGTAAGACCACAGTCTCAGAGGCCAGCCGAACATTTGATTTATCACCCTCTGACATCGATAACTGGGTCGATGAAGCCAAACGGGGCATAGAGAATGCTCTGAAGGCCAAACCCTTTGAAGTCAAAGAACTCTATGAGAAGCAAATCAAGGACCTTCAGGAAGCATACGGGGAGGCCACGCTGGAGTTGCGTGCCAGAAAAAAGCTTCAGTCCCTTCTGGGCGAGGAGGACGACAAATGATTCTCCAAATTCAGCAGGGACTCCTTGAAGGCGGTTTGAAGGTGTGAGTATCGAAAAGTTGTGCCGATGGTTTGAAGTACCACGCAGAAAGGTCTATTAAAGGCCCACCAAAGCAGCACCCAAGGTCAACGAGGCTTATGTCAAACCCATCAAGGCCATGGTTGAAGAGAACCCAGCCTTTGGCTATCGCACCGTGGCGTATTTGCTGGGTATGACGGCATTATGTAGCAGGTGAACAAATCAAGGGCCCCACTTCGGGGCCTTTTCAATCCCTCTTTTTCCCTACACTTAGAGCAAAGCCCAGTGCGGCTTTTACTCTGATTGAAGAAAGAAAAATGGCGGATAACCTCACAGTTTACGGACTCAAACATAAAATAGCTCGGCTGCTTGGCCAACGGGTTCGGATAGTTCAACAGATGAAACCTCTTCTTGCGAAGATATCGGAATTGCAGACTCAACTTTCCGCATTTGAGTCCGAGTGCCGAGTAATTGAGGAACAGGTAGCGGTCCTGACAAACACTCTGGAGGCTCTTGGCTCCTCTCAAACTGTTGAGGCGGTAAAAGACTGTGCCAAATGGGCTAACGGGCAGCGACGTGGTGCATTCAAGACGGAGCTTCTTAAAGCTTTACATCAAACAGATGTGCCACAGACCACGCGTGAAATAGCCATAACGATTGGCACGGCCCTTGGGCTTGATACTGACGACCCTTTCGTGTGGAACAAGCTTCGCCATCAGACGAAGAACTATCTAATCTTGCTAAAGGAGAAAGGCGACGCTGTTCTACTTGAAAGTAGCCGAACTATACGGGGGTCGCTGTGGCAAAGACCCTAGGCGTGCGAGAGGTCCGCCCGGCGCACTGCAACGCCCTTCTGAATAGGTACGCCACAGCACTGAGTGAATTGCACTATTGGTCGCAAGACCCTGAACCTCCCCACAGGCAGAGGATGCGAGGAAGCGGGTCGAATTGTTGGCCAGCAGCTTGATTATTTTCGGGCTGTCGCCTGAAGGAGCAAAAGCCAAAAGGTACACGCCACCAAATACCCGACTAATCAGCGCGGCCTTAGACCGTGTTTTGCTCAAGCCGCTTAAGCGGGGCCAGACACTCACCCTAAGTGAAATGGTTGCCGTGTGCCTAGCCCACAATGGATTGGCCAACGCCAAGACTGAGCGACAACTACGACAAGTCGAACTGGATATTGCACAACGTCTTACACGCCACGTTGCCCAGGGGCTGGTCATACAAATGGGTGAACATTACCAGTTCTTAAAGCAGCGGCAGTCACGATAGCAGGGTTGCGCTTTTTGTTGCCCTGCCAATACTTGGCAAAGCTTCGAGACGGCTCATTTCTCATCAGCTTTTGGCCAACCAGCCGAAATTGGAATCCATTGCTTGTTCGCCGCCAGTCTTCGCGAAAGACGATTTCATTGGCATAGAGGTCGATGTGCTTCTGAGCCAGCTTGTGAATTTGACCGTCCACCAGACGACGCATTCGTGAGAAGAATGACTCAGCCTGGTTTTGGTTGATACCGTCGTCACTCTGGTACTCCTCCTCGTGGTTAACCACCTCATGGATGTAATCCGGGTGCTTGGAAAGCGCCGAATAGGCATTGTGACCGTCTGTAAAGACATGGGAGCCTGGTCGCACATAGCGCTCTACGGCTGCCTGTACATCCTCAGGGTTCTCAGACTTCAGGATGACCGTGATGCTGCGGTCAGCGCCTCGGGCAAAATCCTTGGAACGCTGACGCATTGCCAGCACCACGCATTTCAGTGGGTTTTGGTTGGGTTCAAGCCGCAGGTCTTTGCGGTCGGTCTTCTTGTTTGCTTTGCGTACAGCCGTTTTGAGATAACCCCCGTCAATCTCAACGACTCCTTCGAGAGGGTTTAAGATTCGCTCCTTGAACAAGGTGTCCCGCACCTTTTGAAGCAATACATAGGCGGTCTTGTAGGACACACCAATCTCGCGACACATCTGGAGGGCGGACAGTCCTTTGACGCTGTTGACGAAGAGCACGATGGCCGCCAGCAGGGTCCGCAGCGGCAGTTTGTGGGAGTTGAACACCGTGCCAGAAGTGAGAGAGAAGAAACCATGGCAGTGCTTACAGCGCCAGAGGCCTGGAACCGACTTACCATCCATACCAACCTTGGTCCCTTTGAAGAATTGGTGCGTGTCGAAAACGGCGCAGCGCGGGCACGCCTGTTTGGTTTTGCTGCCCCATCTGAATTCACAAAAAGTGCGAAACACCTTGTTCTCAGACCAGCTGAACACGTCACTCAGACTGATAGTGCGTGCCTCTGGCGACAGCAGGAAATGCTGCCCTTTCAATTTCGCCCCATGACGCGTTATCCTTGAAGTTGCTCTCAAGGGGTTTAGGCACTAAAAACTGACCAAACTCAGAAGTGAATCTATTGATTCGTAAATGAAGAATAAACCTCATATATGAGGAATAAAGAACAAAAAAATTTGACAGACTAAAGGTCTTCCTAATGTATTGGGCCTGAGTGCTTCGTTCGAGGCAGGATGAAGGCCGACCCCAAATGACGAAACATGAAAGACAAGCCCGAGTGGTGCTTCGTAGCATCATGGCCAGGCAGGATGTCACATACAAAGAGCTTGCGAGAAAGCTAGAGATGTACGGCTCAGAGCTTGACCACAAGGCCCTGAGCACAAAAATCAACCGAGGCAAATTCCAGTTTGCCTTCTTTATCCAGTGCCTTGATGCCTTGGACCAGATTGATAAGCTCGACAGACTCATGACCAATTAATATACTGATTAAATAAACAGTATAGTAGCCCTGTCTGATATCCGAAGCAACTGCGAATCAAATGTGTGGTGTTACTGTGACGAGCGTATTTTCCCCGTCTGTCACACTAAAAGACTTTTCTGGTTGAGGCGCGGCTAGAGGCTTGGCCTGTTCAGAAATTGAATGCCAACGCGCTTGCATTAAGGATTATTCAGGACTTCAACGAGAGGTTTGCGTCAGCGAAGTAGGTTTCTCAGCTTTGGCCAAGTGTTGGCTTTAATATAGTTACAACTGACTATTTGACCTTAAAAATTCAAAGAATTGAGGGCTAGCTCTTGTTTTCCCCACAACACTGGAGAGGACCTTGTCCCCATCAAAGAGTTTGTTCAAACGCTTAGAGTGACTTCAACGGTCTTGAACAAACTATTGTGAGAAGACTCAGGCAGACTCCCGTTCCCGTATCAGCATATAGAGGCACCCCCCCTCCAAGAATCGAGGCGGGTTCCACTTGGTTCAAGCCGTAGTCTGCGCTGTAGAGAGATTTTCAGCCCACAAGGACTCTAGCTGCAATCGTCAAGTCGATAGTTTTACACTTACGAAATTAGTCCCCAATCGATAAGTTAAGTTGCTATACTAGAAATATTATTAGGTTGAGCAATGAGACGAACTTTCTTCCAAATCTTTTGCATGTGCTTAGTTGCCTGCTCTCTGTTGTTACAGGGTGTAGCTAGTGCTGCTATGGCTGGTTGTCATGAGTCGTCTTCTGATTCTTCCGCCCCCATGCACCAGATGCATGAACACGACGATGCGACTGGCGAGCATGCGAATGACCCGCATCTAAAACACTCACATGCGGGTGCCAAAGCGGACAAAGCTCAAAAAGACAAAGCAGGCGACTGCTGCGACTGCCACGCTGCCTGCAAAGCATCTTTTATGTTGCCTTTTTTGGATAGCCCCTCCGTAAAAATTTCCTCGGTAGTAACAACTACACCGATTCTCGCGCATCAAAGTTCAGACCTCATTCCCCCTTACCGTCCCCCCATTTCTGCCTGAAATCAACTGATTTGCCATTTGATTTTTGAACACCAGAAATGGAGGTGCGTCCATGCGCGCTCAAATTTGCAATGCACTGATAGGCTTTTTGGGTCTACTCAGTGTGAACGGGGCTTTTGCCGAACCCCAGACAGACCTGACATACCAATCGGCCTTCGAACAATTTGATTCCTATCAGCCCACTCAAAGACGTGATTGGCGGACCGCCAACGACCATGTTGGAAAGCTGGGGGGATGGAAATACTACGCCAAAGAGGCGGCCTCTCAGGGGGGGGAAGGCTCTCGCGAGGAGCCTTCAGTGGCCCCTGAAACTTCGCAGGGAGTCAAAAACTCGCGCCCCTCAATGAAACACGACATGTCTCAGATGAAGGGCATGTCCATGGAACATGGGATGGGCGCAGGTGAATCTCCCCAGGGGAGGCAGCAATGAGCTACCTCCGTAAATCGATACTGGCCCTGGCTGTTGCCTCTTTGGCCGGTTGTGCCACAGTGGACATCAACCAATCCATCGACCAAACCAACCTGCGCACCCAGTCCCTAACAGCCGGAAAAGTCTCATTGGCTTTGAATGCCACGCAAAAACAGGTACTTGGCGAGACGACGGATAAGTTACTGGCGCAGCCGCTCACCATGGCAGGCAGTGTTCAACTGATGCTAGCCAATAGCCCGGATTTTCAGGCACTGCTTGCGCAGAACTGGGCCAACCAAGCATTGGCGGCTCAATCCGGACGAATTGCCAATCCTTTACTCACTTTCGAGCGAATCACCACCGGAGACCAATTAGAGATTGGCCGGCTTATCACATTTGGATTGCTGGACATCCTCTCTCTGCCATGGCGACAACAATCTGCTTCCCTGCGGATTGAGCAAGCGCAATTGCAAATGAGTTCCGATGTTATCGGGCAGTCGGTTGCGGTTCAACAAGCGTGGGTGGATGCGGTCGTCGCCAAGCAGAAAGAAACCTATGCCAAGAAAGTGTTGAGTTCTGCCCAAGCGGGTGCCCAATTGGCCAAAAGGCTTGCGGAAGTTGGAAACTTTACAACCACCCAAAGAATTCGGCAGCAGATGTTTTACTCGGATGCGGTAGTGACCTATGCCCAAGCCAAGCAAACATCTATTGCAACGCGCGAAAAATTGGGTCGAATTCTGGGGCTGACAACAGAACAGATGGCGAAGCTGAAAATCCCCGACCACTTACCAGCCCTTCCAGACGCTCCGATGGACAGTGCCAAAGTTGCACAAATGGCAACTAACCGCCTGGACATTGAAATGGCCAGACTTGCTTACAATTCAGCGCTAAAAAGAGCTGGATTTGCAACTGTGGGCTCTTTTATTGATGTGGACCTTGGTATCCGTAGGAATTCAGTCTATGACCGAGCTTCTGGAAATTTGTCCAATCCCAGGGGTTATGAACTGGACATTCGACTTCCACTCTTTGACTGGGGAGAACTGAAAAGGGATGCTTTTGGTGCAGACCTGCTCAGTAAGGCAAATCTGCTGGAGGGGACCATCCGCAATGCAGAATCGTCTCTTCGGGAAAGCTATTCGGCCTACAGAACAGCCTACGACATCGCCAAACACTACAGGGATGATGTCATTCCGATGCAGGAAGCCTTGGCCGACGAGGGGGTCTCCCAATACAACGGTATGTTAATCAGCACGTTTGAGCTACTTGCGGAGAGTCGCAATCAAGTCCGCGCAGGTCAAGCTGCCATTGAATCCGTTGGAAATTTTATTAGGGCGCAATTGGCGCTTGAATCCACCCTGATGGGGAAACCACTGAATGCCAATCTGATGATGAGCAGCACCGGTGGCCAGGCCTCAGCCGGTGGGCATTAAGAGATTGGAGAACCATCATGAACTCAAGACGAGACTTTATTAAACTGGCTGGCATCGCCGGAGGTGCTGTTGCTGCCACTTCCGTGAGCAAAGTGGCCATGGCCGCTTTGCCAGAGCCAATTATTCAAACATCGCCAGACACCATGGCTCCTCTGTTTCCCAAAACGGGTCGACCATACAACCCAGTGGTGACCTTAAATGGTTGGACCCTTCCCTGGCGCATGAATCAAGGAGTTAAAGAATTTCACCTCGTTGCTGAGCCAGTTGTTCGAGAAATGGCTCCAGGCATGAAGGCGCACCTGTGGGGCTATAACGGGCAAAGTCCAGGTCCCACGATTGAAGTGGTCGAGGGCGACCAAGTACGGATTTTCGTGACCAACAAATTGCCTGAGCAGACCAGTGTTCATTGGCACGGACAACGCCTGCCCAATGGCATGGACGGGGTGGCTGGGCTAAATCAACCTGCAATTCCATCCGGTAAAACTTTTGTTTATGAGTTTGAAGCCAAGCGGCCCGGTACGTTTATGTATCACCCGCATGCAGACGAAATGACACAAATGGCCATGGGCATGATGGGTTTTTGGGTGACACACCCCAAGAATAAACACCCTTTGATTGAAGAAGCGGACCGAGATTACTGCTTCTTGCTCAACGCCTACGACATTGACCCTGGGGCATACACACCAAAAATTATGACCATGCTCAATTTCAACCTATGGACATGGAACAGCCGGGTCTTTCCGGGAATTTCACCACTGGTGGCCCGCAAAGGTGACCGGGTACGGATTCGGGTGGGTAACCTGACCATGACCAATCACCCCATCCATATCCATGGACATGAGTTTGAGGTGACAGGCACTGACGGTGGCCCTACCCCCAAGGGTGGTCGCTGGCCAGAAGTTACGGTGGATGTGGCTGTGGGTCAGATGCGGCAAATGGAGTTCATTGCCGACGCAGTGGGTGATTGGGCTTTTCATTGCCACAAAAGCCATCACACGATGAACGCAATGGGCCATGACTTGCCAACATTGATTGGGGTGGACCACACCGGGATTTCTAAAAAAGTGCACAGCCTGATTCCAGATTACATGGCCATGGGGGAACGGGGTATGGCTGATATGACCGAGATGGACATGCCATT
Organism: Limnobacter humi; assembly: GCF_024518835.1. Taxonomy (GTDB): domain Bacteria; phylum Pseudomonadota; class Gammaproteobacteria; order Burkholderiales; family Burkholderiaceae_B; genus Limnobacter; species Limnobacter humi. Next base: position 965,194 of record NZ_JANIGO010000001.1, read on the forward strand.
GCCAGACAATACCTTGCCCATGATGACCGGGGACGGCCCCTTTGGCTCTGTCGAAATGGGCGGGATGTTCAGCGTCCTGAAAGTTCGAGACAACCAAAAGCCTGGAGACTATACGGACCCGGGCTGGTACCAGCACCCCAAGGGGACTCAGGCGTATGAATACACAGGTGAAGGGTTGCCTCCTGCGCCCTCCAGTGCTCGCTCGGGACCTGCAGCCATGAAGGCTCAAAACATGCCTGCAACCAATATTGAAGTTCAGGTCAAAAAACCCGTTGGACATTCAAATCACTGAGGAAACCACGATGAAAATCCATCAATTCTTACTCAACCTAGGGGCTGTCCTGATGGCTGTAACCACATTCAATGGGGCACTAGCACATGGCAGTAACCCGCATGAGAAGGCGCCCGTCTTTTCGGAGAAGGATTTTGAACAAATGCCCTGGGGAATTGGCGCAATGCCTACCAAGGCCCAGCGTACAGTTCAGGTCACCATGTCGGACAACATGCGTTTTGACCCATCCAGTCTCAACGTTCGACCTGGCGAAACCATCCGCTTTGTGGTCACAAACAAAGGCGTATTGCTGCACGAGTTCGTCATTGGAACCATTGAAGCAAACAAAGAGCATGCAGAGCTGATGAAACGCTTTCCTGACATGCAGCACGAAGCACCTTACATGGCGCATGTACCGCCTGGACAAACAGAGGAAATCGTCTGGACATTCAATCGACTGGGTGACTTTCAGTTTGCATGCCTCATTGCCGGACACTATGAAGCTGGCATGGTCGGCAGTATCCGTGTCGCAGATGCGAAAGGGGCTAAAAAATGAGGTCGCTTCTTCGCCACAGCCTGGTACTAGCCCTTGCTTATGGGGCCATGGGCGGGAATGCTTGGGGTACAGAGGCAACCGCACCAACAACTAACCCCAAAAGAATCATGTCCACGCCTGTTAAGGTCGTTGGCTTACAGGTGTACAAATCTCCCACCTGCGGCTGCTGCGAGGACTGGATAAAGCATTTAGAACAATCCAAGTTGTCTGTTCGGTACGACAACGTGTCTGATATGCCAGCGCTGAAAAACAAACTTGGAATTGACTCTAGGTACCGTTCCTGTCACACGGCAGTTAGTGCCGAGGGATATGTCTTCGAAGGACATGTACCCGCGAAGTACATACGCCAATTTCTAAAAGAGAAGCCCCTGGACGCTATCGGGCTAGTTGTCCCCGGTATGCCTGCAGGCTCGCCTGGGATGGAGATTGGTGCTGATTTTTCCCCCTATCAAGTGCTCTTGCTCACTCGGGATGGTCAAAGCCGCGTTTACGCCACCGTCCAAACCTACGAATCACAGTTTTAACTTTTGGAGAAACACCATGAAAAACCTCAATTACTTACTCATCACCATAATTTCAGCGCTCACCCTTGGTCAAGCTCAGGCTCAGGACCCGCACGCAGGCCACTCCCCCTCTACGGAATCGTCGGTGAAAGCCTCTGACGGTTCAGACCGCATTGGCAACCTGTCCGACGCTGACATGACTGAAGGTGTCGTCAAAAAAATTGACCTCAATCAGGGCAAGGTAACACTGAAGCATGGTGAAATCAAAAGCCATCAAATGCCCGGTATGACGATGGTTTTTAAGGTCGGTTCAATGGAGATGCTCAAGGGCCTACAGGCCGGAGACGAAGTCAAGTTCGCATTGGACCCCAGCATGACAGTCACCCGTATCGAGAAAAAGTAAGGGCATGGCCATCTTCCGGTCAAAAATTGGTTTGGCTGATTGAACTTTTCAAAGTCCTTATGTTCTACACTGAAGTGGGCAGATGGTCTGCCCACTTTTCAAAAGGAAAACTGTAATGAAAACTTTGATGTTGAAAGCAAGCGTTGTATTTACTGGTCTGCTGGCCACCACATATGCCTTCGCAGGCACATGCTGTGAAGCGGGAGCCGCCTGTTGTGCCCTGGGAATGTCCTGCTGCTAAGTCAAGCAACATTATCCCTTTTGGCGTAATCGCATGACCCGAGTCCATCGGTTTTTGGCAATGATGTTGCTGTTATGCCTGAGTTTTCAGGTTGCGGCCTCAACATTGGCGGAACTCTGTCGATTCGAATGCGAGCAGGCAAATCAGTCTGAGCTGATAAAAACCAGGTCGGTCAGCCAAGACATTGTTGTATCTAAGCCCGAACAGGGAATTGGAGCCGTCAGATGGACCGCGCAACGGGATGACCTAGCTCTGTCAGGTATGACTTGCGAAGGCTGCATATCTTGTCAAGAATGCATGCCAAGCATTGCACTGATACCCTCATGCCTCGCTCAGCCTTCATCGTTCAAGAATCATCTTGAAATGTTTGTGTTGAAGCGAGTTTCCTCGGGTGAACCCGAACGACCTTTCAAACCGCCGCGTATTTTCTCCCTGCATGCCTAAGCCGAATTAATTGCTTCACTGGTGCCCATCCTATTTCTCTAGCTGTGTTAACAATTTGTGTTGATTACCGGCTAAGGCCGAGAGGGTGCTTAGATGGTTTGTGGTCACACCAGACATGCACCGTGTGCACCAGTCCATTCGTCCGGAGGAAACCAATTCAAACTACGGGTTTAGTTTCCCATGGTGGGACCGACTATTTGGAACTTACATGGCAAAACCGAAAGAAGACGCTCAAACGATGCCAATTGGCATTGAGCTATTCAGGCAAGAGGGCGACTCCAACCTCCCCAAAATGCTGATTCAGCCATTCATTTCGGGGCACTGATACCTGTTTTTTCTAATTCTAGAATCCTTCAAGAACCGCATAAACAAAGCAGGTGAGACCTACTGGTGTTCACCTGCTACATAATGCCGGGGTATGAACAAAAATACCGTGCAACGCGTGTTTCAGTTGATGAGCTGGCAGGTGCGCAAGCGACCCGTTGGCTTTCGCCCGCGTGTACAGGCTTTACCTGCCGTTGCGCAACGGCCCGATGAACGTTGGGCCACAGACCTGTGTCGTATTTGGTGTGGCAAAGACGGCTGGGCTAGCTTGGCATTGGTGATTGATTGACACACGCGAGAATTGCTTGGTTGGCACTTGAGCAGAAGCGGTAAATCGGCCACGGCAGAGTCTGCGCTGGAGCAAGTCCTTATCAGCCGCTTTGGCGTGCTTGGAAAGGTCTCAAAACCCTTCCTGCTGCGTTCGGACAATGGCTTGGTGTTCTGCTCCAGAAGCTACACGGCACTGGTGCGCAACTACGGTTTGCAGCAGGAATTCATCACGCCCTACAGCCCCGAGCAAAACGGTATTGTGGAGCGCGTGATACGAACCCTTAAAGAGCAGTGCGTGCACCGCCATCGGTTTGAGACCATCCAGCATGCCAGCCGAGTGATTGCAGACTGGATTCGGTTTTTTATAACACCCAAAGACCCCACCAGGCGCTGGGCATGAGAACACCCGCTGAGCAGTACCAATTAGCGGCCTAAGTTGTGCAGAAATCGCTTGGTCTTTACGGCCTCGTATCTGTTCCAATTCATCACTCAGAGGAACCGGGGAGGAGTCGATCATATTCTTCGTCCAATCTCAGACACACATGTTTACGGCCATCTAAAACCTGATACCGAAACTCAATTTCCATATTGAATTTCTTTTCCCAAGGCATATATTTGCTTTGATGTTTAACACTCGAAAAATCATCGGTGTTGATGAAAAAACTCTCTTCATTCGGCTTCTGTGGGAATTTTGACTTGCCCGTAGAGCCATTGTTGTCCTCCCTCTCCTCTTCATAACCTTCAGTGTCGGTATCTGCAGCTGATGTGTGGCGCGCAGGTTGAAATTCTTCCCCATTTGGGTTTGCTTGCACATCCTTACTGATCACTTTGATAGTTTTCTGGATTCCGTCATAACTTGTTACTCGTCCCTTAAAAGTATGAATTCGGGTGGTATCCCAGGACGCACTGAGTTGTTCAGCGGGGTGTATGGTGAGCTCTGCGTTTTCTGCCAACCCTGAGAAGTCTCTGAGTTTGATGCAGTCGTGTTCGGATAGATAGCCAAGAATGAAATTATGCACGAGCTCAATGAGCTGCTTTTTGTCTGAAGCTTCAATTTCAGCGCCCGGGCTTCTTCCCCTGAGCAAAGCGATGTTAAGCCTCGGCTCGAATATAACGCCTTGTAGGCTAGAAACGATATCAAGGATGTGAGCATTGATCCATTCCAGGAGCTCAGATATCGCTGATTCATTCCCATTTGCTGAGGAGATGTCAAAGCCAAGAAGCCAATGCTGCTTATCGCTATCTGAGTCCCCAACCAGGTTGCCGATGCTATAAACACCATCAGTTTGTTTGATCAAAATTGCTGCGATGCTATGAAGAAGTCGAGCCTTCGCGGTTTTGAATAGCCTGAGACTTTCCGCCGCCATCGCCTCTGTCAGGGACTGAGGGTTTTTAACCTTGAGTTTGTGAACGACGTAAAAGGTCATTTAGTAGGCTCCAGCCAACAAGTGCACGATCAATCCGATCCAGAACAATTCAGTGTTTGAATAGGGGGCATCTTTTTTCTGGCGTATAACACCAACAACCCAGATGGTCTCCATTTCGATATTGAATTTGGCTGTTTGTCGCAAAGGCCCACCCGACGGGATCAATCGCCTATTGAGTTTGAGATCGCCTAACAAGTTACACACATCACACTCTTTGGCTGTTGAGTTTGACCAAAAAAATAGGTCTTTGGGATCAAGTTCTAGGAATCGTAGGAGCGCAACGATATGAACGAGATAAAGCAGATCCTTTTCCTTCATGGATTCACGAATGACAAAATTTGCGTCCTGCGTAAAATTTCCAAGTGGATCGAAGCTCGAATGAAGCCGCAGTGGAATTCTTTGGAGAGTCGCAATTCTTGCATTGCTTGACGCAGACCCTTGAATTTGGCGAATCAAATTCTCGACGTCAGCTTGGTCCGGTAGATGTTTGGCCAGACGCTCATAAAAAGATCGGCTCAAAAAAATATGTGCTGTTTTATCGTGGGCAAAGCACGCGGGTTGAAGGCTGGGCGGAAAGGATTTAAAGACAGTTCCAAGGCCCGACAGCCGGCGCGACAGACTCCGTTTTGAACTCGAATTGTAGTCAGACAAGTCATTGGGCCTCCCAAGATAATCAAGCGACTGGAGGATGTAGTCTTTGGCGATAAAGGACCGAGTTTTTAAGGACTCTGTCGGGTGTGGTTTTTGGGTTTCTAGCCTGTACCTTGAAGCCAAGGTGTGGGGGATCCAGGCATGTTGAGCCGCAGCGGGGCTATCTTTGCCATCAACCGTTCGATTTCGATAGAGCGAATCAATGGCGCCAAATCCACCATGCGAATAGGTCTCAAGCAGTGTGATGGTGCCGGCATGACCTAAAACGCGGCCTGCAACAAACAGTGTTTTCCTAGTTATACCTTGCGGGGTTGTACTCGCTAGAGCACCCCCATTCATCTGGCCCTCGCTGGGGTCGTTGATCGCGGTCTGGAATAAAGCATTCGTCAACGCATCTGCAAAGTTGTGCCGCAGTGTATGGATACTTCCCCTGGATGCAATGTTTTTAATGATGCAGTTGAGATCTAACGCCACTTGGCGTGTTGTGGATTGAAATAAATTGCCGAGGTAACTTGAACGCGATTTGATCGATCGAAATTTAGTCCTCTGCAAAATTTCCTTTTCGTCCCGCGTAATCTCATTTTGAGAGAACACGTAGCGATTAGAGGCCGGAAACTTTGGCCGGAAAATACTATCGCCAACCACCCTGACCAAGGGCGTCGTGTCTAGGAGGTGTAGGGAACTGGGTTTTGTGAAAAATGATTCATTTTTTCTTAGGCCAAAGCGGCGAAGTAGAATGAAAATTGCTTGAAGATCATCGGATTTATTGTTTCGGAGATAATCAAAAATAAGATCCATTTCTTGGTGGGAAAAAAGATCTGTCGAAGGGCTATAGATGGAGTCCAAGCTATCGAATTTGACGGCCATAGACGGTTTCAGTGTGGCTAGGTTTGAGAAAAAGTCTCTAATTTGCCTTAGGTCGTCTTGTGCAGATTGGAGTATCTGTTGCCGATCAATCAGGTAGCCATTGATGGTGTCAATGACCTCTTCTAGTTCTTCGGAGTCGATCTCGCGCTGCAGGTCAGTCTCTTTAAAAAGATTGGCGATCCTTCCGTAGTAATTTAATTTGGTGCTCTTGGCTAGACCGCCACGCCTCGAGGGTTTTCTAGTTTCGATATCGTTGGCGTAGGCCAATAGCGCTGATTTGCTCAGCGAGGCTTCAATTTTGATCTCAGCGCTTAGATCCGATATCGATCGGCCTGCATGTTCCATGATCGCTTGAACATGGTTGAAGACAGACTTAATTGGTGGTGTTTGAGTTGAGGATTCCAAGGAGTTTTTTGAGGTGCTTTTTTCCTTAATAGAATCCGTGACGGTGGTTTCGCTGTTGGTTTGATTGCTGGTCTGTTGAGCATCCTCTGATGCAGGAGCATCGTCTGCTGTAGGAGTCTCGTCTTCAGCTGCAGGCACATCGACTTTGGCCAGTTCTGTTGAGAATGGTACGGAAGAGACCGGCTGTGACTGATGTTCAGCAGCCGATATGTAACTGGAGTCAGGGTCAATGATTCGTTGAAAGCTTTTAAAATTTGGGCTGCGATGCTTTGTTTCGCCCGAGGCAATTGCTGCCAGGCAGCCAGGCGACTCATAGAGTTGAAAGGATCCCTCAATCTCAGCGAAATAATAAAGAAGGTCCTGTTTAGAATTTAGCAATGACTCGCTGATGCCAAGGCTACGGATCGTTGCTTGTAGATCACGTCCCAGCGTTTCGAGATTGTTGCTTTTTTGGCTTAACGATAATTGATTTGCCAGCCTTTCGTGGTAGTGAATGGATAACCAATGAAGTTGGTGTCGTCTCACCAAGTCAGCAGTGTCGGGTGCTGTGTCCGTGAAACGGATATCGATGAATACGCTATTGCCGACGCTTCCGATCAGGTAATTCCCTCTGAGAACTTCGTCTATTGCGATTTTGCAGGTAACCCCATTTAATTTGATTAAAGAAAGTGCGAATAAAAATTCAAGATTGATCTTTCTTTTTGCTTGCAAATTGGATTGTAATAGCCCCATGACACCTAGGTGAGATGCTCGGTATCTGGAATATTTTTGACAGAAATCAATGGGTATTCTTTCTGAAATCCTTCGGCCAGATCGGGAGAACAATCTCAGATCCAAATCTGGCGCCATCTTTCGAAGAAAGGACGTCAACTTCTCAAAATAAATATGGAAATATTTTGTGTTGCTGAGTTCTAATTGGGCATCCCGGGCCACTTTAGCGACTTGCGCTGGTGTGATTTCCTGCGAAGACAGGTGGTTGGATATCGATTGGGCATCCGAGTGCGCTCTTGCTCTGAGCGATTTCTCAAGTTCGTTGTACTCTGCCCTTCGCAACTTCAAGCCGAAGTGTTTAGGGACTGATTGCTTTAACACGTCATTGTCTTTGCTAACGAAGTCAATATGAATTGAATCGCTAAGATTCAAAAACTTCAGGATCTCCTCTGCAAACTGTCGAATTTGTTGATGGTCCTTCTTCATCACCCGAAGGCTTGATGGGCCATACACTGGGATCTTGTCGTTCTCGTGGCCCAGTAATCCCTCCACAATATCGCGATCGGTGATCTTGCTGTGATTGCTTACAAAGTGGCGCAAAAAATTGGCTTGCAACGATTCAAAACTCTTAAGCAGGGTGACATCCGGTGGGATCCCTTCGATTCCATTTGTGGTCAAAAAGAAGAAAAACGGAATTCGTTGATCACTTGAGTGGCTTGGGCGGATCAGCAGTGCCTTGATGTAAGTCGAGAGTTCGGGTGTGGTGCCCTTAATTTTAGCGGCCAGGATTTCAAGTGCATTGCGATAGTGAATTTTAATTTCATCGGCAAGTGTTTTGCAAAGTGGTGCCACCCGCCTTGGTTCCCGCATAAAAATATCTTTGTCATTCACGATCATGAGATCGAAATCGTCAGTAAATAAATTCAGATCGCAGAATGCATCTCGTACTGGTCGACCTCCAGTCGTCAGATAAATTTTGAACATCAGTTGAGTGACATAAGCATTCCATGATTCACACAGCGACTTACTGTTGATCGTTTCTTGAAGATGCTGGGCTATCGCTTCTACATCTAGTTTGAATTTTTCTAGATCAAATGCGTAGGGAGAGCCAGCCAGGTTTATGCCGTCTTTGACCACAGAGTAATAAGCGCACTTTGAGTGTAGTTCTGAGCGAGCATTCTTCTGTAGCAGCATTGCCGCGGGTTCTGAATCGCCCCGTTCTAGAAGCATCAATCGGCGGCTGCTTTGGAGCCAAGCTTGCGACTCAAATCCGAAGTGTTCTTTGACAAGATCAACGACTTTTGAATCGAATTGTTTTTCAATCGCTAGATCGAGAAGACGCACATGATTGTGGGCGTCCCAATGGGTTTTCAGATAATCGGAGAGCCTGGACGGTAGTAAGCGTCGTTCTACGATCTCATGCTTTAGCAGAGACTGATGTTTGAACGTTGTTTTCCCGACATGTTGAAGTGTTGGGCGCCTCCTCCAGATTGCAGACAAGTCTCCCGTAAGTCCAAACTCTGGTTCCACAAGATGATGAACTTTGACGCTCAAGGCGCCCCTAAGGTCCGCGCCGATTTGAAATCCAATCCAAATTAGGAAATCGGCCAATTGATCATGGGTGATCGGATTGGTGTTCCCAGCCTCCAAGATCTCGTAAGCATCCTTGGGCTTAACCTTGCGAGGTAAATGGGGGTTGGTTGGGAAATAGGTCGAATGATTTAAATCCAGTAACACTTGGCCGATTGAATCTTGGGTTAATTCAGGGGCGATGTGCTGTTGGGGTGTCGCATTATTTTGCGAAGTGCCTTGTTCCGTTTTGACGGCGTCCGGATCTCTGTTGGAGTAGTTCTTTAATTGGCGGACTGCCTTGCTGTCGCTTTCAGTTATTTCATACTTAGTGGTTTCCTTTGGTCGAGCGTCTGAAGGGGTGTCTGGTCCAAAGAAAAGGGCTGGTTTGGCAGAGGATGAAAAAAATTTTAGAAAAATTTGCTGAATTTTTTTAGCATAGTTCGTTTGGTTGTCGCTTGGGACAATCGCTGTCGCACTTGATACACGAAGCTCGACTTCCAGTTTGTCTTTGAACAGCCTGTGGTTTGAAAATGGCTGATTGAGGTTCCTAAGCAGATGGGCTAGAAAATCTCGATTTAGGTTTTGGTTGACGGGTGCGAAGGTTTGACGAAGCTCGGAGAGAAATTTAAGGTGGGATTCCCGAAAGATCACACGGCCATTGCTTGAGCTATAGGACTCATACAGTTCTTTTAAAATCACCAGGACGGTTTGCGTGTAACCGAAATTTGGTTTCTGCTGCCAGCTTTGAAAAAGCAGCTCAACGATCGGATACTGACCTCGCGATATTTGCTGAGCCCTAAAGATCGGCCGTTTGGTATTTAGAGTTAAACGCTGCTCATCGCAAAGGCGGTATGCGTTGCATTGCCTGATCAGATGTACCAGTTGGTAAAGCATGCTGTAAAAGTCATCTGTATCCGACCAGATCTTTAGCGTTTGCTGATAGTTCGATGTGCACAGCCATCCTAGACAGTAGTGGAGAAACCCTCCCCCAGCGAAAGGAACCGTAACCTCAGATTCGACTTTGTGATTACGAAGGCCTTCGTGTAAGCGCAAATCTTCCCCGATTGCCCAACTCCGTCTCAAATTAGTGACAAAGTGATCCGACAGGCCTGTTTTTTCTGTTTCTGATGCAAGTGCATCCTCAAACTGGCCACAGTCCACGATTAGGTTGGGATTCCATGTCGGTATAGGGTTCACTAGGAGCGGTCCCTCCCGGGCGATATCGCCGCCGACGGCTTTGCCATCCCGTCAATAGGACTTGATCTGAGAGTTGTACATCGCTTACACTTCGGATAAGTGGATTGGGGGTTCCCGGTCGGCGTTATAGCCTCGGTGGGTTTCATCGGGGCTTTTCGCTTTTCTCAAGGGGATAAACCTTCAATCCCCAGTTTTCGTATCCGCGACCGACATTTTGCCGGCCCCCAGAGCAATAAAACTTCTCTTTCAACACGTCAAAAGCACTGTTTGGTTGACCGGGGCGCAGAATACTTAGGCCAATCGGTCTTGCAACCAGGTCAGCAAGTTGCAGCCCCGGCGAATCCACCTTTTTATCCGCGAAAACAATCTCAAAAGGAAGGTTGATTCCGGCGCGATTTGCCCCATTGGTCATTCGGCGGAACTCGAGTTCTAGCTCGTTATCCTCTTTTTTGCCCCGGCATTCAAAAACGACATGGGTAATGAGGTTTTGCTGGTTTTTCTCTTGCAAGAACTCATGCAACGTCTCCAAACAAAAGCCAAGAGCTAGGTGATAAGGATTCTTATTTTGATCAGAAGTGCCGCTTAGTTTGGATTTATCGATGACACAAGACACCAAAATAAAGTTGTGGACCCGGATCAGTTGGCTTAGCTCGTCAAGAAACTGAGTTTTTTGATGCTTACCTTTAAAGGTGAACGCACCTTTCTCTTTCCGGATTTCGTGTTCATGTAGCACGACCAAGTCATGACCGAAGTGCCGAAATTTAAATTGGTGCAGTGCGGAAACAACTTGGTTGGCGTAGTGTCTTTTGTGAAATATGCAGAAAGCAAGGACGAAAACCGGGTAGTTTGGATCCAGGTTTTGCATCCCGTGGTCACCGCTCTCATCAACATAGACGATGTAGTCGCTAAAAGCGCTGTTTGCTGTTTGGTTCAATTCGGTGCCCATCATGATCTCGCAGTGACCTTTTAAAGCTCTGTGACGAATTCAATCCAATCGTCAGCAGATACGCGAAAAGTGGGCTAATGCTCCCAGAAACCTCGAAAATAGCGAAATGATGCCGAGACGTTAACTGGTGTTATCTCACAGTTAGTGTGCGAAAGCAACACTATAGAGGTGAGGCGCTGCCCCTGAGAAGACAGTTTGACGTCGTTTCAGGCGGATATAGGGCTTTTGAGATGAATACTTCTAGCTTGGCCTCCGAAGTTCGATCCCCGCCGGCCGCGCCAACTGTTTTGAACTGGAAAGCCCCGCTGGTCGGGGCTTTTTTGTTTTTAGGGTTGGGAATTGCCAACCTGTCGAATATCTGCTGTGACAGCTCTGTGACAAATATTTGTCACAGGCCCTAGCCTGAGTATTGGTTGGCAGCTGCCTTATTGCAGGATGACGGCTTCTCGGCCGAAGGGGACATTCCACTATGATCTGCTGAAAACCTGCTTTTGGGGTAAAAAACAAGCCACGTTCTAAGCTTAAAGCACAGCGGACTAGAGGGGGGAAGAAGCGATCAACATGCATTTAAAAGTCATATTCACCCTTGACCACAAGAAAAATGGGTATTTCTCACCTCCCACCTATTTTTGTTAGGCTCCCCCTTCTTGAAAAACCCTGTGAGAAGAGCTTTGGCAACTATTCAGTTTCTAAACGCAGAAAAAAGCCTGCAGTTTGTCTCAGCGTACTCAAGGTCGGTGCTTACAGACATTATGCGAACGGCAGGTGTGCCATCGATTCTGATCACTAGTACTGCGCGTACCCCTGCGGATCAAGCTCGCATCATGTATGAAAATATTGAACGCTATGGGGCTGAGCACCAAAAATTGCTCTACAGCAATTATGGTGACCAAGTGATTGACGAGTACTTAAAGTACAAATCGAAAAAACATCATAAGCAGTTCATCATTTCAATGATGCAGGCGAAGATTATTGCGCTTGATCCATCAAAGATTTCAAATCATGTTGCTGATCCAATGAAGTTAAATGTGATCGACATTGCGCCCTCTAGCATCGACCCAGGCTTACGCGACCTGTTTGTCGCGGCAGTACAGGGTGAAAAACGAGTAGCGAAATACATTGTCCCACCCAAAGACCCTGCCTATCACCTGGAAATTCCACAACTCGAGAAATCATGATTAAGAAAACAGCTTTGTATTTTCTCTTTTGGTGTCTTTCAATTTCCCTAGCGCCTGCTTGGGCAGGTTCCGGAAGCGACTGCATCTATGAACAAAGTGGGGTTGATGTACAGCAATTTAAAAAATCGAGGCATGTGATTGGCTTTGAGAAGTTGGAGACAAACACTGGTTACATGGGTGCCCTGAAAGGCATTGGTGGTTTTCATTTGCAACTTTTCAGCTGCGCGCACTACGGTGCAACGCTGACTGTTCTCCTCGGCCCCCACCCCATGGCCGAGACAGTGACTAAAACCTTTGATGCTTTGCCAGCTTTGTTATTCCCTGCAGTGGATGTGGCAAGGGTCAAGGCAGCGTTAAAGCAATTACCGTTAAATGCTTTGTACACACCGCAGCACCTCGAACCTTTGGCTGCTAAAGTCGGCATGACTGATATAAGCGTTCAAATAATTAATGCAGGAGGTATGGGTGTGTTGGTGTTTGGATTTTATGGGGGGTGAGGCCTGTTGGGCCTGATCATTTGCCCCTCTGAGGGCCGTCGAAGCCCAACCGGTGCGGCAAAAACCCTGCTTAAAGTTGCTGTTATGCACCCAGAGGTGCTGCGAGAAATCGGTGCGTAAGAAACAGAACGTACCCCGGTTTGTGTCAAAACGCCCGTGGCTAATTGACTGCACGGCGGCTAATGGGTCCCGCCCATCGGGCAACCCCTCTCTGCATGGCAGTGGTCTCTATCGATTGTTTGAAGATTCGGAATAGGTCTGTCTGCCAGTCGTTGGCTGATAGCGAAACTGTTGAGCCCAAGAAAGCACTCGCCTGCAAATCAAACACCGCCGGTAACGCATCGCGCAAAATGCTCCAGTCTTCGAAGATGGCTGTTCGCCGTTCCTCCAGCAGTTCAATGGTGGGCAGTTTGTCTGACTTGTTCAAATTCACCTTGGGGTCTGCTTGAAGCAGGTTCCACAGGTCGTTGCTGCCCCACAGTGAAAAAGGAATGGCGTGATCCACCACAAAATTTCCGGACAGCCGTTTGCCAGTCCAAGTACACCGTTTTTGGCACCAAATTTTGCAGACAGGTTTGCCCAGCGCAAAACCACCGCTTCTGAAATCCAGTGGCCCATCAGCACCAATTCCCGCCAGATGGCGGCAGGCACCAGCACATGTTTGCTGCTTGGGTCGTATCCAAAAATGGGCCCACTGTCCAACGCGCCACCGGCGTACGTTACAGGGCCAGCCACAATTGTGTCCGCAATGTCCTTCAGGGCTTTTCGTTGTTTTAGTATGGTCTGCGGTCGCATCGTATTCGCTTGGTTTTCCAAGTACCAGGCCGTGAATCCGCCATGGGTACCTTGGTCCCTGTACTCGTCAATCAACCCCAACAATGCGGCCCGAAACTTCATGCACTTGCCACCGCTGCCTTCAGCGTTGGATTGTGGGATGAACTTGGGTGAGGCAACAATCGGCCAGTAGTAACGCAGCCACCGGTTGGCCAGTAATGCAAGCGGCACACCCACATGCCTGTTGGGGTGCCACACGGCGCTTCGTTCGTTGACCTGCGCGATGTCGGCCAAAGCACGAAACAAGGCCAGTTTGTAGGTGGCCTCTTTTCGATCGCGATTCAGCACCGCTTCAATTTGGTCCAGTGGGCGAACACCCGTTTGCGCTCTGTACTCATAAAGTTGCGTGAACCAAGAGTTGCCCGTTCTTTGAAGGGTGTCGTCTGTGTCCCACCGGGAAATCAGCACAAACCCAAGGCGGGTGAACAGCGTTTCGATCTGGTCGGGTGTGTAGGGGTAAAACAGGCGGCTATGCGGGTCTCGGTGTGTGTGGTCGGTATCGCCACGCGCCAGTGGAAGCGACAACAACAGCCGCCCGTTGACCTTTAATGAATTCCGGATTTGTAGCGCTGAATCGAACAACAAATGGGGTGCGATGTGCATGAGCACTGCGCTGCACAGCACGCCATCAAATGTGGCTTTGCCCAGATGGAGCTCAGGCAATGCGCCTTCCCGCAGTTTGCCAACAAGTTCAGGGTGAAAGTGTGTGGCTGCATCCCGCAGGGTTTTTGAAGGTTCAACGCCAAGCACGTCCAACCCACTGGCGTGTAAAGCGGCCAAGTCTCGGCCCGAGCCCGTGCCGATTTCCAAAACCGTTGAACCTGGTAGAAAGGCTTGCGAAAAGTATTGAGAGACCGGGCTGCCGACTGCTTCATATCGCTTGGCGATGTCCGCACCATGGTCGTCGTAGTATTGAATGGTGTTGCTGTCCATGCCGGCTTTTGTTCTCAATATTGGGTCAGCATACCAGAGCGAACGTCCTCGAACTTCCTGTATTGAAAGCGCACTAAACTGTTCTGAATCACCTTTCAAATCGCCATGCGCCCACGCTTGCCTCTATTTGCCGTCTGTTTGCTTGTCTGCCTGTCGGCCCTGCAACCGGTTTTTGCCGCGCAGTGCACGCTAACCCCCGTGGCAATTCAGCCTGTGGGTGCCGAGCCTGCAGAGCAATATGTGGGTTCGGCCCAAGGTGTTGAATTTCGTTTTCACAACGACAAGCGGGAATTGCCGGTCTCGGTGTTTCCCGAGCCCCCCTTGGAGGTTGTCCATTCGTCTACTCGCCAGGCTTGTGAAATCAAGCAAGGGGGTGTTTGGGTTCGCGAGCATGTGTATGTCAATCGGGATGCCTCAGTGCTCGTCACGCACGAATACAGCGGCTCGAACGACGCATTGAATTTCTACAACACACAAACCTGTCAGCGCGTGGCTTCACTGGATGTATCCGGTGCCCGCTGGGCGATTCAGCCCGGCGCAATCGTGGTCCGTCGTCTCACTGGAAACTGGGCGGTTCGGCACCTCAAGCTGAACAGCGCTTGTTTGCCTTCCGGCCGCTGATTACTTTTTCTTGCATTAGCGCCATCGTTATGTCCTTTCATTTGGAGACCATCCATGCCGAGCCTCGACGGCTGCATCATTGAGCAGTGCAATGCAGTTTGGGATGAAGAATTTCTCAGTGGTGTAAAAAACCGCAACAACTGCTCGGGCTTTGTTAAAGCAGTTGCAAAACGCTTGGGTATTCCACTGCCCGATACGGCCACTGCGGATGGCATTGCGGCTGCTGTGGAAAGCAACTGGACCAAAGTGGAGTCAGGTGCCGAAGCAGCACGGTTGGCCTACGCCGGCCAGTTTGTGCTGGCTGTGTTGAAAGCAAAAGACCACCAACCAAAGCGCAGCAACGGGCATGTGGCCATTGTGGTGTATGGAGATTTATACCGACACCGTTACCCCAAGGTATGGGGTGGAAGCATTGGCGCAGCACAAAGCCGTGGCGACAAGTCGGTGGGCGAGGTTTGGAACAATGTGGACCGCGACCAGGTGGGCTATTTCGCCTATGGGCTCAATGTGTGTAAGCGTTGAGGGTTAAGGGCACCACATCCAACCCCAACCCGTTGCAGTATCAAGGTGACCATTCACCACCCACTGCACCATGAAACTCCCTTTGCCTTGGTTTCCCCTTCAGCCTGTTGCTGATGAGTCGTTTTTCGACACCGCGCCCATTCGCTTCACCTACGTGATGAACCTGGCCGCTTCGGCCGATGATGTGTGGGCGGGCTTGGTGGCAGACCGCCCATTAACCTGGTGCAAAGCGCTCACGGTGCAATACACCTCACCACGCCCCTTTGGTGTTGGCACGCGCCGCGAGGTGGGTGCGCAGTTCAACCTGGTGCGCCTTAAGGAACGCTTTTTTATTTGGGACGACGCAGCCCGCCGCCACGCGTTTTATGTGGAGCAGGCCAATGTGCCCTTGCTGTCGCAGTTTGCGGAAGACTACCAGGTAACGCCCACCGAGCAGGGCTGCCAGTTTGTGTGGCGCTTTGCCATGGCGGGCCGCCCGGGGTTGGCCACGGCGCTGCAACTTACGCAGGCCTTGCCCAAGCGCCTGGTGTTTGATGGCTTGGTGCGCGACACCGAGCGCCATTTCAAAACAGCCTGAGTCCCTCACCTAAGCCCTCCAGCTAAGCCCTTCAACCCAAGCCGTATTCCTTCACCAGCGCGGCTTTTTTGCCGGGCAGGAAGTTGATGCGGCTGGCATCGTGCCCCACCGCGTCAATCAACCGGGGGTTCATCACGCGGAACCACAGCGGTGGAATGTAGGCCACCAGGAACATGGCGAAGTAACCCGACGGCAGGCTGGGCAGTTCCGGAAAATCCCGCAGGCTTTGAAAACCCCGCGCCGGGTTGGCATGGTGGTCGGAATGGCGTTGCAGTTGCAGCACCACCAGGTTGCTCACCAGGTGGTTGCTGTTCCAGGAGTGGTGCGGCTGGCAGCGTTCATATTGGCCGTTGGCCAGTTGTTTGCGCAGCAGGCCGTAGTGTTCAATGTAGTTGGCCGAGGTGAGCTGGAATGCACCCCACAGGCTGACCACCAGCAAGGCCGTTACCGCGGGCCAGCCAAAGGCAAACACCAAGCTGCCGTGCAACAGGGCGGTCATCGCCAGCCCTTGCAATATTTCATTGCGGGCATTCCAGCGGCTGTGCCCTTTGCGCTCCAGCCGTTCGGCTTCCAGTGCCCAGGCCCGTTTGAAGGCGCCGGGCAGCTCGCGCAGCATGAAGCGGTAAATGCTTTCGCCCATTTTTGAGCTGGCTGGGTCTTCGGGCGTGGCCACGTCGCGGTGGTGGCCGCGGTTGTGTTCAATCGAAAAGTGCCCGTAGGCCCCCAGCGATTGCGTCCACAACGCCAGCCATTGGTCGAGTTTGCGTTTTTTGTGGCCCAGTTCGTGGCTCACATTCAGGCCAAAGCCCAGCATGCTGCCCGTGGTAATGGCCACGGCCCACCAGTACACCGGGGCCAGGGGCTCGGTCGCCAAAAAGGCAATGTTGAACACAAAGCAGCCGGTGAGGATGGGCACCAGCGCGTAGGTCACCCAGCGGTAATAGGCGTCGTCTTCCAGCCGGGGCACGGCGGCCTCGGGCGGGTTGTGGCGGTCTTCACCAAACAGGCGGTCCAGAATGGGCAGGCCCACATAAAACAGTGCCAGAAATATCCACAGCCAGGTGGTGTTGCCGGTTTGCAGGTAGAGCACCGGGCCCAGTGGGGCAGCCACCGGCGCAACAACAGCCAGCAGCCACAGGGGCTTTTTGCTGTCGCGGTACTGGCTGGGCAGGGGCAGGGCGGTGTTGGGCGTGCTCATGGGGCAGGTCTCCAGGTTGTTTTTAGCAGATTAGGCCGATGGGCTTGACAGCAACACCGCCTTCTGTGGCATAAATTCGTCATTCAGTGACAAAACGGGGGCGTGCGGTATGCAAACGGTGGATTGGGCCCTGCGGCCTGCCTTGCACCCGGTTTATGCGCGGCTGCTGTGTGCCGAGCTGTTGCGTCGGGGCCTGGCCCGTGAGGCCATCACCACCGGTTTGTCGGTGGACTGGGAGGCCCTCCACACCCAAAACGGGTTTATCAGTGCGCAAACCATGCAAGCCTTGGCTGTGCGGGGCATGGCGCTGACGGACTGCCCTTGGCTGGGGTTGGAGGTGGGCTTTCGCACCCAGGCGGCTGCCCATGGTGTGCTGGGGGCCGCCATGATGGCCAGCAGCAGCCTGGCCGAGGCGGCTTTGCTGCTGCAGCGCTATGCCCGTTTGCGGCAAAACCTGGCTGTACTCAGCATTGTGCCGGGCGAGCACTATGAACTGCAGTTGGTGCCTTCGGTGCCTTTGGGCCCGGTGAATGAATACCTGCATGGCCAATTGGTGGCCGGGCTGTTGCAGTTGTTTTCCACCATCACCGGGCTGGACTTGCAGACCCACCTCACGGTGCATTGGCCGTTTGAGCAACCCGAGTGGTATGACCAGTACCAGCGGGTGGCGCGGGTGAATGTGTTTGGCGCACCGGCCATGCGCATCAGCCTGCCGGCCGATGTGGCGTTGTCCCCCTCGATTGCGGCCGATGCTCAAGCCCTGCGCGCCCATTTGCAGGAATGCGAACTGGCCTTGCACCGGGCCTGCGCGGGTGAGTCCTTGGCCGACCGGGTGCGGGTGGTGTTGGAAAGTGGAGATGACAGCTTGGGCCTAACCCTGGATGAGGTGGCCAACCGCCTGCACCTCACCCGGCGTACGCTAATCCGCAAATTGGCTGCAGAAGGAACCCGTTTCCAGGCCATTCACGACGAGTTGCGGAAAAATAAGGCCTGTTGGTTACTGATGAATACCAACACGCCGGTGGATGCGGTGGCTGCCCAGGTGGGTTGTGGCGATGCCAGCAATTTCAGCCGCATGTTCAAGCGCTGGGTGGGGGTGGTGCCGTCGCAGTACCGGCTGGTCGGGCATAGAAGCTGAATTCATTGTCATCACGAATCAGCAGTGCCATGAGCTTGGGGTGGATAAAGACTTTCTCCTTGCCCACCTGCATTTCCGTGAGCACGCCAGCCCCTACCAAGTCTTTTAGGTAGCGTGATGCAGCCTGCCGCTGAGCAATGTCTTTTTCGACCAAATTGCCAATGCGGCAATAGGGTTGTTCAAAAATCACATCCACCAGTTCACGGCTGTATATCTTGGGCAGTGTCTCGCGCACATAGGCGGTTGTGTGGTCAGCCAGTAAGCGGATTGCGCTGATCTTGGCCGTTGTCCAGCGTGCTGTTTCTTCAACCGCCGTCAGCATGAACAACACCCACGCCTCCCAGTCCTGCTTGCGCGTTACATCCAGCAGCAGGCGGTAGTAGTCAGCCTTATTGGCGATGATGTAACGGCTAAGGTACAGAATGGGCAGGGTGAGCAAGTCCTGTTCAATCAGGTAAAGGATGTTGAGCACCCGCCCTGTCCGCCCGTTACCATCCATAAAAGGATGGATCGCTTCAAACTGATAATGACCAACCGCCATACGGATCAGTGGATCAATATCTTCGGCGTTGTGAAGAAATCGCTCCCAGTTGGCCAATAAATCGCGCAGTACGATTTCACCTTCTGGTGGGGTATAGATAACCTCACCCGTCTTGTCATTGGCCAGTTTCGTTCCTGGCGTGCGACGAATGTCCATGTCAGCCCCCTTGAGGGTCTGGCAAATTTCAACTGCGGTTGCGGTACACAAGGGACGCGTTGTCAGGGAGCGATAACCCCGGTGTAATGCTGTGCGGTAGCGCAATGCTTCCTTGGTGGCAGAATCAGCGGCGTTGTCACTTTGGGCAAATTGAAACAGACGGTCCGTGGTGGTGACGATGTTCTCTATTTCGGAGCTATCCTTGGCTTCGAGCAGCGGGATGATATTGATCAGCATGCTTTGATTGGGGATCAGCTCGGCTGCTTGTTTCAATGCGGCAACAGCGGCTCGGGCGTTAATACAACGCTTGAGTACGGCCCGCGTTTCCAGCTCGGTAGCCGGCGGCAGCGGCGGCAGGCTGTTATAAGGTTGTTCTGGATGCCAAGCGTAGGCCGACATAACCTTTCCCGTTGTCATGGTGTCAAAACCGGTTTTTTGCGACAGATGGGCAGGATATGTCGCTGGCGACGACAGGTCAAGAAAATATGTCGCAGAAAGCTTGTTTTTGCGACACGACTGGAGTTGGCCATCCCGGCGGCACGGGTTTAACTGGTCGGAATGAGAGGATTCGAACCTCCGACCCCTGCGTCCCGAACGCAGTGCTCTACCAGGCTGAGCCACATTCCGATCTGAAAATTTTATCAGCTTGTTTTGGGTTTGGGTTGACGCTGCACATCGTCCCCAAAAATGCTGCTGGCCCCTGCGCGGATGAGGTCCACAAAGCGCCGCAGGCGTGCCGGGTAAAAATGGGCATAGGGGTACACCAGGCTGACGGGCAGGGGTTCGGCCTGCCAGTCGGGGGCCAGGTGCACCAGTTCGCCGGTGGCCAGGGCGTCGCCCATTACCCAGGCGGAGGCCAGCCCAATGCCCACCCCCTGCAGGGCAGCGCTGCGCATGGCGTACAGGCTGTCGGTGCTGAAGCGGGGTTGTATCGCCAGGCGTTTTTGCTTCTGCGTGGTGGTGTGGGTCAGCACCACTTCATTGCGGTAAAAGGTGCGCAAGGCCAGCCAGGGCAGGTCGGCCAACTCGTTCGCATCCTGCGGAATGGGGCGACCTTCCAGCAGCGCGGGCGAACCCACCACAATGCGGGCCACTTGGGCGAGCGGTATAGACACCAGGCCCGGGTCGGTCACCTCGCCCACCTGGATCGCGCAGTCAATGCCCGCGGCGATGTAGTCCTGAATGGCCCGGTCGTCGTGCAGCAGCCATTCCACGGCCATGCCGGGGTGTTGTCGCAGGTAGGCGGCCAGCGGCTCAATCAGCCTTTCCTGTCCAAAGGCGTGCGGCACAATCACCCGCAGCACGCCCTCGGGCTCCTCCCGTGCGCCTTTCAGTTCCGACTCAAACCGGGCCCAGGTGGTGAGCAGGGTTTTGGCTTGCTCGTAGCAGCGCTCGCCATCTTGTGTCAGGCGCATGGTGTGGGTGGTTCGTTGTATCAGCCTGAGGCCCAACGCGGCTTCCAGCGCTTTCAGCCGCCGGCTGATGGTGGGTTGGGTGGTGCCCAGTTGGCTGGCCGCGGCCGACAGGCTGCCCGCTTCCACAATGCGCAGGAAGGTCAGCATGAGCTCAATGCGCTCGCCGGTGCCGGGTAGCAGGGGGGCTGCAGGTACAAGGGGTTTGGTCATGCGTTAAATGTATAACAAATCTGCCTGATGTGGGTCTACCCATGCGCAGCCAGTAAGGCCATGATGCAGGCTGCTGGAGTTTTCAAGGTGGTACCCATGTCGTCCAATCCCGCTGTTTCCCTGTCAACACCCGCGTCCACCGCTCAACCGGCGGGCTTGTCGCCCTTGCTGGTGTGGATGCTGGCCGCTGGCGCGGCGTTTTCCGTGGCGTGCCTGTATTACAGCCAGCCCATGCTGGGGGTGTTGGCGCAAAACCTGGGCGCCTCTGATCAGGCGGTGGGCTGGGTGCCCACGCTGACGCAGTTGGGCTATGCGGTGGGCATTTTGCTGCTGGCCCCTTTGGGCGACCGGCACGACCGCCGCAACATCATCGCCATCAAGGCGGCGCTGCTGGTGGTGGCGCTGGTGGTGGCCACGGTGTCGCCCTCGCTGGTGCTGCTGTTGCCGGCTTCCTTGCTGATTGGTTTAACCGCCACCATGGCGCAGGACATTGTGCCGTCTGCCGCTGCGCTGGCCCCGGAACAGCAGCGCGGCAAGGTGGTGGGCACGGTGATGACGGGCCTGTTGACGGGCATTTTGTTGTCGCGGGTGTTGAGTGGTTTGGTGGCGGCGCAGTTTGGCTGGCGCGCGGTGTTCGGGATGGCGGCCGTGACCATTGTGCTCATCACCCTGTGCATTCGCCGGGTGCTGCCCCCCATGGCACCGGTGACCCAACTGCCGTACCTGCAACTGCTGGCCTCGTTGAAAGGGCTGTGGAATCAGCATGCGGCCCTGCGGCGCGCCGCCATTGGGCAGGGTTTGCTGGCCACCGGGTTCAGCGCATTTTGGTCAACGTTGGCGGTGTATTTGCATGGCGAGCCGTTTGGCATGGGCAGCGCAGTGGCCGGCAGTTTTGGCTTGGCCGGTGCTGCGGGCGCTTTGGCGGCTCCCTTGGCTGGCCACATGGCCGACCGGCGCGGGCCGCAAGTGGTGACGCGCCTGGGTGCCGGCCTGGCGGTGGTGGCTTTTGCGGGCATGGGCTTGGCAGCCGGTTGGCCGGTGCATTCTCAACTGGTGGTGCTGGCGGTGGGGGCAGTGTTGTTCGACTTGGGTGTGCAGGCCACGCTGATTTCGCACCAAACGTTGATTTACAGCATCGACCCCGGTGCCCGCAGCCGGCTGAATGCCGTGCTGTTTGTGGGCATGTTCACCGGCATGTCGCTGGGTGCGGCGCTGGGCAGTGCCTTGCTGGCCCATGTGGGCTGGGGTGCGGTGATGGGCATGGCCGCCTGCACCTCACTGGCTGCCTTTGGGGTGGTGTGGTTTCACCGGCCGATTCGATAAAAACGGGTTGAGCGAGGTTTACAATATTGTCGCCTTAAGTTTACAATATTGGCAATCTCGGTTTACAACACCACCATGGCCATTGAATCTCGATTTGCGCAAATTGTTCACACCGTTAGCCAAGATGTTCTAGACCACCCGCGTGATCTAACCCGGTTTTACGCCGAAAAGTTTTCCATCTCTCGGGTTGCCGCCAATAAGCACGTCAAAAAGCTGGAGGAAGAGGGGTGGATTACACGGACTGGGCCCTCCACACACCCGGTATTCATTCCCGGGCATAAGCGCAGCGTGTCGAAACTTTATTCGTTGCAGAATCTGGAGGAAGATTTGGTTTGGAGTCGGGATTTCAAGCCGCATCTCTCGTTGTCCTCCAACGTGCAAGCCATTGTGAGTCACGGCTTCACTGAAATGCTCAACAATGCAATTGACCACTCCGTGGGGCAATCTGTATTTGTGTCGGCTTGGCAGGATGACCAAACCTTCCGTTTGGTTATTTCAGACGATGGTATCGGGATTTTTGCAAAAATCACCGAAGCCCTGAAACTACCCGATATGCGACAGGCTATTTTCGAACTATCCAAGGGAAAATTAACCACCGATCCCAGTCGACATTCCGGTGAGGGTGTTTTTTTTACATCTCGAATGTTTGATAGTTTCAGCATCTCCGCTAATGGCCTTGAATATTTGCACGACGCAGTACTATCGAATGACTGGTTGCATGAATTCGAAAGTGGTTTGTTGCCGGGCACGACCGTGCACATGGGTATTCAACTGGCCAGCACGCGCACCACGAATGATGTGTATTCAAAATTTACGGACGCCCCTGAGGACTATGATTTCTCCAAGACCATCGTGCCCATGCGTTTGGCGGCGTATGGTGATGAAGCACTGATCTCTCGGTCACAAGCGAAGCGGCTCATCGCGCGGTTTGATCGATTTCGAACAGTGATACTTGACTTTGATGGGGTCGATGAAGTTGGGCAAGCATTTGCAGATGAGTTATTTCGGGTGTATGCACTGGGTCATCCTGGTGTGGAACTGCTGCCGGAGAACATGACGGCTCAGGTTGAAAGAATGTATCTGCGTGCGGTGGCCCCTCGCCAATAAACAACACATGACGGAGACTCGAATTGAACACATCCATTCTGACCCGCTTGCAAGGCCTGTTGGGCGCTGCCCCATTCATGGCTTTTACCAAGCTGGGCGCTGCCGAACGGCGCACGGGCGACGGCACGGCAACCGCCGCCACCTACCTGCCTTTTGAGCCCCATTTGAAAAACCACATTGGCACCCAGCATGCCGGTGCCCTGTTTACCGTGGCGTACACCAGTGCCCGCGCCGCTGCTGAAGAAGCCTTGGGTGGCGCACCGTTGGCGGCTGCCAGGTTTGAGTCCTCTATTCAATTTCGCAAGCCTGGCAAAGGGGCTGTGTGGGTGAGCAGTCAGGCTCATGCCGTGAGCCCAGGCGAAGTGCGCGTGGACAGCACTTTGCACAGCGAGGGTAATGAGCCCATTGCGCAACTCACCATCACATTCACCACCACACCCACTGCTTGAGGAGCCGCACATGGAAGGCTTGATGAACAAACTGATGCGCCCCGTCGTGAAAATGCAGATGGATGGCAAGGTGCCATTTGCCAAAGCCTGTGGTGTGCGGCTGGAGCACATGGACTATGGACAGGCGCGCAGCGCCATGGAGCCCAAGGCCGAGTTGCAGGACGACACCGGGCATGTGCACCCGGGTGCCTTGTTCACGCTGGCCGAAACCTGTTCGGGTGGCGCCATGGCGGGCGGGTTCGCCTCCATCATTCTGAAGGTTCGGCCTGTGGCAGCCCAGGTGGAATTTCAGTTGAAAGCACCCGCGCAAGGCCGCTGCACCGCGCATTCCCGCGTGGAGGGCAATATTGGCGAGTTAAAGCGCCTGTTGGATGCCGAGGGCAAAATTAACTTCCCGGTTCAGGTGGAGGTAAAGGATGCCCGCGGTACCGAGGTGGCCAGCATGACGGTGTTGTGGAATTTGAAGCGGACTTGAGCCCGATCGGCCTTTGGAAAGGGCGGGGCTGGTGAATTTGCTGATGAAAAATGACGGATTGTAAAAATGAGGAGGCTTGCGTACAGTCCAAACACCACAGCCACACCGCCGAGCCCCCGCCATGTTTCGTTTCTTCACCACTGCCCTTGCTGCCACTGCTGTGCTTGGTTTGTCTGCCTGCATGGGCGGGCAAGGGGACGGTTCGTCCAGCACGGTCAATTCGTCTGGCAATGGCACCCCAGTGTTGACCTCGGAAAGCCTGCTTGCGGCCATGGGTGGCAACCAGCCACCAGCCGGTGTGGGGTGTGGTTGGGGTGTGGCGTCCGACCCCGACAAGGTGAACGTGGCGTTTCCGGACAGTGCGGCCAAGTATTGGGTCACGCTGGCCCCCATCACGCCTGGCACCCGCCTGAAAATTCAAGGTAAATTTCCCGACGCCCGGTATTTCTCATTCAATGCCTACGACGCAGCCCAGCGCCCCACCGATGCGATTGCCGACGTGGAGCTGGAGCCCGATGGGGGTTCCGTGAATTCATTCCGCCAGGTGGCGGCTGCCGGTGGTGCATACACCGCGTACCTGCAATTCGGGGCCTCACCCACGCAACAGCCCAGTGTGCCGAGGGCCAAAAACACCCTCTACGCCGGGGATATTCAACTGGGCACGCGGGCGGTGCCCAACAGCGGTTTGGTGATGTTGATTTACCGCGTGTATGTGTCGGCCAAAGGCGAGTTTGCAGATGGCGGCGTGGGCTTGCCCACGCTGACCGTGGAAACGGCGGACGGTGGCCGGGAACTGGGCACCTTGCCCACCTGTGCTGAGCCACCCCTGCCCAACCTAGGCGGACAGTTGCCCCCGCTGGGCCTGAACGACCGCCTGTTGGCGCTGGACTACCCCAACCAACTGGCGCTGGATTTCCCGACCGCTGCTTACCCACCCCGCACCAATCGGTTTTATGGCTTGGGTGAGGTGGGCACGCAAGTGCTCAATGCCCGGCTGGGAACCGATATTCAAACGCCCGGTTCGGTCAGCTTGGGAGCGGGTGGTTTTTTGAGCAACATTCACAATGCGTACACGTCCACCACGTTTTCCCGACGGTTTGGCAGCCTGGCACTGGTGCGGGCCAAGGCGCCCACATTCCGCAGCCAGCCTGGTGTGGATCGGGGTGCTGAAAACCTGCGGTATTGGTCGCTGTGCGCCAATGAGTTTGCCACGCAGCGGTTCACCGCCTGTTCGGCCGATTTCCAAACCCCCGTGGATGATGACGGTTATTTCACCGTGGTGATTTCTGACCCGGCCGATCGACCTGCCAATGCAACAGCCGCCAATGGCTTTGCCTGGCTGCCTTGGGGGCCGTATGCCGACCAGGTGCTGATTTACCGCCACATGCTGGAGAACCCAGGCTTTGCACAGGCCATTCAGCGGGTACCCAAGGGCACCCCCATCCGCGAGGTGATGGGTGACTACACCCCGCTGGGCACCTACTGCAATCCAGCGGTGTTCACGCAAAGTGTGCGGCCTTCGGATGTGTTTGCGGCCTGTGTGGCTGAGCAGGCGCAAAATCCGCCCACGCTGGTGCTGGGGCGCTGATAGACTGAACATTGGTTCGCCTGCACGACATAAAATATTTACATAGTGTTGACATCCAGGCGAACTCCGTTGCAGTATCAACACAACAAGGGCCCGGTGAGGCCCACCACTGAACATGAGGAGACATTGTCGATGAAATTGAAAACGTCGGCCCGGCCATGGCGCCAGGGTATGTTGGCAGCAGCCTTGCTGTTGTCGCTGGGTGCAGCGCAGGCCCAAAGTTTGGATGAGTTGGGCAAGTCGCTCACGCCGGTGGGCGCCGAGCGCAAGGGCAATGCGGCTGGCACCATTCCCGAGTGGACAGGCGGTATCGCCAAGGCACCGGCCGGGTTTAACATCGACAAGTTTTCCACGTACCCGTTTGCCGACGACAAGCCCCTGTACACCATCACCGCGGCGAACATGGAGCAATACAAGGCCAACCTGACACCCGGTCAGATGGAGTTGATGCGCCGCTACCCCAGCTACAAGCTCAATGTGTACACCACACGGCGCACTGCGGCCTACCGCCAAAGCGTGTATGACAATGCCAAGGCCGAGGCATCCAGTGTGAAGCTGGTGGAAGGTGGCAACGGTGTGACGGGCATCAAGAAGTCCAACATTCCATTCCCGATCCCCAAGAGCGGTATCGAGGTGATCTGGAACCACATTTTCCGCGACCTGGGTGGCTCGGTCACTCGTTACTCCGCAGACTTTCCGGTGCAGTCCGACGGCTCATTCACCGCGGGTAAGCGGATTGAAACCATTTCCTGGGCGTCTTACATGGACAACCCGGAACCCAACCGCATTCTGTACTTCATGAACCAGATTACTGCGCCTGCCAACTCGGCCGGTGAAGTGGCGCTGGTGCATGAGCCCATCAACCAGGTTGAAGAGCCCCGCCTGGCCTGGCAGTACAACCCGGGACAGCGCCGCGTGATTCGCGCGCCTGAATTGGCTTACGACAGCCCGGGTATTGGCGCGGACGGCCTGCGTACCAACGACGATTTGAACGGTTACAACGGCGCCCCCGACCGCTATGACTGGAAGTTGGTTGGCAAGAAAGAAATGATCGTGCCGTACAACAATGCCAAGCTGGCCGACCGTTCGCTGAAGTACACCCAGATCATCGGCAAGACCAACATCAACCCCGACCTGCTGCGCTATGAGTTGCACCGGGTGTGGGTGGTGGAGGCCAACCTGAAGCCGGGCAAACGCCACATTTACGCCAAGCGCGTGTTCTATGTGGATGAGGACTCCTGGGCGGTGCTGCATGCCGACCAGTACGATGCACGTGGCCAGTTGTGGCGTGTTCGTGAAGTGTTTGGCACGCAGATTCCGTATGTGCCCACCTTCGCTTCGTCGGGTGAGGTGTTGTATGACCTGCAGGCCCGCCGCTACCTGGTGAATGCGCTGACCAACGAAGAAAAGCAGCCCGAATTTGGCAAGAAGTACGAAGTCAGTGATTTCTCATCCGCCGCATTGCGACGCATGGGCCGGTAACAAGAACAACAGGTTGTTGTTGTAACTTCAACGGCGCAACTCCCTTCACGGTTGCGCCGTTTTTATTGGTGCTGTTTTATTTCCAGCGGCCCTCAGGCCAGAAGGCCGCGCCACGCGGTTCGACCACTTCGTCTGCATGCTGGTGCGCCCACTGCAACGCCTTGCAAAATTCCTCGGCCAGCGGGTTCTCATCCACCACATGGCGTTCCATGAAGTTTTTGGATTTCACGAGCGCACGCAGTTCATCCAGCAAACCGGGTGTGTTGATGTAACGCACAGCACCTTGCACGTAATTGTCCACACTGGTGGCCACGCAATAGTCTTCCAAACCGAATGCGGCCAGCACATCGTAGTCGCTGCGCGAATGCGGTTCTTCGCCCAACCAGGCCACCACGGGCATGCCCAACACCATGCAGTCGATGGTGGAGGTGGCATTGCCAAACGGGAACGGGCTTAAGGCGAGGTGGTTTTGGGCCAGCAGCGCCAGGTATTGGTCGTAACTGGTGCGGCGGGCCACAATGGCATTGGGGAAATGCGCCTTTAGCCGTTTTTCGGTGGAAAGGTGGCCCAGCCCGAATTCATTGGGGAAGAACATGAAGCGAACGGGCTTCTCTGCTTGCCGTTCAATTTCCTTCAGCGCTGCAATGAAGTGCAGGTTGATTTTCATCACATTGCAGGGCACCGCAATGGACACAAACTCATCGCTGAGTACCGCTTGCTCCGGCAGCTTCAGGTGTTTGTGCTTTTCAATGAGGCTGCCGATTTCGCTGTCCAGCACCAGCATGTTTTCATGCACCACGCCAGTGTCGACCACCGTGCGGGTGTTGATGAAGGCCAGGTCCATGGTGTTTGAAAAGCTGCTGGCCGGGTGACCAAAACTCATGACCTGCAACGGTGCCCAGCGCAGGTTGGCCATGGAGATGCCCCAGGCCCGCATGCCCACGCTGGTGAAGTAGGCAATGTCGGGGGTGCACTGGTTCAGCACCGGTTGCAGGTTCATTTCGTCCACGGGTACTTCAATATAACGGTCAAAGAGTGCAATGGCGTCGTCGTCCACATCGGCCTTCAGACCGACCAGCACCATGTAGTAGTCGTGCTTCAACTGTTTGATGATGGGGGCATACCAGCGGTACATGGCATGCAGCGAGTTGAAGCTTTCGGCCACCACGGCCATCACGGGCTTGTGTTGTGTGTTGCCCGGTTGCGGCACGCTGCCGGTGGGTTTGGGGGCAATGCCTTTGGCTTTGTGCAGGCGCTTGAACCAGTCATTTAAGTGTTGCTTGATGGTGTGCTTGCGGCCAGCCGTGCTGTAGCTGCACAGCATCCACACATTGGCAATGATTTGCGCATAGTGCTCAATCGGCCGAAGCGCATGGAAGGGGTTGTACTCTTCCAGCAAAAATTTGCGGGCGGCTTCACCGTTCATCGTGACGGGCAAGCGGTCCAGCAACAGCCCCAGGGTAATGAGCGCTGCAGGCTCGGTTTCCTCCAGCGACAGTTCCACCAGGTCGGCCGTGTCAATGTCGCCCAATGTGGCGAGCAGCAGCAGGCGCAGCATGGCTGGGTTGTCGGTCAGCTTCTGGGTTTTCTTCTCGCCGGCTTTGGCCTTCAGCAGCTTCAACACATGGGTTTGGCTGCCGTAGCCAGACACCTCAAACACATAGCCGATGAAGCGTTTTTGGCAGGTGAGGTGAAACACCTCATTGATGGTGAACTTGTGCGAAAAGTCGGTGAACACGCGGATGTACAGCGCTGCAATGCGGGTGCACAACTCGGTCACACCCACCAGGTTCAGTTGCAGCAGGTTGGCGTACGGTTTGCGCTCGCACTGTTCAACCAGTTTGCCGAGCAGCCGCACAGCCTTCTCGGCCGGTGTGGTGTGCAGCAGCAAAGCATTTTCCAGTTCGCTGACCTGTTCGGCCAGTTCGGTGTAATGCACTTGAAATTGTTCTTCGAGGGTGGTGTTCATGCCGTGGCCTGTGGGGTGCGCAAGGTGTGGAGGTGGGCCTGCACAGTGTGCGGGCCAGGGGGCAAGTCGTGTTCAATGGCGGCGCGCAATGCGGGCAGTTTGCAATAGGGCACAGCCGGGTACATGTGGTGTTCAATGTGGTAATTCATGTTCCAGTACAACCAGGACCAAAAGCGGGGCAGCAGCAGCGTACGGCTGTTGGCGCGGTAATCGCTGTGGTTGGAGGCCAGCCCGCTGTGCTGCAGTTTGGCCAGCATGCGGTTGGGCAGGGTGCAACAGAAAGGGGCCAGGGTCAGCAGAAACAGCCCTTGCCAAAAACCGGTGGCGGCAAACAGCGCCAGCAACAGCGCGTGCCCGGCCACCGTGTACCGTGCTGTGCGCACCAGGGCCTGCCGTGCAGCGCTGGCAGGTGGGAATGTGGCTTCACCAAACGGACCTTTGACGCGGTTGCAGGCGTTGTCCCACACAATGGTGGTGGCGCGTTGGAAGGCGGCCCAATCAAACAGGGCAAATGCCCACCAGCGTTCCAGCAGCGGGTAGGGGGCCGGGTTCACTTCAAAGTCCACACCGGTGTGCAAGGTGTGTTTGTGGTGGTGGCTGTGGCTGTGGTCAAAGTACACCGGGTTGTTCCAGGTCAGGAAGGACACCAGCCGGTATAGCGCCTTATTCAGCCATGGGGAGGAAAACACCGTGCCATGTTTGAGCTCATGGCCCAGGCCGGCATACCCCAAAAACGTGTACACCATGCCGTGGAACAACAGCACGGGCAACGCGGCCAGCAAACGGGCATTGAGCGATTGGGTGAGTGTTGTAAACAGCCAGCCCGTCAACAGCAACAAACCGGCATGTGCAGCCAGTTTGAGGGCGCTCTGCCAGTTGTCGCGCTGCGACAGTGTTTGCAGAAATTCGCGGTTGATGGGGCTTCGGTACATGGTGTATGACTCTACAGGCTCACTTCATGAGCCCGACAGCAGGGTGGAAAAGTCACCCAGGAGTTCAAAGGCAATCATGGTGTGTTCCACATGGTAAATGCGGCGGCCCTGTGCGTGCCCGTTCAAAAACTCGGTCACATCCGAGTGGATGTTGGAGGCATAGTCGTGCCACAACACCACTGCATTCTTGCGGGCCATGCGATAAGCATTTTCCGTGTCCTTCTTCACGATGTCGAAGTGGTGTCCACCGTCGATGAAGATGAAATCAAACTGGTGCTCAAAGCCTTGTTCACGCACGTCCAGCGTGGTGCTGTCTTGCAAAATTTGTTGCACCTTGCTGTGCACGGCCGCATCGGCGCGGGCCAGGCAGCGGGCACCTTGGTCTGCAAAGGCGCTGCGCAGGTAATCATCATTGGCATCGCCGTCTTTCAGCACGTCGCCGGTGTGGGTGCTGCTGACTTCGTCAGGCGGCAGGTCGATGGTGACCACCTGCGCATCCACGGGTGTGTTTTGCGCTAACAACAGCGTGGTGGCACCCATGAAGGTACCGAATTCAAACAGGGAGCTTGCACCCGTAAGTTTGGCCAGGCTCACCAGCACACTGCTTTCCAGCAGGGTCATGCCCCCAATGTCCGGGCTGGGAATGTTCACGGTAAAGCCCACGTTCTGCCCGGGGAAGCGGTTTTCAATCGCTTTGAACAGCACTTTGGGCCGAATGGCTTGAATCACGGTGTGGTCGGGAAGGCGTGCGTTCATGCAGGTATGCTCCGGTTGGTGGGCGTGGGGTTACTGCTGGTGTGGACGGTATTGCCCAGTTCAATGGTGTGGCCTGTGGCGGATGCGCGTGCAATGGCCTGCGCCAGTTCAAGCCCTTCGGTGGCCACGCCCACCGACAGGGTGTAAGGGTTGAGTTGACCTTCGCGCAATGCACGGGCAATGTCGGTGTAGTAATTGGCAAAGGCTTCAATAAAGCCAGCCGGGTGGCCTGCTTTGAAGCGTTGGTATCGGCCTTGTGGGGTAATGCTGGAGCTCGATGAAATGCGGTCCAGAATCATGCGGTTGCCCAAGGCATCGGCAGCCCGAAGCAACTCGGGTTCTTCTTGAAACCATTCCAGGCTGCCTTGCGTGCCAAACACACGGATGCGCAGGCCATTGCGCTGGCCCAGCGCGGCCTTGCCATACCAGGCATTCAACAGCAGGTTGTTGTCGTAACGCACCACGGCGTCCACATCGTCAATCAAGCCGGGCGACACGCCACTGATGGAGCGTGACCAGGCATTCACCGACACCGGTTTGGCCTTGCACAGAAAATTCACCAGGCTATGCACGTGAACAAACAGGTCCAGCGATACACAGGCAATGTCGCCATCGCGCAATCGCCAATCCTGAATGGCGGTGGTCTTGTTCTGGTTCTTCAGGCGCATGTAGCTGTCCTGTGGCATTTCTGCCATCACCCGAAACACCTGGCCAATCTGGCCTTGCTCAATGCGGGCTTTCATTTCACGCACCACGGGGTAGCCGGTGTAATTGAACACCGAGAACACCTCGGTGGTGTCGCTGTCCACGCGAGTCAGCAAATCACGGCACTGTGCCACATTGGCCAGCAGCGGTTTGTCTGAAATCACGGCCAGACCATGGTCCAGCGCGAGGTGAATGTAATCGGCGTGCGAGTCAATTGGCGTGGCAATCACCACAGCATCCAGTTCGTCGGCTTCGGCTTGAATGAGGTGCTCAGCACTGGGGTACACCCGGTTGGCGGTAACACCATACTGACGCCCGCTCTCGGCATTGAACTCGGCATCCCGGCTGAAGCAACCGGCCTGCAGGTCGAATTCGCCATCCATTTTCAGGGCAATTTCATGCACCCGGCCCACGGCCGAGTTCACGCCACCGCCAATCATGCCCACGCGGATGGGTTTGCCAAAACGGGGCTGTGTGTGATTGTTCATGGCTCATTCCTCCGTGAAAAACATCACGGTTTCTGACCAACCCTCGGTGTAATGGCGAAGGCGGACTTTGTAACGTGGGTTCAGGCTCATCACGTGAGCCCACACCTCCCGAAAATGCGAGGCCTGGTGGTAGACCGAAATAGCCAGTTTGGGCTTGTGCTTCAAAATCTGTTGGCGACAACCCGCCAGTGCATGCAGCTCCCAGCCTTCCAGGTCCATCTTGATGAAGGTGGCGGCTTCGGTTATTTCGGCGTCCACCGTGTTGACCCGGATGCTGTGTTGACCACCCTGGCCCACGGCCGAGGCCGAGCCTGCGTCGGGATCGAAGTCCAGTTGACCGGGCGCATCCGACACGCCCAGCGGTTTGAACACAATGTCGCGATGCTGCGCCAGGCGCCGCTGTGCCGCCGCCATGTTCACCGGCGACGGTTCAAACAGATACACCCGGCGGTAAGCTGGGTCTCGCTTGCAAAATTCTTCGGTGGTGTCGCCATCAAATCCGCCGCAATCCACAAACACTTCGCGGTTCAGGTTCAGGAAGTCTTCAAAATATTGATCACGGAACCGAACCGTGTAACCCTGCATGCTGGATGCGTCTGCACTCAGGCGAAAGGCCAGTGTATTGATCAAGGTGTGCCGTGATTCATCGTCGGCCAGTTGGGCAAACAGGGTTTCCCAATCAGCCCGGTGCTTCATCCATTCCAGCCGTTGTTCACGCACAAAGGCTGGCATCAGGGTGTTGGCGGTGGCCGGGTAACGCAGAAAGTCTGCCAGGCTCAAAATCCGTTCGAACCCGCGCGCGCTGAGGGCTTTGTGAACACTCACCGGAACAATCGAGGTTGAGCAGTTCACCACCCAGGCATGGGTAGGGACCTGTTTCATGGTCAGCACGGGCAAACCTGCCCACTCGGTGCCTTCAAAACGGTCGTCAATCCAGCCATCCAGCCGCACCTCACGGGCCAGGGCCAGGCCTTCCGGGTTGCGGCCAATCGCATAACGCAGGGCGGGTTGGCGAGGGTCGAGAAATTCCGCAATCCAGCGTGTGGTTTTCGGGTTGTTGGGCTGGTGCAGCTGGGCATCCAGTTGCTCGCCCAGGGTGTGTTCCATCACTGGCATGTGGGCCTCGCAGGGTGAATGTCGTACAACTGGCGCTGTTGAGCAGCCTGGCTCAGGTCCAACAATTCGCTGCTGGACGCGGCCTGCGCAAACAGAATCGCAATCCGGCTTTTGGGGCTGGGCGCAATGGCATCACCACTCACCGCCAGTGGCACCCAGCGCGTGACCATCAGTGGGCGCTTAAAGTCCAGGTGCGCCATCACCGCGCCCTTGGGCAGGGTGAGGGTGTGTCGCAATATCCATCGGGCATCGCCCCCTGGCATGGACGCTGCCTTCAAGCCCACAAAGGGGCTGGCATAGCTGGCTGCATAGGGGTAAGCGGTGGACAGTTCAATCAGTTGGCTATACAGGTCGCCCGGGCAACGGCGGGTCATTTCAACCCAGGCAAAGCCCTGCTCGGTGAGCAAAAACTGGCCATGCACCAGGCCATCGGTCAGGCTCAAACGTTGAGCCATGTGCTCCACTTCGGCGCGCAACTGTTTCAATGTTGTGTTGGGAAAATCAATGGCGAGGTGGCTGGTGTCGACCACAAAGGGGTTGGCTGAGCCGTGTTCTATCACGACGAAGTCCTGCACCACACGGCCTTGTTGGATGAATGCCGAATGGCTGTGCAGTTGCCCTTGAACATGGGTTTCGATGACACAGTTGCCGGTTTTGCTCACGGCTTTGGCTTGTTGTACCGCCTGCTGAAGGCCCGCTGCGTCACCCGCGCGAACCACCGTGATGCCCAAGCCACTGAATGCGTCGACAGGTTTGACGATTACCGAGTCGTGGGCTGGCACGGCGTCTTCGGTATGCAGTGCGGGTGTGGACAAACCCTCGCGCAGTGCGAGTTGCCGGAATGTCGCTTTGTTGGACAGCGCCAGGGTGGCTTCCAGTGTGTCAATGCCCTGAAATGCCTGCTGGGCGTTGACCAGGGCACAACTCAGGTAAGAACGGTCATTGCAACCAGGCACCAGGTGGTCCACATGCAGC
Source organism: Limnobacter humi (assembly GCF_024518835.1). Taxonomy (GTDB): domain Bacteria; phylum Pseudomonadota; class Gammaproteobacteria; order Burkholderiales; family Burkholderiaceae_B; genus Limnobacter; species Limnobacter humi. The sequence continues at coordinate 999,167 of NZ_JANIGO010000001.1, forward strand.
TCGCGGGTCAAGGCCAGCAAGGCTTCAGCGTCTGAATAGTCCAGTTGAATATAGCCGGGGTCGTTTTTGGCCAGATAGTCCTGGGGGTTCCCGCCGCAGCAATACACCGTGTGGCCCAGGCTCCGGAGGAACTCCAGAATCGGCCCCGATGAAAAGTTGGTGTCAACCACCAGCACCTTAGCCACGGTCAAGCTCCGACGTTGATTTGTTTAAAGGGTGGAACACCAGTTCTGGCCGGTTGGGCGACAGGTCCAGCGCAATTTCAGCATCCAGGTCCTCGGCTTCGTGTTCAGCCAGTTCCAGCGCATGCATTTGCGCGGCTTTCAACGGCGAGACGATGCAGTCGCACACCTGTTCAATGTCTTTGAAGGTGAGGGCCGGGTAAATCGGCAGGCACAGCACCTCGGCGGCTGCTTGTTGCGCCACCGGTAGACGGTCGGGGCTGGCCGATGGCAGCCCTCGGTACATGGGCATGTCGCTGATCAGCGGGTAAAAATAGCGGCGAGCATAAATGCCGTGTGAGCGCAGGTGTTGGTACAGGGCATCCCGATTCATCGGGAAGGTGTCCTTCACAAACACGGGGAAATACGCACCATTCCATTGAACCGTGTCCGGAATGTCCAGCATCTGCAAGCCGTCCACGCCCGCCAGCAATTCGCGGTACATGGAGGCAATCTCCAGGCGGCGGGTCAGTGATTCATCCACGGTTTTGAGCTGCAGCAAACCCACGGCGGCATTGATTTCACTCATCTTGCCGTTGATGCCGGGGGCCATCACAGTCACTTCATCGGCAAAGCCGAAGTTTTTGAGGTAGTCGATCCGTTGTTTGGTTTTGGCGTCTTTGCAGACAATCGCACCGCCTTCAAAGGTGTTGAACACCTTGGTGGCATGCAGGCTGAGCACCGACAGGTCGCCCGCATTCAGCACGCTGTCATCGGCCTGCCGTACACCAAAGGCGTGGGCTGCGTCGTAAATCACTTTCAGGCCGTACACATCGGCAATCCGTTGAATTTCGGCGGTGTTGGCCGGCAAGCCATAGCAATGCACCGGCAAAATGGCGGTGGTTTGGGGCGTGATGGCTTCTTCAATGCGCCGTGGGTCGAGGTTGAACGTTACCGGGTCGATGTCCACAAACACGGGCTTGAGGTTGTTCCAGATCAGCGAGTGGGAGGTGGCCACAAAGGAATAGGGGGTTGTGATGACCTCACCCGTGATCCGCAGGGCTTTGAAGGCGGTCATCAGGGCCAGTGTGCCGTTGGCGAACAGGGATAGGTGTTCCACACCGAGGTATTCACACAAGGCCGCTTCCAGTTGTTGGTGGAAGGGACCGTTGTTGGTCAACACCTTGTTGTCCCAAATTTGTTCGAGCAGGGGGACAAACTCCGCCAGCGGCGGCAGCACGGGCTGGGTCACGTAGATGGGTTTGTCGCGCATGCCGGTCTCGAAAGGCAGTGGTCAGGCTTTCATTATTGACAGGCTGAGCGATACCCCATGGCTTGAAAATCAGGGGTTTATCCCCTCAGTCTTGGGCTTTCCACCCCTACAAAGGGGCGGAAAGGGCGGTTTTCTCCCCCAAAAGTCGGATAATGGCGGCTTGTCCTCAATCCAGCCTGTTTCCCCATGGCCCTGCGCGCAACCGTTTACAAAGCCCAGTTGGATGTGTCCGACCTGGACCGCCCCCACTACGGCCAGTACAGCCTCACCCTGGCCTTGCACCCCTCCGAGACGGAGGAGCGGCTGATGGTCCGTTTGCTGGCGTTTGCCCTCAATGCCGGTGAGGACCTGCAATTTGGCAAGGGCATTTCGGCAGAGGATGAGGCGGCCGTGTGGGAAATTGACCCCACCGGTGCCATCCGCTTGTGGATTGAACTGGGGCAACCCGATGAGGCCCGCGTGCGCAAGGCCTGTGGCCGTGCAGACCGGGTGTGGGTGGTCAGTTATGGCCGTTCAACGCCGGTGTGGTGGAACAATAACCAAAGCTGGTTGAACAAGCTCGAGAAAGTCGCCGTGTTGCAAATTACCCCTGAGGATGGGGCGGCCATGGCTGCACTGGCCCAGCGCAACATGGCGCTGGCGTGTACCGTGCAGGAGGGCGACGTGTACCTGGGCGAGGCGCACCTTCAACCGGTGTGGTTGAAGGCTCCTTCATAATCAGCGATCAGGCGCTGCGTTCAATGGTGTGGTGCATCACCGCACCGGCTGCAATGCTCAACAACCAGGTGCCCACAAAAGCCGCGACATGAAACCCCAGGTTGTCATAGCCCAACCACACCACCACACCGCTGGTGAGCATCAGCAGCGGGTAGTGGATGAGAAACACGGAATACGAGATGTCGCCGAGTGTTTGAATGGCCCGGGAATGCACTTTCTCCACCCATGGGCGAATAAGGTCGCTGCCCATCAGTAGCAGGGCGGTGATGCCAGTCAATATCAGGCGTTCACGCCAATTGAACCACAGGGCGGCCAGCACCATGCAGGCCACCAGTGCCATCACCGGTGCCCGGCGGTGTTTTTTTACTGCCCAAAACGACAAAATGCCCAAACCGTACGCACCGAAAAAATAAATGCCCCATTCGTCCAGCTTTGGGTTGGTGTTCCACCAGAACAGCGAACACACCGTCAGCCCCAGCGCCAGCAGCATCCACACCCGGGCGGGCTCCAGCCAGGCCAGCAAGGCCGTACCATTGAGGTTGCGGCTGAACCACACCATGAGCACCAGCAGGGCGTACAGTTGAAAATCGATGGCCACGTACCACACGCCAGCCGACAGCGCATGCACACCGACAATGTCGTGCACCATGAAAATGTGCGAGAAAATTTGCGCCAGGGTTGGGGGCTCAACCAGATCCGGGAATGCATCAAACCAGGACAGCCCGGCCGCCAGCGCAGCCGCTGCCGCAATGGCCACCCAGTAGGGTTTGGCCAGCCGAATGTAACGCTGCCAAATCAGCTTGGTGGCGGTGGTCAGCTCACTGGCCTGGGGTTGTGCCAACAGTTTCCACATGGACTGCGCTGCCAAATAACCCCCGATCACCAAAAACACCTGCACCACGTACCGCGCCTGGTCGCCCAATACGGCAAACAACCCTGGCCACAGGGGCTGAAGCTCTTTGGCCATGGGGCTGTACAACACCAGGTGGTGCAACACAATGATTTGCGATGCGACAGCCTTCAGGCAATCGACGAGTGGGTTGCGCATGGATGGGTACTGCATGAAATCAATAAGTTGCGCGAAGTATAAGGCGGACTTGCCCGGTGCTCTTGCACCCACACTCTAATTCAGGCCATTCCGTGCATGCATGGAATGTGCGGCCAGGTGTTCCCGCAGGATTCGGCGAATTTCCACAATGGCCTGTGGCCGCTCCTGCACGCTGTGCCAGCTGGGAATCACCAGTTCTGACGCAGCCCCTTCCAGGTGGGCGCTGCGGTAGGGCACCACACCGTCGTTGCTGTCTTCCAATGGCAAGTCCGGCGTGTCGTTGCCCACAATCGTGTGGTACTTCACCCGGTTGGAAATGGGCAAGGTGGCTGCCAGGTTGACAAAGGGGTCTTGATTGCTGAGGTTGTTGATGCTGTTCAAGGGCCGGGTGAGTGCGGCCGGTGCGGCCGAGTCGGGGTCGACCAACAACTGGGCAATTTCCGTGACCCTGGACAACACGCTGGCTGGCAGCCGGATGATGCCGGAAACAAACCGCGCGAACCGGTTTTCTGCAAATTCAGTGCCTCGGTGGGGGGTGGCCACAAAAATGGCCCGGCTCACCTGGGGCATGGCCGAAAACTTCAGCAAGGGCTCCAGTTTTGAGCGCAAGCGCTGTTCGCGGTCCGGCGTCACAGCGTATTCGGAGAGCAGCCCATCCCACAGGGTGCTGCCCGCGTCCGACACCATCAGGCGTGCAATTACGCCGCCCATGCTGTGGCCCAGCAACACCATGTCGTGCGAGGCCGGGTTCACGCCTTTGGGGTCGAAGGCTTTCAGCGTCTCGGAGAGGGCATCCCGAATGGCCCGGTTGTTGAAAGCCAGCGGAAGGTTGGTGGGGTAATACACCTGCCAAATCTGGTAGTTTTCCCGCAGCACGGCGTCACCCAGCACTTCGTTGGCCACGTTCACCCAGGCCTCCGGGCTGCTGGCCAGGCCATGCAGCATCACCAACACCTTGCGTTTGGGGTCGTAGGGTTGCATCAGGTAAATGCGGGGTTTTTCCAGCGCATCGCCCCGGCCCACCAGTGTCAACAGGCTTTGCTGCGCAAAACCCGAGCGCGCCAGCCACAAACCGTAGCCCGCTGTGAAATTGGCGGCCAGCGGTACCTCGGTACCCGCCATGAAGGTGGACTTGGACCGGTAGGGGTCGTAGCCCAACCATTCCACGTTTCGGGTTTTCAGCACTTCGTCCAGGCTGTTGCCCTCAAACTTCAGCAGGACCGTAAACACTGGGAAGGTCATCTCGTTCCAGGGGGTGTTGGCGTCGGTCGCATTCACCACCCGGTCGCCAAAAGCGGCCACCAGTTCTGCGCCCAGGCCGTCGCGTCGGTATTGGTTGCGCAGCCCGCCAAATTCCAGTTCGGTGGCTGTCATCAGGCTTTTGGGCAGACCACTGAACGCATTCAGGCTCATGGCCACCGTGCTGCCCCGGATGGTCCAGTCTTCCAGCGCAAGCTGATAGAGGCCCTCGCTTTGGCTAGCGTCCTGCAGTTCGTCCTGATAAAGCCCAAACAGGCCGATTGCGGCTTGTTGTGTCGAGAAGTTGTAGTAATCGCGAACTTGGGCCTGTCGGTCCTCCAGGGCGCGTTGGGTGGGGCCACGGGTGGTGAAAAATAGGTAGGCGTACGCATACCGTGCGCTTTCCAGGTGCGCGGCCATGGTGTGTATCTTCAGCGCGCCAGAGCCCGGTGTGAGGCGGCTTTCTGTCTCCCGTCTCAAGGCCTCTTGCAACCACAGCTCAGACAGGCTGGCCATGCGTTGTTCATCGCTAAGCCCCGGCTCGGTGCGCAGGCGGTTGCGACAGGTCTCCGCCTGGGCCTCACAGGTGTTCTCATCCAGGCCCAACACCTGAAGGGCTGAGCGTGTTGAATTGCTCAGTTCGCCGGTGGTCAGTACATCACCGCGCCGCAGGGCAACAAACTCTTTGGAGCTGACCGAGCTGACGTCCACCATGGCGCAACCCGCCAGGCTCAACAGGCCAGTGAGCAGGCCACTGAGCAGGCAGACCCTCATCAGTCTGCGACAGAATGTCGCGTGGAAGCAAAACACAGCAGAACCCCACCGGTGATTGTGTTGGGAAAACAGTGTCAGAATGACACCCCATGAACCCAGCCCGCCCATTCGAACCTTGGCCCGTTAATCGCCATGTGCAGTTGCGCACGGTGTGGTCCCTGCGCAACTTCGCCATTGGCGCGCACCTGTTGGTTTTGTTGACCCTGGATTGGGTACTGGGGGTTCAATTGCCCTGGGCAGCGCTTGGAGCCATTGTAGGGGGTTTGGTTCTGCTCAACATGCTCACCGGAGCCAAGTTGAAGCGATCCTCGATTCAGTACCGGGTGGGGCCATTTGAAGTGACAGCCCAATTGCTTGCTGACCTGGCGGCCTTTTCATTCATCCTGTATTTCACGGGTGGGGTTACCAATCCCTTTGTGTCGCTGTACCTGCCGCTTCTGGGTTTGGCCGCCGCCCTGTTGCCGTTGGGGCAGGTGGTGTTGCTCTCGGTGGCCAGTGTGTTGGCTTACAGCATCCTCATGCGGGAATACATCCCCCTTGTGCTGCCCAATCCCGCCAGTGGTGTGTATTTTCATTTGGTCGGCATGTGGCTGAACTTCATGGTGAGTGTGCTCATTCTGGTCGGCTTTGTGGCGCGGCTCAGCAATTCACTGCGCCAGCGGGAGCAGGCCTTGGCCCTGGCCCAGTCGCGGTTGGCCAGCGAAGAACGCTTGGCGGCTTTGGGCAACCAGGCTGCCTCGATTGCGCACCAACTGGGCACGCCAGTGTCGACCATGGCGCTGTTGGCCGATGAGTGGTTAGAAACCCTGCCCACACCCGTGCCTCAGCAGGACCTGCTTCAATTGAAAACGCAGGTGCAGGTGGTTCAGGGTATTTTGCAACAGCTGCGAGCCCAGGTGGACACACAGCCCAGTGAGGTCGAGCGCGAGTCCACCGCCTGGCTGACGTGGTGGGCCGACGCACTGCGCGACTGGAATAACACCCACCCAACCGCCCATGTGCATGGGGTGGCCGAGGGTTTCGTTGGCACGGGGCTTCGGGTTGCAGTGCCACCGGCCGTATTGGGCTTGGCTTGGAATACCTTGCTCGAAAACGCGGCACACAGCCAGGCGCGTGCGGGTGCTGGGGCCCCCATCAACACCGGTTTTCACTTAACACCGGGCGCTTTGGTGTGGTGGGTGCAAGACTTTGGCGGTGGTGTGGCGCCTGAGCTGTTGCCCAAGCTGGGGCATGAAACCGTGAATTCTGAGCGCCAGGGCATGGGCCTGTATTTACTCACCTCGCTGTTGGACCGCCACGGTGCGCGGGCAAGATTCGAGAATGTGCAAGGTGGGTTTCGGGCGACGGTTGAATTGCCGGTGTTGCCCCAGGAGCTGGTTGCATGACCCAACGCCGGTTGCTCTTGATTGATGACGACCCAGTGTTTGGTGAAACCCTGGCGCGAACATTGAGCCGCCGAGGTTTCGATGTGCAGTGGGTCGGCAATCGGGCGGCGGCTTTGTTGCACAGCAGCCGGGGCGCATTCACCGACATCACGGTGGACTTGAACCTCGGTGAGGACTCCGGCCTTTCCCTGATCGCCCCGTTGAGGCAAGCCCATCCCCATGCCCGCATCCTCGTGCTGACCGGCTATGCCAGCATTGCCACCACGGTGCAGGCCATGAAGCTGGGGGCCAACAATGTCCTGGCCAAGCCGGCGGGTGCTGCTGACATTGTTCAGGCACTGAACGATGACGGGCCAGAGCAAGCAGGCTCAGGCGATGAGCCTGATCTTCAGCCCATGTCCGTGTCGCGTCTGGAGTGGGAACACATCGCCCGCGTGCTGCATGAGCACGGCGGCAATGTATCGGCCACCGCGCGTGCGCTCAACATGCACCGTCGAACCTTGCAGCGCAAGCTGGCCAAAAAGCCGGTTCAGCGGTAGTGCTTCGTGTGCTTCACGATGCCAAAGCCTCAGGCTTGGGCAGCCAGCGTGCCACCCAGTTGGGCAGCTTTTGCAGCCCCAGCACATTCTCTTCTCGCACACCACCGGCCGAGAATATCCGTGTGCCCATGATGTAGTCAAACCATGGTTTGGTGACACACCAGTTTGCACCGGGGTTGTTGCCCATGTGGTGGTCATAGTGCCAGGGCACATGGGCTTTGCCCCAGTCCGGGTTGTTGTGAGACTTCTTGTGCACGCGGTAATAATTGCCCGCGCAATACCACAAGGTGCCCACAAACCAGGGGGCCACCGGGAAGGCAGGAATCAAGGCCACACTGGTGGCCAGCAAGGCCCAGGTTTCTTTGCCCTGCGCATGCAGGCCCAGTGGGAAGCGCTGGTAGTTGGGGTCGTAATAGCCGTGCTGGCGCACTGCCTTGTGGTGTTCATGAAAATGAAAGGCCCAAAAGGTACCTTGCTGTTTGCCCAGCCCATGCAGCACATACTTGTGCATGGCCCATTCCACCGCATTGGCGGTCAGCAGGGCGGCTGGAATTTCGAGTGGTCCAAACATCCGTGTCTCCTCGGGGGTATTCAAACCATCAGGACAAACCTGACAGGGTATTGAGTGTGTTTTGAAGGGCTCGGCTGCCCAGCTCCACATGCTGTCGGGTTAGCACTTCACAACGCCGTACTTCCCCCGCACGGAAAGCCTCGGCCAGCAGGGCAAGGGTGCCCACGTCGCGAAATTCATCTTGCATCAGGTGGGTCATCAAGCCCCACACCGCGCGGTAGGTCTCGTTCATTGAATTAAATGCCAGGCGAAACACCACATTGCCACTGTGGGCCACCACAGCACTCCAGTAGTCGAATGCCAGTTGTTGCAGCGTGGGCAAGTCGGTGGTCGCCTGCATGGCCTGCAGAATCGGGTGCAATGCATCGGCGAGCACTGGGCCCTGGTGCGCTGCGGCTTGCCCTGCCACCAGGGGGGCCAGTGTTTTGCGCAATAGCACCATGCCTTTGGCCAGTTCCATGTTCAGCTGCCCCCGGTCATTCACCACCAGGCTGGGCAGCAGTTCCAGGCCGCCTTGTTCAGCAAATTCTTCAACCACAGTGGCACCGCCATGGCGAACCTTCACCAGCCGGGCTTGTTGCAGCCGCTTGATGGCCTCCCGAATGGCCCCGCGGTTCACGCCCAGTTGCACCGACAGTTGCCGCTCGGAGGGCAATTCATGGCCAGCAGGCAAGCGGCGGCTCAGGATCTGTGATTGAAGCTGTTGAAACACCTGGTCCGAGATGGCGGTTTTATCGATGGGGTGCACGTGCAGGTGTCCTCAGTCACTGGTCAACTGATCATACCAGTTGACCGAATGTACAGCAAGCGCACCTGGGTCAGGCTGCGCAGCGGCAGCGTTTCAGTTCCACGGCCAGTTGCTGAATCATGAAGTCGAACTTGGGGTGGCTTGCCCGAGTTAGCAGTGCGATGGTGCGGGTGGGTAGGGGCGCCTGAAGCGGTACCACGGTCGTGCTTGTGCCCGTCAAAATGCCTGCCTGCACGGCCATTTCGGGCAGTAGCGCGCAGCCCAAGCCCGCGTTCACCAATTGCACCATGGTGCTCAAGTTGGTGGCTTCAATGGCATGGTTGTCGTCGCTGTTGGTCCGGGTGGTGCAGGCGGCCAGTGTGTGGTCGCGAAGGCAATGGCCTTTCTCCAGCAGCAGCAGTTTGCCACTGTCCAGGTTTTCGAGCGAAAACGTGGCGTGCAGGGCCATTTGGTCGTCGGCATGGGCCACCAGTTGCAGCGGTTCATCGTACAACACCTCTGCATGCAGTTTGCCGGTGTCAATCGGCAGGGCCAGCACCGCTGCGTCCAGCTCTCCACGGTCCAGTTCGGCCAGCAGCACGTGGGTTTGACTTTCCCGAATATTCACTTGCAGCAGCGGAAACCTTGTTCGCAGTGTTTCCAGAATGCGGCTTAGCAAAAACGGGGCAATCGTCGGGATCACGCCCAAGGTGAGTTCCCCCCGGGCAGGGTCGCTGGCCTGGCTGGCGATGTTCAGCAGGTCCTGGCCTGCAGCGAGCAGTTCACGGGCCCGTCGCGCCACCTCCAGGCCGATCGGTGTCAGGGCCACCCGTTGCCGGTCCCGTTCCACCAATGTCACGTCCAGCTGACGCTCCAGTTCGGCCAAACCACCGCTCAGGGTGGATTGGGTGACAAAACACAATTCGGCAGCCCGGGTGAAATTCAATGTTTCGGCCACAGCCAGCAAGTAGCTGAGCTGCTTTAAGGACAGGCTGGCTGCTTGGGTAAACCGGTTGTTCATGGGGGTCTGCCTGTGCATCGGAAAATCCGATTATAGCCAGTGGAATATCCCGTTGGACCTGCTGCCTGAACTTGCCGAAGATGCCTTCACCCGCAACACCACGCCAGACCACGCCATGAATACTCGAACCTGTCCTGTCATGACCACCACCGCCGGCGCGCCGGTTGCCGACAATCAAAACAGCCTGTCGGCTGGCCCCAACGGCCCGCTATTGATGCAAGACTGGCACCTGATCGAGAAGCTGGCCCATCAAAACCGGGAACGCATTCCCGAGCGGGTGGTGCATGCCAAGGGTTGGGGCGCGCATGGCGTGTTCACGGTGACCCACGACATTACGGCGTACACGTGTGCGGATGTGTTTGGCAAAGTGGGCCAGAAAACGCCGCTGCTGGCCCGGTTTTCAACCGTGGCTGGCGAGCAGGGCGCGGCTGACGCAGAACGCGATGTTCGGGGCTTTGCACTGAAGTTCTACACCAGCCAGGGCAACTGGGACTTGGTGGGCAACAATACCCCGGTGTTCTTTATTCGCGACCCACTGAAGTTCCCCGATTTCATTCGTACCCAGAAACGCAACCCAAAAACCAACCTGCGCAGCAACACCGCCATGTGGGATTTCTGGAGCCTGTCGCCCGAGACGCTGCACCAGATCACCATTCTCATGAGTGACCGGGGCATTCCCGCCAGCCCCCGGTTCATGAACGGATATGGCAGCCACACGTTCAGTTTTTGGAACCGTCACGGCGAGCGGTTTTGGGTCAAGTTCCATTTCAAGACCCAACAAGGCCACAAAACCCTCACCAATCAGCAAGCCGAGCAGGTGATCGGCAAAGACCGCGAGAGTTATCAGCGTGATCTGTTTGGCGCGATCGAAGCTGGCCAGTACCCCAAGTGGACGGTCATGGTGCAGGTCATGTCCGAACTGAATGCCCTGCGCACCGCATTCAACCCCTTTGACTTGACCAAGGTTTGGCCGCATGCCGACTATCCATTGATTCCCGTGGGCGAGATCGAACTGAACCGCAACCCTGACAATTATTTTGCGGAAATTGAGCAGGCCGCATTCAGCCCCAGCAACGTGGTTCCAGGCATTGGTTTCAGCCCGGACCGCGTGTTGCAGGCGCGCCTGTTTGCATACGCCGATGCACACCGTTACCGGATTGGCACCCACTATGAAGCCCTGCCGGTTAACCGCCCGAAGTGCCCGGTCAATCACTACCACAAAGACGGCGCCATGCGGTTTTTTGAGAACAACCCCAACCCGGCGGCCTATTATGAGCCCAACAGTTTTGGTGGGCCGGTTCAGGCGCCAGAATTTCAGGAACCGCCGCTACGCCTGTTTGGTGAGGCTGGTCGTTTTGACCAACGCGATGCCAGTGATGACTATGCACAACCCCGGGAACTCTTTAAGCGGATGGACATTGAACAGCGCCAACGCCTGGGCAGCAACATTGCAGCCAGCATGCAAGGTGTACCCGGTTTTATTGTGGACCGCGCCCTGGCGCACTTTGATTGCATTGACCTGGCCTACGGGCAATGCATTCGTGCTGGCCTGGACCAGCATGGTGTGGAATACAGCACGCGATAAGGCAATTCATCACTGTGAACGCTTGAACACATGACTTTGCATGGACAGTGCCCCGTAGCGCACCTCTTCCGGCAGTGTTTCAAGCTCCCAAGAGCCTGCTGCCGCTCCCACCGCAAACGGCAATGGTAGGTAGTGATCGTCGTCGGGGTGTGCCCGGTGAAAGTGGGGTGCCTGTTGTGCGGCCTTCACGATGGCCAGGGTGTCTTGTGCTTGCAGACGACCTCGAATCCAGTCGGTGAATTCGGTCACATAGCCAGGCAAGGCTTGGCTGTGTGCGGCACCACCGAGCTTCAGGTCGTTGAAATTGTGGGTCAAGCTGCCACTGCCCACCACCACCGCATGGTGGTTTCGCGCAAAGTCCGACAGCGCTTCCCCCACGGCGAAAGCGTCCTGTGGCGTCCAGTGCGCCGGCATGCTCAATTGAACCACGGGCGGCCCACCCTGGGGAAACAGGTGCAGGTACGGCACCCAGACACCGTGGTCAAAGCCCTGCTGGGGCGCTGCCTCCGCCGGTAAACCGTGCAAGGCCAACCGCTCCATCAATGCCAGTGCCAGTGCAGGGTCTCCCTGAATGTCCGGGTTCAAGCCATACAAAACGTTGGGGAAACCAAAAAAATCATGAACAATCGCGGGCTGCGCGTGGGTGGTCACCTGCAAATGCTGGCTGCGCCAGTGCGGGCTCAGGACGATCAATGCCCGCGTTTTCTGGGCCAGCAAGCGTTGTCCCACCTGTTTTAGCGCGTCACCCGGGGCGCCAGGTTCCAATGCAAAGGTGGGCGCACCGTGGCTAATAAACAGGGCATCAATGGGGGCATGGGTGGGCACATCAAACTCCTGCACAAGCGCACCGACTCAGTGTAACGTAGACCCCAATCTTGCTTGTCGTAACTTTTTGAACGACATCGACGAAATTCCAGCAGCCCACACACTCGGACCTGTTCATGAAAAAAATTCTCCTGCTGGCCATTGCCGCAGCACTGGTGGCGGTTTTTGCCTTCGATCTGCAAAACCTGCTCACGCTGGATTCCCTGAAAAACAGCCTCGATGATTTTCGGCGCTTCCAAGCCCAGTCGCCCTTTTGGGTCTCTGGCATTTACTTCGCCATCTATGTGGTGGTCACCGCGTTTTCCATTCCCGGGGCCGCTGTCATGACCCTGGCTGGTGGCGCATTGTTCGGACTGTGGCAAGGGCTCTTGCTGGTGTCGTTTGCCTCAACCCTTGGCGCCACGCTGGCCTTTTTGGGCGCCCGTTATTTTTTGCGTGATGCAGTGCAGGCCAAGTTTGGCGGCCGACTGAATGCCATCAATGCCGGGGTTGAAAAAGAGGGTGCGTTTTATTTGTTCACACTGCGCCTGGTGCCCGTGTTTCCCTTCTTTCTCATCAACCTCTTGATGGGTTTAACCCGGATGAAAGCCTGGACTTTTTTCTGGGTCAGCCAGCTGGGCATGTTTGCCGGCACGGTGGTGTACGTGAATGCAGGGACTGAACTGGCCAAGATCACCAGCCTGGCCGGCATTTTGTCGCCGGGTCTCATTGCCTCATTTGTGGTATTGGGCTTTTTCCCGTTGGTGGCCAAGAAAATCATTGATCGCATCCAGGCCCGTCGGGTGTACGCACGGTGGGCCAAGCCTGCCCGATTCGACCGCAATCTCATCGTGATTGGCGGCGGCGCTGCAGGCCTGGTCTCCGCCTACATTGCAGCGGCGGTCAAGGCCAAGGTGACTTTGATTGAGGCCCACAAAATGGGTGGCGATTGTTTGAACTACGGTTGCGTGCCCTCCAAGGCACTGATCAAAAGCGCGAAACTGGCGCATCAAATGAGCCTGGCTGATCGCTATGGTCTGCAGGCCGCAACCCCCCGTTTCAGTTTCAAAACGGTGATGCAGCGGGTGCAGGATGTGATTCGCGCCATTGAACCGCATGACAGCATTGAGCGTTACACCGGTTTGGGTGTGGAGGTGTTGCAAGGCCATGCCACGCTGGTCGACCCATGGACGGTGGAGGTTCGCCACACGGGCGGAGGGACGAGCCGCCTCACCGCCCGTAGCATTGTGATTGCTGCGGGTGCCCAGCCGTTTATTCCCCCGTTGCCGGGTATTCAGGACGCAGGGGTGCTCACCAGCGACACGTTGTGGGAAGCCCTCGCCCAGCGGGATGAGGCACCCAAGCGCCTGGTGGTGCTGGGCGGAGGCCCCATTGGCTGCGAATTGGCGCAGGCGTTTGCCCGCTTGGGTTCGCAGGTGGTGCAAGTGGAAATGGCGTCACGCATTCTGGTCAGGGAAGACGATGACGTGGCCGCGTTGGCCCTCCAGAGTTTGCAGGCCGATGGTGTTCAAGTGTTGACCAGCCACAAAGCCCTGCGTTTTGAATGCACCAACCAACACAAGGTGTTGGTGGCTGAGCATGCCGGTGGTGAGGTTCGAATCCCCTTCGATGACGTGATTTGCGCGGTGGGGCGCAGTGCCCGGCTCACCGGTTATGGGTTGGAAGGATTGGGCATTGAAACCCAGCGCACGGTCGTCACCAATGAATATCTTGAAACCCTGTATCCCAACATTTTTGCAGCCGGCGACGTGGCTGGCCCTTACCAGTTCACCCACACGGCAGCGCATCAAGCCTGGTATGCCGCTGTCAACGCCTTGTTTGGACAATTTAAAAAGTTCAAGGTGGACTACTCGGTCATCCCGTGGGCGACGTTCATCGATCCTGAGGTGGCCCGTGTGGGTTTGAATGAGCAGGATGCCAAGGCGCAAGGCGTTGCGTATGAAGTGACCCGGTATGGTATTGACGACCTGGACCGCGCCATTGCTGACAGCGATGCCCATGGGTTTGTCAAGGTACTCACTGTGCCCGGCAAAGACAAAATCCTGGGGGTTACGATTGTGGGCGTTCACGCGGGTGACCTGCTCGCCGAATTTGTGCTGGCCATGAAACATGGTTTGGGCTTGAACAAAATTCTCGGCACCATCCATACCTATCCGACCCTGTCCGAAGCCAACAAATATGCAGCGGGTGAATGGAAACGCGCGCACGCACCGCAACGGGTTTTGGCCTGGTTGGCCCGATACCACACCTGGCGGCGGGGTTAATCCACTCGCTATTCCATGAAAAAACGGTTGGAGTGATGTGACGGGTGATTGCCCTTGGGTGACGTATTTCGTGAACACAGACAGGGGTTGTTAGAGTCAGCCACTTGTCTGGATTTCTCGGCCTGTTCCCGTGACCACCGCAGTGCACACCCTCCATCCCGACCTGTCTTCCACGGCTTTGCTGGATGCCGCACTGCCAGATTGGTCGTGCGCATTGCCCAGCCCCAGTGGTGCCTCCAGTGGTGGCCCCAACCTCGAATACGACAACCGCTTTCTGGCCTTGGTTCAGGCGTCTCATGGTCGTCCTGAATCCCAGTTTGAACCTGCCGTACCCCCAGACTGGACCGTGGTCGAGCGGGATTCGCTTCGGCTTCTGAACGAGAGCCGGGATCTCCGGCTGGTGTGCCTGCTGCTGCAGTCCCAATTGGCGCTCCATGGGCTAGCCCATGCTGTGCCGGTGCTGGTTGGCTGGGCTGAGCTGGTGCGTCGCTGCTGGCCTGTGTTGAACCCCCCGCTGGACGATGGTGACCCCTATCCGCGCTTGCAGGTTATTGAATCCATGGGCAGTGGAAGCCCTTTTTTTCAGACCTTTCGCGGCGCACGGGTGTACCAGCATGTGGCGCTGGGTGATTTGCGCATTCGTGATTTTGAACCTTCTGCTGGCACGGTGCAGGCTTCTGGTTCAGCGTTTAATCGCGATCAACTGGTGCAGTTCCTGCACGACCATCCCGCTGTTTTGGCCGAACTCCTGAGCACGGTGCAGGCCAGCCGTGCCGCACTGGATGACCTGTCTGCCGCGTATGCCCACTGGTTGCCAGGCGAGCCTTTGCCGGCGCTGGAGGCCCTGAGCAAGGCGATTGACCACATTGCCCATGTTCTACCGGAACTTCCACCTGTGGTTAAAACACCCAATGGGCTTGATGTGAGCGCCGTTCCTGAGCCAACGAATGCCACCGCAGCCGCCTTGCACAGCCTGACGATGGAGGTGCACAACCGAGCCCAGGCGCTGCAAGCGATCGACGCGGTGTGTCGGTACCTTGAACAGGCTGAGCCCACCAGCCCAGCACAGTGGTTGTTGAAGCGGGCTCGTCGGCTGATTGACAAAAACTTTCTGGAGTTGGTCAAAGACCTGGCACCCGACGCGCTGAGCGACGTGGCTCGCATCATGGGGGTGGACCCCGAATCCCTGAACCAGTCCGATGGGTCGGGGTAACGCCTGGGCGGCCGTGGATCAGGCACGGCTCCCACTGTTCTGTTTCAAAACTGCCCAACTTTCAATAAGGCCTGCCCATGAGTGGACAAAAATTTCTTGCTCGCAACCGCGCACCCCGCGTTCAGATTGAATACGACGTGGAGGTGTATGGTGCTCAGAAGAAGGTGCAACTGCCCTTTGTCATGGGCGTCTTGTCCGACTTGTCGGGTCAGTCCGAGGTTCCCTTGGCGCCACTGTCCGAGCGTGACTTCCTCGAAGTGGACACCGACAACCTGGATGCCCGCATGAAAAGCATTCGCCCGCGTGCTGCATTTCACGTGGCCAATGCGCTCACTGGTGAGGGTAGCCTCGCGATCAACCTCACATTTGAATCCATGGATGACTTCAGCCCTGCAGCGATTGCCCGGCAGGTGGAGCCCTTGCGCCAGTTGCTGGAAGCCCGTCAACAGCTGGCCAATTTGCTGACCTACATGGACGGCAAAAATGGTGCTGAGGCATTGCTGGCCAAATTGCTGGCAGACCCCGGTTTGCTGAAGGCACTGTCGGGTGCCGCCAAGCCGGTTACCAATGCGGACGCCACACCACCCAACCCTGTCGGAGAATGACATGTCCAACTTGCAGAAAAGCCATGCGCTTGACGTGCTGGAACTGGATGGCAGCGATTTGTCTGCCTTGTTGAATCGTGAATTCAAACCCAAAACTGAGGAGGCCCGCTCGGCCGTTGAATCCGCCGTGGTCACCCTGGCGCATCAAGCACTCAGTAGCGCGGCACGGGTGTCCGACGATGTGGTGGATTCCATTGAGCGAATGATCTGCGCGATTGATGAAAAGCTCACCGCACAAATCAATGCAATCCTGCACCATCCTGATTTCCAGCAATTGGAAAGCGCTTGGCGCGGGCTCCATTACCTGGTCAACAACACCGAGGTTGATGAGTTCCTGAAAATTCGTTTCATGAATGTGTCCAAGACCGAACTCGCCAAGAGCTTGAAACGGCACAAGGGTGTGTCTTGGGATCAAAGCCCTGTATTCAAAAAAATCTATGAGGCCGAGTACGGGCAGTTTGGTGGCGAGCCCTATGGTTGCTTGGTGGGTGATTATTACTTCGATCATTCCCCGCAGGATGTTGAAATGCTGGGTGAAATCGCCAAAATTGCAGCAGCAGCGCACGCACCTTTTTTGTCAGCGGTGTCACCTGCCACCTTGCAAATGGACTCCTGGCAGGAGCTGTCCAACCCCCGAGATCTGACCAAAATCTTCTCCACCCCGGATTACGCCGCCTGGCGAAGTTTGCGGGAATCGGAAGATGCCAAGTACCTGGGTATGACCATGCCCCGTTTTCTGGCGCGTCAGCCCTATGGCGCCAAAACCAATCCCGTGGAGGCTTTTGCATTCGAAGAGGACACCGGGGTTGCAGACCACAGCCGATATGCCTGGGCCAACTCGGCCTATGCCATGGCCGTCAACATCAACCGCTCGTTCAAGCAATACGGCTGGTGTTCTCAAATCCGGGGTATTGAGTCTGGAGGTGCAGTCCCCAACTTGCCCACCCACACCTTCCCCACCGACGATGGGGGCGTGGACATGAAATGCCCCACTGAAATCGCCATTTCGGATCGTCGGGAAGCCGAGTTGAGCAAAAGTGGTTTCTTGCCCCTGGTTCACAAGAAGAACAGCGATTTGGCGGCATTCATTGGTGCGCAGTCCTTGCACAAGCCCGCCGAGTACGATGATCCGGATGCCACTGCGAACGCCAAGCTGGCAGCGCGCTTGCCCTACCTGTTTGCCACCTGTCGGTTTGCGCATTATCTGAAGTGCATCGTGCGCGACAAAATCGGTTCCTTCAAAGAACGCTCGGACATGCAACGCTGGTTGCAGGACTGGATTATGCAGTACGTGGATGGCGATCCAGCCAACTCATCCGATTCTGTCAAAGCCACTCGCCCGCTGGCTGCTGCCGAAGTGGTGGTTGAAGACATTGAAGGCAATCCAGGCATGTACGCCTCGAAATTTTATTTGCGCCCCCACTACCAACTGGAGGGGCTCACCGTGTCTTTGCGGTTGGTCAGCAAACTGCCATCTGCCAAAGCATCTTGATGCATCACGTATTCCAACAACTTATTTGAGAGGGATTTATGGCAGTTGATATGTTTCTGAAAATCAAAGGTGTCGATGGCGAGTCTGTGGATAAGGTTCATGCCAAGGAGATCGACATCCTGTCCTGGAGCTGGGGCATGTCCCAGTCCGGGACCACACACACGGCCCGTGGAGGTGGTGCTGGCAAAGTGAGCGTGCAAGACCTGTCCATTACCAAATACACCGACAAATCCACACCCAACCTGATCAAGGCCTGCTGCAATGGCAAGCATTTTGAAGAGGCAGTGCTGACTGTGCGCAAAGCGGGTGAGCAGCCGCTGGAATACGTCATTTTGACCATGAAAGACGTGTTGGTGACCAATGTGTCCGAAGGCGGTTCGGGTGGGGACGACCGTCTCACCGAAAACATCACCCTGAACTTCGCGGAGTTCAGCTATGTGTATGTGCCGCAAAAACGCGACGGTGGTGCGGATGGCAAGGTGGAAGCCACCTTCAACATCGCCACCAATTCCGAGAAATAAGCGGCAAGGCCGGGAGTTACCATGTCCAAAGTCGACATGTTCCTGGCTCTGGATGGCAGCCGTCAGGGCGCCATCCGGGGCGAAAGCGCGGGCGTGGGCCATGAAGGTGAGTGCGAGATTCTGGGTTGGAGTTGGGGCATGTCCCAGCAGGTTCATTCTCTGTCCCAACAGCATTCCAAGGCCTCGGTGCGCTCAGTCACGATTCGGAAACATCTGGACAGCGCCAGCACTGCAATCATGAGTGCCATGCGTTCGGCCGAGAGCCTGAATTCAGTGGTGATCACTTGCCGCGACCCGGCCGGTATTGCAGACATTGATTACCTTCGGATCACGCTGAAAAAAGCGCGAATTTCCGACTATGACATCCAGGCTGCTGCGGACGATGAACGCCAGGTGAGTGAGTCTTTTTCCATCGCGTTCAAGGAAATCGAAGTGGTCTACACACCCAAAGCGGGTGCCAATAGCAAAGCGGGTGTTTGCACCTACATTGATCACTATGAGTGAAGCTCGTCAGTGGCATCGGCCCACCTTGCTGGAACGCCTCCTGGGGCAAGCCGCTGAGCAAGGTTTAACCGCTAAGAATGATGGGCATGCGGCGTGGTCCCGGGACGCGCTGCGAGCCTCGGTCATTCACGACCTGGAGCATTTGATGAATGCCAGTCCGTGTGACACATCCGGCTTGAGCGGGCCGGCCCGGCACAGTGTGTTGGCGTATGGTCTGCCGCCGATGGCAGGCCAATTGGCGTCCAGCGTTCATGTGCGCCAATTGGAGCAGACGGTGCATCAGGCCCTGGTTCATTTTGAGCCCCGCATTGTGCCGGGCAGCCTGCAAGTCAAGGCCGAAGCAGATCACGCCAGCTTGAACCATCACAATGTGATTCATTTGCAGATCACGGCCGCATTACACGCACACCCGGTTCCGGTGGAACTGGTGTTGCGCAGCGAAATTGACCTGGAGACCGGACGGGTGGCTTTGGTCCCGCTCACCGGTTTTTGAGCAGGGCATTGAACCGATGGACCCGCGTCTGCTCGTGTTGTACAACCAGGAATTGACCCATGTTCGCGATGTGGCGAACGAGTTTGCCCAACGTCATCCCAAAATCGCCGCAGGGCTTGGTCTGGGCTCCCACTCAGCTCAAGACCCCACGGTTGAACGTCTGCTGGAAGGATTTGCCTTTTTAACGGCGCGCACCCAACTCAAGCTACAGGCCTCTTTTCCAGAGTTCACCGGGCAGTTGCTGGAGCGTTTGATGCCGGGGGTACTCGCGCCCACGCCATCCATGGGGGTGGTGAAACTGTCGCTGGACGGACAAGACCCAGCCCTTGGCAAGGGGCTGACTGTACCCACGGGTGCTGTTTTTCAGGCCCCGGTGTTACCAGGCGCAGTCGCCCCAGTGACTTTCCGCAGCGCGCAAGCGTGCACACTGTGGCCATTGCAGATGGAAACCGTGCGGCATGGTCCTCCACATGGCGATGGCCTTCAGCATCTCCGCTTGAGCAGTGCTCTTCAATTGTGTTTGAAGCGAACCGGGGCGGGTTCGGTGTCCGACTTGCCGATGGACTGTCTGGATTTTTACGTGTCGGCCCCGCAAGAATGGGCTTTTGAACTGCATCAGCGCATTGCACATCGGTCGACCGTGGTTGCTGTTCGGGGCTCAAGCGATGAGCCTTGGCACATCCTGCCCCCCGGTGCACTGAGTACCCCAGGATTTGAAGATCATCAAGCCGTGTTGCCTGAGCACAACCAGGTATTCAGCGGATTTCGACTGTTGCACGAATTGTTCAGCCTGCCTGAGCGATTTCTGTTTTTTCGGATTCAGCACTTGCTGCGCCACTGCCAACAGGCCAAAGGGCCAGGTCTGGAGATGTTGATCGGCTTTCCGGACACACATCCCCAGATGGACCGTTGGGTGGATCTGGACAGTGTGGCCTTGTATTGCATCCCGGTGGTCAATCTGTTTCCCATGGCCTGTGATCGCATTCAGGTGGACCCGTCCCTGCATGAGCTCCACCTCATCCCCAACCGGAGTCGACCCACCGATTTCGAGGTTTATGCGGTGCAATCGGTGATAGGGCATGGTACCCAGCACCGGGAGGCGCTGCTCCCATTGTATTCAAGCAGTGCAGCCAGCCTGGAGATGAACCAGGCGGCTGTGTTCTATGCGCTTCGACGGCAAACCAGTCTATTGCCCGAAAACCAGAAGCGGACGGGTGGTCGAAGCAGCCATGTGGGCACTGAGGTGTTCATTGGGCTGTCGTCAGCCCATGGCCGTTTGCTGTCTGAGCGGGCCATCCAGCAGTTGTCGGTTCAGGCGCTGTGTACCAATCGTGATTTACCCCTGTTGTTGCCCCTGGGGCGGGGCAACACTGATCTGCAGGCCAGCGCCAGTTTCCCGGTACAGTCCATTCGGTTTGTTCGGGGCCCAAGCCGACCCTGTCCGCCACTGGCCGAGGGGCGTGCCAGTTGGCAACTCATTGAATTGCTCGCCTTGCACACCCATGGCCTGCATTCGCTTGAATCAGCGCCCGACCCGCTCAATCCGTTCCAACGCTTGTTGAGCCTGTTCTCACGGTCTGATACCCCGGCGCATGAGCAATGGGCGAAGGCCATACAAACAGCCCGTTTGCGGCCGATGACTCAGCGGCTGATTCAACACGGTCGTCCAGCCCTGTACCGAGGGCTGGAACTGTGCCTCACGCTGGACGAAGATTGCCTTCAAGGCCTGAGTGCCGGCTTGTTGGGACAGGCGCTGGCGGTGTATGTGCGTCGCAGTCTGTGCGTGAATACCGCGCTCGCGGTTCGATTGGTGTGCGAACCATCCGGACAGGTCATGCTGTTGAATCCGGACCTTGGTTTGAGGCCGCTGGTGTGAACAGGGCGCCAAAAACCGGGCCGGTGTTGCCCACCGCGAATTTTTACGCCGCATTGCGGGCCCTCGAGGAGGCAAACCCCACGGCCGCCCCGTGGGGGGACAGCCTGCGGTTGCGAGAGGATGCAGCCCGATTGGGTCAAGGTCCGTTCTTGGGCTTTGCAACACAGGATTTACAGGCAGTCGCTCATCCGTCCACGGCCAATGGACTTCACCACTTCCATGTGCAAGTGAGCAACTTTGGCTTGCTGGGCCCGCAGGGCGCCTTGCCCTTGCATTGGACGGAACTGGCCTATCAACGCGCTCACCATCACAAAGACCTGGCATTCATTCATTTTCTGGATGTATTTCACCACCGGCTCTTCAGCCTGTTCTACAAGGCCTGGGCGCAGGCCTTGCCGCACATCGGCCTTCATCGGGCGCAACCCAATACCTTTGAGTGGGCATTGCACAGCCTTCTGGGATTGTCGCCCCGGTCTCAGGAAGCCAGCGAGGCCCTGCCCAACCATTTTTATCCAGGCCTTGCCAGCCACATGGCCAGGCCGCAGCCCTCTGCCGAGCGCCTGCGAAAAGGTTTGTCGGCGTTGTGGGGCTGTCCAGTGCAGGTCATCGACCCGGTGGGACGGTGGTTGCCTGCACCCGGCTTGCTGCAAGGTTGTCCGAGTGACCCCACACACCGTCGCTTGGGCGGCGGCGCTCTGTTGGGCCGCCGTTGCTGGGATCCACAAGCCGCAGTCCGAGTGGTGCTGGGGCCGTTGCCCTGGGATTGCTTTGCTGCGTTGAGTCGTGGTGGCCGCCACCATGCCTGTTTGCAGCACGCGGTGGGTGGGCTTCTGGGCCCCGACTGGCAGACCGATACAGCCTTGTTGCCTGATGTGGCGCAAATACCGCCGCTTCGGCTGGGTCGAGACCAGTCCCAGGCCTTGGGGCGAACTGCATTTTTGGGCCGCCCCACGCGCATGCCGTCGCGTCCCGTGCCCCTGTCTTTCATGTCAAAGCCAATCACCCTGGAGGGGTCATGACTGGTATTCGTCGAGCCGCCTTGTTTGGAAAACTCAATGCCACCGCTTTCAAAACCCTGGAAGGAGCCACCACGCTGTGCAAATTGCGGGGCAATGCACAAGTGGAATGGCCCCATTGGCTGATGCAAATCCTTCAGCAAGATGACAGTGACTGGCATTGCGTGCTGCGCGCTTGCGGTGTGGACCTGCCGGGCTTGTTGACCGATGTTCAGCGCGCGCTGGACATGTTGCCCGGTGGGGCACAGTGCATTCGGGATTTGTCTGAGGACCTCACGCACCTTGTCGAGCGGGCCTGGTTGTATGCATCGCTCAAGGATGGCTGCGATCAGATCCGCACAGGCCATTTGCTGTTGGCCCTGTTGGACAGTGATCGATTGAAGACGCTGCTGCAGCGTTGCAGTGCCCAATTTCGACGCCTGGATCCCGAACAGCTTCGCCAACATTGGACCGTCTGGCTGGGCGGGTCTCCCGAAGCAGGATTGGCGATACCACCCACTGGTGCCGTGTGGTCGGGCGATGCGACTGGGGCAGCAATGCCAGCTGCCCAGTTGGGTGCAGAGGCAGCGCTCAAGCGGTACACCACCGACCTGACGGCACAGGCCCGCGCTGGCGAGCTGGATCCAGTGACAGGTCGTGATGTGGAAATAGCCCAGGTCGTGGACATCCTGTTGCGGCGTCGGCAAAACAACCCGCTAATCACCGGCGAGGCGGGCGTTGGCAAAACAGCCGTGGTGGAGGGTTTGGCCCAGCAGATTGTGCAAGGGCAGGTACCGCCATCGCTCAAGACGGTCCGTTTGTTAAGCCTGGACATGGGGTTGCTGCAAGCAGGGGCTTCGATGAAAGGCGAGTTTGAGCAGCGCTTGCGACAAGTAATTGATGAGGTTCAAGCCAGTGAGCAACCCACGGTGCTGTTCATTGATGAGGTGCACATTCTGGTGGGCGCTGGTGGGCAGCAGGGCACCGGCGATGCTGCCAATTTGCTAAAGCCTGCATTGGCCCGTGGCCACCTGCGCACCATTGGGGCAACCACCTGGTCGGAATACAAACAATACATTGAGAAAGATCCCGCACTCACACGGCGTTTTCAAGTGGTTCAGGTGGTCGAGCCGTCCGACGATGTGGCCATTCGGATGTTGCGTGGTGTGGTGGCCGCCATGCAGGCGCACCATGGCGTGCTGGTCTTGGACGAGGCCGTGCAGGCGGCTGTTCGGTTATCCCGGCGATACATACCGGCACGCCAGTTGCCAGACAAAGCCATCGCCCTGCTTGACACCGCCTGTGCCCGGGTGGCGGTTTCGCAACATGCCTCCCCACCGGCGGTTCAGCAGCTTCGGCGCCGTTGTGAGGCGTTGCAGCAGAACATCGACCAGCTCATGACAGAAATCGATCTCGGCATTGTTCATGCAGAAAGTCTGGACAGCAAACAGGCGGAACTGGGTGAGGTGCGGATATCGCTTGAGCAGGCCGAGGCCCGTCACGCGCAGGCCATGCGTTTGTTGAACGATATTCTGGCGCTTCACCGTTCATTGCAGGGGGATGCTGACGATTCCGACCGGCTGCTTCAGGACCGGGCCAACCTGCGCGCCCAACTCACGCAGTTGGAGCAAAGGCTTGCCGTGGTTCAAGGTGAACAACCCATGGTGTTTTCCAAAGTGGATGCGCAGTGCGTGGCCACGGTGGTCTCTGACTGGACCGGCATACCCTTGGGCAACATGCTTCGGGATGAGGTGTCAACTGTGTTGTCGCTGGCAAACCATTTGGGTCAGCGGGTGGTGGGCCAAACCCATGCCCTGCAACAGATTGCGCGCCGCATTCAGACCAGTCGCGCCGGGTTGGATGATCCAGACAAACCCAAGGGTGTGTTTTTGCTGGCTGGCACTTCGGGTGTGGGAAAAACAGAAACAGCTTTGGCACTGGCTGAACAACTGTATGGGGGTTCGCACAACCTCATCACCATCAACATGAGTGAGTATCAGGAAGCCCACACGGTTTCCACGCTCAAGGGGGCGCCACCCGGCTACGTCGGTTACGGTCAGGGCGGTGTGCTGACCGAGGCGGTGCGTCGCCGGCCCCACAGTGTGGTGTTGCTCGATGAGGTGGAGAAAGCCCATCCCGATGTGCATGAACTCTTCTTTCAGGTGTTTGACAAAGGCTGGATGGACGATGGGGAGGGCCGGCGGATTGACTTTCGCAACACGCTGATTTTGCTGACCACCAACGTGGGCACGTCACAACTCATGGCCCTGTGTGAGCAGGGCCGCGCTCAGCCAGCCCCCGAATTGTTGGTTCAGGCCTTGCGCCAACCCCTGCTGTCGGTGTTTCCACCGGCCTTGCTGGGGCGCTTGGATGTGGTGCCGTATTACCCCCTGTCGCCGGCCTTGCTGGCCCGCATTGTTCGCCTTCAACTGTCACGGGTCGCTGAGCGCCTGGCCCGGGTACACCAGCTCACGGTCACCATCGACGATGCGCTGGTGGAACACCTGGTGGCGTGTTGCACTGAGTCGGATTCTGGTGCGCGGCTGGTGGGATCGTTGATCAGTAACCAGGTGTTGCCCGGAATCAGTCAACGTTTGCTCAAGGCCATGCTGGATCAGGCATCCATCGCGCAGGTCACATTGACAGCAGGGCCCCAGGGGGTGGTAGCCGAGTATGCCTGAGGGGTTTTGCCGAAGTCCAGGGCGCCGTGCCTTGTTGGTTCGCACCCTGTCGTGCCTGGCTGCACTAGCCCCCGTGGGTGGCCTGCATGCAGCGACGGAACGGTCCAACGGGCGGCGGCATGCCTTGCTGGTCGGCAATGGTGCTTATCCCAGCCCGTATGACTTGCCGCCCGTGCCCAAAAATGTGATGGACCTGGCTGATGCACTGGCATTTCGGGGGTTTGACGTGACTAAAGCGTTGAACCTGGACGAAGCTGGTCTGGCATCCACCGTGGCCGAATTTGTTCAGCGGGTGGCGCTGGCACCAGCCCATTCGGTCACCCTGTTTTATTACGTGGGCCATGGCCTTCAACTGGCCGCCAACAATTTGTTGTTGAGCTCGGGTACCCACCCGGCAGCACCCCGTCCAGACTTGATTGCCCGAAGCCTGGTGTTGCAGCAGCGTTTGCTGGCTGCGCTGCCAGCACGCCCCGACGCACTGAACATCACAGTCATTGACGCCTGCCGCACGGATTTGGGCGCTACCCTTGGGGATGCTGATGGTTTGAATCAGGTGGAGGCCCCGGTGGGTTCCATGGTTTGCTTCTCGACCGCGGCGGGCAAGCCAGCCGTGTCGCCTGTATCGGCCGATCAAAACACGTTTTACACGGCCTCCTTGGTTCGTGCCTTGAGAGAGGCACCGCCTGAAATGACTTTTGATGCCTTGTTTCGGCATGTCAAGCAGGATGTTGAGCAAACCATGCGAACCCACCCGGTGGCGGCCATTCGTCGGCTGGCTCAGTCGCCATTCATCGCGGACAATGCCCGTCTGAAAGTGACCCTGTTCGGTCCAGGCGAGCCCCCTTGGCCCTTGCGGCGGCCCGAATCGGACACCACCGAGGTGTTGGCAGCGTGGTTGGCCTTGGAAGCAGCGGGCTGGCCGCTGGATGTCATTCGACTGGCGGAGTCATTTCTGCGCATCCATCCGACTGGCTGGCGAGCGCAACAGGTCAGCATGGACCTAACAGGCGCACGTCAGGCACTGGCTGCATTGCGCAGCCGCGATGTTCGTTTGTTCAAAACCAGTTTTGTTGCACCCCATGGGGCGCCTGCCGAAGCCCAGGTGGACTTGCTGCGGGCGGCGCGCGGCGACAAGGATGCCGCGATGCGCGTGGCGCGGTTGCACCAAGCCGATGCGTCCGAGTTGGGGCAATTGCGCTATGAAGGTTGGTTGCAGTACGCGACATGCTTGGGCAATGGAATCGCCAGCTATGCACTGGCACTGCATTACCGCGCCCAGGGGTTGTCCATTCTGGCGGCACGGGCCGAAGCGCAGGCGATCGCTTTGGGGTACTCCCCGCCGCGTGCACTCACGCATGAGCGCAAGTAACAGAATTTTTCAAAACAGCAAATGCCCCAATTTTTTGGGGCTATTTGGCATTTGATTGATCGGTCAAATAAGGCACACTCTGAAGATTGCCGAACTTTGTCCTGCACCTGAATGCCCCAGACCCGATTAACCCGCCTGTTGACCCTGGTTGCCAAAGCAGCAACCGGGTGGGCGCTCGCCATGGGTCTGTCGGCTTGTAACCCCCGCAGCATGTTGACCAAAGACAATCTGTTGGATGGTGCGCGGGCCGAAACCTTTATTTTGAGCCATGGCGCCTTGTGCGCCCGCTTGCCCACCGGTGAGGCCATCGACCTGTATGCACGGGACAAAATACCGGAGAACAGTGCCGTGGGGCGGGAAGTGAAAGCCTGGGATTTGTCGGGATTGCTGGACATCATTCAGACCCGCGATGGCCGCTGGGTGGTGTTACCGTCTTCAGGCTTGAAGGCGTTGGAAGGCGTGCATTTTCGCAAGGCCCCCAGCGGTGAAAACGACGCCTTGTGCTTTGGCCGCTTGTGGATTGAAAGTACGGTGGACTACACCGAAAACAAGCCCTTTGGTCAGTCCGATGCAGTGACTGCGCGTTTTCAGGCCAGTCTGAAAGATGCCCACATGCTGAAGTACTTCAAGGACCTGAAGGTGGAGTCCTTTGATCCCACCATTTTTGTGTTGAGCACCGGGACTGCCTACGGCAGCACTTTGGAGCCAAATTTCACGGTGGAGATGGCCATGCGCCCCACCACCACTGGCTGGTATCTGGCCAAAGGTGCTGTCACTGTGGCCAATGCACCGGTCGAAAAGGGACCCAGCGTGGCCCCCATATCGCCTTGATGGTGGCTCTGTCATAATTCCGGTGACGTAACCCGGAGTTGTACGATTGAGCCGCAGTAAACACACCAAACCCGCCCCCGCACTCACCCCCAACGGCAAAGTGGATTTTTCTGCACCCGGTGCCCGCGTGCGCATTGACAAATGGTTGTGGGCTGCCCGTTTTTACAAAACCCGTAGCCTGGCCACCGAGATGGTGGATGGTGGCAAGGTCAAATGCAACGATGAGCGGGTGAAGCCAGCCACAGCGGTGCAGGTGGGCGATGTGCTCAGCATTCCCGTGGGGTGGGATGACATGGTGGTGACCGTCACGGGGCTGTCCGACAAGCGGGGCAGTGCGACATTGGCGCAGGCGTTGTATCAGGAAACAGTGGAGAGCAAGGCCGAACGGGCGCGGCGGGCCGAAAACCGAAAATTGATCAAAGACCCGGCGTTGGGCATCAAGGCGAGACCCACCAAGCGGGACCGCCGCGCCATGGACGATGTGCAGTGGGGTGGCACCGAGTAAACGCTGCGCTGGCGTCCCCGTCAGGGCTTTTCCGCCAGGGCCTGTTGAATCAAGCCGTGCAGGGCCTGGAACTCCGGTTCCCCAACATAGGTTTTGATGATTTCACCCTTGCGGTTGATCAGGTAGGAAGTCGGGGTGATTTTCACATCATCGTAGGCCTTGGCAATACTGCCATCGAGGTCCAGTGCCACATCAAAGGGCAGCTTCCGGGTTTCCGCAAAATTGAGCACGTAGTCGGGGCGGTCATAGCTCATGGCCACTGCCACGGTGCGAAAACCTTGGTCTTTGAAGGTGTTGTAGGTGTCGACAATGCCTGGCATTTCTTTCACGCAGGTGGTGCAACTGGTGGCCCAGAAGTTCACCAGCATCACTTGGCCCTGGTAGTCGGCCGGTGCGATGGTCTGGCCGGTGATGGTTTTGAAGATCATTTGGGGGGCCTGTTTGGAAAAGCAGGCACCCAGCACCACGACTGACAATGCCATGAACATGGCTCGACCGGTGCGCATCAGCATGGATTGATTCATTCCGTTGTTCTCGCAAAAACCCGCTGGGGCACTTGAGGCCCCTTTCATCCCTTAGCGTTGACTGCCCGCTTCGCGGTTGGTTCCATTGTTCGGCGTCGTGGTGAGCCGGGTCAGTTCAGCTTCGGAAATGGTGTCCACCACTTTCACCACTTTCACCACGCCGGCCACACCCGCTGCAATTTGTGCTGCGCGGTTGGCTTCCCGTTCGGTGACCAGGCCCATGATGTAAACCACACCGGCTTCGGTGGTGATTTTGAATGCGTTGGCGAACAAATCTTGTGCATCAAACAACGAGGCCTTCACCTTGGTGGTGAGCACCGCATCGTTGGAGCGATTGCCAAAGGTACTGGGTGCGCCCACCTGCAAATCATTGACCAACAGGCGGACGTTCTGCACGTTGGCCGCTGCCGCTTCCACCTTGTTACGGGTCTCAGAATCAGGCACCTCCCCGGTCAGCAGCACTTGGCGGTTATACACCGTGGTGTTGACATGCACGTTGTCGCCAAACTTTTCATTGATGGCGCTGGTGACTTTGAGCTGGATGTTCCGGTCCTCGACCTGAATGCCCACGGTGCGACGATCAATAGCGGCCATGGAGCCAGCGGTGAGTGCAGCGGCAGCGCCGAAGAAACAGCCGCCCAGCAAGGGGGCAGTCAGGCTGGCACACAACACAGCGGCCAGGGTACGGGTTCGAACAGTGGTTTGGATACTACGCATGGTCTTCTTCTCCCAACAGGCAGACATCAATGCCATCGCACAAACAATGGATGGTGAGTAGATGAACTTCCTGAATGCGGGCGGTCCGCTGGTGCGGCACGCAAAGGTGGATGTCGTCGCCTTGAAGGGCCTGGGTCATGAGACCACCCCCTTTGCCGGTCAGGGCAATCACGGTCATTTCGCGCTGGTGAGCGGCTTCAATGGCCATCAAGACGTTCTTGGAGTTTCCGCTGGTCGAAATGGCCAGCAGAATATCGCCGGGTTGGCCGATGGCCTGCACCTGCTTTGAAAACACCTCGTTGAAACTGTAATCGTTGCCAATCGCCGTCAACGCCGAACTGTCGGTGGTCAGCGCAATCGCCGCAAGGCCTGGGCGTTCACGCTCGAAGCGACCCACCAGCTCAGCGGCAAAATGCTGGCAGTCGCCGGCAGAGCCGCCGTTACCACAGGCCAGGATTTTTCCGCCATTGGTGAGCGTTGCCACCATGACTTCGACAGCATTGGCGATGCCGCCTGCCATTTCTTCCGTGGCGACTTGCTTGGCTTTGATGCTTTCGTCGAACTGGTGGGTGATTCGAGTGATGAGATCCATGGCGTTTGCCCCAAGGGTGGAATTGGTTTGCCTATTATAGGTGAGGCACTGGGCAGGCATTCGGCTGGGCTGCCCGATTGCCTCATGGTTTGCACAGCGTCAACAACCAGGCATTCTGAATCCACTGGGGCTCTGTTTCGTTGAGAATGCTGACCACATCAAAACGCAGGTGCTTGAACTGGCGTTGACCTTGACGTATCCACCACAACTGGGCACACAGACTGATGCGCTGGCGCTTGAAGGGGTCGATGGTTTCCAGTGGATGGCCGTGGCTGGAGCTGCGGCGCTTGCGAACCTCCACCACCACCGCGGTGTCGCCATCGGCCATCAGCAAGTCGAGTTCGCCGCATTTGCAGCGGTAGTTGCGTGCAATCGGCGCAAGCCCATGGTGCTGTAGAAAGGTCTGCGCACGGGCTTCAGCTTCTTGTCCACTATGGCGTATGTGCCGCTGGCGGGCCGAAGGAACAGATTCAGCCGATGGCGTGGGTTTGGCAGGGGCCCACGGAATGCGGGACAATGGTGCCTGACCATTGTTTTTTGGAGATTTGCTGCGCATGGATGATTCCGGGAAGGGCCTGGAGGTTCGACAGTCTGACGCAACGCGTCGGGCAACCCTCTATGTGGTGGCCACCCCCATCGGCAACCTGGGTGACATATCGTTGCGGGCACGCGCCACGCTGGAGTCGGTGGACCGTGTTGCCGCAGAAGACACCCGCAACACAGCGCGATTGCTGGAGCAGTTGGGCCTGCGCAAACCCTTGATGGCGCACCATGCCCACAATGAGCAAGCCAGTGCGCAGGGCATTCTCCAATGTCTGGAACGGGGCGAAAGCATTGCGTTGGTGAGTGATGCAGGCACGCCGGCGGTGTCAGACCCGGGTGCTGTGGTGGTTCGGGTGGTGGCACAGGCCGGGTATCCCGTGGTGCCGGTGCCTGGCGCCAGCAGTGTGCTCACCGCCTTGGCGGCCAGTGGCCTGGTCGACGGTGCTTTTACCTTCCGTGGATTTTTGCCAGCCAAAGGCAAAGAGCGGTTAAACCTGCTGGCGCATTGGGTGAGCCTGCCCGAACCACAAATTCTGTTTGAGGCGCCACACCGGGTTTTGCAGTTGGTGGATGAGCTTGCACAGCAGGGTTTGAACGACCGAGCCGTGTGTGCCGGGCGTGAGATGACCAAGCAGTTTGAAACTTTTTACCGAGGCTTGGGGGCCGACGTGTTTGAACAGGTTCGCTCAGACCCCAATGCCGAGCGGGGTGAGTGGGTGTGGGTGATTTCAGGCGCACCGCCTGAGCCCGAGACGGCTGATGGAGTAAACGTCGGTCTGGACGACTGGTTAAAGCCGTTGCTGGCAGAATTGCCGTTGAAATCGGCAGTGGCTGTTGCGGTGAAGGCCACGGGCCTGCCCAAAAACGCCGTCTATGAACGGGCGTTGCAGTTGAAAGGCCCATAAAAAAAGCCAGCCGAGGGGGCTGGCGAAATACCACTGAACGAATCTCGAGGCGCAGGCCGTGAGCCGGCCTTGAGAGTCACTGCATTACACTGGCAAGGGCAGTGACGGTGCGCCAGGCAGTTCCAGGCCGCTCAGGGAAGCGGACACGGAAATGGGCGCTGCGTCGTTGGCCAGCACAATGCTCAATGTGCCATCTTCAAAGCTGACTGGTGAGTCTGGCAGCGAAGGGAAGGATGGCAATCCGGGGAAGTCGGGCAAGCCTGGTGAATCAGGCAGACCCGGGATGGCGGGCAGTCCGCCGTCGGCCAGGCCTGTCAGCAGGTCGGCCACAGCCTCGGGGCTGGTGGGCAATGCTGGAAGGCCAGGAATGCTGGGTGCGTCGGGGAGTCCGCCCGAAGCGAAACCACTGAGCAGATCCACCACAGCCTCTGGGCTGCTGGGAAGTCCAGGCAGCTCTGGCGCAGACGGCAGTCCGGGCATGGAGGGCAGTCCCGGGAAATCGGGCAATCCTGGTGCATCGGGTAGTCCGGGCACGGAAGGCAGACCGCCATCTGCCAAGCCAGTCAGCAAGCTGACGAAAGCGTCTGGGCTGGTCGGAACGCCAGGCAGGCTGGGCAGACCTGGAATGGCAGGCAGTTCGGGGGCAGCCGGAAATGCGGGTACATCGGGCGCAAAACCTGCCAAGGTGTCCAGAACACCCACCAGAATTTCTCCGGCTACAGGAACGGCGTTCAAGCCGTTTTTCAGATCGTCTAGGGCCATAGTTTCTCCGTCGTTTGAAGTGATTTTTTAGGTGTTTTTACGTCCGCAATCTACGTTGCGTTCCACATCAAATCAGAGGGAAATGGCTTCAACAATTCGAAAAGTTTGGTGTTTTTGTCGGTAAATAACTTATCTGTGTGTAAAGTTATTTGTTAAGTGAATGATTTTGATGGATTTTTACTGATGTTAATTTTTTGGGAAATTTGCAGAATTGTCAGAATAGTGCTGTCAGAAAAGAAAAAAGGCGTTTCCCAGTGAGAGAAACGCCTTGTTGGGCAACCTTTCAAGTGGCAGGTCGATTAGTCGCCGTACATACGCTGCTTGAGTTCACGGCGTTGCTGTGCTTCCAGCGACAAGGTGGCGGTTGGTCGAGCCAACAAGCGGGCCACACCGATGGGGTCGCCTGTTTCTTCGCACCAGCCGTAATCGCCACTGTCAATTTTTTGCAGAGACTGTTGCACTTTCTTCAGCAGTTTGCGCTCACGGTCGCGGGTGCGCAATTCCAATGCATGCTCTTCTTCAATGGTGGCACGATCGGCAGGGTCGGGAACCACCACTGTTTCGCGCAGGTGTTCGGTGGTTTCACCAGCGTTGGCCAGCAATTCCTTTTCCATGTCCTGAAGCCGCTGTCGGAAAAAGGCCAGCTGCACCTCGTTCATGTAGTCTTTTTCAGGCATCGCGAGCAGTTCTTTCTCGCTGATGATGGGCACTTTTTGCGTTGTCATGTCAGGCCTCTAATTCGTCGATCCACTCACTATATACCAGTATAGCCTTTAACGTGCCAGACAGAGCTCTAACCCTTGGGTGATGAACTCCTTGGGCAGTTTGCGCCCAATGAACACGATTTTGCTTTCCTTTTTGTCGGCTGGGTCCCATTTGCGGCCCCAGTCCAAGCCCATCAGCATGTGAACGCCTTGGAAGAGTGCGCGTCGGTCGCTGCCCTTGATGGACAGAATGCCTTTGTAGCGCAGCATATCCGGCCCGTACACCTGGGTGACCGATCCCATGAATTCTTCAAACTTTTGTCCATCGAATGGCTTGGTGCTTTTGAACACGAAGCTCTGGATTTCATCGTTGTGGGTGTGCTTGTCTTCGTCCAGAAAGTCGGGGGCAATATCCAGAATGGAATTCAGGTTGAAACCCTTCACATCCAGCAGTTTGGCCACCGGTGCATTGCCATGGTCACTGATCATCTGCTCAGCGCGGGCATTCATCTTGGCCAGGCGTTTTTTGAGTGTCTGTACTTCATCGGCGCTGGCCAGGTCGGTTTTGGACAGCAGAATGCGGTCAGCAAAGCCCACCTGTTGCTGAATTTCGCGGTGTTCATCCAGTTGTTGCATGCCGTGTTTGGCATCCACCACCGTAATCACCGCATCCAGCAGGTAGCTTTCGGCCACCACATCGTCCACAAAAAAGGTTTGGGCCACAGGGCCTGGGTCGGCCATGCCGGTGGTTTCAATCACCACGCGGTCAAACTTGATCTCGCCTTTTTTCTTGCGAGCCGCCATGTCGCCCAGAATACGCACCAGGTCGCCCCGCACGGTGCAGCACAGGCAGCCATTGTTCATTTCGACGATGTTTTCCTGCTCGTTTTGCAGCAGCAGGTCGTTGTCCACGCCTTCTTCGCCAAACTCATTTTCAATCACGGCGATTTTCAGGCCGTGGTTTTCCTTCAGGATGCGGTTGAGCAGGGTGGTTTTGCCGCTGCCCAAAAAGCCGGTGAGGATGGTGACGGGAATGAGGGTGTGCGGTGCTTGGCTCATGGTCTGTGCTTCAGAAAATATCGTCGACCCCAACAGATGGGGATGATTTCGGTCATTTAAAGGGCTTCAGGCGTGGCTTCAAACACCCACACACCGTTCTGTTGAGTGCGCTGGGCCAGGCCTTTGCGCCACAGGTAGTGCAGGTGGGCCACAGCCTCGCCCATGGCAAAGCTCATTTGGTGGCCGTCCATTTCACGTTTGAACAACACGGAAATGGCTTGCCTGGCCGATAAAGGCTGCGCTTTCAGTGCGTCCAGCAGTTCATTCAGACGGTGGTCGTGGTGCCGCAGCAACTGTGCGCAACGGTCATGAATACCCTTGAAAGGTACGCCATGTGAAGGCAACACCATCAAGCGGTCGGGCAGGGTGGCCATGGCCTGGACTGACTTCAAGAATGCCAGCAAGGGGTTCCCTTCCGGCTCAATCGCATACACGCTGACATTGGTCGAAATGGTGGGCAGCAGCATGTCGCCGCTGATCATCACGCCCAGGCTTTCGCAGACCAGGCTGATGTGCTCGGGGCTGTGGCCAAAGCCCGCCATACAGCGCCATGTTTGGTTGCCAATGATCAGTTCGTCGCCGTGTTGTATGCGTTGAAAGCTTAACGGAGGCTCTGGCACCAGCCGGGCAAACAAACCCCCCCGTGCTTTTTGGGTTTCTTCGGCTTTCTCCTCATGGGCCAAGCCGTGGCTGGCCATGAAGGTGGCCAGACTGTGCGCATCAAACCCGGGCAGGTTGGCACACAGCCCCCGGGCCATGAAGTATTCCGCCGATGACATGTGAACCTGCACCCCATGCTTGCGAGCCAGCGGGCCGGCCATGCCGATGTGGTCTGGGTGGGCATGGGTCACGATGATGCGGCCCAGGGGTTTGTGGGCAAACAGGGTTTGCTCAATGTCTTCCCACAATGCAGCCACATTGGGCAGGCCGGCCCCGGTGTCTACCAGCGTGTATTGGTGGGCCTCTTCAATCAACCAGACATTGATGTGGTCCAGCGCAAACGGCAGGGGCAAGCGCAGCCACAAAATGCCCGGTGCGACTGGCACGGGTTGTCCCAAGGTGGGCGGTTCAAACAAACGTTCAATTCCCATGTGTTTTCTGGCGACTTTTCAGTCATTTGGCTGATTCAAGCGCCTGATTGTAGGGCATCATTCCGAAAAAACAGTTGTTCTAGGAGACTTTCATGCTGAATTTGCCAGGCCTTCAATTTGATTTGGGCGAGGACATTGACGCCCTGCGCGATGCCGTCCAAGCGTTTGCCCAGAAGGAAATTGCCCCGATTGCGGCCGAGATTGATCGGTCTGACCAGTTTCCCATGCACTTGTGGCGCAAGCTGGGTGACATGGGCTTGTTGGGCCTGACTGTGGACGAGGAGTTGGGCGGCAGTGGGATGGGTTATCTGGCCCACATCGTGGCCATGGAAGAAATTTCCCGGGCCAGTGCGTCGGTGGCGCTGAGCTATGGCGCCCACTCCAACCTGTGCGTGAACCAGATTCGCCGCAATGGCAACGACTGGCAGCGCAAAACCTTTTTACCCAAGTTGATTTCTGGCGAGCACATCGGCGCTTTGGCCATGAGTGAGCCCAATGCAGGGTCGGATGTGGTGAGCATGCAGTTGCGCGCCGACAAAAAGGGCGACAAGTATGTGCTGAATGGCACCAAGATGTGGATTACCAATGGCCCCGATGCCGATGTGCTGGTGGTGTATGCCAAAACCGACTTGGCAGCCGGGCCGCGCGGCATCACGGCTTTTCTGATCGAAAAGGGTTTCAAGGGCTTTTCGATTGCACAGAAGCTGGACAAGCTCGGCATGCGCGGCAGCCACACCGGCGAGCTGGTGTTTGAGGACTGCGAGGTGCCCGAAACCCATGTGCTGGGCCGGGTGGGCAGTGGCGTGAATGTGTTGATGAGCGGCCTGGACTTTGAGCGCGCCGTATTGAGCGGCGGCCCACTGGGCATTATGGCGGCGGTGATGGACGTGGTGGTGCCCTACGTGCACGACCGCAAACAGTTTGGCCAAAGCATCGGCGAATTCCAGTTGATTCAGGGCAAGCTGGCGGATTTGTATTCCACCCTGATGGCCACCCGCGCCTATGTGTACCAAGTGGGCAAGGCCTGCGACAAAGCCACGCCCGATACCGTGCGCAAACTGCGCAAGGACTGCGCCGGTGCCATTTTGTACTCGGCTGAAAAGGCCACCTGGATGGCCGGTGAGTCGATCCAGATTCTGGGTGGCAATGGCTACATCAACGAATACCCCTGTGGCCGCTTGTGGCGCGATGCAAAACTCTATGAAATTGGCGCAGGCACCAGCGAAATTCGCCGCATGTTGATTGGCCGGGAGTTGTTTGGCGAGACGATGTAAGGCTGTTTTGTTCAGTCGGATAACCGGATGTGCAGACCCGATTTCTGCACATCCCGACCGGATCTGAACTTCGATTCGCCATGGTCCACTCAATGTTCCGTTTTCTCAGGACCTGACCGTGGGCCTTCTTCGCCAACCGACCGTCAAATGCCAATCCCCGCAGCCAATACCATTGGCACCCAAACGGTTGTTCAGTCGCCCGCAGCCAAGCGGCTGGTTGGCGTGCGCCGCCCGCAGCATTGGTCAGCGCTTTGCATCACCGCGGGCAATCGCCACTCCCCCGGTCCGGGTTCAGGACATTGCTCCCAAGGTTTCATGGGCGCTCAGTCCAAGCAGTGCAGCCGTTCGGGCGACGAAGCAGCCTGTGCCGGCTGTGCGGCAAGTGTCCTTTCCGGCCAATCCCGTGGTCCCACAGGCCGATCGGTTTCCGAACCAGGTGCACTACACCATGGCAAACTCGCCAGGGGTGGTTGCCGGGCTGCCGGGCAGCTTTGGCCCCCTTCAGGCGGACTTGCTGCGCACCTTGACAAACCGCCAAGGTCTGATCGAATGGGGCAACCCAGCCTTCCCATCTTGGGTGGATGGTCTGCAGCATCAGCTTGAGCACACTGGGCCAGTCCGTTTGGGCGGCGTGGTCATCGAGGGCATGCAGATGGTCGGGCAGACTGCAGACCGCACGGACTGGTCTTTGCTGGTGAGCGCCCCCAGCCTTGACGGTGCCGGAGAAATTGAGTCGTTCGTGGTGCCCTTGACCCAGTGCGCCGCGGCATTATCCCCTGTCGGCCGGGCAGAGCCCAGTCTGGAGTTCATTCGGCACAGCGCTGCGGTGGTTGACCACCACTTGAGCCGGGTGGAGTGGGGTTATCACGACAGCCCGCACATGCCGCTGATGTTGAATCACGGTGTGCAAGGTGCTGCAGAATGTGCCGTGGCATTCACCGAGTTGCGTTCACGCGCCTTGTCGGGCCTGGTCGATGGCGCTCAATCGGCGGCCCGCCAGCGCCGGGAAGTGATGGCGACCATGGGTGTTTCATCCAGGCTGACAGGTCCCGAGGTGGTGGCGATTGACGATTGGCTGACAGCTTGCCCGGACGAACCCTTGCCGCCCACGGATGATCAGCATGCCCAGCACTTGCTTGCCCAGCGACGACATCAACCTGCTGTATGGATCCAACCCGCCAATTTGACAGCGGTTCAGCCCCAAATCATCAACCCATCCACACTGGCGGCTTACCGGCAACCCCAACTGCCCAACCATTGCGGCTTGGCGGCTGTGAATGCATTTTTTCAAGCCAATGTGGTAACCCCAGCCCAAGCGGTCCAAATCCTGTTGAAGCAACGCGAGGCGGTGTTTGGTCAGCCTGGTGCGCCCATGGCCACCCTGGGTTTGCCGGGGCTACACCACCCCAAGATCATCCGTGCGCTTCAGGACGGTCAGGCGGTGCGCATGACCCGAACCGAATTCTGTGGTCAGACGCCCCAACGCATCCCCCCGGCGCATGAGGCCTTGTACATGGCTACGCCAGCCGGGGAGTGGGATGCCTTGTGTCGCTTGTCGCCTGGCCAACCCGGCGTAGGCGATGAGATCTGGATCACGCCAGACATCTGGTTGAGCGCCACCACGGGCATGCACCTGGATCAGGTTGAGGGCATGGTCAATGAATTATTGGCTGAACGTCCCCATGCCCCTGCCTGGCAGCACATGCCGGAGCGGGTTGAGCGGCTCAGCGCCATTCAGGCCAGCGGTTGGGCTCACCTCGAACAACAGATCAATGCCACCGTTCTCAGCGCTGAAGGTCAGGGTCGACCTTCAAATTTCCCCATGGTTTGCATGGTGCCCGGCCATTATTTTGCAGTGGCCAGAACATCGGATGGCGCGTGGGTCAAGCTGGACAGCTTGGGCACGGCCAAAGCAGGGATTCAGGCGCCGGAACTGTTTGCGACAGCAGGCGAGTTGGGGCGAAAGTTGAGGGAGGCGGGCGTGATCCATGTGGTGTGTGAACCATTACTAACGTGCTGAAAAGAATGGGCGGTGGATTTGCGTAGAATGGTTGGTACTCAATCCGGCCTTCAACATCATGCACAGCCTGCCCTACGACGCGAAAAACTTCGATGACCTCGACACCGGTGAACTGAGCGAAATCAGCACGTTGACGGAAGAGGAAGAGCGGGCGCTTTCCAAGAAAGTGGCGGCGGATATTCTGGCGGGCTTTGACAAACACTACCGCCTCTTCCGCTACTGCGCCCAGCAAGCCAAAAAACTGTTTGAAGAGGGCGACTGGCATTTGATTCAACGCCTGGCCCGTGACCGGATCGACTTTTACGACGAGCGTGTGAAAGAGGCGGTGGACCTGCTTCGTCGCAACTATGGGCCGCTGCTGCAGTCGGAATCCATCTGGGAGAAAATCAAAACCCGGTATGTGACTTACCTGGTTGACCACAAGCAACCAGAGTTGGCCGAAACCTTTTTCAATTCGGCAGTGACCAAAATTTTGCACCGGGATTATTTCCACAACCGGTTTTTATTTGTGCGCCCTGCGGTCAGCACCGAATACGTGGAAAGCGATCCACCCTCGTACCGCAGCTATTACCCCACCAACCCCTTGTATGGTGGCTTGCGAAAAAGTTTGCGCCAGTTGATTGCTGATTTTGAACTGAATGCGCAGTTTGTCGACCTGGAGCGGGATTTGCGCTATGTGGTGCATGCGGCACGGCAAGTGTTGCCCAGGCCCATCAAGGTCGACCCCGACATGCAGATTCAGGTGTTGTCCAGCCTGTTTTTCCGCAACAAGGGTGCCTATATCATCGGCAAGTTCATCAACGGCAACATGCCCCAGCCGTTTGCCATTCCCATTCTTCGGGATTCCAGCGGACGCCTGTACATCGACACGGTGCTGTTCAATGTTCAGCAAATTGCCACGTTGTTTTCGTTCACGCGGGCCTATTTTTTGGTGGACATGGAAACGCCAGGCGCTTATGTGCAGTTTTTGCGCAGCCTGCTGCCCAACAAACCCAAGGCCGAGATGTACACCATGCTGGGTTTGCAGAAGCAGGGCAAAACCCTGTTCTACCGCGATTTCCTGCACCACCTGAAGCACAGCCACGACGAATTCATTGTGGCCCCGGGTATCAAGGGCTTGGTCATGGCAGTGTTCACGCTGCCGTCTTATCCCTACGTGTTCAAACTCATCAAAGACAAAATTGCGCCGTCCAAAGAAATCGACCGCGCTGGGGTGATGCACAAATACCAGTTGGTGAAATGGCACGACCGGGTTGGACGCATGGCCGACACATGGGAATACAGCCATGTGGGCCTGCCGCTGGAGCGATTTTCGCAGGAGTTGTTGGACCACTTAAAAGACACCTGCGAAAGCTCGCTGACGTTTGAGGAAGACACGGTGGTGATCAAGCACCTGTACATTGAACGGCGCATGACTCCTTTGAACCTCTACCTGCAGCACGGCACCGATGCCGAGGTGGAGCATGGCATCACCGAGTATGGAAACGCCATCAAACAACTGGCAGCCGCCAATATTTTCCCGGGTGACATGCTGTTCAAGAACTTTGGCGTGACTCGCCTGGGTCGTGTGGTCTTCTACGACTACGATGAAATTGAGTACATGAACGACTGTAATTTCCGCCGCATTCCCGAGGCCCCCAACCCGGAGGCGGAAATGTCGCTGGAGCCCTGGTATTCGGTGGGCCCCAAAGATGTGTTCCCGGAGGAGTTTGGTCAGTTTTTGCTGGGCGACCGTCGCGTGCGAAAAGCCTTTTTAAGCCGCCATGCCGACTTGTTGACCTATGAGTTTTGGCAGAACCGGAAAGAGCGGATTGCCGAAGGCCATATTGAGGACATCTTCCCGTATTCCGAGGCTGTTCGATTCACCAATCGATTCCGGAAAACGCTGCGAGATCAGTAATTTACCGACAATGGTCGGTTATATGGGTATACCGAATTTGTTCTTGGGAATGCGCAGCGAAGCCGTTACACTTCGCGGCGTTGCTGTTTCATCGGGCACGTGTGCCCCGCCGTTTCTCATGAAGATTTCCCGCAATGTGTCCCCCCTGCTCAAGGCACAGGTGTTGAGCCTGGTCTTGCTGGCGGGTCAAGCCTCCGCCACCAATGGTTATTTTTCTCATGGCTATGGCACCAAGGCCAAAGGCCGTGGCGGTGTATCGCTGTCGATTGCGGACGATGCCATGGCGCCGGCCAACAACCCGGCCTTGCTGGTGGATGTGGGCAACCGGTTTGATGCCGGTTTTGATGCGTTTGTGCCGCGTCGCGGTGCCGAGCGCACCGGCGGACCTCTGGGTCAGTTTGATTTTTCAGAGCGCAGTGACCGCAACCTATTCATCATTCCCGACTTTGGTTTCAGCAAAAAAATCAATGACCGCATCACAGCCGGTGTGGCCATTTACGGCAATGGCGGTTTGAACACCGATTACCAAAAAGGCAATACCGCAGCCTGCCCGACCAGTTTGGCCTCGGGTGGCCGTGGCAACCCGCTGTGTGGTCAAGGTCCAGCTGGCGTTAATTTGGAGCAACTGGTGGTGGCACCCACGGTGGCGTTTCGCATCAACGCCAACCATGCCGTGGGCATTTCGCCTTTGTTGGTGTATCAGCGCTTTTATGCGGAGGGCCTGCAATTGTTTGGCACTTTTGGCTACAGCGCCGATGCCAACCGCCTGACCAACCAGGGCACCAGCTCCAGCCACGGGCAGGGGTACCGGGTGGGTTATTACGGTACTTACGGGCCAGTGAACCTGGGCTTGTCGTATTCGCCCCGCATCAACATGAGCAAGTTCAATGAATACGCTGGTTTGTTTGCAGGGCAAGGCGACTTTGACATTCCCACCAACAAGGGCCTGGGTGTGTCCTGGAAAGTAACGCCCCGTTTGCGTGTGGGGGCTGATATCACCAAGGTCGAGTTCAGCGAAGTGCCCGCCGTGGGCAACTCGCGGGCTGGCGCTGCCCCGGGCTGTAATTGCCTGGGCAACAGTGATGGCCCTGGTTTTGGTTGGAGCGATGTAACCACCCGGAAGGTTGGATTGGAATACCGCCTAACGGACAACTTGACCTTGCGCGGTGGTTACAACAAAGGCGACAACCCGGTGGGCCCCGAGGATGTGACCTTCAACATTTTGGCGCCTGGCGTGGTCACCAAGCACTACACGGCGGGCTTTACCTACAAGTTGAGCAGCAGTGCGGAATTGTCGGCGCATTACATGCGCGCGCCGAATGTGCGGGTAACTGGACCATCGGCCTTGCCAGTGCCAGGCCCTGTTGAAACGATCGACATGGGGCAGGAAAGTGTGGGGATGACTTTGGGTTTGACGTATTGAGGGTGGGCTCAGGGTGTGAGCCCGATGTGATTCTGGGTGATTGGATACCCCGAAGCAAAACCGGTGGCCTGGTCTGTTTTATGGCCCCGTCAGCAATACCAGTCGTCCGGTCCGAACGCCCCCCGAATGTAAAGGTTGCCCCGCGCATGTCGAACCGTCCCGAGAACTCGCGCCGGTGGCGCTCAAACATCTCGGTCCGTGTGTTCGAATGCTGTGCGGGTCAAACCAATCGGGTGGCTGAATGTTCGGAGCCGGGCACACCGGTATTGCTGGGGCGGCCTGCGCGGTTCACCTCGCCTGCAGCGACATTCAGGACAATCTGCAAAACCGTGCCAAGCAGGCGCGGTGAACTGACCAGCGGTCAGTTCAGAGGTCGATTCCCGACCGTGTTTTTTGGAGGGTCGACCTCAGCGATCGCGAGGCTCAGGTTTTGAAATACAGATTGGCCGTCGCCAAGGGCGAGGTAACTGCGCAGAGCTGCGACTCAAACTGAAGTAAAGGACAGGCATTGATACGTGTAGTGCGGTCATCAGCGCATTGTCTTTGCTGGCAACAACAACTCCCTCGCTGCAATTTTTTCCGGCTGAAACTTGTTCACCGGCACGTCCAGTTCATAGCCCAAGGCCACGCCGCACAGCAGTTTGTACTGTTTCGGAATTTCAAAATGTTTGTCCAGTGGGCTGCGGAACAGTCCCAATGCACCTTGTGCACAACTGCCCAAGCCTGCATTGGTGGCCGCCAGCATCAGGCTTTGCAGATAAATGCCCGCGTCCAGCGCGCTATAAATGCCCACGCCTTCATGCACAAACAGAAACACCGCCGCAGGGGCACCAAACAGCCTGAAGTTCTCGGCCATGGCTTGGTCGCGGGCTTTCAGGTCGTCTCGTTTCACACCCAGCACGCCGTACAGGCCCTTACCGCATTCCACTCGGCGACCTTGCAGGTCTTTGGGGTAGTTCACCACGGGTTTGACGTCGCCGTCTGGAATGCCCGGGTCCCTGGTTAGCAGGCCGGTGAGTTGTTTCAGCTTGCCCCCGCGCTGCAGGGCAATGGTGCGTTGAAACCGGGAATACAGCTCGGTCCGAAGGCTTTCCAGCACAGGGCCGGTGGCCAGAGCCAGTCGATAAGGGTGGGTGTTGGACCAGCTGGGCGACAGGGCGGCCTCCTGCAGAATTTGCTGCAGAAGCGCTTCTGGAACAGGTTTGCTGTCAAATGCACGAACACTGTGGCGGGCTTTTAATGTGTCAAGGAATTCCATGTTCCGACGTCCTGTGTAATAGTCTTTGGCATACCGCCAGCAGTTTAGAGGAATTATTCCTAGCCAAGCCGACCAGCGCGCGACTATTCTCTCAACTGACAATACAGAAAGTCACATAAGGGGACAACATTCATGAACAATCCACACGTCGACGTACTGATCATTGGGGCTGGCCTGTCCGGCATTGGCGCGGCTTGCCACATCAAGCAGAACTGCAAGGGCAAGAGCATTGCCATTCTGGAGCGCCGCAAGGCCATTGGCGGTACATGGGACTTGTTCCGCTACCCTGGCATCCGCTCTGACTCTGACATGTTCACGCTGGGTTACAGCTTCAAACCCTGGAAGGGCGAGAAGGTGTTGGCCAATGGTGATGAGATCCGCAATTATGTGACCGAGGCTGCCGAAGAATTCGGTGTGACCCAAGACATCCACTTTGGTCGCAAAGTTGTCAGTGCGCAATGGAACTCTGAGCAGTGCCAATGGACTGTGGAAGCCTTGGACGAAGAAAGCGGCAAAACCGAGGTGTTCACCAGCAGCTTTCTACTGGGTTGTACCGGTTATTACAACTACGACCAAGGCTATTTGCCCGAATTCAAGGGCATCCAGAAATTCAAGGGTGAACTGGTACATCCGCAAAAATGGACGGCTGACATCGACTACACCGGCAAGCGTGTGGTGGTGATTGGTTCGGGCGCCACAGCCATTACCTTGGTGCCCGCCATGAGCGACAAGGCGGCCCATGTCACCATGCTGCAGCGCTCGCCCACCTACATCGCGTCGATTCCCTCTGTCGACCCCGTGTCCTCTGTCTTGAAGAAATTCATGCCCGACACCCTGGTGTACAAAATTGGCCGCGCCCGCAACATCGGCTTGCAGCGTTTGATTTTCAAGCTGTCGAAAGAACGCCCCAAAGCCATCAAACGCCTGCTGCTGGGCGCAACCCGCCTGCGCATGGGCAAAGACTTCGACATGAAGCACTTCACCCCCAGCTACAACCCTTGGGACCAGCGCCTGTGTGTGGTGCCCGATGGCGACCTGTTCAAGGTGCTGAAGCAGGGCAAAGCCAGCATTGTGACCGACCACATCGACAGCTTTGTGGAAAACGGCATCAAGCTGAAGAGCGGCCAGGTGCTGGAAGCCGACATGGTGGTGACGGCCACTGGTTTGGACCTGCAAATTTTGGGCGGCATGAGCCTGACGGTGGATGGTGAAAGCCTGTCACCCAGCCAGACCATGAGCTACAAGGGTGTGATGATGAGTGGCATCCCCAACTTTGGCATGGTGTTTGGTTACACCAACGCCAGCTGGACACTGAAAGCCGACCTGGCTGCGGAATACATGTGCCGCCTCATCAACCACATGGAGAGCAAAGGTTTCAGCAAAGTGGTGCCGCAGGCCCATGGCGTGGACATGAACAACACCCCCATGTTTGATCTGGAAGCGGGTTACATGAAACGTGCGGCTGACCGCCTGCCCAAGCAGGGCGGTAAGTTCCCATGGACCATCGAGAACAATTACCTGGCCGATCGCCCTGTGCTGAAGAAGAGCAAGATTGAGGATGAATACCTCGACTTCAGCAAAGTGGTTGTGGCAGCGGCGAAACCCGCTCGCAAGGCCAGCCGCAAGCCTGTGGCCAAAGCCGCGTAACACTCGCCATCAACCGTCACCCCGCAGGGTGACGCCATTGGCTCAAATAGAGCCTGCCGATTAGCCTTCTCGGTCCCATGCGATCGAGAAGGCTTTTATGTTCACCACCTTGTACCCGGTGTTTGGTCAAGCCGTCAAGCCGGCTTTGGGCTATGAATTCCGGGGCAACTTGTGGTTGTTCATGGACCCTCAAACCCAGCTAACCCCCTGGCTGGTGCTCCACCGTCAATCCACCACCGACAGTGAACTGGACCAACTGCTGCACGTCGGCTTGATCAAGCCCGGCTCGGGCAGTTCG
This sequence comes from Limnobacter humi, assembly GCF_024518835.1. Taxonomy (GTDB): domain Bacteria; phylum Pseudomonadota; class Gammaproteobacteria; order Burkholderiales; family Burkholderiaceae_B; genus Limnobacter; species Limnobacter humi. The sequence continues at coordinate 1,043,098 of NZ_JANIGO010000001.1, forward strand.
GTGGACTGCGAGGTGCTCCGCCATTTTGGCTTGTTGGCCAAGGGGCATGAGCATGGCCGCTGGTGGATGGACCATGCTGAAGAAACGCGCACCGCCTTGTTCACTGGTCAATTGGTGGTTCTCAAGCTGCCGCTGGAACCTGCGACATTCCTGAGGCTGCGAAACCCCGATAGCCCCTATTGGGCCAGCTTGTCGAAATTGCAGTCAATGGCGCAGCCCCCTGCAGACCGCGAGCGCAATGGTGCTGTTTGTGAAATGGCCAACCTCCTGTTGGCCCGCTGGAAAACAGCTGACTTGGCCAACCTGGAGTTTCAAAGTCGAAGCCGCGTTCGGCAATTGCTGCAAGAGGCCGGTGCTTTGGCGCAAGGCACTGGCAGTGCAGTATGGGGGTTTGCCGAAGGCGCAGCACAAACTGTCGTGGTGCCATTCAAATGGGCGTTTGATGCAGCCCTGTTTCAATTGGAGGTGGTTGATCAGGTAAGTCAGTTCAAGTTTGCGGAAGTGCGCCAGCGGTTTATCGACATGGGCATGGGTGTTTACAACACCCAAGAACAACTGTCGGCCATGGTCAAAGAGGGTGCACACCTGCTGGGCTTGTGCATGGAAGACCGCAGCCTTCGCGATGCTGTTTTTTGTTTTCTGGATGGCTACAAGGAAAGCACGGGCCACCTGGCCTATGTGCGGGGTAGCACGGAGGTGGTGGTCAATATCGGCATTGAGGTGTTCATTGCCTTGGCCACCTTGGGTGGCAGCCTATCGGTCACCGCTGTGCGCATTGCCGAACGCGTCGGCCCATTCTCACGTGTGTTGCTGGAGCACCTGGCCCGGTTTGCCCGATACAAGTCCGAAACCAAACTGGCTGGGGACACTGCCGGCACCACAGCACGCACTGCAGGCAAAGTGGAACGGGTGGCCGCCCGCGAAACGCCAGACGCGGCTGAGGTCACCACCAAAGTCACCACCAAAGCCGAAGGGGCCAACACCCCCAAGGTGAAAGACACCAAAACCACCGGTGAACCCATCAGCCTCATCAACGGGGAAGAACTGCTGCAACTCACCGACGCGCAGTTGCCTGGCCTCATCCCCTTGGCGTGGACCCGAACCTACCGCAGCACGTTGGCAGAGGCCGGTGAGGGGAGCGAGTTGGGGGTAGGCTGGTTCCATCCGTTGAGCCACTACTTGCGGATTGACTCCCGGGACATCATTTGGCACGACGACGAGGGCCGCCGAATACCCTTCGAGAAGATTGGCATCGGCGAAACCTGTGTCAACACGGTTGAACGCATCGTGCTGCGTCGACCATCCGAAGGGTGCTATACCCTATCGCCTGCCGATGGTCTTGGTCATGTCTTGCACTTTCAGATTAACCCCGCAGACCCAGGCCATGCACAGCTCACATCCATCGCTGACGCATTTGGTCAGGCCATTGAAGTGCTGCGCAGTGCAGAAGGCCACCTGCAGGGGTTGCGGCAAGGCGCTTGGCAATGGTGCTTTCACACCAATGACCAAGGGCTGATCACCCGGATTGACCAATTGCCGCGCAAGGCCGTCAACCCCACGGGCTTGGCCGAACGCACCTTGGTGCATTACACCCACAGCGAGGAAGGTGACCTCAGCTGCGCCCGCGACCCCAATGGCTACGAAGAGCACTACCGCTACCACGGGCACCGGTTGGTGCAACGTACCCTCAAAAGCGGTTACAGCATTCACTTTGAGTGGATACAACTGCCCGGCGAAAGCCACCACCGCTGCACCAGCCAATGGGGCGACCCGGTGGATGGGCAACCCACCTACACCTACTGCTACGAATGGAATGCGGAAGACGGCTGCAATGTCTCCATCGACAGCCGCGCAGGCCGCACCGCCTGCCGCTTCAACCATCGCGGCCAATTGGTGTACGAGCGGGACCCCGAAGGTGGTGTGCAACGCTGGCGCTACGGTGCGCAGGGTGAATTGTTGGAGCATGTTGACGCAGACGGTGCGTTAAACACCTGGGCTTACACTGAGCAAGGCTGGCCAGCCGAACATCGGAACCCGCTGGGGCATGTTCGTCGTTGGCAATGCAATGCATCTGGCCAGGTGGTGGCTAAAGTGGATCCGGAAGGCCACACCACCCGCTACCAATACAACCCGCAAGGCCTGTTGGTGAGAAGCCTGTTACCCGATGGTGTCGAGCATGCCTGGCAGTACAACGAACAGGCTCAGTTGGTGCAATACACCAACCCGCTGGGGCAGCGCACACGCTGGGTGTATGACCGCGATGGTTTGCCCGCTGCCGAGGTACATCCCGATGGCACGCGGCACCTGTATGTCTACAACACCTGGGGCCAAGTGGTGGCCATTACTCGCGGAGCAGGTAACACCACCCGCTACAGCTACGACCTGGCGGGCCAGTGTACCCGCATGGAAGGCCCGGGCGGGCAAGTTCAGCACTACACCTACAGCCCACTGGGCCAGTTGCAAAGCAAGGTTGATCCACAGGGCAACACCACCTGGTATGCATACGATCACCGACTGGGTCAGCCCAGCAAAAGAATCAATGCGCTTGGGCAAGTGCAGCATTACCACTACGACAGTGAGCGGAACCTGGTGGCACTCACCGACGAAAATGGGCAAACCCACCGGTTTGAATATGATTTGTGCGAAAGGCTGATCGGTCAGACGGGTCCTGACGGCCGCCAACAACACCACGATTACAGCAAGGCCGGGCATTTGCTGCACAGCCGGGAATCGCTGGACTTCGGGCATGTATTGCACATTCACCATCAGCGGGATGCGCTGGGGCGCTTAACACGCACACTGCGTGAGCGCTGCAATGCCCAGGGTGATGTGCTTGAGCACGATCATGCAGACTTTGAATACAATGCCCGCAGCGAACTGCTGAAAGCCAGCAATGCCCATCGCAGCCTGAGTTGGCAATACGATGCGTTGGGGCGTGTGGTGGCCTCAGCCCAAACCGGTACACAGGGGTGCTTTGAGATCAAAGCCCAATACAATGCTGTGGGCTGGCCCAGTGCATTTCAGTGGGGTTTCAAGAATCAGCAGGCTCATACGCTGAGCCTTGCCTATGGCTTTGATGGACAGGTGCGTGAAATGTGCTGGAACGGCGAATTGCTCAGCCAGTTTCAGTACGACGAATATGGCCGGGAAACCTTGCGCAGTTTGTCCAATAGTTTGCAGAGCCAGCGGCACTATGACCCACAGGGGCGGTTGCAGTCGATCGCTACGGGTTTTAATCATCAGCACCACACGGGCTCAAGCCATGAGCCTCATCCACAGCAGACGATTAAACGCCAATACCAGTACAACAGCGTCAACCAGCTGATTGGGGTGGTTGAAGCACACGGAAAACAACGCTGGCAGACCCGTTACCACTACGATGTGTTGCACCGCCTAAGCCATGTGGACGGGCCCAACCCCGAAGCGTTTTTATTTGACCCCGCCAGCAATCTGCTCGAGCACCTGCACGGTGAGCAGGCCACAGCGGCCATGCAGCAACAGCAATTGCCACCTGCCCACAGCCCCAATGCACACCGGCCCCAGCAAGTGCCGGGCAACCGTTTAAAAAACCAAAGTGGCCGGCAGTTTAAGTACGACAGCCAGGGCAACCGCACAGAGCACAGTGTTGGCCAAACCCACGAGCGCTACCACCACAACCTGTGCAACCAACTGGCCAAGTATGAGCAACACCAACAAGGCCAGTTGCAGTGCACCGCCCACTACACCTACGACCCACTGGGCCGGCGCGCCAGCAAAACCGTGCAATGGGCCGATGGTCGGCGCAGCACCGTGCAGTTTTACTGGCAAGGCCCCACGCTGCTGGCCGAGTACGAAACCCGGCATGGTCAGGGCACAGCCCAAGACCACAGCACCCACTACCTGTACAAGCCCGGCAGCTTTGAACCGGTGGCCCAAGTGGTCGATGGGCAAGTGCAGCACATCCACACCGACCACCTGGGCACCCCCCGAGAGTTGAGCAATGGCCAGGGCCAGTGGGTTTGGAAAGCCCGATACCGAACCTACGGTGCGCTGGCGCTGCAAGAGGAGGCTGTTGAAGAGCAGAACCCAGCGGCGTGCAAGCTGCGGTTTCAGGGGCAATACTGGGACGAAGAAAGCGGCTTACACTACAACCTGAACCGGTACTACGACCCGCAGACTGGGCAGTTCATTAGCCAAGACCCGATTGGTTTGGCCGGCGGATTGAACCTGTACCAGTACGCACCCAACCCGGTGACGTGGGTGGATCCGTGGGGGTTGAGTAGTAAGGAAGATTATGGGTTGACTGTTGCGGGCAATCGCTATCAGTCGATTGTAGATCGTGTACCTGGAAGGTTAGTTTCAAAAGCAGACGCCTTAACCCCGGGTGCCTTGGGTGATGATCTTTCAGGCTTACCAGGAACTTTCTCCGGAGGTCGTTATGCGACAATCGAATTGGATAAACCTATGACAGTTTATCGAGCCTGGACACCTGGGCAGTCCAAAGAACTTGGTGCATTCTGGTCACTGGAGAAGCCCGCAGGTTCCCTGCAAACACGGATTGATTCTGCTCTGTTGCCCGACTGGGGAAATATCCGTGGCACTCCTTTTAGCGCTCAAGCGAGTCGGTACACCAGCATTAATTTGCCCGCCGGTACAACTATTCATATTGGTGAAGTTGGTGCTCAAGGCGGTGCTTGGGTTGGGGGTAAAAGTCAATTATTGATTGAAGGCGGCGCCCAGTCTGCCTGGAAGACTGGTGGGGGACTATTGAAATGAGCGAAGGTTCGAGAGCTGTTCTATGTGACTGCGAAAAGCTGCGGGAATGCAAATCATTTGATGGTTGGAAAGATTTTGATTCGTTTGTTGAGTTGTTGAACAAAGCAGGTGTTGTGTCAACTACACCTGTTATCACACCTTATTTCAATGTTGGTTTATCAGAGAATTGGTATCGGTGTGAAAAATGTCAACGAGTTTGGCGTTTGGTTGAGCCAGATCCACCATTTTCTGGCTTGTGGGAGCGTGTCGCTTAGCTATAGGTAGTTATCGATCAAATAAATTTGTTGGGATGAAACCATTAAATAATGAGTTATAACCAAGTCTGGTGTTTGAGAGTCTGAAGAGGACGCGGTGTATCAACCTTGCCATTCTCGATGAATGGCAGTTGAGTATAGATCCTACAACTGAATTCAAACCTGCTAAGGGGGCGTGGATTCCTGAAGGGGTTGCAGCGGAGCAAATCGGGCCGGTGACAGGAGAAATTAGACCGGGGGGAGGCTATCAAGGTTTGATTGATGTTCATAATTTGCAGAAGTCATCAATTGTTCGGACTAAATTCTTACCGAAGGGGCGGTAGTGATAGACATTCAACAGCTTGCCCAAATGATTCAAGATTTGACCGCGATGTCCTACGCACGTACTGATCAACAAGGGCTAAAGATCTATCAGAGTATTTTGGAACGACTAAAACTCTGCCAATCGGATGAAAATGCTCGTGAGTTACATCGGTTGCTCTGCAATGCTTTGCTGGGAATGGAGGCTCACGGGTTTTTTCAAAAAGACGAATGGCAGATTATTGAGCGAATAAGAGCGCTTTAACCGCCCACTACACCTACGACCCACTGGGCCGCCGTGCCAGCAAAACCGTGCAATGGGCCGATGGGCGGCGAAGCACCGTGCAGTTTTACTGGCAAGGCCCCACGCTGCTGGCCGAGTACGAAACCCGGCATGGTCAGGGCACAGCCCAAGACCACAGCACCCACTACCTGTACAAGCCCGGCAGCTTTGAACCGGTGGTCCAAGTGGTGGATGGGCAAGTGCAGCACATCCACACCGACCACCTGGGCACCCCCCGAGAGTTGAGCAATGGCCAAGGCCAGTGGGTGTGGAAAGCCCGATACCGAACCTACGGTGCGCTGGCGCTGCAAGAGGAGGCTGTTGAAGAGCAGAACCCAGGGGCGTGCAAGCTGCGGTTTCAGGGGCAATACTGGGACGAAGAAAGCGGCTTACACTACAACCTGAACCGGTACTACGACCCGCAGACTGGGCAGTTCATTAGCCAAGACCCGATTGGTTTGGCCGGCGGATTGAACCTGTACCAATACGCACCCAACCCGGTGACGTGGGTGGATCTGTGGGGGTTGACGAGTAAAGAGGAACATGGGGTTAGTCGAAAATATGGCCCACACGAAAAGGGTCCTCTAGGTGACCCTAATGATCCTAGTTCGAAAGCATCGACTTTTCGCAGCGGGACGTATACTGAAAAAGTATCAGATGGGCAGGTCACCGTATACAGGGATCACGGTGGTATGGCTCAAGCCAATGGTCGATACTGGACACCAGAACCATCGATGGGACCTCTGCAGTCTCAAATGGATAGCGCGGTACTACCTGAGTGGGGAAATACCTTTCAACATAAATCGCAAATGACCATTCCGCAAGGTACCGTTTACTATGAGGGCCCAGCGGCTCAGCAAGTCGGATCTGAAGGAATGAGGTCGAAATTAATGGGTGGGGGAACACAGATTTACATACCTAAAGTAGATGCGGGGCTAATCAAACCATATGGACCTTAATAGCTTTCAAAGTTTGACTCATTGGCTACAGACCGCCAGGACAGTTGCGTTCCGTTTAGACAGTGCGTGTTTGGGTCGACCAGGGGACAATCAATTCGATTTTTTGACCTCTTCATTCAAAGATGGCGTTACCGAATTGCATTTCTCGCCGAATTTGAAGATAGAAATATCGGATCCAAAGGAATTCAATATTTTTCCAGACCGTGTCAATTTTCTGTCCGCTGATGTTATTAACATTGTTTGGTTTGGTAACAAAAGTACCCTTGTCAAAGCGAATATGACGTTGGAATCTTGAGTGTAAAGTAACGAATTGCTAGCTAAAAACACCGATAAACTTTTAGAAGATGAAGTACGCAGGTTTATGTCAGAGAGTAGGTTTTAGTCATCAAATAATGGCTGTTAATTCTGGAATTTGAATCTTATTTCCGTCATAACGAATCAGAATTAAAAGGCTCGCATCGTGCCGGCTACATGCAGAGGCGTGCAATGGGCCGATGGGCGGCGAAGCACCGTGCAGTTTTACTGGCAAGGCCCCACGCTGCTGGCCGAGTACGAAACCCGGCATGGTCAGGGCACAGTCCAAGACCACAGCACCCACTACCTGTACAAGCCCGGCAGCTTTGAACCGGTGGCCCAAGTGGCGGATGGGCAAGTGCAGCACATCCACACCGACCACCTGGGCACCCCCCGAGAGCTGAGCAATGGCCAGGGCCAGTGGGTTTGGAAAGCCCGATACCGAACCTACGGTGCGCTGGCGCTGCAAGAGGAGGCTGTTGAAGAGCAGAACCCATCGGCGTGCAAGCTGCGGTTTCAGGGGCAATACTGGGACGAAGAAAGCGGCTTACACTACAACCTGAACCGGTACCACGACCCGCAGACTGGGCAGTTCATTAGCCAAGACCCGATTGGTTTGGCCGGTGGATTGAACCTGTATCAGTACGCACCCAACCCGGTGACGTGGGTGGATCCGTGGGGGTTGAGTAGTAAAGATGGTTGTCAACTTCAGCTATATTGGCCACCAAATCGCGGTTTTATTGGAGCACCTTCAAAGGGGTCTCTTCTCGAGGGGTATGAGATCAGTCGCTACGGTGGTTTTGTTGATGAAAGTGGGGTGTTTCATGACTTTGGTACTTTTGTTGCACCGAGGGACGTTCCGTATCCTATGAGAGCTTTACCTCCAGGAACTGATCAGAAACCATTTTCTGTCTATAGAGTTGTAAAGGAAATTCATAATGTTCCAAGTGGACCTGCGGCATCTTATTTTGGCGAAATTGGTGGTGGCATACAACACGAATTACCGATGCCAATAGAAAAACTCATAGAGAGTGGTCATGTCGAGCTTTTGCAAAGGTCTTTCTTCGGAAAATAGTCAGAGCGAGTATCAAATGAAAGATAGATTTTTAGACAACTTCAATACGGACTCGCCTCCTGTTGGCGAGAATATTTGGTATCTGTGTACGGTATGTGACACCGCTATTAGTTCTATGTCGGTTCGGTCCATAGCATGTAGCTGTTATAACCTAATTATTGATGTGGACGCGCATCGATTTTCCGTAAAAGATGAGAGTAATTTCAGGGTGTTCGTTAAAAGCTAAAAGGTATAACTAAGGAGGCTCTACAGGCTCTCTATTTTCTTGGGCGAGTTGCGATCTTCCTTTAAATTTTTTTGGGAATACCGCGAGAGTCTCTAAATTGCACCGCCCACTACACCTACGACCCACTGGGCCGGCGCGCCAGCAAAACCGTGCAATGGGCCGATGGGCGGCGAAGCACCGTGCAGTTTTACTGGCAAGGCCCCACGCTGCTGGCCGAGTACGAAACCCGGCATGGTCAGGGCACAGTCCAAGACCACAGCACCCACTACCTGTACAAGCCCGGCAGCTTTGAACCGGTGGCCCAAGTGGCGGATGGGCAAGTGCAGCACATCCACACCGACCACCTGGGCACCCCCCGAGAGCTGAGCAATGGCCAGGGCCAGTGGGTTTGGAAAGCCCGATACCGAACCTACGGTGCGCTGGCGCTGCAAGAGGAGGCTGTTGAAGAGCAGAACCCATCGGCGTGCAAGCTGCGGTTTCAGGGGCAATACTGGGACGAAGAAAGCGGCTTACACTACAACCTGAACCGGTACCACGACCCGCAGACTGGGCAGTTCATTAGCCAAGACCCGATTGGTTTGGCCGGTGGATTGAACCTGTATCAGTACGCACCCAACCCGGTGACGTGGGTGGATCCGTGGGGGTTGACGTGTAAAGAGTACGAATACAACATGGTAGAGAGTCCTGGTCCACTCGCCGAAATGCCTGGTCAGCCGGCAACTAATTTCTCCTCTGGAAAATATAACCAAAAGGCATTGGTGGAAGATAAAATTTATTACCGTGGCGGAAAAAGTGGTGGAGGTAAAAACGCATTTGGTCAATGGTTTAACACATCCCCTCCTGAGTCTGTTGCAAAAGTCCGAATTGATAATGCCGTCAAACCTCAATGGATCGATCCGAATAGCTTGGTTCTACAAGGGCAATCGCCAATCGATACGGTATATGCGATCAAGATTCCCAAGGGAACGACTGTATTTGAAGGCCCGGTCGGTTATCAAGGTGGTTTGTATGTTGGTGGTCAAGAAATGATGCAAACGTTTATCCCAAAGCCATGGTCTATTCCAGGTGTAGAAGTGATCTCAGAAATACCGTTGAAATGAAACAATTCGACCGCATCAGAAGTTCATTTGAATATCTTTTGCCTTTACTGCATTCAGAAGGTGAGTGTTATCTCGCGCAAAAAATTCGAGAGGGCTGTGCGGTGATTGACGACATAGAGCAAGGCGTTGTCTCGGAAGAAAAAGGTCTTCGGTTATTGAAAGAAATTCACAAAACAATGTACTGGGCTCATGGAGGATTGGCAGACTTTCATGTTTGGCGCGAATCAGCGGAGGAAAGGGCGCATGTGAATCAGGAGATTGCAAAGCGAGTGGATTTCATATGGGGTGAGCTACGGGAAAACTAAACAATCGGCGGGGTGAATCGCCCCGTGTTACAGAGCCATCGGTACTTAGTTTGTAACCCCGAGTCTTGTCAATGGCAGGTTATGAGAGATTTCTACTTCACAGTAAAAAACTTGCACAGCAGATTAAAGATTTAGGCTTTGTTAATCAGGGCGATGGTCGGTAATCCCCCCATTTTTAACTGGGTTCGAAAGTAGAGCTTAGGCCGCGATGGGCAACTTCATTTTGGGTGTGATTCCACCGATGGCCATGTTGGGCCTTTGGTGATTGTAAATCCACATCCAGTCTGTTGCGTGTTCCTGTATTTGCTCCAAGTCATCAAATAAATGTTGAGCCAGCCAA
>NZ_JANIGO010000010.1 GCF_024518835.1 Limnobacter humi
CAACTTCATTTTGGGTGTGATTCCACCGATGGCCATGTTGGGCCTTTGGTGATTGTAAATCCACATCCAGTCTGTTGCGTGTTCCTGTATTTGCTCCAAGTCATCAAATAAATGTTGAGCCAGCCAATCGTAGCGAACCGTTCGATTGAATCGTTCAACGTAGGCGTTTTGTTGGGGCTTGCCAGGTTGAATGTATTTCAGCTCGATTCCACGTTTTTGTGCCCAGGCAACCATGGCTCCACTGATGTATTCGGGGCCGTTGTCCACAATAATGGCCTCGGGCTTGCCGCGCCATTCAATGATCTGATTCAGAGCGCGGATGACGCGCTCTGCAGGCAAAGAGAAGTCAATTTCGATGGCCAATGCTTCGCGGTTAAAGTTGTCGATCACGTTGAACAATCGAATGCTTCTGCCATCGGCCAGTTGGTCGTGCATGAAATCCATTGACCAGACATGATTGATTCTCAGCGGTTCAAACAGCGGTTCAGGTTTCTCCCGCACCAAGCGCTTCTTGGGTTTGATTCGCAGGTTCAATTCCAGCTCACGATAAATTCGGTAAATCCTTTTGTGATTCCAAACAAAGCCTTTCACATTGCGCAGGTACAGAAAGCACAAACCGAAGCCCCAGTTGCGTTGTGCAGTGGTCAATCGAATCAGCCAATCGGCAATGAACTCATTTTCTGCCGAACGCTTTTTGTTGTACCTGTAGCAGGTTTGGCTAATTTGAAACACCTCGCAAGCAAGCCGAATACTCACGCCATGTTTCCTGACTGCGTCCACGGCCATCTGGCGTCTCTCAGATGGCCTCAGGGCTTTTTTCAAAGGGCCTCCGAGAGCAAATCATTTTTGATCTGGGTTTCGATGTACATCTTCTTCAGACGTGCGTTCTCCGCTTCCAGTTCTTTCATTCTGGCGATCAGCGAGGCATCCATGCCGCCAAACTTGGCCCGCCATTTGTAAAACGTGGGGACACTGATTCCATGCTCGCGACACACATCGGGAACAGCCAAACCGTTCTCCGCTTGCTTCAGGATTGCCATGATTTGGCTGTCAGAAAATCTTGATTGTTTCATTGCAGAACTCTCTTCCTCTAAGGTTGAAAATTCTACTTCCGATCCCGTTTATTTGCTGGGGGTATTACC
>NZ_JANIGO010000011.1 GCF_024518835.1 Limnobacter humi
GTGACCTGCCCGGGAACTTTCTACCACTGAGAACTTAACGTTCTGGTCTCGGTTGGTAAATTGTTTTGCAATCCTGTCACGAATTCATTCGGGGTCAGGTAGTTCAAACTGGAATGCGGTCGAACCGCATTGTAATGCTGCCTCCAGTCTTCAATAATTACGTTTCTCTTGAACCGCCCATTCCAGCAGCTTGGTGGCCACGAATTCCGGGCCGTTGTCGCTCCTGAGGTACTTTGGTGCCCCTCGCACACTGATCAGCTTGCTCAGTACATCAATGACTCGTTTGGAACGAATACTGCCTGCTACATCGATTGCCAGACATTCCCGAGTGTATTCATCCACAACAGTCAGGCATTTGATGGTTTGACCATTGGCACAGGCGTCATACACAAAATCGTAGCTCCAGACGGTGTTGCGTTGATCAGGCATCTTGGGCCGTGGCGCAGCGCTGGCAATCGCTCTACGCCGCTTCTTCTTGGCTGGCACCTGCAAGCCTGCTTGGCTCCAAAGCCTTGAACAACGCTCTTTGCCGATCTGAAGGCCTTCTCTGGCCAAGAACACTCGGATTCGTCTTGATCCAAATCTTGGGTATTGCCCTGACAGGCGCCTCATCACGTCAATCACCGGCAAGTCTCGACTGGGTATCTTGCGTTCGTAATACAGGCCTGATCGGGCTACTTGCATCAGCGTGCAGGCACGTCGTTGGCTCACTCCACGACCAATCGCGTAATGGGCCTGTTCAAGACGCGCTTGCGCGCTCACCACTTTTTTCTGTTGATTTCCTTGATTACCTCGATTTCAAGGTCACGGTCCACCAGCAGTTTGCGCAGCCTGGCGTTCTCGGCCTCCAGTGTCTTTAAGCGCCGGACCTCATCGGTTTCCAGATCCCCAAACTTCTTGCGCCATGCGTAAATCGTCGGTTTGCTAACACCGTGGCGTTTGGCCACTTCCACGACCGTGTCTTTGTCTGTTTCTCTCAGGATTCGAACAATCTGTTCATCACTGAATCGGGCTCGTTTCATGTCGTCTCTCACT
>NZ_JANIGO010000012.1 GCF_024518835.1 Limnobacter humi
AGCATGGCGGTGCCGGCTTGTTGAAGGATTTGGGAGCGGGTGAGCGCTGCGGTTTCCTTGGCGAAGTCGGCATCCATGATGCGGCCGCGTGCCGTGGACAGGTTGGTGTTCTGGATATCGGCGAAAGCAGCCACCTGTTCCAGACGGCTCTGACCGGCACCGACCACGGCACGGATGCCGGTGATGGCGTCAATCGACGCGTCGAGCTGGGTAATGGCCGTGGTGGCGTTGGCAATGGTGTCCACACCGCCCAGGTTGGCCTGAATGGAGGCTGCACCGTTGGTGAGGATGGTGGTCAGGTCGTTGCCGGCACCGGTGGCATCATCGGTCAGGTTCACGGTCAGGGTGTCGGTGGTGGCGTTGCCCGTCCCGATCTGGAAAGCCATGCTCTTGTTGGCTGCGCTGAACACGGCGTTGCCGTTGAAGGTGGTGCCGTTGGTGATGCGGTTGACCTCATTGCCCAGTTCGACGTATTCACGGTTCAGGTTGGTGCGGTCGGTGATGTTCAGGGAGCCGTTTTTGGCTTGCACAGCCAGTTCACGCATGCGCTGCAGGTTATCGGCAATCTTGCCCATGGCGCCATCCGCTACCTGGAGCAGCGAGGTGCCATCGTTGGCGTTGCGGGCGGCCACAGCGTAGCCCTTGATTTGTGCGTTCATGCGCTCGGCAATCGCCAGGCCAGCGGCATCGTCCTTGGCGTTGTTCACGCGCAGGCCGGAAGACAGGCGGGCGATGGCGGTGTCCAGACCGGCACCGGACATGGACAGGTTTTTCTGAGCGGTCAGCGACGCGACGTTTGTATTGATTCCCAACATGATGATTCTCCAAGCAGTGT
>NZ_JANIGO010000013.1 GCF_024518835.1 Limnobacter humi
CGCAGGCTACGAGCGCGAATGCGACGTGCACACGGCTGAGAGCTACGGAGCGGCGATCAAGTGGCGTGACGAATACTACGAGACGGACGAGATCGAAAGCTTGCACGTGGAAATCGCCTGCGAGCTGCCGGACGGCACTCGAACATACGAATTCTAACCGGAGATCGAATGCACATGGTGACTGTAGCCAAAATTATCGCCGATGCTCTCAACGTTCCCACACGAAACGACAAGGCCCTGTTTGGCGCGGTGCGCGCCCTCGGCCTGACAATCAGTAAGCGGGAGGGCGAATATCGCATCTCTCGCCCCAACCTTTCGCGTGAAAGGGCAGAGGCAATCGCATACTACACTCAAGACCGGGAAGACGCATGGGGTACAGCAGAAGAGATGGCGCGGGACGCTGGTACGCTTGGCAGCTAGGCCCCGATGACCTGGCTGTGCCCTTATTGTCTTCCGCTGCTCTCTTGGTTTCCGCTAGGCGCATGGGTCGCCTTTTGTGCCACCTCGCATAGCTCCTGCTCCGGTCCCTGCAATCTGGTCTCGCAACGCTCCTGCGCCTGAAATGGTTGAGAGCGTTTCACTTCGCTCTTTTGAGCCATCGCAGGCATTGCCAAAAAGAGGCTGGCGCTTATTGCTGCAAAAACGACGTTCATCTTGGTTCCCTCGAGATCCTGCAAAGACTGGTAACGTTTGGGCGTGCCAAATCCAATGAACGAACGATTCCGATTTTCAAGCCGCTGCCGACTGCAATGGCCTCACTTCCGGCTGATCCCGCGCTTCGG
>NZ_JANIGO010000014.1 GCF_024518835.1 Limnobacter humi
GTCCCGTCGGAAAATGCCGCGGTCAGCCGGATGAAGGGCGGCACGCCGGCGCGCTCCGCCTCGGCGGTGATGACATTGACCGTTTCAACGAGAGACTGCGCCGGGTCCTTGTCCAGGCCGTGCTGCAGCATCAGCAAGAAAATCAGCTCCGAATCCGTCGATCCCAGCTTCTGCACATAGAGCGCATCGTCGAGCTTGGCTTCCAGCCCGCGCCGCAGCCGGTCGAAATGGCCGATCTGTCCGTTGTGCATGAAACTCCATTGGCCCGAGACGAACGGATGGCAATTGGTCCGGCTGGTCGAGCCGCCGGTGGAGGCGCGCACATGGGCGAGAAACAGGTGCGACCGGATCTGCCGCGACAGGCTCTTCAGGTTCTGGTCGGACCAGGCAGGGAGAATATCGCGGTAAAGGCCAGGTTCCGGCCGCTCGCCATACCAGGCAACGCCGAAACCATCGCCATTGGTGCGGGTCTTGGCCTCGTGCGCATCATGGCTCTGGGCGATCAGTGAATGGCAGGGCGAAGCAATGACATCTTCGAGATAAAGCTGAGGTCCGAGATAGGCTGCCCATCGACACATGATTCACCCGATTCACTCTTGATACGACTGACAATAGCGCGTCGCGCGGCGCTTGGGAATCGTCAGGTTCAGCCACTGCTAGAAAGAGATTGTGTGTAAACAATGATCCGGACAAATCTTGTGAGTTGACCAATCCGGCGGACTGGTGAAAAAGG
>NZ_JANIGO010000015.1 GCF_024518835.1 Limnobacter humi
GCGTTGCGTTGTGCAACGTCAAAGCCTTTGATCTGTGCGGTCATGCGCTCGGCAATCGCCAAACCGGCGGCATCGTCTTTGGCCGAGTTGATGCGCAGGCCAGAAGACAGGCGGGCAATCGAGGTTTCGAGGGAACCAGCAGACTTGCTGAGGTTCATTTGTGCCGTCAGCGACGGTGCGTTTGTATTAATGCCTAACATGGTTTCACTCCGAAAGTGTAGACAATCAACTTCAAAGGACTTCTTCCTTTGCTCTGTTCGGTATTTTCTCTACCGATGACTTATTAACGTTCTGCTTTTGAATTACTTGAGGTCTGAAAATGCTTATTTGTTAATTATTTTTCTGTTTTTATTTTGTGTTTTTAAATAAAAAACAGATTATCTTTTGACCCTGTTGGGGGTGAAAAGATAATCTGCCTGTCCAATCCATCATTCCCGTGTAAGGCTAAAAAGGGGGCAGGTGTTCACACCCACCCCGAAAACAACCGGCATTTGGGAATCTCATGCAGGCTGCTGCTTGGTCACACATTCAGTTCATTACTTCAACAGGCTCAGTACGTTGTTGGGCAGTTGGTTGGCCTGGGCTAGCATGGCGGTGCCGGCTTGTTGAAGGATTTGGGAGCGGGTGAGCGCTGCGGTTTCCTTGGCGAAGTCGGCATCCATGATGCGGCCGCGTGCCGTGGACAGGTTGGTGTTCTGGATATCGGCGAAAG
>NZ_JANIGO010000016.1 GCF_024518835.1 Limnobacter humi
ACTGCACGACCAGATGGTTACCGCCGGATTTGATGACCTGGGCAGGGAAGGTATTCATCGTCGGGCTGCCGATGAAGCGCGCAACGAACAGGCTTGCCGGTTTGCGATAAAGGTCGAGCGGCTGGCCGATCTGCTCGATATGACCGGCGTTCATCACCACGATCCGATCCGCCAATGTCATCGCTTCGACCTGATCGTGCGTGACATAGACCGTCGTCGCCTGCATCCGGCGATGCAGCTTGGCGATCTCCAGCCGCATCTCGACGCGCAGCGCCGCGTCAAGGTTCGATAGCGGCTCGTCAAACAGGAAGGCCTTTGGTCGGCGGACGATGGCGCGCCCCATGGCGACGCGCTGACGCTGTCCGCCCGAAAGTTGTGCTGGACGCCGTTCGAGATAATCCTGGAGTTTGAGGATGTCCGCCGCGCCTGCGACGCGCTTGTCAATTTCGGTGGCGGGTTCACTGCGCATCTTCAGTCCAAATGCCATGTTCTCCTCAACGCTCATATGCGGATAGAGCGCGTAATCCTGAAAGACCATGGCTATGTCACGATCCGATGGCGGCAGGGTGTTAACCGTCGTGTCACCAATCTTCAATTCGCCTGAACTGATTTCCTCCAGTCCGGCAATCATCCGCAGCAGGGTGGATTTTCCGCAACCGGATGGACCAACGAGAACCAGAAATTCGCCGCTCGCAATGTCAATGT
>NZ_JANIGO010000017.1 GCF_024518835.1 Limnobacter humi
CTAGCGCGGCGAGGCTTTCGACAATTGCAGCATCGAGCTGCCCCTGCGAAACGATGCCGCTTTCCAGCATATTTTTCAGGGTTTCAGCCACAACCTCGATAGGCGTATCAGCCTTTGGCTTGCTCCTTCTAAACCGCTCATCGCGGATCACACTTGAAAGCGTCGTAAGAATATCACGGAGCAGAACCGCAATGCCGTCACGATCCTTATGGTCGAGATATCGCCTCGTCGGATCAGCCTGCGTAAATGACCACTCTTTGATGCCTTCCGCGCTCAGCTCCTCAAGCATCTTCTCTTGGCGATCACGCTTGCGAATTGCTTCTATCGATTCAGGATCACGAGATTTTACCGGCACAAAATGGTTTAGCCGCCCTTCTGTGACTTCAGGGACCCCACCGGTATAGAAAGCGGTATAGCGGATCGTCCGGCTCTCACCACGTCGAATCCGACCTTCCCGCGTCTGCGTGCCTACGATCAAATGGAATTGGCCGTCTTGCTGCCCTGCGATGTCGGCATATTTGATCACGTCCTCTTCTTCGTAACTGACCTCATCACTCAAACGGGTGGTCTTGAAGGCAGCGCGCTGATCAACCTTCATCCCTCTCGAAACAGGGGTCATCACTTTGGATCCCCACCCCCGGATCAGCTTAAATGTGTTGCTGTCT
>NZ_JANIGO010000018.1 GCF_024518835.1 Limnobacter humi
TCTGGCAAGCTTCTTGCGAGGCTGGTGGATGAGGATGCCTATTCCCTGCGGAAACGGCTGATACCGCTGATCGAACTGCTGAATCAAAAGGCAGGCGTGCCTAAAGTCTGGTCAATCTAGGGCCTGGGCCGCGGCGCACGGAACAAACATGGGATGGCCAAGAGGACGAAATGAACCTGACACTCCGTGAAAAAGACAAGCTCCTGATTGCCATGGCGGCAATGGTCGCCCGCCGCCGCCTCGAACGCGGCGTCAAGCTCAATCATCCGGAAGCCATTGCGCTCATTACAGATTTTGTCGTGGAGGGCGCGCGCGACGGCCGCTCGGTCGCCGAACTCATGGAAGCCGGGGCCCACGTCATCACCCGTGCCCAGGTGATGGAAGGCATCCCCGAGATGATCCACGACATTCAGGTGGAAGCCACGTTCCCCGACGGCACCAAACTCGTCACCGTTCACGAACCGATCCGTTAGGAGACACCATGATCCCGGGTGAAATCATTCCTTCCGCAGGCGAGATCGAACTGAACGCCGGCGCAACCACTGTAACACTAAAGGTTGCAAACACCGGCGATCGTCCCGTACAGGTCGGCTCGCATTATCATTTCTTCGAAACCAACAATGCGCTGATATTCGACCGTGCTCAGGCACGCGGCATGCGG
>NZ_JANIGO010000019.1 GCF_024518835.1 Limnobacter humi
GACACGCATTTTCCGTTTCGCTGCACTCTCCGCGGCGAAACGGGAAGATCAGTGAATGGCGCGAAGAGCATTACTGAGCGAGGCATGGTGGCAACAGGCGACGATCATCCCGGATAACGAAAGGGAGATCGCCAAACATTATACGCTGGATCGATCGGATCTCGACCTGATCATGCGACAGAACAAGGCCGCGAACAGACTGGGCCTCGCCTGTGTTCTGGCCACGCTACGATACCCTGGCCGACCGCTTGCGGATGGCGAGGTCCTGCCGGCTGGCGTCTTACGATTTCTGGCGCGGCAGATCGGCGTCGATCACCATGAGATCGAACGTTATTTCGAGCGCCCACAGACGCGGCGCGAGCATCTGGCCCTGCTTTTCTACAGAATGCAGATGCGTCCGTTTGTGCCTTCGGACGTGCGGGCACTCACAGGCTGGCTGACACCTGCCGCGCAAACCCTGCGCCAGGCCGATGTATTGGCGGATATGGTCGTGGAAGAACTGCGACGCAGGAGAATTCTTTTGCCAGCGCGGCCAGCGCTCGAAGCCATCATTCATGTGGCAATCAGGCGCGGCATTCGTATTGCTCATCGGGCCTT
>NZ_JANIGO010000002.1:0-5425 GCF_024518835.1 Limnobacter humi
TTGGCTGGCTCAACATTTATTTGATGACTTGGAGCAAATACAGGAACACGCAACAGACTGGATGTGGATTTACAATCACCAAAGGCCCAACATGGCCATCGGTGGAATCACACCCAAAATGAAGTTGGCCATCGCGGCCTAAGCTCTACTTTCGAACCCAGTTAAAAATGGGGGGATTACCCCCGCGCCATTGCCGATGAACAACGCATTGAGCAAATACAAATTGTTTGGGACAAAAATAAACAGGTATACGGTGCCGACAAAGTGTGGAAAGCCATGAAACGGGAGAAGTGGGAGGTGGCTCGCTGCACGGTTGAACGCTTGATGCGCCAGATGGGCTTGCGAGGCGTTATTCGTGGCAAGGCACAACGCACCACCTTTGCAGACCCCAAGGCAGCTTGTCCACTGGACCTTGTCAAACGCCTGTTCAAAGCCGACCGACCCAACCAGTTGTGGGTATCTGATTTCACCTATGTCTCAACCTGGCAGGGATTTGTCTATGTGGCGTTTGTTATCGACGTGTTCTCCCGGCGAATTGTAGGCTGGCGGGCCAGCCGCTCCATGCGTACAGACTTTGTGCTCGACGCACTGGAACAGGCATTGTGGGACCGCCAACCTGACAGAAATCAGTCACTGATTCACCACAGTGACAGGGGTTCACAATACGTGTCTATTCGGTACAGCGAACGCTTGGCTGAGGCTGGCATTGAGCCATCAGTTGGCAGCAAAGGCGACAGCTATGACAACGCGCTGGCAGAGACCATCAATGGCCTGTACAAGGCCGAAGTGATTCACCGCAGAAGTGCCTGGAAAACATTTGAATCAGTCGAGCTAGCTACGCTGGAATGGGTGGCTTGGTTCAATCACCACCGACTAATGGAGTCCTTGGGTTACATTCCACCAGCCGAAGCCGAGATGAATTATTATCAACAACTCGGTCAGCAGGTCGAACAAACCTGCACTTAAGCAAATTGGCCTCTACGAAACCCGGGGCGGTTCACAGAGTGTATTGCTGGAGAAGTTGACCACTTTGCTACATCGGGCACAGCGTCTGGTTCAACAAAAACCAAAGGACAAAAACAAGTTGTATGCCCTGCATGCGCCCGAGGTGGAGTGTATTGGCAAAGGCAAAGCCCGACAGCCCTACGAGTTTGGAGTCAAAGCGGGCTTTGCCATCACCCACAAGAATGGATTGATTGTTGGAGCTAGAACATTTCCTGGCAACCCGTTTGACGGTCACACACTGGCTGAACAACTGGAGCAAACCCGCATTCTGACTGAGGATCACGGCACAAGCCCCAAGCAAGTGTATGTGGACTTGGGCTACAGAGGAGTCGATCATGCAAACCCAGATGTGGAAATCATCCACCGAGGCAAGTACAAATCGCTGACCAAGGCAGACAAAAGGCGGTTGAGAAGAAGGCAAGCGGTTGAACCAACGATTGGCCACCTCAAAGCAGACCACGGAATGCGTAGATGTTGGCTCAAAGGCTCAAGTGGCGATGCACTGCATGTGGTGCTGTGTGCAGCAGGCTTTAATTTGAAGTGGTTGCTGCGGGCAATTGCCCGCTTGGGCCTTCTCGCGCCTGTATTTTTGTACGCATTTATGAGCCAACTCCTTCAGACTAACGAAAAGCTGGCGATGTTGATGAAGAATCAAACCCTGACAATCAAAACGATGCAGGCGTGAAATGAATTTCGCAAGGCCGACTAAATCAGTGTTTCCCTGGAACTTTTGCCGAGAGAGTTGCAACTCAGGGCCGCATACCTTTGCGTCATCACTCGTAATGTTTGTAGTTGGTTGACATTAACTGAACGGAAAAAAACATTCTCAAGTTGAATTGTATAAAGCGTGAGATGATTAATCAGACCTTCTTCTGACTCAATTTCGGTTCGCTTAGGAGCGAGCATTTAAAGATCACTTAGGAGTATCAAATGGGATTTGAAAACGTAGTTCCTACCTTGGAAGAAATTGAGCAGTATGACCTGCCATTTAGACATTACATAGATGACAGCAATTACCCCATGACCTTGACCGCAGACCGATCTCGCGCGATTTATATGAGCGGCGTAGGTTTAACATGCAACCCTGCATTTGGCGACCCTGACGATGTGCTTTCTATTTACTTCGGTAGTCAGGGATTTGAGGTAATTTTAAAGCGTCGTGAATATGCAGATTTGATTGAAACCGAGGGAGGGGTTGAAACACTTAAAAAGAAGAGGTATTTTCCCGCAATTTTAAGTATCTGGAGCCTGAATAATTCATCTTACGGCGCCCCCGATTTGTACAAGAAATACCTAGAGACTCCCGATCAACACACTAAAGAGCTGGCTGACCATTCACTCAATGAGTTCATACAGGTCATGAAGGAATCGATCACCGTGTACGAGCTAGACAAAATCTATCGATTTAATAAATGCCAAGGCATTGTGACTTTTGGCTTTTGATCGGGTGGTGAAATGTCTTTAACTGCAGCACAGGCAACAAGCCTTCTTAGTCAAATCACCACCACGCAAGGTCTGCGAGATTTGATTAAACAGATTTCTGTAGAAGCAACAGGAAAAACGACCATCCTTTACAGTGGACCTACGGTCGGTAGTAACTCTGACAACGCAAGAATTATCAACGGCATGCTGATCAATGGCGAAGATATTCGCGTAATTGATAAAACAGAAGCTGCCAAGTTTTTAGACGTTTTTGACACACGCTCACCAACCTACAACAAAGCGTTGGTCGCAAAATTTGAACAATTGGGTCTGGGCGAAGTAGACCAGTTCGACTCTGCTGCGAATGAGTTTTTGTTCGGAAAAACGGCGGATGGTCAGCGAATTAGCACGGGCGCTTGGGACGATGTTTCTGCTAAGTTTGTCAGCGAAACTGTGGGTGAGGTTCGCACTCTTACCGGGGGCGCGAGTGACCAAAAAATTTTCGCGCAAACCGAAGTGCCTGCAATATTGAACAACTCAAAGATCACTTCAGTGGATGGCATTCAGCGCGTCGATCTTGTTGAAAAAGGCCCAACTGGTGCTTTTGCTGCAATCAAGGCTCAATCCGAAATTTACTCAGCTGAGTTGCGGGTCGCTAGAAATGCGGACGGATCTCTCTATATCGGATCTACGACGTCATCGCTTATGCCTGTAGATGCGCGTAAGTTTTTTGAAGCGACTGGAGTCGAGGGTAAGGCATCTGCTATTCCTCTGACGAATGCGACGAATTTAGGTCAATACATGCCTGACCGGTTATCGGATCATACGACTGGTGCGAAGGTTTTACAAGAGATCAAGGCAAAGTATGAGGTATTAGCAACAAGTCCAGATCTTCCAGGGGTTGATAATTCGGCAGTACGTTCTGGGGCCCTTAAAACACTGAATAAGCTGGGTTGGGCGGGAGATTTTATTGCGCTTGGTTTCGTAGTTAAAGATGCAAATGCGGCCTACAGCAGCGGTAATAAGGCAGCTGGCGATAAGATCGTTAAAGATTGGGCAATTGATTTTGCAGGCGGGCTGGCTGGAGGGCTATCAGCAGCCAAGCTAACTGCCTCGGCGTTAGCGCCTCTTTATCTGGCTGGTCCTGCAGGGGCGGTGATTGCGGGCGGTTTAACTTTAATTGCCGGTGTATTTGGTGGAATTCTCGGTAGCATGGGCGCAACCGCGCTGTCTGATACCTTTTCCAATGACACTGGCGCCGCTGGCCTGGCAGGCGCTACACCACCACGTCGTGATCCCTTGGCGTTAGATTTGGATTGTGATGGTATTGAAACTCTGGGCACACAAGATGGTGTTCGAGTACTGTTCGACCATGACGCGGATGGAGTAAAAACGGGTACGGGTTGGCTCAGGCCCGATGACGGCTGGTTGGTGTTTGATAAGAACGGTAACGGCACCATTGACTCAGGCCGCGAACTGTTTGGTGTGGACACGATGAAGAAAAACGGGGCGTTAGCCACTGATGGTTTTGATGCTCTGGCCGATCATGATGCAAACGCAGATGGTGTCATCAATTCATCGGATCAAGTGTTTGCCAACCTCAAAATTTGGCGTGATCTCAATCAAGACGGCATTAGCCAAAGCGGAGAGTTGTTTGCCTTGTCTGCGCTGGGGATCACATCAATTGGCGTTACAAGCAACCCGACTAACCGAAACCTGGGCAACGGCAACGTGGAAACTGCTACAGGTGCCTTTACTCGATCAAATGGCACAACAGGTGCAACATCGGAAACTTCAGGTGCTGCTGTCAACCTTGACCTTCTTGTGGATTCTTTTTATAGCGAATTTACAGATAAGATCGCATTGACTGATCAAGCAAAGGCTCTCTTTGATCTTAAGGGGGCAGGACGGGTTAGGAACCTCAGTGAGGCAATTAGCCTTTCGGCTGATCTTGGGAATTTGGTTGCGAGCTACGCGACTCAAACAACCCGGCAAAATCAACTCAATCTACTCGACAGTTTTGTTGAAAAGTGGTCGAGCACCTCGGCCATGAAATCTCTGCAACAGCAGGCCGACAGTTTAAGTGCCAAAGGTGTTTCAGTGACTTATCGGCTTGAACAATATAACCCCGGTACTGCGGCTTACACTCAATTTATGAAAAAGCTGGGGATTGTTGAAAAGTTCATGGGCTTTACCTATGCAGGGCCAGGTGGGCAGGCGCGGAATACCCCTTTGGACGAAACCTCTGGCAGCTTAACTGTCAATTTATCAGCACCTCAAATTTCAAGTATTGAGCTTGCTTACGAGCGGTTAAAAACTGATATTCACGAAGCCCTATTACTGCAAACGCGCTACAAAAAATACGCAGATTTAATTGATATTGCAGTGAGTGGTGATCAACTCGCACTTGAATTCTCTACTGTTCAAGATAGTTTCAAGGCGGCTATTTCTGCAAACCCCCAAGAAGGATTAATCGAACTTATTGAATTCGCAAGTGCTGTTGGTATTGAGCGCCTTCACAACGCGAGATGGAATGTCATAGATTTTATTGCAGATCAATTCCGTAAGGCCCCGGTTGTCCAAGCCTTCGAAACGGAGCTGAAAGCCTATGCGGTGCATTTGCTCCCGGCAGGCGCCCCTACAGAATTTGGTACCGCGAAGATCGATCTTACGTTGGGCTCGAGTGCGAATGATCAAATCCAGGGTCGGGGAGGCAATGATCTGTTGTTCGGAAAAAGCGGAAATGATTATATCTTGGGCGACGAAGGTGATGACCGCCTTGAGGGCGGACTTGGTAACGACTACGTTGCAGGCGGCACGGGCAACGACACCTATGTGTTTGGCAAAGGCGATGGGCAAGACACCATTGTCGAGGACTACTACGAGACCAACGCCGCACGCGTGAACACATTGTTGTTCAAGACTGGGGTTCTGCCCACTGAGCTAAACCTGCAGGCTTCAGGTTCAGACCTGGTGATTAAGATCAACGGCACCACAG
>NZ_JANIGO010000002.1:5521-908126 GCF_024518835.1 Limnobacter humi
GGGTTAGGCAACGACAACTTGCTTGGATCCGCAGGCAACGATTCCCTCTATGGCGATGCAGGAGACGACCGCCTGGAAGGCGGGGCTGGAAATGACTATCTGGACGGCGACCTGGGCAACGATACCTACGTGTTTGGCAAAGGCGATGGGCAAGACACCATGGTCGAGGACTACTACGAGACCAACGCCGCACGCGTGAACACATTGTTGTTCAAGACTGGGGTTCTGCCCACTGAGCTAAACCTGCAGGCTTCAGGTTCAGACCTGGTGATTAAGATCAACGGCACCACAGACCAAATCACCGTCAGGCAGTTTTTTACGCCAGACGAGGCGAACATCCTTTACAACCCACTGCAGCAGATCAAGTTTGCCGATGGCACCACGTGGAGCCGATCCACCATCATCAGCAAACACTTGGCAGGGACAACTGGCGACGACTCACTGCACGGCACACAAGCGGCCGACACCATCAACAGCCAGGCAGGCAATGACTACGTGTATGGTGCCGAAGGCAACGACACCATCCATGGTGGGGATGGTAATGATTATCTGAGTGGAGACGATGGCAATGATTTGCTGACGGGTGGAAATGGCGATGACTCGCTGTATGGGGGGTTGGGCACCGACCGGCTAGACGGTGGTGCTGGAAATGACTATCTGGACGGCGGCACTGGCAACGATACCTATGTTTTTGGGCGTGGGTATGGCCAAGATGTGATTAACCACTACGACTTAACCACAGGCAAGGTGGACGCCATTTCATTCAACAGTGGTGTTGCTCAGGCCGATATCGTGGTTACTCGCTTCTACAGCGACTTGGTGCTGGGAATTAAAGGCACCACCGACACCATTCGTGTGAGCAACCATTTTTCAAGCACAGGAAACAATCCGTACGACATCGATAGAGTTACGTTTGCGGATGGTACCTTTTGGGATCAAACCAAAATTAATTCGCTGGTGGTTGGCAGCAGTACTGTGGTTTGACACCTTTCCCGTTCAATCGCCAAAAGTCAATCCCCCCGCTGAACCGATATCCGTTCAGCGGGCGGTGAATGTTTCATCCCATCGTTTGGAGTACACATTCAGTTTTCTATATTCTAAATTGACTACGTCCATTGTCAGATATACAGTGTTAACCGGATTTCTCTCAGACCATAACAATTCAACGGGACACGAGACACATGGACAAGCATCAGGTGGTCATTATTGGCAGTGGCTTTGGTGGGCAATGCGCAGCCATCAACCTCATCAAACGCGGTATCAGCGATTTTGTGATTCTGGAGCGCCGGGAATTCATGGGTGGTACCTGGTGTCAAAACAGTTACCCGGGTGCCGCCGTCGATGTTCAATCGCCTTTGTATTCCATCTCCCACGAGCCCTATGATTGGTCGCAAATGTTTGCGGAGCAGGCTGAGCTGGAGGAATACACCAACCACGTGATTGAGAAGTACAAACTGCGTGAAAAAACCCGCACCCAAACCAATGTGGTCAAGGTGGAGTGGCAAGAAGAATTGAAATGCTGGCGTATTGAAACCGAGCAGGGTGATGCGGTGTATGCGCAAATCCTGATCAATGCATCGGGCCCTTTGAGCACCCCGGTGATTCCCAATTTCCCAGGGCGTGACACCTTCAAAGGAAAAACATTTCACACCAACAACTGGGACCACAGCTATGACCACCGTGGCAAGCGTGTGGCCATTATTGGCAGTGGTGCCAGTGCGGCACAGGTGATTCCCGCCATTGCTGGCGAGGTGGGCGAGCTGCACATTTTCCAGCGCAGTCCGCATTGGGTATTGCCGCGCCCAGACCGCAGCTTCAAGCCGTGGCAGCGTTCCCTGTTGCGCATCAAACCTGTATACAAGGCGCTGCGCACCGCCATTTATTGGGGGCTGGAAGCCCGGGTGGTGGGCTTTAAATACTCGCAGACTGCGCTCAAGGTGTTTGCGCAAAACCATGCCCTTAAACACATTGAACAGCAGATCGCCGACCCTGAGCTGCGCCGCAAGGTGACACCCGACTTCACCATTGGTTGCAAGCGGATTATCCTGAGCAACACGCTATACCCGGCCTACTGTCGGCCAAACGTCACCCTGCATGACAAAACCGATGGCATTGCCCGTATCACTGAAACTGGTATTGAAACCCAGTCGGGCTCACAGATTGAGCTCGATTTGATTGTGTATTCCACCGGCTATGATGCCACCGATGGCGTGATTTCCTACCCGGTGAAAGGCCGAGATGGAAAGTCCTTGGGCGAAGTGTGGAAGGAGTTTCCACGCGCTTACCTGGGCACCACGGTACCTGGCTTTCCCAACCTGTTCATTGTGACTGGCCCCAACACCGGCATTGGCCACACCTCCGCCATTTTTGTGATCGAGGCGCAGATGAACTACATCATGAAGAGCATTGATGCGCTTCGAAAAAACAACAAGCAAGTGATTGAGGTAAAACCACAGGCCGAGCATGACTACACGCACATGATTCACACTGAGATGGACAAAACCGTGTGGAAGACTGGTGGTTGCAACAGCTGGTACCAAAGCAAGAGCGGCCATGTGATTGCCATGTTTCCAGGCTTTAGCTTCACGTACCGACAGCTGGCGAACAACTTCAAGCCACAGCACCACGTGTTTCAATAATCAGGGTTGTCATCATGAAAAAATGGATTGTTGCTGCACTGGCATTGGCAGGGCTTGCAAGTTGGGGTTTGAATGCCAACCCGGTGGCGGGGCAGTTGTTCATGCAGTACGGTGGGCAGCTGGAAGCCCGTGTGCATGGCTTTGCTGAAAAAACGGTAACGGCCACGGGCATTGCCCACCGACTGTATGAAGGTGGCGATGCCAGCAAGCCCACTGTGGTGCTGCTGCATGGTTACAGTGCTGACAAGGATGTATGGCCCCGTTTTGCTGCGCATCTGGTGAAGGACTACCATGTGGTGATTCCCGACATGGCGGGTCACGGAGAAACTGGCTTTCAGCCTGGCTGGGATTATTCCATCACCGCGCAGGCGTCGCGGGTGGTGGCCTTGATGGATGCCCTGGACGTACAGCAATTCCATGTGGTCGGTAACTCCATGGGCGGGTATATTTCTGCCACCTTGGCAGCCAATTATCCCGACCGTGTGTGGAGTGTGTCGGCACTGGACCCGGCTGGCGTGCAAAGCCCCAAGCCCAGCAAAATGGCACAAATGGTGGCTGGCGGTCGCAACCCCTTTGAAGTGCAGAGTGCAGAGCAGTTCAAGGAGTTCTACGCCATGACCATGGCCAAACCGCCTTATCTGCCACAGTTTGTGCTCAATGGCATGGCCAAAACCTACATGGACCGTCGTGATGAATTGGCCACCATTTTCAAGGCGATTCACCAAATGGATGTGCTGGGCAACCGACTGGGTGACATCAAGGCGCCCATGCTGTTGCTGTGGGGTGCGAAGGATGAGTTGATTGACGTCAGCTCGGTGCCTGTGTGGCAAGCCGGTGTTAAAAACCTGCGCGCGAAAGTTTACGACGACCTGGGCCACATGCCGATGGTGGAAGCGCCGGAAGAGTCTGCACGCGATGTGAAGGTGTTCATCGACTCGGTGCAGACTGCTGCCGCGCGTTGATATGGACTCAATCCAGTAAGAGATGAGCCCGTGCCACCGCCACGGGTTTGTCGGGTGATTCTTGCCATGCAGATACCTGCACATTGGCCACTTGCTTGCCGTGCTTGGTGACCGTGCACACCGCCATCAAGTCCCTAGCAAAGCCAGGCCGCAGGTAATCAATCGAGAAGTCCACTGTTTTTGGAACCGAGTCGGTTTCCCGAATGCAGATCATGTGCATCAGCGCAGCCATTTCCATGAAGCCCCCAATCAGCCCACCATGCAGCGCGGGCAACTGGTCATTGCCAATGTTGTGGGCTTGAAAGGGCAAGTGGAATTCCAGTTGCCCGTCCCGAACGTCAATCTGCATGCCGATGAGCCGCGCATAAGGCGACTGGTCCAGCAATTGTTCCAGTTGATCGCGTTGGTCCATCATGCGGCTTCTCCTTTGGATGGGTGGCGTCGCATGAAGGTACCCACGCTGTAGGCCACAGGCTGCGGGTTGCCTTCCTGGTAAGCGGTGGCCCTGGTGAACGCTATATTGCGGGCCAGTCGATAGCATTCGGCCGTGCAGTAAACATCCAAACCCGGTGTGGCGGGCCGCAGGTAATCAATCCGCAAGTCCAACGTGGGCGTGGCTTCCGGGCTTTCCAGCAACGAGAAAATGGACAGTGCACTGGTGGTGTCGATGAGGGCTGTCATCACGCCGCCGTGCAACACGCCGGTTTTGGAGTTGCCAACCAAGCGGTCCTGATAGGGCAGGCGCAGGGTGGCTTTGCCGCGCTCACCCTGCACAAATTCAAGTTTTAAAATAGTGCAGTGTGGAATGCGGCACAACCATTGGGCAACGCCATCAAACAGCGCCGGGTTATTCACGGGCAGGGGCAGGTTCATGCAGCACAGGGAAATATCGAAACGCCCGAAGTCTAACACCGGCCGCAACATGGCCCAAGGAGCACCCACTCTACTTGTGCGACATCATGTCGCATGGCGTTAGCGGCCGCCAATCCTTAAGCTGTCGCCACGTTACACCCAACCCGTTTTTTTAAATCATGCCGTTGTTACGCCCCTGGATTTTGGTTTTGTCATCAACCACGCTGTGTACAGTCCACGGCCATGCTTTGGCTGAGCATGAGCCCAGTCATCAAATGCCGGACGTGGTGGTCAGTGGGGCCAGCGAGCAACCGCTCCTGTCGACGCAGCCCAGCCGGGCGGAGTTTAAAGTGCGGATTGAGAACACCCCAGGCGGCATTGGCGCGGTGAATCGAGAAGAATTCGAGCAAGGCCGCGTATCCACTTTTGCAGACAGCCTGGGTTATGCCACCGGTGTGTTTATTCAACCACGATTTGGTGCAGACGAAGCCCGTTTGTCCATTCGGGGTTCGGGTGTTCAACGGACCTTCCATGGTCGGGGTGTTTGGCTTACCCAAGATGGCATTCCCGTTAATCTGGCGGACGGGTCGTTTGATTTTCAGGCGATTGAACCTTTGGCGGCTGACCACGTGGCGGTGTACCGCGGTGCCAACGCATTTGGCTTGGGTGTGGCTTCGCTGGGTGGTGCCATCGACTATGTGTCTCAAACAGGTTTGACCGCCCCCAGAGCCGCTGCTCGCATGGAAACGGGTTCTTTCGGTTATTTGCGCTCGGCGGTGCAGGGCGCTTTCAAGGACGTTGCCAGCGACGGGTATTGGATGTTGTCCCAATCCCGTCAAGACGGGTTTCGGGATTTTTCCAAACAAGACAGCGTCAAGCTGGTGGGTAACCTCGGCCGGGTCATCAACCCCGATGTACAAACTCGGTTCTTCATGGCCAGCGCACGCAGCAATTCGCAACTGCCTGGCAATTTGACTTTGGACCAGATTCAACAAAACCCCCAGCAGGCCAATGCCACCAATGCGGCCCTGCGGCAGCGGCGTGATCTGAACCTCGACCGGTTTTCCAACCGCACGCGAATCCGCATCGGTGAAGGTGTGTTGGATGTGAATGGGTATGTCAGCAGCAAAGAGTTGTTTCACCCCATTTTCCAAGTGATTGAACAGAACAACCTCGATTGGGGTGGGCAATTGAAATACGCTTTGCCGCACACCCTGTGGGGCATGCTGGCCGATACCGCCGTTGGCCTTGCCTATGGCCGTGGCGTGACGGACAACACCAACCGCGCCAACAATGGGGGTGTGCCGGCAGGGCCGTTGTTGGACCAAAGCCGCCAACGGGCTGAAAACCAGTCCTTTTTCATTGAAAACCGCCTCGCGTTGCAATCGGACTTGTTGTGGATTACCGCGCTGCAATTTCAACAATCACAACGCCAGTACGACGGCTACAACAGCACCGCCTTGGGCGGCACCGGGCAATTTCTCTCATTTGAGCGGCAATACGGCCAGATCAGCCCACGCGTGGGCATCATCAAAACGCTGGCTGATCAGTCGCAGGTCTATGCCAACCTGTCTCGAAGCTTTGAACCCCCGTCGTTTGGTGAGTTGGGTGTCTCGGGCACCGCAGGTCAATTCACCATCAACAATGCAGCCCAGGACGGTGTTTCCGTGGAGGCGGGTTACCGTGGTGAACAATTGAATTGGGGGTGGGATGTATCGGCTTACTACGCTGAGGTGTACAACGAACTCATGGCCACTGTTATTCCCGGAACCACCATTTCCAGCACGTTCAATGCACCGGAAACCCATCGCCTCGGCCTTGAATTGGGGTTGCGCTACTCGGCTGGTGCTTGGACATTCCGAAACAGCACTCTGTTGAACCACTTCCGTTTTGCGTCGGACCCAGATTTTGGCGATGCACGAATTGCTGGCCTGCCAGCGGCAGCCACGCGCCTGAGCGCCGAGCGGTTGTGGAACAGTGGTTGGCGAACCAGTCTGTCCATGGATGCAGCTGGCCCGACCTGGGTTGACCACAAAAATACGCTGCAGGCTCCTGGTTATGGTGTATTCAACGCACGTGTCAGTGTCCCCCTGGGCCTGGGTGCTCAGCCGTCTGCAGAATGGTTTGTGGATGCCCGCAACTTAGGCGACAAGCGCTATGTGGCCACCACCAGTGTTGTACGTCAATTCAACCCAGCACAGGCAGCCCAGTTTTTACCGGGGGACGGCCGCTCGCTGTACGCCGGGGTGCAGATTCGCTGGTGATACAGGGTCCACCTGCAGCAGTTTAGCCGGGTCGATGCGAACGGCGCACCTTGATCACACCCAACACCGCCAGCAACAACACACAGGCCAGTGCAACACTGCCAGTGGCCCAGTTCTGTAAGCCCCGGCCCAGTGGCTGAACAAAGGCCCATTTGTGTAGCCATGAGAAGCTCCAGCGTTCCGGCCTTTCAAACTGGTGAATCGAGTCGGCTAGCACACCACTTTGCGTGTCGATAAACACGGTGCTGCTCAATGGGGCTTCGAATTCGATTTGCCACACGGGCAGGCGTTTGTTTCTGAAATCATACTCGGGACCAAAACGGGTGATCAGCCGTGCAGAGCGGATGTTGGCCTCGCTTTGTCCCATGTATCGGGTGGCCAATTGGATGGCCAATTGCCTGTCATCCCCGTTCCATGCCTGGCCTGTTTCAGCATTCACGTACAGCGCTGGGCCGGTCACCGGCGCACCATCAAACCGCGCATTGCGAATGGCATCGGGCAGAATTGGAATACCGTCGGCTGTGCTCTCAGGTTTAAGGGCCAATCGATACAGCAGTTCGCCATGGGGTGACTCTACAATCGAAAAACCAGCCAGTTGGAGTCCCCGGGTGGTGTGCGCCCAATCGGCTTGAATATCAAATCGCAATCGGTGAGTCTCAATGGGTGGCGCAGCCACGGTGCGCACTTCCACGTTGCTTGACGAATTCATCAGCAGGTGCAGCGCCCCGCTGAACGCCCAGGCGGCCAGTGGCACAGCCAACCCAAGGCCTACCCAGCGGTGAAGCGCTCGGGGCCAGCCTCGCGGTTTGCGCAGCCGAAGCGTTTTGAAAAAAACCGTCAGCCCGGTACCCGTCATCAGCAAGACAGTGCCCAGCAGCACCACCATGGCCGGCCCTCGAACCCAGGCCAGGGGCTCTGGCATCCAGCTCCAAGTGTGCAGCCACTGAAATGCGGTTTGAAGGCGGCGCTTGGTTGGATCGGTGACCGCAGCCAATGCGTTGGTTCCGGTGTGCACATAAGCCACCAGGCTATTCGCTTCCGGATACTCCAGTTTGTAAACCGGTAACAATCGGTTTACGGCCGGGTATTCGGTACTGAATTCGGTGATGAAGGTGGAGCGGGTCGCCATTCGATCGGCAGGCAGTTTCATGTAGTGCCGCACGATGAACGCAGCTTGCGCAAGGTCCTGTCCAGGAAGCTCTTGGCCCGTGGTCATGTCGAAATAACGCCGGGGTTCCTGGTTGGACTGGGTGACTTGAAGAAGCGGGCGTCCGTCATGGGGAAGCACCTGAATGAGTTGAGCCTGCTGGATGCCCGCTGTTTTCAGAATACCGGCAATCGACCGGGTGTGCTGCAGTTGCAGCGCCGGTGTGGGCGCGTTGAACACCACTTGTTGAATGCCCAGCGCTGTCAGGATGGGATGCAACAAACCGGATAGCCCCCACAGCGTGACGGCGCTGGCAGCCAACCACATGAGGCGGCGGTGCAGGGCGTAAGCGCGGATTGTCATGGTTCAGGCGTTGAAAATGCGAAGCCTGTATTCTCGCTGTTCAGCGTCTGGTTTGGCAGGGCATCTCACTGCACCGTGTGCGGCATAAAGTCGCAGGTTGTGCAGTGAAATGTATTCAAGAATGCTCAGTCCCGAATTTCCAGTGCCCGGTTCAAGCTGAGCGCCGCCAGTGAGCCCAAGGCGCCTGACAACAAATACAGGCTTACATATTCCAGGCCGAAATGGGCAGACAAGCCCAAGGCGATCAGCGGCGCAAATGCCGCGCCCACCAGCCAGGCCAGGTCAGACGTGAGTGCTGCACCGGTGTAGCGGAATTTCTGTTTGAAGTTGGCGGTTACCGCACCCGCAGCCTGGCCATACGACAAGCCCAACAACAGGAAACCCACCAGAATAAAAATGGTTTGGCCGGAATCGCCCCCATTCATCAGCATGGGAACGAAGCCACTGAAAATAGCAATCAACACGGCCAAGGTGCCCAGGGTATTGCGGCGACCAAAGCGGTCGGCGATCAGGCCCGATGTGAATACACCGAAGGCTGCCATGGCACCCCCCAGCATTTGCACAGCCAGGAATTCATCAACCGAGCGCTGGGAGTACAGGGAAATCCACGACAAGGGAAAAACGGTGACCACGTGGAAGAGGGCATAACTGGCCAGGGCAGCCAGTGCACCCACCAGAATGTTGTAGCCCTGTGAGCTGACCATTTCCGAGGTGCTCACCGGTTGCAAAGCCTGCTCTTCCAGCATGCGGGAATATTCATTGGTGGCCACCAGGCGAAGGCGCGAAAACAAAGCCACCACGTTGATGGCAAAGGCTACATAGAAGGGATAGCGCCAGCCCCAGGTCAGGAAATCGTCCTGAGACAGGTTGTGCAACAGGTAAGCAAACACACCAGCCGCAATGATGAAGCCGACCGGAGCACCCAATTGACCAATCATGGCGTACCAACCCCGCTTGTTTTCCGGGGCACTCAAGGCCAGCAGCGAAGGCAAGCCATCCCAGGAACCACCCAAGGCGATGCCTTGTCCAATGCGCAGCAAGGCCAGCAGGATGACAGCGGTAAATCCAATGCGTTCGTAGATGGGTAAAAATGCAATGCCTGCGGTGGATATGCCCATCATGAAGAGCGCAATCGTCAGTTTGACTTCGCGGCCAAATTGACGCTGCACCCGCATCATGAGCACCGTGCCCAATGGGCGGGCCAGGAATGCAAACGAGAAAATGACGAAGGAATACAGCGTGCCGGTCAGCTTGTCTTCAAACGGGAAAAACACCGATGGGAATACCAGCACCGACGCAATGGCGTAAACGAAAAAATCGAAGTATTCGGAGGCCCGGCCAATCACCACGCCAATGGCGATGTCACCCGGGTCTACATGGCTGCTGCCGTGGTGGTGTGCCGAGATGTTGTTGGCCTGGGGGGTTGGTTTTGCCTGAAGTTGGCTGCTGTCCACGGTTTGCCCGCTCATGTTTAGAATCACTCCTCGCATCGTTCTTTGCTTGATTTTTTGTGGATTTTCAATGGTTTATTTCTTGTTGTTACGGGGTGGGACAAAATGTCCAATCCCCACCGCCAACCCACGGTACTAAAGTAGCACACATTCACATTCTGGCATTGGTGTATTCGAATGATTTCGCTACGCAAACTAAGCTCCTCCATCGGGCCGCGCATCAAGCATCGCGCGGGTCTGATCGCGCTGCTGCCGGCGATGCTCCTCACAGGGTGCAAAACGGTGGTGATGAACCCCTCAGGCGATGTGGCCGCGCAGCAGGCCGACCTGATTTTGGTCTCCACAGCCTTGATGCTGCTGATCATCGTTCCGGTCATTGTGCTGACCTTGTTTTTTGCCTGGAAATACCGCCAAAGCAACACAGCCGCTGAATACGATCCTGAATGGGACCATTCCACCAAACTGGAACTGGTGATCTGGGGTGCGCCGCTGCTGATCATCATTGTGTTGGGTCTTGTTACCTGGGTCAGCACCCACAAACTGGACCCGTATCGCCCCCTGGAGCGCATTGATGCATCACGCCCTTTGGCTGCAGACCACAAGCCCCTGGAAATCCAGGTGGTGGCGATGGACTGGAAATGGTTGTTTATCTATCCCGAACAGGGCATTGCCACGGTGAATGAACTGGTCACGCCGGTTGATCGGCCGGTTCGCTTCAAGATCACGGCCTCGACTGTGATGAATTCCTTTTTCATTCCTGCATTGGCTGGGCAAATTTACGCCATGCCCAGCATGGAGACCACGCTGAACGCCGTGATCAACAAGCCCGGTGAATATGAAGGCTTTTCGGCCAACTACAGCGGCGCCGGTTTTTCTCACATGCGCTTTAAGTACTACGGCATGAATGACGCTGATTTCGACCAATGGGTGGCCAACACGCGCAAAGCCAGCAAAACCCTGGATCGAGCGCTGTACACCGAACTGGAAAAGCCCAGCGTCAAAGACCCTGTTCAAAAGTTTGGCACAGTGTCCAAAGACCTGTTCCACGCCATTGTGAACCGCTGCGTGGCTGAAGGTTCTGTGTGCATGGACGCCCAAATGATGGCTGACAGCCTGCGCAATGGCACGGCATTGAAAGCTGAGGAACTGGCCATTCTGATCAACAAGGCGATGTGCACAGTCACACCGAATGGCGTGAACGCCAGCAACAAGCCCCTCCCGATTATCCAATCTTCGAAGAACGACGACCATGATGATTCACTATCCAACTGAGCCCAATTTGCTGTTCGGGCGACTGAGTCTGGACGTACTGCCGTTCCTGCATGACCCCATCGTGGGTGCAACCTTCGCGATGGTGATGCTGGGCGGACTGGCGACCATGGCATTGGTGACCAAGTACCGCCTGTGGGGCGTGCTGTGGCGGGACTGGTTTACCAGCATTGACCACAAAAAAATCGGAATCATGTACGTGATTCTGGGTTTGGTCATGTTGCTGCGCGGTTTTGCCGACGCTGTCATGATGCGGATGCAGCAGGCCATTGCCTTCAATGGAAACGAAGGCTTTTTGCCACCACACCACTACGACCAAATTTTCACGGCCCACGGTGTGATCATGATTTTCTTTGTGGCCATGCCTTTGGTCACCGGCTTCATGAACTATGTGGTGCCCCTGCAAATTGGCGCACGCGACGTGGCGTTCCCGTTCCTGAACAACTTCAGCTTCTGGATGACCACCATGGGCGCAGCGCTTATCATGGCCTCGCTGTTTGTGGGTGAATTCGCAACCACAGGCTGGTTGGCCTATCCACCGCTGTCTGGCATTTTGGCCAGCCCAGGGGTTGGCGTGGACTACTACATTTGGGCTTTGCAAATTGCGGGTGTGGGTACATTGCTGTCCGGGGTCAACCTGGTGGTGACCATTGTGAAAATGCGCGCACCCGGCATGACGTTGATGAAAATGCCCGTATTCACCTGGACCGCGCTGTGCACCAACGTGCTGATTGTGGCCGCTTTCCCTGTGTTGACTGCTGTGCTGGCCATGTTGGGTCTGGACCGTGTGTTCGGTACCAATTTTTTCACGAACGACCTTGGCGGCAACGCCATGATGTATGTGAACCTGATCTGGATTTGGGGTCACCCCGAGGTGTACATCCTGGTGCTGCCCGTGTTCGGCATCTTCTCCGAGGTGGTGGCCACATTCAGCCGCAAGCGTTTGTTCGGTTACACCTCCATGGTGTACGCGACTGTGGTGATTACCATCCTGTCCTACCTGGTGTGGTTGCACCACTTCTTCACCATGGGCAGTGGCGCCAGCGTGAACTCGTTCTTCGGGATCACCACCATGATCATCTCCATCCCCACGGGTGCGAAGATTTTCAACTGGCTGTTCACCATGTACAAGGGCCGCATCAAGTTCGAGTTGCCCATGATGTGGACCATCGCCTTCATGGTGACCTTTGTAATTGGTGGCATGACCGGTGTGCTGCTGGCGGTACCGCCTGCTGACTTCGTGTTGCACAACAGCCTGTTCCTGATTGCGCACTTCCACAACGTGATCATTGGCGGTGTGCTGTTTGGTCTGTTTGCCGGTATCAACTACTGGTTCCCGAAAGCTTTTGGCTTCAAGCTCGATGTCTTCTGGGGCAAAGTGTCCTTCTGGTGCTGGGTCATTGGTTTCTACCTCGCCTTCATGCCGCTGTATGTGTTGGGCCTGATGGGCGTGACCCGCCGCATGAGCCAGTTCAGTGACCCCAGCTTGCAGATCTGGTTCCAGATTGCTGCATTGGGTGCCGCGCTGGTTGCTCTGGGTATTGCTGCCATGCTGGTGCAGTTTGGCGTCAGCATCTGGAAGCGCAAGGAGCTGCGTGACGTGACCGGCGATCCCTGGGATGGTCGTACGTTGGAGTGGGCCACATCCAGCCCACCTCCCGCATACAACTTTGCGTTCACCCCCAAGGTGTATGACAACGATGCCTGGACCGACATGAAAGCCAATGGCTACAAGCGCCCCCTGACCGGCTTCGTTGACATCCACATGCCCAAGAACACGGGTGCAGGTTTCATCATCTCCGCCATCAGTGCGGTGGTGGGTTTTGCCCTGATCTGGCACATGTGGCTGGTGGCGGGTGTGAGCTTTGTGGCCATGGTGGCTGCAACCATCATTCACACCTTCAATTACAAGCGTGATTACTACATCCCGGCCAGCGACGTGGTTCGCACCGAGGACGCACACACTCAATTTCTGATGGAGGCCAAGCATGTCTAATGCTGCCGTGCTGGACGCCCAAGCGTCCAACGATGTCAGTTCACGGTATTACGTGAAGGAGCATCACCCCCAGAACGGCTCGCTGTTGGGCTTCTGGATTTACCTGATGAGCGACTGTCTGATTTTCGCTTGTCTGTTTGCAACCTATGCTGTGCTGGGCCGCAATTATGCGGGTGGCCCCACCGGCGCCGAGTTGTTTGACCTGAAACTCGTGGCCATCAACACAGGTTTCCTCCTGTTGTCATCCATCACCTATGGCTTTGCGATGATTGCCTCGCAAGCCAAAAACAAAAGCGGCACGCTGGTTTGGTTGGCCATCACCGGTGTGTTCGGTGCCGCGTTTCTGGGTTTGGAAATTTATGAGTTTCTGCACCTGATCCATGAAGGTGCCGGCCCTCAACGCAGTGGTTTCCTGACCTCGTTTTTTGCACTGGTGGGCACCCACGGCCTGCACGTATTCTTTGGCACCATTTGGTTGTTGGTGTTGATGGTGCAGGTGGGCAAGCATGGCTTGATTCCTGAAAACAAGCGCCGCCTGATGTGTCTGTCGATGTTCTGGCACTTCCTGGACGTGATCTGGATTGGTGTTTTCACCTTTGTTTACCTGATGGGAGTGTTGCCATGAGCGATCACCACACACACGACCATGGTCACCACGATGACCATGACGACCACGCACACGGCACGGTCAAAAGCTACACCGTTGGCTTTGTGCTGTCAGTCATTCTCACCGCCATTCCATTTTGGCTGGTCATGAACAAAGCGATTCCAAGCTCCACCACCATGGGCTTGGTGCTGATGGCTTTTGCAGTGGTGCAAATTCTGGTTCACATGGTGTACTTCCTGCACATGAACACCCGCAGTGAAGGGGGATGGAATATGTTGGCGCTGATCTTTACCCTGGTGCTGCTGGTGATCACATTGGCCGGTTCTATTTGGGTGATGCACCACATGAACACCAACATGATGCCCGGCATGAACCACGAGATGCTGGACAAAATCAAGCAGCTGCCATGATCGGCGGACGGCAACGTCTCAACTTCAAAAAGGCTGCGCTCGCACTGGGCGCGGCCTTTTTGTTTTTCGTGTTTGCAGCTTTGGGCACTTGGCAGGTGGAGCGTCGACAGTGGAAGCTTGACCTGATTGAGCGCGTTGAAAGCCGGGCCTATGGCACGCCAGTGGATGCACCAGGCCCAGCACAATGGGGCGAGATCACGGCGCAGAGCCATGAGTACCTGAGGGTGCATGTTGCAGGTCAATGGGATGTCGCTCACACCATGCGCGTTCGGGCTGCATCCCCTTATGGCCAGGGCTTTTGGCTCATGACACCCCTGCAAACGGCTGAGGGCTATCGCGTTTGGATCAACCGGGGTTTTGTGCCGGAAAACTGGACCGATCCCCTGCCGGCAGAAAATCCAGCTGAGGCTCACGTGGTGGGCTTGCTTCGATTGCCCGAGCCGCATGGCGGATTTTTAAGGCCCAATCGCCCTGACACAGGGCAGTGGTATTCGCGGGATGTTGCCGCGTTCAATCAACAGCTGCAGTTGACCAAGGCCTCACCTTATTTTGTGGATGCTCAGCAAGCACCAAGCCCCGAATACCGAATTGACGCGGTGGTACGTGCCCACAGGGCACAAGATGACACGGGCGAACAGCGGCTGAGCATTGATCCCGCCAAGTTACCTTTGACGGGTTTGACTGTGCTCGTGTTTCGCAATAATCACCTGCAATACGCCATCACTTGGTATGCTTTGGCCTGCATGGTGGCCGGTGTCAGCATTTGGCTTGCACGTCGCCGCCCAGACTGAACCCGCGGTACCCCATGGCCAGCCACACCGACATTGTCAGCAAACGCACCCCACTGGATGACGCCAGCCTCGAGCATGGCGTGCTGAGCCAGACCGGGCACAAAAACATGCTGCACCTCATTCATCTGCGGTGGCTGGCGGTGTTGGGTCAAATTGCCACCATTTTGGTGGCCACCCTGGTGCTGGGCATTCATTTGCCCATGGCCAAAATGATCACCGTGCTGGTGGTTTTGATTGCATTCAATGCCGGTAGCCATCTGCGTTGGCATGATGAAACCACGGTCACCAACCAGGCCCTGTTTTTGGCTTTGATGGTGGATGTGGCAACCCTCACAGCGCTGTTGTATTTCAGCGGTGGCACCAACAACCCGTTTGCATTCCTGTTTCTGTTGCAGGTGACGTTGAGTGCCGTGTTGCTCAAAGCCAGCAGTGCCTGGCTGTTCATGCTCATCACCACCTATTGTCTGGCATTTTTGTCGGTCTTTCACGAGCCCCTGGAGTTGCCGCCAACCAGCGCCCACCTGATGCCGAGCCTCTATTTACAGGGTTTGCTGGTGTGTTTCATCTTGATTGCTGCACTGCTGGTGTTTTTCATTACCCGCATCAGCAGCAACCTGCGTGCCGGTGATGCCTACCTGGCCAACATTCGCCAGCGCGCAGTCGAGGAGGAGCACATTGTTCGCATGGGGCTTCTGGCCTCGGGCGCAGCCCATGAGCTTGGCACACCGTTGGCGACGATGGCTGTTATTCTGAATGACTGGAAACACATGCCCCTGTTTCGTGATGATCCGGATTTGCAGGCAGACCTGGAGGATTTACAAACCCAGTTGATCCGGTGCAAGGGCATCGTGAGCGGCATTCTGATGTCTGCTGGTGAAACCCGAGGCGAATCCTCGCGCCGAACCACCCTCAAGGTTTTTGTTGATGAGGTGATTGAGCAGTGGAAGCAGGCCCAACCCACCATCGAGTTTCAGTTGGTCAACCGAATTGAGCAAAATACCCCTGTGGTTTTTGAGTCTGCCTTGAAGCAAACCATGTTCAATCTGTTGGACAACGCAGCTGAAGTGTCACCGCAGTGGGTGTGTTTGGAGGCGGATTGCCAGGATGAACAATTGGTTCTCACCGTATCCGACCAAGGCCCTGGCTTTCTGCCTGAAATACTGGACAATATCGGTAAACCCTACAACAGCAGCAAAGGGCGGCCCGGCGGCGGCCTGGGGCTGTTTTTGGCAGTCAATGTGGTCCGTACCTTGGGCGGCACGCTGACAGCCAGTAACAGGGTGGCAGGGGGTGCCCAAGTGCGCATTCAACTGCCCATGAAGTCGATTGAGTTGTCTGTGGAGAAGTTGGATGTCCGGTGATCGACTGTTGTTGATTGTGGAAGACGATGCATCGTTTGGCCGTGTGTTGAGTCGCTCGTTCGAGCGTCGAGGTTACACGGTGCTGCACGCCGCCAATTTTGACGAGATGCAAGATTTCCTCAAACAGCACAACCCCACCCACGCCGTGGTGGACATGAAGCTGGATGGCAAGGCATCCGGCCTGACCTGCGTACAGGCCTTGCATGAGCACGATCCAGAGATGTTGATTGTGGTGTTGACAGGTTTCGCCAGTATCAACACCGCTGTGGAAGCCATTAAACTGGGTGCGTGCCAATACTTGGCCAAGCCATCGAATACCGACGACATCGAAGCCGCATTCAACCACGTGGCGGGTACCGAAGAACCCGAGTTGACCAACCGACCGACATCCCTGAAGAACCTGGAATGGGAGCGTATTCACGAGGTATTGGTGGAAACCGATTTCAATATTTCAGAAACCGCCCGGCGTTTGGGCATGCATCGACGAACGCTGGCCCGCAAACTTGAAAAGCAGCGTGTCAAATGAGCCCCCATTACAACCATGAACACCTGATTCATCGCATCGGCTGGCTGCGTGCTGCCACTTTGGGCGCCAATGACGGCATTATTTCCATCTCCAGCCTTCTGGTGGGCATGGCCAGCAGCGGTGCGCAATGGTCTGTGGTCATGACCAGCGGCGTGGCTGGCCTGGTGGCAGGCGCCGCGTCCATGGCCGCGGGCGAATGGGTGTCCGTCATGTCGCAGTCGGATGCTGAAGAGGCTGAACTGGCGCTGGAAATCAAACACATCGAAAACAACCCTCAGCAAGAGTTGATGGAGTTGCAGAAAATTTATGAAGGTCGAGGCTTGAAACCCGACCTTGCTCGCCAGGTTGCAGTGGCGCTCACGGAGCATGATGTGGTGGAAAGCCACGCACGCGATGAATTGGGCATCACCGAGCACAGCAAAGCCAAACCAGCCCAAGCGGCCTTGGCGTCGGCGCTTACATTCCTCAGTGGTGGTGTGGTGCCCTTGCTGCTGATGTGGCTTACCCAGACTTTGCAGTTCGATTTGACAACAACCTTGTGGGCCATGGGGTTGGGCAGTGTGTTTACGCTGTTTGTCACAGGTGCGTTGGTGGCCAGGGCGTCCAATGCCCATGTGTGGCGCAGCGCATTCCGGGTGGCCATTTGGGGCACCTTCTCGATGGCCGCCAGTGCACTGTTGGGTAGAGCACTGGGTGTGCACATGGCTTAGAGGCTGTACGGCCTCAGTTCAGATCATCTTCCAAGGGCAAGTGGGGCAGGGCAATGATGTCGATGCCCTCATCCCGCAGTTCTTCAAATTCTTCTGGGCTGGCCTGTCCGCGAATGGCGCGAATTGGTGCTTCTTCATAGTGAATTTTGCGGGCTTCTTCTGCAAACCGGTCACCCACGTCTTCCGAATGCCGAATCAACGCCTGAATGGCCTGCTTGGCCATGACAAATGCCGTGGCCACATCCACCGTGTTGGCCTTCCCATCGACCACAGGAGCCGATGTGGGGGGGGCGGCTTCCGTGCTGGAGGCCTCGGCTGATGCGCGTGCCTGGCCAATATTGATGCGAGAGGGCACCTTTCGTATGGCCGCTGTGCCGCATTCCGGGCAGGTCAGCAATTGTTGTTCGCGTTGGCTGTCGAAGTCGTCGGCTGAACGAAACCAGCCTTCAAAGCGGTGTGCGTACTCGCACTCCAGGTCGTAAATGATTGTGGCCACTGCAATTGAATGAATCGATGAATTCCAGTATTTTACAGTGGAATGGTTTGCCTACACGGGTCTGTCAAAGTTCTCTAGACTTCCGTGCACTCAATTAAAGCCCCCAAGAGGTTTTGTATGCCCCGCAAAAAGTCCCTGGAACCGCACCTGCGTGGCCTTGTTGACTTGGTTTCAGCCACGCTCGACGAAGGCACCCGCCAGGTTGAGAGCGTGCATCGCCGCATCGCGGACATTCCTTTCTCGGTGTTGAAAAAAATCCGCCCCATTGCACCGATATCGTCGGCAGTGCACATGGTGGAAAAAAAGATCACCCACTCAGCCTATGACACGGTGCGGCTGGTGGCCAAAGTGGGCGCACAGGCTGTTCACAATGTGCTGCCAACCGACCCTGCAAGCCAGGGCATTGCCAAGCCTGAGTACAAGCTCGATCACGACGCCATTCTGCGCGACAAGAAAAAGCCCCGAAAACCTTGATAACCCCCTTGAAAGCAGGGGTTGGGTAAATCCATTCACTGAAACGAAGCATCGAGTAGTGGCATTATTCTAATAATGAGCATATGCTCATATAAAGAAAGAATTCGACACGCAGGAGATCTTCGTGACAGACAATATTCCGGCCAACGTGGCATTGGGGCGGGTGCAGCGGGCACCCGAATATTTCATTTCCCGTTCCGATGTGGCGATGGTCAATCGATCCAGTGAGATCGATCGCCGGCAATTTTTCCGTCAGGCATTTGCTCTGGCCTGCGCAGCGGCTTTGGTACCCACCCTGGCTCAAGCTCAAGCTCAAGCGGTGGGCGAGGGCGACCCCGTCATTCTTCAGTTGCCAGAACACAGCAAAGGCTTGGGACAGTCGGTGGCTGCACATCCGTATGGGCAACCATCCAAATACGAGTCCAATTTGCAACGCCGCCAGTCACCGGGTTTGACGCGGGTGGGTGCGGCATCGGTGTCGTTTTCGCCTTTGCAGGGCCTGTTTGGCATGATTACCCCCTCTGGTTTGCACTTTGAACGCCACCACCAAGGCTGGTGGGACATCGATCCCACCCAGCACCGGTTGATGATCAACGGCCTGGTGAGCCGCCCCATGGTGTTTACGATGGACGAACTGATGCGCATGGAATCGGTCTCCCGCATGCATTTCATTGAGTGCGGCGCCAATTCGGGCATGGAATGGGGCAATGTGGCGGTGCCCACGGTGCAGTACACGCATGGCATGCTGTCCTGCTCGGAGTTCACCGGTGTACCACTGATTAAAGTGCTGGAGTATTGCGGCGTTGACCTGAAAAAGGGTCGCTTCATTTTGGCCGAGGGTGCCGATGGTTCTTCCATGACGCGGACCATTCCCATGGAGATGGTCGAGTCTGGTGAGGTGTTGCTGGCCTACGGGCAAAACGGGGAGATGCTGCGCCCGGAAAATGGCTATCCACTCCGCCTGGTTGTGCCCGGTGTTCAGGGTGTGAGTTGGGTGAAATACCTTCGCCGAATTGAGGTGGGGGATCAACCGTACGGCACCAAAGACGAGTCGGTCCATTACGTGGATTTGATGCCGGATGGTCAACACCGCCAATACACGTCCATTCAGGAATGCAAATCCGTCATCACCACACCGTCGGGTGGTCAGAAGTTGTTAAACACTGGGTTCTATAACATCACGGGCCTTGCATGGTCAGGGCGCGGTGCCATCAAAGCGGTGGATGTGTCGGTGGATGGTGGACGCAACTGGAAGCCTGCGCGACTGGAAGAGCCCGTGCTTAGCAAGTGTTTGACCCGTTTCAGTCTGCCTTGGGTGTGGAGCGGACAGGAGGCCATTCTGCAAAGCAGGGCTGTGGACAGCACGGGCTATGTGCAACCCAGCTATCAAACCTTGCGTGGCGTGCGTGGCAGTAAAAGCGTGTACCACAACAACGCCATTCAGAGCTGGCAGGTGTTGGCCTCGGGCGAGGTGAACAACGTGCAGGTGAAGGCATCATGATGAATGCGAGGCGATGGATTGGGTGTGCATGGGTGGTCGCTGGATGTTGCACGATTGTGCAGGCATGGGCTTTTGAGGGTTTGGGCCGCGTTGCGACCCCAGCCGAAATCAAAGCGTGGGACATTGATGTACGCCCAGACTTCAAAGGCATTCCCAAGGGAAGGGGCAGCGTACAACAAGGGCAGTTGGTGTGGGATGCACAGTGTGCGTCGTGTCACGGCGCTTTTGGTGAAAGCAATGAGGTGTTTACGCCGATCGTGGGTGGCACCACGGATGCCGATATTCAATCAGGCCATGTGGCCGCCTTGCGCACCGGTGCCGTGCCTCAGCGCACCACCCTGATGAAGGTGCCCACCGTCTCGACCTTGTGGGATTACGTCAACCGCGCCATGCCGTGGAATGCGCCCAAATCATTGAGTGCCAACGAGGTGTATGCCGTGACGGCGTATATTTTGAATTTGGGGGGTATCGTGCCCGACGATTTTGAGTTGAACCAGGACAACATGGCAGCCGTGCAGAACAAAATGCCCAACCGCCATGGCATGACCCAGCAACACGGCCTGTGGCAGGTTTCGGGAAAACCCGATGTGAAAGAGCGGCGGTGCATGTCAAACTGCGTGAGGTCTGTTGTTGTCAGCTCCAGCATTCCAGATTACGCTGCCGATGCGCACGGCAATCTGATGGATCAGAACCGGGTCATCGGCCCTGTGCGGGGGCAGCAAACATCCACGGCGCTGGCGCCAAAGCTTGCAGTCAGCCACGTGTCTGCTGGCGAAGCGCTGTTCAATGCGCAAGGTTGTACCGCATGCCATGCGGTGGGCCAAGCGGGCTTGGGGCCTGCCATG
The DNA here is from genome assembly GCF_024518835.1 of Limnobacter humi. Lineage (GTDB taxonomy): Bacteria > Pseudomonadota > Gammaproteobacteria > Burkholderiales > Burkholderiaceae_B > Limnobacter > Limnobacter humi. The sequence goes on from NZ_JANIGO010000002.1 coordinate 26,186, forward strand.
GTGGCTGTGGCTGGCAAGTACAAAGACCGCAGTGACGCGCATGCTTATCTGGTTTCCAAAATTCGGCAAGGTGGAACGGGCCAGTGGGGCAATGTGCCGATGCCGGCGCAGTCGCAGCTAAGTGAACATGAGTTGAATACATTGGCGAGTTGGGTGAGTCAGGATTTGGTCAAACTGAACAAATAGCCGCGAAGAACAAACCGTTTTTTAGGAGGACGAAGTCCATGAATGAAAACAGACGTGCCTTGCTGAAGGCGTCATCCGGATTCACCGTGCTGGGGTTGGCCGTGGCCGCTGGTTTGATTAAACCAAGCGACGTGTTGGCCTCAACTGCCGGCTACAACGACAAGGCATTCACTGCCAAAACCCTGGACGATTTGTGGAAAGCCATGGGCACCAAAGCCCCCAAGGAAAGCAATGCGGTCACCGTGATTGCGCCCGACATTGCGGAAAACGGCGCGGTGGTGCCGGTGGGTGTGTCCAGCACATTGCCCAACACCACAGAAGTGGCTTTGCTGGTGGCCAACAATCCATCGGTGCTGTCAGCCAGTTTTGTATTGCCCGCTGGTACGGATGCCAAAGTGAATACCCGCGTCAAAATGGGCCGCTCCAGCGATGTGTACGCCCTGGTGAAAGCCGATGGACAGTATTACTTTGCCAAGAAAGAAGTCAAAGTCACCTTGGGTGGTTGTGGCGGCTGATGCAGCACACATCGTCGAGCAATTCACACAACAAACAAGCCGGAGAATTCGAAAATGGCAGATCCAATGAAAATTCGCGCCAAAGCCAATGGCGCTGATGTGGAAGTGAAAGTGTTGATGTCCCATGAAATGGAAACCGGTCAGCGCAAAGCCGCCGATGGTAGTTTGGTGCCTGCGTGGTACATTCAGACGGTTACCGCCAAGTGCAACGACAAAGTGGTGCTTCAGGCCAACTGGGGTCCATCGGTTTCCAAGAATCCATTCCTCTCGTTCCAGTTCAAGGGCGGCAATGTGGGCGATACGGTTGAAGTTAGCTGGGTCGACAACAAAGGCGAAACACGGACCGACAAGGCCAAGATTGCCTAATCCAATCACAACCAGAAGGAGTCGGGGATGACACACACATCACACCGCAAATTGTCGGTCAAGGCAGGCTCATGGCTTGCGCTCGCAGTGGGTTGCACCATCGGTTACCTGGTGGGTAGCCCAGTGGCCATGGCACAAAAAACCACCGAGCAGGGCATTCAGGAATATCGGGACATGTTGGCCGATGGCAACCCGGCCGAGTTGGTTGAACTGCGCGGCGAAGACTTGTGGAAAACACCGAAAGGCCCGAAAAAGGTTTCCCTGGAACAGTGCGATTTGGGCATGGGCCCCGGCAAGCTGGAAGGCGCTGTGGCCAAGTTACCCAAGTTTTTCGCCGATGCGGGGAAGGTGCTGGATGTGGAATCCCGTCTGGTGTATTGCATGGTGAATTTGCAAGGCCGGGATGAGGCGGAGGTGATTAAAAAACCCTTCTCTGGCACGGCGGAAAAACCCACCGAAATGGAATCGCTGGTTGCCTATGTATATGCCCAGTCCCGCGGGGCAACGATTGATGTTCCGCAATCGCACCCGGAAGAGCGCGCGGCCCGTGCACGCGGCGAGAAATTGTTTTATTACCGGGGTGGCCCTTACGATTTTTCATGTGCCAGTTGCCATGGGTCTGACGACAAGCGCATTCGGTTGCAAGGTCTACCCAACCTGACCAAGTCGGGCCCCGCACAAGCCGCTTTTGCCGCATGGCCAGCTTACCGGGTTTCCCAAGGGGCGGTTCGCAGCATGCAGTGGCGCATGTATGACTGTTTCCGCCAGCAGCGCTTTCCTGAACTGAAGTTTGGTTCGCAGGCGTCCATCGACCTCATCACCTTCCTGGGCGTGAATGCCAAAGGCGGTACGATGCAGGCCACTTCGCTGAAGCGTTGAAGGAGCACACACATGATGCGTAAAACTGTTTACATCGCTTTGGGTACAGTGGGTCTCACGGTTGCGGGCTGTGCAATTCTGCAAGATTCACCCAGGGTGAGTGATGGGCAAATTCGTCAGGAACTGTTGAGCAGCTTTCAGGACAAGGGCCAGGCCAAACTGGAGCGCGTGCAGCAGACTGCCTTGCAGGAGGCATGTTCGGTCGCCGACTCTGGCAAACCACTGCCTGAATCGACACGTGCAGCCATCGAAAAAGCAGCGCTGAGTTCCGTGAAGTTTCCTGCAGATGGCCAGTATTTGGGCGACTGGAAAAGCGGCGAGAAAATTGCACAAACTGGTACGGGTTTTCAGTTTTCCGACAAAGCCGGTGACCCGGCTGGCGGCAACTGTTACGCCTGCCACCAACTGGCCCCCCAGGAATTGGCTTACGGCAATATCGGCCCCTCGCTCTACAACTACGCCAAATTGCGTGGCAACAGCGAAGAGACCATGAAGTACACTTGGGCGAAAATCTGGAACTCCCATGCGTACAACGCCTGTTCGGTGATGCCCCGGTTTGGCGATGCAGGCATTTTGACCGAAGCGCAAATCAAGGACGTGATGGCCCTGTTGATGTCGCCCGACTCACCGGTCAACAAGTAAGCGTTCACTGCTCGGGGGCGACAGTGTCGCCTCCGATGTCATTTACTCCACTGGACACATTCTCATGCAAATGAATCGACGTGAATTCATGGGTATGCTGGCTGCTGCCTCGGCTGCTGGCATGGTGCTCAACAGTCCAGATGCGTTGGCGGCCGGCAAAGGCACTGCACTGTACGACATCAAACCGTTTGGCAATGCCAGCCTGTTGCATTTCACCGATTGCCATGCCCAGCTCACACCGATTTATTTTCGCGAACCCAGTGTCAATCTCGGGGTGGCCAGCGCGCTTGGAAAGGCGCCTCACCTGGTGGGCGAGCAGTTGCTCAAGGCGTTCAACATATCCCGAGGCACCCCGCAGGCCCATGCTTTCACCCACCTGAATTTTGAGGCAGCCGCGCAAAAGTACGGCAAAGTGGGTGGCTTTGCGCACCTGGCCACGTTGGTTCAGCAGATGAAAGCCCAACGCCCCGGGGCAGTTTTGCTCGATGGCGGAGACACCTGGCAGGGCTCAGCCACCAGTCTTTGGACCAATGCCCAAGACATGGTCGATGCCAGCAAGTTGCTGGGTGTGGATGTCATGACCCTTCACTGGGAATGCACCTACGGGCAAGCCCGTGTCCTGGAAATTGCGCAGAATGATTTCAAAGGTCAAATTGACATCATTGCCCAAAATATCAAAACCGTCGATTTTGGCGATGCAGTGTTTCCCAGCCATGTGATGAAGGTCATCAACGGTGTTCGGGTTGCCATCATTGGCCAGGCATTCCCTTACACACCGATTGCCAACCCACGGTATATGGTGGCTGATTGGTCATTTGGTATTCAGGAAGAGACCATGCAATCCGTGGTGGAAGAGGTCAAAACCAAAGGCGCCCAAGTGGTGGTGGTGTTGTCCCACAATGGCATGGATGTGGACCTGAAAATGGCCAGCCGCGTTCGCGGCATCGACTTTATTCTGGGTGGGCATACGCACGACGGTGTGCCAAAACCCATCGCCGTGAAAAACCCTGGTGGGGTGACCCATGTCACCAACGCGGGCAGCAACAGCAAGTTTCTCGGTGTGTTGGACATGGATGTTCGGGGCGGTCGATTGCAAGATTTCCGTTATCGATTGCTTCCCGTATTTTCCAACTTGTTACCCGCCGACCCAGCCATGCAAGCACTGATCGATCGTGTTCGTGCACCGTTTGCCGCCAGGCTGGCCGAACCACTGGCAGTCACCGAAGGGCTGTTGTACCGGCGCGGCAATTTCAATGGCAGTTGGGACCAGTTGATTGTCGATGCCTTGATGGAAGTGAAGGGCGCCGAGATTGCATTTTCGCCAGGCTTCCGTTGGGGGACCACCTTGCTGCCCGGGCAGACCATCACCCGCGAACATGTGATGGATCAAACTGCCATCACTTATCCTTACACCACATTGACCGACATGCCCGGCAGCATGATCAAGACCATTCTGGAGGACGTGTGCGACAACCTGTTCAACCCGGACCCGTATTATCAGCAGGGTGGTGACATGGTTCGCGTGGGCGGGCTCACCTACACGTGCAGGCCCAATGAAGGAATGGGCAGGCGCATTGACAACCTGCGTTTGAACGGCAAACCGTTGGATGCCGACAAACTCTACAAAGTCGCCGGTTGGGCGCCAGTGGCCGAGGCGGCAAAAAATGCGCCAGGTGCACCCATTTGGGATGTGGTGGAAGGCTACTTGAAAGCCCACAAAACCATTGCGAAAAAATTCCCTTATCTGCCCGAGCTCGCTGGCATGCAAGGCAATCCCGGCTTGGTGCTGTAGATGATGATCAGGTGTCTGCTGCTGTTGTGGTGTGCAGCACTGTCTGGGGGCTCGTATGGCCAGGACCAGCACCTGCCGTTTCCGGTGGACCTGTCTCAGGCTCACGCGCTGAGCCTTCAACAACCAGGCGCGGTGGTCATTCTGTTTTCCATTCCAGATTGCACGTATTGCGAGCAGGTGCGGGCGCAGTCTTTGCGTCACCTGGAAAAAGACCCTGCTTATCGAGGGCACGTGCGTGTATTTGAATTGGACTTTACCGACGATCGCCGTCGGGTGGTCTGGTTTGACGGTCAACAACGAACCGGTAAAGCAGTTGCTCAGCGCCTGGATGTGAAGTTCTCGCCCACAGTTTGGGTGTTTACACCCACGGGGGGTACACCTGCCAAACCGTTGCAAGGGGCTGGATTGCCCGATTTTTACAACCAGTATCTGGACGAACTCATTCAGCAGGTGTTCAGGTCGCAGTAGCCCGGTGTTCGTGCTTTAACTGTCCTCAAAATCCTGTTTGAAGGCTTCAATGGCCACGCGAATACGGTCTAGCATGCCTTTGCTGGGCTTCCTCTTGGAAATCAGTCGGGCTAGTTCGTAGCCTTTCCCCGGGATATTCACTGAAAAACACATTTCCAGCAGACTGGTTAGTGTTTCAGGTTCCATGCTGTCCAGGTCGTCCGTGTGTTCCTCAAAGAATGCATGCAATCGTTCTTTGGCACGGCCGCCCCGGTCATCTGAAATATCGCGCTGAATGTTCAGGATGGCCCGTGCGATCTCCAGTGCACTGGAACTCACGGTGCTGCGCAGTTTGGCAGTCAGCTTTTCCGCCTCATCCACTCGGCCTTCAGCCACATAAATTTTCGACAGTTGCAAGTAGTCGCCCAACTGCGACAGGGACGTGTTTCTGGAACGATCAATAACCTTGTTCAGGTAATTCTTGGATCGGGTGTTGTCTCCCACCCGCACAGACAAATCCGCCAGTTTTCGCAACCGCGTGGTGGAGGCCAGGGCCTTGGCACCCATTTTTTCGAGAATATCCAACGCATCGGCTGGGCGGTTTTGTTCCCACAACACATCGGCAAACAAATCACTCGCAGCCAGGTATTCGGGGTTGTGTTTCACGATACCCGACAGCAATTGACCAGCCTCATCATAGCGTTTGCGTTCCACTTTCAATTTGGCCAGCAATAGCTTCATCCAGGGGCGTGGCTCTTGCTCCAGGTCTTCTTTCAGGGCGGCCTCGGCTTTGTCCAGTTGCCCCGATCTGAAATACGACTCGATTCGCACCCTTTCCAGTTCGAGGCTGTACTGGGGGTATTCCACCAGCATCTCCAGGCACAGGGCCGGCAATTCCTCAAACCGACCCTCAAAATGGGCCGAATAAATCTTGGACAGGCGAAGTTTTTTATTAAAAATGCGAACCACCCGATCAGACAGTGTCGAGGCGGTGAATGGTTTGATCAAGTAATCATCGGGTTCAAATTCGGCCACTGCCACGACATTCGCGTAGCTGCGCTCACCCGTCACCATCATAAAAGCCACGTGTGGGTCCAGTTTCCGGTTAACCCGCAAGTCTTCCAGCAATTGTTGTCCGTTGCGTTCGCCTTCCAGTTGGTATTCACACACAATGAGCGAGTAATCCCGGCTCAGCAGTTGTTGCTCCACTTCGGATACGCTGCTGGCAAACACCACCGATCGGGCACCCAACTGAGACAGTTGGTCCTGCAAGGCCCGGCGTGTTGCCAAGGCTGAGTCCACCACCAATGCATTTTTGCCCTTCAATGGCGTCATGTCCTGCACCGCCTGGTGGACGGCAGGATTGAGCGCAGAAGGGGGGGTGTGCGCACGTTCCGCAGCATTCAATGTGGGTGTCATGGGCATCTTCTGAAAAAAACCAACACCTGATTGTCCCAACTTCGAGGGGAAAGTTACCGCTGGAACTGGGGGGCTTTTTGCATCCATTTTTCGAATCACCGTTCGGATACTGCGGCAAATACGGCTTTTAGAGCGCGACTTCCCTTTGTGTGCCCGGTGATTCATGGTTTAATAACAAAAAATAACTTTGTTACTCGCCGGTCAAATCCAATTGACCGCTTGCAAGGTAAAAAGAAAAACACTGACGGAGACATCTGAATGATCAAAGCGGGCGTACTACGCATAGCCGCCATTTCTGGCTTTCTTGCACTCACGGCATTCGTTTCAGGGTGCGCCAAGGTAGAAGGGGCTGCCACCAACCTGGCCATTAATCTGGTTGAACGCCGCGTTCTTCCTCCCCAGCTTGAAATTGCCGATGTTGACATGGGTTGTAATTTCGCCCAATCCAACTTCCCCCTCCTGAATTCAGCCTTGCGCGCCTTCCACGGTGACCCTTCACTGATCGAGTCCTTGCTGTATGTGTCAGCTGCCGCCTGTTCAGAAGCCCGGGCTGTGGAAGAAGAGCTGCGCTACCTTCGTGCATCCAAAGAAAACCGCATTCCTGAAGCGCAAGACGCGCGAATTGCCCAAAAGCGCTTGTTGGAACTGACGGCCCGCCGCCAACTGGCCAGCTTCGAGGTCATGCGCACCAAACTGGAAGACAAGTACCGGTTCTCGTACGGCGACAAGTGCCCCGAATTCGAGCGCGATTTTGATGAGCTGGTTTACCTCTTGGGTACCGTGGCTGGCTTGCAAGCCGTGGTGAATGATATTGCGTCGCAGCAAATGGTGGGCGTGCCCACCGACATCGCACCCAAAGCGGAACGTGCACTGGCCTGTTTGCAAAACGGCAAGTGGTGGGGTGCTCCCAATGCGGCCCGTGCGGTGGTGTGGAGCATTCTTCCCGGTGCCTCTGAAGGCAAGGACATCTGGGGAACCTTCCGCCTGTCCATGACCATCGGTGAGCGCCACGGCGTTCGTTTGGCCCACGTGATGTATGGTTTGTCTGCACTGGCTGTGGGCGACACGGCTCGCTTCCGCGACGCCACCAAGCGATTTGCCAACGTCAAAGACTTCAAGCCCAGCAAACAATACCGGTTGGTTGAGGCTTTGGCGTCCACCACGATGCTGAACCTGTCAGACCGTTACTGGACCGAGAATACGGGAACCCGCACGCCAGTGGGTGCCATGGGTAAATACTGGGACGAAGAAGCCGCGATGCCTGAAGGCATGAACGTGGACGATCTATTGAAATAATGCTGCGGATGTTGCACTGGGCGGTTCAACCTCGAGTTGCCCGCCTGTCCCGTGAGCGTCAACTACCTGAAGGGAGATATTCCATGACAATTAAACTGAAAGCAGTGGCCGCCGGTTTGGGCCTCGCCATGATGGCAGCAGCAACGCCAGCCCTGGCAGCCAAAAACAAAGTGTGCGTGTTCGACATTTTGGGTGCTGGTGGTGATGTGTTCAACATGACCAAAGACTATGCCTTGACTGCCAAGGGCTTTGGTGCCGAGTTGGAACTGGAGCCATTCACCGACGAGAAAATTGCGTCCGAAAACTTCAAGACTGGCCAGTGCGACATGCTCGTGGCCACATCATTCCGCACACGCGCTTACAACTCGGTGGCCGGTTCCATCGACGCCCTGGGTGCCGCTTCTGTGGTGAAAGACGGCAAGGTGGACATGGACCTGAGCTACGAAGTGGTCAAGCGCACCATTCAGCTGTTTGCCTCCGAGAAAGCCGATGCACTGATGACCTCTGGCAACTACCAAGTCGCCGGCATCATCCCGTTCGGTGCTGCTTACCTGTACACCCGCGACCGCTCCATCAACTCGGTGGAAAAGCTGGCTGGCAAGAAAATCGCCTCTTTTGACTACGATTCAGCTCAGAAGCAGATGATTTCCAAAGTGGGTGCATCCCCAGTGTCTGCCGACATTTCCAACTTCGGTGCCAAGTTCAACAACGGGTCTGTGGACATCATTGCCGCGCCCGCTGCTGCCTACAAGCCACTGGAACTCTACAAAGGCGTGGGCACCAAGGGTGCAATTGCACGCTTCCCCGTGGCTGTGTTGACTTACCAGATCGTGGTCAACAAAACCAAGTTCCCCGATGGTTTTGCCACCAAGTCGCGTGACTACTGGGCCAAGCGTTTTGGTGACGGTTTGAAGATCGTTCACAACGCCGAGAAAGCCATTCCAGCCGCAGCTTGGATGGAAATTGCGCCAGCAGATTCCGTGAAATACACCGTGTTGTTGCGTGAGTCCCGCGTGGACCTGGCCAAGAGCGGTGCCTATGATCCCAAAACCTTGAACATCATGAAAAGCATTCGTTGCGGTGTAAACCGTGCAGACTCCGAATGCGCGACCAAGAACGAGCTGTAATGCCATGTGTCACCGGTGCGGCAGACCTGCACCGGGTTATTTGACCTAAAAAAGCGGGGGTTGTGCATGCCCCCGTTTTTACAGTTGCTAAACACCTATTGTTTTGTTCGTTGGCCCAAGGGCTGGCACTGATAAGGACTCGTCATGCAGACTTCCGCAGGCAAAAAGTGGATTGGCCGTTCCCCACAGGAATGGTTATCCAGCTTACCCATCTTCTCGTTGCTGTTGTTGACCCTGATCATCGGTACCGGTGAGATGGTTCACGGCCAGTTGTTGCGGCTGGGCGAGCGCATGTTTGGTGATTCGGAAAAACAGGTTCAATACTTCCTGCTGCGTGCCGATCCGGAAAAGCCCACCTGCGATCCCAATCCAGACATCGATACCCTGGTGGCCAAAGAAGTTGAAAAGGCGAAAAATGCACCGGCCTCCGATCTGGATTCCCTGTTTGGTCCCCAGGAAGTAAACCCAGATGAAATCCGCCAGTCCCTGGAAGCAGCCCGTTCCTTGTGTCAGGAACGCTATGCGGTGTACGAGAAAGTCAGCAAAGCCATCACCCCCGAACTCAAAGCGTTTCGAAGTCTGGAGACCGGTTTCTTCGGCATCTTTAAATTTGGTACTGAAAACCGGCCGTTGATTCTACTGGTGATGGTGGCCATTGCCGCCGTGACCACGACCATGGGGTATCACCACATCAATTTGAGGCCGCCCCGCACCCGGAAAGATTTCCAGGTGTATTCGGTCGCCATGTTGATTGCCAACCTCATCATGTTTGTGTCCACCAGCTATTACCTCAAGCTGCAGATGGACTCTGGTGTACCGGTGGAGCACCCGGCGATTAGCTGGATCTCGATTATTTTGTTTGCAGGCCTGTCGCTAATCAGCCTGCGCGACGTGTTGAAAATGCCGGCCCATGCCGAGCCCGGTGGCTCATACGGCTTGGGTGTCCTGAGTATTCCGCTGTATGCCTTCATGGCCATCAATGCGGGCTTCAACTTCTTCATGGACGACTATGTTGCTGGCTTGGCCATTTATTTTGGTCAAATCACCGAACTGGCCTCCATCTTCCTGAACCTGGCGTTGTACCTGTGGGCAGGTATGCTGTTGAAGCAAACCCGCGTGGTGCAGTTGTTCATGGACATTCTGCGCCCATGGAAACTGCCGCCCGAAGTGTTTACCTGGATTGTGCTGTTGGCCGCTGCGGTGCCCACGGCCTACACCGGGGCTTCGGGTGTATTTGTGATTGCTGCCGGTGCCATCGTGTACCGGGAAGTGTTGGGCGTGGGTGCCCGCCGCCAGTTTGCGCTGGCCGCTGCAGCCATGTCCGGTTCACTGGGTGTGGTACTTCGCCCCTGCTTGCTGATTGTGGTGATTGCCGCCTTGAACAAGGAAGTCACCACCAGTGAGTTGTACGGCTGGGGTCTGTTCGTGTTCATCATGACATCCACCCTGTTTGTCATCATCGCTTTGCTGAAGTCGGAAGGCCGTGCCATTGAACGGGCCAAAGCCAAAGACGCCTTGCCGCAGTCATTGCGGGCCTTGGTGCCGGTGTCACCCTACATCGTCATCATGCTGCTGGTGGTGTTTGGCTATGAATACCTGCTGGACACCAAGCTGGACGAATTCACTGCACCGGTGATGTTGCCCGTGATCATGCTGTTCGTGATCATTTTCGACAAACTGCGCGGTGGCCCCACCAAGGTGGGTGGCGACACACCGTCCGAGAAAAAGCAGAACCAAGGCTTGGAATTTGCGGTGCGAGCAGCCACCACCGAGACCATCGGTCACATCGGCGCGCTGATCATGCTGATGGCCTTGTCGGTCAGTGTGGGTGGCATGATCGAACGCTCCGGCATCATGAGCCTGGTGCCGGCCGACATGGGCAGTGTGTGGATTGCACTCACCTTGCTCATGCTGTTGATGATTTTCATCGGCATGGTGATGGACCCGTTCGGTGCGGTGATTCTGGTGTCAGCCACAGTCGCCCCAGTGGCGTATTCCAACGGCATTCACCCCGTGCACTTCTGGATGATTGTGGTCACCGCGTTTGAATTGGGTTACCTGTCACCACCTGTGGCGCTGAACCAGCTGCTTGCTCGGCAAGTGGTGGGCGAGGCGGAAATGGACAAGGCCGACGCAGAAAGCAAACACCGTCCGTTCTATTACAAGTACGAGCGCTGGCTGCTGCCTGTTTACACCATGATGACCGGCTTGTTGATTGTGGTGTACGGTGGTCAGTTGATGATCAACAATGCCGAGGCATTGAAGCCGGTCAGCCACTTCCTCGGTCTGGACCAGCTTCGCCCGAAAGAACTGGGCAGTGAAGTACCAGCCGCACCAGCTGCACCGGCGGCAGCACCTGCTGCTGAGGCACCAGCATTGCCTGCCGATGCTGCACCGGTCGTAACAGCGGCGGAACCTGCTGCCCCAGCGCCTGAACCCGTGCCAGCCGGCCCCGATTTGGGGGCCTTGAAGGCGGAGGTGAATGAAACTGTGAGCAATTGGGCTGCGGCCTGGAGTGCGCGTGACGTCAATGGCTACCTTAGTTTCTACTCACCTAAATTTGAGATTCCGGGTGCTTTGTCCCGCGATCAGTGGGAAAAACAGCGTCGCCAGCGGATCGCCAGCAAAAAGTCCATTGAAGTGTCATTGGCCAACCTCAAAATCGATGTCACGGCCGATGGCAATTCAGCCACGGCGGTGGCCACCTTTGAACAAGATTACCGTTCGGACAATTTCAAGGAAGTGACTCAAAAAACCTTGCGCTTGAGCAAAGAAGATGGGCACTGGAGAATCACCGCTGAACAAGCCAATTGAGAGATTGCATGCATCACCGGCATGCAAGAAGCGTTGTACCCGGCGTCGCTGAATTGGGCGCCCAAACCAGCAGTCTGTAATCGAGTTTGAACCCCGCCTCTGGCGGGGTTTTTTTATAGCAGCATGAAAGCGCTGCCAGCAATCACTGTTGGCGGCAAAGCCGCCAGGAGCAGCTTTATCGGGTTAACCGTCCCATCAGTGAAGCGGTCTTTCAAAATGGACAGGCCAGCGGGATTGGGCGCATTGGCAATCACCGTTAAACCACCCCCTGTCACCGCCCCAGCCACAATCGCATAACGGAACTCAGCGCTGGTGCCTTCAACCAAAGAGGCCAAATAGGTCAACGCCGCATTGTCGGTAATCGCCGTCAAACCGGTGGCCAGGAAAAATAGCGCACCTGAACCGACGCCCAGCAGGGTGTCTTGTAACCACCACTGTTGCAGTCCACCCAACACCACCAATCCAGCCAGGAAAAAAGCCACCAACAACGCCTCTTTGAGGATGAGTGGCGATTGATGCTGCTTGTAGGCCTCTGTGTAGCCAATGAAAAACAGCAACAAACCCATGAACACAGGTGGATGATGCGCGAACACGATAACACCCACCAAAAAGGTGACGTGTATCGCACTCACCAATCGTGGAACTGGCACCTCTGCATTTTTTGGCATTTTCAGGTCTCTGAGTTCATGCCGTACCCACAGTGCCAGCACACTGGCATTTACAAACACCGCCAGAGCTGCCTTCCACCCAAATTGGGTCAGCATGAAGGTCGAGCTCCAGTTCCAGCTTGCGGCCACCATCAGGACCGGTGGTGCTGCAAAATTGGTCAATGTTCCGCCAATTGAAATATTGACAAACAACACACCCAAGGTGGCGTAACGAAAGCGACTGCTGACCGACGCAGTAAAGAATCGGTCTCGCAACAGCAAGGCTGCCAGGGTCATGGCTGCAGGTTCGGTGATGAACGAGCCCAACAGTGGCAAAATCCCCAGGCACAACCAATACATGGCAATGCCCTGGTTCACTGGCATGAATCGGGTGGCTGTTTCAAGTAGATATTGCACACTCAGCAAAATAGGTCTGCTGGCGGCCACCACCATGATGGCAAACACAAACAGTGGTTCCGTAAAATTGCGACTTTCCAGATAAGCCACGGCCTGCTGCTCGCCCAGCAAGGCATACAGGCTGAGCATGAGCACCAGTGCCCACACGCCGAATACCACCTCGATTTCAGCGAACCAGTGCCAAAGGCCTGAATGCGCAGAGTGACCGTGGGCCAGCTTGGCGAACAGCTTGGTGGAAAATGTGTGAAGAACAGCCAAGCCAAACAGCACGGCTGCGACCCACTCGATTGTGCTTACTGCACCGGGTACGGTCATGGAGCAATCTCAAAGGCAATAACAGAGATGACCCACATCGACGCTTGAAAGTTCCGTGGTGCCCCGGACAGGAATCGAACCTGTATTTGACCCTTAGGAGGGGCCTGTATTATCCATTATACGACCGGGACCACCTGACCAGCGCCGTATTCTACACCACCAGCCAACGGGAGCGTTCCGGGTTTGCCTGTGGCGTCTGATTTGGTTTTTTCGACGTTGATTGCGCGGGCTGTATACAAAAATTCAAACGCAGCGTTCGAGTTAACCCAATTAAATATCAATATATCAATAGGTTGCATACATGGGGTTGTTGGCACAACACCTGCACCGTGAGAAGGAAATACATTCTCAAAAGGTCGGCCCATGATGATGAATACCCTGCAAGATGTTCACTGCCTTCAAGACAGCCTGTTGGCCCATGCGCTGGTTCAGGATGCACCACTGGCCCCGGAGCAGTTGCGCACCCTGGAAATACTCCTGACCAGTCAGCGTAGCCGTTTGACCCATTTCATTCGAAAGCATTTGCGCAAAGACGACTGGGTGGATGATGTGTTGCAGCAAACACACTTGGCGGCATTCCGAAATTGGTCCCGCTTCCGTGGTGAGTCCAAACCGGAAACCTGGTTGTTCGGTATTGCATTGAACTTGGTCAAAAACTTCCGCTATCGCGACGACAGCCATCGATTTTGTCAAGACGATTGTGAGGACGAAATCAACAATTTGCCCTGCAACAGCGAGCTGGAACCCGAGCAGGCTGCGCTGCAGCGCGAGCGCATTGATTTGCTTCGAGGCGCCATCGAACACTTGCCTTTGAAAATGCAACGTGTGGTCCAACTGGTGTTGCTGGAGGGGCTGAGTTATCAGGATGCTGCGGTGGAATTGGATCTGCCAATTGGGACAGTCCGCTCCAGGCTGTCTCGCGCCAGGGATGCACTTCGAGAAGAGATGGAGCGCGCTGAATTGCCCCCTGAGAAAACCCACTGAACCTATGCGGGTTACCCGCACCAGTGGGTGAGGTGTCTGAAGACTGTTTTGAGGACAATTCACGTGTTGCCGCTTTCAAAGCCCGTCATGAACCGACTGACTGTGTGTGTACGATCCCCAGACCTACGAAGCCGCTTGCGCGCAGCAGCCCTGTTGATGCAAACCGAGCTGAGGGAGATACAACTGGAAGATTTGTTGAGCCGGCGGCCTTTGCCAGACCACTGGATTGCGGTGGATTCACCCGTGGATGAGCTGGTCAACCTCATCGATCGGCTGAAGGCAGAGGGCAGGGATCCCGCCACGCAGATCATCCGCTTCATCGATCAACCGTGGCAGACCTATGTGTATCACGATATACCCATTTTTGCGTCGATCGTCGTTCCAGCGGATCCATTGTCAACTGTCCAGATTTTGGAAAAGCTGGCCAAGACACAGCCGTTTTCTCTTCAACTGGGTCAGTCAGGCTCATTCACTGAGCCTGATGCGGATAACCCATTTCATGCTGATGTTGTCCGATCGCCAGGCATGAGACGGGCAGTGCAGCAACTGACTCGATTGAAAAACCTGACAGTCGACACCGTGTTGCTTGGACCGACTGGCGCAGGCAAAGACACCGCCGCGCGTTGGTTGCATCAACAATCCCGCTGCACTGGTCAATTTGTCCACGTGAATTGTGCAGCCTTGCCGGAAAATTTGTTTGAGGCGGAGTTGTTCGGTGTGAGTGCAGGGGCCTACACAGGTGCCAGCAAAGACAGGCCCGGCAAACTGGAGCTCGCCCACCAAGGTACTTTGTACCTCGACGAAATCGACAGCCTGAGCTTACCTTGTCAGGCCAAATTGCTGACAGCCCTTCAGTACCGTGGAGCAACACGATTGGGTGGCAATCATTATGTCGAGTCAGAGTGCCGGGTGATTGCATCCACGAAGGTGGACTTTCGGGCGTTGATTGATGCAGGGCGCTTTCGTGAAGACCTCTACTTTCGCTTGCATGTGTCCCAGGTGCAATTGCCTGCCTTGCGGGACCGTTTGGAAGACATTGTTCCCCTGTATTCGAATTTCCTGAATTTATTTACCCAGCGTTACCAATGCTCAGCGCCAGTGTTGACGGCAGAGTTGGCCGATCAATTGTTGAGTCATGCCTGGCCAGGCAATGTGCGTGAGCTACAAGCGTGCGCACAGCGGCACGTGATTGGATTGGATACCGGGCCGGACGGACTGCCGGCTGCGCATGAGCAGGCACCGCTCAGTTTCAAGGAGCGGGTATCTGCATTCGAACTGGCATTGATACAGCAAGCGTTGAAGCGACACCAGGGCTGTGCAAAATCAGCCAGTGCTGAACTGGGTTTACCGCTGCACGCCTTGTATTACCGTTTGCGCCGGTATGAACTGGAATTCAATCCCAGTGGTCGTTCCGATGGAACCAGTCCGTCAGAAATTGCACTCAAATAAAACCTTTGGAAAACATCTCATGAGCAATTTGCCCAGCAACCTCATTTCACTCCGTTCCCAAGCCGCAAGCACTGGTGCTGTGGGTGGTGTTGGAGTTTCAGCGGTCAATGCGAGAGTCAACACCTTCGATTCGGTCATGAGTCGCTTGGCGTCCAAACCCTTGCAGCCTCTGTCAGTCAAGGTGATCAACAGCAATGATTCTTCAGAGGTGTACCTTCGGCAGGACAGTTGTTTGCAGTATTGAAGTGGAGTAATCAGCGCATGGCTTCTAATCCCGATGTGATCGAACGTCATTTAACACTGCTTGAGCGTACTCAACCGGGTTTGGGTTGGTTCTCTCTTCTTCAGCATCAGTCGGCACCCCATGAATTCATCTGGGAACTCCGCTTGAATGAATACCACAGCCGTTGTCATCGAGAATGGCTCGATTATCGGTGGCGATTCTTCAGCCTCGCAGGTTCTGCGCTACATTTGCGTAACGTTAATCAACTGGATATTTGTTTGATGCGTACCTTTGATTCGCCAGAGCAAGCTCAACTGGCGTTCGATCATTGGGTTGATACATTGCTGGGCGAATTGGAAGTGGCCAGCACTGAACGGGCTTGATCAATTCTGACCCGCTTCATCAACAGCCCCAACGCGGGCCTTAGCCTTCTGCCAAAAATGTCAGTTTGAATGCATATGCAAAATGAACAAATTCCTGAAAGCGTTGCATCAAGTCTTCAGACGAATCTTGAAAGTGCCCGATCATCTGCAGTCTTGCGGTGGTCGGCCACTGCAGGTCAAGCACGCTGCGCAGGCAATTGTCATGATTTGAAATCGCCAAGGCACTGGCATGTGGTGTTCGATGAATCAAATCTCTCTGTAGATCCAGCGCCTTTTCAATTTGCCGATTTTGGGTTTCAAGTGATTTCGCCAAACGGCTCAAACGCGCACTGATCCTGCAAATGTTGTTGGACAGTGGGTAAAGCTCCACACAAAACTGATTCTCAAATTCAATCCGAAAGCTCTGGTTTGTTTGAACGCCAACAAGTTCACCACCGCCCATACCCAACTGTTCAAGAATCAAGGCGGTCGTATTCTGTGTTGGGTCTGGGATGCAAGCTTCAGGGGCGTTCATCAGTCCATGTATTGATCGTAAATGTTTTTCAGCTGTGCTCTGGATCTCGAAATGCGAGATCGAACGGTACCAATCGGGATGCCCAGGATGTCGGCTGTTTCCTGATAGGAGTTTCCATTTTGAACGACGAGCACCAATGTTTCTCTCAAGTCGGTTGGCAATTTGTCGATCGCGCTTTGCAGCTTGATGCTGAATTCGTTTTTCATGCAATGCGACAGTGGGTCTGCATCCTCGGCCTGCTCGTTTTCCAGTTCGTCATCGGTGGTGAAATTGAATCGAAACTGTGGGGAGCGGCGTGACATGTTTCGAATGATGTTCAAGGCAATGCCAAACAGCCATGTTGCGCGCTTGGCGTCACCGCGGAAGCTGTCCCAGCAGCAGTACGCTTCGATCAATGTTTGTTGAAAAACATCCTCGACCGCATTTTCATCACGAAAGTGTTTGACGATAAAATTCCGCAGGCGTTTGTCCTGTTTGGCAATCAGGCTCTCAAACTCCGAGCGGGTGGTTGTTCCTCGGTCGGTGTCACACTGCTGGATGGCAGCAATTTTCAAGGGAGTCAGCTTGGGGGTCACGGCAAACCTCTCAACTTGAAATGGGATGGATTGCATTGATTCCTCGGCTTGTATGATTTGATTGAGCCACAAGGGTAGCAATCTCTCAAAAATCGACACCGGGAGTTAATCATTCGAAGCGAGTCACCGGGGTGCAAGTTCTCAACGCCACTTAATTGTGTTAACCGCTCCAAGCTTTGGCGCTCCCGGGAATTCATTCATGTTCTAGGTGCTTCATCCCCGGAAATGGTTCCGGAAATCGGGAGAATCAGCCGGTTGTTGATATCATCCAAGGGTGTTTTCCATTGACCAAGCCATGAGCCAATATCAAGAATCGTCCATCCGTGTTTTGAAAGGTCTGGAGCCAGTCAAACAGCGCCCCGGCATGTACACCCGTACTGACTGTCCCTTGCATATCATTCAGGAAGTCATCGACAACGCAGCTGACGAAGCCCTGGGCGGGTTCGGCTCCCGCATCACGGTCACTGTGCATGTGGATGGCAGTGTGTCTGTTCAGGATGAAGGTCGCGGTATTCCCATCGGGTTGCACCCCGAGGAAAAAGTCCCAGTGATTGAGCTGGTGTTTACTCGCCTGCATGCGGGTGGCAAGTTCAACAAGGCAGATGGTGGTGCTTACCGGTTCTCGGGCGGTTTGCATGGTGTGGGTGTTTCAGTAACCAACGCGCTGAGTACTCGGCTGGAGGTTGCTGCCGTGCGTGACAAGCAGGTTGGCTCCATGGCATTTTCCGGCGGTGATGTGGTTGAACAGCTCAAGGTTCGCCCTCAAACATCGGGTGACCCGAAAAAAGGCACGCTGGTCCGTGTGTGGCCCGACCCAAAATACTTTGACTCGCCCGCTCTACCCATGGCTGAACTGGAGCGCCTGTTGCGCAGCAAGGCCGTGCTGCTCAAGGGGGTGGAAGTGGTGCTGGTGATTGAGAAATCGGGTGAAACCCGCAAGTGGAAATTTGACGATGGTTTGACAGGCTTTTTGCGTGAAGAATTGATGGAACGCGAGTTGGTTGCACCACTGTTCTCGGGTGACCTCACCGTTGATCTCAAGCGCGATGAGGGGTTTGCAGAGGGTGAGGGCGCTGCCTGGGCGCTGGCCTTCGTGACCGAAGGTGCACCGGTGCGTGAAAGTTACGTGAACCTGATTCCAACCCCGGCGGGCGGTACCCATGAGTCTGGCCTGCGCGAGGCTGTGTTCCAGGCTGTGAAGTTGTTTTGTGAACTGCATTCACTCCTTCCCAAAGGTATCAAGTTGATGCCCGACGACATCTTCTCCAAGGCCTGTTTTGTATTGTCGGCCAAGGTGCTCGACCCTCAATTCCAGGGGCAAATCAAGGAACGCCTGAACAGCCGCGACGCTGTGAAATTGGTATCGTCATTGGTCCGTCCGGTATTTGAACTGTGGTTGAACCAGCACGTGGAAGACGCCAAGAAAATTGCTGAACTGGCCATCAAGCAGGCTCAGGCTCGTTCACGCGCTGCTCAAAAAGTGGAAAAGAAAAAGAGTTCCTCGGTGGCGATTTTGCCGGGCAAACTCACCGATTGTGAAAGCACCGACATCACGTTGAATGAAGTGTTTTTGGTGGAAGGTGATTCAGCAGGTGGCTCTGCCAAAATGGGCCGCGACAAAGAGTTTCAGGCTGTCTTGCCCTTGCGGGGTAAGGTGTTGAATGCTTGGGAAACCGACAAAGACCGTTTGTTTGCCAACCAGGAAATTCACGATATTTCGGTGGCCATTGGGGTTGATCCGCACGCCGTGTCAGACGAACCAGACCTGTCTGGTTTGCGCTATGGGAAAATTTGTATTCTGTCAGATGCAGACGTGGATGGCTCGCACATTCAGGTGCTGTTGCTCACGCTGTTTTATCGCCATTTTCCAGCGCTCATCCGCCATCGCCATGTGTACGTGGCACGTCCGCCTTTGTTCCGGGTGGATGTGCCCGCCATGGGTAAAAAACCAGCGCGCAAGCTGTATTGCCTGGACGAAGCTGAGCTGTTCGCGGTGCAAGACAAGCTGGGCAAGGAAGGCGTGAAGGAACACAACATCAAGATCTCCCGCTTCAAGGGTTTGGGCGAGATGAATGCAGAGCAGTTGTGGGAAACCACGCTGAACCCGGACACCCGTCGATTGTTGCCCGTTACCCTGGGCGAGCTGGACACAGACCAAACCAATGCCATGATGCACATGCTGATGGGGCGCACCGAGAGTGGCGCGCGCCGCACCTGGCTGGAAGAAAAGGGTAACTTGGTGGATGTCGATATTTAATGTCGATGCCGGGACTAGCGAAAGTCCCGGGAGTGAACGGTGAGTTCGGTCAGCAGTGGCGTGTAGTCCACCAGCTTTTTGGCCAGCAGGCTCACCACTTCCCCCTGCTGTTGCCAAACACCAAACACACCCATCACGGTGGCATTGCGCAATATGTGTCGCTGCTGTTCGGCCAGGTCATTCCAAACAATCACATTCACATGTCCGGTTTCGTCTTCCAGATTTAGAAACACAGTGCCTTTGGCTGTGGCCGGGCGTTGACGGTGGGTGATCAGTCCACAGGCCCTGGCCAGTCGACCATCGGGATAGGTTTTCAAAGTGCTGATGGGCTGTATGCGGTGCTTGCTCAAATGCATCCTCAAGAATGCGATGGGGTGGTGCTCGAGGCTGGCACCCAGTGATCGATAATCCGCCAGCATGTCTTGCAAAGCCCCCGCCGGTGGCAAGGTCACGGTCGTCTCGGTTTGCCGTGTTTGTTGCAGCAAATCCCGGTGGTGGTCCAAGCCCGCGCTTTGCCAGACAGCCTGCCGTCGATGCCCGGCCAACACTTTCAGTGCATCGGCGTCTGCCAATGCTTGTAGGTCGCGGCGGTCCAATTGGGCGCGTTTGCTGAGGTCTTCAACACTGTGAAAGCGACCGGCTTGCCGGGCTTCCACAATGCGTTGTGCTGCTGCCTGTTTCAGGCCGTTGACACGGTTAAACCCCAGGCGTACCGGATACAAGCAATGGTTGTTGATCAGCCGTGAGCGGGCGTGGTCGTCACGGGTTATTGGGTGTTCCAGGTGACTGTCGACGCCACTGCATTGTACATCCACAGGCAGTACGTGCACGCCATGCCGTTGGGCATCTTGAATCAGTTGGGCGGGGGCATAAAAGCCCATGGGCTGCGCATTGAGCAGACCGCACAGAAAAGCATCCGGGTGGTTGCATTTGAGCCATGCAGAGATGTAAACCAGTTTGGCAAAACTGGCGGCATGGCTTTCCGGAAAACCGTATTCACCAAAGCCTTCCATTTGCCGAAAAATGCTTTCGGCAAATTCGCGGGTGTATCCGCGTTCCAGCATCCCGCCCACCACGCGATCGTAAAAGTGGTGCAGGCCACCACGCCGTTTCCAGGCGGCCATGCCGCGGCGAAGCTGGTCGGCTTCACCCGGTGAAAACCCAGCCGCCAGAATGGCAATTTGCATGACCTGTTCTTGAAAAATGGGTACACCCAAGGTGCGCTTCAACGCAGCTTTCAGGTCTTCTGACGGGTATTTCACGGCAGCCGGGTTTTGACGACGTTTCAGGTAGGGGTGCACCATGCCACCCTGAATAGGGCCTGGCCGCACAATGGCCACCTGGATCACCAGGTCGTAAAATTTCTCGGGCCGCAAACGCGGCAGCATCCCCATTTGGGCCCGGCTTTCCACCTGGAATACACCAATGGTGTCGGCCCGGCTCATCATGCGGTAGGTCTCGGGTTCCTCGGCAGGAATACCTTGCAACGTCTTGGGCGCCCCAGGCTTGTGCTGCAGCTCATCCAGTGTGAGCCGAATGGCGCTCAACATCCCCAAGGCCAACACATCCACTTTCATCAAGCCCATGGCATCCAAGTCGTCCTTGTCCCATTGGATGACGGTGCGCTCCGCCATGGCTGCATTTTCAACCGGGACCAATTCATCCAGATTGTCCCGGGCTATGACAAAGCCACCCGTGTGTTGCGACAAATGCCTGGGAAAGCGCAGCAGCTCTTCTGCAAAAAACAGGCAGCGACGCACCACAGGGTCCTGTGTATCCAAACCAGCCTGTTGGGCATGCTCCAGGTTCATCACCCGGTTGTATCCGCCGTCTTGCGAGGTGGCAATCTGTTCAATCAGTTCAGGCGACAGGCCCAAGGCTTTGCCGGCATCCCGAATGGCTGAACGCGGGCGGTACACCACCACACTGGCCGCCAGGGCTGCACGGTGCCTGCCATACTTGCGATAGATGTACTGGATCACTTCCTCTCGCCGACTGTGTTCAAAGTCCACATCAATATCGGGGGGCTCATTGCGCTCACGGCTGATGAAGCGTTCAAACAGCACTGCCATGTCGGCCGGGTTGACTTCGGTGATGTACAGGCAGTAACACACCACTGAATTGGCGGCGGATCCTCGCCCCTGGCACAGAATATTCTGGCTGCGAGCAAAACGAACAATGTCATGCACCGTCAGAAAGTAAGCCTCGTATTGCAGCTCAGCGATCAAGCGCAGTTCGTGGTCCAGCTGTTCCTGAACAGAGGGGGGGATGCCGTTGGGGAAGCGTTGTCCAGCCCCTTGTTTGACCAGTGCCCGGAGGTACTCTGTTGGGCTCAGGCCTTCGGGGCAAACCTCCCGAGGGTACTGGTATTTGAGCTCGTCCATGGAAAAGCTGCATTGCGCTGCCCATTGCAGGGTGTTGTCTAGCCAGTCCGTCGGGTAAAGCTGCGCCAATTGGGTACGGGTGTGCAGGCTTCGGCTGCTGTTGGGCAGCAGTTTGCTGCGCACAGCCTGCAAGCTACCATTGCAGCGGATGGCTGTCAGCAGGTCGTGCAGGGGTTTTCGGTCGGGCGCATGCATCACGGCCCGATTGCTGGCCAGCACCGGGCATTGGTATAGGCCAGCCAACGTTCGCAGTTGGGTGGTCCAGGCTGCATCAAAACCTTGCTGGGCCATGTGTGCTGCAATACCGATTCTGCCGGTGTACCGGCTGCTGCACCACGCCAGAAAAACCGGGAAACCCGCCTTATTGTGCTCTCGCGGGATTAGTAACAGCAGCAGGCCGGGCAGGGGGGTGGCCAGGTCGCGGTGGGTGATGGTGTATTGACCTTTGTCTGCACGGGTTCGGGCTCGTGTAATGAGCCTGCACAACTGCGTGTAGCCTTCGCGATTTTTGACGAGCAATGCAAAACGTTGACCGGCAAACTCGCCGCTGCTGGACAGTTCAAACTGAGCGCCCACAATCAGATGGATGTGATGCTCTCGGGCGGCTTCATGGGCACGCACAATGCCCGCCAGTGAGCATTCATCGGTCACTGCCAGGCTGCGGTAACCCAAGCGGCTGGCCTGCAGCACCAGTTCCTCTGGGTGGGATGCACCCTTCAAAAAACTGAAGTTGCTGGTGCACAGCAGCTCGGCAAACTCAGGGGGTGTTTGTTCGGTACTCACGCAAATACTCCATGCCAGTACCACTGGGGAGGATCCATCTGCAAATCCCGATAAATCCACACCATGCTCCGTTGGGGATTCATTGCACAGTAATAGTCACGTTGGCATGGGGTGTTGTCCCACCAGCCGTAATCCACCCGCTCAGGGCCCGACAGCAATTGCCAACGGCTGTTCAACGTCCAACTGGGGAGGGCGCCTTGCACGGCGCGTGCTTGTGGCAGCAACCACAGTGGGCGTGGTGTGCTGCCAGGCAATGCGGTGGGTACCTTGCGTTGGCTGGCCTGTGCGGGTGTGGGTTTGAATTGCAGACTGTGTTCGGGCCTTGGGTCTGGTGCGGTGTGTGCAAATAGCACCGCTTGCTCACCCAGGCGCGCGCGCAGCAGGTCGCAAGTGCTGTCCCAGTGGGTTTCGGTTTCCGTTGCACTGGGAAACAGGCTCAAGCTGTGGGTTTGCCAGGGTTCGGTGTGTTCACAGCGCAGCAGGACATGGCGCACATCGTCGGTGAACGGCAAGCGCTGAAGACGATGTTTCAACAGGTGCAACCAATCCTTGGCCTGGTGCATGGGGTTTGCACTGCGCAGGGGCAGTTCAATCTGCGCATGGGCTTCTTCGAAAGTCCAGTGCAGAGCCCGGGTGTGTTCTTGCCGGGCGTTCAACCAGTCTTCCAGTCGTTTGAGTAGCCGCTCTGCATGCCGAAGCAGGGCCTCGTGCTGCTGCGTGTGAAAAGGCAGTTCCTCCCGCTGTTCGAAAAACTCAGTGGGTGCATGAACCAGCAAGGCGGGCGCATCTCGGTGCTGCAAGCCAAAGCCGGAATCCAGTTCCCCTCGCAGGGTGTTGCCAAAGCGTTGGATGAAACCGTCGCGCGGCAGGTTCATCAACTGAGCCAAGGTGTGGAAGCCGCATTGTTCCCAGGTTTGCAAGGTGTGCAATGGGGCATCCAGTGCCTGGACTGGCAAGTCGTCCAGCGCGGGGCAGGTGTCCTGCTCTAGCCAATCTGCGTGCCGTTCAGCGGCTTTGTGCTTACTGATCCACCAGGCGCCTGTGGCGGTGGCATGACGCCCCAGGTAGACCGGGTATTCCAAACCATCCAGGCTTTCCCACACTGTGTTCAGCAAGCCGTTCAGACCACCAAAGAGGCGCTCGCAACTGGCCACTTCCAGCAACCAACCCCGGTTGGCCTGGTGTTGATCCTGCCGCAGGCAAATGGTTGGGGTGAAACGCGCCATCCGTTCGTACACCTCGGCCTGGCGTTGCAGCACCCAGGGTTCAGAAGAGGGTTTGTTGCGGCTTGCCTGGGGTGTGGGTGTGAATCTCACGGCGATCCAGCGCACCATAAACCTCCTGTGAGCGTGGGCCAATCGTGGCGTTTAGTTCATGTTCAAGCATCAGCCCGGGCAGGGCGCTGTGTGGTGTGGGCAGTGCAATACTCAAAGGGTGTTCCATGACTGGGCCACGCCGTTTAATGAGATGCACCCGCAGCCGGTGTGGGCTTTGTGCGGTCAGGCACAGGCGCAGTGAGGCCGGTGATGGCTGGTGTTGCGCATGTAGGGGGCGAAATACAAAACTGAGGCCTGCGCTTCGGCTGGACTGGTATTGCAAACGCCGCAACGTGGTTGGGCTGACCAACTGCCGGTCCTCGGGCAACCACACCAGAAGCGCACCAAAGGCATCGCTGCGCAACAGTTGTTCCACGGCCCACAAGCGGTCTTGGGGCTTGCTGGTTTGTACCAGCGTGAGCTGTTTCAGGTTGACGCCATATTGCTCAAACACCGGGGTGAGGGGCAGGTGTGGGGGGGCCACCATCACCAGTTTGCGTTCTTCCAGCGATAGTCGCCTTAACACCGGCATGAGGAAACGCAGCTCGCCAATACCCTGGTGTTTCAGCAACAGTTCAATCAGGTTTCGGGTTGGCCAACCGCCACCGGGCAGTTGCTGGTCGAGTTCGACAAAGCCACTGGGTATGCGGGCGGTGGTGTCGCTGCCCAGTTGGTGGGCGCGCCACAGGGCGGGGTGAATGTGTTCAGGCTGCAGGGGGGCGGCTGGCTGGCCGCCGTTTTCCAGAGGCAATTTGGGTGTGGATGACATGGAAAACCCCGTATAGGCTGTGCATGTCAGTGCAAGTGCCCTTGGCGAATCAAACCGACCGCCAAGCCTTCAATTGCAAAGCTGTCTTTGCGCAAGTCCACTTCGATGGGGGCGAACTCCGCGTTTTCCGCGTGCAATTCCACCGAATGGCCCTTTTTGAAAAACCGTTTTACGGTGACATCGTCGTTGACGCGGGCCACCACCACTTGCCCGGCCCGGGCTTCGGTGGTGCGTTTAACCGCCAACAGGTCGCCGTCCAGAATGCCGATGTCTTTCATGGACATGCCCCGAACCTTCAGCAGGTAATCGGGTTTGTCAGGAAAAAGGGCAGGGTCAACCGGCACATGTTTTTCAACATGTTCCTGGGCCAGAATGGGGCTGCCTGCCGCCACACGTCCCACCAGGGGTAGCTGCATGAATTGTTCGGCCAGCGCTGCAAGATGGTCGGCTGCTTTGTTGGCTGCCAAAGTAGCCGCTGCGGTGGCTTTGCCAGCCAACTCATCCAGCCCCTCGGCATAGTCACCCAGCAGGCGAATGCCCCGGGATGTGCTGGCATCCAGCGCAATCACATTTTTTTTGGCCAAAGCCTGCAGATGGTCTTCCGCCGCGTTGGCTGAGCGAAAGCCCAATGTTTTGGCAATTTCTGCCCGTGTGGGCGGCCGGCCAAATTGCGCGATTTGTTCACGAATCAGGTCCAGGATTTCTTGCTGGCGAGCGGTCAAGCCTTTCATGGTGGCACTCTCGAAGTGATGTGCTGTAATTATATCCAGTAAATTGAAAATTGCCAACCAGCAATTCACCACCAACCGGGTTGAATCCAATTGATTGCACCAGCGGTACAACAGACATCTTCGGGAGGGACAGCCTGGGAGACTCGGCCAAAGCGGGGCGACACGATTCGCCCCGCGGCCACCACACTGTTCACCCTGCCCAGTTTTTCCCGCCATCGGGTCCGCCCGTATCCTTTGCTTCCCCACTTCCTGCGATAATGTCGGTTTGTGTTTCATCCCCCATTCCGAGTTGCGCCATGTTGCTAGTTGTACTGTCGCCTGCCAAATCGCTGGATTACGAAACCCCTTTGTCCACCACGCTCAGCACCAAGCCGCAGTTTGTGCCGCAGGCTGAGGCTTTGGTCGACACGTTGCGCCCCATGAGTCCGGCAGCGTTGGGCGAACTCATGTCGATTTCCGACAAACTGGCAGTGCTCAACACCACGCGTTATGCCGAGTGGTCAACAACATTCACCAAACGCAATTCACGTCCAGCCGTGCTGGCCTTCAACGGCGATGTCTACGACGGTTTGGATGCCAAAACCCTGGATGAAGACGGTTTGAAATTTGCGCAAGCGCATGTGCGCATCCTGTCGGGCCTGTACGGCATTCTTCGCCCTCTGGACCTGATGCAGCCCTACCGATTGGAGATGGGCACCCGTTTGCCAAATCCCAAAGGTGAAAACCTGTACAGCTACTGGAAAGACACGATCGCGCCTGCACTCAACAAAGAACTGAAAGGCGAAAACCCTGTGTTGGTCAATCTGGCCTCAGACGAGTATTTCAAATCGGTGGATGTGAAAGCCCTGAAAGCCACTGTCATTGAACCCGTGTTTCAGGATGAAAAAAATGGCCAGTACAAGGTCATCAGTTTCTTCGCCAAAAAAGCCCGTGGCTTGATGGCCCGTTACCTGATTGACCATCGCATTACCGAGGCAGAGAAACTAAAAAAATTCAATGTCGATGGTTACAAATACGATGCCAAATCCTCCACCGATACCCGCTGGGTGTTTCGCCGCAAGGAGCCCGCGTGATGGCCTCGCACAGCATTCCTCGCATTCTCATCAGCAACGATGACGGGTACAGCGCCCCCGGTATTCTGGCCTTGCATGCAGCGCTGATTGAGCGCTTCGGCACAGCCATTCACCTCGATGTGATGGCGCCGGAGCAGGACCGTTCGGGTGCATCCAATTCGCTCACGCTGGACCGCCCACTGACCGTTCGCACGGCATCCAACGGCTTTCGTTACGTGAACGGCACACCCACCGACTGCGTACACATTGCAGTCACGGGTTTGCTGGACGAGCGGCCTGATCTGGTGCTTTCTGGCATCAACAACGGCGCCAACATGGGCGATGACACCATTTACTCCGGCACTGTGGCTGCTGCCATGGAAGGCTACCAGTGCGGTCTTCCCGCGATTGCCTTTTCGCTGGCTGGTAAAGGCTATGCACACCTGGACAGTGCTGCCCGTGTGGCGGCCGAAATTGTGGAGCGTTTTCTGGACAAGCCTCAGGGGCTTGAACACTGCCTGCTGAATGTGAACATTCCGCCTTTGCCCTACGACGAGTTGCAGGGTTATGAGTGCACACGGTTGGGCAAGCGCCACCATGCAGAGCCGGTCATTCCCACCACCAACCCCAAAGATGAAGTGGTGTACTGGATTGGTCCCCCAGGCAGCGCCAAGGATGCAGGCCCAGGTACCGATTTTTATGCGGTCAAGGCAGGGCGTGTGTCTGTGAGCCCGCTGAAGGCCGATCTGAGTGATTTCAACCTGATCAACACCGTGGCGGCCTGGCTGTAAACGCATGGACCAGAAGCCCCGTTTCAAGCCCGCCCCCGTGCTGATGCCGCAGTCTGCCCGCAAGGTGGACCGCGTGCCCGAGCGCATCGGTGGTTTGAGTTTGACCTCTGACCGAGCGCGGGCAAACCTGGTGGCCAAGTTAAAAACACTGGGCATTGCCAACCAGCAGGTGTTGGACGTTGTGGGTGCTGTGCCCCGTCACTTGTTTGTGGACGAGGCATTTGCATCACGCGCCTATGAAGACGCTGCCCTGCCGATTGGGCACCAGCAAACCATTTCGCGGCCGTTCACGGTGGCCCGCTTTGCGGAATACGCATTGCAAGGTCGAAAGTCGCTGGACAATGTGCTGGAGGTGGGGGCGGGTTGTGGTTATCAGGCAGCCGTGTTTGCCAGTCTGGCCAAGCGCGTGGTCAGCATTGAACGCATTGAGGCGTTGTATCACAAGGCTGTGCGGAACCTTGCTGCTGCTGCGGTCTCCAAAGTGAAGGTATTGCACGGTGATGGCCTCTTGGGCATGCCCGCGCTGGCACCGTTTGATGTCATTATTGTGGCCGCCGCCGGCCTGGATATTCCGCAGGAGCTGCTTCGGCAGTTGAAAGTGGGCGGGCGGCTGATTGTGCCTGTGGCCGATCAGGACAAACAGGTGCTGGTCACGGTGGATCGATTGACCGCCGATAAATGGCACCGCGAGAACAAAGACTTGGTTAAATTCGTGCCCCTGCTGAAGGGCACCCGTGAGGTTTAGGCTCACCGCCTGAGCCCACGCTTGGTATAGACATGGCATGGAGAAGAGAACAATGAAAAACACCCGTCACCTGTTGCTGCTTGGTGTGGCCTCTGCAGTGTTGGCTGCCTGTACATCCGTACCCTTGAACCAGCCGGCACCCGTGATTGACCGTTTGCCCACGCGCAATGTTGAAGGCGGTTACCAGGCTGTGGACGGCTATTACACCGTGGTTGGGGGCGATACGCTGTATAAAATTGCCCTGGAGTTTGGTCTGGATTGGCGCGAGTTGGCGCGCGCCAACAACATCAGCGACCCCAACAAAATTTTTGTGGGCCAGCGCTTGAAAGTGGAGGGCATTTCTTCTGCACCTGCTGTGGCTGGTGCAGGCACCACGACGGACAGCAATGGCGTGGAAGTCACCCCGGTTGCGCCTGCGGGTGGTGCAAAGCCCATCGAAGCCCCCAAGGTGATTGAGACCACCCCGGTTGAGCCGCCCAAACCGTTTGCCGCCACATTGGGCTTTGTTTGGCCCCACCCTGGTGAAGTGCTGCAGGGTTACAAAGCCGGTAGCAGCAAAGGGCTGGACATTGCGGCCAAGGTGGGCGACCCGGTGGTGGCAGCCCAGGCGGGCAGGGTGGTGTATTCCGGCAACGCATTGCGGGGCTATGGCAACCTGATCATCCTCAAACACGACAACAATTTGCTGACCGCCTACGCCCACAACAAAACACTGCTGGTCAAAGAGGGTGACCCGGTAACCAAAGGCCAGAAAATTGCCGAGGCAGGCCAGTCGGACGCCGATCGACCCAAACTTCACTTTGAAGTGCGCAAACAGGGCAAGCCTGTGGATCCCATGGACTACCTGCCCAAGCGATAAGCCATCCATTCACACTTTATTGAACAATTCAACATGGGACGCAGCAGAAACAGAACACCGGCCGCACCGGTCCAGGTGAAGCTGGTGGTCGAGTCCATCGACCTCGAAGGCAATGGCGTTGGCCATGTAGACGGCAAAGTGCATTTCGTCGATGGTGCCATTACGGGTGAAACCGTGGTGGCCGAGGTCACGCGAAGCAAGCCCTCCTATGCCAGGGCCATCACGCGGCAGGTGCTTTCCGAGTCCGCACTGCGTGTCAAGCCGAAGTGCCCACACTTTGGAACTTGCGGGGGTTGCGCTGTTCAGCACATTGAGCCCGATGCGCAGGTGGCCATCAAAAATCGTGCATTGGAAGATTTGTTGGAGCGCATTGGTCGACAAAAGCCTGAACAAATGATGCGCCCCATGGTGGGCCCGTTTTGGGGGTATCGCCACCGCGCACGCCTCACTGTTCGCTTTGTGGAGAAGAAAGGCGGCATGCTGGTGGGTTTCCATGAAAAAGGGTCCAGCTATGTGGCCACCATGACCGAGTGCCATGTACTGCCTAAGCGCATATCCGACTTGCTGGTGCCGATTGGCCGCATGCTGGAGACGCTGTCCATCTACACGCGCATTCCCCAGTTGGAGCTGGCTGTCGGGCATGAGGTCACTGCACTGGTGTTGCGTCATCTGGAGCCCTTGTCGGACGGTGATCTGAATACGCTGCGCGTGTTTGGGCAAGCCCACGGTATTGACTGGTGGCTGCAGCCGGAGGGCCCGGCATCGGCTTATCGTCTGGAAGCCGATGTGCCTCGGGAGTTGGCCTATCACATTCCAAGTTTTGGTGTGCAGATGCGTTTCCGGCCCACGGACTTTACCCAGGTCAACCATTGGATCAACGACTCCATGGTCAGTCGTGCGGTATCGCTATTGGACTTGAAACCCGAAGATCGCGTACTGGACCTGTTTTGCGGTCTCGGAAATTTCTCATTGCCTTTGGCCACCCGAAGCCGTTTCGTCAAGGGCTTTGAAGGTTCACAGGACTTGGTCGATCGAGCTGGTGCCAATGCGGTGCTCAACGGCCTTCAGGACAAAACCGAGTTTCATGTTCGCAACCTGTTCGAGGTTGAAAGCCCGGAATGGGAGAGTTGGGGGCAGTTCGACAAAGTGTTGATCGACCCCCCACGGGATGGGGCACTTGAAATTTGCAAAGCGATTGTGGGTGCAAAGCCTGCGTATCAGCCTCGTCGAATCGTGTATGTATCGTGCAACCCGGCAACCTTGGCCAGGGATGTGGCTGTGCTGTGTTGCGCGGGGCCATACGTGCTTAAACAGGCGGGGGTGATCAATATGTTTCCGCACACGTCGCATGTGGAGTCGATTGCTGTGTTTGAGCGCAAGGCCGATTGGGTACCGATCGGGGCGCCAGCGGAGCAGGGTGCAGCGACTGAGCTGCGCGCAGAATAACAAACGGGGCCCTAGGGGCCCCGTTTACGTTGGAGACTGGCCTCTCCAACTTGGCGGTCGATACTATATCGACCTGTCGAGCTTTCAGATTGCGCCTTTTGCAAACCGATTGCAAGTACTTTTCATGTTGCGCTGTGTCAAGAAAAGTCTTTTTCAACAAAGGTTTACGCGTGGTAAACCCCTGTTGATCCCACCATCAGTCGCGATCACCACCCGCAAATGCCATGAGCAACTGCAGCAAGTTGACAAACAGGTTGTACAGGTCCAGGTAAATGGCCAAGGCAGCGGTGATGTAGTTGTCTTCACCGCCGCGCATCACGCGCTGCAGGTCATACAACAAGAACATCGAAAACAAGCCCACGCACAGGGTTGAAATGGTCAGCGACAGGGCTGGCATTTTCAGGAAGATGTTGGCCACCGAAGCGACCAACACCATCATGAGCACCACAAACAAGGTTTTGCCCATGGTGGTGAAATCCCGTTTGGTCACGGCCGCGTAACTGGCCAAGCCAAAGAAAATAGCGCCGGTGCCCAGTGAGGCCATGGCGATGATCGAGCCGCCGTTGCTGTATCGCAGGGCGACCGACAAGATGCCCGACAGCATCAAGCCCATGAAGAATGTAAAGCCCAACATGAGCACCACGCCCAAGCCATTGTCTTTGTTGCGTTGAATACCCCAAACAAAACCAAACATGGCGGCCATCATGACCAGGAACGAGATGAGTGGGCTGCCCGCAAACAACCTGAAGAAGCCAAACTGAACACCCAAGGTGGCACCCAGCGCTGTCGGAATCATGGACAGCGCCAGCAAAAAGTAAGTGTTGCGCAGCACACGGTTGGTGTCTTGCACCACGACGGTGTCCGCGGATCGTCCAAACGAGGTTACGTTGTAGTCAGACATGGATGAGTCACTCCCTGATCAATGCCCATGCTCATCGGCGAACTTGGGCTGTGTGTGAATTTAGAGTAATGGTAGGGGCGAAAAGTTGCAAATCAAGCGCGTGAACGGGCCTAGAGGAAATTTTTTAAAACACTGCAAAGCAAACTTCACACAGACGGGCTATAATATAAGGCTAATTTCCTCAATCTTTTCAAACTTTTCGATCATTTCTGGAGTTGTCCTCATGGCAATCGAACGCACCCTGTCCATCATCAAGCCCGACGCAGTTGCAAAAAACGTGATTGGTCAGATTTATTCCCGTTTTGAAGGCGCAGGCCTGAAGGTGGTGGCTGCCCGCATGGCTCACCTGTCCCGCGCTGAAGCGGAAGGCTTCTATGCTGTGCACAAAGCCCGTCCTTTCTTCAAGGACCTGGTGGATTTCATGATTTCCGGTCCTGTGATGATCCAGGTTCTGGAAGGTGAGAACGCGATTGCCAAAAACCGCGAACTAATGGGTGCAACCAACCCCAAGGAAGCGGCAGCCGGCACCATTCGTGCCGATTTCGCTGAAAGCATTGATGCCAACGCTGTTCACGGTTCCGATGGTGCCGACACTGCGGCCGTTGAAATCGCCTACTTCTTCCGTTCCTCCCAGGTGTTTGCGCGCTAATTTGGGTGCATCGGCCAGGGTGCTTTGCACACGCCTGGCAGCATTGGTAAGCGAAGTGGTAAATTTGGCGGGGGCGCAGGCGCTCCCGCTTTTCATTCGAGCACATGGGAAACAACTTGGACAATCTGCTGGAATATTCGGTGCCTGAGCTGGTGCAGTGGTGCACAGCGTTGGGCGAGAAGCCGTTTCGAGCCAAGCAATTGGCCAAGTGGATTCACCAGGGCGGTGTCGCAGACTTTGAGGCCATGACGGACCTGGCCAAATCCTTCCGGCAAAACCTGCAAGCCAAAGCCTGTGTGCGTTCACCAGGTATTATTTCAGACCACAAGTCCCGAGATGGCACACGCAAGTGGTTGTTCGATGTCGGCAATGGCGACGCTGTAGAAACCGTGTTTATTCCCGAAGAGCGGCGCGGCACGCTGTGTGTCAGTTCCCAAGCCGGCTGCGCCGTGAATTGCCGTTTTTGTTCCACTGGCAAACAGGGTTTTTCCCGCAACCTGAGTACCGCCGAGATTGTGGCCCAATTGTGGAAGGCCAACGTGTTGCTGAAAGAGGCGGGCGACCATGTGTTCGCGCAAGAGCGACCGGTGACCAATGTGGTCATGATGGGCATGGGAGAGCCTTTGCTCAATTACGACGCCTTGGTTCCAGCCTTGCAATTGATGCTGGATGACATGGCTTATGGTCTGTCGCGCCGGCGGGTGACGGTGTCCACCTCGGGGGTGGTGCCGTTTATGGATCGTTTGTCGCAAGATTGCCCGGTGGCGCTGGCAGTTTCTTTGCATGCGCCCAACGATGCTTTGCGCGACCACTTGGTGCCGCTCAACAAAAAGTACCCACTGAAAGAGCTGCTTGACGCCTGCTTGAGGTACTTGCGTTTTGCGCCTCGCGATTTCATTACGTTTGAATATGTGATGCTGGATGGCGTCAACGATACGGTTGAGCATGCCCGCCAATTGCTGGATATTGCCAAGGTGGTGCCTTGCAAATTCAACCTGATTCCGTTTAATCCGTTTCCCGAGTCTGGTTTGCACAAGTCAAAGTCTCAGGCCATCAAGGCTTTTGTGGATATTTTGTCCGAGGCGGGCGTGGTTACCACCGTCCGCAAAACACGGGGCGATGACATTGACGCTGCTTGTGGGCAATTGGCTGGAGAAGTCAAAGACCGCACGAAAATCAAGCAGCGTCTTGAGTCGGTAGTGCCCGTGGAAATTCTCAAAGCCAGCGCAAAACGACGCCTTTCATGACGTTCCTGGGCAGTGGTTTGCTCTACAATGGATTTGGGTGTTGAGTATGCCAATGCATTCGGGTAGATGGGTTTTCAAAGCAGGTCGACTGTCTTAAAACCGATTTTTAAAACGTTGTTCAACTATCTGAATAGTTTATAAATTTCCTTGAACAACGGGACCGTGTTCGATTATTCTCTAATGGTAAGCTGCACCACCCGATTAAATGACCTATAACTAAAGAAAATGGCCATACCGATGTATGGCCACCGGAAACCCCAAATGATTGAAAACCGTGCGATGAGCAATAGCGACCTGACTGCATCTTCAGGTTCCAAGCCGGAGCCTGCTGTGAATCCCGACAAGCAACCCAGCTTGACGCTGTTAGAACCTGGGCAAAACCCTGGAGCCCTCTTGCGTTCGGCCCGTGAACGCGCCGGAATGACGCTGTCGGACATCAGCGGTCAAACCAAAATCAATGAACGCCAGTTGCAGGCCATTGAAAGTGGCGACACGACCAAGCTACCGCCCGAAACGTTTGCCAAGGCATTCATCAAGAGTTATTGCAAAGTATTGAAAATGGACCCAACGCCGGTGATTCTGGCGTATGGCTTGTCTGAACATTCCACGGTTGCGCGGGCAACGCAAGCAGCCAGTGAGCAAGCTGTTCGTTCTGATGTGTCCGAGGCGCGCATGCCCAGCACCTCTCGTCGTTTAACCAGCTTGAGTTTCGATCGAAAACCTGGCAAATCACTGGGCTATGGCATTGTGCTTGGTGCATTGGTGCTGATGGCTGTGTTCTATTTGCCCGTGTTGATGTCGGGAAAATCCAAAGAGGTTTCAGATTCTGCCGAGGCCACTTCGCCTGCGGTTGAGCAAGCTGCGCCATCGGTTCCCATTCCGGCTCCCGCCCAATCTGCAAATACGCCGACCGGTTCAGGATCGTCGATTGAACCCATGGCAAGCGCTGTATTTCCGGCATTGCAACAACCTGCCGCACCTGCACCGTCTGCTGCGCCATTGACCACGCCGGCCGCCCCTGCTGCACCTGCTGCACCTGCTGCACCTGCTGCACCTGCTGCACCTGCGGCTGCTGTGTCTGCGTCGCCATCGGCCAGCGTAGCGCCCAGCAACGTTACGCCCACCACCGCCGCCACGGTTGCCAATACACCAACACCCAGTAAGCCTGCTGCACCGGCCAGCACGGCGAACTTGACCAACAAGCCAGCAGCTGCACCAGCTGCGTCACCTGTTGCGAATGTCGCCGATTCAACATTGCGTTTTAATTTTTCTGAGCAAAGCTGGGTCACAGTGCGTGATGCCAATGATCAAGTGCTGATCTCCCAGTTGAATGCCGGCGGGTCCTCATTGGACGTCAAAGGCAAAGGTCCCTTCAAACTGATTGTCGGAAACGCCAAAGCCGT
This sequence comes from Limnobacter humi, assembly GCF_024518835.1. GTDB lineage: Bacteria > Pseudomonadota > Gammaproteobacteria > Burkholderiales > Burkholderiaceae_B > Limnobacter > Limnobacter humi. The sequence continues at coordinate 60,509 of NZ_JANIGO010000002.1, forward strand.
TCGGGTATTCAACAACGGGCAGTATGTTGATTTGGGCTCTTCCATTCGGGGTGAGGTGGCCCGATTGACGGTCCAGTAATCCACGATCGGTTGGTTGTGCAGCAGACCGTCCTCCACCGGGACGGTTTTTGATTTTTGTGACCTTGTATTCAGATCTTGAGTCGACCCACCGTCCCTTGATTCAAGCAACAAGGTCTCTGTTCATGTTCGGGTGTTACTGTGATCGCCAATACTCCTTCAATACGCCGTTCAACGCACCGCGTGGTGGTGCGCTGGAAAGATCATGCAGTTCAGGTGGGGGGGGGTGCGCCGGTTGTCGTTCAGTCAATGACGAACACAGATACTGCCGACGCTTTGAACACCGCGCTTCAGATTAAGGCGTTGTACCTGGCTGGTTCTGAGGTGGTGCGCATTACCGTGAACAACGATGCGGCAGCGCAGGCCGTACCCTACATCCGTGAACAACTCGACAAAATGAAAATTCCGGTGCCCATCGTCGGTGATTTTCATTACAACGGCCACTTATTGCTTCAAAAATATCCAGATTGTGCCAAAGCCTTGTCAAAATATCGAATCAATCCCGGCAATGTGGGATCCAGCCGGTCGAGGGACGACAATTTCGCGGCCATGATTGCCATGGCGATCGAATACGACAAGCCTGTTCGCATCGGGGTGAATTGGGGGAGTCTGGATCAAGGCCTGTTGGCCCGGATGATGGACGACAATGGTCGACGTGCAGAGCCATGGCCAGCCGAACAACTCATGTACGAGGCACTGATCGAGTCCGCCCTGTCCAGCGCCCACAAGGCTGTTGAGCTGGGTCTGCCGGCCGACCGAATTGTGCTGTCCTGCAAAGTCAGCCAGGTTCAAGACTTGATTGCTGTTTATCGTGAATTGTCCAAGCGCAGCGAGTTCCCCTTGCACCTGGGGTTGACCGAGGCAGGAATGGGCACCAAAGGCATTGTTGCGTCCACGGCAGCCATGGCGGTTCTGTTGCAGGAAGGCATCGGTGACACGATTCGGGTCTCTCTCACACCCGAGCCGGGCGGTGACCGGACTAAAGAAGTGGTGGTGGCGCAGGAAATATTGCAGTCCCTTGGTTTGCGGGCATTTACGCCCCAAGTGATTGCTTGCCCAGGTTGTGGTCGCACCACGAGTACAGTCTTTCAAGAGCTGGCAGACCAAATTCAAACCTACCTTCGAGACCAGATGCCAATCTGGAAAAATACTTATGCTGGCGTGGAGACCTTGAAGGTCGCCGTGATGGGGTGTGTGGTCAATGGTCCGGGTGAAAGCAAGCATGCCGACATTGGCATTTCCTTGCCAGGTACCGGAGAGGCGCCGTCTGCGCCGGTGTTTCTTGATGGACAGCGGTCTGTCACGCTGAAGGGCGACAACATTGCTCAAGAGTTTCAGAAAATTGTTCAACGTTATGTGGAACAAAGGTACGGTGCCTCCCGACAAGGCACCCAGGAATGAGCGACAATACCAGGTTGAATCAATTTCCAGTCGAATCCATGAGCCAGTCCGAGTCACAGGATCCATCCAATAAATCCAAAAAACCAGTCAAACTCCAGTCCGTCAAAGGCATGAATGATGTTCTGCCTGTTGAGGGTATTCATTGGGAAAACCTTGAAACCTTGTTGCGTGAATGGCTGACGGCTTACGGCTATCGCCTCATCAAAACACCTGTGGTGGAGCCCACAGCCTTGTTTCGCCGGGGTATTGGTGAGGTGACGGACATTGTTGAAAAGGAAATGTTCAGCTTCATTGATCGCTTGAACGGCGATGAACTGACGCTGCGTCCTGAATTTACTGCAGGCATTGCCCGGGCGACGATTCAGCACAACTTGACTTATGCAGCACCCCAGCGCGTGTACGCCATGGGCCCAGTATTTCGCCATGAGCGTCCGCAGCGGGGGCGATATCGGCAGTTTCATCAACTGGACGTGGAGGCCCTGGGCTTTGAAGGCCCTGATATTGATGCTGAACTGATCGTCATGTTGTCTCGCCTATGGCGTGACATGGGGTTGGAGGGTGTTCGTCTGGAAATTAATTGCCTGGGTGAGGCTTCGGAAAGATTGGCCCACCGGGAGGCCCTGATTGCCTACTTCGAGCAACATCAGGAGATGCTGGACGAAGACGCTCAGCGGCGCTTGCACAGCAATCCCTTGCGCATTCTGGACACGAAAAACCCAGCCATGCAGGCCATGGTGAATGCGGCGCCCAAGTTGTTCCAGTATTTGGGTGAAGCGTCGCTGGCCCATTACAGCGGCGTCAAGCGGTTGCTGGATGATGCCGGGGTGCCGTACATCGAAAACCCGCGCCTTGTTCGAGGTCTCGATTATTACAACCTCACGGTCTTTGAATGGATCACCGATGCCTTGGGTTCGCAGGGAACCATTTGTGGCGGTGGTCGATATGACGGCCTGGTGGAAATTCTGGGGGGAAAACCAACGCCAGCCATTGGATTCGCCATTGGCCTGGAGCGTCTCCTGGAGCTGTACCTGGAAAGTGCGCAGCCGGATGATGCAGCCGATCTGGATGTGTATGTGGTTCATCAGGGCGATGGCACAGCGCGTCGGGCATTTACATTGGCCGAGGAATTGCGAGACGCTGGTTTTGCGGTGGTTCTCCATGCCGGTGGTGGTGGGTTCAAGTCACAAATGAAACGAGCCGATGTGAGTGGCGCGTCGGTGGCGGTCATCCTGGGTGAGAACGAACTCAATAAAGGCACCGCAGCTGTTAAATTGCTGCGTGGTGAGGGAGAGCAAATGGAATTCAGTCAAGACACGCTGGCCGAATCAATTTTCGGTCTGCTGTATGGAGAAGGAGAAGCGCAGTGAGCCGTTACACACTCGAAGAAGAAGAGCAGATTGCCAATTTCAAGGCATTCTGGAACAAATACGGCAATTTCATCCTCACGGTGTTGATTGTTGTCTTTGGCAGTTTTGCTGCCAACAACGGCTGGAAATGGTGGCAGGCCCGGGAGTCGGCAGCCGCCGTGGCGCCGTATGAAAAGTTGGAAAAAGCATTGACCGATGGTGATCTGGCCTTGGCCAGCCAAATCCAGAATACGCTGAGCGCAGACCATGCCCGATCCCCCTATGCGCAGCGGGGTGCGGTGTTGATGGCGCGTGCATTGTTTGCCAAAGGGCAAATCAATGAGGCCAAAACGCAGTTGGAATGGGCCGTGGAGCATGCCCGGCAGGACGAGTTCACTGCGACTGCGAGCTTGATGTTGAGTGGCCTTCTGCTTGACGATAAACAATACGACAAAGCCGCTGCATTGCTGGAAAAACATTACCCGGGGTTTGAGGGCTTGTTTCACGACCGGAAGGGCGATATTGCGCTTGCGCGTGGCGATTCCGCCACGGCCAAAGCTGAATACGATGAAGCTGTGAAAACCATTCAACCCGATAGCCCCTGGAAGCCTGTGATTGAACGCAAACTGGCAGCGCTACCCAAAACAGGAGACAAAGCCCAATGAAACAGGTCATGAAATATGGTTGTGTGGCTGTGGTTTCGCTGGCCTTGGGTGGGTGTTCAACCTTGTCGTCCATGGTCAATGCCGTTAACCCGTTTTCCTCGTCGAAGGTGCGGCCTGCGGAGTTGGCCTCGTTCAAACCCGAGCTGTCCGTCAATACACGTTGGTCGGTGGATGTGGGTGACTCTGACCAAGGTTATTTCACGCCAGTGGCTTACGGCAATACAGTGTATGCTGCGTCTCAGGAAGGCAAGGTCTACGCCGTGGACAAAGCCAGCGGCAAGGTTCGATGGTCGGTCAAGCTCGACAGTAAACTAAAGTCGGGCGTGGGTGTTACCGCCGACACCGTCGCAGTGGTTGATGCAAGCAACCAGTTGGTCGCGCTCGATGGACAGGGCAAACCAAAATGGAAAGTCCCGCTGTCGGTGGATGCCATCAGCGTGCCGATTGGCACCCTCAATAGCATCCTGATTCGCGGCATCGATTTTTCAGTTAATAACTACGCCAGTGACAACGGGGCGCTGCGTTGGGCGTTCACGCGTCAGTTGCCACCCCTGACACTGCGGATCAATTCCACCGTGGACGTCAACAATGCCCGTGTATATGCCGGTTTCCCAGGCGGTCGCCTGATTGGTGTTGATCTCAACAATGGCGCGCAGGTGTGGGAGGGTGTGTTGGCCTCTCCCTCGGGTACCACCGAGATTGAGCGAATCACCGATGTCACTGGTTCGCCGGTGTACAACTTCCGTGAAGTGTGTGCCGCGTCTTTTCAAGGCCGTGTCGGTTGCCTGGATGCGGTGAATGGTCGCAGTATCTGGTCCACTGAGTTTTCATCACCCAATGGTGCATCGGTGGATGACCGTTATCTGATTGCATCGAACGAATTGGGCGATTTGTTCGCATTCTCCCGATCGGGTGGCAAGCAGGTGTGGCGAGTGGCCAATTTCCAGCGTCGTCAGCCCACTGCTCCGTTTGCCATTGGCCGTGCTGTGGCGATTGGCGATTTTGAAGGCTACGTGCATTTCATCGATCGAGACACCGGTAAAACAGTGGCCCGCACACAGGTGGGCTCGGCCGCATTTTCCAGCAACCCGCAGCCCGGCGACAGTGGCGAGCTGGTTGTTCAATCCAGAAAGGGCAAGCTGGCCTTGCTCAGTGTTCAGTAAGCGAAACCATGAAACCAGTCATAGCCCTGGTGGGGCGGCCCAATGTGGGCAAATCCACCCTGTTTAACCGTCTCACGCGCACGCGTGATGCGCTGGTGGCCAACCAGCCGGGGCTGACACGTGATCGCCACTATGGGGTGGGTCGCATCGGGTCGAGGGATTATCTGGTGATTGACACCGGTGGTCTGGAGCCGGTGGCCAAGGACGGCATTTACGCAGAGATGGCAAAACAAAGCCGTCAAGCCATCCTGGAGTCGGATTTGGTGCTGTTCATTGTGGACGGCCGGGCTGGCATTACCGCCCATGACCATGTGATTGCCGATGAGCTGCGCAAATCCAAACGGGAAGTGATTCTCGTCGTTAACAAAACAGAAGGGTACACCCACGCCGTTGCGGCGGCCGATTTTTATGAATTGGGTTTGGGTGAACCAGAGACCATTTCAGCCAGCCATGGCGACGGTGTGCGTCAGTTGATGGACATGGCCTGCGAGCGTTTGCCTCAGTTGCCGGAAGATGAAGAGGGTGGCAAACGCATCAAGGTGGCCATTGCTGGTCGACCGAATGTGGGCAAGTCCACCATGGTGAACACCCTGCTGGGCGAAGAACGGGTTATTGCATTTGACATGCCCGGTACCACGCGCGACAGCATCTATATTGATTTCGAGCGGGGTGACAAACCTTACACCCTGATTGATACTGCCGGCTTGAGAAAGCGGGGCAAGGTGTTTGAGTCGGTCGAGAAGTTTTCAGTGATCAAAACATTGCAGGCGATTGAAGACGCCAATGTGGTGATTTTGATGCTGGATGCCCAGCAGGACATTTCTGACCAAGACGCCTCAATTGCTGGTTTTATTGTGGAAGCAGGGCGTTCGCTCGTGTTGGCTGTGAACAAATGGGATAGCCTGGACGAATATCGCAAAGACCGGGTAAAAACCGAGGTCAATCGGAAACTTGCGTTTTTGGGCTATGCCAAGCTGCATTTCGTATCGGCAACCAAGGCATTCGGCATCGGCGCCATGATGCGCTCTGTGGACGAGGCCCATGCGGCTGCGTTTGCCAAATTGCCCACCCCCAAGCTAACACGCCTCATTCAAGAGTGCGTCGAACATCAACAGCCACCTCGCAAGGGCATTTTCCGTCCCAAAATGCGTTACGCCCACCAGGGTGGGCAGAATCCGCCCATCGTGGTTATTCATGGTACGGCGCTGGATGGTATTCCCGATAGTTATAAACGCTTTCTTGAAACCCGCATACGGGAGCGGTTTAACCTGACTGGAACGCCGCTGCGGGTTGAGTTCCGCAGCACTGTAAACCCCTTTGACAAGAAAGACTGAGCTCAATAGCAGTTCAGTCTTTGTCTGGGTGTCAGAACGGGATTTTTCGAGTCAGGATGTCTTTGTACATCACCCAGTCCCCCATGAAACTCCACAGGGGGTACTTGAATGTCGCCGGCTTGTTCTTTTCGAAGAAGAAGTGCCCAACCCAGGCAAATGCATAGCCTTGGATCAAACCACAAAAAAACCAAGCCGGATTGCCCGACAGACCAAACCGAATCAAACAATACAGCGCAATGCTCGAACCCACAAAATGCAATCGACGGCAGGTGAGGTTGCTGTGCTCAGCCAAATAGAACGGATAAAAATCCGAAAAACTCTGAAAGCGGTTGCCGGTTTTTGGCATGTGTCTAGTCTCCGTGTCTGTATGTGATGAGCGGTAGTGTATCGCGTCGGTTGGAAGTTGTTGCCTTGCCAATTTCAGAAGTCTGACATTCAGACTTGAAAGATCGGGCAGATGCGGTACGATGGAACAAAACCCCAAAAAATTGCAAGGAGAATGGTGATGAAAGTCAAAGAAGTGCTGCGCGTGAAGGGCAATACCTTGTTTACTGTGTCACCCGAAACATCGCTGTCGGATTGTGTGGTGACCATGGCTGACCATGATGTGGGCTCGTTGGTTGTGATGGACAAAGGCCGCTTGGCCGGTATCGTCACCTTCCGTGAAGTGATTCGTGTGCTGGCCAAACGTCAGAAAGAGCACCGAACTGGCCCAACACCACCCGTGGCCGAAATTGTAGTGAATGAAGTGATGAACACCTCACCCACCGTGGCCAACTTGGACATGGAAGTCGATGCCTTGCGAAAGCTCATGCTCGAAAATCACCAACGCTATTTGCCGGTCATGGATGGCAATACCCTCTGTGGTGTCATTTCTTTCCATGATGTCGCCAAAGCGGTGTTGGAGGAGCAGGGCTTTGAGAACAAAATGTTGAAGGGCTACATCCGCGATTGGCCGATCGAAGAAAACAGCAATTAATAAAATAGCCATTGGGTTGCCACAACCCGGTTGATCATTCAGCGGTACACGGGCCATGTTGCACGCTGAATGCCCACACTCGAGCAGTAGGAGTGATCATGTTGAACAAACGAGTTGCCATTGTCGGCGCTGGAATGTCCGGTTTGGCTTGTGCGCGGGAATTGGTTCGTCAGGGATGCGATGTAACCCTGTATGAAAAAAGCCGAGGTCCCGGTGGTCGCATGCCCACCCGCTGGTTGAATCGTGATGCAGAAGTTCCCCTCGGTTTTGACCATGGCGCCCAGTATTTCCAGGTGTCCAATCCACAGTTCCAACTCGTCATTGACCAGGCGCATTCAGACGGCGCTGCGGCGCTGTGGACAGGTCGTGTGGTTGACCTCAGTTATGGGGTGATTCAGGACCATGCGCCCGGTGCACGTCGCTGGGTTGGTACACCAGGCATGGCGAGTTTGGGCCGTTGGTTGTCCCAAGGCCTGACGTTGCACACCCAGGCACGGGTGGTTGGCGTCATGCGCCAGGGTGCCCATTACAAGGTTACTGTTCACTTGGGCGATGGAACGGTGCGTGTCGATCAGGGGTTCGATGCTGTGGTGTGCGCCATTCCTGCCGAGCAAACCCGTGACTTGTTTGAAGAATCCCATCCGGCATTGGCGTTAAAAGCCGCGCAGGTCAAGTCCACCGTCACGTGGACTGTGATGTTGAGTTTGCAGCAACCGCTGAAAATGGATTATGACGGGGCATTTGTGGTGGACAGCCCCTTGGGTTGGATCTGCCGCGACTCTGCCAAGCCGGGTAGGGCACCGGGTGAACGATGGGTATTGCAGGCGACCGCAGACTGGTCGTCTGTTCACCAAGACATTGCACCCGATGAAGCGCTTCGTCTCTTGCTGGACGTATTTTGCAATGTAACGGGGCAGTTTGTGGAGCCTCTTCAAATGACTGCGCACCGGTGGTTATATTCATTGCCTCTGAACCCTTGCAACGAAATGTATTATTTGGACGCGGCTCAAAATCTCGGCGCTTGTGGTGATTGGTTGGCAGGCGCGCGGGTTGAAGATGCATTTTTGAGTGGCCATGCCTTGGCCAACAAGCTGCTTCGGGCCTGGGATTCAGCCCTGGTCTGAATAATCCGATAAAATAGCGGTTTTGGTTCGCGCACAACAATCATGTCCGGAAGCAGCCTGGGTCGTCTTTTCGTGGTTAGCAATTTTGGTGAAAGCCATGGACCGGCCATTGGGTGCGTGGTGGATGGTTGCCCACCAGGTTTGCCACTCACTGAGGCTGATCTGCAAGCAGACCTGGATCGACGAAAGCCCGGCACATCACGCCATGTTACCCAGCGGCAAGAGGCTGATCAGGTGGAAATTCTGTCGGGCGTCTTCGAGGGTTTGACCACCGGCGCACCCATTGGTCTGTTGATTCGCAACCAGGACCAGCGCAGCAAAGACTATGGCAACATCATGGACACCTTTCGTCCAGGCCATGCTGACTATACCTACTGGCACAAATATGGCATTCGCGACTATCGCGGCGGCGGTCGTTCCTCCGCGCGAATGACTGCGCCCATGGTGGCGGCCGGTGCTGTTGCAAAAAAATGGTTGAAGTTAAACCATGGCATCGACATTCGGGGCTGCATGACGCAAATCGGTGATGTGGACATTCCATTCGAGTCTTGGGACGACGTCCACAACAATCCGTTTTTTGCACCCAACGCTAGCAAGGTGGCCGAGTTGGAAGCCTACATGGATGCCCTTCGAAAGTCCGGCGATTCCTGCGGTGCTGGCTTGCGCGTTCAAGCCACCGGTGTGCCGGTTGGTTTGGGTGCACCGCTTTACGACAAGCTGGATGCCGACATTGCTCATGCGATGATGAGCATTAATGCTGTCAAAGGTGTGGAAATTGGCGCGGGTTTTGCGTGCATCACGCAAAAAGGCTCGGAGCACGGCGACGAGCTGTATCCAGACGGCTTCGGTTCCAATCAAGCAGGTGGCATACTCGGGGGCATTTCCACCGGTCAGGCCATTGAAGTTCGCATGGCCATCAAGCCAACGTCCAGCATCCGCTTGCCCCGCAAATCCATCGACAAGGCTGGCAATGCCATTGATGTAGAAACTTTTGGTCGACATGATCCGTGCGTGGGTATTCGTGCCACGCCAATTGCGGAGGCCATGCTGGCCTTGGTTATCATGGACCATGTGCTGCTGCACCGTGCGCAATGTGCCGATGTTCGGGTAACGACGCCGAAAATCCCGGCAGACCGCGCAAACGGTTGAGTTTTGCCGGCCCATTTGTTCAATGCACCCCGCCGTTAGGTCACAGTGTCCCGCTTGATGTCCCAGCATGCCTGGCTGGCGATGTTTTACGCAGCCTATTTTGGTTTTGTCGGGCTGTATTCTCCATTCCTTGGCCCATACCTGAAAACGCTGGGCCACAGTCTGGACGTGATTGCCCTGTCGCTGGGCATGATGCAGTTAATGCGTATCGTGGGCCCATTTGCCTGGGGATGGTTGTCGGACCACACAGCGAACCGGGTTCGCTGGATACGTGCCGGGGCCTTTGGCGGGTTTCTATGTTCAGTGCTGGTGTTTCTCAACCAGCAAAGCGCCATGGCCTTGGTGCTTCTCATTCTGCTGCTGAACTTGAACATCTCTGGTTTGGTGCCAATGTCCGACACCCATTGCATGGAAATTTGTCGGGGTGACAATGGCTGGTACGGAAAAATACGGCTGTTTGGCTCCCTGGGCTTTGTGGCGGCGGTCCTGTTGTTTGGCTGGATTGCCAATGTCTGGGGCTATGCGTCTTATCCGTTTTTGGCATGTCTGAGTTTGTTGATTGCATTTGGCGCCGCCATGCAGTTTTCGCCTGCACCGTCTGAGCCTTTATCCACTGCACTCACAGGTTCGGCGTCTGGCGGTCTGAATCGAACCTCCGTCGGTACCGGTTTTCGGCAATTGTTGATCCCTCAGCCAATGCCGACGCTCTGGCTCGCATCGTTTTTCATGATTTTGGCCCATGGTGTTTTTTACGCCTATTTTTCTCTCTACCTGCTTGAGCACCACTACACCGAGTTGACCGTGGGCTGGCTGTGGGCCTTTGGTGTGTTGTGCGAAGTGGCGTTTTTTGCGCTTCAAACCCGTTTCTTCGATTGGCTTTCGTTGTCCACCTGGTTGTGCATTGGCTATGCCGCCTGTGCGGTTCGCTTCGCGGTTACTGCACTGTTTCCCGACTGGTTGTGGATGATGGTGTTCGCCCAAGGTCTTCATGCGCTGACATTTGCCGCTCACCACACAGCCACGATTGCCTGGTTGCGCGTCCACTTGCCAGGTCGGCTTGTGGTTCGAGGGCAGGCCATGTACGCCACGATTGCCTATGGTTTGGGTGGCTCGGCGGGCACCGTGGTAGGTCGAAGTCTGTGGGGATGGGGCGGGCCGTCCACGGCCTTTGGCGCTGCCAGCTTGGCAGGCCTGATTGCCTTGTTCTACGGGTTGAAACTCAAGCGCCAGGAAGCCGTCTTACAATAACCGTTACTGATTTTAAGCGAGGACTGCATGTCAGGACTATTTCCGAATCCAAGTCGCCGGTTGTTATGGGCCACTTCGCTCGTGGCCACCAGCGCATTTTTAAGTCTGACCGGCTGTGCAAACACACGCACCACGTCCGCAGGGGCTGTGGGCATTGATCGACCCCAGTTCGTCTCCATGGTGTCAGCGCAGGACATGGAAACCAGCTCTGTCAAGGCGTATGCAGCTGAATTGAACAAGGCGCGCACGGCGGGCAAGCTGAATGTGAATGCCCAGCAGGTGGAGCGCGTGCGTGCGATCGCTCGTCGATTGATTCCGCAAACCGCTGCGTTTCGCACCGATGCGCCCGCTTGGAAGTGGGAAGTCAACGTGATCACTTCGGACCAACTGAACGCCTGGTGCATGGCAGGTGGAAAAATTGCGGTCTACACCGCGCTGATCGACAAGCTCAAACTGACAGACGACGAATTGGCTGCAGTAATGGGGCATGAAATTTCGCATGCCTTGCGTGAACATGCCCGGGAGCGGGTGTCGCAAAAAATGGCCACTGGGCTTGGTGTTGACCTGATTTCCATTGGTTTGGGTTTGGGCAGTGTGGGCAAAGACCTGGTTGGAATGGTGTCGGATGTCACCATTTCCCTGCCGTACAGCCGCGAGCACGAGACGGAGGCCGATCGCATGGGCGTCGAATTGGCTGCACGGGCTGGCTATGACCCACGCGCGGCCATCACCTTGTGGGAGAAAATGGGCAGTGCAGGGGGTGGTGCACCGCCTGAGTTGTTGTCCACCCACCCGGCACCGGCCAATCGCATGCGGGACCTTGAAGATTACTCCCGCCGGGTGGAGCCTCTGTATGAGGCAGCAAAACGGCGGGGCTGATCCCTGGTTTCGGCTGTTGCATCGGTGTTTGCCTTCAGGCCTGTCCCTGTTTTGTGCAGTGCAGGGCTGTGGCATAATAAAGGGCTGTTCCTGACCTGTAACCTGGCTGAAGCAAGGCCCTCTCATGGCAAAGACCCTTTACGACAAATTGTGGGAAAGTCATGTTGTCCGTACCGAATCGGATGGCACCTCCCTGATCTACATCGACCGTCATCTGTTGCATGAAGTGACCAGCCCGCAGGCCTTCGAAGGCCTGCAACTGGCAGGGCGCGCACTGTGGCGCAACAGTGCCAACCTGGCGGTGGTTGATCACAATGTACCCACCACTGACCGTTCCAAAGGCATCGAGGACGAGACCTCCCGATTGCAGGTGGAAACACTGGACAACAATGCGCGAGCCCACAAGCTGGCTTACTTCGACATCAAGGACCAGCGGCAAGGCATCGTTCACGTGATTGGCCCTGAGCAGGGCGCTACGTTGCCCGGCATGACGGTGGTTTGTGGTGACTCGCACACCTCCACGCACGGGGCAATCGGTGCCTTGGCGTTTGGCATCGGCACATCCGAGGTTGAACATGTCATGGCCACCCAGTGCCTGATCATGAAAAAAGCCAAAAACATGCTGGTGCGTGTTGAAGGGCAATTGGGCCAAGGCGTCTCAGCCAAGGACATTATTCTCGCCGTGATCGGCAAAATCGGTACTGCCGGCGGTACAGGCTATGCCATCGAATTTGGCGGTTCAGCCATCCGGGGCCTGTCTGTTGAGGGGCGCATGACCCTGTGCAACATGGCCATTGAGGGCGGTGCGCGCTCGGGCATGGTTGCGGTGGACAACAAAACGATTGAGTACGTGCAGGGAAGGCCCTACAGCCCCACCGGTGCCGATTGGGACAAAGCTGTCGCTTATTGGAATACGTTGCATTCCGATGACGGTGCACAATTTGATGCTGTGGTTGAATTGCGTGCCGAAGACATTCTGCCGCAGGTTACTTGGGGTACATCGCCGGAAATGGTGACCAGTGTTCAGGGGGCGGTTCCCGATCCCACTGCCGAGAGAGATCCGGTTCGCCGGCAGAGCATTGAACGTGCCCTGCAGTACATGGGTCTGCATGCCAATCAGAAGATCGAAGACATCGCCATCGACAAGGTTTTTATTGGTTCATGCACCAATTCGCGTATTGAAGACTTGCGTGAAGCGGCCTCGGTGATCAAAGGTCGCAAAAAAGCGGCCAATGTCAAGCTGGCCATGGTTGTACCTGGTTCTGGATTGGTGAAGGCGCAAGCTGAGAAAGAAGGCCTGGACAAGGTATTCCTGGCGGCTGGTTTTGAATGGCGTGAACCAGGTTGTTCCATGTGCCTGGCCATGAATGCGGATCGTTTGGGCGCTGGAGAACGTTGTGCTTCCACCAGCAACCGCAACTTTGAAGGTCGCCAGGGCGCCGGTGGCCGTACTCACCTGGTAAGCCCTGCCATGGCAGCTGCTGCAGCCATCGCTGGTCATTTCACCGATTCACGTTCCTTTTAACGGAGAAGAGTTCTCATGAAGAAAATTGCCGTGGTATTGCTGGCTTTTGCCGGAATTGGCCTATCTGCTTGCAACACGATTGAGGGTGTGGGCAAGGACATCAAGCAGGGCGGCGCAGCCATTGAGCGTGCCGCTGACAAAAGCAAATAATCGAACGTCAACAACCGGATAGGCCATGGATAAATTTGTCACCCACACCGGAATCGCTGTGGCGTTGAACCGCGCCAACGTCGATACCGATGCCATTATTCCCAAACAGTTCCTCAAGTCGATCAAGCGCACCGGGTTTGGTGAGCACTTGTTCGACGGCTGGCGTTATCTGGACGAGGGTCAACCGGGCATGGACTGCACCAAGCGCCCATTGAATCCGGACTTCGAATTAAACCAGCCTGCTTTTCAGGGCGGAACGGTGCTGGTGGCAGGGCCGAATTTTGGTTGTGGTTCTTCCCGCGAACATGCGCCATGGGCCTTGCAACAGTATGGTTTCAAAGCCATTGTGTCGGCTAGCTACGCAGATATTTTCTTCAACAATTGCTTTAAGAACGGACTATTACCCATTGTTTTAAAAGAAGAAGAAATGGGTATTTTGTTTGCTGAGATTGCCAAACAACCCGGCATCCAAATCACGGTTAGTTTGGAAAAACAGACCGTGAGCGTTGGTGAGCACAGCTTTGGGTTCCAGGTGGATCCGTTTCGCAAGCACTGCTTGATGAATGGGCTGGACGACATCGGTCTGACTCTGGAACACAAAGACGAGATCAAGGCCTATGAGGCCCGCCGACTGGCTGAACAACCTTGGTTGGCCAACACCATCCAATGAAGACAATACTTTCAAATTAACTTGTAAGGTATTGATGTGGAATATTTAAATAGAGCAACCGAATGACCCTGAAAATTGCTGTGATGCCCGGAGATGGCATCGGCCCTGAAATCACTGCTCAAGCCGTCAAAGTGCTGGAAGCCCTGAAAACCGATGGCCTGCAGGTGGAATTTGAGCATGCGCTTATTGGTGGTGCCGCCTACCGTGCCACGGGTGTTCCGCTGCCCGAGAGCACCGTCGCACTGGCCCAAGCGTCCGATGCGGTGCTGTTTGGGGCGGTGGGTGATTTTTCCCTGGACACTTTGCCACGCCACCTGCGCCCTGAGCAGGCCATTTTGGGTATTCGCAAGGCGCTGAACCTGTTTGCCAATTTTCGCCCAGCCATGGTGTATTCCGAGCTGGCCGATGCGTCAACCCTGCGACCTGAAGTGGTGGCTGGACTGGACATTCTGATTGTTCGCGAATTGACGGGCGATATCTATTTCGGCACGCCACGTGGGCACCGCATTGCAGAAGATGGCCCCTTCAAAGGTGAACGTGAAGCCTTTGACACCATGCGCTACGCAGAAACGGAAATCCGCCGAATTGCCCATGTGGCGTTTCAGGCTGCCCGCAAGCGTGGTGGCAAGCTGTGCTCGGTTGACAAGGCCAATGTGCTGGAAACTACCCAGTTTTGGCGTGATGTGGTGACTGAAGTTGGCAAAGAGTATGCCGATGTAGAACTTAGCCACATGTACGTCGACAATTGCGCCATGCAGTTGCTGAAAAACCCCAAGCAGTTCGATGTCATCGTGACGGGTAATCTGTTTGGCGATATTTTGTCAGACGAGGCCTCGATGTTGACGGGTTCGATTGGCATGTTGCCATCCGCCTCCCTGAATGAATCAAATTTTGGCTTGTACGAGCCGATCCACGGCTCGGCCCCGGACATTGCTGGAAAAGACCTGGCCAACCCCATGGCCACTGTGCTGTCCGCAGCCATGATGCTGCGTTACACCTTTGGACTGGAAGAGTATGCTTCCCGTATCGAGAAGGCCGTGCAAACCGTGCTGGCCAGTGGCCCGCGCACCGGCGACATTTGGCGCGAAGGCAAGGAACGCACCGGAACCAGCGGCATGGGTGACGCCATTGTGGCCGCGCTGGCTCGACAGTAAACGTATTCAAGATCAAGACCTGGAGTAATCATGTTGAAAGTGGGTTTGGTAGGCTGGCGTGGTATGGTGGGCTCGGTCCTCATGCAGCGCATGCAGGAAGAGAACGACTTTGCTCATTTCGAGCCTGTGTTCTTTTCAACGTCCAATGCGGGTGGCAAGGCCCCGGCCTTCGCCAGCGGTGCAGGCCCCTTGCAGGACGCCAACAGCATCGACGCCCTGAAGCGAATGGACGTGATACTGACTTGCCAGGGGGGTGACTACACCAACGAGGTGTTTCCCAAACTGCGCGAGGCGGGCTGGAATGGCTACTGGATTGATGCAGCTTCAAGCCTGCGCATGAAAGACGATGCCATCATCATTCTGGACCCGGTCAACATGCACGTGATCAAGGATGGTCTGACCAAGGGTGTCAAGAATTACGTGGGGGGCAACTGTACAGTCTCCCTCATGTTAATGGCGCTGGGCGGTCTGTTTCAGAACAATCTGGTGGAGTGGCTGACCTCCATGACCTACCAGGCCGCGTCGGGTGCGGGTGCGCAAAACATGCGTGAACTGATTGCGCAAATGGGCAGCATCCACAGCAAGGTGGGTGGTTTATTGGCCGACCCGGCCTCTGCTATTTTAGACATTGATCGCCAGGTGGCTGCGCACATCAACTCACCGGAATACCCAACCGCCAATTTTGGTGTGCCACTGGGTGGCAGCCTGATTCCCTGGATTGACAAAGACCTGGGCAATGGCCAGTCCAAAGAGGAATGGAAAGGTGCTGCTGAAACCAACAAGATTTTGGGCAAAGTGGCTGGGCAACCTGGTTCCATTCCAGTGGATGGTTTGTGTGTGCGCATTGGTGCGATGCGCTGCCACTCACAAGCATTAACCATCAAGCTGAAAAAAGACGTGCCGCTGGATGAAATCAACGACATGCTGGCCAAGGCCAACGACTGGGTGCGTGTCGTACCCAACCAGCGCGAGGCCTCCATGAAGGACTTGACGCCGGCTGCTGTCACTGGCCGCATGCATGTGCCGGTGGGCCGTTTGCGAAAAATGTCCATGGGCGGTGATTACCTGAGCGCCTTCACCGTGGGAGACCAGTTGTTGTGGGGTGCAGCAGAGCCACTGCGTCGCATGTTGCGTATTTTGATTGAGCGCTGAACGGGTCAATGCCCACACACCTTGCCAACAGTGCATTTGGGGGCCTGCGTGTGTGGCTGAAGTTCAAGTACCATAAGAGGGCACGCAGGCAGCGTGCCCTTTTTATTTCATGGAGTGATCGGGTGAGGCACATTACAACAAAGACATTGCCGTTTCTGATGGCTGGACTTTTGCTGAGCACGGGTTTGCAGGCAGCCCAATTGGGGAAGTTGGAAGTCCTGTCATCGTCCACCGAGCCTTTTGTTGCGCAAATACAAATTGAAAGCCTTCGCCCTGAGGAGCGCAGCGGTTTGCAGGCCAAACTGGCTTCCCCGGAAGCATTCAAGGCTGCGCGCCTGGTGCTGGATCCCAAATTGTCGACCCTTAAGTTTGAAGTCAAGGACAGTGGCAAGACTGATGGTGCGCTCATTCGAATTACCGCCGATTCGCCCTTGCCGGCTGGTTTTCTGGACGTCTTAATCGAATTGAGCTGGGCGGGTGGCCGAGTCGCCCGCGAGTACACCTTCAGCGTCGCGGAGGGAAAGGCCCCCGCATCCAAAACGCCGGCAATTCCTGAAATCCGGCCGCCACAAACATTGCCACCCGTTGCAGCGCCGGCGCCAAAAAATGCGGGCACTGAGCCTGAGTCTGCGCCCGCAAAGCCTGAACTCCAAGTAGCCGATGGTGGGGCTCGTGTGGTGAAAAAGGGCGAAACATTGTCAGAGATTGCGCAAAGTCTGACTGGTTCGGGGGTCACCCTCAACCAAGCCATGGCCGCCATTTATGAGGCCAATCGGGATGCCTTTATCGGCAACAGTGTGCACCTGGTGAAAGAGGGCGCGCAGCTGCGCATACCCAACAAGGCAGCACTGCGTGCAAAGTCCCCACGTGAGGCACTGCTGGTGCTGGCCAACAATGATGGCCGCGATGTGTACTCTCGGTATGCGCGCCAGTTGGGCTTGTTGGCGGTGGCCGATCAATCGACCCAAGCCACCAACAGCAGTGTCGGAAAAATTGAATCCAAAGCACCGGTGGATGCTGCAGCTGCATCCAAAGAGGATCGTCTCAAGATTGCACCGGGTGGCCAAGCCAGAGTCGCCGATGCCAATGCCGAGGAATTAACAGCCAAAAACAAGGCGCTGGCAGAGGCCAACGAACGCATTGCGCTTCTGGAAAAAAATGTCTCTGATCTTCAAAAGTTGATCGACATGCAGAAAGATCAGGTTGCCGCCAAAGCCCCTGGTCAGGCCCAAGCGCTGGCAACAGCGACTGAACAGCCAGCCGAGCAGCCCACGGATAAAACTGCCGAAACCGCAGAAACGACCAAGCCTGCCGTTGAAGTACCTGTGCAGTCTGCTGCAGTGCTTCCACCCGAAACCAAGAAAGAAGAACCTCCGAAAGCTGCACCGGTGCCTGTGGCGACTATTGAACAGCCATTTAACTTGATTCCTTGGTTGCTGGGTGGTGCAGGGGCTGTGGTGGCAGCGGTGGTGGGGTTGTTGGTGTGGCGCAGTCGCATCAAACCGGAACCGTTTGTGGAACGTGAGCCCGACTTTGAAAATCTGATCGCCGAGGACGCTGCCCAGGCAAGCCCCGCTGTTGAAGATCCGCCTGTTGGCGCCTTGGAAAAAGTCGCTGACGACGCGTTTGACCTGGATGAACTATTGGCCAGTACCGAGCCGGTTGACGCAACGACGGCGGTTCCACCGGTGCCTGATTTCAAAGTGGCTGAAGCGGCGGAAGAGCCCGTTCAGCCCATGGTCATTGAGGAATCGATTCCAGATTTGGGTCAGGCTTCAGCGCAGGCCATGGCCGAACCCGAATCCCTCAGCAGTGAGGTGAAACTGGATTTCCCGGAAGACCAGAGCGCTGCGATATCCGAGCCGGCTTCCTCGTCCATTCTGGATGATCTGGATGCTTTGTCGACCGGTGCAACAGCGGCCCAATCCGAGATCGAGGCTTTGAGGTCCAATCCCATTGTGGTCGATGAAACGGCGATCAACCCAGACTTTCTGGATGATGAGCCATTAAACCCCGCCGAGGCACCAGTGGCTGAACTTCCGAAAGACCTGGAAGCTGCCATGGCCGATTTGGATCTGGACGTCGATCAACCCAAATTGGATGATGCCACCTGGCAAGAGGTGGCCACCAAACTGGACCTGGCGGGTGCCTATGTCGAGATTGGTGATGCCGATGGTGCCAAGGAGTTGCTGCATGAAATCATCAAGAAAGGTGACGCTGATCAGGTCAAGAAAGCCAAAGCATTGCTAGACACTTTGGGTTGATATGAACCGGGTGGTGTTGGGCCTGCGGTACAGCGGGCATTCATTTGAAGGGTGGCAAACTCAAACCCATGGAAACACGGTTCAAGACACACTGCTGAACGCACTGGAAGCAATTTGTGGCGAGCGACCAGTGATTCATTGTGCTGGTCGAACCGACGCCGGAGTCCATGCACGTCAGCAGGTGGTTCATTTTGATACGTCGGTACACCGCCCTTTGAGCGCTTGGGTCAAGGGCGTGAATAACCACCTACCTGGCACAGTGGTGGTAGCCGGTGCCAAATATTTGGGTGAACCCTTTCACGCGCGATATGCGGCCATTTCTCGAATGTACCGGTATTATTTTTATGCATCGCCAGTGCGGGACCCGTTTAAAACCCACATGACTTGGATGCATTACCCATTGGACTTGCTGCGAATGCAATCGGCTGCAGCCATGCTGGTGGGTACTCATGATTTCTCATCATTTCGTGCAGCACAGTGTCAGGCCAAAAGCCCGGTTAAAACACTCCATCGGGTATCGCTTGTGGAATGTAGTGACCACTGCTATGTTGAAATTCACGGAAACGCTTTTTTGCACCACATGGTCCGTAACATCATGGGTGCGCTGTTCGAGATTGGCATGCACCGCCAACCACTGGCGTGGATGCAAACAGTGTTGAGCGCCAGGGATCGCAGTCAAGGCGCCAAAACAGCGTCTGCTGCCGGCTTGACGCTGTGGGAAGTGGAATATCCGCCTGAATTTGGCATAGCTGATTTATTCAATCCAGCCCAGTTGGACTTCAACCCATGAGAACGCGCATCAAACTTTGTGGACTGCAAACGCCCGATACAGTGCAGGCTTGCGTACAGGCCGGTGCGGATGCGGTGGGTTTTGTGATGTACCCACCATCGCCGCGCCATGTTTCGGTCGAGCAGGCTGCCAGCCTGGCCCGGTATTTGGGGGCCTGGCAAACGCCGGTGGTGTTGTTCGTTAATCCCGAGCTGGATGTGGTTCGGCAGGTGATTCAGGCCATTCCTCAGGTATTGCTGCAATTTCATGGCGACGAACCCCCATCGTTTTGCGAGCAGTTCAACCGCCCCTACCTTAAAGCGATCCGCATGAAGGCCGATACGGATTTGATGCAGGCATCGGACATGTACCAGTCTGCGCAGGCGTTGTTGGTGGACTCCTGGAGTGAGGCCTATGGTGGTTCCGGTCACAGTTTTGACTGGTCTTTGCTGCCCAAACCCGGCGCATTGAAGCAGGCTTTGGTATTATCCGGAGGGTTGGATGATGCGAATGTCGGCCAAGCCATTCGGGCCGTCATGCCCTACGGCGTGGATGTGTCCAGTGGTATCGAATCGGCTCGCGGGGTAAAAGACCACCGCAAAATTGCCCGGTTCTGTGCAGCTGTGCAAGCCGCCGACATGAACGCCCAACACGGTGGTTGAAACCGCAGCCAAACCAGTGGACAGGATTGTCCGCCAACGACCCAATTGAGCAGTGACCATGAACAAACCCTACGACTTCCCGGACGCAAGCGGCCACTTTGGGCCGTATGGAGGCACCTTTGTGTCAGAGACATTGGTGCATGCTCTGGAAGAATTGAAATCTGTCTACGCGCACTACCAGAACGATCCGGTATTTCTGGCTGAATTTGAACATGAGCTGAAATACTTTGTTGGCCGTCCAAGCCCCATCTACCACGCCAAGCGCTGGTCGGAGATGCTGGGTGGTGCCCAAATTTACTTCAAGCGCGAAGACTTGAACCACACGGGTGCTCACAAGGTGAACAACTGCATTGGGCAAGCACTGCTGGCCCGTCGCATGGGCAAGCCCCGCGTGATTGCAGAAACTGGCGCAGGCCAACATGGTGTTGCAACGGCCACAGTTGCGGCTCGGTATGGCATGAAATGCGTGGTGTACATGGGGCAGGAAGACGTGGCCCGTCAGGCCCAAAACGTATTCCGCATGAAATTGCTGGGGGCCGAGGTTATTCCGGTGACTTCCGGTTCCAAAACCCTGAAAGATGCATTGAACGAGGCCATGCGTGACTGGGTGACCAATGTGGAAGACACGTTCTACATCATCGGCACTGTGGCTGGGCCGCACCCATACCCCATGCTGGTTCGTGATTTCCAAAGTGTGATTGGCAAAGAGTGTTTGGTGCAGATGCCCGCTTTGGTGGGTCGCCAACCGGACTATGTTCTGGCCTGTGTGGGTGGTGGTTCCAATGCCATGGGCATTTTCTACCCCTACATCAACGAGGAACAAGTCCGCTTGATTGGCGTTGAGGCTGCCGGAGAGGGCATTGAAACCGGTCGCCACGCCGCGTCGCTGCAGGCAGGTACTCCGGGTGTGCTGCATGGCAACCGCACCTATTTGCTGCAAAGTGACGACGGTCAAATCATTGAAACCCATTCCGTGTCCGCAGGCCTGGATTATCCCGGTGTTGGTCCCGAGCATGCTTGGTTGAAGGACATTGGCCGCGCTGAATATGTGGGTATCACCGACAGCGAGGCCCTGGAGGCATTTCACAACTGTTGCCGCATCGAGGGTATTATCCCGGCCCTGGAAAGTAGCCATGCGTTGGCCTATGCAGCCAAGCTGGCCAAGACGCTGCCCGAGGACAAAATCATTCTGGTCAATCTATCCGGGCGTGGCGATAAAGACATGCACACCGTTGCCCGCATGAGTGGCGCTGAGTTTTACTGCCATCCAGATTGCAAAACGGGTCACCAAAACAACTGCGGCGGGCCATCGGGCACCGCTTGCAAGCCTTGAACTGTAACGCCATGTCGCGCATTCAATCCGTATTTGACACACTCAAAAAACAGGGCCGCAAGGGCTTGGTGCCCTTTGTCACCGGTGGTGATCCAGACCCATCCCAAACTGTGGCTGTGCTCCATGCACTGGCCAATGCTGGGTCAGACGTGATCGAGTTGGGGGTTCCGTTTTCCGATCCCATGGCCGACGGTCCCGTGATTCAACGCTCCAGCGAGCGTGCGTTGGCCAAAGGCATCAGCACCCGGAAAATTCTCGACTATGTGCGTGAATTCCGCCAAACCAACACCCACACGCCGATTGTGCTGATGGGTTACGCAAACCCCATTGAACGCATGGGGCAGCAGGCCTTCGTGGCTGCGGCCAAGGAGGCTGGGGTGGATGGTGTGCTGGTGGTGGACTATCCGCCCGAAGAGTCCATCGATTTCGCACAACACCTTCGAGCAGCAGGTTTGGATCCCATCTTTCTGCTGGCGCCCACCTCGTCGGATGAACGCATCGAAAAAGTGGCCAAAGCAGCCAGTGGTTATGTGTATTACGTGTCACTGAAAGGTGTGACCGGGGCTCAAAACCTGAACACCCAAGAGGTCAGCTCCAAATTGCCAACCATTCGCCAGCACACCCAAGTGCCGGTAGGTGTTGGGTTTGGCATTCGGGATGCAGCCTCGGCCTGCCGTGTGGCGGAGTCGGCCGATGCAGTGGTGATTGGTTCCGCACTGATTCAAACGTTGGAAGCGGGGCAGCCGGCCGATGCTGCCCGATTGGCTGGCGAGTTCATTGCGCCCATTCGGGCCGCTCTGGATGCGCAATTCAAGGCTTGCATTCAACCGTGAATAAAACCGGGACAGGGCGCCAGATCCTGCCCGTTATCCTCAGAAACTGGTTTGATCGTCGGTCAAACCCAAGCAAGGACCTGCAAACATGAGCTGGTTAGAAAAAATCATCCCACCGCGAATTTCCACCAAAGGGCCCAGTGATGTGCCCAAAAAAACAGTGCCTGAAGGGCTCTGGGCCAAGTGCGAAGCTTGCGATGCCGTGTTGTACGCCAATGATCTGGCCAATAACCAAATGGTGTGCCCGGCCTGTAGTCATCACATGCGCATCAATGCGCGTGAACGCTTGAACTTGCTGTTTGACAACGACGAACGGCTTGAAATCGGCCAAGAGGTGGTCCCCATCGATTCCTTGAAATTCAGGGACAGCAAGCCCTATCCACAACGCTTGAAAGATGCGGTGGAGGCGACTTCCGAGACCGATGCCCTGGTGGTGCAGAAGGGCGCCATGAACGGTCTGGATGTGGTGATTGCCTGCTTTGAGTTCGAGTTCATGGGCGGATCCATGGGTTCGGTGGTGGGTGAGCGGTTTTGTCGCGGCGTTCAGGTTGCGCTGGATGCAAAGGTGCCGTTTATCAGCATCACGGCATCGGGTGGTGCACGCATGCAAGAGGGCTTGGGTTCGTTGATGCAAATGGCCAAAACGTCCGCCATGTTGGCCAAGTTGTCCCAAGCCAAGCTGCCTTACCTGTCCGTGTTGACCGACCCGACCATGGGGGGCGTATCAGCCAGTTTTGCTTTCTTGGGTGATGTGGTGATTGCTGAGCCCAAAGCATTGATCGGTTTTGCAGGGCCGCGCGTGATTGAACAAACGGTGCGACAGACCCTTCCGGAAGGTTTCCAGCGGGCCGAGTTTTTGATGGAAAAAGGTGCGGTGGATTGCATCGTGGACCGCCGTGAGATGAAGAACAAGTTGAGTGATTTATTGCGTTTGCTTTTGAGGATTCAGTGAATAGTTCCAGCAGTACTCCGGTAACGTCAACCGCAGCACGCCCCGTCAATGGTGCCAGCCTCGATCAGTGGTTGGTCTATTTGGAATCCATTCATGCCAAGTCCATCGACATGGGGTTGGAGCGGGTTCAAACCGTCAAGGACCGATTGAATATCCAATTGGGTGGTGTGGTATTCACGGTGGCTGGCACCAACGGCAAGGGCTCCACATGTGCCATGCTGGAAAGCATTACAGTGCAGGCTGGTTATCAGGTGGGTATGTATACTTCGCCTCACCTGCTGCGTTTCACAGAACGGGCACGCATCAATGGGCAAGAAGTCGCCGAGGCTGACTTGGTGCGCGCCTTTGAAGTGGTCGAAGATGCACGGCAAGGGCAGGGTGTTGGGACAGTATCCCTCACGTATTTTGAATTTTCGACATTGGCGATTGTGTGGTTGTTCGCGAAACGCCAACTGGACGTGGTGATTCTCGAAGTGGGCTTGGGCGGTCGGCTGGACGCCGTCAATGTGTTTGACCCGGACTGCGCGATTTGCACCAGTGTTGATTTGGATCACATGGCTTTCCTGGGGCCCGACCGTGAAAGCATTGGTCGCGAGAAAGCAGGAATTTTCCGATCTGGAAAACCAGCCATTGTCAGTGATCCCGCGCCCCCCCAGAGTGTGATCAACCATGCCGCTGCCATCGGTGCGGACCTTTGGCTGTTCGGCCGAGACTTTAACTACAGCGGCGACAAGCAGCAATGGGCGTACGGCGGACGCAATATTCGGCGGGGGGCGTTGGCATACCCTGCATTGCGCGGTGCCAACCAATTGTTGAATGCATCGGCCGCCCTGGCCGCCCTGGAAAGCGTACGTGACCGTTTGCATGTGCCAGCCCAGTCTATTCGACAGGGTTTTTTGCTGGTGGAATGGCCAGGTCGTTTCCAGGTGTTGCCGGGTCAACCCACCGTCGTGCTGGATGTGGGGCACAATCCGCATGCCGCGGCCCATTTGCGCGAAAGTCTGGACAACATGGGCTTCTTTCCCTACACGCATTGCATTTTTGGCATGTTGGGCGACAAAGACGCCGAGTCGGTGGTGAATGCCTTGAAAGACCGCATCGACCATTGGCACTTGGTGACCCTGGAAGGCGACCGCGGGCGGACCGCTGAAGAATTAAAGGTTTCCCTCCAAAATGCGGGTGTTGATGCCGTCAACTTTGATTGGGCAGCAAACGCAGAGGCGCTGGGCAAGGGGGGTATTGCCAAACAGGCACCCGACAAAACCGTTCAGACCTACGACAGCGTGGCGCAAGCGTACACCGTGCTCTCAAAGGCAGTGTCTGCGAATGATAGAATTCTGGTTTTCGGGTCATTCCTGACGGTTGCGCAAGCGCTGCAAGCGCGAGAACAGCTACGGAAACGTCCTGCTTGATCATTCAACGAGGTGCCGGTGGCTTCCAATTCGCGTTCGACTGCCAAAAACAGAGTCAACAACGATCCCGTTGATGAACTGAAGCGCAGGGCTCGGCGACGTCTGGTGGGGGCCATCGCCCTGTTCTTGGCTGCTGTCATCGTGGTGCCGGCGTTGGTGGAAAATGAACCGGCGCAAACACCGAGCAAAGTAGAACTGGTGGTACCCGATCGACCCTCGTCTGACATTTCTGCCGATCTGAAATCAAAAGCGGCCAGCAAGCCTGTCGAAAAATCTGACAAAGCAGCCGGCCACGGTGTGACTGGTACCAATAGCGCGCCCATTCCGCCAGCTGATGAAGTGGAGCCCTTGGTGGTTCCTCCAGTGGCCACAGCAAAACCCGAGCCCAAACCCGAACCCAAACCCGAACCAAAGCCCGCTGTGAAGCCGGAGCCAAAGTTGGAGTCCAAAGCCGCGTCCAAGGTGGACGACAAGACGCCTGACAAACCAGTGTCCAAAGTGGATCCCAAATCGGAAGTGAAAACCGACAGCAAGTCCAGCGCCAAGCAAGACAGCAAAAGCACGGCCAAAGCTGGCGATGATTTGATTGCCAAGTTTGCCGATGAGGTGTTCTGGGTACAAGTGGCGGCCGTGGGCGACAAGGCCCGAGCGGAAAGCCTGAAGCAAGAGCTTTCCGGAAAAGGTTTTTCGGCACGCATTGAGAGCACCAGCAGCAATGGCTCCACGGTGTACCGCGTGCGTGTTGGGCCACTCAGCGGCCAAGACAAAGCCGATGCCACGAAATCCAAATTGAGCGCTGCCGGTTATTCCGGGAGAGTGGTGCAGTGAGCGGCGCCGTGGGCGACTGGTTGCACGGGTTGACCGTGTTTGATCACATGGTGTTGGCCATGATTGCCTTGTCCATGGTGTTGGGATTGTTCCGTGGCATGGTGAAAGAAGTGCTCTCGCTGGCCAACTGGGTGATCGCGTTCTGGTTGGCCAATAAATATGGTGCCGACATGGCTGTGCACATGGCTTGGGTGGAAGGCCTGACTGAGCCGATGAAAGCACTTATTGGATGCGCTGCCACATTTTTTGCCGCCATGGTCGTGGGGGCCATATTCATTGCGCTGCTGGGCCGAATTGTGTCGGCGGCGGGTTTGGGTTTTGCAGACCGCGGCATGGGTGTGCTGTTCGGTTTTGCGCGTGGTTTGTTTATTGTGTTGGTGCTGGTTACAGGCGCGGGTTTTACAAGCTTGCCCAAGCAACCGTTTTGGCGAGATGCCCGATTGTCCCCGTATGCCGAAGATGCAATGCGCACCATCAAGCCGCATTTGCCGGAGTCCGTGGCCAAGTGGGTTCGCTACTAGGAGAGTTCAATGTGCGGGATAGTCGGTATAGCCGGTTTTTCTCCAGTCAATCAAATGCTCTACGACAGCTTGCTGTTGTTGCAGCACCGGGGGCAGGATGCTGCGGGCATCGCCACTGCCCATGGCAATGCATTTTCAATGTTCAAAGGCAATGGCCTGGTTCGGGACGTGTTCAGAACCCGCAACATGCGTTCGTTGCCCGGGAACATGGGCATTGGCCACGTGCGTTACCCCACAGCCGGTTCAGCAGCCAGCTCTGAAGAGGCTCAGCCTTTTTATGTGAATGCGCCGTATGGTTTGGTGTTGGCCCACAACGGCAACCTGACCAACAGCGAACGCCTGAAGGCCGAACTGTTTAAGAATGATCGCCGCCACATCAACACCAATTCGGACTCTGAGGTGTTGTTGAACGTGTTGGCCCACGAGCTGCAATCCAAGGCGTCGGGCTACAACCTTGATCCAGTGACGATTTTCCGAGCCGTGGCTGGCATGCACAGCCGGGTGCGTGGCGCTTATGCCTGCGTGGCACTCATCGCGGGTTATGGGTTGTTGGGCTTCCGAGACCCATATGGCATTCGCCCGCTGGTGCTGGGCAAGATTGAAACGGAGCAGGGCACGGAATACATGTTGGCTTCCGAGTCGGTGGCATTGGCAGGCCTGGGTTTTGAGTTTGTTCGCGACATTGAACCGGGTGAAGCCATTTTTGTGGACATGGAAGGCAATATTTCTGCTCAGCAATGTGCCGAAAAGCATTCCCTGAACCCGTGTATTTTTGAGTACGTGTACCTGGCTCGCCCAGACTCGGTGATTGACGGTGTGTCCGTGTACGAAGCCCGGGTGAAAATGGGTGAATACCTGGCTGATCAAATCAAGGCAGCCATGGACCCCCAAGAAATCGATGTGGTCATGCCCATTCCCGACTCCAGCCGCCCGGCGGCGCTGGAATTGGCCAACCAGATTGGCGTGCCCTATCGGGAAGGGTTTATCAAAAACCGCTACATCGGCCGTACCTTCATCATGCCGGGTCAGGCTGTGCGCAAAAAAAGTGTGCGGCAAAAGCTTAATGCCATCTCGGTGGAATTCCGCGGAAAAACAGTGTTGCTGGTGGATGACTCGATTGTCCGCGGCACCACCAGCCGTGAGATTGTCCAGATGGCCCGAGAAAGCGGCGCCAAAAAAGTGATTTTTGCCTCCGCGGCGCCACCGGTGCGATTTCCCAATGTGTACGGCATTGACATGCCGACTCGCGATGAGTTGATCGCCTCCGGCCGCAGTGACCAGGAGATTTGTGACGAGATTGGTGCAGATGCCTTGTTCTATCAAGACATCGAAGACATGAAACGCGCCATCACCGACTTGAACCCCACGATGACGGTGTTTGATGCGAGCTGTTTTGACGGCCATTACATCACTTGCGACATCACGGCCGAATACCTAGACCGCCTTGAATACATGCGCAAGCATCCGGAGGTTCAGGAATCGGGTGGATTGCAAATGAACTTGGGGTACTCTGCGAACCAATAAGCAGCCAGGCAATCCGCAGCGATTCAGTCAGCGTTTGAATTCAACTCGGGACCAACAAGGTTTGTCAGTTCTGTGTCATTCCTTGTTGTAAAATACACAACACTTTGAAATCAAAGCGCGAAATGGTTCGCGCTTTTTATTTGTGCAGGATGCACTCAACATGGCATTGATCGTACACAAATACGGTGGTACCTCCATGGGGTCCACCGAGCGCATTAAAAATGTGGCCCGTCGAGTGGCCAAGTGGCACCGCGCTGGCCATCAAATGGTGGTGGTTCCGTCTGCCATGTCCGGCGAAACCAACCGCTTGATTGGCCTGGCCAAGGAGATTCAGGCAGAGCCCGATCCCCGTGAGTTGGACATGCTGTGCTGCACCGGTGAACAAGCCTCGGTGGCGTTGCTGGCCATGGCCTTGAAAGCCCAAGGCCTGGAAGCCATCAGTTTTTCAGGCTGGCAAGTGCCCATCAAAACCGACAGCGCCTACACCAAGGCCCGCATTGAGTCGATTGACGATGCGCGTATCCGTGCCGAGTTGAACGCCGGCAAGGTGGTCATCGTCACGGGTTTCCAGGGCATTGACAGCTTGGGCAACCAAACCACGCTGGGTCGCGGTGGCTCGGACACCTCGGCCGTGGCGATTGCTGCTGCATTGAAAGCCGCTGAATGCCTGATTTACACCGATGTGGATGGCATTTACACCACCGACCCACGCGTGGTGCCCGAAGCCCGACGCATGACGGTGATTTCTTTCGAAGAAATGCTGGAAATGGCCTCTTTGGGCTCGAAGGTGTTGCAAATTCGCTCGGTGGAATTCGCTGGCAAATACCGTGTGCCCACCCGCACGCTGTCCAGCCTGACCGATCCCGATATTCCGCTGGCTGAAGAAATGAAGTCCGGCACCCTGATTACTTTTGAGGAAGATGAACATATGGAACAGGCCGTTGTTTCCGGTATCGCCTTCAACCGTGATGAAGCCAAAATTACCATCCGCGGTGTTCCCGACAAACCCGGTGTGGCGTATCAAATTCTGGGGCAGGTGGCCGACGCCAACATTGACGTGGACATGATCATCCAGAACCAGGGTTCAGATGGCACCACCGACTTCACCTTCACGGTACACCGCAACGAATTCAACAAAACCATGGACTTGTTGAAAAACAAAATCCAGGGTGCGGTTGGGGCACGTGAAGTGGCCGGCGACACCAATGTGTGCAAGGTCTCGATTGTGGGCATCGGCATGCGTTCGCATGTGGGTGTGGCCAGCCTGATGTTCAAAACTCTGTCTGATGAAGGCATCAATATCCAGATGATTTCAACCTCGGAAATCAAGGTGTCTGTGCTCATTGAAGACAAGTACATGGAACTGGCTGTGCGTGCTTTGCACAAGGCTTTTGGTCTGGACAAACAGGCCGCCTGAATTTAAGCCCCCAAAAGGGGCTTTGGCTGGTAATCAGCCGCAAACCGTGTATAATCCACGGTCTTACGGAGACGTGGCCGAGTGGTCGAAGGCACTCCCCTGCTAAGGGAGCATACCCCAAAAGGGTATCGGAAGTTCGAATCTTCTCGTCTCCGCCAGTGAACACCCAAAAACCCCGATTCAATGTTGCGTGGTCAACGTTGTTCGGGGTTTTTGTTTGAATTCAAAGTTCGATGCACCATCGCTCACCTGAGGGTTTATAACGGCGCTGAATATTTCGGCGCTTTGGGCGAGGTCTGACCGGCCTTGTTGAGGTTGACACGAATCTCATCTGGATACACAAACATGGCGCCAGTGGCCAGGTCGGTAATGCCCAAGTCGAGAATACCGCTGGCCACGCCAGCAGAACTGGCGTGACTCACGACTTTGATGGTTTGTGAGTCATAGCCAGGCGCCGTACACAGGGCAATGATGTCGTCTTTGTCTTTGCTAACCACAATTGAATTGTTCTGCTTTGACACTGTGCCCAGCTCCCCGTCATCAACGCGGGTAAGGCTACACACCGTGTTGTCGGGGTCCATCTTGAAGATCAGTGTCTGTTTGGTGCCTTGGGTGATGGTGGCGCAGGCTGCGGTTGCAAAAAGCAGCACCGCGGCGCTCGTGTGTTTCAAGGGTGTGTGCATGAATTGTTCCGTATACCAATATCCACTTTGGATACTATGCGTCACCGCTTATGGCGGGAAATCATCCGCTTGATGTAATCAAAATGACTACGCTTTACTGATGATGGTCGACTTGGGTTTGCCAGCAGTACATTGGCGAAGTTATCCCGACATGCAGGCACACCATGAAAGAATCTGTAACGGCAGTACGCGCTTTACTGTTGGCTCTCCTGCTGACAACGCTGGGTTTGAATGTGGCTTGTACTTCCATGGCCAAATCGGCGGGCATGTCGTTGATTTCCGGCAAGCTGGACAGCAACATCGGGCAGTCCTATAACACGGTGATTGAAAACCCCAGAACCTACGGACCACTGATTGGCGAGGAAAAACTGGCAGGCGGATTTACTGTGAAAAAACACCTGACCGATCGGCGCGGCAAAGGCAGTATTTTCGACATGGCTGGTGGCGGTGAGCCGATTGGCGTAGAGACCAAGATGCGCATGGCCACGTACTTCAAGGTGGATTCGAAAGGCATTATTCGGGACTGGGCCGCCGGCTACATCGATGTGGGTACGGGGTTTGGTTTGGCAGGCTTGAGCATCACGGAAATTTTTGGTGTGAAAGACCGTGATGTGTACATTGAAGAAGTGGACCAAACCGTGAAAACCCGGGATGACAAACCTTACACTGTTTGGAAAACCACAGGCTGATCAGCGCGATCTACAGGGGTGGACGGCGAAATTGTTTGCGGACATCGTCCCAAATAGACAGCAAACTCACCAACATCAGCGATGTTGCAATGGGCACGGTGGTGATGTAGCCAAACTGCTTGAAGCCCCAGGCACCAGCCAGACCACCCACAAAAAAACCGGTCAGCAGGCCTGCCAATAAGCGAAGCTTGTTACGGTCTGCGCGCACTGCGGGTGTGCTTGCATGCATTGTCCGGTTAACGTACAGCAGCTTGCCCAACTCGATACCGAGGTCCGTCACAATGCCGGTAACATGCGTGGTGCGAATTTCCGATTTGGACAGCTTGCTGACCAGGGCGTTTTGCAAGCCCATCAAGAAACAGAGCAGGGCGGCTGTCAGTGGAATGTAGAAACGTTCATAGTCATCCAGGCGGCCACCCAAAACACCAAAGCACAGCAGCAGAAGCGCTTCCAAGGCCAACGGGATGGCAAATTCGCTGGTGAGCCGTCTTTTTCGAGCGAAATTGACCAGGATGGCACACAGCATGGCACCCAGCAGAAACGATACCAAGGATGCGGCACCGGCCAACACCAGCGTGTGTTGGCCGAGAACCCACGCGTCACTCAGGGAGGACACCACACCGGTCATGTGGCTGGTGTATTGGTGAACAGCCAAGAAGCCGCCAGCATTGATGGCACCCGCCACAGCCGCCAGGTAGATGCCCAACTGGGCATTGGCCTGGCGCGTGCGCTGATGACCGATCAAGCTGCGCGGCAGTCTGAACGGCATGGCCGCTTTACGCCGCCCGTTTGGCTGGGATGGTG
Source organism: Limnobacter humi (assembly GCF_024518835.1). GTDB lineage: Bacteria > Pseudomonadota > Gammaproteobacteria > Burkholderiales > Burkholderiaceae_B > Limnobacter > Limnobacter humi. The sequence goes on from NZ_JANIGO010000002.1 coordinate 91,217, forward strand.
TGCTGCTTCAGGTAATCCAAGGCTTCGTTCACCTGGTCAATCAACACCAACACCAGCGAACCCGATGAGGCCTTGTCCAACGCTGTTTGGATGGCGTTGAATTCACCTCGCAATTCCATGACATTGGGTGGCGTTGTGGCGTCTGCCTGTGCGATGCCTTGTTGCAGCAGCGCGAGCGTTTCTCCGTCTGGTCGGCCTCGTTGGCACGCATCTTCATACAGGATAATGTGGTCGAAAAAGCCACCCACAATTCGTCCCTGCTCGATGATATCCACATCGCGTCGGTCGCCAGCGGCGCTGATGACCACCGTGCGTTGGCTGGCCGGCACGTTTTTCAATGTATTGACCAAGCTGGCGATTGCATCCGGATTGTGTCCGTAGTCTGCAATGATCGAAGCGCCTTTGTGATCGAAGAAATTGAAGCGGCCGGGCACTGTGTCGGGTGTGGACTGAAAAGTGGCCAGGGCTGCTCGAATGGTCTCGAATGGCACGTTCAGGCCCAAAGCAGCACCGATTGCACACATGACGTTGTGAACCTGGAAGGTAAACAGCCCATGGTTGGTTAGGGGTACATCGGCCAGGTCGATGTTTTCTTCCAGCCCATCATGGCTGACATGGACCACACGCCCGTCGTGCACAATCACCGGCATGCCCTTGGCTTTGTGCGCAGCAACCACAGTGTTTTCCGGGTTGCTGGTGAAAAACAGTACCCGACCAGGTGTCAGTTTGGCCATGGCCACGGTGTGTTTGTCGTCAGCATTCAGCACCGACAGACCACCCGGCTTCACGTTTTGGACCAGAACACTCTTGAGCAGGGCTAGGTCTTCAACACTGTCAATGAAATTCAGACCCAAATGGTCGCCTTCGCCGATGTTGGTCACGATGCCGACATCGCACATGTCAAAGCCCAAGCCTTCCCGCAACATGCCGCCACGCGCACATTCGAGCACGGCTGCATCCGCCTCGGGGTGCATCAACACTTTTAGCGCGCTGCGGGGGCCGCTACAGTCGCCCGTGTCCACCAGGTGGCCATTGACAATAACGCCCTCCGTACCTGTGAACCCCACCCGCAAATTGTGGTAACGCAAAATTTGTTCAATGAGCCGCACGGTGGTGGTCTTTCCGTTGGTGCCTGTAACGGCCACAATGGGTATTCGGCCTGTTTCGCCGGGCGCAAACATAAAGTCAATCATGGCTTGGCCCACATCCCGACCCTTGCCAATCGATGGCTCCAGGTGCATTCGCAAGCCTGGCGCGGCGTTTAACTCAACAATGCCACCGCCTTGAGCCTCCAGAGATTCATCCACCCGTTGACACACCACATCCACACCGCACACATCGATACCGATGAGTTGTGCAGCCTGTATCACCATTTGCGCCAGTTCAGGGTGAACATTGTCAGTCACGTCAGTGGCAGTGCCACCGGTGCTGAGGTTGGCGTTGTTGCGCAATACCACCCTTGTGCCAGCTTCCGGAATGGAATCGGCTGTAAAACCCTGTTTGGCGATTCGTGCTTTCGCGATGTCATCCAGCCGCAGTTTGCTCAGTGCGCTGCCATGGCCTTCACCCCGCAGCGGGTTTTTATTTTCAAGCGCAATCAACTCGGCGATGGTGTGTTTTCCGTCACCAATGACATTCGGTGGTTCGCGACGCGCGGCAGCCACCAGTTTCCCACCCACCACCAAGAAGCGATAGTCATGGCCGGGAATGAATTCTTCGACCATGGGGATGCCGCTGCCATAGGGTTTGGCTGCATCCCAAGCAATCCGCAGATGGTCTTCATCCAGAATGTTCACCGTCACACCCTTGCCTTGGTTGCCGTCGCTGGGTTTGACCACCACGCCCTTGTTGATGTCTTTGCGGTTCAGTTTGCGAAATGCATCCAGGGCTTCTTCGAATGTGGGGCACAAAAAACCGCGCGGAACAGGCACACCGGCTGCAGCCAGAATTTGTTTGGTCAGGTCTTTGTCCTGCGCAATCGCTTCCGAAATTGCGCTGGTGCTGTCGGTTTCTGCAGCCTGGATGCGGCGAGCCTTGGAACCCCAACCCAGTTGTGCCAGGCTGCCCTGGGTTAGTCGACGCACCGGGATCCCGCGTCGAATGGCTGCATTGATGATGGAACCCGTGCTGGGGCCTAACTTGACGTCTTCGTACAGGTCTTTGAGTTTGGCAATGGACGCGGCGGTATCAAAATGCTCGCCCTTGAGTTCGGCCTGAATCAGGGCAAAAGCCTCATCCATGGCTGCGCGGCCCAGCTCCTCTTCTTCATATTGCACGACCACCCGGAAATAGCCGCTGTTCAGGTTGTCCGCCACATGAAAAAAAGTAACCGGAGAACCAGCCTCAACCTGAAGTCGCAACGCCACCTTGCCCAGAATATGAGCCAGTGCCAGGTTACTGAGTTCAAGTCCGGTGGCGCGCAGTGCACCAATGCCAGGTATGGCCGTCCGCACGCGGGCTTCAATGCTGGCAAACCGGTCCAGCAGGCGTTCATTTTCTTCGCAAAACACCAGCGCTTCGATGCTGGTGTTTTTGCTCCACAGATTGGGGCCGCGCAGGGCTCGGATTCGTTCGATGTTCATGGTCTGTGTCGGTTCAAGGTTGTTTACGCAATTCCGCACGCAGCAGGTGGTGCGGTACATCGCATACCCAGCCACAGGCAGCCAGGGCCAATTGTTTGATGGGGTTTTCGTCGGCGTGGTCCAGCGGGATCGGTTTGCGTTCTTCCTGTTCGGCCCGGTTGCCCAGGAATTGAACGGCGTGTTCATGCAGAACCACGGCTATACCGCCGTTGCCGACGTGCTCGCGCACCACGGGATTGTCAGGGTTGGTCGAAATCCAGACCACCTTGCCATCGCAGAGTTCCTGCAACGGTAACAGCGATACCTCATCGGCATTCAACACGGCATAACCGGTCGGCAGCACCAAATCAATCACGGTGCGCGTGACGTTGAACAGTTTTTCGTGGTTGACGATGTCCCACTCCTGCAAGCCGTCCAGTTGCCCAAGATGGGTCACCACGGCCACGGTGTTGCGGTCAAATGGCAAACCTTCGGACAGGATGGTGGACTGCCGAACCTGCATGATGAGGGTATTGAGCTTGTTGTTGACCAAGGCATTGCGGCCGGATTCCCAATTGGCTGCGTCGTGGTGGTGCACGGCTTTGCCATTCACCCACAAACCATGCTCACAAGCCAGGCCCACGTTGTGGCCTTTGTCTTCCAGCATGGCGCACAGTTGGGGGCCAAAATCGGACAGCTCTGGACCGCCAGTGTATGTGATGATGGGAATACGCCCGGTTTCACCTTGCGGAAACAGCGACTCAATGATGGGCGCACCCACATTGCGGGGCGTGCCCTTGCTGGGCTTGATGTGCATCAGCAAACCTGGGCCTGCATTCACTTCGACAATCGCAAATGCCTGGCCCTGGGGGGGCTGGTCAATGTGTTCACACATCAGGTCAACGCCTGCAATGTCAAGCCCGATGACCTTGGCCGCCAAGGTGCACAGCCGCGCAATTTCAGGGTGAACGATGTCAGTCACATCTTCAGAGGCGTTGCTGTTTCGCTGCACCAAGACTTTGTGGCCTGCCGGTACTACGCTCTCCGGTTCAAAGCCTTGCCGGCGTACCTCGTACAGTGCGGTTGGGTCGTACCCAAAGTCCACAGGGTCGAGTGGGCAGTATTCTTCCCATCCGCGTTGTGGATCGCTGTTCAGTTGGCTTTCCACCAACTCAAGCAAGGTTGATTTTCCATCACCCGTTACAAAAACCAATTCGCCGCGGGTGGCTGCCACCATCTGGTTGTTAATGATGAGCAAACGGTGTTCATGGCCGGCAATGAACTTTTCAACCAGAACGCCGCTGCCGACTTCGTCTGCCAGGGCATAGGCTTCACGAATGTCCTGCTCTTTGCTCAATTCCAGTGATACGCCTCGCCCATGGTTGGCATCGGTGGGCTTGACGACCACCGGTACACCAATGTCTTGCGCGGCTTCCCAGGCTTCATCGGCTGAATCCACTTCACGCCCTTCGGGCACTGGAATGCCGATCTGCGAGAGCAAGTCCTTGCAAAGCTGTTTGTCGCTGGCAATGCCTTCGGCAATGGCAGAGGTTTTGGAGGTTTCAGCCGTCCAAATGCGCTGCTGCTTTTCCCCGTAGCCGATTTGTACCAGGTTGCCGTCATTGAGACGGATGAACGGGATGCGACGGTCGTATGCGGCATCCACGATGTGTTGTGTGCTAGGGCCCAAACCTTTCATGTCGCACACCCGCTGAATCACTTTCAATTCAGCTTTCAGGTCGTACGGGGTGTCCTCGATACAGGCGTGGATCAGTCGAACTGCCGCCTCCAGGCAGGCCATGCCCACAAACCGATCCGGTGTGCGGAACACCATTTTGTACACACCCGATACGCTGGTCTCTCGGGCCTTGCCGAAACCGGCATTCAAGCCAGCTAGCAAGTGAAGTTCAATGGTGATGTGTTCAAGAATGTGGGCGGCGTAAGTGCCATCGCGCAGGCGGATCAGGAAGCCGCCAGGCTCGCCAATGCCACACTCGTGGTCAACCAAACCGGGCAGCAAAGCCGTTAAGCGTTCATAGAAGCCGGGCAGCAGGTTGGATGGGAATTGTTCCAGGTCTTGAATATCAACCAAGGCTTCGATACAGCTGCGGTAGGTCCAGATGTTGGGGCCGTCTAACCACAGGGTACGTTTGATGAGGAGTTTTTTCTGCGTCATGTTGTTGGTTTTGGCAGTGTTCATCGCAAGGATTGGATGTTCAAACAATGGTAACTCCGTGTCGCTGGAAATAGTGGTGTAGCATTAGCGAATTCATGAACTGAGGGGGTAATCTCATTGAAAATCGTTGGATTTTCGCCGTCTGAAGCGGAATTGAAGCGTCTGGCGGAATGCTGGACAACAGGGCAAACGGCCCAAGGTGTTTTCGGTTCCGACATGAACACACGGCTTGAATTTTCCAAAAGCATTCTTGCGTTTAACGCGCAAGAAGTGGTCGTGTTAGACAAGCTGTCCCAAACCCCTGTTTTTCAAGCCAATTTGGCCGACATTGATCGTGTGGTCATGGGTGATCATGCGGGTCTGTCAACCATTCTGATCCACAGTGCCCATCGGCCCGTTTTCCGTTTTTATGCCAGCTTCAGTTTGCACCGGGCCATGGATGAATTTGTGGGCATGCTGGAAGAGGCGATTCGCCAAGCGGAAGCCGGCACTGGTCATTCTGCAACCATCGCACACCCGGGTGTGCCGGCTTTGTTGGCCGAAGATGATGTGGAAGGTGCGGCTTTTGAAGAGCCCGTGTCCACCCGCGCGTTGTTGCGCCTGTGGCGGTTCGCCAAACCTTACCAAGGCAAGCTTTTTGTCGGGTTGTTGCTCACCTTGATGTCCACTGGGGCTACCTTGGTGGCGCCGTATTTGTCCATGCCTTTGATGGATGATGTGTTGATTCCTTTCCAGAATGGGCAGCCCATGAACACCCACCTGGCTGGATTGTATTTGGGCGGTTTGCTGGCTTCAGCTTTTGTGGCGGCAGCGCTCAGTTGGGCTCGTACTTACTTGCTGGCCTTGGTCTCGGAACGGATTGGTTCCGACTTGCGGACAACGACATTCCGACACTTGATGAGTTTGTCGTTGGACTATTTTTCAGCCAAACGCACCGGTGATTTGATTTCCCGGGTGAGTTCCGAAACAGATCGGATCAACTTGTTCTTGTCGCTGCATGCCCTCGACTTTGTCACCGATGTGATCATGATCGTGATGACCTCGGTCATCCTGATGAGCATTGATTTCAAGCTGGCGTTGCTCACTTTGTTGCCACTGCCGTTGATTGCCTGGATGATTCATCTGGTGCGTGAAAAGCTGCGCACTGGTTTTGAGAAAGTGGACCGGGTGTGGGGCGAGGTGAACAATATATTGGCCGACACCATACCTGGTATTCGGGTTGTCAAGGCCTTCGCGCAGGAGGACCGGGAAAGCAATCGTTTTTTGGCGGCCAACACCCGCAACTTGGAAGTGAATGACCGCATCAACAAGACCTGGTCGCTGTTTGCCCCCACGGTGAGTTTGTTGACCGAGGTGGGTATTTTGGTGATCTGGATTGGTGGTATTTCCATGATCATGCACAACAACATCACCGTGGGTGTGTTGACGGCGTTCCTGGCGTACATCAGCCGGTTTTACTCCCGACTCGATTCGATGAGCCGCATTGTGTCGGTCACTCAAAAAGCTGCAGCGGGCTCCAAGCGCATTTTCGATATTCTGGATTACAAAAGCTCGGTACCCGAAGCGGAGAAGCCGGTCACCATCAGTAAACTGAAGGGCGATCTGGAATTGCGCAATGTGTCGTTTCGTTATGGCAGCCGGCAGGTACTCGATGGGGTGTCATTAAAGGTGAAAGCTGGCGAAATGATTGGCCTGGTTGGTCACAGTGGCTCGGGCAAAAGCACACTGGTGAACCTGTTGTGCCGCTTCTACGACATCAGCGAAGGCGAGGTGTTGGCCGATGGCATTGATATCCGCAATATTCATCTCAAAACCTACCGCCAAAACATCGGTCTGGTATTGCAAGAGCCTTTTCTGTTTTTTGGCACCATTGCCGAAAATATTGCCTACGGCAAGCCCGACGCCACGCGTGAAGACATCATTGCCGCGGCCCGTTTGGCCCATGCCCATGAGTTTATTTTGCGACTTCCCCATGGCTACGACAGCTTGGTTGGAGAGCGCGGTCAAAGTTTGTCCGGTGGTGAACGGCAACGCATTTCGATTGCACGCGCCCTGCTGATTGACCCAAAAATCCTGATTCTGGATGAGGCCACCAGTTCGGTCGATTCACAAACTGAAAAGGAAATCCAGAAAGCGCTGGACAACCTGGTGATGGGCAGAACCACCATTGCGATTGCGCACCGTTTGTCAACGCTGCGAAAGGCGGATCGAATTGTTGTGATGGATCGGGGCAAGGTGGTGGAAGAGGGCGCACATCAGGCCCTGCTGGATGCAAAAGGCCACTTTTGGAATTTGCACCAGGCCCAGGAAAAACTGAAACAGGAGCAGGCGCTGTATGAATAAGTGCTACCCCTATGCCCAACCCCGCGTGGTGGAAAGTGATGATGGCATGCTGGCCCTGCTCGACGGTGAGCAGGTGGTGGCCAAACCCATACACCCGGTGCTGGCTTTTCCGTTTTCCAACCCCCGCAACGACATCTCCCTGGTGGATGAGTACAGCAAGGAGTTGCTGTGGCTGGACTCGCTGGATGACCTGGATGCGCAATCTCGCTGTGTGGTTGAAGCGCACTTGGCCCGGCGTGAATATCGGCCGGTCATTCACAAAATTACCTCGGTCAATACCTATTCAACGCCCAGCGTGTGGAACTTGGACACCGACCGCGGCCCCTGCAAGTTTGAGTTGCCGTCCGAAGAAAGCATTCGCCGTTTGGGCGGGCAACGCCTGGTGCTCACCCACGCCAATGGCATGCAGTTCATCATTGAAAACATGGCTGAGCTGGATGCCCGTTCGCGGCAAATCCTGGCTCGTTTCATGGCTTGAAAAAAACGCCTGCCTTCCAGGGAAGTGCAGGCGCATCGAAAGGTCCATTTCACTAGACCAGGAGAGGATGACAACAAGAAACGGGTGGGGTCAGGCTGCGACCAGTGCTTCGTCATTGAAGAAGCGGGTTGCGGCGTCCTGCTTGGTTTTGCCGGCCCGTGAGGGCACATTGCACAAACCACATTCATAATCTTTGACCAAGTCGTAAGTGTGGACCACATACTTTCCGCCGCAGCAGGTGCAGGGGGCGGTGGTTAGCATGCCGGCATCAAAAAATTTCACCAAACGCCAGGCGCGCGTCATGGAGAGCACCTCTGGCAGGCCCAGTTGATTGATTTGTTCGCGGTACATTTTGTAGGCTTGCACCAGCGCTTGGCCATCGTCCATGTCTGTCGCTTTGATACAAGCGTCGTAAAAATTCATGAACAGCGAACCGTGGATGTTGGGTTGCCAGGTCATGAACCAATCGGTGGAGAAGGGCAGCATGCCTTTGGGAGGAGACTTTTTCTTGATCTCCTTGTACAGGCGGATCAAGCGTTCGCGTGACAATTGGGTTTCGCTTTCCAGCACCTGCAAACGTGCGTCCATGTGGATCAATTCGGATGCAAGCTTGATTTGTTGGGCTTCTGAAATCAGCGATTTAACTTTGGCCATGATCAATCCCCTCTGTTGGATGATGTGCGCGTTGTTCGGTGTGTTGACTTAGGCTTGGATGTTGACACTGCGGCCTGCCATCAGAATGGCGGCGTGCATGCCTGAAATATTTCGATCTTTGCCGTGGTCCGAAGCCAGCTTCCAGACTTGTGGATCGGTAAACCGTAGGCTGCACATGGGCAAGTCGCTGGCGGCCATTTTGAGGACCTGCGCAGTGGTCAGGTCCGAGAGCAGCTCAGCGGTTTGTTCATCAATGCCCAGACGAATCACTGCCTCGGCTTTGTCGTCGTTGATCATCTGTTTGGCCAATAGAAGGTAAGACAAATTGGCTTCGCGGATTTGTTCCAGAATTTCGTTTGCTCGCATGGTGAACATCCTCCCTATTCAGTGCAGCAATCTTTTTGACCGGCTTCGCTGCTTCCCACAAGCACCGCTGCCATGACTGAATTATGCTCATTCACACGGTGTCATTAAGCCGGATAAAATCCCTAAAAAAGGGCAGGCAAACGCGCTTTCGCGTGTCAGAAAATGCCTTACATTCAACAGGTTTGCCAAAGGAAATATGTCATGAGCAATGCAGTCATGCGCTGGGTGTGTAGGGGCTTGATCGATTCAAAGGTCAAGAAAATGGGGCTTCGCAAAGCGTCGATCAACACCCAGGACGGTCGCTGGGTTTACTTCCATGGCGGGCAGGGCCCCAACCTGGTCTTGGTACATGGCTTTGGCGCCAACAAGGAGAACTGGCTTGCGCTGGCGCCCAAGCTCATGAAAAAGTTCACCGTCTGGATTCCAGACCTGATTGGGTTTGGTGAATCAGATCGGCCAGAAGGCGCACCGTACAACATCGCAGCGCAGGCTGCGCGTCTGCAGCGCTGGGCCGTTGCTGTGGGCATGACAGATTTCCATGTGATGGGCAATTCCATGGGGGGTTATCTGGCTGGTGTTTTGGCTGCCAACGATCAGGGCGTGCCCGTGGTCAACAGCGCATGTCTGTTAAACCCGGCTGGTGTAAAGGGTAGCGAACAGACCGCGGTTGGCAAGGCCTTTGCTGAGGAGAACAGGGTTGTACTCGCACCTGGCAATTTGTCCGAGTTTCAGTGGGTGATGAACCTGTGTTTCAACGGTGCAGCGCCGCCCATGCCCCTGTTTTTGCAAAAATATTTTGCTGGGATTGCCATCGCCAACAAAGCCTTGCAGGACCGGGTTTTCCGGGAATTTGTGAATCCGGAAACCAATCCATCCCTCAACGATTTGGTGGCACAAATCCGAATTCCCCTGATGGTGGTGTGGGGCGATTCTGACCAGTTGGTGCACGCCAGCGGCTTGGCGATCTTGAAGCAAGCCAACCCGCGATTGGTGGATGTGATGTTGGAAAACACCGGGCACTGCCCGCAAGCAGACCGTGCCCGTGCTGTTGCTGGTGCTTATGAGGCTTTTCTGGCCGGTGTTTGACTCAATTCGCCCGGCTCTTCTGCAAACAGCATTCGGAAGGGCTGGGCCTGTTCGATTTCATAGGCCAACTCCAGCAGCATGGCTTCGGTGCCCATGGCACCTGCAAAATGAACACCCACGGGAATGTTTTGCCGTGTGTGGTGCATGGGTAGCGTGATGGCCGGGGCACCGGCCACGTTTTGGGCTGCAGTGTAGCTGGCAAAGTTCATCAACCGTTCTCGTGCAATGTCGAATGGCAAATCCAGTCCCAAATGCCCCAGTGCCTGCGGTGGTTGACCCAACGTGGGAGACAGCAACACATCCACCGAATTAAAAGCGTTGTCGTACTCTTGTGCAAACCGTTTTAGCCGATGCAAGGCAAATGGAAATTTCAGAATATTTCGGGTGAAATGCCCCGACAATCCATAGGTCAGAGGTTCTAACGCTTCTCGATCGAACCCGCGACCCATCAGCATGGGCCCCAGTCGATGGGTGGCTGCGGCCAGCATGCCCCAATAGAGCAGGAAATCATCCGCAAACTGGACCGACAAAGGAATTTCGATCTGCTCGACCTCGTGCCCCAACTCGCTGCACAATTGGGCGGCTTGTTCAACCGCTTTCACACATTCCGGATCGCTGAGTTGACCATCAATTTTTTTCACAAAATAGCCAATTTTGAGGCGCTGGTGGGCGGGCCCCTTGATGTGGCCAACGGGCTTTAATGATTTGCTGGGGTGGTGTTGGTCAATCAGTGCCATAAAGCCGGCAGCGTCCCGCACGCTTCGGCAAACAACACCGTCTGACACGATGTTGATTGGCAGGTTTTTGGCCATTTCATTGGGTGCCCACCGGCCACGGCTCGGCTTCAAGCCCACCAAGCCACAACAGGCAGCCGGTATGCGGATGGATCCACCGCCATCATTGGCATGCGCAATCGGCACCACACCGGCGGCCACCAGTGCAGCGGACCCACCCGACGATCCGCCGGTTGTAAAGCCCGTGTTCCAGGGGTTGCGGGCGGGTTCGCCTTTGGAATATTCCGTGGTCGCGGTAAATCCAAATTCAGGCAGCTTGGATTTGCCCAGCAGCACCAAACCCATGTTTTCCATCTGCTGAGCCACAGCCCCGTTGGTTGTTTTGCGTTCAGCCGTGGTGGCCAGCGAGCCATGCCGGGTTGGGTGGCCCTTCAGATCGATGTTGTCTTTCAAAAACGTGGGCAGGCCGGCAAACCCCGAGAATTGACCTGCACGGTCCAGTGCGTCGGCTTTTTCCAAGGCTTTCTCAGCCTGCAGGCACACAGTGGCTGTAATATCCCGTTCAACTTTCATCAAACGATTCAGTGCTGCTTGTACCAAGGCTGTTGAGGTGGTGTTTCCCTCTTGAAGTTGTTGCGCCAAGGCTGTGGCGTCGAACTGTCCCAGGGCATCCTGCCCAAAGGCAGACACGGTTTTTCGAATGGTTTTTTTCATGGCAAAGTGCGTCTGTTATTGTGTTGTCAATGGCTCTGTATCAAGCCTGCCGACAGTCTAAAATGCTTTGTGCACAACTGTTTGCCAATTCCGGTCAATTGACCCTGTTTAACCATCAAACGTTTGCTTTTTATGTCTCTTGTGTCGTGTCCCTGCGGTAGTCCCTCCTATGCAGCCTGTTGCAAGCCATTTCACGACCGTGGGTGCCATGCGCCATGCGCTGAGGCTTTGATGCGAAGCCGTTACAGTGCGTATGCTTTGGGACTTTCCGGTTATGTATTGTCGACCTGGCATGCCTCCACACGCCCAGCGCACTTGGACCTGCAAAACGAACTGAAGCAGGGCAAATGGCTCGGGCTTCAGGTGTTAAAACACCTCGAGGACAGCGACACGGCCACCGTCGAGTTTGTGGCGCGCTACAAACCCAAATCGGCTGCGGCCAGCCGCCTGCATGAGCGCAGTCGGTTTGTCAAAGAAGAAGGTTGTTGGTGGTATGTGGATGGCGATTTGTTTGATGAACGCCGCCCTTGAAATTCGATGGTAAACCCATACATCGGGAGTGCGGGCAATGTCTCCGAGAGAGTTGTCCACAACATGAACCACTGAGTTCCCAACCCTCGATTGATTGCTTCTGAAGGAGAATGATCATGGCTACCATCGACTTGACCCCCCTGTACCGCAGCACCATTGGCTTTGACCGCATGGCCAGTATTCTGGACGCCGCCATGCGCGCCGACACATCCAACGGTTACCCACCTTACAACATTGAAGTGCTGGAAGAAAACCGTTACCAGATCAGCCTTGCCGTGGCCGGATTTGAGGAGAGCGAACTGGAACTGGAAGTGGAGCGCGGTGTCTTGACGGTGCGTGGTCGAAAGGCCGAAGATGAAGGAAAACGATTCCTCCACAAGGGCATTGCATTCCGGAGCTTTGAACGGAAATTCAATTTGGCCGACCATGTTCAGGTTGAGGGCGCTGCCTTGAAAAATGGTTTGCTGGTGGTGGAGTTGCTGAAGGTCATTCCCGAGCAGATGAAGCCACGTCGAATCCCGATCGGCGGCAATACACTGCGCACCATTGATGGAGACAGCAATCAAACCAAAGCAGCCTGAAATTTACTGGCTTTCGGATCGAGCCCTGCAATTGGATTTGCAGGGTTCTGCCACACCCTCTGATTTAAGCTCGGTGCGTTTGCTCGCGTTGTGGGCTGATTTGCAAAGTTGGAGCAGATCGATCGATTGGCCTGCCCATGAATGGGTGTTGGCGGACCAGTCCATCACTGTGGTGTATCAGACACCGTTCGATTCGGTTGAACACATGACGACGCTGCTGCGGCAGGTGGCCGAGCGCGTCGCCCAGGTGAAATCCAATCCCGCAACACCAACCCGTGCTGAACGCCTGCACACCATTGAAGTGGTGTACGGCCCGGCACACGGTGCAGATTTCGAACGGGTGTGCGCAGCGCTTCGCTGCAATGCCCGCCAGTTGATTGCGTTGCACACACAAGCGGAATACACCGTCCAGTTTTTGGGTTTCCTGCCGGGGTTTGCTTATTTGCACGGCACCCCGCAAGCGCTGCACCTGCCTCGTCTAGAGTCACCGAGGGCCAGGGTTCCAGCGGGCAGCGTGGCTGTCGCTGCAGGTTACACTGCCATTTATCCGGGCGAATGCCCCGGTGGCTGGCATCTCATCGGTCAAGCCAAATTACCCTTGTTCAATTCAGCGCAGCAGCCACCCGCGTTGCTTCAGCCTGGGGACCGCGTTCGATTTGTAGAGGCTCCCCATGTTTAAAGTGGTCAAAGCGCAAGGTTTGGGGTTGGTCTCTGATCTAGGGCGTTTTGGTCTGCTGGGGCAGGGCGTTCCACAGGGTGGGGTGATGGACCCTTATTCATTTTCGCTGGCCAATCTTGCCTTGGGTAACCACGCGGACGATGCAGGCCTGGAGTTCATGGGTTCCTTTGAGCTGGTGGTGAGCAAGCCCGGTGCATTCATGCTGGCCACCCGCAGTGGGCAAGTGAAAGTGAACAAAGCCTTGATCTCAAGCGGCCGCATTGTTCAGGTGGATGTGGGCGATATTATTCAGGTGCACCCAGCCCTGGGTAGCCTGGTAACGGCGGTGTGCGTTCGTGGTGGCATACAGGTACCGGCCGTGTTGGGCTCCCGAGGGACGTGTTTGTCCGGCGGCTTTGGCGGCTACAGCGGACGGGCTTTGAGGGCTGGTGATGAAATTCGTGTGCAGGCGCTGGATCACGATCGATTTGACCGGGGCCCGCGAACGCATGCGCCCACATTGGCCATGCCGGTGGCCATTTGGCGAGAGGCCGGTGATCTCAAAACGCCGTTGGATGTGCGTTGTTTGCCCGGGCCGGAATTAAAACACCTCGGCCACACGGGATTGGATTTGTTTGCCGGTCAGCGCTACACGATTGAAGCAGCGAGCGGTCGTCAGGCATACCGTTTGAAAGGCCATCGAGCCTTGCCCACACACAACATGCCCACCATGCGCTCGCATGCTGTTCATCCCGGCGTGGTCCAGTTGCCGCCCAGTGGTCAGCCGATGGTGCTGATGTGCGATGCCCAGGCCACCGGTGGATATCCACGTCTGGCGACAGTTCTTCACTGTGACATGTGGAAACTGGGCCAGGCATCGCCTGGACAGCGAATTTGCTTTCGCCTGGTTGACCATCCACAGGCCGTGCAATTAAACCAACAGCATGAACAAGATTTTCAGCACACACTTGAACACATTCAAAAGCATGTTCATCAACGCTGACTTGGGTGAAGGCTGCGGCACCGACGACAAACTGTTCGCCTTGGTGGATTGGGCCAATATCGCCTGTGGTGGTCATACCGGCGATGCACAGTCCATGCGCTTGGCCTGCGAACAGGCGTTGCATCATGGTGTGCAGGTGGGGGCTCATCCCAGTTATCCGGATCGAGAGGGCTTCGGTCGAAGAAAGCCTGACATGTCGGTGGGTGATTTGCTGGGGGAACTCTGCCGACAGGTTGAGGCCTTTGAAAATATCGCCTCGCAGTTCGGGGTGAACCCAGCCCACATCAAGCCCCACGGCCAGTTGTACAATGATGCCGCTGTTAATCCCGATGTGGCTGAGCTGTTGGTGCGGCTGATGCAACAGTTCCCGGGTCGACGGTTGTTGGCTTTGGCGGGCAGTCCGCAGGTGGACTGGTCACGTAGTGCAGGTATTGATGTGGTCGAAGAGGCTTTTCCCGATCGAACATACACACGCGAGGGGCGCTTGGTGCCCCGTCAGTTTGCCCATGCTTTGGTTCGGGATATCGATCAACTGACCCGGCAAACCCTGGCCATGGCAAACCAAACAACCTTTCAGTCCGAACTGGGAGAGCCTGTGGTGGTTATAGCACAAACGCTGTGTGTTCACGGTGATTCAACACACGCGGTTGAGAATGCCCAACGCGTTCGCGCGGTGTTGGACCACATAGCCCGTGGTCAGCCGATTTGACGTTTCACATTCAGCGGCGGCATGCCGTGTTTGGCCCGGGCCTGGTTGCAACGCGGGTTCAATTCCCCCTGTTCATTGAATACATCGTACTCGCGGCAGGGGCTGGGCCGGTTGGGGTAAATGGTACAGGTCACTGATTCACCAATGTTTCCTGCAAGGGCAATGCACCGTGGGTTGCTTTGTGAGGTGCCCTTCATGCACGCGCGATAAGGGTTCATCTGTTGGGTCAGCTCTTCAGGTACATAGCCCCCCTCGGAAGCCGTGGTTTCACCCCAATAGAAACTGATGCGGAATGTGGAGCAACAAACGCCACAGCTTTGGCACAGGGCCTCCACCTCGTCGGTGGTGGTTAACAAGGTGGGTTGGGTGCTGTCAGGGTTCATGATGGCCGTTCGTTGCAAGTTCAACGTGTGCCGAACTATACACCAAGCAAGCCTTCAAGGGCTGCCCGAATGCGCGCGGGAAGCGGGGTGGGGCGGTTGTTGCCGCGGTTCACAAATACATGCACAAAATGACCATCGGCACACAGTTCACCAGCTTGGTTGAACAGGGCCAACTCATAACGCACCGAGCTGTTGCCCAGCTTGCCCACCCGCAGACCAGCGGTGATGGTGTCGGGGTAGGCCAAAGGCCTGTGGTATTTGCACTGGCTTTCAACCACAAACCCCACCGTGTCGCCACCGTGAATATCCAACCCGCCCTGTTCAATCAGAAAGCGGTTCACCACACTGTCAAAGTAGCTGTAGTACACCACGTTGTTGACATGGCCATAAATGTCGTTGTCGTGCCAACGGGTTTGAACGGTTTGTTGGTGGGGATAGTTGGAAAGCGTGATCATGGTTGTTGTGACTTAGTATGCGGCAGCATAAATAGCGCGTGCTGCCGCCTGGTCAATCTCTCGAGGGTTGTTCGACAACAAACGGGTTTGCAGCATGGCAGCCTGGGCCATGGTGTCGAGGTCTTTTTCAGCAATGCCCACGTCGCGAAGCTTTACGGGCAAGCCGGTGCTGGGTGACAAGGTGGCTGTCCAGTCAATAAACCGGTCGGCCAGCAAAGTCTCGGGCTCATTTCGTGAGCCCAGGCCCACTACCACCGCCAACTCAGCATACCACTGCACAGCGGCTGGTTTGTTGAAACTCAGCACATGGGGCAGCACCAGCGAATTGCTCAAGCCATGCGGCACATGGAAAATGCCGCCAATCGGGTAGGCCAGTGCATGCACCCCGCCCACCGGGGCATTGGCAAAAGCCTGTCCTGCCATGCAGGCGCCCAGCATCATGACCTGTCGTGCTTCACGGTTTCCGGGTTCCCTGCACACGGTGTGCAGGTTGGCTGCCAAAAGCCGAAGCGCCTCACAGGCCAAAAAGTCAGCGTAGGGGTTTTTCAGTCGTTTGGAGGTGTAGGCCTCAATGGCGTGCACCATGGCGTCAATGCCGGTGGCGGCGGTCACATGCTGCGGCAGGCTCAAGGTCCAGTCGGCATCCAACACGGCGACATCGCCATATAACACGGGCGAGACCACGCCCATTTTGGTGTCGGCACCGGTGGTCACAATCGATATCGGGGTCACTTCGCTACCAGTGCCAGCGGTGGTGGGCAACAGCACCAAAGGCAGGCGGTCGCTGTGCACATTGCCCACGCCATACATGGTTTGCAGTGCTTGTTTTCCTTTCGCCAGCACCGCAATGAGTTTGGCCACATCCAGCGTTGAACCACCACCGATGGCCACAATCAGGTCGGCCTGAAACGCTTTGGCTTCATCGGCCACCCGCAGCACCAACGCTTCGGGCGGATCAGGCTCCACATCGCTGCAGACCTGCACTGGGTGGCCTTTGGCTTGCAGGCTGGCAACAATGGTTTGAAAGGTCGATGTGGTTTGTATAAATGGATCAACCAACACAAACAAGCGCGCCGCGTTCAAACCCCGCTCACTGAGCAATGGCGTCAGAATGTCTGGCAGGCGAAGGGCGCTGCCCGATTCACACACCAGCCGATGGACGGTCCGAAATTCAAACGGGGCCATTCGCGCAGTCTCCTGAGTTCATCGCTTGGGTGTCCACGCCCAAACGGCGCGCACAAAAATGGGCTCTTTGCTTTCGCTGTCGGTCACTGTCACCGCCACGTCAACTTCGCCTTTTTCCTGGGTTTGCATCAGGGCAATTTGTTCTTGGGTCAACATCGCTTCGGCGCGCAGGTCTCCACTGCAACGCTTGCGGTAATCCACTTCCATTCGCTTGATCACAGGAATCGCATTGGCTGGCACATTCAGGCCAACCAGCGCACCTGTGGCCGATTCGGCCGTCATTAGCATCACGACGGCGTGCAGGCCACCAATGTGATTTTGCAGGGCTGTTTTGTTTTTGATGGACACGATGGCGTGGTTGGTCTCAATCCACTCAAATTTGCAGCCCGTGGTGCGGAAAAATTTAACGGCTCTGCCAAAAATGACAGTGAATGCCCGAGTTTTCAGTGGGGTTGGCAGCTTGTCGACTTGGGCGTACACCTTTTGCAGCATCGATTTTTGTGTCATATCAGTTCCTGGCGGTTAAGTGCTGCAATTAAAGGGTCACGGCAAGTCGAGTTGCCTGGTTAATGGCCCGCTTGGCGTCCAGCTCAGCAGCCACATCGGCACCACCCACTCGGTGCACGGGGATACCCAAGGCTTTCAAAGGTTCTTCCATGTCGCGCAGCGGGTCTTGACCGGCACAAACAATGATGTTGTCCACCTCCAGAATTTCGGGCCCGTGCGCACTCATGATGTGCAGGCCGCGGTCGTCAATCTTCAGGTATTCCACGCCTTGCATGAAATGCACTTTGCGGCTTTTCAAACTGGCCTTGTGCACCCAGCCCGATGTTTTGCCCAAGCGTTTGCCCAGGGGCTCATCTTTGCGCTGGCAGAGCCAAATTTCCCGGGCAGGCGCAGGCGGCTGTGGCATGACGCGGTCAATGCCACCGGCATTGTTGGGGTCAAAGGTGATGCCCCACTCTTTCTTCCAGCTTTCCAGGTCCAGCGTTGGGGATGGGTGCGAGAAATCGTGCGTCAGGTATTCCGACACATCAAAGCCGATGCCGCCGGCACCAATGACGGCCACTTTTTGGCCCACAGGCTTTTTGTGCAGCAACACGTCGATGTAGCTCATGACCTTGGGGTGGTCCACACCCTCAATGCCGGGGGTTCGGGGTTTGATGCCTGTGGCCAAAATCACCTCGTCAAACTGACCGTCGCGAATGAGCTCTGGTGTTACGCGGGTGTTCAATTTCACGGTCACGCCGGTTTTCTTCAGCATCGCATCGAAGTAAACCAGTGTCTCGTAAAACTCCTCTTTTCCGGGAATCACTTTGGCCATGTTGAACTGGCCGCCAATCTGGCCGCTTTGTTCAAATAGCACCACGGTGTGGCCACGCCGCGCCGCTTCGATGGAGGCTGCCAAACCGGCCATGCCTGCACCCACCACGGCAATCTTCTTTTTGCGGGTCAGGGGGGCATCCACAATTTCGGTTTCATGGCAGGCGCGCGGGTTCACCAGGCAGCTCACCCGCTTGCCGCCAAACGCATGGTCCAGGCAAGCCTGGTTACAGGCAATGCACACATTGATTTCGTCGGCTCGGCCTTCTTTGGCTTTGTTGGCGAATTCCGGGTCGGCTAGCAATGGGCGGGCCATGGACACCATGTCGCACTGGCCGGATGCCAGCAGCTTTTCGGCCACATCCGGTTTGTTGATTCGGTTGGATGCAATCACCGGAATGCGTAGGGTTTTTTTCAAGCGAGCGGTCAACTCGGCAAATGCGGCGCGGGGCACCGAGGTGACAATGGTGGGCACCTTGGCCTCATGCCAGCCAATGCCGGTGTTCAGCAGGGTGGCACCCGCATCCTGCACCGCTTTGGCAATGTATTCCACCTCGTCCCAGGTGTTGCCACCTTCAACCAGGTCCAACAGCGAATGGCGGTAGATGATGATGAAGTTGGGCCCCACTGTCTCGCGAATGCGGCGAACAATCTCAACCGACAGTCGTGCGCGGTTTTCAACACTGCCGCCCCAGCGGTCGGTGCGGCGGTTGGTGCGTTTGCAAATAAACTGGTTGAGCAGATAACCTTCCGAGCCCATCACCTCCACACCGTCGTAGCCAGCCTCCTGGGCCAGTTTCGCGGCTTTTGCAAATGCAGCGATGGTGCGGCGAATGCCAAAGTCGCCAATTTCACGGGGCTTGAATGGGTTGATGGAGCTCTTGATATTGGATGCGGACACGCTCAACGGATGGTATGCATAACGGCCTGCATGCAGCAGCTGCATGACAATCTTCCCGCCGTGT
Source organism: Limnobacter humi (assembly GCF_024518835.1). Lineage (GTDB taxonomy): Bacteria > Pseudomonadota > Gammaproteobacteria > Burkholderiales > Burkholderiaceae_B > Limnobacter > Limnobacter humi. The sequence goes on from NZ_JANIGO010000002.1 coordinate 110,122, forward strand.
TTGTGCACGCCTTCGGTGATTTTTTGGTGGGGTTTGATGGCTCCTTTGCTGCTCATTTTCGAGGCGAACGGGTACAGCCAACCCTCCAGGTTGGGCGAAAAGCCGCCTGTGACGATCAGCGCTGTGCCCCCTTTGGAGCGGGCTTCAAAGTAGGCGGCGAGCTTGTCAAAGTCCTTGTACTTGTCCTCAATGCCTGTGTGCATTGAGCCCATCATGATGCGGTTGCGCAGGGTGGTGAAGCCCAGGTCCAGGGGTGAATTCAGAATGGGAAATGCATCTGACACGTTACCGTCTCCTAAAAAATCGGCAATTTTTTGTAATTAATAGAATCTATGTTACTTCGCAGTAACCAAAAAATTTTGAATCTCTACTCAAATTAGCACGGTCGGTCATTTTTTTTTCGGCTTGCGGCCCTGTATGCCGCAAATTCCTGTATTGCAGCGCATCACGTGGAACCGTCCATATCGCTTCATGTCCTACACTGGTTCATTGTTGTATTCCATTATTTCAGGCATGGCTTCTTTGTCGTTTTCCACGTATTGGCTTCAGCAAAGCCGTCGCGCATCGTTTCGCATTTTATTTGCGGCATTGGTGCTCGCGGTGGCGGCCATTGCCTCGGTGGGTGTCTTCTCAGCCCGAATCGAAGCCGCCTTGTTGCGTGACGCTGCCCAAATGTTGGGTGGTGATCTCGTCATTGAAACCAAACGAAACCCGGTTAATTCACCTTGGCAAGCGCTGACACAGCAAACACCGTTCAACACCCTGAAGAAAGCCGAAAGTGTCGAGTTTCCCAGCGTGCTGCCGTCGGAGAAAACAGACCTGTTGGTGTCCATGAAAGCGGTGGGTGGCGCTTATCCGCTTCGCGGTCTTCTCAAAACCCAAAGTGTAGACGGTGGTGTGGTTGACACACCGAGTGGTCCAGAGCCGGGCGAGGTTTGGGTGGATCAAGGGGTGTTGGGCAGCCTCAACCTCAGTCTGGGTGATCTTCTCAGTGTTGGCGATGTTCAGTTGCCCGTTACCCGTGTCATTCTGGTCGAACCCGATCGGGGTGGTGGCTTTGTGAACTTTGCGCCCCGGGTGATGTTCAATCAGGCAGACCTCGAGGCAACGCATTTGCTCGGCATGGGGTCCCGTGCAACGTGGCGAACCTATTTTGTGGGTCCTGCCGGTACGCTGGACTCTTTCGCCATACAACTCAAACCGCTGCTCAGTCCTCAAGAGGAACTGGAGAGCCTTGCCAAAGGCCGACCTGAGGTCAACGGCACACTGACTCGCGCCCGTGATTTTCTCTCCATGGCCGCATTGATTGGCACGCTGGTGGCCTGCGTTGGCATCGCCTTGGTGTCGCATCTGTTTGCCCGTGAGCAAGCGGAGGAGTTGTCGCTGCTCAAAAGTTTGGGTTACACGCCCCGGCATTTGCTACGTCTGCAGTTGGCGGGCCTGGCAGTGCTCACATTGCTCACAGGCCTACTGGGCGTTGGTCTAGGTTGGTTGGCACACTGGGGCCTCATGGCTTTGCTGTCGGGGCTGATCACGGTCGAGCTTCCGCTGGCGGGTTTGTATTTTTTACCATTGGGTATGGTGCTGTCGGCTGTTTTGCTGTTGGGGTTTGGTGCTGCACCCACTTGGTTTGCATTGCAGTCACCCGCCATCGCGGTGTTAAGGGCTCGGCCGCTGCCCACGGGCCGCCGTCAACTGCTGGGTTCTGTTGCCCTCGGCGTATTGGCTGCGTTGCTGGTGTGTTTGCTCATGGTCAACAATCGAACATTGGCTTTGTTGCTGTTCGGCGGTTTTCTGTTCACGTCGACTGTTTTTGCAGGCGTGTTTTGGGCGTTGCTCAAAGGGCTGTACATCACCAGTCGGACTGTGGCGCAGCGCACAGCTCGAATCGACGTGTTCCAAAGCATGGCACGTCGCACTGGTCTGTTGGTGGTCCAGGGGGTGGCTTTGTCCCTGGGGTTGAGCGCGTTGCTCATGCTCTCAGTGGTGCAGGGGGATTTGCTCGACCGATGGCGTGCAGTCATTCCAGACCATGCGCCCAACCGCTTTGTGTTCAATATTCAGCCAGACCAAGTGGCGGGTGTGCGCTCTGCGCTAAGCACCGCCAGCGATGGACCTGTCAGGCTGTACCCCATGGTTCGAGGTCGCTTAACTGCCGTGAATCAACACACCATCACCGCAGACACTTACACCGACCAACGGGCGCAAGCCCTGGTTCAACGCGAGTTCAATCTCAGTTTTACCGATCAACTACCCGGTCACAATCGCATTCAGGCAGGCCAGTGGTTTGACCCCAAGGGCCAGTCGGGGCCTGAAGTTTCACTGGAGAAAGGCATGGCTGAGCGATTGGGGCTGAAGCTCGGCGACATGCTTGATTTTGATGTGGCGGGTTCGCCCTTGCACGCCAAAGTGACCAGTATTCGCGACCTTCGATGGGATTCCATGGAAGTGAACTTTTATGTGATCTTCCCCAGCGCCGTGTTGAAGGATTTCCCGCAAACCTGGATCACGTCGGTCTACCTGCCGCCCGATCAAGCGGTGGCGGTGTCCCGTCAATTGGTTCGCGAGTATCCCAACCTCACCGTGCTGGACACGGCCCTCATCATTGGCCAGCTTCGAAATATTTTGGCCCAGGTCAGCCGGGCTGTGCAGTTTGTGTTTTTGTTCACGGTGGCCGCCGGGGGCTTGGTGGTTGTGGCGTGTGTGCTGACCGGTGTTCGCAGCCGTTTGCGCGAGTCGGCGCTGTACCGTGCCATTGGGGCTTCCAGTGCCCAATTGCAGCGGGCTGCATGGGTGGAGCTGGCCCTTCTGGGCGGGCTGGCGGGTTTGGTGGCGGCTTTGGCTGCACAGGGTCTGGGTTGGGGTGTGGCTCGCTTCGTGTTTGAGTTTGATTACACAGTGTCTCCACTGTATGTTTTCGCCGGGGTGTCGGGTGGAATCGCCGTGTCTGTGATGTTTGGGGCTTGGTCTGTACGCCGTGTTTGCAATGCACCCGTGATGCAGACGCTGCGGTGGGTGTAGTGCGGGTGGCCCAGTGGGGATCGTCTACAATAGAGTCCATTGACGCACACAATCCATCCGAATGACCACTGAATCATCCAGCAACCAGCCTGCTCCATCCCAGCCGCCCATCGTCTATTTCGGCAGCACCACCGACGAACAATTGGACAATGTGCGTCGGTTGGTTGACACGTTCTACGACGAAATGGACCAAAATCCCGCCTATGCAGTCATCCGTCGCCTGCATCCGGCCAACCTTGACCATTCACGTGAAAAGTTTTACCTGTTTTTGTCCGGTTGGTTGGGCGGGCCAGACCTGTACAGCCCACAGTTTGGTCACCCCCGCCTGCGCATGCGCCACATGCCGTTTCCGATTGCCAGCAGCGAGCGTGATCAGTGGTTGTTGTGCATGGTGCACGCATTGCGGGTGCTTGAATTGCCCGAGCGGGTTATCGAGGGTCTGATGATGTCGTTTTTCAGAACTGCAGACTGGATGCGCAATCAGGCCGACCCCCCGGGCTCTGCCAAGGTGGGCAGCACCACAGGCGCATCAAATGAGCCTGGCCGCAACGGCATTCCGGGCATCACCATCAAAGGCGAAGACGTCCAATGAGCAACGGCAACATGGATTGGCTTCTGCCCGTTTTGCTGGTGTTGAGTTTGATACAGCTTGTGGGACTGTGGGTACTGTGGCGCCGCAGTCAAGGCGCTGTGGCCGATGCTGTGCAATTGCCCCTGCAAACCCTCCAGGCCGATTTGTCAGAAGCCCGCCATGCGCTTGCACAGCAGCGTTTTCAAGCCGATGAAATGGCCAAGCAATTGCACCAAATGGGGCTGGATCTGGAAGCACGCCTGAATCGGCAGGCAGAAGGCATGCAGGTTAACTTGGCCCAACAGCGCGGCGAAACTCAACAATTGTTGCAGGGTTTGCAAACTGTGGTGGGCAACCAGTTTTCCCAAGGCTCGCAATTGCAGGCTGAACGTTTGAACCAGTTTGCTGAAATCCTTCACCGCACCAATGCACTCATCAACGACCAATTGAACCAAATTCGCTTGTCGTTGGAGCAAAAGCTGAAGGACATTCAACAGGACAATGCAGGCAAGCTGGAGGAAATGCGTCGCACGGTGGATGAAAAGCTGCATGCAACACTCGAGCAACGACTGGGTGAGTCGTTCAAGCAGGTGAGCGATCGACTTGAACAGGTTTACAAAGGGTTGGGTGAAATGCAAAGCCTCGCCACAGGCGTGGGTGATTTAAAGCGGGTTCTGACCAACGTCAAAACGCGGGGTACCTGGGGTGAAGTGCAACTGCAGGCGCTGCTGGAGCAAATGTTGACGCCTGCACAGTTTGGCCAAAACATCAAACCGGTGCCCGGTAGCAGCAATATTGTTGAATTTGCGGTCCGATTACCAGGCAAAGAAGATGACAAACCCGTGTGGTTGCCCATCGACTCCAAATTTCCCAAAGAGCAATATGAGCGTTTGCTGGAAGCCTTTGATCGCGCCGATGCCGATGGCGTGGCAACGGCTTCCAAAGCCTTGGAGCAGGCTGTTCGTCTGGAAGCCAAAAGCATTGCTGAAAAATACCTGGCCCCACCGTACACCACCGACTTTGGAATTCTCTTTTTGCCCACCGAAGGGCTGTATGCCGAAGTGGTGAAGCGTCCTGGGTTGGTGGATGAATTGCAGCGGGTTCATCGGGTGACCGTGGCTGGTCCCATTACCCTCACCACCTTGCTCAATGCCTTGCAATTGGGCTTTAAAACGCTGGCCCTCGAGAAGCGTTCCAGCGAGGTGTGGACCATTTTGAGTGCTGTAAAAACCGAATTTGGCAAGTTTGGCGATGTACTTGCCAAAACCAAAGACACCCTTGAACGGGCTGCTCGCAATATTGAAGGTGCCGAACAGCGTTCACGTGTTATGCAGCGCAAGCTGAAAGGGCTGGACATGCTGCCAGAACAAGAGGCGATTCAAATTCTGGGGGTGGGGCACGGCGACGACGGTTCTGCCGGTGCAGAGCCGGATGATGACGAAGGGCTGGCACCATGACTTTACCGCGGCTTCATTTGATTGCCACGGGCGGTACCATCGCGGGTTTGAGTCATGTCAATACGGCGCCGGCCTCTTGGTCGTATACGGCAGCCCAATTGGGTGCTGAACAACTACTGCAGGCAACGCCAGAATTGCTGAACGTGGCGCAGTGGACCGTCGAACAGCCGTACAGCATTGGCAGTCAGGACCTGACACCTCAGCACCTGGTGGTCTTGCAACAATCGGTGTTGGCGGCTTTGCAAAGCCCCACTGTGGATGCTGTCATCGTAACGCACGGCACCGACACTGTCGAAGACGCGCTTTACTTCTTGCACCTCACAATTCCAGTTGTATGGCGGTCCAAGGCCATCTTGTTCGTGGCCGCCATGCTGCCATCAGACCATCCCAATGCCGATGGCCCAGACAACCTTCGGCAAGCTGTCCACCTGGCCCTAACCGGTGAACTGGGTGCATCACCAATGGGCTTGGTCATGAATGGTTGTTTTCTTCCAGCTGATCAGGTCATGAAATGGAGCACCGCGGGTGTTGCGGCATTTGAGCAACCGCTGGGCGGTGCGTTTTCGGACATGATGGATCTGGATGGCCCCAGTGCAGGTGCTTGTGCAGATTTTCATGCCCCATTGTTTGAGCAAGTGGAAGTGCCGGTGGTGTATTGCACACCAGGCCTTGCACCCTTGCGCTCACTGGAGTCGGCTTTGAAGCGCGGTGTGCAATCGGTGGTAATCGCGGCACCTGGCCATGGCAACATTCCAGAAATGCTGGTGCCCATTCTCAGGACATGTTTGCTGGCGGGTATTGATGTAATTAGGGCGAGCCGCGTGCCTTACGGTGGTGTTGAACAGGGCGGGGAATTCGATTCTTTGGATGCCTTCCGCTCGCCACAGCCTGGTTGTGGTGTGTTTCGTGAGGGCGGTTCGTTGAGCCTGAACAAGCTGGCCATGCTGGAAATGTTGAAACACGCCATGCCGGCTTAGGGTATGTTGGGCAGGAGGCGCGGCTTGCCCCCTGCATGGTCGAACTGCGTCTTTAAAGCTGCGTCATTTTGCTGGTCTTTTGCACAGGGCCGGGTGCCTTGGCCGAGGTGCCAGTCAATGGTTCGTTGCGCTCTCGAACAATTTGCCATTGTCCTCCCTGTTGTTTCCAGGTCAGTGTTTTCTTCGATTTTTCCTGATAGTTGTTGGAACGATAATTCTGCGTGAATGTCAGCTCGTAGACCGTTGGATCGTCAAAGTTGGGCACGACCTGAACATCGGTCATGTCAATTTCAATTTTCGCGGCAGACCTTAATCGTTCACGCCGGTTAACTTCCCAGGATTCGTAATTGCCTTGCTCCGGTTTGAACGTCGGTGCGTAAAATGCAATGTAGGCATTGACATCTTTGTTCTGCCAGGCCTTCAGCCATTCACTGGTTCGGGAAATCAGGTTTTTGGACACTGTGGCCGGGTCAACGGACTCTGCTGGCTTTTGAGGGGCTTGTGCAGTCATGCTCACTGGCAAGGTGGGCAATACACCGGGTGCTGCGTCTTGCTGCACCAAAGGTTGCGGCACGCTTGAGGGTTGGTCATTGCCCACTTTTTTAAATGCATCATCAAACCCGATGGCAGGCATTTGGAAACCCTGGATGTTGATCAATTCCGCCGGGCATCCCTCGGATTCTGCACCGGACTGACTTTGCTCTTTGTAGAGAATGACTTGCCGTTTTACAGGCTCTCCAGCTTTCACCAAGTCATCCACACCAAACAGGCCAATCAGTTGCCCAGTCGCCGACAGCAGGCGTAGTTTGGCAACACTCAGGTCTGCATCAATGTTGATGAGCCCGCGATGGGCTTGGTAGTACTCATTTTCTGCGCTGAGCAAGTCAAGTAAGCTGCGGCGGCCCACGGCAAATTGTTGCTCGTACGCGGCACGGGCTTTGGCGATCGCATCGGTTTGTGCCCGCAAATAATTTTGCTTGCGTTGCAAGCTGTTGACGTCAAAGAGGGCATTCTGACTATTTTGTCGGATTGCACGGCATGTCACCAACTTGTCATCCAGTGCCCGCATTTTTCGGTGAATGGCTGCATTCCGGCTGGCTGAGTCTGCCCCGCCACGATACAGGTTCATGCTGGCCAACACATCCACCGATGAAATTTGACGCTCGTCAAAGGTGGACAAATAATTGCTGTAAACATCGCTTTTTGCCCGCAAATCGATTCTCGGGTAGAAGCCCTCACTGGCTGCGGTCACTGCCTGTTTCGATGCCTCAATCGCCGCATTGGCTGCCCTCAATAATGGGTGCGTATTCAATGCAAACACCAGCCGCTCAATGTTGTCCACCTCGAAATTGGCTTGCAGTACGTACTGACCCTCATCGTTGATGGGCCATACCCGGTCTGTGATGCGCTGGTAGTTGCTCATCGCCGTAAATGCATTGGCTTTTTCGGTGGCGAGGTTACTCAAGGCCAGGGTGTATCGGCTTCTTGCTTGCTCCAGGTCAGACTCTCGGGCCACGCCACTCTTGACCTTTTCATCAATCTTGTTCATCAGGTCCTGATGAACTTTGAGATTGCGCTCAGCCAGTTTGACCAACGCTTGCGCACGCGACACATCAATGTGGGCACTGGACGCTTCAAATGCAACTTGGTTTGCCTTGTTCAAATAGCGGTAATACGATTGCATGGCATCGGCATACGATGCCAAATATCGGGATTGCGACGCAAAACCGTTGAAAATGTTTTGACGGGCTTCAATGCCGTATGAATTGGCATTGTAGGTGCGCGAGCCCACGGTATCGATCTTGGTCTTTTCTCGCCCAGTTGAACCCCGCAAGTCAACCGTGGGCAACAAGCCACCAAATTTCACATTGGCTTCTTCGATTTGTGCCGAAAGCCCCGATAGCTCTGCGCTGAGTGTCGGGTTGTTTTCCAATCCGATGACCACGCTGTCACGAAGCGGGTTTGGTTGAGTCGGTTCCCCTGCGGTGGAGAAACCCTCCGTGTTGGTTAAAGCAGGCTGTTCAACCGGTGTTCCAGATGGGATTGAATGGGCTGCCTGCTGCGCAAACGCAGGAATGTCATGCAGAACCACCCAAGCAGAAAGTACGGCAAGCGGCAGTGTTTTCAAAGCGAAGTGTCGAATCATGGACATGTGGGCAAGACGATAAAATTAAGCGGTGGCTAGAGCATGCTGCTCTGCCAGTTGTGAGGCGGCCATGCTGTGGTCAGCCGAATACACGGCATTGGCCCACGATTGCAAGTGCTGTTCAAGGTTTGAGTTCGCAGCCTCTTTGGCATGCAGGATGCTGTTGGAATGATCGTCTGCGTTGTGCAAAATGCAGCCGTCATAGGACTTGGAGTCCCATTGCTGGTCATGCATGCTGGTTGTTTTGGTGTCGCAGACATCCGCCGGTTCTGGCTTGCAATCCGATTGTTGTGGTGGGCAATCTGTGATCGGGGCTGGGCAATCTGGTTGGGCTGGCGGGCAGGCCGTGTCCTTCACCTCCACCACCACATGGGCACTGTCAGTCAGGCAACCATGGTCGCCGATGGTGTAGGTGATGACATCCTGACCGTGAAAGCCTTCCTTGGCGGTGTATTTCAATTCGCCGTTGACCACTTCAACAGTGCCATGCTCTGCAGTGGCGTTCTTGATGATGAGTTCGCCACATCCTTTGTCATTGCTCAGCACGTCAATCGTGACCGGGCAGGTACCCTCAGTGCTGGCGCAGTCGTCTTTCGCATCGATCGGTGTTTTGCAGACGTGGTTATCACAGTCGGATTTGGGAGGTTCGCAACTGGGTACCTGGGGTTCGCAGGGTGGGCATGGATCGCAGGGTTTGCAGGGCGGCGGATCTCCTCCATCGCTTTCACCGACAGTTCGGGTCTCCTTGGTGATGATTTCGGTGATGATCCGCTCATTGGGCGTGTTGGGCGGTGGACCACCGTTTTCAGTCACGCGTTGGGTCAGCTCGGGTTGAATGTCATCGTGACGCCGATCAACCACGTAACCATCGCTGATTTTCAGAATGTCAGAGGGCACCTCATGGTCTTGAGCGCCCACTGTGACGTATTTGCGAATCACACCTTTCTCAGGTGCTTGTTCGGCATCCAGTGGGTGAATGGTGCCATCTTTGGGCTTGATGACCCAGTCAGTTGGTCCTTCCAGTGGGCGCACCAGCTCGGGTGCCGAGATGTGTCCATCGGTGAACGGGCCCATTTGAACCACCCATTCCACCTCGGGTTTCTTCTTCAGTGTCTTGGGTGCCTTGCGGGCAATACCCAGGGTACTGGGGTCACAATGCTGCAGGGGTAGTGGGGTTTTCTCGCTCATGCTTGTCCTCTCCGTCCATCTGTCTGGTGTGTGGGCCAGGCGGGAGTTTGGTTCCATCCCACCGGGCTGCCAAACAGGTGATTCGTTGTGGAGAGGGCGAGTTAACCCGTTGTGAGGAAGTCAACGCTCCGTAAATGCTTCGGAGGTGCCTCTCAGAATGGGTTTGGTGAGGTAAGACAGCACAGAGCGTTGTTCGGTTTGAATGCTGACATTGGCCACCATCCCTGGCATTAGGCGAATTCGGGAATGCACGGCCTTTCGAGGCACACTCACTTTGACCACAAAATAGGGCCGACCCATTTCATCGGTCAGGCTGTCCGCAGACACCGATTCCACGCGGCCCTCCAGTGAACCGTACACAGCATAGTCGTAGGCGGTCACCCGAATTACCGCTTGCTGGTCAGGGCGTATGAAGGCCACATCCTTTGGGTTGATGCGGGTTTCAAAAATTAGTTGCTCATCCACCGGCACAATTTCAATGACCTCTTTTCCAGCTGGCACCACGGCGCCTTTGGTGTTGTAAAGCACACGTTGAACCAAGCCGTCCACAGGAGATTTCAACGTGGCTTGATTCACCCGGTCTGACAGCTCGATCTGATTTTGTTCCAGGCTGGCCAGTTTTGCTTTAACCTCCGATAGCTCCGTGCGCGCTTCGTTTTCCTGTTTCAACCGGGTTTCCTGCAGCTTGTTTCGGGCCTCGGCAACAGCAGACTGCAGGCGGCTGGCTTGCGCGGTGGCCCCTTCAAAATCGCCCTTGGCTTTCACAACATCCCGTTCAAGCCGCAGCACTTCCACTGGTGATACTGCACCGCTTTTTAGCAGCGGGCGGGTGCTGTCCAGTTCCTGTTGGGCACTGGCCAAGGTTTGCCTGGCTGCTGCTGCGCGGCTTTGTGCTTCATCCAGCTCCCGTTGGCGTTGCTGCAGTTGCTGTTCAACAATGTCGGTTTGTGCCCGCCATTCCTGCAACTTGCTGTCCAGTAACTTGCGCTCTTGGGCCACCATATCCGGGTAGTTTTTTTCGGTGTCCGCTTCTACCTCAAAACCGCTGCGGTTCAATTGGGCCTTGAGTCGCGCCTGACGCAATTGCATGGATGCATCCACCGCCTGTTTTTCACGCAGGCTCGACGAAAAACGGGTGGTGTCAATCTGAAGCAGGGTTTGACCAGCCTTGACCTCGTCGCCCTCACGAACAAGCACATCGGTGATGACGCCACCATCGACTGCTTGAATCACCTGAAGACGTTGACTGGGCACCACACGCGCCTCTCCTTGGGCAGCTTGCGGAACTTTGGCCACGGCCGACCACACCAGCAGCATCAGCAGGCCGATGGAGATTCTCCAGTTCATTTGGCGGGCGTGGTTGAGGCTGTGTTGCCATTTGCGCAGCTCACCCAAGTTCAATGTGTTGGGCCATTTCATGCGGATTTTCCCCCCTGACTTAAGGCCTGGGCCGCGGCCAGCACTTCGGCCCGTCCGCCCTGTGCATGAATTTCCCCACCTTGCATCAAAATCAGGTGATTGCAGGAGCCCAATAGATTCAATCGGTGTGTGGTCAGCACCACGATACAACTGGCGGGAAGCTCGCTTAAGGTGTGGATGAATGCCTGCTCGGCTTGGGCATCCAGACACGCGGTGGGTTCATCCAGCAAAACCAGGTTGGGGTTACCGCACAACGCACGAGCCAGGGAAACCCATTGGCGCTGGCCGGATGACAAATTGGCGCCCATGGGTTCTATCGGCGTGTTCAAGCCTGCAGGCAGTGACGCAAGCCATGCCTGTGCGCCCAGGCTCCGTAACACGCGTTCACAAGCGTCTGGGCCAATGTTTTGGCGGTAAAAACGAATATTGTCCAGCAACGTACCCTGAATTAGGTGAGGGGGGTTGTGCGCCATCCCGATGTGCTGACCTAGTTCAGCAGGGTGAAATTGCCGATGATCCAGGTGGTTGATGCGCAATAGTCCGCGGGCCAGGGGCAGTTGCGCAGCCAACGCACGCAACAAGGATGTTTTGCCAGAGCCCATGGCGCCGATAATGGCCACCCGGTCACCTGCCTGCAGGTTCAGGTGGACGTTTTTCAGCAGGTGGCTGTCGCGTCTCGCTGTGTCCAGTGTTTGGCCAGGTTTCAGGGCTGTAACAGACTCCAACGATACCGATGACAGTTGAGTCAACACGCTGTCGGCTGGGTGCTGTGGGGCATGGGGTGAGCCCATGGACTGGCTCAAAAACTGATGAAGATCCATGAAATGTGCTTGGGCAGACTGCGTATGTACCAACTGACTCTGCAGTTTCTGGATGGGACCAAAGCAGCGCAAGGTGAGCATGGAGACCGCAATCAGTCCACCAACGCTGATGTGCTGATCCACCACCAAGGCAACACCCAGCGCGATGGATGCCAGCCAGCTGGTTTGTTGGATCAAGTGCAGCCATTGCCCATTGTCAAAAAGCAAATTCCGAACAGTATTTTGGTCCAGACGTGAACGGAGCTGGGCCGTCGCGATTTTTTCAGCAACAGGCCATTGCACACCATAGTTCTGAATGGGTTCCAGGTTGGCCAATTGGTCGATCCACAACAAATGGCAATGGCGGGAAGACTGCATGTGCGCTTGGCTGGAGGCTGCCATGCGCCGGTGTGCGATCCACACCGCGAGCAATGCCGCGCCGGTTGCAAGCCCGGCAATGATTAAAAACAAGGGGTGAATGATGGCGATAATGGCCAAAAACAGCAGCAAGAAAGGCAAATCGACTAGGGCAACCAAAAACAAGCCCGACACCAGTTCACGCAGTTGCTCAAAAGAACGCAGGTGCTGCAGCAAAGTGGCTGGGTCGGTGCTTTGGGGGCGAGTGTTCAGCAATGCTTTTGCCAATTGGTTTGCACATTGAATGTCGGCCTGTGTGGCAGCATGTTCCAGCAGTGTGTGCCGTGCATGTTTCAAAGTGTGCTCAAACACCAAGCTGATGGCCACGCCAGTGAGCAGTGCCCACAAGGATGCGTAAGCTGAATTGGGAATAATCCGGTCGTAGACCTGAATGGAGAAAAAAGGACCGCTCAAGGCCAGCAGGTTAATCAGCACCGACGCTGTGATGACCGGCTTGAGTTGGGGTAAAGATTCACGGATGGCATCCATGAGCCAACGGCTTTGGCTCAGGGTTTGCCAAAAATCCAGCAAGCCCTGCACTGCCGATTTGGATTTTTGTACCGGGGAAGAGTCTCTGGGGGTGATTTCCAGTGCCCAGTTTTCATCGCGAAGTGCCCTTGCACCCAGATGCACCCATTCATCGGGGGTGACATGGTTGTGCAAGCGATAAGGCAGGTGGGCGGCGTCCAAATAGGCTTTGGCATGCGCCAGTGATGGGGGCAGGGCAGGTTCCCCAGGGCCCTGGGTGTTGGCAGGGTTGCTACTGCTAATTTGCGCCCACAGGTGTTCGTGGAATGGTTGCCCCAAGGCAGCCAGCCGCGCTTTCAGGGCTGTGGGAGGTGTATTTTCGGACATGCATCAGGCCGGGCGGTGAAGAGTGCGCCCATGTTAATGCGCAGCCCGGTGCCTGAAAATCACTCACATGGTTCACTCCACCGGTTGAGGTAGCGCTTAAATCAGACCCTCAAAAGGCCACACCTCAGCCGTGTCACCAACATTCAAGCCACCGTGCTCATGGCGCAATACCAACAGTCCGTCGGCTTCAGACATGCTGCGCAACACCCCGGAACCCTGAGCGCCGGTGAGGTGGGCCACCCAACCGTGGGCATCCCGTTCAAGCCGGACACGCTGGTATTCTGTTCGACCCGGTTTTTTCCGAATCGGACTTGCAACCCGGGCCATGATGGTGGGCAAGGGGCGAGCTCGCGCACCGGCCAGGTGGTGCAGGGCATCGCGCACAAACGCATAAAAGGTGATCATGACAGCCACCGGATTGCCAGGCAGACCGAACAGAACTGCCGATTGACCAGAATCTGGATTGGTGATTCGTCCAAAGGCCATGGGGCGCCCGGGTCGCATCGCGATCTTCCAGAAATTCACGGTGCCGAGCTTTTGCATCACGGTTTTGGTGAAGTCCGCTTCCCCGACGGAGACCCCGCCGGACGTGATGATGACATCGGCCTGGTTGGCTGCCAAACCCATGGCTTGCTCCAGTGCCTCGGGGGAGTCTTGCACAACACCCAGGTCGATGAGCTCCACAAATTCAAGCCTGCGTAACATGCCAAACAGCGTGTATCGATTGCTGTCGTACACGCAACCGTCATCCAAGGGTTGTCCCAGTGAGCGCAGTTCATCACCGGTGGAGAAAAAAGCAACCCGCAAAGGCCGATTGACTTTCACCTCTGGGACACCCAATGAGGCCAATAGACCCAAGTCAGCAGGGCGAATCAGTTTGCCTGCCGAGATGGCTGGTTTGCCACGTTGAAGGTCTTCGCCGGCCAGTCGCCGGTTGTCTCCGGCCGCGACAGCACCTGGCGGGAACTGGATGTAGCCCTCCTCGGGGGAGGATACGTTTTCTTGTACCACCACGGTGTCACACCCATCGGGCATCACGGCACCGGTCGTGATGCGCACACATTGACCCGCTGCCACGGTGCCCACGAATTTTTTTCCGGCCAAGGCTGTGCCGATGACTTGAAGGCGGGTCAGGCCTGCTGGCTCAATGGCTGAGCCTGACAACGCATAACCATCCATGGCCGAGTTGTTGTGAGCTGGTACGTCAATCGGTGACAGAATGTCCTCAGCCAATACCTGATTCAACGCCTCCCGAATCGCGACCCAGCGATATTCGGCCACCGGTGTCAGCATGCGCTCAATGGCCGCTTTGGCTTGCTCGACGGTTTGAAACTGGTTGGGTTCCTGGCCATTCATGCACGTGACTCCAACTCTTTCAGCTCTGCCAGGGTGTTGACGTTGTGGAATGCATCTTCATCGTCGAACTCAACCACTGCGTGGTTTAGCTTGGCGTACCATGCATCAATTTTTCGGCCACCGCTTCGCATGAATTCATCCAGGTTTTCGTAGACGTCGATTCGCATCATGCAAAACACGGGGTGGCTTCTACCCGCGGTGCTGGCCACGCTCAGCTGAAGGCTTGGGTCTGCTTCAAAAGGGGCTTTCAGTTTTTCAACCAGGTCTGCTGGGAAGCTGGGCACATCGCAGGGCACGGTGACCAGAAATGGAACATCGGCCTCGTAAAGAGCAGCATGCATTCCGGCCAATGGTCCCGGAAAATTGGCTTCCTTGTCGCAGATGACATGCACACCGAAACCCTCGTAGACCCCCAGATTTCGATTGGCATTGATGCATACACTGCCAACCTGGGGCTGCAGGCGCAGCAGGGCATGCAATGCAAGGGGGGCGCCTTTGAAGTTTTGCAAGCCTTTGTCAATGCCGCCCATGCGACGTCCTTGGCCGCCCGCCAGGATAATGGCGGTAATTTGATCAGGTGAAATATTCATGCGAATTGACTGCTGTTGAGTGTGATGAACCGGTTGGCGCCGGTGTACAAAAGGTAATGCTTGCCCTGGCAACGCCCAATCATGGTGATGCCCAGTTTGGTGGCGATGTCATGGCCCATCTGAGTCAATCCAGAGCGCGACACCAGAAACGGAATACCCATCTGGGCGCATTTGATGACCATTTCGGAGGTTAGGCGACCGGTGGTGTAGAAAATTTTGTCATCGCCTGACAGGCCCTGAAGCCACATCAAACCCGCGATGGCATCCACCGCGTTGTGCCTTCCCACATCTTCGACGAACAGAAGAATATCTCCCCGGTTGTCACCTGTGTTGGAGCACAGCGCACAACCATGAACGGCACCCGCCTGCTTGTAAATGGATTCATGTTTGCGCACGCGATCCATCACGGTGTACAGCACCTCCTGGCTCAAAGGGTGAGCCTGGCTTAACTGAATCTGGTCGAGATCGGCCATGAGATCACCGAATACGGTGCCTTGCCCACATCCACTGGTTGTGGTTTTCTTCTCCAGCTTTTGTTGATGCGCCGCGTTGTCCCACAGTGGAATGCCGGTTTCCCGCAATTGCCGGCTGGTTACCGCTACACTTTCCGTGTCCCAGTCCACTTGAATGGCGGCGATGTCATTCACGCTCGCAATGAGTCGTTGATTGCGAAGCCAACCCAAGGCCAATGCTTCGGGCTGTGCACCCAAAGTCATCAGGGTCAGCAGCTCGCGTTTGTCAAGGTAGAGGGTCAATGGGTGTTCGCCCGAAATATCCACCGGTATGTTGTCGCCGTGCTCGTTGATGGCAGTGATCTGGACTGTGCTGGGTATGCTGGCTTGGGTTAATTCAATCCGATGATTCATGCGTCTCATCCACCGATGTACGACATTTCAATTCGGTCGCGGGGTTGCGTGGTGTTCGCAGTGCGCACTTCACTGTAACGGTCGGCACGCAATGACCACAGGTTTTGAATCGCATGACGAAGCTGCTGGGCAACAGCATCGCCGTGCAAGCCCGAGCGCACCAAGGGTTTCAAATCATGGCCTTTGGTTGCAAACAGACAGGTGTAGAGCTTGCCTTCGGTGGACAGGCGAATGCGGGAGCAGTCTTTACAGAACGCCTGGGTCACAGATGATATGACGCCGATTTCACCTTGACCGTCCACATATTGCCAGCGTTCGGCAACCTCCCCCGTGTAATTCGGGTTCACGGCTTGCAGTGGTCCTAGCGCTTGGGCGATTTGATTGATTACCCGTGCAGATGGCACCACTTCGTCCATTTTCCAGCCGTTGCTACTGCCCACGTCCATGTACTCAATGAAGCGAAGAATGTGTGGCGTGCTCTTGAAATGGCGGGCCATTGGGATAATTTGTTCATCATTCATCCCGCCTTTAACCACCATGTTGACCTTGATGGGCCCCAAGCCGGCTGCATGGGCTGCGTCAATTCCGTCCAACACTTCTTGAACCGAGAAATCCACATCGTTCATGCGTTTGAATACAGCATCGTCAATGGCATCCAGGCTCACAGTCACTCGTGACAAACCGGCTTCCTTGAGTGCGCGTACTTTTTTGGGCAGCAGTGTCCCGTTGGTGGTGAGTGTCAGTTCCACTGGTTTGCCGCTTGGTGTTCGCAGGCGGGCCAGTTGCTCAACCAAAATTTCCAGGTTTTTTCGAAGCAGTGGCTCACCGCCAGTCAGGCGAATTTTCTCAACGCCCAAGGCAACAAATTCATGCGCGATTCTTTCAATCTCTTCGAAGCTCAGCAGGTCTTTGTGGGGCAAAAAGGCGTAGTCTTTGTCGAAGATGCTTTTGGGCATGCAGTATACACACCGGAAGTTGCATCGGTCGGTCACGGAAATTCGAAGGTCGTGCAAACGGCGACCTAACGCATCCAGCGGCTGATTGCTTGGGTGGGTTGGTGTGGCTGTATTCAGCGGAATGACGCGTGCATCTTCCTGGACCAGATGAATCACTCGGTCAGTCATTGTTCAATCCCTGAGACCCCTGTGGGGCAAACTCTTATTGCGAACCTGGCGGTATCTTTTAATCTAGTATGCAAATTGTGCCTTGTGTGTTGGGGCGCGGCAACGTTTAGAGGTGTATTTTGAGTGCAAATTTTTTGGCCCTGGGTGAATTTCGCCTGCTGGTAAAAATGGCCAGAATTGCTCAGCAATCTGTGTGGCAACCCTACCGCTGGCAAGCTTCTTCGATGTTTCCAGCCGAGTCGGCGCCTGTTGTAAGCGGCCCCGATGAGCAGTGGTGCCCGGTGTCAGTCAGGGTTTATCAGGATGAATTGCAAGGCTACTTTCTTAATCTGGACACGGATCAACCATTCGTGTTCTTCATGGTTCGCTATCCGGATGACAATCGCCTGAGTTGCCCCACTGTCGAGGAGGCCACGCTGAGTTATGACGAGGCGGCCCGCTGGATGGACTCCAACGAGGAGGTTCAGACCCTCCCGATGCCCGAGGGGGTGCGCTCCTGGTTGTCTGAACTGGTTGCTGAGCGTTACAAGCCTGAACCCAAGCAGCGCAAGCGGCCACGGTCGTTTGTAGCGCCTGAAAAAAGGGAGGGTTAAATCAGTATGTCGGAAGGCTTTTTAGGTCGTTGGTCACGCCGCAAGCAGGAGGCCCGACAAGAACAGGCTGCGAGCGTAACGGAGAAGACTGCACAGCCAGCCATGGATTCCCAGGTGTCCGACCCTCGTGGCATGGCGCCCACCACCACCCACTCGCTTGTGGAACCTGTCCAGTCCGTCCCAACCATGCCTGTGCCCACGGAGGCTGATCTTCCGTCTGTTCAGGCTGGGGGCGACGTGGTGGCCTTCATGCAGAGCAAAGTGGCCCCTGAACTCCGGAACAAGGCACTCAAAACACTTTTTTCCAGACCGGAATTCAATGTGATGGACGGTCTTGATATTTACATCGACGATTACAACGTGTTCACACCGCTTGAACAGTCTGACATTGACAAAATGGCGTTGGCCAAGCAGTTGTTGAGTCGACCGGATCTGGAAGTTTTACCCGAAGAGACGGAAATATCCGGGGCTGTCACGGAGGCCGCCGATGTGTTGCCTGCGGTGACCGATGAGGCAGCGCCACTGCCGTTCGAGGTGGACACGATAGCGACCGATACGCCGGTTACGGGGGCTACCCAATCCGAGTTTGTACAGGTGCAAGCCGATAAGCCCGAACTGAAGTAAGGGTTTACGCTAACCAATGCGGGTGCGGGTTTCGGCGGTTTGCTGGCGAATGTGTTGAGACAAAATGTCGCACCGTTTTACACTTTTGACTTAGACAAAATGACGCATCCCGGGCCGGGTTCCATTGCCTTGAGTTTTAGAGTGCTGAATCTAAAGCATTTTTTATATTGGTCTGTTTTGGCACAAACCTTGCAAAAGTTTGCCAAATTACACACCAAAAGTTTTTCATGGCCAACGCTGAAGTATTTGTTTGTGGGTGCCAGGGTAGTGGCAGCAGAGCCGCCTCTTTGATCGGGAAGGCTGGGAGCGAACTCGTCACCTTGCGGTCTGTGGAGCGTGCATGCCGGGATGGCTTGGGTGAGTTGTTTGCAGCGGTCGGAAAGTCTGGCGCGGAGCAATGTTTGGTCGGCTGTACCCAAGAAGCCGGGGTGTTTGAAGCCTTTCAGGCTGAGCAATCCGCGCAGCCTGTCCAATTTTTTAATTTGCGCGGCGCTATGCGTGGCCAGTCTGCGGCGTTGGGGGATCAAGAGTTGGCTGCTGTGGTGGCGGCCCGCTCGGTTTATGAATCGGCGCTCAGCATTGAGCCGGTGCCCTCCGTTCCGTTCAAGTCGACCGGGCGGCTCGCCGTGGTTTGTCCGGATGCTGGCGTTGCCCAGCAAGTGGAGTTGCTGGCCAAAACGCTGTCCGTTGATCTGTTGATTGAAAATCCGCAAGGCCTGAGTTTGGGTGCCGACCGCAGCATGAATATCCAGGCGGTGTCGGTGTCTGCCATTCAAGGTTATCTGGGAGCCTTTCAGGTGACGGTGGCCAAGAGTAACCCGGTGGACATGGAGCTCTGCACGCGTTGCGGAGCCTGCGCCGAAGCCTGTCCTACCCAGTCCATCGATGTGGCCTCCCTGACCGTGCGCTTGGACACCTGTGACCGCAACGGTGCCTGTGTGAAAGCGTGTGGTGGATTCAACGCCATCTCTTTTGATGACCTGAAGTCGGAAACGGTGCGCGACTACGACCTCGTCATTGATTGTTCCCCCCAAGGCTTGTTTTCTGACCGGCAGCCCCCGTTGGGTTATTGGCATGCTGGTAACAGCCCGGCTTTGCTGACGGCCGCCATGTTGGAAGCTGTTCAAACCGTGGGTGAATTCGAAAAACCCAAATTCTTCGACTACAAGCCAGGTATTTGTGCACACAGCCGCTCTGAAAAATCAGGTTGCTCGGCATGTGTTCAGGCCTGCAGTACACGCGCAATTTCTTCCAAAGGCGATCACATTGCTGTCAACCCGCAGCTGTGTCTGGGCTGTGGCGCATGCACCACCGTGTGTCCAACCGGTGCTCTGCAGTATGCATACACGCCGGTGATTGCCATGGGGCGGGCATTGAAGCAAGCCGTCAGAGCATTCAAGGCGGCCAAGGGGCGGTTTCTGAATGTGGTGTTGCATGGTGCGGACCTGCCCGCCAATTGGCTGGAGGATGCGCGTCGCACAGGGGGTGTGACTGGTGGCGACGGCACGGCTTCCTTGCTGCCGATCACGCTGCATCACAGTGCCAGCGCCGGGCCGGATTTGTGGCTGTCAGCCCTGGCCTTTGGTGCAGATCAGGTGTCGATTGTCCAGAGCCCCTCTGAACACGGTTATTACGGCGCAGCTTTGGCTGCACAGGCCGCTTGGGTGAACGAGGTGCTGACAGCCATGGGGCTTGGTGCACGTGTAAACGTATTGTGCATCGACAAGGCAGCCAACCTGTTTGAACCCGCGGTTTTGCCTCCAAACCCCGTCAAACCAGGCAGTTTTGAATTGTCAGGTTCAAAGCGAACCCGGCTGGAATTCGCACTGGAACATCTGGCCCATGGGGTGGCTTTCGATACCTCTCTTCCGATTGCGTTGAAGACTGGTGCTCCTTTTGGTGCCGTGGTGGTGAACAAGGACAGTTGTAGCTTGTGCATGTCGTGCACCAGCGCTTGTCCAGCCTCTGCACTGGTGGACAATCCGCTTGAGCCCCAGTTGCGGTTTATTGAACGCAATTGTGTTCAATGCGGCTTGTGCGTGAACACTTGTCCTGAAAATGCGATTGAACTGCTTCCCCGGTTAAATTTGTCGGCTTCGGCGCGCGACAAGCAGATTTTGAATGAATCACGTCCATTTCACTGCATTCGCTGTGCCAAACCATTTGGTACACAGCACATGATCGACAACATGATCAAGCGCATCAGTGGCCACAGTATGTTTGCACAAAACACCGACCGACTGAAAATGTGTGGCGATTGTCGGGTGAGCGACATGTTCAGTGCCAAGGATGAAATGACCATTTTTGAGGTGAAGCGATGAACCCGCATGACCATGGCGATCAATTGCTGGCCGGTGAGGATTGGGCCAGGGCCGACTTCTACGGACTGCTGTCGGTACTGATGTCGGGCAAAGTGGACGATGCGTTTTTGGCACGCTTTCGCGACCTTGACCGTGCACAGATGGATATCACCAGTCCAATTGGTTTTGAGTTTTCGGAACTGATCCGGCATGTCGTCAACTTGGACGCGCGTGAGGTGATCGCAGAGCACAATGACTGTTTCATCGGTGTTGGTAAGCCCGATGTCATGTTGTATGGCTCTTATTACATGGCTGGTTTTCTCAATGAGAAACCATTGGTTGCCTTGAGGACAGATTTGGCCAAGTTCGGTTTGACCCGCGATGAGTCCATGGTGGAAACCGAAGATCACATCGCATTTTTGTGTGAAGTGATGCGGTACCTCATTCTGGCAGACGATCCGCCCGTGTCGTTTGACCAGCAACGATTATTTTTTCATACGCACATTGCGCCTTGGTACGGTCGACTGGCCGATGCCATTGAGCAATGTGGCTCAGCCAGTTTTTACAAAACCGTGGGGCGCCTCATGCGGGTCTTTTTGGACGTAGAAGCGCAGTCATTTGATTTCGAAAGTGCAGTTTAAGGAGGTGTTGTGATGCGTAAAAAATCCACACAAGTAAAAGAACCCACATTGGGCCGCCGACAATTTTTGGTGGGGGCTGGTGCTGGGGTTGCGGCTGCCGGTGCAGCCTTGGTGTTGAGCAAGGAAAGTGCAAGCGTTCATAGCGCAGGTACTCAAGAACAGGCAGACGCGCAGGGTAAGGGCTACCAGCTCACCGAGCATGTCAAGTCCTACTACAAAACCTTGCTGGTGTAATACAAGGAGACCTCGATGTTGAAGCGACGCGATGAACACAAAGCGGCTGCCGTGGTTCCAAGCCACAACCACAGCCTGTTGAGCAAAATTGGCTCCAGGCTGGGTGCCACCATGGACCGACGTACATTCCTGAAGCGTTCAGGCATTGGTGTGGGTGCTGGTGCAGTGGCCGGTAGCTTGCCATTTGGCATGGTGAAAAAGGCTGAGGCTGCCGCAGAAGGTGGCTCCGGCAACGGCAAGATTGAAGTGAAACGCACGGTGTGCACGCACTGCTCAGTGGGCTGTGCCACCGACGCCGTGGTGGAAAACGGCGTGTGGGTTCGTCAAAACCCCGTGTTTGACAGCCCCATCAACATGGGTGCCCATTGCGCCAAAGGTGCAGCCTTGCGCGAACACGGTCACGGTGAATACCGCTTGAAGTACCCCATGAAGCTGGTCAATGGCAAGTACCAGAAAATCACTTGGGACGAAGCGCTGGATGGTATCACCAAGAAAATGATGGCCCTGCGCGAGGCCAATGGACCAGATTCGTTGTTCTTCATTGGATCTTCCAAGCACAACAACGAACAGTCCTACCTTCTGCGCAAATGGGTCTCGATGTGGGGCACCAACAATTGTGACCACCAGGCACGTATTTGCCACTCCACCACGGTGGCCGGTGTGGCCAACACCTGGGGTTATGGCGCCATGACCAACTCTTACAACGACATGCAGAACACCAAGTGTGCGTTGTACATCGGTTCCAACGCGGCTGAAGCCCATCCGGTGTCGATGATGCACATGCTGCATGCCAAAGAAACCGGTGCCAAGTGGATTGTGGTGGATCCTCGTTTTACACGCACCGCCGCCAAAGCTGATGAATATGTTCGCATTCGTTCAGGCACAGACGTGGCCTTCCTGTTTGGCCTGTTGCACCACATTTTCAAGAATGGCTGGGAAGACAAGAAGTACATCAACGACCGAGTGTTCGGCATGGATGCCATCAAGAAAGAAGTGATGGAAAACTGGACGCCGGAGAAAGTGGAAGAGGTGTGCGGCGTGCCGGAAGCACAGATGTACAAAGTTGCCGAGATGATGGCCAAGAATCGGCCAAGCACACTGGTGTGGTGTATGGGTCAAACCCAGCACTCCATCGGCAATGCGATGGTGCGTGCGTCCTGTATCGTGCAACTGGCTTTGGGCAACATTGGTGTGTCAGGTGGCGGAGCGAACATCTTCCGTGGGCACGACAACGTGCAGGGTGCAACCGATGTAGGCCCCAACCCAGACTCACTGCCAGGATATTACGGCGTTGCTGAAGGTTCTTGGAAACACTGGTGCCGCATCTGGGGTGTTGACTATGACTGGATCAAGTCGCGGTATGCAGAGGGCATGTCTACCAAGTCTGGGATGACTGTGTCACGCTGGGTTGACGGTGTGCTTGAAAATCCAGAATTGATTGGACAAAAGGCCGGTAACCTTCGCGGTCTGTTCTTCTGGGGGCACGCGCCCAACTCACAGACGCGTGGTCTGGACATGAAGAAGGCGATGGACAAGCTTGACCTGTTGGTGGTGATTGACCCCTATCCGTCTGCAACAGCTTCGATGGCCGCCATGCCAGGGGATGCGGCTGGCTTGAACCCCAACCGTGAGGTGTATTTGCTGCCGGCAGCCACCCAGTTCGAATGTTCGGGCTCGTGCACCGCGTCCAACCGCTCCTTGCAATGGCGTGAAAAAGTGATCGAGCCGATGTACGACAGCCGGACTGACCACATGATCATGACTCAACTGGCCGAAAAGCTGGGGTTTGGCGAGCAGTTCACCAAGAGCATGACCATGGTGAAAGGCAAGGGCGGCATGATGGAACCCGAGATGGAATCCGTGCTGCGTGAGATCAACAAAGGCACCTGGACCATTGGTTACACCGGTCAAAGCCCTGAACGATTGAAGTTGCACATGAAGAACATGCACACATTCAACGTTCGCACGCTGAAGGCCGAGGGTGGGCCTTGCGATGGTGAGTATTTTGGTCTGCCATGGCCCTGCTACGGCACAGCCGAAATCAAGCACCCCGGTTCACCCAACCTGTACGACACGTCCAAGCATGTGATGGACGGTGGCGGTAACTTCCGTGCCAACTTTGGCGTGGAAAAGGATGGTGTATCCCTGCTGGCTGAAGACGGCTCGCACTCCAAGGGTGCTGAAATCACCACCGGTTATCCGGAATTTACAGCCGACATGTTGAAGATGCTGGGCTGGTGGGATGAACTCACCGACGCGGAAAAGAAGGAAGCCGAAGGCAAGAACTGGAAGACAGATTTGTCCGGTGGTATTCAGCGTGTGGCCATGAAGCACGGTTGCCACCCGTTTGGTAATGCGAAAGCACGGGCTGTGGTGTGGAACTTCCCGGACCCCGTTCCCAAGCACCGCGAACCGATTTATTCTCCCCGCGCAGACCTGGTGGCCAAGTATCCAACCCACGATGACAAGAAGGAATTCTGGCGTCTGCCCACCCTGTACAAGTCACTACAGGAAAAGAATGCCGACATCGGCAAGTCCTTCCCGCTCATCATGACCTCTGGCCGTTTGGTGGAATACGAGGGCGGTGGCGAGGAAACACGTTCCAACCCCTGGTTGGCTGAATTGCAACAAGACATGTTTGTTGAAATTCACCCCAAGGCTGCGAATGACCGTGGCATCAAGCATGGCGATCAGGTCAGGGTCATGACTCCAACGGGCGCCAAGATCCAGGTTCAAGCCCAGGTCACTCGGCGTGTTCCCGAAAATACAGTGTTCCTGCCATTCCACTTCTCGGGTCACTGGCAGGGCGCCGATTTGCTGGCCTACTACCCAGAGGGCGCTCACCCGGTTGTTCGTGGGGAGGCTGTGAACACAGCCACCACCTACGGCTATGACTCGGTGACGATGATGCAAGAAACGAAAACCACGGTCTGCCAGATTGAGCGGATTGCTTAAGCACTGAATGCGAAGGAGATAACAAATGGCACGAATGAAGTTTTTGTGTGATGCCGAGCGCTGCATTGAGTGCAATGGCTGTGTCACCGCGTGTAAAAACGACAACGAAGTACCCTGGGGCATCAACCGCCGCCGCGTGGTAACCATCAACGATGGCGAGCCTGGCGAAAAGTCGATCTCTGTGGCCTGTATGCACTGCTCAGACGCACCTTGTATGGCCGTGTGCCCGGTGAACTGTTTCTACAAAACCGATGAAGGGGTTGTGCTGCACGACAAGGACCTGTGCATTGGCTGTGGTTACTGTTTCTATGCCTGTCCGTTCGGCGCGCCACAGTTTCCTCAGCAAGGCGCATTTGGCCAGCGTGGCAAGATGGACAAGTGCACCTTCTGTAACGGCGGTCCTGAAGAGGACAACTCCCAGGCCGAGTTCGAGAAGTATGGCCGCAACCGACTGGCTGAAGGCAAATTGCCCTTGTGCGCCGAAATGTGCTCCACCAAGGCGTTGTTGGCTGGTGACGGCGATGTGGTGTCCGACATCTTCCGTAACCGCGTGACCGTGCGCGGCAAGGGCGCCGAAGTGTGGGGCTGGAGCTCTGCATACGGCAAGCCCGAAGCGCCTGCAGCAGCGCCGGCCAAGGGAGGTGCATGATGCAGAATACTCGCAGTGTATTGCTGGCGGGTTTGGCGTTGACCTTGCTGACCACGGCCTGTGGTCGGCTGGAAGATGCCAATGGCGGCAAGGGTTATGCTGGCAAGGCTGATACCCCCGCTTTCAGCAGCGGTGGGGGTACGTACAGCACTGGCGAATACAAAGCCGGTGACAAGGAAGGCTGGAAGGAAAGCCTTGCGGTGCGTGCCAAAGGCCAAAATGAGTATTTGCGCACGCCTCCGCGAGACGGTGCAGCGGCCACCAAATAAAGGAGGGCTGACATGATGCATATCAAAAGGTCTCGAACCCATTGGCTGGGCGCTTCGTTGGCTGGCTTGCTGTTGGCTTGTAGCTTGGGCTTTGGCCCTGCGCATGCTGAAGGCGTGCCCGCCCAGACACAGCGCTCGCTTGAGCAGCAAGAGCGGCAGGCTCAGCAACCGTTGAACAACGCGCCTGTATGGCGGGGTGTCTCATCGGGCGAAACATTCACCACCGTGACCAAAGGCCGTGAAACCGGTGTTCTGATCAACAAGAGTGGTGAAGTGTGGCGCGAGCTGAGAAACGGCACCATCTTGAAATTCGGAGGTTGGGCGGTTGCGCTGGTCTTTTTGACCATCATGGGGGTGTATTTTGTCAAAGGGCCAGTCAAACTGCCTGAACCCCGCACCGGCAAGCTGATTGAGCGTTTTACATCCGCGGAGCGCCTTGCTCATTGGACCATGGCCTTTAGCTTCGTCGCACTGGCGGTTACGGGCTTGCTCATGGCGTTCGGGAAATATGTGTTAGCCCCGGTGTTGGGCCTCACGCTCAACTCATGGCTGGCCAAACTGTCCATCGTCATCCACAACTTT
Organism: Limnobacter humi; assembly: GCF_024518835.1. Classification (GTDB taxonomy): domain Bacteria; phylum Pseudomonadota; class Gammaproteobacteria; order Burkholderiales; family Burkholderiaceae_B; genus Limnobacter; species Limnobacter humi. The sequence goes on from NZ_JANIGO010000002.1 coordinate 135,756, forward strand.
GTGGGGCCTTTGTTCGCGGTCAGCATTGTGGTGTTTTTCATCATGTACGTTCGGGACAACTTGCCCGAAAAGTACGACATGGAGTGGCTGAAGAAGGGAGGCGGTCTGCTGGGCCATGCACCTGCCGGACGCTTCAACATGGGTGAAAAGATCTGGTTTTGGGGCGGTGTAACCGTGTTGGGTGTGTTGGTTTCAGCGACAGGTCTCATCATGGACTTTCCAAACTTCGACCAAACTCGCCTGCTGATGCAACAAAGCCATGTGCTCCATGCAAGTGCCGCGTTGCTATTCATCGTCATGTCCATGGGCCATATCTATATCGGTTCTATCGGCATGGAAGGTGCCCTGGAAGCAATGCGTGACGGATATGTGGATGAAGCGTGGGCAAAAGCACATCACGACGCCTGGTACGACGACATCAAGGCCGGACGCGTATCAGCCGTTCGTTCGAAAGAGGGTGCAGCAGCACTGGGCGCCCAAGCGCTGAGCTCAAATTGAGTTTTGTCTTGATGGACTGATCCTTCGCACCGATCAGACCTCAGGGCGTTTCCTTAAACCCTCCCTTGTGGAGGGTTTTTTTATGGGTTATGTCCACGATTGGATGAGGCATAAAAAAACCCTGCCAATCACCGAACGATGAAGGGCAGGGTTTCTGGCCTGACCAGGGCGATGGAATCGACCACGGCCGTTTGTCGTGTCCCGGATTAACCTTGACGGTACTCGGGTTTGGTTTCCACCAGGATCAGTTCTCCGTGGTGCATGACCGCCGCAGGCTTTCGCACGCGGGGAACACGCACGGGCGCTGGAGTGTTGGCCAATTCGGCTTGAACCACCGTCCACTTTTCACGATCTGTTTCAACCCAAAGCATGCCAGCCGTTTCTACGAGTGAATTGAGTGCTTCACGCGTGAACAGCATATTCACTGGCGTTGATGGCTGAGGAATCGCTTTTTCAGCTGGTTGCGTCGTGACCACAGGCGTTTCAGCAGTGGCAATCACCTCGGGTACAACCGTCGATGTCGTTGCGCCGGCCTCGGTGGCAGCGTTTGCAACAGTCTCAACAACGGGTTCGTTGGCAAGCTCAGCGGTGCTTTCAGATGAATCAACCACACCATTCGCAGTCAATTCGAGTTCAGGCTGCTCGTTGTCGTTACTGCTTTCCTCAGCGTCCTCGACCAGGCCGTCTCCTTGTCGACCACCCCGGCGGCGACGTCGGCGACGGCGTTGTCCGTCCTGTCCTGCAACGTCATCCGTGGCTTGTTCACCATAGGTCATGGTCTGCACAATTTTGTTGGCCAATTCTTCCTCGCTCACGGCTTGGTCGGCATGGCCATCCAACATGTCAGCAGACGCAGTGCTTGCAGCGGTTGCAGATTCACCGTTGATCATCTCAGTGGTAGCGCTTGAATTGGATCCTTCGCTTTCTCCTGCGCCGCGACCACCCCGTCCACGACGACGGCGGCGACGCCCACCCTGACGATCCGTGTTTTCGCCATCATCATCCGACGTGACATTTGTCACCGGTACACGTTCTGCCAATGCGGGTTGTTGTGTCGCTTCCAGGCGAGTATCGACTGGCCGTTCATCCCTGTGGCGTTGTCGTCCGCCGCGGTTGCCTTGGCGTGCGGTTGTATCGGTTGTGTTTTGGGCATCACCTGTTTCGCTGGCGACCGAAGTCTGCCCATCTGCCCGTGCTGCTCGCGATTGATCGCCATCCCGTCCGCCACGGCGATGACGATCACCGCCGCGTCCGCCCTGGCTCCGGTTGCGGTCGCCATCGCGCCCTTGGCGGCGATCGCCGCCGCGGCCTTTGGGCTTTTCCGTGGCTGCTTGTTCAATCACCACAGCCGGTACTTCTACAGTACCTGGGCGCTTGAACCAAGCGATGATGCGTTGAAGCAAGCCCGGTGCGGCGGTTGGTGCAGTGGCCAATGCCAGTTCTGTTTTCGGCTTGCGCTCGGTGTGAACTGGTGCTGGTTGTGTCGGGATGACGCCTTTGATCACGGCTTCCTGACGTTTAACCGCCTCGCCTTCCACTTTTTTGTCGTAGTAACTTTGCTCTGGCTTGGCGGCAGCCAGCTCAAAACTGTTGCGCGGATCATCCAAACGCTCGTCATCGTGGCGCAATCGCGTCACTTCATAGTGCGGTGTTTCGAGGTGTTTATTCGGAATCAACAGAATGTTCACCTTCAGGCGAGCTTCCAGTTTGTAAATTTCCGAACGCTTTTCATTGAGCAGAAAGGTTGCAACATCCACGGGCACCTGGGTGTGTACGCTGGCCGTGCCTTCCTTCATGGCTTCTTCCTGAATGATGCGCAGCACATGCAGGGCGGTGCTTTCGGTATCACGAATCACGCCAGTGCCGTTACAGCGAGGGCAGGTGGTGTGCGAGCCTTCGTTTAGGGCAGGGCGAATGCGCTGACGAGACAGTTCCATCAAGCCAAACCGACTGATTTTGCCCATCTGTACGCGAGCGCGATCAAAATGCAGGCTGTCCTTGACCTTTTGCTCCACTTCTTTCTGGTTGCTAGCCTTTTCCATGTCGATAAAGTCGATCACGATCAGACCACCCAGGTCACGCAGGCGCAACTGCCGGGCTGCTTCTTCAGCAGCTTCCAGGTTGGTGCGGAAAGCGGTGTCTTCAATGTCTGAGCCCCGGGTTGCGCGGGCCGAGTTCACGTCAATCGACACCAATGCTTCAGTGTGGTCGATCACGATGGCGCCACCAGAGGGCAGGGGAACCATGCGGCTGTAGGCCGTTTCAATCTGGTGTTCGATCTGGAACCGGGAAAACAACGGAATGTCGTCGCGGTAGCGTTTCACCAGGTTCATCATGTCCGGCATGACATGCTGCATGAACTGCTTGGCTTGTTCGTAAATCTCATCGGTGTCGATGAGCACTTCGCCAATGTCAGGGCTGAAGTAATCGCGAATGGCGCGAATCACCAGACTGCTTTCCTGATAAATCAAGAAAGCGCCACTGGCGGATTTGCCGGCGCTGTCAATGGCTGTCCACAGTTGTAACAGATAGTTTAAGTCCCACTGCAATTCCTCAACCGACCGTCCAATGCCAGCGGTGCGGGCAATGATGCTCATCCCCTTGGGATATTCCAATCGGTCCAGGGCTTCACGCAATTCCTGGCGCTCTTCACCTTCGATGCGTCGTGAGACGCCGCCCCCGCGTGGATTGTTCGGCATCAACACCAGGTAACGGCCTGCCAGAGAGATAAACGTGGTCAGGGCCGCACCCTTGTTGCCACGTTCTTCCTTCTCAACTTGAACAAACAGCTCCTGGCCTTCCTTGATCACGTCTTGGATGCGGGCCTTTCCAGCATCCACGCCTTCCTTGAAGTATTGCCGTGAGATTTCCTTGAAAGGCAGAAAACCGTGACGGTCTTCGCCGTAATTGACAAAACAGGCTTCCAGACTGGGTTCAACCCGAGTAACAACACCTTTGTAAATGTTGCTTTTTCGTTGTTCCTTGCCGGCGGTTTCGATGTCGATATCGATCAGTTTTTGACCGTCTACAATCGCGACACGCAACTCCTCAGCGTGAGTCGCGTTAAATAACATGCGCTTCATGCACACTCCCTATGCACCGTGGTGCAGTAAGTGACAACGAAGCAAGCGTGGAAAGCGGAAATTACAGACGCGTTTTAACAGGACATGCGCGACAAGCCCTCCACCGACAAGGAAGAGGGCTTTTTACCAAACTATTGATTTGTAATAAAAAGTTGGTTCATTTACACCTGGTTCAGGCGAGTTTGCGTCATTTCTGTTGTAGCCCAGCACTGTGAATAGGCTTGCGCTGGTGCGTTAAATTCTGCTTTCGGTTTTGGCGGGCCCAATGGCCACACGCCACTTGCTCAATCGTCGTGTCGCCCTCCAGGGTTGGCGACTCACCCGTTTCATTTAAATCGCCCAAAGGTCAAGGTCGGTGTTCAAAACCCGAGTAGCCCAAGCGATAATCCGGATTATATGCTGAATGCAAGCACTTGGTACATAAAAAGAAGTGAACTCACCTGAAAAGCCCAATCCTGACCGCGCTGTGTTGATCAAAATCGATGAGCGCCACCACGACCAGCGACTGGATAATTTCCTGGCGGCCGTGTGCAAAGGCGTTCCAAAAACCCATATTTTCAGAATTATTCGTTCTGGAGAAGTGCGGATCAATAAAAAAAGGGCAGAAGCCAAAACCAGGGTATACGCGGGCGATGAGGTGCGGATACCACCTATTGAAACCTCGAATAATCAGAAGGTTGAAAAGAATACTTCCGAAGAAGAATTCAATAAAAGACAGGCCTCTCAGGCGGGGCAATCCATACCGGTGCTGTTTGAAGATGATGGACTGTTGGTGGTGAACAAACCATCTGGGTTGGCCGTTCACGGTGGCTCTGGTCAGTCACACGGGCTTATTGAATGTTTAAGGGCGCTTCGGGCCAACACGCATGTTGATCTTGAGCTGGTGCATCGAATTGATCGAGAAACCTCTGGTGTGTTGGTTGTTTCAAAAAAACGAAGTATGCTCAGGCGCTTACAAGAACAACTTCGACAGCGTTCTTGGAAAAAATTCTATCTTGCTTTGGTAAAAGGCGCCTGGCCTTCCAATTTGCATCAGGTGGATTTGCCATTGTTAAAAACACAGGCGTCGGAGAAAGAGGCCCGCGTGTTCGTCAGTGCAGAGGGGGACCATGCGCTTACTAAATTCAAGATTATTCAAAGATTTAGATCCAGTTCTGGTGATTTTACTTTAATACAGGCCAACATTTTGACAGGGCGAACCCACCAAATTCGGGTGCACACCAGTGCCAGCGGCTTTCCAATTGTTGGGGATGATCGGTATGGTGATTTTGAATTGAACAAAATTGTGGCCAAATTGGGGTTGAAGCGGATGTTTTTGCACGCCGCGCGGCTTGGGCTGATCCACCCCGCTACAAATGAACCTATAGTACTGGAGGCGCCACTGGCCCCCGAGCTCGAGCGCTTTCTCCACTCTTTGCAGGCAATTCCGAAATCATGACTTTCAAGATGGTCGTCTTCGACTGGGATGGAACCATACTCGATTCCACTGGTGCAATCACGCGGGCAATTCGCCATGCCTGCACCGAGGCGGGTCTTCCCGATCCTGGTGCCGAAATTGCCTCCTATGTCATTGGCCTGGGGCTGACAGACGCGCTGCGTCATGCTGCACCGGGTGCGAGCGAACAACAGGTTGCCAAGTTGGTGGACAGTTACCGTCAGCACTATTTGAGCAACGACCATGAGCTTGAGTTGTTTTCGGGTGTTGTCCCTTTATTGAAAGCGCTCAACGATTTGGGGGTAATCTGCACGGTTGCCACCGGGAAGAGCCGTCAAGGCTTGAACCGGGCCATGGCCCATTCCAACACCGCTCCGTACTTCATGAGTTCCCGATGTGCAGACGAATGCCACAGCAAACCCCACCCGCAGATGCTGTTTGAATTGCTGGCGGAATTCGATCTGGAACCTGAGCACGCGTTGATGGTGGGCGATACCACGCATGATTTGAACATGGCGCAGGCAGCGGGTGTTAAAGCCGTGTCGGTTCAAACCGGCGCTCATCCCCCACACCTGTTGAATCAAGTGCCGCATTACAAATCATTTCTGTCCATCAACGAGATGTCCCCTTGGTTGATCGACCATATCCAGCAAGCCAGGTCCGTATGACTAACATTCGCGTGTGTTCTTCCGCAGACATTCAGGAAGGTGGTATCGGCTACCGGTTCAAGGTGCTCTACAACGGCGAAGAAACCAGTGCATTCGTCGTCCGGGTGGACAATGAGGTCCGCAGCTTCCTGAACCGATGCAGCCATGTCGCAGTTGAGATGGACTGGAACTATGGGGAGTTCTTGGATGACTCGGGTCGAATCATTGTGTGCGCCACCCATGGAGCCAGTTACGATGCCACGGATGGGAATTGCCTGGGCGGCCCCTGTTCTGGCAGCCCACTGGTCAGTCTGGATGTCACCGAACACGGTGGTGAGGTATTCTGGCAACCTTCCAACACCATCACAGTACCGCCAGAAGGCATTGAGGATTGACCATGAGTGACAACAATACGCCCGGATGGGAGCGAAAGCTGCTCGAGAAGCTGGCTTCGGAATCCTTGCTTGAACAGCGGCGCAAACGACGTTGGGGTATTTTTTTCAAGTTGATCGGTCTGGTCTATGTGGGTGTGCTGATCGCCACCTTCCTGGGGCTAACAGCCCCCAAAAGTCTTGAAGTGACCAAGCACACCGCGTTGGTGGAACTCAATGGCGTCATCGCCAGTGACACGCTGGCCAGTGCAGACCGCATCAACTCCAGCCTGCGTGCAGCGTTTGAGAATGCCGATTCCGTGGGTGTGGTGCTTCGGATCAACAGCCCGGGAGGAAGCCCAGTTCAGGCAGGCCTTATTTATGACGAAATCAAGCGTCTGCGCGCAAAGTATCCCAGCAAGCCCCTGTATGCAGTAGTAGAAGAAATGTGTGCCTCGGGTGGCTATTATGTGGCCGCAGCGGCGGACAAAATCTATGTGGACAAAGCCAGCTTAGTGGGTTCAATCGGCGTCATCATGAATGGCTTTGGGTTTACTGAAACCATGAAAAAGCTGGGTGTTGAGCGTCGTCTGATTACCGCCGGTGAAAACAAAGCATTTCTGGACCCATTCAGTGAGCCAAATGCTTACCAGACTGAATTTGCCAAACAAATGGCTTCTGAAATCCATGACCAGTTCATCAAAGCCGTTAAAGATGGACGGGGCGACCGCTTGAAGCCCAACCCAGAGCTGTTCTCTGGTCTGATTTGGACAGGGGCCAGCGCAATCCAGCTGGGCTTGGCGGATCAATTGGGTTCATTGGACAGCGTGGCGCGCGACGAACTGAAAGCAGAGGACATCTTGGATTACACCGAGCAGGAGTCCATCGCCGAGCGCTTCGCGAAACGGGTCGGCGTTGAATTTGGTGCAGCCCTTCGCAATGTGCTCCCACAGGCAGCGTCTGGCTCTTGGCTCAGCTTTCGCTAGGGTCTAGTCGGCCAGCCAAGCGAACATGCACGGAAATTTTCCTGGAGAAGGTGCTTGCTTTCTCCAGTCCGCAACCCGTTTGGTCTGCATGCGCATCTCGGCACCGGTCAAGTCCCACGCCACACATAAACGGGTTGAAGGGCTAAGTATTTTGAGCAGTGCCTCAATCAGGCGTTCGTTTCTAAACGGTGTTTCAATGGCCAGTTGCGTGCAGGTCTGTATCTTGGATGTTTTCTCTGTGGCGGCAAGCCAGGCATCTCGGGCATTGGGGTCTACCGGCGGATAACCATGGAATGTGAAGCATTGTCCATTTAGCCCGCTGCCCATGAGGGTCATCAAGATGGCGCTGGGCCCAACCAATGGGTGCACCGGGCATTGCAGATCATGTGCCAACCGCACCAAATCAGCACCGGGGTCAGCGATGGCCGGGCAACCCGCATCGCTCATCAAGCCAATCGGGGCTTCAGCAGTTGCCTGTCTTAGAAGGCTTGTGCGCGTGCCTTCATCCAGCGTGGCCAATTCAATCAGGTTGAGTTCGCGAATGGGTCTGTCCATGCCCATCAACGCCAGCGCCGCCCGTGCAGGCTTCGCATTTTCAACCACCCAAGTGGAAATGCGCCGAACCAAGGGCAGGTCAGCCTGCAGCAGTGGCAGTGTGGGGGTTTTTTGGCTGAGCGGGCTGGGAACGAGAATCAGCATGTCACGGCAATGTGAGGTCAAATTGTCGAAGTGTGGCGGCCAGTTGGATGAGGGGAAGGCCGATGATCGAAGTCGGGTCTGTGGACTCGATTCGTTTGAGCAACGCAATGCCCAAGCCCTCGCTTTTGGCGGACCCGGCACAGTCATAGGGGGTTTCGGCCAACAAATAGCGCTCAATTTCGGCTGCGTTCAACTCTCGAAATTCCACGGTGGTGGGTACCACAAACACCTCGCACTGCGCGGTACTGTGGCGCGTTACGCAAACCGCACTGTGAAAAACCACGCGCTGACCACTCATGGCAGCCAGCTGTTTTTGAGCGTTTTCATGGTTGCCTGGCTTGCTAATGGCAACGCCGTTCACATCGGCCACTTGGTCTGAACCAATTACAATACTGTCTGGGTTAAGCCTTGCCACCGCTTGCGCTTTTTCCCGAGCCAGACGCATGCAAGTATCCAACGGAGTCTCACCCCGTTGCACCGACTCATCAATGTCTGGGCTCTGTACCCGGAACGGATACCGCAAGCGGGTCAGCAGTTCATGCCGGTATGTTGATCCAGAGGCCAAAATAAGGTCAGGGGTCATGGCGATTCGTCGATGGGGTGGGAGTTTTGGGTCGTCAAGAGGCCTTGGTTGAGGGTTTGACCAGATCGGCTTTTCTTTGACAGGCGCATTCTTTCGGGGTATTATCGCGCGTTTTCTTGCTTTTCTGCTCTGCATGCGGCCCAAAGCCAACCAAAAAGATCTGCTCGCAATGGACGTATGGTCCTTCTGCAAAACGGGTGGACATGTTGAAAGCAAGGACATCACCCTAGAATTTCCTCGCCTGGCTGGAGACGATCATCTTCTGCGCTGCGTTGTGCATTCTTGGACGGTTCGTGGCCATGTCAACAGCCGCTCGGAGTGCGTTGTCACGCTGACAGGCGCGTTCAGTGGCTGGTTTTCCTGCACGGTGTGTGAACAGGCTGTTGAGCAAAGGCTCACATTTGAACGCAACTTGATCCTGAAAACTTCTGAATCCGAGGCCGATGCCTACGATGACGAGTCACTGGATGAAATCACAGACGTGATTGCCTGCGTGGGTGATGTAAACTTGCGGGATTGGCTAGAAGACGAGATTTTGCTGGCGTGCCCGATGTTTTCCCGGCACGACACCTGCGAGGGTAACACCTCGCCCGAATTAAGCAGTTACAAGCAGCGCGCTTCACGGGATGACACTGCCGTGGAGCAGGAGCGCGAGGTTCAGCGTCCCTTTGCGAACTTGAGTGACCTGCTCAAGGGCAGCAAGAAATAACCCTTTGATACTGGAGTTTTAACATGGCCGTTCAACAGAACAAGAAATCACCGTCCAAGCGCGGCATGCACCGCTCTCACCAAAACCTGACAGCGCCAACGTTGTCTGCTGATTCAGCGTCCGGTGAAACCCACCTGCGTCACCACATCAGCCCAAATGGCATGTATCGTGGTAAAAAGGTTGTGAAGACCAAAGCCGACGAATAAATCGGTTTTATTGCGCAGTACACTGGCCAGCCAACGACAACAACAGGGCAACTGCAGTTTGTTGCCGAAACAGAATAGGGCTCTCACAGATGGTTCGCATTGCGATTGATTGCATGGGTGGTGACCACGGTCTAACGACGACCATTCCCGCCTGCTTGCGTTTTTTGAAGCAGTACGACGACGTGGAGTTGATTTTGGTGGGCCGGCAGGCGGAGGTGGAAGGTGCTCTTCTCAAGAAGAAGGCATTGGAACACCCCCGCATCACCATTCGCCATGCCAGTGAAGTGGTTGAAATGGATGAGCCGCCAGCGCAAGCGCTGCGTAACAAAAAAGACTCATCCATTCGCGTGTGCGCCAACCTCGTGAAAGACGAGCTGGCAGCCGCCTTCGTGAGTGCCGGTAACACCGGCGCGCTCATGGCCATTTCCCGCTTTGTTCTCAAAACACTCGACAGCATCGACCGGCCAGCCATCGCATCGGCATTGCCCAACCAAAAGGGCAAAGGTACATTGATGCTGGATTTGGGTGCCAATGTGGACTGCTCGCCAGAGCACCTGTTTCAGTTCGCCGTCATGGGCTCGGCTTTCGTTAAAGGCACGGAAGGCATCGATCGTCCCACAGTGGGCTTGCTGAACATTGGCGAGGAAGTCATCAAAGGCAATGATGTTGTTAAAAAAGCAGCGGAGCTGTTGCGCGCCAGTGAATTGAATTTCTACGGCAACGTGGAAGGCAACAACATATACGAAGGCACCACCGACGTCGTGGTGTGCGATGGATTTGTGGGCAACGTGGCCCTCAAAACCTCAGAAGGTCTGGCACGCATGCTGGGCGATGTAATCAAGACAGAGTTCAAGAAAGGCCTCTGGCCCAAGATTGCTGCGGTTGTGGCCGCGCCAGTCCTGCTTCGCTTCAAAAAACGGATGGACCACCGCCGATACAATGGAGCAGCGCTGCTTGGGTTGAAAGGGATTGTGATCAAGAGCCACGGCTCAGCAGATGCTTACGCATTTTTCCACGCCATCAAACGCGCTTACGATGCAGCAAATTCCAATTTGCTGGAAAGTATCCGCGTCACCATGGCCCACTATGTACCGGCTGTTGCAGCCGATACACCCGTGGAAGCCCTTGCTGAAACCGAGGCCAAACCAGAATAAGAGATTGAATGCCTCAGCACAGCGCAATACTTGGCACCGGTTCCTACCTGCCAAGGCGGGCCGTCAGCAATCAGGAACTCACTGATTTTCTGGCAGCCAAAGGCGTTGAAACCAGCGCCGAATGGATTCAGACACGAACGGGCATTCTTCAGCGACATTTCGCAGAAGGAGATGAAACCAACACCTCGATGGCCACGGCTGCTGCGAAGCAGGCCCTGGCCAAAGCGGGTGTGGATGCCCAGTCTGTCGATCTGATTATCCTTGCCACATCCACCCCTGACCAAATTTTTCCATCGACCGCTTGCGGTGTTCAAGCCGCATTGGGTGCTCAGCGGGCCATGGCTTTTGACATTCAAGCCGTGTGCAGCGGGTTTGTCTACGCACTCACCGTGGCCGACTCGATGATTCGCTCGGGGCAGGTACGCAATGCTTTGGTGATTGGCTCCGAAGTGTTTAGTCGCTTGATGGACTGGATGGACCGTACGACGTGCGTCTTGTTCGGCGATGGGGCGGGTGCGGCATTCCTTCAGGTCTCAGAAGAGCCCGGCGTACTGGGTTGCGAATTGAAGGCTGACGGCACCCTGGGGTGTATTCTGAATGCGGATGGTCGCATTGAAAATGGTCGCATTGTGGGAGACCCTTTTTTGCGCATGGACGGGCAGGCTGTGTTCAAACAAGCCGTTTCGGTACTGGGCAGCAGCGCCATCAGTTTGTTTGAATCAGTCGATTTCCAACTGGATCAACTGGATTTCCTGGTTCCCCACCAAGCGAATGTCCGCATATTGCACGCAGTTGCTCGAAAACTGAAGTTGCCCGAGTCTCGTGTGGTGGTGACAGTGGGGCAGCACGGCAATACATCGGCAGCCTCGGTGCCCCTGGCGCTTGACCTCGCAGTGTCCAGCGGCCTGATAAAAAAGGGGCACAATGTGTTGTTGCAAGGCGTGGGTGGTGGTTTTACCTGGGGCAGTGTGCTCGTTCGCATGTAGAATAGCGCCAAATTAAAAATTAGATGATTTCCTCAAAAGCATGACAAGCAAAATTGCCTTCTTGTTTCCCGGCCAGGGTTCACAGAGTGTGGGAATGCTCAATGGCTTCAAGGCCAGTCCTGTCACTGAAGCCCTGAGTCGGAATCTCCTTGAACGTGCCAATGCCGCGTTGGGCCAGAATATCGACGCCTTGGTGACTGAGGGGCCCGCCGAAGCTTTGAATTTGACCGTCAACACACAACCCGCCATGTTGCTCGCCGATGTATTGGCGTTTGAGGCGTGGAAGGCTGCGGGTGGGCCTACGCCCAGCATGGTTGCCGGGCATTCACTGGGTGAATATGCGGCGCTGGTCGTGGCTGGGGTCATGAGCCTGGAAGACGGTTTGAGAACGGTTCGCGTCCGGGCGAAAGCCATGCAGGATGCAGTACCGGTGGGGCAGGGCGGTATGGCAGCCATCTTGGGCTTGAGCGATGAACAGGTTCATCAAGCCTGCAAGGCGGGCAGCGTCCAAGGTGAAATTGCCGAAGCTGTGAATTTCAACGCCCCCAATCAAGTGGTGATCGCCGGTAGCGCTGCCGGCGTCAAGGCTGCCTGTGAGGCAGCAAAGGCCCTGGGCGCAAAGCGCGCGCTTGAGCTGCCAGTTTCAGCCCCATTCCACTCTTCCTTGATGAAGCCCGCATCCATCGCGCTTGAGGCGCATTTGTCAACACTGGATCTCCAAACACCGCGGGTGCCGCTATACAACAACATCGACGTGGCGGTTGAAACAGCGCCTTCACGCATTGTTGATGCATTGGTGCGACAGGCGTACGGTCCCGTGCGATGGGTTGAAACCATCGTCGCCATGGAGAAGGCTGGGGCAACTATGTTTGTAGAATGTGGGCCAGGCAAGGTGTTGGCGGGGTTGGTCAAGCGCATCTCCGAGGTGCCGGTTGTCAATGTGAACGACCCCGACAGTCTGACAAGTGCCCTGGCTGCGGTTTGACGCTCATTCAACAGGATCCTTCAACTGGAGCATTCATTCAATGAATTGGTTTGATTTGACAGGAAAGGTGGCATTGGTGACTGGTGCCAGTCGTGGTATCGGGCGTGAAATTGCCATGGCTTTGGGCAAAGCGGGTGCCATGGTGGTTGGCACAGCCACCTCTGACGCTGGGGCCGAGGGCATATCGGCCGCATTTAAAGAAACGGGCATTCAAGGTTTTGGCGCCGTGTTGAACGTCACCGAAACAGCCGGATTTGAGCCTTTGTTTGAGCGCATCGCCAACGAATTCGGATCCTTGTCGATCCTGGTGAACAATGCAGGCATCACGCGCGACCAGTTGGCCATGCGCATGAAGGATGACGATTGGGACGCTGTGATTGCGACCAATTTGTCGTCGAACTTCAAGCTGGCCAAGCTGGCGATGAGGCCCATGATGAAGCAACGGACCGGGCGTATCATCAACATCACTTCCGTAGTGGGTACCGCCGGAAACCCAGGCCAGGCCAATTATGCAGCAGCCAAGGCCGGTGTAACCGGAATGACAAAAGCGCTGGCCCGCGAGTTGGGCAGCCGCAATATCACGGTAAACTGTGTGGCGCCTGGCTTTATACAGACTGACATGACTGATGCCCTGTCCGAGACACAGGTGGATCAGTTGAAGCAACAAATTCCGTTGGGACGACTTGGGCAGGTTCAGGACATTGCTGCGGCAGTGGTCTACCTGGCCAGTGATCAAGCGGGATATGTAACTGGCACCACTTTGCATGTCAATGGTGGCATGTGGATGGGCTAAAGGCACGGCAATCGACTATGATCTGTCACATTGCTTTGCTAGACTTTTTCGATTTTTATTTAAACCCACGGAGGCTCCGTAATGGAAAACATTGAACAGCGCGTTAAGAAGATTGTGGCCGAACAGCTCGGCGTTAAAGAAGAGGAAATCAAAAACGAATCTTCTTTTGTAGATGATCTGGGCGCTGATTCCTTGGACACAGTGGAACTGGTGATGGCGCTCGAAGAAGAGTTCGAGACAGAAATCCCCGACGAAGAAGCTGAGAAAATCACCACCGTTCAGCAAGCCATTGATTACGTCAAGGGCAACTCCAAGGCCTAACAGTGCTTTGGTTGTGCAAGCAGTCCCGGTCCATCTGATGGGCCGGGCTGCTGCATTGAAACCGTTTGATTCGCGGGAGGGCTTGTGAGCCGCAGACGTGTTGTTGTGACTGGATTGGGCATTGTGAGCCCCGTTGGCAATTCGGTGACCGAAGCATGGACCAACCTGACTGAAGGTCGCTCGGGCATTTCGACCATCACCAAATTTGACACCGAATCACTCGGTGTCAAAATCGCCGGCGAAGTGAAAGGTTTTGACGTTGCCCAGTACATTCCTGGCAAAGAAGCAGCCCGCATGGATACATTCATCCATTACGGTCTTGCAGCCGCCATCCAGGCCTTCAAGGATTCGGGCCTGGAGGTCAACGAGCAAAACGCTGAGCGGATCGGCGTCAGCATCGGCTCCGGCATTGGCGGGCTTCCGATGATTGAAGAGACCCATTCAGACCTGATCAACAAGGGCTACAGACGAATTTCTCCATTCTTTGTGCCGGGCAGTATCATCAACATGATTTCAGGGCACATGTCCATCATGCATGGCTTGAAGGGCCCCAACATTGCCATGGTAACTGCGTGTACAACCGGAACGCATTCGATTGGTGAAGCCGCTCGAATGATCGAGTATGGCGATGCAGACGTCATGGTTGCGGGTGGCGCAGAGTCCACCGTGTCGCCTTTGGGCATCGGCGGTTTCGCGGCGATGCGTGCTTTGTCGACCCGCAATGACGACCCTGCGGCAGCCAGTCGGCCATGGGACAAGGACCGTGATGGTTTTGTTCTGGGCGAAGGTGCCGGAGTGCTTGTTCTTGAAGAATATGAACATGCCAAACGCCGCGGAGCCCGAATATATGGCGAGGTGGTGGGGTACGGCATGAGTGCGGACGCCAGTCACATGACTGCACCCTGTGCAGACGGTGATGGCGCAGCTCGTTGCATGGCAGCGGCATTGCGCAACGCACGCATGAACGCCAGCGATGTGCATTATCTGAATGCCCATGGCACCTCAACTCCCCTGGGTGATGTGGCAGAAACCATGGCCGTCAAGCGAGCGCTGGGTGACCATGCCTACAAAACCGTGGTGAACTCCACCAAAAGCATGACTGGCCATTTGTTGGGTGCTGCAGGGGGAATTGAAGCCGTGTTCACCACATTGGCAGTGCATCACCAGGTGTCCCCACCCACCATCAATTTGCACGAAGCCGGTGAAGGTTGTGACCTCGATTACTGTGCAAACACCGCCCGGGATTTAAACATCCAATTGGCATTGTCCAACTCCTTTGGATTTGGCGGTACCAACGGGACCTTGGCGATCGCCAGGGTTTGAAGCGGGGTTGAGTTGCAATCGATCTGTCCCGGGAATCCGGTTATGCAAACGGAGCTCACTGTTCACCAGTGGTCGCTCCGGGATGCATGGCGACCCTGGTACGTCATCTTAACGTCATTCAACGAGCCTACTTTGGACGGTGCAGTGCGCTCGACCGATCAACCGATCGCCTATTTGCGCTCCCCGGAGTCAGCCCAACTGGTGTTGATCGATGTTCAGCAGGCGTGGCATGTCGGGCGATTCGCTTTCCTGAGGCTGGAGGGCTTTTTTGACCGATCGGGAAGACCTTCCCGACGTGTTCGCGCACTCACCGTGCTGCTGCTTGGAGCGGCCGAAGACATGGCCGTTTGCAAGCGTTGGTTAAACCATCGTCGTTCTACATCCCGGTCTCAGGTGTATCAAGGGCCCAGCCATGTCCACTGAACGCGACGAGGACTATCTCATCGTTCAGCGGGTTCAGGCTGGCGATCAGAAGGCGTTCAACCTGCTGGTGTCCAAATACCATCGGCGGGTTGGCCGCCTCTTGACGCGAATGGTCAGAAATCCAGAAGACATTGAAGAGATCGTTCAGGAAACCTTCATCAAGGCCTATCGGGCCATCGGCAATTTCCGCGGTGAAAGCGCCTTCTACACATGGATCTATCGAATTGCCATCAACACAGCCAAAAATTTGTTGGTGAACCAGGGTAAACGCCCAACCACCTTGAAAGAGGTGGGTGATGAAGACAGTGAAACTTTTGAGGACAATGCTGCTCTTAGTAACATTGACACGCCTGAGTCGCTGTACCAGACCAAACAAATCGGCGAGGCGGTCAATGAAGCCATGGCTGCATTGCCGGAAGAACTTCGGGCAGCCATCGTAATGCGTGAAATTGATGGCTTGAGTTACGAAGAAATTGCGCAGGCCATGGATTGCCCGATTGGGACTGTGAGATCGCGCATTTTTAGGGCGCGGGAAGCGGTGGCGGCAAGAATCAAGCCGCTGCTGGAACCCACGGGTGGCAAGCGTTGGTAACTGGACGAATGTAACATGGTGCACACTGAACAACTATCGGCACTCTTAGACGGGGAGCTGGATGACCAGGACCTGGATGCGGTGATCCGCAACCTTGATGATGACGCGCTGCAGACGTGGCACCTTCTCAATACAGTGGGGGATGTGATGCGTTCCTCCGAGTTGGTGGCCCACCACTCCCCCTCGTTTTTAAAGCGGTTTGAAGTCGAGTTGTCCAAGGAAGCGACCGTGCTGGCTCCGGCCTTGGCTGCACATTGGTCGCAGCGCATGGTCCAGCGTTTGTCACGCACCAGCTCAACCCGTCGAATGGTCGCCAGTGCGGCAGCGGTGGCGGTGTTCTCATTTGCCATGTATCAGGCGGTTCCACCCTTGGAGCGAAGTGTGCAGATGGTGAGAACAACGCCCGTTCAAACCGTCTCCGATCAGGATCTTGCGCTGTGGCAGGAATATTTCATGGCGCATCAGCAAAATAGTCTTCGGAGCGGCCTCTCCGGTGTTTCTCCCATCGCCCGGGTTGAAGCGGAACGCCCGCAGCTCAACACGGTTAGTCAGGTCAATGTGGGGACGCCAGACGGGCTTGATTGGATGAACGTTTGGCAACCCAGTGATGATGCATGGATGGACTCATCCTCGGTTCGTTTCAACTACGTGTCTGCTGGCCGATGAGTTGGTTGTTGACCATGCACCATCGGCGGTATTTATCGGTCTTCCTCTTGTTGGTGGTTGGGTTGGGCGGGCTATGGCCGTTTCCCAGCCGTGCAGACAATAACGCCAGAGAACTGTGGGCCTTGTTGGATAACAGCCATGAACAGGCCAGGGCATTGACATACTCTGGCTTGTTACTCACGCAGTCTGGTGAGTTTACGCAGGCCAGCAAACTGCTGCATCAAAGCGGGCAGTCGGGCGAATTTGAGGTGTTGGAGCGCTTGGACGGTCCCTCGGCCAAGTGGGTTCGGCACAATGAAGACATCCAGTGCATATTGCCGGATAAGAAGCTGGTCTTGTCTGAAAAACGGCAAACATCGGTCGCCTTCCCGCGCTTGTTGTCCAATCCGGATGGCACTTCCATGCTGGTCAAACTGTATGACATCCGGGAAGCAGCAGCCAAACGGGTTGCTGGTCGCTCCACCCGGGTGATTCAACTCACACCCAAAGATGACCTGCGTTATGGCTATCGGTTTTATTTGGATCGGCAGCGCAATCTTCTGCTGCGTTCCGAGCTGTTTTCCTCCAAGGGAGAAGTACTCGAACATGTTGGATTTACCGAAATCAACTTCGACGCGGATCAGGTTATAAAGCCCGAAATGCCGCAGGCAGGCCCTGGCTGGAAGGTCACCTCAACAGAAATTAAAGTCTTGAAAGATGGCGAACTCAGCTACAGCCTGCCCGACATATTTGTGGGTTTCAAGCGCTCGGATACCTTGTGCCGCATCCGTGGGAAGGAATCCCAGATCCATCAAACACTCTACACCGACGGCCTCTCCAGTGTGTCGGTGTTCATCCAAAAGGCCAATGACGGGCATTCCATGCCGCAGGCTCCCATCAGCCACGGCGCCGTCATGTCAAGGTCAGAGGTTCAGGGCCAACACCTGGTTACCGTGCTGGGCGAGGTTCCTGAGAAAACACTGGGTCTTTTTCTAAAATCCGTTCGATGGAAGTCTCAATAACAAGGACGTCAACATGAGATCGAATACACAACACACGCTGCAGGCCTGGTGGGCACAGGCACTGGCAGTTTTGGCCCTGATTTTGACTGTGGGCAGCATGCAACCAGCCCATGCTGCCGCCAAAGATCTGCCGGACTTTTCAGATCTGGTTGAAAAGGTGGGGCCCGCGGTGGTGAACATTCGGACCACCCAGAAAGTTAGCCAGGTTCAGCAAAATGCAATGCCCAACTTTCCGGGACTGGATCCCAACGATCCGTTCTACGAGTTTTTCAAACGCTTCATGCCACCCATGCAGCCTCAACAGCCCCAGCAGCCTCAAGCACCTCGCGGCAAGTCTGAGCGTGAGGTTCCCGCCGGGGTTGGGTCTGGCTTTGTGATTGATTCAGAAGGTTATATTTTGACCAATCACCACGTGGTGGATGGCGCCGAATCCATTTTTGTGACCTTTCCTGACAAACGGGAGTTCAAGGGCAAGGTGATCGGTTCGGACCAGCGAACCGATGTGGCGTTGGTCAAAATTGAAGGCAAAGGGTTTCCGGCCCTGAAAATTGGGGATGTCAACAAAGCCAAGGTGGGGCAGTGGGTGGTGGCCATCGGTTCCCCGTTTGGTCTGGACAACTCGGTGACCGCTGGCATTATCAGCGCCAAGGGGCGTGACACTGGAGAATACCTGCCATTTATTCAAACCGACGTGGCCGTGAACCCTGGCAACTCGGGTGGGCCTTTGCTCAATCTGGATGGCGAAGTGGTGGGTATCAACAGCCAAATTTACAGCCGAACCGGTGGGTTCATGGGTATTTCTTTTGCCATTCCGATTGATGAAGCGATGCGAGTGGTCAAGCAGCTTCGTGAAACCGGCAAAGTCAGCCGCGGACGAATTGGTGTTGGTATTGGCGAGGTTGACAAAGACGTTGCCAAAGCCCTGGGATTGAACACTGCGCAAGGCGCACTGGTGGGTTCAGTGACGAAGGACAGCCCAGCGGACAAGGCTGGCGTCATCGCCGGCGACATTATTCTGAAATTTGATGGTCGCAAGGTGGACAAGGCATCCGATTTACCCCGCATTGTGGGAGAGACCAAGCCTGGTTCCCGGGTGAACATGACATTGTGGCGTAAAGGCGCAGAGAAAACCGTTCAGATCACTGTCGGTGAATTTGAAAACGAAAAGGCAGCCAAAGCGTCGGCACCGAAAAAAACTGAGCCTGCGCAAGCAGACCGTTTCGGCATGGCAGTGAGCGATGCCACCGATGCTGAACGGAAATCCTTGGGCTTTGGCGGCGGCGTTGTGGTGCGTGCCGTGGAGGGTGTGGCTGCTGACGCTGGTATTGCCGTGGGCGATGTCATCCTTCAGGTTGGGCGTCAGGACATCAGCTCGGCCAAGCAATTTGCCGAGGTGGTGAAGGGCGTTGCGAAGGGGCAGGCTGTCCCGATTCTGGTGCGACGGGGAGAAAATTCTTTCTTTGTGGTGCTCACCCCCTAAACCATGCCTTTCTCGGATCAGGCCCTGCAAACTGCGTGTTATTCAGGGCCCGATCAGGTAAAATAAAGAGTTACCGAATCTACCTGGGGGCATCGTTGCCCCCTTTTTAATGATGCAGATGCAGCACATACGCAATTTTTCGATCATTGCCCACATTGACCATGGCAAATCCACGCTGGCCGACCGCCTGATTCAACGGTGCGGCGGCTTAAGCGACCGCGAAATGGATGAGCAGGTGCTGGATTCCATGGACATTGAGCGTGAGCGCGGCATCACCATCAAGGCGCAAACCGCAGCCCTGACTTACAAAGCCAAGGATGGCAACACTTACCTGCTGAACCTGATTGATACACCAGGGCATGTGGACTTCTCCTACGAAGTCAGCCGTTCGTTGTCGGCTTGCGAAGGTGCGCTGCTGGTGGTGGATGCATCACAGGGGGTGGAAGCCCAAACCGTGGCCAATTGCTACACCGCACTGGACTTGGGCGTGGAAGTGCTGCCGGTGTTGAACAAAATGGACCTGCCGCAGGCAGATCCGGAAACCGCCAAAACCGAGATCGAAGATGTGATCGGTATTGATGCGGCAGATGCGGTGCCCATCTCTGCCAAAACAGGCATGGGTATCGAGGATGTTCTAGAGCTGGTGGTCAACAAGATTCCTCCCGCCCGGGGGTCGCGGGAAGCGCCGCTACAGGCCTTGATCATCGACAGTTGGTTTGACAATTATGTCGGCGTGGTGATGCTGGTCCGTGTGGTGAACGGTGTATTGAACCGCAAGGACAAGATTCGACTGATGGCCACCAATTCCACTCACATGGTGGAAGATTTGGGTGTGTTTACCCCCAAGTCGGTGGCGCGCGACAGCCTGTCAGCCGGTGAAGTCGGCTACATCAATGCAGGTATTAAGGAACTGGCGAGCGCCAAAGTGGGCGACACGGTGACCCTGGCTGCCCAGCCGGCACCGGCTCCATTACCGGGCTTCAAGGAAGTCCAATCCCAAGTGTTTGCAGGTTTGTTCCCGGTTGAAGCCAACCAGTATGAGGCGCTTCGCGAAGCCCTGGACAAGTTGAAACTCAACGATGCTGCCTTGAACTACGAACCCGAGGTGTCGCAAGCGCTGGGGTTTGGTTTCCGCTGTGGCTTCCTCGGTATGTTGCACATGGACATTGTGCAAGAGCGCCTTGAGCGGGAATTCGACATGGACCTGATCACCACAGCGCCCACGGTGGTCTATGAGGTGGTGCAACGCGATGGTTTGGTGGTGCGGGTTGATAATCCCTCCAAAATGCCAGACTTGAGCAAATTGCAGGAAATTCGCGAACCGATCGTCACGGTCAACCTGTTGATGCCACAAGAATACGTTGGTGCGGTGATGACTTTGTGTCAGCAGCGTCGCGGTGTTCAAACCAATATGGTGTATCACGGTCGACAGGTTCGAATCACTTTTGAAATGCCCATGGCTGAAATCGTGCTCGATTTTTTCGACAAGCTCAAATCCACATCGCGCGGTTACGCATCGATGGATTACGCGTTCAAGGAATACCGAGCTGCCGACATCGTGAAGGTGGACATGCTGATCAACGGCGAAAAAGTAGACGCTTTGTCCATCATGGTACACCGGGCCAATTCTCAATTCAGGGGACGGGCAGTGGCCCAAAAAATGCGAGAAATCATTTCTCGGCAAATGTTCGATGTGGCCATTCAAGCAGCGATTGGTGCCAATATCATTGCCCGCGAGACCGTGAAGGCCCTGCGCAAAAACGTGCTGGCCAAGTGTTACGGCGGCGACATTAGCCGCAAGAAAAAATTGTTGGAAAAGCAAAAGGCCGGCAAGAAACGCATGAAGCAGGTCGGTAACGTCGAAATTCCCCAGGAAGCATTTCTGGCCATTCTTCAAGTGGAAGACAAATAACAATGAATTTCTCGGTCATCCTGTTTGTACTGGTCCTCTTTACAGGCTTTTTTTACCTGCTGGACCTGTTGGTATTCAAACCCAAACGGCGGTTTGCCGCGCAGCAAGCGTTGGCGTCGGCGAGTCAATCGGCTCAGCTAGACCCCGCCACTGAGCGAAAACTTCGCCACCAATTCATGAAACAGCCCATTTGGCTGGAGTACAGTGCCAGCTTTTTCCCGGTCATTCTGTTTGTGTTTCTGCTCCGTTCATTTGTGGTGGAGCCGTTCAAGATTCCATCCGGTTCGATGATCCCTACGCTGTTGATCGGTGATCTAATTTTGGTCAACAAGTTCACCTACGGCATTCGCTTGCCGATTGTCGACAAAAAGATTGTGCCGTTGTCAGATCCAAAGCGCGGCGATGTGGTGGTGTTTCGCTACCCCATGGATCCATCGCTGGATTACATCAAGCGCGTGGTCGGCATTGGTGGTGATGTGGTGGAGTACAAAAACAAAAAGTTGACCATCAATGGCGTGCCCCAGGCACAGACCGCGATGGACAAGTTTTACGATCCCAACACCTTCAGTTATTCCCTGCAATTCAAGGAGAACCTGGCCGGCCGGGAGCACCGCATTTTGAATGATGAGGAAGCGCCTGTGTACGTAGTGGGTGCTCAAAACTTTCCAAACCGGGATAACTGTCAGTACGATGTGAATGGCTTTCGTTGCGTCGTACCTCAGGGCCAGTATTTCATGATGGGCGACAACCGGGATAATTCCAGCGACAGCCGGATTTGGGGATTCGTTCAGGACAAGCAAATCGTTGGCAAGGCTTTTCTGGTGTGGATGAATTTTAACGACTTCTCTCGGATTGGTTTTTTCCGTTGATGGAGCAATCCACGTCGCGCACTGTGAAGCCCACGCTGATTGACTTGCAGAAGGCCTTGGGGCACGTGTTTTCGAACCAAGCACTGTTCATGCAAGCCCTGACACACCGCAGTTATGCTGGGGTTCACTATGAACGGTTGGAGTTTTTGGGCGACAGCGTGCTCAATTGCGCTGTCTCCATGCTGTTAATTGAGCGTTTTCCCGACCTCGATGAAGGTCGTTTGTCCCGCATTCGTTCTCACTTGGTCAAGCAAGATTGTCTTGCACGAATTGGCCGTGAATTGAATTTGGACCAGTGCATGCAGCTGGGCGCTGGCGAAATCAAAAGCGGAAGGACAATCAAGGACAGCATCATTGCTGACTCGGTTGAGGCGCTGTTTGGCGCCATCTTGCTGGATGCTGATTTCGATCGGGCCAAAAGTGCTGTGTTTCGGCTTCTGACTCCCGTGCTGGACAGCACGCCGGAGGACAACTTGGGCAAGGATGCCAAAACCCGCTTGCAGGAGCAGCTCCAAGCGCAGAAACTGAAGTTGCCAATCTACACCGTGCTGGTGGAGGGCGGTACCACCACATCGCCGAATTTCGAGGTTCAGTGTACGGTGGAGTGTTTGGGATTGTCCGCGCTTGGCGTGGGCACTTCCAGGCGTTTGGCCGAACAGGAGGCAGCCAGTTTTTTACTGGACCAGTTGAGCCAACAATCCAATATCAAAGGTGGTGTGTAATGGAAACGACCCGATGTGGTGTGATTGCCGTGGTGGGCCGTCCCAATGTGGGCAAATCAACGCTGATGAATGCGCTGGTTCGTGAGCATTTGTCAATTACGTCATCCAAACCCCAGACGACACGCCATCGGGTCCTGGGTGTGATCACTGAGACGGTGAAGAACACACCGACCCAATTCATTTTCGTGGATACCCCAGGCTTTCAGACCAAACATTCCAACGCTCTGAACAAAACCATGAACCGTGCGGTAATGACTGCGTTGGCCGATGTTCACGCGGTGCTTTGGGTGGTGGAGCAGGGCAAGCTGACGTCTGCAGATACCCGAGTTCTGGAGCTGTGCCCCCAACATGTTCCCCTGATCGCTGTGGTGAATAAAGTGGACATGCTCAAGGACAAAGGCCTGGTATTGCCGTTTCTTCAGAAAGTGGCAGACTTGCGTTCTTTTGCTGCGGTGGTGCCGCTGAGTGCCGAGTCAGCATTGAATTTGGATGCTCTGAAAGAGGCCCTTTCGACAACATTGCCAGAACAGGCGTTTTACTACGACGAAGACATGCTCACGGACCGACCTGAGAAGTTTTTGGCAGCAGAGCGAATTCGTGAAAAGTTATTCCGCCTGGTGGGCGATGAACTGCCGTACACCTGCACCGTGGTCATTGATCGGTTTGTGATTGAAGAGGGGCGCAGAATGATCCATGCGTCCATCCTGGTTGATCGGGCCTCCCACAAGGCGATGATTATTGGCAAGGGAGGCGAAAAGCTCAAGCGCATTGCATCTGAAGCCAGACAGGACATGGAACGACTGTTTGACGGCTCCGTTCACTTGGAAACCTGGGTCAAGGTGCGTGGTGGCTGGGCGGACAACGCGTCTGTGTTGCAGACCTTGGGTTATGACTAAACGGCCCTGAGCAAAGATGAACAGGAACATCGCATTGTCGGACACGGCCTTTGTACTGCACGCAGTGCCTTACAAAGAGACCAGTTTGATCGTGGAACTGTTTTGTCGCGAATCGGGGAGATTGCCTGTGGTTGCCAAAGGTGCCAAGCGCCCCCATTCTGGTTTGCGTGCTGTGCTGGTGAGTTTTCAGCCCATCCATGTCCGGTTCAGCGGGCGCTCTGAGGTAAAAACCTTGATGGCTGCTGAATGGGCTGGGGGGCTTCTGGCACCCACTGACAAGGCCTTGTTTTCTGCGTATTACCTCAATGAATTGTTGATGCAGGGCTTGGGGCGCGAGGATGCGCATCCGGCACTTTTTGACAGTTATGCCCAGGCGCTCGCCGCGCTGGCTGTTGGTGAAGACATGACACAGGTGGTTAGACGCTTCGAGATTGAGTTGCTGCAGGCCCTGGGTTATGGACTTACGCTGGACCACGATGCAGACGGTCAACCCATTCGTCCCGATGCGTTGTATGTCTGGTTGAACGAAGTGGGTTGGTCTCACTCAGATGGGTTAGGTGTATTGCCTGGGGACGATGCAATCGTTGAACATGGTGTACCTGGGCAGGTTATTCTGGATCTGCAGTCGGGCGTTTTGACCCGCGCTGCAGCGAGTGTGCTGAAAATGGTCACGCGCAAAATGTTGGCAGCCCATGTGGCACCCAACGGCGTGGTGTCAAGGTCGTGGATGGAGCAATTGATTAAAGCATGATTGAACTCGGTGTTAACATTGACCACGTGGCCACCATACGGCAGGCGCGCCGAGGTGTTGAGCCAGACCCGCTTCAAGCGGCGTTGCTGGCCGAAGAATACGGCGCTGATGCCATCACCGTGCATGTTCGGGAGGACCGGCGCCACATGCAAGACAGTGATGTTAAGCTGATTCGTCCGAAACTGGCGACTCGCATGAATTTCGAGTGCGCCGTGGTGGAGGAAATGATTCGCTTGGTTGAGGCGGTGGCTCCCCACGATGTTTGCTTTGTGCCAGAACGTCGAGAAGAGGTCACCACAGAAGGCGGTTTGGATGTGATTGGTGGACTCCACTTGATTGGACCTGCAATTGCCCGTTTGAAAGCGCAGGGTATGCGCATTTCACTGTTCATCGATCCAAATCTAGAACAAATAGAAGCGGCGTTGACTGCGGGTGCCGATGCCGTAGAGCTCCACACCGGTCGCTATGCCCATGCCCAGGGGGCTGCGCTGCAGGCGGAGATTGAGCGTATTCGGGCTGCGGCGAACTTTGGTGCATCCGAAGGTCTTCGTGTCAATGCAGGTCATGGCTTGAATTATCAGAACGTGCAGGCGATTGCAGCGATTGAGACCATTGCGGAGCTGAATATTGGGCATAGTATTGTGGCCAATGCTGTCTTCATGGGGTGGGAAAAAGCCATAAAAACCATGAAGGCGTTGATGGTCGAGGCTCGGATGAACTCGATTCGCCCCCGTTCATGATGAATATTCCACGACTGGTGGGAATCGGCTGTGATTTGGTGGATACCCAACGAATCGAAAAATCCATGCAATCGCTGGGGGATCCATTCATTCGAAGGATATTGACCCCCCTGGAATACAACGAATATGTAGTACGCAGCAGCAAATCCTGGCAAAGGGGTGTATTGTTTGTGGCCTCCAGATTTGCAGCAAAGGAAGCCCTGTCCAAGGCACTGGGTACTGGGGTTGGTGAAAAGTTGTCGTTTCAGGATGTATCGGTATTGAACCTGGACAGCGGAAAACCGGTGTTTGAGTTTTCAGCGACTTGGTTGAGCCGGGCAGAACATGACCAGTTGAACGCAGAGGTCTCTCTGAGTGACACCGATCACTTGGCCATGGCCATGGTTGTTGTGGTGCGCACTGCGCAGTAAATTTGCAGACATTATTGGATTAACCCAAACACAGGAATATCGCGCATGACTCTTGGCCCATTCATCATTGGTCTGACCGGGCTAACCCTTTCCTCAGACGATATCCGTCGAATCCAAAATCCATCGGTGGGTGGCCTCATCCTGTTTTCCAGAAATTTTGAAAACAAAAGCCAGCTGATGGATTTGGTCAAATCCATTCGCGCAAATGGCGGCCGACACAAACCCGTGTTTGTTGATCATGAAGGTGGTCGAGTGCAGCGATTTCGGGAGGGCTTTACGGCCATTCCATCGATGCGCCAAATCGGTCGCAGGGCCGTTGAGGACCTGGACGATGGTTTGAAACTGGCCCGTGAGGCTGGCTATGTCATGGCGGCTGAGCTTCGTGCCTGCGACATCGATCTGAGTTTTGCGCCGGTGTTGGACTTGGATTGGGGCAACAGCGAAATTATCGGAGATCGTTCATTTTCAAACGATCCCAAAATGGTGTCCCGTTTGGCTGCAGCCCTGATGAACGGCATGGCGTTGGCAGGAATGCAAGCCTGCGGAAAACATTTCCCTGGACATGGCTGGGTGAAGCTAGACAGTCACTTGGCGCTTCCCCAGGACAATCGCTCGTTGGCCGATATTTTGCGCGCAGATGCACTGCCTTACGAGTTCAACAATGCGCTGAATATGGCCAGTGTCATGCCGGCTCATGTGGTGTATTCCGAGGTGGATAGCAAGCCAGCCTGTTTTTCAAAAATCTGGATTGAAGACATTCTCCGGGTAAAACTGGGTTTTGACGGAGCGGTCATCAGCGACGATCTGGACATGGTGGGTGCGCATGGGGAGGGTGATATCCGGGATCGGGCGGCTGCCGCGCTGAGGGCCGGGTGTGATGCGGTGTTGAGCTGCAACAATTTTGAGGACATCGAAACCTTGGTCAATGACCCAATTCCCGAGGCTTTGCGCAACATGGAAATTCGCAGCCGTCGAATGAACCGGTTGCTGGGCACTGGACCGTTGTTGACCTGGAGTGGTTTGGCCAGCAGCTACAGTTATCAGGCGGCCATTGAACGCCTTGGGCAAGTGTGAGGCAGCACTGAAACGAAAAAAGCCCTGACCGACTTGGTCAGGGCTTTTTTATTGGGTGCTGATCAGACGTTCTGACCAGCATTGGGCGTACCGAAGGTGAGCTTACTTGACCTTGGCGCCTGAGATCAGTTTTTCCTGATAGGCTTCCCACTTCTCTTCAACCATGCGCTGTTCAAGTTGCTCGCGCACCTGGTCCAAGGCGGGCGGTGTGGCTTGACGGGTGTCCGCCAACAGGATCACGTGATAGCCGAACTGGCTTTTCACGGGGGCCTTGGTGTATTCACCCTTTTTCAGGCCAACCATGGCTTGAGAGAACTCAGGCACGAAACTGTTGGGGTTGGCCCAGTCCAGATCT
The DNA here is from genome assembly GCF_024518835.1 of Limnobacter humi. Classification (GTDB taxonomy): domain Bacteria; phylum Pseudomonadota; class Gammaproteobacteria; order Burkholderiales; family Burkholderiaceae_B; genus Limnobacter; species Limnobacter humi. The sequence continues at coordinate 162,426 of NZ_JANIGO010000002.1, forward strand.
CCGCCATTCGGTGCGGAACCAGGGTCTTTGGACTCGGCTTTGGCCAGATCGGCAAACTTGGCACCTTTGTCCAGTTTGGCAATAATGGCTTTGGCTGCATCTTCGGACGGGACTAGAATATGGCTTGCCCGATATTCAGAACCGCCCATCATGTCGGCGATTTTCTTGTATTGCGCCTGCAATTCCGCATCGGTGGGTTTGTTGGCTTTCAGAAAATCTTCGCGAAGCGCATTGGCCAGAATCGCCTGATTCATCATTTGAACCTGGTACTTCACTTCGGCCTTGCTGTTCAAGCCTTTTTTCAGGGCTTCTTGCTTCAACACTTCCTGCTTGATCAGTTCTTGCCGAATGGCTGCACGCAGTTCTGGCGATGGCGCCTGGCCGCGCTTGCCTTGTTCTTTCACAATAAAGTCCACCAGCTCGCTGGGAATGGACTGTCCGTTGACCAGCGCTGCATTTTGGGCCAATGCGGCAGGGCCGGCCAGTGCTGCGGCGGCGATCAAACCGGCCACAGCGGCTGTTTTCAATGAATTCTTCAACATAACAAATACCTTGTGTGTCTCGTAGGGTAAGAAAGGGCGCTGGTGGCTTCCAGCTAGTCGTCAGCGAGGGCTGCGTCTATGGCCAGGGCGTGGATTTCTTTTTTCATCCAATCTGACACAGCATCATACACGAGCCGATGACGGCCCAATGTGCTCAATCCTGCGAATTTGCGGCTTTTCACCCGGACCCGAAAATGACGCCCGCCGTCTTTTGCACCGGCATGTCCCGCATGCAAATGGGATTCATCATCAACCTCGACGGTGGCTTCCAGCGCTTGCTCCAACCGTTGGCGCAACTGATCTGCAGTGATGCCCATGTCAGTGCGCTCCGTTTTGCGGTTTCATGTGGCGTGACATGTAGATACCTTGCCCGATGACAAACACCAGGGTAGCGCCTAAAGCACCAAACAGCTTGAAATCAACCCAGATATCGGTGGAGAAGTTATAAGCCACCAACAAATTGGCAGCAGCCATCAATAGAAAAAACAGGATCCATGCCCACAGCAATCGAGTCCATGCCGCTGGTGGCATTTCAACTTGCCCTTTCATCATGAGTTCAATCGGGTTTTTTTTGAACAATGTTGCAACGGCAAAGCCCACAGCCATGGCAAGGTACAACACGGTGGGCTTCCATTTGATGAAGGTTTCGTTTTGAAGGACGAGCGTGGCCCCACCAAACACCACGATAACCGCCAGGCCAACCCATTGCATGGTTTCAATTTTTTTCCCGCTGACCCGTTGAATCACAATCAGCACGGCGGTGACCACAATCGCAACCACCGTGGCGAGCAATATAGGCACTTGGGTGGGTTGAATGGCCACACCGGACAATGGCTGAAGTAGGGGTTCCAGCCATTGACGTGCCTGATCAGGGTGAGTACCAGCCCACTTGAAGCTGATAAAAAACAGCACGATGGGTAAAAAATCGAGAATTAGTTTCATGGGGCCTGCAGATGGCGGGAAATACGGTCAATGGATGTCGGCATCGTAAATCAAAAACAGGTCATGCCGAGCTGTCTTGCGCAAAAGGCTCAAAAGCCAGGCTCACCGAATTGATGCAATACCGCAAACCAGTTGGGGGTGGCCCATCGTTAAACACATGGCCAAGGTGCGCATCACACACGCTGCATGTCACCTCAGTGCGCAGCATTCCATGACTTTGATCAATGTGTTCGGCCACATGATCCGGATTCAGCGGCGCAAAGTAGCTTGGCCAACCGCAGCCGGATTCGAATTTTGTATCGGATGCAAACAGTGGGGTGCCACAGCAAATACAGCGGTAGATGCCTGGTTCGTGGTGGTCCCAGTAGTGGCCTGTAAATGCCCGCTCAGTGCCCTTGTTGCGTGTCACCTCGTAACTCATGGGTGTTAATTCCTCGCGCCATTGCGCGTCTGTTTTAACCACTTTCTGAACCATGTGAACTCCTGTTCTGATGCGATTTGGGTTGCTCAAGATGAACAGCTTAAAACCAGGCCCCGCGCCCATTCCGGCGGTGCGGCCATGTCGGAGGCTGGGTGTTGCTCATCGAACGGGTGAGACAAGGCAGCCGCGAGCCGGTTCACCTCGGTGAAATCGCCGTGCTGTGCCGTGTCAATGGCCTGTTGCAGCAGGTGATTGCGCAACACCCAGGCGGGATTTACCTGATTCAAACCGGCTCGCCAAACCGGCAAATCCAGCATTGCACGGCCATGAATGGACTCAAACCACTGCTGCCAATTGCCCAACCATGCTTTGGCTTGGTCGATTTGCGCTTCGTCGCCCAAGGCCAGGGGGAAATGCGCACTGGACTGCCATGCTGCGAAGTTTTCATCAACACTGGCCATGGGGTTCAATACTGAAAGCGAGCGAAAGAAACGGGTGAAATCCAGCTGGTGTTGGTGCATGAATTGCAAGGTGCTCTCCACGGCATTGTCTATTACGGGTGTTGACGGTTGGGCTGGCGTTTCGGGCGATAGCAGGCCCGTCTTGATGGCAAAACTGGTGTTGTGGTGTTGATGGAATACCGCCGCATAGTCATCCAACACAGCCTGGATTTGGTCTTTGTCTGCGCGAATCAACGGCGTAAGCGCTTGGGCCAGTGCATACAGGTTCCAGTGGCCAATGCGAGGCTGGTTGCGGTAACTGTACCGCCCATGTTGATCTGAGTGGTTGCAGACATGGTCCACATCAAGCCCGTCCATAAAGCCAAAAGGACCGTAATCGATGGTGAGCCCCAGCAGGCTCATATTATCGGTGTTCATCACACCGTGGCAAAACCCCACCGCCTGCCATTTTGCCATCAGCACGGCCGTGCGATGAATAACGACAGTCAGCCATTGAAGCACGGCATGGCTAAATGCTTCATCGCTGTTTCCCTGATCAATCTCTGGATGTTGTTGATCCATGTGCCAGGCCACCAATTCTCGCAAACGCTCATGCTGATTGCTGTAACAGAAATATTCGATGTGGCCAAAGCGCAAAAAGCTGGGACTGACCCGACACACGATGGCTGCGGTTTCGGTGGTCTCCCGGAAAACAGGGTCGCTGCTGGCAGTCAGAGACAGCGCCCGAGTACTGGGAACGCCGAGGTGGTGCATGGCCTCTGAACACAGGTATTCACGAATGGATGACCGCAGCACAGCCCGGCCATCTGCATGGCGAGAGTAGGGCGTTGGCCCAGCGCCTTTGAGCTGCAGTTGATGATATTGACGCCCCTTCCGAATTTCCGCGATCAACAAGGCCCGCCCATCGCCCAGCTGTGGCACAAAAACTCCAAATTGATGGCCGCAATACACGCTGGCCATGCTTGGATAGCCAGGCCAAGGCGCGTTACCACTGCACACATCCAGACCATGGCTGGACTGCAAGCCCAATGGATCGATGCCAATCCGCCCAGCCAAAGCCTGATTGACAGACACCCAGTGAACTGGTGTTTTTAATGGGGTTGTGGGCACAGCGGTTAGAAATGGCTGCCCAAGACTGGCGTATTCCTGAACCAAAACAGAATCGGTCGAATGTAACAAGGTGAAGTCCTGCGATATAGTCATGACGACAGACGGAGTAACACGGCCCATGGCCACGGTTACGAACCGCGACGCATGGCCACACAGGCCATTGTAAAAGGGTTCACACCGGCAAAACAGCATGATCTGGAGGAGAGAGACAACATGCAGGGTTTGATGATGCACATGCCGCTATTGATATCGTCAGTGCTGCAGCACGCGGAGCGGCACCATCCCACAGGTGAAATCGTGTCGCGACGCACAGAGGGCGATATTCACCGCACCAATTGGGGGCAGATCGCCAAGCGGGCAAAAAAACTGGCCAATCGCCTCATTGCTGATGGTGTCCAGCAAGGCGAGAACGTGGCCACCTTGGCATGGAACGGGTACCGCCATGTTGAAATTTATTACGCTGTTTCCGGCATGGGGGCGGTTGTTCACACCCTGAATCCAAGGCTGTTTCCTGAACAGTTGGTGTACATCATCAACCACGCCAAAGACACCACCGTATTTTTTGACACCACATTCGCACCGCTGATCAAAGCGATTGCACCCGCTTGCCCCACGGTAAAGCGATGGGTGCAACTGTGTGACGAGGCGGTAATGCCAGCCGATCCGGCAGTGGCTGGTTGCCTCAATTATGAGGCGTACATCGCGCAAGCCAGCGACGTCTATGACTGGCCAGAACTGGATGAAAATGCCGCATGCGGGCTTTGCTACACATCAGGCACCACTGGCAATCCCAAGGGTGCGTTGTATTCCCATCGCTCAACCGTGTTGCATGCCATGGCCGCCTGCACGCCAGATGCCTTGGGCATCAGCAGCCGTGACACGGTGTTGCCGGTGGTTCCAATGTTCCATGTCAACGCCTGGGGCTTGCCATATATTGGCGCCATGGTGGGTGCAAAAATGGTCATGCCCGGCGGCGCGCTGGATGGGGAGTCTATCTACAAACTGATGGAAGCTGAACGGGTCAATATTTCCGCAGGCGTACCCACGGTGTGGCTGGGCCTGTTGAATTATGTCCAGCAGCACGGCTTGAAATTTTCCACGTTCAACCGCACGGTGATCGGCGGTTCGGCTGCGCCACCCGCGATGATCAAAACCCTGAACAGCCTGGGGGTTGAGGTCATTCACGCATGGGGCATGACCGAGCTTTCGCCATTGGGCACCGTGTGCCGGCTTAAAGCAAAACACATGGACATGCCCCTGGAGGCGCAGCAGAAAGTACTGGAGAAGCAGGGTGTGGCCATTTATGGCGTGGACATGAAAATTGTCAATGACGAAGGCGATGAGTTGCCCTGGGACGGCCAAGCGTTTGGTGACCTGCTGGTGCGGGGCCACTGGGTGGTGGGTGGCTATTTTGGCGGTGACGGCAAAAATGCATTTACGGTCGACAAAGCCGGTAAGCAGTGGTTCAGCACTGGCGATGTTTCCAAGATTGACCCGGACGGCTACATGCAAATCACCGACAGAAGCAAGGATGTGATCAAATCCGGGGGAGAGTGGATCAGCTCCATTGATCTGGAAAACGTGGCCATGGGGCATCCAGCAGTACAAGAAGCGGCCGTCATTTCAGCTTTTCATCCCAAGTGGGACGAGCGTCCGCTCTTGGTGGTGGTTCGAAAGCCCAATGCCGAGGTTGGCCGAGATGAATTGCTGAAGTTTTATGATGGCAAGGTGGCCAAGTGGAGTATTCCGGATGATGTGGCCTTTGTTGAGGAACTTCCCCACACCGCAACTGGTAAAATCCAAAAACTGAAGCTGCGGGAGCAATTCAAGGATTACAAGCTGCCTGGTTAAACAGCCCGCATTTGCAAACCCGTTCAGGCCACCCGGAGGACCGCGTGGCCTGTTGAATTTTTAGGACATCTACATGATCAAGCACATTGTTTTTTGGCAATTGAAAGATGAAGCACTGGGCCACACCAAAGCGCAGAATATGCAACTGGTGAAGGAAAAGCTCTTGGGCTGTGCCCAGGTGGTGCCCGGTATCCTGGAATTCGAAGTGGCCCTGGGTGGGCAAGGTTTGGAATGCACATATGATGTGGCCTTGTACTCGGTGTTTGAAAGCAAGGCGGCACTGGATGCCTACGCGGTACACCCCACCCATGAAGCCATCAAGGCTTTTATTGGTGAAGTGCGCAGCGCCCGGCAGTGCATGGACTACGAAGTGTAAAACGAATATCGGCGAATGCCGGTTTTTTGGCCTGCGGTGCCAAACGACACTTCACTGATACTGATTTTGCCCGTTTCCGACATCCATACCACGGTGCTGGAGCGAGTGCCATACAACGGTGACTCGATTTTAATTGCCGATAGCCGTTTTTCCCACTCATAAGGCACTCCTGTGCAGGGCAACTCGGCGTCGATTGCAGTGCTCGTATCGGCCAGCAGATTCAAGAAACCAGTTTCAATGGTTTCATCCGGTTCATCACCCTGCAGCTGCGCGAGTTGTTGTTGCAGGCGGGTTTTCAAGGCCATGGTTTTGGGCCAATCAGCATCGATGTGTGCGTTGGACAGGCCATGAATGGGGCCATGCAGTGCTGTTGAATGAGGCTCACGGGTTGAGCCAGTCATCCACTGATTGGTCAACACGGTCAACCGGTGTTGTGTTGCTTGGCCATGGACGAGATTGAAACCAGAATAGTCTTGCCAATTGTCCAGTTGGCCCAATTGACCCTCAATGGCCGCTTTAACCAGCAAACCTCTCGATGGTGCGGAGGCTGGTTTGTTTAATGCCGGGTTTCGCACATTGGTCAGCAAGGCGAAGTCTCCCCGTTCCGAGATGGCAAGCCACGTGCCTCCACCCTGAATATCCAGACCGGCATAGGTGATGCAATCGCCCCAGCCTTCGCGAGGGCCCAGAGGTTCAGTGGGCCGGTTGTGAAATTCGTCCCGATTGGAAATACACACGAATGGGAGTTTGGAATGGGCCCCAATGGCGATGGCGACTAGGCACATGCCTGAAATACCTCGTGTATTCGTTGTGGAAAGTAGGCTGTGGAGGCAAAACACAGACTGGCAAGCTGATCCAGTCGTTGCTGCCAACGGTCCACATCGGCAGCGGCGGGCAGTTCAACCATTTCCATCCACGTCGTGTAGGTTTTACCTGGTTCGATGCGCCGGTACAACCGAGTGTTAGCGGCGCCCGCCAGCAAGACCTGGCTCAGTAGCAGGCGTGCTGCTTTTTCGCACCAGTCATCGTGCACACTTGGAACCCGATAGTAGGTATACAAGACGTTCAATCTAAATCGCCTCGAACACATTGCCTTTTTGGTGCAAGTCATACGGTGCACCCAGCACCTTGAGCTGCAGTGTCTGTGCAGGAAGGCGCAGTTCAAACTGCGCTGCTGGTGATTCCAGCATGTCCAGCGGCAACTCGACCATGAGAGCCAACTGTTGACCATATGGAACTGCTGTGATGACTTGTCCCGCAGGTTCATTGTCTTTGCCGATCAGCCACACATCCTGACCCGCACAAAGACTGGAATTGATCGACGAATGCGTGTCTGAAGTCAGTGCCTTGACGGCACGGCGCTTGAGCTTTCCCAAATAGTGCGAACGGGCCACAACTTCTTGGCCAGGGTAACACCCCTTGCTGAAACTGATGCCGCCGACCAAATCGTAGTTGATGCTTTGCGGCACAAACAACTCCACTGTCGCCGCAGACACGTAGGCGATGCCCAGTTCAAACAGGTCTTGCTCAAATGCATCGTCAGCGTGATCCTCTTCGGACTGGCGACCACCGCCGCTGACCAATTCAAAACCCGGCAGGCGCTGTTTGTCGGCGTGTTCACCAAGCACCAATGGACGCAGGCTGGCCTGGATGGGTTGCGTTGCATCCTCGGGCCAGGTGACCTGCATGGGCGTTGCACCGTCCTGGTGGGATAGCGCGTGAATGGCCCAATTCGCGCTGACATCGGTGACTGTGCATTTGCTGCGCAATACAAACATGGACAACCGCTTGACCAGCGCTGCGATGGTGTCTTTCCGGGTGATCATGAGCACCGTATCGGCCTTGCGCATCAGGAAGAATGTGCCCAACAGCCTTCCCTTCGCGGTGCACAAGCCAGCCATGCGCAGCGTTGTCTCTCCCAACCCCGCCACATCGTTGCTCAGTTGTGCGTGTAAAAACTGAATTGCATCCGGTCCAGTGACTTGAATCACCCCCCAGCGGGTCAACGCATTTCGATTGGACATGGTGACAAACTTCCTGTGTAAAAATGAATGGCGAATGTTCAATGGCTTGACGGAGATGGGGTTGGGTCGTCCATTCTCAAGCCTTTGTCGTTATCATAGGCGCTCGTTTGCCCGCTTTTAACATTCGATGGTGTTTTAGCGGTTGGCATCTGAACAGTTGTTCCATGCTTTGGCCGATCCCGTGAAAAAAACTTCCCCCAAACCTCTCAAAAAAAACCGTGGACGCAGCAAGCCTGCTCCAGCCGCTTGGACTGGCGTTCGGCGGGCAGCAACACTGGTGTTGGCCATCAGCCTGTTTGTATTGATCACCGGTTGGTGGTGGCTTAACGCCGCTGTTGAGCGAAGCAGCAACATGCTGGATGTACATGTCAGCACTGGGCAGGGTGCAAGGGCCATTGCAGAGGAATTGCGTGAACAAGGTCTGCTGGTAAACCCAACCCTGTTTACGATGACAGCCCGACTAACCGGCGTTAGCGCACAGTTAAAAGCTGGGCGCTATGAAGTACCACCGGGCATCAGCACCTGGGCATTGGTGACATTTCTCAGCAAAGGGGTTAGCAAACTCAGCAGCGTGGCCCTGGTCGAGGGTTTTACGGCGCAAGAGTTGCTTCGCAAGTTGCGCGCTCAACCTGATTTGGTGGATGACCTCGCCGGGCAAAGCCCGCAGCAGATCGCCAAAACACTGGGGCTGGAAGGTGGAAGTCTGGAAGGCTGGATTTACCCGGACACCTACAAATATTCGCCAGGCTCGACATTGAGCGAATTTCTTCGACGGGCAACACGGCTTCAGCAAAAAACGCTGCAGGAAGCCTGGCTTCAACGTGCACCCGGTTTGCCTTTGAAATCACCCTATGAAGCGTTGATTCTCGCGTCGATTGTTGAGAAAGAAACCGGGCAAGCAAAAGACCGGCCAAAAGTGGCCAGTGTATTTGTTAACCGTTTGAAAGCCGGCATGTTGCTACAAACCGACCCCACGGTCATTTATGGTGTGGGGGAGCAATTTGATGGCAACCTCACCCGCAAGCATCTCCAAACAGACAATCCATACAACAGTTACACTCGGCCCGGGCTTCCGCCAACCCCCATCGCAAACCCGGGAAAGGCTGCGCTATATGCCACTGTGCGTCCCGAGGAATCCCAGTATTATTACTTTGTGGCCAAAGGCGACGGCAGTAGTTATTTCAGTAAAAACTTGAACGAACACAACAACGCGGTACGCAAATACCAACTGGGGCGATGACGTGCTAAACACGCAACAAAGCGGATTTTTCATCAGTTTTGAAGGGGTGGATGGCGCGGGGAAGTCGTCTCACATGGAGCGTGTCCGTCAGCATCTGGATTCGCTGGGAATTGAATGCGTTCAAACACGCGAGCCTGGCGGTACACCCGTCGGTGAAGCCATTCGGGAGTTGGTACTTCACCATGACATGGACATCAACACTGAGCTGTTGCTGATGTATGCTGCCCGCCGACAACATGTGGTTCAAACCATCGCGCCGGCACTGGCCAGAGGAGCATGGGTTATTTCGGACCGCTTTGAGGACTCCAGTTTTGCATACCAGGCCAGTGCGGGCGGGGCGGTGTGGGAAGACTGCGTAAAACTCAGCAAATGGGCCTTGAAAGGATTTGAACCTGCATTGACTTTTCTGTTTGATTTGCCGATTGCGGTGTCGCAGGCCCGGATTCAAGCCAGAGCAGGGCAGGGCGACAAGTTTGAGGGAAAGCCAATCAGTTATTTCGAGGCGGTTCGGGCGGGATTCATTCGGCGCGCCCAGATCAATCCAACCCGAGTTCGACTGATTGATGCCGAGCCTGACGAAACCACCGTGGCGAAGGCTGTGCTGGCTGAGCTGGATCGTTTTATTCACACCCACCTGAAAAAGGCCAAGCGCTGACATGAATGCACCTTGGCTCCACCGGGCAGCGCTGCAATTCAACCAATTGATCGATGCGACCACGGCCCCCATTCTGTTGCATGGCCACCAGGCCCGTGGTCTGTATGACCTGGTGCATGCGCAGTTGGGGGCGTTGCTGTGTGAAGCGGCCAGCCGCACGGCACTCAAGCCCTGCGGTCAATGCCCAGCCTGCCACATGCGTGCATCCAATGGTCACCCGGACCTGCGTTTGCTGATGCCACAAGCGGTGGCGATTGATCTGGGCTTTCCACTGGACATCAAAGGCAGTGCCAAACCCAGCGGCGATATTCGAATAGACGATGTGCGGGACCTGCAGAGCTACTTCACCACAGCATCGAGCCGTGGCGCAGACCGTTATGTGGTGGTTTATCCATTTGACGCCATGAACACCAACACCGCCAACGCACTGCTGAAAACCTTGGAGGAACCGCCGCGCGGTTTGCGTTTTGTATTGGTGGGCAACCGAGTCGACAATCTATTGCCCACCATCCGTTCCCGATGCCAGTCACTTCACGTGCCTCAACCCAATCCATCGGAGTGTATTGCCTGGCTTCAAGAGCAGGGCATACAGGCGCCAGAGGTGGCCCTCAGTGTTGCGATGAACGACCCATTTGAGGCGAGCAACCTGGCGATTGCCCAACCTGATCAGTTGGAACTTCGACGAAAACTGCTGGAATGGCTGGCCAATCCGGATCAGCATGCATGGGTACCTGCCGGCCTTGAAAAAGCTGGTTTGGCGGCTGTGCTGGAGTTGTCGATGCGTTTGTGCCACGACTGCATTCACATTGCACACGGTTTGAAGGCAGACTATTTCGGCTGGTTGGCCCCCAAACTGTTGTGGGCCAAGCAAGTACCGACGCACCAATGGTCGTTGTTGTACAACAGCCTGCAGCGGGAGTTTCATTTGGCCCACCATCCAATTAACCCCCGTTTGGCGCTGGAGTTTGTCGGTCAACAATGGCAAACTTTGAACCAGTGATTCTCCAACCATGCGCGAAGCCATGTCCAACCCCAGTGCAGCCCCTGTGAACAAAACCGCCAAAGAGTCAGCCAGGCCCTGGATGTTGTCGTTGAACCTGACTGACAAAGGGCACGTGGCGCAGGTGTACATGCCCTTTGTCAAAGGGGGCGGGGTGTTTGTAGAGACCGACAAGGACTACAACCTGGGTGATCCTGTTTTTGTGCTGTTGACGGTCGGTGACGAGGCTCGAAAATTTCCCATCAATGGGAAGGTGGTCTGGGTGTGCGGTCCCAATGCGCGGGGCGACAAACCCCAAGGCATCGGGATTCAGTTCCCAAAGGATGACAGCGGCGAAAGCGCACGCCAGGCCATTGAGCAAATGGTTGGTAAAATGGTGTATTCCATTAAAAAGACGTCGACGCTGTAGTGTTTACCGATTCTCATTGCCATCTCGATTTTCCTGGACTGATCGAACACCTGCCTGACTTGCTGGATCGCATGCAGCAAGCAAAAGTCAGCAGAGCCCTTTGCATTTCCGTTCAACTGGAAGATTTTCCAAACGTGTTGGCCCTGGCCGAAGCCCATGACATGTTGTGGGCCACCGCTGGTGTGCACCCGGACTATGAGGACATTCAGGAACCCACAGTGGAGGGTTTGATGGCTTTGGCCCAGCACCCGAAAGTCATCGGCATCGGCGAGACGGGCCTGGACTACTACCGATTGACCGGCGATTTGACGTGGCAACGCAATCGTTTCCGCACCCACATTCAGGCGGCCAAAGCCTGTGCCAAACCCTTGATTGTGCACACCCGCAATGCGGGTGAGGACACTTTGAAAATCCTGCGCGAGGAGGGGGCCCAACAATGTGGCGGCATCATCCATTGTTTTACGGAAACATTGGACTTCGCCCGTGCTGCTTTGGACCTGGGTTTTTATTTGTCTTTCTCTGGCATCGTCAGTTTCAAAAATGCCGCTGATCTGCGCGAGGTGGTGCGCTTTACCCCCATGGACCGTATTCTGATCGAAACAGATTCCCCGTACCTGGCGCCGGTTCCTTTTCGGGGAAAAACCAATGAGCCCAGTTTTGTTCCCCATGTTGCTGCGGTGATTGCGCGTGAAAAAGACCTTGCGCTGGAAGATGTTGGCCGCATGACCTCCCACAATTTCGATCGCTTGTTCAACATGGCTGCCAGGGCACCATGACTTCGCGTTGGCGACCGTTGTGGCTCATCGCACTGAGCTGCCTATTTGCCGTTTGGCCTGGTTGGGCAACAGCTGGGGCCTATGCGGATTTTTTCACCGCCATCAAATTCGACGATGCTACCCGGCTGCGTCACTTGCTTATTCGGGGTTTCGACCCCAACACCTTGAATGAGGATGGAAGTGCCGGTTTGGTGTACGCCATGCAACAAGAGTCACCAGCGGCATTTTCGGCGCTGTTGAGTTCGCCATCCATCAACCCGAATGTGGTGGATACCAAGGGCGACACGCCATTGATGGTGGCCGCCGCCATGGGGCGGCTGGATTGGGTTCAGCAATTAATCCACCGCGGTGCTGAACTGGGGCAAGCGGGACGCTGGACGGCATTGCATTATGCAGCCAGCGCTGGCAGCGTGCCCGTGATTCAGGCCTTGGTCCAAGCCGGGTCTGATGTCAATGTCCCATCAGAAAACTCCACCACACCGCTGATGATGGCGGCGCGGTCGGGCAGGGAGGAGGCGGTTCGGCAGCTGCTTGAACTGGGAGCAGACCCATCCAGCGTGAATGATGCGGGTTTTAATGCAGCCGGTTACGCGCTGCGTGCCAAACAGAAAGCACTGGCTTTTGAAATCATGCGCAAAGAGCGGGCCATGCGACTGAATCGCCCCCGCTCTTCCGATACCACTGTTCAATAAGCAGACCAAACCAACAAGGCCCATCGGCAGTTTTATAGACTGGCTTCGAAGTGCTTCACCAGTGTTTTCAGGTCACCCGATGTATTGGCCAAGCGGCCAGCAGCGGAATCCAGGTCCTGAATGGCCGCCATGTTGCTCTCCGTGAGGGCACTCATGCGTTCCATGCTGTTGGCCACTTCCAAGCTGGCGGTGGATTGCTGTTCAAGCATGGCCGAAATGTCTTTGGCAGATTGCGCCACGCCGCTGCTGGCCGCTTTGATGGCAGCCAGGCTTTCTCCAGCTTCCTGAATGAGTGCGGTACCCACCTCCACCTCACGAACCGCACGGTTCATGGTCTCCAGGCCTCGCGTGGTGCCCGTCTGAACCTCTTGAACCGTGGATGCAATTTCCGTGGTGGATTGCCGGGTCATTTCAGCCAGTTTGCGGACCTCATCAGCCACCACTGCAAAACCACGCCCGGATTCTCCGGCACGGGCTGCTTCAATGGCCGCATTCAAGGCCAACAGGTTGGTTTTTTCGGCAATTTCAGTGATGGTGCGAGTAACCGTGCTGATTTTTTGCACCGCCACATTCAATTCTTCAATGTTGCGTTTGGCATCCAGAACCACCTCAGCCACCTTGCCAGTTGCTTGCGTGGAGCGTTGCATGCTCACTGAACCTGTTTCCACCACATCCATGGCATTTTTCGCATGGTTTGAGCTTTTGTTGGTGGCCTCCGAAATTTCATGGACCGACACAGACAATTCCTCCAGCGCTGCGGCCACGCTGTTAATGCCATCGGATTGCTGATTGGAGCGGCTCATCAGGTCAACCGCCAGGTTTCTCAAATCATTGGCGTTGTCGCTGACTTGACCAGAGCCAGACACCACATCGGCAATAATGGCGCGCAAGTTCACTTGCATGCTTTTAAAGGCGGTGTGGACCTGATTGAACTCCCGAACAGGCGAGGAGGGGATTTCATGCTTGAAATTGCCTTCAGACAAGGCAGACATGGCATCCAGGAGGGCCTGAGTGGTGTTTTTGATCCGGCTTTTCAGCCAAAACAGCCCAGACACAGCGGTGATCAGTCCCAACACAGTGCCCACAACCGTCAACACCGGGTTGTTAAATGCCGCCATCAGCGCAAACAACACTGGCAACAGGCAAACCATGGCCAAGTCCAGATCGAACAATCGACCTTGATTGGTTTTGGTCCATGGAAATGGTGTTGATCCCGCATTGACCGATTGATAGAGGCGTTCAGCATCGCGCTTTTGATCCTCATTGGGTTTGGATCGAACGGACATGTAACCAATGCGTTGACCATTTTGCGTCAAGGGGGTGACATAGGCATCAACCCAGTAGAATCCACCGTCTTTGCATCGATTTTTGACCAAACCTTTCCACGGCTCACCTTGCCGAACAGTCTCCCACAGGTCTTTAAACGCATCCCCGGGCATGTCGGGGTGGCGGACCACATTGTGGGGTTGTCCTAGCAATTCATTCAGTTCAAAACCTGAAATGTCCACAAATGCAGGGTTGGCATAGGTGATCTTTCCCTTCAGGTCGGTTTTGGTAACGATGGGAACCTTGGCATCCAGCAGTCGTTCTGTGTTGTTGGTGGGTACGGCCATGCGGGCGACACGGCCTTTGGGGTGTTGTTCGGTGCTGGACATGAATTGTCACCTGTTGTTGGTTAGAACGATGACAGTCTATGAAATAGCGTCCGTTCCACAACACCGCAAAAAAGGGGCGAATCAGCACCAATTCACGTCATGCATGCCATCACCATCTTCAACTTGTTTGATTTATCTCAAGGCGGAGCTCACCATTTGTGTGGTGCCTTCCAGGGTGTGCACAACGGAGAAACCTTGTTGAACCACTGTGACAGGCCATTCTGGAAAAACGGCAGATCCTAGCAATGCGACAAACAGAAACTTGTACATTCGATACACCCGTGGAAAAAATGAATTGGGATTGACACTGCTCAAATGGATTGTCGGCCGCACCCACGCTGCTCAGCATCCTCAGTTTTGGTGGGGGTCACTCGGGTCCCCCCAACATCCATCATTCATGCGTATAATTTGTATTATGTAAACTACTACACATCAATCAATCCCTCTGGTGCACCCATGCACCGCCCTAGTGCCCTTCATTCGTGTTTTTGCTTTGCCTTGGTGCTTTGTCGCGCGGTTGACCTGGCTTATTCAGGTGGCCCGGTCTTTGCATTGGGTTTGATCATTGATGGTTCAACGGTGAACCTTCGTGTGCGTCGTTTCGCACAACCGGACTATGGCGTCCACATTCCAGCCCAATTTGAGGGTTGGCATGTGCGGCGCCTTTTTTCGTTTCTAATTTGCGATGGAGCAATCATCAGCATGGGCAAGCAATCATTTCTCAAGGCTGGGCACACGCCCACCTTGTTTGCAGCATTTCTGTATTTCGATTTGGCCTTTATGGTTTGGGTTCTGTTGGGACCATTGGCCATCGGTATTTCAAAGGACCTTGGTTTAACCCACGCCCAAAAAGGCTTGATGGTGGCCACCCCGGTACTGGCTGGTGCGTTGTTGCGTCTAGTCATGGGTGTGTTGGTCGATCGTTTGTCACCGAAAAAGGCGGCCATCATTGGTCAATTGGTGGTGATGGGTGCCCTGGCATACGCCTGGCTGGTCGGTCTTCACTCATTTCACGACGTGCTTGTTTTTGGGGTTTGCCTGGGTGTGGCGGGTTCGTCGTTTGCAGCCGCCCTGCCCTTGGCGTCTCGGTGGTATCCGGCAGAGCATCAGGGTACAGCGATGGGCATTGCTGGCGCAGGCAACTCCGGAACGGCACTGGCCGCGTTGTTTGCCCCAAGTCTTGCAATGGCTTTCGGATGGACCAATGTGTTTGGTTTAGCCCTGATTCCGTTGGGTGTTGTGTTTGTGGTGTTTTGTGCGGTTGCCAAAGATGCACCGGGTGCACCAGCCGCCAAAACCTTGTCGGAGTACCTTGATGTGCTGAGAGACCGGGATGCCTGGTGGTTCATGTTTTTCTACGCCGTGACATTTGGTGGTTTTGTTGGCTTGGCGTCGTCCTTGGTGATCTATTTCAACACTCAATATGGGCTGGATGCCAAAACGGCTGGTTATTTCACGGCAGCCTGTGTTTTTGCCGGCTCTCTGGTGCGCCCGGTCGGCGGTGCAGTGGCTGACCGCATCGGCGGGGTCAAGTCCTTGAGTGTCATGTATGTCTTGGCTGCCCTCTTTTTGGCTGTGGTCAGTGTGGGATTGCCCATGGCGTGGATGGCGTTGATCGCATTTGTGTTGGCCATGCTGGCACTGGGCATGGGCAATGGTGCTGTATTCCAACTGGTGCCGCAGCGCTTCAAAAAAGAAATTGGCGTGATGACCGGCCTGGTGGGCATGGCCGGTGGTGTGGGTGGTTTTTACCTCGCCTCCAGTTTGGGATATTCACGAGAACTGACGGGCAGTTATCAAGTCGGTTTTTCAGTATTTGCCGTATTGTCTCTGTGTGCATTGCTCGGTTTGACGCAGGTTAAAAAACGTTGGCGCACCACCTGGGGTGCCAGTCACCTCACTGCTGCGAGGATTTGATCATTCAACGCAAGCAATACCTTCAAGTGGCGTTGGGCCACGCCACACGCACAGGGCCTCGTGACCGCAATGAGGATTTCTGCGGTGTGGCCACACCCACAGGTCGTGATTTGGTGACCAAAGGCGTCATTGCTGCAGTGGCTGACGGCTTGGGTGGACACCGGGGCGGTCGGGAGGCTGCTGAGTATACCGTGCGTGGACTGCTCAGCGACTATTACGCCACACCAGAGACCTGGAGCACTGCGAAATCCGTGGAGACCGTGCTCAACGCACTGAACCGTTGGGTGTTGGCTGAAGGTGCCAGAAATGCGGCAGTCAGCGGCATGGCAACCACCTTGTCTGCCTTGGTGTTTCGGGGTGAGCGTTATCTACTGGCCCACATTGGGGACAGTCGGGCTTACCGATTGCGCGACGGTCAGTTGACGCAACTGTCCCATGACCATACGTGGGATCATCCCGAACTCAAGGGTGTGTTGTCCCGGGCCATTGGACTGGACGCCCGATTGTTGATTGATGTTGAGCAAGGCACCCTGATGGCTGGTGACCGTTTTTTACTGCTCACCGATGGGGTGTGGGGGCCCTTGCCTTCCCCCCTACTTCAGGAGGTTCTGCTAAGCCATGAAGACCCACAGACTGCCAGCTCTGCGCTGGTGTCGATGGCCTTGGCCAATGGGGGGCAGGACAATGCATCCTGCGTGGTAATCGACATCGTGGCACTTCCCGAGCAGAGTCTGGTTGACGCGCTGCAGGAGCAAGCGCTGTTGCTGCCGCCTGGGCGCTTGAAACCTGGACAGATGCTGGACGGACTTGTTGTTGAAGAGTTGTTGCACGAGTCCAGAGAGACGCTGTTGTACAAAGTGCGGGATGTGGCCAACACACGAACCATGGTGTTGAAAACCTTGCAACCGGATCACGGTGACTTACCGGTGTTGTCCAGGGTGCTCATTCTGGAAGAATGGCGAGGCAAACGGTTGATCAGCAAACATTTGCCTGACGTGTTGCCCGCCGAGCAACGCAGTTGCCTGTATTTCCTCATGGCCTGGCATCCTGGCGCCAGTCTTCAACAACGCCTGGACCGTGGGCAACACTTTACGGTCCAGGAGGCCATTGGGCTTGGCATTCAGCTCTGCCGTGGATTGGCGGCTTTGCACCGCATGGACATCATCCACCGTGACATCAAACCCGCCAACCTGCATTTGGGCACCGACGGCGTGTTGCGCCTGTTGGACCTTGGTGTTTCCCTGGCTTTGGGGGAAAGTGATCAGCCACACCAGTTGGAGCGTGTAGGAACGCCCTCCTTCATGGCGCCCGAGTGGTTTCAAAGGGACACTGGTCACAGTGGGTCGACGGCATCCGACTTTTATGCCGTGGGCGTGACCCTTTATCATCTGCTCACCCGAAAATACCCGTATGGGGAAATTGAGCCGTTCCAAAGCCCCCGTTTTGGGCACGCTACGCCCCCCACCCGCTGGCGGCCCGACATTCCGGTTTGGTTAGAGCAACTGATATTAAAGGCATGCAGTGTTGAGCCGGCGGAGCGTTTTGAAACGGCCGAGGAATTGTTGATTGCACTGCAACGTGCTGACACTGTGTTTGTACGTATGGCACCAAAACAACCGTTGATTCGACGAAATCCCGTGCGAGTTTGGCAATGGATTGGCTTTGTGCTGCTGCTGAGCAATATTGCCTTGCTGATTTTACTCAAGCGCTGAATCCATTCCACGGCGTCTGTCAGTATTATGCCGATACGCCATCGGTTTTTTAGAGGTCAGCATGCGCAGTCATTGGGGTAGTTGGGGGAAATGCTTGGCAGGTGCCCTCCTGTTTGCAGGCAGCGCAATTGCAGTGGCTGGAGAACACCGACTGGTTATCCAGTTCAAGCAAGGTGCCAATCAGGCTCAGGCCATGAGCCTGCAAGATCAGCAAGGCCAGTTGCAATCCCGATTGGATGTTTTGGCCAAAGCACACAAGCGCACGATGCGCATGGTTCGGCCATTTGCAAACAACGGTGTCGTTGCCCGCGTTTCCGATGACGACCTGCCCAGTCTGTTGAATCGTATTCAATCCGATCCAGACGTGGTCGCTGTTGCCGAAGATCGCCGTGTTCACCTTACAGCCCAATCCCCATTGGTCGGATTGCTCAACGGATTGGATTTCAGTCGACGGTCGAGATCCTGGTACCACCAGGACCTGAGCGCCCAGCCAGCGTCCATCAACTCGGCAGCGCTCTGGACTCGTTTTCATGGAAGCAGCCCAAGCATTATTGCAGTGCTGGATACCGGCGTATTGCCTGATCACCCCATGTTGCAAGGCCACCTGCTTCCAGGTTACGACATGATTGCCGATCCGCTGATTGGTGCTGACAACCAAGGCACTGGTGCCAACAGTCGTGACAACGATCCGACCGATCCTGGTGATGGCGTATCGCTCACCGACCTGGCCGCAGACCCCGCCTGCTCCGGCTTGAGCAACTCATCCTGGCACGGCACTTTTGTGGCGGGCCTGCTAGCCGGAAACCCAATCGCCAGCGAAGGTGTGTTTTCCGTGAACTGGAGCGCATCGATTGTTCCTGTTCGCGTATTGGGCAAATGCGGTGGTTTCTCCAGTGACCTGGCCGATGGCATTCGGTGGGCAGCAGGCCTGCCTGTTGCCGGCGCTCCGACCAACCCGTTTCCTGCCAAGGTCATCAACCTGAGCTTGGGATCGCAAGGCGCTTGTGTGTCCAGTATTGAAGGTGCAGCGGTGACTGCAGCGCGAAATGCGGGTGCATTGGTGGTGGTTGCGGCAGGCAATGACGGAAGCGCAGTCGACTCACCGGCCAATTGCCCGGGTGCCTTTGCCGTTGCGGCATTGGATCAGGAGGGACTGAAAGCCAATTACAGCAATTTTGGCTCCGTGGTTCAGATGGCAGCACCGGGTGGCGACGCTGCCTATCCCATCTGGAGCGCCTCCAACACGGGGGTCTACGGCCCGCTGACCAACACATACAATTCCAAAATCGGAACCAGTTTTGCAGCGCCCATGGTGGCCGGCGCAGCTGCAATGTACTGGTCGCTCAACCCATCAGCCTCAGTTGCAACAGTAGAGTCAGCACTGAAGGCCACTGCCCGCCCATTCATTACCGCAGCGGGTGTTGCAACATGCAGCGCAGCCAACAACGGCTCCGCTTGTAACTGCAACGGCACCGCGTGTGGCGCCGGTATGTTGGATGTCTCCGCGCTGATCAACACCGTCGCTGCAGGTGGATTAACGAATTTGTTCTCCAACACCGGTAGCGTGATTCCCCCGGGCGGCACACGAACATTTCTGTCCAGCGGCTCGACCAATGCCACTGGCCAGGAAGTCAACAGTGTCGCCTACACCATCGCCAATGTTGTGCGCGCAAGTGGCTCCACTGCGTCGCCAACCCTGAGCAGCAGCGGGCTGAGCACAGACATCACGGCCCCCGTCGGCGTTCTGGGCTTTGATCTGACAGCCAGCGCACCCGGCGGACGATCCTCCACGCTCTCTGTTACGGTGGCTGATTCAGGTGCAACATCGCCGACCTTGTTGGCCAGTCTGCTCTCGCCACTCCTTAACGGTGCAGCGGGTCTGGATTCCCCAGCAGTCAGTGGAACCGGCAGTGGAACGGGCGGTTCTGTGGGAGAGTCGGGTGGCTCCGGTGGCACCAGCGGCGGGGGCGGCGGCGGTGCACTGTCCCTGGGCGGCTTGTGTGCCATGGGCCTGTTGATGCGACGGCTTCGTCAGTCAGGATTGGGGAAAACCCCCTGACAAAATGCCCTAACTGTTTGAATTGACAAAGAAACAACGTTAGAGAGCAAACTCAAAAAAATACCATTGAGTACTGATACAGTTCATTTGCTAACCCGCTGGTTAGTAATTTGCAGTTGTGGAGGTTCTCATGAAATCACTGACATCGTACCCTGGCGTACTCACGCTGATCATTGTTGGTGCTGGTTTATTGGTCAATGGATTGGTTGACTACATCAACTACGAAGTAGCAAGCCCCAGCGTTCTCGG
The DNA here is from genome assembly GCF_024518835.1 of Limnobacter humi. Taxonomy (GTDB): domain Bacteria; phylum Pseudomonadota; class Gammaproteobacteria; order Burkholderiales; family Burkholderiaceae_B; genus Limnobacter; species Limnobacter humi. The sequence goes on from NZ_JANIGO010000002.1 coordinate 182,517, forward strand.
TGCCATCGGCTGTGCCCTGGCTGCATTGTCACTGGTTGCGGTGTATGAGGTGCGTGATTTGCGCAAGCGGCGCAAATCATTATCGGCACCCAAAGCGTAACTCGGTTTAGTCTTAGGGTTTTTTGGGGGGTGTTGATTGCTGAATAATGGTTGGCCCCTTGGCAGCATTTTGCGCTGCAATCACCGCTTGCAGGTTTTTCTGGGTACTTAAAGTCAGGGCATCGGTGTCTCCCAACGCGTCTTTGCGGATGATGTAAGCCCGGCTCAACGCCTTTTCAGCCCGTTGTAGGTCGCCAGCACGGTACAACACCACACCCAAATTGTTCAGAGATTGACTGGTCCGGACATCGTCCGGCCCGAAGGCTGCCTGCCGAACTTCAAAGGCGGTCTGGTAGTTCTTGGCAGCGCTCACCAAATCGTCCTCACGCATTTGCAAAGTGCCCAGAAAGGTCAAAACCTCTGCTTTGATGGGCTGGTTTTGGAAGTCCGGATGATTCGCAATCACATCGGCCAACACTTGAAACTCCGCTTTGGCTTCGGGTTCCTGGCCCATGTCCAGCAATCCAACCGCATAGTTCATGCGCGTTTCAATGGTTTTGGGGTGCATCTTGCCCAGGCGGATTTCATGAATGATGCGTGCTTTTCGAAAGGCCTCTTCAGCCTTGGCAGCTTGGTTTTGAAGGGCGTAAAAACTGCCCAATGCATCTTGAACAATGCCTGCGGGCATGGTGAAACGGCCAATTTCACGGTCAATCCTTTCGGCCGTGTTCATGAACATGGCTTCGGCGTCCTTGCTTTTGTCCACTTGAACCAGGGTTTGGGCAACCAATACCTGCAGCCGGGCCCATTGCTCAGAGCCCGACGGATTTTTTCGGTCCAGCGCAATGTACTGGGCGGCTTCCCGCCAGGTGGACATCGCCAAATCCGGCTCGTTTTGAGACAAATACGCTTTGCCCAGGTTTTCCAGCACATTAACCCGCTTCAGGGTGCTCACCGGAGCAGCCAGCTCCTCTCGGCAAGTTTCAATGGTAACAGGCACCGGCTGTTGGGTCAGGCTTTGCTCACAGCGGCTAACCTCGCCAACGGGTGTTTGGGCCTGGGCGTTGTGGATAAAACAGACAGCCAATAGCGTGCACACCGCGATGGTTCGGGAACGGCGAAGAATCAATGGAGTCAACATCAGCAAATAATTTGTTTTTGGAATGGCTGGAGGCACGGCACTAAAACCAAATGGACGCGAGCGCAGTACAAGTGAAAAAGGGACACAGTTCAACGACCATGAGTTTAGACAACAACGCAGCATCTGTAGAAAAACTGGGGTCGAAGTTTGAAACTTTGACACTGGTTGACAGACTCATCGAAGAGAACGAAGCTCTTAAACAGGAGCTTAACCTAAAAACGAAACGATTGAGGGCGCTTCAAAAAGCCGTACACGCGTTTTTGATGGGCACCGAAGACGAGGGCAAAACCACATCGCTGAGGCAACTCAGCCGGGAGTTGTGATGGCTGACTTCGATTTCAAGGAATGGGCTGATTTGTACCAGGTCGACCCCGATGCATTTAACGCCCGGAAAGAAGCCGTACTGGCCCGGTTTGTTGAACAGGCGCCCGAGGACAATCGGCCGGCATTGGAGCAAACCCTGTTTCGCATTCGGATGAGCGCACTGCGGGCCAAAAGCCCCCTTCAGTCCGCTTTGGAGGCCAATAAACTGATGTGGGAATCGTTTGGCAAACTTCGCGAAAAATTGGAAGAGTTTGAACAGTTGTCCGCGGCCACTGAATTTGACAACAGTGCCCGGCCGAATAGCCTGCGCCTTGTTGGTGTCGACAACCCGACCCATTCGCGGCCGGCAAGCCCTCGCATGTCTGCGGACCAAGCGGCACTGCAGCAACCGCCCGCAGCGCGCATCATTCCATTCAAGGCTTCAGGCAAACCCGCCCATTGATCGATACGCTGACCTGGCTGCTGCCCGGTGCGGTGGTCACCTCAACTGATTTGGACATGCTGTCGGCTGCTGCGTAGGCCCTGGCCATCAACGGCATGGGGCGTGCGCCACCCTCATCGTTCACGGAAATTTCACCCAGGCTGTAGGCTGACTTTCCGAAGCCCTTGGCCACGTGGTCGGCCTTGGATTGAAACTGCTTCATGGCCTCATCAAGCAAGCGTGCCCTGCTGGCCAGTGTTTGCATCTCACTCGGGAAGTAGTCCAGATTACTCAACACCAAGCCGTCTGCCACCTTGAGCGCGCCTTTGCTGTTCAGGGCCTGTACATTCATTTCAAAACTGAGTGTTCCCACCGCTTGCCAAGTGCTGATCATTTGTTGCTTGCCATATTGCGGATAGGTCTGGATGTTGTTGCGCAGCCTCTGAATGTCTTTGTTGGCAGACAGCGTTGCCACGCTCTGCTGCAGTGCCCTGTTGACTGCAGACATCGCCTCGTTGGCGCTGGCACCTTGCACTTGGATGGTCCAGTTCAATCGCACCATGTCGTTGATGACGTCCTCTGATGCAGAAGCATTCAAATTCACCGCTGGCTGTTTCTCACATGCGTCGGCCCAGGTGGACTGGTTGTACAGGGTTGTAAACAACACAACCGCGGGGAATAAGGCAACACGCAAACTATTTTTCATGGGCTCTCAGGTTTTGTCACAGACCGGTTGATACAATTCACTGCATATTCGGTGCTTTCACCGATTAACGCATCTTACTTGAACGTGCTGACATGGCCGAGCACCTAAAACAACCCAAAACCCTCATCAGCATTTTGTTCACGGTGCTCATCATCCTCGGTGCAACGGTGGTGCTATCGCCTTTTTTGTTAGCCATTTTGTGGGCTGGCATTATTGCTACAGCATTCTGGCCCCTTCACTGCCGCATTCGTTCAAAATTACCCGGTCGCCCAAACCTGTCTGCATTCACCACCACACTGGTGGTGGCCTTGCTGTTGGTCGGACCCATGATTGGTCTGTTCGCCTTCATGGTGACCGATATTCTGGAGTTGCTCACTTTTCTGCGCACGGCAGATCAAAAAGGTATTCCCACGCCCAAGTGGCTGGTACAGGTCCCTGTGTTTGGTGATTTATTGGCCGTAACTTGGAAAAAATACCTGTCCATTCCGCGGCAAATTTCTGGTTTGTTGAGGGACACCTTGTCTCAACCCCTCGGGTTGGTGCAGCGAACAGCCTCTGTGCTGGTTCTGGATTTCTTCGGTCGTGTCGCCACCTTGTTTTTCGCGCTTTGGGTACTGTTCTTTTTTTATCGAGATGGCTCGGCCCTGACGGTTCGCATGAACCGAATCGGCACTGAATGGCTTGGCCCGCGCTGGAAACCCTATGTCTCGCACATGCCGCCAGCACTGCGCGCGGCGGTGAACGGTTTGGTGATTGTCAGCTTCGCTGAGGCTGTTGTGTTGTCGGTGCTGTTTTATTATTGCGGCGTGTTTGCACCGGTCATTCTGGGCACGGCAACGGCATTGATAGCATTCATTCCCATGGCAGCACCTGCCTTGTTGGGCATTCTGGGCATGGTACTCATACTCAGCGGCCATGGCGCTGAAGCCATTGTGCTGATGAGCGCGGGCATGCTGATTGTGATGGTGGCTGACTACCTTGTTCGGCCCTTGCTCATCCAAGGCGGCACACACCTGCCATTTTTGGCGGTGTTGTTCGGCGTGTTTGGTGGCGTGATTACGATGGGCATCGTGGGGCTAATCATTGGTCCGGTGCTCTTGGTGCTGTTGGTGGTGTTTTTTGATGAAGCGTCACACCCGCCGCAGGAAGAGTCGCCTGCCCTGCCCTAAAATAGTGGCCATTCACCCAGTTTTACAGTGAGAAGTTCATGAGCCGTTCACCCACCTCCATCCAGTTTCCCGAAAAGATCGGTACCCCACTGGCAGCCAACGCAATCAAAGTGATGCTGCTGGGCAGTGGTGAGCTGGGCAAGGAGGTCATCATGGCCTTCCAGCGCCTGGGCGTGGAGGTGATTGCCGTGGACCGATACCCGAATGCCCCGGGGCACCACGTGGCTCATCGCTTTCATGTGATTGACATGACCAATGCGGCACAGCTCAAAGCCCTCATTGCCCAGGAAAAACCGCACATTGTGGTGCCCGAAATTGAGGCCATTGCCACCCCTGCCCTGAAGGAACTAGAAGCCGAAGGCGTGGTGCGCGTGGTGCCCACTGCGAATGCGGCCTGGCTGACCATGAACCGGGAAGGCATTCGCCGACTGGCTGCCGAGGAATTGTCGCTGGCTTGCTCACACTACGCATTTGCCGACGATTTTGAAACCCTAAAGAAGGCTGTAGAAATCGGTTTGAATGGCGCCGCGCCGGTGGGTTACCCCTGCATCATCAAACCGGTGATGTCGTCGTCGGGCAAAGGCCAATCCAAAGTGGACGGCCCCCATGAATTACAAGCGGCTTGGGACTATGCAGGCTCTGCCGGGCGGGTGAATGCAGGCCGCGTCATTGTGGAGTCGGTGATTCACTTCGATTATGAAATCACCTTGCTGACCGTGCGCAGCCGCAACCCGGTGAACAAGGCCATTGAAACCTCCTACTGTGAGCCTGTCGGGCACATTCAAGTGAGCGGTGACTATGTCGAAAGCTGGCAACCGCAGGCCATGAGCCCCAAGGCGCTGGAGGCTGCCAAAGCCATGGCCGATAAAGTAACCACAGCTTTGGGCGGCACGGGCCTGTTTGGGGTGGAAATGTTTGTCAAGGGCGATGTGGTGTGGTTCTCGGAAGTAAGCCCCCGACCTCACGACACTGGCATGGTGACCATGATCACCCAGTGGCAAAACGAATTTGAGCTGCATGCCCGCGCCATTTTGGGTTTACCCACCGACACCAGCCTAAAAAGCCCAGGTGCCAGCGCAGTCATCTACGGCGGCATGGACAAGCAAGGCATTGCCTTCGAGGGTGTTGCGGATGCCTTGGCCGAGCCCGGTACGGACCTTCGCCTGTTTGGCAAGCCAGAGTCATTCTTGAAGCGCCGCATGGGCGTGGCCCTGGCCCGCGACCCCGATGTCGAGCAAGCCCGCCTGAAAGCCAAGCGGGCTGCAGCCAAGGTAAAGCCAGTGGCCTCGTGAAGAAGATCTGAACGGTTTAGTGCAGGCCCTGGCTTTGACGGTATTCGTCAAACGTGCCCCGGTAGTCCACGATTCCGTCCTCCCGCATTTCAATAATGCGGGTGGCGATGCCTTCAATAAACTGCCGGTCATGAGACACCACAAACACGGTGCCCTCGTACTTCTCCAGCGCATATTGCAGGCTTTCAATGCTTTCCATGTCCAAGTGGTTGGTGGGTTCGTCCATCAACAGCACGTTGTGGCGGCCCAGCATCAAACGACCAAAGACCAAGCGGTTTTTCTCCCCGCCTGAACACACCTTGGCCTGTTTGGTGATGTCGTCCTGACTAAACAACAAGCGGCCCAAAATGCTGCGAATGGCTTGGTCGTCATCGCCGTCCTGGCCATAACGCTCCATCCACTCGGTCAGGTTCAGGCCAGCTTGAAATTCATCGCTCACGTCCTGCGCCATGTAACCCAGGTTGGCATTTTCGGACCACTTCACTTCACCCGCCGTGGGTTGCATCACTTGCGCCAGCAGCTTGAGCAAGGTTGTTTTACCGGTTCCGTTGCCACCCACAATGCCGACTTTATCGCCAGCTTCAATCATAAGGCTTAAGCGTTTGATCACGGCATTGTCGCCGTAGCTGTGGCTGACAGTGTCCAGCTCAACCGCCAAGCGGTGCATCTTCTTGGTCTGCTCAAACCGAATGAAGGGGTTTTGCCGAGAAGACGGTTTGAGCACCACCGTATCGGCCTTGATTTTTTCAATCTGTTTCTGGCGCGAGGTGGCCTGTCGAGCTTTCGATTTGTTGGCGGCAAAGCGGCGAACAAAGTCTTGCAGATCGGAAATACGTTCCTTGGCACGCGCATTGGCGGCTTGTGCTCGCTCACGGGCCTGTGCTGCGGCCAGCATGTAGTCGTCGTAATTGCCAGGCACAATTTGCAGCGTGCCGTAATCCAGGTCGGCCATGTGGGTGCACACCGCATTTAAAAAGTGACGGTCGTGGGAAATGATGATCATCGTGCTTTCATATTCGTTCAGCACGTCTTCCAACCAGGCAATGGTGTTGATGTCCAGGTTGTTGGTGGGTTCGTCCAGCAGCAACACGTCTGGCTTCGAAAACAGCGCTTGGGCCAACAACACCCGCAGCTTCCAGCCCGGAGCGATCTCGCTCATCAAACCCGTGTGCTGCTCAGTTGGGATGCCGGCACCCAGCAGCAATTGCCCTGCCCTGGCCTCGGCTTCATAGCCACCGTACTCGGCATAGACAGTCTCCAGGTCAGCAGCGCGCATGTAATCTTCATCTGTAGCCTCTGGGTTCGCATACAGCGCATCCCGCTCGGTCATGGCTGCCCACATTTCCTTGTGGCCCATCATCACCACATCCAGTACCCTGAAATCTTCAAATGCAAACTGGTCTTGGCTCAATTTACCCAGGCGCACATTGGGATCCACCACCACCGTGCCATGGCTAGGTTCCAGGTCGCCGCCCAGAATTTTCATCAAGGTGGATTTGCCGCAACCATTGGCACCGATCAGGCCATAGCGGTTGCCTTCGCCAAATTTGGCATTGATGTTTTCAAACAGGGGTTTGGCACCAAATTGAATGGTGATATTCGCTGCTGTGAGCATAAGTCTCTGAGAGATTGGGAATTTTCAGGAAGTGCGCATTATACACGCACCAACCTTGCAACCTTCACAAGTTCTGGGTCAAGCGGCAGGCAATGCCACGGCTGGCATCCACCGTCAACTTTCCCTCCACGCCTTGAAAGAAGCAAGCCTTGGGTGTGGTGTGCCCAAATGGAAAGTCGGTCAGTATGGGAACGCGCTTTGTGTTGTTGCTGCGGGATTCTCGATCCAGCGCTGCTTGAACGCAAGCAATCGCATCGGGCAATGCGTACCCACCATCATGAAGGGACGGTGCAGGCTCCGAACATTGACCCACCAGTACTGCTTGTTGCTGCCCCAATATGCCTGCCTGCTGCAATTGCAACAACATTCGTTCTATTCGGTAAACAGGTTCATTGACATCCTCCAGCACCAAAATGCCACCCGTGATGGCCGGTAACCATGGCGTGCCCAACACGCTGCACAACATGGCCAGGTTACCACCCCACACCGGCCCAATAACCTCCAGTTGATCACCTTGGACAAGGGGATTGACCCGCTGACATTCCCAATCAATCTCAACACGTCCGTCATGAACAGCTGTTTGGAAGTGCCGTAGCGTGGTGGGGTGAATACCCTCAGCCCCACCAAAGTCAAAGCACACCATGGGGCCATGCAACAACTGGAGTGGGATGGCACTTTGTGCCATCAAACCCAATTGCAAAGCCGTTACATCACTGTGTCCGCACAGCACATGACCGTGCGAACGCAGCTGCTCGGCCAGGGTGGCCCATGGTAACCCGGGTAACAAACGCGTTAAACCATAGCCACCGCGTGTGGCCATCAATAGTTGGGCCCCAGACGCATTGGCTGCGTCCACAATCGCTTGCAAACGTTGTTCGTCACTGCCGGCAAAGCGCTGCTCTCGCAAACAAGCCTCGGGCGACTCACTGACGTCAAAGCCAACCACCCGCAAGGCATCAAGCCCGCGCTGGTAGGCCTCGGTATCGATGATGGCTCCACTGGGAGAAAACACCCACACCTTGTTCATACATAGTCCTTCCACGATCGTACAGGCTCACCGTCCAAATAATCACACAAGCTATCGATGACCGCAGCCTGAATCCGATTGCCTTGGGCTTTTAGCGTTAGAACCAATTCACGAAGCCGTCTCGTTTGTTGCGCCAGATCTGGCTTCAAAAAATCACCGCCACTGTGCAACCCCAATTGATTCAGCAGCACCACAGTGTCTTTGTTCACATTGGGCAGGTCAGCCAGCTGTTTAAGCTGTCGCAGGGTCGTCTCGCGCCCCTGACGTTTCGCTTTAAAAAACGCGCTGAGCAAATCGGTGGATGCGGCTTCCATGCAGCCAGTTTCAAAACGGCAGCCATGCCAAGCCTCTGAATCATCGAATAAGCTCAAGGTTTGAGCCAGATTGTCATGAAAACGGGACTGCGGACTGCCCACCACCACACGACCAATGCGTGCGTGCAAAATGGCACCCAGACACATTAAACAGGGTTGCAGGGTGACGTAAAGGGTGGCCGCTGAGCCCAAGCGATAATTGGCCGAGTGCTGACACGCTTCCTGAATCGCTTGAAGTTCCGCATGGGCGCAAGGGTTGTTCAGTCGAATCGGTGCGTTGCGCCCCCTGCCCAGCACCGCGTTATCGCACACCAACACGGCCCCGATGGGTACCTCGCCTTCACTGGCGGCCAGACGCGCCTGCGCGAGGGCCTCGTGCATGAAACGCTCGTCGACTGCGTTGTGCTGATGTTGTTTCAACACAAATTTGTTCAATGGACGGGTGCCCAACACCATGGACTGACTTTACTCCCACTCTATTGTAAACAAGACATTTTTATCTTTTATATTCAATGGCTTATTTTCCTGCTAATTGGTAATACCATGAAAAATACCATGCTCAGAAAAGGCTTAACAATATTTTGAAAAATTGCCTACTGAGCGCTGCCGCACAGCTCCATAGGCCGCTTTCCTGGCTTTGCTTCCAGATGTATACTCTTCTGCTCCTGCAGCTAATGGATCACCGCAAACAGGTTACTCGCCTGGGGATTCCCTTTCGACCCGAGCATCCGTATGAGACTCATGCTCGATTATTATTATTATAGAAGCCCCCATGAATAAATCGCTCATCATTTTCGGCATCGTCAACATAACCTCGGACAGTTTCTCCGATGGAGGCCGGTATCTGGCGCCAGACGCAGCCATTGCGCAGGCGCGTAAGCTGATGGCCGAGGGGGCAGATGTGATCGACCTCGGTCCGGCATCCAGCAATCCCGACGCCGCGCCTGTTTCGTCCGACACAGAAATCGCGCGTATCGCGCCGGTGCTGGACGCGCTCAAGGCAGATGGCATTCCCGTCTCGCTCGACAGTTATCAACCCGCGACGCAAGCCTATGCCTTGTCGCGTGGTGTGGCCTATCTCAATGATATTCGCGGTTTTCCAGACGCTGCGTTCTATCCGCAATTGGCGAAATCATCTGCCAAACTCGTCGTTATGCATTCGGTGCAAGACGGGCAGGCAGATCGGCGCGAGGCACCCGCTGGCGACATCATGGATCACATTGCGGCGTTCTTTGACGCGCGCATCGCGGCGCTGACGGGTGCCGGTATCAAACGCAACCGCCTTGTCCTTGATCCCGGCATGGGGTTTTTTCTGGGGGCTGCTCCCGAAACCTCGCTCTCGGTGCTGGCGCGGTTCGATGAATTGCGGCTGCGCTTCGATTTGCCGGTGCTTCTGTCTGTTTCGCGCAAATCCTTTCTGCGCGCGCTCACAGGCCGTGGTCCGGGGGATGTCGGGGCCGCGACACTCGCTGCAGAGCTTGCCGCCGCCGCAGGTGGAGCTGACTTCATCCGCACACACGAGCCGCGCCCCTTGCGCGACGGGCTGGCGGTATTGGCGGCGCTGAAAGAAACCGCAAGAATTCGTTAACTGCACATTCGGGATATTTCTCTATATTCGCGGTTCAGCAGGCATGTCCCCTTTGAGGGCGACCCGACGACAGGATAATCGACCTTATGGTGCGCAAATATTTCGGCACAGACGGTATTCGTGGCAAAGCCAACGAAGGCGCGATGACGGCGGAAACCGCCTTGCGCGTCGGCATGGCGGCTGGCCGTGTCTTTCGTCGCGGTGACCACCGCCATCGTGTCGTGATCGGCAAGGATACGCGCCTGTCGGGCTATATGCTTGAACCCGCGCTCACAGCCGGTTTCACCTCGATGGGCATGGACGTATTCCTTTTTGGCCCGCTGCCGACAACGTATAGGAAGAATAAACGCCCTTTTCACCCAAGTCCAACAGCTTTGGACCGCAGTTGACTCTTTCGACACCCCTGCGATGCAACCCAATCCGGCTGACGGGGAGCCAGCAACGCTGAAAATTTACCCTCCTCTTTCCCACTAGCGGCTCCTTTTCCGACAACCAGCACGGCGGATCCCTGCCGCGGCGCTGTGAACGCAGCATTTTGATTGGTATCGTTGGCCTTCAGGCTCGTCAGTCAAACAGACCCAGGAGCAGCTCAGCCGGTGGCGCCCGGCTTTCGGGTAACGCCCTGGTCCCGCTGGTTTCGGCTTTGTGCTTCAGGTGATCAAGGATCTGCTTGATCACTATAGGGTCTTCAATGCAGGCGATGACTTTCATGGCGCCGCCGCAGCCGCTGCAGATCTCGATGTCGATATTGAAAACACGCTTGAGCCGTTGCGCCCATGTCATCGACGCTCGCCGTTGTGCTGGTGTTGCCGGTTCATCAGCCACCCTGACCTTGTTGCCCCTGCCCCGTTTTGCCGGCGTGACCAACGCCCGGTGCCGACTGTTGGGTGCGAACACCCCGTGGAAGCGGGTTAGGTTGACTCTGGGCTTCGGTACCAGGGCGGCCAGCCTTGCAATGAAATCCAATGGTTCGAAAATGACGTGCGTGGTGCCGTCCCGGTACGGCGTCTTGAGCTGGTAGCGCACGTTGCCGCCTCGTGTTAACGACAGCCGCTTCTCGGATACCGCCGGGCGGCTGATGTACCGGCACAGCCGTTCGAGCTTCTTGCGTTCATCGGCCCTGGCCGCCACGCCGGCGTGCAGGCTGGACCCGGCTACCTTGCCAATCCCGTCACCGAACGGATCACCACTGGTCGGCAGAGTTTGCAAAGTGAACACCTTTCGCCCCGCCTGTGAACCGACAGCGATACGGTAAGTGATCGAGTGCCCCAGCAGGGGTGTCATCGGGTCGTCATCCACCGCATCCGAGGCCAGATAGCTGTTTTCGACATCCCGTTCCAGCAGGCCTTGCCGTTCCAGATAGCGACCCACCCGGTGGGCGATGGTGTGCGTCAGCTGGGTGAGCTCTGGGCTGGTCGGCGCCTTGACCCAGCGGAAACGCGCTGAGCCGTGGGATTGCTCGACATACACACCGTCGAGAAACAGCATGTGGAAGTGAACATTCAGATTGAGCGCCGATCCAAAACGCTGGATCAGGGTGACCGCGCCCGTCTTGGCCACTTGGTGGGTATGGCCCGCTTTCTTGACCAGGTGCGTGGCAATGACGCGGTAAACGATGCCCAGCACCCACCCCATGATCTCGGGCCGGCTGGCAAACAGGAAACGCAGCTGAAACGGGAAGCTCAACACCCACTGACGCATGGGTTGTTCAGGCAGTACTTCATCAACCAGCAAGGCGGCACTTTCGGCCATCCGCCGCGCCCCACAGCTCGGGCAGAAACCGCGACGCTTACAGCTGAAAGCGACCAGGTGCTCGGCGTGGCAAGACTCGCAGCGAACCCGTAGAAAGCCATGCTCCAGCCGCCCGCATTGGAGAAATTCTTCAAATTCCCGTTGCACATAGCCCGGCAATTCCTTTCCCTGCTCTGCCATAAGCGCAGCGAATGCCGGGTAATACTCGTCAACGATCTGATAGAGAAGGGTTTGCTCGGGTCGGTGGCTCTGGTAACGACCAGTATCCCGATCCCGGCTGGCCGTCCTGGCCGCCACATGAGGCGTGTTCCGCGTCCTTGCAATACTGTGTTTACATACAGTCTATCGCTTAGCGGAAAGTTCTTTTACCCTCAGCCGAAATGCCTGCCGTTGCTAGACATTGCCAGCCAGTGCCCGTCACTCCCACTCGATTGTAAACAAGCACACAAAACCCTTTAGTGACAACAATTTGCAAGAACTATCAGGCTCAGTGCCATGAAAAATACCATGACCAGATCATGAGGTTGAACACGGCTTGCGCCGGCAGCGTTCACGCTCCTGGTCGGCGATCTCGCCCGGCTGCAATGCTAGCTCAGCATCGGTCATGCGCTCCAGCACGTCGCGTAGGCGGATGGTGCAAGGAATGGGCGGCAGCTCGAACTCATAGCCGCCGGCGATCATTTCGGCCGCAATCTCCTCGGTGATGAAAAACGGCTCGTCGTCTTGGTTCGGCTTCTTCATGCCCTTTCCTCCTGGCGCTCATCCTGGCCGACAGCGGCCAGGGCATCGGCTTCCGTCAATGCGTCCTCCACGAACGCGCCGTGCTGCTTCGCTTCGGCCTGGCTGACCTCGGCCCATATCCGTTTCACCTGGGCCGCACTGTACCCGGCCAGCTCGGCGGTCTTGTTGATGCTGTAGCCGGACTTGCGCAGCGCGACAACTTGGGCGCGGCGCTTCGGATCAGCACGGCGGCCCTTGTACCGCCCGGCCTGGCGGGCCAACTCAATGCCTTGGCGCTGGCGTTCGCGCCTGTCCTCGTAGTCGTCGCGGGCCATCTGCAAGGCCAGGCGAAAAAGCATGATCTGCACGGCTTCCAGCACGATCTTGGCGACGCCCTGGGCCTCGGCCGCCAGGTCGGATAGATCGACCACGCCAGGGACGGCCAGGCGTGCGCCTTTGGCCTGTATCGAGGCCACCAGGCGCTCGGCCTCGGGCAAAGGTAGGCGGCTGATGCGGTCGATCTTCTCGGCAATGACCACCTCGCCGGGCTGTAGGTCGCCGATCATGCGCAGCAGCTCAGGCCGGTCGGCGCGTGCGCCGGATGCCTTCTCACGGTAGATGCCGGCGACGTAGTAGCCGGCGGCCTTCGCGGCCGTAGTGATCGCCTCTTGGCGTTCCAAGTCCTGCGCGTCGGTGCTGACGCGCAGATAGACCCGCGCCACCATCGGCGCGGCTACTGGCTTCGTCCTGCGCATACTTGCGGGCTCCTTTGGGCATACTCAAATGCACCCATCTTAAACTGGCAGGCCAATTTATCACATATCGATCTAAATGTCGTTTTCAGAAGACGGCTGCACTGAACGTCAGAAGCCGACTGCACTATAGCAGCGGAGGGGTTGGATCCATCAGGCAACGACGGGCTGCTGCCGGCCAATAGCCGACAATGACGACACTGGAAATCCCCGCCTGTGAGCGTCGGCTCAGGGCGGGACAGCGTCATCCAGCTACCTGCGCCACTGACTCAGCCTTGTCCAGCCGGCCGCGCCGCACGAACAGACTGACCAGCCGTTGACGGATCGCCACCTGGAGTTCCGCCAGTTGTTCCGGCGTGATGCGAATTTCACCCGCTCGACGAGCGCAACACCGGCGCCGCCTACGCCAAGAACCGGCGAATCGAACTCAAACTCACGAACCGCTGAGCGCCGCGTCACCGCGCTGCTGCGCCAGCCAGTCGCGCGGGGCGCAGCCCATGCGCACGCGGAAGGCGCGCGCCAGAGCGTTCGGGCTGCCGTAGCCGACGCGGTCGGCCACCACCGCCACCGGCCGCCCCTGCTTGAGCAGGGTGCAACTGACGTTCATCCGCCAGTCGGCCAGATAGTCGCCCGGCGTGACGCCCACCGCGTCCTTGAACGCGGCGGCGAAGCGCGCGCGTGACATGCCCGCCTTCGCCGCCAGCGCCTCGAGCGACCACGCGGTCTGCGGCGCATCGTGCATGGCGGTTATGGCGCGCGCGAGTTTCGGGTCGGCCAGGCCCGCCAGCAGTCCGGTGGCGCCAAGCCGCCCATCCATCAGATAACGCAGCAACTGGATCAGTAGCAACTCGCACAAGCGGTCGATGGCGGCCTGCCGACCGCACTGGTCGCGCTCGGCTTCGGCAAACAGCAACTCTAGCGTCGGCCCGAGGCCGGGCAAGTCCGCCAACGGAATCAGCAGCATCGACGGCAAGGCCATGGCCAACGGATTGCCCGTCGAAGCGCCCAGGTCGACCTCCGCACACAACTGCTCAGCGGTATCGCCGGGGGCGGCGACAAAACGATGCGACGCCACGCGCGGATAAAACAGCAGGCTCGGCTCGGTAACCAGCAGATCTTCATGCACGGGCGAACGCGCCGTAATCGGGCCGCGCCGCACCAGATGGATATAGCCATGCGGCGCCGCGTAATGATGCTGCCCACAGAAGGCGCCGCTGTGAAAAACGCGCGCCGAAAGCGAGTAGTGCCGGAGCAAGCCGGCCAGTCGATCCGCCATTCCACTCTCCATATAAGACGATAGGTTACGTATTTGATACTTTACGTGCCATATCGTACCAAACAAAGGGCGATCATGCCCACGTGCTCTTGCACCTCACCCACTACGGAGATAGACATGACCCAAATCGCCCCCCTGACCATCGACACCGCTGACGCCGCTACCGCTGCCACACTCAAGGCCGTCAAAGCCAAGCTTGGCATGGTGCCGAACCTGTTCGCCACGCTGGCCCACGCGCCGGCGGCGCTCAATGGCTACCTCGGCTTGTCCGAAACGCTGGGCACCGGCCGCCTGAATGCCTCCCAGCGCGAGATCGTTGCGCTCGCTGCCGCTCAAGCCAATCGCTGCCAGTATTGCCTGAGCGCACACACCCTGATCGGCAAAGGTGCCGGACTGTCGGCAGAGGCCATCGCCGCGGCCCGCACCGGCCAGGCGGCCAACGCACTTGACGATGCAATCGCCGGCTTTGCCCGCGCGCTGGTCGAGCAACGCGGCGTGGTGTCGGCCGACGCCATGGCCAACTACCGCCGCGCGGGGCTCGACGACGGCCTGATACTGGAAGTGATCGCCAACGTCGCGCTGAACACGCTCACCAACTACACCAACCACATCGCCGACCCCACGGTGGATTTCCCCGTGGTCGCCGTCTGATCTCCATAGGCATATAAGGAGAACACGATGAAAATCGCACTCACCGGCGCTCTGCTCGCCAGCGCCCTCGTCCTGCCACTGGCCGTCACGGCCGGAGAGACGACGTGAAAGCACCGCCTCGACAAGAGGCTTTTTGTTCAATCCAACTGGTACACTCTTACACCGGAATCTTGCACAATTTTACCCCGGCATTGACAGAACTTCAAAATGATGTGAACGACCTCGCTTGTGGGGCTGCTGGACTGCGGCAGACAGGGGCGTCGTCTGGGAGAAGGCTGTGTTGAAAGGTTCCAAGACGATCGTGTGCGGCTGTCTGCTGGGAGCAGCGATCATGACCGGGTCGACTGTCGCCCTGGCGCAATCGGTGCCTCCGGCCAGCACCGAGGACGAGTCCGCAGGTGGCCCGATGGGCAGCCAGGCGCAACCCGGTGTTCGCCCCCCACGATCGCAGCCCCGCGCTGCCGTGGCGGTCCCCGGCGGGCAGACGGGAACGCCGAACCTTCCCCAGGCGATCCGCTGGACGGAGGACTGGTCGCAGCCCGTCAGCAAGGATGCGCCATTGATCGACAGGATCAAGCACATCCCGATCGGCTCGGATGACATATACCTCTCCCTCGGCGGTGAGGCGCGCGCATACTACACCGCCTGGGATCATCAGAATGCCGGGCGCACTGCGAATGACGCCAATGACCCGGTGCAGCGTCGCTTGCGACTGCTGGCCGATCTGCACATGGGGCCGCACGTCCGGGCCTTTGTGGAACTGGGCGACAATCGTGAGTACGGTTCCAGCCTGGTCACTCCGCCGAACCGGGGGCCCTTCGACGTCGAGCAGGCGTTCCTCGATGTGACGGTGCCGCTCGGCAAAGCTGGAAAGTTGACGTTGCGTCCTGGTCGGTTCGAAATGCCGCTTGGCAACGGCAAGCTTGTCACGCTGCGGGACGGTGTCAATCAGCGTGTGCTCTATCAGGGCCTGCGCGCGACCTATGCCCTTCCCGGCAAGATCTCTGTCGACACGTTCGCCGTTCGCCCCGTAAACATTAAGGACGGCGAATTCAACAATGCCCCTAACCACACACAGTCATTCCACGGCGTTTACGTCAGCGCTCCGCACGTGGTGGCTGGCTTTGGCGTCGACGGGTACTGGTTCCAGGTGAAGCGTGACACTGCATTGAACGCTCAGGGCAGGGCCTCCGAGAACCGTAGCAGCTGGGGTGCGAGGCTGTGGCAGCGCACTGCGACCTGGGATCTCGACGTGGAAGGTACCTACCAGTCCGGTCGCTTTGGAACCAAGGACATCAGCGCATGGGCGATGATGATGGATGGTGGTTATACCTTCCCCAAGGTTGCCCTTCAGCCGCGCCTGGGGCTCAGAGCCAATGTATTTAGCGGCGACGGCAACGCCGGTAATGACACGCTGGGTACCTTTGTCGCGCCTGCGCCTCGTTATCAGATGCTCAATGCCGGTGGTTTGTTCAACTACTCAAATTTGATGAACCTCAACCCAACGCTTACGCTGAAGCCGGCGCGATCGGTGACGATTGTGACCGGGGCCCAACTTTACTGGCGCCATCGCATTGCAGACGGCGCTTACGTCGGGCCTGCCGGTGCATCGTTTGCGTCCGCTTCCGCTCGGCGGATCGGTACCGCCATGGAAATCGACATATCATGGCAGGCCACCAAGCGCCTGCAATTCGGCGTGGCCAACAGCTATTTCATGCCGAGCAAGTCGCTGGAAAGCGTTGGCGGCAAATACGGGAACTACTTCGGCGCCTACACCAGCTTGAGATTCTGAGGGGTTTCCCGATCGCCATCTGTCGCCTCCGGCCGCTGACTGGCATAGACTGCGGTGGTCCATTCGTCATGTTAGAGCGGTTGGATTAGGTCCGGAGCGACCAACTGGGGCGCAATGCTGCCATGTCGGAAACCGCATGTTTCCCGACAGGGGACGACGCAAACGGATTGAAGCTCCATGATCGCGGCTGATTATGCGCGACAAACCCTGTCGCTTTGACCTACTGTGCGACAACATTGATCCAGGGGTTTGTCGTACATGCTCATCGGGTACATGCGTGTCTCATCGGTCGACGACCGCCAGTCGGTCGACCTCCAGCGCGATGCTCTGCTCGCCGCCGGCGTCGATGAACGCCATCTCTATTCCGATAAGGCATCGGGCGCCCGGGATGATCGCTCCGGCCTGAAGACGTGTCTGGAATACCTGAAGGAAGGCGACACCCTGATCGTTTGGAAGCTCGACCGCCTTGGGCGATCCTTGGCCAACCTGCTGACCATTATCACCGACCTGAAAGTCCGGGGCGTGGCTTTTCAATCGCTGACGGAGCAGATGGACACAACCACGCCCCACGGAGAATTGTTGTTTTCGCTTTTCGGCGCGCTTGCTCAATATGAACGCGCGCTTACGCGCGAGCGGGTGATGGCGGGACTGGCGGCGGCAAAGCGCCGGGGCAGACGCGGCGGTCGACCGCCGAGCATCGACGCGGAGACGATCGAGCAGATCACGGACGCACTCAATGCTGGTGCAAGCAAAGCGTCAGTGTGCCGGTCCTTCAAGGTGCCCCGATCGACCCTCATCGGCACGCTCGATCGGATTGGCTGGACGGGGCCAGCCAAGGCCTAACTAGATGCCCCGCCGTTCTGTCCTGACCGAGGCGCAACATGCCGAATTGTTCGCCTTGCCCGAAAACGAAGCCGACCTGGTGCGGTACTGGACGCTCGGTGTCGACGATCTGCGCGCCATCACGAGCCGAAGGCGTCCCCACAACCGTCTCGGTTTTGCGCTACAGCTCTGTGCCTTGCGCTATCCCGGCCGGCTGCTGAAGCCCGGCGAATTCATCCCCGATGCTCCTCTCAGGTTCGTCGGGGATCAGCTCGGCATCGCGCCGGACCTACTTGCGGACTATGCCACGCGCGGCCCCACCCGGTACGAGCAACTCGACACGCTGCGCGAGGTATTCGGTTTTCGCCAATTGAGCCGTCCGATCCAGGCTGAACTGCAGGCCTGGCTCCTGCCGATCGCCCTCACCATGACCGGCGGAATCGATCTGGCGCGGATCTTGATCGAGGAATTCCGGAGACGGCGGATAATCGTGCCCGGCATCACATCCCTGGAACGTATGGTGAGCAAGGCCCTGCTCGACGCCGAGCGGAAAGTGGGCGATTTGCTGACGGTCCATCTGACCTCGGCACAATGCGGCCTGCTGGATTCGCTGTTGCTGCAGCACGATGAAGGCCGGATCAGCACTCTTGCGTGGATTCGCCAACCGCCCGGCAGGCCTGGGCGCCGTTCCTTCGCGGCGATTCTTGAGCGGTTGTCCGCACTCCGCGCAATCGGCTTGGCCCCTGAAGTCGTGGCTCCGGTCCATCCCGAGCGGCTGCGCCGTCTCAACCAGCAGGGCGTCCGGCTTACCGCGCAACATCTTTCCGTCCTGAACCCGATCCGTCGTCGGGCTGTTCTGATCGCCACCGTCATCGAAACGCAGGTGGCCCTGACCGACGATGCCGTGGTAATGTTCGAACGACTGATCGGACAGATGTTCCGGCGCGCCGAACGCCGGGAAGAGGCGGCGTTGAAACGCGACAAGCGCACCATCATCGGTGGAGTGTCTGATGTCATGCCCAAACCTCGCTTTGGTGCACACGAGTATTGAGCATAGTCGAGATTGGTGCAGACGACTCCTGATATTGGGCTGTCAGGAGCCGTATGCACACCAGGCGTTACATCCAGTCAGATGGTGCGGTCGTCTTCTGAAAACGACAGCGGCAAGCTGTCGCACAACTTAGGACTTATGCGACGTTTACAATAAATTCCTTGGCCTTGAGCCACGATGGCGCCACAATGGCGCCCATGAAAGCCGACCGCAAAGATTCGCGCTCTAGTGCGCTGGAACGTATCAATCTGCGCCTCACTCCCGAGGTGCTGAAAGCCATTGATGCCGAATGCTCGCGCCGGGCCGGCAGCGTATCGCGCAACACTTGGATTACCGAAGCCGTGACGGAACGCCTGGGGCGTCTCGCTTCGTCATCGCACCCGCAAGGTGCAGGGGGAGCCAATGGCTAATTTTTATGAATTTTTCGCCGGTGGCGGCATGGCCCGCGCTGGCCTTGGCCCCGACTGGCAATGCCTGCTCGCCAATGACTTCGACCCAAAGAAGGCGGCCAGCTACGCCGCGAATTGGGGCACCGATCATCTGCGCGTCGGCGACGTGGCCGCACTGACTACGGCCGACCTACCGGCCGGCGCTGACCTGGCTTGGGCCTCGTTCCCTTGCCAAGACCTTTCCCTAGCCGGTGCCGGTGCTGGCCTCAAAGGCGACCGCTCCGGCACTTTCTGGCCGTTCTGGCAGCTCATCAAAGCCCTGGGGGATGAAGATCGAGCGCCGCGCCTGGTGGTGCTGGAAAACGTATGCGGCGCCCTTAGCTCGCACGATGGCAAAGACTTTGCCGCGATCAGCTCGGCCCTGTCGAACAACGGCTATCGGTTCGGTGCCGTGGTCATTAACGCCGTTCATTTCCTGCCGCAGTCGCGGCCACGGCTGTTCATCATCGGCGTGCGCAAATCCTCGCCAATTCCTCGCGCCCTGGTCGCCAGCGGCCCGGAAGGGGAATGGCATCCGTCCGCGCTGGTCGAGGCTTACGGCAAGCTCTCGAAGCGTGCGCAAAGCTCTTGGGAATGGTGGCGCCTGCCGGCGCCTCCGGCCCGCACGTCGATCTTTGCCGACCTGGTGGAAGATAAGCCGCACGGCGTCACCTGGCACACGGCCGCCGAAACAAAGAAGCTGCTCGGCATGATGAACCCGCTAAACCTGGCGAAAGTTGAAGCCGCCAAGAAAGCCGGTGGCCGCCAGGTCGGCACGATCTACAAGCGCACCCGCGCCGATGGCCCGCACGGCGAGAAGGTGCAACGCGCCGAAATCCGTTTCGATGACGTGGCCGGTTGCCTGCGCACGTGTCGTTTTCAGAAGACGGCTGCACTGAACGTCAGAAGCCGACTGCACTATAGCAGCGGAGGGGTTGGATCCATCAGGCAACGACGGGCTGCTGCCGGCCAATAGCCGACAATGACGACACTGGAAATCCCCGCCTGTGAGCGTCGGCTCAGGGCGGGACAGCGTCATCCAGCTACCTGCGCCACTGACTCAGCCTTGTCCAGCCGGCCGCGCCGCACGAACAGACTGACCAGCCGTTGACGGATCGCCACCTGGAGTTCCGCCAGTTGTTCCGGCGTGATGCGAATTTCACCCGCTCGACGAGCGCAACACCGGCGCCGCCTACGCCAAGAACCGGCGAATCGAACTCAAACTCACGAACCGCTGAGCGCCGCGTCACCGCGCTGCTGCGCCAGCCAGTCGCGCGGGGCGCAGCCCATGCGCACGCGGAAGGCGCGCGCCAGAGCGTTCGGGCTGCCGTAGCCGACGCGGTCGGCCACCACCGCCACCGGCCGCCCCTGCTTGAGCAGGGTGCAACTGACGTTCATCCGCCAGTCGGCCAGATAGTCGCCCGGCGTGACGCCCACCGCGTCCTTGAACGCGGCGGCGAAGCGCGCGCGTGACATGCCCGCCTTCGCCGCCAGCGCCTCGAGCGACCACGCGGTCTGCGGCGCATCGTGCATGGCGGTTATGGCGCGCGCGAGTTTCGGGTCGGCCAGGCCCGCCAGCAGTCCGGTGGCGCCAAGCCGCCCATCCATCAGATAACGCAGCAACTGGATCAGTAGCAACTCGCACAAGCGGTCGATGGCGGCCTGCCGACCGCACTGGTCGCGCTCGGCTTCGGCAAACAGCAACTCTAGCGTCGGCCCGAGGCCGGGCAAGTCCGCCAACGGAATCAGCAGCATCGACGGCAAGGCCATGGCCAACGGATTGCCCGTCGAAGCGCCCAGGTCGACCTCCGCACACAACTGCTCAGCGGTATCGCCGGGGGCGGCGACAAAACGATGCGACGCCACGCGCGGATAAAACAGCAGGCTCGGCTCGGTAACCAGCAGATCTTCATGCACGGGCGAACGCGCCGTAATCGGGCCGCGCCGCACCAGATGGATATAGCCATGCGGCGCCGCGTAATGATGCTGCCCACAGAAGGCGCCGCTGTGAAAAACGCGCGCCGAAAGCGAGTAGTGCCGGAGCAAGCCGGCCAGTCGATCCGCCATTCCACTCTCCATATAAGACGATAGGTTACGTATTTGATACTTTACGTGCCATATCGTACCAAACAAAGGGCGATCATGCCCACGTGCTCTTGCACCTCACCCACTACGGAGATAGACATGACCCAAATCGCCCCCCTGACCATCGACACCGCTGACGCCGCTACCGCTGCCACACTCAAGGCCGTCAAAGCCAAGCTTGGCATGGTGCCGAACCTGTTCGCCACGCTGGCCCACGCGCCGGCGGCGCTCAATGGCTACCTCGGCTTGTCCGAAACGCTGGGCACCGGCCGCCTGAATGCCTCCCAGCGCGAGATCGTTGCGCTCGCTGCCGGTCAAGCCAATCGCTGCCAGTATTGCCTGAGCGCACACACCCTGATCGGCAAAGGTGCCGGACTGTCGGCAGAGGCCATCGCCGCGGCCCGCACCGGCCAGGCGGCCAACGCACTTGACGATGCAATCGCCGGCTTTGCCCGCGCGCTGGTCGAGCAACGCGGCGTGGTGTCGGCCGACGCCATGGCCAACTACCGCCGCGCGGGGCTCGACGACGGCCTGATACTGGAAGTGATCGCCAACGTCGCGCTGAACACGCTCACCAACTACACCAACCACATCGCCGACCCCACGGTGGATTTCCCCGTGGTCGCCGTCTGATCTCCATAGGCATATAAGGAGAACACGATGAAAATCGCACTCACCGGCGCTCTGCTCGCCAGCGCCCTCGTCCTGCCACTGGCCGTCACGGCCGGCGACTTTTCGCCCTATGTGGACAGCCAGGGCGGCATCAGCCGCCCCACAGACTTCCGCACAAACTTCGTCCACCTGGGCTCATATGCGGTGTTGGACGAAAAATCCGCCTCTCGCGGCTTGCACGATGTGTACACCGAAAAGGCCTCGGCCGAGCACTACCGCAAGACCGGCAAGTTCTTGGACGGCGCCACGCTGGTGAAAGAGATCCGCAAGCTCGAAACCAGCGCCATGACCACTGGCAACCCTGTGGTCTGGGGTTCCGATGCGGCCGTGTGGTTCGTGATGGTCAAGGACGCCAAAGGCCGTTTCGCCAGCAACCCCTTGTGGGGCGACGGCTGGGGCTGGGCGCTGTTCAAGGCCGACGCCCCCGCCAAGAATGTCGCCGTCAGCTACGAAGCCGACTGCATGGGCTGCCATGTGCCGGCGGCCAAGACCGACCGCGTATTCATCCAGGGCTATCCGACACTGACCCAGCACTGACTTGCTGCCGGGTTACGCTTCGCGCAGGATGGCACCTCCGTCCTGCGCGAGCCACCCTTTCCGGAAGCGCGCCATGCCGACACTCGACGCCTTTCTGACCGACGTCCGCGCCTGCACGCGCTGCGCACCGCATCTGCCACACGGCGTGCAGCCGGTCTTCCAGTTTCACCCGAGTGCGCCCATCCTCATCGCCGGCCAAGCACCGGGGGCCCGGGTCCATGCCTCAGGCGTGCCCTTCGACGACGCCAGCGGCGCGCGTCTGCGCGCCTGGCTGGGCGTGGACCGCGACACCTTCTACGACCCTACCCGCATCGCCATTCTGCCCATGGGCTTCTGTTATCCGGGCACCGGCAAAAGCGGTGACCTGCCGCTACGCCCGGAGTGCGCCCCCCGCCTGGCGCGAAGCCTTCATGCAGCGTTTCGAGCGCCTGTCGCTGGTCATCGTGCTGGGCAGCTACGCCATGGACTACCACCTCGGTACTGGCAAGACGCCGCTCACCCGGGTGGTCGAAGCCTGGCGCGAGCACTGGCCGCAAGCGTTCGCCCTGCCTCACCCTAGCCCGCGCAACAATCGCTGGCTGGTGCGCAACCCCTGGTTCCAACAAGACGTGCTGCCCGCGCTGCAAGCACGCGTCCAGGCAGTCCTCACCGCCAACCCCAAGGAAACCCCATGACCGACGACACCGCCGCCATTACCGAGCTGCTGCACAAGTACTACGACACCCTGGCCTGGGCGAACGGAGACAGGCACCGGCTTTGGAGCGATGAACGACGGCTTCAGGTGCGGTAGCTGACGCCTGGGACCTCAATCACCGTATGACCGGGTCGAAAGCGGTCCTTTCTCTGACAACATCGCCCTAGCCCGCACTCAACCCCCACAACACATCCAGCACATGTTGCGTAGGCCGCTCGACGTCCCCACCACGGTGGGCAATACCAAGTTGACGCCACAATAAGGGCTGTAATGGCCGCATGACGATCCTGGTATCGGGCAATGGCGTGGAGGCTTCATGCGGCAACAACGTCGCACCATAACCGGCCGCCACTAGGCTTTTGATCGCATCGTTGTAGTTCAGTTGAATACGCGGCGTGGGCTGCCGTCCATCACTGGCGAACCACTCCGAGGTCAAGCGCGAAAGCCGAGTAGTTTTGTCATTCAGAATTAATGGCTGGGCGGCCAGCCAACCGGGGGTCACAACATCCGGGCATTCCCAGCGAGCCGGCAAGAAGGCCATGACCGGGTCCCGCCGCCATGGCTCGATCCGCAATTCCTTCACCGGGGTCTGTGGCAGCGCGACCAGACCGATCTCCAAAGAGCCCTCGGCAAGCTTCTTCAAAGTTTCCTGCGACGTGAGCACCGCGACCTGCACATCGATAGCGGGATGGCGTTGGCCCAACGTCTCCAAAGCTTGCGGCATCAACTGTGCGATGGCCCCTGTGGAGGCACCCAGCCGCACACGCCCGGCCAAGCCCTGCACCTGACGCTCCACGTCCTCAAGCGCCTGCTCCGCATCCGCCAACAGGCGCCGCGCGCGCTCCACCAGCGTTTCTCCAATCGCCGAAGGCTGAATGCGCCCACGTGTGCGCGACAACAGCTTTCCGCCAACCCGCGACTCCAGGTCGGCAATATGCAAACTGACCGTGGGTGGCGCGAGGTGCAGCACACGGGCCGCCTCGGCAAACGAACCCAGGTCGGCAATGGCCACCAACGTGCGCAGACGGTCCAGGCTGATTTCGCGCATGAGTCACTCCTTGTTCAGAAAAGCTGAATTTCATCGTTTAGAAATTCAACTTTTCCTATCTTAGCCCCTCACTGAAGATTGGAACTCCTGATTTCCTATGTCCGAGAGCATTCCATGGCAAGTCCTCTTATATTCATCGACGGCGACCAAGGCACCACCGGGTTGCAAATCCATCAACGTCTACGCGACCGGACCGATCTGCGGCTTATCACGCTCAGCCCCGAACATCGCAAGGATCCGCAACGTCGCGCCGAAATCATCAACGCCTGCGACATCGCGATTCTCTGCTTGCCCGACCAAGCCGCACGCGACGCTGTAGCGAGCATCGAAAACCCCGCCGTTCGGGTGATCGATGCGAGTTCGGCGCACCGCACCCATCCAGACTGGACCTATGGTTTCGCGGAGATGAACTCGCAGCAGGCCCAACGCATCGCCACGGCACGGCGGGTCAGCAATCCCGGTTGCTATCCCACGGGGGCGATAGGGCTGCTGCGCCCATTGCTGGAGGCCGGTGTCATTTTCAGAAGGCGATAGCACGAATTATCAAAAGTCGGCCGCACGGTTTTTTCTGACGGTTGACGTCACCTCAGAAAACGGAAAATAAAGCACGCTTAGGCGTAGTTCCCTTGGCTACACCGCGTCGGTACTGCGCGGTTCTTTCTTCCCTTGCAGTGAAGCAATCAGCGGGCAAGAAACATTCCCCTGCCGCAGGTGGCAGGCACACACAAGTTCGGAAAGCACCGACTCCATACGCGCCAAGTCAGTCATTTTTTCGCGCACGTCCTTGAGCTTGTGCTCGGCCAGACTACTGGCTTCCTCGCAATGGGTGCCATCCTCCAGCCGCAGCAGTTCGGCTATTTCATCCAGACTGAAGCCCAGCCGCTGGGCTGATTTCACGAACCGCACCCGCGTTACATCCGCCTCGCCATAGCGGCGGATGCTGCCGTAAGGCTTGTCCGGCTCCGGCAACAAGCCCTTGCGCTGATAGAACCGGATGGTCTCTACGTTGACCCCGGCCGCCTTGGCGAAAACGCCGATGGTCAGATTTTCCAAATTGTTTTCCATATTGCTTGACTCCGTACATGACTACGGAAGTAAGGTTACGCTATCCAATTTAAATTCGAAAGGACACGCGCATGTCTGAACCACAAAACGGGCGCGGGGCGCTCTTCGCCGGCGGGCTGGCTGCCATCCTCGCCTCGGCCTGCTGCCTGGGGCCGCTGGTTCTGGTCACCTTGGGGTTCAGCGGCGCTTGGATCGGCAACCTGACGGTATTGGAGCCGTATCGGCCGATCTTCATCGGCGCGGCGCTGGTTGCACTGTTCTTTGCCTGGCGGCGCATCGTCCGACCGACCGCAGCCTGCAAGCCGGGCGAGGTGTGCGCGATTCCGCAAGTGCGCACCACCTACAAGCTCATTTTCTGGTTCGTCGCCGTGTTGGTCTTGGTCGCGCTTGGTTTTCCCTACGTCATGCCATTTTTCTACTAATCAGGAGTTCATCATGAAAAAGCTGTTTGCCTCCCTCGCTCTCGCCGCTTTCGTTGCCCCCGTGTTCGCCGCCACTCAGACCGTCACGCTGTCCGTGCCTGGCATGACCTGCGCCTCTTGCCCGATCACTGTCAAGCACGCGCTTTCCAAGGTCGAGGGTGTGAGCAAGACCGACGTAAGTTTCGACAAGCGCCAGGCCGTCGTCACCTTCGACGATGCCAAGACCAACGTCCAGAAGTTGACCAAGGCGACCGAGGACGCGGGCTATCCGTCCAGCGCCAAACGCTGATCCGTTGAACCGAATTCGGGAGCGACACATGGGACTCATCACGCGCATCGCTGACAAAACCGGCGCGCTCGGCAGCGTCGTTTCCGCGATGGGTTGCGCGGCCTGTTTTCCTGCCATCGCCAGCTTGGGCGCGGCCATCGGACTGGGCTTCTTGAGCCAGTACGAAGGGCTATTCATTGGCATCCTGCTGCCGATGTTCGCCGGCATCGCGCTACTCGCCAATGCTATCGCTTGGCTTAATCATCGACAGTGGCGACGCACGGCGCTCGGCACGATAGGCCCGATCTTGGCGCTGGCAGCGGTGTTTTTAATGCGGGCTTATGGCTGGCAGAGCGGTGGGCTGCTCTATGTCGGCCTGGCCTTGATGGTTGGGGTGTCGGTCTGGGATTTCATCTCGCCAGCACATCGCCGCTGCGGGCCGGACAGCTGTGAATTGCCAGAACAACGTGGCTGACGGCAACAGCCGTAGCCACCACAGAAAAGGAAAAATACATGACCACCCTGAAGATCACCGGGATGACCTGCGATTCGTGCGCTGTGCACGTCAAGGATGCCTTGGAAAAAGTACCCGGCGTGCAGTCGGCGATGGTGTCCTATCCGAAGGGCACAGCGCAACTCGCCATCGAGGCGGGCACGTCACCGGATGCGCTGGCTGCGGCCGTGGCCGGACTGGGCTACAAGGCAACGCTTGCCGATGCTCCGCCGACGGACAACCGCGCCGGATTGCTCGACAAGGTGCGCGGATGGATGGGTGCCGCCGATAAGCACAGTGGCAGCGAACGCCCGTTGCAGGTCGCCGTGATCGGCAGCGGTGGAGCCGCGATGGCGGCAGCACTGAAGGCTGTCGAGCAAGGCGCGCACGTCACACTGATCGAGCGCGGCACCATCGGCGGCACCTGCGTCAACGTCGGTTGCGTGCCGTCCAAGATCATGATTCGCGCCGCTCACATCGCCCATTTACGCCGGGAAAGCCCGTTTGATGGCGGCATTGCGGCGACCATGCCTGCGATTGATCGCAGCAAACTACTAGCCCAGCAGCAGGCCCGCGTCGATGAACTCCGCCATGCCAAGTACGAAGGCATCCTGGATGGCAATCCGGCCATCACCGTTCTGCGTGGTGAAGCGCGTTTCAAGGACAACCAGAGTCTTGCCGTCCGTTTGAACGATGGCGGCGAGCGCGTGGTGGCTTTCGACCGTTGCCTGGTCGCCACGGGTGCCAGCCCAGCCGTGCCGCCGATTCCGGGCTTGAAAGAGTCACCCTACTGGACTTCGACCGAGGCCCTGGTCAGCGACACCATTCCCGAACGCCTGGCCGTGATCGGCTCGTCGGTGGTGGCGCTGGAACTGGCGCAAGCGTTTGCCCGGCTCGGCAGCCAGGTCACGATCCTGGCGCGCAGCACCTTGTTCTTCCGCGAAGACACGGCCATCGGCGAGGCCGTGACGGCCGCCTTCCGTGCCGAAGGGATCAAGGTACTGGAACACACGCAAGCCAGCCAGGTCGCGCATGTGGACGGCGAATTCGTGCTGACCACGGCGCACGGGGAATTGCGCGCCGACAAGCTGCTGATCGCTACCGGGCGGACGCCGAACACGCGCAGCCTGGCACTGGACGCGGCGGGGGTCGCCGTCAATGCGCAAGGGGCCATCGTCATCGACAAGGGCATGCGCACCAGCACGCCGCACATTTATGCCGCCGGCGACTGCACCGACCAGCCGCAATTCGTCTATGTGGCGGCAGCGGCGGGCACCCGTGCCGCGATCAACATGACAGGCGGCGACGCGGCCCTCGACCTGACCGCGATGCCGGCCGTGGTGTTCACCGATCCGCAAGTGGCAACCGTGGGCTACAGCGAAGCGGAAGCGCATCACGACGGAATCGAGACCGACAGTCGCACCTTGACCTTGGATAACGTGCCGCGTGCGCTCGCCAACTTCGACACGCGCGGCTTTATCAAGCTCGTCATCGAGGAAGGTAGCGGACGGCTCATCGGCGTGCAGGTCGTCGCCCCGGAAGCGGGCGAATTGATCCAGACGGCTGTTCTCGCCATTCGCAACCGCATGACGGTGCAGGAACTGGCCGACCAGTTGTTCCCCTACCTGACGATGGTCGAGGGGTTGAAGCTCGCGGCGCAGACCTTCAGCAAGGACGTGAAGCAGCTTTCGTGCTGTGCCGGATGAGGAAAAGGAGGTGTTCGATGAACGCCTACACGGTGTCCCGGTTGGCCTTTGATGCCGGGGTGAGTGTGCATATCGTGCGCGATTACCTGCTGCGTGGATTGCTGCGGCCAGTCGCCTGCACCACGGGTGGCTACGGCCTGTTCGATGACGCCGCCTTGCAGCGACTGTGCTTCGTGCGAGCCGCCTTCGAGGCGGGCATCGGCCTGGACGTACTTGCGCGGCTATATCGGGCGCTGGATGCTGCGGACGGCGATGAAGTGGCCGCGCAGCTTGCCGTTTTGCGCCAGTTCGTCGAGCGTCGGCGCGAAGCGTTGGCCGATCTGGAAGTGCAGTTGGCCACCATGCCGACCGAGCCGGCACAGCACGCGGAGAGTCTGCCGTGAACAGCCCCGAGAACTTGCCGTCCGAGACGCGCAAACCGATCACCGGCTACCTGTGGAGCACGCTGGCCGTGCTGACTTGCCCCTGCCACCTGCCCATCCTTGCTGCCGTGCTGGCCGGCACAACCGCCGGTGCATTCCTTGTCGAGTATTGGGTCATCACGGCGCTCGGTTTGACCGGCCTGTTCCTTCTGTCACTGGCGCGGGCGTTGCGGGCATTGAGGGAAAGATCATGAGCGCTTCCCGGCCGGATGGATGGACTACGGCGGAACTGGCCCAAGCGTTCGAGCGCGGGCAAGGCTTTCTGTTCGCAAAGCCGATGCCGGCGGCGGCATTCGCCGTCTTCGTCAGTCAATGGAGGGGTGCCACCATGAATGCAAATGATCCGACCGCCACCAGTTGCTGCGTGTGCTGAAGGAAATCCCGCTCGATGCCGCCTTCACACCGGAAGGCGCGGAGTACGTCGAGCACTTCTGCGGGCTGGAGTGTTATCAACGTTTCCAGGCGCGGGCCAGCACTGCGACCGAAACGAACGGCGAACCGAACGCTTGCGGTTCGCCGCCGTCAAATTGAGACAAACCACGCTTTCGCTACGTCGCCTCATGTCGGCATCAAATTCGGCTGAGTAGCTTCTCGCCATCTGGACGTAGCTCGCCCTTGGGTGAAATATGCCGATACAGGGTCTGTCGCGTGACGCCAAGTTCCTGGCACAGGTCGCCGACCTTGGTCTCTGGCTGCCCCATTGCCGCCATCGCCAGCCGCAGCTTGGCGGCGGTCATCTTGAACGGCCGGCCGCCTTTCCGGCCGCGTGCCCGTGCTGAGGCCAGGCCCGCCACAGTGCGCTCGGCGATCAACTCACGCTCGAACTCGGCCAGCGCGGCGAAGATACCGAAGACCAGCTTGCCGGCGGCGGTCGTGGTGTCGATGGCCGCGCCGTGCCCGGTCAGCACCTTGAGGCCGATGCCGCGTCCGGTCAGGTCATGGACGGTATTGATCAGATGGCGCAGGTCGCGCCCGAGCCGATCCAGTTTCCAAACGACCAACGTGTCGCCTAGCCGTAGTGCCTTCAGACAGCTCGCCAGACCGGGACGATCCTCGCGTTTTCCGGACGCTTGGTCTTCATAGAGATGCGCCGGATCAACACCGGCCGCGACCAGCGCATCGCGCTGCAAGTCCGTCGCTTGGGAGCCATCCGCCTTCGATACTCGCATGTAGCCAATCAGCATCTTGTACCTGTCACATATACGTTCGATTATGTGACAGTGTGCACCGGAAAGTTCGGGCCGTCAAAATTTGTCACTTAACCCGTCATTCTGTCTAAGACATGCAAAGGGTCCATCAGGCTCATAATGTGACAGAAATTCAGGGAGGATGCCTTCCTTCGCGAAGGTGGTGCGCAACCGTTCCAGGGAAGCGGGGTCGCGCCGACCAAAGGAAGCCAACGCGAACAGCGAGCGGGCCGTCTCGGGGTCGTGCCGCGCTTCAATGATCGCCTCATCAATGGCCTGGACCGCCCGTTGCCAGTGATCGACAGGTTCGGGCTTCGGCGCTCTCGCTGGCAGTCCACTGGTGAACCCGGTTTGGGGCTCGGACCAGAATAGCTTTGCCTGCTCGCCCGGCGGGCTTATATCCCTCACTTCAATCAAGTGGATCGCCGTTGCCGCCGCCTCCAGCGTCTGCAACCGTACTGCCGGGTTCAGGGTTTCATACGGTCGCCACAGACTTTGCCCTGCACGCAGCGGATGCCCGCAGCCTTCCCAGACTTGGCGGAGATACCCCGCGTAGGTGCCGCACGCCGAAAGCGGGGTGTTCAGCTCGTCGAGCAGCGTGCGTAGCAGCCGAAACCACAATCCGGCGTGGATGCGTCGGCGCGGCAGTTCCACATGGCCGGTCGTCAGTGCCTGCCAGGTACGCTGGTCCATCGCCGCAATCGCGTCGCTGGCAGTGCGCGGTTCGGCGTCGGCGTTCTCCCAGCCGAGAAACCGCCCTGGCACGCCCCAATAGGATTCCAGCCAGCAGCCATGCAGTGGGCAGCTCAGCATCAGGGGCAGCTTCCACGCGAGCAGTACGGCTTGGTTCTCCGGATCGTTCAGGCAGAGCTGACAGGCGCGGTGTATCGGTTGGGTGGGCAGCCAGGCACGCCAGCTCGTGATGGATCGCGTCTGACGGCGGAGTCTCGGCAGCAGTACCGAGAGCTGGAACGCATAGGTTTCCAATGCGGCTGGAATCTGATCATCAAGGCTGTCCAGTAGCCAAGGCACCCAGCCGGCGAAACTCATGCAGCGCAGCCGATCCAGCTCGATACCGCTCCGCTGGGAGAGCATCGCCAGCAGCGCCAGTGGTGGCGCGGTGTCCAGGTCATCAACCTGGCCGTGACCAAGATCGTGCTCCAGCAGCTCGGACACTTCCATGTGATAGCAAAGGGCCACGCGGTTGAGCCACGAAGACAGGGCTTCGCCTTCCCTGGGAGCCGGATGCAGTGGCCAGCGTGGCGCTGGCTTCACATCAGTTCCCGCTCGAATTGCCGCCGCCGCTCGCTGGGGCCGGTGTAATCGGCCATGCTGAGCGTGCGGTTGTTGATCGCTTCCTCACCGCTCTCCACGGCAGCGACGGCCGCCGCCATCAACAGGTGCGCCAGCTCGCCGATGGTGCCCTCGCTGCGCGTGAGCAGGTAGCGGGCCATATCCAGCGTGGCAATAGACGAGGGGCGCCGCAGCGGGAGCGAAGCCGCGAAGCTGGCCAGCAGTGAGCAGCAATCGTCGTTGGCTTCCCACACCGGCAGCATCATGGGCTCGAAGCGGTTTTCCAACTGGTCATCCGAGCGGATGGCCAGGTAGGCATCGCGCGTGCCCACACCGACCAGCGGGATGCGCAATTCGTTGCCGAGGAAGCGCAGCAGGTTGAGGAATTCCCGGCGGTTGACGCTGTTGCCGGCCAGGACGTTGTGCAGCTCGTCGATCACCAGCAAACGCACACCGAGCTTGCGCAGCAGTGTCAGCGCCAGTTGCTCTATTTCCGGCAGCCGTGGGCGCGGTCGCAATGGTGCTCCCATCGCCGCGAGCAGCGCGACGTAGAAGCGGATCACCGACGGCTCGGACGGCATCTGCACGACCAATACCGGGATGTGCTCCTGGTCGGCGTCGGAGCTGGCCGGGTGGGCGCGGCGGAACTTCTCGACGATCATCGACTTGCCGTTGTTGGTTGGACCGACCAACAGCAGGTTGGGCATGCGTTGTTTGTTTGGCCACGTATACAGGGCTTCCAGCCGGTTCAACGCCTCGACTGCTCGCGGATAGCCGATCCAGCGGTCGGCGCGAAGGCGATGGATGCGCTCATCCGCCGGGAGACGGGCCAAGCCCTGGGCCGCCGGCAGCAGGTGGGACAGGTCGATGATGGGATATTCGTCCACGGCTACCACTCCTCAATCTGGTCGAACGGTTTGGCAGGTGGCTGGTTGTCCGCCTGCGGGTCTGCCATATCCGTGTCCGCTGGTGGCGTGGTTTTGACAGGTTGTTCCGTTGACTTGAGATGCTGGCGTCGATCCGCGTCGCGCCGCGCCTTGCGCGTGGCTTTCTGCGCAGTGGTCACGATTTCGCGCATCTGCCCGATCATGCGGAACAGCGCCGACTCATCCACCTGTTCGCGCCCTTGCTGCCGCAATTTCGCCAGCGCCTGCCGTTGTTCCCAGAGGGTGACAGCCGGGTGCGACAAGGTACGGTATGGAATTTCCAGATAGTGCTGCCCCTCCGGCTCCAGCACCCAAATGCGGCTGATGTCGCGTGGGTCGCGCCGGATCAGGAACGCAGGCAGGCGGTCGCGCCGAGCTATCCACGGCTTGAGCGCATCGGCGTAGTAGTGGATGTGGTCGATGACGAAGCCAGTGCGGGTCAGGGTGCGGCGGAGGACGGGCAGGAAATCGACCAGAAAAGCCGTGGTGCGAGTGATGACGGTTGGAACGCCGGTACGCGCGACAGCTTCGGCCCAGCGTGCGGCCGGCGGTTGGAGCAGGCCGTTGTGCACGGAGCCGTGATAGGTGCCAACCGCCAATGCGAGCCAGCGTTCCAGCTCGCGCAGTGTCAGGGCGGCCATCTTCTCGGAGGCGTATTCCCCGCGCTGGTCAGGGTTGGAGAAGGTCGTCCCCGGCAATTCGTCGTGGATCATTTGCATCGCCGTGCCGATGATCCGTTCCACGATGCCGCCATAGTGCGGCTGCCCGAGAGGCCGATAGTCCAACCGGATGCCATGCTGCTCGCAGCCACGGCGTAGCGCCTCGCTCTTGAATTCGGCCGCGTTGTCCAGGTAGAGCAGCGCGGGCTTGCCGCTCATCGGCCAGTCCATTTCCACGTCCAACCTTTCCAACCAAGGGCGCTTGTCGCAACCGGCGTGTGCGAGGCACAGGCCGACCGAGACGGCAGATGGCGCTTCTAACGTGACCACCATGCCAACCACGCAGCGGGTGAACACGTCGATGGCGAGGGTCAGGTACGGACGGCCAATCGGTTGCCGGTCGCGCTCGTCCACCACGATCAGGTCGATGACTGTGTGGTCGATCTGTACCTGCTCCAGCGGTGCGGAGACTGGCGGAGGAACACCGCCAACACCTTGCAGGATGCGGGACGCATCCTGGCCTTCCCGAAGTCGAGTGGTCTTGAGTGGATCAAGGCTGGCGATCCGCAACGCGACCGTGTTGCGCGCCGGCATCCGCAGCTTTTGCAGCTTGCACACCCGCGCAACTTCACGGTGGAACGCCGCCAAGCTGCGCTTCTGCTTGGTCAGGAAGCGCTTTTGCAGTAGCTCGCGGATGATTCGTTCGACCGACTCCGGCAAGCGGCCTTTACCTTTGCCACCGCTCGACTGTCCAAGAGCCAAATCAGTGACCAGCCCCGAACCTTGCCGGGCACGGCGGATCAGGACGTAGACCTGCCGCCGGGACAGACCCAGCGCCTGGGCTGCTGCGTCGGCCGCTTCATGCCCGACCGTCTCCGACTGCGCCAACGGCCCAATGATCTCCGCGCGGCAGCGAGCACGCTCCCATGCCTGTTCTGACAGGGTGGCTACGCCGCGCTCGGCAATCGGTACGGTATCGGTCGCCATGCTCGCCTCGCTTTGGTGCACACGAGTATTGAGCATAGACGAGTTTCGTGCAGAGGAGTCCTGATATCGGGCTGTCAGGAGCCGTATGCACAGCAGGCTTCATGTCTCGTTGATTGGTGCAGTCGTCTTCTGAAAATGACACTAAATGCGCCTAGCTCATTTTTACAGCTTAAATGAGCTATTGAGCACACTCCATATTTCGACTATTATTGAAACATGGAAACGATAAATGCTGTAGCCGCCCTGGCGGCCATCGCTCAAGAATCGCGCCTCGCGGTGTTCCGGCTTCTCGTCCAGGCCGGCCCCGCCGGCATGGCCGCCGGAAAAATCAGCGAAGCGGCCGGCATCCCGCCGTCTTCGCTATCCTTCCACCTGAAAGAGCTGGCACACGCCGGCATGGTCACGTCGCGGCAAGAAGGCCGATTTGTGATCTACGAGGCGAACTTTTCGACGGCCACTAACCTGGTGGCCTTTCTCACGGAAAACTGCTGCGGCGGCCAGGTGTGCAACCTGTCTTGCACCACGGAAGCCGGGAAGGTGTTGGCATGAGACTTCGCCATCTTTCCGACCCCGATTCTTTGCCCGCTTTGGACAAATCCTTTGCCATCGAGCGCCCGGCGCTCGGGCTGGCACCCGACGCCCCGCCGGTGCGTATCCTGCTGCTGTATGGCTCGCTGCGCGCCCGCTCGTTCTCACGGCTGGCCGTCGAGGAAGCGGCCCGGCTGCTGCAATTCTTTGGCGCAGAAACACGCATCTTCGACCCGTCCGATTTGCCGTTGCCCGATCAAGTGCAAAGCGACGATCACCCGGCCGTCAAGGAGCTGCGCGCCCTGTCCGAGTGGTCAGAGGGACAAGTCTGGTGCAGCCCGGAACGCCACGGTCAGATTACCAGTGTCATGAAGGCGCAGATTGACCATCTGCCGCTTGAAATGGCCGGCATCCGGCCGACCCAAGGCCGCACCCTGGCCGTGATGCAGGTATCCGGCGGCTCGCAGAGCTTCAACGCCGTGAACACCTTGCGTCTGCTCGGCCGCTGGATGCGAATGTTCACCATTCCGAACCAGTCGAGTATCGCCAAAGCGTTCCAAGAGTTCGACGCGGCGGGCCGCATGAAGCCCTCGCCGTACTACGACCGAATAGCCGATGTGATGGAAGAACTGGTGCGCTTCACGGCGCTGGTACGGCCGCACCGTGAAGCACTGACAGACCGCTATTCCGAACGGAAAGCGGCCGGCCACGTCATCGACGAGGCCACCGATCTTTCATCCATCGCCATTGCTCCCCAGCCACTACCAGAAAGCGAAACATCATGACCGAAAGAATCTATAACGTCCTCATCCTCTGCACCGGCAATTCGGCGCGCAGCATCATGGCCGAAGCTCTCATCAACACGATGGGGCAAGGGCGCTTCCGCGCCTACAGCGCCGGCAGTCACCCAACCGGCAAGGTCAATCCCTTCGCCGTCGAAAAGGTGGAGTCGGTGAATTACCCGACCGAGAATCTGCGCAGCAAGAGCTGGGACGAGTACGCCACGCCCGACGCACCGAAGATGGACTTCATCATCACCGTCTGCGACAACGCCGCCGGCGAAATGTGTCCGGTGTGGCCTGGTCAGCCGATCTCGGCGCATTGGGGATTTGAAGACCCGGCCGCCGTCGAAGGCACTGACGCCGAGAAGCGCCGGGCCTTCGAACAAACCTTCCGGCACATGATGAACCGCGTCCGCCTGTTCGTGAATCTGCCTCTCAAAATGCTTGACCAGACGGCCATCAAGCGCGAGCTGGCGAACATCGGCAAGACCGAGCAGGAAGCATGAGCGCCGGCGCACAGGCCATCGCCGCGAAGCCGCGCCAGGCCCCGATGAGCGGCTTCGAGCGTTACCTGACGCTGTGGGTGGCCCTGTGCATCGTCGCCGGTGTTGCGCTCGGCCAGGGCCTTCCTGACGTGTTCCAGGCCATAGGCCGCATGGAAGTGGCCCAGGTCAATTTGCCGGTGGGCCTGCTGATTTGGGTAATGATCGTCCCGATGCTGGTCAAGATCGACTTCGGGGCGCTGCACCAGGTCAAAGAGCATTGGCGCGGCATCGGCGTCACGCTGTTCGTGAATTGGGCCGTCAAGCCATTCTCGATGGCCCTGCTGGGGTGGCTGTTCATCCGACAAGTGTTCGCTCCGTTCCTGCCGGCCGATCAACTGGACAGCTACATCGCGGGCTTGATCTTGCTGGCCGCCGCGCCCTGCACGGCAATGGTGTTCGTGTGGAGCCGCCTTACCAACGGCGACCCGCTTTTCACGCTCTCGCAAGTGGCTCTGAACGACGCCATCATGATCGTGGCCTTCGCGCCCATCGTCGGCCTGCTGCTGGGCATGTCCTCGATCTCGGTGCCTTGGGACACGCTGCTGATTTCGGTCGTGCTCTACATCATCGTGCCGGTGATCCTGGCGCAGCTCTTGCGGCGGCATCTGCTCAAGCAAGGACAGGCCGCCTTTGAACGGGCCATGCAGAAGATCGGGCCGTGGTCGATGGCCGCGCTGCTGCTGACGTTGGTTCTACTGTTCGCCTTCCAGGGCGAGGCCATCATCCGGCAGCCGTTAGTGATCGCCATGCTAGCCGTGCCGATCTTGATTCAAGTGTTCTTCAATTCCGGGTTAGCCTACTGGCTGAACAAGCGGGCGGGGGAAAAGCACTCTGTCGCCTGTCCTTCGGCCCTGATCGGTGCCAGCAACTTCTTCGAGCTGGCCGTGGCGGCCGCCATCAGCTTGTTCGGTCTGCACTCCGGCGCTGCATTGGCAACCGTGGTCGGCGTCCTGGTCGAAGTGCCGGTGATGCTGCTGGTCGTGCGCGTGGTGAATCGCTCGAAGAGCTGGTACGAACGAGGTTGAACATGAGTAGGAAAAAACTGAGGAAATGATTGCAGATTGCCGCGCCGGCCGCTTCCTGGCGCATTCGATCACTGACCTGGAACACCTAGTATCCATGCTTGCTGAGGTCGCCCGATGACAGACCCAAAGAACCTAGAGAACAGGCTGCATGAGAAGGCCGACCCGGCCCGCGCCGTTTCCACTGGTCGGGTGCGCTACACACTGGCCGAACTACTGGCCGACGCGGAAGCATCCGGGGCTTACCCGCTGCCGCCGGAGGAACGCGAATGGATGGATGCGCCGTCTGTGGGTCGGGAATGGCCAAACAGTGAAGATTGAAAAAGGCGGCCAGTT
This sequence comes from Limnobacter humi, assembly GCF_024518835.1. Lineage (GTDB taxonomy): Bacteria > Pseudomonadota > Gammaproteobacteria > Burkholderiales > Burkholderiaceae_B > Limnobacter > Limnobacter humi. The sequence continues at coordinate 219,074 of NZ_JANIGO010000002.1, forward strand.
CGAGTGGCCGCCCTTTCGTCATTAGCTGCACGCTTGGCGCAAGGCGTTCATTGCTTCTTGAAAATCAGCCTGTGTCGCCCGGCCCGTTTCAGCTTGGTAGTACACCACCATAAAAGCATTAGCGACGGCTTCGGCCAATGGCCCAAGGCTCCGCGCTTCCGCTTGGTTGATGTACTCCAAAGAAGAAAGAATAGCCGCTGCTTGATGCACTGCTTGCCCTGGTTCGATAATATGTTGTGTTGTCATAATTCACCTCTCCAGTAGGTGTTGATTGAAAGTGCCGGGCTGGTTGTGGCCAGCCCGGTGCGCCTACAGGTACAGCCCCGCCGCCTCCGCGAATGCTGACCGCTCATTCCTGCCGCCATTAACCTCAATACTTATCGGCTTAGTTTCGCTCTCTCTCATAGGGTCTGGCCGTGATACAAAAGCGGCTGTTTCTGTCTCTGCATCGACCTCGGTCGATTGATCACCCAGCGGCGAAATAAATACCTGGCTGACTTCTTCCCTTGGCGCTTCATCCAGGGCCGCCAATGCGGCCATGTATGTTGATGTCGTCATCGTGCTAACTCCTGACTTCGTTACTATCTGGGCCAGAATCGGCGCCCAAGCTATTGCCCTCGAACTGGCCAGATTGGCTTGCTTCTTTCGGCTCCATGCTTTCGCGTATCGAAGCAGCCAGTTTTCCGCCTGTGGTTTCGCTCACTCGCTCCTGGAATCCCTGCTTCACTTGAGAGCCGACACCCTTGGCTAACTCGGAGGCCGTGCCTGTGGCCAGCTTCGCGGCCTTGGCAAAGCCGCCACCGCTTGAGCTACTGCCGCTGTCACCAAAGCCAGCCGCTTGGGCGAATGGGCTACTGCCAGCAGTACCCGCTTCACCACCACCGTTTCCGCCACTGCTGACAACTGACCCCATGCTGGACATGTCACCGCCGGTTTCCATACTCGCTGATGCTTTCTGAAAAGCCGCTTGGAGTGCACTTGCACCTCCGGCTGCACCGGCTGCGGCACCCATAACCGCTTTACCTGCCAGGGCAGCGCCGCCAGTTGCCATACTGGCCGCCGTCACCGCCGCCCCAACTGCCGCACCCGCACCGAAGTTTCCAATTCCACCGGCTGCGCCAATACCACCACCAGACACAAGACCAGAAATCATCGGCGGAACTTTGTTGACCAAGAAAAGCAAGATGACCGATATAACCAACATCACGGCCAGTTCCTGGGATGCCATGTTCTCGCTGATTTGCGTGTAGTAGTGATTGATGAACTCTTTGCCAATCGCAACCAGAAGCACCATTGCCATAAGCTGTGCGGCCAGGCCCAGCACGGTCTTGTAGTAATTGATCGCCATGTCGGAAGTCCAACGACTTCCACCAAAGCCAAGGAAGAACACACCGGCATACAACAGAATCCAGGCTGATGCGAGCAACAGCAACAGGTTGACCGCAATCAACGCCAGGACAAACAAAACAGCCAGGGCCATTAGCTCCATGACCAGAGCAGTTGCCATCTGCCGCCATCCCAGCTCCGAGGTGGCCTGTACTGTGCGGTTGTATAACTCGAAACCAAGATCAAGGATGCTGGAGGGCCCAAGATTGCTATTGGAAAGTCCCCCCGCCTGCGCGCCCAGAGTTTGCAATGACTGAACAATCGTACCGGCGATATTCATGCCCTGGTTCGCATTCGTCAGCAACCACCAGAAAAAGCCGGTGAAGATCGTGAAGCGAACGAACTCCGCGAAGAACTCGCCAATGTCGGCCTTGCGCAAAGCCATCATGCCGAATGTCCAGACCATCGAAATCACAACCAGCGTCCAGAACAAACGCGATGCAGCGGACTCAATAGCTGGCCCCCATGTTGCGGCAGCATCATGAAAACGCTTGAGCACATCATTCATAACACCGCTGCTACTTAGCTCCTGCGCCATTGCAGGTTCAGCCAGCACCATTGTGGCGACCATCATCAAGCCACCTAGAGCAATTTTCTTTCTCATGGCGACCACCTCAATAATCATCTTTAGGGCTGGGCTTGAACTCCCACTGACGCATCTGCTTGGCCTTCTGGAATGCTCTGCATTCCTCGGTAAAGGCCTCTCGGTTCGCTTCGCTGCGCATTTCATTCAGTGCTGCCTGGAACGCATCGGGGGCACACGTCGCCGCATTTGGTTCGGGCATCCTTTCCTGTTCACATCCAGCCAACAACAGCAACGTAGCCGCGGTAGTAAAAAAGATTTTTTTCATCTCACCGCCTCCCTAGTAGTTGTCTGCCGGACTCGGGCGAAACGTCCAGGTACGCATTTGCTCGGCCCTGGCATCACCTCGCGCCTCGGCATCGAGTTCTGCTGCAATCCGGGCTGCCTCCGCGTTGTGTTGGGCGGTCAACATGGTGCGAATCTGCAAGAGCTGATTGGCCTGCTGGCTGGCGAGCTGGTTGGCGTAGCCGATGGCCTGTAGCTGGCCAGTTGCACCCTGGGCCGCGCCTTGCAGCCGCTCCAGGGTACGGGCGTCATCCTTCAAAGCCTTTTGCTGGTCGGCAACGGTCTGGAACAGGGCATCGTTGGCCTTCTTTTGCGACTCTGACGCCAGGCGGCGGTTCTCTTCCATCGCTGCCTTTTCGGCCGGCGTGCATCCGCCGCTGCCGTTGAAGCATGGCGAGCTGCGGTAATAGGCCACGTCCTGAAACTTGGCCAGGTAACGATCCAGGCTGCCTAGCTGGTTCTCGTAATAGGCCAGCGTGTTTTGCGCGGCAATCAGCCGGTTGATCGTAGTCTGCGCCTGATCCCAGATATACGCGGCTGGGGCCATCGTGTTCTGGAGCTGATTTTCGTACTGCTGCAACTGGGTCTGGTACTGCTCAATCTGCTTGAGCGTCTGCGCCACCGACTCGATGGCCGTCATGATGTTCTGGGCCAGGTTGCCGCCGTCGATGACGGGGATACCAGCTTGCACAGGGGCGGTGGTAGTGGTGATAAAGCCGGTTGCGAGTGCAACGGCTAGAGCGGTTTTTTTAGCCGCTAAAATTTTGGACTTCATGGTCGTACTCCGTCGATGAAAAGAAGGCATTGCCTTGACCAAGCGTTGTGCTTGTTCTCGGCAACGTTTCATCGAAGAGCTACGCCACTAGCTGATCGGTATTGCCCTTGGCGCTGAGGCCCGGACTTACAAACGTAAAACTACTCTGTTTTTTTATCGCTTTCGGACAAGCCAACTTCCCGGCCAATCTCTTCAAGCTCTAGCGGCTGTACTGCCGCCGTCAGTATTTCGCGTATTTCCGCGTCGGTGCTCCTATCGTTGAGCGCTGCTCGAACTTTCAACGCACGGTGCACCTCGGCGGGTAAATTCCTGATAAGCACATTTGCCATATCAATACCCTTTTGGTGTACCCGACAACCATGCTATCAAAGATATTAAAAATAGCAAGACCTATACTCTTGCAACCGGCGGTAGCCGATCAGCCCCGCAGGGCAGGATTCCCGTTGAGTGCCCCCGGCGCGAATAAGGGACAGTGAAGATAGATAACCGGCTTGCCGGTTAGCTAACTTCACCCATCCTGCCCGCATTTCACCCACTATTGAAAATCTAGCGCATATCGAACGTAAAGCGTTTTATCGTCAAACAAACACCGATTCTTGGCAACATAACCGTAATCGTCACCAAATCGGCCTGCAATCGACATAGTCGCTTCAAAATCGCTGCTCAATCGGCTTTAAATCGGAACCTAAAATGCCAACAATCGACACAAACCATTCGCCCCGATGGGGCGAGTTGGACGCCAAAAAAGAAGGGCATAACCCGCCCCTCAAGTGTCAATGAACACAAGAAATTTGCCTCCCCTCCCGTCATACCACTAAGGCGACGTATTGATACTTGAGGGGCAACCTTTCCTGATGTTGACACCTTCACGCAGGTTACTGGTTATGGGCGTCCAACACACACGGCTCATTCCTGCTTGGTAATAATAAGAATAATAATCTTCTTATTATTCTTACCGAACGAATGGGCACTGCTTAGCCATTTCACGTTTCGAGCCAAGGTTTCAGTACAGATAACTACAAGTGCACACAGCGGCCCTCCAGCACCGTTAGACGCAGATTCTGCTTCAGCTCATGGAATAAGGGACTCCGGGTTGTTTTCCCCTCTCACAAGGCGTTTCAGCGGCCACTGAAGCCGCCTTCTCTTCTTGGCGTTAAACCATCGGCCTATGGCCGATTGATAAAGCCCGCCAGGGCTTTATTGGCAAGGTCAGAACGCGCCCTCAAGGCGCGAGCTGCACCGCGCATGATGGATTATCTTTAGATAATCTTGGATGGATTTCCCAAACTGCCCGCAAAGCAGCGCACCGTCTGGGTTTTCCAAATTGGGACGGGGAACGTTACGACGGCAGAAGGGGAGCGTTACGACGGTAACAAGGGAACGTTACGACGGTAAACGGGTGCAGTTGCCGTGGGGCCAGGCCTCTTGATCTCCCATTTTCCCTTGGCGTATTCGTTCACTACCCAACCCACGGCGGCAAGTTCGGCCAGTGCCTTCCGGGCAGTCTGACGGCGTTTTTTCATAGCTTCGGCATTGGCTTCATCTGGCCAGACATAGCCGCAAAGCGTGTCCAGTTCCACGCGCCCGGATTTGCCGGGGTCGATCCAGCCGCATAGCCGTTGGTGCATCAGCCGTGCCGGATCAGTCTGTAGCACCCGCACTTCCGCCATGTCGATACGGGCATATGGACGATGCCCCAGGATCGCTTCGGCAATACGCGGATTCAGGGCAACCCATAGCCTGCCGTCCGTCTCGTCAAAAGCATGACTCATCAGGTGGAACGCGGCTTGCCGCCGTCCCTTCGTCACAAGGATGGTGACGTTCGACATGCGCAGCAGGCTGGCTTTGAGCGCCTTGATGTTGTCGCCGCTATCCGTCATGCCCGTTTCTGAGAGCAGTTTGGTCAGGCTCTCACGAACCACCAAGCCGTCTTGCTCAATGGCTTCGAAACGGGGTTCAAGGAATAGCCGTAGCTGTCGCCCCGTCTCACTGGTCGGTTCCGGGGTTAGCAAGATGCCGTTCGGGCCGCCAAGGGCCACGATGCCTTGCAAAAGACGCATATCATCGGCCCCGAGAGGTTCGAATCCGACGAAACGCATGGATTCGTCCTCGCCAAAGGTGTAGGTCACGTCCAGCTTGCAGCGTTTGCGATCGCCACGCTTGAGGCTGCGGAACAGGCCAGGTGCCAAACAGTGCGCGGGATCATGTCGGACGTGGGTCAGGTCATGCTTAGGCTTCTTCACGCTGTCTCCTTTTCACCTTGCACTGCCGCTCCAGTACAGCAGGCTTCAACACGCCGCCGTCGTGCCGTCTAAACCAGAGTTCTTGAAAAGGTGCGCCATAGTTGGCCTTGCTGACGCCAAAGCGGACAAAATACCCACGCTGACAATCATCGACCCCCAGTATCTCGGCCTCGCCTTGCGTCATGCCGGATAGGTACGATTGCCAACGGATGTTATCAACCAGTACGGACGATCCACGACTGGCCTGCTGTTGATCGCCCGACCCCATCATGGCTGCGCTTTTACTCGCGTGGTGCAGAAACACAATGGAGCAGCCTGTATCAGCGGCTATGGCCTCCATGTGCCCAACAACCTGCGCCATCGGCCCGCTAGCGTTCTCCTCCTCAATGTGGAAGCGCCGCAAAGTGTCCAAGATCATCAAGCGACGACCTTCAGCGGCTCGTTTGAGAGCATCGAACCAGCTAGCAGCCATGATGTTTGGGCATTTACCGATCAAGGGTTCAATGAGCAAACCATCAGCCACGGCTTGCCGTTCCGCTGCGCTGAGGTGTGCCCCAAGGGCGTGCAGACGATGGTGAATAGCGGCCGGTGGATCTTCAGCAGGCAGATAGACCACTTGCCCGGTGGGAAACTCGCCTATTTCAAGTAAATCAGGCCCGCCTGCAATCTGTGCAGCCAATTGAAGGGCCAACATGGATTTACCAGCCCCACCAGGCGACACAAGAGCACCAACAGTGCCAGCAACCATATTAGGCAGAACATAATCAATGGGTGGCGGCAATTCCGTGAAAGCCGCCATAAGATCAAGAGCCATATAACTAGCCCTCTATAGGGCCAGGTCGCGCAGCTTGATCACCCGATGATTTACGTGCCTCAATCCACTCTTCGACCTCTGACAAATCCCAGGCGACATTTCTACTGGTTAACGCGATACGGCGTGGAAAATCCCCTCGCTGCTCCAGGTTATAAATTGTTCGTGTCGAAAGCGGGATCATCTCCAGGAGCTTCTTCCTGTTGATGAGGGTCTTTATATTTTGCATGGGTCAATACCTCTCAAATGAATAGTTGCTATTCATCGAGTAGCTGCGCGAAGCAGCTAATCGGTAATTGACCTGCCCGATGCCAATGGCGGCCTTATTTATAAATTCACGGCATCAACTTCAATGCTATCAAAGATAGCAAAAACATCAACCCTTACTGCCTCCCGAAGTCCACTCATCAATCATATCGGCCCAATCCTGCAACATCGCCGCCCGCTGCTCGCGGTACTCAGCCTTGTTGTAGACAGCCCTCACGCCCTTCTGCTCGTGCGCCAGGCACTTCTCGATCCAGTCGGTGTTGTAGCCGGCCTCATGCAACAGCGTGCTGGCTGTGCGCCGCAAATCATGCGGTCCGAACTTGGTAAGTGACTTCCCATCTTTCTGCGCCGCCTTGTAAGTCAGCGTCAGCACCTGGTTAAGTGTGGCAGCGCTCATCGGCGCATCCGAGTCGTACCGTGATGGCAAAACGAAGTCGGAACCACCGGCAAAGGTTTTCATGGCAATGAAAATATCCAGAGCCTGCTGGGACAGAAATACCAGGTGCGGGTTACGGCGTTTCATCCGCTCCTTTGGAATCGTCCACAACGCTTCGCTGAAATTGATCTCGCTCCAGGTCGCATTGGTCAGCTCGCTCTTGCGCACCATCGTCAGCAATAACAGCTTGGCCGCCGCACGGTTTGTTGGGCTTGTGCCCACTCGCTCCATGTACTGGTACATCAGCCCAATTTCTTCTGGCGTCAACGCTCGGTCACGTGGCTCGAATCGAGCGATGCTTGTTGGGCGCACCAGTTCTGCCGGGTTTTCGACCTTCTGCCCACGCTCGATGGCCCAGCGAAATACCTGCAACACGATTTCACGCACATGAACGGCGGTGGCCGGTGCGCCTCGCTCAACAATGGCATCAGCCAGCGCCCGCAAGTCTTCGTGGGTGATCTCCACCAGCTTCTGATTGCTGAATTTCGGCTTCAGCTCACGCTCATAAACCGAGCGGCGCATATCGCGGGTGGAGTCGGCCATCTGGTAGCCACGCAGCCACTTCTCCGCCCAGGCACCGAACGTCTCTGCATCTTTCACCCGCGCCTTGTCTCGGGCTTTCTCCTTGGCCGGCGACTTGCCCGCCGCAACCATCTTCTTGGCGTCACCCAACAGCTCGCGGGCTTCGGCCAGGGTGATGCCACCGACACCATAACGCCCAAAGGTGATGGTCTCCTGCCGACCGTTGATTGAGTAGTTGTAACGGAACGAGATGGAGCCGGCTGGAGTCACTGCCACATAGAGACCTTCCCGGTCATTCACTTTGTAGAGTTTGTCCCTGGGCTTGAGATTGCGCAGCTTGGTATCGGTCAGCATGTACCTTGTCCTTCTTCGTCTCCGATACCATGCTGAAAAAATCTCGAATTTATCGTATTTTTTCTTACGAAACAGTAACTTATAGAATATTAATACCATGAACACACAAAAGAACGCAGCATGGTATCGGCATCAATCATGGCATCGCCAAACCATAATACCAGCTTTAATGCCATGCTCAAACGGTGCTTGGCGCTTCCTCCCGTTGCCAGATCGTGCCAAACACAAACAAAAAAAAGCCCGCAATTACGCGGGCTTAGCGGCATTTCATGCCATCAGGTGCCTGGCTGTGCCAGACGCGGAATCATTCCCACTCAATGGTCGCGGGGGGTTTGCCGGATACGTCGTAGACCACTCGGTTCACGCCCTTCACCTCATTGATGATGCGGTTGGACACGCGGCCCAGCAGCGCATACGGCAAGTGTGCCCAGTGGGCAGTCATGAAGTCCTGGGTTTGTACAGCGCGAATGGCCACCACGTATTCATAGGTGCGGCCATCGCCCATCACACCAACAGACTTCACCGGCAGAAACACCGCAAACGCCTGGCTGGTGAGGTCGTACCAGGTTTTGCCCACTTCCTCAGGTTTGCACAGGCCAGCGGCAGCATCGGCTGATGTTGATCGGGTGTTGCGCAACTCTTCAATAAACACCGCGTCGGCCAGTTGCAGAATGTCGGCATATTCGGCCTTCACTTCACCGAGAATACGCACGCCCAGGCCAGGGCCAGGGAACGGATGGCGGTACACCATCTCGGGGTCCAGGCCCAACTCAACACCCAGCTTGCGCACCTCATCCTTAAACAGGTCACGAAGGGGTTCGAGCAATTTCAAGTTCAGGGTGTCTGGCAGGCCACCCACGTTGTGGTGGCTTTTGATATTGGTGGCCTTACCGGTTTTTGCGCCGGCCGATTCAATCACATCGGGATAAATCGTGCCTTGGGCCAGCCACTTCGCATTTTGCCGTTGGCCTGCTTCACGCTGAAACACATCCACAAACGCCTTGCCGATAATTTTCCGCTTGGCCTCTGGGTCGCTCACGCCTGTCAACTGCCCCATGAATTCATCGGTTGCATTCACATGAACCACGCGCACACCCAGGTGTTTGGCGAAGGTGTCCATCACCTGTTCGCCTTCTTTGTAACGCAGCAAGCCATGGTCTACAAACACACAGGTGAGCTGGTCGCCAATGGCTTTGTGAATCAATGCGGCTGCCACTGAGGAATCCACACCGCCGGACAGGCCCAGGATGACTTCATCCGACCCCACTTGGGCCCGGATGTTTTCCACGGCTTCATCAATAAAGCTGGGCATGGACCAATCACCTGAACATCCGCAGATATCACGAACAAAGCGGGTCAACATGGCCTGGCCTTGTTTGGTGTGAGTCACCTCCGGGTGGAACTGTACGGCATAAAAGCGGCGATCTTCATCGGCCATGCCGGCGATGGGGCATGAGGGCGTAGAAGCCATCAATTTGAAACCCGGCGGCATCTCGGTCACTTTGTCGCCGTGGCTCATCCACACGTCCAGGAGGCCATGCCCTTGCTCATTGGTGCGGTCAGCAATCCCATCCAGCAGGCGGGTATGACCGTGGGCCCGAATTTGTGCATGACCGAATTCACGCACAGTGCCAGGTTCAACCTTGCCGCCCAGTTGTTGAGCCATCGTCTGCATGCCATAGCAAATGCCCAACACGGGCACACCCAGTTTGAACACCAAGTCGGGCGCTTTGTCCGTGGACTCTTCATAAGCCGATTGATGGCTGCCCGACAATACTATCCCGTTTGCACCATAGGCCTCAATACGGGCAGGATCCACATCGCAGGGCAGAATTTCACAAAAAACACCGGCTTCCCGCACTCGCCGTGCAATCAGCTGAGTCACTTGTGAGCCAAAATCCAATACCAGTATTTTTTGATGATTCATCATGTTAGAAGATTATATTAAATTTCTTTCTGAAGAGATTCGATCCAGAACGTGGGTTTCTTGGCGAGGTCGCTAACCCCTGTCACGGTCAACCCGGCCAGCCGACATTCAATCAGGGTTTTGACACCCAGGCTTTCAGCTGGGAGGCTTCTGCATTTGGCCGATATTTTGGCAATCAACTTGCGAACGTCGGTTTCCGGCACCCGTGGGCAGACGGCCAACAACAAAGACGGAGACAGTACTGCCAGGCTTGCCGATGCAGGAATTTCATCACGAACCATGGCAGCCACATGTTTGCGGAAGTCCAACAATCGATCAGCACCAAACCGCGCACACAAGCTATCGAAGTCTGACAACCGAATGGCGATCAAGCTGATCGGGTGATCATCCTCACCTGCCGCTTTAAACTCCTGATTCAACACGGCCTCGATGCCCCGAAGGTTCCAGGAACCGATTTGTGGATCGATCAAGGCAATTCGTTGGTCTTCGGTCAATCCTTCAATCAAGGCCTGAACCACCGAACTTCCGGGTCCCATGGCCAGCTCGGCCTCCACCAGCTTTGCGAAATCACACAGGTCCTGAACATTGGCAGCAGAAAACTCTCGCGGCGCGTAATCAATCAGGCACAAGGTACCCAAAACGACATTGTGTGGATCACGAATGGCTTGGCCCGCATAAAACCGGATTCGGGGTTCATTGGTCACCAACGGGTTGTCCGCAAACCGCGGATCCGTGAGGGCGTTGGTGACGATGAAGGGTTCATCTTGCAAAATGGCGTGACCGCAAAATGAGACCTCGCGCCCTGTGGTGCAGGCATTTAACCCCTGGTTCGACTTGAACCATTGAAGTTCTTTGTACACGATGGATACCAAGGCCGTTGGCACATTGAAGTGCCGCATGGCCAGCCGGGTTATCCGGTCAAACCGGGCTTCCGATGGGGTATACATGATGCCCAGCTGTTGCAGGGCCAATGTTCGGGAACCTTCGTTATCAGGAATGCCGGGCCTTTTCATGTTCTCAACACCACCCAGAGCCGTCAGTCGACGTGGTAATTAGGCGCTTCCTTGGTGATCTGCACATCGTGCACATGCGACTCACGCATGCCAGCCGAGGAAATTTCCACAAACTCAGCGCGAGCATGCATTTCAGCAATGGATCGGCAACCCACATACCCCATGGAGGAACGCACGCCACCCACCAATTGATACAAAATGGCCAGCACCGAGCCTTTGTAAGGCACGCGGCCCTCAATGCCTTCTGGCACCAGTTTGTCCGCATTGTTGGCTGGGTCCTGGAAATAGCGGTCGGCCGAGCCCTGGGTCATGGCACCCAGCGAGCCCATGCCTCGGTATGCTTTATAGCTGCGGCCCTGGAACAAAATGACCTCACCGGGCGCTTCCTCCGTGCCGGCAAACATACCACCCATCATCACACTGCTGGCACCTGCTGCCAAGGCTTTGGAAATGTCGCCAGAATATCGGATGCCCCCATCGGCAATAACCGGAACGCCGGTGCCATCCAACGCTTTGGCGACATTGGCAATGGCGCTGATTTGCGGCACACCGACACCCGCGACGATTCGGGTGGTACAAATGGACCCTGGGCCAATGCCGACCTTGACACCATCCGCCCCATGATCCATCAATGCTTGCGCAGCCGACGCAGTGGCAATGTTGCCGCCAATCACATCAACCTGCGGGAAGTTTTTCTTTACCCATTGCACGCGGTCCAGCACACCCTTGCTGTGGCCATGGGCTGTGTCCACGACAATCACATCAACGCCGGCGGCCACCAACTTTTCAACACGGTCTTCGGTGCCGTCACCCACGCCCACTGCAGCACCCACGCGCAATTTGCCATGCACATCCTTGCTGGCGTTGGGGTGCTCTGTGGCTTTTTGAATATCTTTGACGGTGATCAAACCTTTGAGCTGATGATCGTTGTCAACCACCAGTACTCGCTCCAGGCGATGGCGGTGCATCAGCTGTTTGGCTGTCTCGAGATTATCGTCATCTGACACCGTGACCAGTCGATCGCGCGGCGTCATGATGTTAGCCACGGGCTGATCCAGCTTGGTTTCAAAACGAAGATCACGGTTGGTAACAATGCCAACCACCTTGCCGTTTTGCACCACAGGCAAACCTGAAATTTTATGGTGCTGGGTGATCGCGATCACTTCCCGCACGGTGAGGCTGGGCTCAATGGTGATGGGGTCTCGAAGAACGCCTGACTCATGGCGCTTGACTTTGGCCACCTCGGCAGCTTGCTGGCTGGCCGTGAGGTTTTTATGAACAATCCCGATACCGCCTTCCTGGGCCATGGCGATGGCCAGGCGCGCTTCGGTCACCGTGTCCATGGCAGCCGACACAAGCGGAATGTTCAGACGAATATTGCGGGTGAGTTGGGTGGACAGCGAGGTGTCTTTGGGAAGGACGTCAGAAAACGCGGGTACAAGCAGTACATCGTCAAACGTCAGCGCTTTTTGCGTAACACGCATCTAATTTCTCCTGGCGCAAAATCGAATTATACAGGAAACCCAGCCTGTTTTTTGCTGCGTCGGCCAGGTTTGGCCTCGCCCAGCCGCGCTTTGTGTTCGGCTCGACGCCGTCGGCTGTCCATGGGGTTAAAGCGCAGCGCATCCAGTATTTCAAGGCGGTCGTCCGGGTAAAGCACGGTGTCGCTGGACGCATAAACGCCATACACCGACACTGCGCGCGCACCAAGCAATGTCTCGATGGTTTCCGAGGCCATACCCAAGAACCGCAAAGCCTGCGAAACCGTGCACCCTGTTGGTACATTCAGGGCTTCAGGCGGTCTGTTCAACAGGCCGCCATCGTCTTGCTTCAGCTCAATCCAGGTGACCCTCATGGTGCATCGTCCACACCGTGCAAGGCTTCTGCCCGGCGAATGAAACTGTCAACAAAACTATTGGCAATCGAATGGAATACTGGCCCCACGAGCTGTTCCAACACCTTGCTGGAGAATTCATAATCCAGACGAAACATCACTTTACAAGCATCAGCAGCCAACGCAACAAAGCGCCATTCACCCGTCAATTCCGTGAATGGGCCCTCCTCAAGCGTCATGTGGATGGCTTGATCGAGCTCAATCCGGTTTAACGTGCAGAAGGTTTGCTTCACACCCTTGAAGTTGATTTCCACCGTGGCTTTTTCCAGATCTGGCGCTTGGCGCTCCGCGTGCCCGGCACTACACCACGGCAAGAACTCGGGATAACTGTCCACCCCACGAACCAGTTCAAACATTTGGTGCGCCGAAAACAGGACGAGAACAGACTTTTCAACAGTGGCCATGGATAAAACGCGGCGTTTCCCGATGGGAAAAGGATTAAACTCCCCATTTTAACGTCTTTGCTGTACCACACCCTGCCTTCGGCCCCCCGATGGTGCATTGCGGTGCATGACCACTGGATTTATGAGCATTGTTCAGAACAAAAAAGCCGGATTTGACTATTTCCTGGAAGAAACCTACGAAGCCGGGGTTGTATTGGAGGGTTGGGAGGTTAAAGCCATTCGCGCAGGTCGGGTTCAAATCAAGGAAGGCCATATCATTATTCGAAATGGGGAACTGTGGTTGCTCAACAGTCACATCACCCCACTGAACAGTGCGTCCACCCATGTTCGGCCAGACACGGTTCGCACGCGCAAACTGATGCTAAAAAAGATGGAAATCAACCGCCTCATAGGCAAAGTTGAACAGCGCGGTTATTCATTGATCCCGCTGGACTTTCACTTCAAAAATGGCCGTATCAAATGCAGCATGGCCCTGGCCAAAGGCAAAAAGCTGCACGACAAACGCGATTCCCTAAAAGACAAGGATTGGAAGCGCGAACAGGAACGCCTGATGAAGGTGCACAGAACCTGATGGCCGTGTTGGGTTCAACGCGACTCGGTCTTCCCGTGTTGGATCACCTGCATGGCAGTGGCCACCATGCTGCCCATGTTGGACAGATCGCCCGGTAAAATCAGGGTGTTACCTTCCTTGGCGATCTTTGAAAATGCGTCGATGTACTGCTCGGCCACTTTCAAATTCACAGCCTGCAGTCCGCCAGGTTCATTCACGGCGGAAGCAACCTTGCGCAGCGCGTCGGCTGTGGCATTTGCAATTTCAGTAATGGCCACTGCATTGCCCTGGGCCTTGTTAATGGCCGCAATGCGCTCACCCTCCGACCGAGCAATTGAAGATTCCCGTTCACCCGTGGCAATATTGATCTGCTCCTGCTTGCGTCCTTCAGATGCAGCGATCAATGCCCGTTTCTCCCGCTCAGCCGTGATCTGCGCCTGCATCGCCAGCAAAATTTCCTTGGGTGGCGTTAAATCCTTGATTTCATAACGAAGAACCTTGACCCCCCAGTTCAAAGCGGCTTCATCCAGGGCGTTCACAATGGCCGCATTGATCATTTCTCGCTCTTCGAAGGTCTTGTCCAGCTCCAGTTTACCGATCACCGAGCGCAAGGTGGTTTGCGCCAGTTGCGTCACGGCGCTGATGTAGTCGCTGGATCCGTAACTGGCACGCATCGGGTCGGTCACCTGGAAATACAGAATGCCATCGACCTGAAGTTGCGTATTGTCCTTGGTGATACACACCTGGCTAGGCACATCCAGGGGAATTTCTTTCAGGGAATGCTTGTACGCCACGCGCTCCACAAAAGGAACCAGAAAATTCAATCCAGCCTGCATATTGCGATCAAATTTACCCAGCCGTTCAACCACCCAAGCGCTTTGCTGGGGAACAATCCGGATGGATTGACTGATAAACACCACCGCCAACACCAAAATAACCAGAGAAACTTCCATGGGTACTTCCTTTCAGAATGGAGGGGATTTTTTGATTTTGAGCAGGTTGCCCTGGACGGCGACAATGGTGTGTGTCCCTGTGACTGGGGTTTGATCCACCGACTCCGCTGACCACTGCGCTCCCCGGTACTGAACCTGTGTGTGATGCCCAGCTTGCCATTGATCGACACGAACTGTGTTCCCAATGTCCAAGGATTGATCCAGTGGCACCTGAAGCCGATCTGCGTTTTTTCGCGTGTTTTTCAAACCCAGGGTGGCAGCCACCGAAAACACGCCAGCAGCAGCCACCTGCATGGGCACTGAATACCCAAAATAGGCCACCAGTGCGCCCAGAAAGGCCCCCAGGGCGACCATCAACAAATAGAAGGTTCCGGTGGTGAGCTCCGCAATAAGAAGTACCCCACCAAACACCAACCAAAACGACACGTCGCCCATGGTGTCGACCTTACCCGGCGCGCTTTTGGCGATCCGCCAGTTTTTGCCAGGTGTCCACCACCGTGTCCGGATTCAACGAGATGGACTCGATCCCCTCAGCAGCCAACCACAACGCAAAATCCGGGTGGTCCGAAGGCCCTTGGCCACAAATGCCGACGTACTTGCCTTTGGATCGACAGGCTTCAATCGCCTTGCTCAGCAAAGCGCGAACGGCGGGGTCCCGTTCATCGAAATCGGCAGCCAACAACTCGAGTCCAGAATCGCGGTCCAGGCCCAAGGTCAGTTGAGTCAGGTCATTGGACCCGATCGAGAAACCGTCGAAGTATTCAAGGAACTGGTCTGCCAAAACCGCATTGGACGGTACTTCGCACATCATGATGAGTTTGAGTTTGTTCTCGCCACGCTTGAGTCCGTTGCGGCCCAGCAGGTCGACCACACGGGCGGCCTGGTTCAAAGTGCGTACAAACGGAATCATGATTTGAACGTTGTCCAGCCCCATTTCTTCACGTACACGTTTCAGCGCCAGGCATTCCATTTCAAAGCATTCAGCGAATTCCTCGGAAATGTAGCGTGCTGCGCCCCGGAAACCCAACATCGGGTTTTCTTCCTCAGGTTCATAGCGGCTACCACCGATCAGCTTGCGGTATTCATTGGACTTGAAGTCCGACATCCGGACAATAACAGGCTTGGGATAAAACGCCGCGGCAATGGTCGCCACGCCTTCGGCCAGTTTGTCCACAAAAAACGCCACCGGGCTGGCATGGCCGCGGGCCACGCTCTCCACCGCTTTCTTCAAGTCGGCGTCCACGTTGGGATAATCCAAAATGGCTTTGGGGTGGATGCCAATCGCATTGTTGATGATGAACTCCAGACGTGCCAAACCCACGCCTTTGTTCGGCAGTTGGCAAAACTCAAAGGCCAGTTGTGGGTTGCCCACGTTCATCATGATTTTGACCGGAATCTCGGGCAGCTCGCCGCGTTTGACTTCCGTCACCTCAGTTTCCAGCAAGCCTTCATAAATGTGACCCGTGTCGCCTTCAGAGCAGCTCACCGTCACCAGCATGCCCTCTTTCAATTTGTCGGTGGCATCGCCGCAACCCACCACGGCGGGAATGCCCAGCTCACGCGCAATAATCGCTGCATGGCAGGTACGCCCACCACGGTTGGTCACGATGGCGGAAGCGCGCTTCATCACGGGTTCCCAGTTGGGGTCGGTCATGTCGGTGACCAGGATGTCGCCAGCCTGCACGCGGTCCATTTCGGCGGCATCATTGATGATCCGAACCGGGCCTGAGCCAATCTTTTGACCGATGGCTCGGCCACTGCTCAGCACCGATGAATTACCCTTGAGTTTGTAACGCAACTGCACGTCATTGCTTTTTTGGCTGTTCACGGTCTCCGGACGAGCTTGCAAAATGTAGAGCTTGCCATCGTTGCCGTCCTTGCCCCATTCAATGTCCATGGGGCGACCGTAGTGCTTCTCGATGATCATGGCGTATTTGGCCAGCTGCACCACATCCTCATCGGTCAATGAATAGCGGTTGCGCAACTCGGCAGGCACATCCACCGTGCGCACACTTTTGCCGGTTTCCTTTTTCAGGTCGAATTCCATCTTGATCAGCTTGGAACCGATCTGCCGCCGAATGATGGGGTTCTTACCGCTTTCCAGTGTGGGCTTGAACACATAAAACTCGTCGGGGTTGACTGCGCCCTGCACCACCGTCTCACCCAAGCCGTAACTGGAGGTGATAAACACCACCTGATCAAAACCGCTTTCCGTGTCCAGGGTAAACATCACGCCTGCAGCGCCGACGTCGGATCGAACCATGCGTTGGATGCCCGCGCTCAACGCCACATCGCTGTGCGCAAAACCTTTGTGAACGCGGTATGAAATGGCCCGGTCGTTGTACAACGAAGCAAACACTTCCTTGATTTTTTCGAGTACGTCATCAATGCCATTGACGTTCAGGAACGTTTCCTGCTGACCAGCGAAAGAGGCATCGGGCAGATCTTCCGCGGTGGCAGAGGACCGGACAGCAACCGAAATTTCACCACCGCTTTGCGCCATCATGGCTGCATAAGACTGCCGAATGTCGTGTTCAAGATTGGCAGGCAATGGTGCCTCTACTACCCACTGTCGAATTTCAGCACCAGCCTGCGTTAGCGCGCGCACATCGTCCACATTCAGGTCATCCAGTTTGGCATTGATGCGCTCTACCAGATTATTGGCTTTCAAAAACTCACGGAAAGCATGCGCTGTGGTGGCAAAGCCTCCTGGCACGCGAACGCCAGTCTCAGCCAGTTGGGAAATCATCTCTCCCAGGGACGAGTTCTTTCCGCCAACAATTTCGACGTCCTCCATTCGAAGCTGCTCAAACGGCAGGACGAGCGCTGTCTCGCTAACACCGGGTTGTGTTGACATGGTTTCACCTTATCGATCAAAAGAAATAATGAATGCGGCGCTTGGCGGACACCACATCGATTATTTCCACTGATATTTTTACTATGATTGTAACTGTAACCGGTGTTTTGAACAGTACGGCCCAGGAGAATGATTCATGCCAGAAAATATTCCTCAAGAGCGAACCGTGGTGTTCGTTTCCGATGGAACGGGCATCACGGCCGAAACCCTTGGCCACTCCGTGTTGTCCCAGTTTGAAGGGATCAAATTCAAGCAAATCCGCATCCCTTTTATTGATTCAGAAGTGAAGGCCATTTCGGCCAAACAAAAAATCAATGACATCGCCATTTATGATGGGATCAAACCCATCGTCTTTAGCACCTTGGTCAACCCGACGATCAATGAAGTGGTTCACAAGGCCAATGGTGTGTTCATGGACTTGTTCCTGAAGTTTGTGGAACCATTGGAAAATGAGCTGGGTGTGAAAAGCACGCACCGCATCGGTCGCTCGCACACCATTTCTGACAATGAACAGTACAAAAATCGCATTGAGGCGATCAACTTCACCCTGGCCCATGACGATGGTCAAACGGACAAAGACCTGGCAGGTGCTGATGTCATTTTGATTGGGGTGTCTCGGTCAGGAAAAACACCGACCAGCTTGTACTTGGCCATGCAATACGGCATCAAGGCGGCCAACTATCCGTTGATCCCGGAGGACTTTGAACGGGGTGAACTGCCACTGGCCCTCCCTCCTTTCAAGAACAAGATTTTCGGACTCTCCATTTCACCGGAGCGTTTGAGTGAAATTCGCAATGAACGTCGCCCTGGCAGCCACTATGCTTCCCTGGAAAACTGCAAAAAAGAAGTGAAAGCGGCCGAATTTATGATGCGGCGGGAAGGTATCGCATGGCTAAGTTCAACCAGCAAGTCCATCGAAGAAATTTCAACCACCATTTTGCAACAGTTGAACCTGGGCTCACCCATTTACTGAACCGCTCAAAACAGCGATTGCTGGGCAGCCTCACCGGGATGATCCGCGCTTGGTTCGTCAACCAGCCGACGCTGGGTTCTCTTGGGGCGACCGTTGCGGTCCGGGTTTCGGGAACCATGCTTTTCATAGACGCGACGGGCCTCTTCCACAAAACCCAGTTGATGGCGAAAGGCCGTGATTTTCATGCGCGCCTCGGAAATGGCCGTGTCGGGATTCACAATGGGTTGGGGATAATGCCGACCAACCACGCAACCGCAGTCGTGTTGAATAATGATGGGCGTATTCCATGGCTCAGCCAGCCACTCGGTGGGTAAGGCCGCCAACTCGGGAATCCACTGTCGAATGAACAACCCATGGGGATCGTGGTCTCTGGCTTGCTTGACCGGATTGTAAATTCGCAGGGTGTTGATTCCCGTCACACCGCTTTGCATTTGAAATTGTGGGTAATGAATGCCGGGCTCATAGTCCAGAAACTCACATGCCAATAGCGGTGCTGTGTGACGCCAGTCCAGCCACAGTTGATAGGATGCAAAAGCCACCAACATGGCACGCATGCGAAAATTTACCCAACCTGTTGCAATCAGCATCCGCATGCAAGCATCCACCATGGGGAAACCGGTACGGCCACTGATCCAGGCCTGCAGTCGTTGTTGTTCGATTGGGGTCAATGGTCCAGCATTTCGCAGGGTATCCAGACCACGGTGTGCCGCACGGAATTCCAGCTCAGGTTCACTTTCCATTTTCTGAATGAAATGGCAATGCCAGTGCAGCCGGGATTCAAACGATTTCAGTGATTGTTTCCAGGCCTTTTGGGTTACCGGTGTGGCAGTATTGCCCAGCCAATTCGTGCGGGCCACTTGCAGACGTTCCAACACCTCCCGAATCGAAACAACGCCCAAGGCCAGGTATGGAGAAATCCGTGAGCAGGCCGATTCGGCGCTCAGGGGGCTGGACATTTCAGAGCGGTAGTGCTGACCACGCTGCTCAAGGAATTGGGTTAACAAGCTCAGGGCTTGAGCCCGACCACCCCGCTGACGTTTTGGTTTGTCGTGTAGGCCTGGCCTGCATAGCGCTGCTGGCTCGCTCCAGCGGGGCCAGCGAAACACCCCGGATTGATCGGGCGCTCCGGTTGATGAATGCGGTAAAAAACAGTAGTCAAAACCCTCGAATAGGCCATCTACAAAACCAAACAGTTGTGCCTGCGCGATGCTGGACAGGCGTTTGGTATTGGGCGGTGGCAGTGTGGGTTGACCCATCCGCTCAAGCCATAACGTACTCCAGGCATCGCGAGACTTTAAGCGCCGGACCACAGCATTGGCTGGGTATTCAACCCACGGAGCAGCATGTGCCGCACACAGGCGTTGAATGGCTTGGTCGCGTTGGAAACTGGCCCAATTGCCCGTTTCCTCATGGCTGTACACAACACACCGACGGTCTGCGTTGAGCAATCGGCTGAAGGCGGCCTGCGCATCGGCGTTCAGAACACACAACGGCAACATGCCGGGCAATTGCGCAGCCAAATCCAACAGACATTCCTTGGTGAATTCCAAATGCTGTGGCGCGTAATCGGGCTGTTTGGTTAATGTTGGTTCAAAGAGATACAGCAACAACACAGCGCCGCCATGCTGGCTGGCTTGTTGAACCGCCTCAAACAGGGGGGCGTGGTCATGCTGACGGATATCGCGTTTTAACCACACCACATGAAGCTTGTTGGCAGAACCCGCCATGTGCACACCATTCACCCTACAACGTGCATCAGTTTAACGGCGCTGTCGCATTTGTTCAAACAGGCAAATTGCGCTGCTGCTGGCCACGTTCAAGCTTTCAACCGCTTGTGCTTGTGGAATGTGCAACGGCTGCGTTGCCCTGTTCATCCAGGCAGCGCTTACACCCTGCCCTTCACTGCCAAACACCCAAATGCCAGGGCTTCGAAGGTCTGTTGCAAACAAATCAGTTGCGCTCTGTTGCAGGCTGGTAACGCGCACGGGTATTTGCGATGCGCTGTCCATGGCCGCCAGCAACGCGCCCTCATCGTGAATGCTCAACTCAAATTGGGCACCCATGCCCGCACGCAACACTTTGTCATTCCATACCCACGCGGTGCCTTCGGTGCACACCACTTGTGAAATACCGGCAGCAGCGCAATTTCGCAACAACGTACCCACATTGCCGGGGTCTTGAACGCCATCCAGCACCACCACATCCCGGCGAAGATCCAGGGGTTTAGACGCCGATTGCATTGCCCCCTCGCCCGGTGTTTTAAACACCAGCAAAGGTCCAGTGGGTGTGTTGAGTTTGCTCAACTTTTTAAACACCACCATCGGCATTTCAAACAGTGTCAACGGCTTGCCTTTGACATTCAGGGGTTGCTGTGCCTGCAAGGCATCCAGTAACTCCAGCCAACTGGCGTCTTCCATGCGTTCATCTGGCACAAACACAGCGTCCAGCTTGAACTGTGGGCGACCCAAAAAACACGCTGCAAGGTGCAGCCCTTCGGCCGCGGCAATGCCCTGCTCTTTCATGTTACCGCTGGTACCCAAAATCTTGATCAGCGCTTTGAGCGTGTCGTTGTGCAATGAATCAATGCGCTTTCTGTGCCAGACAGTCATGGTCGATATTCCTGGGATTGATGAGCAGCCAACACCTGCTGCACCGGGCCAAAACTGCGCCGGTGGATGGGGCTTGCACCGTGGATCTGCAAGCGCTCCAGGTGCATGGGTGTGGGATAGCCCATGTGGACATCCAAACCATACTGTGGGTACAAACGGGCCTGGGCTTCACACCACCGGTCACGGTTCACCTTGGCCAAGATTGAACCGGCTGAAATGGCTGGCACTTTCTCATCACCCTTGACCACGGCGACACTGCGATAGGGCCACTGGGGTAGTCGATTCCCATCCACCAGCACCAGCACATGGTCTAAAGGCAACTGCAGTTGAGCCACCACTTGATCCACAGCGCGGTGCATGGCCAACAAGCTGGCTTGAAGAATGTTGAGTTCATCGATTTCCTCCACACTCCCCTGCGCCAGTGCCCAAGCCGGTGCGTGGGCCGTGATGTGCGCGTACAAGGCAGCACGACGTTTGGGCGACAGCGTTTTTGAACAGGCCAGCCCTTCAATTGGGTTGGGATCGGCCAAGGCAGCGGCACCGGCTACCACGGGGCCGCACAAGGGCCCCCTGCCAGCCTCATCCACACCGATAATCCAACGGCCTTCCTCCCGCGCCATTTGAGCGAGTTCGGGCCAAGTCCAATCGGGTAAAACCGATCGGCGTGCAACGCGTTTCATGTGCGCATCACCCGTTCGATCACATCGGCAGCAATGTCGCCGGAGGGCTGTAGCAACGCCTGATGTTGCCCCAGAAAAACCTGCTCCAATTGCTGACGGTTGCGCTCATCGTCCAGTTGAAACAACACAGCCTTGCACAAATCACGGGGATTGGCGGCATCCTGAATGAACTCCGGCACAGCAAACCGGTTTAGCAAAATATTGGGCAACCCCACATAGGGTAAATAGCCTTTGTTTTTCATCCACTGGTAGCTTAGCCACGGCATTTTGTAGGCAATTACCATGGGTTTTTTGAACATCATGGCTTCCAGCGTGGCGGTGCCACTGGCCAGCAACACTGCATTCGCGGCGGCCATGCATTCATGAGAACGCCCTGCCACCACTGTCCAGTGGGGTTTCAGCGGCTCGGGAATGAATTGCTTGAACTCCTCAAGCAATGACCCAGGTGGCAACGGCGTTACAAACTGCAAAGTTGGTTTGTGTTTGAGCAATTCAACGGCTGTTTGAATGAATACAGGGCCCAGGTATTTAACCTCGGAACCTCGACTACCTGGCAGTATGGCGACGTATTCAGCCGTCTGATCCAATCCCAGAGCACACCGATAAGACCGTGGATCGATGTGTTCAGGTACCAACGGAGCCATGGGGTGTCCGATGTAGGTTGCCGGAATTCCGGCAGCCTTTAAAAGCGTCGGCTCAAACGGAAATATACACAACACATGGCTGCAGGCTTGCTTTAGAGTGTGGATGCGTTCTCGGCGCCAAGCCCAAATGGAGGGGCAAACCACTTGGACCGTGGGTACTCCCGCGGCACGCACAACCTGTTCCAATTTCAAATTGAAGTCAGGCGCATCCACACCCACCAACACCCTTGGGCGGTTGGTGACTGCCCAACGCTGCATCAGACCTCGTCGCATGCGAAGCAAACGGGGCAAATGCCGCAACACTTCAACATAACCACGAACCGATAACTCCTCCGACTGGTGCAATGCCACCACGCCGACCTCCCGAAGTTTCGGGCCAGCAATGCCTTCAATCGCCCAGTCGGCGTGCTGTTTGAGCAAGCTGTCGATTGCCAATGCACCAATCCAGTCCCCCGACGCTTCGCCCACCGCGATGGCCACGTCTGCCGACGCGCGCGCCGATGACAGCGTGTTCGGCATGGCCGTCATCGAATAATGCCGCGGGTGGCCTGGTCAAGGAACGTCCGCATATGGACCAAGTGGGGTTTTGCGTCTGCCGGCGCTGCGTCAGTCAGCACATCAATGGCTGACTTCGCTTCGTCTACACTCAAGCCCTGGCGATAAATGGCCTTGTAGGCACGCTTGATGTTCAAAATGGCCTCTGGGGAAAAACCTCGACGCTTCAGGCCCTCTGCATTAATACCGGCGGGACCAGCTGGATAGCCAGCGGCCATCACAAACGGTGGCACATCCTGGGTCAATTTGGTTTGAAAGGCGGTCATGGCGTGATCGCCCACCCGGATAAACTGGTGAATACCACTGAGTCCACCCAAAATCACCCAGTCTCCGATGATGACGTGACCAGCCAATTGAACGCTGTTGGCGATGATGGTGTTATTGCCAACCACACAATCATGCGCCAAGTGAACATAGGCCATGATCCAGTTGTCATCACCCAGCTTGGTATAGCCCAAGTCTTGCACAGTCCCGGTGTTGAATGTGCAATATTCACGGATGGTGTTCCGATGGCCAATCAACAGCTCAGTGGGTTCGCCCTTGTACTTCTTGTCTTGTGGGTCACCACCGATGGTCGCACTGCCGTGGAACACATTGTCTTCACCGATGGTGGTGTGCCCACTGATGACCATGTGCGGCCCCACCTTGGTCCGCGCGCCAATGGTCACATGGGGACCGATGATTGAAAATGGCCCAACCTCCACAGACTCATGCAATTGCGCCTTGGGATCGACGATGGCGGTGGGGTGAATCAGGGTCATGGTTCAGTCTCCAGTTGTTGTATTGTTCGAAGGACACCCGCTGCACCTGGTCGCAACAGACTTACACTTCCCTGGAAGTACACATCAAGTCGGCTTCAGCAACCACTTTGCCGTCCACCACCGCTTTGGCCTGGTACATCCAGATGCCCCGTGAAATTTTGCGGATGGACACATCCAGCATCAGCACATCACCCGGCACCACAGGCCGCTTGAAGCGGCAGTTGTCAATGCCAACAAAGTAAAACACCGATTTGTCCGACGGCTTGTCATCCATGGAGTTGAAGGACAGCACGCCGGCGGCTTGGGCCAGGGCTTCCATGATCAACACACCTGGCATGACCGGGTGGATGGGAAAGTGGCCAGGGAAAAACGGCTCGTTGTAGGTCACATTTTTCTGGGCCAAAATGCGCTTTCCAGGCTCCAGTTCCAGTACTTTGTCCACCAGAACAAAGGGGTACCGGTGCGGCAACTGAGCGAGAATATCCTTAATATCCAATACAGGGGTTGTCATAGCTTCTGAGGTGAAAAAGGTTATTTTTTTTGAAGGTCGCGGAGCTCACCGCGCAACTTCACCAACTGTTTGAGCGACACAGCCGTGCGCTCCCAGTTTTTGTGTTCTTCCATCGGGAAGATGCCGGTGTATGCACCAGCTTCTTTGATACTGCTCATTACCGTGGTGGCGGCTGAAATATGGGTGCCATCTGGAATATTGAGGTGGCCCAAGATCATGGCTGCACCGCCAACCGTGCAGCGAGCACCGATCCGCGTGCTGCCAGCCACACCAACACAGCCTGCCATGGCGGTTCGCTCCCCAACCTGCACATTGTGGGCAATCATGATCTGGTTATCAAGCTTCACGCCAAAACCAATCACGGTGTCATCCAGTGCCCCACGATCAATCGTCGTATTGGCACCCACCTCGACATCATCAGCGATCACCACACGGCCCACCTGGGGAATTTTCACCCAATGGCCCTGTTCCGGCGCAAACCCAAAACCGTCCGCACCAATCACACAGCCCGCATGCAAAATGCAATTGGAACCAATCACACACTCGTCATACACCGTTACATTGGGATAGATTCGTGTGCGTGTGCCAACCTGCACATCCCTGCCAATCACCACACCAGCGTCCAGGCGCACGCCATTGGCAATCACAGCATGTGCCCCAATGACAACATTGGGCCCCACCGATGCGCTTGGATCTATGTTGGCCAGCGGATCGACAACAGCAGTGGGGTGGATCCCTGGTGCTGGTTTGAATTCACTCTGGGCAAGCCACCACTGCTGAATTTTCGCGTAGGCCAGGTAGGGATCGGGTAACAACCAAGCCAAAGGCGCTGAGGTTGGGTCTCTTCCCTGATCAGACAGCCATGCAGACAGCCCTTCAAATTGGTCTGCCTTGACCATGACCACGCCAATGCGGGTGGTCAACAATTGTTCTTTGTATTTGGGGTTCGCCAGGAAACCAAGATGCTCAGCAGTGCCCTTTTCCAGCGTCTGGATGCCACGCAGCGACGGGTTTGACTGGCTGGGCAATCCGGAAAAGGAGCAAATGTTGCCACCAAACTGGACAACCAACTGACTCAACGCTGTTTCAATGAATTTCATGGCAGATGAATGTCAATGTCAGGCTGCAAAGGGTTGTCCAAGTCGCAGGTGGACACCACGCGGTGCCCACCCATCCATTACTTGCCGCCATCCAGACTGGTTAGCACCTGGTCTGTAATGTCAATACGCTTGTTGGCGTATACCGCCTCTTGAAAGATGATGTCGTAACCGTCTTTCTCGGCAATTTGTCGAATAATTCGGTTGGCACGCTCAATCAATTCGCCAACCACCTGATTTTTGCGCTGAGCCAGGTCTTCCTCGAATTCCCGACGCTTGCGCTGGAAGTCACGATCCATTTCGGCCAAATCTCGTTGGCGCTTGACTTTTTCAGCTTCAGGCAAAGTGATGGAATCCTTGTCCAGCTTGGTCGCTTCCGCTTTAACGCGGCCGGCCATGTCTTCCAATTCTTTTTGGCGCTTTGAAAAATCACGCTCAAGCTTCTTTTGCGACTCCACAGCGAATTTCGAGTCGCGCAAAATGCGCTCAGTGTTCACAAAACCAATTTTCGCTGCCTGAGCTTCGGACATGGCCGGCATCATGGTTGCCAGCGACAGCGTTGCCGCCAACATCAAATGTTTAACGCTTTTCAAAACTGTTTCTCCAGAATAATTCAATGGTGTTCATTAAAACCCGGTACCAATCGTGAATTGCACTCGCTGAACTTCATCCTGCGGTTCCTTGTTCAAAGGAATACCGAAACTGAATTTCAGTGGGCCCACTGGTGACAACCAGGAAATACCCAGACCAGTGGCGTATCGCAGGCTGCCAAGATTGATTTTTTCATCGGACTGATACACGTTACCCGCATCCAGGAATGTGAAGGCGCGGAATGTTCTGTCTTTGTTCATGCCAGGCACGGGGAAGAAGAATTCCGCGTTGCCAATCAATCGCTTCGAACCACCCGTCGGAACATTGTCTGTATCACG
This sequence comes from Limnobacter humi, assembly GCF_024518835.1. Lineage (GTDB taxonomy): Bacteria > Pseudomonadota > Gammaproteobacteria > Burkholderiales > Burkholderiaceae_B > Limnobacter > Limnobacter humi. The sequence continues at coordinate 245,093 of NZ_JANIGO010000002.1, forward strand.
GGGGCCCAGGGTGGATGAGCGGTAACCGCGCACGGTGCCGATACCGCCAGCATACACATTCCGGAAAATGGGGTACTTCGAGCTACCCAAACCAAAGCCTGCCGTCACCTCGCCGTTCAGGGCCAACGTGTACTTCTTGCCAAATGGGAAGTAAACCTGCTCTTGATAGGTGGTCCGGATGAATTCCTGGTCACCCAGCGGTGTTGCATATTCCGCGCTCAAGCGAGTAACACGGCCACGGGTTGGCGCAATGGCCGAATCACGGCTGTCAAACGAGTAGCCCGCGTTAATCAGATAAGCATCGGCCGAACTACCAAAATCCCGAACATACTGCTGGAAACGCGCGGGGCTCAGAGGGCCTACATCCAGTTTGGTGGATTCATACCCGCCACCAAAGGAAATCCGCTCAAACTCACTGATCGGGAACCCGAACCGCAAACCGGCGCCGGTGGTTTCGATGCGGTAATCACCCAGATTCAATGCACTGGGGTCGGTACGCCGGTTATACAGCTCAATGCTTCGAGACACACCATCCAGTGTGTAATAAGGATCTGTCAGTGAGAATGAAATGGTCCGGTTTACCTTGGAGGTGTTCAACTCCAATCCCACCGTTTTTCCCGTACCGAACAGGTTTTGCTGTTGAATGGCTGCCGAGAGAATCAAACTGTCCGTGCTGGAGATACCCGCACCCAACAACAGGTTACCGGTTGGCTTTTCTTCCACCTGCATATTGACATCGACCTGATCGGACGTACCGGGCACCGGTACTGTCTCGATATCCACTTTTGAGAAGTAGCCCAGGCGGTCGACGCGCTCCTTGGAGAGCTGGATTTTCCGGGAATCGTACCAAGACGACTCAAACTGCCGGAATTCACGACGCACCACCTCATCTTTGGTTCGGGTGTTGCCACCCACATTCATGCGGCGCACATACACCCGCTTGCCAGTGTCCACCGCAATATTCACATTCACGATGCGATTTTCACGATCCAGCTCCGGAATCACGTTGGCATTGGCAAAAGCGTATCCGTAATTGCCAAGCCGGTCTTGAATGGCTTTGGTGCTTTCGTTCAACGCCTCGCCATTGAAAGGATCTCCCTTTTTGATCAACAACAGGCTTTTGAGCTCGTTTTCACGGCCAATCAACTCACCACTCAGTTCAACATCGCCAAACTTGAATTTTTGACCTTCCTTGACGGTGACAGTGATGTAGATGTCCTGCTTGTTTGGATCAATTTGAACCTGCGTATTTTCGATATTGAAATCGGCATAACCCCGGTTCAAGTAAAAAGACCGCAATTTTTCCAGGTCACCACTGAGCTTTTGGCGGGAATACTGGTCGTTTTTGGTGTACCAACTGGTCCATGTGCCGGTGCCCAGCTCGAATTCTTCAAGCAGCTCCTTCTCTTTGAAATCCTTGGCACCCAAGATCTTCAGCTGCTTGATGGAAGCCGCCTCACCTTCATCCACGTTGAACGTGATGGCCACCCGATTGCGGGCCAACTGGTCGACTCTGGTTTGTACCTGCGCACCATAACGGCTTCGGGACAGGTACTGACGTTTCAGCTCCTGCTCAGCTTTGTCCAGCAGGGCCCGGTCGAAGATTTTGGATTCACCAATGCCGATGCCTTTCAGGGCTTCTTTCAAGGTGTCTTTGTCAAATTCCTTGGTACCGTTGAACTCCACTGATGCAATGGCTGGGCGCTCGACCACCGTCACCACCAGCACATCGTCTTTGGAGGAAATTTTTACATCATCGAAAAAGCCGGTTGCAAACAAGGCACGGATGGCCTGCAATGCCTTTTCGTCGTTGAACGTATCGCCGACACGGATTGGCAGATAGCTGAATACAGTACCAGCCTCTGTTCGGCGCAGGCCTTCAACCTGAATGTCCTTCACAACGAACTGGTTTCCGGCTGCCAGTACAACGGACGTGGACAAGGCACACCATGCAATCATCGGCGCCGCCAGCCGCGACGGAAACAATAGACTTCGAATTGTCATTCAGATCATTCCTACCGGACCACACAGGCCGGATCTCTGTTGGGATATTGTTAGGTTTACAGGAGTCGATGGATGTCATTGAACAAAGCAACGGACGTGAGCAACGCGATCACGGTCATGCCGATTTTTTGACCCCACATCTGTACTTGTTCACTCACCGGTTTTCCACGAACAATTTCGGCCAAATAATACATCAAGTGCCCACCGTCCAAGAGTGGTATGGGCAAAAGATTCAAAACGCCTAGGCTAACAGAAACCATGGCCAGGAACGCGATGAAAGGCAAAATTCCGAGACTGGACGACTCTCCTGCCGCGGCCGCAATCGACACTGGTCCGCTGAGGTGTTCAACGGACAACTCGCCCATGATCATCTTCACCAACGCAGCCAGTGAAAAAACGCTGACTTCCACCATGCGCCCGAACCCGGATTGAATGGCCGACAGGGCATTGCGCGGGTGTTCAACCCAGTCGGGTTGACCGCCAATGCCCAAACCCAACCGGCCAATCATGGCCTTGGTGTTTGTACCGCCCGGACCATTGGATGCCACCGCTTCAGGCGTGGCCGTGACGGTAATGGTTTCGTTACCCCGAATCAGCTCAATCTGAACTTCTCTGGCGGGCCTGTCTTGAATGAGCCGAGTGAACTGTGCTGCGCTTTGCACTGGCACGTGGTCCACAGTCAACAATTGATCCTGGCGTTGAAAACCGGCCTTTTCGGCCGGAGAGCCTTGTGCCACAGAGCCGACCAGCACTTTGCGCTCAAATGGCATTAAACCCAAATCCCGATTCAAGGTTGGGCCAATATCGCCTGGCAGCGGCGCATTCGACGGCGCCTGCAGGGAGATAACCGAGCCGTTGCGTTCGATGGTCAATACCAAGCCCTGGGAAAACAGTTTGGCCTTGAGCAAAGCCCAAGACACCTCACCCCAGTTGGGTGTGGATTGCCCGTTGACGGATTGAATACGGTCTTGTGCGCGCAAACCCATTTGCTCGGCAAAACTGCCTGGTGAAGGGCTAGCTACAGTGGTGGCAACACCACCAGGTTGACTGTAATTTAACAGGGCGTACAAAAAACCAGCCAGCAGTAAATTGGCAACAGGTCCGGCCAGCACAATTGCAAATCGGTGCCCCACGGGTTTGCGGTTAAAAGCCCGGTCCAGATCAACCGCCTGCGCACCCGTGAGGCTCTCGGGATCTCGCTCATCCAGCATGCGAACATAACCGCCCAGTGGAATCCAGGACACAACCCACTCAACACCGGTTTTCCGACTGACCCAACGAAACAGAGGACGCCCAAAACCAACCGAAAACCGCATGACCTGAACACCACAGTAGCGAGCCACTGCATAGTGACCCCATTCATGGATGAACACCAAGATGCCCAATGCGACAAGAAATGAAACCAGTGAATTCAGCATGGTGCGGGATCAGACCGTGGACGGGTGAATCAAAGAACGGGCATGTACGCGAACCTGAGCATCCAGATCCAACGCATCATCCAGACTTTGGATGTTCACAGAGCCAAAACGTTCAAGACACTGCGCCGTAATCCGAACAATGTCGGGATATTGGATGATTCCCTTCAGAAAACACTCGACAGACACCTCGTTGGCCGCATTGAACACGGGGGCGGCCGAATCGGCTTTGTTTAAAGCATCAAAAGCCAGCCCCAGCATTGGAAACCGTTGGAGGTCTGGCTCTTCAAATTCCAGCCTGGCAATGTTAGCCAGGTTCAGGCGAGCCGAACCGGACGAAATTCGATCCGGCAGCCCCAACACATGGGCAATGGGCGTTCGCATGTCTGGACAACCCAACTGGGCAAGCATACTGCCATCCTTATATTCCACCAGGGAATGCACAATAGACTGCGGGTGAATCAGCACAGACAGTTGCGCAGGCGGCAAGCCAAACATCCACAGGGCCTCGATCAGCTCAAGCCCCTTGTTGGCCATGGTGGCACTGTCCACCGATATCTTGGGGCCCATCACCCAGTTGGGATGCGCCACAGCCTGTGCCGGGGTTACATGCTGAATCTCATCGAGGCTTTTGGACCGAAAAGGACCCCCACTGGCTGTTAATACCAATCGTTCAATGCCATAGCTAGTGGCGTGTCGAACATCAAAGTCAGCCGGCAGACATTGAAAAATGGCGTTGTGCTCGGAATCAACAGGCAACAAAACGGCACCCGACTGTTGCGCAGCCTCAATCATGAAGCGTCCGGCCAATACCAGCGATTCCTTGTTGGCGAGCAGCACCCGCTTGCCTGCCTTCAAGGCCGACAGAGTGGGCTTCAAACCGGCAGCGCCCACAATCGCAGCAACCACCGTATCCACTTCACTGGAAGCACACAGCGCATCCAAGGTGTTTAAACCACCCACCTGAGGCGAATACCCCAGCTTGGCCGACAATTCCTCATCAAGCCCCGACTGATGCCAGTGGGCCAGCGCATCGGCATCGCAAATAACCAACACGTGGGGCCTGTGATCCATCGCTTGTTGAAACAGGCGCTGCACATTTCGACCCGCGACCAAGCCGTACACGGTGAAGCGGTCCGGGTGTCGTCGTATCACGTCCAACGTATTCACGCCGATGGTGCCCGTGGACCCCAACAGCAAAATGGAGCGAGGCGAACTCATGCGGCGGAGCCCAAACCTTGAGCAACCAACAGCAACGCCAGTGGCATGACTGGCAGTTGGGCATCAATTCTGTCCAGAACCCCGCCATGTCCAGGCAACAATTGGCTGCTGTCTTTCATGCCGGCTGCGCGTTTCAGCATGGATTCAAATAAATCCCCAACCACACTGAATGCACTGAGCACCAGTAGCCAAAGTGAAAACAGCACCGGATGCCAGCGATCCAAGGCCTTGACTTGCCAGGTTTCATTCAGGACAGGCCAAATGTCGGAAAATCCGACAACCAGCCAACCAAGGACCAACACGCTGCACGCACCGCCCACCGCCCCTTCCCAGCTCTTACCTGGTGAAACCCTGGGGGCCAACTTGCGTTTTCCGAATGCCTTACCAAAAAAATAGGCAAAGATGTCGGCGGCAAAACAGATTGCAATCACACTTAACAGAAAAATGACACCCTGGGTTTTTGACAAAATCAACGCGACGCAGGCCGCGCCAATCAGCACCGCCCCCAAAGGCAGGAATACCCATCGGTGACCCACCGGCCCCAAAGACACCTGCCGTAAACACCATGGGGCTATCAACACCCAAAACACACTGGCCGCTGCCATGATCGGGAAGGACTGAACCTGAAGGTTCAGGGCCTGATATGCCATGATGCAAACGGCAGAGGCCACTGCAGAATAAACCCAGGCATTCGTGCTGGTCAGGTGGCCCAGGCGCCCCCATTCCCACAATGCTGTCAGCAATACGACTGTGATGAATGCATTCCAACCAAAGGCACCGCCGTACATCAAAATGCCAATCAGCAGTATTAGTAAAACCACAGCCGTGATGACTCGGGTTTTCAACATGGGTTTGTCTCGATCATGGCGACTGTTATTGGGTTGCTGAACGCGCTGGTACTGCAGGTGTTCCCAGCTGCTCTGACGTGCGGCCAAACCGTCGCTCTCGGTTGTTGTACGACAAGATTGCCTCGGTCAACAGTTCTTTTCCGAAATCAGGCCAATACTTGTCAGTGAAATAAAACTCGGTGTAGGCCAATTGCCAAAGCAAAAAATTCGAGATGCGTTGCTCACCACCAGTTCGAATGAAAAGGTCTGGCTCTGGACTGCAGCTCAGACACAGATGCGGGGTGAGATCGGTTTCTACAATGTCTTGGGGATTGGCGGCCAGTTGTGGATTGGCCTGAAGCATGGCCCGGGTTGCCTGCAGAATGTCCCAACGTCCGCCATAATTGGCCGCCACATTCAAGCAAAAACGGGTGTTGTTTTCAGTAAGCGCTTGCGCGTACTGAATGGCATTTTGCAACTCGGCATCAAAACCCGACAGGTCACCGATGATTTTTAGTCGAATCCCCTCTTTGTGCATGTCATGGAGATCTTTGCGCAATACTCGAATAAAGAGGCGCATCAACAGTGACACTTCGTCGGGGGGCCGTCGCCAGTTCTCCGACGAGAACGCAAACACGGTCAAGTGTTCAACACCCAATTCCACGCAAGCCTGCACGGTACGGCGCAGGGCATCCACGCCCCGCTTGTGTCCCGCCACCCTGGGAAGCAGACGGCTTTTCGCCCATCGGCCGTTGCCATCCATCACGATGGCAACATGCCTGGGTATATTGGACGTCTCGGGAATCTCCAGGGTAGAGCTGCTGAACAGGGCCATGGCGTTTAAACCGTCATGATTTCAGCTTCTTTCGTTTGAAGAATTTGATCCACTTCGGCGACCGCCTTGTCAGTCAGTTTTTGAACATCATCCTGGGCACGACGCTCGTCGTCTTCGGAAATTTCTTTGTCTTTCACCAATTTTTTGAAGGCCTCGTTGGCATCACGGCGCAAATTCCGAATAGCCACTTTGGTTTGCTCGCCTTCTGCCTTGATGAACTTGGTCAATTCACGACGGCGTTCCTCTGTCAGGGCAGGCATTGGTACCCGAATTGTTTCGCCCATCGAGGCTGGATTCAGTCCTAGGTCCGACTCACGAATGGCCTTTTCAACCGCTGCCATCATGTTCTTTTCCCATGGCTGAACTGTGATCGTCCGCGCATCGGCAAGCTGCAGGTTAGCCACCTGGGAAATCGGCACCGGCTGGCCGTAGTATTCAACCTGAATGTGATCAAGAATACCCGTGTGCGCGCGGCCTGTGCGCACTTTCTGAAGATCCGTCTTGAGCGACTCAATGGAACGCTTCATTTTGTCTTCGGTGGACTTGCGGATGTTTGCAATGCTCATGTTGTGCTCAACTCACCAATAAATCACATGTGGACCAGGGTGCCTTCGTTTTCACCCATGACCGCCCTGTAGAGCGCGCCAGGCTTATTGATCGAAAACACTCGAATCGGAAGTTTCTGGTCACGGCACAATGCGAAAGCAGTCGCGTCCATGACCTCCAGGTTTTTGGAAATCGCTTCATTGAAGCTGATTTGATCGTAACGGGTTGCATTGGGGTCTTTCTTCGGGTCGGCGGAATAAATACCGTCGACCTTGGTGGCCTTGAGGACCACCTGCGCACCAATTTCAGAGCCGCGCAATGCAGCAGCTGTGTCGGTGGTAAAAAAAGGGTTGCCGGTGCCAGCTGCGAATATCACCACTTTGCCTTCTTCCAAATAGCGGATGGCTTTGGGTCGAATGTAAGGCTCCACAACCTGCTCAATATTCAGAGCCGACTGAACCCGCGCTACCACCCCAGCCCGGCGAAAGGCATCTTGCAAGGCCAAGGCATTCATCACGGTGGCCATCATGCCCATGTAGTCAGCGGTTGCGCGGTCCATGCCAGCAGCGCCCGGTGCAATGCCCCGAAAAATATTGCCGCCACCAATGACCACGGCCAACTCAACACCCATGCGGGACACCTCGGCGACCTCAGCCACCATGCGTTCAATCGTTTCACGATTGATGCCGTAGGCATCCTCGCCCATCAGGGCTTCGCCCGACAATTTCAATAAAACACGCTTGTATGCCGCCATTCATGCACCTTTTCGGATCATTGTCAGGATTCTATAACGTAAAAGGGGATGACTACGTTTAATGCAAATAAAAAGGGGCTTCCCGCTTTCCGAGAAACCCCTTTAGGCGCAATACCGATTTAGTTGCCAGATGCGGCAGCAGCGGCAGCGGCTTGTGCGGCCACCTCAGCAGCAAAATCGTTGACCTTTTTCTCAATGCCCTCACCAACGATGAACAACTGGAAGCTGTTGATCGCGCTACCCTTGGCTTTCAGCATGGCTTCAACCGTGTGGTCTGGATCCTTCACGAAAGGTTGAGACAACAGGGCCACTTCCTTCAGGAATTTCTTGATGGAGCCATCCACCATTTTTTGAATGATGTCAGCAGGTTTGCCTGATTCGGCGGCCTTGGCCTCGGCCACCGAACGTTCTTTGGCGATGTCTTCAGCTGACACGCCATTTTCATTCAATGCCTTGGGTTTGGTCGCTGCAATGTGCATGGCCACGTCTTTACCGACCTGCTCGTCTGCACCAGTGAAATCGACCAGTACCCCAATTTTGCCACCGTGGATATACGATGCCAGTCGCCCTTGGGCTTCAACGCGCTTGAACCGGCGAATGGACATGTTTTCACCAATCTTGCCCACCAATGCGGCGCGAACGCTGTCAACAGTGCCCTCGCCCAATGGCAACGCGCTCAGCGCGTCCACGTCGGCAGGGTTCTTGTCCGCCACCAGTTTGGCCACATTGGCAACCAAGGACAAGAAATCCTCGTTTTTGGCCACAAAGTCGGTTTCACAGTTGACTTCAACAATCGAGCCCAATTTGCCAGAGGCTTCAATATAGATCCCAACCAGACCCTCAGCGGTCACCCGGGCGGCCGCTTTGCTCGCTTTGGTGCCCAATTTGACGCGCAGCAGTTCCTCTGCTTTTTCCATATCGCCATCGGCCTCGGTCAGGGCCTTCTTGCATTCCATCATTGGCGCGTCGGTTTTCTCGCGCAGTACTTTGACCATTGCTGCTGTAATTTCAGCCATTGTTCTCTCCTGAATTCGGTTCTAGAACTAGACAAAAAAAAGGGGCGAAACGCATCGCCCCTTGGCTTTTTGATTGAGCGAATTAACCCTCAGCGCCCTCGGCAGGCACTTCAACAAATTCGTCACCCGCCTTGATGGACTCAACCACGTCATTGACAGCCTGATCGCGGCCAGCCAACACTGCATCAGCCACGGAACGGGCATACAGACGAATGGCGCGTGCGCTGTCATCGTTGCCGGGCACGACATAGCTCACACCAGCTGGGGAATGGTTGGTATCCACGATGCCAACAACCGGGATACCCAGTTTTTCAGCTTCAGTGATGGCGATTTTGTGATAACCCACGTCACACACAAAGATGGCGTCTGGCAATGTGGGCATGTCTTTGATGCCGCCAATTGACTGGTTCAGCTTTTCGAGTTCGCGCTCAAACAACAAGGCTTCTTTCTTGGACATGCGCTCCAAACCGCCGTCGGCGATCACAGCTTCCATGTCTTTCAAGCGCTTGATGGAAGTTTTCACCGTTTTGAAGTTGGTCAGCATGCCGCCCAGCCAACGCTGGTCGACATAAGGCATTCCACAACGCTGCGCTTCTTCAGCGATGATTTCTTTGGCCTGGCGCTTGGTACACACAAACAGGATGTTGCCGCGGTTGGCTGACAGGCGCTTCACAAACTTCAGCGCGTCATCCAGCATGGTGACTGTTTTTTCCAGATTGATAATGTGGATTTTGTTGCGATGGCCGTAGATGAAAGGGGCCATTTTTGGGTTCCAGAAGCGGGTTTGGTGACCAAAGTGGCAACCAGCTTCCAGCATTTCGCGCATAGACACTGCCATGATTTCTCCAGTATAGACAGGGTTGAAGTGATCCTGCGCTGGGCCTACAGACACCGTATTCGGTCGAAGGCACCCTGTCGCGCAGGCCATCAGATTTGCCCAAGGGAGAAAAAGAGCTTCTCCGCAGGACAGCCCGAGATTATACTCAGGAAGATTGAATAAGCTCAAGCAGGAATTGCACAATTAGCATGAATATTGTTATCAAGACCGAAGAAGACATTGCCAAAATGCGCGTGGCAGGCCGATTGGCCTCGGAAGTTCTGGATTTCATTACGCCACATGTTCACGCCGGCATTACCACAGAAGAACTCGATCGCCTCTGCCACGATTACATGGTGAATGTTCAAGGCACTATTCCTGCACCCCTGAACTACTGCCCGCCCGGTTACACCCCCTACCCCAAGTCGATCTGTACATCGGTGAATCACCAGATTTGCCATGGTGTGCCGGGACCGAAAAAACTGAAAAACGGGGACATTATTAACATCGACATCACGGTGATTAAGGATGGTTACCACGGCGACACAAGCCGGATGTTTGTGGTCGGCGAAGGCTCTCTGGCCGCCCGCCGGCTATGCCAGATCACGTATGAAGCCATGTGGATCGGGATTGAACAAGTGCGACCCGGTGCAACACTGGGAGATGTCGGCGCAGCCATTCAACGTTTCGCTGAAGGCTTTGGATACTCTGTGGTTCGAGAATTTTGCGGACACGGCATTGGCCAGAAATTTCATGAAGAACCCCAGGTGTTGCACTATGGAAGACCCGGCACCGGTGTTCGCCTGGAAAAAGGCATGATTTTTACAATCGAGCCGATGCTAAACGCCGGTCGACGGGAAATCAAGGAAATGCCGGATGGATGGACGATTGTCACCAAGGACCATAGCCTGTCCGCGCAGTGGGAACATACCGTGCTGGTGACCGATGACGGCTATGAGGTGTTAACGGTTTCGGCGGGCACGCCTGCAAAGCCTGAACGGGCAGCCATGGCAGTTTAGTTTTAAATCAAGTCGATAGAGAACCATATTCATCTTTTTCAGGAATAACGCGTGAGTGCCCAGCCAAACGATGTCCGACTTCAGATCAAGCAAGAACTCAAAGCAAATTCACCGTTATGGCTGACACCGTTCAACGCTGACAGCAAGGATTCTGATGTAGAAAATGCATTAAGAAATCGATCCAAAGCTGTTGATAAAGCACTGAGTTCTTTGTGGAAATCAATGGACTTCCCGGATGAATATGCCCTGGTCGCTGTGGGGGGTTACGGACGCGGCGAGCTGTTCCCCTACTCGGATGTGGATGTTCTTGTTTTGCTCGACCGAGAGCCCGAGGGTGCTGATGTTGAAAAACTGGAGCAGTTTTGCGGGTCTGGCTGGGACATTGGACTGGAAATCGGTCACAGCGTGCGAACTTATGAGCAGTGCATCGAAGAGGCCAACAAAGACATCACCGTACAGACGGCGCTGGTCGAATCACGCCTGATTTGCGGAAATGCACTGCATTTCAAGCTTTTGCAAGAAGGTCTTGAGAAATCGCTGGATGTCAAAACCTTTTTTCGAAAGAAGACGCTGGAGCAACGCCAGCGTCACGCCAAATACCATGAAACGCCATACAGCCTAGAACCCAACTGCAAGGAAAGCCCAGGGGGACTGCGCGACTTGCACGTGTTGCTTTGGGTGGCCAAGGCCGCCAAGCTGGGCAATTCCTGGGCGGAAATGGCCGTGCATGGCTTGATTACCCCGTTCGAAGCGGCAAAGCTCAGAAACAACGAGCGCATTCTGAAGAAAATTCGATATCAGCTTCACGTCACCACTGGGCGTCGCGAGGACCGTTTGGTCTACGACGTACAAACCCCGTTGGCGGAGTCGTTGGGTTACGCACCCAATGGTGCCAAACGCTCCAGTGAACAGTTGATGCAGCGCTATTATCTGGCCGCCAAAGCGGTCATGGTGCTCAATACCATCCTGTTACAAAACATTGAAATTTCCATTTTTGGCGCCAACTCGTTGGAAACGCCCATTGACGACGATTTTCAGGAAGCAGACGGCCTGCTGGATATTCGCCATGACCGGGTATTTGCCGAACGCCCATCAGCCATGTTGAGAGCCTTCATCGTGATGGCTCAGCATCCGGAGCTCAAGGGCATGAGCGCCAGGCTGCTACGCCAGCTTTGGCATGACCGTGTTCGCATCAACAGCGAATTCAGGGCCAACCCAGTCAATAAAACCCTGTTCATCGAGTTTTTCAAACAACCGCAGGGCATTGTTCACGAGTTGCGCCGAATGAACGAAACCAGTGTGTTGGGGCGCTACTTACCGGCCTTTCGACGCATTGTCGGGCAAATGCAGCACGATCTTTTTCATGTTTACACTGTCGATCAGCACATCATGCAGGTGGTTCGAAACCTCCGTCGGTTCACCATGGATGAGCATGCGCATGAATATCCGTTCTGCAGCCAGTTGATGGCCAACTTTGAGGATCACTGGATTTTATACATCGCTGCGCTGTTTCATGACATTGCCAAAGGACGCGGTGGTGATCACAGCACCCTCGGTGAAGTGGATGCAGCGGATTTTTGCCAATCGCATGATTTGGGTGATGAACACACCGATTTGGTCACCTTTCTGGTTCGCCATCACCTCACCATGTCAAATACCGCCCAGAAAAAGGATTTGTCGGACATCGAGGTGTTGAAAGAGTTCGCAGCGATTGTGAAAACCCCCAGGCGTCTGACAGCCCTTTACTTGCTGACTGTGGCCGATATTCGCGGGACCAGTCCAAAAGTGTGGAATGCGTGGAAAGGCAAGTTGCTGGAGGACCTGTACCGATACACCCTGAAAATGCTGGGTGGTGAAGCGCCAACCCACCGACAAATGCTGGCTGAACAGCAAGCGGAGGCCAAACGAATTCTACGTCTGTATGCGTTATCGGATGATGTTCAAGACAAGCTATGGAAGCAGTTGGACGTGTCGTATTTTCTTCGGCAAGGTCCCAGTGACATTGCCTGGCATACGCGACATTTGTACTGGCGGGTTGACGCGGCGCAACCGATCGTGAAAGCCCGTTGGTCACCCTTGGGTGAAGGATTGGATGTGCTGGTGTACACACGGGATGAGCCAGATCTGTTTGCCAGAATCTGCGGGTACTTTGACTCAAAGAATCTCAGTATCCTGGATGCGAAAATTCACACCACCACACACGGTTATGCGCTGGACTCTTTCCTGATTCAGCAAGACAGTGGCGCTGGTTTTGATCGCGAGTTTCTATCGTTGCTTGAGGCTGATCTTCAAGACCGGCTGGGAAAGCGCCAACCCCTAGCCGACCCGGTCTTGGGCAGAATGTCGCGCCAGTCCAAACACTTTCCGATACGTCCAACCGTTGATCTGGTGCCCGACGAGAAAGGCAACCAGTACTTGCTCAGCGTTTCTGCGACAGACCGTACCGGGCTTCTCTACTCCATCACGAAACTGCTGGCAAAGTATCGGGTCAATGTGCAGACCGCCAAAATCATGACCCTCGGCGGTCGCGCTGAAGACACGTTCCTGATCAACGGACAGTCGCTGAATTCTCAGAAGCTTCAAATTCAATTGGAATCCGACTTGCTGGAACTGCTGTCCATTTGATTAATCTTCGTGCAACTGGACCAAGGATTTCAACACGGCCATCACGCGAACCATGCCATCCTGAACTGTTTTGGAGATCTGCGCATGGGAAATTTCGCGTGCACTGTCGCCCACGCCAGCAGCATGGTTGACAACCAAGGCCAAGTGCGCGTACGGAATATCTAGCTCCCGTGCCAAGGCCACTTCGGGCATGCCGGTCATTCCAACGATGTCTGCGCCGTCCCGAGCCAGCCTGCGAATCTCAGCGGCGGTTTCCAGTCGAGGGCCTTGCGTACAGGCATAGCAACCGCCTTGCACCACTGGCTCGCCGACCGCATCGGCAGCGGCGACCAAGGCCGTTCGCAATCCAGAGTCATAAGGCCACGTGAAGTCAATGTGCTGCACCGCCTGGTTATCGCCTTCGAAGAAAGTGGCTGCACGACCATGGGTGTAGTCGATGATTTGATCAGGCACCATGAGCGTTCCAGGGCCGAATTGGGGCTGTATACCCCCCACAGATGCCACAGCCAAAATTCCATCAATCTCAAGCTGAGCCAGTGCCCACAAATTGGCACGGTAGTTGATTTCATGGGGTGCCAAGGTATGGCCGTAACCGTGGCGGGCGAGAAAAACCACCTCGCGGCCTGCCAGCGTACCGATTAACAATGCACCAGAAGGTTCGCCGTAAGGCGTTCTCAGGACTTGACGTCGGGTTACTTCAAAGTCTGGCAACTGGCCCAGGCCACTTCCACCGATCACTGCGTACATCTGGTTACCCCCGGTTATTCAAATAGGCAGCGAATTCCGTGGACACCTCAGGATGTTTCAAACCGAGTTCTACCGTGGCCTTGAGGTATCCAATTTTCGATCCACAATCAAACCGGGTTCCTTCGAAACGGTAAGCCAGCACAGGTTGATCATGCAGCAATGATGCAATACCGTCGGTCAGCTGAATTTCACCACCAGCCCCCTTTCCGGTTTTGCGGATGTGATCGAATATCTGGGATGTCAGCACATAACGCCCAACCACGGCGAGGTTGGTCGGTGCATCCTTGGGATCCGGCTTTTCAACAATTGCATTGACCCGTTCAGATTTTGAATTCCACGGCGTGCTTGACACAATACCGTAGGATTTGGTTTCAGCCTTGGGCACCTCTTGAACAGCCAATACGCTGGCATGCTCCCGCTCGAAAATCTTGACCATCTGGTGGGTGACCGACGGCGTGCCCTGATCGACATCCATCAAATCGTCCGCAAGCAGCACAGCAAAAGGATCAGCGCCGACCACAGGCTCGGCGCACAACACTGCATGCCCCAAGCCGAGTGGTTCCATTTGGCGAATGTAAATGCAATTGGCATGGCTGGGCACAATGTTTTTAACAACCTCTAACAACGCTTTCTTGCCCCGCGCCTCCAGCTCAGCCTCCAGCTCGTAAGCCTTGTCAAAGTGGTCCTCAATGGATCGCTTGCTACGGCCTGTGATAAACACCAACTCCGTAATGCCAGCTTCCAATGCTTCTTCAACTGCGTATTGAATCAGCGGCTTGTCAACCACGGGCATCATTTCCTTGGGACTTGCTTTGGTTGCAGGCAGGAAACGGGTTCCCATCCCAGCCACTGGAAATACCGCCTTGCGAACTCTTGCCATGTCAACACCTCAAACGTTGTGATGTAAAAATATTTCAATAATTTACAGCAACTGATTAAATTCGGATTCAGTCAACACAGCCACACCCAAGGCCTGTGCTTTTTCTAATTTGCTGCCGGCCGATTCGCCAGCCAACACGAAGTCGGTTTTCTTGGATACAGAGCCACTCACCTTACCCCCCCTTGCCAATATGAGCGCTGCAGCGTCATCACGCCCGTATTGTTTCAGCGTGCCGGTCAACACAAACGTTTTTCCGTAGAAGGGATGCGTTTGATCCAAAACAGTGGTCTTGGCAGGATCGGGCCAATGAATACCCAAGCCCAGTAGCTCAGTCACAACCGCACGGTTGCTGGCTTCCCTGAAAAATTCATGAATGGATTGCGCAACCACGGGCCCTACATCCTGAACGTCCAGCAATGCATCGACGCTGGCATTCATCAACGCGTCGATCGTGCCAAAGTGAGTGGCCAGATCCCGTGCTGTGGCTTCTCCCACATGGCGAATACCCAAGGAAAATAAAAACCGCCCGAATGTGGTGGACTTGGACTTGTTCAATGATGACAACAGATTATTGGCTGACTTCTCACCCATCCGCTCCAGCGCAGACCAATCGGGCAAACGCAGGCGATACAAATCAGCGGGGGTTTTAACCAAACCGACTTCCACCACCGTTTCAACCAGTTTGTTGCCCAAACCCTCGATGTCCATGGCCTTGCGGTGCGCAAAGTGAATCAATGCACCAACCAGTTGAGCCTTGCACACCAAGCCACCCGTGCAGCGATGAATTGCTTCATCCTCTTCCCGGCTCACCGTTGAACCACACACCGGGCAGTGCGCCGGCATTGAAAAGGGCCGATGGTGGAGACGTTGATTGCCCGGAAATGGCAGCACCTCCGGGATCACATCACCCGCGCGACGGACCAGGACCTGATCACCAATTTGCAGGTCCTTGCGGCGAATTTCGTCCACATTGTGCAATGTGGCCGATGAGACCACCACGCCACCCACCTTAACGGGCTCAAGCTTGGCCACCGGCGTCAGCGCTCCAGTTCGACCCACTTGAATCTCAATGTCCAGCAGTCGACTCAACACCTCATCTGGCGGGAATTTGTGAGCAATGGCAAAACGTGGCGCTTTGGCAACAAAGCCCAATTGACCCTGAATCCGGTAGTCATCCACCTTGTACACCACACCATCAATTTCAAACGGTAGACTGATACGTTGCCCAACCATGGTGTTGTAGTAACTCAGCAAACCATCAACACCTTGAACGGTTTGACGGTGTTGGCTGATGGGTAATCCGAGGTTTTGCAACCAATCCAAAGTCTTGGAATGTGACTGCAATCGCCCCTGCTGATCTCGATCAAGGACTGCTCCGTAACAAAAAAAACGAAGGGGGCGACTGGCAGCCACCCGGGGATCGAGTTGTCGAATGGTGCCTGCTGCGGCATTCCGGGGATTTGCAAACACTTTCAGACCATGCTCCGCCTGACGCTGATTCATTGCTTGAAAATCCGCTTTGTAGATCAGGATTTCGCCGCGGATTTCCAGTTCATCTGGAAATTCTGATCCCGATAGGCGCATGGGCACATTGCGGATGGTCCGGACATTGGCAGTAACATCCTCACCGGTGGTTCCATCTCCACGCGTCACAGCCTGAACAAACTGCCCTGCCCGATAGAGAATCGAGATCGCCAGGCCGTCGAATTTTGGGTCGATGGCATACGCAACCGTCTGGTGATCCGGGATCTCCGCAAGGTCATGGACACGCCGATCGAATGCCCTGACCTCCGCCTCGTCGAAGGCATTGGACAGCGACAACATGGCCGCACGGTGCACAATTTGCTCGAACCCTTCCAGGGGTTTGTCTCCAACCCGTTGCGTCGGCGAATCCCTGCGAACCAAATTCGGATATTGACTTTCAAGCGCTTCCAGTTCCCTGTAGCACCGGTCATATTCGGAATCAGGCACCATGGGCTCATCCAGCACATAGTATTGATAGGACCATGCATTCAGCTGATCAACCAATGTCTGAATACGTGCTTCAGGATCATCCAATGAGCCTGGTTCCGGCTCGACTGAATCAAACAAATTCAGATTTTCCATGCATGTTCAAGAGAACAGAATTCTTGATGAAACATCACCGGGTTTAAAGCCACTATCGGTGAGATGTCGAACCCGTTCAATCAATTGGTTGTAGATACCTTCAATGGCTTGCGTGCTGAGCGTTCGCCCAGAATCGTCCATCATGGGTGCGCCATATTGCGCGTTGAACCCATGACAAACCGCGACCACATCACCCAACGAGCGAACTGGATCCGAACTATTGGGAACATCAATGTTAAAGCTCAACAACCGTTTGCCAGGGGCCTGGTGTACCACCATGGTTGCCAAAATTCCGGTGGAATCACTCAGAGACCATTGGTGACCTTTTTGTACCCAACCGGCCTTGACCAGGGCGGTTGCGACGGTCACGTCATCCACTTGCTCAGGCATCAGGCAATGCAGACCCAGCAAAGTGTCAAGCGCTGCAGCTGCCTGGTCCAGGGTTTCAGCCCGTCGAACCACTTCCCGCATTTCGGGAAATTCAATTTCAGCGTTGTGATCCTCTGCAAAGCGCCGAAAACGGGTCAGCACCTCGGAAAACTCAATAGAACTCAGCGGACCCTTGCGATTGGCAATCTGTATGCTGGCCTTCAGTTGATGCGCATGCCCTTGGAACGCTGACGCAGTAAACCAAAGCACCTCATCACCCTCGGGTGGCTGAACACCGGCGGCATACACAATTTTTTTCCGATTGATTTGCTCAAGACCATCCATCAATGCTTTCCAAGCATTTGCATCCTGCGCCTCGTCAAACCGAAAAGTGAAATCAACAAACAGACGGGGATCCAGCGGCTCGGCCGGTTGATTGTCGAGAATTGGATCGGGCACCGCCTCCACATACGCGCCCGAAGCATCCGCATGCGATTCATCGGTGCGAAAACCGGGCTCTGCACGTTCACGTCCAACTGTGGATGCGGGAACCGACAGCAATGGGTCTTCGGTGCTTTCACCAAATCGTTCACTGGCGGTCTTGCGAAGTCGAAAGTCTTGCCACCAGTTATATCCAATCATGGCAGCAATGCCGCCACCACCCACGATGAGCAGCGTCAGTTGTAAATCGTTCATACAGTTTCCGTGGCCATTTTTTCAGCAGCCGCTAGGTCGACAGCCACAATGCGGGATACACCCTTTTCCTGCATCGTAACGCCGATCAATTGCTCGGCCATTTCCATGGCAATCTTGTTGTGAGAAATGAACAGGAATTGAGTCTGTTCAGACATTTGCTTGACCAAGCGGGAAAACCGCTCGGTGTTGGCGTCATCCAGCGGAGCATCCACCTCATCTAGCAAACAGAATGGCGCTGGGTTCAGTTCGAAAATGGCAAAAACAAGCGCCGTTGCTGTCAATGCCTTTTCGCCACCGGATAGCAGGTGAATAGTGCCGTTTTTCTTGCCTGGCGGCTGTGCAAACACTTGAACACCAGCATCCAGAATTTCTTCGCCCGACATCACCAGCCGCGCTTCACCCCCACCAAACAGCTTGGGAAAGAGTCGGCTGAAATGTCCATTCACCACGTTGAATGTTTCCTGCAACAGGTCGCGGGTTTCTTTGTCAATTTTCCGGATGGCATCTTCCAGTGTGGTCATGGCCTCCACGAGGTCAGCAGCCTGCTGGTCCAGAAAGCTCTTGCGCTCCGTGGCAGCAGCCAACTCTTCGAGTGCAGCAAGGTTCACGGCCCCCAGGTCTTGCATGGCATTGGTCAGCCGGGTCACCTCAGCCTGAAGAACCGACGCCTTGGGTGCAACATCCATGGCCAGTATTTCCGCACTGATCGCCTCTACGTTGGCCTGAACTTCATTGAGCAGGTTCTGATACTGCTCAATGGTCATTTCAGCTGCCTGAATTTTCAGAGCCAAATCCTGAATCTGCGCGCGCAAAGGCTCCGCCTGTCGATCACTTTCCTTCTCAATCCGTTCAAGCTCCGACACCTTGCTCATGATCTGCTCAAGCGCATCACGCGACATCACCACCTTCTCTTCAGCAATGACCCGCAGTTCCAGTGCACCCTGCAAGGACTCCTGTGCCGAAGCTTCTGACAGTGAATCCAGCTCAACCAACGCTGAGGACTTTCGCTGGGAAATCTGCTGAATTTGGGCCTGCGCAAAAGCAATGTCCCGTTCACACTCCCGCTTCCGACTGTCTTGGTTGCGAATATCGAATTCAGCATCTTGCTTTTTACGCTGCGCCGCCTGGACGGACTGTTGCCTGTCCCGCAGCTGCTGCTCAATCTGCAGCACCTTGTCTTTCAAAGCCTCCAATACATCGCTGTCAGCAGCCAACTGCTCATCCAGTGCGGCATAGCGATCCTCGGATTCCAAAAGAATGGCCCTCTGCTCTTCCAGCTCTGATTGCAACACAGCGATGTCCAGGTTGATTTGCTCGCGTCGTCCATCGGCGCGGGTTTGAAGCTCCTGGAGTCGAATCAACTGGACCTGGGCCTCGTGCAAGCGGCGCGTTATGGATTCAACTTGCTGACGGGACTGCGCAACAAGAACTTTCTGCTCATTGAGCTTCAACTGAAGTTGATCACGCTTTCCAAGCGATTCACTGCGCAACATGTCCAAAGCGCGAACCTCTGTTCGCAGTGCTTCAATCTGCTGCATGCGTTCCAATCGACCTGCCTGAGCATCCTCCGCGGCATAAAACTGCACGCCAGACTCGGTCACGCAATGGCCCTGCGGAGTGAACACTTTTTGACCAGGCTTCAGGCCTTTGCGTTTGGCCAAGGCTGCAGACAAATCAGCGGCCATCAGGCAACCGGACAAGGCCCGGGCAATTGCCTGCGCCACCCCAGGCTCGGAAGATCGCACCAAACTGGCCAAGTCTTCTGGCCCAACCGGATTGGCAGGCGCGCTGTCCGGCGCTGTTTCCATGAAAGCCACTCGTGAAGGTGGAGGCTGATTGGCAAACCCGGCCACCATGTCCACGCTCCGCACCTGAAAACTATCCAACGATTCGCGCAGCGCAGATTCAAGTGCCCGTTCCCAGCCTCGCTCAACCTGAAGCTTGCGCAAAACCCGAGGGGTATCAGCCAAGCCACTGCGCTCGATCCACGGTTTCAGCGTTTGACTCTCGGCCAGCTGTTCATTCAGTTTTTCAAGCGCAGACAACTGAGCCTGTGCATTGGCGTGACGGTCACGCTCGGTGTTGAATGCAGCTTGAACCTGTTCGAGATGATCCTGCGCATCGGCCAACAGCGCCTCATGGTCATGCAACTGGGCCGTGGATTCCTCAAGCTCCACCGTCAAATCTTCCACTTTCCGCTGAATATCCGCCAGTTCAGCACCAGACGGCGCAGCGATCTGACCTTTTTCACCGTGCAAACGCTCCAGTTTCGCCTGAATACCCGACTCGGCTCGACTGGCTGCCTCCTGCTGGGAAGACACCTGACTTAACTGACGCTGAACGTCCATGACTTTGGCACGCTGCTGGTCCACTGATTGGCGCGCCATGGAGAGGCTTTCTTCCAGCGGCTCTAGCGCCAGTTCGGCCTCTTCCACGGCAATCGTCAGCTCTTCCAGAATGGATTGCTGGTCTTCAGCACTGGCCAATATATCGTCAAGGCGATGTGTGGCCTCGCTTTCGCGAGCCGCCCAACTGGCCAACTCAGCCTCCAGCTCAGCCACCCTGGCACCCAGGCGGGTACGACTTTCGGCCATGACGCGCAAGTCAGCCTCCAATCGGCTGACTTCGCGGTTTGCCTCGATCCACTGACCTTGATCATTTTCAAGGGTCTGCTGGGCATCAATTTGTTTCTCACGCAGGGCGAACAATTCAGTCTGCGTGTGAATGGATTGGCTTTGAATCTGTTCAAGGTCAGCCCGAGCCCTTTCAAGCTTGGCTTTGCCGGTGTTTTGCTGCTCACGGGCCTCATTCAGGCGAATCGTCCACAAATAGCGTTGTTTGGCATTTCGGCCTTCTTCAAGCTCTTTGAACTGCCGAGCAATCGTCGCCTGTTGTTCCAAACGCTCAATTTGTGAACCCAATTCACGCCGAATGTCTTCAACTCGGGTCAAGTTGTCGTGGGTGTCCTGCAGGCGGTTACCGGTCTCACGACGACGCTCCTTGTATTTGGATACACCCGCCGCCTCTTCCAAGAAAATGCGCAATTCTTCCGGGCGCGCTTCGATAATTCGGGCAATCATGCCTTGGCCAATGATCGCATATGCCCTGGGGCCCAAGCCTGTGCCCAGGAAAATGTCTTGAACATCGCGGCGTCGCACCGCTTGTTGATTGATGTAATACGTGGACTGACCATCCCGGGTCAACACCCGTTTCACTGAGATTTCGGCGTACTGGTTCCAGCTTCCCCCTGCCCGACCCTCGGCGTTGTCAAACACCAACTCGACACTGGCCCGAGAGGCTGGTTTGCGGTTGGAAGATCCGTTGAAGATGACGTCCTGCATGGATTCACCGCGCAATTCGGACGCTTTGGATTCACCCAGCACCCAACGAACAGCATCGATGATGTTGGACTTGCCACACCCGTTTGGCCCCACCACCCCCACCAAATTGCTGGGCACAGCGAAGGACGTGGGTTCGACAAATGACTTGAAACCGGCTAAACGAATATGAGTTAAGCGCACGATGAAGCGTTGGGAAGGCCAATAGAAGAACGGTGAAAACGGAACTGCGGCAAAACGGGCATACTCTGCCCGCTTTATAATAGCAAAGCCGATGCCCCATAAGTTTCACTCGAGCGAGAATCATGAGCAACAAGCCCAGCCGGGAACTGCAGACCTTCCCGAACCCGAACACGGACCGCCCTTATCACGTGCACATTGAAGTGCCGGAGTTTACCTGCTTGTGCCCACTAACGGGTCAGCCAGACTTCGCAACCCTGGTCATCGATTACCTGCCCCACCTGAAAAACGTGGAGCTGAAAAGCCTGAAAATGTATATGTGGTCTTACCGCGACGAGGGCGCCTTCCATGAGGCAGTGACCAACCGCATTCTGGACGACTTAGTGGCCGCAACCGAGCCGCGCTACATGAAGCTGACAGCCAAATGGTATGTGCGTGGCGGTGTATACACCACGGTGGTGGCTGAGCACCGCCAGGCTGGCTGGACGCCCCTGCCCAAGGTTGAGTTGGACCAGATTTCGACCATGAACCCCACCCGCGGATAAGTTTGCATGCTCACGCCCGTTAAAAACCTGGAAAAACTGCAGCCCTACCCCTTTGAGCGCCTTCGGGCGTTGTTTGGGGGTGTACAGCACGCGGGCGGGCTGAGCCATGTCAACCTGTCGATTGGTGAACCGAAACACCCAACACCTGAACTGATCAAGCAAGCCGTGATCAACAATCTGGATGGTCTGGCTGTGTACCCGGGTACGCAAGGCTTACCGGCCATCCGCAACACGATTGCGCAATGGATTTTGAAGCGGTTTGAGGCCCAGGTGAACCCAGACACCCAGGTACTGCCCATCCTCGGCTCACGTGAAGCCCTGTTTGCATTTGCGCAGGTGGTGCTAGACGGCTGCCCCGCTGGTAGCAAAGTGGTGTTTCCCAATCCGTTCTACCAAATTTACGAGGGTGCAACCTTTTTGGGCGGCGCCGAGCCCGTGTTTGTCAACATTGACCAAGCCACCGGGCTACCCGACTTTGCATCGTTGAGCGCTGAAACCCTGGCAGCCACTCGGCTGATGTATGTGTGCTCGCCCAACAACCCCACTGGCGCAGTGTACACACTGGACGACTGGCAACGCCTGTTCGACTTGGCCGATGAACATGACTTTGTGATCGCCTCCGACGAGTGCTATTCGGAAATTTACTTGGATGAAGGCAATCCGCCCATCGGTGGCCTGGAGGCTGCTGCACGCCTGGGTCGGTCAGACTTTAATAATCTGGTTGTGTTTTCCAGCTTGTCAAAACGGTCCAACGCCCCGGGCTTACGTTCTGGCTATGTGGCTGGAGACGCCGATTTGATGGCAGACTTTCTGCGCTACCGCACTTACCATGGGTCGGCGATGTCTACCACCATACAGGCTGCCAGTGTGGCGGCTTGGTCTGACGAAGCCCATGTGGCCGAAAACCGACGCCTGTACCGCGAGAAATTTGAGTCATTCAAAGCGATTATTGGCGACAAGTTGCCCTTGCACATTCCACCCGCTGGTTTTTACTTCTGGGTGAAGGTACCGGGCAGCGACACTGAATTCGCCAAAATGCTGTTTGAACAAGCCCACATCACCGTACTACCCGGCAGTTTTTTGGGAAGAACACACGAAGGTATTAATCCGGGCGACGGGTACATTCGAATTGCCTTGGTCGCCTCCAAATCGGAGTGCGACGAGGCCGCACATCGTATTCACGCCATTCTCTGAACAATTTTTGAGCCAAGGAACACACCATGAGCCATGCATACCAGTCCATCATTGAACAAGCTTGGGAAAACCGCGCCGATATTTCCCCATCGAAAGCGCCTGCTGATGTGCGCGAAGCAGTTCAAGCCACACTGGAAGAGTTGAACAAGGGCAGCCTCCGGGTGGCGTCCAAAGAAAATGGCGATTGGGTGACGCACCAGTGGATCAAGAAGGCGGTGCTGCTGTCGTTCCGCCTGGAAGACAACAAACCCATGCCTGCCGGTGGCTTCACTCAGTTTTACGACAAAGTGCCCAGCAAGTTTGCCAATTATTCCGAAGAAGATTTCAAGGCAGGCGGTTTCCGGGTGGTACCCCCCGCTGTTGCCCGCCGTGGCAGCTTCATCGGAAAAAATGTGGTGCTCATGCCCTCTTACGTCAACATTGGTGCATACGTGGACGAAGGCACCATGGTAGACACCTGGGCAACGGTCGGCTCCTGCGCGCAAATCGGTAAAAACGTACACCTGTCCGGTGGTGTGGGCATTGGTGGCGTATTGGAACCCCTGCAAGCAAACCCCACCATCATCGAAGACAATTGCTTCATCGGTGCCCGCTCGGAGGTTGTGGAGGGCGTGATCATTGAAGAAAACTCCGTGATTTCCATGGGCGTGTACATCGGCCAAAGCACCAAAATTTACAACCGCGAAACTGGTGAAGTCACATACGGCCGTGTGCCTGCAGGCTCAGTGGTGGTCAGTGGCTCATTGCCCTCCGCCTGTGGCAAATACAATTTGTATTGCGCCGTCATTGTGAAACAGGTCGATGCCAAAACACGGGCAAAAACTGGCATCAATGAACTGCTGCGTAGTGCCGAATAAATTCATGGGAAACACGGTCAAGCAAGTAGAGGTTTACGGTATTCCGAATTGTGACAGCGTTAAAAAAGCGTTGAAAAACCTGAAAGATGCCGGTGTACAGCCAGTTTTTCACAACTTCAAGACAGAAGGTGTGGACCCAGGCTTGCTGTCCACCTGGTTGAATTCCATGGGCGTGGACAAAGTCATCAACAAAAAAGGTACCACCTGGCGCGGCCTATCGGTGGATGTACAGGCTCAAGCATTGAGCTCGACAGGCGCACACGCACTGGCGCTGAACAATCCGTCGGTGATTAAACGGCCTGTGGTGAAGATTGCTGATCAATGGACGATTGGCCTGACCGACTTTTCGGAATTTTTTCATGAATGACACAGCCGGCCACATTGCAGTGGACATTCGCGAGCTGAAAACAGTTCGCGACTGGATTCGTTTTGGAGTGTCAGAGATGCGGCGTGCCAAAGTTTTTTTTGGCCACGGCTGTACCAATGCGTTCGATGAAGCCGTGTACTTGACACAGACCGCCCTCTCGTTGCCGGTGATGGAGCCTCTGGATGTGTTTTGGGATGCCCGTTTGACCGAGCATGAAAAAACACGGCTGCTGAACATGCTCACAGAGCGGATTGTTCACCGCAAACCAGCCAGTTACATCACCGGCGAAAGCTGGTTGCAAGGCCATCGCTTTGATGTCGACAAGCGGGTGATCATTCCGCGATCGTTCATCGCTGAATTGCTGGCTGACCAACTAACGCCGTGGGTCAATGACCCCGACGCCCCCTTGCACGTGTTGGACATGTGCACAGGGTCAGCTTGTCTGGCTATTCTGGCTGCGCATGCATTTAACAACGCCACGGTGGTGGGCGCCGACCTGTCCGCCGATGCGCTGGAAGTAGCGCAAAGCAACGTGAAACACCATCAGCTTCAGGACCGGCTTGAGTTGGTCCAGACGGATCTATTTGAAGGCCTGCCAGGTCGACAGTTCGATCTTATCATCACCAACCCGCCCTACGTGAACGAACAATCCATGCGCAGCCTGCCGCCAGAATACCTTCACGAGCCGCGCATGGCATTGGCTGGGGGCGATAACGGCATGCAGTTAATTGACCGCATTTTGCTGGACGCACCCAAGCATTTGAGCGACGGCGGGCTTTTGGTGGTCGAGCTGGGTAATGAAAGACCTCATTTTGAGAACGCATATCCGGATTTGAATGTGATTTGGCTAGAGACATCTGCCGGCGATGAGCAGGTGTTCCTCATCCACAAAGAAGACCTCGAATGATCCAGATCACCGGGCTGTCGATTGCCCGCGGCAGCAAGTCAATTCTCAAGCAGGCAAACCTCACCCTATTCCCCAAGGAAAAGGTTGGATTGATTGGACACAACGGTGCTGGAAAATCGAGTTTTTTCGCCAGCCTACTGGGTGAGTTACCTGTGGACGCCGGCAATATTGAGATTCCGCAAGCTTGGTCTGTGGCGTGGATTGATCAGGAGGTCACAGCCAACGACACACCAGTGATTGATTTTGCATTGGAGGGCGATCGCGCCCTGCATACTATTCGACAGCAAATTCGGCACGCAGAGTCAAGCGGTGAGTCCGCGCACATTGCTCACCTGTATGAGCAGTTGGACAACCTGGATGGCTACACTGCCGAAAGTCGCGTCGCCACGATTCTGCATGGCCTTGGATTTAAACCGGAAGATCTTCAGCGCAACGTTGGCGAGTTCTCCGGTGGATGGAAAATGCGGCTGAATTTGGCCAAAGTGTTGGGCTCACGCGCTGAGCTTATTTTGCTGGATGAACCCACCAACCACCTCGACATTGAGGCGGTCCTGTGGTTGGCCCAGTGGATTCGTCAGGTGGATTGTACTGTTCTGGTCATCTCCCATGACCGAGAATTTCTGGATGAGATTTGCACTCACACCGTGCATTTGCATGGCGAGCAACTGGTGAAGTACACGGGCAATTACTCCACATTTGAACGCACCTTTGCCGAAAGGGCCGAACAGGTGGATCAGGCCAATCGGAAAGCCAGTGCAGAAATTGAAAAGCTCCAACGCTTTGTGGAACGCTTTAAGGCCAAAGCCACCAAGGCCAAGCAAGCCCAAAGTCGCGTCAAGCGAATCGAAAAAATCAAATTGATTGAAACCTACCAAGTGCAGGCACATGCAGAAATCCCTTTTCTGGAACCGCACAAAAGCCCGGACCCATTGGTCGTTCTGGCTCGGGCTGCATGTGGCTACAATGCCGAGAAACCAGTGATCAGTGGTTTGAATCTCGAAATTCGCCCAGGTGACCGAATTGGCTTGCTGGGGTCTAACGGCAATGGTAAAACCACCTTGGTCAAAAGCCTGGTCGGCGATCTTCCGTTGCTGTCCGGTGACCGAGTGGAGGGCAAAGGTTTGGTTGTGGGCTATTTTGCGCAAGACCAGATTGAATCACTGGACATGGCCGCCACACCACTCCAACACCTTGCTCGCGTGGATCGGCAAGCCACCGAGCAGCAGCTTCGGGATTTTTTGGCTCGATTTGACTTTCGTGACGAAAAAGTCCGCCAAACCGTGGGGAATTTTTCTGGCGGCGAAAAGTCACGCCTTGCATTGGCACTGCTGGCTTACCTTCGGCCCAACCTCCTGCTTCTGGATGAACCCACCAATCACTTGGACATGTCCACCCGACAGGCCTTGGTCAACAGTTTGATTGAATTCGAAGGGGCCCTGGTGATGGTATCCCACGATCGGCATCTGCTGGAGTCCATCACCGACACCTACTGGCGAGTGCATGCGGGCCAAGTAAGCCCGTTTGACGGTGACTTGGAGGACTACGCCAATCTGCTGAAAAAAGAATCCAGCCAGACAGATCGCTCCAAGGAACCAGCCAAAGCAACCCAAGGCCAACCAACGGATCGACAAGCCGCTCATCAACGACTCAAAACCCTGCGCAATCAGATTAAAAAAATCGAAAAACAATTGGAAGAATGCACGGCCCAGCGGCAATTGGCCGACACCGCATTGCACAACCTGGATTACAGCAAACCGGATACAGCAAGCCTGGCCGCTCGATTGGCCCACGAACGGGAGACGGCCCACCGGCAGGTTGAAGATCACGAATTCAAGCTGCTGGAATTGATGTTGGAATCAGAGACACTGGAATCTGAACTGGGTCTTTAACACGGATCTCAGACAGCATTTGCTGGTGTGTGCTGCATCAAAAAGACAGGAAAATCTGGCCACGTGAAAGCGCTGCCGCAGCCGCCGGCCAGTGTGGTGAGGGTATTGAGATTCCCGATAAACAACGCCTGCTCAGTTGGGGATCCGATTTCAAACAGTTTACCGGTCAACTGACTTAACAACATGTCCGGCAGTTTTCCGGGTGAAGGATCGATCACTGGCGCATCACCCAAACGCATCAACAAGGCTGCGCTGGTATCTGTCGACAGGCTTCGAGCCTGTTTCGCTTCGTGATAAGCCAATTCAACAAAGGCCAGGTGCCACTGAATCCATTTTGGCCATGCCTCGTTGACCACAGACAGGGTGCGGTTCCGCTGTGTGACCAATTCATCGTAGGCCTCAGGAACCTGCCATGGTGTCTGGTGATCCCAGTCCAACCACCGCAATGCATTCCGGATGGCTGTCTCCTGTTGATGAATCCCATTTGTACCACCCACGGCTTGGGTAAGGTTCGGCAGCATGTCCATGGACATCAGAAATGAATCTTCCGCACTCAGCAACGTGCGAAGCAACTGGTCTGATGTAGCGGCCACCCTCACCGGCGGTTCAGAACCAGCAGACCGCTGATCATCGGATTCGGAGTCGCTCACCGAAAGACCTTGCTGAATCGAGGGCTCTGCGATCAACCGGTTGGACACAGGAAGATTCTGCTGCCGCCGCCACCACACCGCGAAGCCCAATGCACCCAGCAAGGAAAGCCCCAACACACCATATACGCTCACCGGCCAGTCTGGCATTGCTGTGCTCGGTATCGTTGGTGGTGAATCGGAGGGTGGTTTTACCTGCTGGGTTGCGGCTTGAGCAACGACCTTTGGCTGGATCGGCATGGTTTGCCTGGAATCTATTGAGGCCGACACTGGCTCGGTTGAAGCCACTGGTTGTGGAGAGGCAGTTGGCGCACTGTTCGCTTTGTTGATCTGGGCTCGGTATGGTTCGGGCAATGAATGGTTTGGCGGCAGCGCCTGACGGGTGTTGCCAACCAGCGATCTCGGCTCGAAATCGCGAAAACCACCTGCGCTGCCAGGCAAGGGGTCGGACAACAGGTTTTGTGCCGACGCTCCGCTTGATCGTGCTGAAGGCGAATTCAGGACATCCGGCATGGCCGTGGGTGTCACGAACACTGGCCAGCTGAGTTCAAATACGTTCAGTGGGCAGGAGGACCGAAGCAGGAGAGTACCTTCCGTGGAGCTCAAGATAAATGGCCCAGTGAAATGCAGCTGGATGGTTTGATCGGTGCGCTTTGAAATATCCACTGCCAAAGGTCTGGGCTCGGCATCCCGCTCCCCGCCAAGCCATTGGGCCTGCAAACAGGCCGGCCGGATCACCGAAAAACCGGCGTGTTCAGTTGATCGCAAATCGACCCGATAGTCGGGTCGAAAGCCCAACTTGCTGGTTCCCGACAAAACGCCAGCCTCAATGGCCACGGCGTTGCCCGCTGGCCATACGATCAGCAGGCTTGTTATTAGTCGGATCAAGATCGACTCAACGCGCATGTGCACACCCATGAAATCACCCCGTACGTTGCACACAGATTACTCAGTGCGTATGCAGCTGCGGTATCCTTGGGTTGGCCTAATTCGGATGGGTGAACGGTTGTGAGGGCTGAAAGCATTCCTTCAGCGTAAAACTAGAACGTTCGTTCTTCTCATTGAAATTACTCTTGAGTAAACTACGGCCAACCAACAAGAAAGAAAAATCGGGAGACCCTCTATGGCGAACGTCGCCACATTCCTTCAGCAGCACGACACCAGTCCCAACCGCGTGCTTTATCGCCAGTTTATTGACAATGAGTGGGTGGATTTCAAAGCCTCTGAAATGATAGACCTGGCGCGGAACTGGCAAAGCTTTTTCCGCTCCATGGGCCTGCAACCTGGTGATCGCGTTGCGATTTGCCTGAAAAACAGCATTCACTGGGTGGCATTTGATCTGGCTGCGCTGGCCATGGGCATGGTCTCAGTGCCACTGTATGTGGACGACAATGCCGGGAACATTTGCTATTGCATTCAGAATTCAGGCGCCCGGGCGGTGGTGGTTGAAAACGACCGAATTGGGCGAAACCTCCTCAAAGAGGGGCTACAGGATGTTCGCGTCCTGTCCATGAAGTCCGATATTGCAGTGTCTGAAGGCGGCGTAGACAACGCGCTACACCTGCTCAAGAGCCTTGAACGTCAACTGGAACCGCTCGAACTGCTGGATCTCCCGCCCGACACACTGGCCACCATCTGCTACACATCGGGCACATCCGGACGGCCCAAAGGCGTCATGCTGTCGCACAACAACATGATCAGTAACGTCGACAGCTGTTTCCAGCTGGACATCGCAAAACCGGAGGACACCTTCTTGTCCTTCCTGCCCATGTCGCACATGTTTGAACGCACTGGTGGCTATTATTTGCCACTGCGTGTTGGGGCAAAGGTCATTTATGCCCGAGGCATTAATCAATTGCCAGAGGACCTGGCCACCCAGGCGCCCACAGTGCTGTTTGCTGTGCCCCGAATTTTCGAGAAGTTTTATGGCCGTATTCAGGCATCCGTCAAAGACTCCAGCTTTAAACGCAGGGCCTTTGAAAAACTGGTGGATGTCGGCTGGCGGATGGCTCAGGGAAAAGGTGGCATCATGGACCATTTCCAACTGCCCTTGCTGCGTGCCAAAGTTGCACAGCCCATTCTGGAACGACTAGGCGGACGTTTACGCCTTGCCGTGGTCGGCGGTGCCGCCCTGGACAGCACGATTGCCAAAAGCTTCATAGCCATGGGTTTGCCCATCCTGCACGGTTACGGCATGACCGAGGCTTGCCCAGTCATCTCCGTCAATCGCCCTGAGAGCAACGTACCAGAGTCGGTGGGCCCACCGCTGCCCAATGTCAAAGTCAAATTGGGCGATAACGATGAGCTATTGGCCAAAGGGCCTAACATCATGTTGGGCTATTGGGAAAACGACGAGGCCACCCGGCAAGCCATTGACAAAGACGGTTGGTTGCACACCGGGGATGTGGCTGAAATCAAGGATGGTCGAATTTTTATCCGCGGCCGTATCAAAGACATCATGGTGCTATCCAACGGCGAAAAGTTTTCTCCACAGGATGCCGAGACCGCGATTATCGGTGATGACGTGTTCGAACAAATCGTATTGGTTGGCGAAGGGCGTCCATTCATCTCCATGATTGCAGTGACTGCCAATTCAAACGAGAAGGAATTGATTAAACGCGCCAACGACCGGCTGGGCCACCTGCCCCGCTATATTCGGGTTCGACGCATCATCACCACCAAAGAACCCTGGACAGTGGACAATGGCCTGTTGACGCCGACCTTGAAAGTCAAGCGTGTGAAAGTTCTGGATGCCTTCAAGGAACGGATTGATGATCTGTATTCAGAAGGCATGGGCGACTAACGCATTGACGCTGGTCGAATTCAAAAGCCCACCTTGCGGTGGGCTTTTTTCTGATGCCAAATGCCAGCGCAAAGCCAGCGGTTACCGGTTTTTTTATCCGGGCAATTCTTCCGGATCAAAATTGTCTGAGTTGATTCGTGAAAGGAAGTCGGCTGCGCGGTCAGGTGGCGGGCAAGTGGACCGCAGACCATCAATGTAGGAGAACAGATCTTCCGAAATATTGTGCCACATTGGGTCCAATACCACGTCAATCCCTTCATGACGAAGCAACTCAGCGGCGCTGGAGAAGGCGCCGTCCCCGGTGAGCAACACCACCTGCTGAACCTGCCGCTTGTAAGCCAGTGACGCCAAGTCAACTCCCATACGCAATTCAATGCCTCGCACATGCGCATCGGGCGAGAAATCCTCATCCGTCAGGTCATCCACGCTGATTTTCTTGCCCAGCAGATCGCCCAACGCGTCTTCATTCAAGGTCCAATTGTCCACGTTCATGGGCTCGCCCAATCGAACAGCCAATTTGCGCTTGCGTTGGAGCTGGCGTTGAAATGCTGCACGAAACTGCCCTTCTCTGGATTTTGACAAGTCAATGGACTGTCGAGACACTGGCAGCGTGACCCGCTGGGTAAACACCGGCGAATCATAAAAAAAGATCCGAAACAAATGACGTTTGGGTTGATTTCTTTCAAAGAGATGCGCTGCGGATAACCGCCACACCAGATCGGCCATCACTTTGGCATCGTAATGAATGGACGACGGGAAAATTTGACGAATTCGGCGAACGAAAAACGGCCCGTCCACGAGGATCGCTGTAAGCATATAAACCCTTGATTTTTAAACGATTTTATTATGGATGAAATGCAATAAATGAATAAGTTACACCGCCGCACTAAATATCCTACCACCAAGTGATCGTCAAAAGTAGCGCCAGACCCCCCTATTGCGAGGGAGATAAAATCACCCAATGTCAGTATTACCCGTACAATTAACCCGTATTGTACGGACATCGGTAAACCAAGCACCGAACCGCCAATCTCAGACACCCCACCGCCACCACCGGAGGATGAAGTGAGTACACAAAAACCCATGGGCCTTCACCCAGCGATCGATGCTGAGTCCCCAACGTACTGGCTATATATTTTATCAAACAACAAGCCCAGCGGCCCCCTCTACCTTGGTGATACCGAATGCCTGTCTACCCGGATGGAAGAGCACCGGCTTGGGCTTCGACGGGATTACGCACACTACCACCGCCTCGATCGCCTGGTTTATTTTGAAGTCTGGCATGACCATGAGAAATTCATTGCCAGGCTGCGCCGCGTTCGAAATTGGCCTCGCGACATGCGACTGCTGCTGATTGAGTCACTGAACCCAGACTGGGACGACCTATTACCCCAGTTTTTGATAGACCATCGGCCAGCCGCCGTTGACTTCTCATCGCTCAACATTCAGGAAAAAGCCGCTTGAACACGGGGTTTTGAACTGTCATCCAAATGAGCGATCCAATCGTTAAACACCATTGAAACCAAATCGGCTTTTGACGACACACAGTTTTGAAGCCATTACCCAATTTAAATCGGGTGAAGTTGAATCTGAAAAGATTCACAGCTTGGTAACAAGTGTAAGGTGGGATCGCTCATTGACGGAGTAAATGATGACCTCGATTGCCGAACGTTTGACTCGCTCGTATTGCCTTTTTCACTGGCTGCAAGTCAAACCCATTCCAGATTCAGTTCGTACTTCCCTGGCCTACAGCACGCTAGAGCAGGAGTTGTTGTCGCTGAAAGTACGTCCTGAAGACTTGGCGGCGGTCGGCGCAGACGTTACCGACAATTTTGAGGAATCCAGACTGGCCTTTATGGTGCGTTACAGCGGCCTTACCTGGTCAACCTGCTCGATTTTTTGCGACTCGATTGACCACGCCGATTGGCTGCTGTCGGGCGTGCCCCTGTTGGTGCAATTCAAGGGTACAGACGCAACCGGTCAACCTGGATTACCAAAAACCGCCCTCAGCGACTTCATGTTCCTGAAACCCAGCAATGTCTGGATCGACAACAATCGAGTGGTATCCTTCACGGTTCGCTGGAATAAACATGAGCAACGGCGGATGGAACGCTTTGTTCGCTTGGCCAGCGCCCGCCATGGAATTGAAGCCACCGTTGTGAATGTCGCGCAGAGCGAGAAATTCATCGCGGCCATCAAAGCAACCGTTGGCGCCTAAACGGTTTTGTTAAATTATCAAGACAAGTGATTGTTTAAAAACAAAAAGCACCGATCGGTGCTTTTTGTTTTTTCCAGTGAAAGCTCAGCCGCGCAATTCGGCTTTTCCCCCCAAATAAGGTTGTAAGGCATCGGGCACCTTTATCGAACCATCGGCCTGCTGGTAATTTTCGAGAAGCGCCACCAACGTCCGGCCAACGGCCAGGCCGGACCCATTCAACGTGTGCACAAACTCCGTTTTACCGGCTTCGTTCTTGAAGCGAGCCTTCATGCGGCGTGCCTGAAAGCCCTCGCAGTTCGAACAAGATGAAATTTCCCGATATGTATTTTGGGCAGGCAACCAGACCTCGATGTCATGGGTTCGCGTGGCACCAAAGCCCATATCGCCCGTACACAAGACGATAACCCGATAAGGCAAGCCCAGCTTTTGCAGAATTCTCTCGGCGTGGCCAGTCATTTCATCCAGCGCCGCATAAGACCGGTCGGGATGCTCAATCCGCACCATTTCCACTTTGTCAAATTGATGCTGTCGAATCAACCCCCGGGTATCTCGACCATAGCTGCCTGCTTCACTGCGAAAGCACGGTGAGTGCGCAGTCATTTTGATGGGAAGGTCACTGGCCTTCAGGATCTGGTCAGCCACCAGGTTGGTCAGGGTAACCTCCGCCGTCGGAATGAGATAGAGCGCTTCAGCATCCCCGGCTTCTCCGCCCCTCTTCACCGAAAACAGGTCATCTGCGAATTTGGGCAACTGGCCAGTGCCCTGCAAGGTCTGTGCACGGACAATGTACGGCGTGTAATGCTCGATGTACCCGTGCTCATCGGTGTGAGTATCCAACATGAGTTGGGCCAGTGCACGGTGAAGTTTGGCAACCTGCCCTTTCAACACCGCAAACCGTGCACCCGACAAATTGGCCGCAGTTTCAAAATCCAACCCCAGAGCCTGCCCCACATCCACATGGTCTTTCACTTCAAAATCGAATTGTCGTGGGGTACCCCAGCGGCGCAGCTCCACGTTATCGGTCTCGGACGCACCCGTGGGCACGCTGTCGTGGGGAATGTTGGGAATGGTCAGTAAAAATGCCTGCAGCGTGTCTTGCAGCTGCGCCAAAGCTTGCTCATTGGCCTTCAGTGCATCACCCAGACCACCCACCTCGGCCATCACCGCCGCCGTGTCTTCACCCTTGGCCTTGAGTTGACCAATTTGCTTGGACAGTGCATTTCGCTTGGCCTGCAGTTCTTCAGTGCTGGTTTGAAGTTGCTTGCGCTGACTTTCCAGGGCATTGAACTGTTCTACATCCAGGGTATAGCCGCGGTCGGCCAATCGTTGTGCCACGGCGGACAGGTCTTTACGAAGCAATTGAATGTCGAGCATGGGGGTCGCTTTGGGTCGATGGTTGTTGTGTTGGGCAGACATGCCAAGGCAGCCTGGGTCCGATGGTGAGCATTTTAAGCCGGATTGACGACTTTAATCGGCTGGCTTACTCGCCTTTGCGCTGGTTTCGCGCTGCCAGCCAGGCCAGTTTTTCACCAATTTTGATTTCCAGGCCCCGGTCTGTCGGCCGATAAAACGCTTGAGCTTCCAAACCCTCTGGCCAATAGGACTCGCCCGCCGCATGGCCACCCGCTTCGTCGTGTGCGTATCGATAGTTGGCCCCATGCCCCAAATTTTTCATCAGTTGGGTGGGCGCGTTGCGCAAATGCAGGGGCACTGGCAGGCTCGCGGTTTGTTTGACCGTGGCCATGGCCTGTTTGTAGGCCACGTAGCCAGCATTGCTTTTGGCTGCCACTGCCAGATAAATCACAGCCTGGGCCAAGGCAAGCTCGCCCTCCGGGCTGCCCAGGCGCTCGTAAGTGCTAGCTGCTTCGTTGCACAAGGTAAAGGCCCGCGGGTCGGCCAGGCCGATATCCTCCCACGCCATGCGTACGATACGCCGGGCCAAATAACGGGGATCGGCACCGCCGTCAATCATGCGGCAAAACCAGTACAGCGCTGCATCCGGGTCAGAGCCACGCACGCTTTTGTGCAAAGCCGAGATTTGATCGTAAAACGCATCGCCGCCTTTGTCGAAACGACGAATTTGGGATGGTGCAAGGGCTTTCAGCAGGTCTGCAGTCAAGGTTTCATGCCCTTGGAAAGCGGCTTGCTGAACCACGATATCCAGCAGATTCAGAAAACGCCTTGCATCACCATCGGCGTATTGGCACAACAGGTCAAAAGCTTCAGACTCAATCGTCAACTTGAATGTCAGGTGTGCCAGCGCCCGTGTCAGGAGACGTTCAAAGTCACTGGACTGAAGCGGTTGAAGCACATAAACCTGGGAACGCGACAATAAAGCGGAATTCACCTCAAAAGACGGGTTTTCGGTGGTTGCGCCTAGAAATGTCACCAAACCAGATTCGACATGGGGCAGCAAAGCATCTTGCTGGGACTTGTTGAATCGATGAATTTCGTCAATAAACAGCGTGGTGACTTTGCCTTGCTTTGCATACATTCTCGCCAAATCAATGGCTTCTCGAATCTCCTTCACACCCGACAACACAGCAGACAAGGCAATAAACTGTGCATCGGCCGCCTTGGCCAACAGTCGGGCCAATGTGGTTTTACCAACGCCTGGAGGGCCCCACAGAATCAAGGAGTGGAGTTTGCGCTGCTCAAACAAGGTGGACAGGGCTTTTCCTGGACCGATCAGATGGGCCTGCCCCACCACATCCACCAGTGTCTGAGGCCGCAGTTGCTCGGCCAGAGGCGCAGAACCGCTGGGCTGAGTCGCTGTTGAACCGGTGCCCTTTGATTGGGTACCCTCGCCAAACAAATCAGCAGTCATGGCCATTCAAGACAGTCATTGGGTTTGAATGAGATCCACACCCGGTGGGGTTTTGAACTCAAAGTAAGCGGCAGGACGTCGAGCGTCAAACTTCCATTGAGTCAGGTCCAGCTTGGTGGTTTGCCCCAGCGCATCCACGATATCCAAGTGAACAGGTAGGCCATTTTCAAAACCGATGCGAACGGTGTCGAACAAGTTTTCCTTGTCCCGCGGCTTGGCACTTAGCCACTGCTTTCCGTCTTTGGTGCCTTCTTCCTTGATCACAAACAGCTTGTTTAAATCGGCACTGCCAAACAGCAGGGCTGCCGGGGTGGAATCCATGGCGTTGCCCATGGGTTTCTGGGTGGCATGCTGCATGTCGGGATCATAATTGGTCACCAACTTGCCATCTGCAACAATCAATTGTGGATAGGGCTTTTTGATTTCCCAACGAAACTTGCCAGGGCGCGAAAATGCAAACTCACCGCTGCCTTTCTGCTTAATTTGTCCGGAGGGTGCAACCACGACCTGCGTGAATTGCCCTTCGGCAAATTGCCGTGTTTTGGCAAAGCTATGCAAAAGGTCTTCAGCAGAGCTCGCCAGTGCGAGCCCATGACTCCATGGACAGACCACGATGGTCAGCGCTACAGCAAAATTTTTGAAAAACACGCTCATGTGTATCCAGCAGAATGGTGGGTGGGTTTGCGGGGTAAGAGCCCAGGAGAACGCAATGGTTCAATGCATGGGCTCTTAAAACGGCGGATCGTCATCCTGCGGGGCTGCATCCGCACGCACCAAAATGTCCCGATTGCCGTTGGATTGCATGGCCGACACCAAACCGGCTTGCTCCATGCTTTCCAACAAGCGTGCGGCGCGGTTGTAGCCGATCCGCAGGTGACGTTGCACAAATGAGATGGACGCCCGACGGTGCTTCAACACGATCGACACGGCCTGGTCATACAGGGCATCTTTTTCGCCATCAAAATTGCCGGCGGTTGCGTCCATGCTGGCGTTTCCACCCTCCTCAGCAGTTCCGCCTTCCAAAATGCCTTCAATGTAGTTGGGCTCACCGCCTTTTTCCTTGAGGTGTTCAACCACGCGGTGCACTTCCTCGTCCGACACAAAGGCACCATGCACCCGTTGAGGAACGCCGGAGCCCGGCGGAAGAAACAACATGTCCCCTTGCCCCAACAGCGCCTCGGCACCCATTTGGTCGAGAATGGTTCGTGAATCAATTTTGGAGGACACCTGGAATGCAATCCGGGTGGGGATATTGGCCTTGATCAAACCGGTGATGACATCCACAGAAGGACGTTGGGTGGCCAAAATCAGGTGAATACCTGCTGCGCGGGCTTTTTGAGCCAAACGCGCAATCAACTCTTCAATTTTCTTGCCCACCACCATCATGAGGTCGGCCAATTCGTCGATCACAATCACCACGGTGGGCAATGGCTCCAGTGGTTCCGGTGCATCGGGGGTCAAGCTGAAAGGGTTCGGAATGGACTGGCCGGCCTTTCGCGCATCGGTCATTTTGGCGTTGTAACCGGCCAAGTTTCGAACACCCATTTTGCTCATGAGGCGATAGCGTTTTTCCATTTCGCCCACAGCCCAGTTCAGGGCGTTGGCCGCTTGTCGCATGTCTGTGACCACCGGGCACAACAAATGCGGAATGCCCTCATACACGCTCATCTCCAGCATCTTGGGATCGATCAAGATGAGGCGGACTTCTTCCGGATTGCTCTTGTACAGCAGCGACAAAATCATCGCGTTGATACCGACCGACTTACCCGAACCCGTGGTTCCCGCAACCAAGAGGTGGGGCATTTTGGCCAAGTCAGCCACCACCGGTTTCCCCGCGATGTCTTTGCCCAACGCCATGGTTAAGGCTGACTTGGATCCGCTCCAAACCTGTGAGCTCAAAATTTCAGTGAGCTTTACCATTTGTCGACGAGGGTTGGGCAGCTCAAGGCCCATGAGGTTTTTGCCATAAATGGTCTCCACCACCCGAATCGACACCAAACTAAGTGCACGAGCCAGGTCTTTGGCCAGGTTGACCACCTGCGAACCTTTCACGCCAGCGGCAGGCTCGACCTCGAACCGGGTGATCACTGGACCTGGTTGTGCGGCCATGACCTGCACCTGAACACCAAAATCACTGAGCTTTTTCTCGATCAACCGCGAGGTGTATTCCAGTGTGTCGGCCGATACGGTTTCCTGAGCAGGCGGCGCATCGTCCAGCAATGACAATGGTGGCAGCTCGGTCTCGGTCAGATCGGCAAACAGCGGCTGTTGTTTTTCCTTGATGGCCTGTACCGAGGGTTCAACAGGCACTGCCACCGGTTCAATGCGAATGGGCTTGTGTTCCTGAAATTCTTCGCGCTTTTTCTCGACCGTTTCCACACGCGCCTGGGCCACCTTCTTGCCTTCTTTGCGATCCGCGTAGGCGTTGCATGCATTGCGCACCTTAAAGAAGGCCAGTTCCAGCAAACCGCCAACCCGTTCAGCCATGACTGCCCAGCTCATGCCCAAGAAACCACTCAGACCCGCTGCAAACATGAGCAAAAGCAACATGACTGCACCCGACAAACCGGTGAGCTTGACCAGCACGTGGCTCACGGATTGGCCAATCACACCACCAGCACCCGCTGGCAGGTCGTTCCCTTTGAACACCGACAAGGCTTCGATGCCCATAAAACCCACCCACAACAACACAAAGCCCACCGGACGAACCCAGGGCAACCATTTGGGCAAAGGCTCATCAAACCCGGGTAGGTCCAATGCATCAACCATTCTACGAACGCGCCACAGTTGATAGAAAGACAAGCCCAGCAGCACGTAAGCGGAATACCCGGAGAGGAACAGCAACACGTCGGACAGGTGAGCCCCAATGGCCCCACCGAAATTGCTGACAGAATCGCTACCGGAAGCATGTGACCAACTGTCGTCGTGCGGATTGTGAGAAACCAAAATCAGCATCAAATAGATGGAGAGCACGAGCATGGCCAGCCAACGCACCTCCAGCAACAGTTTGCTGGCGCGGAGGGTTCCACTGTTTTGTGAGGTCCTGGAATTCACTGGGTTCAGACGAGGCCGCGAGCGGCATATAATTGAAGTCTGTATTCTGACAAAGTTCGAGGGCCAATGCCCCCGAACCACGAACATTTGAAGCACAAATGAGGCCCCAATGAGCAGCTCCAATCCAACCCGCCATGCCAAAGTCCTGATTTTGGGCTCTGGCCCAGCAGGCTACACAGCCGCGGTCTACGCAGCCCGCGCAAACCTGAACCCTGTATTGATTACCGGTTTGGCCCAAGGCGGTCAGCTCATGACCACCACCGAGGTGGACAACTGGCCGGCTGATGTTCATGGTGTTCAAGGCCCTGAGCTGATGCAGCGCTTTCTGGAGCATGCAGAACGGTTCAAGACGGAAATCATTTTTGACCACATCCACACGGTCGATTTCAAGAACCGTCCTTTCACATTGACCGGTGACTCCGGTGTGTATACCTGCGATGCACTGATTATCGCAACCGGTGCCAGCGCGATGTACCTGGGCCTGCCCTCTGAAGAGGCCTTTATGGGCAAAGGGGTATCGGCTTGCGCCACCTGCGACGGATTCTTTTACCGCAATCAGGAAGTGTGCGTGGTGGGTGGCGGCAATACCGCCGTTGAAGAAGCGCTGTACCTGTCCAATATTGCCAAAAAAGTCACGCTCATTCATCGCCGCGACAAATTCAAGGCCGAAGCCATTCTCATCGACAAAATGATGGAAAAGGTGAAGGAAGGCAAAATCGAGTTGCAGGTGAATAGCACACTGGACGAAGTATTGGGCGACCAGACAGGGGTGACGGGCGTTCGTGTCAAATCCACTGGCGAGGGCAGCACCAAAGAAATTGCGCTGCAAGGCGTGTTCATCGCGATTGGCCACAGGCCAAACACGGAGATTTTTGAAGGTCAAATCGACATGAAAGGGGGTTACATCGTGACCCGCAGTGGCCTGAATGGTTTGGCCACCATGACCAGCGTTGAAGGCGTATTTGCCGCCGGCGATGTGCAAGACCACATTTACCGGCAAGCCATCACCAGTGCGGGTACCGGTTGTATGGCTGCATTGGACGCCCAGCGCTGGCTGGAAGCCCAGGAAGGCTGATAACCGATCGTTAGTAGCACCTGGCAGACCCCACCATGAAAAAGCTCAATTCCATGGCCGATCTGGAAGGGGTCCGCCGCTTGCTCAAAGACCAGCGCCTGGAAGCTGAGCGACAGGAAAAACTTCGACTGGAAGCCGAGCGAAAACAACGCGAAGAAGCCCAGTTGTTTCAACGACAGGTGCAAGACGTCACCCCTTTGCCCAACAGCAATCGCAAAGTTCACGATCCCAACAAACCACCTCCCATCGCGCGCCAGCGAGAACTGGACGATGCACATGTTCTGCAAGAAAGTATTTCCGACGACATGGATGTGGAACGCTTTCTTGAAACCGATGACAAGCTGAGTTATCGCCGAAACGGCATTGGCCTGGAGGCCCTGAAACGCCTGCGCAGTGGCAAGTGGGTGATTCAAGCCCAAATTGATCTGCATGGCTACCGCACTGAAGAGGCGCGCGAGGCTGTGGGCGAATTTTTACGCACCTGCGTGAAACACGATGTACGGTGTGTAAGAATCATTCATGGCAAAGGGCTGGGCTCTGTGGGCAAAGAACCCGTTCTCAAAGACAAAGTGAAACGGTGGCTGGTGCAAAAAGATGAGGTATTGGCCTTTTGCCAGGCGCCCCCTCGAGACGGTGGCGCTGGTGCCCTGTTGGTCATCCTGAAAGCCAAACATTGATGACTGCCGTTCACACAACAACATCACGGAGACACTGACCTTGAACACCATTGAATGGACCGAGGGATTCTGCCAATCAACCACCACCGGACTGAACATGTGCTGGCAATCCGCAGGCCCGCAGCAGGCTGACACCATCTTGTTGGTGGCGGGCCTGGGATGTCAGTTGACCATGTGGAGCGACGATTTTTGCCGCCCACTGTTGGCGTTGGGCTACAGACTGGTGCGCTTTGACAATCGGGACATTGGCTTAACAGATCAACACCCCAGCCACATTCGCGTCAATATTCCCGCCACGTTTGTTCGCAATAAGCTGGGGTTGAGGACACCGAGCAATTACAAGCTGGACTTGATGGCCGATGATGCAATCGGTTTGATCGAAGCACTGAAACTAAAGCGTCCTCACCTGGTGGGTATTTCAATGGGCGGCATGATTTCCCAAATTGTGGCGGCCAAACGGCCAGACTTGATTGGGCGATTGGTCACCTTGATGTCGTCGACCAACCACCCAAAACTGCCCATGCCCAGCCCCAACGTGATGTTGAACATGTTCCTCAGAAAACCGCGCAGCACCCACATTGATGATGTGGCCGAGCATGTAGAACGGGTGTTTACGGCGATTGGTAGCCCTGGATATCCACCCAATCCTGTGGATATTCGGGCACGCGCACGTGCATCGTATCAAAGGTCTTACAAACCGGCTGGTGTGTTGCGTCAAACGCACTGTGTGGTATCCACCGGTTCCATCGAGGACTACACGCGTCAAATTACGGTACCAACCTGCGTCATTCACGGCCTGGACGATCCACTGCTGAAAAAAGAGTGTTCAGAGCGGATCGCGAAGTTGGTTCCGGGTGCAAGGCTGCACCTGATCAAGGGCTTGGGTCATGACTTGCCCGCACCACTGGCTGGAACATTTTCAGACATTATTCACAGCCATTTGGCTTGAATTGACTTAAATGGCCGCTTCGCCCTGCTCGCCAGTGCGAATGCGGATCACCCGTTCGACTTCAGTCACGAAAATTTTTCCATCACCAATCTTGTTGGTGCGCGCAGCACCAAGAATGGCATCAATGGCTTGATCCACCAATTTGTCCTCGATGACCAACTCGATTTTCACTTTCGGCAGAAAATCGACCACATACTCTGCACCGCGATACAACTCGGTGTGACCGCGTTGACGACCAAAACCCTTCACTTCCGTCACGGTCAGCCCCGACACACCGATCTCCGACAAGGCCTCGCGAACTTCATCCAGTTTGAAAGGTTTGATGATGGCGGTCAGCAATTTCATGGTTAGAGATCCTCAAGGTCATTGAATTTTGAAGTAATGGGGTAACGCCAATCACGGCCAAATGCCCGGTGAGTCACGCGAATACCCACGGGCGCTTGTCTGCGCTTGTACTCATTGATGCGTAAAAGTTTAACAGCCTTGATCACATCTTCCTTTGCAAAACCGCTGGAAATGATGTTCTCAACGGTTTCATCTTGTTCCATGTAGCGCGCCAGGATGGCATCCAACACGTCGTAGGGCGGCAAACTGTCCTGGTCGACTTGGTCGGGACGCAATTCCGCCGATGGCGGGCGTGTGATGATCCGTTCCGGAATAACCGCTGACAAGCCATTGCGGTATTCGCACAATTTGTACACCCAGGTTTTAAAGATGTCCTTGATGACCGCAAAACCACCCGCCATGTCGCCGTACAGCGTGCAATACCCGGTCGCCATTTCACTTTTGTTGCCGGTGGTGAGCACAATACGACCTGTTTTGTTGGACAA
This sequence comes from Limnobacter humi, assembly GCF_024518835.1. Lineage (GTDB taxonomy): Bacteria > Pseudomonadota > Gammaproteobacteria > Burkholderiales > Burkholderiaceae_B > Limnobacter > Limnobacter humi. Next base: position 287,327 of record NZ_JANIGO010000002.1, read on the forward strand.
GGCCATCAGCAAAGTACCCCGGATGCGGGCCTGCAGGTTTTCCTCGGTGGTGTCTGGCGGCAAACCGCCAAACAGCGGGGCAAGGCTTTGATCAAACGACTGCATGCAGTCCTCAATCGATATTTCATCGTATTGAACACCGAGGCGTTGCACCATGTCTCGTGAGTCTGTCAGCGAAATATCCGCAGTGTACGGTGACGGCATCATCACACAACGCACTTTGTCGGCACCCAGCGCATCCACAGCGATGGCCAAGGTCAATGCAGAGTCCACCCCGCCCGACAAGCCGATGATGGCACCCGGAAAACGGTTTTTGGTTACATAGTCCCGCACACCCAGTTTTAAGGCCTCGTACACTTGCGCGGTTAAAGACAATTCGTCGGCAGAGGCTTTAACAGGCTGTAAGGCGATCGGCTGACCCGGCGTGGACACCGCATCCAACCATGCAAGCCCTTCTTCAAATTGAGCCATGCGCAAGGCCACACGCTGGTGACCATCCATGGCAAACGAGGCACCATCAAAGACAAGTTCATCCTGCCCACCCACCAGGTTGGCATACACAATCGCCATCCCTGTTTCCTGCACGCGGCGCGCAACAACCCCTTCCCGAATGGTGTGCTTGCCCATGTGGTAGGGCGAGGCATTGGGCACCAATAGCACCTCAGCACCGGCCGCCGCAGCGGCCTCGGGTGCATAGCGGTTCCAAGTGTCTTCACAGATGTTCAAACCAAACCGAATACCATCGACCTCAAACACCAAGGGCCGGTTGTCTGGCGTGAAATACCGTTGTTCATCAAACACTTCCCGGTTGGGTAAATCGTGTTTGTGATATCGACCAATCACCTTGCCCTTGTGAACCACTGACGCGGAATTGAACAACTCGCCTTCACAGCGCACAGGGTGGCCCAAAACCACGTAAACGTCCAAAGCTGCAAACTCGCGCATCAAGGCTTCCAGCGCTACGTCTGATTGGCGCTGGAATGATGGACGGATCAATAAATCCTCGGGTGGATAACCAGTGATGGACAGTTCGGGAGTCAACACGACGCGTGCTCCCTGCTCCACAGCCTGATGCACCGACGCAATAATTTTTGCGCTATTGCCTTTCAAATCACCCACGGTGAGATTCAACTGGGCGATGGCCACGCGGACTCGGGATAAACTCATGATGCTGAAGTGTTGCTGTAGTCGCCAAATGTCCTCAAATTATCGCATGCAGATTTGCCAGAGCATTGGTGAAATCGCACAAGAGACCTGGAATTCACTCCTGCGCTGTCGTACAGGCGGTGTGCTGCACCCGGCATTGCGCCACGAGTACCTGCTCGCGCTGGAGAACAGTGGCTCGGCCACAGCAGAGACAGGCTGGGCACCGCTGCATCTTCGGATGGATGACGAGAATGGTCGGACTGTTGCCGCCATGCCGCTTTATCTCAAGAGCCACTCTTACGGCGAATACGTATTCGACTGGGCTTGGGCTCAGGCTTACCACCGACACGGCATGGTGTATTACCCAAAGCTGTTGAGTGCCATTCCCTTCACACCCATACTCGGACCTAAATTACTGTTTGACGATCCGAACCATGCAGCCGTACTGCGCGATGGCCTTCGTCGAGTGAGCGAACAGGCATGCACCTCTGAACAACTGCTGGGTGTTCAATGCTCGGGGCTGCACGCCTTGTTTCTGAATTCGGAAGACCAATCCCTGTTGCTGGGCACCAACCACTGGGAAAACCTGCAATCGCGGCATGTGGTGCAATTTCACTGGCAAAACAAACACCCAGACACTGGTCGGCCATTTCAAGATTTCGAGCATTTTCTGGGCAGCCTTCAGCAGAAAAAACGCAAAAACATACGAGCTGAACGGCGCAAAGCGCAGGTCGATGGTTTGCGAATTCGGCGGATTCATGGTCATGAAGCCACTTCGGATGATCTCGATTTTTTCTACCGCTGCTATGAACAAACCTACCTGGCGCATCAATCCAGTCCTTATCTGACGCTGGCGTTTTTTAAAGATATTTGTGCATCGATGGGCGAGCAGGTGCTGATGATTGAGGCAAGCCTGCAGGGTCGGCCTGTGGCCAGTACCTTGTTCTTGTTCAACCAGACACGGCTCTATGGCCGCTATTGGGGCAGCGTTCAAACCATACCGTGCTTGCACTTTGAATTGTGTTACTACCAGGCCCTTGAGTTCGCCATTGAACAGGGGATTGAATGGTTTGAGGGCGGCGCACAGGGCGAGCACAAAATGGCCAGAGGTTTAAACCCTCAAACACTGGTATCGGTCCACTGGCTTTCCAGCAGAGCGTTTCAGGCACCCATCGCCCAATTCATCGAACGGGAAAAGCAGCACCTGGACATGTACGCACAGGAGCTGGATGAGCATCAGGCCTATCGACAAACAGGGCTGGGCTTTTCAGGTCTTTAGACCATGAAAAAGCCCGCTAAGCAATGCCTGCGGGCTTTTGATTGGCCACGGTCCAACAATCAATCTTTTTTGTAGTTGGCAATACCATCCGTAATTTCTTTGACCACGTCGTCCATGGTGCCCCAGCCATCCACTTTGACCCATTTGCCCTTTTCCAGGTCTTTGTAGTGTTCAAAGAAATGCTGGATTCGCGCCAGGAACTCTTGGGGCACATCGGCAATGGTTTTGTAGTGCTTGTAGGACGGCAGCAACTTTTCAACAGGTACGCCCAGCAGCTTGGCGTCACCTCCCGATTCATCGGTCATTTTAAGAATACCAATGGGGCGAACACGAACCACACAACCGGGCACCAAGGGGTAAGGTGTCATCACCAACACGTCCACTGGGTCCCCATCAGCAGCCAGCGTTTGCGGAATGTAGCCATAATTGCAGGGGTATTGCATGGAAGTACCCACGAAACGGTCCACGAACAATGCACCGCTGTCTTTGTCAATTTCGTATTTGACAGGGTCAGAGTTGGCTGCAATTTCAATAATCACGTTCACGTCGTTTGGAACATCTTTGCCCGGTGCAATCACTTCGTATCCCATCACAAAATCCTTTTCGTTCAATGTTTCAAAATTTGATTCAGGTGTTTACCTGCCTGGATGCTCGGAATTGTAGCCAAGTTTTCTTCACGCTGGCTGACGTTCGGCCTGCAGATGGGCATTGAGCTTGTCGCGCCACAAGCGTGCCTTGTCCATTTGGTTGGCAGTCCCATACAGACGCTCCAGCTTGCGAGCCAAATGTGCAGTTGGTTGTCGCGCGTACACAGCCTCAAACCTGGAAATGGCTTTGCCCCACAACTGCTCCTGCTCACATACGTCTCCGGCCAGTTCAATCAGTCGCAAATCTGTGGGGTTCGCCCCCAGGAGATTTTCCACGAATGGCAAGGCATCCCGGGACTCATGAACAGCAACCTGGTGATAGGCGGGCAACAGATCCAGACTCTTGCGATTGCTGAGTGCAGACTCCAGCAGCACACGCGCTGCTTTGCTTTCCCCACACGTCATCAACCCTTCCGAGAGGGCATTCAAAGCCAATACATTGTCCAACTCTTTGGGTTTTGCGTTGGAAAGAACCGCCTTGAGCCTCGCAGCATCACCGTCAGCGGCTGCGACTAGGCCGGTGTAAATTGCACCGATGGCTTGCTCCTGGTCCATCTGTTTGAGGGCTCGGGAGGCCACACAATGCCGGTACTGAATCAAAGCCTCGTCCCATCGATTCAAACCAATCAAGGCAAACAGCTTGACATGCTGGGCCTGAGGCAGCCTGGCCGACCCGGCGTCCAGCGATGCGAGCAATTCAATGGCTCGTTCAGGCAACGCGCGAGCCAGTGCAATCCTGGCTTTCAGAATGGTGAGCGCAACCGCATGCTGGCCTTCCTGGGCTTTGTCGTGGCTCAGAATTTCTTCGGCTTCATCCAGTCGATCTGCCTGGATGGACGACAGCGCACGGATCAGGTAGCTCAGATCGGTTTCGATACCAGTCTTGGACGCTGCTTTCAACGCCTTGGCAGCAGCAGGTTCATCGCCTGTGATCAATGCAATCAATCCGGCTGTATTGGCGTCCAGCAAAGCCGATTGCTTGCGGCTTTGAAGGTATGCCTTGAAACGCGCAGGCAATTGCCCAGAAGCACGAATGGCCAGCAACGAAAAATGGACCAGTACAAAACCCAGCACCAAGGCAATGATGGCAAAGTTCAAGGAGACGTCGATGCGGTACTGACCGAAAAACAGGACCACTTTGGCTGCATTCCCATCTGCAAACAAAGTCACAGCGACGGCCACCACAATAATCAGCAGCAAGCCCATCAACTGCTTCATGGTTTGCTCCCTTTTTGCTGCTGACCGGCAACAGCCAGTCGATAGGCCGAGGTTGTTGCCTTCAGTTCGGGCAATACCAAGTCGACCTGAATCTTGTTGATGTCATTCAGCACGGACACAGCCCGCTCAACCTGGGGGTTCTTGGTGTCGAAGTAGGTGTTGATTAAAGTCAGAGACCGGTTCAGGTCTGACTTCAGCAACTCGCCTTGCCGAGAGAGCATGGTGACCCTTGCATTGAGCAAGGACAATCGAAGTGCATTTCGTACATCAGCCTCTTGGCGGGAAGACAGCAACAACACATCGGGAGTATCCACCTTGGTGATTTCTATCAGGGATTGGATGTCGTACCAAGCCGTGGACGCCACTGTTTTAACAAACGACCAAGCACCAGCCCAACTGAACTGGGGGGCTGAAGACTCTGCCGTACCTGCGGTCGGTGTACTCGTTTGATCTTGCGCCACAGCCGGTTCGGACTCGATCCGCTCCGGGTTATTTAATTTCGCAAGGTTGGTTTGGGTGGTTGCGTCGGCACCTGCCAAACTGGGCATGGTCTCGACAGAATTGATCACCGAATCCAAGGCAATGGCCAACTTCAACAAATCATCCGAGGGCAATGCCTTGATTGCCGCCAAATCGGTTTGCAAAGCGGTTCTCAAATTCATCAAGGAGGGCTTTTCAGCTTTCTCCAGCAAGTCGATGGCCTGGCCCAAGGCCACAGCAGCACCGTTGACGTTGCCCAGCAGGTACAACTGCCGTTTGGCGATCGAGATGAGTTGGTCCACCTCGCTCAGAGAGACCTCCGTCTTGCTGGCCAACAAATTGTTGTAGACCTCTTCAAGACTAACCCGCTGACTGGCCTCCTCTTTTTGAGCTTCTTCCAACAACTCGAAGCGGGTTTTAAGATCTCGCGTCAAATCGTCATATTGCGTCATTTGCTCACGGACCAAATCCAGCGTGGTGGACTCCTTCTGGATACGCTCACCGAATGCCAACCTTGTTTTTTCGATCTGGTTTTTACCAGCGAATGAAATCAACAACACCAAGGCCATGCTTGCCAGCGACAGCAGAAACGCCAACTTAACCAGCCACGGATTGACAGCCGGCTGGGTGATATTCGGCTGGCTCTGAGCCACGTAAGCAGTTGCGTTGGCGCTTTGGGAAGAGACGGGATTGGTCATGCTGGAACCTGTCATCGCTGTTGTATTTGTTTTCAGCCAAAGATTTACCGATTGTATCCCTGTTGGAATCTCCACAACCCGCGCGTAGCCCAATTCTTTGCAGCGACGGGTAATTCGGTTGTGTGTGGTCAACACGGTCGCCGAGTTCTTAAATCCCAGCAACTGATGGTCCGGCATCTGACTCATCTGCCGATCCAGCGCCTCTGCTGTCTCACTGCTGGTGATCCACAACACACAGCGTCCGCCCAGTGTCAATAAATTGGCCAGTCGAACACTGCTTTGTTGAATTTCAAGGCGATCGTAAATTTCCAGAATATCGACATCGTGCCCCAATTCAGACAACTTCTGCGGAAAGTCAACCCGCCCTCGTGGCCCCTTACACACCAGCACTTCCAGGGCTTTATCTGCAAAATGGCGGCACATCAGTGCCAATAGACCAGCTGAGTCTTCCGTGTCATCTCCACCGTCAACGCTAGGTGCTAAAATATGGTCTCGGGGGATACCCATCCGCTGGGCCAGACGGGCGCTTTGCCGCCCCATTACCCCGCACATCAAATCGGCTGGCCATTCCGTGACATGGGTCATCGCCATTTCCAAAGCCGATGGACTGACAAAAACCACCATTTTCTGGAATCGCCGACGGGGCGCCGCCATCCAGTCCCGCAACGCTGTCAACTTTGCCGTGTGAGGAACCAGTTCAAACACGGGCAGATTCAACACGGAGGCCTGGTTGCCCAGCGTGAGCTGCTCATCCAGCTCCGATTTCTGAACCGAATAGCCATCGGGCAGTTTGGGCTTGCACACCACCAGTGTCCAGTCCATGCATGCCCCCTCGTTCATCATGCCAGCCTGGCCTGCTTGACCAGGTTTTCAGCGCCCTGTTTGCGCAAACCTTCAACGGCCTGATTGGCCACGTCCAACCATTCGGCCAACGGCCCGTGGGAGTGCGCAGTCAACCGTATTTTTCCATCCGTGCTGGCGACCACCGCGCGCAAATGCATCACACCGGGTGAGATTTGCTCTGCGAAACCACCCAATGGCGTCTGGCAACTGCCGCCCAACGCTCTGGAAACCTGCCGTTCAGCATTGACCAGTGCTGTTGTCACCGGATCCACCAAGGGCTTGAGCAAATCACCCAGCGCCGAATCTCCACGGCGGATTTCCAGCCCCAAAGCACCTTGTCCAACGGCTGGCAACATGTGTTCCGAGGGAATGAAAGAGCGGATGCGGTCGACCATGCCCAACCGTTTCAGCCCGGCTGCGGCAAGCACAATTGCCTGATAATCGCCACGGTCCAATTTGCCCAAGCGGGTGTCCAGGTTTCCGCGTAATGGTTGAACGACCAGATCGGGGAATCGGGCCAATACCTGCGCCTGCCGACGCAAACTCGAACTGCCAACCACGCTGCCTGGTGGCAAATCATCCAGACTGCTGAAGTGATTGGAGACAAATGCGTCGCGAGGGTCCTCCCGAGTCATAAAGCCCAGGAGATCAAAATCGGAATCCAAGTCCATGGGTATGTCCTTTCCCGAATGGACAGCCAGATCGGCTCGCCCTTCCAGCAAAGCCACCTCCAATTCCTTGATAAACAACCCCTTTCCACCAATTTTGGACAGTGAGCGATCCAGTATCTGGTCACCCTGTGTTGTCATTCCCACGATGTCCACCTCTGTGACGCCAGGCAAGGCCAACAGGCGATCTCGAACATGCTCGGCCTGCCACATGGCCAAGCGGCTTTCACGGGATGCAATTCTGATTTTCATGAAGAATGAGGCCCACGGGAGACCAAAACAGGTTAAAAAGTGTGCACGGACCCGGCAAGAACGGATGCCTGTCGAAAGTCTAGCATGATGGGCCTTTATAATTAGCGCTATCTCAAGGCACACAAGGATTTCCAATGTCCAACCAATGGTCCAAAAAACAGGAAGCGTGGTCCGCCCGGTTCAACGAACCCATGTCTGAATTGGTAAAACGGTACACAGCCTCCGTGTTTTTCGACAAACGCTTGGCGCAGTTCGACATTCAGGGCTCGCTGGCCCATGCCACGATGCTGGCCGAGGCCAAGGTCATTTCTCCGCAAGACCTGGCCTCGATTGAACGCGGCATGGCTCAAATTCGGCAGGAAATGGCTGACGGCGAATTCCAGTGGCAACTGGATCTTGAAGATGTTCACCTCAACATTGAGCGGCGATTAACCGAGATTGTGGGCGATGCCGGCAAACGGCTGCACACCGGAAGATCCCGAAATGACCAGGTAGCCACCGACATTCGCTTGTTCCTGCGTCATGAGGTTGATCGAATCCAAGGGCTGCTCAGAACCATGATCAAAAGCCTGGTGGATGTGGCAGACCGACATGTTGACACTGTAATGCCCGGCTTCACGCACCTACAGGTTGCACAACCAGTGACTTTTGGTCACCACCTGCTGGCTTATGCCGAAATGTTTGAACGCGATTTGGAGCGGATGCAGGATTGCCGCAAACGCATTAACCGCCTGCCATTGGGTGCAGCTGCCCTGGCTGGAACCACGTTCCCCATTAACCGACACAGAACGGCTCAATTGCTGGGCTTTGATGAGCCAACCCGCAACAGCCTCGACTCCGTATCCGATCGAGACTTTGCCATTGAGTTTTGTGCTGCAGCCAGCCTGCTGATGATGCACGTGTCTCGCCTATCCGAGGAACTCATCCTTTGGATGAGCCCCCGCTTCGGTTTTATTGATCTGCCTGACCGCTTTTGCACAGGTTCGTCCATCATGCCGCAGAAAAAAAACCCGGACGTGCCGGAGCTGGCTCGTGGCAAAACAGGCCGTGTGTATGGCCACCTGTCGGGTTTGCTGACCCTGATGAAAGGTCAGCCCCTGGCCTACAACAAAGACAATCAGGAAGACAAAGAACCACTGTTCGACACTGTCGACACGGTGGTAGACACACTCACCATTTTCGCGGAAATGATCGACGGAGTGCGAGTGAAGCCCGATAACATGCGCCGGGCAACCCTGGAGGGCTATGCAACTGCAACCGATTTGGCCGATGCACTGGTGAAAAAAGGCATGCCGTTTCGAGACGCCCATGAAGCGGTGGCCCGCGCAGTCCGGTATTGCGACGAACACGGATTGGGGCTAGAGCAATTGACCGTGGAGCAATTGCAAGAAGCACTTCACCTGGGTGAGCTTGGCTATGGCGACGAGCTGGTCAATCCTGAGCTACTCGGTGTTCTGACTTTGGAAGGTTCACTCAAGGCTCGCAACCACATCGGCGGCACAGCGCCTGAGCAGGTGAAGCAAGCAGTTGCTGCCACACGACTGCGGCTCAAGCTATGAGCTTGTAAACCAGACTGCGCCAACACCATGCAACAGCTCCTTGCGTTTTCAGCATGCATTGACCGAATCAGCAAACGTTTGGGCAGCTGGCTTGCGTGGCTGGTTCTGATCACCACACTGGTGTGTGCCTACAATGCCGTGGTTCGAAAAGTATTCAACGTCAGCTCAAACGGTTTACTGGAAATCCAGTGGTACCTGTTTGGTGCTGTATTTTTACTCGGAGCAGCCTATACATTGGCCGACAATGCGCACGTTCGCATTGATGTGCTGTCTCAGCGCTTTTCAATTCGAACCCAACTGTGGATTGACGTCCTGGGTTATGTGTTGTTCATGCTCCCCTTGGTCGGATTCATGGTGATGTACGGCTGGGAATTTGCGGCGGAATCCCTTCGGATTCGAGAAATGTCCGCTGACGCGGGTGGTTTACCGCGCTGGCCTGCAAAATTGTTGATTCCTGCGGGCTTTTCGCTATTGGGGCTGCAAGTGCTCGCCGAGCTGATTAAGAAAGCAGCCATGTTGACCGGGTACCTCCCGGCCATGGGTACTCAATACAACGCAAACGAGGCGGAGGTTCAGTCCACCCTGAACGCCCTCAGCCAAACCAGCCAACAGGAACGCTAACTGAACATGGCAATCCCCACTGACTGGTTACCGGTTCTAATGTTTGGCACCTTGCTGGTGTTCATGTTGTCTGGCTTTCCAGTGGCTTTTGCACTTGCAGCCAACGGTTTGCTGTTTGGATACATCGCCATTGAACAGGGCCTCATGAACCCAGCCTTGCTGCGGGCCCTGCCAGACCGAATGTTCGGCATCATGAGCAATGATACGCTGCTGGCCATCCCATTTTTCACTTTCATGGGGCTCATGCTGGAACGCAGCGGCATGGCCGAAGAGCTGCTGGAAACCGTGGGCCAGTTGTTTGGCCGTGTCCGAGGGGGGCTTGCCTTTGCGGTGATTCTGGTCGGTGCCTTGCTGGCTGCCACCACGGGCGTGGTCGCAGCTTCAGTCATTTCCATGGCGCTGATCTCGCTGCCAGTGATGCTGAAATACGGTTACAACCCACGGATAGCCACAGGAACCATTGCTGCTGCGGGCACTCTGGCTCAAATCATTCCGCCATCGCTTGTCCTGATTGTGCTGGCTGACCAGCTTGGGGTCTCGGTCGGCGCGATGTACAGTGGCGCACTGCTGCCAGGACTACTGCTGGTGGGCCTATTCATGGCATATATCGCCTTGATCGCCCTGATCAACAAAGACGCCCTGCCCGCCCTGCCAACCAACACCCACTTTTCGACCAGCGCCCGACAGGGGCGACATCTGCTGTCTGCGTTGGTATTTGTGCTGCTGCCACCACTGGTGCTGATTTTTTTGGTCTTGGGCAGTATTTATATTGGTCTGGCAACGCCCACCGAAGGTGGTGCCATGGGTGCTGTGGGTGCAACGGGATTAACAGCCGCCAAGGGTCGATTAAACAAAACATTACTGAAACAAGCCCTCGATTCAACCACCAAGCTGTCCTGCTTCGTGATGTTTGTGCTAATCGGCTCAACCGTATTTGGCTTGTCGTTTCGGGCCATTGAAGGCGACCTCTGGCTGGAGCACTTGATGGGCAATCTGCCCGGTGGCAAAGTTGGCTTTCTTCTGGCGGTCAACCTGCTGGTGTTTGTTCTGGGTTGCTTTCTGGATTTCTTTGAAATCGTTTTCATCGTGTTGCCACTGCTGGTACCGATTGCAGCCAAGCTAGACATCGACCTTGTGTGGTTTGGTGTCATGGTTGCCATGAATCTTCAAACCTCTTTCCTGACCCCGCCGTTCGGATTTTCCCTGTTTTATTTGAAATCAGTTGCGCCAAAGTCCATCCGATCGATCGATATTTACCAAGGCATCATTCCATTTATTGCACTTCAATTGCTGATGGTGACCCTTATTTACGTATTCCCAAGCTTGGTGGGTGATCAGGCCGAAAAGCCAACAGACAACGCCCCCCTGCAGGTCGATGTGCCAGACACCAACTACTGGGATGGACAACCACAATTTGTACCCAAATTCAGCGAGTGACCATCCGGCCTCTCCTGCTTGGGCGGCAGTCTGTCCGCCAATTCCAGTTCGAACACAGTCCCCTGTTCAAATCGTCGGCTGACTGACAAATTCCAATTCATCTCCTCACACAATTTGCGCACCACATAGAGGCCGATGCCAGTTTTGGGTAAATCCGATCCGAAACTGGAACGTTCGTGCGATACGCCCAAGAGACTACGCTCATCAAACCCTGGACCAGTGTCGATGACCAAAAACTGGTGAACACCCCCTCGCCGCTGATATTGAAGTTCTACCTGCCCTTCGTGGGTGTGTTCAACTGCATTGAACACCAAATTTCCCAGCACTCGTTTCAATCGACGCACATCGGTGTAAATCATCAATTCTTGAACTTGAACAGAAAAACGCAAGCCTTTGCTTTCAGCCAACTGGGAAATCCAGGTTTCGATCGAATGGCACAACTCCCCGCTGGACACTGATTCAATTTTTTTCTCTCGCTGCTCACCCAACTCCAGTCGAGTGGCCTCCAGCATGTTTTCAGCCAGTTCGTGCAACCAACGCTGACAGCTCATCATTTGTTTAACCACCTGTCGGGCTGGTCCCTTGGCGAATTGGGACTCCAGCGCCGGATGCCCAACCAGCAAACCCAACGCATGCAATGGCTGACGCATGTCATGCTGCACACCTGCAATCCAACGCAGCCGTGCCTTCCATTCAGTCAACACCGCTTTTTTCGATTCTCGCCAGCGGGCTTGTTGATCCCTCCGGTGTTGAATACGTTGACGCGCGATTTGGTACCGACGACGACGCTCCATACCAACCGCCCAAATGACCAGTGGCAGCACCCAGCAAAGCACGGTGAAAGACCACTGTCGCCATGCCATGGACAACACCACACCGGAAATACAGGAGGAAAAGACGAGCAACCACAACTTCTCGGTGCTGGGTACCCGAAGTGCACGTTTTCGAAGCAGCTTTGCATACAGCAAAGCCCCTGAAATACCCGCCAAGGCCACCAATTGCATGCGCGCAGCCAACTCGAAACTGGTGCAAGCCAGGCTAAGGGGAAACATGCACCAGGCCACCAGCAGACAACTGTCGTGGTTTTGTTGAATCCAGGCGCTGATTTTCAGAAGTCGGGCCATGCTGGGTGCGCTTCTCAATCCGAATACACCTCGTCGGATTTTTGTTCCTGCCACGCACGGTACAACATGGCTGCCTCCAGGCGATTGCGTGCGTTCAGGCGGGCCAAGATGCTTCGCACATGGGTCTTCACGGTTTCGGGAGACAATCCGAGGTTTTGTGCAATCTCGTGGTTGGATTCACCTTTGGCGATTCGATACAGGACCGATACCTGTCGCTCGGTGATTCGAGCCATGCGCTGGCCAATCGTGAAGCCATTGCTGGGCTGGCTTTTGGGGCTGATGTGCTCGGTCCAATTGTTTCGGCGCAACTTCAAGACCATACTGTCCAGAACACTCAACACACGGTCTTGCGAAATGCCTTTTGAAACAAATTCGGTTTCCGGGTATTGGTCAGCCATGTCGCCCAGAATGTCCTCATTGCCAGAAATCACCAACGTCCGGCTGTAATCAAAAGTCTCCAACGCGGTTTCCAGAACTTTCTCTGGTGACATGTCTGGCAAACCAAGGTCCAGCAACACCAGGTCAGGTTGCTCAAATCGGCTGTGTTCCAGCGCCGGGCCAATCCGGCTGAACAATTTCACTTCAAGGTCGGAATAGCGCGCATTCATGATGTCACGCAAAGCCATGGCGATGATGGGGTGATCATCAATGATGAATACACGAAGCTGATTAGAAGCTGACATGGAGCAGTCCCTACAAGTCAAATGCCGTTCATGAATGTATGGCCCGATGTTCCACCGGGCTTGGGATCATTACGACAGGCATCAGAAGGTCAAACAACCCCGGTTGGGGCGACACTGCGTTGGGTGACTAAGGGGTAGCCTTTGGTTCCAAACAGGGAATAAAAAAAAGGCGGCCTGTAAAGCCGCCTTTTATAACGTGCGTTATGTATCTGGGTCAAAAAGTTACTTCGTTCTGGGTATGTAGGTGGCCATGGCATTTTCAGCAACCCTAAACCAGTTGGTCTGGTCACTGCGAAATCTATTCCATGATTCAAATATTTTCCGGAATCGCGGGTTGGATTTGCATTCCTCGGCGTACAGCTTTTCAGCCTCCAGGTACGCAGCATCCAGAAGATCTCTGGGGAAAATCCGCAGTTGTGCGCCCGATTTCAGTAGCCGTCCGAGTGCCGCAGGATTTTTAGCGTCGTAGGCTGCTTGCATGGTCAGATTCACTTCCGCTGCCGCCAATTCGAATGCGACTTGATAAGATTTTGGCAACTTGTTCCAAGCGTCCAAATTCACATAAAAACTGAGCATGGCGCTGGGTTCCCAAAAACCTGGGTAGTAATAGAATTTGGCCACCTTTTGAAAACCCAACTTCTCGTCATCGTACGGCCCGACCCACTCTGCAGCGTCAATCGTGCCTTTTTCCAGTGAGGGGTAAATATCGCCCCCAGCGATGGTCTGTGGAACGGCCCCCAGTGCCGCCATGATTTTCCCGCCAAAACCTGGTATGCGCACTTTCAGACCCTTCAGATCCGCCAGGGATTTCAGTTCCTTGCGCCACCACCCCCCCATTTGAGTGCCTGTATTGCCCCCTGGGAAACTGGTCATGTTGTAGGTCTTGAAAAATTCACGCATCAACTGTAGTCCGCCACCACTGTAAATCCAGGCATTTTGTTGACGTGAGGTCAGGCCGAACGGCAGTGTTGTATCGAATGCAAACGCCGCATCCTTGCCGACATAGTAATAACCGGCTGTGTGCCCAACTTCGACCGTGGCATTTTGAACAGCATCGGCCACTTGCAGGCCCGGAACGATTTCACCCGCCGCAAACGGGCGGATATCGAACTTCCCATCCGTCAATTGGGCGACACGCTGCGCCAATTGCGGTGCTGCATTCCAGATGGCATCCAGACTCTTGGGGAAACTGGATGCCAAGCGCCACTTCACCATGGGCGTTGATGCGGCAACCGCTGTCCCGGAAATCCACGCACTGCCTGCTGCCCCCGCACCCACTGCGGACGACAAGAAATCTCTGCGTTTCATGGCCATTACTCCCGCAGTCAGTTACCGGCAACCGTCATGGACTCAATGAGGATACTGCCGTTGTGTTTGCTACCCCGCCATTGCGCATCGTCAGCGATCGCCACCACATTGGCCAACATGTCTTTGAGATTACCTGCGATGGTCACTTCCTCCACCGGGTGAACGATCACGCCGTTTTCAACCCAATAACCAAATACACCTCGTGAATAATCGCCGGTTACACCATTGACCCCCTGCCCCATGAGTTCAGTGACCAAGAGCCCTGTGCCCATTTGTTTGAGCAGCGCCTGCAAACCACCCTGCGTTGTGCGAGACGAACTCAGAATCAGGTTGTGCGTGCCACCGGCATTGCCCGTGGATTGCATTTTCAACTTTCGGGCCGAATACGTGGACAAAAAATAGCCTTCGACCACACCTTTTTTCACCACGGTTCGGGGTTTTACCTTGACCCCTTCTTCATCAAACGGCGAACTGCCATGTGCCCCCGGAATAAAGGGATCCTCTTTCAGGGTGATGTGAGGTGCCCAAACGGGTTTACCCAAGCTGTTCAATAAAAAGCTGGTTTTCCGATACAGCGATGAGCCCGACACGGCGCCCACAAAATGGCTGATCAGGCTGGATGCAATTGGCGCTTCAAAAATGACAGGACATTTGCGAGTGGTCAGCGGCTTGGAACCCAAACGGGCAATCGCCCTGGATGCAGCAATGGTGCCGATTGACTTTGGTTTTTCGAGATTCTTTGGATTGCGTTCCGAGGAATACCAGAAATCCCGCTGCATGGGACTGTCTTTTGAACGGCCCGCCTGGGCGATGGGTGACACCGACAGTGAATGGCGTGAATAAGGATACCCCCCTTTGAACCCACGGCTGTTGGCTGCCCAAAAGTGACCTGTTTCCACCGACACATTGGCACCGTCGGAATTCCGAATTTTGGGGGACACATCGAACGCCGCTTGTTCCATCGCCAGCGCTTTTTCAACAGCCTTGGCAGTGGAAATTTTCCAAGGGTAATAAAGCTCAAGATCCCGGTGCCGGCGAGACAATTCCTCAACCTCGGGAAGGCCTGCAAAACGATCTGCCGCCGTGTATTTGGCAATGTCTAGCGCTGCCTGGATGGTTGCATCGATGGCTGGCTTTGAAAAATCAGAAGACGATGCATTACCCCGCTTCTTTCCAACAAACAAACTGACTCCAAAGCTTTTGTCGCGGGTGTGCTCAATGGTTTCTACTTTGCCCATGCGCACGCTGACAGACTGGCCAACGCCTTCACTGATGTCGACTGCACAATCGGTGGCTCCTAGGCTTTTCGCCTTCTGGAGTGCGTACTCGGTCAATTCCTGAAAAGTCTCGGTTTTAAAGCTGAAGGCCATGGGTTCTCGCAAACAATGCTGCCAAAAATGGCTAATATACAGCCCATGAAACATCAAAACGACCATGACGACACGTTTGACGACGATGATCGCCCCAGCAAATCCGCTGTGAAGCGGGAAATGCTGGCATTGCAGGACCTGGGTAAAACCTTGTGCGAACTGCCGTTTGAAAAAGTCAAAAAGGCGCCTGTTGGCGAGCGGCTCTTGGAAGCCATCGCCGAATTTCACAAATGCCGCAGTTTTGGTGCCAAAAAGCGCCAACTCCAGTTCATCGGAAAGCTGATGCGACAGGAGGATCACGACGACATTCAAGCCTGGGTGAATGGTGAATCGGTTGAGCAAAAACTGAAGGTGTTGAATCTGCATGCTGCAGAGCAGTGGCGCGACCGATTGATCCAGGAGCCCGCTCTGCTCGCCGATTTGATCAAAGCGTATCCACAGGCTGCACAGCTGAACTTGAACACCATGATTCGCCAAGCGGCACTGGAGCGGGCCAACAACAAACCGCCCAAAAATTACCGGCAGCTATTTCAGGCCATTTACAAAATGATCACGGAAGCCTTGGGGGGTGACGCTTCACTGGACGCCGAGATGGAGGACGAAGAATGACCCTGGACACTGTCAAAATCGGTTTGGTTTCAATCAGTGACCGTGCATCTCAAGGGGTATATCAAGACCAGGGCATACCGAGCCTGCGCGAATGGCTGAGCAAGGCCTTGGAAAATACGCTTGAATTTGTCGAAGTACTGATACCCGATGAGCAGGCCGACATTGAAAGCGCGCTGATCAAACTCGCTGACGATGACCAGTGTGCATTGATCTGCACCACCGGTGGTACCGGGCCGGCGAAAAGGGACGTGACGCCAGAAGCCACCTTGGCCATTGCACACAGGGAAATGCCGGGCTTTGGCGAACAAATGCGCCAGATCAGCCTTCATTTTGTGCCCACCGCCATACTGTCTCGACAGGTGGCGGTGATTCGCAGCAACAGCCTGATCATCAACTTGCCGGGGCAGCCGAAAGCCATTGCAGAAACGCTGGAGGGCTTGAAAGATGAGCACGGAAAGTCCATTGTGAAGGGAATTTTCGCTGCAGTGCCCTATTGCATTGACCTGATCGGCGGACCCTACATGGAAACCCGGGACTCTGTGGTCAAAGCTTTCCGACCCAAATCGGCCATTCGCCCGAAATAAACCGAGCCCAGTAACACAGGACAGTACATGAACAGACCACTGCATAGCGTACGGGTGGAGACCGGCCCGGCCCCCAAACAGTGTGTGATTTGGCTGCACGGCTTGGGCGCCGATGGTTACGACTTTGTACCCATCGTCAAGGAACTTGAACAACTCGGTTTACCTGCCACCCGATTCATCTTCCCGCATGCACCGGAGATTCCCGTGTCCATCAATGGTGGATACATGATGCGTGCCTGGTACGACATTCGAAATGTGGACCTTCAGCGGCAGGAAGATGAGCAGGGTGTGCGTCAAAGCCAAGGCTGGGTGGATGAATTGATTGCTGAACAATGTGCAGCCGGGCTGTCTTCTGAACGAATTGTACTGGCCGGCTTTTCTCAAGGTGGTGCCATCGCCTACCAAACTGGACTGCGCAGTGAAGTCGCACTGGGCGGCATTGTTGCGTTGTCCACGTACCTGCCTTGCGAACAAACCCTGGATGTTGAACGCAACCCGGCCAACCAAAGCACGCCTGTGTTTGCAGCGCATGGCGAGCATGACGATGTGGTGGTGATTGAACGAGGCCAGCGTGCAGCGCAACTGCTGACAGACAGGGGTTACAACGTGACCTGGCAAACCTACCCAATGGCACACTCGGTCTGCGGCGACGAAATTGTGGCCATCGCGCGTTTTCTTGAACCCATTTTTACCCACGCCTAAACCGGTCACGCCAATACACCCCATGCGTTTGATAGATCAAAGCCGCAAGATCGGTCACAAAATATACTGTATATATTCACAGCTTTTTGGTACACTGAACAACCCGAGTGATTCAATTCAGGTGAATTCAATGGCCAGCCAATCAACAAATGACCGCAGAACGAGCGTCATTACCATCACCGAGCTTGAAAACGCCATTAACTGGTGGCGTTCAAAAAACCCAGCGCCACGCGACAGTATGACGCTGTGCAAAGAAGCGGCCGTATTGGCCGAGGTTTACGCTCAGTGGATTTGGGAAAGCCGGCACTGTCACGCGTTTGAAGCGATGACACCAGAACAGCAAACCCTGATGGAGGAGGCACAGCGAGCCACTGGCACACCATCGGACAGCGGGAGCACACTGGCCAAAGCCGCCTGAACTACTTCAACGCAGAATTAACACATCGACAGCCCGTAGGGCCCAGGGCGACTGGCTTTCAGTGCCAACATGCGGGCTGCAGCCCACAGCGCGTCGCCAACAGCAGCGTTGCAAGGCCCTTTGAGTTGGCTGACCTGCCAACGACCAAGGCCGATTCTGCGCAGTTCCAATGTGGCCCGCTCTGCCAAGCCGCCTTTACGGTGGAGGTGAAACAAACACACATCCCCAGCCATGCACCGATCAATGTACGACGGCACACAATGGTGCATTTTCTTTGCCTCCAGCAGCAATGCATTGAGCGAGGTGAGTTCCACATAAGACACACCATCGGACAGTTCGCCCATGCCCAGCACTTCCGGCCAAAATACATTCACGCGTGCACTGTCTATTTGCCGTTCGAGCAGGTGCCAATGGGATTGCCGGGCCATCAGCGTGTCATAAGTCCAATCCCTGGTGATGCTCTGGCCGCCAAGCCTTGCCAAGACTGGATTGGCCAGCAACCAGTCGGCAATCAGCGGGAATTCTTCCTGCTCGACCTCTCGCTGAAGTCCGCGGTCTGGGCATTCATTTCGGCGTTCCAAGGCCAATCGCAACGCGCGCAGCAAATTCAGTGCCTGTGGAGTATTGAATGCCTCCGGATTTCGACGCAGCCAAGTTTGCAAGCCACCGAAACCCCGGAGTGCGCCGGTTTGAGCATCCACCCAGCACACCGGAATTCGACGCCCCACGGCAGAATGCAGATTGACCCAGGCCAGATGACCCAATTCATTCCAGGCAAAGCGCGCCACGTAGGCTCGCGACTGGTGACACAACCATCGCCAGGCCGGGGCACTCAGCCCCATGGACATCAGGCGGGATTTGACCAGTTTCCAGTTGTCAAGCGAGGGCCACATGCCGGGGTCCTGCGCCAGCAGGGGTGCCAACACCGGAGCCTCCGACAGTCGCCGGGACAGGATCATTCGATGAGCCCGAACCCGAAGCAAATCAAGCAAGGTTGCACCCCGCGGGCGGATCCTCAACAGCAACGAGACCGTGGATTTACCATAGCGCTCGCGAACAGCTTTGAACCATGCCCGCTGAAAGTCAGTCAGCGTCATTTGGGCAAGCGGCAAATCAACCGCCTGTTCGGCCCAAATACGGCGTTTGGGATAACTGGGCGGTGCTTTCCATGGGGAAGACTGAAGACCCAAAAGCAAGCGATGGGCCTGCTCAAGATTTAAACAGACTGGCAAGCTTTCCATTAGACGAACGCGTGCAATGCCGGCCCATTCCAGCTGTAGACCAGAATGTGTATTGACCAAACGCAAGGGCAATTTCGCAGAGCACACTCGTTGTATGCTGTGCCGTGTGGTCAAACAATCATTCAAACTCAAGGGCTGCATCATGACAAACCAGGGCAAAGAACCCGTTCACAATGAAATACTACATCAAGGCCAAATCTGGCTGATTTCAATTCAGCGACCCGAGGTGCGAAATTGTGTAGACCGCCCCACGGCAGATGCCTTGGAGTTGGCATTCAATACATTCGACAGCGACCCCACTGCCAAAGTGGCCATACTGACCGGAACAGGAGGGCATTTCTGCGCAGGCGCTGATTTGTCAGCCGTGGCTTCGGGCAATCCGGAACGCGTCAATCGTCTTGAGCGGCACGGAGCCGGGCCCATGGGCATCAGTCGACTGCAGCTTGGCAAGCCAGTGATTGCTGCGGTGAGCGGATACTGCGTTGCAGGAGGACTGGAACTGGCGGCCTGGTGTGACTTGCGTGTGGCCGACAACAGTGCGGTATTCGGCGTGTTCTGCCGGCGGTTCGGTGTGCCATTGATTGACGGTGGCACTGTTCGCCTGCCCCGATTGATTGGGCAGAGCCGCGCCATGGACATGATTCTGACGGGCAGGCCTGTGATGGCCGAAGAAGCGCATGCCTGGGGCTTGGTTAACC
Source organism: Limnobacter humi (assembly GCF_024518835.1). Classification (GTDB taxonomy): domain Bacteria; phylum Pseudomonadota; class Gammaproteobacteria; order Burkholderiales; family Burkholderiaceae_B; genus Limnobacter; species Limnobacter humi. The sequence continues at coordinate 306,912 of NZ_JANIGO010000002.1, forward strand.
GCCTTGTTGAGCAGGGTGCAGCAGTCGGTGCGGCCACAGAACTTGCCAAACAACTGTGTGACCATCCACAGACCTGCATGCGCAATGATCGCCAGAGCGTGCTCAATCAATGGGCTTTTGGCGAGCAAACGGCCTTGGCCGAGGAATTCGAATTTGGTTTGAATACGCTGCAATCCGGGGAGACCGTGCAAGGTGCCCTGGCCTTTCGGGATGGTGCCGGTCGACATGGAGGCTCATTGACTACGCAAAGCGAATAATTCGGCGGTTGGCACATTACCAGTAGGTAACATTCACCACTATTGATGATACACTTCGGCTTACCTACAGCGGCCCCCTGCATTCCATCAGCAGGTGAGAAAAACCGCATCTAGCCGACATCTGGAGACAACACAGCATGCATTCAACTGGCTGGCGCGCCACGCCCTGCTTTACCATTCGCACCTTGGTGACCGGTGTGTCACTGGCCTTCATGACCACCACTGCCACAGCGGGCGGAACGGCTTTCGATGTAACCAGCATCAGCGCCATGGGCAATGCCCAGGCTGGCCAGGCGGCCGAAGGCGGCGATGCATCCGTCATTTTTGCCAACCCGGCTGCTTTAACGCGATTCAAGCGGGCCGAGCTGACGCAGGGTGCAGCTTTCATTACTGTGGACAGCCCCTACACCTCCAACCAAAACAACGACGGTGCCTCCACCGGTGCACCGCAAGGCCAAAATGGCCAAGTGTTTGATCGAAATGACGGCTACGATGCCTCCGTGCTGGCCCCCAATTTGTACGTGGCCATTCCACTGAGTGAGAAAACCGTGATGGGTTTCAGCGCGTCGGGTTCGCATGGTTTGCTTGTACATTACGACGCCAATTTCCCTGGTCGCAACCAAGGCCGTGACATCGATTTTAAGGTAATCCGACTCAACCTCGGCGTGGGTCACAAGGTGAGCCCCACTCTGTCCCTGGGCGTTAACGGATCGTATGAACGATACTTTCAATCCATCAAGCTGAAACTGAATTATCGCGAGGCGGTACAAAGCCTGCTGGATCAGAACAACGCTGGTGCGCTGTCTGGGCCGGCCAACGCGCTGCTGCAAACACCGACCGAGGAAGGCGACGCCAAGCTGCGCATGTTCGGTTGGGCGTTCAATGCCCAAGTGGGTGCACTGTGGGAGCCTTCTGAAAATACGCGTGTCGGCTTCTCCTATCGACCCAAAACCAAGTTCGAGAGCAACCGCGGCGTATTCAGCATCAACGAAACTGCGGCACAAACGCAATTCCGCAACAACCTGGCCAATCCCAATATTTTCGTGGGCGCGGCATCTGGCTTGGCTGGGCTCGATCTGTCCACCTCCGCCGGTGACTTGGCGCCCTATCAACGCATCAAGCAGGACATCACGCTGCCTGACGAATTGCGCTTGAGCGTGTTTCACCACGCAACACCCAAACTGGATTTGATGGCCACATACACACGCCAGGACTTCTCGGTGACACAACTGCGGTATGTACGCGAAAGCAATGGCCGCCTGCTAGAAGATGTGCCTCAAAACTTCAAGCCTGCCCAATCCTATCGGATGGGCCTGAACTACAAACTGTATCGACGACTCACCCTGAAGACTGGTTTTGCCACGGAAAATAGTGTTGTGGACGATCAGTACCGCATTACGATTCTGCCAGACAGCGATCGCAAGTATTACAGCATCGGTGCCCAGCTCGATATCAGCCGAGACACCGCCTTGCACATGGCTTACCAGAAGGTCAAGTTTGCTGCTGCCCCAGTTGGTAACAACAACCAGATCACGCCGCCAGAAGTGCGCGGCGGCGACTTCAAAGGCACTGTTCAATTGGACGTGAACTACTTTGGCATTGGTATTACCGAGCGATTCTGAGCCATTACAGCAGCCGGTTTCGTTTTTCAAAAGCAGCCTTCGGGCTGCTTTTTTATTGGGCTCGCTTGGATCACATCGACGTTTCGACAGGACCGTTGCGTTGACACCATTCACTCCAACTGCCCGGAAACAGTGGGATATCACCATGACCCAAACAGGCCAGTGCCAGCAGGTTGACACAGGCCGTTACACCGGAACCACAATACACCACGGCTCGATCAAGATCTGGCATCACCGGCTCCCACACCTGCAGCAGTTGCTCGGGAGTCTTGAACCATCCGTCCGTGTTCAAGTTAAGCTTCCACGGCATGTTGATGGCACCGGGTATGTGGCCTGCCACAGGGTCGATGGGCTCTACCTCGCCGGTATACCGGGCTTTATCCCTGGCATCCACCAAGACCGTGAGTGCCTGCTGTTGAATCAAGTCCGCATAGGCCACTCGCAGCCTTGGCTGCTCACATGCATTAAAGCGCCCCAGTTGCACCGGGAGTTCGGAAGGGTCGCACACCAGGTCAAAACCCTGCGCCTGCCACTGGGCAATTCCACCGTTCAGCACCTGTACGGACTGATGACCAAAGTAGCGGGCCAACCACCAAAATCGCGCAGCCATGGCATGGTCACCTTGGTCATAGGCAACAAGACGAGTTTGAGCATCCACCCCATGCTGTCGCATGAGTTGCTCAAATGAATGGGCTGTCGGTAAGGGGTGACGCCCTGCCAATGGGCGGGTATGGTCTGACAGATCATCATCCAGGCTCAGGTAATGTGCTCCAGGAATATGGCCCGCTGCGTAGGCCCGCCGACCGGCACTGGGGTTCATCAACTCGAAGCGGCAGTCAAAAATCACACACCGGTCACGCATTTGAAGAAGGATGTCGAGGTCTGCCGGTGTAATCAATGGACCTTGCATGGCAATCGATGGAGTTACTTTGTTGAGGAAGTTTAGCCTTGAAGGGGCTGGAGCGCACCTGGAAAACAAAAACGCCACCTGATCTTAGATCGAGGTGGCGTTGTGCCGTATTTGGCATCCCCAAGGGGATTCGAACCCCTGTTACCGCCGTGAAAGGGCGGTGTCCTAGGCCTCTAGACGATGGGGACCTAAAACTTTGGTCGCTTGGTGGAGGTAAGCGGGATCGAACCGCTGACCTCTTGCATGCCATGCAAGCGCTCTCCCAGCTGAGCTATACCCCCTAGCGAAGACCGAAATTATGAAGCAGTTTTTTGTTTTCGTCAACACTTTGTTCAAGTTTTTGTTGACTGAACAGTTGGCGAAAAACCGCATCGTTGTTCGGTTTAGACCAGAATTGCCTCAGCAAACGGAGCAGGCCGAACTATACCCATTTGTCAGTTACACTGCAAGGGGTTTTTCATCAAAAGTATCAGCGTCATGAAATTTTGCAGCGGCTGCGCAAGCCCCCTACTGTATCAAGTCCCGGAAGGCGACAATCGGGAACGGGCCTGCTGTCCGTCCTGCGGTGCAATTCACTACGTCAACCCAAAAATCGTCGTCGGCACCATCCCGACCTTTGGCAATAAGGTCTTGCTGTGCAAGCGGGCCATTGAACCCCGGTACGGCTTCTGGACACTGCCCGCTGGTTTTATGGAACTGAATGAAACCACCCATGCAGGCGCGTTGCGCGAGACCTGGGAAGAAGCCGGTGCCAAAGCGACACTTGGGCCACTGTTCACCATGTTTGACGTGATTCGTGCCGAGCAGGTCCATCTGTTTTTCAGAGCGCAGATGGACGCTCCAGAATTTTCGGCGGGCGTGGAAAGCCTGGACGTCAAACTGTTTGCTGAAGAAGAAATTCCCTGGGATGAACTGGCCTTTAAAACCGTGTCAAAAACATTGACGCTGTTTTTTGAAGACCGGCGACAAGGCCAGTTCACCTTGCACACCGGCGATGTGTATGACCACACGGACTGGCCCCTGGATTCGTTCAAAGCCTGACTGTCGGGTATCACCACTCTCAAATCGCATGGCCTCCATCACCCTGCCCTGGCTTGACTCGCCAAAAGACTTTCCGACCACTGGGCAGGCCCTTTTAGAGCCTGCAGGCCTGCTTGCAGCCAGCGACCACTTGACGGTGGACTGGCTGCTGCAAAGCTATCCACGCGGTATATTCCCATGGTACTCACCCGGTGAACCCGTGCTGTGGTGGTCCACCAACCCAAGGGCCGTTTTGTACGTGGAAGAGTTCAAGCTCCACCGCTCCCTGCTCAAAGCAATACGAAAGCAAGCGGCTGATCCGTCCCGTGAAATTAGACTCAACCATGCGTTCGAAGCCACCATACGAGCCTGCGCAGGGCACCCTCGCGCGGGACAACAAGGAACCTGGATCACCGAACATATCATTCAAGCCTATCTGGACCTGCACCGGCTGGGCCATGCACACAGCATTGAGCACTGGCATAACGGCGCCTTGGTGGGTGGACTGTATTGCGTCGCATTTGGCAGAATGGTGTTCGGTGAAAGCATGTTTGCCAGGGAAACGGATGCATCAAAGGTGGCTTTTGCATATTTTGTATCTTGGCTAAAACGACAGAATGTGCGCATAATTGACTGCCAACAGGCCACTCATCACCTCCTGTCATTGGGTGCACGGCTGTTGGAGCGGAAGGTGTTTGAAGAAGAAATGGCGCATTCCATTTCCATGTCGGCCTTGAATTGGGAACCCTGCACACTCGCGTGGACGAATGACCCGACCTAAAGAATTACCGTTTTCGACCTTGCAGTTTTATTCCACTGCGCCCTACCCTTGCAGCTATCTGGAACATCGGCTAGCCAGGTCCCAGGTGGCCACACCTAGCCACCTTATCAATGCAGATGTATACAGCGAACTGGTTCGTGTCGGCTTTCGCCGCAGTGGATTGTTCACCTACAAACCCCACTGCGATGGCTGCAAAAGCTGCACGCCGTTGCGGATCAATGTTCAACACTTTGATACCAACCGAAGCCAAAAACGCGCGCTGAAAACATTTTCATTACTTCGTCCCAGCGTTCAGCGCCTGCACTTCAATGCCGAACACTATGCGCTGTATTTGCGATACCAATCCGAACGCCACCAAGGTGGCGGCATGGATGAAGACAGCCGTGAACAGTATTCGCAGTTCCTGTTGCAAACACGGGTCAATTCAAGACTGGTGGAGTTTCGCAACCCGACCGGCGAACTGAAAATGGTGTCCATCATCGACATCCTCACCGACGGATTGTCCTCCGTGTACACCTTCTTCGACCCAGACGAAAAGGCCGGGCTGGGCGTGTATGGGGTGTTGTGGCAAATCGAGCAGAGCCGTGATTTGGCACTGCCCTACGTGTACCTGGGCTACTGGATTGAGGAAAGTCAGAAAATGGCCTACAAAGCCAATTTCAAAGCAGCCGAAATACTGCAGGATGGCCGCTGGACGCCACTGACACAGCCCGACCTTTCGCGCTGAACAGCCGAACCAAACGCCATTACAATGGCGGCATTGCTTGATCCTTCAATCTACTCACCATGCTGCCTTTTTCACTGGTTCGTCCGTTGCTGTTTCAATTTGACCCTGAACGGGCGCATCACCTCACATTCGGATCACTAAAACTCGCCAACCAGGCGGGTTTGCTGAACATGCTCATGCCATCGGCTGTGGCCGATCCTGTTAACGTCATGGGCATTGAGTTTCCCAATCGGGTGGGTCTGGCTGCAGGTTTGGACAAAGATGCTGCCTACATCAATGAACTGGGCCAGATGGGTTTTGGTTTTCTTGAGGTGGGTACGGTCACACCCAAGCCCCAGCCCGGCAATCCTCAACCACGGCTGTTTCGCCTACCCAAAGCCCATGCCATCATTAACCGCATGGGGTTCAATAACCAGGGCGTGGACAACCTGATTGCGAATGTGAAACGGAGCCGATACCCCGGTGTGTTGGGCATCAATATCGGCAAAAATGCAGTGACACCAGTTGAAGATGCTGCCAGCGACTACTTGCGCGCCCTGGAGGCCGTGTACCCGTACGCCACCTACATCACAGTGAATATTTCCTCGCCCAACACCAAAAATCTGCGTGACTTGCAAGGCGGTGACAGCTTGGACCAATTGCTGGCCACGCTCAAGGCACGCCAGCTGCAGTTGGCTGAGGAACACGGACAATACAAACCCATGGCTTTGAAGATTGCGCCTGATTTGGATGAAGAACAAATTGACGCAATCGCCCAGCGCTTAACGCATTATCGGTTTGATGGCGTGATTGCCACCAACACCACCATCGACAAAACTGCAGTGGCTCACCTGCCCCACGGCAATGAACAAGGTGGACTGAGCGGCACACCTGTGCTGGAAAAATCCACCATGGTCATCAAGCGCCTGTATGCCAGCTTGGGCGAGGCCATACCCATCATTGGTGTGGGCGGCATCTCCAACGGCGTGCATGCGGTGGAAAAAATTCGGGCGGGTGCAAAGCTGGTGCAAATTTATACCGGCTTGATTTACCAAGGCCCAGAACTGGTGACCGAGTGTGCGGCCACCATTGCTGCCAATTGCAAAGGCGTTGTTCAAAAACGCTGATCAGCGCTTGCGGGCCTTGTACAGGGCGTGAAAGGTTTGCCCATCGGGCGCTGGGAAATTCCGCCCTTTGGTCCAACCCGATGCCAATGGCAGGGTCTGAATGCTGCCTGTGCGCTTGCCCATCCAAGCCAGCACAGCAACACCCAAACGTGTCGCCAAGCGATACACCGCCGGATACTTCGCCACCCAGGCCCACAGCGTGAGCCCAACGCGCTCTTTCCAGGGGCGCAAGCCCCGCTCCACCTGCTGCTCTCGCAGCTTGCGAAGCAGTTCGGGCAGAGGAATTTTGACGGGACACACCACGTGGCACTCGCCACACAACGTGGCAGCCTGCGGCAAGTCTGGTGCATTGTCGAGCCCCACATAGCTGGGGGTGAGCACCGAGCCCATGGGCCCCGGGTAAACCCAGCCATAGGCATGTCCGCCTATTTTTTGGTAGACGGGACAATGGTTCATACAGGCACCGCAGCGAATACAGCGCAACATTTCCTCAAACTCGCCACCCAGCAGACCGCTCCGACCGCCGTCCACCAACACGAAGTACATGTGATCGGGGCCATCGAGGTCGCCAGAGCGCTTGGGCCCGGTCAGCAGCGAGACATAGTTGGAAATGCTCTGACCGGTGGCTGATCGGGGCAATAAACGCAACAAGGTCGCAAAGTCTTCCAGTGTCGGCACCACTTTCTCGATACCGGTAATGGCCACATGCACCTTGGGATTGACAGTGCACATGCCCTCATTGCCTTCATTGGTCACCAGGGCCACCGAGCCAGTCTCGGCAATGACGAAATTGCCCCCCGAAATTCCCATGTCTGCCTGCAGAAACTGAGGGCGCAATATATCCCGTGCTTCATGGGTAATTTCTTCGATGTCAGTTTTGGCCGGGGTGCCGTGCACCTTTGAAAACAATTCGGAAATTTCTTCCTTGTTTTTGTGAACCACAGGCGCAATGATGTGGGACGGCGGCTCATTGTTGTTGATCTGCAGAATGTACTCACCCAGATCGGTCTCACGAACCTGAATGCCTGCCTTGTCCAGCGCTTTGTTCAGTGCAATTTCCTCGGTCACCATGGACTTGGATTTCACCACTGTCTTCACGGCATGTTTGCGAGCGATCTTCAGCACCAGCTCACGGGCCTCCTCTGGGGTGGCGGCGTACAACACCGTTGCACCGCTGGCTTTGGCCTTCGATTCAAACTGTTCAAGCCAGACGTCCAGGCTTTTCACGGCACGGTTGCGAATATCCACCGCTGCATTTCGAGTGCCTTCAAAATCCTCAATTTCGAGAATCACGTTGGCCCGCGCAGACACGAACTTGTTGGCCAGGCGACCGAGGCTGCGCTGAAGGTTGGAATCGCCCAACTTTTCACGGGCTTTCTGCTGAAAAAATACGCTCTGAACCTGCATGCTACGCCCCTTGATCTGCGTTCAATTGGCCAGCCTTGCGGCCCGTCAATAACTCCGCAATATGCAAGACCTGAATCTGCTCGCCACGGCGCTCCATGCGACCTTGAATATTCAACATACAACCCAAGTCGCCCAGCACAACCGCTTGTGCTTGAGAATCCTTGATCTGTTCGCATTTGTCATCACAAATGGCCGCCGACACTTCGCCGTATTTCACAGCAAAAGTGCCCCCAAAGCCGCAGCACTGGCGGCTGTCTCGCATTTCGCACAATTGGGTTGCACCCTGCATGGCCATCAATTGGCGGGGCTGGTCCCTGACGCCGAGTTCCCGAAGACCACTGCAACAGTCGTGATAAGTCACCGTTTGCACTGGTGCATGCTGTGCCAATGCATCAGACTGCACATGCAACACATTTACCAAAAAATCGGTGAGTTCATGGGTTTTTGCAGCCACCGATGCAGCCAGTTGTTTGATTTCCGGATCGTTTTTGAAAACATCCAGATAGTGGATTTTGGTCATGCCCACACAGGAACCCGATGGCGCCACCACGTGGTCAAACTGATCAAACTCTTTGAGCCATTTCAGGGCCAGGGCTCGAGTAGCGGGCGCATCGCCAGAATTCCATGCAGGCTGACCACAACAGGTTTGCCCTTCCGGCACCACCACCTCGCAGCCGGCATTTTCCAACAACTCCAGCGTTGCAAATCCAATCGATGGGCGCATGGCGTCCACCAAGCAGGTTACAAACAGTCCAACCCTCACGGTATCCCCTTGATGAAATCACGAAGCAGTGTATTCAGCCCCGAATGGCCTAACCAGTAGGAATAACCATAACGGATGACGAGCGATTGTGAATGCCGTACACTTCTCACCTTGTGAAAAGACTTTGCGCCACATGAACGAAGAACCGATTGGACGAACCAGCATTCAGGTCATTGAACGCATGATGCAATTGCTGGATGCCTTGGCTGGTCATCCTGACCCGGTCGCACTCAAAGACCTTGCCCGGGAGACCAAGCTTCACCCGTCCACAGCACACCGCATTCTGAATGATTTGGTCGCCTGCCGGTTGGTTGACCGCACCGATCCTGGCCTGTATCGCCTTGGCATGCGCTTGCTGGAATTGGGCAACCTGGTGAAAGCACGCCTGAACGTCCGAGAGGCCGCCATGGACCTGATGCGCAAACTGCACCGGATGACGGGGCAAACTGTGAACCTGTCCGTCCGCCAAGGCGATGAAATTGTTTATGTCGATCGCGCGTACAGCGAACGGTCTGGCATGCAAGTGGTTCGAGCCATCGGCGGGCGTGCTCCATTACACCTCACCTCCACCGGGAAACTTTTCCTGGCCACGGATACACCAGAAAGCCTGAAGGCGTATGCGGAGCGCACCGCTTTGAGAGGAACAACCATCAACAGCATTACCAGCGCAGAAGCCCTGGAAAAAGAATTGAACCTGGTCCGTGCCGAGGGTTTTGCCCGCGACAATGAGGAGCTGGAAATGGGTGTGCGCTGCATGGCCGCTGGTATATACGACGACTCATCAAAGCTGATTGCCGGGCTGTCGATTTCAGCGCCCGCAGACCGTATTCAAGAAGAGTGGCTCAGGGAGTTGCAGTACACTGCGCAGCGCATTAGCGCATCACTGGGCTGGCAAGGAAGGATCAGCGCATTGGTGTCGGTTGGAACGACCAACCGATCGCGCTGATTTGCCAGGAAGCTGCCTAGTTAAAACGCGTTGTCACGAATTTTCGAATCCGCTCCGCATCGGCGAAACGGCCGGCTGAACCGATGGCATCAAGCAGCACAATGACCAGGTTGCGTTCGCCCACTTTGGCCTGCATCACCATGCAGCGTCCCGCTTCATTAATGAAGCCAGTTTTTTGCAACACGATGTCCCAGTCCCCTTTTCGCACCAAACGGTTGGTGTTGTGAAAATTCAAACGTTTGCCCTGAACCGATTCGACCGCTGCACCCGGATCTGTTGAAAACTCCCGGATCAGTTCAAACCGGCGAGCAGCCATGACCAGGCGAGCCAGGTCGCTGGCGCTGGAGCGATTATTCACCGACAAGCCCGTGGTTTCCTCATAGCTGGTGCTCAACATACCGAGCTGTTTGGCACGCTTGTTCATTTGGGCAACGCACGCTGCCACACCACCGGGGTAACTACGCCCCAATGCGGATGCAGCGCGATTTTCAGAGGCCATCAACGCCATGTGCATCAATTCGCGGCGCGTGAATTCACTGCCCGGTTTTAGTCTGGAATGGGTGTTCTTGTAGGTGTCAATGTCATCATTGGTGATCTCAATGACTTCATCTAGATCCAGATTGGCTTCGAGGTTAACCATCACGGTCATCAACTTGGTGATGGACGCGATGGGCAACACGGCATGCGGATTTTTGGCATACAGCACTTCATGAGAATCTGCATCGGCCACCAAAGCAACGTTGCTGTGGAGTGCCAGTGGGTCGTAGGCCCTGTCCAATCCAGCCTTGGAACCGTGGGTAGAACCAGCGAGGGCTGGTGAAACAACGCCCAGAATCAGGGATGTGGCCAACAAGGTGGCCCGAACAACAAACAACGTCTTCATGTAGGAGGCAAGTCCTTTTATTGGAGTTATGGTTCTTAGTGTACGCACTATTTCGTGGTTCGCCAACATCTTTTCAGGATAATTGGCCTTAATTCTCAATAGCTTGTGCCGATAACATCACGATTTGCATGAAATTTTGCTGTTTCGGCCAATCGCAATACGGTGTCGCATTGCAAGTCCGTCAGGTGCTCCAGGTCTGGAAAATACCCACCGGCCATCACAGCCATCACCGGGATACCCAGCTTTTGGGCATGGGCCAACACCAGCAAATCGCGTTCGCGAATTCCGTCATCTGTAAGAGACAAACGCCCCAAACGGTCAGCCACATGGGCATCCAAACCGGCCACATACACCAATGCATCGGCTTGAAATGCTCGCCCAGATTGAGAAAGCCCGTAGTTTAACTGTGAAAGATAGGCATCATCTGTGGCGCCATCCGGCAACGCGATGTCAATGTCGCTTTCCTCTTTTATAAATGGAAAGTTGCCCAGGCCATGCATTGAAAAGGTGAAGATGGACGGGTCATTTCGGCACAATGCAGCCGTGCCGTCGCCTTGATGGACATCCAAATCAACCACCAGCACATTCAGCCGACGGTTCGACATGCGTTGGATGGCATCGGTCTGAACAACCCGTGCGGCCACCACAATGTCGTTGAATACACAAAAACCGGCCCCCTCCCCGTGTTTTGCATGGTGGGTGCCACCCGCCAAATTGACGGCAGCACCATGCTGCAACGCACTTCGAAATGCTTCAATGCTGGCCCCCACCGAACGCAATGACCGTTCAACCATGGCAGGCGACCATGGAAAACCAATCGCCTTTTGTTCAGCAGGAGTCAATAAACCATTCAATACCCGATCGATGTATTGCGGAGAATGAGCCAATGCCAACTGACCCGGCGTTGCTGGGCCTGGCTTTTTCAAGGCAATTAAATCCTTATATTCCGATACCTTATCCCGGAGCATTCGATATTTCTGCATGGGAAAGCGATGCCCCTGTGGCAGCGGCAATACAAACTCATCGGTGTAAAACGCTTCAATCATTGAAAAATCGCGCAGAAGGAAGTCGAATTATTGCAACGCACCATTTTTTTGTTGACATCTATTTTTATTTTGGTAGACTTTGTTTTGTGCACCGCATCATACGGTGTCGAAATCAAAGGTGATCAGAACAGTCACCGATCAATCATAACGTTAGCGGTACCCAACTCGATGGAGCAAAGAATGATGTTGACACCCGAACAGATCGTTGAAGTTCAGAAAGCCAATCTGGACAAGCTGCTGGGCTTGAGCTTGAAGTCGTTCGCCCATGTAGAAAAAGCTGTTGAGCTGAACCTCAACACCGTGAAAATCGCCCTTGAAGATGGTGTAGAGGCCATCAAGGCATTGAGCGCCGCCAAGGACGTTCAGGATTTTGTCGCGGTATCCTCCGCGGTTGCACAACCCTTGTCCGAAAAGGCTGTTGCATACGGCAAGAACGTATACACCCTGGCATCTGGCATCGCTTCCGAAGCTGCACAGCTGGTTGAAGAACAGGTCAATGAGGGCAACAAAAAATTTGTTGAGCTGTTCGAAGCGGCCTCCAAAAATGCACCGGCTGGTTCCGAAGGCGCCATTGCTTTGGTGAAATCAGCCATCACTGCAGCCAACAGCGCTTACGACAGCGTTAGCAAGGCGACCAAGCAGGCCGTTGAAATGGCTGAAGCCAATGTGGAAGCTGCTTCCAAGGCTACACTGAAAGCTGCCACTGCAGCCGCCAGCACAGCCAAAGGCCGCAAAGCCGCTTAAGTTTGATGTGGTATGGGCAGGCCCGTTCAGAGTCTCGGGTTTGCCTGATGTGTTTGTCTCCTCGTTCCCTCCTGGAACGATTCGGTCGTGAATCGAAAAGCTTCATGGCTAAGCCCATCCCATCGGATGGGCTTTTTTTTTCATCTGTTGTTTGCAGGTGGTATTTACAACCGTTCAATGGGCGCGCCCAAGCCCTCAAGGACCTCCAGCAACGCGTCAAAACAAGCCGCCACTTGGGTGGCTTCAACCTCACCGCCTCGGGCTTTGACACCCAGTTCGATGTGGCGTGCCAATTTGTCATCGCCAACACTGGGCAAGCTGTACAAACGGGTTAGCGGAAAACGCGCTTCCAGTGATTCCATGAGTGGTGTGATGCGTGCTTCGGGCGTATTGAACAGACGCAGGGCCATTTTGTGCTCCACCGATTGGTGGTGCAAGTGTGGATAAAGGGTATCCAGAACCCATTCAATCATGGGCCAGGCCATCACCGGAAACCCTGGCACGAAATGGTGACGATCAACCGTAAAACCGGCAATTCGATTGTATGGATTGGGAATCAACATGGCGTCGGCTGGAAAGTCGGCCATTCGAAGGCGAAACTCATCCAAGGGTTGTCCACTTTCCTCGCAGCGCTGGCGAATCAATTCGACAGCGTCCAGGTGGCGAACGATGGGCCGGCCCAGTGCCATGGCCGCAGCCTGACGGGTGTGGTCATCGGGTGTTCCGCCAATACCCCCACAACTCAACACAATGTGATCCGTGGCAAAAGAACGGCGCAGTGTGTCCGCCAGATATTGACGGTCGTCACCCACCATCGCCACCCAAGACAGGCTCAATCCGCGCGCCTTGAGTCGTTCGATGACCGCAGGGACATGCTTGTCCTGACGAAGTCCAGACAGAATTTCATCGCCCACCACAATGAGACCAATGGGTGGGATACTGGATTCAGACAGGTTCGAGGGTATGTTCAATGGTTCGGTCATGCTGGCTTCGAATGTGATTCAAGAGGGACAAATAATGACGGGTGAAGGCCAAAGCTGACATCACCGGCATAATGAGCAACACAGGTGGAATGAAACTGAGAAAGGCACAGACAATGCCAATGAGCCATGCGCCACTGGAATCGCCTTTTTTGATCAGTTTCATTTCATCAACGGTGGCGTGGTCGGCCAGGGCATCGTGACGCATGACAGACAACAACAACTGTGCCGTCAGCACAATGGGCAAGACGAATGCCATGCCCGGGATGATCCACAAGGGAAAGGTGATGACCCACAACACCAAAAACACCACCGTGGCCCGTATGGCGACCCATAGGCCCCGAACAATGCTGTTCTTTCCGCGCTTTTCCAAGCCGGAAAAATCGCGCTGTGCCAGGTAATTCAGCACGGGTGGCGTGACGTACAAACCCGCCAGCAGGACGGCCGACGTGGCCACAATGGGCCACATAAACCCAAACACCACAATGGGCACAATGATGAACTTCAACCAAGACAGCATGCTGGGCTCGGTGCCCGCATACACGGTCATGTCCATGCCCAACCAGTTGAGCAAAGCCAGCGCAGCGTTGTACAACGGCTCAACGGAAAACCAGATCAGCAACAGCCAAAACAAGGCCGCAATGCTGACGGAGATCAAGGTTAAAGCCAACATCTTTGGCCGGAAGGAATCGATGAATGCCTGAAACAGGGTTGATACGGCTGAATTCAACTGGATACCTCCGCTGAGTTTTTCTGGGGATTGAATACCCAAATGGTGACGATAACATCCATTGCGCACTGGCCTGTCATCACTGGCGACGGGACAGCGTTTCCCAGGCTTTTTGTAATCGCTTCACTGAGACTGGCATGGGCGTGCGGAGTTCCTGCGCAAACAGCGAGACCCGAAGCTCCTGCAACTGCCAGGCAAACTGGTTCAAGCTTTCATCTTCAAAACCTTTGAGCTGCGAACTGGCCCGCACCCACTGCATTTGAAGGTCCAACACCTCCTTCATGGCTTGCTTGTCCCGGTCCGCACCGTTGCGCAAACGCTCCAAGCGAATGTAAGCAGCTTTCAAGTACCGCGGGTAGTGGTTGAGTTGTTCCCAGGGGCGTTTCAACAGAAAGTCTTTCGGCAATAACCATTGCAACTGGTTTTGAATATCCTTGCAAGCATCGGGGAAACTTTTCAGGTCGGCCTGAACCTTTTTACTCAATTTGGCATGCTCGGTGAGAATGGCCATGCACAAGCGGCCAATTTCCTGGGCGATCAGGTTCAAGCGGCCTTTGCCTTCTTGAACCCGGCTGTTGAACTCTGCCTGATTGGCTGGTAGCCCGGTGGCCAACACGCTCCGAACCAAGGCCAGTTTGATCCATTGGCTTTGAAGCTCATCGCTTGAGCCCAATGGCATGTAAAGCATGGCCACCTTCTGGAAATCCAGCAGGTTTTTGCTGAGGTACTTCAAAGGCTCTTTGAGGGCAATCGAAAACAGGCGCAGAACGCCGTCCCGATGCACGGCACGGGCTGTTTCCTCCTCGTCAAACACCTCGAGCACGCAATGCTCGCCTTGGTCCTTCAGGGCTGGATAACCAAAAAAGGTTTGTCCTCCCCGCTTGATTTCCAGCATGTCGGGCAGGTCACCAAATGACCAATCGGTGATTTTTTCTGTAGAAAGGTCTGTGGATGCCGGTTTGGACAACGCAGTATTTTTCAGGCTCACCGACTGATCTTCAAGCTTGCTGGCCTCTGCGCGAACCTGGTCTTTAACAGCCTCCACAACCGCTGAGGATTTGAACGTTTCCTGGGCTTTTCTACCCCACTCCGCTTTCAGTGCGGACAAACTTCGCTGCATGTCGAGCTGACGACCATGCTCGTCCACCAACTTGAAGTTCATGAAATGGTGGGGGGCCAAAGTTTCCAACCGAAAATCAGACAACAACGGGCGGGCTGGGGTATTGGCAGTCACATGGTCGCGCAGGCTCTCCAACAGTGGCTTGTCCCATTGTTTGGGGTCCAGGTGTTGCTCAGCAAAGCCTTCAGCGAATTGCGGCAATGGCACACAATGACGCCGCAATTTTTGCGGCAAGCTTTTCAACAGCAGGTGGGCCTTTTCCTTCAGCATGCCGGGCACCAACCACTCCACGCGAATGGGGCTGATCTGGTTGAGCAACATCAAAGGCACGGTGGCCGTCACACCATCGCGTGGGCTACCCGGTTCAAAATGGTAGGACAAATCGATCGACAAGCCACCCATTTCGAGCCGTTTGGGATAAAACTCGGTGGTAATGCCCCCAGCCCGTTTGTTCAGAAGGTCATCCCGCGTCAGGTGCAGGGCTTTCAATGCATCGGGCGGGGCCTGTTTGGCCCAATTCTCCAGCGTTTGCTGGTTCACCGCTTCTGCCGGCAATTGCTCGTCATAAAACTGGGCTATCAGCGAATCATCCACCAAAATGTCCTGACGTCTGGCCTTGTGCTCCAGCTTTTCGATGTCGTCCACCAATTTGCGGTTGTGGACATAGAACGGCAACCGTGTGGTCATTTGACCGGGTACCAGGCCTTCCTGAATCATCAGCTTGCGGGCCGACACCGGATCAAACCGCGCAAGGCTGACTCGGCGTTGCGAGTAAATCGGTAGGCCGTAAATGGTCCCGGTTTCCATGGCCACCGCTTGTCCACTGCCTTTTTCCCAATGAGGGTTGTTGTGGTTGCGGCGCACCAGGTGAGCCCCAACCTTTTCAAGCCATTCGGGTTGAATTTTGGCAACCAGGCGCGCGTACAGACGGGTGGTTTCCACGAGTTCTCCCGCCATGAGCCACTTGCCACCTTTCTTAAACAGATTGGAGCCAGGGTGAATGGCGAATCGAATGCCGCGCGCGCCCAAATAAACAGCCTCTGTCTCGTGTTTCAAGCCAATATTGCCCAACAAACCCGACAACAGGCTGAGGTGAACCTGGTCGTAGTCGGCTTCGATGGCATTGGACTTCCAGTGCTGTTCTTTAACCATCGCGGACAGTTGCTGATGCACCTCTGCCCATTCCCGCATGCGGTTGGCATTCAGGAATTTTCGGGCCAGTGCATTGCGCATTTCCTTGTTCGTGGATTCACCCTGCCTCAACCCTTGATAAAAGGCCCAGAGCTTGAGAAAAAACATAAAATCAGAATCCGGATGCTGGAAGGTTGAATGGGCATTGTCTGCGGCCTCTTGCGCATCGTGCGGTCGTTCGCGTGGGTCTTGAATGGCCATGGCTGCGGCAATCACCAGCACTTCGGTCAAACAACCGCGGTGAGCCGCTTCAAACAACATGCGGGCAATCCGCGGGTCGAGCGGCAAACGGGCCAAGGCTTTGCCGGTTTTGGTGAGCTGCCCCTGTTCGTCCAGCGCATGCAATTCCGACAAGAGTTGGTAACCATCGGCAATGGCACGGCCCATGGGCCTTTGCAAAAACGGGAAGCTTTCCACCTCGGTCAGGTGCAGGCTTTTCATGCGAAGAATCACCGAGGCCAGCGAAGAACGCAGAATTTCCGGATCGGTAAAGTCGGGGCGCGACTGAAAATCGACTTCGCTGTACAAGCGAATACACACCCCATTGGCCACACGGCCGCAGCGCCCTGCCCGCTGGTTGGCCGATGCCTTGGAAATGCGCTCCACCTGCAGCATTTCGACTTTGTTGCGGTAACTGTAGCGCTTAACGCGGGCCAGGCCAGCATCAATCACATAGCGAATGCCAGGCACCGTGAGCGAGGTTTCCGCCACGTTGGTGGACAACACAATGCGGCGGCGACCACTGGGGCGGAAAATCCTTTCTTGCTCTTGCGCAGTGAGCCGTGCAAATAGCGGCAGAATTTCCAGGTCACGTTGTGCATGGCGACTCAGGAATTGAGCCATGTCACGAATTTCACGCTCACCGGGTAAAAACATCAGGATGTCACCCTGCCCTTCCCGACACAATTCGTCCACCGCATCCAGCGTGGCTGCATTGAAGGCGTCTTCATCGATATCCTCGGGTTCACTGGTGTTGCGTGCAGGAAGCTTTGATTTTTTGCGGGAAAAGTCGTAATCCGCAGGGTCTTTGTAGCGCACCTCCACGGGGTACAAGCGCCCGGAGACTTCAATCACCGGTGCCGGCTGGCCCTGCGCGTTTTCGAAATGCTTGGCAAAACGCTCGGCATCGATGGTTGCGGAGGTAACAATGACCTTCAAATCGGGCCGCTTTAGAAGCACCTCTTTCAGGTAGCCCAGCAAGAAATCAATGTTCAAGCTGCGCTCGTGAGCCTCATCAATGATGATGGTGTCGTAGCGCTTGAACAATGGATCCGTCTGGCTTTCAGCCAACAAAATACCGTCCGTGACCAGTTTGATGGCGGTTTGCTCGGTCGACTGGTCCTGAAAACGGATTTTGTAACCGACCCACTGGCCGATCTCACTGCTGAGCTCCTGCGCAATCCGTTTGGCAGTGGCGGTGGCTGCCAGGCGTCGTGGCTGTGTATGAACGATGGCACGGCCATGGAGCCCTCGGCCCAGTTCCAGGCACATTTTGGGCAGCTGGGTGGTTTTACCCGAGCCGGTTTCACCACACACAATCACGACTTGATGGGCGGCGATGAGGCGTTTGATTTCCTCTCGCCGCATCGACACCGGCAGTTCTTCAGGATAGCGAATGTCCGGTGCAGGCAGGGAGCGCACTGGGGCGGTTTGAACCGACGATGGAACGGGCTTTTGATCTTTTGACAACACTGCAGGGCCGATGGGGTTGATTGTCCGAGGAATTCGGGGGAAAAACAGCCACAACGCTGGACGGCGGCCACATGGAAATTATAATCAATCCATGGCCTTGAGCCCGCAATCGCCCACCGTTTGAGGATGACCCCACACCCCATGAACACCCTTTCACAGCACGCCGCCCCCGAAGACCCCGACCCGGTCAGCCCCAGCGCCGAGGTCACCATGAAATCGGGCAACGATGAAGTCATCATGAGCAGCCAAACCTTTGTGGCCTGGCTGCGCACAGTTGCCCCTTACATTCATGCCTTTCGAGGCAAAACATTCGTGGTGGCCGTGGATGGGGAGCTGGCATTTCAGGGGTACTTGAACTCGCTGGCGCAGGACTTGTCGTTGCTGCATGCCATGGGGATGCGGATTGTGCTGGTGTGTGGGTCTCGCCCGCAAGTGGAAGAACAACTGGCGCTGCGCAACATTCAACCCGTGTTTCACAAAGGCTGGCGGGTCACCGACAAAGCGGCCCTGGAGTGTGCCAAAGAAGCCGCCGGCGAATTACGACTGGACATTGAAGCGGCCTTTTCGCAGGGCCTGCCCAACACACCCATGGCACACTCGTCCATGCGGGTGGTGTCGGGCAATTTCATCACCGCACGGCCCATGGGTATTTTGGACGGCGTGGACCTCCAACACACCGGGCTGGTGCGCAAAATTGACGTCAATGCGGTCAACTTCAGCCTGAACAGCAATGCGATTGTAGTGCTCTCTACACTGGGCTTCTCCCCAACTGGCGAGGCCTTTAACCTAACCATGGAAGATGTGGCCACCACCGCAGCCCGCGCGCTGAAGGCGGACAAGCTGATTTTTGTCAGCAAAATTGAAGGGGTTTTTGACGGAGATGGCCAGTTGCTGGAAGAACTGGAACTGGACCGTGCGCGGGATTTGTTGATGAACGGCAAGCTGGACGAGCAAACCAAGGACTACCTGGAATGCTGCATCTTGGCCATCCAGGGCGGCGTCGACCGGGCCCACATCGTGCCGCTGTTTCTGGATGGTGGCGTTTTGCTGGAGCTGTTTTCGCACGACGGCGTGGGCACCATGGTGTCGGAAGAAAACTTGGAAAGCCTGCGCCACGCCACATTGGACGATGCAGGCGGTATTAAAACCCTGATTGAACCGCTGGAGATGGATGGCACCCTGGTGCGCCGCGGCCGTGACCGAATAGAACGGGATATCGACCATTTTGTGGTGTTGGAGCATGACGGGATTTTGTGGGGGTGCGCAGCGATGTACCCCTACCCCAACGAGGGCATGGCCGAACTGGCTTGCCTGGTGGTGCACCCGTCCTGGCAAGGCACAGGTGATGGCGAACGCCTGCTGAAGAAAATTGAGCATGATGCCCGCAAACAAGGCTTCAAGAAGCTGTTTGTGTTGACCACACAAACATCGCACTTTTTCATCAAACGCGGTTTTGCACCGGTGGACATCGACAAATTGCCTGTCGAGCGGCGACGCATGTATGACCGCAGCCGCAATTCCCAAGTGTTGATCAAGACATTGTGAGCGCTGCACTGTGAGCACATTCAAACCCAAAAACAATGGGCTGGATTTGCCCACCCACCTGCTTCACACGGACAATGCGGACACCACCGGTTACCAGGCTTTGGCCACACCGGTGTACCGGGGGTCGAGCATTTTTTTCAACAGCACGGCTGAACAGCGCCGCGAACATGACCCACTGGCGCTGAGTTACACCTACGGCATTCGCGACAACCCCACACAATTCACGTTGGCCAAAAAGCTGGCGGAGATTGAAGGAGCGAAGCATGCACTGGTGTGTCCCTCAGGGCTTTCCGCCATCACACTGGTGGCACAGGCTTGCCTGAAAACCGGCGACCACTGGTGCATTCCAGACAATGCATACGGCCCGGTGCATGCTTTGGCTCAATCACTGCGGCAAGACTATGGTGTTGAGTTTTCGGTGTATGAAAGCACGCAGATCGAGTCGTTGGTGGCTGCGGTGAAAGACCACACTCGCCTGATATGGACAGAGTCGCCCGGTTCTCTGACTTTTGAGGTGCCGGACTTGCGCGCCATCGTGGCGTTGGCTCACTCAAAGGGCATACCCACCGGCATCGACAACACTTGGTCGGCAGGCATTGCGCTCAAACCATTCGAGCTGGGCCTGGATTTCAGCATACAGGCGCTGACCAAATACCAATGTGGCCATGCCGATGTGCTATTGGGTGCTGTGCTGAGCAACAACAGCCCATTGTTTGCAGCGGTTGAGCGCAAAAACAGGCTGTATGGCTTGGGTGTATCACCGGAAGATTGCAGCCTGGTGCTGCGCGGCTTGTACACACTGCCGCTTCGATTTGAAGCACAGGCCCACACAGCGTTGGAACTGGCGCACTGGTTGAGCCAGCACCCGGCCATCAAAACAGTGCTGCACCCTGCGCTGCCCTCCTGCCCAGGACATGCCTGGTTCAAACGTGACTTTACCGGTGCTGCCAGTGTGTTTGCGGTGGCCTTGCATCAGCAATTCAGCGATGCCGATGCCTGCGCGGTAATTGACCGGTTGAAGCTATTCCGGATTGCCTATTCATGGGGTGGCCCAGAAAGCCTGGGCTTGGTGGTGAATATTACCGATTCCCGCCGGGCTCATTTGGTGAGCCTGCTGGGGGAATGCGGCCCCATGCTGCGTTTTGCAGTCGGGCTTGAAACATTCAAGGATTTGCGTGCAGACCTTGAACAGGCGCTGAGCGTGTTAAACCCAGGCGCCTGACACTGTTGTGCCCAAATGGCTTATACCTTTACACAGTCTACAAAGTATTCCACATCGCCATTGTCGTTTTCCACTTCAACCAGGCCGTGAATATCGGTTTCAAAGCCTGGAAACTGGGCATTGAACTCACGCGCAAACCGCAGGTAGTCCACAATCGTGGCATTGAAAATTTCGCCTGGAATCAACAACGGGATGCCCGGTGGGTAAGGCGTGAGCAAGGCAGAGGTGATGCGCCCTTCCAATTCATCAATGGCCACACGCTCAATTTCACGGTGGGCCACCTTGGCATAGGCTTCGGCAGGCACCATGGCAGGCTGCATATCGGACAAATACATTTCGGTGGTTAGACGAGCCACGTCCTTCTTGCGATACATGTCGTGAATTTTGTGACACAAGTCGCGCAAGCCCATGCGCTCATAACGCGGGTGCGCTTGACAAAACTCCGGAATGACGCGCCACAGCGGCTGGTTTTTGTCGTAGTCGTCCTTGAACTGCTGCAAAGCAGTCACCAGGGTGTTCCAACGCCCTTTGGTAATGCCAATGGTAAACATGATGAAGAACGAATACAGACCGGTTTTTTCAACAATCACACCATGCTCTGCCAGGTATTTGGTCACGATGGATGCCGGAATACCAGTGTCGGCGAACTGACCATTCACATCCAAACCTGGGTTCACAATGGTGGCCTTGATGGGGTCCAGCATGTTGAAACCATTGGCAAGTTTGCCAAAGCCATGCCAGGGATCCTCGGCATGAATCATCCAGTCGTCTTGCTCACTGGCGCCGTCTGCGCTGAGAACCTCGGGGCCCCACACAGTAAACCACCAGTCGTTGCCGAACTCCTCAGCCACTTTGCGCATCGCGCGGCGAAAATCCAGTGCTTCGACGATGCTTTCCTCGACCAACGCTGTACCGCCCGGGGGTTCCATCATGGCAGCAGCCACATCGCAACTGGCGATGATGGCGTATTGCGGACTGGTGGAGGTGTGCATGAGGTAAGCCTCGTTGAACACATGGCGATCGAGTTTTCGGTTCTCGGACTCTTGCACCAGAATTTGCGAGGCCTGCGACAAACCGGCCAGCAATTTGTGCGTGGACTGTGTGGAGAACACCAGCGCATCTTTGGTGCGCGGGCGATCACGGCCAATGGCGTGCATGTTCCTATACAGAGAGTGAAAGCTGGCGTGGGGCAACCAGGCCTCATCAAAATGCAGCGTGTCGATTTCGGAACCCAGGGTGTCCTTGATCATGTCGACGTTGTAGAGCACACCGTCATAGGTGCTCTGCGTGATGGTCAGGATGCGTGGTTTCTTGTTTTTGGCTTTGCTGGCAAAGGGATGGTTCTCAATTTTCTTGCGAATGCTCTCTGGATTGAACTCATCCAGCGGGATGGGGCCAATCAAGCCCAAGTGGTTCCGCGTGGGCGTGAGAAACACCGGGATGGCACCCGTCATCGTGATGGAGTGCAGAATGGACTTGTGACAATTTCGGTCGACCACAACAATGTCGCCTGGGGCCACGTTGGCATGCCATACCATTTTGTTGGATGTGGATGTTCCATTGGTCACGAAAAAACAATGGTCCGCGTTGAAAATGCGGGCTGCATTGCGTTCCGAGGCTGCCACAGGACCCGTGTGGTCCAACAGCTGACCCAACTCGTCAACCGCGTTGCAGACATCAGCCCGGAGCATGTTCTCACCGAAAAACTGGTGAAACATTTGCCCCACAGGGCTTTTCAGAAAAGCCACACCACCGGAGTGTCCTGGGCAGTGCCACGAATAAGAACCATCTTGCGCGTAGTGTACCAAAGCCCGGAAAAATGGAGGGGCCAATGAATCCAGATAACTTTTGGCTTCACGGATGATGTGGCGGGCTACGAACTCGGGTGTGTCCTCAAACATGTGAATGAAGCCATGCAATTCTTTCAGAATGGCATTGGGAATGTGCCGCGAAGTGCGGGTTTCACCATACAGATAAATCGGAATATCCGCGTTCTTGAAACGGATTTCCTCCACGAAACTCTTCAGGCTGGTCAGCGCCGTGTCCACTTCCTGTTTGCTGCCCAACCCGAACTCTTCATCATCAATGGACAGGATGAATGCGCTGGCCCGGCTTTGTTGCTGTGCGAACTGGCTTAAGTCGCCATAGCTGGTCACCCCAAGAACCTCGACACCCTCGGCCTCAATGGCATCGGCCAGTGCGCGAATACCCAATCCAGAGGCGTTTTCGGAGCGGAAATCTTCATCAATGATGACGATGGGAAAGCGGAATTTCATTCGGGTGGTCCTGTCTTCAACAAACGGTGGCCAAGGGCTTGGCACTCAGAAGCCTGCATTATCCATCACAGGGGGGGCTGATCCAAGAAAAACCCGCAATTCGATCCATTTGCAGCGCAAAAAACAGCCTTCGGGGCGCCGAACCATCCTCACAACGAGTGATGTCACGGGATTGTCAAAAAACCTTGGCTCAATCCGGGCAACGCCACGCAATCCAACCGGCATGTCCATCCAGTCCATTGGTTATCAACGGTTCCCGGCCAACCAGGATACCAGTCTTCACAGCTCAGCCCTGTCTTGGCGAGACGCTGTTCGACGTGTGGAAGTTGGCCTGAACGATCATGAGTCCTGTTATAAACGAATACACCGACTCCGAACCCAATCCCCCCAGGTTCGACATCGCCTGGACACACTCCTGATCTGCCCCACAGTCAAACCGTGCGGGTTTGTCCGGTTTCTGTGTTACGGCGCCAAATGGACTGAGGAAATGGGGGAGGTCTGTGCAGACATTTCAACCATTGTTGAGCGGCTGGTGAGGAAAACACTGTCCAACGGGCGCAACTCCGATTTGGCGGCCGTGATCGGATCTGGTATGGGACGGCTGGTCACCAGCCACATGAATGTGATGGGTTTATCGGTCAACAAATCTGCTGGGGCTGTGTTGTATGGCCTGTCCGCCTTGATGTCGATGTTGGCGCTGGCCTTGAGTTCCCGCTCGGGCAGCAACGACCCGACAGCCCTGACTCCCGATGCCTCAGCCCGCCAGCCACAGCCTGATCAGGGACTGGGCTGGTCAGCCCAACACCGGGTGTCGCGATACCTGGAAAACCAGAAGGAACACCTGCTGGACCGAGCAAGGAACTCCCGCCATCTAGTCCTGAAACGCTTGGCGAGTCGGGTGGAGTGGCAGATTAGCCGGCACAAACGGATTGAAGGCGATGCATTGCCCGCGGTTTGCCGTCAAAGCCATTGTGACTACATGTGGAACAACCTTCACCAGTACGGTGTATGTACCCGAGTTCTGATGGTTACTGGACACACCCTGTTCCAGATAACCAACCGGTTGTTCATATCTTGGGATAAATATGCTGCTCGCCTGTTGAACCAGACTGTGCTCAAACGTTTCACGGGTGAATTGCTGGGTCACCGACTCAGTTCGTGTTTGATGTACGCCGCATCGGCTGGGCTGTCCATCCCCGCCAGTCAACTGATCGTCGGCCTATCTACACTGGGTGCGGCGGTTTGTGCCGCCACTTTGGTGTGCTTTTTGATGGCCAAGTTGGCAGTTGCCCTGGGCGATTGGAAGGGCAACTTACAACCCACACCCAAACGGAGACCAGTTTTTCATGGGTCTTAGGCCTTGGGCAGCGTCACGCCATGCTGTCCCTGGTATTTCCCGCCACGGTCTTTGTAAGACACCTCACAGACCTCATCACTTTCAAAAAACAACACTTGTGCGCAACCTTCACCGGCGTAAATTTTGGCCGGCAGGGGTGTTGTGTTTGAAAATTCCAGCGTCACATACCCTTCCCACTCGGGCTCAAACGGGGTGACGTTGACGATAATGCCGCAGCGTGCATAGGTGCTTTTGCCCAAGCAAATGGTGAGCACATTCCGTGGAATTCGAAAGTATTCAACCGTGCGCGCCAATGCAAACGAGTTGGGCGGGATAATGCAAACATCACCTTTGAAATCAACAAAGCTTTTTTCGTCAAAATTTTTCGGGTCTACGATGGTGCTGTTGATGTTGGTGAAGATCTTGAATTCATCCGCACATCGAATGTCATAGCCGTAGCTTGAAGTGCCGTAGGAAACAATTTTTCGATCATCCAGATACCGAACCTGATGGGGCTCAAACGGCTCAATCATGCCGTGTTCCTGCGCCATTTGACGAATCCATTTGTCTGACTTGATGCTCATGCCTGCTCCTGCGCTGCTGTCGATTGGCCGCATGGTACCTGAGGATTTAGCTGGCTTGTTGCAGATTTTCCAGAATGTGCTCAACCTCGGCCTGAATGGTGGTGGTCAAGGAATCTACGAAGTGTTTCACCAATTCACCAAACTCGACAGGCGACACCTGGTCCAACGGCAATTGAATCAAAAACTCCAACATTTCCGTGTGCATGTTAATGCCCACCTGAAAATGGAAGTCCAGCACATGCACCATGTCGAATGACTCTGCCAGAAAATGCAAGCAGAGTTCTGCGGCATTGGGCATGTTCATGTTGTACAGGGGCACCCCCAGCACCACCCAACGCTGTTGGGCGGACTGTCCTGGGCGAAAGTAAACCTCCTGGCCCTTGCAACGCCCCAGAACCATGCCCTCCCCGTCAAACCACTCGAGCCCGGCGGCCCGCAGCGCTTGGTGAAGCAAATCAGCATCGTCCGGTAAAAAACCGTTGGGGAGCGGTGTTGGGCTGGCTGTCGAACCGCTGCTTGAGCTGGCCATTTGGGATTGTTTGAGTGCCGTCGACCTTGCGCTTGAATGAGATGGTTGCTGAAATGGAGTTCGCGGCGCTTGTTTCATGTCTAACCCTAAGCTCGGTAACATGAACTCTGTGGAACTTTTCAGACAAGGGGTTCCGATCCGGGTCCGTTGTGGCCTTGTAGCCGGTGCTGACCTCAGACATCCAACAGTTGAAACACCGCCTGCGACACGGCTTGAACCATGGTACTGGAGTCTGGCAAATGCCCCAGGTCCGCATGCAGGTGCAAGGTGGAATTGGGCAACATCTCCGACAGAAAAATGGCTCCACCAGGTGGACATATCCTGTCTTTCTGGCCTTGTATGATGGCCACAGGCCAGGCTGCTGTCGCGCAGATCTCCACATCACGAACCCATTGCTCTGTGGATATGAAGCAACCATGCATCAAAAAGTGGGCCTGTAGCCGATATTTGCGCAACAACGCGTCTTGCTGATCTGGTGTCAAATCGGGCAGGTGGATGGCGGTTGATGGTCGAGCCCATTGAAGCAGACCCATTTCAAGGGCATTCCAAACCCGCACCGCCAGCACTTGCTCGGCAGTGGAACCCGACAACACCGACTCAAACACAGAGCGCCCCCGGGCACCTGGCCGGAAAGCACGCTTGAACAAGGCTGGATCCTGTTGTTCCAATTCACCGATAAATGCATCAACCCTGGGCACCCAGGGAATGAACGGCGCACGAAGAACCAGCCCAGCCACCCGCTGCGGAGCATGGGCCGCCAAAGCCAACGCCAGGGTAGCTCCCCAGGAACCCCCCAGGATGTGGAAGCGGTCAATGCACAGGTGATCGGCCAACTGCAGCGCATCATCAATAAACCGCTGTGTGTCGATGGCAGAAAAATCGATGTCTTCGCTCAGCCCACTGTTGCGCTGATCAAACCCAAACCAGGGGAGACCCAATTGGCGCAGCGGAGCCACGTGGGCAGCAGACAGGCGGCCACCAGGCCCTCCGTGCAAAACCATCCAGGGTGTGGCCGATCGATGTGGGGAGGCAGGATCCGATGGCTCGCACCACACGGCAAGATTGCCACCCAAATCCAGGATGAACGACGGCTCTTTCCACAACCCGATTCGACCTGGCCCGGAGTAGGCTTGGTTGAATCGGGACAATGGAATACCGTCTGGCATGGTCAATCAGGTGTTTTGCACGACGATCGATGGAAATTTCAAGGACATGTCCTTGGATTGCTCGGCAATACGAACAGCCACCTTTCGCGCAATCTCCTTATAAGACTTGGCGAGATCGCCATCCGGGTCTGCAATCACAGTGGGTTTGCCCGAATCGGCTTGTTCGCGAATTCGAATATCCAGTGGCAGTCCGCCCAGGTAATGCAGCTTGTAGTCGGCAGCCATTTTCTGCCCGCCCCCTTGACCGAAGATGTGCTCTTGGTGACCGCAGTTTGAACACACATGAATGGCCATGTTTTCAACGATACCCAAAATGGGGACACCCACTTTTTCAAACATTTTTAGACCCTTGCGCGCATCCAGCAAGGCGATGTCTTGAGGGGTGGTCACAATAACCGCACCGGTGACAGGCACCTTTTGTGACAAGGTCAGTTGAATATCGCCTGTGCCTGGGGGCATGTCCACGATCAAGTAATCCAGGTCACGCCAGTTGGTTTGCTTGAGCAGTTGCTCCAGCGCGCTGGTGACCATCGGGCCCCGCCAAACCATGGGTGTGTCCTCATCGATCAAGAAGCCAATCGACATGGCCTGAATATTGTGGCCTTCCATGGGGTCGATGATCTGGCCGTCTTCCGATTGCGGTCTGCCGGTGATACCCAGCATCGTGGGCTGGGATGGACCATATATGTCAGCATCCAGCATACCAACCCGCGCGCCCTCTGCAGACAGTGCCAAAGCCAGATTAACTGCGGTGGTGCTTTTTCCAACACCGCCCTTGCCCGAAGCCACGGCGATGATGTTTTTCACATTGGGCATGGGTTTTAAACCGCGCTGCACAGCATGGGTTTGAATCTTGATGGATCCACTGACACTGACGTTCTCAACGCCAGCCACGGTGCGCACAGCAGCAATGGCTTGCTTGCGAAGGCCATCCAACTGACTTTTACCGGGATAACTCAATTCCAGGTCGAAGGTTACATCGCCACCGTCGACTTGGATGTTCTTGATTTGTTTCGCAGACACCAAATCCTTGCCCAGATTGGGATCCATGACACTGCGCAGCGCTTCACGCACCGTGTCTACACTGACTGACATACACATTCTCCTCGAGCGACGTCGATAGTTAACTGTTATAAGCCAAGAGTCTATCGGTTTTTCCGGTTGTCCGGATGGCAGGGCCTCGAAACAAAGGCGGTGTGGGAGATGAGATAAACCCTAACTGTCGCGAATGAACGGCCAAGTGAGAGCATCCTCCACTTTTTGCGCACGGGTATTGATAGCATGTCGATCGATGTCAATACACACCGGAGACAACACATGAAAACCTACGTTTGTATCGTTTGTGGCCTGACCTATTCGGAAGCGGCTGGCATGCCTTCCGAAGGCATCGCGCCCGGAACAGTTTGGGAAGACGTGCCCGCAGATTGGCTGTGTCCGGACTGCGGTGTGGCCAAATCGGATTTCGAAATGGTTGAGGTGTAAGCCGCTCGGTTTAATCACCGGTGACCGCATCAACACCAGCCTCGACGACAGCCCCAGTGACGCGGATACCGGTAGACACGACGGCCCCGGTGACGGAAATTGCCGCACCAGCGGTGGCCGAGGCCACAGCGCAACCCTGCAGACCCTGTAATACCAGCAGCAAACCGGCGCAATACAGAATACCTTTGTTCATTTTTTCTCCAGTTGGCTACGTGTGGGTAAATGGTGTGGATCACCATTTTGCATAGTGATCTTCACACCAGCCCGTGAATGACTGGGCATGAAATGTTTGGCCCAAGCCAGGAACTGAGAGCGTACCGGAAAATTCGCCATGGCATTGATTGAAACGGCTGGCCAATAGGCCCAAATTCCGGTGATCGTCGATTTGACCTGTTGGTTTGAAATACAAATCAACCTGCCCACACTGAGAATAAACGCGCCAAGGCGCCATCACGTTGTCACGGTCATAGTCAAACAGGGTCAACGGCAAATCATGCCGGCGCCCATTGACCCAGACCACATTTTCATGGGCACTGGTCTCATTGACACCACGTGCCAAATTCACCGATAGCCGGGTTCGTGTGCGGTGATCCATTCCAGTTGCGCAAGCCCAGTTCCAAAAGGTTTCACGCCGAAGGAAACCCGCTGTCCAGTCGTGATAACACCCAGTGTGTTCCGGCAACTCGAGGGTCGTTCCGCCACACTGGATATACCCCTGAACAGGGCATCCGCTGGTTTTTTGAGCGTATGCAAAACCGGTGTTGCCAATCGGGGTATTCATCGACAGCGCCTCGTCATCATTGCAGCGCAATTCAACCTCACCGTTCAAGTAAGACCCCAGGCGGAATTCCAGTCGACGGAGGTTTGCTTGGCGATGTGACGTGATGTGATGATTTGACCGCCAAGGATGGCGCCAGCGGGTCGTGCCCAAAGGCCTGTAATCCACCGTCAAACCTGCATCCATGGGCAAATCAAACTGGACACGCTCGCGCAGCACGCCATCTTGAGCCCAATAGGCAAATGCGGAATTGACCAGTCCCAGGCGAACCAAGCCAACACCCAATGTGAAATTTGGAGCGGTGAGGCCGTAGAAATCAAAATGCTTCATCAACCAAGGCTTAACCCACACGCTGCGCGGATGCCCCAAAGCAGTCCTGGCGTCGTAATCACGCCAATTGATGTCGCTGGGCAAGGCGTCAAAGCGCCCCCACTGGGGCTGCCCGTTGGGCTGAATCAGATTCATCAATGAAAAAGGGGCAGACCCTGGTCTGCCCCTGACGTCAGAAATTTGAGTTTACACCGGCAGGCTGCTGGTCACCGGGTCCAAAGCCGATGGATCCAGCATGCTGGCCACCGACGACAATGGCGTGCCAGCCGCCGCACCCATCAACGGGTCCAACACCATGTCCAGCGGCGTGCCCGTGGTTCCACCAGCGCTACCGCCAGCATCACCACCAGCGCCACCACCGGCGGCATCGGCCAAGGGGCCCAGCACCATGTCCAGCGGTGTGCCTGTGGGGCCATCCGTGGTGCCACCACCACCTGCTCCACCACCGGCGGCATCGGCCAAGGGGCCTAGCACCATGTCCAGTGGTGTGCCTGTGGGGCCATCCGTGGTGCCACCACCACCACCGCCACCGCTTGCGCCAGCAGAAATTGCATCGCTCAAGGGACCAGTCACAGCAGCCAAGGGTGTTCCTTCTGCTGCGCCAAAAATTGGATCCAAGGCGGCATCCAGGGGCGTACCAGTGGTTCCAGCGGGTGGATCGCCACCGTTCTCGCTGGGGTTACCCGTACCGCCCGATGAAGCCGATGTCGGCCCGGTGCCTTCATCGC
The DNA here is from genome assembly GCF_024518835.1 of Limnobacter humi. Taxonomy (GTDB): domain Bacteria; phylum Pseudomonadota; class Gammaproteobacteria; order Burkholderiales; family Burkholderiaceae_B; genus Limnobacter; species Limnobacter humi. Next base: position 336,813 of record NZ_JANIGO010000002.1, read on the forward strand.
TGCCCGATGACAACAGGCCGATGCCCACAGCACCAGCGCCCACCGCAGCGGCCGTTCCATCCAGGGACATACCCGCCAGCAAACCGCCATCGAACAACCCAAGCAAACCGCCACCAGAACCTTCACCGGTTGCTTCGACCCCTTGCATGACCACCTGGTCCGCAAACTCGGGGTCCAGATTGGCGATGGTTACACCATCTTGAGACAGGGCCTCGAACACATAGGCCACTTTGTCCCCTTTCATCGTGGTGTCCACAATCACACTACCTGAGGGCGCAACCATCAGTTTGCCCATGGGTTGACCGTATTGGTCTGCCAGTGTGATGGCCGTGCGACCGTCTTGTCCTGCCGTGATTAGATCACCCGCTGAAATGGACTCGCCGGACTTCAACGCCACGGTTTCACCATTCCGCATCACCGTCACGGTGCCTTCAACCTCACCGACGGTGCCAATAATCTGTGCTGCCATGCTGCCTCCAATTGTTATGATTGTGATCGATGACCACGTTGTTATTGATACTGGCGAGAAACATCAATGGATTCAGCCAGATCAGGTCAGAATGAAGATCAAAATCCCCAGAATACTGCCCCACACCGCCCCAATTAGCGGCATCATCCACTCGTAGCGAGAAAATACTGGCCTTAAGGCGCGCTCAAATTCCAGCGGTGGCAAAGCGGCCAACCGCTCAACAATCACCTCTTCAATCCGCAGGGCATCGTTCAGATAGACCCGGGCCGCCATCAGGTGGGATTCCAGCTTGCTGGCAAACACTTGGGAAGCATCCCGTTTAATGGCCACCCATTGCTCCGCACCCAGCAGGGTAACCAGCAAGGGCTTAATTCCGGCGGACTCCAAGTCCATCGCCTTTTGCACGTGGTGCTCAATCAGGGTGGAGAGATTGACCGAATTTGGCCCCCGGCACAAAGCCAACACAATGTTCTCGGTGGTGAGCACCTCGCGAGCGGCTGTTTGGGCGAACATTTCTGCGATGTGCCGCTGATCCTTGAAGAAAAACCCGGTGAAACGCCCCAGACGCACGCGGCCGTGTTCCGGGTGGAAAAAGAGACTCTCCAGTGCGAGCGCATTGGCAATGCCACCGAGCAGCAATCCCGCCACCGCGGACACATACCATTGGATGTTGAGCTGATTCAACGCCACCAAGCCCAGACCGACCACCAGGCCAGCGAACAATGCAAACCGGAGAATGTATGCCATGGGGTCCCGACCAGCACTCTTGAACAAATCCACCACCAAAAAGGGCTTGGTGTTGATCACATCCAAAACCAGGGTTTTCAGGCTAAGGTAATACGCGGGCTTTTTCTGAAGATCCAGAATGATTTGTTTGGCGGAGGTGGGCACAATGCCTCGGATACGCAGAATGATGGAATTCTGGATGAAGCTGGGCAGGCTTTCCCACAGCGTGGGTTTGTGCCGAAGCATCACTTCCCGACAGGCCAGGTCAGCGGTTTCTTGCATGGGGGGGGTCAGTCGATCCGACAAACCCTGCGCCGGAATGCGGCGGATCATTTCGTCCAGCGGTAGAAGCTTGTGAGTCATCAGACGCACTGCGATTTCAGCCATGATGTTTTTCTGGTGAGGAACCAGGCCTTGCCAGCCCAACCCCTCCAGCCCCAGTTGATGCAAGCCCAACTTTCGAAACAAGGGAATCCGTATGCCCTTGAACTCCTGCGGATTGAACATTAACCAAAAGGCGGCCGCCTGAAACCCCCAGGCCAGCAACAACCCACCCACACCGGCCGACAAAAACACTGCCCACACTGGCAAGCCCAGATGCGAAAAGGAAAATTCCAAAACGAAGCCCCGATTTGATGATAAAAATTATTGATCTAGATTCGCTGACACTTGGCCGGAAAATTGACCGTTATACTTCCGCCATGGTGCAACGGTTTTTCAAGATTTATTACATGACCGAGCAGCGCGCACCAATATATTTAATACTCTATCAATAAAAATTAAAAACTCTTAGGGGACGCCTTCAATGAACTGGGCTAACATTTGGGCTGATATTCAGGCCAATTACCTGATCTACGGTTCCATTCCCATTGTCGCTGCCATATTGGGATACATCACCAAGATTGCCGCGGTCAAAATGATGTTCTATCCGATGAAGTTTGTCGGCATTCCACCCTTTTTCGGGTGGCAAGGCATTGTGCCCCGCAACGCCTTGCGCATGGCTTCGATCGCTGTGGACACCATCACCACCAAACTGGTGTCAGTTCGTGAAGTGGTTTCCAAACTGGATTCAGAACGCCTGGGCAAAGAGCTGGAAGGGCCAGCCATGGAGGTGATTGAGAGCATCATTCGTGAGGTCATGTCCCGCCACCAACCCCGCCTGTGGGAAAGCCTGCCCAACTTTGCCCAACGAAAACTGATTGACCGCGTTAAAAAAGACGTGCCTGGGGTTATTACCAGCGTCATGGAAGACATCAAGAAAAACATTGATGAAATCATGGATCTGAAGGCCCTGGTGATTCGAATCCTGATGAAAGACAAACACCTGCTGAACCGGATTTTTCAGGAGGTTGGACGCGACGAATTCAAATTCTTTGGCGTATCCGGGCTTTATTTCGGTTTCATGATCGGCTTGGTACAGATGTCACTGTGGATTTTTTTGAAGGAGCCCTGGATTCTGCCCACCTTTGGCTTCCTCGTGGGCTTCATTTCCGACTGGGTCGCGCTGAATATTCTGTTCGAGCCGAAAAAACCCATTCCATTTGGTTCATACACCATTCAGGGTTTGTTCCTAAAGCGACAACAAAAAGTGGCCGCAGACTACGCCAAAATCATCGCCAACGACATCCTTACCCCACAGACCATCATCGGTGAAATGGTGGCTGGCCCCTTGTCGGAACGGGTACAAAAAATGGTGGATGAACGGGTTCGTGAAATGGTCGACAGCAAAGCCAGCATTGTGAAGCCTTTTGTGGTGATGGCAGTTGGGGCTGAAACTTTCCAGAGAATGAAGCAAGACACCGCCGAGCTGTTAATGGAACGTCTGGAGGATGTGATCATGCATGCCGAAAGCTATGTTCAAACATCGCTTGATATTGAAAATGTGGTGGGCAAGAAAATGCAGGCCATGACCCCGCTGGAATTCGAGGGGTTGCTGCGCCCGGTTTTCAAGCAAGAGGAATGGATTTTGATTATCGTGGGTGCAGTGCTGGGTTTCCTGGTCGGGGAAGGCCAACTGATGGCCATGATGCATTTCGGGGTGCTCTAAGGTCCAGTATTACCCCCAGAAACCAACAAAAACGCCAACCGTTTCCGGTTGGCGTTTTTGCATGTCAGGCCAATCGCAGAGCGCTTATTTCTCAACAAAAGCCCGTTCGAACACATAGTCACCCGGCTCACCGATTCCTGGTGAAACCACAAACCCTTTTGCATCCAGAATCGCGCGAATATCAGCCAACATGCTTGGGCTGCCACAGATCATCGCACGGTCGGTTTCAGGATTCAGCGGTGGCAATCCGATGTCTTTGCAAAGCTCGCCATTTTCCATCAGCGTGGTAATGCGTCCAATGTTCTTAAACTCCTCCCGAGTTACCGTGGGGTAGTAAATCAGCTTCTTGCGAACGTCTTCGCCCAAAAATTCGTTGTTGGGCAATTCTTCGGTGATGTACTCACCATAGGCCAATTCGCTCACATATCGGACGCCATGCACAAGCACCACCTTTTCAAAGCGCTCGTAAACATCGGGATCTTTAATCAGGGCCATGAACGGTGCCAGGCCTGTGCCTGTACCAAACATGAACAGATTCTTGCCAGGCTTCAGGTCATCAATCACCAGCGTACCCGTGGGCTTTTTGCTGACCAACACCGGGTCACCCACTTTCAGGTGCTGCAGGCGTGAGGTGAGCTTTCCATCGGGCACCTTAATGCTGAAAAACTCCAGGTGTTCCTCGTAATTTGCACTGGCAATGCTATAAGCCCGAAGCAGTGGCTTGCCCTCCACTTCCAGACCAATCATGACGAAGTGTCCGTTGTGGAACCGCAGACCCGGGCTGCGCGTGGTTTTGAAACTGAAAAGCGTGTCATTCCAGTGATGGACTTCCGTCACGTGTTCTTGAATCAGATTGGACATGGCAGGTGTGTGAATGCGCGTTGGCGCAGCAAAGTTTGCATTGGCGCCCATGATAGCGCAGCGCTGCAAAAAACGGTCTAAGTCATTCTATTTTTTAGTTATTTGCTTATTTGGAGTTCGCCCTCTAGAAGCTTGTCCCATCCAATGCACCCAAGCGGGTTATAAAGTCAAATCAATCACCTACACACAATAAAAAAACCATGGCAGAGACAAGTACGATTCAACATCCGGTTAACACGCGGCAGGTGGTTCACTCCGGTGACGTTGATTTGGCGGTTACCGCCCACGGCGACCCTCAAAACCCAACCATTATTCTGGTGCATGGCTATCCGGACAATAGCAGTGTGTGGAACCCCGTTATCAACTACCTGCACCACCATTTTCATGTGGTGACCTATGACGTGCGGGGCTGCGGTGAATCGAGCGCACCTGGCTGGATGTGGGACTACACCCTCACCAAGTTGTCTGAAGACCTTCAAGCCGTGATGCGGGCCGTGTGCCCAACACAGCCTGTTCACCTTGTTGCGCATGACTGGGGATCCATACAAACCTGGGAAAGCGTCACCGACCATCGACTCAAAGCACGTATCGCCAGCTACACCAGCATCTCTGGTCCGTGCCTGGACCACATTGGACAATGGTTTCGGCAAGGCTTGAGCCTGAGCAACCGCAAAGCATTGGGAGAAGTGCTTGGACAAGCGGTTCACTCTTGGTATGTGGCCGCTTTCCAGCTGCCATTGCTGGCACCGTCGGCCTGGAAACTGGGGCTGGACAAAGCCTGGCCTGGCATCTTGAAACGGATGGAAGGCCAAGACGTTGAGACCAATGGCTCTCAGCGCAAGGATGGTATCAATGGCATCAACCTGTATCGGGCCAATATGGTGCCCCGGTTGAGCAATCCGCGCATTCGTCAAACCGCAGTCCCAGTCCAACTCCTGGTGCCGACCAAAGACAAATTTGTTACCCCTCCCATGGTTGAATCCTGCTACCCCTACGTCAGCAATTTGTGGCGGCGGGATGTTGAAGCCCACCACTGGGTGATCCAGACGCATGCGGAATGGGTGGCCAATTGTGTGGCTGAGTTTGTGGAATTTGCCGATACAGGGCGGGAAACACCCAGTCTGGCCAAAACTCGGGTTGAACTCTAAAGCCCAATAAAAGAAGGGGCAGAACGAAGTCATTCAAATCATTTGAATGACTTCTTCAAGCTTTTGATTCGGTCGGAACACCGCTTGCTTTTACACTGGGGGCCTGTTTAAACCTGAATCTCCGGAGCAGCCATGAAAAAATCGATGTTTCCCGCCCAGTTTTTCCCACTATCCTTGGCTTTCCTGTCTCTGGCTGGTGCAGCCCATGCGGCCGATTACACGATTGACCCCAGCCACACGTACCCGGCATTTGAGGCTGACCACATGGGCGGCGTATCAAAATGGCGCGGCAAAATCAACAAGTCTGAAGGAACAGTCAGTTACGATGCGGCCGCAAAAACAGGCAAGGTGGACGTCACCATGCAGATGGCCACCATCGATTTCGGTTTCCCGAAAATGAATGAGCATGCCATTGGCCCCGATATTTTTGACACGGCCAAATACCCAACCGCACGATTTGTCAGTGATCGGTTTGTATTCGACGGCAACAAACTGGTGTCCATACCCGGCCAGCTCACCCTCAAAGGTGTGACAAAGCCGGTAACCCTGAAGGTCAATGAATTTTTGTGCAAGCCACATCCGTTTGCCAAGCGCGAGGTGTGTGGCGCTGATGCAGAGACAGTGATTAACCGTGGGGATTTTGGTGTGGACTATGGCCTGGCCATGGGTTTCAAGCCCGAGGTTAAGTTGTTGATTTCCGTTGAAGCGATCAAAAACCCCTGATCAACACCCGAGGTAACACCTACAGCCCCAGTGCAAGGCTTACGTGGTATGTGATGAATGACGCCACGTAAGCCAAGATGAACAGGTAACCGGCTGCAGCCATCGGCATGGCCCAGCCACCTGTTTCACGTCGAATGGTCGCCAAGGTGCTCAGGCACATGGGTGCAAACACATACCAGGCCAACAAAGAAAAAGCGGTGGCAAGGCTCCAGCCTTGAGAGATGAGCGGCATTAAAGCCTGGGCCGTGTCTTCGGCAGTGGAAGACAGCGCGTACACCGTGCCCAGCGAACTCACAGCCACCTCACGGGCGGCCAAACCCGGAACCAGCGCAATGCTAATCTGCCAGTTAAACCCGATGGGATGAAACACCACTGCCAGCGCCTTGCCAAGCATGCCAGCCATGCTGTATTCAATGGGCGCGCCGGTTGCGCCGACCGGTGGAGCCGGAAAGCTGGCCAAAAACCACAACAGAATGGTCAGCCCCAAAATAATGCCCCCCACCCGTCGCAGAAAGATAAGAACCCGCTGCCAAAGCCCAAGACCCACGTTCCACAAGCGCGGCCAGTGGTAGCTGGGCAACTCCATCATGAGCGAGCGAACCTGGCCCCGGGTGGTGAACTGCTTCAAGACCCAAGCCACCAGCATGGCACTTAGAATACCCGCGAGATAAAGCACGAACAACACCACCCCCTGCAGCTCCACCCCACCCCACAAGGTTCGGGCAGGCACGAATGCGCCGATCAGGAGTGCATAAACCGGTAGCCGTGCAGAACAGGTCATGAGCGGAGCGATCAGGATGGTCACCAACCGGTCACGCGGGTTGTTGATGGTGCGCGCAGCCATAATGCCGGGAATGGCACAGGCAAAGCTGGACAGCAAGGGGATAAAGGAACGACCTGACAAGCCCACCCCGCCCATGATGCGGTCCAGCAAAAATGCGGCCCTGGGCAGGTAGCCTGATTCTTCCAGAATCAGAATGAAGAAAAACAAAATCAGGATTTGGGGCAAAAACACAAACACCCCACCCACACCGGCAATCACACCGTCGACCAGAAGACTTTTGAACCAGCCATCGGGCATCCATCCACCCACCCACATGCCCAGTTGGGTTGCGGTGGCATCGATGAAGTCCATGGGTGCTTTGGCCCAACTGAATACAGCCTGGAAAATCAGGAACAAAATGATCGCCAGCAAAGCTGGACCAAGAACAGGATGCAACACCACACGGTCAATCCGGTCGCTGGTGTGTTGGGGCATCAAGCCATCCAGGTTCAGGCGTTCCAGAATACCCTTAACGGCCTCATGATCGCCCCGGGCATCCAGCTCTGGATTGTGCACCAGACTGGTCGGTTCACCCACCAGGGATTCGACGCCGCTTTTCCAGAGGTTCTGCTGGTCGAGCAGCGTGCGCAACGCCTGCGCACCATCACCAGCAATGGCCACGGTTTTCACCACGGGCAACCCAAGTTCGCGGGACAGTCCATCCAAATCGATTTTCAGCCCCTGCTTCTCGGCCAGGTCAACCATATTCAGTGCAACCACACACGGGATACCGAGCCGTTTGACCGCCAGTACCAAACGAAGGTTGCGGCGCAGATGGGTTGCATCGACCACGCACACCACCAGGTCGGGCCGCTTTTCACCCTGCGCACGCCCGTACAGCACGTTGACGGTTACAGCCTCGTCAGGCGAGCGAGGGTGCAGGCTGTAGGCACCGGGCAGGTCGAGCACACGCAATGGCTTGCCCTGGCTGGTCAGCATCTTGCCTTCTTTGCGTTCCACCGTCACGCCGGCATAGTTCGCCACCTTTTGATGACTGCCAGTCAGCCGGTTAAACAGTGCTGTTTTGCCGCAATTGGGGTTGCCCACCAGGGCCACCAAGGGACCACCCTTGAAAAAATGCACCACCTGCTGGTTCATGCTGCGGCCTTGAAGGCTCCATCGGTGGCGTCGGCCACGGCAATGCAGGCAGCTTCGGCGCGGCGAAGTGCAAAGGTGGAGTCGCCCACACGAACCACCAATGGGTCGGCGCCAGGCATGCCACGTGTTAACACCATGACTGTCTCACCGGGAATAAAACCGATTTCATACAACCAGGCTGCCCATTCTGGGCTGTGTTGGGGCGGATGAACGCCCACCACCACCTTGGGCGTGTTCAGGTCAATGTCCTGAAGGCTTTGAAGGCCAGAAGCCTGTTGAATGGTGGGATGAACCGCTTGAAGCATGACGATGTGGGTGCCGGTTGAAACTCAAACAATTCAAATGAGAATTGTTTTTATTATAAACACAGCACCAACGATTCGCCAACGGGAATTTGGCAACACCCAGCCTTATTTTGGAGGCTCAGCGTTTTCAGCCGCCAGTTCCTCCAGCACAGCCTTGGCCTGCCGCATGCTGTCCATGGCGGCGGGAAAACCGCAGTACACGCTGGCGTGAATAATCAGTTCACGCAATTGCTCGGGCGTGACGCCGTTGTTGAGCGCGCCGCGCATGTGAAGTTTCAGCTCATTGGGCCGGTTCAGTGCCATCAGCATGGAGACTGTGGCAATACTCCGCAGCTTGGGTTCCAGGCCATCACGTGTCCAGACTGTGCCCCAAGCATGGGCAGTGACCAAATCCTGTAAGGGTGCTGCAAAATCGTTGGGGTTTGACACTGCGTTGGACACGTAGGCTTGACCCAACGTGCGGGTCCGCATGGCTTTCCCCGCCTCGTAATTCACTGGCTTGTCAGCGGCCATATTTTTCACCGATTTTTTCAATAAACCGATCCACAATACCTTCAAACATGGTTTTGATGAAGCCAGGCGTGGCCGCTTTCAACAGCATGGGTACTTTGATGTCGCGAAGCTGACCGTTGATCTGGATTTCCACCGCCACTTCGCCGCCTTTGTCATGAAACTCAAAGCAACCTGACAACGTGGCATTGCCCACGCCTTCCTTGCCCTTGAAATTCAATTTGCCGTTGGCCTTGTCAACTTCATAGGTGGCTGCATAGTGCACCGCGTGGGAAACCCCCATGGCGCCAATCGGTTTGAGTTTCCACTCATAGGCGTTGGGAGCCAATTTGGTCAGGCTCTCCAACTTCGGGAAAATGGAAATCAGCGGTTCAATCGCCTCCAAGTCAGCCATGAGTTGCTTGTAGTCGACCTTGATCGTGGCGGTTTTGTCCAAAACGAGCTTGCTGTCCATGTGCGTGAATCTCCTCGAGGTTGTTGGGGGTGCGCATGCCGTACAGTACACTGGCGTGCGGAAACGTCAATTCAATTAATTATACTCATGAGTAACATCCCTGTAGACCCCTTGGCCCGAATTCAATTCCTGAACAAGCAATTGGAAAACGAGGCCTTCGATACCACCTCAGCACTGATTACCGCATTCCGCAGTGAAAAAGCGTTGCTGGCGGAATTGCCAGCCGTGTTCGAAGGTGCGCTAGAAAGCATTCTGGAACGCCTGGAGAGCGTGGCCCTGTTTTCGGGTGAAAGCTGCTCTTTCAGCCAAAGCGACCTGTTGGCGGCGCTCAGTATTTGGCTGGAAAAAGCGCGTTCCTACCTTGAAAAGCAACTGGGGATTCAGCACTGAACACGCATCAGGCGTGTTGGGGGCCTGCCTAGGCGTCCTGCGTCCCATGCTGCTCAGCACGCAGGTTGATCAAACGGGAGAGCAATGCATCCAGTTTGTCAAACTGCACTGGCTTGACCAGGTGCTCCTGCATCCCGCAAGCCATGGAGGCCTGAACGGTGGTCTGGTCAGACAAACCGGACAACGCACACACAAAGCTGTGTGCACTGGCGCTACTGGCATCGGCACGCAACTGTTTTGTGGCTTCATGGCCATCCATCTCGGGCATGTCAATGTCCATGAGCACCAGGTCAAACCGCATGTCGTGGGCCAGTTTCAAAGCCTCAGCACCACTTTCGGCCTGCACCACACGGTGCCCGCGCTTGCTCAGGTAGCGGTTCAGCAATTTCAGGTTCATGGGGTGGTCGTCGACAATCAATATGTCCATCACACCCCTGGCCTCTTCGTCGGGCGCTGAAACGGCGGCAGGCTGCTCACGCTGGGCCACTGGAAGGTTCAAACTCACCGTGAAGACCGATCCAACACCAGGTTCGGAAGTGACTTCGATTCGCCCCCCCATCAGGTCCACCAAGCCTTTGGAAATCGCCAAACCCAGGCCGGTACCACCAAACTGGCGATTGATGCCTCGATTGGCCTGCGTAAACCGGTTAAACAATTTGCGCAAGCTGGCCTGCGAAATGCCAATGCCACTGTCAGAGATTTCGATGAAGGCGTCCACACGGCCGTGAACTGGGGCGGAGGTCAACAATCGGATGCGAACAAAACCCTGTTCAGTGAATTTCAGTGCATTGGACACCAGGTTTTGTATGACCTGACGAAGCCGGTTGGCATCGCCCCTCACCCACAATGAACCATGTGGTTCATGGCTGTAAGCAAAATCAAGGCAGCGTTGCAAAGCCAGTGGCCGGTTCAGGTCGGCCACCTGCCGCACCAACGCATCCAGGTCGAATGCAAACGCCTCAAGGCGAATGCCGTTGGCCTGGATACGGGAGTAATCGAGAATGTCCGTCAGGATCAGGTTCAAGCTGTTGGCGGCAGAGGAAATATTGTGTGCATCGGCCTTCTGGTGCGGGTCACTGGCATTGTCTTCCAGAAGCCGCGCGAACCCAACGATGGCATTGAGTGGCGTGCGCAACTCATGGCTCATGGTGGCCAGAAATTCTGATTTGGCTTGGTCAGCGGCTTCAGCCTCTTCACGGGCTTGAACCAGCGCAGTGACATCCATCCAGACCAACATCAGGTGAATACCCCCATGAACCACGCGGCGCAGTGCGGTCACCTGGAGATACATGGGGGGCTCGCCCGCCCGACGGTTCAAGGCCAGAACGAGCGACTCCCGCTGCGGAAATGCCACTTTGCTGACAATCAACTGGCTTAGCGGGTCACGATATTTGGCCTGTACAGGCTTGAGCAGCTCAGACCAGTCTGCCCGCACATCGTCGCGCTGGACTGGTAAAAACCGCTGGATGGACTCATCAACAAATTCCACCTGGGGTTGACCCACCGCTGGAACGGACAGCACCATCACAAAACCATTGATGCCCTGTTGAATGCCTTGAATGCGCTCTGTACTTTGCCGAAACGCCGATGTCAACAAAGCATTCTCCCGATCGGCCGACTCAACCCGGTCAATCAGAATGTCGATGATTTGCCCGGCATGCGGACATGTGTCGGGTTGAAACAAATGGACTGCTGCAGGGTTACCCCACAGCTTGGACACCAGCCACACACGCGCCAGCCAGCCGCCTGTAATACCCGCAAGGGCTGCAGTAACCGACAGCAGCAACACTTGCCCCAGCCACGCCAGTTGGCTGATTTGACTCCAGAACACCAAGGCACTGAGCAGCGAAAACACGAACAGCGATAGCGAGACTGGGCGTGCCAGCCACAACGACCGCGTCTGCCGGAACAGCGCCCCAAAAAAGCTGGAACTGTCGGGAATATTGTTGTCAGTTGAAGAATGCAACGGTGTAACGGTCCACAAATCAATGTTCAAGTGGAATCGGCAAATTGCCGGGCCTGAAGTTGATACCCCTGGGTTTGGCAATTGGATGAATACAACAACCCATAAAAAGTACTGTACACAGTTACAGTGTTTATTGTACAGTTGTTTTCAGAGTGATACCAATTGAGCGAATAGGGGAACGACATGAGTGTAAAGCGCTTTGTGGGGTTTTGGTTTGTTTGGGTGTTGGCCTGCGCCTGGGTGATTGAACCCACCTTGATCAACCCATTGTTTTCGGTCCAGGAACCCAGCATTGCGCTGGCGTGGAACTCGGTAAACAGCGACCTGGGGCATGCCGGTTTTTTGACAGAATCCCTTCATCCAGTAGAATCGATGGACTATTTCAGAACCATCTGCATGCTCTACCTTGGGCTGCCATTGATGGCATATCTGGCAACACAATGGAAGGCGCTGTAAAACGAAGCAGCGAAATGGGGGGATATGAAGTTGGGTCTTAAAACCGTGGCTGTGCTGTATTCAGCCACACTGCTGTCCGCTTGCGCTTCATCCAACCCCTACTACGACGCCAGCAAGCCACACCATCGGCCCGACGGTTTCGTCAACAGCGACGGAACGCGCATTGCCAAATCCATGGATGACGTGCTTCGCTGGTATCGAGAACGGTTTGGCAAAACACTGCCGCCCCCGCCTGGACAATACCGATCGTCATACGCAGACTTCAAAGTCCATCCATTCTCAAAAACGGACTGGGAATCGGCGGGCCGCCTGTCGGCGACTTGGCTGGGCCATGCGACAGTGCTGCTAAAAATCAACGACTTCACCGTGCTCACCGATCCGCATTTTTCGCCCAGGGCGTTTCCCATTCAATGGGCAGGTCCGGCCAAACGCAAAATAGAGAGCCCGATTACAGTAGAACAATTGCCCCCGATTCGAGTGGTGGTGATCAGCCACAACCATTACGACCATTTGGACAAGAACACCATCGTGCAATTGGCCAGACTGCAGCCTGACACGGTGTTCATGGTTCCTTTGGGTGTTGAACGGACACTGGCCGATTGGGGCATTGAAAACACAGTGGCGCTGGATTGGTGGGACAGCGCCGAAGTTGACGGTGTGCCGATTACCCTGGTGCCTGCACACCATTGGTCAACCCGCACCTGGAGCGACCGGAATGAGACGCTGTGGGGTGGCTGGGTGGTCCAGCACCCTGCCCTGCGCTTTTATTTTTCTGGTGACACTGGTTACAGCAAAGACTTTGCTGAAATCGGCAAGCGCCTGGGGCCATTTGACTTTAGCGCCATTGCCGTCGGCGCCTATGAACCCCGCTGGTTCATGAAAGAACAGCACATCAACCCTGAAGAGGCCGTGAAGGTACACCGAGAGGTGAAATCTTCCCGCTCCTTGGGTGTTCATTGGGGAACGTTTGAACTCACCGACGAAGCATTAGACCAACCGTTGGGTGATGTAGACCAAGCGGCCCGGCGCGCGGGCTTGAAAGAAGGTGAATTTGTCATGCTGGAGCATGGACAGACCCTGCGCCTGGACAAACCCTAATTTTGTCTACGTCAACTGATTTGTTAATGTTAAATCAGACGGTGCACACTGGGTGTGCAGTGGCGCACCAAGCAGAGGGCCAGCAAATCATGCAACTGCTCGTCGGTGGAATCGTCTGACAGAAAGTGCATGCCAGCAATGGACACCCAATGGCGGCGATCCAGCCGCGCCGGAGTATCTTGAATGATCACCAGCTGTGTGCCCGCTGCATATAAGTCCGCCAGTGTGTTCTGAATCAAATCGGAGGAGCGCTGGTAACTGGCACGGACCACCACAACCCCGATCCGGAGAAACTTTGCTGCATTGGCCAGTTCTTTTGCCGTGCCACGGGGCAATACCTCATGCTGCCCCCAGGTGCCAGCAGCAACAGCGCACAATTTCTTCAGCAGTTGTGTATTCGGCTCAAGAACAACGACGCCGATTGAATCGAGTGCTGCCGCCATGGTTAGCCTTTTGTCTAGGACAAGATAATGAATTGAACCACAGGACCTGTGAATGGGCAAGTCAAAAATGCTGTTCAAAGCATCCCGCATGGGACCGAATGTCCATGCTTTGTGTCAGACCCATCATAGCGGCCGTTGTTCCAGGGCCATCCCGTTAAAAATTGATTAATTCGGTCAATTCCAGGTTCTAGGGCCGTCTCGGGGTCCAGCCCCGTCAGTCTGGCAACTTCAGGTAAGGTTTAAGCAGCTCATGCAAACGCAATTCGGCACGCAGCGTTCGCAACGTCACCAGCACCCCCCCAATTCGCCGATGCAGGAAAATAATCTCCTGTGGCGGAATTTTGAAATGCTTGGACATCATTTTCAGTGCGGCGGTTTGTCCAACACGCGCCGGCAGGTCCGAAGGACCAAAGCAATAGGCGCCACCCGGGGTGTACAAATGCTCGGGAACACCCGGCGAAAATGGTTTGCGGAAAGGCTCCACGATCAACTCGGTCAAATCACCAAAACCCTCCAGCACAGACTGGGGCGTATTGGCATCCATCAAACCAATCTCCAGCACGCCCTCGGCAATCTCGGCCCGGTCGCGCAGCAGCGAGCCACGCACAATTTTTGCGTAGCTGTCCACAAACTGCGGTTCAAACGGACGTGTCGCCCCAAAGTCCAGGGTCACGATTTGATCATGTTCACCAGCAGGATCAATCCGAATGCGGTAGTTACCAAAGTGCGGATCGGTCTGAACCAGCTTCCAGTCAAAAAACTCGGTAACAAACAAATCAACAAACGCTTGAGCCAATTTGTTGCGTCTGGCCTGCGACAAAGCCTGCACTTGGGGCGACGAAACAGAATAACCGGGCTCATAACGGGTGGTTAACACCCGCTGTGCGCAAAACTCCGGGTAGACCTTGGGCACAATAAAGCGCGCATCAGTGGCCAACTGTTGGCTGAAAGTATCGGTGAACGCCTTTTCCTGCACATAGTCGCACTCACGCACCAGCATGTCGCGAAGCTCGTGAAACACCGGGGTTAGGTCCAACGCTTTCGGCGCCATGCGGGTGGCTGCAATCAAACGGGACAGCGTGCGGATGTCGGTGTCGATGGCGTCGGCCACACCTGGATACTGGATTTTGACCACCACGGTCTCGCCAGTTGCCTTGACGGTGGCCTTGTGGGCTTGCCCCAGCGATGCAGCAGCAATCGGCTTGCGCTCAATGTGGAGTTTCTGGATCACACCATGGCCCAAGGCTTGAATCAATTGGGGTTCAACAAAAGACCATGAAACGGCTGGTGTATTGTCCTGTAGCGATGCCAGTACCTCCACTGCCTCTTCCGGCAGAAAATACTGGCCGTACAGAGACAACATTTGCCCCGCCTTCATCACACTGCCCTTCAAACGCCCCAGTTCGTCAGCCAATTCACGGGCCTGCTGGCGATAAAAATCCCGATTGGCCTGGTCTTTGGACTCCCCACGGCGAAACAGGTTGCGCACAGTGTGCGACGCAATTTTGGCACCCGCGCCCACACCCATTTTGGTCAACGCGACATTGCGCTCAAACGCGCCAGTCTTGATGCGGTCGAGTTCGGAATCCTGATCAGTGGGTTTGGTTGGCTTGGCCATGTGCAGTGTTGAGAGCGGTTTCAAACAAATCGGGGGTATTGTAGTGCCCTGCCCTCGGTTGGGTCGGGAAAATCTCTTCTAAATTGCCGGGCCGCTGTGGATCAGCGCATCAATTTTCGCAAGGCGGTGGGCGTGAAATCCCCCGGTTTCACCGGTACATTGAACTCGGTTGGTGATTCTTCATTCTGAAAACCCGAGAACGCGGTTTTTCTCGCGTTGAAGTCATGCTGGATTTCTCCCGCACTGTACATGCCCGGTGCGTCATACGCTTGCATCAAGTACAACATTTTCACGCGCCACAACTCTCCTTTGTTGTCGTACTGGTCCATCAGGGCGACATACCAGCTGTCTTCATCGATGTACAAAGTTCGCTTGGAATACACATGCTCAGCGCCAGGTTTCAGTGTGCCCTCCACCACCCAGACGCGGTGAAGCTCAAACCGGGTCAGCTCGGGCTTCAAGAATGCGTCATTCAACATGGCCTCGTATTTCAGGGTTTTGTCCGTCAGGCGGTAATTGTTGTACGGAATCAGCATTTCCCGCTTACCGAGCAGCTTCCAGTCAAAACGTTCGGGAGATCCATTGAACCCGTAAATATCGTCCACCGTGCGTAACCCATCGGAATTGCCGGCCGGGGCAGCATGAGACAGCTCGGGTGCGCGAATGATGCGACGTTGCCCCGAGTTCACAACCCAGGCGGCGCGCTGTTCATCTTTGAAATTGAGCGTGTCGAGCACCAGAACGGCCTCGCCGGCCTGAGCGGAGGGCCGTGTGGTCTCGCCGATGAGACCAAAGAGAGTATTGCTTCCAGCCTTGCCAATGGCTGGCGCAAAAGCAATGGTGGCGCTGCTGGACACCGGGTTGGGCTTAACCCCTGCACCACTGACAAAACTCGCCGTGTGTACACGCACGGTTTGTGACGGCCTGCGCAGCAAGGTGTTCCAGATGGCTTCCAGGCCATTTTTGGGTTGAGGAAACGGCACGCTGCTGGATTGAATCCCCTGCAAAGCTAGGCCATCGGCTGAAAGGCGGACTTGTTTGGACTCTGCAGACACCGCATTCATCATCTCGGGACTGAATGCAGCTGTGCGTTGGCTTTTGTACACTGGAATGGCATAGCCTGGGTAGCGTTTGAGCAAGGCCTGCTGGCCAGGGGTGAGCAGGCTCATGTACTGAGCCTGGTTGGCTGATGTGATGGTGTACAGGGGCTTTTCCGATGCAAATGGATCCAGGTAACCTTTTTTGGGATCAAATCCGGCAGGCGCTTTGACCAGCCCCCCCGTCCAATCCGGAATGGTGCCTGCTGCATTGCCTTTCTGTTCCGCTCCCATCGGAGTCAATGGGCCTGATGGCAAACCCGGCGTTTGTGCATGCACGGCAAGACACATCACCATGAAGCCCAAGCACACCAGGGTTCGAAAGCTGTCGCCTGTTCGCATGTTTCCCCCAGCCAATTTGGTCGTGATCAATAGGTCATGGCCGAGGCAGATAGCACTCGGGTCAGGTGTGCACCCGCTGTGGTGCAGGATGCCAGTTCAGCCGCAAAATCCGATGGATTCAACACCTCACAAGCCAGTCCACGCTGCTGCATCAACTGCTGTACTTCACCGATGCTCGAAAAATGCAAATGGATTTTTCCACGCACAAAGGCACCCAGTGCAGCGGCAAAAGCCCGGCTGAGGAGGTCATCATTGTGCGAGGAAAAGTGCAGGTCGCTGAAATAAAAACCACGCTGAAATCCGGACAATGTCTGTCCAACCCGTGTCCACAAATCCAGCACGCTGGCGCGATCAAAATAATTGAGCAAACCCTCTGTGATAATGACCAAACCGCGCTCCGGATCCAGTTGCGCCGCCAAACCGGCCAGGCTGTGGACACCGTCGGTGGCAAACGCATCAATCACCTCAATGCGGTGGTAAGGGCACACGGCCAGGCGCTGCTCCAACAACTTTCGCTTTTGGGCCACCATGCCCGGTAGATCAGCCTCGATGTAGGTGATGTCGTCACCATACTCTTGCACAAACCGACTGCCGCGTGGTGACAAGCCGGCTGCAATTTCGAGCACTTGGGTGGCTTTGCCGCTGGTGATGGCTTGGTGCAATTGGCGGTCAATCAGGTCGTGGCGGGCCAGCAGGAAGTCCTGCAAGGTGGGGCCACCGAAGCTTCTGGACATCGCCATGGCCGGGCTCAATGCGGTGTACAAGGCCTTGGCGGGTAACGAGGCCAGCTCGGGCACTGAGCGGCCGCTTTCTTGCCAAACCTGCGCGGTGTACAACGCGGTGGGGCTGATGCGTGCAGCCGACATGAATTGTCGGGCAAAGCGGGGAAACAAGCTGGGAAACATCAGAGTGCAAGTTCCTTCAGATATTCCAGAGGAACCAGACGCAAAGCCGCCTCATGCGTGGCCTCCAACAATACGGGGGGTGCAAAACCTGCCTCGTAGGCTTCGAGCCAGCGCAGGGCACAGACACACCAACGGTCGCCGGGCTTCAAACCGGGGAAACGGTACTCAGGTCGAGGGGTCGACAGGTCGTTGCCCACGCTGAGCGAAAACGCCAAAAACTCTTCAGTGACCTTGGCGCACACCACATGGCGGCCCGTGTCCAAGGTGCCTGTTGAACAGCAACCATCCCGAAAAAACCCGGTGAGCGGTGCATAGGAGCAGGCCATCAAGTTGCCGCCCAACACGTTTCGGTCTTCGGCTTCAGGCAGATCGCTCATGTATCAACCCCGGGATGTTTTGGGAATAGGCACCACGGCCATCGTCAGGCGTGAAATGCAGCTGAGCTTGCCTGCATCGTCGCGCAGCTCAATGCTCCACACCTGCGAGGTGCGGCCGGCATGCAATAGCGTCGCTGTGCCAGTGACCGTGCCGGACCGAACACCGCGCAGGTGGTTGGCATTGACCTCCTGCCCAACACAGTAATACTGGCTGTTGTCCACCACCAGGTTGGCCCCCACGCTGCCCAATGTTTCGGCCAGCACCACATTGCACCCCCCGTGAACCAATCCAAATGGCTGGAAAGTGCGGGGCTCGGCGGGCATGGTGCCGCGAATGTAGTCAGGTCCGATCTCGGTGATTTGAATACCCAACGCTTCCAGTGCGGTATTTTTTCCACCCGCATTCATGGCGGCCAGGTCGGGGTTTGCAAACCAAATGGACGATTTTTCAGAGGCAGATTGAGTGGTCATGAACAGGCTCTTGTGGGTTGGTGTTGCTGGCCAGACAGCCAAACTTCACTTTACTGTAACGGAATTTCACAGTCTGAGAAGCGATTTGAGCTTGGAAGCTGTCGGTTTCAGGTTCAATGCCGTGGCCTGTTTAATCGCATCCACCCGCTGGACCAGTGCTGCGGCCGTGGTGTCGAAACCAGCACCTGCGTGCGCCAAAGCCACCACATTCCCGCTGGCACAGGGCGGCAGTACAAGGGCTTGACCGTCAAAAGCCTGCGTAAAACGGGATTGCCCAGCCTGGGTGTCCTTCTGCTTGCTCAAGACATTAACCACGCAATAGCCATTGGGGCTGAGGTGGTCTCGACATTGGGCATAAAACGCACTCGAGTTCAGTGGACCCACCTTGGCTTTGTGATCAAACCCATCCACCAAAATGAGGTCAAACTGTTCTGTTGATTGCGTCAGAAAATCGGCACCGCAGGCTACTTCAATGCGGAATGTGGGCGACTGTGGGGGCAACTTGAAATGCAGTTGAGCAGCCCCCACCACGGCTGGTTCAACCTCGACCGTTGTCACAACACACGATGGACGGTGTCGATGCAAAAACTTGGACAATGCGCCCACACCCAGACCAATCACCAACGCATTGCGGGGCCAATCTGCATCGGCCTGAAACAGCCATGGCGCCATCATTTCCCGGGTGTACTCCAGTTCCAACGCATACGGTCTGGCAATGCGCATGGCCCCCTGTACCCACTCCGAACCGAAATGCAGGTTGCGCACACCTTGGTCTTCGCTAATCACAATATCCACCGACACAACCACCTGACTTAAACCAGCGCACAGCATACCCCAGGCTGAGGAACAATCGGATCAATCGGCGCAGACCCACAAACACTGGCCCATTCGAACACCACTGCCCGGCGTAATGGATGGATGAAGTTGCCAGGTGGCGGGTACCAACAGGATGACGGTAGACCCGTGTTCAAACCATCCCAGCTCTTCACCCCGTTGCACAGCCTGGTTCAGCGACAAACTGGCTTGCCCTGCGTAGCTTTGGTTAAACAACAGGCCTGTGGCATGCAAGCGGATACCGGCCACCAGAATGGCGGCGACGGCGACCATGGCCACAGGCTCACCCTGTGAGCCCTTCAGGTGTAGCACTGCCCGTTCATTGCGGCAATACAATTTTTCCAGCCGTTTCACGGTGGGTGGATTGACATTGAAAGTATCGCCCTGGATGTAATCCACACGGGTCAGTTGTGCGGTGGTTGGCGCATGCAAGCGGTGGTATTGGCTCGCGCGAATCCGCAGCGTGATGAATTGGTGGTTGGCATAGCGTGCCGCAGTGTCTGGATGAATCAGCAACTCCTGCACGCTGTAGTCCAAGCCCTTGACCTGAAACAACTGGCCTTCTTGGATCAACCCGTGCGACACCACCTCGCCGTCGCAAGGAGACACGCCGTTGCCTGCCGGATCAACGGGACGTTGGCCAGGTTTCAAGGCCCGGGTAAAACAATCGTGAATGGATCGAAATTGCGTTTGGTTAGCCTCGTGCAGTTGCAGCGGGGTGATGCGATTCCAAGCCCACAAGGCGAGCCTCACGAAAAACGGTTGACGAATCTGGCTGATGCGACCCATGCAGCGGCTTGCTGCCAAACGGGGAATTCGGTTGGTCACCCAAAAATTGAGTGCGTCCAACCAGGAGTCAGGTTGGTTGTGTTGCATGCAGATCCGTGGGCCGCTTTCATCGGCCTGTCATTCGTTAAGGGTACAAACATACCGGTGCATTTTGACAAGACCGTGTATGGACTTCGACCTTTTGATGTGGCTGGCTGGCGCTGGCTCAGCGGGCTATTTGATCAACCTGGGGCATGAGCGACTGCAACTATCGCGGGCCAAGCACCCGGGCTTGGCTGGGCATGTGCGCATGGCCAAGCGCTTAAGCCGCTTAATGCCCTACTACGAACTCAAAGACCAGGCTTTTTTTGATTGTGACAGTGCAGATGCTGCCCTGGTGAATCAACGCAAAACCGGGTTTTTCAAATTGTCTGAACGGCTTGCGCAACGCGCCCCAGTGGGTGCGGTGCTCATGCGCGAGGCCATTCAAACCCTGTCGGATGCGCAATTCACCTACAAATACCGTGTGCCCTTCCAGTTTCGACACATGGTCAATGAACACCTGCAGCCTGTGCTGTTTTTGTCGAAGAGCGAGGGGGTGCGCGTGTGGGACGTGGACAACAATGCCTACATCGACTTGACCGGTGCCTATGGCACCAACCTGCTGGGCTATGACCACTACAAGCGGTTTATCGAAGAAGCCGCGAGCGAGATGCACACCTTGGGCCCCGTGCTGGGACCCTACCACCCAGTGGTGCTGGACAATGCACGCCGCATTTTAAGCATTGCCGGGCAGGATGAAATTTCATTCCACATGTCGGGCACCGAGGCGGTGATGCAAGCTGTTCGGCTGGCGCAGTACCACACCGGCAAGGAGAGATTGGTGCGGTTTGCAGGGGCCTACCATGGCTGGTGGGGCGATGTTCAACCCGGCGTGGGAAACCCGGTGACTGCCGACCGCACAATCACCTTGCAGGACCTGAGTGAACGCAGCCTGAAAGTGCTGGCCACCCGGCGCGACATTGCCTGTGTGCTGGTCAACCCATTGCAGGCGCTGCACCCCAACAGCAATGCGCCTGGTGACAGCGCGCTGTTAAACAGTGCGCGCAAGGCTGGCTACGACAAAGCAGCGTACACCGCCTGGCTACAGGCACTGCGACGGGTGTGCACCGACCGGGGCATTGTGTTGATTTTCGATGAGGTGTTTTTGGGTTTCAGGCTGGCCAAAGGCGGGGCGCAGGACTACTTCGGTGTGCGCGCCGACCTGGTGACCTATGGCAAAACGCTGGGGGGCGGTTTGCCAGTGGGCGTGCTGTGCGGCAAAACAGAATTGATGCGTCGTTACTCCAACCGAAAACCCGCCGACATCTGCTTTGCCCGGGGCACATTCAATTCGCACCCGTATGTGATGCACACCATGAACGCATTTTTGCGGTATTTGGATGCGCCAGAGGCGGCGGGCTTGTACAACAACCTGGATGCATTGTGGAATGGCCGGTGTGCACAGCTCAATCAACGCCTGAAAGCTGCCCAGTTGCCCGTGGAAGTCCGCAACATGGCCTCGGTGTGGACCATCGTGTATGCGCGTGCGTCCCGTTTCAACTGGATGTTCCAGTTTTACCTGCTAGATGCCGGCCTGCTGCTGAGTTGGGTTGGGTCCGGCCGCATGATTTTCAGCCACGCATTCAATGACATGGCGTTCGATGAGGTGTGTCAGCGATTTGTTCAAGCAGCCCTCGCCATGCAGGCCGATGGTTGGTGGGAGGCTGGCGAGGCCTGCAACACCAACCAGAAAATTCAACGGCGTGTGCTGCTGGAAAGCTGGCGCGCTTTCACGTCGTCCATGGGGTCGATGAGCTGGCCTTTCAACAGGTAAAACGGCGACTTGTAGTAGAGCTTCACATCGTGGAACGGGTCGGTCATGATTTTCAGTGCCCACACCAGGCCGGTTTCCACATCGCGAATAAAGAAAAGATGCAGTGTGCGGAACACCAAACCCGCAAAACCCAAATACAGCCAGCATTCGCCAACCGTGTGCACAAAACTTTGAATGTCGGGCTGTGTGGGTGGCAGACCAAAGGTGGATGGCGTAAACCAAATGAACGCAGGCAAAGCGACCCAAATGCTCAACAAAATAATTTTGCGGCGCAGGTTGTAGCCCACCTTGATGTCTTCTTTGTAGTCGTGGGTGGCCTGGTTCACCTCATCATAGCTTTTGGGCTCAAAGAAAAAATGGCCAATCTGGCGGCTGGTCATGGCCACCAGCCAGGCCACAAACGCTGCGGCAATCGGGTCCACAAACAACAGCACATAGCCGAATAAAAACGACAAGGCGCTGAGCAAATGGAGGCTTTGGTTGATGCGGCTGTGGTGGTAGTAACGGTGGTCGTCCCACCGCTGTTCTTGCAAGGTATTCAGAATGGATTTCATTCAGGCTGGCCCCATGGGGTTGGGTTGATCGGAGAGTTGAACTCAACTCCCCTTTATGCCAGCCGTATGTTGCGGGAATGTGATCAACGGCCCAGTTCAGAGCGGGCAATCATTTCCTTCATGATTTCGGATGTACCCGCGTAAATGGTTTGTACCCGTGCATCTGCAAAAAAGCGGGAAATCGGGTATTCCGCGGTATAGCCATAGCCACCAAACAGCTGCAGGCACTCGTGTGTCACTTTTACCTGCAATTCAGTTGAAGTCAGTTTGAGGATAGAGGCTTCTTCTGTGCTCATGACACCCGCCTTGAAGCGATGCAGGCACTGCTTCCAATAGGCTTTGGTCAACTCCAGTTGCGCCCGCAGCTCAGCCATTTTGAAGCGCGTATTTTGAAACTGCGACACCGATTGCCCAAATGCCTTGCGCTGTGTCACGTAGTCGACCGTGGCAGCCATGGCCCCTTCGCAAGCACCAATGGCCTGGGAACCGATGCCCAGTCGTTCACGCGGTAACTCCTGCATGAGGTGAATAAAGCCCTGGTTCAAACCGCCCAACACCGCACTGGCTGGCACGCGCAGGTTGTCGAAAAACAGTTCGGCCGTGTCGTTGCTGTGCTGCCCCATTTTTTGAATACCCTTGCCTTTCTTGAACCCTGGCAGCGAACTGTCCACCAAAAACAGGGTAATGCCTTTGGCACCTTTGCTGGGGTCTGTTTTGGCGGCCAGCACCAGCAAACCGCAATGCAGGCCGTTGGTGATGAATGTTTTGGAACCGTTGATGACGAATTCATCACCCTCGCGAACCGCGGTGGTGCGCATACCGGCCAGGTCACTGCCTGCACCAGGCTCGGTCATGCCGATGGAGCCCACCACCTCGCCTGTGATCATTTTGGGCAACCAATGGGCTTTTTGTTCCGGCGTACCCAGGTTGTTCACATAGGGAGCCACAATGTTGGCGTGCACGTTCAAGGCAGTGCTCAATGCGTGCAGATTCAGGCGGCAAGTTTCCTCCAGAATCATCTGGTTGACTTCAAACGGTGCCCCAGCGGCCCCATATTCTTCCGGCATGTCCGGTGCCAGCATGCCAGCAGCACCCAGCATCAGCCAGGCCTCCTTGGGCATCCAGCCATCTTTCTCCCATTGGTCGTAGTGGGGAATCACCTCTTTTTCAAGACAGCGCAGCAGCATGTCCCGAAACAGCGTGATGTCCTCTCCGGCCGTGTTGAACTGGTCCATGCCGCCCATGTTGTGTCTCCTTACTTGGCTGCCATGCGAATACCGCCATCCAGGCGAATGGTTTCGGCATTCAGATAGTTATTTTCCACCATGGTGACACACAGTTGACCATACTCTGCCGGGTCTCCAAAACGCTTGGGGTTCTGGACCATGGCGATCAGCGGTTGGCGGTACTCTTCTGACACCCCTTTCATCATCGGGGTATCGAAAATACCGGGAGCAATGGTGTTGACACGGATGCCGTAGCGCGACAGGTCACGGGCCATGGGCAAAGTCATACCCACCACACCCCCCTTGCTGGCGGAATAGGCACACTGGCCGGTCTGCCCGTCGAATGCAGCCACCGAAGCGGTATTAATCAGCACACCACGCTGGCCATCTGCATCGGGTGCATTTTTGGCCATTTCTTCAGCAGCCAGTCGGCAAATGTTGAAAGTGCCCACCAGGTTCACCTGAATGGTTTTGTTAAAGGCTTCCAGCGGCAAGGCCTTGCTGTCCCGGTCCAGAATTTTGGATGCAGTGCCCACACCGGCGCAATTCACCGCCACATGAATGGCACCAAAAGCAGCCATCGTGGCTGCAATGCCTGCGGTTGCTGAATCGGCATCGGCCACGTTTACTTTCTGGAAAATCACCCGGCCTGGGTGCGCGTCCGCGACAGCCTGGCCTGCGGCCTCGTTCATGTCGAATACAGCCACGTTGGCACCCTTGGCCAAGAAGGCTTCTACTGTGGCCAAACCCAGGCCAGACGCACCACCCGTGACCACGGCAACCGCATTGTCGAGTTTCATGACATGTCTCCTGCACACTGTTTTGAATGCCGAAAGCGTACCGCAGATTTGGGTGTTGCAGCACCAGAAAAACAAACGAACGTTCGTTTTTTTGAAATGTTGTGATGCTTATGACGCCCGCTCGACACCCGGCAATTCGCGCAGACACAAATCCTGGACCAAGTGAACAAAGTCAAGCACATACGCTTTGCCGGCCAACGCTTTGGGCACAGCGGCGTACAACGTGGACATCAACCCATGTTTGCCCAACCGGACCTGGGCCACATAACCCCGTTCCACATAGCTTTGCACCGCCCAGGCGGGCAATGCGGACACGCCCCGGCGGCTGGCCACCAGTTGCAACAGGGCCACGGTCAGTTCACTGGTTCGCCGGGCGGGCTCTACACCGGCAGGCTTCAAAAAGAGACGAACGACATCCAACATGTCATCGGGCACCGGATAAGTGATCAGGGTCTGGTTTTTAAAGTCCGATGGGCGAAGATAAGCGCGCTCAGCCAACTTGGAATCGGCTGGCACCACGGCCACCATTTCAAATTTGAACAATGGGAACAGCGTGACACCCTCTTCCGCGCCATCCTCAGAGACGATGGCCAATTCAGCCGCCGATTGGTGGATCAAACCCACCGGGTCTGCATGAAAGCCCGACACAATGTCCAGCTCCACCTCGGGCCAGCGGCTTCGATAGTGGTCCATGGCCGGCATCAACCAGTCAAAGCAGGTGTGGCATTCAACAGCAACGCGCAAGGGTCCACCCGCGCCCTCTTTCAGTTGGCGAATGCCCAGTTCGCAACTGTCCACTTCGGCCAACACCGTGTGGGCTAGGTTCAGCAAAGTTTGACCCAACACGGTGAAGCGGGTTTGGCCACCTTGCTTGTACAGCAGCTCCTCCCCGACCCAATCCTCCAATGCCTTCACTTGGTGCGACACCGCTGACTGCGTAATGCACAACACATCGGCCGCACGGGACAAGCTGCCCGTTTCTTCAATGGCTTTCAAGGTTCGGAGGTGGCGTAGTTCAAGCATGGCTTCATACATGAATTTCATTCATGTTTTTTGTGAATATTTATCGTTTGAATAATATACCGATTCGCATGACCATGCAGCTTCTGATTCAAATTCCCTTGAGCACACCATGATCAAATCCCATGTTTTAGGTTTTCCCCGTGTTGGAGAACACCGTGAGTTGAAATTTGCGCTGGAATCATTCTGGAAAGGCGACAGCGATGAGCAAGCCCTGCTGGCGGTCGCCCGCGGCCTGCGCAAGCGGCATTGGCAGGCACAAATCGCAGCAGGCCTGGACTTCATGACTGTGGGTGATTTCACCCTGTACGACCATGTGGCCGACCACATTCAGTTGCTAGGTTGTGAACCCACGCGGTTTGGGTTTACCGAAAACCAAACCGCGCTGGAACGCTATTTCGGCATGGTACGAGGCAAGTCAGGCCATGTGGACACCCATGCGCTCGAAATGACCAAGTGGTTTGACACCAACTACCATTACATGGTGCCGGAGTTTTCGCCATCCACCCAGTTCACCTTGCATGCCAGCCGTTTGCTGGAGCAAATTGAAGAGGCCCGTTCTCTGGCGCATCCGATCAAGGTCAGCCTGGTGGGGCCATTGACCTTTCTCTGGCTGGGAAAATCGAAGGCGCTGGGGTTTGACCGACTTGCGTTGCTCGACCAACTGGTGCCCGTGTATGCACAACTGCTCAGCCAATTGGCCAAAGCCGGGGTGAGCTGGGTACAACTGGACGAACCTGTGCTGGGCTTGGACCTCCCGTCTGAGTGGATTGCACGTTGCGAGTCAGCCTACCAACCGCTGAAATCGACCGGCGTCAAAGTGCTCTTGGCAACCTACTTCTCAAGCACACAGGGCCACACCAGCCTGCTGTGCAAACTACCCGTAGACGGGCTCCATGTCGACTGCTGTCGCGCTTTGGAGGACCTTCCCCAAGTGCTGGATTGGTTACCCAATTACAAGGTGCTGTCATTGGGTGTGGTGGATGGTCGAAATATTTGGGCCACGGACCTGGACCGAGCTCACAGCATGATCCAGCAGGCCTTTGACAGCGGCAAAGGCGAAGTGTGGATTGCGCCCAGTTGTTCTTTGCTGCATGTGCCTTATCGCTTGAGCAACGACGCAAGCATTCGGGACGAAGTGCGGCCCTGGCTGGCAGGCGTGCATGAAAAGCTGGATGAATTGAAATTGCTCAAAATGCGGGTTGAAGCCCACCTGGGCAAAACCAACTGGGACACCGCACAAGCCCAGCTTTGGCAAGCACACCAGACCCGGGTTCACCAACGTCAACAAAGCCCGCTGGTACACAACCCGGCTGTGCGAACGCGCCTGGCTGAATTGCCAGCCGGTGTTGACCAGCGCTCAAGCCACTTCAACACCCGGCAAGCCAAACAACAGGACAAGTTCAATTTGCCCATGTTGCCAACCACCACGATTGGTTCTTTTCCGCAAACAGCCAATATTCGTCATTTGCGGGCGCGTTTTCGGAAAGGTGAACTGGACCGCCATCAATACTGGCAAGGTATTCAACAGGAAATTCGTCAGGCCGTGGAATTTCAAGAGCGCATTGGGCTCGACGTGTTGGTGCACGGCGAAGCCGAGCGCAATGACATGGTGGAATACTTCGGTGAGCAGCTGGAGGGTTTCACATTCAGTGCCAATGGCTGGGTTCAGTCCTATGGATCGCGGTGTGTCAAACCACCCATTCTGTTTGGTGACGTTAGCCGACCGAATCCCATGACAGTGGATGTGACCCGCTTTGCGCAAAGCCTCACAGACAAGCCCATGAAAGGCATGCTCACCGGTCCAGTGACCATTTTGCAATGGAGCTTTGTGCGGGATGACCAGCCGCGCAGTGATACCGCCTTGCAAATTGCCCTGGCCGTGCGTGATGAAGTGTGTGATTTGGAAGCGGCTGGTATCGGCATGATTCAAATCGATGAGCCCGCCTTCCGGGAAGGTTTGCCACTGAGAACATCCCGCTGGAAAGAATACCTGCAATGGGCCGCCAGGGCTTTCCGGATCAGTGCCAGTGGCGTGGCCGACGAAACCCAAATTCACACCCACATGTGTTACTCGGAATTCAATGACATCCTGCCGGACATCGCTGCACTGGATGCTGACGTGATCACGATTGAGACCAGCCGCTCAGACATGGAATTGTTGCGCGGCTTTGGGGAGTTTGCCTACCCCAATGAAATCGGACCCGGGGTGTACGACATTCATTCACCCAGGGTACCCAAAAAAGCGGAACTGGTTCGTCTCATCCAAAAAGCCATCGAGGTGATTCCAGCCCGCAATCTGTGGATCAACCCGGATTGCGGGCTCAAAACCCGTGCCTGGGCAGAAACCGAGCAAGCATTGAAAGTGATGGTGGAAGCCACGGCGGACACCCGGGCTTTGCTCAACACCTGAAAGCGTGTTGAGCGGGTCAGCAAAACCGCTGGGTTTCACGTTCATAGGGCTTTTGGTCACGATTTTGCGTGGACAATAATCCCCAAAAGCATTGAACCGTGGAGCCCAAACATGTCTGTTGACCCAATTGTGATCGTTTCTGCCGCCCGCACACCCATGGGCGGTTTTCAGGGTAGTCTGTCTGCCCTGCCCGCTGCGGACCTGGGTGCCCACGCGATTGCCGCTGCGCTAAAGCGCACTGGGCACCCCACCCTGTCAGAGTGCGTGGATGAAGTCATCATGGGCTGTGTATTGCCTGCAGGCCAAGGCCAGGCACCAGCCCGCCAGGCAGCCCTGGGGGCTGGTTTGCCATTGGATGCAGCATGCACCACCGTGAACAAGATGTGCGGCTCGGGCATGAAAGCCCTGATGCTGGCGCACGATGGCCTGATGGCGGGCAGCAGCACCGTGGCGGTGGCCGGTGGTATGGAAAGCATGAGCAATGCACCTTACCTGCTGCCCAAAGCCCGGGCTGGCTTGCGCATGGGCCATGGGCAAGTGCTGGACCACATGTTTCTCGATGGACTGGAAGACGCCTACGAACGCGGCCGTTTGATGGGCACCTTTGCTGAAGAATGCGCAGACCAATATCGGTTTACACGGCAAGCCCAGGATGAGTTTGCGATGCGCTCCCTACAGCGGGCCAAAGACGCAATTGAACAAGGCCACTTTGCCTGGGAGGTTGCGCCGATTGACGTGCCTGGTCGGAAAGGCACCGACACAGTCTCCGTGGATGAACAACCGTTGAAGGCAGACCCTGCCAAGGTCAGTCAACTCAAACCCGCCTTCCGGCGTGATGGTGGTACAGTCACTGCCGCCAACAGTTCATCGATTTCTGACGGTGCCGCCGCCTTGGTTTTGATGCGTCACAGCACCGCAAAATCCATGGGTTTGCAGCCTGTGGCCGAAATACTGGGCCATGCCAGCCATGCCCAAAAGCCCAGTCTGTTCACCACAGCACCGGTGGGTGCCATTCAAAAACTGTTTGCCAAAACGGGTTTGCAGGCTCAACAAGTGGACCTGTATGAAATCAACGAAGCCTTTGCCGTGGTGACCATGGCCGCCATGCACGACTTGAACTTGCCGGCAGACAAAGTGAATATTCACGGTGGTGCGTGCGCATTGGGCCACCCGATTGGTGCCAGTGGTGCACGCATTGTGTGCACCTTGCTGGGCGCATTGAAACGAACGGGCGGAAAAACCGGCGTGGCCAGCCTGTGCATCGGTGGTGGTGAAGCAACCGCCATGGCCATCCGCCTGCTGGATGCCTGATGCAAAGCGTTGTTTACTTCCTGCTGGCTGCCGCCCTGGCTGTGCCGCTGTTCAAGCGGCTTGGCTTGGGCGCCATTCTGGGCTACCTGGTGGCTGGCGTGGTGATTGGTCCCCAGGTGCTTGGCTTAATCGGCGACCCTGAAAAAGTACTGCACCTCTCTGAGATTGGCGTCATTCTGCTGCTGTTCGTGATTGGCCTTGAACTAGAGCCAGCCAAACTGTGGGCCATGCGCAGCCAGGTCTTGCTATTGGGCACTGGCCAGTTGGCCGCCACCGCCGCCGTGGTGTACGCGGTCCTGGTGTATTTGTTCGAAATGAAATCCAATGGCGCCTTGGTGATTGCACTGGCGCTGGGCTTATCGTCCACCGCCTTTGCCGTGCAGCTCATGGCAGACAAGGGCATGCTGGGCAATGAAGACGGTCGACGCGGTTTCTCGATTTTGCTGTTTCAAGACCTTGCCGTGGTGCCCATTCTGTTTGTTGTTCAAGCAGTGGCCCCGGTTGAGTTGAACGACAAAGAACTGGCCTGGTGGATTGCACCCACCACGATTCTCGGGCTGGTGGTGTTTGCACGCTTCCTGATCAACCCCATCCTCAACCTGTTGTCTCGCTATGGTGGCCGGGAAATCATGACCGTGGTGGCCCTGCTGATTGTTCTGGGCGCAGCCACCATCATGGAAAAAGTCCAACTCTCGATGGGTCTGGGTGCGTTCATGGCTGGATTGATGCTGGCGAACTCGTCCTTTCGCCATCAATTGGAGGCCGATGTTGAACCCTTCAAAGGTTTAAGCCTGGGGCTGTTTTTTATTTCCATCGGCTTGACCTTGGACCTCAAACTGCTGGCCCATTCACCCATCACAGTGGCTTTTGGAACACTGGGGCTGATGGCGCTGAAAACCACCGTCATCATTGGTCTTGTCATGTTGGCGCGCGTGCCGTTTCCACGGGCGCTAATGTTGGGCCTGATGTTGTGCCAGGGCGGTGAATTTGGTTTTGTCATCATGGCGCAAGCTGCCGCCCAAAAACTGCTGCCAGCCTCCACAGCCGACATGGTCAACCTGATGGTGGGTCTATCCATGGCACTGACTGCACCGGCCGTGTTGTGGTTTGACCGGTTTACCGACAAGCAAATTGCCAAAGACCCTCAACAACAGGCCAAATTTGATTCACAAGAATCGGAGGTACTCATTCTCGGTTTTGGTCGCTTCGGTCAGGTCACTGGCCGCATTCTGGCGGCCAACCAAATCCGCTTTACCGCGCTGGACAAAGACGCAGACCACATTGAATTTGTGAAGAAATTCGGCAATCTGGTGTACTTCGGTGATGCAGCACGACGCGAAGTGATTGAAGCCGCTGGTATATCCCGGGTGCGTGTGGTGGTGGTGGCCATTGATGAGCCCCAAACCGCCAAAAACCTGGTTGAGTACATTGCAACCCAATACCCCAAGCTCACCATCATAGCGCGAGCCCACAATCGAGTGGACTATGTGGCGCTGAAGAAAGCCGGGGCTCACCACGTGATTCGCGAGCTGTTTGGCGGTGCGCTGGAAGCTGCAACGGACACCCTGAACGCCTTGGGATACAGCGATGGCGCAGCCATTCGGGCCGCCGAAGTATTTCGCAAACACGACGAGGACATGCTGAATCGTTTGAACACGGTGCAGGACGACCCTGCCAAACTGATTGAGCTGGGCTTGAAGGGACGACAGGAGCTGGAGGATATTTTCCGGCAAGACCAGACCATCGGTGGCAGGCACTGAACACACCATGAATGAACTCTTGCACTTGTATCGAGAAACCCTGCCCGTGATCGAGGCGGTGTTTGATTTTCTGGAGAGCAGGCTGGGCCGGGTCATTCTGACCGTGCTCATTCTGTTCATGGCCACCTTCATCAACCGCTTCATGCATTGGCGGCTGGCGGTGAAGAAAACAGCGGACCCCTCTGGCGATTTGCGCGCCACCTGGGTACGCCGACGCAACATGGTTTGGGTCACTGCTGTGTTGCTGATCCTGGCCTTGTGGTCCAACCAAATCACCGGGTTTCTGATTTCTCTGGCGGCCATTGGTGGTGCGCTGCTGGTAGTCAGCAAGGAATTCATTCTCTGTGTGTGGGGCGCACTCATCATTTCGCTCAACAAAAGCCTGAAAATCGGCAGCACCATTGAAATTGGTCAATACACTGGCCAATTGGTGAATACAGGGTTTGTCAGTTTCGAGCTGGCTGAAATCGGCCCATCCAAAAAACAGACGGGTCGGCTGCTGCAGTTGCCCAACAGCCTGATATTCCAATGGCCGTTAAAAAACCTGTCGGCTTATGGAGCCTACGGCATTCACTTGATCGACTTTCATTTCGACCGACGCGTCAACATTCAACGCGCGGAGAACCTGGTGCTGAAACTGGCCAATGAAGCCGGGAAACACTGGATTCTGGAGGCAGAACGGCATTTCACCCACCTAGAGAACAGCCACTTTGTGGACTTGCCCAAAGCCCAGCCTGAAGTGTTTTGGAACAGTGTGGATGAAAAGTGCTTGCGCATGACGCTGCGCTTGGGTTGCCCACTAAACAAACGGGGGCAACTCGAAAAAGCGGTGGTCAAACGGTTCTGGGTTGAGTATCTGGAACATGCAGTGGACCCCAATACCCAGGCACAGGATTAATCCCGCCATCAAGACTGCATCCACTCCACCGGCAAAGGGCGTTCTGAAAAAACCAGGTCGTGCATCGTCTGGCGGTGAAGGAACCGAGCCGGGTCCACTGGCTCGGACACCAGATAACCTTGGATACAGTCCACTGGCAAGGCATTCAAGGCACGCAAGGTCTCCAGATTTTCCACCCATTCGGCCACACACAGATAACCCAGATTGGCTGACAACTGACTGATGGCGGAGACCACCGCTCGGCTGGCGCGGTTGTGGCACATGGTGCGCACAATGGCCCCGTCAATCTTGATCATGTCCAATTGCAAATCAATCACATAGCGCAGGTTACTGTAACCAGAACCGAAATCATCCAGCGCAATCCGAACCCCCAACTGGCGGCAACGAGAGACAAATCGCTGAACGGCATTCAGGTTGGACACCGCGCCCAATTCGGTGATTTCAAGACACAGTTTGCTGGCGGCCCTGGGATGCGCACGGATGAGCGCCAGAGAGTCGTCCAAAAAAGCCGCCTGATTCAACGATTGCGGGGAGATATTCACGCACAGCGTTTTTAGACCCAACAGGGCTTCGGCATGCTGTTCCAAATGCTCAACACAGCGGGTCATCACCCAATTGTCCAGAAAAGCCATTTTGCCAAGCTGCTGACAAATTTGTAACACGGCATCAGCCTGAGAAAACTGACCGATGGAACCCTGCCCAGGTTCCCAAAACCGCAACAAGGCCTCGGCATGCAAACCACCGCTTGCCGCATGCCGACACAGCAACGGTTGCCAGGCCAAGGTCAGCCCAGCAGGCATTTGGTTTTGTAACAGGCTGCGCAGCAACTGCCAACGCAAATACCCGCCACGTTGGGTGGGCTCGTGCGCGTGTTGAGATGTGAACGGATGTGCCAATTGCTGCTCTCCTGCCGGGCCTACCACTATTTCACACCCGCAATCAGATCGCTCGAAGTCGGTAGGGTGATGGAAGGCGAGTATCATCCCAACGGAGTAACCTCACTGCAAAACAAGAGTAAAAAAACCCAATCGAATCGAACCAGGAGACCGCGGCATGACCAAGAAAACCTTTGATGTGGTGGTGTTTGGCGCCACCAGCTTTGTGGGGCAGATATTGACCCGCTACCTCTGGAAGCGCCATGGGGCGCAAGGTGAAATCACTTGGGCCATTGCCGGACGGGATGCCAACAAACTGGCCAGCCTGAAAGCGTCGCTGGGGGATGGTGCTGATGCCCTGCCGGTGATCCTGGCCAATGCATCCAACCCAACCGACCTGGACACCATGGTCTCCCAAACACGGGTGCTGGTCTCCACGGTTGGGCCCTACGCCCTGTACGGCTCGGAACTGGTGAGGGCCTGTGCAGAGGCGGGTGTGGACTACTGTGACCTGACCGGTGAGGTGCAATGGATTGCCCGCATGATTGCAGCCCATGAAAGCACCGCGAAGAGAAATGGTGCCCGCATTGTGCATTGCTGCGGCTTTGATTCCATTCCATCGGACATGGGGGTTTACTTTCTCCAGCGGGCCGCAAAAAGCCAGTTTGGCGACGCCTGCCAGCGGGTGGCGATGCGCGTTGGCCGCTTCCGCGGCGAATTTTCAGGCGGCACCGTGGCCAGCATGATTAACATCACCAAAGAAGTCACCAAGGACCCTTCCCTGGCGAAAAAACTGGCCAATCCATTTTTGTTGGCCCCTGAAAAGTTGGCTGCTCGCCAACCCAACGTCAAATTCGCCGAATTCGACAACACCGCCCAAAGCTGGGTGGCACCGTTTGTGATGGGGGCCATCAACGTGCGCGTTATTCATCGCAGCAATGCACTGATGAATTACGCCTACGGCAAAGATTTTCAATACGACGAAGCCATGATGACCGGCAAGGGTTTGAAAGGACGACTCACGGCCGCCTCTGTGGCCAGCGCACTGACTGGTTTTTTTGTCGGGGCAGCCATACCGCCCAGCCGCTGGGTGCTTGAACGCTTTGTGGTGCCCAAACCTGGCGAGGGCCCCAGCGAGGAGGCACAACGCAAAGGTTTTTATGAGCTGCATTTCTTTGGTACAACCAGCAGGGGGCAAACCCTGCGCGCACGTGTCAAGGGCGACATGGACCCTGGCTACGGTTCAACCGCAAAAATTCTGGGTGAGGCGGTCACTTGCCTGGCCATGGATTTGCCCAAGAAAGGAGACGGTGGTTTTTGGACACCGTCTTCACTCATGGGCGATGCCCTACTGGCCAGGCTGCAACAACATGCAGGCTTGAGCTTCGACCTGATGGATCAATGAACGCTGATCCATCAAGCCGATTCGAAACGGGCCAGCATTTGGCCCTTCTCGTCATACAACTCCAACCAGTTGCCCAAGATGTTCCAGCTTCTGACTTCGGACAGGCTTTGAACAAAAGGCCCCTCGACATCGTTGGGTGAAGTGCAGGCCATGCGGGTGGAAGCCACGGTTGAAAGGCCAAGGCGCTGGCCATCGAGCTGATAACTACCCAAAATGGCATTGCATCCACCGGAGCCACTCAAGCGTTTGCCATCGGCTTGCAACAGCAACTGAGGTGCGCGTGGCAGCTTCCCCGCATCAATGTCCTGGTCGCCCAGCTTCACCAGGTTCCACACCTGGTTTTGCAGTTGCGATGGTGTTTTGGGCATGGCGCATTTGGAACCCGCTTTCACATGGTCCAGGCGCAACACAGTCAACGCACTGACATCGCCCTTACCCTGCACCAGTTCACCGTACACCGTGGCCACCAGTGTTGACGCACCCTGAGCGCGGGCGTTGGACCAGGCGGCGGACAGTTTGTCGCTTTCGCCTGCAGACGCTACACGGAAGGTTTTGCCAGTGGCGCATTCCGTGAATTGTGCGCCGTCATCGGCCACGGTGAACTCACCATGCAGTGGATGCAAGCGCACGCGCACGGATTCGGGCTGCGGCAGTCGTTTCAGGCTGTAGTTTAATGGGGACAGAATGTTACGCCCCTCCGTGTCTTGAAGGCGCAAATTGCCATCCGTCTGCACGGCGAAAAACAGAGGTCTCTCTTCCTGCCCGCGCAGCGCAATCACAGGGCCAAAAGCCGCTTGTGACCAACGTCCCAGATCGCTTCGCGTGTCTGGGCCCTCGACGCCTTTGTAGCGGTAAGTCAGTACATAGGTGTGGTCCGGATTGAACGTGACCAAATATTGGATGGCCTGGCAACTGGCGCAGGGCAAATCGCCTTGAAAAGTGGCTGGCAAAGCACCCAGGGCCCATGGACGGGCGGTCTGCTCAACCGACACAGCAGGCTGCGCAAACGCGGTGTTGGCCAGCGCAATCACAGTACAAGCCACAGCAGCATTCATCGTCTTCTTCATTGTTGTGGACTCCATTGAAGGGGTTGATCGATTATTGCCTACATCCAAGTCAACGCCTCAGTCAGTAACATGGTGTACAACAACCGTGGACCCCATCATGTTCATCACGCTGAAACGCGCATCCACAGCCATTCTTGCGGCAGGGTGTTTTGCACAAACCGCCTGCACATCCGACTCGGCTTCGACCGCGACCACAACTGGACGCACCAGCGCTGCCGAGGTGAGTTCACTGTGCTTTGAAAACGGATGCGCCGATGCTGTGCCCTTGCTAACGGTGCCCGATGCCGAAAACATGATCTTCTCCGACAGCGGCCGCCTGTTTGTATCTGGTGGCACTGGGGTGTTTGAGGTGACCCAAGCAGCCACTGGCAAGGCGAGCGGATTCAGCCTGACAGCATTGAATGAAACCGCTTGCAACTTCACTGGCTTGGCCATTCAACGACAGGTGTTGTATGCCAATTGCGGCGATGGAACGCTGTGGGCCGCCCGGCTGGATGGCCAACCCATGCGCCTGAACAAAATATTCACCTACAGCGGCGTTGCCTTGACCAACGGCTTGGTAGATGGGCCGGACGGACGCAGTCTGTATGCGGCGGATGGCCCCTTGTCCAGCAGCGCCCTGCCCTCGCCCAAATTGATTCGGCTTGAACTGGATGTCAGCAACCCCATGGTGGTGCAACAGCAGTCCACCTGGTTGGATTTGACGGGGCGGTTTCCAAACGGGATACAGCGGCACGGCAATATTCTGTATTTCACCGACTCTGCACCGCCGAATCTGGGGCAATTGAATGCGGTGGCTGTGCGAAGCGACGCAAGCGCAGGCACGCCATTTGTGATTGCCACCCTGCCCCAGTTGCCCGATGACTTTTCGATTTTGCCAGACGGCAGTTATGCAATGACCTATTACCTGACCGGTCAGATTGCGCACATCAGCCCCACCGGTGCTGTGTTGGCGTCAACCACACCGCTGACATTCTCCACTGGCCCATCGCAAGTGCGGCAGGGCCGTGCACCACTGTTTTCCAGTCAAGATTTGTTGGTCACCGAAAAAGGCATCATTGGTGACAACAATTCGCCGGTGGGCAACACGCTGACCCTATTTAGAAAAAGATAACCGCTGCGGTCTGGGTCAGCGCCTGTTGTAATGAGAATTATTCTCATTTAATATGATCTCTATCAACCCCGATGGAGATTCAGATGCGCGCCATGGATTGCCCTCTGCTACAAATCGAGCAGATCATGTTTGAAAACCAAGTGCTGACCCGACACTTGGCAAAGATTCAGGAACGTTGCGCAACACTGCTGTCACAACGTGTTCGGGAAATCAATCAACTCAATCAAGTCATTGAGTTTTTGAGCGATGAATTGCGTCAGCGGGATCAGCGAATCTGTTTTCTGGAAACCAAACTTCAATCGCTTCGGTTGGCAATCAGTCCTGCGCTGGAACCTGTCATGGATGATCAACGGCGAGAGTGATAACCAAACTCAAAGTGATGGGCCTCACCGTCCACTGTCACATCCAGACTGAGGTATTGCACCGACCCAGCGGGCAATCGCCGAGCCAGCGTAATTTCACCGGCAGAAGTTTCACCCGGTTTCACCACTTTGGGCTTCAAACCCAAACGCTTCAGACGCTCCAGATCATTGTAGGCCCGCTGCACGTCCAACCGATCATTGAAACCATCATCAAACCCGGCATTGCCAAACCCAAATCCAAAGCGACCACCATACCCAACGCCAGACTGGTAGAAGGGCGCAATATAACCGGGACCTGGAAACAGCGACAGGCGATAGCCGTAATAGCTCAACCGGTTTTCAATGTCCTGCAATTGGGCCTCATAACTGAGAACAGGCACGACTTGGCCATTGAGGGTGACCGCGACGTTGGCCGGGGAAAACTCCACTGGGTTTTTGCCATGGTTGGTGAAACTCACCATGAACCTTAAATCGTCGAATTGGACCATCTGTGGCGCGCTGGAGCCCACCTCCACTTCGTGAACTTTTTTGGAACGCAATGACTCAACGCCGTTGTTGAACACCGACACCTGCGTATTGACTGGCTGAGGCCGTACGTCATACACCGATGCACAGGCATTCAGCGTCAAGGCCAGAATCGGCATCGCCCACTTGACCAATCTCATTTCAAATACTCCAGACTTCGAATGCAGCTCCCCAGTTTATCGGGGTTTCAACACCGCCGCCATGGGGGCCAAGGCAGCACGCCTCGGGCTTTGAGTGGGCATCACGCCCAAGCCATGCACACCCACGGTGTCGATCTGATTCTTAAAACGCGGCACCGGGAATTGGGTGGACGCGTTGGCTGAAAAACTGACCAATTGCGCGCCCAGAACATCGGGGGAATTGTCTTCGAGCTTGTTTTGCCACCAACATTCAAACACCGCTTTGTCGGCATCCAGTTGCACAATGCCGTAGCCATGCTCCACCCATTCCATGAACTGCACGTAACTGGTAGTAGTAAGTGGTGGCGGGTTCAAGGCCCGATACGTCCACTTTCAAGGTCCAGTCCCGATCAGCAATCACCTGTTGCTTGCCTTGCTTCACCGTGTCAGACATATCAGGCCGGGTGCTGACTCTCCAGCGAACCAGGACTCCGTGGACAGGTGGATTGATGAAGGTCAACCGTGTCCAAAGCATCACACGGTCCGCAAGTGGGTCGCCGCTGGCCACGCCATGGGCAAACGGCAATGCCAGCAATAGCGGAAAATCAAAGGAAGCGGGCTCTTGCCCAGGCTCAGGCAATGCGCCCGTGAATTCCAGATTAACGGGGTTTTCAGTGGGTGTGGTGGGTGAGCTTCCATCGCCGGCACCACCGCCAACGGTACCGATCAGTTCATTGTTGCCGCCACAAGCGGTCAGTGTGCCTGCGGCCAGCACTTTCAATACATCCCTGCGCTTCATGCGATGTCCATGTCATGGGTTTTGATTGATACCACCCAATCGATCCGAATGGATTGAGGAGATTTTGTAAACAGGTTCCAAATGACAAGTCAAACCCATGATATAAAAATTACACATTGTTGTGTTTTTGTCTGATTTCCTTATTGACGTCCATGACAAGCCTGTGACACCTTTATTCGGGCGATAGAGAACGCCTTGCCGATAACGACAAACACCTG
The DNA here is from genome assembly GCF_024518835.1 of Limnobacter humi. Taxonomy (GTDB): domain Bacteria; phylum Pseudomonadota; class Gammaproteobacteria; order Burkholderiales; family Burkholderiaceae_B; genus Limnobacter; species Limnobacter humi. The sequence continues at coordinate 375,084 of NZ_JANIGO010000002.1, forward strand.
ACAGGATTGCCCCGTGTTGAAATCCACCACCCGCAAAAAACGCATCGAACCCAAACCGGTGTCCGAAGGCGCCCGACTGGTTGACCAATACTTTGACACGGTGGGTGATTCTTTCCTTCGCCATAGCAAGGCACCAGAACCTGAGTTGCTAGAGAACTGGCGACCCAAAATATTCAGCCTGACGCGCCTGAACCCCTGGTATGGCGGCTTGGTCGGGGTGCACCGTCGGCGCATCGGCGTGGGCAAAGACAAACTGGTGTGGCTGGAAGTGGGCCAGTCCAGCCAACCCACCCTGTTGCTGCTGCATGGTTTTGCTGCGGCCAAAGAGCACTGGCTGCCGATTGTGCCTTTTCTGGCCGGCTACTTCCGCATCCTCATGCCCGACCTGCCCGGCTGGGGAGAAAGTGGCTTCAACCCGCACAAGCAATATGGCCTGGAAGACCAGACCGACCGCCTTGCCCATTGGCTGGGCGAGATTGGCGTTCACAAGGTGAATGTGGTGGGCAACTCCATGGGTGGGGCATTGGCCGGTTTGCTGACCGCACGGCATCCTCATTTGGTGACCAGCTCGGTGTTGATGGATGCCCTGGGTTTGCCCGGAGAAACCCACACCGAGTTTGTGGATGAATTGTTGCGTGGTAAAAACAAACTGGTGCCCCGCGACCCAGTGGATGTGATGAAGCTCACCGACCTGGTGTTTCACAACCGGGCCCTGGCTGCATCGGCGGCGTTTTTCTCAGCCACCGAACTGGTCCACCGGCGCGATGTCAACACCTTCCTGTTTCGAGAAATGCTGAGCCGCAGACCCGACTACACCAAGGCCACGTTTGAAGACATTGGCACACCAACCCTGGTGATGTGGGGGACAGAAGACAAAGTGCTGCACCCCAGTTGCGCCCACACCTTTGAAAAACTGATCAAGCGGTCAGAGTTGTGCCTATTTGACAATGTCGGCCACTTGCCCATGATTGAAACGCCTTACATGTGCGCACAGGCCATCAAAACCTTTGTGCGCAAGCACCTGTAAGGCATTCAGTCCCGTACAAATTCAGCAACTTCATACAAGGCCTTGTCGGCAGCGCCGATCAAGGCGTTGAACATCTGAAAGTTGTGCCACATGCGCGGGTAAATCGTGCAGTGAACCATCACGCCGGCAGCCTTGGCACGGCTTTCCAGCAGCAAGGTGTCATCCAGCAGGATTTCATCTGAACCGCATTGAATCAGCATGCGCGGCAGGCCTGTCAAATCACCAAACACCGGCGACACCCGGGGATCTGCTGCATCCAACTCACCCCGGTACGCATCACCACCCCGGCGAAGTGGCGCTTCGCTCAGCATGGGGTCGTCACGGCGCCGGGTCTGAATCGAATGGGACGACAGCGTCAAATCTACAAACGGTGAAATCAGGATCAGGCCAGCCGGCAACTCCACACCTTGATCGCGAAGCTGCTGGGCCATGTGCAAGACCATACCCCCGCCAGCAGAATCGCCAACCAAGAAGGTGGTGGCTGGATCGATGTACTGGTCCATCAATGCCGCGTACACCGCCAAACCATCGTTGGTGGCTGCCGGGTAGGTGTGCTCGGGCGCGAGTCGGTAGTCCACCAGCACCACCTGCGCCTCACAACGCACAGCCAGTTCACTGGCCATGGCCATGTGGGTTCGAAGCGACCCTGCGAAAAAAGCACCACCATGCATCAACAACAGGGTTTTGTGGGCAGGTCCATTCTTGGGGGTCAACAGCGCCACACTGACGTTGCCCAATTGCCGATGCTCAACTGAGCAGTCCGAACGGGTCCAGAACAGGAATGCACCGGCATCCATGGTTTTTCGCAACAATGGCAGTGGCAACGGGAACTGAGTCGAACCTTTGAAGGACACCCGGAGTGCGCCACGCACCAGTTTTTCGGACAGCCGTTCAACAGCCGTCATCACAAGATTGAGTCGAGCATTCATCGTGCATTTTTGGAAAGAGCGTGGATTCGCGCATCGTAGGCTGCGTGCGCACCTTTGTCGAGTTTGTCGAGGATGCGGGTGTTCCCAGCCAGAAAACTACCCATGTCCACCTGGGCACCCTGTTCACGCAACAGGCGGGCTGTCGTCAGGCCGATGCCACGCGCGGCACCCGTGATGGCAATCACCTTGCCAAACAGCGGCGAATGTCGTTTGCGTTTGAACATCGTTTGTCTCCTCAAGCATGTGTAACGTATTCGTGAATATTGAACCGGCTCAAGCGGCGCTTCATGTCCAGTGTGCTCCAGGGCCACACCGTGCTATTGCGCCCGTTGCGGTCAATGAAATAGCTGTGGCAACCACCGGCATTCCACACGGTGTTTTCCAGTGCAGCTTGCACCTGTGCGTTGTAGAGGGCTGTGAGATCAGACCGAGGCTCTATGGTTTTCAGGCTTTTGGCCCGAACCTGTTTCAAGGCATCGAGTATGTAATTCAGTTGCGCCTCGATGATGATGAATGCAGACGAACTGACGGCAATGTTGGGACCAAACATGAGAAAAGCATTCGGACATCCCTCCACCAGCGTGCCCAGGTAGCCCTCGGGGCTGCCCTGCCAAACCTCGGCCATGCTTCGGCCATCACGGCCGTGCACACGCTGCGCAATCGGTGGCTCGGCAATCTCGAAACCAGTGCCCAGAATGATGACATCGGCCTGAACCGTGTCGCCGTTTTCGGCAATCAGGGTTTGGCCGTCCACGCCGATTAGCGCACTGGTCAACACCTTCACATTGGGTTGAATGAGTGCCGGGTACCACTGGTTGGACTGCAGGACGCGCTTGCAACCCATCACATAATCCGGGGTGAGCTGTGCTCGCAATGTTGGGTCTTTTACCGTGCGCGCCAGATTCCATTGCGCAATTTTCTGAATATGCTGCATGGCTTTGAGGCTTTGCATGCTGCCATTGAGTGCCTCAAACAGGCCATAAGTGGCGCCCCGCAGGGCTTGCTGAGTGGTGGGCAAGGCTTTAAACAACAGTTGAACCCAACGGGGCAATGACTGATCGAGTTTGGGCAACACCCATTGCGGCGTGCGCTGAAACACGGTGAGCTCAGCCACCTTCGGCTGAATGGCTGGAACAAACTGAATGGCCGACGCGCCGGTGCCGATCACAGCCACTCGCTTGCCGGTCAAATCCACCGCATGGTTCCAGCGGGAGGAATGAAATATCTCGCCCTTGAATTCGGACAATCCGGGAATGTTGGGCAACACTGGCTCGTGCATGGGTCCGCAAGCCAGAATGATGAACCGACTGCGTAAGGTGTGTGTGGGAGTTTGTACCTCCCACAGATTTGCATCATGTTGCCAGGCCAGACTCAAGGCTTCCTGGCCAAAATGCACATGGGGCATCACCTTGAAGCGGGCTGCAGTGTCCTGAAGGTATTGTTTAATCTCCGATTGACCAGCGAACAAGCGGCTCCAACGGGGGTTTGGTGCAAACGAATAGGAATACAGCGCTGAAGGCACATCACAGGCACAGCCCGGGTAAGTATTTTCCCGCCAAACGCCACCCAATTCACTGGCTTTTTCCAACAACAGAAAATCATCAAAACCCGCCTGCAACAGTCCAATGGCTGCACCAACTCCAGCGAAACCACCCCCAATAATCAGGGTGTGATGAATATGATCTTCTGACAGCGGCAGTTGAGGGGTGTCTGCATCAATAGCGGACTGACTTGTTTGGCGTTTTTGCACAATCAACCTGTCGATAAATATCAAACGATTGGTGGAATAAGACACTGACAGATGCTGGCATTGCAACGTCCGTCTGTCAAACTCCCGAACCTAGTCCGCGGTCGACGGGTCAAATCAGTACAATAAAATCAGACAACACACCAACAACAGCATTTCGGGCAACACCATGACTGCACCCTCCACCGCCGCGACGCTTCCCCGGCAATACAAGTACTACGATTTCATTCTCGTCGCCTTTGTGGTGGTGCTGCTGTGCTCCAACCTGATTGGCCCGGCCAAAATTGCCCAAGTAGACTTGCCTTGGGTGGGCAGCGTTACCTTTGGCGCCGGTGTGCTGTTTTTCCCCATTTCTTACCTGTTCAGCGACATTCTGACCGAGGTATACGGCTACAGCCGCGATCGCCGTGCCGTGTGGAGCGGCTTTGGTGCGCTGGTGTTTGCATCCGCCATGGCGTTTGTGGTGGTCAACCTGCCGCCAGCCCCCTTCTGGGCAGACAGGCAACCCGCCATTGAAACCGTGTTTGGCAACACCTGGCGCATTGTATTGGCTTCATTGATTGCGTTCTGGAGTGGCAGTTTTGCCAACAGCTTTGTGCTGGCCAAATTGAAGCTGCTCACCCAAGGCCGCTGGTTGTGGACCCGCACCATCGGCTCAACCCTGGTGGGCGAGCTGATTGACTCGGCCTTGTTTTACACCATTGCGTTTTGGGGCATCATGACCACCGACCAACTGATCACCGTCACATTGACCCAATATGTGGTGAAAACAGGCTGGGAAGTGGTGGCCACACCGCTCACCTACTGGGTGGTGAGCAGCCTCAAGAAAGCGGAGAACGAGGATTACTATGACCGCAATACCCGCTTCACACCGTTTAGCCTGAAGGTTTAAAGCCCGCTCAGCAGGCGCTGCGTAATCACCGCGGCGGGTTCCTCGGTTGTGGTGGCCAAATGCTGCCCAACCCACAATGGTGAAAAATCACCCAGACCCGCCCGCTCTGCAGCAACCCGCAACGGTGCCATGGCCGCGGTGGCCAGCGGAAACTCGGGCACCTCGGACCGGATGAACCCCAATTCCTGCATCACGCGGTTCACCATGCCTCGGGCGGGTCGCCCGGAAAACAGATTGGTCAGCGCGGTGTGGAAACGCGCATCCGACTTCAGTGCAGCCCGATGAACTGCTGACGTGGTGGCTTCATTCGCCAACAAATAGGCAGACCCCACTTGAACAGCACTGGCACCCAGTTCGAGCGCTGCCCGCACCGCCTGTGGCGTGGCAATACCACCGGCTGCAATCACCGGAATGTCCAACATGCGCACCAACTGGGGAAGCAAGGCCAGTGTGCCCATCTGCTCGGTGAGGTCGGGGCTTAAAAAATGCCCCCGGTGCCCACCAGCCTCCAGCCCTTGGGCGATCACGACATCCGCACCGTTTTTTTGCAACCACAGGCCTTCCGCCACGGTGGTGGCCGTGCTCCACACCTGCGCACCAAGGGCCCTCACGCGGCGCAGCAAATCAGCACTGGGCAAACCAAAATGAAAGCTCACCACAGCGGGTTTATAGGCCTCCAGCACTTCAGCTTGTGCCGCAGAAAACGGCTGCCGACCGGGGCCCGACACCACCTGCGAAACATTCAAATCCCATTCGTCAAAGTAAGGCTTCAAGCAGTTCAGCCAGGCTGCCTCTTGAGCTGGATTGGGCTGTGGCGTGGTGTGTGCAAAAAAATTGATGTTATAAGCCTGCAGACCAGCCTCTGTTAACAAACGGAGTTCGGCCTGCAATTGATCCAGTCCCAACATGGCACAAGGCAGCGAACCCAAACCACCCGACTGGCCCACCGCGATGGCCAATGCACTGCCCTGCGAGCCGGCCATCGGCGCCTGAATCAGGGCTGGAAAACTATCGTAAACCCTAGTCATCTTGAAAATTGCCCGGAATTTGTCTGTAATGCCTGAGCGGCATTCTCACGAGCGCAGTGTAATCCCACCCCAACCTTTTTGGAGATGACACCATGAAGAAACTGATTCCCGCCTTGCTGGTTTGTTTGTTTGCCCTGCCGGCCTATGCCGATCCAGCGGCCGAGCAGGCCTGCGAGGCCAAAGCAGTGAGCAAGGACGGCAAACCCCTGGCCGGTGCAGCAAAAGCATCCTCCATGAAAAAGTGCCTGGCCGGGAGCAAACAGGCCAGCTGTGAAGAAAAGGCCGTGGATAAAAACGGCAAAAAACTGGCAGGTGCCGCAAAGAATTCGTTCATGAAGAAGTGCCAAGCGTCCTGAACGGGCTCGGGGAGTGAGCCTCCCTGAACGGACGCTGTTTGATTGATTTGTAGGAGACATGCATGAAATCCCTGAAAACCCTGAGTTCCATCACCCTGGCTTGCACAGCACTGCTGATGGCCCAGTCCGCTCTGGCTGAAACCAAAGCGGCCGCTGCAGCACCGGCCGCGGCACCTGCACCGGCCGCAGCACCAGCACCTGCTGCCACACCGGCCAAGCCAGTCAATGTCAAGGCCAACAATGCCAAAGCCAAGGTAGCGGCCATCAACATCTTGATTGCCGACAAAAAGAAAGAACTGACAGCGGCCGGGGAAGACAAAGAAAAAGTGGCCAAAATCAACAAAGACTTGGCCGCGCTGGACAAGCGGTTGGCTGCTGCCAATGCCCAGGTGAAGGCAGCAGGCGGTTAAATCCAAACGCCCGGGCACTGCGTCCATCAAGCCCGGCTCTTGCCGGGCTTTTTTCATGGAGCAGGTGAAAAGCGCTAAGTGCAGGTTATTGCTCAATCATTTAAGCTCAATTCATGAGCCTGTGGTATCTTGTAGCTCAACGGCATGGCTCCATGGGAGAAGACATCATGATCAACAACGATCGACTGTTTCAAATCGACCAACTGATTCAGGCGCACGGTGTGGTAAGCAAGGAAGCACTGATGAAGCGTTTGGGGGTGTCTTGGGCTACCCTGAAGCGAGACCTGTCTCACCTTCGTGACGACCTACACGCCCCGATTGTGTTTGACCGCGCTGCTGGTGGTTACCGTTTTGAAGCGGCCAAAGGTGGGAAATCGGCCAAATACCAAGCCAAGCACCCCTGGTTCAATGCGCAGGAAACCCATGCTGTGCTGGCAGCCCACCAATGGTTTGCCGCGCTGGACAAAAAAGGCAACCTGGGGCCCCACATACAACCCGTGATGGCTCGCCTGGCCGGGATACTGGAAGTCGATGGACTGAGCGCCGATGAAGCCATCAAGCGCATCCAGGTTGATCCCAGCCACACCCCATCAGCGGATGTGCCTCATTTTGAGCTTGTTGCGCTGGCCTTGCTCAAGCGGCAACGGCTGCTGCTGCAGGTCAAAGAAAAAGGCAGCAAAACCGGCAATACGGTTGAAGTATCACCACAACGCTTGGTGCAACAACGCAACCAGTGGACACTGGAAGCCCAACAGCACCCCAAGGGCAATCTGTTGGGTGTGGCCCTATCCAGCGTGACCGCCGCTGAAATGCTGGAGACCAAGGCCAAGCAGGTGGCTCAGAAATCACTCGATGACGCTTTCGCCAAAAAGCGCTGACTGAACACGACATGACACCGTTGGACGTACTTCGACCGTTGGGCGTCATGGGCGCGGGTCTGGGTGGTGCAAACCCCCAGACCAACGCCTTTGATGACGCTTTCCTGAAATGGCTGGCATTGCACCTGATTGAGGGAAAGTTTCAGTTGTTTCCCGGTTTGACCCTGGTCTATGTGCCAGAGCGGTTTGAATTGCAGGCGTACGGCCTGAACATTCCGTTGGACACGGCAGACTGTTCGATTTTGAATACACCCGGCGTGAAGTTCATGGCATCCAGCAGCGCGCGGCTGACCGAGAGCTACCTGCGCCTGGGCAACATTCACCTGGCATTTACCCCCCGCTTTGATTTTGCCAACCTGACCCACTTTATCCGGACCTTCACGCTGGACATGCAAGGACAGGCTCAACGCGCCTTGCAGGAACGCCTGGAACTGCTAGAGAAAAAGCAGTCTCAACTGGCAGACCGCGCTCCAACGCTGGCCTGGTCCAACTGGCATGCCATTGAACTGTGCAAGGCTGCCCTGAAAAACACCCAGCACACTGGGTTCTGAACCGGCGTCTTACATTCACTACTTTGGTGCATAACAAGCTGGCATCGTGCTTGCTTTTAAGGGGCCCATGACCTGTCAAACCCTAAAAATTCACCAAAATGGAACAAATTCAAACCTCCCTGGACACTCTTTTTGTGCTTCTGGGCGCCATCATGGTGCTTGCCATGCACGCTGGCTTCGCTTTTCTGGAAGTGGGCACGGTGCGCAACAAGAACCAAGTCAACGCCCTGGTCAAAATTCTGGCTGACTTTGCCGTCAGCACCGTCGCCTACTTTTTTGTGGGTTACGCAGTGGCGTATGGCGTCAGTTTTTACAGCCCAGCCAGCTCACTGAACCTCAACAATGGCTACGAGCTGGTGAAGTTTTTCTTCCTGCTCACTTTTGCCGCGGCCATTCCCGCCATTATTTCCGGGGGTATTGCCGAGCGTGCGCGCTTTGGAACACAACTGATTGCCACGGCGGTGCTGGTGGGATTGGTGTATCCGTTTTTTGAAGGTTTGGTCTGGAACAACAACCACGGCTTTCAACAATGGTTGCAAACTGCTTTTGGTGCACCCTTCCACGACTTTGCGGGCAGCGTGGTGGTCCACGCGGTGGGTGGCTGGGTAGCCTTGGGTGCCGTGGTCATGCTGGGTGCGCGCCGCGGCCGCTACCGCAGTGACGGCCGGGTCTCCAGCCACCCGCCCTCCTCCATTCCCTTCCTGGCGTTGGGCAGCTGGATTTTGGCGGTGGGCTGGTTTGGCTTCAACGTGGTCAGCGCCCAAAAAATTGCCGGCATTTCAGGTTTGGTGGCGGTCAACAGCCTCATGGCCATGGTGGGCGGCACATTGACTGCACTGCTGATGGGCCGCAACGACCCCGGCTTTGTCTACAACGGCCCATTGGCTGGCTTGGTGGCTGTGTGTGCAGGCAGCGACCTGATGCACCCGCTGGGCGCACTGGCCGTGGGTGGTGGTGCTGGCGTGCTATTTGTATTCATGTTCACCCTCACCCAAAACCGCTTGAAAATTGATGATGTGCTGGGTGTGTGGCCCCTGCATGGCCTGTGCGGCGCCTTTGGTGGCATTGCAGCGGGTGTGGTGGGTCAACAGGCCCTGGGCGGCATGGGTGGCGTGAGCTTCATGAGCCAACTGATTGGCACGCTCACCGGCGTGGCTTTTGCTGCCGTGGCGGGTTTTGCTGTGTACGGGGTGCTCAAAGCCACACTGGGTATTCGACTGAGCGAAGAGGAAGAATACACGGGCGCCGACCTCACCATTCACAAGGTAAGTGCCAGCCCCGAACGCGAAACCAGTTGGTAAGCGCTTAAATCCGCAGTTCGTCACCCTGCTCGGGGCGATGAACTGTGGTGTTCGGCAATCGTTCTGCCAATGCGTTCATCGCCGCGGACTCTCCATGCACCAGCACCGTGTCCATGGGCTTCCCCGTGGCGGCATGCCAAGTCAACAAATCCGCCTGGTCTGCATGGGCTGAAAAACCATTGATGGTGTGCACCTGTGCGGCCACAGGAATTTCTTCACCGAACAAATGCACGGTGCGAGCGCCGTCGATAATACGGCGTGCCAACGTGCCCTGGGCAGCAAAACCCACAAACACCACAGCACAAGCCGGACGCCACAGGTTGTGCCGCAAATGGTGACGAACACGCCCGCCGTTGCACATGCCGGCACCGGCCAAAATAATGGCCCCTGATTTGATCTGGTTCAAGGCCTGTGACTGGCTGCTTTCCCTGAGATTGTGCACACCAGACCAACTGAAGGGGTCTTCTCCGCGGGTCAACATGGCCTGCACTGGCTCACAAAACTGGTCTGCGTACCGTTTAAAAATCTCGGTGGCTGAAATGGCCATCGGTGAGTCCAGAAAAATCTGCATGCCTCTGGGAATGTTGTGTTGCTCTACGCCCATGCGCAGCACATTCAGCAGCTCCTGCGCACGCTCCAGGGCAAAGGTCGGAATGACCACATTGCCGCCTCGATGCCAGGTTTCCTCAATAACCTGGTACAACTCGTCAATTGATGGCTGCAAAGGCCGATGCAAACGGTCGCCGTAGGTGGTTTCCATCACCACCACATCGCATTGACCGGGTGGTTTTGGCGGCAAGAGCAGGGCCGGGTGCTGCGGACCAATATCGCCCGACAATAAAATGCGCCGGGCACCCTGCTCGGTCTGAATCTGGAATTCTGCACTGGCCGCCCCCAGGATGTGGCCGGCATTGTGCAGTGTCACACTGACAGAATTGTTCAATGCGTGGGCCTCACCATATGCCAGCCCGGGCGCAAAGCAGTCGAAACTTCGAAGCGCATCCACCACGGAATACAGCACCGGCGCATCCCGGTTTTCGCCCCTGCGTTGCAACTTGCGCTGCTGGTATTGCGCTTCTTCTTCCTGCAGATGGGCCGCGTCTAGCAACACCAATCGAGCCAGTTCGCGTGTGGCCTCGGTGCACACAATCCGCCCTTTAAACCCCCGCTTCACCAGCAAAGGCAAGCGCCCGCAGTGGTCCAGGTGGGCATGGGTCAGCACCAGCACATCCACCGAACTGGGATCGAAGCCAAAAGGTGCTGCGTTGCGTTCATCAGCATCGCGCCCCCCCTGGTGCAAACCACAGTCCACCACAATCCGCAGCCCCCCAGCTTCCAGCAGGTGGCAGGAACCCGTAACCGCCTGGTTGGCGCCGTGAAAGCTGAGTTTGATTGAGCCCGTGTTATTGGGTTGGGATGGTGATGACAGGGGCATAGGATGGACGGTCCACAGATTTGATAAAAAGGAGCATGCGCAACAATGACAATGTCAGCTTGGAATTGAGGTCGGTGTCATCAATCCAGAACCAATGACCACGCACATTAACCTTCACTTGCGCATTGTCCGGCTCTTTGTTGCCGCTTTGCACGCGCAACAACTGGCTGGTTAACAGGCGCGAATCCACTTCAACGCCATCGCTATTGATGAGCTGAACCACTTTGTTGCTGTCCACCGGTGGCACCTCCACGGCATACCCTAAACCATGAAACACCGCCAACACTGACCTGCCCTGCATGGCAATCGAATGCGGTGTGTGTTGCACCCCATCAACCAGGTCGAACCGTTCTTCATTGGGGTCCAGGCCCAACATGTGGCGAAGCTCAACGGCCATGGGGTGCTGGGAACGGATGGTCAACACGATGCGGCGGTCGGCTGTGCTGTTGATGCGCAGCAGGCGCGCTGTTTGCAGCTCACCCATTAAATCGGCCACGCGACCAAAACGATCGCGGTCAGGTACATCATTGTCAATGCCATTCACGGTTTCGATACAGCACAACAACAACCGTTCAGCAGACCAGCCTGAACGGGTCAGCGGTTCAATGATGGACGGTGTAAGAGGCGTCAGTACGTGTTTGGCAAACGCTTCTCCTTGCAAGTAGTTGTAGCTGATCACGGGCGCGTCACGGACCTCCACCCCCACCGAATTAATGCGCTCGCGCGACCCGTTGTCGATGAAGTTCAAACCCACACCCGCATTGGCGCTGGCCGCCATGCTGGCGTTGATGGCGGTGATATCCACAAACAAGGGGCTTTCGCCATAACGCACCCGCACCAGGTTCAGCAGCAACTGCTCATCCCAGGAACGGGAGATGGCATCGTTGTAATTCATGCGAGACGGAGAAATGCTGCGCGGCCCAACACCGGGCATGGCGCAGGCAGTGAGCAAACAAATCAAAGTCAATGCCAGGCTCTGGCGGAATGCAACGGTGGGAAACAAGCTCATGAACAGGCGGAATATGTCATACAGCCTCCAGACTAGCACTTTGTTTGCGAATACTGCGCGTCCCAAGAACCTGCGGGCACTGTATCCTTTCAGTGTTGAACCTTGTACGCCTTGCCATGCGCACCAAAGCTTCGCCCAAACAACTCATCCTCGGCCTCATGCTGGCTGCCAAGGGAAAACCGGTCAAAGCGGCCCACATGGTGTTGGCGGGCCAGTTGTTCGGCGTCTCCGAAAACCATGTTCGTGTGGCATTAACACGCTTGAGTGGCGAGGGCTTTTTACGATCAGTGAGCCGCGGCGTGTATACCTTGGGCGCCAAGGCGGTGCCCACCGGCGATGATGTCAAAGACTGGACATCGCGGCTGACGGCGCCCGCCGCCTGGACCGGCCAGTTTATTGCCGCCTACACGGCCCACTTGGGCCGCAAAGACCGGCAACAGGTTCAATTGCGGGAGCGGGCGCTGGCCCTGTACGGTTTTCGCCCATGGCATGCTGGACTTTACCTGCGCCCAGACAACCTAAACTGGGGCCTGGACGGCCTGGAGGCACGCCTGCACGACAAAGGACTGGACCCGGAAACCACCCTGTTCAAGATGTTGCCCAGGGATGAGGCCGAGCAACATGCCATCCAAAAGTTGTGGGATGCCAAAAAGCTGGAGCGGTTTTACAAAACCCACGCAGACAAAATGAATCTGTGGCTGAGCAACTACGGCAAGATGCCGCTGGAACGTGCAGCCAAAGAAGCCTATCTGCTGGGCAGTGAAGGCATTTATCAGGTTCGGCATGACCCATTGCTACCGGCACAATGGCTGGACACCACATTGCGCAGTGCATTTTTTCAATGCGTTCAACAATTTGACCAAGCCGGCCACGTGATTTGGCACACCCTGCAGCAGCGCATTCTCAAAGACGAAACACCCCTGTATTAACCGCGGGCACCCCGCGAATCATTACACCCACTTGATTTAATTTTTTATCTTGTAACATTACATTATTCAATGTTAATGTATTCACTGTAATGATTGGATTGACCCCAACATCGGCCACCAGGAGTTTCAACATGATGAACCCGCATCCCGACATTCAACATCCGCCGGTTTCCGTTCACCAGAAGGGATCCAGTTTTCCCGTTCGTCGAATGGATTTCGATTTCTCCGGTTTTGACAAACACTTTGTTGACCATGATCCAGCCTGTTCCCATGTGTGGACCGCATTTCAATCGATGTTTCCCGAGGGCGAACAATTCTTTGTGGATGCCGTGAGAAGTGCGAAACCCCGGGTGAAGGACGAAGCCCTGTTGCGTGAAATTAGCGCCTTCATCGGCCAGGAAGCCATGCATGGCAAGGAGCACCTGGCTGCCAACGCGGCCTTGAAGGCACAAGGCGTGTCGGTGGATGCCTGGGATGCACGGATTGGAACCCTGCGCCGCTTCTTGAACAAGCGCTTTGGGGTGCGTTCACGCCTGGCAGGTACTGCCGCCGTTGAGCACTACACAGCCGTGTTTGCTGAACACCTGTTGAAGCGTGACGACTTCACCGACCGCATCAATGACCCCACGATCAAAGCATTGATCATTTGGCATGCCATGGAAGAGGCTGAACATCGGGCTGTTGCTTTTGACACCCATGTGGCCATTGGTGGACGGCATCGCGAGCGGGTCATCGCCATGACCGTGGTCAGCCTGGGTATCGTTCCCCTGGTGGGTGCAGCCATGATCAGTTGCATGCGGCAGGACGGGCAACTGCTGAACTTGCGGTCCTGGGCGCGTTTTGTGCGGTTGTATTTCGGGCCCAACGGTTTGTTCAGCCGGGCCATTCCAGACCTGCTGCGCTTCTACCGCAGGGACTTTCACCCCAAGCAAGCCCGCCTGGAACCCGATATGCAGCGCTGGGCAGCGCGCTTGGGATTCAACACGCCATAAAGCGGGGTTTCTGTTGGGTTCACCGCAAAAATGGGTCATATGACCCATTTTTTCTTTTCGGTTGTGCCACACATCCAAATTTTCAATGATAAAGTACCAATTCAAACAATCGTTTGAGGACAGACAGACCTCTGAAATTACCCAAATCAAAGTCATTTAAAGACACGTAGCACAAACACTTTATTCGAACACAAGAGCCGGGCAACTGACCACGGCTCAAAACGAGAGGCAGGAGACAAGCCCATGAGTGTGTTGCAGCAAAGCCTACAAAGGCAGGCCGCCGTATTGGCCTTTGGTTTGAGCATGGTGGCATGCTCGGTTCAAACAGCCTGGGCTGGTGGTACAGCCAACGACAACCAGAGTGCCGCAGGCATTGCCACTGCCGGTGCTGGCCAGGCAGCAGAAGCGGGTGACGCATCCGTCATTTTCTTTAATCCAGCCGCCCTAACCCGTTTCAAACGCATCGAAGTGCTGAACACGGCGGCGGTGGCGCTGTTTTACAACGATTATCGCTCTACCCGAGACCAGGATGGTGCGCCCACCAATCAGGGCACACAGGGTTCCAACGGCCAGTCTTTTGAGCGCCGCGACGGCTACGACGCTGCTGAACTGATTCCCGCACTGTTCATTGTGGCACCCATCAACGAGAAGCTGGTCATGGGTTTCAGTGCATCGGGCTCGCACGGTTTGATGGCCCGCTACGATGAAAACTTCCCGGGCCGAGGACAAGGCCGAGATGTGGACTTGAAGGTGACCCGTTTGAACCTGGGTTTTGGCTACAAACTGAGCCCGACGTTGTCATTGGGTGCCAACGGGTCTTATGAACGGTACTTTCAATCCATCAAGATTCGCCTGAACTTCCGCGATGCTGTCAGCAAACTGGGACCACCCGGAACCACCACGGCCTTGGATGGCACGGCGGCTCTGGGAGCAACACCACCCATTCCAGAAGAAACCGATGCGAAATTGCGGATTTTCGGCTGGGCCTTCAATGCACAAGGTGGCGTGCTTTGGGAACCCACGGAAGTGACGCGGGTGGGTTTGTCTTATCGTCCCAAAACCAAATTCCGAAGCAACACGGGTACCTTGCAGATCAATGACACGGCCCAAACCGCTGCATTCCGCGACTTCCTGCAAGGCGGGTTGATTGGCGCAACAGGCCCTGCACTGGGCATCAATGGTCCGCAGGCTGCGGGTGACCTGGCACCGTATCAACGGGCCAAGCAGGACATCACGTTCCCCGATGAACTGCGCCTGTCGGTGTTTCACCATGCCACACCCAAACTCGACCTGATGTTCACCTATGGGCGCCAGGACTACACAGATACCAAATTGCGCTACACCCGCGAGAGCAACGGCCGTGTGATTGAGGATGTGCCCCAAAACTTCAAGGTGGCTCAAACCTACCGCGTGGGCCTGAACTACAAGATGTATCGCCGGTTGACCTTGCATGCGGGCTATGCCACGGAAAATGGCGTGGTGGGTGATGACCTTCGCCTGCCCATCTTGCCGGACAATGACCGCAAGTTTTACGGCCTGGGCGCCAGTGTGGATGTGAACCGTGACATCCGCCTGACCTTCGCTTACCAGTTGCTGGATGTGAAGGAAGGTGCGGTGGGTAACAACCGTTCCATCACCCCGGTGGAGGTTTCGGGTGCGCCCTACAACGGGATTGCCAACCTGGATGTGCGTTTCTTCTCAGTGGGTTACACCGAGCGCTTCTAACCGGTCGGTGTTTGATGCTGTTTAACAAAAAAGCCACCGCAAGGTGGCTTTTTTGTTGGGCCCGTTCGGGCTCAACGCATGAGCCCGATTAAACCTGTTGGATCAGAAATCATCAAACTGGTCCATGCCCGCTGAGGCGTGTACCTTGCGTGAGGACGATCCACTTTTAACACCAGCAGAAGATCCACCGGTGACGAAGTCAGCGATTGCGCGCTCCTGACCCACCGTGAAGAAGGCCATCATATCCAGCAGCGCTCGGGCTTGTGCGTTCATTTCCTCAGCCGTGGCAGCCAACTCTTCCGATGCGGCCGCGTTGTGCTGGGTTTGTTGATTCAGATTGCCCATGGCTTCATTGATCTGGGACACACCGTTGCTCTGCTCTGACGATGCTGCCGTAATTTCCTGCACCAGATCAGAGGTTCGATTAATCGCGGGCACCATTTCGTCCAGCAAGGTACCGGCTTTCTCAGCCATGCGCACGCTGCTTTCTGCCAGTGAGCCAATTTCCTGCGCTGCCAGTTGCGAACGTTCAGCGAGCTTGCGAACCTCGGTGGCCACCACAGCAAAGCCTTTGCCATGGTCGCCGGCACGGGCTGCCTCAATCGCGGCGTTCAGGGCCAACAGGTTAGTTTGGTAGGCAATGTCATCCACGATACTGATCTTGTTGGCAATTTCACGCATGGCTTGCATGGTTTCCTGTACTGCGCGCCCGCCCTCTTTCGCCTCAGTGGCCGCTTTGCCCGCAATTTGGTCGGTTACGCGGCTGTTGTCGCTGTTCTGGCGGATAGAGCCTGCAATTTCTTCAATCGAGGCGGTGACCTCTTCCACACTGGCCGCCTGCGCGCTGGCGCTGGATGACAGTGACGTGGAGGTTTTCGTGATTTCCTGAACGGCATGGTTCAGTTGATGCGCATTGCGGCGCACATCTGAAATCACTTCAGCCAGACGGTCCACGGTGGTGTTTACGTTTTTCTGAACATTGGCGAGCAAGCCGGTGTATTGACCTTCCACTTTTTGGGTAATGTCGCCTTTGGCAATCGCCTCAAAGACTTCAGTGACTTTCTTCAGGCTTTCGTGGGACTGCTCCATGATCTGCTTGGCAGTTTGCACGGCGTCTGACACTTTGCGCTTTTCACCTTTCAGGGTTTCCATATCCTGGCTGAAATTCGAATTGGCATATTCAGTGATCAGCTCGACCATGCGCATTTTCACGTTGATGTGCGCCTGAACCATGTCGTTCACGCCTTTGGCCATGTCGCGAAAATGACCAGTGAACTGGCTTTCGTTAATCTTGTGGGAGATGATGCCAAACTCATTGTGCTGCACCGACATTTCGGTTTGCGCTTTCACAAACTTCTCAAGTTCATTGTGGTTGGTTTCCATGATGCGCTTGGCTTCTTGGACCGCATCCGACACTTTTTTCTTCTCGCCCGGCAGGGTTTCCATCGACTGGCTGAAGTTGTTGTTGGAGTACTGTGTGATGAGATCGACCATGCGCATTTTCACATTGATGTGAGCCTGCACCATGGTGTTGACATTGTTGGCCATGGTTTTGAAAACACCCTGGAACGCCGCTTCGTCGATGTTCTTGGAGATCAAACCCTGCTCATTGTGATACCGGGCCATTTCGGCTTGCGCCTGGACGAAACGGTCCAGCGTTGCGGACTGCTCGGTTTTTTCGGCTTCAAGCGCCTCAACACGGCGTTGGAGTTTGCCCACCAGGACATTCAGTTGGGTGGCCAATGCATGCGCTGAAGCCGGTAGCGCATTGACATCAAACAAACCAGACAGCAAACGTTGGGGTGACGGGGAATCACCCAAAACCTGCAATTGCCCCTGCAGTTGTTCGATGGATTTCGAACCAAACCAAGCTAAGCCGCTCATGTTATTCCTCGTGATTGAAATGTTAAACAATCAGGCCGTCTCGGCTTGACGTTGATTTGATTATCCGAGGGGAAACCCGAGACCCATCACCAAATAAGACTACCCTATTGTGGTCAATTCTCAGGATTGCTATAAGCCACGCGAAAGCCAATGTGGGAGGTGCTGGCCGTGCTGCGAACACCGATTCGGGCAGCTGGTCGATAGCGCAGACAATACTCGGCAGCACACAGGTGTGAGCCCCCTTTGAGCGTCCAAAGCTGCTGTGTATCCCGATCTGGATAACAACTGCAGACACTGCTTGCGTCTGTTTTCGTGTAGGCAGACACGGTCCATTCCCACACATTGCCTATCATGTCGATGAGGCCGTAGCCATTGGCTGGAAACTGCCCCACTGGACAGGGACCGGGTACGCCGCCCGGTGCGTAGTACCACGGAAAGGAGCCCCGCCACACGTGGGCCATGCGTTGGCCATGCGGTGCAAACTCGGTACCCCAGGCGTAAGGCTCGCCATCGCGCCCGCCACGGGCTGCACGCTCCCACTCAATCTCCGTGGGTAGCCGACCGCCAGCCCAGGCCGCATACACTTTGGCATCAGCCAAGGCAATGTGGGTGACTGGGGTTTGTGGATCGATGGTCGCGGTGGCCTCAGCGGGCCCGCGTGGGGTATGCCAGCACGCACCGGTAACCGGCAACCACCACAAGGCCGGGTTGCTCAAGTCCACCGGGCCTGAGGTGGGCACGAACACGTGGGATGAACCTTGCTCTTCCGACTGGGTCACCCAGCCCGTGGCTTCCACAAAGCGACTGAACTGGGCAACGGTGACGGGTGTTTCATCCAGCCAGAATGAATCCACCTCAACGGTGCGCTCCGGGCGCTCCTCCGGATAATGGTCGTTGGACCCCATCCGGAAAGCGCCACCGGGAACAAACACCCGCGTCAAATGTTCAACCCCATGGCATTGATGAAGCGCAACATTTCAACCGGGGTTGATTTGCTGATGTCAACCCGGATATTGACCACACCCAACCTTCCCTGAAACGGGAATGGTCCTTTGTAACGTGTGGACACCTGGTTGCCCAGGTCGCTGCCCAAGGTAAAACCATCGTACGAGGTGGAAAACAACACGCGCTTGAAGGTGTGTTGCGCCATTTTCTTGCCATTGACGAACAGGGCACCTTCCCCATCGAATGGCCGCGCGGTCATGGTCTGCTGGTAGCGAATGCTCAACTTGCCCTCGGGCAATGCATCAGCCACCTCGATGCGTTCCACCCAGGGAATCAGGCTTTGCTCATAGACCAGCTTGCCATTCTGAATGTAAAGCACCCAGCCTGCGTACTTGGCACCTTGGGCCACCAACACGCCATCGCCTTTGCCGGGCAAGCGCTCACAATCCACATCCACCGTGTGCGAAAAGCCGCACACGATCGGTGCCACATCCCGGGCCAGGCGTTCAACGGGTGGATGGAATGTCCATTTTTCGCGAAGGCTCTTTTGCTGACGGTCCTGTGCCAATCGAATCACAAAATTGCGATCATCCAGGGGCAGCACCTGGTATTGCTGCGCAGCCTGCAACCATTTGTCCATCAACCGCTTCACGATGTCCGGGTGTGCACTGGCGACATCATTCAATTCATTGGGGTCTTTGGACAAGTCAAACAGCTCCCAAGGGTCTTTTTCAAAATCCTTGCCTTTGGTGTGGCGGGCCACCAGTCGCCAACTGCCTTCCTGGTAGGCCCGGTTGCCGCCCAATTCAAAATACTGCTCGGTCCGGGTGGGTGCATCGGCCTTTGCGAAGGTGGGCACCACGCTTTGCCCCTCCACCGGCTTTTGCACTTGGCCCTTGTAGGTTTTGGGGCGCTCCACACCGGTGGCTTCCAGCAAGGTTGGGAACAAATCAACCACATGCACGAAGTTATGCCGCACCTCACCTTGGGCTGAAATGCCCTTGGGCCAGCTCACAATCAGGGGGTCAGCCACGCCGCCCAGGTGGGTGTATTGCTTGTACTGCCGATAGGGTGTGTTGGAACACGCTGCCCAGCCCATGGGGTAATGCGGAAACGTGCCCTCCTCGCCCATGACGTCATACAACTTTGCCGCTTCTTCGACGGGCACTGGCCGACCAAACGCGGGGGCAAACACATTGGGTGTGCCGGTGGGGCTGCCTTCTGGCGAACCGCCATTGTCCGAAAACAGCACCACAATCGTATTGTCGCGCTCGCCGATTTCTTCCAGACTGGTCATGAGGCGGCCAATGTTCATGTCCAGATTGCTGATCAGGCCCGCATACACCTCCATGTAACGCGACATGATTTTTCGATGCTCTGCGGGCACCTTGCTCCACTCCGTCGCGCCCAGGCTCAAGGGCGGCAATTCCACGGTGTCTGGCATCAGGCCCATTTTCTTCTGGCGTTCAAGCCGCTTCGCACGGATTGCATCCCACCCTTCGTCGTATTGGCCTTTGTAGGCATCACGGTCTTGCGGTTTTGCCTGCAAGGGTGAATGTGGGCCCGGGTAAGCCAGGTGCAGGTAAAACGGCTTGTTTGGTTCCAGGGCTTTTTGTGTGCGCACATACGTGATGGCCCGGTCGGTCAAGTCGTCGCACACATAGTAATTGGGGTCATCGGGCGGCTCCACGGGTGCCACACCGTCGAACAATTCAGACGGCTTGAAGTAATCCGTGGAATGGCCCTGAAACCAATAGGCGCGGTCAAATCCCCGCTGGGTCGGCCAATTGTCATAAGGACCATTGGCACCAGTCGTGTTGGCATTGTTGACATGCCACTTGCCCACCAACAATGTTGACCAGCCGGCATCGCGCAACACCTCGGCCAGCGTGGCCGCTTCATGGGTTAAGTCGCCCCGGTAACCAGGGTAGCCCGCATCAATGTCGGCCAGCCAGCCCATGCCGGCTGAGTGGTGGTTCAAACCGGTGAGGAAAGAGGCTCGCGTGGGGGAGCACATGGCGGTGGTACGGAAATTGGTGTACTGCAAACCCTGTTTGGCCAAGCCGTCGACTGCTGGCGTTTTGATTTCACTGCCATAACAGCCCAGGTCCGCAATGCCACAGTCATCCAGAATAATCGCCACCACATTGGGAGAGCCGGTTTTGGCCTTCACACGCTCGGTGTTGGCCGGCCGTGAATCAGCGAAAGACAGGCCGACCTGCGCGGCTTGGCCTGGCTCCAGTGCCTTGGGCGTCATCAGGGTTTTGGCCTTGGACGCAGCCACATAGGCCCCCGACCCGACCACACCGGCCCCCGCTGCACCTGCTGCCATGCCGGCCAGAAAGGCACGGCGCTTTTGTCGTTTTGTGTTGTCCTGCTCGGCCATGTTGTCTCCCCCGGTCGATGTTGAAATGGTTAAACAATTTTTTATTGGAATAGTGACACGCTTTGTGCCACTATATTCAAATCATGGATGAATCACAAGCAGAACATGAACCCACCAGAACCCCTGAAAGTGCACGGCCTTGACCTGTCTTATTTCACCGGAAAATTGGAGGCCTACTTGCGTGGCAAAGGCATCGCCTATGACCTGATTGAAATGGATACTCGAGACTTCAAGGCCTGCGGCCAAGCCACTGGTGTGGCTCAAATGCCGCAGGTTGAGTGGGAAAACGGCCAGTGGCTGAGCGACACCACGCTGATTCTGGAATTTCTCGACCGTGTTCGGCCAGAGACATCCATCACACCAACCGACCCCGTCGCCTGGTTCACCAGCCGCGTATTGGAGGATTTTTCCGATGAATGGCTGTGGCGGCCTGCCTTGGCCCACCGCTGGGCCAACCCGCAGGATGCGCGCTTGATGGGCCAGCGCCTGGCCGAGGGCATGATGCGGGATGTACCCTTGCCCACCAGCCTACGGCGATGGGTGATCACCAAGCGCCAGCAACTGCATTTTTTGTGGATGGACGGCTACCGACCGTCCACCGGGCAACGCATCAAGGCGCATTACACCGAGTGTTTGGCAGCACTTGAAGCGGTGCTTCAACATCAGCCGTATGTCATGGGGGCTCGGCCAACCCTGGCTGATTATGGGTTTTTCGGTTCCATGTTCAGGCACTTTTTTTCAGATCCTACCCCCGCCGGCATCATGCGGCGCGAAGCGCCCAACGTCATGGAATGGGTGGCGCGGCTGTGGAATACACGGCTTGTTCGCTTGAACGCGGAACCCCTGCCAAGCGGTGTACTGCCGGTGCTCAACCCATTGATGCACATTGTGGTGTCCGAATTCATACCCTATGCACAGGCCAATGAAAGCGCCGTGATTGCCAATCGCCCAAAGTTCACGTTTCACAGCGGGGGGGTGGATATCACCGTGCCGATACAGCGATACAGGGCCTGGCGGTTTCAACGGCTACGCACCCAGTACCAAGCATTGCCAGCCAACGCACAGGCAGCCCTGCAAGCCTGGCAACCTGCCCTGTGCGCGGCACTGACTGCCCCGATTGCACACGCCATCGAGGCGCAGATCAAGCAGCTACCGATTGCGCCCAGAGCACACCGAACGATGGTCGCCCGGACATGGTGAATAGGCCGGATACCCACACCGACGGGCGCCGCACCCGTGGCTTGATCAACCGCCAACAGATTGTTCAGGCCCTGATTGATCTGACCTGCGAGGGTGTGATGTCGCCCACCGCCGAGCAAGTGAGTGAACGGGCTGGGGTGGGTTTGAGAACCGTGTTTCGCCACTTTGACGACATGGAAACGCTGTATCGGGAAATCAGCGCAGCCATGGACCAAAAGGTGTTGGAAACCTTGAAAAAACCGGTTCAGGGCGACACGGTGGAGGAACGGCTGCTGCATGCCATTGAACGGCGTGCCAGCATGTTTGAACAATTGATGCCCATGCAGTTATCCAGCCTGGTGCACTTGCATGAGTCGGCTTATCTTCGGGAACAACAGGCCCGCAATGTGGAGATGCAGCGCTTTTTGCTCAAACTGTTTTTGCCCACCCACTTGGTGGCCGACAAACCCTTGTTTGAGGCCCTGGATTTGTGCCTGAGCATCGAAACCTGGATCCGCCTGCGACGGGACCAAGGTTTGAGTGTACGCAGCGCCAAACAGGTGATGCAGCGCTGCGCACTTCAGTTGATCAAGCCGTGATGGCCTGGGGTGATTTGAGCAGAATGCGGTCCAGCACGCGATCCATTTCGATGAGGCCTTCATCGCGGGTAATCAACCCATCGCGAATCATTTGCCGAACACCCCAGAAGGCCATGACGAGCATCCAGGCCAGGGTACGGCCCTGCTTTTCATCCCCATCGCGCAACTGTTTCAACATGGGTGCCCACAGTTGAAGAATGGTGTCGCGAATACCGATCCGGATGGTTTCAAGCTCGGGCGAGCCCAGGGTGGTGCCCGAAATGAGTTGCCACAGGGCATCACCCCGCCCGCGCGGCAAATCCAGCGACACCAGGGCCGCTGTGCGAATGGCCATTTTGATGTTGCCAGCATGCTCGGCAATCGCCTTGCCTGTGCCCTCCGCAGTGGCCATGTAAATGTTCATGGCGGTGGCGGCCAGCAGGCTTTCCAGGTTGGGAAAGTGCTGATACACCAGTTGCCGGGAGACGCCCGCCTTGTCGGCCAATGCACTCATGGTGAGCACGGACCAGCCTTGGCTTTCAACCAGTTCAGCGGCTGTTTTCAACAACGATTTGCGGCGCTCGTCCTTGCCCAGGTAGGGGCGTTTTTCTCGAGTTTTTTCTTTGATCATCCCTTGAAATCCTTCCATCATGGCCATCATTGTGTCACAATCAATAAGAAATAGACACTATGTAAATCTTAGAGTTTGAGCGATGAAGCCCAAACGGGCACTCACTTCTAACGCACAACCCCATCAGAAGGGCTACGATGAGACGACAATACACCCTCTTTGGCTGGCACCTGTCCTACTTCACAGGCAAGGCGCTGTGCTATCTGCGGTACAAACAGGTGGATTTCCGCCTGAAACCTGTCAACCTGCTGACCCTGACCTGGACCATCAAGAAAAAGACGGGTGCAGCCGTCATGCCGGTGTTGCGCTCTCCTCAAGGCGAATGGATTCAGGACACCAGCGTCATCATTGACCGGATTGAAGCCCTGATCCCAGACAACCCAGTGATTCCCGCCACACCGGTGCAAGCTTTCGCATCCCGCATGCTGGAGGCCTGGGGCGATGAATGGTGGGTTCCAATTGCCATGCACACCCGCTGGAATTATCCGGAAAACTATGCCTTGTTCGAGCATGACGCCGGCAAAGCGCTCTTGCCCTGGGCACCCACGTTTCTCCAAAAAAAAGCCGCCGCCAAACCGGCCCGCTTTTTGAGAAGCATGTTGCCCTACGTTGGGATTGTGCCCGAGCAGTACGATCGCATGAATCGCTGGACAGTGAAGATGCTGGATGCATTGGATGCGCATTTTTCTGCCACCCCCTTCCTTCTGGGGGAACGCCCCAGCCTGGGCGATTTCAGCCTGGTGGGCACCATGTACGGGCATTTGGGGCGCGACCCCTGGCCCAAGCGCGAATTGATTGAACCCCGCAAACACCTCAGTGCCTGGTTGGAACGGATGAAAAACCCGGCACCGCACAGCACCGGCGCATTGCTGCCCAACGACGGCATTCCACGAACACTAGACCCCGTGTTTTATTCGGTATTCCATGAATTTGTGCCCATGGTGGAAGCGGTGGCCGAGAACACGGCGCGCTACGCCGCCAAGCATGGATTGAACCAAAAGCTTCCGCGGCGTGTAGGACAAGTGACCACCACCATGGCCGGCGAACCGTTTACCCGGGGCGCACTGCCCTACATGGTGTGGATGCTGCAGCGCGCATTGGACACTTACCACGCCATGAATGCAGCAGACCAAGCGAACGTTCGCCAATGGCTGAGCGGCTACGGTGCGGCGCATGTGCTGGAGCTGGACCTGCCACGCGTTAATCGTGTGGCTTTGAACGTGAGCGTCGAAAAACTGCCATCGAATTTTCTGGAGCAAGCAGCATGAGCAACACCACCATCATCACTGGCGCGTCCTCGGGGATTGGCAAGGCATTGGCGCTGGAATTGGCCAAACGCGGTCACAACCTGGGGCTGACAGCCCGCCGAATGGACCGACTGGAAGCACTGAAAGCCGAGATCCACGCACAACACCCCCAATT
The DNA here is from genome assembly GCF_024518835.1 of Limnobacter humi. Classification (GTDB taxonomy): domain Bacteria; phylum Pseudomonadota; class Gammaproteobacteria; order Burkholderiales; family Burkholderiaceae_B; genus Limnobacter; species Limnobacter humi. The sequence continues at coordinate 399,318 of NZ_JANIGO010000002.1, forward strand.
GCTGATTGAATTGCGCAGCCTGGATGTGAACCAGTGTGAAACGATAGCGCCTTCCATGCAGGCCCTGATTGACCAACTGGGCACCGTCCACACCGTGGTGGTGAATGCCGGCGTCAATGCGCTGACGGCCGTGGGCAAAGGGCAACTGGCCGAACAACTGGCCATTGTTCAAACCAATCTGATGGGTGCCATTGCCACCGTGGATGCCGCTGCCGAGTATTTCAGGGCCCACAAAGGGGGGCATGTGGTGGGCATTTCGTCCCTCGCGTCGCTCACCCCCATCCCCAAACAGGCGGCCTACTGTGCAACCAAATCCGCGTTTTCGATGTATATGGATTGTGCGGCCATTGAATTGAAGAAGCACAACATTCACTTCACCAAGATTTTGCCGGGTTTTGTGAAAACAGAGATCGTCGACAACATGGAACAGTTTCCGTTCCTGGTATCGGCGGAGCAAGCAGCGCGCGAGATGGCCGATCACATCGAAAAAAAGCATGCCGTGGGAGTTGTCCCCGGCTATCCCTGGAAATTCATCAAGCCGCTGATGAGCAGCATCCCCACCGGCCTGTGGAAATACATGAAGGTTTGAAACGGATCCATGAAACCCACCCACACCCTGATCGGTTTTGTTCTGGTGGCCTGCGCCATTGGGGTTGCGGAGTGGCTGACACCTGTTGCTGCGCCAGCGGATGTGATTGAAATTACACCGGCCTATCGGCAATTCGTGCTCGATCAGGTGCAACAACCGGCCGGCGCTTTGCCCCAAACCCTGAAACCGGACGAAGCGCTGGACAAGGCCATTGAAGAAGAGGTGCTGTACCGGGAGGGAATCAAACTGGGGCTGGAAAAAGACGACCTGATCGTCAAGCGCCGGGTGGTTCAGAAAATGCGCTTCATGCTGGAGGATATGACGCCAGTTGCCGAGCCAAGCGACGCACAACTGCAAACCTGGCTGGACAAGCATCCGGATCAATATCAGACGGGGCGTCGTCTGACCCTGACCCACCTCTTCTTCAGCCGGGGGAAACGGGGTGATCACGCCATTTATGATGCCCAACAACTACGGGTGAAATTGCTGGAAGGACAAACCCTGCAGTCACTGGATGTGTTTCCACTGGATACACTGCACGGGCCTGTGGATGAGGCCACGCTGGTGCGCGAATTGGGCAGCACCCTGACCCAGGCGATACTGGACTTACCCCTGAACACGTGGTCGGAACCCATGAATTCAGCCATGGGGGTGCACCTGGTTCGGGTTGAGGCCCGCGATGGGGGCCACACCATGCTCTTGAAAGAGGCGCGAGAACGGGTCCGTGTGGACCTGATGTCCGCCCAGCGAGAGGCAGTCAATGCAGCCAGTGTGGCAGCATTGAAATCAAAATACCGCATTCATGAGGTTAAGCAGTGATTGCGGGCCTGATGCGCGGCTTGGTGTTTGGCCTGACAATGCTGCTGGGTTGGCCACTGGCGCATGGGCATGAAATGGGCACAGCCGCGCTCATGATTCATGAATGGGGGCCAGGACAAGCCCAGGTGGTCTTCAAACGCAGCAAAAGCGCAGATGGCACGGTGCCCCCCATCGCATTCTCCCTGTCACCCCCATGCGAGATTGCTGATCAAGGCACCACGTGGGAAGAGGACCGCGAAGTCATCCAGCGGGCCAAACTGGCCTGTGCAGGCCCTTTGAACACCCACACCTTGGAAGCGACAGGTTTTACCCGGTTGGCGCCGGACTTGATTGTGTCCGGGCAACTGGGCGAGGGTCAAACATTGACTGGCGTGCTCACCCCCAAAAAACCCACGCTGATGCTCAATGGTCAGAAAGCGTCGGATGGCCCCCTGCTGGACTACCTGTTGATTGGTCTTGAACACATTCTGTTTGGCATGGACCATGTGCTCTTTGTGGCGGGCATCTTTTTGCTGTGGCGCAAGCGACAACAAACGGTGGCGCAATTGCTGGGCCTGTTTACCACGTTCACCGTGGGCCACAGCCTGACGTTGGCCCTGCTGGTGTTGGGCTGGATGGTGGTGCCTACCCGAGCAGTGGAAGCCTGGATCGCCCTGAGTGTGCTGTGGGTGGCTGTGCAACTGGCGCTTCATGACCCCAAGCAGTCACAACACCGCATGGTTCGCTCGCAATTGCTGCTGGTTCTCTTGTTCGGTTTGCTGCATGGATCGGGCTTTGCACTGTCCATGGAAGACCGTGGTTTCCCTGCCGACCAATTGATGCCGGCACTGCTGCTGTTCAATCTCGGTATTGAACTGGGCCAGATCATCATCGTCACGCTCATGGCTGGTTTGTTTGCATGGTTTCAAACCCTGTCAGCACGGCGTTACCCACACCTTCTGCCTTGGGGCGAGCATGCCCTGATCATTCTCACGGGCGGATTCGCCCTGTTCTGGACCGTTGAAAGGATTGCCACCTATGCGTAGCCTTGCATTGAACTTCACCCTGGGCTTCAGTGGATTGGTGTTATTGGCCGGCTGTATGGGCTCAGGCGATGAGCCCGTGAGCACCGCTGGCTCAGGCTCGGTGGTCACACCGGCCGAGGCCCCCAAGGATGTTGAATGCGCCAAAACCACCAGCAACAGAAAGCAGGCCTTCTTTGGTGACCTGCATATTCACACGAAATTGTCATTTGATGCGTATTTTTTCAATTCGCTGAACGGCCCGAGGGAGGCATACCGATATGCAAAAGGCGCCGATGGCTTTTTGCCCGCTGGCGATGACCCCGACACTGCCAAACGCAAGGTGAACATCGGTCGGCCACTGGACTTTGCAGCCGTCACCGAGCATGCGGAACAACTGGGGACTTTCTACAACATCTGCCAGGTGCAGGGCAATGTACCGGCCGGCACCAACCCGGCTTGTGATGTGCTGGGTGGATTCATTCGGGACAACGTGTCCGTCTTCATCACGGGTGATGTGCCCCTGTATCTGCAGTTGGTCACCAGCGCTGGCAGCCGGGTTCCAAGCACCCGCACCTGGCAGGATATCCAAGCCATTGCTGAGGAAGAAAATGAACCCTGCAAATTCACCACCTTCAAGGGCTATGAGTTTTCATCGAACAAAGGTGGACAGGTATTGCACCGAAACGTGATTTTCGCAGGCAGCACGGTGCCAGCCGACGTGGTCAGCTCGATTGCCCCATTGCCCACCAATGACAACACCAACGATGAATGGGGTCTGTTCGACAAACTCAAAACCGAATGCCTGGATAAAAATGGCTGCGATGTGGTCACCATTCCCCACAGCACGAACCAGAGTGATGGACGGTTTGCACGAACACGCGAAGTCAACACTGGCCTGCCCCTGGCCCGCAACAATGCAACCCTGACCAAGGAAGATGCCATGCTGCGCAACCGCTTGGACCGGTTGATGGAAATTGCCCAGCACAAGGGGGTCAGTGAATGCCTCACCGGCTTCAACAAAGGATTGGTGGGTGGTGAGGAATCGGGTTGTGGATTTGAGGAATGGAAAACCTTGTGCAGAGGCTTGCCGGATGACCCGGCGGAATGTGCCCGGGTGTGCAAAGGCAAAGCATCGGACCCCCTCTTCTGCCAAGTCAACCGACTGCAAGGTAGCAAGCAATCCCTTCATGCGTCACAACCCTGCACCAGCAGCAGTCCGGGTGCTTCATCCCCGAACGACTGTACGGCCCCGCTGGACTACGCACGCAATGTGATTCCCGAGGGCATGGCATTGAAGCGCAAGCTGGGTATCAATCCCTACCAATACGGTTTCATTGGCTCCAGCGATACCCACAATGGTCTGGCTGGCCGAACCGACAAAACCAAGTTTGCCCAAAACCCCGGGCACGGCGGTGTACTGGACGATGAGCCGGCTGAAGTACTGGGCCGCTGGGAATGCCGCCCCCCGGCACTACCCACAGACTCAGTGACCGGGTTTAAGCCACCAGTGGGCACAGGCTCACCGAATGATCCTGGCAATTGCCAGGACCGTTACTTCGCAGCCGTGGCCTCCAACTTTACGCCGGGTGGGCTGGCTGGCGTTTGGGCCCGAGAAAACACCCGCAAAGAAATTTTTGCTGCGTTGAAGCGTCGCGAAACCTTTGCAACCTCGGGGTCCCGCATGCGCATTCGGACACTGGCATCCAATAAACCATTCCCGGCAGATATTTGCGAACGCCTGGGTCGCGGTGAAAGCCCCATCGAGGATGGACTGGTCAATGGCGTGCCCATGGGGGGAACGCTCGAGGCGAGCAAAGGCGGGCCCTATGTGGTGGCCTACGCCATTCAGGACCCGGGCGGTGACGAACCTGGCATTCCATTGCAAAAACTGGAGCTGGTGAAAGTGTGGGCCAATGGCCAGCAGGAAATCCAGCAGCAACTGTTCACACTGCAGGAGAACCGGAATGCACCAACACCCGGGAACCGCTGCGAGATGGATTACAAGGGACCTGAGCAAATGTGCGCCGTGTTCCAGGACAAGAATTTCGATCCAAAGCTGGGCGCGTCTTACTATGCTCGCGCGCTGGAAAATACCTCATGCCGGTGGACAACACGGATGTGCGCAGCCAAACAGGTGAAATGTGAAGCGCTGGATAAATCCAATGGTGTATTTCCCGACAGCAGCGGATTTGCTGGCTATGAAGGATGCTGTCGGATCAGCGGAGAGCCTGGAAACTTCAAAGGTGAATTCCGGTTCATCACCCAACAGGAACGTGCATGGACCTCACCCATCTGGGTTGAATAAACAAGCCCAACCAACAAAACGACTGAGACAATCATGATTAAAAAAATAAGCTGGGCATTGCTGGGTATTGTGTTGGTGGGTGGCGCCGTGGCGTACACCCAACGTTTGGCCATCACCGGCAAGATTGTGGAACGGATGGTCGGTGAGCGCATGGCAGACCCGCTGACGGGCTTGGTGGATGGACTGCATGTTGGCCTGTGCGGCACCGGCTCCCCCTTTCCCGACCCACAGCGCGGTGCACCGTGCACACTGGTCATTGCTGGCAAGCGGGTGTTTTTGTTTGATGCCGGCAGTGGCTCGGCCAAGCAGATCTCGCGCATGAAATTCAGCACTGGGCAAATTCAATCGGTGTTCCTTACCCATTTTCATTCAGACCACATCGATGGGCTGGGCGAAATCATGATGACACGCTGGGCGCAAACCACGGGGGACGAACGACTGACCGTGATCGGGCCCACGGGTGTAGAACAGGTGGTCAAGGGCTTTGAAGAAGCCTACGCGCACGACACCCAATACCGCATTGCACACCACGGAAAGGCCACCATGATCCCCAAGCTGGCCGGCGCTGAGGTGCAATCCTTTGATGCGCCAGCCCAAGGTGTCATTCCTGTGTATCAGGATGAAAACACCACCATCGAAGCGTTCCGGGTAGACCACGGGCCCGTGGAACCTGCCGTGGGTTATCGCATCCGTTACAAAGACCGCAGCATGGTGATCAGTGGCGACACCCAAAGCAGCAGCAACCTGGCCATGGTGGCCAAGGACGTGAACCTGCTGGTGCATGAAGCACTCAGCCCGGAACTGGTTGCTCGCCTGGAAGCCATTGCCGGTGAACACCACCGGGACAAGTTGCAAAAAATCTTTCACGACATTCCGAACTACCACACATCACCGGAGGAGATTGCCAAACTGGCCACGCAGGCCGGCGTGCAATCCGTGGTACTGAGCCACATTGTTCCACCGCTGCCACTGCCGCCCATGAAGGAACTGTTTTTGGGCAAAGCGCCGGAGATATTCACCGGACCGCTGCGGATTGGCGAAGACGGCGACCTGATCCACCTGCCAACGGGTAGCAGTCAGATCCAGTTTGAGCGGCGTTGGCAATAGCCTTGGGAGTTGCGAATCCAATTGCCGCACCCTGACGTATAAACCGTACAGACCTGCTTGCCCCAAACCGGCGGCATGCCCGACATTCAACCGTTTGAGATCACCATGGTCAATACCCAAAACGATACGCTTCAAGTGCAGACTGCAGCCGACATTCTGGCCGCTCCGGATGCTGCGCCTTCCATGCCAGCCGTGGTTGACCAAACACCCCCGGCCGAACTGGCGGTACCAGTGGTCGAACAAGCCCCAACAGCCATCGGTGCGCAACAAACCCCGCCAGTGCAAGCCGAGGTTTTGCCAGACGAAGCGCCCGTCCAGGACGCCGCAAGCGCGGCTGTTGACAACCCGGAAGACACCGAGGCAGCCTCCATGGGCTTGTTTGGTGGACTTTTGGGTGGTGGTTTTGCCGCCCTTACCCCTGCCACGGCAGCCGCTGGCGCACTGGGCGTGGCCTTTGTGGCCAGCAATAACAGCGGCGATGACAGTGCCCCTGCACCGGCCAGTGGTGGCGGTACCCTGTCCGGCGCGACCAGCCAACTGCCAGCGGAAATCACCGGGCCCATCGGCGACTCGCCATTGGGTGACCCATTGAACATGGTGGTGTCTGGTGTTGACAGCGGCAGCAGCGCGCTGCCCACCGATGCCTTGCCACTGGATATGCTGCCCGCTGGCGGCGGTGCGCCGTCGGGCGATGCCTTGCCCATCAGCAGCTTGCCCACGGATGCCCTGCCCACCAGCAGCTTGCCTCTGCCCGTGTAAGGTCTTAATCTTCTCGGCTGCATTGAGGAGATTTCATGAGTACGCTGTACCCGAACACATCGCCGGCCCTTGGCGCGTCAACCCAACATCAAGGTCCCGCCTTGCCAGCCCCGTGGACCCTGCGCGGCAACGGTGTGATTGTTGTGATCAAACCGCGGCATGGCGACCTTCGGCATGACCAAGCCATTCCGGATGACATCCGCAGCACCCTGAAAAGCCCACTGTCGGTGTTGATGTTTGTGAATTACACCGAATCAAATGCAGGGCCATACCAGGAATTGCTGTTCATCCCGGGTACCTGCGACTTTTCCGGCAAACGGCTGGCCACCATCAGCAATATTTACGTGTCCACGCAGTCCAGTGTGGACCATGGTCGGTCCAACTGGGGCATACCCAAACAACGCTGCGAATTCACGCAGACACAGCCCGAACAAGGCCATGTTCGCACCATTGCCAGCATCGACGGTGTACCGTTTTTTGACCTGCAAACCAGCAGCCTTGGCCCCCGATTGCCGATCAACACCGCGTGGGTGCCCAGTTTTTTGAAAACACTGGGCCAACGCATGAATGGTCGGCAGTTTGTCTACAGCCCTCAGGCCAGAGGCCGTTCACGGCTGGCCCGAATACACAAACTGCAAAGCATGGACAACCATTTTCCACACCTGAGCAGTGCGGATGTGGTCACCGCACTGGAAATCACGGATTTCGAGATGGTATTTCCAGTGCCCGACATCCGTGATGTGGTGATTTAAGCAACCGGGGCTGCTGCCATCAATTGCGCATGGGTGGATGCTTGCTGTACAGGCTCATCGACTGAGCCTACCCGGGAATGCCCCCGAATGAGGTCCACTGCTTTCTCCGCCATCATGACCACTGGGGCATTGGTGTTACCGCCAACAAGGCTTGGCATGGCAGAGGCATCCACCACCCGCAAACCTTGAACGCCGCGCACCCGCAATTCCGTGTCGAGCACCGCTTTGTCATCACTGCCCATGCGGCAAGTGCCGGTGGGGTGATAAACCGTGTCCACACGATTGCGAAGCACTTCACGAATGTCATCATCGGTTTTCACATGCGCGGTGAACTTGTCTTTCACCACCCACTGCGCCAATGCAGGTGCCTGCATGATGCGCTGTGTCATCTTGAACCCTTTGACCAGGTCCTCCAGATCATCAGGATGGTTCAAGAAACCAATGTCAATCAACGGTGCGTCGGCCATGGATGTGCTTTGAATGGTCAAGCTGCCACGGCTGCGGGGGCGCAACAGGCATACATGACAGGAAAACCCATGTCCGAAGTGGAATTTGCGCGCATGGTCATCCACCATGGCAATCACAAAATGCAATTGGATATCGGGCGCTGACAACGACGGGTCTGTTTTCAGAAAAGCCCCGCCTTCAGCGAAATTGCTGGTCAACATGCCGCGGCGTTCGCGACGGAAGCGCAGAATTTCCTTGAGCATGCGCCAACTGCCCCGCAAGGAAACCCCCAGGTTGTCGGTGCTTTGGGTTTGGTAACCAAAAATGAAATCTGGATGGTCTTGCAGATTCTTGCCCACCTCGGGAGAATGGGCCACCACCGGAATGCCCAAAGACTGAAGTTGGGCGGCATCGCCCACACCGGAAACCATGAGCAATTGGGGAGTTTGCAAAGCACCTGCAGCCAGAATGATTTCTTTTCGGGCTGTGATGCGTTGAACTTGTCCGCCCACATTCACGTCAACCGCCACGGCCCGTGTGCCTTCAAACACAATTTTTTGTACCAGCGCGCGGGTGTGGACGATCAGGTTCTTGCGGTGCAAGTTGGGCAGCAAATAACCTCGGGCCACGCTCCAGCGTTCACCATTTTTTTGGGTTACCTGGTAAATGCCAACACCTTCCTGGTCCTCGCCGTTGAAGTCATCGGTGATCTTGAAACCGGCCTGGCGGGCAGCGTTCAGATAATGTTGCTGGAAGGGATTGTCCGACCGCAGGTCGCTGACATTCAATGGCCCTTGATTGCCATGGTAAGCATTCCGAATGCGTTCGTTGCCTTCAGACAACTTGAAGTACGGCAGTACCTCTTGGTAGGACCAGCCTGTACAACCCTCCTGGTTCGCCCACCGGTCGTAGTCCTCCCGATGACCGCGCACATACACCATGGCATTGATGGCGGAAGATCCACCCAGGGTTTTTCCCCGAGGCTGGTAGCCACGACGGCCATTCAAGCCGGGCTGTGGGGTGGTCTCAAAGCCCCAGTTGTTAATCTTCGTGGGCAACATGGCCACGGCACCACTGGGAATGTTGATGAGTGCACCGGTGCCATCGCCGCCAGCCTCCAGCAGGCACACCGTGGTGTTGGCGTCCTCGCTCAGCCTTGCTGCCATGACACAGCCCCCCGAACCACCACCCACCACCACGTAATCGTGTGTTGTCTCCATTGTCTCGCTCCAGTTGAATACCTTGGGATTCACTGCTGATGAATGCCTTGGGAAGGCTCAGCTTTGGCATTCATCATAGAGGATGCATGCAGAGTCCAACAGGCCCATGGGCCTGTGTACATTGATATTTTCGGTCAGACCAAGGGACAATCAGGCCGAAGCCGTCAATTGCGCCAGCGACTCCCGAAGCTGCGCTGCCTCAATGGGCTTGGCAATGTAATCATTCATGCCGGCTGCCAGACAAGCCTCACGGTCTTTGGGCAAGACATTGGCCGTCATGGCAATGATGGGCACCGGAGACTTGCCCTGAACCCTTTCCAGATCCCGAATCATGCAGGTGGCTTCAATGCCACTCATCACCGGCATTTGCATGTCCATCAGCACAGCCAGGCACGGGTGTGCCGACAACTGCTCAAGTGCCTCACGGCCATTGCTGGCGGTCACCACCGAGTAGCCCCATTTGGACAACAGGTGAGTAGCCAGCTTTAAATTGACCGGGTTGTCTTCAACCACCAGCACGGGCGATGGGTGATCCTGCCGGGGCGCAGGCGGAAGCACTGATCGGACCGGATGGACAGGCAACATGGCATTGACCTGTTCGGTGTTGGGCAACTGCGCTGGCAACATCACGGTGAACACACTGCCCCGCCCCACTTCGCTGCTCACCTCAATGGTGCCGCCCATCAGTTCAACCAGGCGTTTCGTGATGCTCAATCCCAGCCCGGTGCCGCCATAGTGGCGTGTGGTGGATGTGTCGGCCTGTTCAAATGCTGCAAAAATACGATCCACCTGATCGGCAGGAATACCGATGCCCGAGTCGCGCAGCTCGTATCGAATAGCCGCCACGCCACTGGCCGATAACCGGTTGCGGTCACGCATGGCATGCGCCTCATACACGGGCGACACCGTCAATTCAATGTCGCCGTGCTCGGTGAATTTGATGGCATTGCTGATGAGGTTGGTCAGCACCTGAACCAGTCGGTGTGAATCGCCCAACACCGCATCGGGAAGGTCATCATCCAGATGCACCTGAAGTGCAATTGCTTTTTTGTCGGCTTTGGGCTTGAACGGTGACACAGCGGAGTCCACCACCGGCGCAAGCTGGTAAGGCAGATGTTCCAGTGTGATCATGCCTGCCTCAATTTTTGAAAAATCCAGAATCTCATTGACGATGGTCAACAAATGGTCCGCCGATTGGCGCACGATTTCCATGAACTCGCGCTCTTGGGGATTCAGATTCATGTCCAGCAAGACATCGCTCATGCCGATGATGCCATTCAATGGCGTGCGGATTTCATGGCTCATATTGGCGAGAAATTCGCTTTTGGCTCGATTGGCACTCTCTGCGCTGTCTTTGGCTTGCTGAAGCTCCTGTCGGCTGGCCTCTCGGTCGGCCACAATGCGGGCCAGGTATTCGGTCACTGCAGTCAGGTCATCGCTGCGGTCTGGCTGCGAGCGTGCACCCTCGGGCAACAGCGTTACCAGCAACTTGCGCAACAGGGCCAGCGCCTGGTCACGCGACTTCAGTTCATGGCGCAAATGCAGCGTGGTTTTTCTCAACACTTCAAAGGCCGGGCGAAATTCGCTGGGCACCTCCTGCAACATTTCAATGGCGAAATCGGTCTGCTCGCGCAAGTTTCGACCGGTCACACTGGACACCTGCTCCACCCCCGTCAACCAGCGCTTGAGCGGGTAGCGAATGATGAAAAATCCGCCAATCGCGGTCACCAGGGCCAGTGCCAGTGACGCTTGAATCAGTTTCCAGAAGCCGTCTGTGATGACATCCACATCAAAGATAAAGCGCAGCACACCATAATCACGCCCGCCCACATTGATGTTGCGGTTCACGTCATACAGCTGGCTCTGGACTTCATGGCGAAGCCAGCCGGGCGCACGGGTGTGAACCACGGAATTATTGTGGCTTTGAATTTTTGCACCCTGCAAATCAATGAACAGGGCTGCGGCAAACCGAGAACCAACGAGTGACTTGTTCAGTGTGCGCTGAATGGTGTCGTAATCACCAATCACAGCGCTATCGCCGACAGTTTGCGACACCACCTCGACCAACATGTTGGCGGAATCCTGCGCATCATCGATGAGGGCTTTGTATTGAAATGAATAAAACAGACCAAACGTGAACACCACGAAAAACAACAATGTGGACGTGTATAGCAGGTAAATACGCCCAACCAGGGATTCCGGCAACCAGGGTTCTAGCTTGCGCAGCAACATGGTTAACGCACACTCATGGGTGCTGACTCGTAAAACCGTCGATAGGCGGAATAATCAGCATTGGTGGCGGACATGAAATAGAACTTCTCGCTCAGTCCAACCGTTTCGGACGCCTGTTTGAGGATGGTTTTTCCGTGGGGATCTTTGTGCATGTTGAAAAATGCTTGGGCCACGGCCCGCACAGCAGGCTCTGGCACCTTGGCAGCCGCCATCAGGGCCAGGTCGTGATACCCCTCTGAAGTCCACAACACACGCAAGGCTTTGCCCTCACGCTCTTCAAACCCGTCAATCAAGGCTGAATTGCTGCCCACCGCTTTGGCCCGGCCTGCAAACAACTGTGAAAATGCCGCATTTTGATTGCCGGCAAACACCGGATTGATGGGAATGCTCCGTTTGAGCAACTCGGCATACGGCAGGCGATAACCCACAAAGGCCTCTGGACCAGCAAACACCACATCCATGCCCTTCAGGTCTTCAAGACGCCGAATCGGGGAATCCTCCGGCACTGCGATTTGCCCGTACAACATGGGGCCCGCACGTCGGCCAAACACCCGCCACCCCAGTTTTTCCCGCTCGGGGCTGAACAAGTGGTTCGAAAATACGAATTCAACCTCTTGTGCCAACACATACGCGGTGGTGTCCGCTGAGGTTCGCCCAATTTTGAGTTCAAGTTTTACGCCGCTCTTGGCGCTGACATACTGAATGATGGGATTCCAGTACGCCGCTGTCTTTGTGATGTCCCACTGGTTCACAGGTGAAAACCGGTAAACAGCCGTTTCTGCCATGGCAGCGCTGCCAAGGGCCATGCCCAAAAACAAACCCAGGCATTTGGAAAAGGTCAACCAACGACACATGCAATCACTCCGAACCAGAACTGGCACAGAGGGTATCGCGATTGCAACAACCTTTAAATCAGGAAAAGCGTGTATTTAACGTTCTTTCTTCTCGGACCACGGCCCATGCGCGTGCTCGGCGAACATGGGCCAAGGCGATTTAACCCATTTTAAAGAAATTCATTTTGTAGCCTTGCGGTGTGCGAAAGTAAGCCGCGTAAAAGCCAGGCATGCGCTCGCCAGGGGCGCCCTCACAGGTGCTGCCCAAGCGGAGGGCCAATTGGTACATTTGGTCGACCTGCTCACGGCTGCTGACCGGCATGGCCACCATGGTGCCGTTTCCGCAGGCCGCCGCTTTGCCATCAAAAGGCTTCATCACGCCAATGAAAGGTTTGCCCAGGTCGATGCCCCAAAACACGCCCCGGGCACCTCCAGAAGGCGCTTGGCACCCAGTGGCTGAAACAATTGGTCAAAAAATGCCGATGTCTTTTCCAGATCATCGGTGCCCAGCGTCACATATCCCAACATTGTGTGTCTCCTTGTTCAACATCCATGCCTCCGACCATCCGGAGATGTTGGACATTATCACGGCATCGGGCAAATTTCCCGTCCATTTCGTTGTGAAATATGGCTCAATAACACGGACCTGATATTCAATACCGATCCATCACACCATGCACGACTCCCGTTTGACACAAGCACTCTTGGGCGCTGGCCTGTTGGGCATGGCCTTGCCCGCTCTGTCCCAGACTTCACCCGGCAACGCCCCATTGGATGATCTCGTGGTCACCGCTACCCGCGAGGCCAAAGACGCTTTTGATATTCCTGCATCGATTGACAAGATCAACCAGGACACGCTGAACAGCGCTGGCGGGTTCCAGGTCAACCTGTCGGAAACGGGTTACCGCGTGCCAGGCCTGGTCATCAACAACCGGAACAACTTTGCGCAGGACCTGCAAATTTCCATTCGGGGGTTTGGTGCACGTTCCACCTCTGGGGTTCGTGGTGTTCGCCTGTTCTCCGACGGCATTCCAGCCACCATGCCGGATGGCTCTGGTCAAATTTCCCATTTCAGCTTGAGTTCCGCTGAATCGATTGAAGTGCTGCGCGGCCCGTTTTCCTCCTTGTACGGCAATTCATCGGGCGGCGTGATCAACATCACCACCCGGGACCCAGAACCCGGTCAACGACTGGAGGCCGGATTGGTCTTTGGATCGGACCATGCACGAAAAAGCACGCTCCAGTTCAACACAGGCAGCGAAAATTTTGGCTGGGTGCTGGATGCGTCGCAATTTGAAACCAACGGTTACCGAGACCACAGCCAAGCTCGACGCGACAACATCAACAGCAAAATGGTGTTCAAGCTGGACAGCACCAAGGTCACCTGGGTTGTGAATGCAGTCGACATTCCCGAAGCGCAGGACCCACTGGGCTTGACTGCAGCACAACTGGCCAGCAATCGCCGGCAGGCGGGCACCAACGCGGTGGCTAGCAACAGCCGGAAAAGTGTTCAACAAATGCAGACCGGGTTGGTGATTGACCACAGTTTCAATGCAGACACAGGGTTGGTGTTCACGCCGTATTCGGGCGAACGACAGATTCGGCAGGTGGTGGCCAGCGGCACCGTGATCGACCTGAACAACGATTTCTATGGCGCAGACCTGCGCCTGCGGCACCGGTTTGCGCTGCTGGGCGCACCATTGCTGCTGAACACTGGCTTGACAGCGGGTGTGCTGGAACAAACCCGGCAGGGGCAATCGGCAGAAAACCAACCCATCAACCGGTATGAACAAAATTCGGCCAGGCAGCTTGACCAGTATGTTCAAGCCGAGTGGCTGTTCAATGAGCAATGGAGTCTGCTTGCAGGGCTACGCAATTCGTCCATTGACATTGAATCCAAAGACCAGTTTTTGACCAATGGCGATGGCAGTGGTGCCAAAGACTACGGCAAGGTGACGACCAACTTGGGCGTGAATTATTACCTCAGCCCAACACAAAACCTGTATGCCGCGTATGGCCAAGGCTTTGAAACCCCAACCCTGCTGGAAACCGCGTATCAAAATGTACCGGGTGCGCCCAACTTCAACCCCAACCTGAACGCCTCGGAAAGCCAGCAATATGAGGTGGGCTACAAAGCCCGCCATGGCAGCACCAAAGTGAATGCGGCCTTGTACGCCGTGGACACCCGCGACGAAATTGTGGTGAAGTCTGCAGCCGCTGGACTGACCTCCTTCCAGAATGCTGGCCGAACCTGGCGCCAAGGTGTGGAGCTTGGCCTGCAACATCGCTTCAATGCACAATGGGCAAGCGCCCTGGCGGCAAACTGGATCACTGCGGAATACAAATCCAGCAACACAGCGTTGACAGCCGGCAATGCGTTGCCATCCATTCCCAAGCAGAGCCTGTTCGGTGAACTGACCTATCAAGCTTCGGAACAGCTGGAAACTGCGGTGGAATACCGCCACATTGGCCGGATGTATGCCAATGACGCCAACACGGCACAAACGGACGCTGCAGACCTGCTGAACTGGCGCATCACCCACAACCAATCCTTGGGTGATGGGTGGCGCTTGCGCACCTATGCACGGGTTGACAATGTGTTGGCGCAACGTTACGTGGGTTCTGTGATTGTGAACCAGGCGCAACAGCAGTTTTATGAGCCCGCAGCCGAACGGCAAGTGTTGGTGGGTGTTTCGGTGACACACCGGTGGTGAGCGAATTTGCATGCCAGATGTAAAAAAGCCCGTCTCAATGAGACGGGCTTTTTTGTACTGCATTTGGTGCGGCTGGCAGGATTCGAACCCACGACCCCTTGGTTCGTAGCCAAGTACTCTATCCAACTGAGCTACAGCCGCTGTGAAGAAGCGAGATTATGCATGAAAGCGTGCGTTGGCGCAAGACGGTGTTGTCATTTTCAAGAAAATATTTGAATCCGATGCATCCCGTCAAACACCATACTGGGCAGCCAATGCCCTGAACTGCATCTCCTGACGATCCAACTCCGCATCGCTCCAACCCAATTCGTCCTGCAGGGTTGCACGAACCGAAAACAGGCAATCCAACGCAGCGGCGCTGTCGAGAAACAGAGCGCGGCTGCGTCGTGCCAACACGTCCTCAATGGTCATGGCCATCTCCTCGAGCACCGCTTGCGAAATCTCGGCCTGCGTGAGTTGCAGGCGGGGGTGCAAACGGGCCTCTGGATTGCGGTTGGGCAAGTCATCCTCCAAACGCAGCATGCGGGTTCGGCTGGGTTTGTTGCGAAGGGCCAATTGCCTGCACACCAGGTTGACCACCTCTTCAGCCATGCTGCGGTAAGTGGTCCATTTGCCGCCGGTGATGGTGATCAGACCACTGTCTGCCGTGGCAATGGTGTGTTCGCGGGAAATGCTTTTCGTATCACCAGCCCCGCCCTGTTTCACCAATGGCCGCAGGCCCACAAACACGCTGCGTACATCGGCCAGCGTGGGAGCCGTGGCCAGGTACTGTCCAGCCGTGGTCAAGATAAACGCCACTTCACCGGGCAATGCGTTGGGCTCAAAGGGTGCATCCTGGCGAGGTGTGTCTGTGGTGCCAATCAATGTTTTTCCCAACCAAGGCACGACAAACAACACACGGCCGTCGCTGGTCTTGGGCACCAGCAAAGCATCCTGCGCCGGGTAAAAATGCTGGTCCACCACCACGTGCACGCCCTGGCTGGGGCTCAGCATGGGTTTGGCCGCTGGGTTGTCCAATTGACGAAGCTCATCCACCCACACACCGGTGGCATTGATCACCGCCCTGGCCTTCAGGCTCATCTCATGCGCCGTAAAGGCGTCTCGAACCTTCACACCAGTGATTTTTCCCGATTCCTTGTCAAAGCCCACCACGGGCAAATAATTCAGTGCAACACCACCGAGCTTGAACACGGTTTTCATCAAAGCGACAGCCAGTCGGGCATCGTCAAACTGTGCGTCAAAATACCGCACGCCACCACCCAGCTTGTCCTGTCGAATGGTGGGCACAGCTTGAATCACCGACTGACGGTCCATCGTCCGGGTTGGCCCCACACTGAGTTTTCCAGCCAGCAAGTCGTACATTTTCAGGCCGATCCAGTAAAACATTTTCTGGAACCAGCTGCTCACCGGAATGACAAAAGCCAACGGCTTGACCAGATTGGGCGCATTCATCAACATGCGGCCACGTTCCTCCAAAGCCTCGCGCACCAGGCTGAAATTGCCCTGGGCCAGGTACCGCACACCACCATGGGCCAGCTTGGTTGCCCGTGAACTGGTGCCCTTGGCGAAATCATTGGCCTCCACCAGCAATACACTCAAGCCCCGACTAGCGGCATCCACGGCGCTACCTAAACCAGTGGCACCACCACCGATCACAATCAGGTCCCATTCAAACCCGGCAGAGGCTTTTTGCTTCACCGCCTCCAGGTGTTGTTTGCGGCTAAGCATCGGCCCATCCTTTTGCACGTTCTACAGCGCGGTGCCAACGATCCAGCAAGGCACCCCGTTCATCAATTCCCATCGCAGGCTCAAAACGAGCATCCACCGTCCAGTTGGCCTTCAGGCTGTCCAAACCATCGAACACCCCCACGGCCAAACCGGCCAGGTAGGCTGCGCCCAAGGCGGTGGTCTCGGTCACTGTGGGGCGCACCACCGGCACGCCCAGCAAATCAGCCTGGATCTGCATCAACAAACCATTGTTGGACGCCCCACCATCCACCCGCAATTCGCACAAGGGCGCAGCACCGTCACGCTGCATGGCTTGCACCAGGTCCACAGTCTGCAGGGCAATGCTCTCCAACGCGGCGCGTGCAATGTGCGCTTTCGTGGTACCGCGGGTCATGCCCACCAGCGTGCCGCGGGCATAGGGATCCCAATGCGGGGCTCCCAAACCAGCAAAGGCCGGCACCAGGCAAACACCATCGGTGCTGGGTACACTGGCAGCCAGGGGCTCCACCTCAGCAGCGTGTTGGATCATGCCCAAACCATCCCGCAGCCATTGCACCACAGCCCCACCCATGAACACGCTGCCTTCCAGCATGTAATGGGTTTGGCCGTTCATGCGCCATCCCACCGTGGTCAGCAACCGGTTGTGGCTTTCAACAACCTCGGCACCCGTGTTCAACAACATGAAGCAACCGGTACCGTAGGTGTTTTTGGCTTCGCCCGGTGCAAAGGCAGTTTGTCCAAAGGTAGCCGCCTGTTGATCACCGGCCGCCGCGGCGATCGGAATGGGCGCCCCCAGCAGGCTGGCATCACACTGCGCCATCAGGCCGCTGGAATCCACAATGGTGGGCAACACGCTGCGGGGCACATTGAACAGTTCGAGCAGTTCATCGTCCCACTGCAGGCTGTGAATATTCAGCAACATGGTGCGTGAGGCGTTACTCACATCAGTCACGTGGGCAGCGCCCCGCGTCAGGCTCCAAATCAACCAGCAATCGATGGTGCCAAAGGCCAGCTCCCCAGCCTGTGCCATGGCCCGCGCGCCGGCCACATGGTCCAGAATCCAGCTCAACTTGGTGGCGGAGAAATATGCATCCGTCTCCAATCCAGTGCTGCGTTTAATCAAAGGTGCCTTGCCCTGCTCACGCAGCCTGTCGCAGGTTGCAGCCGTTCGGCGGTCCTGCCACACGATGGCGTTGTACACCGGTTGTCCGGTTTTACGGTTCCACACCACCGTGGTTTCGCGCTGGTTGGTAATCCCAATCGCAGCAATATCACGCCCTTGCAAGCCAGCCTGTTGCATGGCCTTCTGCGCGCAAGCCAGTTGGGTGTTCCAAATGTCCATCGGCCGGTGCTCCACCCACCCTGCTTTTGGAAAAATTTGCTCAAACTCCTGCTGTGCACTGGCCACCACGCGGGCAGTCTCGTCGAACACGATGGCACGCGAACTGGTGGTTCCCTGATCCAGGGCCAAGATGTATCCCATGAACGGTCTCCTTTGTCTGAATGGATTGTTATTGGTTCAAGGTGTCGTAAATGGTTTGCATCAAGGCCTTGTAGAACGCTCGCCTTGGAAAGTCATTCTTGCCCAGATTAAAGGTTTTGTAACTGACCGCCCAATGGTGCGCCCGAACCGCACCCAGGTGGACAATGCGTTCCGCCGGAATGTGGGGTGGATGAGGGATCAGATTATCGGTCATCACCACCTGGCCGTCGTTGTAAATCGAAATCGGGTCGCTGACCTTGGCTTGCAGCCACATGGTGTAATCGTCCAGATTGAACTGCCACCAGCGGCGTTTGTAGTCGCTCAACGGCAACACGGCACTGACCGAAAAATAGTGCAAGTGCGCAGGCAGATTTTTGGCATACTCGGCGATTTTTTCCTGTCGAACAGCCCGCGTGAGAGAACGCACACCGCCTTCCATGTCGTCTTGAAACTGGCGCGTGGGCATCCCCACCAGTTTGCTGAGCCACGGGTGCTTTCTGCACCGCTGGACCAGCTTGGGGATGTACACCAGCTTGGATTCCGGTCGCATCACATCATCAGCCAAGTATGAACCACCAATGGCGCCGCACAGGGCAAGCATGCCACGGGTGTTTTTCAAGATGAATTCATCTGGAAAATGCCGGGCATTCATGCCAGCTAACAGCTCCAGCGACAAGGGGCATCCATAAGAGTACCCCATGAAAAACAATTGATACCCCTCTTCCTCCACCCAACGCCTCAGGGTCACGCTGTTGTGCAATAGGTCAAACAGGGCAGGCACAATGTGAGAAGAATCCGCGTTGCTACGGGGATAGCGCGCATACACCAGTTTGAAACCCGCACCCTGTGCATACAGTGTCTCCTGACTGGGCTCACCCTTTGCGCCTGGACTTAACATCAACACTTCGTGCGGCGAATCTTTACGCTCCACCTCCTCATGCAGAGAAAGGTTTTTCAGTGTCTCGTGGGTAAATCCGGGCACCAGCACAATGATGGTTTTGTTGTTGCTGTAAAAGGACCGATCCACAAACCGATCCCCAGCAAAACAAGCCTCTTGGGCCTCCTGAATATCCTGCTCGGTTAGTGCCAGCCGGCTAAAATCCTGATCACGCTGCGCACCCAGGACATTCAGATCGGTGGGCTTGTGGGGCCGCCAAACATAGTTGAGCATCTGCGCTGGCGTGTAACCGGCATCACCCAAATAACCAACAAAATGCCGAAAAAACTGCCGAGCCCCAGGCGCAGGATGAAGCGTACTCATGTTTGTCTCCGTTGGTGTTTTTATCGTGTGTGCGAGCAGCCTGTGCTGCCTCGGTCGTTATTGACGCTGCCCGGTGGTTGTCCAGCGCCTCACATGCTTGTTCAAAAACTGCTGCAAACCAACCGCTTCAAACAGGTCTACCCGCCACTCATGCCGCTGCAATTGATCGTGATTCAACCAGAGGTACGTATCCACTTGCAGTGGCTCCTTGAGGCTTTCAAGCTGCACCGCAATGGTCTGGCGAGTGTATTCAGGCCCTTCAAAAGCATCCAGCCGTTCGATGTCCTCAGGGGTTACGTCCAACCAGACCATGCCCTGAACCTGCGCACCGGCTTGCTCAACCATGGCCGGGTAATCTTCTTGGGGCACCGCGTAACGGGCATAGCCCACAGCCGTCGCGGGCTGCCGGGCATACTGGCCTTTCACCACCTGTTGCCACACGGGCAAATACATCAGCGAACCGTAGACAAACACATGCATGCCAGCCTCTCCGGTGAGTCAAGGCTTGAATGGTACCTTTGCTGGGCGGTTTTGGATTACAGTCAGTAAAACTTTAGACCGAACATTCGATAACACAACAACACCACCGGAGGAGACCTGTGAAATCACTGCAAGACCTGTTCAACCTGAATGGCCAAGTGGCCCTGATTACCGGCGCAACCCGAGGCATTGGGTTGGCTTGTGCAGAGTTGTTGGCCGCCCATGGGGCAACCGTGATCATTTCCAGCCGAAAAGCCGACAGTTGTGCAGCGGTGGCTCAAACCCTGACTGACAAAGGCTTCAAAGCTGTGCCGATGGCTTGCCACTTGGGTGAAATGGCTGAGATTGAAGCCCTCTGGAAACAGATTGAGCAGCAGTTTGGTCGGCTGGATATTTTGGTCAACAATGGCGCAACCAACCCACACTTCGGGCCCATATTCGATACCGACCTGTCCGCCTTTCAAAAAACAGTGGATGTGAACATTCGGGGTTATTTCTACATGAGCAGTCTGGGTTACAAACTGATGGCCAAACACGGTGGCGGCAGCATCATCAATGTGGCGTCCGTCAATGGGGTTATTCCTGGTTTGTACCAAGGCATTTATTCCATCACCAAGGCGGCCGTTATCTCCATGACGAAAGCATTCGCCAAAGAATGTGCACCCGCCAAGGTTCGCGTCAATGCCATTCTGCCGGGGGCAACCGACACCAAGTTCGCCTCTGCACTGGTCAACAACGATGCCATTCGAAATGCACTGCTTCAGCATGTCCCCATGAACCGAATTGCCCAACCGTCGGAGATGGCCGGCACGGTGCTTTACCTGGCCTCGGAAGCCTCCACCTACACCACGGGTGCCTGCATCAATGTGGATGGGGGCTACCTGGTGGCTTAACCCTGTTTAAGACTGGAAATGGGGGGCAAACACCCCCCATTCACCTTTGTTGACGATTCAGGGATGGCAGCGTG
Source organism: Limnobacter humi (assembly GCF_024518835.1). Lineage (GTDB taxonomy): Bacteria > Pseudomonadota > Gammaproteobacteria > Burkholderiales > Burkholderiaceae_B > Limnobacter > Limnobacter humi. The sequence continues at coordinate 420,018 of NZ_JANIGO010000002.1, forward strand.
CGCAGGGACTTGCTAGGCTGGTTTTGTCTGGCCAACGTCCCGGAGCACACCATGAGTACCAAGCTGCAGACCATTCTTCAAGCCGCCTGTTCCCTGCCTTCCATTCCACGTGCTGTACAAGAGGTGTTGGGACTGCTGGAAAAACCGGACCTGACCATCGGCGAACTGGCTGAGGCACTGTCCCACGACCCGGTGATGAGCGCCAAAGTGCTGCGGCTGGCCAACTCGGCTTATTTCGGCGTTCAACGCGAGGTGGACACGGTTGAGAGCGCAGCGCTCATGATCGGGATTGATTCCATCCGGACCATGGTGCTGGCCTCGGGCATGATGGACACATTCAAGGACATGGCCCGGTTTGACCGTCAGCGGTTCTGGACCATCTCCCTGCTGTCAGCGTACATTGCCCGCGATCTGGCCAACTCGGTCGGCCTGAACGGCAACAAGGCTTACACCGCCTCGCTCATTCATGGCCTGGGCGTTCTGGCCATTCACAAAGCCCTGCCCGACCTTGCCGATCAAATTGATCAAAATTGCAAAGACGAATGCCCCTATGACCGTGCCGATGTTGAAAACGCATTGCTGGGCTTTCACCACGGCGAGGTGAGTGCCGAAATCGCCAAAGGCTGGAAACTGCCCGAGGACATTGGCGAATCCATACGCCAATACCCACACCCCCGTCGAACCGGCCCCTATAGCCTGTCTAGCATTGTTCACTTGAGCGTGGCATTGGCCATGGACCTGACCGACGACATGCCCGAAGAATTGTGGGTGGATAACCTGGACAGCAGTGTGGAAGAGTTGCTCAGTACCACACTGGACAATTTGAAAACCCTGCGCCCGCGCTTTGACAAATCCCGGGAGTTTGTGGAAATGCTGGTGACCACCCACTGACGGCGTGGTCACCTCAACGGGATCCGATGTGCCCACTGGCGACTCAGTTCCAGCTCAGTTCCAGCTCAGTTCCAGTTTTCACTGTTGGTGGAGCACTCAGAATCAGCCGGGTTAACGCCGCAACGGATCTTCTTGAGAATCTTCAAACCACCTTTATCATAGAGACCTTGATCGGCAATTGACACACGCGACTCCCGCAACATCACCGTGTACTTGATCATGTTCTCGGGTGTGAGGTCACTCCAGGTTCCTTCGGGAATGGATTTTTCCGCGCGGGTGATGATGGAGAGCGCCCGGTCAAACTGCGACAACCAGTAGGTTCTGGACTTTGCACCAAAGCCGCTGGGGAATTTGGTGTTGTTGATCACCATTTGGTAACTCAAAATCACAATGGGAAACCGATTGATGGCCCCTTTGGTGCCAATGCCACGGTACAGCTCCAAAGGCTTGTAGGCCGCTGCCGGTGCAGCAATCATGTCCACGGCACCGTTGTTGAACTTGCTGGCAAAATTGGTAATGTCGGCGGACACAGGCTGGGCACCAATTTTTTGGATCATCACGGCTTGCGCTTTGTCATAGTCAAAGGCTGCAATCTTTTTCCCAGCCAAATCCTCCACCGTGCGGATTTTCCGATCATTGATAACCGGGTAAGCCGTACCAAATGGAATGATGCCGGCAATTTCATATTTGCCATTCACGTTCAGCTTGGCTGCAGCCGGTTGGGCAAACAATTGAATGGCCCGCCGCACCACGTCATAACTGGCTGGCATGTCCACCTTGTTGTTTTTCACGATGGATGAGACGCCCAAGGAGTCTAGCACCGCTGTGGTGGCATTGAACTGGCGAGTCCGAAAGCCAGTGGCGTACAGGGCATCGCATTCGCCGGCAATGAAGTCTTGCGTCGCAATTCGCTCATCCGTGTATGCGCGCAACTCAATATCAGCCCCCCACTGCTTGGCGGCCACCACATAGTCTTTCGACATGTTGTACACGTCGCCAGTCGCGCCCAGCAAATCGTAGACGCACAATTTCGAATTGGCTGCGGCTTGTGCCGGTGCTGCAACCCCAAGGGTCAGGCCCAATGTTGCCAATACAGATGCCGCCAGGCCTTGAGCTGGTTTGAACTTCATCTCTCTGTCTCCATGTGTGAATGCCCTTCAATGGGCGTCATCGCCAGGGCTTTGTCAATGCGTACCCTGTGCATTCAAATATTATTGCACTGGGAATTTGCCTTCAAATTGACCATTCAGGACAAATTTCCAGCCCATTCGAACACGCAGCAGGCCGGGCTCGGTTATAATCCGCCCCTTCGGAGACGTGCGAGAGCGGCTGAATCGGCTTGACTCGAAATCAAGTAAGGGGGCAACCCCTTCGAGGGTTCGAATCCCTCCGTCTCCGCCATCCATTCCATAAAAAAGCGCCGCTCGGCGCTTTTTTATTTCAAGGTAGTATGTCGAATGAGACAATTTTCCGAATCATCGAATCACCAATTCTTGAGGAATGCATGAACATGAGACGTTTAGTGGCTTTATCCGTGTTGGTTACACTGTTGTATGGTTGTGCGGTCTACACACCCGCGGGAAGCGTCGTTGTTGATCCTGCTGGTGGGCGGGGCGATGGGGGCGGCTTCTGCCCGCCAGGACAGGCCAAAAAGGGTAACTGCTGACCCAGTGCGAATTGTTGGACAATGCAACGGGGATAAGCCTTTCCCAAATGGCTTGAACACTATATTATTTACACACCGTAACTATTATACATCCCGCAATGTCCAACAAACTCATCCGCCTGGGCTTTCTCTCCGCTGGCCTCACCAACCTCATTGGCATGCTGGCTGTCAGTGAGGCCTTCACCAACACACTGTTCAATGAACTCTCGCCCACCGTGTTCTCCAATTTTGGAGCGGTGTGCATCATGCTGTGGGGCTTGGCTTATCTGTCGGTCGCCCACAAGGCGCTGGAAGTGCCGCTGCTGTGCCTGGTGTTCGCGGTTGAAAAATTCTTGTACACCGGCACTTGGGTGGTGTGGGCGCAGCACAACTGGGGGCAACTGGCCACCATTCAAACCCAATCGCCCCAAACCGCGCTCTTTTACAGCAGTTATGGTTTGATCGACCTGGCCTATGGCCTGTTCTTCCTGTGGGTTGCCCTTCTGGGCTTCAAACAACAGCCCCCAGCACCACACGCGCACTGAACGCACCACACTGCGTCGGCCTTGATCCGGTGCAACGCACCGGATCTGCACGTCAATACGGAACAAAGGTTACAAAACTTTTCCGCACCGCACCAAATCGGGCACACAGCGCATCCGGGTTACGGCCCCTGCTTCCATTTCGCCCCGAAATTGCGCATTTCAATGCCACACGTCGATCAATTGACGCTTTGTGGTGCCTGGCACGGTCCCTGCTATTGGTTCAACGTAGACCTTTGCCAAAGACGGATCAGGTCGAAGTTGCACTGAAATAGAACGGACAACGGCGTCCATCCCTTGCCAGGCCCATCGGTGGACCCGGCATTGGCGATGTTCGCCGTTTTTTATTTTGATTTTCTAATGAAGGAAAAATCATGGATTCGAACAAGCCATCCAAACCCGCAATGCTGCAGGACCTCGGAGGCGTGTCATCCGACCGCCGCACATTCATCAAGCAAAGCTCCCTGCTGATCGGTGCTGGCGTTCTGGGTTCAATGGCTGCACCCAGTATTGTACGGGCTCAATCCACGAGCCTGGAAACCAAGGCAGCCAAACTCGGCTTCATCGCCTTGAGCGATGCAGCCCCATTGATTATTGCCGAGGAAAAGGGATTCTTCAAAAAACACGGCATGACCGACGTGGAGGTTCTGAAACAATCCTCGTGGGGAACCACCCGGGATAACCTTGTTTTGGGTGCAAAAAACAACGGCATCGACGGGGCTCACATCCTGAGCCCGCTGCCGTATCTACTCACCACGGGTGCGGTCACGGCCAACAACGTTCCCACCCCCATGTCCATCCTGATGCGGTTGAATGTCAACGGACAATGCATCTCTGTGTCGAATGAGTTCAAAGACCTGAAAGTTGGCTTGGACACCCGGGACTTTGGTCGGGCCATTCTCAAAAAGAAGGCCAGCGGCAAAGCTGTGAATGCGGCGATGACCTTCCCGGGTGGCACACACGACCTGTGGCTCCGTTACTGGATGGCAGCCGGTGCCATCAACCCGTTGACCGACATTTCTACGATTGTGGTGCCACCACCCCAGATGGTGGCCAACATGAAAGTGGGCAATATGGATTGCTTCTGTGTGGGCGAACCGTGGAACCTTCAACTGGTTAACCAGGGCATTGGCTACACCGCACTGACCACTGGCGAACTGTGGCACAACCACCCCGAGAAAAGCTTCGCCATGCGCAGCGACTATGTGGCGGCCAACCCCAATGCGACCAAGGCGATTGTAAAAGCCATCATGGAGGCACAAATGTTCTGCGACGACCCGGCCAACAAGGAAGAAGTGGCCAAGCTTTGCTCGCAGCGCCGTTGGTTCAACGTGCCGGTGGCCGACATTGTCGACCGCCTGAAGGGCCACTTTGACTACGGCACCGGCCGCGTGGTGGACAGCAGCCCGGAGACCATGAAGTTCTGGAAGGAATACACCTCTTACCCCTTCCAAAGCCATGACCTGTGGTTCCTCACAGAAAACCAGCGTTGGGGCTACCTGCCCGCCAAGCTGGACACCAACGCCCTCATCAAGAAAGTAAACCGCGAAGACATCTGGCGCACGGCTGCAGCAGAGTTGGGTGTCGACAAAAAGGACATTCCCAAATCGACCTCACGCGGCGTTGAGAAATTCTTTGATGGCAAGGTGTTTGACCCGGCCAAACCCAAAGCATATCTCGACAGCCTGGCCATCAAATCCATGAAAGGCTGAGTGGAGCACACACCATGATGAACACCGACACACTGGACCAACTCAACCGGGCGCAACTGGCCAAACGCCACACGCCGCTGATTGAAACCGAGTTTTTCAAACAGTGCATGAAGCAATTGGGCAAGGTGGTTCCGCCCGTGCTCATCACTGCCTTGCTGTTGCTGATCTGGGAACTCCTGTGCTCTGGCCAGGGGGCTCGCCTGCCCTCGCCCAGCAAAGTGATCAACGACACCTGGGAACTGATCATTGATCCGTTTTTCTTCCGAGGTGGCACCGATGTCGGCATGGGTTGGCAAATTCTCGCCAGCCTGAAGCGGGTGGCCTACGGCTATTCGATTGCCGTGGTGGTGGGTGTGGCCTTGGGTGTGTTGGTGGGCCAGTCCACCTGGGCCATGCGCGGGCTTGATCCAATTTTTCAGGTGTTGCGCACGGTACCACCGCTGGCTTGGCTGCCGCTCTCGCTGGCTGGTTTTCAGGATGGCAACCCGTCGGCAATTTTCGTGATCTTCATCACCTCGGTGTGGCCCATCATCATCAACACCTCGGTGGGCATTCGCAATATTCCGGAAGATTACCGAAACGTGTCCCGCGTGATCCAGCTCAATGGCCTGGAGTTTTTCTGGAAGATCATGCTGCCGGCTGCAGCCCCCTACATTTTTTCAGGCTTGAAAATTGGTGTGGGTTTGAGCTGGTTGGCCATTGTGGCGGCTGAAATGTTGATTGGTGGTGTGGGCATTGGCTTCTTCATCTGGGACGCCTGGAATTCCTCACGCATCAGCGAAATTGTATTGGCCCTGCTCTACGTCGGCGTGGTCGGCTTCATGCTGGACCGCCTGATGGGTTTCGTTGGCCAAAAAATTACCCGTGGTACCAGCGCCGGTTAAACACCGTCCGCACCATCCGGCAACACAGGAGAACACACCATGTCAGACCGCTTTCTCAATCTCTCCAAAGTTCACATGAACTTTGAAAAAAACGGCACCGTCAACCCGGTGCTGCGTGATGTCAATCTGGACGTTCAACGTGGCGAATTCATTTCGCTGATTGGGCACTCGGGTTGCGGCAAATCCACCGTGCTCAACATCATCGCCGGCCTGCTTCGGGCCAGCGAAGGCGTGGTGCTGGTGGACAACAAAGAGGTGAACGCACCGGGGCCAGACCGAGCCCTGGTGTTTCAAAACCACTCGCTGTTGCCGTGGCTCACGGTGTATCAAAACGTGGAGTTGGCAGTGGACAAAATTTTCCGCAACAGCAAAACCGCAGCCGAACGGAAAGACTGGATTCTTCACAACCTGGAAATGGTGAACATGGGCCACGCGCTAGACCGCCTGCCTTCTGAAATTTCCGGCGGCATGAAACAGCGCGTGGGCATCGCGCGGGCGTTGGCCATGGAACCCAAGGTGCTGCTGCTGGATGAGCCCTTCGGTGCACTGGATGCGCTGACACGTGCCAAGTTGCAAGATGAAGTGATGCGCATTCAAAGTGAATTGCAAAACACAGTCGTCATGATCACCCACGATGTGGATGAGGCCGTGCTTCTATCGGACCGGATTGTGATGATGACCAACGGCCCGGCAGCCACCATCGGCCAAATTCTGGATGTTGATTTGCCCCGCCCACGCGACCGCATCGCCATGGCAGACGATACCCGTTACAACCACTATCGCCATGAGGTGCTGAGCTTCCTGTACGAAAAACAGCGCAAGGTTGAAGACTTCGACAAGCACAAGCAGCAACGCAACAGCACGGTCGCATCCGGCTCGACGAAAGCGCACGCTTAAGGCAGCGAGTGCGGCATTGTGCAAAGCAAGCCCTTGTCGGTCACAACTGGCAAGGGTTTTTGACAATTTAACTTTGTTAATTATTCAACTGAAAAATAAATAACATTTTTGCCTGTTCTCCCGCTTTGGGTGCATGCACCCAATGATTAACATGGGACAGCGAATCAACACCACCCTTGACCTTGCTGACCATGCAGTTACCCATTCAATATCAAGCCGCGCTGGCGGTGGCCCACCAAGCAACCAGCCTCAAAACCCGGACATGGCCCACACCGTTCTTTCCCGTTCATCACCATGCAGAACAGATGGCCACCGAGGCGATGCGATTGAACCTGGACAGCGCCGCCGTCAAGGCCGCCATTCTTCATGATCTGGTGTTGATGAGCCCGATAACCCTGGACGACATTGAACGCGTGGCGGGTCATGAAACCGCAGACTTGGTTCAACTGATGACACCGGATACTCGCGTGCTTGAAAACCCGGCGCAATTTGATCTCACGGCCTATTGCGCAGACGTGGCTCGAAGCAGCACTGTGGTGCAAACACTGGTGCTCATGGACTGGCTTCAAACTGCATCGCTGATCGGCGCTTCCAGCCCGGCGCTGGCTCCAGGCCTTGGATTGCATTTGCAACAGGTTGCAACAGCACTTCACCAGGCACCCCACGTGCTGCAGGCGCGAGCCGCCTGGATTGCCAGTTGGCTTGAACGTCGCCCCTATGAGCAACAAGTTGCGCAATACGCCGTGCAATCCAGTTTACGTAGTAACCCTGTCGCAAATTTGTGAAAAAGGTTTTCTTTAACGAAATCATCAGGGTTTGCCACTATTTCGGCCTTTGATCACTGCCCCTTACATTGTTGAACATAAAAAAAGCATAAAAAAACTACCGGGCCAATAAAAAAGTAGTTCAGCGTTGTAAACCAAAGGAGGCACTGATGACTGACATCATCAACAACAAGAAGCGTCGCGACTTCATCAAAGGCACATCTGCGGCCGCTGTGGGTGCTGGCACCCTCGCGTTCCCCATGATTGCCACCGCGCAAACCACATCCCTTCGATTCCAGAGCACCTGGCCATCCAAGGACATCTTCCACGAATACGCCACCGACTTTGCCAAAAAGGTCAATGAGATGTCGGGCGGCAAACTCAAGATTGAGGTACTGCCAGCCGGTGCCGTGGTCAAGGCATTCGACCTGCTCGACGCCGTGAGCAAAGGCACACTGGATGGCGGCCACGGTGTGGTGGCTTACTGGTATGGCAAAAATCCCGCCGTTGCGCTGTGGGGTTCAGGCCCGGCATTTGGCATGGATGCCAACCAGGTGCTGGCTTGGCACAACTACGGTGGCGGCAAACAACTGCTCGATGAAATTTACGACAGCTTGAACCTGGAGGTGGAGTCGTTCCTGTATGGCCCCATGCCCACGCAACCACTGGGCTGGTTCAAAAAACCGGTAAAAGGGCCACAAGACCTCAAGGGCTTGAAGTACCGCACCGTGGGCCTGTCCATCGATATTTTCACCAAAATGGGCCTGGCTGTGAATGCACTGCCCGGCGGTGAAATTGTGCCAGCCATGGACCGCGGCCTGCTGGACGCAGCCGAGTTCAACAACGCCTCGTCCGACCGCTTGCTGGGCTTCCCGGATGTGGCCAAGGTGTGCATGCTGCAAAGCTTTCACCAGGCCTCTGAGCAGTTCGAAATCCTGTTCAACAAGAAAAAGTATGCGGGCCTGTCGGCTGAGCAAAAGGCCATCATCAAATACGCGGCCGAGGCGTCGTCTGCGGAAATGAGCTGGAAGGCCATTGACCGCTATTCCACCGACTATCAGGAAATGCAGACCAAGCAAGGCGTGAAGTTCTACAAAACGCCCGACACCATCCTCAAGGCACAACTGCAGGCTTGGGATGAAGTGACGAAAGCCAAGTCCGAAGAAAACGCCACCTTCAAGAAGGTGTTTGAGTCGATGCGCAACTTTGCCAAGCGCACTGCGAAGTGGCAAAACGACACATCGGTGGACTACAAGATGGCTTACAACTTCTACTTCGGCGGCAAGAAGTAACCGGTGTCCATTCGGAAGAAGCCAACAATTGGGTAACCGGTTGTTGGCTTTTTTTAAACCCTCTTGGTTTTCGCATCATGCAAACATTTTTGTTGTTTATCGACAAGGTGTCGACCTGGATCGGTCAGGTGTTTTCCTGGTCCATCGTGGCACTCACCTTGCTCATCGTCTGGGAAGTGGCTTCCCGGTATATTCTCAACAGCCCGCACCCTTGGGTGTTCGACGTAACGTACATGCTCTACGGCGTACTGTTCATGATGGCCGGTGCCTACACGCTGGCCAAAAATGGTCATGTACGGGGCGACGTGCTGTATGGCTTTTTCACACCGCGCACGCAGGCGTTCTTCGACCTCATCCTGTATGTGCTGTTCTTCATTCCGGGTGTTGTTGCCCTGTCATACGCGGGTTATCAATTCGCATCCGACGCCTGGATCATCAAGGAACATTCCTCGGTAACCGCCGACGGACCGCCCATTTACCACTTCAAAACCATCATCCCGATTGCCGGCACCATGCTGCTCTTTCAGGGTTTTGTAGAAATTGTGCGCTGTGTGATGTGCCTGAAAAACGGTGAATGGCCCAGCCGAGAAGAAGACGTCGAAGAAGTGGATGTCGACAAACTCAAAGCCATGGTCGGCAAACAATAAAGGGGCATGGCATGAGAAAGGAACTGTATTTCGGCCTATCCATCATGGCCATGATTCTGATCGGGGTGGTGTACACCCTGCCCTCACCGGCTGACATGACCAATGGTCATTTGGGCCTGTTGATGTTGTCGCTGGTGGTGGTCGCCATCATGCTGGGCTTTCCCACGGCGTTTACGCTCATGGGCATGGGCATGATTTTCACCTACCTGGCCTACGATCGCGACATCGGCAAAACCTTGGACCTCATGGTGCAATCCACCTTCAAGGTCATGACCAATGACGTGCTCATCTCGGTGCCGCTGTTTGTGTTCATGGGCTACCTGGTGGAACGGGCCAATTTGATTGAAAAACTCTTCAAGAGTTTGCATTTGTCGATGGCCCGGGTACCTGGCGCATTGGCCGTGGCTACCCTGGTAACCTGCGCCATTTTTGCAACCGCCACCGGCATTGTGGGTGCGGTGGTCACGCTCATGGGTTTGCTGGCCATGCCCTCCATGCTGAAAGCCGGGTATGACACCAAGATGGCGGCAGGCGCCATTACTGCAGGTGGTTGCCTGGGCATTCTCATCCCGCCGTCGGTGTTGCTCATTGTGTATGGTGCCACTGCGGGTGTGTCCGTGGTTCAACTGTACGCCGGTGCGTTTTTCCCGGGCATCATGCTCGCGGGTTTGTATATTTTGTACGTCATCATTCGCGCAAAGCTGAACCCGAAAAGTGCACCACCACTCTCGGAAGAAGACCGTCGAGTACCCCTCAGCCCGGCACTGGCTGCGCTGAAAAACGCAGTGGGCACCAAACATGCCATCAGCGCCTTGCTGGATGGCTTGAAGGGCCGTGCCGCCGGCAGCTTGAGTACTGCTGACGTGTTCAAACAGTTTGTTGTAGCCCTGTTGCCTGCCCTGTTTGCGGCATTCCTGTTTGGCTTGGTATACACCAAACTGACGGCCCCCATTGAAGCCGACACGGCAGCCGATGGCTTGGTGAGTTTTGATGCCACCAGCAGCGAAATTCAGCCCAGTGGTGTTACCGACAATGGTGACCTGGCCGAACCACCATCAGAGGAAGGCGGCTTGCAGGAACCGGAAGGCTCAAGCGCTGAGCCAGGCGCACTCAGTGAGCCTCAAACCAGTGAGCCTGAGGGAGCCAGCCAGGAACCTGCAGCAGTGACTGCAGCAGAGCCATCACCCGCTGAAGCCAGCATGCCTGCAGCAGAAGCTGTGGCAGAGGCACCGGTCATTCCAGACGCACCGCGTGGCTTCTGGATCTCACTGGCTGTGGTGGGTGTTTTGCTGGCTTTGTACTATGCCAAGTTGAGCTACGAGCGTCTTGAAGTATTCAAGATGTTGCTGCAGTCCTTCTTCCCGCTGGCGTTTCTCATTTTGGCGGTGTTGGGCAGCATTGTATTTGGTCTGGCCACCCCATCAGAAGCAGCGGCTGTGGGAGCCTTCGGTGGGTTCCTGTTGGCAGCGGCCTACAAGCAACTAAATGTGGGGCTGGTTCGGGAGTCGTCCTACCTCACCGCCAAAACCAGCGCCATGGTGTGCTGGCTGTTTGTGGGCTCTTCGATTTTCTCTGCCGCCTTCGCGCTGCTGGGTGGTCAGGAAATCATCGAAAAATGGGTGCTGTCACTGGGTCTAAGCAAAACCGAGTTTCTGGTGCTGTCTCAAGTGATCATCTTCATCTTGGGTTGGCCTCTGGAATGGACGGAAATCATCGTGATTTTCATGCCGATTTTCATTCCATTGCTGGAGCACTTCCAGATTGACCCGCTGTTCTTCGGCCTCTTGGTGGCCTTGAACCTGCAGACCGCATTCCTCTCGCCGCCTGTGGCCATGGCGGCCTTTTACCTGAAGGGAGTATCACCGCCCAGTGTCACCTTGAATCAGATTTTCGCGGGCATGATCCCGTTCATGATGATTCAGATTCTGGCGATCGTGCTGTTGTACATGTTCCCTGGCATTGGCTTGTGGCTGCCCGAGGTGCTGTACAAATAAGCCGGAAGACCGTGGTTGCCGATCGGTTGTCACCATGGGTAACCACATAACAAAAAACCCGCCTTAGGGCGGGTTTTTTGATTTGGCGGAAGCTGTGAGATTCGAACTCACGGAGGGCTCGCACCCTCGCCGGTTTTCAAGACCGGTGCATTCAACCACTCTGCCAAGCTTCCAATGGGCGCAATTATACCCACTTTACAACCCGGTGACGACCTGTTCTGCCGAACGGGCCTTTAATTGGCCTTTAATGCGCCTCAGTGTGCCTCCAGCCCAAGCCGCTTTTTCATGGCTCGCATGGACAGGTAAGAAAACACGGCGATGACAGGAATCGCCACAGCGGTCACCAATTCAGGCGCCAGATGCACCACGTCCAGCACTTTCAAGCCTTTGGCGATGTAACCAGCCAAGCTCGCACCATAGTAAGAAATTGCCACGATCGACAGGCCTTCCACCGTTTCTTGCAAACGCAGCTGGGTTTTGGCTCGGCCATCCATCGACGTCAGCAAACGCTGGTTCTGGCTTTCGCGCTCAATTTCAACCCGCGTGCGCAACAGCTGGGTGACCCGGGAAATCCTCGCGGCGAGCTCATCCTGTCGCCGTGCTGTCCAGGTGCAGGTTTTCATGGCGGGGCCCAAGCGACGGTCCATGAATTCACCGAAAGTTTGCATGCCCACCATTGGAATTTCTTTCAATTCCGTGATGCGCTTTTTCACCAAGTCGGTGTAGGCCTCGGCGGCTGTAAATCGCACGCGGTTTTCGGCACTGAGTTTCTCAACCTTGGCTGCCAAATCGGTCAATTGGCTCAACAGTCGGCGATCCATTTCCAGGTCCTCGGCTGTGACAGCCTGAAGATGCTCCGACTTGCTGGTGGCCGCCATTTCACTGGCCAGTTCAACCAATTGGTTTTCATAACCGCTGAGCTTGGGCAAGGTGGCCCTGGCCACTGGAAAACTCAGCAGTGCCATCATGCGGTAAGTTTCCATTTCGATGGTCCGCTGCACCACGCGGCCCAACTGGCGCGAACCCATGCTCAAATTGCAAATCAGGAAACGGGTTGCTCCACGGTCTGCTATTCGCAAGTCTGAAAACACCTGTCCGGCCCCGTTGGCGATCATGCCGCCAATCAGTGTGTTGCCGTCAAAATAACCCGCCACGCTTTTGGGCTCACGGGGTTTTTCTGTTTTTTGAACAAACAGCTCCAAGGCCACCAACAGCGTACCGGGCAAACTGGCCATCCAACTGGCCGGCAAGCGACGCGTCACGGGGCGATCGAACACAATGGCGTGATCTGCCCGCTCAAAAAACGTCAAGGTGATGAACTCATTGTGCTTCTCAAGCCGCAGGCGCAATGCCGACTCACCCAAGCACAGGTTGATGCTGACCTGCGGCGCTGAAAGCTCAGCCTCGCTCATGGCGGGGCAACCGCAGTATTCAATCAATTCTTGAAGCGCGTTGACCAGCGCCGCATTGACATTGCCTTGAACCAGCATGGCAATGTGGAATACGCGTTCCTGGGGCCACAGCGCTTCGGTGGGGCGTGAGTGTACCTCGTCATTCAACACCTGCCGCAGCGGGTGTGCTTGCGGCAGCACATTGCTTTTGTTCTTGCTCATCGTGGGCAACCAGTCAGCTTCTGGCCCGAATTTCAGGCCAGGCTTTCATCAGGTAATAGCACATCGACCACACGGTGAGCACAGCCGCCACGTAAATCAGCAGCATGCCCAATAGCCGCATGTCGATGCCCAACACAGGCTCATTGACCAGCAACATGGGAATCGCGACCATTTGTGCAATGGTCTTCAGTTTGCCCAACCAATTCACAGCCACACTGTTGCGTGCGCCAATGCTGGCCATCCACTCCCGCAAGGCTGAAATGGTGATTTCACGGCCAATAATAATCAAGGCGATGAACGGACCAATCCGACCCAAATCCACCAGAATAATGAGTGCTGCGCCCACCATCAGCTTGTCGGCCACGGGGTCTAGAAAGGCGCCAAAGGCAGAGGTTTGATTCCAGCGGCGGGCCAAGTAACCATCAAACGCATCGGTGATGGCAGCCACGATGAAAATCCATGCACCAACCCAGTTCTGAAGATGAACCGGCAACACTGTATCCGGCAGAAAATACACACCCACCACGAGCGGAATCAGCACGATTCGTATCCAGGTGAGGATCATGGGCAGGTTTAAGGGCATGGTGTTCTAATTGTTGTGGTGGTTGGTGAGGAATCTTTGCCTTCAACCGTGAATATATCAGCGTGACCCCAGCTTGAGCAGCCCGCCCTTAGTGCAGACGGCGATAAATTTCCTCAGCCAAGGTGGACGAAATGCCGTCGACTGTCATCAGGTCTTCGACACTGGCCGCTTTTACACCCCGCAGGCCGCCAAACCGGGTCAACAGCTTTTGTTTTCGCTTGGCCCCAATTCCTTCAATTTCGTCCAGGGCTGAGGCTTGGCGAGCCTTGGCACGCTTGGCACGCATGCCGGTGATGGCAAATCGATGTGCCTCGTCGCGAATTTGAGCAATCAACATCAAGGCCGGGTGCCCGGGCCCCAGTTCCAGGCTGGGTCGACCATCTGGAAATACCAGGGTTTCCAAGCCCACCTTGCGGTTTTCGCCCTTCTTCACGCCCACAATCAGACCAATGTCCAGGCCCAGTTCAGTGAACACTTGCCGCACCACCTCGATTTGCCCCTTGCCGCCATCGATCAGCACCACGTGGGGCATGGCGATGGGCTCTTTGCCTTCCCGCTGATAGCGACGCGTCACAGCCTGCCGCATGGCCGCATAATCGTCGCCTGGCGTGATGCCCTCGATGTTGTAACGGCGGTACTCCCGGCTTTGCATGTCGTGGTTGTGAAACACCACACACGATGCTTGGGTGGCCTCACCAGCTGTGTGCGAAATATCAAAGCATTCCACCCGCAAGGTGGCCAACAAATCGACAGGCTCCAGTTCGGCGGCTGCATCGTCGGTGCCTGGGGCAACCGGCAATGGTTTGATATCCATCTCGCGCGTGCCACCCTGCTCTTGCAATGCTTCTTCCAGCCGGGCTTCCAGGCCCAGCGTTTCAACCAGGGCACGGGTTCGGAATTGCGCCGAGCCCTGTTCTGCAATCCGCCGTTCAATGGCAATGCGCGCATTGTCAACCGCCATGTCGAGCCATTTGCGGCGTTCACTCTGCGGCTGGCGGATCAAATTGATTTTGCGTCCCGCCTGTTCCGACAAGGCCATGATCAACTCGGGCGCATCCAGGTCCTGGTTCACAATCAGCAGGGGTGGAATGGGTCGGTCCACATACGCCTGGCTCAAGAATGCTTCCAGCACCTCAGGCCCCAAATCTTCTGACACCTGGTTGACCGACGGAAACAAGGGCTTGTCGCCCAAATGGCGCCCGCCCCTGACCATGGCCAGGTTCACGCACACCGCACCACCCTGAATCACCACAGCAATGATGTCGGCGTCGTCCTCCCCGCCAGTGGTGTCCACACTCTGCTTTTGCAACACACGGCCCAAGGCGGATAATTGGTTGCGAAACACAGCCGCCTTTTCAAATTCCAGCAAACTGCTGGCTTCCAGCATTTTGTCCTCCAGCTCGGCCAGCACTGACTTGTGGTCTCCTCGCAAAAAACGGGAGGCGGCCGCAACATCCAGCGCATAATCCTCCGGTGTAATGCGCCCCACACAGGGCGCACTGCAGCGTTGAATCTGCGCTTGCAGGCAAGGCCGTGAGCGATGGGCAAACACGGTGTCCTCGCAGGTGCGCAGCAGAAACACCCGCTGCAACACCTGAATACTCTCCTTCACCGCCCACGCATTGGGAAACGGACCGAAAAACTGGGAACGCTTGTCCACTGCACCCCGGTAATAAGCCACACGGGGATAGGTGTGATTGGTGATGCGCAGGTAGGGGTAGCTTTTGTCGTCGCGAAACAAAATGTTGTAACGCGGGTTCAGGCTTTTGATGAGGTTGTTTTCCAGCAGCAGGGCTTCCGCCTCGGTGCGTGTGGGGGTTACATCCACCCGCACGATGCGCTCCACCATGTGTGCAGTGCGCGGGCTAGAATGGGTTTTCTGGAAATACGAGGACACCCGTTTCTTCAGGTTTTTCGCCTTGCCCACATACATCACGACCCCATTCGCGTCGATCATGCGGTACACACCGGGGCGTGTGGTCAACTCACGCAAAAACGCGGCAACATCAAAGACCTCTTCCGGCGGTGTGGCGGCTTGCTGGGTGTCGTCCATGGTGCGTTGGCTGGATGAAAGCTGCCTTATTGCGGCAAATGGTCAGGCAGGTAATCCACAATGGCCTGCAACACCGCTTCAAACATGGGCGCAGTCAAACGGCCTGTTTGCGTGTTGTAGCGGCTCACATGGTAACTGTCGAACAGGCGAACGGCGCCCAAGTCATGCTGCGCAGCATGGCCAAACTTGAAAGCACTCTGCTTGTGACCTGTAGCCTTCAACACGGCCTGATGGGCAACCAACCCCAGCGCCAAAATAGCTTGGGGTGGGTGCTCCACCAATTCACGCGCAATGAATGTGTTGCAGGTTTTGATTTCCGCTGGCGTGGGTTTGTTTTCTGGAGGAACACACTTCACCGCGTTGCTCACCCGGGCGTTGCGCAATTGCAAGCCGTCCCCCACAGCCACCGACTGCGCCTTGGTGGCAAAGCCAAACTTGTTCAAGCTGCTGTAGAGCAAATCACCACAGTAATCGCCGGTGAATGGCCGCCCGCTGCGGTTGGCACCATGCAAACCGGGGGCCAGGCCAACAATCAACAATTGGGCTGATTCGGGACCAAACGGCGGAACCGGGCCATTGAAATGGTCTGGAAACTTGACCCGGTTCTGTTCATGAAAACTGTGCAAACGTGGGCAAGCTGAACAGTGCACATCAAACACCGCAGTGGGCCACTGCTGGTCCATGGGCAACGGCGCCCAGGGCTTGCAGGCCTGCTCAACCAAAAGTTCAGTGTGCATTTTACCGGGTTGCATTTTATTCATGTCAGCCCAATGCCTTGCGGGCATTCCAGAACAAGCGCATCCAGGGCGAGAATTCGCCCTCACCTGTGGGTGACCAGCTCATTTGCACCGTGCGGAATACGCGCTCAGGGTGCGGCATCATGATGGTGAATCGGCCATCGGGTGTCGTAAAACCAGCCAGCGCTTCCGGGCTGCCATTGGGATTGAATGGATATTGCTGCGTGGGCTCACCGTTTGAGCCCACATACTGCACAGCCACCAGGCCACTTGCAGTCAGTTGCGCATGGTTGCCCTGCCGTGAAAAATCTGCCCGGCCTTCGCCATGGGCAACCACCACCGGCACTACGGACCCTTCCATGCCTTGCAGCAGAATCGACGGTGTTTTGTTGACCCGCACATTCACCAAACGGGCCTCATACTGCTCGCTCTCATTGCGCATCAGTTTGGGCCAGTGCTGTGCACCGGGAATGAGGTCGCTCAAGGTGGCCATCATTTGGCAACCATTGCACACGCCCAGGCCGAA
Source organism: Limnobacter humi (assembly GCF_024518835.1). Lineage (GTDB taxonomy): Bacteria > Pseudomonadota > Gammaproteobacteria > Burkholderiales > Burkholderiaceae_B > Limnobacter > Limnobacter humi. The sequence continues at coordinate 436,798 of NZ_JANIGO010000002.1, forward strand.
TACATCGTTGCGAGCGAAGAATGCAGCAAACTGGTCAGCCAACACACTGTTGTAGCGAATGGTTTTGGCCCAGCCTTCACCGGCGCCCAACACATCACCATAACTGAAGCCACCACAGGCTGCCAGGCCTTGGAACTCGCTCAATGTGCGTTTGCCGGTGAGCAAATCGCTCATGTGCACATCGACCGCATCAAAGCCGGCTTGCGTAAACGCGGCGGCCATTTCCAGTTGACCGTTCACGCCCTGCTCGCGCAACACAGCCACACGGGGCTTTTTGCCAGTGGAAATGAATGGTGCGGCCACGTTGGCTTGTACATCAAACGCGGGCTGCCACACCAAGGCATTGGGCAACTCGGCTTGCACGGCATGTTCGCTCTGTGCGCATGCGGGGTTGTCGCGGCGTTTGGCGATGTGGAAGCTCACCTCGTCCCACTGACCTTGCAACACGGCACGGGTTTCCGAATACACACACTTGGCATCGCGATACAGCTCAATCACATCGCGGTCATTGGGTTTGCCGATGATGTTGCTGTGCTTGCTCAAGCCCACCGAACGCAGCACATCCATGGCTTCGCTTTTGCGGGCTGCGGGTACTTGCAACACAACGCCCAGTTCCTCGTTGAACAGGGCTTTCAGCGTGAGTTCATTGCGCTGCACCGCCACCTGCTCCGGGCGAATTTTAAAATCGCCCCAATCGGCTGCATGGGGGTCAATGGTGATGATGTCGAGGTTAATTGACAAACCGGTGCGGCTTGCAAAGCTCATCTCGGCCAGCGCTGCCATTAAGCCACCATCGGAACGGTCGTGATAAGCCTTCACCAGCCCATGAGCGCGCAATTCGGTCATGGCTTTGGCAAAGGCCTTGATGTCGTCCGCACTTTCAACGTCGGGCGTGTCGTCACCCAACTGGTTGGTGACCTGGGCCAGCACACTGGCGCCCATGCGCATTTTGCCGCGGGCCAAATCCACCAGCACCAGCACGCTGTCCTCTGTGGTGTCCAGCACCGGGGTCAGCGTGCCGCGCACATCGTCCACCTTGGCAAAAGCCGACACAATCAAACTGACTGGCGACAGCACTTCTTTCTGCTCGGCACCCTCGCTCCAGCGGGTGCGCATCGAGAGGGAGTCTTTGCCCACCGGAATGCCCAGACCCAACTGTGGGCACAATTCTATGCCCACAGCCTTCACGGTGTCGAACAACGCCGCATCCTGCCCAGGCGTACCACAGGCAGCCATCCAGTTGGCACTCAGCTTCACATCTTCCAGTTGGGCCACGGGCGCAGCCAACAAGTTGGTCAGGGCTTCAGCAATCGCCATGCGGCCAGATGCCGGCGCGTTCAATACCGCCAACGGGGTGCGTTCGCCCATGGCCATGGCCTGGCCGGTGTAGCCGGTGTAATCGTTGGTGGTCACAGCCACATCGGCCACCGGCACCTGGTAGGGGCCCACCATTTGGTCGCGCGCGGTAAAACCACCCACGGTGCGATCGCCAATCGTGATCAAAAACCGCTTGCTGGCCACAGCCGGGAACTTCAGCACCTGTGAAATCACCTCGCCCAATTCACTTTGGGTGAGGTCCACCGGCGCTTTGGCTGGCTCCACATGCTGATCTTTGCGTTCCATGCGGGGCGGCTTGCCCAACAACACTTCCATGGGCATGTCGACCGGGCTACTGGCGCTTTCAGCGTCCAATACCTTCAACTGTCGTTCTTCGGTCACCACGCCCACCACGCAGAAGGGGCAACGCTCGCGCTCACACAGCTCGGTGAACAGGGCCAGCGACTCGGGTGCAATCCCCATCACATAGCGCTCTTGCGATTCGTTGCACCAAATTTCAGCCGGGCTGAGTCCGCTTTCATCCAGGTTGACTTTGCGCAAGTCGAAAGTGGCACCGCGATTGGATGCATCCGCCAATTCAGGGAATGCGTTGGAAATACCGCCCGCGCCCACATCGTGAATACTCAGGATGGGGTTGTGCTCACCCAGGGTCCAGCAACGGTCCAGCACCTCCTGTGCGCGGCGTTCCATTTCCGGGTTGCTGCGCTGTACCGAATCAAAGTCCAGCGCCTCGGTGTTGGTGCCTGCATTCATGGAGGATGCAGCACCACCGCCCATGCCAATGCGCATGCCTGGGCCACCCAATTGAATGAGCAAGGTGCCTTCGGGCAAATCCAGCTTGTGGGTGTGGCCATCGCGAATGTTGCCAATGCCACCGGCAATCATGATGGGCTTGTGGTAACCGTACACGCGCTCACCGACGCGCTGCTCGAAGGTGCGGAAATAACCGCCCAGGTTGGGCCTGCCAAATTCGTTGTTGAAGGCAGCCGCGCCAATGGGGCCGTCAATCATGATTTGCTGCGGTGTGGCAATGCGGCTGGGAATGCCCACGGGCTTGGCCTCACCACGTTGTTCCAGCGGCTGCAGGGCATCCTGGCCGTTTTCCCAGGCCTGTGGCGCATCGTCAAAGCGCAAATGTGACGTGGTGAAACCGCACAGGCCAGCTTTGGGCTTCGCGCCTCGGCCGGTTGCCCCTTCATCGCGAATTTCACCACCAGACCCAGTGGCGGCTCCCGCATAGGGTGAAATCGCTGTGGGGTGGTTGTGGGTTTCCACCTTGGCCACAAAGTGGGTCAACTCTTCATGCGGGCGGTACACGCCATCCGCATCGGCAAAAAAGCGTTGCACAGTGTGGCCTTCAATCACGGCGGCATTGTCCGAATACGCCACCACCGTGCCCTGCGGCGTGGTCTTGTGGGTGTTGCGGATCATGCCAAACAGGGTTTCGCTTTGGGCCTGTCCGTCGATGGTCCAAGTGGCATTGAAAATTTTGTGGCGGCAGTGCTCGCTGTTGGCCTGCGCGAACATCATGAGTTCCACATCAGTGGGCGAACGGCCCATGCTGGTGTAGGCATCCAGCAGGTAATCGATTTCATCATCGCTCAAGGCCAGGCCCAGCTCGCTGTTGGCTTTCACCAAGCTGTTGCGGCCTTCGGTTAGCTCAACAATCTGCAGTGCCTTGCCCTGCAACGGCAGGAATAGGTTTTTGGTGTCATAACCATCGGGCAACACGGTTTCCGTCATGCGGTCATACAGCATCGCCTTCAACTGCGCCAGGGCTTCGCCTTCCGGCAATTTCGCGCCCCCCAACAAGCCTTTTTTGAACAGGAGTTGAAACTCAACACCCCGCTCCATGCGCACCACGCTGGACAGCCCAGCATTGTGGGCAATGTCGGTGGCCTTGGAGGCCCAGGGGCTGACCGTCCCGAGACGCGGCACAACCACACAGCGTACATCCACGCGATCCAAGGCCGGGGCCGGGTGACCATAGTCGAGCAAGCCTTCCATCACATGCAGTGCCTGGCCTTCCAATACCGATTTGGAGGCCACAAAGTGCACAAAGTGTGCGGACACAGCCGCCACATTCGCATCCACGGATTGCAGGCGTTTCAGCAAGCCCTCGGCACGAAACGCAGACAGTGCGGAGGCACCATGAAACACGGAAACAGCGAATTGATCAGCCGAAGACAGGGCGAGAGACATGACAGCGGAGGGCTAGGTTGAGGTAATCTTGAATTATACCGGAAGCACCCCGCATCAAAGGGGCATCCGCCTGCGCAAGGGGCGTGGCAAGCCCCCAAAGCCCACGATTAGAATACGATTCGAACCATGCACCCAGCCAAACCTGCCGATTCTTTGCAACAGCAAGCAAGCCCCGTGACAAACCCGTCGCAGGCACTCCCGCAGCGTAATTTGAACACGCTGCCCAGCCTGCTGGAAGCGGCGGCCTGGCAACCTGCCCACCAGCAGGATTGGCTGGTGCTGTCGGTTGAGCAGGTTCGCCAGGTGGAGCATGCCGCTTTTCGGGAAGTAGCGTCTTACATTCTCATGCAGGCTGCAGGACAGCGCTCCGCACAGAAAATCATGGACCTGGTTCAACACCTCGACCACCGCTGCCCCCAGGTGGTGGTGTTGGCGGGCCCAGGCAACAATGGTGGGGATGCCTGCGTCGTGGCCAACGCCCTGGCCGAGCAAGGGCTGCCGGTTGAACTGTGGCAGTTTAAAGGGGGGCGTGAAGGCTCTGCAGACCGACAAAAGGCCGAAGCTGGCTGCAAACATCCCAACCTGCGACATTCCCAGTGGGGGAAAACGACCCTGCAATTAAAACCTGGGGCACTGGTGGTGGACGGGCTTTTGGGCATCGCAGGGCGGGACCGCCCCAAGGGACCCATTGCAGAAGTGATCGCAGCCATCAATGCGCAACGGGAAGGACTGGGACGTACAGGACATGTGCACGTCGTCGCATTGGATTGCCCCAGTGGACTGGACTGCGACACAGGCCTGGCACCCGGCGAGGTGCTGGCAGCAGACCTCACGCTCACCTACATCGCAGCAAAAACCGGTCTGTTTATGAGCGATGGCAAAGATGTTTGCGGCGAGATCTGGCTCGATACCCTGCACTGCGATGCCTTGATTCACCAACGGATTGCACAGGGTACCTTGGGCGCAGTCGTGCGTGTTCGGGGAAGACTGAGCCAAATGCAGCGCCTACCCCGGCGGCAGCATGCCCAGCACAAAGGCAGTTTTGGCAGTGTGGCGGTTTTGGGTGGCCAACACGGCATGGTGGGTGCAGCCGTACTCACCGCCCGCAGCGCCCTGCTGATGGGTGCTGGCCGGGTGGCCTTGAGCTTGCTGGCCGAACATGGACATTCATCGCCCGACGTTCAGTGGCCAGGAACCCGTCCGTTTCTGGACTTGAATTTTCCGGAAATCATGAACAAACCGCTGCAGGACAACTGCAATTTCGCAGAAATACTGGCTGTTGGCCCTGGCTTGGGAACCAGCCCTGAAGCACAGGACTGGCTAGACGCCCTGTTTGATGAAGCCCTGGAACACGGCCCCCTGGGCGTCAAAAAGCACCACTGGGTGTTGGATGCCGACGCATTAAACCTGCTTGCCGAACACAATCGGCTGAAAACCAAATGGCTGAAACTACGCAAACAATCACCAGAGTGCCATGCAGTGATCACTCCTCACCCCTTGGAGGCGGCACGTCTGCTCAACAGCACGGTGGATGCAATTCAACGCAATCGGCCAGACGCCGCACGTGAGCTAGCACGTCAGTTTGACTGCGTGGCGGTGTTAAAAGGTGCCGGCACGGTGATTGCAGCCAATCATTCACCAGCCACTCGAATTGAAATCAATGGAACAGGAGGCCCCGCTTTGGGAACAGCCGGCAGTGGCGATGTGCTGACCGGCGCAGTGGCGGCCTTGTTAGGGCAAGGGCTAACCTCGTTTGATGCGGCAGCCTGCGCGGTGTGGTTACATGGTTTGTCGGTCAATGCGCTGCCAGGCGAGAATCAGGCTCATCGCGTGAGCCATGCCAGCGCGATCGCCCAGCGAATGGCCCAGCACTACAACCAGTTACTGCAACAAGGCACCCGCTGACAACACCAGTTGGCGGTCGCAATGGGCAGCCAGTTTTTCATCGTGGGTCACCAAAATCAGGGTGGTTCCCTGCTCCTGGCGCAAATCAAACATCAAGTCAATGACCCGCTGACCTGTGGCGAAGTCCAGACTGCCCGTGGGCTCATCCGCAAACACAATCGATGGCTTGCGAACGAAGGCGCGGGCCAGGGCCACCCGCTGTTGCTCGCCACCCGACAGCGTTTTGGGCGTGTGCTTGAGCCGGTTACCCAAACCCACCCGTTGCAACATGGCCACTGCGGATTCTTCTGCGTGGGGCATGCGCACCAGTTGCGTGGCCAGCATCACATTTTCAAGTGCACTCAAATGATCCAGCAACTGAAAAGACTGAAACACAAATCCAACATGCCGGGCGCGCAGCACGGCCCGCTGCTCCTCAGACAACCGGGTTAAGTCCTGGCCGAGCAGGTGAACCGACCCGGAGGATGGGGTGTCCAACCCGGCGAGCATGCCCAGCAGAGTAGACTTGCCAGAACCGGAGGCACCGGTGATGGCGACCGCTTCACCTTGCTGTACAGTGAAGGTGATGGCCTCTAGGATGTGAAGCTCATCTTCGCCATCCCGCACGCATTGCGCCAAATTATTCACTTCAAGGATTGCTGTTGTCATGGTTTTGCTGCAAAGGTTCGTGTCCGCAAAGCAGGTGTTGTGGGTCTCGCTGTTCACGCTGTATTTCAGTGGCTGGTCAGCCACGAATGTGCAGGCTGCCAATGGAAACACTCGCACCGCTGGTCAAGCTTGCCACATTCTGGTCATGGGCGACAGCCTGAGCGCTGCCTACGGTTTGCCGGTGGAGCAAGGCTGGGTTGCCTTGATGGAGCGTCGGCTGAAACAAAAGTTCCCGCATTGCCAGCTGACCAATGCATCCATCTCGGGCGAAACCACCGCAGGCGGGAAAACCCGATTGCCCGCACTGCTCAGGCAACACAAACCAACCCAAGTGATTTTGGAGCTCGGCGCCAATGATGGATTGCGTGGCCTCCCGATTGAGACCATGAAAAACAACTTGGCCAGCATGATCGACATGGCCCGCAGAGCGCGGGCACAAACCGTGTTGGTGGGCATGCAGATCCCACCAAATTATGGACCGGCCTACAGCCGTCGATTTGGAGAAACATTCACCGAACTGGCCAGACAAAACAAGCTACCATTGGTGCCTTTTCTACTGGATGGATTCGCGCAGAATCCGGATGCCTTTCAAGCCGACGGCATTCATCCCAACGCAGCAAGCCAACCAAGAATGGTTGACAATGTATGGCCAGCCTTGGCAGGCATGCTCAACCGGTGAACATGCCTTGAATCAAGACCCGTTTAGAACGTCTTCTTGATGTCCACATGGATGCGCTTTTTGATTGCATCCCGTGATGCCAAGACCAAGGCTTCCTGGTAAGACTGGTTCGTGAGGTTTTCGTAGTAAGCAACAATTTGCGGGTCTGCCTTGGCTTTCACCTCAGCCGACGGCGCCACAGCCTCTACCCAAGCCACTGCAAAGCCATTGGGGCCCAAACCAACCACCTTGGCTGTGGGCAAGCCAGCCAACGGTGTATTGAGCACCGACTGCATCACACCCGAGGGCACACCTTGTGCCCCCAAAGCAGACACTGTTTTCTTATCGCTAAATCCCGCCAACTCTGCAGCACCATCGGAGGGTTTGGCTGCGTTTAGTTTGGCAGCCAATGCATCCGCATCGGTCAAGCCCAGCTTCTTGGCCTCTTCGATTTTCAACTGGCCTTCAATTTGGGCTTTTACCTCAGCCAGCGGCTTGGGCGTGGCCGGGGTGTATTGTGTGATGTGCGCAGACACCAGCAAATCACCCACCTGTATGGCCTTGGTGTTGTTCTTGTTGTTGATGGAATCGTCGGAGAAAATTTCGGCCAACACCTTGGGGTCTTTCAGCACCGCAGGCGCATCACCAGGCGCCGGTTGACCCAGGCGCGCATAGGTCTGTGCCTTCAGGCCCAGCGCCTTCTCAACGTTGTCGAATGACTGGCCACCTTCATACACCAACTCCGAAAAACGCCCCTGGGCATCAGCAATTTGCGCTGTGGCTTTCTGGTTTTTGATTTCGTCCGTAATCGACGCTTTCACCTCGTCCAGCGTTTTCACCTGACCGCCACGGACATCGGTGACTTCAATGATGTGATAGCCAAACTCAGACTTCACCAGACCACTGATCTCACCTTTCTTTTGCGCAAAGGCTGCGGCTTCAAAAGCGGGCACCATCGCCCCCTTGCCGAAGAAACCAAGGTCACCACCCTGCGCGGCAGAGCCAGGGTCGATTGAGTATTTTTTGGCAAATTCACCAAACTGCGCAGGATTTGCTTTCACTTCAGCCAACACTTTTTCCGCTTGCGCTTTCAGATCCGCCTCATTGCTGCCTTCTTTCTTAGCGGGTAGCAAAATGTGACGAACCTTGCGCTCTTCCGGTGTTGAAAAACGTGCTTTATTTTGCGCATAGTACTGAGCCACGTCGGCGTCGCTCACCTGAATCTTTGACTTGATGTTCTCGGGAGACAACACGATGTAAGCCACATCGGCCTTTTGTGGCACGGTGAATTGCGCCTTGTTGGCCTCGTAGAAAGCGTTGACCTGGTCTTCGGTCAGTTTAACCTTGTCAAGATACGGTGCCAGGTCAATGGTCTTTACCCGGATAACACGACCTGCCAGTTGGACATCATCCAATTGCGCAGCAATCGACTTTGGAAAAAACACGGCGCGCAAAACCGGGTCCAACACTTGATTGCGCGCGAGATTAAATCGCACATTGGCTTCGTGCTGAACCGGGCTCAAACCGCGAGCTGCCAGTTGGGCCTTGTACAGTTCCAGATCAAACTTCCCATCTTTCTGAAACAGTGGTGTGTTCTTGATTTCGTTTTGCAACGCTGCATCGCTCGCCGTTAAGTATTGCTTGTTCACCGACTGTTCGAGCATGTATTGCATCACCAAGGCATCCAGAAGTTGCCGGTTGATGTCGGGTGAATCGAATACCTTGGGATCGAAATTGGGACCTGACTGCGCTCTCGCCTCTTCGATTCGCTGACGTTTGACAGCGTCAAACTCTTCCGGCGACACCACATGATCACCCACCTTGGCGTAGGCATTGGCATCGCCGCTGACCGTGCGATAACCCTCCAGACCAAACAAAACAAATGCTGGTGTGATGAACAACAGCAAGATGAATTGCATGAGTTTTTGGTGATTGCGGATGAAATCAAACATGGTGTACAAGCAATGTGGATTTGAGGAAAGTGACGCCACATCATAACCGAACACAGGTGCGGAATACGGGGCCTGCGCCGCAGGTGCGCAGGAAACAAAAAACCCCAGATGCTTTCGCAATCTGGGGTTTTTCTTACTGCTGGCGGAGTGGACGGGGCTCGAACCCGCGACCCCCGGCGTGACAGGCCGGTATTCTGACCAACTGAACTACCACTCCTGAGTTGGTTGCCGCTTTCGCGACGCTGACTGCAATTTGGTGGGTGCTGAGAGGCTCGAACTCCCGACCTAAACCTTGTAAGGGTTCCGCTCTACCAACTGAGCTAAGCACCCGACATGTCCAAAAACTCAAATCACTTTTTGTTTTTGTCGCTGTCGTTTTGCGAATCAGCCAAGACCGCAATTATATACAGAGAATAATTCGTCTTGCAATACCTGCTGCACAAAAATTTCTAAAATTAGTTCACTGCGTCTTTCAATGCTTTACCAGGACGGAACTTGGGCACTTTGGCAGCTTTGATCTTGATGGTTGCGCCAGTGCGTGGGTTGCGACCACTGCGTGCGGCGCGCTTGCCAACAGCGAAGGTACCGAAACCAACCAATGTCACTGAACCACCTTTTTTCAGGGTGGTTTTCACTGCAGCAATCATGGCATCCAATGCGCGGCCGGCAGCAGCTTTGGAGATTTCTGCAGATTCAGCGATTTGGTCGATCAGTTCAGTTTTGTTCATATTAAAAAGCCCCCTCATGGTGACAAAAAAACGGTGCCAAAAAACTTGGCACCACGATTTGCTTCTAGCGCTTTATTTAGACACGGCTGAAAGCCTTGTGTCAACAGGTTTTGCGGGGTGTTTGTCGTCTTTTAACGAGGCCTGGCAAGGCTTTCAGGGCAACAAGAAAAACGCCTCTGCATTTTGTTGCAGAGGCGTTGGACAAGAAGCTTTGTCGAATCAGTGCTTTAGACTGGTTTTTGCAGCAGGGTCTTCCGATTTTGCTGCAATCACCTCCGGTGTCTCTGGAAGCGGCTCTGGCTGGGCTTCCAAGGCATTTTGCAACACCTGATCAATCCATTTCACCGGAATAATTTCCAGACTGTTCTTCACGTTGTCTGGAATCTCGGCAAGGTCTTTCACGTTTTCTTCCGGGATCAACACCGTTTTAATGCCACCACGGTGGGCTGCAAGCAACTTTTCTTTCAACCCGCCAATGGCCAGCACTTCTCCGCGCAAGGTAATTTCACCGGTCATGGCAACCGTCGATTTCACCGGAATGCTGGTCAGGGTGGACACCAATGCGGTGGTCATCGCAATACCTGCCGATGGTCCATCCTTCGGTGTGGCACCTTCCGGAACGTGCACGTGAATGTCTTGTTTTTCGAATGCATCATCTTTAATGCCCAGGCGCTTGGCGCGCGCGCGCACCACGGAGCGGGCCGCTTCAACAGACTCTTTCATCACGTCGCCCAATGAGCCTGTGCGGATGATGTTGCCCTTGCCGGGCATGGCCACGGTTTCAATGGTCAGCAAATCGCCACCCACCTCAGTCCAGGCCAAACCAGTGACCTGCCCCACCTGGTTTTCCTTCTCCGCCATGCCGTAGCTAAAGCGACGAACACCCAAAAACTTGTCCAGATTTTTGGGTGTGACTTGGACTTTTTTCTCGTTTTTGCCCAGCACCATTTGACGCACCACTTTGCGGCAAATCTTGGACACTTCACGTTCCAGACCGCGCACACCCGCTTCACGGGTGTAGTAGCGGATCATGTCGCGAATGGCCGCCTCCGACAGACTGAGTTCCTCGGCTTTCACACCGTTGTTTTTCATCTGTTTGGGCAACAAGTACTTCTGGGTGATGCTGACCTTTTCATCTTCGGTGTAACCCGACAGACGAATCACCTCCATGCGGTCTAGCAGTGCGTGCGGAATATTGAGCGAGTTCGCGGTGGCCACAAACATCACGTCTGACAGGTCGTATTCCACCTCGACATAATGGTCCACAAAGGTGCTGTTCTGCTCGGGGTCCAACACCTCCAGCAGGGCCGATGCTGGATCACCGCGGAAGTCCATGCCCATCTTGTCAATTTCGTCCAACAAGAACAATGGATTGCGAACCCCCACCTTGGTAATACTGCTCAACACCTTGCCAGGCATGGATCCAATGTAAGTTTTGCGGTGACCGCGAATTTCTGCTTCATCCCGCACACCACCCAGGGCCATGCGTACAAACTTGCGGTTCGTCGCTTTGGCAACCGATTGGCCGAGCGACGTTTTACCCACACCAGGAGGACCTACCAAACACAGAATCGGCGCTTTCAGTTTGTCCACACGCTGCTGCACGGCGAGGTATTCCACGATGCGCTCTTTGACTTTGTCCAGACCATAGTGGTCCTCGTCCAGCACACGCTCTGCATTACCAAGGTCGTTGTTGATCTTGGTTTTCTTCTTCCAAGGCAGGTTCACCAAGGTGTCGATGTAATTGCGAATCACCGTGGCTTCGGCCGACATGGGCGACATCAGTTTGAGTTTTTTCAACTCGGCCTCTGCTTTCTTCAGGGCTTCCTTGGGCATCTTGGCTTGCTTGATCCGCTTTTCAAGCTCCTCCATGTCAGCACCGTCTTCGCCCTCGCCCAACTCTTTCTGAATGGCTTTCACTTGCTCATTCAGATAATACTCGCGCTGGCTTTTTTCCATCTGGCGCTTCACCCGTCCGCGAATGCGCTTTTCCACCTGAAGAATGTCAATTTCGGTTTCGAGCTGTGACAACAACGCTTCCAAGCGTTGGGCCACACTGAAGGTTTCCAGAATGGTTTGCTTCTGCTCCAGTTTCAGCGGCAAATGGCTCACAATGGTGTCGGCAAGGCGGCCCACATCATCAATACTGGCCAGTGATGTCAGGATTTCTGGCGGAATTTTTTTGTTCAGTTTGACATAGGAGTCAAACTGCGCCATCACTGCGCGCTTCATGGCCTCGGTTTCCGGGCTTTGCGACGGATCTGGCAACAGGGGCATGGCCTCTGCAGAAAAATGGCTGCCCTCGTCACTGACTTGCAGCAAGCGGGCGCGCTGAACACCCTCGACCAATACCTTTACCGTACCGTCGGGCAACTTCAGCATTTGCAACACATTGGCCACACAGCCAATGTTGTACATGTCTTTCTCGCTGGGTTCATCTTTGGTGGCGGACTTCTGGGCCACCAGCAGGATGCTCTTGCCTGTTTCCATGGCAATTTCCAGCGCCTTGATGGACTTTGGACGTCCAACAAACAGGGGAATGACCATGTGGGGGAAAACAACCACATCCCGCAGCGGCAGCAGCGAGAGTTCAATCGGTTGTTCAGGAAGCACGTTGGTTGCTGACATGTTGATCACCTATTGAATGCATGCCCCATACAGTGGGGTCGAAACGCGCTTATTCAAGCCTTTTTGAACATCGTGTTAAAACAATACCACCGAAAAGAAAAAGCCCAACTCACGAGTTGGGCTTTTTTTGTCATTTTGCGCGGGCTTTTGCACACGCCCACATTATCAGGACTTGTCCTTGCTACCGACCACCTTGGGTTGATCTTCATAAATCAACAATGGCTGCCCTTCACCTTTGATGGTGGGCTCATCGACCACCACCTTTTTGACGTGGCCTTCATTGGGCAAGTCGTACATGACGCCCAACAAGGCCTGTTCCAGAATGGTCCGCAAGCCACGGGCACCCGTTTTGCGCTGAATGGCCTTTTTGGCGATGGCACTGAGTGCAGAGGGACGAATTTCCAACTCGGCGCCGTCCATTTCCAGCAGCTTTTCGAACTGCTTGACCAACGCATTTTTGGGCTTGGTCAAAATTTCGATCAGGGCTGCTTCGTCCAGTTCATCCAGCGTGGCGATCACTGGCAAGCGGCCCACCAGCTCCGGGATGATCCCGAATTTAATGAGGTCTTCCGGCTCCACTTCCGCCAACACCGTGCCGACGTTTTCCTCGTTTTTGCTCTTGACCTCAGCACCAAAACCAATGCCTGAGCGCTCGGAGCGGTTGCGAATCACCTTGTCCAAACCTTCAAACGCACCGCCCACAATAAACAGCACATTGGTGGTGTCAATTTGAACAAAATCTTGGTTGGGGTGCTTGCGACCTCCCTGAGGAGGAACAGAGGCCACGGTGCCTTCAATCAGCTTCAACAGTGCTTGCTGAACACCCTCGCCCGACACGTCACGCGTGATGGACGGGTTGTCGGACTTGCGGGAAATCTTGTCGATCTCGTCGATGTAGACAATGCCACGCTGGGCCTTGTCGACTTCGTAGTTGCAGTTCTGCAGCAGCTTTTGAATAATGTTCTCGACATCCTCACCCACATAACCGGCTTCGGTCAGCGTGGTGGCGTCGGCAATCACGAAAGGCACGTTCAGCAAGCGTGCCAGTGTTTGTGCCAACAGGGTCTTGCCAGAACCGGTTGGGCCAACCAGCAAAATGTTGGACTTGGACAACTCGATGTCGTCTTTCTTGCCACCCATGTGGCGCAGGCGCTTGTAGTGGTTGTACACAGCCACGGACAGCACGCGCTTGGCCTTGTCCTGTCCAATCACGTACTGGTCAAGAATGTTGCGGATTTCGCGCGGAGTGGGTAGTTTGTCGCCACCACCGTTGGCTGTGGCCTCGGCAGCCTCGTCTCGAATGATGTCGTTGCACAGCTCGATGCATTCATCACAGATGAACACCGAGGGCCCGGCGATGAGTTTCTTCACCTCATGCTGGCTTTTGCCGCAGAAGGAGCAATACAACAGCTTTTCGCTGGAGCCTTTTTTTTCTGACATCGTCAATCCCTTGGGCCCCGAAGGGCCACCTGCATACGTTCTGGATTACTTGTTGCCTTCTGCGGGCGGTACACGGTGTTTCAACACATCGTCGATCAGACCATAGTTTTTGGCATCGTCGGCACCCATGAAATTGTCACGATCCGTGTCGCGTGCGATTTGATCGATCGGCTTGCCGGTGTTGTCAGCCAAAATACCATTCAACTTCTCACGCAAGTACAGAATTTCCTTGGCGTGAATTTCAATGTCGGACGCTTGCCCCTGAACGCCGCCCAGCGGCTGGTGAATCATGATGCGGCTATTGGGTAAGGAAAAGCGCTTGCCTTTGGTACCGGATGACAACAGGAAAGCCCCCATGGATGCGGCCAGACCTGTGCATAGGGTGGACACATCGGGCTTGATGAATTGCATGGTGTCATAAATGGCCATGCCAGCGGACACGGAGCCGCCCGGGCTGTTGATGTACAGCGCGATGTCTTTGTCAGGGTTCTCGGACTCAAGGAACAGCATTTGGGCCACAATCACGTTGGCCATTTGGTCGTTGATCGGGCCAACCAGAAAGATGACCCGTTCTTTCAACAAACGTGAGTAGATGTCATAGGCCCGCTCGCCCCGACCACTTTGTTCAATCACCATGGGAACATACATATTCCCTTGGGGTTCCATACTGCTGAAGTTATTGAAATTTCCGGTCATAGAGCGAGGGTCCCACTTCATCGTTATTTATTTCCCATCAGTTCGTCAAAAGACAGCTTCTTTTCAACCACTTTGGTTTTTGCCAATGTGTATTCAACCACATTGTCTTCCAGAATAACGGCTTCAACATCCGCCAAACGGGCGCGGTCCTGGAAATACCACTGCATCACTTCAGCAGGGTTTTCATAACTTTGCGCCTGTTCTTCAATGTAAGCACGAACCTGCTCTGGTTTGGCCTGCAGGCTGTTGTTCTTGACCAAGTCTGACACGATCAGACCCAGACGAACGCGGCGCTCGGCTTGTGCAGCAAAAATATCTTCGGGCAGTTGAATGTTTTCAACATCTTTCATGCCGCGTGCGCGCAGGTCTTCGCGGGCGCGCTGGGCCAGCTCAGCAGTTTCCGACTGAATGAGTGCTTTGGGCACATCAAACTCGGCCACCTTCAGCAGCGCATTCATCACGGCTTCCTTGGTTTGCGCCTTGGTGCGGTTGTTCACTTCGCGCGACAGGTTCACACGCACGTCTTCACGCAGTTTGTCGATGCTACCGTCGGCAATGCCCATGGCCTTGGCGAACTCTTCATTGAGCTCGGGCAATTGCGCGCCTTCAACCGATTTGATGGTGATGTCGAATTCAGCGGTTTTGCCCGCCACGTCCTTACCGTGGTAATCCTCAGGGAAACTCAAGGGGAAGGTTTTGGTTTCGCCGGTTTTCATGCCTTTGGCTGCGGCTTCGAATTCGGGCAGCATCTGGCCTTTGCCCACAACGAAGGAGAAATCATCCGCTGTACCGCCCGCGAAGGCCACACCGTCGATTTTACCCACGAAATCGAGGGTTACCTTGTCTTCATCTTGGGCCGCGCGGTCAACAGCAGCGAAGGTAGCGCGCTGTTTGCGCAGAATGTCCAGGGTCTTGTCCACTTCGGCATCGGACACTTCAACGGTGGTTTTTTCGACTTCCAGTGCGGCGAAGTCACCGAACTTCACTTCAGGAAACACTTCAAAAATGGCGTTGAATTCCAGCGCTTCTTCAGCAGCGCCTTCAGCGGCCTCAATGCGGGGGGTACCAGCCACGCGCAGGTCCTGCTTTTGCACTTCTTCGTTGAATGTACGGCCAATTTCGTCGTTCAGCACTTCAGAGTGCACCTGGGGACCGTAAGTCTGGATGACCATCTTCATGGGCACCTTTCCGGGGCGAAAGCCTGGCATGCGAGCTGTGCGCGCCACTTTCTGAAGGCGCTTTTCAACTTCAGCATTGATCTTTTCAACTGAAAGCTTCAGAGAAATGGTTTTCTCGAGTGGGCTTGCAGTGGTGGTGGTTTCAGTCATTTGGAACTCTTGAGCTTGAATAACCCGGACAAACCAGGTGGGTTGATCGACGAATGGACACGCAACAGCCGTGGAGCGAGGCCTCTACAATTGCCGTTATCTTACACAACTTGAGGGGGGGTTTGGCCCGAACGGGCACCGATTTGACCGGGATTTCGGCCCACGAAGGGCCATTCAAAATGGTGCGGATGAAAGGACTCGAACCTTCACGTGTTGCCACGCCAGAACCTAAATCTGGTGCGTCTACCAATTTCGCCACATCCGCAGCACGGGCCGAAGTATAGCCCTTTTTGCGCTCAATGCCCATGGTCAACCATCAATCCATGGGGCAGTTCACCCAAATGCCCTACAATTCAGCCGTTGTCGTTCCGAGCCTTATTGCGGGCTGCTCGCCATTGCCATGTCAACCCTCCTCGAAACCCCGCTGGCCTACTGCCGGGAAAAAGTCTGCCCCGATCTGTCCAGCCTGCATTACGCGACCGTGTTTCAGCCTGTGGCGCTGAAAGCCTACTGGTTGGGGCTGTTTGCACTCAACCGCGAGCTGCGCCAGGCCTGCCTGAAACAACTGGAAGCCGGCCTGACCCAGGTGAAGCTGGGCTGGTGGCGCAATGCGCTGGCCAATGCGGGGCAGGAAACCAACCTGCACCCGGTGATCCAGGCGCTGTCCCGGGAGGTGGTTGCGGGTGTGGATGCCGATAACTGGCCAGTGCTGATTGAACAGGTGGCCGCAGCGTGCGAACCCCGCCGGTTTGAGAACCAGGAGACCTGGGACCAGACGACCCGGACACAGATTGCGCCATGGCTGCCGCTTATTGCCCAGAAATTTGGGCAAACAACCCCCCTCCATAGACCTGCGGGTTACGAGGCCCTGATGGACTTCTGGATGGCCTCCACTCAACTGTGCCAAGTGCTGCGGTTGGCCAAGTACCTGGATGAACAGTTTCAACCCATGCCGATAGCGCTGTTGAGCCAGCATGGGGTTACTGCCGAGCAAATTCGACAGCGCCGGCACGATGCGGCCATCCATGCGCTGTTTCTGCACATCGGCAAAGCTCGAATTCAGGTGGCTGAAGCAGCCTGGCAACGCATGCCCACCGAACTTCGCCTGTTCTGCCGCCCACTGCGGGCGTTGTACCGCATGAAGGTGCGGGAATTCCGCCTGCATGGCCCCCAACCGGCGCTATTGGTTGAGCAAAAAGCCCTGACTCCCCTGCGGAAGTTTTCCATCAGCTGGACGACCCAGGTTCTCAGGGCCTGAACGTTACATTACAAGGCATTGCTGGTCTGCATCGGTTTTTTGATTCGGTAGGCTGCCGCGTACAAGGCCGGCAGGAAAAATAGCGTCAAAAGGGTGGCGACGATCAAACCGCCCATGATCGCAACCGCCATCGGCCCCCAGAACTGGGAGCGCATCAGCGGAATCATTGCCAGCACAGCCGCAGCAGCGGTCAGCAGAATCGGTCTGGAACGGCGGATGGTGGACCCGATAATGGCCTCGAATGGATCAACACCAGCCGCCCTGTCCTGCTCGATCTGATCAACGAGAATGACCGAATTCCGGATGATCATGCCAAACAAGGCGATGACCCCCAATTGCGCCACAAAGCCAAACGGCCGACCAGTGGCGATCAGCGCAATGGCAGCACCAATGATCCCCAGTGGGCCTGTGAAATACACGAGCAAAGTTCGGCCAAAGCTTTTGAGCTGAAGCATGAGCAAGGTGAGCACCAGGAACAGCATCAGCGGCACATTGGCCATGATGGATTGCTGTGCCTTGCCGGAGTCGGCAGCCAAACCGTCCAGACTGATGCGAACACCCAGTGGCAACTGGGCCCGCATCGGCTCCAGCGCCTTGTTCATGGCCAAGGCCACGGTGGTGCCTTGAATACCGGGCACCACATCAGCCTGCACCGTGATGGCGAAATCACCGTTTTGGCGCCAGATCACCCCCGGCTCAAAACCCATGGTCACTTTCCCCACCTGGGACAAAGGGACATAGGCACCCGAGGCCGTGGGCACATTGGCATTCATGAGTTCACTCAGTGTGTCTCGTTCGCTGGGCGGATTGCGAAACACAATGTCGATCAGGCGGTTGCCTTCCCGGTACTGCCCAATGGGGGCACCAGCCAAAATAACCTGGGACGCTTGAGCGATGCTTTCACTGCTGACGCCCAAGGCACGGGCTCGGGCTTGGTCCACCTCCACCTTCATGGCTTTCACATTTTCGTTCCAGTTGTCGTGCGTGCCCCGTGTGTACTGGCTAGAAGCCACAGCGGCCTTCACCTGGTCAGCAACGGCGCGCACCACATACGGGTCAGGCCCCTGAACCACAAACTGAACTGGATAGGTAACGGGTGGGCCGTTGGGCAGCAAGGTTACCCGCGGTCGAACATCCGGGAAATTCTGCTCCAGATGATCTTTCATTTTTTTGCGCAACACTTCTCGGGATTGAAAATCCTTTGGCATCACAATAAATTCTGTCAAGTTGCTTTGCACAAACTTCTGGTCGAGCGAGAGGTAAAACCGTGGGGCTCCATCACCCACGAAAGCAGCATAGCGATCCACCTCGGGCTGCTGCGCCAACCAGGTTTCCAGCTTTTTGGCCTGGGCCTCGGTTTGCGCAAATGAGGTGCCCTCGGGTAGCCACAGATCCACCATGATCTCCAGGCGATTGGAATCGGGGAAGAACTGCTGCTCGATGAATTTGAATGAAAACCCACCCAGCAAGAATGCTGCGATGGTCACGCCAATCGTGATCCAGCGATGGCGAACGCAGGCCTCAATCCATCGACGGAAACGGGCGTAGAACGGGGTGTCGAATACTTCATGATGCCCCTCGCCATCCCGTGGCTTTTTCAACAGCCAATAACCGATATAGGGCACAAAGACCACCGCCACAATCCACGACAGCAACAAAGCAATGGCTGTGACCGCAAAAATGGAATAGGTGTATTCACCGGCGGCCGACTTGGCCAAGGCAATCGGCAAAAAACCAGCGGCGGTGATCAACGTTCCGGTGAGCATGGGCACCGCTGTGGATTCGTAGGCGAAAGTCGCCGCGTCGAAACGGGAATAACCTTCTTCCAGTTTGCGCACCATCATCTCGACGGCGATGATGGCATCGTCCACCAACAGGCCCAAGGCGATGATGAGGGCACCCAACGAAATTTTGTGCAGGTTGATGCCGAAGTAAGACATGGCCAGGAAAGTCATCGCCAAAACCAGCGGGATGGTCAAGGCCACCACCAAACCGGGCCGCATGTCCACACGCAGCGGTTTGGTGTGCAGGCCCAGGCTGACAAAGCTGACACCCAACACAATCACAATCGCCTCAATCAACACCTTCACGAACTCATTGACCGAGGTGCGCACCGACTCCGGTTGATCAGCCACCCGCATCATTTCAACGCCCACGGGCAATTGCGACAGAATGCGGGCTTCCTCTTTTTCCAGGTTTTTGCCCAGCCGAATAATATCCCCACCATTGACCATGGAAATACCCAGCCCGATTACTTCCTGGCCATTGACCCGCATTTTGGACAGAGGTGGGTCTTCGTAACCCCGGTGAATGTCGGCAAAATCTTTGAGCAACACGGTCTGGTTACCGGCGCGTATGGGTGTGTTGGCAATGTCGTCGATTGACTCGAACTGGCCTTGTACGCGAGAAAATATTTTCTGCTCTTCCAGACTCAAGACACCTTGAGATGTGACGGCATTTTGAGCATTGATCTGGTTCAACACACTCTGGGCCGAAATACCCAATTTGGCGAGTTTGTAGTGCGAAACGTCAATGTAAACCTTTTCGGCCTGTACCCCGAACAACTGCACTTTGGCGACATCCGGAACCCGCAACAGGTCCTGCCGCACCTGGGTCACGAAGTCTTTCAACTCGTTGTATTTGAAGCCGTCGGCTGAAAACGCCAGCATGACCCCAAACGTATCGCCAAATTCGTCGTTGAAGAATGGACCAATGACACCGTGGGGTAGCCGGCTGGCCATGTCATTGACCCGCTTGCGGGTGGTGTACCAAATATTGGCCACGTCCTTGGGCGGTGCGCTGTCTTTCAACAGCAGAAAGATCACAGACTCGCCCGGTTTGGAATAAGAACGGATTTTGTCCGCATAGGGCACTTCCTGCATGACCTTTTCAATGGGATCGGCCACTTGCTGGGCCATTTGCATGGATGTGGCACCAGGCCAGTACGCACGCACCACCATGCCCCTGAAAACAAAGGGGGGGTCCTCTTCCTGCCCCAGTGAGAAAAACGCAGCGCTGCCTGCAAAAATAAAAACAGCCAACAAAAACCGGATGAGGGGCTGATTTTCCAGCGCCCAACGGGAAATATTCAGTTTTTTCATCAGGCAGACCTTACCGTTTGGGCTCAGGCTGTGAGCCTGAAGTGGCGGTTGGATCACTGCCCTCCCCGTCCTGCAAAGCCTTGGCTTTTTTGGCGAGGTCGGCTGTCTCGATGAAACGGCGCGCCTTTTGCCCCTCGTTCAGGGTGTGCGTGCCGGCGGTCACCACCAGCTCGCCGTCTTTCAGGCCGTCTTTGACCAAGAAACTGCTTTCATTCACATCGTAGGGTTTCACCGGTCGTCGGTGCACCTCACCTTTGGCCTCATCAAACACCCACACAAAAGCACCAGTGGCCTCTGCCACCAACGCAGCCACTGGCAGTTTGAAGGCCACCTCGGGATTGCGGGCTGCAAAACGAACCGTGGCACTCATGCCAAAGCGCGCGTCAGGCGTCGGGTCTGTCAAATCCAGAAAGACTGGATAAGTTCGGGTGACCGGGTCTGCCACGGGACCCACCTCACGCACACGGGCCTTCAGTTGCTGCTGTATCGACCACAAGTCAACCACAGCACCCTGACCATTCCGGACATCCTTGACCCGACCTTCAGGCACGGCCATGCGAACCTGCACCGCTTTTTCATTGGCCCATTGCAGAATGGGCTGACCAGGGGCCACCACCTGACCTGCGTCCAGCAGCACTTGAGAAATCACACCATCATTGGGGGCTTTCAGTTCGCCGTACAGGGCCTGGTTTTGTTGCACATTCAGCTGCGCGCGCGCCTGGGTCAATCGGCTCTCAGCTGCATCCAGTGCCAATTGCCGACGGTCAAGTTCAGCTGGACTGATGAAGTTCTGCTCACGCAGGGTCTTGAACCGCGCCAAGTCGGTTTTGTTCTGAAGGTATTCCGTATTGGCCGCATTGTATTGCGCCTGTGCTGCCTGCAAAGCCAGCTTGAGGTCTTGGGGATCGATGCGAGCCAAGACCTGACCTTTTTTAACACGGTCCCCAACATCCACCAAACGCGCGACCAAGCGGCCACCCACCTGAAAACTCAGGCTGGCACTGTATCGGGGTTCAATCTGGGCAGGAAAAGTGTCCTCTGACTCAGTGCCATCCGCTTTCAGTTCCATCACACGCACAGGACGAATCACTTCAGATGTATCGGGTGCGGAGCGGGAACAAGCGGCCAATGACAGCGCCAGTGCGGCCATCAACAACCAAGGCTTAACCGGGCGGAGGGGAACCATACATTCACTCTTAATGGTGACGACTCAGAATCCCGCAATTGTGGTGTCAAATGAACAATTAGTCAAAAACAGTGCAATGTATCCCGCAAGGCTGACAATGCCTGTTCAATTCGTTCTACACCAATGACTTGCAAGCCCTCAATGGTTTGTTTGGGCACATTGCTGGCCGGCACCAAGGCATGGGTAAAGCCCAATTTGGCCGCTTCTCGCAACCGGTCCTGTCCACGGGGCGCAGGCCGCAATTCACCCGACAGGCCAATTTCGCCAAACACAGCCAATTCACGGGGCAAGCGCTTGTTTTTCAGCGACGACACCATGGCCAACACAATGGCCAAGTCAGCTGCGGGTTCGGAGATGCGGACACCGCCCACTGCATTGATGAAAATATCCTGATCAAAAAACTGCAAACCGGCATGGCGGTGAAGCACCGCCAGCAGCATGGCGAGGCGGTTTTGCTCCAGGCCCACGGATAGGCGTCTTGGTGCAGGTGAATGCGATGAATCCACCAAGGCCTGAATTTCCACCAACAGAGGCCGGGCCCCTTCCTGCGTGACCATGACACACGAACCAGGCACCCAATCGGTTTGTTGAGACAAGAACAGTGCGGATGGGTTGTTGACGCCTTTGAGTCCACGGTCGGTCATGGCGAACACACCCAGTTCATTCACCGCCCCAAACCGGTTTTTGAAGGCACGCACCAAGCGGAATGACGACTGGGAATCCCCTTCGAAGTACAGCACCGTGTCCACAATGTGTTCCAACACGCGGGGGCCAGCCAAGGTGCCTTCCTTGGTCACGTGGCCGACCAAGATGGTGGTGATGCCGAGGCTTTTGGCCACCCGGGTCAGTTGGCTGGCACATTCCCGAACCTGGCTCACCGAGCCGGGCGCAGCCGACAGCTCCGCGGTGTACAAGGTCTGGATGGAGTCGATGACCAGCACCTGAGGCTTGAGAATTTCAATTTGCGCCAGAATTTGTTCGAGCTGAATCTCGGTGAGCACACTCAAGCTGGCGTGTTCCAAGCCCAGGCGCTGGGCGCGCAGCGCAATTTGACCTGCGGACTCTTCACCACTGACATACAACGTATTGACCTGCTGAGCGAGGTTCACCATGGATTGCAACAGCAGGGTCGACTTGCCAATGCCAGGGTCCCCCCCCAACAATACGACCATACCGGGGACCAAGCCACCGCCCAGAACCCGATCAAACTCGCCCACGCCGCTGGAAAACCGGGGATATTCCTGCGCTTGAATGTCCGCGAGCTTGATGACCTGACTGCTTTGGGCCGCCAAGGCGGTGAAGCGATTATTTTTTGGCGTGACCGGGGCTACGAGCGACTCGACCACTGTGTTCCAGTTGTTGCATTCGCCACACTGGCCTTGCCACTTGGCAAACACGGCGCCACATTCGGTGCATTGGTACTGGCTTTTTGCTTTGGCCATCGTCGGGCTTAACCTTCTACAACGGTGACTGGCACCCGGGGGGCCAATGCACACATCAATTCATAGCCAATGGTACCGGCATGCTCGGCCACCTCATCAATGGACAAGGCTTCACCCCACAACTCCACGTCGCTGCCCAATTGCACCTGCGGCGCATCGGTGATGTCGATCGTCAACATGTCCATGGACACTCGGCCTGCCAATGGCACCCGCTGCCCTGCAGCCACCACCGGAGTGCCATCGGGCGCATGGCGTGGATAGCCATCGGCATAACCGCAGGCCACCACACCAATGCGCGAGGAACGGGTGGCCTGCCAACGGGAACCATATCCAACGCGCTCTCCAACAGCCACGGTTTGTATGGCGATGACCTGGCTACGCAAGCTCATGGCGGGCTTCAAACCATATTCCAAAGCAGTTTTGGGCCCGGGTGTGGCTCCATAAATGGCAATGCCCGGGCGCACAATGTCGCCGGCCCATTCCGGGCAATTCAATACGCCCGCTGAGTTGGCCAAACTACTGAACCAATGCGCCGGCTTTAAAGCCATCAAGGCCTCGAACTGCGCTTGCGCACTGGGGCGGGCGTTGACCAGTTGCTGCGCATCGGCGTTGGCGAAGTGGGTCATCAACACCGGGACTGGCCATTCCATTTGCCGGGCGAGCGCATCCAGTTGTTCAATGACCGCTGGTGCTGTGTCCACGGTAAAACCCAAACGGTTCATGCCAGTGTTGAGCTTTAAAAAAATGCGCGGTGCGTGCTGGGTGTCCAACCACCGGTCAGCCAAATCCACCACCGCCTGCAGGTGGGCATGATCATGCACCACCCAGTCCAGCCCCAACGCCACCGCCTGCTCAACATCGGCTGAATCAAAACAGCCTTCCAGCAACACAATCGGTTTGGACCACCCAAGCTTTCGCAATGCGGCAGCACCCTCAATTTCAAGAATGGCCAGACTGTCCGCAGACTGCAGGCCGCTCAATAGGCGTTCCAAACCATGTCCGTAGGCATGAGCCTTGACCACAGGCATGCAATGCCAAGCCGGGTTGATCGCCCGGATGCGTTGGAGGTTGTAATCGATGGCCGAGGGCTTGACCAAGGCACGAATGGGACGGGGCATACTGGGAGAGCGGCTTGCGCTCGAACTTGTTAAATTGGTCGGACTGTCACACGCAATCAGTGTGAATATGATATAACGCCTCAACATTGTTGAAAGAGCAACGAGACCGCAAGCCAGAGAATATTGGTGCTTGCATCGATCTGTGAATGAAACCTGGCTTCTACACCATCATGGCGGCGCAGTTTTTTTCGTCGCTGGCAGACAATGCCTTGCTGATTGCAGCCATCGCCTTGCTGTTTCAAATTCAGTCTCCCGAGTGGATGACCCCCCTTCTCAAGCTGTTTTTTGTGGTGTCCTACGTTGTGTTGGCACCGTTTGTGGGTGGTTTTGCCGACACACTGCCCAAAGGCAAGGTGATGTTCATCACCAATGCCATCAAGGTGATCGGTTGCCTCATGATGTTTTTTGGATTTCACCCGCTGGTGTCGTATGCGGTGGTGGGTTTCGGTGCGGCGGCTTATTCCCCGGCCAAGTACGGCATTCTGACGGAGCTGCTACCCCACGACAAACTGGTGGCCGCCAACGGCTGGATTGAGGGTTTAACAGTACTCTCCATCATTCTGGGCACCATGCTGGGCGGTTTCCTCATTTCACCCTCCACCGCCCAACACCTCATGCAGATGCACATTCCCGGTATTATCGAGGGGATGAAAACCCCCGCCGAGGCGGCCATCTTCGTGATTACGTTTGGCTATTTGATTGCCGCGGTGTTCAACCTGAACATCCCCGACACAGGCGCACGGTATGAGCCCCAACTGAACCACCCCATCATCATGACCCGAAAGTTTTTCGGCTGCTTCAAGCGCCTGTGGTCGGACAAACTGGGGCAAATTTCGCTGGCTGTCACCACCTTGTTCTGGGGTGCTGGTGCCACACTGCAATTCATTGTACTGAAATGGGCCGAGGCCGCCTTGGGTCTGTCTCTGGACAAGGGGGCCATGCTGCAAGGCATTTGTGCATTCGGTGTGGCCGGAGGTGCGATCATTGCAGCCAAAATCATTCCGCTGAAAAAATCAATGCGGGTGTTGCCCATGGGCATTGCCATGGGCCTGGTGTGCATGCTGATGACCCAGGTTCACAACCTGACGGTGGCTGTGGTGCTAATCATCATCATTGGTGGCCTGAGCGGTTTTTTTGTGGTGCCCATGAACGCACTGCTACAACACCGCGGCCATGTACTGATGAGCGCCGGGCGGTCGATTGCGATTCAAAACTTCAATGAAAACATTTCCGTGCTGACCATGTTGGGCATTTACGCCCTGCTGATCAGCCTGAATGTCCACGTCAACACCGTGATCCTGATGTTCGGTGGTTTTGTGATGGCGGCCATGTTTTTGGTGATTGTGTGGCATCGACACAATCAATCACTCTACGACGTGGAAGCCCAGATTGGTGAAGAACGACCCGTCGGCATCCAAACGCAGCGATAAGCCACATTCTCAGGCCTGCTGTTCTTCCATCACCCGCTTGAGCAACAACAAATCATCCCAGGACTTGGCCTTTTCCTCCGGGCGGCGCAGCAGGTACGCCGGGTGGTAACTGACAACCGCTGGAACACCCCGCCCGTCAATCGAGACTTGATGAACCTGCCCCCGCAGCTGGGAAATGGGTTTGTCGGTATTCAGCAAGGTTGAAATGGAAAACCGCCCAACCAGCAGCAGCACCTTGGGGTTGACCAAGGCCAGCTGTTGTCGAAGGTAGGGCTCGCACTGGGCAATTTCATCGGCCTCGGGGTTGCGGTTGCCCGGCGGCCTGCACTTCAGCACGTTGGCAATGTAGACATTGTTTTGGCGGCTTCGCCCCACAGACAGCAACAATTTGTCGAGCAATTGACCGGCCCTGCCCACGAATGGCTGGCCTTGGGCATCCTCATCGGCGCCAGGTGCTTCGCCGACCACCATCAGCGTTGCGTTGGGTACCCCAGCCGAAAACACGGTTTGCTGGCGGGTTTTGCACAACCCACAGGCCTGGCATTGGGCAACCTGCTGCTGCAAATCAGTCAAATCATTCGGTAAACCCACCATAGGCGCTTGCACCTCAACAGGTGCTTGCACTTCAACAGCCCCCGCCGGCGATTTGCGCAATTCCCACACCGGGCCCAAGCCCATGGCGTCAAACAGCGCAGCTTTGGTTGTTGTCGGTGTTTTCATGCAGCAATGTCCAATCCTTGACCCAAGCGCTTGAACAACACCAGGGCATCCTCCCGACCCACGCGGGCCGGATAATAATTTTTTCGCACACCAATCAATTTGAAACCCTGGTTGTCATACAAGGCTTTCGCCACAGTGTTGCTGGGGCGAACTTCCAACAGCATGCCCTCCAGGCCGGCCATGCGGGCGCGGCTTAAACCCCATTGCAGCAAGTGTTTGCCGTAACCCTTGCCTTGTTGGTCGGCACTGACAGAGATGTTGAGCAAATGCACCTCATCCACCACCTGCATCATGACGATGTAGCCCACCAGGATGTCGTCCAGCAAAAAACAGTGCAGATCATAACCGGCCCGCAATGAATCCAGAAAGTTGCGTGCTGACCACGGAAACTCATAGATCCGGTTCTCAATCTCGATGACCTGCGGCACATCGTCTTCACGCATGGGGCGAATACTAAACAGGGCCATGTTTAACCGCCTGGCGTTCGGCCGTGGTTTGCGCCACCTTGTCCCGCACATACAAGGGCTGGCAGGCCAGGGGCTCGCTGGTTTGTTTGAGTTGCCACCGCAGCCCACCCAAAGCCGCAGCTGCAAGCGCTGAAGGGCCCGCTGTTTGAACCACCCAGGCGGGCAATACACCGGGGTGCTCCCCCTCGTGCTCTGTTAGACCTTTCGCCACAGCAGCATCACACAAAGCCAAGGGGGACGTTTGGTAAGCCTGTCTGTCCACCCAAGCATTCAGATCAACCCAGGCACACAATGCAGCGCTGCCCTTCAGGCTCACACCGTGAGCCTGAAGGTCTACCACACCCACATACAATTCACCCAGTCGGGCGTCGAGTACGCAAGGAAGCTGTGACGCTTCAGCCCGCCTCACACCATCCAGTCGGGCCTGAACAGCCATGCATTCAAAGCTGGTAACTGGAACAGTGGGTTTACCCAGGGCCACAGCCAGACCTTGTACAACCCCACAGGCCGTGCGAAGGCTGGTGAACCCACCAGGGCCAATGTCCACAGCCAACACGGTCAAGTCGCCCAAGGCCAGGCCATGGCCAGCCAACGCTTGCGACAGCCTGGGCAACAGCTCGACTGACTGCGCTTTGTAGTCCTCAATGGAAAACTCAAAACAGGTGTTGAAGGCAAAACCCTGAAGACTGTGCTGTGCAGCGTTGGCCTCCGCCTGCTGGACAGCCGCCACTTTGGCCACACCACTGCTGGTGGAAATACCCAGTGCAATCATGCGGGCAAATCCTTGATCATCAGTACCACGGCCTGGGCTTCAATCGCTTCCTTGCGACCCAAATAACCCAGCTTTTCATTGGTCTTGGCCTTGATATTGACACACCCCGCATCCAGACCACACAACCGGGCAAGGCAGGCCTGCATGCGGTCCATGTGTGGGGCCAATTTGGGGCTTTGGCAAATCAGGGTGGTGTCTACATTCACCAGTTGATAGCCCTTGCTGGCCGCCAGCGCCAAGGTTTTTTGCAGCAAAACGCCACTATCAGCACCTTCAAAAGCTGGGTCGGTGTCTGAAAAATGTCGACCGATGTCACCCAGCGCCGCAGCGCCCAGCACTGCGTCAGTAACAGCATGCAGCAAGGCATCGGCATCCGAATGGCCGAGCAAACCCACGGGCGAATCAATCTCAACACCAGCCAGAATCAGCTTGCGTCCTTCCACCAAGCGGTGGACATCGTAACCCTGCCCCACACGCAGGCGCTGCAATGCAGACACATCCATGCTCATGCCAATTTGCCCTCCAGGCCCAGCAAAGTTGCCACGGTGTGCAGGTCTGCACTGTGGGTGATTTTCATGTTCTCAAGATGGCCTTCAACAATCAAGGGGCTGATGCCCATGGTTTCAATGGCGCTGGCGTCGTCTGTCAGCTGCACGTCTTTGTACAGGCATTCGGTAATGGCCAACGCCAAGGCCTGTGCGCGAAACATTTGGGGGGTTTGGGCCGCCCAGAGGGAATCCCTCGGCACGGTCTGTTGTACCACCACCTCGCCATCCTCGGTACGGTTCACCTTCTTCAAGGTGTCAGCCACCGGCAAGGCCAGCAGGCCGCCCGCCACGTGGGTAGAGGCCTCATCGATCAAGCGCTTCAATGCTGACAGGCTTAGGCCTGGTCGCGCAGCATCGTGCACCAGCACCCAATCGGTGTCGTCAATTTTAAATTGTTCGAGCAAGTGTTGCAGGGCATTGAGCACCGTGTTGGCCCGCTCGCGGCCAGCCACTTTCAGCACCTGCACCCGCGGGTGGCCCTCAAACAAACGCTCGGCCTGGGTGTCATCCTTGGACACCACGACATACACCCGCACCACCCGGTCGTCGGCCAACATCGCATTCACGCTGCGCTCAAGCACGGTAAGCTCACCCAGCAAAGCATATTGCTTGGGTGTGTCGCCCCCAAAGCGCTTGCCCACCCCACCGGCGGGGATCAATCCAAAATACCTGGCTGGTCTGGCCATCTCTACAGATTCCTGTCGGGCCTAGCCCGCCTTATAATAGCGGCTGCCAAGTCAGCCCCGTTTGTTTGTATGCAGTCGTATTTTACTTCCTCTTTCCAGTTGACCGGGGGCCACAAGTTGAGCTTGGCCCATCCACCGGGCAGTGCGGACGCCTTTTTGTTGGCCCAATTGTGCCTGCAGGCCAAGGCTCAGCAACGCTTGTGTGTGGTGGTGTGCGCCAGTACGCACGATGCTACCCGGCTGAAAGACGAAATCGCCCTGTTTGCGCCCGAGTTGCGTGCGCACTACCTGCCCGACTGGGAAACCCTGCCCTACGACAGCTTGTCCGCCCACCAAGACCTGGTGTCTGAACGCCTGGCAACGCTGTACCACACGCTCCAGGGCGATCTGGACGTGTTGCTGGTGGCTGCATCCACAGCCATTCAACGCCTGGCACCACCGGCATTTTTGGCGGGCAGCACGTTTTTCTTCAAAACCGGCGACAAACTAAATGAAAAAAAGCTTCGTGAGCAACTCACGGTGGCGGGATATAGCCATGTGTCACAGGTCATGACCCCGGGTGAATATTGCATCCGCGGCGGCATTATCGACCTGTTTGCCACAGGCACTGCGCTGCCATTCCGCATCGACCTGTTCGATGATGAAATCGAGTCCATTAAAACCTTTGATGTGGACACCCAACGCAGCCTGTACCCCGTGCGTGAAATGCGGCTGCTGCCGGGCCGTGAATACCCCATGGACGAACAAAGCCGTGCCCAATTCCGCAGCAAATGGCGGGAACGCTTTGAGGGCGATCCGTCCCGCGTGGGCATCTACCGCGACATGGGCAGCGGTGTGGCCTCGGCAGGCATTGAATATTATTTGCCACTGTTTTTCGAAAACACCGCCACGCTGGCCGATTACCTACCAGTTGGTGAAGTGGCCTTGGTTCAACATGGTGATGTAGCACAAGCCCTGCAAACCTTCTGGACGGAAACTCAAAGTCGCTTCGACTTTCTGTCCAAGGACATTGAACGCCCCATCCTGCGCCCCAATGAAATTTATTTGGGTGCTGATGAATTCTTCAAACGGTTTGAACACGCGGCCCGGGTGAATTTGTCGGACAGCAAGAATGCCGTGGTGCCCGAATATGCCGGTGCGGCATTGCCAGAGCTGACCGTGGACCGGCGCGCTGAAGACCCGCTGTTCAAGCTGCGAACCTTGATTGAACAGGCCGGTGGTGCAGGCTATCGGCAAGTGGTGGTGACGGCACCCAGCGATGGGCGCCGAGAAACCCTGCTTCAGTATTTTGCTGAACATGGCCTGAAACCTGCCCAGGCCAACTCGCTACAGGCGGCGCTGGGCGGCGATGCGCACTTTGTGTTGACCACCGCCACACTGGACCGGGGCTTTGCGATTCACCGCGGACTGGAGCGCGTGGTCGCTTTGGTGACCGAGGCCGAGCTGTTTGCGCTCACTGCGCGACGCCGTGGGGCACGTCGATCCCAGGAACGGCAAAGCAATGTCGAATCGATGATTCGGGATTTGTCTGAACTCAAAGTGGACGACCCGGTGGTGCACCAGCAACATGGTATTGGCCGTTACAAAGGCCTGACCAGCATGGACTTGGGTGAAGGTGCTTCCGAATTTTTGCACCTGGAATACGCCAACGGCACCAACCTGTTTGTGCCTGTATCCCAACTGCATGTGATTGCCCGCTACAGCGGTGCCGACCCCGAAAATGCACCATTGCATGCCTTGGGCTCGGGCCAGTGGGAGAAAGCCAAAAACAAAGCAGCCAAGCAGGTACGCGACACGGCCGCTGAATTGCTGAACCTGTATGCACGCCGCGCCCTGCGGCAGGGGCACCAGTTCAAACTCAGCCTGTCGGACTACGAAGCCTTTGTTGAAAAATTTGGTTTTGAAGAAACGGCGGACCAGGCTGCGGCCATCCACGCGGTGATTTCGGACATGACATCCACACGCCCCATGGACCGCTTGGTGTGCGGCGATGTGGGTTTTGGAAAAACCGAAGTGGCCCTGCGCGCAGCCTTTGTCAGCGTGATGGACGGCAAACAGGTGGTGCTGCTGGCGCCCACTACGCTGCTGGCCGAGCAGCATTTTCAAACCTTCTCAGACCGCTTTGCAGACTGGCCCGTCAAGGTGGTTGAACTGTCCCGGTTTAAATCGGCCAAGGAAATTCGCGAAGCGATTGACCTCATCAACGCAGGCAAGGCTGACATCATCATCGGCACGCACAAGGTACTTAGTGCTGACATTGAGTTTTCACGCTTGGGTTTGGTGATTATTGATGAGGAACACCGATTTGGCGTTCGACAAAAAGAGGCCCTGAAAAACCTGCGGGCCGAGGTGGATGTGCTCACCCTGACGGCCACGCCGATTCCCCGCACACTGGCCATGAGCATGGAAGGCATTCGGGATTTCTCGGTGATTGCCACAGCCCCACAACGGCGACTGGCCATCAAAACATTCGTTCGCCGCGAAACCGACAGCGTGATTCGTGAAGCCGTGCTGCGAGAATTGAAACGCGGTGGTCAGGTGTATTACCTCCACAACGAGGTAGACACCATTGAAAACCGCAAGGAAGCACTTGAGCGGATCATTCCTGAAGCCCGCATCGGCATTGCACACGGGCAAATGAACGAGCGCGATCTGGAGCGCGTGATGCGGGATTTTTACCAGCAACGCTTCAATGTGTTGTTGTGCACCACCATCATTGAAACAGGCATTGACGTGCCCACCGCCAACACCATTGTGATCCACCGTGCCGACAAATTCGGCTTGGCGCAGTTGCACCAATTGCGGGGCCGTGTGGGCCGTTCGCACCACCAAGCCTATGCCTACCTCATGGTCAACAGCGAAGAAGGCTTGAGCAAAACCGCTGGGCGACGCCTGGAGGCCATTACCATGATGGAAGACTTGGGCAGTGGTTTTTACCTGGCGATGCACGACCTGGAAATTCGCGGCGCCGGCGAGGTGCTGGGTGCCAACCAGAGCGGCAATGTGCATGAGGTGGGCTTCCAGATGTACACCGACATGTTGAACCACGCGGTGCGCAGCCTGCGTGCTGGCAAAGAACCTGATTTGACCGCACCATTGAATGCCACGGTGGAAATCAACCTGCACACGCCCGCCCTGTTGCCCGAGGACTACTGTCCCGATGTGCATGAACGCCTGACCTTGTACAAGCGTTTGGCCAGTACGGACGAGCTCGACGACATCGCCCTGATTCAGGAAGAACTCATCGACCGATTCGGCAAATTGCCCGATGCAGCCACCGCATTGCTGGACACCCATCGCCTTCGCATTCTGGCCAAACCCCTGGGTGTTGCCAAAATTGACAGTTCATCGGAAGCCACTGTGGTGCAATTTGACGCGCAGCCCAATGTGGATGCTGGCAAAATCATTCTCATGATTCAAAAAGAAAAAGACATGAAACTGGCAGGCCCAGAAAAGCTGCGTGTGAACCGCAGCATTCCCAAGGTGAACGACCGGGTTCAGTTCATCAAAGGCTTAATCAAACAATTGAGTGCATGATGTCTGCATACCCGTCTGCTGTTTTACGTCACACACTGGTCGCCCTGCTGTACCTGACCGATGCCCCAGTCGTTGCCCAGGCTCAAACTGTTGACCAAGTGACGCAGCCCGCCTATCCCAATCCCACGGTGGTGAACTCGCTTGAACTGCACAAGGCCAACCTCCGGAAAGCAGAAACCGGCGACGCCGTGGCGCAAACCGCGGTGGGTTTGTCGCTGATTGAAGGGGATGTGGTTCCCCGCGACCTGAAAGCAGGACGCGTGTGGCTGGGGAAAGCGGCCACGCAAAACCATGTCACTGCCCAGTACTACCTGGGCCAACTGCTGATGCTGGATGTGTTGGGCGCCAACCCGGCAGACCTCACCAAGCAACTGACCGAAGGCCTGGGGTGGCTTCGACGCGCAGCCCGAGAACAATACCGCCCTGCGCAACTGCTGTATGCGCAAACCGTGCTGGACAGCAAAGCGGACAACCCGTTTGGCCACAGCAAAGTGGAAGCGGAAAGCATTTTGCTGCAATGTGCCGACACCTATCGACCCTGCACCTACCATGCACTGGCCAGGCTCGACAGAGAACCCCTGGACACCACCCTGCCCTGCACCGCGAATGAGCGTTGCGAAACCATCCGCAGACTGTTGTACAACCTGGCCGCCAGCAATGATGCACAAGCCATGTTGAGGCTGGCGGGTATTCAAGGTGAAGACAGCACTTATTGGATTCGCCGTGCTGCGCGCTTGGGGCACCCTCAAGCCTGCCTGGACCTGGCCATGCAAGTGATCAATGGGCAGGTGCCCCTGCAACCCGAAGACCCCGCATTGGCCAGCCTGCTAAACACCAGTGCCGAACAAGGCGAGGTGCAAGCCATGTACCTGCTGGGTCAACTGCTGTATGAAGGCAAACGCATCCCGTACAATCGCCCACTGGCCATGCAGTGGCTGGAACGCGCCAGTGCCAAAGGACATGAACCTTCCACAGTGCTGCTGGAGAAAATGCAGGCTGTTACAAAATTGACCCCGGTGCCCAATCCCGCTCCTGCTGGCGAAGACAATGCCGATGCAAATGTGGTGCAACTGCCCGTCTTGCTACAAAGTGGCGGTCAAGCCCAAGCCGTGACCGAATAATCATTTCCAAGAGATGTCCATGAACACCCTTCACATGTCAGCGCCCGCATTGACGGAACAACAGATACAACAGGTACTGAAATCGCTTCAATTGCCGACTTGCAATTCGGCTTCACAAACCGGAGCCGGTTGGTCACGCCATGCACTGCCCGACAACTTCACGATTGGCCGTAACGATCTGTTGGCACTGGCCAAACAACACCAATGCGACTTGGCGGTTCTGGGCCCCCAGCACACGGCCGATCAATTCAAACTGCTGGCCATGGACATGGACAGCACCCTCATCACCATTGAGTGCATTGATGAAATTGCCGACTACGCAGGCAAAAAAAAGGAAGTATCGGAGATTACTGAGGCCGCCATGCGCGGCGAAATCAAAGACTTTTCTGAAAGCCTGAACAGGCGTGTGGCCCTGTTGAAAGGCGTACCCGCCAGCAGCCTGCAAGCCGTGTTGAATGAACGGCTGCGCCTGTCCCCAGGCGCCGAAGCCTTGATTGCATTTGCCAAACAACAGGGCTGGAAAACGCTCTTGGTGAGTGGTGGATTCACCTTTTTCACCGACGCCATGAAAACCCGCCTCGGCTTGGAC
Source organism: Limnobacter humi (assembly GCF_024518835.1). Taxonomy (GTDB): domain Bacteria; phylum Pseudomonadota; class Gammaproteobacteria; order Burkholderiales; family Burkholderiaceae_B; genus Limnobacter; species Limnobacter humi. Next base: position 470,296 of record NZ_JANIGO010000002.1, read on the forward strand.
TACACACGCTCAAACACACTGGAAATTGTGGATGGTTTACTCACAGGCCGCGTGCTGGGCACCATTGTGGATGCCGATGTAAAACGGGAAACTGTGCTGGCGGTGTGCCAAGAATTGGGATGCACGGCTGATCAGGCCATCGCCATGGGCGACGGTGCCAACGACCTGAAAATGATGGGTGTGGCCGGCGCTAGTGTCGCGTTCCGGGCCAAACCCGCCGTTCAAGCGCAGACTGATTTCTGCATCAATGTCGGCGGGCTGGACACCGTTTGCCAGTGGATGACCGCGTAAAACGATTAAATACGTTCGAAGATGGCCGCAATACCCTGACCACCACCAATACACATGGTCACCAAGGCATAACGACCACCAATCCGCTGCAATTCATACAGGGCCTTCACAGTGATGATGGCACCTGTTGCACCGATGGGGTGACCAATGGAAATACCGGAACCATTCGGATTTACTTTGGCTGGGTCCATGCCGAGTTCTTTGGTCACTGCACAGGCTTGCGCAGCAAAGGCTTCATTGGCCTCCACCACATCAATGTCTGCCATGGTCAAACCCGCTTTGGCCAGCGCTTTCTTGGTGGCGGAAACCGGGCCAATGCCCATGATGGTGGGCTCTACCCCGGTGTTGGCATAACTTACCAAACGGGCCATCGGCTTCTTGCCTGCTTTTTCAGCAGCGCCACGCTCCATCAACAGCACAGCGCCTGCGCCATCGTTCAGGCCAGAGGCGTTTCCAGCAGTTACTGTGCCGTCTTTTTGAAATACAGCGCGCAGTTTGGCCATGCCTTCCACGGTGGCGTCACCGCGAACATGCTCGTCGGTGTCAAACATCACCGGGCCTTTCTTGCTCTTGATTTCAACGGGAAGAATCTGCTCCTTGAAATAACCCTTGGCAATGGCGTTGGCAGCGCGCTGGTGGCTCAGTACTGCCAACGCATCCTGTTCCTCGCGGGAAATACCAAACTCTTTGGCCACGTTTTCTGCAGTCACACCCATGTGAATCACATGAAATGGGTCATGCAATGCACCGACCATCATGTCGATGCCTTTCATGTCGCCCATGCGGGCACCCCAACGGGCAGCGGGCAAAATATAGGGGGCGCGGCTCATGCTTTCAGCACCGCCACCAATGGCCACGTCTGCATCGCCCAGCATGATGCTTTGTGCGGCAGTCACAATGGCCTGCAGGCCCGAGCCGCACAAGCGGTTCAAAGTCAACGCAGGGGTGGTTTTGTCCAAACCACCTTCAATGGCCGCCACGCGAGCCAAGTACATGTCACGGGGCTCTGAATTCACCACATGGCCAAACACCACATGGCCCACCTGGTCGGCGGATACCCCCGCACGGGCCACCACTTCCTTGACCACCATCGCACCCATCTGTGTGGGTGAAAAGTCTTTCAGGCTGCCGCCAAAATCGCCCACGGCGGTGCGCACACCGGCCACTACAACCACTTCACGTGTCATCTTGATTTCTCCGTCAATTGCCGAATGGGTTCGGCTGTTCTCGTAACAGGCTCAATGAGTGAGCCCATGGATTGGTTTCTTGAACATCAGGCCACCGACATGTTGATCAATGTTCGGTGATACTGCCCCACAGGTCGTGCTCGTCGCAGTCGTCAATCTCAACCGATACAAAGTCGCCCACCTTGGGTCGCAACGCCGGGTTTTCAGGCATGGGTATGAACACATTGCCATCAATTTCCGGCGCATCGGCTGCACTGCGGGCGACAATGCCTTCGTCGTCGGTTTCGTCCACAATCACCTGCAGTGTTTTGCCAATCTTCGCCTGGTTACGGACCAAGGAGATGGTCTCCTGCAGCGCCATCAGCCGGGCACGGCGCTCTTCCTTCACTTCCTCAGGAACCGGGTTGGGCAACTCGTTGGCTTTGGCCCCATCTACAGGTGAATAGGCAAATACGCCCACGCGGTCGAGTTGGGCCTCCTCAATGAAGGCCAGCAAGTGTTCAAATTCCGCTTCAGTTTCACCGGGAAAACCGGTGATGAACGTGCTGCGCAAGGTGATGTCCGGGCAGGCATCGCGCCAGGCGCGAATACGTTCAATGTTGCGTTCACCACTGGCAGGCCGCTTCATGCGCTTCAACACATCCGGATGGGAATGCTGAAACGGAATGTCCAGATATGGCAAGATTTTTCCTTCCGCCATCAACGGCACCACCCGGTCCACGTGGGGGTATGGGTACACATAATGCATGCGAACCCAAATACCCAACTGCCCCAGCTCTTCAGCCAATTGCTGGAACTGGGTTTTGACAGGACGCCCATTCACAAAATCAGTGCGGTACTTGATATCCACACCATAAGCGGAGGTGTCTTGACTAACCACCAACAATTCCTTCACACCACTTTTCTTGAGACTTTCAGCCTCGCGCATAACTTCCCCGATGGGGCGTGACACCAGGTCGCCCCGCATGTCGGGAATAATGCAGAAAGTACAGCGATGATTACAGCCCTCGGAAATTTTCAGATAGGCGTAGTGCTTGGGCGTTAACTTCACACCGTGGTCGGGCACCAGGTCAATAAACGGGTCATGCGGTTTGGGCAAGTGGGTGTGCACCGCCTGCATCACTTCCTCAGTGGCGTGGGGCCCAGTCACCGCCAATACCTTGGGATGCAAAGTGGTGATCAGGTTCTTGCCTTCATCGCCATTTTTGGCACCCAGGCAGCCTGTCACAATCACTTTGCCATTGGCGTGAATGGCCTCACCGATGGCATCCAGGCTTTCCTGAACTGCACTGTCGATAAAACCACAGGTGTTGACCACAATCAGATCAGCACCCTCATAGGTGGGCGCCACTTCATAACCCTCCACCTTCAGTTGGGTCAGGATGCGCTCCGAATCGACGAGCGCCTTGGGACAACCCAATGAAACAAAGCCCACACTGGGTGGGCGCTTGGCGGAATTGGCTTTTTCTTGCATGTGAATACTTACTTTTTGGTGGGGTCGGGCTTGGGTCGCGCAGCCCCGGTCAGGTCAACCGGGTTGGGAAACCCAAAATTGCTGAACAGGCTGCGGGTCTGGTTTTGAAACTGGTCCTGCATCTGCACAAACATGTTTTTGCTTTGATCAATGTAGTTGCTCATCATCGACTGGATGACTGGCGTTTGCACACTCATGAATTGGGCCCACAACTCGGGATTGGCAAACTGGCTGCCATCGCTCACCGACTTGCCCTGGTCCTGAAAGCTGTTCTGAATGTCGATGAACGCCTGCAGGTTTTTTTCCAGAAACGTGCCCATGATGCTTTGCATGGCATTGCCATAAAAGCGAATGATCTGGGCGAGCATGGCCGATGTAAAAATGGGGGCTCCAGCCGTTTCTTCTTCCAGAATAATCTGAAGCAGAATACTGCGGGTTAGGTCTTCACCACTTTTGGCGTCCAACACCTGAAAACCTTCATTGGCCAACACCAATTGTTTAACGTCGCCCAGCGTGATGTAACTGCTGGTTTGAGTGTCATACAAACGGCGATTGGGGTATTTCTTGATCAGTCGTGTTGTCTCAGCCATGCCTCTTCTCTTCCTTGGTGTTATTTGCCGCTGCACCTCGAGAGGCAACGGTTTTATTCTGTATGCAAACAAGCACTTGCAAAAAAACAAAGCACCGCACGCGCCAGGCACGTGCAGTGCAACATCATACCGCCTTTTTGATGGCTTGAATCGGGTTTCGCTGCCGCGGCGGCAAAAGGTGCCACCGCAGCAAACCACGCCAAGGCTTAACCCATGTGCAAGCCACCGTTCAATGAAAAGTCTGCACCGGTGGAAAAGCCGGAGTCGTCTGATGCCAGCCAAGCCACAATCGATGCAATTTCCTCAGGCGTGCCCAAACGCTTCACGGGAATGGTGCCCACAATCTTTTCCAGCACATCGGGGCGAATGGCGCGAACCATGTCCGTACCAATGTAACCGGGCGATACGGTGTTCACCGTCACACCTTTGGCTGCTACTTCCTGCGCCAAGGCCATGGTAAAACCACGCAAGCCCGCCTTGGCAGTGGAGTAATTGGTTTGACCAAACTGGCCTTTTTGTCCGTTGACCGACGAAATATTGATGATTCGGCCCCAACCCTGCTCTACCATGCCACCGATCACTTGCTTGGTCACGTTGAACAGCGAATTCAAATTGGTGTCAATGACCGCTGACCAGTCATCGCGACTCATCTTCACGAAGGTGCCATCGCGTGTAATGCCGGCGTTGTTCACCAGCACACTCACCGTGCCATGCTCGGCACGCACCTTCTCAAAGGCCTCGACAGTGCTGTCCCAATCGGCCACATTCCCTTCGCTGGCCCACACTTCGAAACCTGCGCTGCGCATCTCGCCCAGCCACTTGTCCTTCCGGGGTGAATTGGGACCACAGCCCGCCACCACTTTGAAGCCAGCCTGGCACAGGGTTTTGCAAATGGCGGTGCCAATGCCACCCATACCGCCGGTTACGTACGCCACTTTTTGATTATTCATGTTCACATCCATCCTTTTATTTTGTGTGTTCAATCCATTTTGTTGTACGGCTGATCAGCGTGATACCGCCAGCGCCACACCCATGCCACCACCAATGCACAGTGAGGCCAATCCCTTCTTGGCGTCGCGCTTGACCATTTCGTGAATGAGGCTGACGAGCACACGGCAACCGGACGCACCGATCGGATGGCCCAGTGCAATCGCACCGCCATTCACATTGATTTTGCTGGTATCCCAACCCATCTCTTTGTTCACAGCACAAGCCTGAGCGGCAAATGCCTCGTTGATTTCCATCAAGTCCAGTTCAGCTGCGGTCCAGCCCGCTTTCTCCAGACAGCGTTTGGAAGCGGGTACCGGCCCCATGCCCATGATGGTGGGGTCCAGACCTGCACTGGCATAGGCCTGGATTTTGGCCAACACCGGCAAACCCAGTTCTTTGGCCTTGGCAGCACTCATCAACATGACCGCAGCAGCACCGTCATTGATGCCAGACGCATTGGCAGCGGTCACAGAACCGTCCTTTTTAAAGGCCGGCTTGAGCGCCGCCATTTGATCCAGCGTGGCACCCAGGCGTGGAAATTCATCGGTGTCAAACACCATTGGATCGCCCTTTTTCTGCGGAATACTCAAAGGCAGAATTTCATCTTTGAAACGACCGGCCTTGATAGCAGCCTCTGCCTTGTTCTGTGAAGCCACGGCAAACTCATCTTGAACGCCACGGGAAATGCCGAATTTTTCGGCCACATTTTCAGCCGTGATGCCCATGTGGTATTGGTTGTAAACGTCCCACAACCCATCCACGATCATCGAGTCCACCAATTTTGCATCACCCATGCGGAAGCCATCACGGCTACCCAACATCACGTGTGGTGCCGCGCTCATGTTCTCTTGGCCACCGGCAATCACAATCTCTGCATCGCCACACGCAATCGCTTGCGCGCCCAGCATCACAGCCTTCAAGCCCGAGCCACACACCTTGTTGATGGTGAGTGCGGGAACCGCAGCGGGCAGCCCAGCCTTGATCACACTTTGCCGAGCCGGGTTTTGTCCAGAGCCTGCAGTCAACACCTGTCCCAGAATCACCTCGGACACCTGCTCGCCTTTCACGCCGGTTTGTTCCAGCAAACCTTTGATGACATGCGCGCCCAAATCAGGCGCTGAAATTTTGGCCAAGCTGCCACCAAACTTGCCAATCGCCGTGCGAGCTGCTGCAACAATCACAACATCCGTCATGTTTAATCTCCTTGTGTTCTCTATTCAAAATAGCAATTACACCCGCTGCTTCACGTAGCGGCCAGGTGCAGGTTCGATGGGTTTGAATTTTGCATTGCCCAGTTTTGCAGGCGCTTTCACGTCACCATTCTTCAGGGGCTCCAGCCAGGCTGCCCAGTCTTTCCACCAACTGCCCGGTACTTCGCTGGCTTTGTCAAACCACTCATCCGGGCTTTCTGGCAAGTCACCGTCATACACCCAGAAATTGCGCTTGTTCTTCGAGGCCGGGTTGATGACACCGGCAATATGACCACTGGCCCCCAACACAAAGCGCACATCACCGGAGACCAACTGGCTGGTGGCGTAGGCACTGGTCCAGGGGACAATGTGATCTTCGCGGGTGGCCAAAATGTAGACCGGTGCATCAATGAGTCCCAAATCCACAGGCTCACCGCACACAACCGCTTGTCCAGCCTCAATCAGCCGGTTTTCCAAATAGGTGTTGCGCAGATACCAACAGAACATGGGGCCTGCCAGGTTGGTACTATCGCTGTTCCAGTACAACAGATCGAAGGCTGGCGGCTTTTCGCCTTTCAGGTAATTGTTGACCACGTAATTCCAAATGAGGTCATTGGGCCGCAGGCTTGAAAACGCGCTGGACAAATCCTTGCCCGACATCAAACCACGCTGGCCGATGCTTTCCTCCCGTGCCCTCACCTGTTCCTCGCTCACGAATACACCCAGCGCGCCGGTGTCTGAAAAATCCAGCAGTGTGGTGAGAAAGGTGACACTGTTGATGCAGTCTTCACCCCGTTGAGCCAATGTTGACAATGCAGTGCCCAGCAAAGTGCCGCCCACGCAAAAGCCCAGCACGTTGATTTTGGGTTGTTTCGACAACTGGCAGACCAATTCGATGGCGGTAATCACCCCGTCCTGTACATAACCATCCCAGGAAAAATGCTGATTTTCTTCAGTCGGGTTTTTCCATGACACCAGGTATAAGGTGTGGCCCTGCCCCACGACGTAATTCACCAGCGAATTGTCGGGTTGAAGATCGAGGATATAAAACTTATTAATGCACGGTGGCACAAACAGCATGGGCACCTTGCCCACGGTCTCAGTGGTGGCTTGGTACTGAATCAATTGAAAGTAGTCATTCTCAAAAATGACCGAACCCGGTGTGGTGGCCACATTCTTGCCCACCTCAAAGGCTGATTCATCGGTTTGGGAAATACGACCTTTCTGCAAGTCGTGCATCAGGTTGTCAAGTGCCTGCCGCAGGCTTTCACCCTTGGTTTCGAGCAATTTTTTCTGCGCTTCCGGGTTGGTCGCAAAAAAGTTGGCAGGGCTGAGCGCACCCACGAGTTGTTCGATCGCGTAACCCACGCGCCGCTTTTCAATGTTGTCGTCTGGCACCAGTTCAACCAGTTTTTTGGTGTACTTGGCGTTTAACGAATACAGTGCAGCGGTTAACTCATACACACCATGGTCATGCCAATCCGATGCAGCAAACCGCTTGTCACCGGCCAACCATGCGTCTAGCCCAGCCGGTTTGGCGACCGAGGATTCCATGTTTGGAAACCCCGCAAATGCAGAAGCCATCAGCGAGGCGAACTCGGCTGCATATTCCGACTGGACCTGTCCCAATGAATGCACTGGAATTTGAGACAAGGCATGCTGGCAGGACTGCATCACCGTCTGCATGAAAGGCTGAATGGCAGCCAAGGTCAGCGGATTGACCCCGGGCATGGCCAGGAAAGACGGCATCCCAGGTATTGTGGGCATGGCAGGGATGCCCGGAAAGCCCGCACCTAGCGATTTGAAAGCTTCCTGAAATTGCGACTGCACCTGCTGCTGGAATTGACCCGCAGCGGGAAAAAACTGCCCCAGGACTTCCGTGAAGTCTGTGGATGATTTGTTCACCTTCCTCTCCTTTTGGAACCTGCGAGCCACGCTCACGGTTACTGCCCCATGTGTTTCCGATTGAGGCTTTCTATAAGCTCACCCGAGCTTATTTGAGTGTTTACTCTATTTTTATTGATTGTGCACCGCACCATTTTACTTGTCAAATACTTTATCCAGTCAGGCCTTTGCACCGGGCAGAATCTGACAAAACAATCCAAAACATGGCAAGATCACGCCGGAGAGTCAACGCGCAGCAGGGAAAACGGATGTACATCGTTGCAATTGGGTGGATGTATGTGGTGACTTTGATGGCCGCCACAGAGACCAACATCGCGGCTGGGGTTGCCACCTTTGTGTTTTATGGTCTTTTTCCATGTTCAGTGCTGATGTATTTGCTTGGCACCAAATCAAGGCGGGCTAAGCGAAAGGCGATGGAAGCCGGCGAACCACCATCGCCTGACGACCTGCCGGAACCCCCTGCTGTTGCCCCCGCCGGTGAGAAAACCAATTCAAATCCGTGAAGGTGTCGCCACCCACGCAAGCCACCACCGAAACCCCTTGGTCGGCCAGCAGCTGTGTGGCCAAGGCGTACAAGTTACCCAGCCATTTTCCACTTTCCCTGGCGGGCTTGAAGCAATCAGCCAGGGCTGGCGACAAACCGACAAACGCCTGTCGCACCTCTTGCCCGACTTCAAATGAATTCGGGCCAATGGCTGGCCCCAACATACACTGAACCTGGGCCATCGAGACGTTGGCCAAACGTGCCAAACTGGTGGCACAGGCTGTTAGTACGCCCGCGTGCAAGCCACGCCAACCGGCGTGCGCCGCCCCCACTGCCCGAATCTGGCCCTGATCATCGACAGCGACAAACACCGCTGGCAAACAGTCCGCCGTCATGATTGCCAGTGCCACATCGGTTTGGTCGGTCATGGCGGCGTCGGCCTGGGGAATATCAGCGCCAGCGTCGGCCCCAATATCAGAACATGCCCTCAACACCTCGCAACCGTGCACCTGCTTCAACCATTGGATCGGCGCCCCCACACATCGGCTCAGTGCAGCACGGCGCCGGGTTACAGCATGCGGGTCATCGCCCACATGGTCACCCACATTAAATCCAAATACCGGATCAACCCACGCTTGAAGATTGGGCGGCTGTTGTTCAAGGGGCGTACCGAAGCCGCTGGCGGTGAGCCAAACCTGCACACCTGCCCAAGCTCGCGGTAAATCAGGTGTTAATACCAGCGTATCGGGTAGCAACATCAAACCTCTTCCACCACTTCAACATCGTAATCACCATCCTCTTCTTCATCATCGCCGGCATCCAACTCGTGATCAAAACGCACCAAGACCGAGGCCTTGTGCTGGTGAGCCTGTTCCAGAATGGCGAGGTGGACCGCATCCGAGTGAAAATCAATGCCGGCCATGTCACCCAAGGCCTTTAAATCAGCAGGGGCTTTGGCAACAAACTCAGGCCATTCATGGGCATCCAGGGCTTCCTCCCAGTCTTCCACGGGGGTACCGGGTTCACGGGCTTCGAACTCAGCTGGATCCGGAAAACTCAGATGCGTGGCGTGCAAAGCCTGCCGCTTGAACGTGGTGCCATCGGGCAGGGGAATTTCAGACATCCGAAGGGTTGAATGATTGCCTGCGCCTCGAATTTTATACACCGGGTCGGCAACCAGGGCAAAGCCCGCATGTTGCGCATGAACGCGAATCTGATGGGTGCGGCCTGTTTCCAGACGGCACACCATCAATGTCACCGGCACCTCCAACAACTCGCCGTGGGCCACCGGCATGAAATGCGTGACCGCTGGCTTTCCGTGGTCCACCACGGCCATGCGCAGACGGTTGCGCGGGTCACGCCCCAGCGGCTTGTTTACTGTCACCGGCTGACTGATGCGGCCCCAAACCAAGGCCAGATAGACCCGTTTGACAATCCTGGATTGCAGCATTTGCACCAATTTGACTTGGGTTTCGGACGTGCGCGCCACCACCATCAATCCGGTGGTGTCGGCGTCCAGCCGGTGAACAATGCCAGCCCTGGGCACTGAGATCAAACCGGGATCCAGAAAATACAAGCCGTTCATGAGGGTGCCGGTCCAATGGCCTGGAGCCGGGTGTACCACCAATCCAGCCTGTTTGTTGACCACCGTGTAGTCTTCACTTTGTCCAACGATGTCCAGATGAAGGTCTTCCGGGATCAGGGTCTGCATGTGCTCCAGCACACCAGGACTCAAGGCAATGGTGTCTTGCCCCTGCACTTTCTGATTGCTCTTTTGTACAGGCTGGTCATTGACCAAGACTCGCCCCTGTTTCATCCAGGTTTGCAACCGGGAACGCGAATACTGCGGAAACAGCTCGGCAATGACCTTGTCCAGCCGATTTCCGCCGAGGTGAAGGGGAACACGAGCCGTCAAGGCGTCAGTGCTGGGCATGTTGTCGACCGGTGTGATTTCTGGGGAACTCATGGTGTGGAATCGAATCAATCAAATGCGGCGCCACAAGGGCGATCGTGGGCATTGCCCGATATAATGCAAAAACATTGCGAATGAACAGGACACTCGGGTTTGCAAACATTTATGAATATTTCCAGACAAGCCCCGCGCGCCTCGTGGCTGCGCTCATTATCTCAGGTATTGCTCATCCCTGCCCTGATTTTCATGCTGGCAGCCTGCGGTACGGGCAAGCCCATTGATGAAACAGAAGGTTGGAGTCCGGCGCGGCTGTATGAAGAGGCCAAAGCTGAAATGGATGCGGCGAACTATGAGCGTGCCATCCAGCTGCTGGAGAAACTGGAATCGCGTTACCCGTATGGCCGCTATGCCCAGCAGGCGCAAATTGATACAGCCTTCGCCTATTACAAGAGCGGCGATAATGCCCAGGCCCTGGCTGCCACCGAACGCTTCATTAAACTGTATCCCAATCACCAGAACCTGGACTATGTGTATTACCTGCGAGGTCTGATCAGCTTCAACGAAGACAAGGGAATTTTTACCCTGCTGTCGGGTGAAGACCAAAGCGCCCGTGATCCCAAAGGAACACGCGCCGCATTCGATGCATTCAAAGAAGTGGTGACCCGCTTTCCGGACAGCAAGTACTATGATGACAGCCGCTCGCGCCTGCAATACTTGGTGAATTCACTGGCCCAAAACGAGTTGCATGTGGCGAGGTATTACTACAAGCGAGGCGCATATCTGGCTGCCGTCAATCGCTCGCAGGAAGTGATCAAGCGGTTCGAGCAAACGCCTTCAATCGAGGAGGCCTTGTTTATCAGCTTGCGCTGCTATGAAAAGTTGGGCATGACCAAGCTGGCTGAAGACACCAAGCGGGTCATTGACCTGAATTTCAAAAACAGCCCGTACTGGAAACAAGAATTGCCCGACCCCAGGAACACCACTGACGCGCAATGGTGGCAAGTCTGGAAAAACTAGACCTTCATTGGTTGCCGTTAACCACAGAACAACATCAAGGCCAGTGAAACATCACTGGCCTTGTCGTTGATGCTGCATGAATTCCACTGCGGTGGCCAAATCACGGGTGCGGCGGAACGGTGGCAAGCTACGCCACAGCAGTTTGCCATAACCTTTTTCAACCAAGCGACGGTCCCCGATCACCAGCACCCCCCAGTCGCGTTCATCCCGTATCAAGCGCCCTGCACCCTGTTTGAGTGCAATGGCCGCATCAGGCACCGACAACTCCTGAAAGGCGTTGCCTCCCCGGTTTTCAATCAATTCACTTTTGGCCTGGAAAACTGGGTCATCTGGCGGTGCAAACGGCAGCTTATCGATGATCACCAAACGAAGTCCATCACCCCGAATGTCCACGCCTTCCCAAAAACTGGCCGCACCCACCAACACGGGTTTGTCCTGCTGTCTGAACTGCTCCAGCAATTCACCCCGTGATGCCTCCCCTTGCACCATGAGGGTCCAAGGAAGGGATTGCTCCTCAATGCGCTGGCGCAAAGTTTCACCCACCAATTTGACTGCGCGGTGACTGGTGCACAGAAAAAACACGCCGCCATCACTGGCTTGCAACAGAGGCCACAGGCTGTTGACCAACTTCAGGCTGAATTGTGATTCGTTGGGAAACGGTAAATCGTCAGGTACACATAGCAGGGCTTGCGACTCGTAATCAAAAGGGCTGGGCAACAGCAGTTGTGCACAGTCATCCAGCCCCACTTGCAAGTTGAAATGCCGGAGACTGTCCTTCACACTGAGGGTGGCACTGGTAAAAATCCAGCTTTTGCGCTGCTCGGCGTACAGCTTGGCAAATGCATTGGAGACATCCAGCGGCGAGTCGCAAAATTGAACCGCATGATGGCTGATGCTGACCCATTTCACGGAGTCTGCCGATTGTTCACCCGCTGCACCTGAAAACCAGTTTTGCCATCGCAAACACAAATCGCTGGCGCGGCTCATCAACTTGACCCAAGCCTCTGAACGCGGTGACAGCGGGCTGATCATCTCAACCAAACTTTCCAGACCCAATGCAAATTGATCGCACACCGCAGCCACTTTGGGCAACGCCAGAAATTGCGCTCGGGTATACCGGGCCGAATCAATCTCAACACCCACCAATCGGCGAATTTCCTTGAGCTGTGTCTCCAGGGGGCGGAGCACGGCATCCCAATCACCAGCATCAGCGCTTGAACTTCGGCCTTCAATCAGTACATCGCGCAAAAACTCCAGGCACTGGGTAGTGGACACGGCCTGCCCCAATAAATTGGTGGCGATGTCTGGCAATTGATGGGCCTCGTCGAATACAACCACATCGCTGGCTGGCAGTAATTCAGCCACGCCGTCCTCTCGCAGTGCGAGATCTGCAAGAAACAGATGGTGATTGACCACCACCACTTCCGCATCCAAAGCCTCACGTCGTGCCTTGTTGACAAAGCACTCAGCTGCGTTCGGACATTCACTGCCCAGGCAATTGTCCTTGTTGGATGTGACCCAGGACCACACTGGGGAGTCCTCGGGAACCCCACTGCAGTCCGCTTTGTCTCCGGACTGGGTTCTACCGAGAAACAACTTCACCTTCTGCAGATGGTCTACCTCACGCGGCGACGGCAAACGCGCCTCCCGCAAAGCCCGCTCCAAATGAAAATGGCAAACGTAGTTCTGGCGACCTTTGAGCAAAGCAATGTTGACAGGCACGCCCAAGGCTTCGCGCACCAGGGGCAAATCCTTGGCAAAAAGCTGATCCTGAAGGGTTTTGGTGGCGGTGGACAGCAGCACCCGCTTTCCAGACAACAGCGCTGGAACCAGGTAAGCAAAGGTTTTACCGGTGCCAGTGCCCGCTTCGACGACCAAAGCACCCGGCGATTGAATGACCTGTGAAACGGCTTGGGCCATCTCCAACTGTGCAGCGCGGGCTGAAAAGCCTGGCAAGCGTTTGGCCAACGCACCCGTGGGAGAAAACGCATCGAGCACGTCAGAGGAAAAATCGAACATTCAAGAAACAGTGATGGGTGTTGGAGTGACCAGGCTGATTCATCAGGCGGGAATATCGGGCTCAAGCTGGATTTGCAACAAGGTAATGGCATCCTTGATTTGCAGCTTTCGCTTTTTCAGGCGTCGAATTTGCAGTTGATCAAACCCGGGCTGGGCAGTCAACATATCAATGATTTGGTCCAGATCTCGGTGCTCTACCTGCAACTCCACAATACGGCGTTGAATGGTATCGGCATCTATGGTTTGAACCATGGCGAGGCATCTAGGAAATGAATCAATATGTATTGTAGCCGACGACAGCAAACAGTGGGAAACGAACCCGATCGGATTCACTCGTGGGAAGGGTACTCCATGGCGACCCGGTGAATTCAATGTCAGTTCAGTTTTTGCCTGCACGCCGTTTGGAATAATCATCCAGACGGATGAGGTCACCAGCTTGCCCCTGTATTTCCAGGTGTGCTCGACGCAACTTCGCACCTTCAATTCGGACTTTGTCCAAGCAATCCGACACAAAAAAGCGGCTGTAACATTCGCGTGTTTTTTGATTGATTTCGTAATCCAGATTGGCCAAGGCCTGATCTCTGGCCGCCATGTAGGCCTTGGCTTGATCGACGGTGGCTGGTGGCTCTGGATAGGGCGTTTGCAGCTGAACACCAGCACAGGCAGCCAGGGACAGAACTGCCCCACACAGCAGCACGGGCATACGGCTTGGCCGACCAATGGCTTTCATGGGATAAAGCTGTGGCAAAATGCCCTGCCTGTTTCTGAAAACCATTCAAACCCCCATGACGACTGTTCAAAATCGGATTATCGCCCAGTTGGCCCAGGAATTGGGCTGCGCAGCCCAACAAATTCAAGCCGCTGTCCAACTGCTCGATGAGGGTGCCACCGTGCCCTTTATTGCGCGGTATCGAAAAGAGGTGACTGGGGGCCTTGACGATGCTGTATTGCGCGACTTACAGGAACGACTCGTCTATTTGCGGGAGTTGGAAGATCGACGTGCGGTGATCCTGGAAAGCATCGGTGGCCAAGGCAAGCTGACCCCCGAATTGAAAGCTGCTGTTGAAGCGGCCGGCAACAAGCAAACATTGGAAGACCTGTACCTGCCTTACAAACCCAAGCGGCGCACGCGGGCGCAAATTGCCCGAGAAGCTGGCCTTCAACCACTGGCCGATGCCATCTTGGCCCAACATGACTGCGTGCCGGAAAATCTGGCTACCAGCTACCTGAATCCAGAACACCAGATCAACGATGTGAAAGCGGCCCTGGATGGTGCCAAAGATATTTTGGCTGAGCAGTTTTCTGAAAATGCAGACCTGTTGGCACGCCTTCGAACCCGCCTGACCGCCGAGGGCTCGATTCGTGCGGCAGTGGTGCCGGAAAAAGCAGCAGAGGCCATCAAGTTCCAGGATTATTTTGAACACCAAGAACCGCTGAAACAGGTCGCTTCCCACCGCATGCTGGCCATGCTCCGTGGACGTGAACAAGGTTTTCTGACACTCAAGGTTGATTTGCCAGAAGTGTGGGACAACGAAAACCCGCGTGCAGCCCACCCCTTTGAAACCGAAATCGCCAACCTCCACAAAATCAATCGCGATGAATCACCCCGTGGCAAATTTCTCAGTGAAGTGTGCCGTTGGACCTGGCGCATCAAACTGGCAAGCACACTGGAAAGCGAAGTGGTGGCCAACATGCGCGACGCAGCACAAGCCGATGCGATTGGTGTATTTGGTAAAAACCTGAAAGACCTGTTGCTGGCGGCACCAGCTGGCGCCAAAGCCACAATGGGCCTGGACCCGGGCATTCGCACGGGGGTCAAGGTTGCCGTGGTGGATGCCACCGGCCAAGTGGTGGCCACCACCACCGTGTTTCCGCATGAGCCTCGCCGCCAATGGGACGAATCTATCGCTGTACTGGCGGCCCTGTGCCACAAACACCAGGTTGAATTGATCGCGATTGGCAATGGCACAGCCAGCCGGGAAACCGACCAACTGGCCAGTGACCTGCTGGCTCGACACAAAGACCTGAAAGCCACCAAGGTGATGGTCAGTGAAGCGGGCGCTTCCGTTTACAGTGCATCGGCACTGGCCTCTGCCGAGTTGCCCGAACTCGATGTGAGCTTGCGCGGCGCTGTTTCAATTGCTCGACGACTGCAGGACCCATTGGCGGAATTGGTCAAAATCGATCCAAAATCGATTGGGGTGGGCCAATACCAGCATGATGTCGACCAACGTCAGTTGAGCGGACGTTTGGAGGCAGTGGTCGAGGACTGCGTGAACGCTGTGGGCGTGGAAGTGAACACGGCATCGGAAAGCCTGTTGGCCCGAGTGTCGGGCTTGAATGCATCGGTGGCCAAAGCATTGGTGAGTTTTCGAAATACCCATGGTCAATTCAAAAGCCGTGATGATTTAAGGAAAGTGCCGCGCCTTGGCGATAAAACCTTTGAACAGGCAGCGGGTTTTTTGCGCATCCATGGTGCAGACAACCCCTTGGACGCATCAGCAGTTCACCCCGAAGCCTATATCGTGGTCGAAAAAATGGCCCAGAAGGCTGGCAAGCCAGTCGGCAGTTTGGTGGGCAATAAAGAAGTTCTGAAAACATTCAAACCCACGGAATTTGTGGACGAACGCTTCGGCTTGCCCACCGTCGAAGACATTTTGCTGGAACTGGACAAACCTGGCCGCGATCCACGTCCCAGTTTCAAAACCGCCAAATTTGATGACAATGTTCACACCATGGCCGACTTGAAACCAGGCATGTTGCTGGAAGGGGTGGTCACCAACGTGGCCAACTTTGGCGCGTTTGTAGACATTGGCGTGCACCAGGACGGATTGGTGCATGTGTCAGCATTGTCCAACACCTTCGTGAAAGACCCACACAGCGTGGTCAAAGCTGGCCAGGTGGTGAAGGTGAAAGTGCTGGAGATTGACATTCCCAGGAAGCGGATTTCGCTCACCATGCGCTTGAGCGACGACCCCGTGAAAAGTACGGGTGGACAGGTTCAAGCCAACCGTGCCGGTGGCGGTCAGCGCGATATTCGCCGCGCCAGCTCCTCACCAGCTCCTTCTAACAACGCATTCGCGGCCGCTTTTGCCAAAGCAAAAAACAGCAAATAAGCCGATTCACGCTGTAGGCTCATCGGTTGAGCCTACAGCTTGACTGCGCTGCGTTTTGGGGCGTCTAGATATTCAGTGGATTGCATTTCCACAATGCGGCTCACCGTACGGAAAAATTCATTCGCCATGGCGCCTTCGGTGTACAACTCCTCAGGCTCCACCGCCGCAGACATGATCAACTTCACCTTGTGGTCGTAGAATACATCGATCAACCAAGTGAAACGGCGGGCTTCAGAGGCCATGCCAGCGCCCATTTTTGGAACACCACTGAGAATGACGGTTTGAAATTGGCTGGCAATTTCCAGATAGTCATTCTGTGAGCGTGGACCACCACACAGGGTCGGAAAATCAAACCAGATGACCGAACCCGCCCGACGAACAGCACGAATTTTTCGGGCTTCAATTTCAAGCAGCGGGCTTTCATCGGCCACTTCAGCCAGCCGATCGAACGCCTCTTTCAACTGCCCATCGGTTAAATCGTTCAAGGGCATCAGGTAAACATTGAGTTGTTCCAAGGTGCGCCGCCGATAATCCACCCCCACATCCACATTGATGACATCCAGCTGCTTGTTGAGCAAATCGATGGCGGGCATGATTCGGTCCCGATGCAAGCCATTGGGGTACAAGTCATCGGGTTTGTAATTGGATGTCATCAAAAAGGTCACGCCATTGGCAAACAAGGCATCCAGCAGTCGATACAGAATCATGGCATCGGCAATGTCCGACACATGAAACTCATCAAAACAAATCAGGCGATAGCGCTTGGCAATCCGGGAGGCGACCTCCAGCAATGGGTCTTGCACACCCTTGAGCTCATCCAGCTCTGCGTGCACACCCCGCATGAATTCGTGAAAATGCAGGCGGGTTTTGCGTTGTACGGTCACGCAGTTGTAAAAGCAATCCATCAAAAAGCTTTTGCCGCGCCCCACCCCCCCCCACAGGTAAAGACCCTTGGGAACCGCAGGGCGATTCAGGAATTTCTTGATGACACTGCTTCGGGCTTTTTTATATTCCACAAACTCGTCGTAAAACACCTGCATGCGGTCTACCGCCTTGCGCTGTGCCGCATCAGGCTGATAGCCACGCTCAGCCAAGGTTTGTGTGTAATAGTCGACGACGTTCACGTTTACGGCGTTCAGAATTGGTGGGTACAAAAATGGCTGAGGCAAAAGCCGTCAGCCGCAAGTTGAACAGTGATGCGAGTGTAAGTCAAAGTGCAGGCAACCAGATCGATTCAATCTAGTGCCTGCACTCCAGGCCGTTTACATATTGAGCTGGCGCTTGTCGCACGCCAACGCAGCCTCTTTCACCACCTCAGACAAGCTGGGGTGTGCGTGGCAAATGCGGCCGATGTCTTCCGATGCCGCCTTGAACTCCATGGCCATCACTGCTTCTGCAATCAGGTCGGATGCATGGCTGTTGATGATATGCACGCCCAGCACCTCGTCGGTGGCTGCATCGGCCAACACCTTTACAAAGCCCTGTGAATCGCCCTGCCCCAAGGCACGGCCATTGGCCACAAAGGGGAACTGGCCTGGCTTGTATGCGCGCCCTTCGGCTTTCAACTGCTGCTCGGTTTTACCGACCCAAGCCACTTCAGGGCTGGTGTAAATCACCCATGGCACCGTGTCATAGTTGCAATGCCCGGCCTGACCAGCCAGAATCTCAGCCACCATCACGCCTTCTTCTTCGGCTTTGTGGGCCAGCATCGCACCGCGAATCACATCACCAATCGCGTAAACACCACTGACCAAGGTTTGGCAATGGGCATCCACATCAATCTGACCACGTTCATTGGTTTTCAGGCCCACCGCTTCCAAGTTCAGGCCATCGGTGTTGGGCACTCGGCCCACCGACACAATCAACTTGTCGCAAGTCAAAGACTGGTCTTTACCATCGGCACCGGTGTAAGCAACCGTAACGCCTTTCTTGGCGACCTTCACTTCACCGATCTTCACACCGAGGTTGATGTGCAAGCCTTGCTTGGTGAAAATTTTGTGCATTTCTTTGGCAACACCTTCATCGGCTGCTGCCAAAAAGGTGGGCATGGCCTCCAGAATGGTGACTTCCGAACCCAGGCGTCGCCACACTGAACCCAGCTCAAGACCAATCACGCCAGCACCAATCACACCAAGTTTCTTGGGTACAGCACCAAATTTCAACGCACCTTCGTTGTCGCAAACAGTCACGTTGTCGACCGGAATACCGGGCAAATGGCGTGCCTTGGAACCTGTTGCGATGATGACTTGCTTGGCTGTTACTTTCTCTTCGCCACCGGCGCCTTTCACCAAAACCTCGAAACCACCATCGACCTTGCCTGAAAAACTCGCCCAGCCTTTCAACTGAGTCACCTTGTTTTTCTTGAACAGGTACTGAATACCCCCGGTCATTTTGGCGACGATGTCGTCCTTGCGCTTGACCATTTTGGCGACATCCATCTTCGCGCCAGTCACGGTGATGCCATGGTCCTCGGCATGGTGTGCAATCTTCTCAAACTCTTCGGAAGAGGCCAGCAGTGCCTTGGATGGAATGCAGCCAACATTCAGGCAGGTACCGCCCAGACGTGGCTCGCCCTTGGGGTCATCGTAGGCATTGCCCTCAACACACGCCACTTTCAAACCCAGTTGCCCGGCACGGATGGCGGCAATGTAGCCGCCAGGGCCAGCACCGATCACCAATACATCGTATTGCGTACTCATGTGCGGTGCTCCTTACAGGTCCAGCAACAGGCGGGCTGGGTCTTCCAGTGCTTCTTTCATGGCCACCAGGCCCAACACAGCTTCTCGACCGTCAATGATTCGGTGGTCGTAGCTCATGGCCAGATAGTTCATGGGGCGAATCACAATTTCACCGTTTTCAACCACGGCGCGATCTTTCGTTGCGTGAATGCCCAAAATGGCTGACTGTGGCGGGTTGATGATGGGCGTGGACAGCATGGAACCGAACACACCACCGTTGGAAATCGAGAAGGTACCGCCGGTCAGCTCATCCAGGCTCAACTTGCCGTCCTTGGCTTTCTGGCCAAACTCCGCAATTTTCATCTCGATATCAGCAATGCTCATTTGGTCGGCGTTGCGCAAAATGGGCACCACCAAACCACGGGGTGAACCCACTGCAATACCAATGTCGAAATAGCCGTGGTACACAATGTCGTTGCCGTCCACCGAGGCATTGAGCACGGGGTACTTCTTGAGTGCCGCCACCGCCGCTTTCACGAAAAAGCCCATGAAGCCCAGCTTGGCACCGTGCTCCTTCTCGAACTTGTCTTTGTACTTGGCCCGCAGATCCATCACTGGCTTCATGTTCACTTCATTGAACGTGGTCAGAATGGCGTTGGTCTGCTGTGACTGCACCAAACGCTCAGCCACACGGGCACGCAAACGGCTCATGGGCACACGCTGCTCCGGGCGGCCTTCAATCAGCGTGGAGGGGTCCAGCGGAGCAGACACTTCCGGCAACAGGCTGACCGGCTTGGCTGCAGAAGGTGCTGCTGCAGGTGCCGGGGCGGGTTTGGGCGCACTCACGGCGGCAATCACATCACCCTTCGTAATGCGGCCGTCTTTGCCGGTTCCGGCCACAGCACTGGACGACAGATTGTTCTCCGCCATCATTTTTGCGGCAGACGGCATGGCCACAGCGCCCGACGTTGCCGGCGCAGCGATGGTTGCCGCTGTGGGCGCAGGGCTTGGGGCTGCAGGCGCTGATGCCGCGGCTGGCGCTGCAGCAGGCGCCGATGCCGATGCACCAGCAACCGCTTCGGTGTCAATCTTGGCCAGCAATTGACCTGCCACCACCGTGGCACCATCAGCGCACAAAATTTCTACAATCACACCGGCTTGTGGCGCAGGCACTTCCAACACCACTTTGTCGGTTTCAATATCAATCAGGTTTTCATCACGTTTAACGGCGTCGCCCGGCTTTTTGTACCAGTTCAACAGGGTTGCTTCAGCAACAGACTCGGACAGTTGTGGGACCACCACATCTACGATTGCCATGGAATAGTTTCCTTGTAAATTCTTTGTTCACGGGAGGGGCCGCTCCTGCACCCCCTCCATCTCGCCACACGAAAGGTTCGTTACTTCGTCATTACAAAGCCTTTGAGCTTGCCAAAGGCTGCATCGATCAGCGCCTTCTGCTGCTCATTGTGCTTGGCGTAGTAACCCACGGCTGGAGACGCCGATGCAGGGCGTCCCGCATAGCCCAGGCGCTGCCCCTCTTCCAGGTTTTCCATGATGTTGTGCTGGATCTGGAACCAGGGCCCCTGGTTTTGCGGTTCGTCCTGACACCACACCACTTCGTTGAGGTTAGGGTACTTGCGCAACTCGGCTGCCAAGGATTTGTGCGGGAAGGGATACAACTGCTCAATGCGGATGATGGCCACATCTTTGAGGTTGCGTTCGCGGCGGTTGGACACGAGGTCGTAGTACACACGGCCTGAGCACAGTACCGCACGCTTGACCTTGCCTGCATCCAGGTCACCCTGGTCGCCAATCACGGTGTGGAAATGCCCTTTGGACAAATCCTGCAACGTGGAAATGGCCTCTTTGTGACGCAGCAATGACTTCGGTGTAAAGATGATCAACGGCTTGCGGAACAAGCGGATCATCTGTCGACGCAGCAGGTGGAAGATCTGTGCCGGTGTTGTGGGTTGACACACCTGCATGTTGTTCTCGGCACACAGCTGCAGATAACGCTCGATGCGCGCAGAGGAGTGCTCAGGACCCTGACCTTCATAACCATGTGGCAACATCATCGTGAGGCCAGATGCCCGTCCCCATTTCACCTCACCGCTGGAAATGAACTGGTCGATCACCACTTGGGCACCGTTGGCAAAGTCGCCAAACTGCGCTTCCCAAATCACCAATGTGTTGGGTTCAGCGGTCGAATAACCATATTCAAAACCCAGCACCGCTTCTTCAGACAACACCGAGTCAATCACGGTGAATGGTGCCTGACCATCGGCGATGTTTTCCAAGGGAACATAAGTCCCCTCATTCCACTTTTCACGGCCCTGGTGGTGCAACACGGCATGACGGTGTGTGAAGGTGCCACGACCACAATCTTGACCCGTGATGCGCACTGCATACCCCGACGACACCAGCGAGGCAAATGCCAGGTGCTCACCCATGCCCCAATCCAACGGGGCCTCACCACGGCCCATGGTGGCACGGTCGGTCACCACTTTTTGAACCAGCGGATGCAGCTTAAAAGTGTCGGGAATCGTGGTGATGCGTTCAGAAAGGCGGCGCAGTTCAGCCAGTGGGACCGATGTGTCGGCCGCATCCGTCCATTTTTTGCCCAGGAACGGTGACCAATCCACAGCGAACTTGCTCTTGTAGTTCGTCAGCACGGGATCACGACGGCTGTGTTTACCCTCGTCCATCGCTGCACGGAAGTCAGAAATCATTTGTTCTGCGTCGTCAGCGGACAACACTTTTTGCATGACCAACCGTTCGGCGTACAAGGCACGGGTACCCGGATGCTGACCGATTTTCTTGTACATCAGCGGTTGGGTTACGGCAGGCGTGTCTTGCTCGTTGTGCCCCAGTTTGCGGAAGCAGACAATGTCGATCACCACGTCCTGCTGGAACTGCATGCGGAAGTCCAGCGCCAGCTGGGTCACAAAAATCACCGCTTCCGGGTCGTCGCCGTTGACGTGAAACACGGGCGCTTCAATCATTTTGACCACGTCGGAACAGTACAATGTCGACCGGCTATCGCGGGGGTCGGACGTTGTAAATCCAATCTGGTTGTTGATGACGATGTGCACCGTACCCCCAGTGCCGTAGCCTCGGGTATGCACCAGGTTCAGGGTTTCCATCACCACACCTTGGCCTGCAAACGCAGCATCGCCATGCACCAGCACTGGCAATACCTGCTTACCGTCTTTGTCGCCACGGCGTTCCTGGCGGGCCTTTACCGAACCTTCAACCACAGGGTTCACAATTTCCAGGTGGGAGGGGTTGAACGCCAGCGACAGGTGCATGGGGCCACCCGGCGTGACAACATCCGACGAGAAACCCTGGTGATACTTCACATCACCAGCAGGCAAGTCATCGGCATGTTTGCCTTCGAATTCTTCAAACAACTGACCTGGCGCCTTGCCCAGAATGTTGACCAACACGTTCAAGCGACCGCGGTGAGCCATGCCAATGACGGTTTCCTGTACGCCATTTTTGCCAGCGCGCTGAATCACCTCATCCAGCGAAGCAATGAAGGATTCTCCGCCTTCCAGCGAGAACCGCTTTTGGCCAACGTAGCGTGTGTGCAAATAACGCTCAAGCCCTTCAGCAGCCGTCAAACGCTCCAGAATGCGCAGCTTTTCATCGGCAGTCAGTTGGGCTGTACCGCGGGTGGATTCCATGCGCTCCTGCAACCAACGCTTCTGCGCCGGGTCGCTGATGTGCATGTATTCGATGCCGATGGAGCGGCAATAGGTATCGCGCAGGGACTTCACGATGTCCCGCAACGTCATCTGGTCTTGACCAAAGTAGGTGTTGGACGCCGAGAAGGTGATGTCCATGTCGGCCTCGGTGAGGCCATAAAAAGCGGGGTCAAGCTCAGGAATGTTGGGGCGCTCTTGACGCTTCAAGGGGTCAAGGTCTGCAAAGCGGGAACCGAGAAAGCGATAAGCCGCCACGATCGATTGGACGTGAACCTGCTTTTTGGCAACCTCTAGGTCTGCAGACTGGATTTGCGGTTGGATGAAGCCTTTTTTGGCCCGCTGCGCAAAGGATTCGATAACCGGTGCGTGGGCGACGTCTCGTTCGTTCACATCGCCGTGAGACGAGGGGACCATTTGCAGTTGGTCAAAATACGCGCGCCATTTTTCAGGAACCGAACCTGGGTTGTCCAGGTAGGCCTCGTACATCTCTTCGACATAGGGCGCATTGCCGCCGAACAGGTACGAATTTTGTCTAGATTGTCGCATCATTTGCGCTTCACCTTTCTCCGAGTTTCTCGTTCAAGATGTGGGGTTCGGACTCGACCGCAGCGACCGCTGTTCGGACCGAATCCCTACACACGTGGGTACATACACCGCACTCCCCGTCCATTCCATGGGCTCCTGCCCGGGTTTGGATAGCAAAAAACACCATCACTGATGTTTTCAGAGTATTTGAGAGAATATCAGATTAGAGAAACGCCCCTAAACCTCTTTTTAGGTTCAGGTGTTTTTTTGTGGCGAAAAAGGGGAATTACGGGTTTTCACGAAGTGGTAGCCCGGGCCAGCGGAAATGCCAACCCGGGCACATCTTAGAAGTGCTTGTCTTCCTCAATGTCCAGGCCTTTCAAGCCCTGCCCTTTCAAACGGCGAACCACGTAGACCACATAACCTGACAAGCCGTACAGTACAAACACGCCAAACAGCACCTTGGGCGGATCCTGGGAGGCCAGTGCAAAAGCCAGCGGGATCAGCGCCAACACCAGAAATGGCACGCTCTTGCGGAAATGAAAGTCTTTGCCACTGAAAAACGGCACCGACGACACCATGGTCACACCCGCGTAAAAGGTGATGGTCCATGCCAGCCAGTCCAACTCGGCACCCGCCATCTTGACGTCGTCCATCACCCAGACAAAACCAGTGACCAAAGCCGCTGCAGCAGGGCTGGGCAAACCTTGAAACCAAGCCTTGTCAACTTTGGCTGCATTGGTGTTGAACCGCGCCAAACGCAATGCTGCGCCGGCAACATACACAAACGCCGCAACCCAACCCAGCTTGCCCATGCCATGCAGCGCCCATTCATAAACAATGAGGGCCGGTGCAGCACCAAACGACACCATGTCGGCCAAACTGTCGTATTCAGCACCAAATGCGCTTTGGGTGTTCGTCATGCGGGCCACCCGGCCATCCAGACTGTCCAGCACCATGGCTGCAAAAATGGCCACAGCCGCCGTGGTGAACTGCTGCCCCATGGCCTGCACAATGCCGTAAAACCCGCAAAACAGGGCCGCGGTGGTAAACAGGTTGGGCAGCAGGTACACCCCTTTGTGAGGCTGACCTGCTGGACGAACCGCACTGGCAATGGTGCGCCGGGGGGCCCCGAAACGGTTTTTGTTGCGCTTGAATCGCATACGGTTCAGGACACCAACTCAGCGAGAATGGTGGATGACGCAGACACCTTGTCGCCAATCGCGACCTTGGGCACACAATCAACCGGCAGGTACACATCCACGCGAGATCCGAATCGAATAAAGCCGTAGCGCTGACCTTTTTCCACCGTGTCGGCTGGCTTCACATAGCAAAGAATACGACGTGCAATCAGCCCAGCGACTTGCACGGCAGTGACAGTTGCACCGCTATCGGTGTGGATGACCACCGCGTTGCGCTCATTTTGTGTGCTGGCTTTGTCCAGGTCTGCATTCACGAACAAGCCGGGAAAGTAATCCACGGTCTTGATTTCGCCACCAATCGGGATCCTGTTGGAATGCACATTGAACACATTCATGAACACGGAAATCTTCAAGGCCTCACGCTGTGCATAAGGATCATCTGTGCGCTCAACAGCCACGATGCGACCGTCTGCCGGCGATACCACGGCATTTTTTTGACTGGGAATATAACGAGGAGGATCCCGGAAAAACTGGAGAACAAATACGAAAAGAATCCATGCCAACAGGGACAGGAAGCTCAAGCCGAACGATTGAAGCGCCAAGGCAAGAATGCCGACGATGGCGAGAAATGGCCAACCCTCACGGGCAATAATCGGGTGGGGATAGTTCATCGTTATTTATTGTGAATGGTGTTGAAGACGATTTTATAAAGCAAAACACACCCGTGCGGGGTATTTTTGTGCGAATTCGCCGATAAGAATCTGAAAGGTGTGCTCTAGAAGCTGGCGGATCACGGGGTAGATGAGGAACCATTCTCCAGATATCACGCACTCATTGGATATTTTGTTCGCATATGTGCTCAGGCCCCAGCAGCATGGTTGAGGGACATCAGCATTCATTTCAACAGTTCCCGCGAATACCCATTGTCCATGAACGCCCCCCGCGCACAATCAATCAACCGTTTAGCCATCCTACTGGCGACGGCTTCATCCAAAACCCAGACCTTGCCCACACAATGCGTCCAAACCGTTGCGAACATCGCGCAGGGTCTGCTGAAACACTTCCGTCCGGCAGGTCCAACCTCAATATCGTCCTCATCCATCAGTCGAACAAGCTCCGTCGACTCAGGGATATCCAATAAAAATGCGATCGATTTCAAGACGTTGCACCTGGAGGCATCGACAAGTCTGATCAAACAGCTGAGCAAACTGTCTATCGGAAAGGGCCGCAATAGCCCGTTGCCATCCTTGGCCGCACAACTGAACCAAGCGCTGGAGCAAACCAACAATTCTCAGCTGGAGCGATCCAGTGGTCAGCCCTCTGAAATCCGCGAGATCATCGGTGGTAAAAAGAAAGCCACCTCGCTCAGTTTGAGCGGTATTCGATATTGGCTCGAATTGCGCAGCCTATACAAAGCAGGGAAAAACGGCCAAGCACTGCCACAGAACATGCAACATGTGCACATTCGCAAAGGTCTCGCGGCGTACATACATGGCGCGCTGCGGGCTAGCCGATTCCTGGATGGCGTGCTCGATCTGAAAACCCTGGATAAATTGATCTTCAATCATTACATCGACATCTTGAACCGAAGCAACTGGAGCACCACTCATCTTCGAAATACCCTCTCGTTTCAGGCCTCCACAGCACAGCATAAAACTGCAGAGTTTTTGAGCACCATGACTCCAGCTTCCCAGCTGTCGGGGGGCCTAAAACGGGCCTACGAGGCGTCAGGCATTCAGGGGGTTTGCAGTTACAGCACGCAGGAAGCCCGGCATGCCGTGAACCTTTGGCAAACACAATTTAATGCTGAAAATAGACAACAAACAGGTCAGCCTCCCCTGTTTTCAGGCATTCGCCATGGTGTTCACGATGCCTATGGACTCAACGGTGCAGAACGTATCCGGGCCAACCAGCAGCGCACCTGGGAATTTGTTAAAGCCTGCCTGGTGGATCAGATGGCTCGCAGACCGTTGAATGAACGCCAATTGGCCGGATTGGAGGTGATTGAGTTACCCATCGTGTCCGTGAATTTACTTACCCCCGTGGGCAAGGAAAAATCTATGATTGAGCATCAAACAGCTGCCTTCAACGCGATGGAGTTAATGCACAATCAGAGCCTGCATAACAAAGCCCCGCTCATATTGCGGATCACCGACCCTCAAGGACACCCCCGCAAGGTCCAAGTTGCTCCACGCTTTTTGCCGTTTAACGTGCCAGTCAATGGGTTCGCCTTGGGACTGGGAGCGCACATGACCGGAATTTGGCGTTTTTCTGATGGCATGAACCAAGCAGCGATTACTGCCCTCATTGGCCACCCAGACAAAGCCTTCAGCGGCCTGGCTGGGGCTCGCTTGGCCGAATATGCCCAGCAACTTAGTGACTTGAAGTCTACAGAACGAGAGGGAGGCGACACCACCGCCCAGCAGCGGGTGGTGCACCAAAAAATGGCGATGATTACCACTTTGAGTGAACAAATTCGAAGTATCACGCGCAACCATCGTCACCACAGTGTGGGCAAAGAGCCCTACAAACTGCCAGTGCGTCTGCTCGCCTTGGCCCATGAGTGTGGCGCAGTGCCAGCCTACAATTGCAAAAGTGGCAAGGACCGCACGGGTCAATTGAATGTCGAAATTCGGGACTTTTACGCACATTTCCATGGCACAGGGCAATTTCGCCAGCCCGATGCACAGCGTTCGGAACTCGAACGCCAGAATTACTCAACCCTGTTTGCCGACGGAGGCGACCGCCACATTCAAACGCTGAATACGGGTGTACCAGGTAGCAAGTCTCAACTGCCTTTTTACCATGCACTATTGGGTGTGAAAGCCGAAAAAATGGATGCCATCAAAGGGCTATCCAAGTGGGTAGGCACCTGATTGTCTCTAGCTCAAGGCTGACTGCCCAATCCATAAAAAAACCCCAACCATTTGATGGTTGGGGTTCAGTCAAAGTCAGACCAAAATTGGTCTGGCAAAGCACGATCAGTTCTTGGACTGATCAACCAACTTGTTCTTGGAGATCCAAGGCATCATGGCGCGCAACTGTGCACCCACCACTTCAATGGGGTGTGCTGCGTTCAAACGGCGACGGGCGGTCATTTCCGGGTAGTTGGTACGACCTTCCAGGATGAAACGCTTGGCGTATTCACCGTTCTGGATGTTGGTCAGACATTCCTTCATGGCAGCACGAGCCTGGTCGGCAATCACACGCTGGCCGGTCACGTACTCACCATATTCCGCATTGTTGGAAATGGAGTAGTTCATGTTAGCAATACCGCCTTCGTACATCAGGTCCACGATCAGTTTCAGTTCGTGCAGACACTCGAAGTAGGCCATTTCAGGTGCGTAACCGGCTTCGACCAGGGTTTCAAAACCGGCCTTCACCAGTTCAACGGCGCCACCGCACAGAACGGCTTGCTCACCGAACAGGTCGGTTTCGGTTTCTTCACGGAAGTTGGTCTCGATCACGCCACCTTTGGTGCCACCGTTGGCGGCAGCGTAGGCCAGCGCCACGTCTTTGGCAGAGCCTGACTTGTCCTGATAAATCGCGATCAGGGAAGGAACGCCACCACCTTTGAGGTATTCGGAACGCACGGTGTGGCCTGGGCCTTTGGGGGCGATCATGATGACGTCGATGTCAGCGCGGGGTACCACTTGGTTGTAATGCACGTTAAAGCCGTGGGCAAACGCCAAAGCCGCACCGGGCTTGATGTTGGGGGCCACTTCCTTGTTGTACACATCAGGAATGTTCTCGTCGGGCAACAGGATCATGACCACGTCGGCTTCGCGAACGGCATCGGCCACTTCCTTCACTTTCAGGCCGGCGCCTTCGGCTTTGGACCAGGAAGCACCACCTTTGCGCAGGCCAACCACCACGTCCACACCCGAGTCACGCAGGTTTTGTGCGTGGGCATGGCCCTGTGAGCCGTAGCCGATGATGGACACTTTCTTCTTCTGGATCAGGGACAGATCCGCATCTTTGTCGTAATACACTTTCATGTCAGTTTCCTTGCGTCAATGTGAGGTTAATGGCTTGCGGATTACACGCGGAGAATGCGTTCTCCGCGGCCAATGCCGGAGCTGCCGGTACGGACAGTCTCCAGAATGGCGGTGCGGTCAATCGCGTCCAGGAATGCATCCAGTTTCGACTTGTTGCCAGTCAGTTCGATGGTGTAGCTTTTCTCGGTCACATCAATGATGCGGCCGCGGAAGATATCAGCGGTGCGCTTAATCTCTTCCCGCTCTTTGCCAACTGCGCGCAATTTTACCAGCATCAGCTCGCGTTCGATGTGCGGGCCGTCGGTCAGGTCCACCACTTTTACCACTTCAATCAAGCGGTTGAGGTGTTTGGTGATCTGCTCGATGATGTCATCGGAGCCCACCGTCACGATGGTCATGCGCGACAGGGTTTCGTCTTCCGTGGGGGCCACAGTCAACGTCTCAATGTTGTAACCACGGGCCGAGAACAGGCCCACCACACGGGACAATGCGCCCGGTTCGTTCTCCAGGAGAACGGAAATGATGTGTCTCATATTTGCGTTTTCCATGTGATTACAGCTCCTCTGAACCCAGCAGCATTTCGGTCAGCCCTTTGCCGGCCTTCACCATGGGCCACACGTTTTCCGTGCGGTCGGTGATGAAGTCCATGAACACCAGGCGGTCCTTGTACTTGCCAAAGGCCTCCCGCAGCGCGGGCTCCACATCGGCGGGTTTGGTGATCTGCATGCCCACATGGCCGTAGGCTTCCACCAGTTTGACGAAATCGGGCAAGGCGTCCATGTAGCTCTCGGAATAGCGGGAACCGTAATCCAGCTGCTGCCACTGACGAACCATGCCCAGGTAACGGTTGTTCAGGTTACAAATCTTGGGTGTGAAGTGGTACTGGAAACAGGTCGACAGTTCCTGGATGTTCATCTGGATGGATGCCTCACCCGTGATACAGGCCACCAGCGCGTCGGGGTTGGCCATTTGAACCCCCATGGCATACGGCAGGCCGACGCCCATGGTACCCAAGCCACCGGAATTGATCCAGCGACGGGGTTTGTCAAACTTGTAGTACTGGGCCGCCCACATTTGATGCTGCCCCACATCTGAAGTGATGAAGGCATCACCACCCGTGACTTCCCACAGTTTTTCAACCACAAACTGCGGCTTGATGACTTCGTCAGAATTGGCGTAGCCCAAGCACTTGCGTTCGCGCCACTTTTCAACCTGTGCCCACCAACCCTGAAGCTTGCCCTGGTCGACGCGGCGGCCGCTTTCATCCAGCAGTTGCAGAAGGTCAACCAACACGTCTTTGATGTTGCCCACAATGGGTACATCCACCTTGACGCGCTTGGAAATGGAGGAGGGATCAATATCGATGTGAATGATTTTGCGAGGAATGGACGCAAAATCCTTGGGATTACCGATCACACGGTCATCAAAACGCGCGCCGATGGCAATCAGCACGTCGCAGTTTTGCATGGCCATGTTGGCTTCATAGGTGCCATGCATGCCGGGCATGCCGACAAACTTTTTGTCAGTGGCCTTGAAGGCACCCAAACCCATCAGGGTGTTGGTCACGGGCGCACCCACCCATTCCACCAATCGGTGCAGCTCGGGGGACGCATCACCCAACACCACACCACCGCCGGTGTAAATCATGGGGCGCTCGGCGTCCAGGATCATCTGAACCGCTTTTTTGATTTGCCCCTGATGACCCTTAACCACTGGATTGTAGGAGCGCATTTTCACCGGCTCACTGTAATCAAACGTGGTTTTGTGGATGGTGATGTCCTTGGGAATGTCCACCAGCACGGGGCCGGGGCGGCCGGTGCGGGCGATGTAAAACGCCTCTTTCATCACGCGTGCAAGGTCTTTGACATCTTTCACCAGGAAGTTATGCTTCACGCAGGGGCGGGTAATGCCCACGGTGTCGCATTCCTGAAAAGCATCTTGACCAATGGCGTGCGTCGGCACCTGGCCGGACAGGATCACCATCGGGATGGAGTCCATGTAGGCTGTGGCAATGCCGGTGACCGCATTGGTCAGGCCGGGGCCCGATGTCACCAGACACACGCCAACTTTGTTGCTTGAGCGAGAGTAAGCATCGGCTGCATGAACAGCGGCTTGCTCATGACGCACGAGGATGTGCTCAAAACCATCTTGCTTGAAAATGGCATCGTAGATGTACAGCACGGCACCACCGGGGTAGCCAAAAACATGCTTGACACCTTCTTCTTCTAAACATTTGACAACGATTTCCGCGCCGGTATATTCCATTTTTTCAAATCCTGACAAAATCCACGGGACATTGGTCGGATGCCGTCCTGGATCGCATTGCCGTGGGGCACAGGCTTTGGGGAGATGAACAACCTTGTGGGTGTGGACATGTCGCAAAGCGCTGGCGATCTCGACCCGATTATGTCGGGCAGGTTGGCCATGGGCTTCTGAAACACGGTTTCAGCGCCCTAGCGCGTCTTTCGCCAAAACAACAAGGGTATGCTGGATGACTAGGACAAAATTAGGGTAGAACGCGATGGTAGCGGTTAACCGTCCTTCGGTCAAGAATTTTGCCCGCTGCTTTGCTATCATCCTAGGCAATTTAAAACAAGCTGGGACCTTGGTCCCACCCCGCTCACCCTTTCGGATTCTTCACACTCGAGACGCGACAGAACACCATGGCCAGCACGAGAGAACTTGAAGAATTTCTGCGGGAAGTCACGCCCAGGGCGTTCCGACAGGCCATGTTCGCCGTCAAGAATGAAGAAAGCGCACTGGACCTGGTGCAAGACAGCATGATGAAGCTGTCGGAAAAATACGGAGACAAACCGGCCGAGGAATTGCCGATGTTGTTCACCCGCATCCTGCAAAACACGATTCTTGACCATCACCGGCGCCAGAAGGTCAGAAACACCTGGACCACCCTCTTTTCAAGCTTCCAGAAAGCTGAAGAGGAAGAATACGATGTGCTGGAGAACCTTCTAGCGCAAGACGACTCTCAGCACGACAGCGCTCAGTCTGAAGTGGAAACACAACAAAACATGGCGGCCATTCAGGAGGCCATTGAAAACCTGCCGGAACGTCAACGTCAGGCCTTTCTGCTGCGTTATTGGGAGGAGATGGACTTGGCGGAGACCGCAAAGATCATGGGATGCTCGGAGGGCAGCGTGAAAACTCACTGCTCTCGGGCCACGAAGGCGTTGGCGGCTGTGCTCAAACAGCAAGGGTTTAGGTCATGAACGAGGAACGGCTTACCGCAGCAATCATTAAGCGGATGTTGGACGAATCGGTTAAATCACTGCCGTCCAACGTGCAGTCACGCCTGGACGATTCAATCGCCAAAGCATTGCAGACGCATGCGCTGAAATCGGCCCAAAACGCCCAGAAATCATCGCCAGTGATGAAGGCTCTGCCCACCGGGGGTTTGACGGGCTTCTTCGAAACATTGTCAGGCTGGTTCAACCGCCCTGCACTGTCGCTGGCGCTCAGCGCTGCCTTTGTTGCCGTTTCCGTGGTGGGCGTCGTGAAATATGGGACAGACACATACAACGCCAAGGTCACCGAAACAGCGGATCTGGACGCTGCCATTTTGTCGGATGACTTGCCACCAGACGCGTACCTGGATTCTGGTTTTGTGAACTTCACCACGAAACAACCCAAAGAAGGCCAGTTACCGCCCGATGACGCCATTGATGAATGGATTCAGAAACTGGCCCCAGAGGGCCAGGCTGCCATTTGAATCGGAGCCAGTTCACCATGAACCACACAGTCATCCGTTTGAAACACTGGAGCTTGACGGCGGGCCTGCTGTTCATCCTCGGGGTACAAACCACGGATGTATTTGCAAAAACACCGTGGAATCAGCTCAGTCCGAAGCAGCAGGAACTGTTGGAACCCATGCGCAACGATTGGAATAACATGACACCCGCTCAACAAGAGCGTTGGCTGCATGTGGGGAAAAAGTACGAGAATGAGGCCCCAGAGCGGCAAAACATGATGCGTGAACGCGTTAGTACCTGGCGCGAGCTCAGTCCACAAGAAAAGGCCGCTGCACGCGCCAACTACAAAGCCCTGCAAGAAAAACAGCAAGGCGAGAAGAATTCAAGCTGGAACAGCTACCAAACCCTTCGACCGGAAGAGCGGGAGGGCTATCAGGAACGCCCCCGCGGCCGTGGCCGCTAAACCACAACCATGAATATCCGCATTTTAGACCATGGTCTGATATCGCCCAGTCGTAAGCGGCGCCTAGCCTGCATGCTCTACGAAACCATGCTGCTGTTCGGTGTGGTGTTTATCGCTGGCTATTTCTTCGACACACTCACCCAGAGCAAACATGCGCTGTACCTTCGCCATCAACGGCAGGCGTGGCTGTTTTTTGTCATCGGACTGTATTTTGTCTGGTTTTGGCGGCACGGTGGCCAGACCTTGGCCATGAAAACCTGGCACATCAAGTTGGTGAATGCCGAGGGCACTGCGGTCGGTTGGGGACAGGCTCTGTTTCGGTACTTGATCTGCTGGCCTTTGTCGCTCAGTGGCCTGGGTTTTATCTATTCCTGGTTTGATCCACAGGGCCAATTTGCGCAAGACAGACTTTGCAACACACGGCTGGTGAGCACCAAGGCCCGCGCACGGGGCGTTGAAGAGGCCACACGTGTGTAGTCACCCAACAGCCGCATCGTTCAACCACCCCCCTTTACCTTGAGTTGTTTCCTCAGGCTGCGCAAGGCCAACTCCAGACGCAACCAATCCGCCTCGGTTTTCGGTACACCACAACGAATCAACACACCCTGCTCGGTTGGGTAGGTTCGAACCAGAATTCCCAATCGCTCCAGCTGATGCGCCCAGGTTTCGGTGTCGACATGCCGAAATGCCACGAAGTAGCCTCCCTTGTACAGATCGTCCTCAACCCCGAGTGTGGTGGACCACAATCGTTCCAATCGCCCAACGGCCTCACGCAACCGCGCGCGTTGCTCCACCCGCCAGCCCGCTGCCTCAAAAAACTGCAACGCCAGCCACCACTGAGGCGCTGACACCGCCTGTGTGCCCACCTCATTGAGCAAAGCGGAACAAACCGCCTTGGGCGCACACACAAAAGCCAGGTTAGCGCCCTGCAGACCAGAGAACGGGGCCACCGAGCGCAGCACAATGGCCGGACAGTCATCAATCCAAGCCGCATAGCTGGGCTCATCGGTCCAATCCAGATAAGCCTCATCCAGAATGAGCCAACCGCCCTGTTGGCGCAATTGATGCGCCAGGGCCTTGACGCGCTCAATCGAGATCAATTCGCAGGTTGGATTGACCGGGCGAGCAAGGATCAAAACATCGCACTCTGGAATGTCTCCCTCCAGAATCATGTCCACGGGCCAATCCAGCACGATGTGACTGGCCCGTCGGAAGCGCTTGTCCCATTGATCAAAACTGGGCTCGGCCAACACGATGCGCATGCTGCCATACCAGGTTTGGAACAAACGCGCCAAACCCGAAATACCACTTTCAATGCCAGTGACGGCCAACACCGATTCGCAATCAAAGAACTGGCGGGCACGCGCATGAAAATGGGAACGCAATACATCGGCCTTTGCCCAGATGTCTGCAGGCATGGGGGGAAGTGGCAATTCATCGGGGGCAACAGAACCCGACAAATCGAGCTTTGCCGCCGCTGCAATCCGGGTGTCAATGAACATCAAGGGTTTCCAGATGAACCGGGAAGCCCCAGAGACGTTCCACATGGGCTAGGGTTTTTTCAGCTTCGCCATCGTTCAGTGGTCGCCCACGTCGACTCATATGACTCAGGGTCAAGGAGCGGTCTGTCATCCGTGCATACGATGTGACCTGAATGTCGGGCACTGTGCTTTCACGGGAATATTGATCGGCCAACAGGGTCCGAATGCGGCGATAGCCCTCGTCGTTGTGAATGCTGTCAATGACCAGGTCGCTCTCATTGACGTGGTCCGCAATTGCGAACAAACGGAAATCACGAATCACTTTGGGAGACAAAAACTGCCGGATGAATGATTCGTCCTTGAAGTTGCGCATGGCAAAGTCAATGGCTTTCAGCCAATCGCCTGTGCCGGCCAACTCGGGAAACCAGGCACGATCCTCATCGGTGGGCTTTTCACACAAGCGGCGAATGTCCGCAAACATGGCAAAGCCCAAGGCGTAGGGGTTCAGTGCACGGTAACGACCATCCCGTGAATCGGGTTGAAACACCACATTGGTGTGCGAGGTCAGGAACTCCAACATAAACCCGTCGGACACTTGCTTTCGATCGTAGAGCGTATTGAGCAGGGTGTAGTGCCAAAAACTGGCCCAACCTTCGTTCATCACCTTGGTCTGCCCCTGGGGATAAAAATATTGGGACATTTTGCGAACAATCCGAACCAGTTCACGCTCCCAATCCCGCAATTTGGGCGCCTCTTTTTCGATAAAGTAAAGCAGGTTTTCCACGGGCTCTGGCGGGTAGTTGTCTTGCTTGCGCTCAATCTTGGCCGCCTCCACCGGCGAGACTTTGGCCATGATTTCATCGTACTGCCTGCGCTTTTCCTCGGCGAGATCATCCCGCCGGGCCCTTACTGACGCTTCCGATTCAAAACGGCGTTTGTAGCGGTCCACGCCAAAATGCTGAATGGCATGGGCGGCATCCAACACTTCCTCCACCGCATCGAAACCGTATTTCTCCTCGCACTCCATCACGTACTTTTTGGCAAACACCAGGTAGTCGATGATGGCGTCGGCCTGCGTCCACTGACGAAAGAGGTAATTGCCCTTGAAAAACGAGTTGTGACCATAGCAAGCATGCGCAATCACCAGGGTCTGCATGGTCATGGTGTTTTCTTCCATGAGGTAAGAAATGCAGGGATTGCTGTTGATGACCACTTCATAGGCCAGATTCTGCTGGCCTGTCTCGTACAGATGCTCGTTGACCGAAAAGGATTTGCCATAACTCCAGTGCGGGTACATTACAGGCATGGCACCGCTGGAATAGGCATCCAGCATTTGCTCGGCGCTGATGACCTCAATCTGGTTGGGGTAAGTATCCAGCTTGTAGGTATTGGCGGCGATGTCATGCACGGCCTCGTCGATGTCGCGAAGCAATTCGAATGTCCATTCATTGCCAGCGGAATCCAGGCGCTTGCCCATGGCTTTCCCTCCCAACGCTCAACGGCCGAATGCCGTCTCTTTTTTTTCAAACAATCCGCGAAACACTGGATAAATGTCGCGACGGTTGAACAGCTTGCGCATGGCGAAGTGCCCTGCACACTGTTCTTCAACGGCTTCGAAACTCTCCCACAAATCGGAGGCGCGCGCCATGCCAAACATCGGTGTGGGCATGGTTTCTACGTAGGCGTAGTAACGCACATGGGGCATGATGTGTTGGATGAGGTAATCGGTACTGCGTTTGGCGTCCCGCGAGGTGGCATCGCCATCGGAAGCCTGGGCGACGTACACGTTCCAGGCGCTGCCGTGGTATCGCTTCTCGATGATGTCATGCACCAACTGCATGGCGGGCAAAATCTCGGTTCCGCCACTTTTTTTACCGTAGAAGAAATCTTCTTCAGTCACCTCTTCGGCTTCATCGGTGTGCCGAATAAACACCAACTTCACCTCCTCATATTTGCGCGTCAAAAACAAATACAGCAAGGTGTAAAAACGCTTTGCCAAATCCTTCTTGGCTTCATCCATGGAGGCGGAGACGTCCATCAAGCAAAACATGACCGCATTGGTGGAGGGTTCGGGATACACCACGCGATGGCGAAACCGCAAATCCACTTCATCCAGAAACGGCACATATGGCCGCTTGGACGGGTCTGGCAAATCCAGATCGAGTTGATCGTGCTGACCGTCGTCCTCTTCATCTTCTTCACGAGGCTCTAGTGCCACACGCCGCATTAGCGAAGCCTTCATGGTTCGAATGACCGACAAGGCGGTTGGTGCGCCCGAGCGGGTGTAACCTGCATTGCGGCTTTTGAAGCGTTTGACAGAGGAAATTTCACGCTTGAGCAACTCGGGTAACTCAAGGTCGTCAAAGTAGAGGTTTAAAAATTCCTCACGCGACAACACAAAAGTGAAAGCATCTTCTCCACTGCCTTCCCCGGGGTCGTTACCACCCTGCCCTTGCCCGCCACCCTGCGGACGCGGAATGTGATCACCGGGCACAAAGTCCCGGTTACCCGGTACCACACGTTCGGTATCGCCCCCCTGCCCATACACAAAGGTGGGCTCAGACACCTCGCGTGTTGGAATACGAACCTTGACCTTACCATCGCCGCTGACATCGGAGATGGACGACTCGCCCGCCACATCCGACACCGCCTTTTTCAGCTGTGACTTGTAGCGACGAATGAACCGTTCCCGATTCGGCAAGCTTCGATGCTTGCCATTCAGCCTGCGATCAATGATGGTTGAATCGCCCATGTCGTGAATCCTTACGACGCTTTCTTCACCCGCAAATGCCATTCGACCAGCAAGCGCACTTGCTTCTCGGTGTAACCCTTGGTGACCATGCGGTCCACAAAGTTGTCATGCTTGTCCTGATTTTCCTTGGAGCCTTTTGCGTCAAAGGAAATGACTGGCAGCAAGTCCTCGGTTTTGCTGAACATGCTGCGTTCAATCACTTCACGCAGCTTTTCGTAGCTGGTCCAAGAGGGCATTACACCCGCATTGCTGGCTTGGGCACGCAACACAAAGTTCACCACCTCGTTGCGGAAGTCTTTCGGGTTGGCAATGCCTGCAGGCTTTTCAATCCGGTTAAGCTCTTCGTTCAGCGATTCGCGGTCATAAATTTGACCGGTGGCCGGGTCGCGGAACTCTTCGTTCTGAATCCACTTGTCGGCAAACTGGATATAACGCTCGAACAGGTTTTGACCGTACTCGCTGTAGCTCTCCAGGTAGGCCGTTTGAATTTCCTTGGCCACAAACTCGGCGTATTTGGGTGTGAGGTAACTCTTTACAAAGTCCAGGTATTTCCGGGTTTGTTCTTCTGGCAGGTTGTCCTTGATCACTTGCTGCTCCAGCACGTACAGCAGGTGTACCGGGTTGGCGGCAATTTCATGGTGATCAAAGTTAAATACCTTGGACAACACTTTGTAAGCCCAACGGGTGGACGAGCCCTGCATACCCTCATCCGGACCGGCTGCATCACGATATTCCTGCAAAGGCTTGGCATGTGGGTCGACGTCTTTCAGATTCTCACCGTCGTACACGCGCATTTTGCTATACAGGTTGCTGTTGGCGGGTTCCTTCAGCCGCGTCAGCACACTGAACTGAGCCATCATGTTCAATGTGCCGGGTGCGCAAGGTGCTTTTTTGAGCGATGAATGCTCCAACAACTTTTCATAAATCTTGACTTCTTCGGACACGCGCAGGCAATACGGCACCTTGACGATATACACCCGGTCCAGGAAGGCTTCGTTGGTCTTGTTGTTGCGGAACTGCTGCCATTCAGACTCATTGCTGTGCGCCAGGATAATGCCGTCAAACGGAATGGAGCCGAAGCCCTCCGTGCCCTTGAAATTGCGTTCCTGCGTTGCGGTAAGTAAGGGGTGCAACATCTTGATGGGTGCCTTGAACATTTCCACAAATTCGAGCAGCCCCTGGTTGGCCAGACACAGACCACCTGAAAAGCTGTAGGCATCGGGATCGTCCTGGCTGAACTGGTTCAACATGCGAATGTCGACCTTGCCCACCAAGGCGGAAATGTCCTGGTTATTTTCATCGCCTGGTTCGGTTTTGGCGATCGCCACTTGGTTAAGCGTCGATGGCATCAGGCGAACCACACGAAACTTGCGCAGATCACCGCCAAACTCTTTCATCCGTTTGGTGGCCCAAGGACTGGCGATGCCCGTCAGGTACCGTTTGGGAATGCCATATTTGTCTTCCAGGGATGAGCCGAACTGGGCTGGATCAAACAGCCCCAATGGGCTTTCATTCACTGGCGAACCTTTGAGTGCATAAATGGGCATTTGCTCCATCAGGGCTTTCAGCCGCTCCGCCAGCGATGATTTGGCACTGCCCACAGGCCCCAGCAGGTAAAGCACCTGTTTACGTTCCTCCAAGCCTTGCGCGGCGTGACGGAAGTAAGCCACGATGTTTTCAATCACCTCCTCCATGCCATAGAACTCTTTGAAGGAGGGATACCGGCGAAGTACCCGATTGGCAAACAGACGAGAGAGTCGAGGGTCGTTTCGGGTGTCGATGACCTCGGGCTGACCGATGGCATGCAGCATGCGTTCGGCAGCGCTGGCATAGGTCATGGGTTCGACCTTGCACAGTTCGAGATACTCCTCAAGGCTCATCTCGGTTTGTTGAAGGGATGAATATCGGGACTGGAACTGACCAAATAGGTCTTCACCGCCGGAATTCACAGTTGGTTTGTCAAGCTCAGTGTTCATGGTTCCCTCCTGCACAACTCGCTTTCACCGCTCGTGCTTACGCACAATCTGACCTGCGCACGATTTCATTTCGCGCTCAAATCCAACATTCCCATCTGCCGATCAAGTTGCAAAAAGCAGGCCACCTTGCCAGTTTGCCCATGCGCTGTTTTGGTGCCTCAAACAGCGTTCGCCCTTCATCGCGGATTAATTCTTTCAGGTTCACTATCCCCTTATCAATCGCTTGCTCACATCCCTTGAGCGGGTTGGAGCATTCGTTTACTTAGACGCCAAATCGGCTGGGAAATTGCATGCTCATTCTTCAATTCTTCTTGAAATTCTAGAATGCCCATGCTGACCCCTTTTTTGGCCAACACAGCAGGCATGTCATCCAGCCGATATTGTCGGCGCAAGAGTTCGTACATGGGTTTGTCGATGGCAATCGAGCGTTCCTCTTGCATGTGCGCAGCAATCTGGCGAATCAGTTCCTTTTGGGCATCCACTTCCGACAATTTGGTAAATTCAAGGATAAACCGGTGTTTTCGCATCCAGGCCACAAAACGACTGGACTTCAGGCGCCCTGACAAAACGACGGTCATTTCCAGCGGAAGGCCGGCCATGCGGTGCAGATGGTTTTCATGCAACAAGGTTGGAAACACGATCAGGTGCCCACCCGGTTCGCCCAGGTGATCGACATCGGCCAGTTGTGGCAAATGGCGGCGCTGGACCTTGAACAACAGCGCAGCGCGCAGCACCACGTACGGTTGCTTGAACCACCACAAACCAAGCGCAACCGCATTAAGCGCCGTGACCGCTGAAAACACCCACACCACCTGGCCTTGCGTACCCATCAAAATCGCGATGGCGAAGCCAGCAGAAACAACCATGAAAAATGAATTGACGATGTTGTTGGCAGACACCACTCGCGAGCGGGCCTCTTTGGGTGCCAAGGCTTGCATGGTGGAATACAGGGGCACGCTGTACAAGCCGACCCCAGCACTGATGGCTACAAACAGCAGAAGAATCCCGATGTTACGAACTTGCGAGAAAAACAGCAGCACACCTTGCTGACTGCCAACAGACGGATAGTTGATGAGAACCCCATGCAACAGCAAGCCGGAAAACACCATCACCACCAACCCGACCAGAACCAGGCCCATTTCAATTCGCTTGTGGGACAAACGCTCGCACCAAAACGCACCGATACCCAAGCCCACCGTGAACGAAAACAGCAAGACAGTGGCCACACCGGCACTGGCATTGAACACGGTTTTGGTCAACAACGGAAATTGCGTAAGGTAAGTGGCCCCGACAAACCACAGCCAGGAAATACCCAACAAAGACGGCCAAACCGCCGAGAGCTGGGTGGCAAAACGCACATTGCGCCAAGTTTCAGACACCACGTTCCAGTTCACGATTAGACCGGCTGAATGAGAGGGTGTGAGCGGCATGCGATGGGCTGACCATACACCAGCCAGCGCCACCAACAAACCAAAACCGCACACCACATACACCACGGTGTGACCGGCATCTGCACTCATTAAACCACCTGCGGCGATGGTGCCCAGCAGGATGGCCATGAATGTTGCGGATTCGACCACAGCATTGGCCATCACCAATTCATGCGGCTTGAGTTGGTCTGGCAAATAGGCATATTTAGCGGGCCCAAAGAAGGCGGCCTGCGACCCCAATAGAAACACCGCAGTGACCAGCAATTCCACCGAATTCAGAACAAAGCCAAGGCCTGTGATGAGCACGATGAACGGCTCTAGCCATTTGGCCAGGCGCATCACTTTGGTTTTGTCGTATTTGTCAGCCAGCTGTCCACTGGTTGCCGAGAAGATCACGAAAGGCAATATGAACAGACCCGCGATGAGATTGACCAGCAAACCAGCCGACCAGTCGCCGCGCAGCGCCTCGTTGTAGGTCACCGCCAGGGTGACTGCAAATTTCAAAAGATTGTCGTTGAACGCGCCGAGAAACTGCGTCCAGAAAAAAGCGCCGAAGCGTTTGTCGCGTATCAGTGAAAGGGCCATGCAATCAGCATAGCGCAAATGCCCGGGAACAGACATAAAAAAAGCCCGGCCTAGGCCGGGCTTTTGAGCCGTTTTTACTACAACAAAGTCGCAGCAAAAAAACTTCCTTTGTTAAATCAAGCAGCTTCCTTGTACTCGGACACAGGCTTGGCTTCAATGATTTCATCCGGGATTTGGCCGTTGGTGCGCAGGTAGTCCTTGCTGAAGTCATCGGTGAGGATGGCGTCAAAGCGAATGGGCTCATATTCCCGAATACCTTGAGCCAATTCAGCGGAGATCAGCTTCTTGGCCACCGCGTCTTTCAGTTGGGCTTCCAGGCCTTCGCCAACCACTTTGCCAGACGACACGGCCTTCAGGAAGTTGCTGTAGCCGGGCTCAATCGAGAGCAGCTTGTCAGCGGCTTCCAGGATACGGCCGGTTGGATCGGACGAACCCTCACCAACAAATACCTTGTCCAGCAGACGCTCAGCAAACACGTTGCGTTCCATCATCAGGTCGGCCACTTGAGCGTTCAGCGTGTCGCTAGGACCGCGGGTCTTGCCCATGCCGAAGGGGAATGCCACGAAGTTCAGCAGACCACCAATCGCCTTCACGGGGAAATTGCGGTTGAATTCAACAAAAGCTTTGTCGATTTCAGCGATGGAATCTTCAATGGCCCACTTGGCATGCGCCAGTTCTTCCTTGTTGCGGCCGTTGGTCTCGTAGTACTTGATCACGGCTGTGGCCATGTACAGGTGGCTCAACACATCGCCCAGGCGGGAAGACAGGCGCTCACGGCGCTTCAGTTCGCCACCCAACACACCCATGGCCACATCAGCAGTGAAAGCCAATGCAGCGGAACGGCGCTCCAGCGCTTTGGCGTACACGGCCATTTCGCCAGACACAGGGCTCTTGGCCAGGCGGTTGCCAGTCAAGCCCAGTACCAAGGCACGCATGGCGCGGTTGAAAATGTGGCCCAAGTGACCAAAGAATGCCTTGTCAAAGTCGCGCAGACCTTCTGCCTTGTTGGGGTTCTGGGCAGCTTGCATTTCCTTCAAC
Organism: Limnobacter humi; assembly: GCF_024518835.1. Taxonomy (GTDB): domain Bacteria; phylum Pseudomonadota; class Gammaproteobacteria; order Burkholderiales; family Burkholderiaceae_B; genus Limnobacter; species Limnobacter humi. Next base: position 511,950 of record NZ_JANIGO010000002.1, read on the forward strand.
ACCCAGGGATGACAGCGAATGGCACCCTGACCAAACACGATCAGGTTACGCGTCATGATGTTGGCACCTTCCACGGTGATTGCCACCGGCATGGCCTGGTAGGCTTGGCCGAGGTAGTTGCGTGGGCCAAGAATGACGGTACGGCCGCCGTGTACGTCCATGGAGCGCAGAATGATTTCGCGCATCATTTCGGTCATGTGGTATTTCATCATCGCAGTAACAACCGACGGTGCACATTCTGCACAAGCGGTGGCAGTCAACACACGGGATGCTTCCAACTTGTAGGTCAGGCCACCAATTTTACCCGTGGCTTCCTGAACGCCTTCAAATTTGCCAATGGGCAACTTGAACTGGCGACGAATGCGGGCATAGGCACCAGTGGCGAGGTACATGCCCCACCCGGATGCGGCTGACAAGGCGGGCAGTGAAATGCCACGGCCGGCCGACAGACATTCCACCAGCATGCGCCATCCCTTGCCGGCCATTTCACGGCCACCAATGATGGAGCTCAGTGGAATGTACACATCGCGGCCAATGATCGGGCCGTTCATGAACACGGCGCCCGGGAAGTGGCGGCGACCAATCTGTACACCAGCGGTGTCCGCGGGCAACAGGGCGCAAGTAATGCCGTAATCAGTTTTGCTGGCATCCCCAAGCAGGCCTTGTGGGTCTTTCAGTTTGAATGCCAAACCAACCACAGTGGCCACAGGAGCCAGGGTGATGTAGCGCTTGCTGAAGTTCAGCATAATGCCCAGCTCTTCTTTGCCGTTGATGTTGCGCTTAACCACAACACCAGTATCAGGAATAGCGGAGGCATCGGAACCCACTTCGGGGCCGGTCAAACCGAAACAAGGAATTTCCCGGCCATCCACCAAGCGAGGCAGCCAGTAGTCTTTCTGCTCTTGCGTGCCGTAGTGCATGATCAGTTCGCCTGGGCCCAGGGAGTTGGGAACCATCACGGTCACGGAGGCAGTCAGCGAACGGGTAGCGATTTTGGCCACCACACAGCTTTGTGCGTAGGGAGAGAAACCCAAACCGCCGTGCTCTTTGGCAATCAACATGGCGAAGAACTTGTTCTTGCCCATGAAATCCCACACTTCCTGAGGCAGATCCTTCAGTTCGAAGGTGATCTTCCAGTCGTCGAGCATTTTGCAGAGTTCTTCGGTTTCGTTCTCAAGGAACGATTTTTCGTCGGCGGTCAGCTCGGTGTACTTCACGTTCATGAGCTTGGACCAGTCTGGCTTGCCGCCAAACATTTCGGCTTCCCACCAGGTGTCGCCCGCTTCCAGCGCATCCTTTTCGGTTTGGCTCATGGCGGGCAAGGCTTTGGAAAATGCCTTGAAAATTGGAGAAGTCAACACACCACGACGCAGGGCCGGCACGTTGAGCACCACCGCCACAGGCACATACAGCACCGCGAAAATGGTGAGGCCAACCGTACCCAAACCACCCAGGGCATAGAAGCCCAAAGCAGCAGCGCCAACGGCAGCAGTGAAGGTCAGCAGGCTTGCGCCGCTGTAGACGAGGCCTACCAGCACAACGGCTGCGAAAAGACCAAAAAGAACGTTTGACATGGTAAATCCCCTTGAATGCCATCAAAGTTACTGGAGCGTAACATGCGCTTTCGGTGAACAACTGTCAACCTCATTGCAGCAAAAAAACCGCCTTTTTTCTAGAGGCTCAATTCGAAATCATTCAAGTTGTTGTGTTGCGTTGCACCAATAAAAACAAACACTTGGATGCAATCGCCTGAAAACCATACAATTCCTCGATCGAACAGGTTTTGCAATGCAAAAGAGGCAATGTGAACAATCGTCAGGCCCAAGGTGTGCCCCGCAAAGCCGCAGCCGGGCGTGCAATAGTTGTGCAAATGCCCTCACCATGCGGGCGAGAACCCGATACACTTCAAGCAACGCTCGGGGTGTATAACCCCGACAAGAACAAACCACAACAAAGCAGAGAGGAGAAAATGGCAGTCAACGTGAACGTAAAAATCGAACGCACATTCAATGTGGCCTGTTCGGCAAAAAAAGCCTTCGATCAACTGGCCAATGTGGCCGACACCACCACACTCTTCCCCAAGCTCGACAAAATCGTGGAACTGAAAGACGGCGTGTGGCGCTGGGAAATGGAGAAAATTGGTGCGGGTGGTTTATCCCACCAAGTGAAATACACCGTGAAGTACACCAATGATGGCGCGTCAAAGATCGACTGGAACCCCGCACCTGGAGATGGCAACGCACAGGTGTCTGGTGGTTGGGTGATCACGGCCAAGGGCGACAAGGCCTGTTCCATTGCTTTCCGGTCCAGCGGTGAATTTGAAATGCCTGTGCCCCGCCTGATGAAAGGCATTGCTGAAGGCATTGTGAAATCGGAGTTTGAAGCCCAAGTGGGCACCTTCATTGACCGCGTCAAGGCCAAGCTCGAGTCCTGATCCACTGACCAATACGCATTGAATCGCCCTGGGGCCACTGGGGCGATTTTCGCTTTAGGAGACGAAATGCCCTGGATGATTTACGGTGCCAATGGGTACACCGGAGAACTGATCGCTCGAGAGGCGGCCAAACGCGGCCTGCGCCCCATTCTGGCGGGTCGGAACGCTGCAACCGTTGAAGCCCTGGCAGCTGAATTGAACTTACCCAGCCGAAGCTTTGGCTTGCAAGATGAATCAGCGTTGTTCGAGGGGTTGCAGGATGTTGACCTGGTGCTGAACTGTGCGGGTCCGTTTTCTCAAACCGCTGAACCCATGATGTTTGCCTGTATCCAGAATAAAACGCATTACCTGGACATCACGGGGGAAATTTCCGTATTTGAACTGGCCCAAAGCTTGAGCTCCAAGGCACGCAAAGCAAAAATTGTGTTGTGCCCAGGCGTGGGCTTTGATGTGATTCCCACCGATTGCGTGGCGGCACGCCTGAAGGAAACCTTGCCCGACGCCACCCACCTGACCCTGGGTTTCGACTCCCGCAGCGGATTGTCCTCTGGCACGGCTAAAACCACAGTGGAAGCCATGAAATTGGGCGGACGAATTCGTGCAGATGGTGAAATCAAAGCTGTGGGCCTGGGGTACAAAACCCGCGACATCAATTTTGGAAACGGCACCAAATTTGCGGTCACCATTCCTTGGGGCGACGTATCCACCGCCTTTCACAGCACCGGTATTCGGAATGTGGAAGTTTATATTCCCTCCTCAGCGAAGTCTGTTCGCATGATGCGTGCGGCCAATCTGGCGCGTCCGATTCTGGGTTTGGGCTTGGTCCAAGGCATCCTCAAAAGCCAGGCTGGAAAAGTAGAAGGCCCCAACGAGGAGCAGCGGGGAAAGATGCCGGCCTACGTGTGGGGTGAGGCCCGCAATGAAGCTGGACAAACAGTCGTCGCCCGCGTGAAGACAGCCAACGGCTACAGCCTGACCATCACCGGTTCATTGGCTGTGGCCAGTTACATCTTGATGGAGAAAAACATTCCCGGTGGCGCGTATACACCGTCCAAACTCATGGGCAGTGACTTTGTGGAGCGTCTGGATGGCTCAGGGAAAATCCAGATTTCGGATGTGTGATTAACCAACGGCTCTGATTGGTCAATCAATAAAAAAGCCCGTGCCATGCAGCACGGGCTTTTTTGTCAGGGCTTGTTCAATTACTTGCTGAACTCTTCCCGTTCAATTTTCCATCCACCGGAGGCTTTGGTCAATTTCAGGGTTTTGTGGCCCACATCCTTGAATTTGTTGGACACATATTCCTGCTTGAAGCTGACGGTTGCCATGCTGTCCGAAGCCATTTTCACCTGGATATCCGACAGGGTAACGCTGATGGTTTCGGGCGTGGACAGGCGCTGCTTGCGTTGCTTTTCCCAGGCCGATCGAGTCATTTTGCTGGGTTTAAAAGAATCGGCATAAAAGCCCATGTAACCGGCCACATCCTTGGATGACCAAGCTGCAGCCCAATTGCTCAACATGTCGGCAATGGCAGCACCATCACCCACATCGGCACCGGCCGCAGGCGCTGGGTCGGATGCCAGCAAGTCAGCCGCTGGAACTGCTTCAGCGGGTGCAGCCGCAGGCGCAGCGGCTGCATCGGCCTTGACCGTGCTTGCGGGTGGTCTTTCCAAGGCAGCAACGCGAACGACTTTGTCATCTTTGAAATACACGCCATAGGGCACGTATTCATCGCCAGCACCTTCCCCTTGCTTCACCACGTAATCCCAGCGGGACTGGTCTTCCGTATTGCTCAGCATGGGCGCACCAATTTTATTTTTCACTTGCAGCGGGCTCATGCCCAGCTTGATGCGGGCAAGGTCCACTTTGGTGATGAAATCACGGGGCCCCACATTTTCAAATTCGGAATCCAGATACTCGGGCACATCCTTGAGTGATTTGATCGAACCACAAGCCGCCAAGGTGGTGACGGACAAAACCAAACCAAGCGTGGACAGCAAACGAGAAGCGCGGAGGTGATCAAATGTGCTCAAAGTTGTCTCCCTTTGATGTGTATTGTGTTTAAGTCATCCGATAATATCGGAATGTACACGGCTTTACGCGAAAGTAACGCGGAAAACAGCACTACAGCGTGCATCTTAGCGAATCACATTGATTTCTGTAAGTGCACGACAGCGCTCTGGTACAAGGCCGACCTGCAGAAACTCTAGAAGGATTTCACCCCCATGAACACCACCATCATTGGCAGCGGCGTGGCCGCATGGACCCTGGTGCGCGAATTGCGAAAAGCGTCACCCGACATGAACATTCGGGTCATCACGGCAGACAGTGGCGATTTTTACTCCAAACCAATGTTGTCCAACGCATTGGCCAGCAATAAAACCGCGGAAAGCCTGGTGATGACGCCCGCCGCCAAGCTGGCCGAACAACAAAAAGTGGAGCTGGTGGCCCATACCTCGGTCAGCGCCTTGGATATTCACAACAAAACCGTGCGGACCGCCGTCGGGAATTTCAATTTCGACAAGCTGGTGTTGGGCTTGGGTGCCGACACCATCAAATTGCCTTTGGAAGGCAGTGGCGCTGCCGATGTGGTCAGCGTGAATGACCTGACTGACTATGCCGCGTTTCGTCGTCTGCTGGAGGGTAAAACTGAAGTGGCGGTGTTGGGTGCCGGATTGATTGGCTGCGAATTCGCCAACGATTTGCTGAAAGCGAATGTACACACCACCGTGTTTGACTTGGCAGACCGCCCCCTGCCCCGCCTGCTGCCGCCGGAGGGCAGTGCATTTCTGCTGAACAAGTTGCAGGCACAGGGTGTGAGCTGGAAACTGGGACGAAGCGTAAACCGCATTGAAAAAACAGGCGATGGGTACGTCATCACGGACTCAACCGGGGAGACCACGACAGCGCAATTGGTGTTGTCAGCCGTAGGGCTTGTGCCCCGCACGGGTTTGGCCAAAGCCTCGGGCTTAAACGTGAACCGCGGCGTGGTGGTGAATGGTTTGGGGCAAACCAGCCACCCGGACATTTTTGCGTTGGGTGACTGTGCAGAATACCTCGGCAAATTTGTATTGCCGTACATCATGCCGGTCATGCAAGCGGCCCGAGCCATGGCGCAAACCTTGGCGGGTAACCCCACCGAGATCAAGTTCCCGGCCATGCCGGTGGTGATTAAAACACCCGACTGCCCCACGGTGGTCAATCCACCCCTGCCCGAACATGTGGGCGCCTGGGAAATTACTGCGGATGACAACGGTGTGAAAGCACTATTTAAAGGCGCCGATGGTGCCCTGCTGGGCATGGCCCTGCTGGGTGAGGCCACCAAAGAGAGGCAAGCATTGGCACCCCAGTTGCCCGCCTTGCATTAAACTCCTGCACAACCCTTTTTACACGGACTGGCCATGGCCCAATACGTTTTTAGCATGAACCGCGTGGGGAAAATTGTTCCTCCCAAACGCCAAATTTTGAAAGACATTTCGCTGAGCTTTTTTCCGGGCGCCAAAATTGGCGTGTTGGGTTTGAACGGCTCCGGAAAATCAACCCTGCTGAAAATCATGGCTGGGGTGGACAAGGACATTGAAGGCGAAGCCGTGCCCATGCCCAACCTGAACATTGGCTACTTGAGCCAGGAACCTGAACTCAACCCGGAGCACACCGTGCGCCAAGCGGTTGAAGAAGGCTTGGGTGATTTGGGCGTGGCTCAGCAAAAGCTGGAAGAAATCTACGCAGCCTATGCCGACCCCGAAGCGGACTTCGACAAACTGGCTGAAGAGCAGGCCAAATGGGAAGCCGTGATTGCTGCGGCAGGCAATGATGTAGAACACCTGATGGAAATTGCGGCTGACTCGCTTCGCCTGCCTGCTTGGGAAGCCATTGTTGGCAATTTGTCTGGCGGTGAAAAGCGCCGCGTGGCCCTGTGCCGCTTGCTGATGAGCAAACCCGACATGCTGCTGCTGGACGAACCCACCAACCACCTGGATGCAGAATCGGTTCACTGGCTGGAGCAGTTCCTGCACAAATTCCCGGGCACCGTGGTGGCTGTTACTCACGACCGCTACTTTCTGGACAATGCGGCCGAGTGGATTCTGGAATTGGACCGTGGCCACGGCATTCCCTGGAAGGGCAACTACAGCAGTTGGCTGGAACAAAAGGAAGACCGTCTGAAACAGGAAGAGGCCTCGGAAAGCGCACGCCAAAAAGCCCTGAAGAAAGAACTGGAGTGGGTTCGCCAAAACCCCAAGGGGCGGCAGGCCAAATCCAAGGCACGTATTGCCCGCTTTGAAGAATTGTCCAGCCACGAATACCAAAAGCGCAACGAGACCCAGGAAATTTTCATTCCCGTGGCTGAACGCCTGGGCAATGAGGTGATTGAGTTTGAAAATGTCAGCAAGGCTTTTGGTGACCGTTTGCTGATTGACAACCTCAGCTTCAAAATTCCACCCGGCGCCATTGTGGGGGTGATCGGCCCCAACGGTGCGGGTAAATCCACCTTGTTCAAAATGATCGCCGGCAAGGAGCAACCCACCAGCGGCACCGTAAAAATTGGCCCCACAGTCAAGCTGGCCATGGTAGACCAGGCCCGCGATTCGCTGCCCAATGACAAAACCGTGTTTGAGGGAGTTGCCGAAGGTTCAGACATTCTGACCGTGGGCAAGTTTGAAATGCCCTCCCGCGCCTACCTGGGCCGCTTCAACTTCAAGGGTGGCGACCAGCAGAAGATCATCGGCAACTTGTCGGGGGGTGAACGCGGCCGCTTGCACCTGGCCAAAACGTTGATTTCTGGCGGCAATGTGCTGATGCTGGACGAGCCGTCCAACGACCTGGATGTGGAAACCCTGCGTGCCCTGGAAGATGCACTGCTGGAATTTGCGGGCACCGTGCTGGTGACCTCACACGACCGCTGGTTCCTCGACCGCATTGCGACACACATTCTGGCTTGCGAAGGCGACTCACAGTGGGTGTTCTTCGATGGAAACTTCCAGGAATATGAGGCCGACAAGGTCAAACGCCTGGGTGAAGAAGGCGCCCGACCCAAGCGGGTTCGGTACAAACCCCTCAAGTAAATGGGTATCGAGGTAAACGAAGGGCTTCATCACGAAGCCCTTTTTTATTGATCAGTGTGATTGAAAATCAGGCTCAAGGATTGAGCTTGTCCTGGGTTTTCAGGTCGAAGTCGCTGGCATCGTGCCGTTCAAACAACTGCTCTTCCGGTTTACCCCAGGCGCGGTTCACCATGCGGCCACGCTTGACTGCTGGTCGCTCCGCCAATTCATGGGTCCAGCGCAGTACGTTGGTGTAAGTGTGGGCTTCCAAAAACTCCGCTGCGTTGTACACCGCTCCCACCACAATGCCGCCATACCAGGGCCAACAGGCCATGTCGGCAATGGTGTATTCATCACCAGCTACAAAACGGTTTTTGGCCAACTGACGGTCCAAGACATCCAGCTGGCGCTTCAGTTCCATGGTGTAGCGGTTGATGGGGTATTCGTACTTCTCTGGTGCGTATACATAGAAATGCCCAAAGCCACCGCCCACGAAGGCAGCACTGCCCATCTGCCAAAACAGCCAATTCAAGGTCTCGGTGCGTTTGGCGGGGTCTTGGGGCAGGAATTCACCAAACTTCTCGGCCAAATACAACAGGATGGAACCTGACTCGAACACCCGTGTGCCGGGGCTGGTACTGCGGTCCAGCAGGGCTGGAATTTTGGAATTGGGGTTGATATCCACAAATCCGGAGCTGAATTGCATGCCTTCGTTGATCTTGATGAGGTGGGCATCATATTCGGCACTGGCATGCCCACGGGCCAACAACTCCTCCAGCATCACCGTCACTTTCACACCATTGGGCGTGGCCAGTGAATACAGCTGCAAGGGGTGCTTGCCGACAGGCAATTCCTTGTCATGCGTGGGCCCGGCAATCGGTCGGTTGATGTTGGCAAACTGACCGCCGCTGGCTTTGTCCCAGGTCCAGACTTTCGGTGGGGTGTAGGTAGCGTCACTCATCGGGATACTCCTGAATTCTGCGTTAACAACAAACTTGACCGATTGAGTGTACTTCGGATTTGATCAAGGGCGGTCTTGGTATTGACGCTCAGCCCAATCCGGATCATCCATGGTCAGCATGGTTGGGGGGGCTTCCTGCCTGGGCTTCATGACCCTGCGCGCCAGAAGAACCGCCAGCAACAGCACAACAAACGGCCCACCCCACAACACGGCGTTACCCGGTGTGTAGGCTGGTTTGTACAACACAAACTCGCCATAGCGGTCCTGCATGTATTGCTTGATCTCCGCTTGGCTTTTTCCGGCATGCACTTGCTCGGCAATTTTCTCTTTCAGGTCGATGGCCAGGGACGCATGGGAGTCGGCGAGTGACTGATTTTGGCACACCAGGCAACGCAACTCGCTGGCCACATCCCGATAGACTGCTTGTTCGGCAGGGCTTAAATCATTGGGATTCATGCGTTGCCTCCAGGGTGGGCATCACCACCGTTTGCACATAATCCGGTGCGATGGGCCCCACCTGCTTGTGCAACACCACATTGTTGCTGCTCATCAAAAAAGTTTCCGGCACACCGTACACACCCAGCTCGATACCAAAATCACCCGTTTGATCAATCAAAACAAGGTCATACGGGTTGCCATGTTGAGCCAGCCATTGGCGGGTATCGTCCAGTTGGTCCTTGTAGGCCAGTCCAACCAGCCGGATGTGTTTATCCCTGGCAATGTCCAGCCAGTGGGGGTGTTCAACCAAACAGGCCTGGCACCAGGAAGCAAACACATTCAATACCCAGGGTTGGCCTTTGAGCGCATCAATGACTTGCAGGGTGTGTAGGTCCGCAATGTGTACCAGCCGGGCCTCTGGCCCTTGCAAGGCCAACACAGGCAAGGTCGCTTGCGGGATGGATTTGCCGATCAGGGCGGACGGCAGCTTCTTGGGGTCCAGCCACAAACCTTTGAGCAAAAAAACACCCAGCAACAACAGCACCAGCAGGGGCAATAACAAGCGCAGCAACGACGGTTTGGATATGTTCATACCGCTTAAATCCCCTGGCCTTTTCCGCGGTAACGACGGTCCATCACCGTGATAAAACCACCCAGAGCCATGAGTGCGCAGCCCCACCAAATGAGGTTGATGAGTGGCTTGTAATACACACGCACTCCCCAGCTTTGCGTTGCGCCAGCATTGTTGCCGCCTTGAACAGCCTCCCCGAGGCTGATGTACACATCCGAAAACCAGTCGGTGTGAATCGCTGCTTCGGTCATGACGTTGGACGACGACTGGTAACGACGCTTTTCAGGCTCCATCAGGTAAATCACATTGCCGGCACCGCGCGTGAGCTCAAACACACCCAGTGCCGCCACATGGTTTACCCGCTGCACGGAATCGACACCGATGAATGTGAGCCTCCAAGGACCGATTTCCTCGGTTTGACCTGGCTTCATGACCAAGTCTTTTTCCAATTCGAATGTTTTGACCGAGGACACCCCCAGTACAAACACTGCGACCCCCAAGTGTGCCAGCACCATGGCCCAGTAAGACGGGCTCAGGCGTTGAGCCCGGTAGAGCCATCCGGTTTCGGGGCGTTGCTGTTGGAGTTGGTGTTGAGCCCGCTGCGCATGGGCCAAGGTACTCAACGCCAAAAAAGCTGCCGACACCACACCCAGGGCCCACAGGGCGCTGAAGTGCCCGCTATTTAACCAAGCCAGCCCCAACGCCACCAAGGAGAGCACCATGGCCAACGCCCCTGGTTTAACGTAACGTGCCAGAGGCGTTTCCCGCCAACGGCTGTCGGGCCCCAAGGCCATCAACAAGACCGCAGGCAACAGAAGTGGCACGAACAAGGCCTCAAAATAGGGTTGACCCACCGACATTTTTCGGCCATTCAGCACTTCGACCACCAAGGGGTATAACGTGCCCAACATGACGGTGACCAATGCTGCACTCATCAGCACATTGTTGGACAACAGCAGCGCTTCACGGCCGCTTGCCTTGAAGGTGCCACCCTGCCCCACTTGGCCTGCACGCAGGGCGTACAGCAGGTAGGAGCCACCGACCACCAACAACAGAATCACCAAGATGAAAATGCCCCGTTTCGGGTCGGTTGCGAACGCATGAACGGAGGTGAGCACACCGGAGCGGACCAAAAATGTACCCAGCAACGACAACGCAAACGTGGTCAAGGCCAACAGCACGGTCCAGCTTTTCAGTGCACCGCGTTTTTCACTCACGGCCAGGGAATGGATAAGCGCGGTACCTGCCAACCACGGCATGAGGGAGGCATTTTCAACCGGGTCCCAAAACCACCAACCACCCCAGCCCAACTCACGGTAGGCCCACCAACTGCCCAGCGCAATTCCCACTGTGAGAAATGCCCAGGCAGTGTTGGCCCAAGGGCGGCTCCAGCGGGCCCAGCTCATGTCAAACCGGCCTTCCAGAAGTCCAGCCATGGCAAATGCGAACGACACTGCAAACCCCACATACCCCATGTACAGCATGGGTGGGTGGATGACCATGATGACGTCTTGCAACAGGGGGTTTAAGTCACGTCCATCCAGCGGCGCTGGACTGAGGTGCTCAAAGGGGTTGGACGCTAACAACAAATACAGCAAGAAGCCACTAAGCACCAGTTGTAGAATGCACAGCACCCGGGCCTTGAAGCTGGCAGACACATCAAACCGGGACCAGGACACCGCCTGCATCCATCCCGTGAACATCAGGATCCACAACAAAAATGAGCCTTCATGCGAACCCCAGCTGGCGGCCACTTTGTAGAAAAGGGGCAGGCTGAGATTGGAATTCTCGGCCACATTTCGCACTGAAAAATCGCTCAACATGAAGCTGGCGAGCAACCCGGCAAAAGCCACCACCACCAGGCTGAAAATACCTGCAACATGCCGCTGCGTTCCCAGCAACACCGGCTGAGCAACTGCATGGCCACGCACCCCCCGCAAGGCGGCCAGTCCAGAACAAGCGCCGCTCACACACAACAACAAAGCCAAGGACAAGGCCCACTGGGCCAGGGTTGCAATCATTTGGGCATTCCAGGGGGTGAATAGTTTTCGTCATGCTTGGCCAGTACTTCACTGGCAGTAAACACCTGTCCGTCCCAATGGCCGTCGGCCACCACGCCGGTACCCTCCTTGAACAGGTCAGGCAAGATACCGGTGTATTGCACCGGCACTTGTTGGTGCTGGTCTGACACCACAAAACGAACCTTCAGGCTGTGCGGTTCACGCTGAACAGACCCCTTCTCGACCAGCCCACCCAAGCGATAGCTGCCCTGGCCAACGGGGGTTTCGCCAGACAGGATCTGGCTGGGTGTGTAGAAAAAAACCAGGTTGTCGTTAAACACCTTCAGCAAGGCAAATGCAAAGCCGGCCGCCACGACCAACACAGCCAACAACCACAACACACGTTGTCCACGAAGCGTCATGGTGTGCCCTGTCCCGATGTTGAATCGGCCCCTTCAGCGCTTTTCATGCGCCGCTGTCGTGCATCCCGGCGAGCCTGTTCATGGGCCTGTACGTGGCCAGACCGGTGGGCGAGCCAGGCGTCCAGTGCAACGATGCCCACACCCAACGCAGTGCAGGTCAAGATGGTGAGCCAGATGGATGTCATGGGCCCATGCTCCTCAAAAGTTTCATCGCCCGTCTGGCCAACAAGGCTTGACGGGCACGGTTCAACACCGTGCTGGCACAACACAGCCAGAACCCCAATACACACAATACCAGTGCCTGGGCAATGTCCGGGTGCAAACGGCTGCCCGACAGAGACACGCTGTAGCCTTGGTGCAGCGTGTTCCAAAACACCACAGAGCCGTAAATGAGCGGAATGTTGACAGCGCCAATCAACAGGCCGATGGCCAATACACGATCGGACTTGGAAGCATCCGCACTGAGTTGCGACAGTGCCATTAAACCCAGGTAAATAAACAACAGCAGCAGTTCGGAGGTCATGCGCGCATCCCATACCCAGTAGGTGCCCCAGGTGGGTTTGCCCCACAACGAACCGGTGACCAAGGCCAGTGCTGTCATCCACGCGCCAGTGGGTAACAGGGCGCGCATCATGACGGCGGAGACCGGGCCGCGATACACCCAGTTCATGCCCGCGTACAGACAGGCCACGAGGTACAGAAACATCGACATCCAGGCTGCCGGCACGTGCACATACAACACGCGATAGACTTCACCCTGTTGCGCATCCACTGGAGCGATGGCCAAACCCAGGTAGAGACCCGCCAGCATCAGCACCCAACCCAACATGCCCAGCACTTTCCAAAGCCTGCGAGTGGCTTCCAGAAACTTGGGCGGCGAGGCCCAGCTCAACCACATACCCTACTCCTGAACAAGAACACAGAGCCGGCGCGCAACAGGCACACCCAGCAAAAAACCCAAACTGCCCAAACCCCACAACACCATCAAGGGTGCCAATGCCGAGCGGCCCACGCTGGCGGCCTGGGTCGCTTCCAGACCAAACACCAACACAGGCAAAAGCAAAGGCAGACCCAGCACCAGCAACAGCGCGGTACCACCGCGGGTCAGTAACACCAGCAAGCTCAGCAAACCCAGCAAAGGCACCATGGCCAGAACCCCGCTGGCACCCGCCCATAGAAATTGCAAAGCCTGGCTACCCGTGAATTGAAATTGAACCACCAGCAAACCAGCGACCGGCAATAAAACAGCCACATGCTGCAAGAGCTGCAACAGGCAACGCCCCAACCAGTACGCGCCCAAGCTACCCGGTGATGCATGGAGCAACAATTGTAGCCATCCGATCCGATGATCTTCAGCGAACCAATCCTTCACGGTGAGCAACACGGCCAACAGCAGACTGACCCAGGCCAGGGTTCGAGCAGCTTGCAGCTCGGTGCGATGCAGGGCAAAACCGCACAGGCTGAGCACGATCCAAAAAAACAGGGCACTCCAGGCCACTGTTTGCAAGCTGCTGCCCAACAACCAGCGATCACGCTGAATGCTCAACCCCAGTGCTCGGGCCCAACCCAGTGCACGAGCGGGTCTGCTTGCCCAGGCAACAGGGCTGACCAAGTGAGGGTTGAACAGGCTTGGCTCCTCACTTTTTTGCAGACAACTGCCAGAAAACTGCCAGGTCACGCGGACACAGGCTGACCCACCGGCCATGGGCGGCCAAGGATGATGGGAAGCCATCAGCACGCTGCCGCCTTGGGCCAAGTGGCGTTTGATCAGGCCATCCAGCAATTGTTGCCCCGCATGGTCAAGGGTGTTGAGGGGCTCATCCAACAGCCAAACGCGGGCTGGTGACAATAACAACACGCCCAACCCCAGCCGGGCCGTTTGACCAGAAGACAGGGTCGCGACATATTCGTAACGCCAATCCATCAAACCCAGTTGTTCAAGAACACCGTCCAATGAACCCAGTGACAACTTGGGTTCAGGCGCATCAGATGAGCCCAGCCAGCTGGCATGAAGAGCCAATTGCTGAAGCACCGTCAGCTCACCACGAAAACCCATGGTGGTGTTCAGCAGCAGCGCCTGCCCCGGTGCCATCTGGTTCAGTGCATTGGCCAGACCTTTGAGAAACGTTGATTTGCCACAGCCATTGCTGCCGCGTACCTGGCAAAGCTCACCGGCCGGCAGTGTCATTTCAATATTCCGGGCCAACTCCACACCGCCAGCCTGCAGCACCGGCCATTTAACCTGCAACTGCCCAGAGGGTAACCACTGGCAGTTGGGCTGATGTACCGGGCGTGACGGTTGGGTCATGACCATGGCTTAAGGCTGCTCCAGTTCAAGCTGCAACAAGGAATTCACCATGGGCGTTTGCTGCCAATTTGATTGCAGATCGCCATCTGCCGGGGTGGGCGTGCCCTGCTGGGCCAAACGGGCCTGCACAAACACCGCTGACGTCGAGCCCATGGGCTGAGCTTGGGCCAACGCATCGGGCTGAATCAAGGTGTTCTCATCCAGGGTGACCTGGTTAATACCCGCTTTGAGCTGGCTCGCCGGCACACGAATGGCGGCAAGCGGCATGCCCGGGCCTGCCTGCCACTTGGCCACCACGAACAGCACAGCCTTGGGCGACGCGCGCTGAATGGCATCGGCCGACAAGCGGACAGCCACCTGCACCTTAAAAACAGCTGGCCCAGCAGCAGGTGTGTCCGGTGATGTTGTGTTGCCTTCACCCTTCAAGCGCGTTTGCTGAACCTGGCTTAGCAGGTTCCAGTACATGCTGGCCTGCGCGGTGTGTCCAGACTGCTCTGCTGCAGTGGCGGCCAAGGCGAGTGCTTTTTCATGTTTGGGATCGCTCTTCAGTGCTTGCGCAATGTACTGCTCGGGCTCGCCGGTCAATACACGACCTTGGGCCATGGCCAACATGTCAGCCAGGTCGGCCAACAGATCAGGATGCGAGGGTGACCGCTGCAAGGCTTGCCGCAGGGACGCGGCCGCTTCGGGATATTGGGCCAGTGATGCCTGAGTACGGGCCAACAGCACCCAGCCTTGCAAATCATCAGGATTGGTTTTCAGACGCGATTGCAGACCAGCCAGTCGATCTTCCAGTTTGACCCCATCACCGGGATGGGCTTGATCGGAACGATCCACGGTCGACGACTGGATCTGAATGGCATCCCGCGTTTTCGCAGGCCAGCGAAGCGCATCGGAATGAAAGCCGCCGACGCCCCAGAGCAGCAGCAGGGAGAGCACCAACAGGCAAACCACCCATGCCCGTGTACCCGTGATCAACACGGGCGGGAGGCCTGCAAGCGTGGGGGATGCTTGGAGCAAGGGACGCGTATCGTTGGCCATGTGTCGCCACTGCGCTATCAAATCCGCCTTGGCATCGGCATCCAGCAGGGGGTCAGACTCGATTTCCTGCCGCCGCTGAACCAGGGCATTCCATTCCGGCGAATGCTCACCCGTGGCATGAACAGGTGGTTGAAGAACTCGAAAGGGCGAACCGATCTGGTAAAGCGCCAAGGCCACACCTGCAAAAAGCGCTGCAAGAAGGAGAACAAGCCCCAGATCCAATTCTTCACCTCACTTTTTTCGGGAAAAAGGATACTAACACCGTGTCAGGTGTCGTAACATTACGGACTGTAAGGACAGCGCCTGCAGTTCTGAACTTGCCTTACTTCTGATAACGACAACGACACGGCGTTTTGGCAATGATTCAGGACAATCTGTTCAACTACAAGCACTTTGTGTTTCTCAAACTGGCCGTCGCCCTGGCCCTGATATCCGGCATTGCGTACCTGATACACACACCCGCCATCACAGCCAACGGCGGCACCTGGTTGGGCTACACCCTGGGAACCGTCGGCGCCCTGCTGATTGTGTGGCTCATGTGGCTCGGTGTGCGCAAGCGCCAATACAGCAACGAAACCGGTAATCTTCGGGCCTGGGTATCGGCACACATTTACCTTGGCTTGGCACTCACGGTGGTGGCGACGCTGCACACTGGTTTTCAAATTGGCTGGAATGTACACAGCCTAGCCTATGTGCTCATGATGGCCACCATTGCATCGGGGGGCTGGGGTTTGACACTGTATGTTCAAGGCCCCAAAGCAATGTCGGACGTTCTGAACCGTCAAAGTCCGGAAGAATTGGCCAGCTTGGTTGAACAGCTGGACCGTGAAGCAGCAAAAGCGAGCAAGCAGGCCGACCAGGCTGTTCAAACATTGGTGGCGGCGTCGGCCGGCCAAGGTGTGTTCAACCAACGAACCGATGCCTGGCGTGGACACGTTTCTGCTTGCCTCACCGACAACTGCGTTAATCAATTGCAACAAGCGCTGCAAGCCAATCCGGAATTGGCCGACCTCTATCGAAACCAGGTTCAGCGCTTGAGGGCATTGAAGCAACTTCGGCGTTATTATCACCTGCGTTTTTGGATGGATCTCTGGCTGTCGGTGCACGTGCCCCTGTCGTTTGGTTTGCTCGCGGCATTGCTGGCCCATGTGCTGTCTGTGTTCATTTACTGGTAACCCTGTTTCATGGCCGACCAATCCAACCACCCGCTTCAACAGGAAGTTCGCGCACTTCAAAAGCCTTTGGGCCTGAAACGTGTCGTGTCTTGGCTGCTGTTTGCGCCCATCTTGCTGGCTTTTTTGGTGCTGCCCTGGGCTGCCTCTTGGTGGCCAGAACCAAAGCCCGTGCAAACGGCTGCCTCCGCGCCTGAGAACCGGGCCATGCTGAACGCCAATACCCGAGTTTCGCAAACCCATGAACAAACTCGATATGCACTGGATGCAGTTTGGAATCCAGGCCCGTTGGCATCGGCACACGCCAATTTGGAGCAGGATTGCCGTGCATGCCATCAGGGCAATTTCTCCCGTGTGAAGGACGAAACCTGTACGCAATGCCACCAGAACATGGGTGAGCATGTGACGCAACAAACAAGGTCTGATAGCCATTTCGAGGAAGGGCGTTGCGCATCCTGTCACCGGGATCACAAAGGCCGTGAAAGCCTGGCAGAGCAGAACAAACATTTTGTAGGGCGGGACTGCAGCAGTTGCCACAGTCAGATTGAACAAATTGCCCCGAATACCGAAACTCAAGCTGTTCGGGACTTTGCCGCCCAGGGTCATCCTGCCTTTCGTCTTACTGTGGCCACAGGGTCAGAGACCAGTGACCGCCGACGTATCCGAATGGAAAAAAATACCCTGCTGACCGAAAACACCGGCTTGAAGTTTCCGCATGATGTGCACCTGAACGCGAAAGGCATTGAAGGGCCCAAGAAACAGGTGGTGATGCAATGCGCCGACTGCCATCGCCCCAACGACACCGGCACCAGCTTCAAGCCCGTTAACATGGCGGACCACTGCCAAAGCTGCCACAAGCTGAACTTTGAACCAGCGCTGCCAGACAGGCAGGTGCCCCATGGGCCGGTGAGTGCGGTGTTGAGCACCGTCAGCGAATTTTACAGTTACCTGGCACTGCACCCGGAGGAAAAGGCCAAGGTGAACAACCAACGGGCTGCGCTTCGTGCTCGCCCCGGTGAAAAAACCCCTCAGCGTTCAGCCCTGCAAAACCTGGCTGGCAACCCACAGGCCCAAGCGGTTTTTGCAACCCGGGAGCTGTTTGAAAAAACAGCCTGTTCGGTTTGCCATGCAGTGAAAGAAGCCCCGGCGCCTGCGGACCTGAACACCTCCGGCAAAGGTTTGCCGTATTACAACATTGCCGCAGTGGCACCTGCACACACCTGGTTACCCATGGCAAAGTTTGATCACAAAGCGCATGCATTGGAGTCCTGTGACAACTGCCACGCGGCCAAAACCGCCAAGAAGGCCGAGCAAATCTTGATACCCGGCATCGAGAACTGCCAGACATGCCACGCGGGCCGGCAACCCGTTGCCCACAAAGTTCAATCCGATTGTGGTGTTTGCCATGGATATCATTTGCATCCATTGCCACCCAAAGAGGCTCAAACCATGAGCCCTCGTGCACACAACACATTCACGGAATAAATACCCCATGTTTTTAAAACATCGATTGAACGCATTGAAGACCATCAAAATCCGAAACTGGGCATGGCCAGCCCTGGGGTTGAGTGTAACCATGGGTTTGCTGGCCTGTGGCGGTGGTGGAGGCGGCGGCTCCTCGGGCGGCGGTTTTTTTGTATCGCCTCTGGGCGTTGAGTTTCTGTCGGACACAGAAGTCAGCAATATTGTTGGCCGTGCCATTCAGGCCTCACTGGATCGCAACCAAACCTCGACGATTGCCGTGGTGGACCGGGTGGGCAATGTGCTGGCGGTTTACCAAATGACGGGCGCTGCCAACAACACCACCATCACCAGCGGACTAAACCCAACCACCGTCCAACTGGACGGGGCCGTCGTGCCCAGCACCCTGGCCGCCATCTCCAAAGCCATCACCGGTGCTTACCTGTCGTCGTCTGGGAATGCCTTCAGCACACGAACAGCCAGCCAAATTGTTCAGGAATTTTTTCAGCCTGGCGAAGTTGGTCAACCCAGCGGGCCACTGTATGGTGTGCAGTTCAGTCAGCTGCCCTGCTCCGACCTGAATGTGTGGCTGTCCCAGCATGCCACCATCGGCCCCAAACGCTCACCGCTGGGTTTGTCCGCCGACCCGGGGGGCTTTCCGATTTACGAAAATGGCCGCGTGGTGGGTGGCATCGGCATTATCGCGACGCCCAGTGGCAGTGCGGTCAACGGCACCTATGGTCTAGACCGAAATATTCTGGACAATGACCAAGACATTGAAGAGCAAATTGCCCAAGCAGCACTGCCAACCGAGATGCGTGCACCCACCGATATTCGCGCCAATCGAATCACCGCCAATGGTCAAACCTTCCAATACACCAACAGCGACCCTGCACCGGCCAGTGCGGCATCGGTGCTGGCCAATGGTGCTTTTGTGGCGATCACCGGTTACAAATCGGTGTCTACACCCATTGCCGGCACAGCCTACGGTCAGGGAGCATCGGGGTATGTGGCCACGTCCAATCCGGCATTCACGGGTTTGAATACTTTCAACCTGATCACCAACCCTGCCGACCCCACCACTGCCCGCTACCCTGCCACTGCAGGCGCTGGCGGCCTAACCCAGGCAGAGGTTCAGAATATTTTGGTCGAGGGCATGAAAATTGCCAACCGCGCGCGGGCGCAAATTCGCCGCCCACTCGGTTCCCCAGCCGATGTAACCGTGAGTGTGGTGGACAGTGACGGCAGCATCCTCGGGCTGGTGCGTTCATCGGATGCGCCGATTTTCGGCACGGATGTGAGCGTTCAAAAGGCGCGGACAGCGCTGGCCTTTAGCAGCAACACCGCGCTGACAGACCTGCTGGACAGCGGCGACAACAGCAACGATGCCCTGGTGAATGCATTGAACACTTTTTTTGCACAACAAGCTCAGGTATTGGACGGCACCGTGGCGTTTTCTGGCCGCGCAGTGGGCAATGTACACAGGCCCTATTTTCCGGATGGCGACACCAGCCAACCCAAAGGTCCGTTGTCCACAGCAATTTCTGAGGCGGGCAACAACTGGAGTCCGTTCAATGTGGGCTTCCAACTCAACGTGGTTTTGAACCAGGTGCTGTCCAATCTAGCCGGTACGGGCCGTGCAGCCAATGTATTTGATCCGGCACTGAACACCACCTGTGCAGACCCGACGGTGAATGCTGCACGCCAAAAGCGGTTTGCCAATGGCATGCAGATATTCCCGGGTGGGTTCCCCATTTACAAAGGCGACACGCTGGTGGGCGCCGTGGGTGTATCGGGTGATGGCGTGGACCAAGACGACATGGTGGGTTACCTGGGCGTGATCAATGGTGCAACAGCCGCTGGCACCGCCAATATGCGTCCCTTCCCGGCCACCCTGCGTCGCGCGGATGGCTTGAGCAAAGGTGGGCAATTTCTGAAGTATGTGCAGTGCCCGCAAGCGCCTTTTAATGACAGCAATGCCACCAACGTGTGTCCAAACTCATGATGCATTCCAACATGACCCAACAGCGCGCCGCCCCATGGACGCAAAAGCCGGTGGCCAGGCTGGCCGCCAGCCTGGTTGCGTTGGCCTTCACGCCATTGAACGCTGCTGCACAAATCCAACCCACGCTCATGGCCCAAGTGGGCAGTGCCCTGGGGCAAGTGGCCCAACGTGTGGAAAATGTCGGCAAACAAATCGTGGGCATTCCCGATGCTGCCGAGTTGCTGGGCGATGAGCGCCCGGTTGCACTGCTCCAAGTGTTCACCAAACGGATTGTGGTTCGCAGTGAGCCCAGCAGCAGTGCCCGTGGCATTGGTGAATTTTTCAAAGGCCAATTGGTCGATGCGTTCGAAGAGAAAGACGGCTGGTACCGTGTTCGTATTCAAGGCAGCCTGCTGGGTGGCTCTGTGGGTTGGGTTCAGCAAACGCAAGGCGACTACGGCGACATGGCCCTGGGCCTGTTTGCACCACGGGTCTTCCCACACAATCCGTTGCTAGACCCACAAACCGACAGCAGTCTGCGTCCATCCACCACCGCCACTGCCGGCAGTGTGCCGGAATCTGTGCCTCGCGCCATTCCTGGTCGGGCCCAAAGTGTTCCGCCCCGGGATATCGCCATCCCGGTGATTGATCCGTCGCAGGTGCCGCCACCGCAGCCCAACCTGCCCCGTGAAACCGTGTCAGTGCCTGACCGTTGGCGCATCATGCAGTCGCTGGGTTTTAAATTTCCTATTTACGACCCCTACAACCAAAACCCGATCAAGGCCGATTTGCCAGTGCTGCGGGACGTGCTGGGACCCGACTGGTTTTTTAACCTGAATGCGATTTCTGACACGCTCTATGAAGAACGTCGGTTCCCGGTGCCAGTACCACCCGTCACCTCCACCAAACCGGGACAAACCAGTATTTTTGGTGGGGGCGACCAGTCCATTTTTGCGCAAAACCTGATCGTTAGTTTGTCCCTGATCAAGGGCAACACCACCTTCCGGCCGCCAGACTATGAATTCAGGCTGGTGCCAGTATTCAATTACACCGACGTTCGGGTTCAAGAAGACCGTCTGCTCAAGATCAGCCCCACATCGGGCACCGAACGCAAAGAAGGGTTTGTCGGCATCCAGGAGGCCTTTGCCGACATCCACCTGCGCAACGTGTCAGACCGCTACGACTTCGACAGCCTGCGGGTTGGAATCCAGCCCTTCATCAGCGACTTCCGGGGCTTCCTGTTTCAGGACTTGCCCATTGGGGTGCGCCTGTTTGGTAACCGGGACAACAACCGCACCCAATACAATCTGGGTTATTTCAAGCGGATTGAAAAAGACACCAACAGTGGCTTGAATGACATTCGCCAGCCGTTGCGGGACGATGATTTCCTGGTGGCCAACCTGTATCGACAGGACTTCCCGGTGGTGGGCTTTACCAGCCAGGTGTCCTACATTCACAACCGCAACCATGAAAATGACGGTCGGTATTTCGATGCCAACGGCTTTCAGGTGCGACCAGCCTCCATCGGTGACCAAAAGCCGTTTGCCTACCATGTGGACTATTTCGGCTTCAGTGGCGACGGCCATTTCGGACGCACCAACATCACCACCTCAACCTATTACGCCACAGGCAAGGTAGAGCGCGATCCCATTGCCCAACGGGAGCTGGACATCAGTGCCTGGTTCCATGCCACCGAGGTGTCTCGGGACTTTGACTGGATGCGTGTGCGGGGCAGCTTCTTGTATGCCTCGGGTGACAAAGACCCCTTCGATGGCAAAGCCGAGGGTTTTGATGCCATTTTCGAAAACCCGCAATTTGCGGGCGCTGACACCAGTTTCTGGATTCGCCAAAACATCCCGTTGGTGGGCGGTGGCGGTGTGGCCTTGTCGGGCCGCAACGGCGTTCTGCCCTCCTTGCGTTCCTCCAAAGAACAAGGCCAATCCAACTTTGTAAACCCTGGCCTGCTGTTGCTGGGCATTGGTGCCGACCTGGATGTGTTGCCGGAATTACGAATTGTTAGCAACTTGAACAAATTGCAGTTTGAGGACACCACCGTGCTGGGCGTGTTGCGTCAACAACGGCCGCCTTCCCGCGACATTGGTTATGACGCCTCGGTGGGATTCCAGTACCGGCCCTTCTTCACGCAAAACGTGGTGGTCAATGGCTCGATTGCGCGGCTCTTTCCAGGCGATGGCTACAAAGACCTGTTTGGTGCGGACAACGCCAAACGCCCTTACTCACTGTTGTTCAACGTGTTGTTGACATTTTAAGGTTTGGAAATACTGCCTGTGCCACATCAACCCGCCACTGCTGCCCCACTGTTAAGTCGCCAACGCCTGAGGGTGTTGGGCGCGGCTTTGGGCCTTGCCTGCATGTTGGGGCTGCTCACTGGCGAGCAGGAAGCCTGGTCATCCTCGGAAAAATTGTCCAACCGGGCCTACACCATGGCACCGGCTGCACCTGCCCGACAAACCGAAGCGCAGGCCCAACTGAAGTCCGAAGGCTGCATGAGCTGCCATACCCAAACCGACCAACACACCATGCATGAAAACCCAGGTGTGGTGCTGGGCTGTACCGACTGCCATGGCGGCAATGCGTCGGTGAAATGGGCTGGCCCGGAAACCCCGGTGGGCAGCCTGGCCTTTGACCACACCCGTGCAGCCCGTGAACACGGTTACAACCCAGCCTACAGGGTTGCGTTGGACCAGGCTCATGTATTGCCCCGCAATGAAAAATTCTGGAACTACCCAGCCTCCGCCAACCCACAACGCAGCTTTGCAAAACTCAACAAGGAACACCCGGCGTACATTCGCTTTATCAACCCGGGTGATTTGCGCGTGGCGCGTGATGCCTGCGGGTCTTGCCATTTGCCCATCATTCAGGCTCAAGAAAGGAGCCTGATGAGCACCTCGGCCATGCTCTGGGGCGGTGCGTCCTACAACAACGGCATTCTGCCGTTCAAGCGTTACATCGTGGGCGAGTCATACACCGCAGACAGTCAACCGGGCCTGCTGAAAAACCCGATTGAACCTTCGGACGAACTGCACAAGTTCAAGGGTATTTTGCCCTCGCTGGCCCCCCTACCCGCCTGGGAAACTGCACCACCTGGCGATATTTTCCGGGTTTTTGAACGCGGTGGGCGTGTCATCAACTCCACGTTTCCGGAAGTGGGCCTGCCCAACGTGTTGGGCCAAATTCAGCGGCTGGACGAGCCCGGCCGCCCCGACATCAAACAGTCCAACCGGGGCCCTGGCACTGGCCAGCGCATTGCGGTGCCCCTGATTAACGTCACCAAAACCCGCCTGAACGACCCGCACCTGTGGTTCTTGGGCACGAATGAACAACCGGGTGATTACCGGTCCTCCGGCTGCACCGCCTGCCACACGGTGTACACGAACGACCGTGACCCGCTGCATGCGGGCCCTTATGCCAAACTGGGCAACACCGGCACCACGCAAACCGTGGATCCAACGATTGCCAAAAATGAATCGGGGCACCCGGTGAAACACAGCTTCACACGGGCCATTCCCAGCTCGCAATGCATGGTGTGCCACATGCACCAGCCCAATGTGTTTGTGAACAGTTTTTACGGCTACATCATGTGGGACTATGAAAGTGATGCACCCCACATGTGGCCGGAGAAACAGCGCTACCCCAGCGACGCTGAGATGCGGGAAATTCTGGACCGCAACCCGGAAGAAGCATCGGTGCGCGGCAAATGGAGTGACCCGGATTTCCTGAAAGACGTATCCACCCTGAACAGCAAACTGAAAGACACCCAATTTGCCGACTACCATGGCCACGGCTGGAACTTCCGGGCGGTCTTCAAGCGAAACCGCAAAGGCACCCTGCTGGATGCCAAAGGCAACCCGGTGTCGGATGATGATCCCAAAAAATTTGAAAAAGCCGTGCATTTGAGCTCCATTCACATGGACCTGGGCATGCACTGCGTGGACTGCCACTTTGCTCAAGACATGCACGGCAACGGCCACATTTATGGTGAAGTGGCCGCCGCCGTGGAAGTGGACTGCGCCGACTGCCACGGCACTGCCACGCAATACCCCACCCTGCGCACCAGTGGGCCTGCTGCGCCACCCGGCGGCACCGACCTCACCAAGCTGCGCACGCAAGACGGTCGCAAACGGTTTGAGTGGCGGGATGGCAAGCTTTACCAACGCGCCGCGCTAGACCCCGACAAAGAATGGGAAATGAGCCTGGTGAAAGACACCGTCAACCCCAATAACCCGCATTACAACGCCAAAGCCGCCAGGGCCAAATTGATGGCCGCCGGTGAAGAGGGCATGGACGGAAAATGGGGCCCCGGTGTGAAGGAACTTGCGCATGACAACAGCAAGATGACCTGCTTTACCTGCCACCTTAGCTGGACCACCAGCTGCGCCGGTTGCCACCTGCCGATTCAGGCCAACTGGAAAACCGAACGGCTGCATTACGAGGGCGGAGAAACCCGCAACTATGCCACCTACAACCCGCAGGTGGCCCGCGACGACATGTTCCAGCTCGGCAAACATAGTCCAGTGAAAGGCAGCCGCATTGCGCCGGTGCGTTCCAGCTCGGCATTGGTGTTGTCGTCCACCAACGCCAACCGCGAGCGCATTTACATTCAGCAACCGCCGATCGCTGCCAGCGGTTTTTCGTCGCAGGCATTTGCCCCGCACTACCCGCACACCGAACGCAAAGAAGAAACCAAAACCTGCACGGATTGCCATGTGTCTCGCGACGATGACAACAATGCCATCATGGCTCAGCTGCTGTTGCAGGGGACCAATTTTGTCAACTTCATCGGCTTCAATGCCTGGGTGGGTTCAACACAAGACATTTCGGCCATCACGGTGACTGAATGGGATGAACCACAAGCAGTGATTGGCAGCTACTTGCACCAATACGCCTACCCGGACTATTACGCCCGCCACCTGGCCCATCAACGTGAATTGGCCGATGGTGAAATGCCCATGCTGCAAGACCACAGCACTGGTGGTGCAGCCTCGTGCATACAACTGCGCGGCGAATACGTGTTTGTGGCCGAGGGCAAAGGTGGCTTCCGTGTGTACGACGCGGCCAGCGTGGCCAACAAGGGCTACAGCCAGCGCATCGTGAGCGCCCCCTTCAGCAGCCTGGGGCAAGACACCCATGTGGCCAGCAAAAACGCCACCTGCATGGCCTTGCCCACCAACCAGAACATTGCCCCCGAGCGCAACCAGGGCGACCTGATGCGCAATATCAACCAGGAACAAGCCTTCCACCCGATGTACCACTACGCCTTCATTACCGACAGTGAAGAAGGCTTGATTGTGGTGAACGTGGATACGCTCACCGACGGCGAAGCCCGCAACAATTTCTTGAAGCGTGCCACCACTTGGAACGACAAAGGGATACTCAACGGTGCCAGCCACATCACCCTGGCAGGCCATTATGCCTATGTGGCCACGCCCAAAGGCTTGGTGTTTTTGGACATTGATGACCCATTGAAACCCCGCACCATCACCACCCTGCCCTTGCAGGATGTGCGGCACACCGCAGTTCAATTCCGGTACTTGATGGCCACCACCGCAAAGGGCCTGGAGGTGATTGACATCACCAACCCCGAGAAACCCGCGCACACAGGTGCAGTGGTGCCCTTGGCCAATGCACGGGGTGTGTACCTGGCCCGCACCTATGCCTATGTGGCGGCTGGCGCACAGGGCTTGGCCATCATTGACATAGAAAAGCCCCGTCAACCCAAACTTTATCAACTGTTCACAGCGGGTGGACAACTGAACGATGCACGCGACGTGGTGGTGGGCTCTACCAATGCATCCCTGTTTGCTTACGTGGCCGATGGCGTGAACGGATTGAAGGTGTTGCAACTGACCTCGCCCGAGAGTCAGCCCAAGTTTTACGGCTTTTCTCCCGACCCCAAACCCGCGCTGATTGCCTGGCGCAAAACCCACAGCCCAGCCATTGCGCTGTCCAAGGGCCTGGACCGTGACCGAGCCGTGGACGAAACCGGTGGTCAAATTGCGGTGTTTGGTCGAATCGGTGCGCGGCCGTTTAATCGCCAGGAAATGGAAGCGTTTTACCGGCGCCCGGATGGT
Source organism: Limnobacter humi (assembly GCF_024518835.1). Lineage (GTDB taxonomy): Bacteria > Pseudomonadota > Gammaproteobacteria > Burkholderiales > Burkholderiaceae_B > Limnobacter > Limnobacter humi. The sequence continues at coordinate 537,876 of NZ_JANIGO010000002.1, forward strand.
CGACTGTGGACGGTCACCGACACGGTTGAAAAAGACAAATACGTGCCTTTGCTGGCCAGACGCCCGGCAGTGGACTCCGTGGCCTTCAAGAGGACAACACCATGATGACCTTCGCGACTTTTCATCGGTGGCCAGACCTCAAATCCGTGATGATATGGGCCTTGTGGGTGCTGACCTGTCTGGTGTGGACTGTGTCTGCAGCGCAGGCCCAAGTCATGCCGCACCAGTCCGGATTGAAATCCATGGGCACAGTAAATTGCGCCAGTAGCACCTGCCACGGCAGCATTGACGAGCGCAGCGCCACGCCCGTGCTGCAAAACGAATACACCACCTGGCTGCGGCAAGACCCGCACACCCAAGCCTATGCGGTGTTGAAAAATGAGCAGTCACGCCGCATTGCCAAAAACCTCGGCTTGCCCAAACCAGCGCATGAATCCAAAGTTTGCCTGGATTGCCACAGCCACAATCCGCCTGCTGCCCAACGCGGCCCACGGTTTGATGCCACAGACGGCGTGAACTGCGAGGCCTGCCATGGCCCTGCCGAACAATGGATCAAAACGCATGTGGAGCCCAACGCCACCCATGCCAAAAATGTGGCCAACGGCCTGTACCCCACCAATGAACCCTATGCCGTCGCCAAACTCTGCAGCAGTTGCCATGTGGGCGATGCCAGCAGGCCCATCACCCACCGCATCATGGGTGCCGGGCACCCGCGCATCTCCCTAGAAACCGATACTTTTCTGGCTTTGCAACCACCGCATTACCGAATCGACGCCGACTGGACCCAACGCAAAGGCGCTTTTGACAGTGCCAAAATTTGGGCCATGGGCCAGCTGGTGGCAGCACAAAACCTGGCCGACCTGATGGCGGACCCGAAACGCAACCGGCAAGGCATACTGCCCGAGCTGATGGTGTTTGATTGCCATGCCTGCCATTCGCCCATGAGCAAAAAGGACTGGACACCCAAACTGGGCAGCAGCCCTGGCCAGGCCCGCATCAACGATTCCAGCCTTCTCATGCTTCAGGCCTTGTTGAAAGGCGCACGGCCTGAGCTTTATCCAACCTTGGCCAGCAAGGTGAATTCGGTGCATGTGGCAGCGACATCGCCCGCATCCAGCATGACGCAATTTGAAACAGCGGCCCGCGATCTTCAGGCTCACTTGAAGAGCCTGCAACCTCAGTTGGCCTCCAGCAATTTCAATACAGCCCAACTGGACAATGTGTTGCGCGAATTGCTGAACCTCGCCGGCGAACAGCGCTTGACTGATTTTGCCGGGGCTGAGCAGGTGTATATGTCGATGTCAGCAGTGGCCAACGGCTTGCAAAGCCGAGGTAACTCGGCAGTGGGTAGCAAGGTTAATCAGCGCTTGCCCGCCCTACTGGCTTTTGTACGCAACGATGAAAGCTATGACCGCACCGCCTTCCAACAGGAGTTGGTCAAACTCAAAGCGTCTGTGGGAGGTCAATAACATGCGCCCAACACCCAACAACAGCCAAACAGCCAAACCAATGTTTGCACACCTCACAGCCGATTACGACATTGCAATTGTGGGTTCAGGCCCTGCGGGGTTGTCGGCCGCCTCACGCGCGCAGGAACTGGGCTGCAGCTACGTGCTGCTGGAGGCTGAAAACCACGCGTCTGACACCATCTACAAATACCAGAAGGGCAAACACGTGATGGCCGAGCCCGGCTTTTTACCTCTGCGCAGTGGCATGTCATTCGAGGCAGGCAAGCGCGAAGCGATTTTGGGCACGTGGGACACACAACTTGCCCAGCAAGGCATACACATTCAATACAAAAAAAAGGTGTCGACCATTCAAAAACTGAATGGCGGGGAAGGCCCGTTTGCTCTGGCTTGTGAAGATGGCACGCAATGCACTGCCCGCACAGTGATTTTGGGTATTGGTCTGCAAGGCAACATTCGAACCATTGGTACAGCGGGTGACGACCTGCCCAATGTGCAATACACCCTGAACGACCCCGATGAATTTCAGAACGAAACCATTGTGGTGATCGGCGCGGGCGATGCGGCGATTGAAAACGCACTTGGCCTGATGAGCAAAAACACCGTGTTGTTGGTGAATCGCCGGGAAGAATTTGCCCGCTGCAAGGAAGGCAACCTGAATTTGATTCTGGCTGCCGACAGCAACGACGACCTGAAAATCCTGTACAACACCAGCACAGTACGCATTGAAGAAATTGCCGGCGCTACCGACAACGCCCCCAGCCTGCGCTATGTGTACAAAGGGCCCGATGGTGAGCGGACCCAGGATGTTCACCGCATTATTGCCCGCTTGGGTGCAACCCCACCCCGCCAATTGGTGGAGGGCTTTGGGGTGCAGTTTCCCAACAGCGATCCGAATGCGGTGCCAGCGCTCTCGGAAACCTATGAATCCAATGTACCAGGGCTGTTCATTGTGGGTGCGCTGGGTGGCTACCCCCTGATTAAACAAGCCATGAACCAGGGTTATGAGGTGGTGGACACCATCATGGGCTTGCCGGTGGTTCCTGCGGATGAACCGCTGCTGGCTGACAAGTTCAAGAGCCTGGGTGACCGCAGTGTATCCGAGGTACTCGACCTGATTGCGCACAATGTGCCGGTGTTCTCGGGCATGACACGCCTTCAACTGCGTGAGTTCATGTTGGAATCTGCCGTGCTGAAACCCGCCAAAGGGCAGGTGGTGTTCAAGAAAAACGATTACACCAGCACTTTCTTTTCGATTGTGGAAGGGTCGGTGGACATTGAGTTGGTGGACAAGCAAGGCAAACCCTTCACGGTCAACCTGGGGCAAGGCCAGTATTTCGGTGAAATGGGGTTGATTTCTGGTCGGCGCCGAACTGCCACAGTGCGCGCCGGTGCAGGCTGTGTGCTCGTGGAAACACCGCGCAAAGCCATGCTCAAGCTGATTGCCTCGGTTGACAGCGTTCGAAAAACCATCGATGAGGTGTTTGTGCGCCGGGCCATCAGCATGTACCTGGCCCCCTCGCTGGAAGCCACCGCGGTTGAAAAACTGCTAAGCGGTGGTATCGATGTTCGCCGCTATGCCAAAGGCGAGGTGCTGTTCAAGGACGGCGATGAGGCCGATGGCCTGTACCTGATTCGCCGTGGCTCGGTGGCTATTTCCAAGGTGATTGCCGGGAAGGAAATGGTGCTTTCCTATGTGTCTGCCGGGAACTACGTCGGCGAAATGGCCATGCTGAACAACAATCCGCGCTCAGCCACTGTCACAGCAGCCGTCATGACGGAAGCCCTGGTCTTGCCGGCAGGCCCGGTGCGCACAGTGCTGGATGAAAACCCACAGTGGCGCGCTGCCTTGCAACTGCAGGTGAGCAAACGCGTGCGCAGCAACATCTTCCGGGAGGACCAAGCCTACCGAGACAGCGACCTGGTGCGCTTCTTGATGCAAGAGGGTTTGGGTGAAGCCACCGATGCGCTCATCATTGACGAAAACCTGTGCATTCAGTGCGACAACTGCGAAACCGCGTGTGCCGACACCCACGATGGCACATCCAGGCTGGACCGCAGTGCCGGCCCCACTTTCCAGAATATTCACATTCCCACATCCTGCCGGCATTGCGAACACCCACACTGCATGAAAGACTGCCCACCCGATGCCATTCGCCGAAACGAACACGGCGAAGTGATGATCAATGACTCCTGTATTGGCTGTGGCAACTGCCAGCGCAACTGCCCCTATGGCGTGATTCAAATGGCGGTGAAAGCGCCCCCCAAGAAAGGCAATCTGTTGACCTGGCTGCTGTTTGGCTTGGGTGACAAGCCCGGTCAGCGCGTGGGTGAGTACGACCCAAATGCCATCAAAAAAGCGGTGAAATGCGACATGTGCCACGGCAGCAGTGGTGGACCGGCCTGCGTGCGGGCCTGCCCCACCGGTGCAGCCATCCGGATATCGCCTGAACAGTTCCTGATCAAGCCCAGTGAAACGGCTTGATCCGTTTACTTGGTGTCGAACGTGGTAACGCCATCCCAATGGCTGCCTGGTGGATTTGATCTGAAGTGCTGGATGCGATCCCGATACAGCGTGTACAGGGTGCTGTCTCCGTGCTCGTCGACCAATTGCTGAAGGATTTGTTCAGCCTTGTCCCATTCTTGGGCTCTGAACGCCGTGAGCAGCGCATGCCACTGGTCCAAGCGGGCTTGTTCGGTGGCCGTCATGCCGGCCTTGACCGCCACCGGGGCATAAATGGCCACCGGTTCCAGTTTGCCTTTTACCCGCACGGCATCCAGTTCCTGAAACACCCAAGAGGCCACAGCCTGCCGGGTTTGTGGCCCAACAATAACCCCGGCACCATAGGTTTTGGTGATGCCTTCCAGGCGTGAACCCAAATTCACCGCATCGCCCATCACCGTGTAGGCCCGTCGAATTTTCGATCCCATGTCACCAACACGCATCACCCCTGTGTTCACGCCCACACCAATTGAAAAGGTGGGCCAGTTGCGGGCCTTGAACCGGGCATTCAGTTTGATCGCTTCTTCTTGCATGGCCACTGCGGCTTGTGTGGCCAGCGTGGCATGATCCACATCGGACACTGGTGCGCCCCAAAAGGCCATGATGGCGTCACCAATGTACTTGTCCAGCGTACCCCGATGCGCACGAATGATTTCGGACATGGTCGTCAAATATTCGTTGATGTACTCGCGCAGCTCATTGGGTTCCAGGCTTTCCGAAATGCTCGTAAAACCCCGCACATCGGAAAACAACACGGTCAACTCCCGGCTCTCGCCTTCCATGGAATAGCGACTGGGGTCTGCAGCCATTTCGGTCACCAATTCGGGCGCTACATACTCGCCGAACAGGTTGACCATTTGGCGTTTGCTGCGGCTTTCCGCCAAATAACCGTAGGCCACATCGAACATGAAAATAGCCAGTACCAGCAACAGAACCACGGCCACTGGCAATACCAGGCTGGCTTGAAAATACAATGCAAAGTTGACAGCAATGGCACCCGACAACACCACCAATGCGGTCACCAGGGACCACACCGGGTTGAGAATGGGCATCAACAAGCTGAGGGTTAGACCAACCACCAACACGGACACCAACACCAAGCCTTGAGAAAACTCGGGCTTCAGCTTGTAGTCCCCATCCAGCATGCTGGACAACACATTGGCATGTACCTCAACACCCGGATAAGCGGGATTGACCGGCGTGCTTCGAAGATCAAGCAGGCCTGGGGCTGTGGTACCCACCAATACAATTCGGCCTTCAAATTGCTCAGGCTTGAATTTTCCACCCAGAACATCGGCCGCCGACACGTATTGGTAAGCACCACCGGACGGCCCACCTTTCCCGCGAAAGTTGACTCGGCTGATCAAACCACGCTCCACTGGAATATCCAGACTGACTTGGTCAGATCGAAGCGCCAGCAGCTCAACCGCCCCGTAATCGTCGGGAACACCTTCCGGGAATACGGGGATAACCTGCGGGTTGCCCAAGGCCCTGCGCAGCGTGGCCAGGGCCAGGCTTTGGTAGTACCCATCTTGATACTGAGCAACCAAAGGAATACTGCGCACAGTGCCGTCTTCATCAATCATCGGGTTAAAAAAACCACCACCAGCCTTTTTTTGAAGCACTGGAATATTGCCGCCATACCCCTGCCACTGTGTGCTGTCGAGCGCCAGGCTTCCCAACTGGGCGCGCTTGAACAACACCGGCGGAAGCGCACCGTAGGTGGCTTGCGCATTCTGATTCAGGTAATAGCCGAGCACAACCGGACGCGATGCGATGGTTTGCGCGAATTGCGAGTCCCGATCAAAGGCCTGTGCCAGCGCGGGCTGGATTTTGTCCAATGCGGGTTTGAGGGCCGGGTTCAGCGCTGCTGCCTCACTCAGCGCCTGGGCTGCGTCGCTGGACTGCGGTTCGGCAAACACCACGTCAAAGCCCACCACGGCAGCCTGCAGGTGGTCGGTCAACTCCACCACCAATTGGCTCAACACATCCCGAGACCAAGGCCAGCGCCCGACCTGACTCAAACTGTTCTCATCAATGTCCACGATGATGATGCGTGGATCGAGTTCCACCTGGGCGGCCGTGGTGCGCAAGCGCACGTCATAGATGAGGTGGTCCAAGCGCTGAACGATCTCTGAATGAGCAAGCCCCAACACATTCAGCACTGCGATCCCGGTGAAAGAAAACCCCACCAGGATACGGAACCCCTTGCCCAACCAACGTTGCCAGTGTTTCGCCATCATGGCGCACACTTGGGGGCAGAAAACGGCGGTGACGACAAGGTGTTGTCACGCACAATCACATCGGGTGGCGCAACCAACAGTTGTGGGGGCAAGTTGGTGAATGTCTGCACAAAAGCGCCCTCCCCACGGTTGACCATGAGCGGCGGTTGTTGACCGTTGGTGATGACAATCGTGCCGTCGTTCACGGCCACAAAGAGCTGCGCAGAGTCTCCGGGTGGTGGCCCACCCTCAGGGCCCGTCATTGAACGCACCGGGGTGGATGACAAACTTTCAAAGTTCGGCGGTGTTTGTTCCGGCAATGGCCCTGCATTGGGTACGCGATTGAGCAGGTTCGACACCCCATTTTGCAACTGAATATTTAGGTTACCTGGCAATAGCAACGCGGATTGCCCTGCACTGACAATCTGGTTCGACCCATTGTTGGACGTCAATTGAACCGAGCCGTCGCGCATGTCCAGCGTGAATTGGGCACCCGACGAACATTGCACCAGGATCACTCCACCACCGGAATCGGCTGCAGTGCAACTCATGTCCAGCGCGGTGCCCCGAATACCCACCGTGGCGGTCTCGGTAAAGAACTTCACATTCTTGGGTTCGGCTTTGCCAATGGCGCCAGTCACTGCTCGCACTGCCCCTTTCAGCAATTTAAAGGAGGCCACCGAGGTATCGGGCGAGGCTGGCGCATACCGGTAAGCCGCCACTTGCAGACTGCTGCCACCGGGCAATGTCAGGCGGGTTGAGTCAGCCATCACGAGCACGGCAAAGCCGCCGTCGGAGACCCGAACTTCATCGCCGGCAAAGACCGCACTACCCTTGGGAACAGCGCGTGATTTCCCCTTGCTGTCGGTGGCGGTCAATTCCCCGTTGAGTTGAGACACCCGCCCGGCCACATCGGCCATGGACGTGTTGGTGCTGGACGGCTTGTCGGACTCCGAAGACGCCAATCGGTTGCATTCATCGCCTTTGCAAATGCGCGCAGTAAAGTCGGTTCCGCGAATGCCAATCGTGGCGGTTTCACTTTTCATGGAAAATGCATCGGCATTGCCGCGTTTTCCAATGAGACCGGTCAAAGTCCGCAAACCGCCTTTCACCAGCTTGAACTCTGCTTTGTCTGCAATCGGCTGCTCGGGTTGATATTCATAGTTTTCAACCACAAAGCGGGACCCTGGCCGCAAAGCCACCTGCGTGCTGTCAATGAATTCAAGCACCGCCGTGCTTTTGGCCTGGGTATTGATGATATCGCCTTTGTACAGAGCACTGCCCGCTGCAGCAAATCGGGATTTGCCAGCCGCACTTTGCAAATTCACCAAACCGGTTACCACCTTGATGGTTCCAACAGACTGAGCTTGTGGAACCACACTGGCAGATGCTGCCGGGCTCACGGTTTGAGCCTGCACAGTCCAGCTACACAAATGAACAGACAGGCCGACGGCCATCCCGAGAACCGACCTGACGAGGTCATTGGACTGAGTCATGCGAAGCTTCCTCATTTGCACACCGCCGCTGGACGCTTGGGATCACTGGGCCCACCACGCAACATCAAATCTGGGTTTTGCTGTGACACCGGAACCGGACCAGTGTTCTGGCTGGCAAAATCGGATGCCTGCTTTTGTTCCTGGGGCGTTGGTTCACCGCTGTTGGGGCCAGTGGACCCGGGGGGTGGCGGTGGCGGTGGTGGTGGGTTTCCACTGCTGCTCAACGTGGAATTGGTGGGGGGCGGCAAAAATGCCTGGTTCAAGTTTTGACTGATGGGCGAGGTCGATGTGCTGCCTGTTGAGCCTGAGCCGATGGCGTTGGCTGGCGTATCCACCAGCGACGTGCTCAAGAAGGCACCATTGCTGCTCATTCCCGCCACCGGTGCAGCAAAGGTGTACAACAAACCGGTGTTCACGGGTGAAACCGCCGCAAACTGGCCGGTGATGGCATTGGCCTGCAGGAAGGTGTAGGACGAGCCACTGGTGAGCGCACCGCCCCCACCGCCATTGGAAATGTCAATCAGATTCAATTGCCCATTCAGTGCAGCAGTACCGTTAACCAGAATCACATCATAGTCCACCCCAGGCTGGCCTGCGGCGCGCACCTCAATGTCGGTGATGCTGCTGCTGTTCAGGGTCAAATTGCCGTTGACCGTCACAGCCCCGGGAGAAGCGCCGGGCGCAAACCGTGTGTTGTTCAGGCTGATATCGCCCGCGAAATTGCCGAACCCGCGGAAAGCACCACCGTTGAACACCAGGTTGCCAGTGGTTACAGTGCCCGGTGCAAAGAAAGCGTTACCGGCCGATTGCTGGAACCCGATTGGACCGAAATTCAGCTGAGCGCCGTTGGATGTGAATTGACCACCGTTGGCGAGCCCCCCTTGCAGGTTGTAAGTTTGACCAACACTGCCTTGCAGCGTGAGCCCACCGGTGTTGTTGATGCTATTACCAACCGTGCCCGGTAAAGTGAATGTAAATTGGCCCGCATTCACAAACCCACCGGCACCGGCCATGGTGCCGTTGAACACATAATTGCCCGTGTTGTTCAGCGTGCCGTTGTTCAGCAATTGATTGCCAAGCACCGTGCCTTGGGTATTACTCAGTGTCAACACGCCGCTGTTGGAGATCGTTCCCACACCAGAGATTGGGCCAGACAAGGTGTAGTTGCCGGAAAAATCAACAGTCCCGTCATTCACAATCGCATTGCCCAGCACTTCATTGACCAGGTTAGCGCCGAACCGAACTGTAGAACCCATACCAGCCACCAGGCGCTTGCCAGAGGCCAAGTCGCTGGCACGAAGATCGTTAATCCCCGTCATGAACACAATGTCGGTATCGTTCACCGCAGCGAACTGAATTTGGGAGACATCGATCTGGGACGCAAAAGCCACACCACTGGTCGACAAACTTGGCGCAGTGGGATTAAGCGAACTCATGACCGAACCCGCAAAGCTGCCGGTTTGATCAACATCAAACTTCACGCACAGGTTGGTGACACTGCAATAAAAGTTGGGCACGCTGGAGAAGAACAGCGGATCGGGTGTACCGTCCACCACAAAGGATGGATTGGCGTAGGTGCCAAGAACAGTGCCAACCGGGGTGCCAGTGCCCGAATTGAACGACTCGTATTCGAATTGGGTCAGCAGCTCCAACGGCAATTTGCCCACCGTGAACACCGGGCGCTGAGGCGGCGTTTGAATGCCGGACTGTAGGTAGTAATAACTCACCGCCGGTGAGTTGCTTGGATTGTTGCCGCTGACCTGCAAACGAATGCCAGACCCCACATTCAAAACCATGGCATCGGGGATTGAGCCGGCCTGGGCAGCGTCATACAACTTGCGACCCGCCAACACCGCATTGCCCTGACTGGCTGATGTAAAGGTGGCTTGTCCATTCAGGTTGGCAATGCCATTGGCATCGGCCTCCACAATGATTGCATCATTGCCCGCCAGCGTCACCGTGCTTCCAGCAAAGACAGGTGCCGGTACTGCAGCACCTGTGTTGTCCTGGTTGCCCAGCAACAGCGCAGACCCCACACCCAAGTCAATGTTGGCTGCCATGGTGATGTTGCGCAACTCCAGCAAGTTGTCCGATTCAACCGTGAGTTTCCCGGTGCCGTTGCCTGCAGACAGGTAGCCACCCTGAATGGTCAGGTCGTCAAACACGATGATGTTGCCTTTGGCCAAGGGGGAGTTGGTGGCTGCGTTCTGTGAGGTCACGGCGGTGTTGTCCCAACGCCCGGCCACCGCCAGCAGACCGCCATTGTTGCGCGCAATCGCATTCAGATCGGCACTGCGGAATCCGCCGTTGAACGACAAACCTGACGTGGCGCCATTCACCGTCATACTGCCACCGGTGGTGTTGATTTGTTGTCCACGCAGATTCACGCCACCGGAATTGATGTTCAGCGTTCCCAGAAACGAGAAACTCACGGTTGGGTCTGGCGTTGAATAGCCGCTCACCGATGATGGCGAAGTGGATGAATAATCGGGCCGTTGACCCATGAACAGACTTCTTTCCAGCGCACCGCCATTGACCTGGATGTTGGCCTGTTGGATGGACATGGTGGTGATGGGGGTGCTCACCGTGGTGCTGATGGGCGTCTGCGTTTGCGGGTCAATGCTGGTGACCGAATAGGTATTGTTCATGAAGGTTTCAATGGCATTCTCAAAACCATTGACCTGGATGGCCACCGGTGCATTCAGTTGCCCATCCAGACCGTCCAGCGAAATCACTGCACCATGGGTTAGCGGGTTGACAGCATTGGTCGAATTGTTGAAGGCATACGCCGGGGCCGTCAAACCGTTCATCACGATTGTTGATCCAGGCTGGGCAGTAAAACTGCCGTCTGAGGAAGAACGCCCAGGCTGTGGGGTACCGGAATAATTGCCGCTGAGATTGACGCCCAGGTTCAAAAAGGATGGGCCATTCAGGGTCAATACCGAGGCTGAACCCATGGAAAGGTTTTGAATCGCAGCCGAACTTTGGTTGATGTTCAGCTTGCCATTGAGCAGCAGGTCTCCAGCAGCCAGGGTGCCATACGTGTTGCGGGTGGAATCGCTGTTCACGTTGATGGTGCCATTGACCAGTGCATCGCGGAAGAACACATAACCACCCTGGCTGTTCAACATGCCCGTGCTGCCCACGGTCAGGTTGTCACCCGACAATGCACCACTGTTGCTGTTGCCGCTGCTGACATTCAACGCGCCGCTATTCACATTCACGGTTTGGATGTCATTGAATTCGATGAGGTTTGCCGTGCCACCGTTAATGTCCAGCTGATTCATGGACACGCCAGTGACGGACTCCACCAGCAAGGCTGGATCATTGGCGAACACGCCGCCTGTATTCACGCTGGTTTTTCGGACATCGAATGTGCTGCCCACCGTCAGCGAACCATTGCTGACTGTCAGCTCCAAGGGGATGGGCTGACCAGTGCTGGATTGAGGATCAATCTGCGCAAAAATCTCACCCATTCGAACAGATGAGTTCTGAATATTCACCTGAGCGAACTTGTTGCCATCGGAAAATACCGGAGGTACCGTGAGGGATGGGCCAATCGCTGAGAAATCGCTTGAAACTTCTAACCTTGAGAATTGCGATGACACACTGGCATTGCTAGCTCCAGCGAGAAAGTTGACTCCCATGGCTGGAACACCAGCACCGCCAGGATTCGTCAGCACGCCCAAGGCGGACTGATCAAAAGGCACCAAATACAAGCCACCATCGCCCAAATTCAACGGTGCACGGATGTATACCGGCCGATCCACATCGAAAGACAGGCCAAGGTTCAGCCCAACAAAGTCCGATTGGTTGGGGGCAACCGAGATGGCAGCATTGATGTCAATTTTGCCATCGGCTTTTAGAATGAGATTAGGCAAATGCCCAGCGGCTCCTGTGCTGTTGGGTGTGCCTATTTGCAGGGGTGCTTCAATACTCAGATTTCCAGATGCCGTCTGCTGGCTATTGGGATCGAGCCCAGCAGTGGCCTCCAAAATAACCTGGCCATTGTTTTCCAAACCAGTTTTAAGTTCGGCGACATTCAAGTAGGATTCCACACCGCTGACACTGGTTGGCCCTGCGACCACATGCAGATTCTGTGGGTCCAGCAACCAGGTGCCAGCATGCCCTTGGGGCGCGGATGTGTCGGCTGCGCGGCCGACAGTCAAGGTTTGTCGACCCGAGGTTTCAATGCGCCCCCCGTTGCCACCCTGCTGACCACCAGTCGCTTGCAATTGTCCATGCACGGCTGTGTGGGCTTCAGACCAGGCCACAACCTCACCACCTGCACCGTCAACGGTGGCATTGGCTGTAACTTGAGCACCGGCTTCTATGGTGGTGTTTTGTGCAGAGGACAACACCGACTGGTCACCCTGCCAGGCGCCGCCCAAACGCACCACGCCACCACCACTGCCCCCGTCGGCATGAATGCGGGCGGACGAATCCACCTGAACCGATTGCCCGGTGACCTCGATGGTGCCACCTTGACCCAAAGCTGAATTGGCGGTGAGCACGCCACCCACTTGAGCGGCACCGCCCAGTGCTTTGAACTGAATCACCCCCCCTTGGTTCACCGAGGCACCTGTTGCCTCGACCACACCCGTGTTGCGAACGAGTGCGCTGAACACCGATGCCCGTTGACCGATGATTTGCCCCAGGTTAACCGCCTGCGAACCTGCCTGCGCCGTGATGCTCAAGCCCACCGTTGGATTCATGAGATCGACCACAGTCACACTGTGACCAGCGGCCAACAACACCTGACCATCGGCGCGAATCAAGCCAGAGTTTTCGACATTGGGGGCAATCAGCACGATGGAGCCGCCCTGCGAGGCCGATAAACTGCCCTGGTTGACAATGTTGCCAGCACTGCCATCGCTTGCAAATTTCAAATGCCCTTTCAACAAATCGGCATTGCTGGCTGCCAACGTACTGGCCAGAAAACCCGCCGTATCCACTTGCGCGCCCTGCCCGAAAACAATGCCAGCTGGGTTGATCAAAAACACTTGCCCATTGCTTTTCAGGGCTCCCAGGATGTGTGAAACATCGCCCCCGGTCACCCGGTTAAACACCTGGCTGGCCGAATGTTGCTGAAGAAACTGGGTTGTTTCACCCGCCCCGATGCTGAATTGTTGCCAGTTCAGAATGGCACCCGGCGTGTTGGTGATTTGTGTCAGTGCGCCAAGGTTCTGCACGGTGGCCTGACCTGCCACCACCGACAGCCCGCTGGGGTTGGCCCAAGCTGCAGTCGAGAGCACCGATGCAATGGCCATCGACAGGGCTGTGCGACGAAAATTCTGGTTCAATGTGCGCATCGTGGCCTCCTTAGAGTGCTGTGGCAAAAGAGACATGCAACATCACATCCCCTTGGGGTTGGATCGGAACGCCGGACACCACACGGGCCAGATCAACACGGAACTGCTGGCGCGGTGCAAAGGCAAATCGTGCACCGATGCCATAGGACATCAAATGGGGCTCACTGGGTGAGCCAGAAGCAGCATTGTGAAGACGCACCTGCGCTGCTTCGGTGAACACCACCGGCATGAAACGTTCGAAAACACCGCCAAAACTTTTGGCCAGGTTCGGGCCTTGCAATTCGATCGATTCGCGAAGACCTGAATCACCCGACAACACCCGCTCCTCAAACCCCCGAACGGAATACATGCCCCCGGCACCAAACTGCTCACCGGAAATCAGTGCATTGCCGGAGTATTGGCCATCCACCTGGGCAGTGAAACGCCAGTTTCCCAGCCATTGATCGGACCATGCCAGGCTCATGCGAAACACATCAAAATCGGCCCGCGCAGCACTGTTGGACTGGCTGTATCGCACCGTGGAGTTGTCGCCACCCGTGACATAATTTTTGAAATACGCGATCTGTGCGCTGCGCGTGCGGGTATCCTGGGCTTCGGTCAGACTATAGCTCACGCCAGTTGGGCGACTCTCCAGGTTCGGAACCAGACTGGAACCCGAACCATTGAGCTGCACCTGGCTGACAAACTGCTTCAACTCCTGTGAAACCGTAACGCGCTGGTCAAAGCCAGCCAAACGGTCCATCAGATAAGTCCAGCGCACCGCGTAGCTGGTACCTGCACCCTGCACTGAAATTGAACTGGCCCCCAAACTCAAACTGCCTGCATTCACATTGGAATCGCTGTAGGCCACTTCCAACATGGAATTGAGTTCGTAAAAGGGAATTTTGTAATTCAGACCGTACACTTCCACGTCAGACCAATGGCCCGGAGAAGTGACATACTGCAGTGACGCCATGTGGTCACGGTTCAAAAAGTTGTTGTGCTGAAGGGATACCCCCAAGCGGAAATCGCCCGTGGCGTTCGTCCCGGAATTGTCCAGACTGACATAGGCTGCCAGGGGGGACTGATCGCTCACTTTCACCTTGGCATCCACCAAACCTGGTTTGTCACTGGGCTCCAGCTCAACCCGTACAATCCGGGATGGATTGTCATTGACCAGCCGGAGATTTTTATCCATGTCCACCGTGTTGATCAGTGCACCCTGCTTAAGCACTGGCAGGCTGGCAGCCACCCGTTCAGCGGGTAAAAAATCATTGCCTGACACCTGAACAACATCCAGGCGGGCATCCACAATCTGCAACTTCAGGCGTTGGCCAGGTTCCACATCCTGCTCTGGAATCAAAACCCGCACCACCTCAAAACCGGCCAAGGCATGCAGGCGTTCAACCGCTGCAGTGGCTGTTCTCAACTCGGAAAATGTGATGGGTCGACCGGAAAAACCAGCCAGTACAGCCATCACCTGATTGCGGGGAACCAGTTCTGGCCCTTGAACCTCAAAACCGGCGATTGAAAAGACAGGCTCATCGTCTGAGCCTGTGTCACTGTTTGATACGGCTTGTTGAACAGAAGGCAGCGGTGCGGCAGGTGTTGTGGAATCTTGCGCCCAGGACAATACCGGGTTCAGCATCATCAGGGTTGCCCAGGCTGTGGTGCAACGCTTCAGGTTGGATGTGTTGATCATGATGAGGTTGGCTTAAATATGGAATACCTGCCCAGCCGCCAATAATTTCAATGGCTGGGCACCCGGGTACTTCTGAAGCTGGTGTTGTATCCGCTCGAACTCTCGGGGTTTGAGATGACTAATCCAAACCTCACACGGCGTGCGAACTTTCTGAAGCTCATCGAACAGCAACGCTGGGCACAGGTGTTTGGCCAGGTCTGCCAACCACTGTTCCTCATCCGGAAAGGCCGATTCGATGAACAGATAATCCACTGCCCGGCCTGCGTTGATCAACTCATACAACCGGTCTGTTCGGTGGGTATCCCCTGAAAAACACCACCGGCCGGTCGGGGTGCTCAGAAACACACCCACTGCAGGCACCGTGTGCTCCACCAACACCGTGTGAATGGTGCGATTGCCCAGCACAATGTCTGTTTCAGGTTCAATCACCACATATTCCATCACGGGATGGTCGGGCTCCGGAATCCGGGTGAAGTCGGGCCAAATGGATTCATTGAACACATGCTGGCGCAAGGCATGAATGGTCTGGGCAATGCCATACACTTTCAGGGGGGAAGCGCGCCCAACACCCACGGAGTCGACCAGGAACGGCAGACCGCAAATGTGATCCAGGTGCGCATGGGTGATGAACACATGGTTGATTTTTTCAAGGCGCTGAAAATCGATGTTGCACAAACCGGTGCCTGCATCGATCAGGATGTCCTCATCAATCAGAAAACTGGTGGTGCCTTCTCCGGGGATTCCGATACTGCCGCTGCACCCCAACACCTCAACGGTGGAGTGTTTCCGCATAGCACCTCTTGGCTGGCGATGGTTTTATAGTGATTGTTCTATACGGCGTAGTATATCTTCAATTGCAAGTTTACCCGCTTCGTAGCCCAACTGGATGATTTCTGCACGCCGTTCAAACTCCATCAGTCCGATGGACTGGATGGGCGGCTGAATCACCAGATCGCACACGTGGCGAGCCTGCCGTGCTTTTTCCAGACCGCCCAATTCAATGACCCGCATCATGGATTTGACCAAACCGGGCATCACCACCGCTTGCCCCTGGGCCATGTGGGCCGAGATGTCCTCCTCCATGCCCACATCCACGGCAATCACCCGCCGAACACCTTGGGCCCGCATCACATCCACTGGCAAGTTGTTGAGCATAGCACCGTCCACCAAAACCTGTTGCTGATGCACATGAGGCTCAAACACCACGGGGATCGACGTGCTAGCCCGCACAGCCTGCCATTGCAAACCAGTGTCAAATATTTGAGGAGTGCCCAAGGTCAGATTGCAAGCCACAGCGTAATAAGGCACAGGCAGGTCCTCGATCATGTGTTGCCCAAAGGCTTTCAAATACACCTGGTCTGCAGCACGCGACTTGATAAAACCATGGCGCGGTATCCAGTAATCCGTGAACTTGAAGGGCAAACCCTTTTTGAAATGGACGCTGAGTTGTTCAATCACCCAGTCAGCACCCTGCCCCTGCGCAATCAAACCGCCCACCAGTGCACCCATGGAGGTTCCGCCCACCCAGTCAAATTCAATGCCCGCTTCGTCCAGGGCTTTGAACAGGCCTGCATGGGCAAACCCTCGAGCACCGCCACCACCCAACACCAGGCCACGGGACAAACCCAGCACAATCCGGGCTGCACGGCGGTAGTCCTGGGCCTGACCTTGCCGCAAATGCAACACCCGGCTATGCGGGCCACACAGGGAGCGCAGGCGGGCCGCCACATTGGGCTCCACCCAGGCCGCTTCGTGTACCAACAATATCCAGACGGGTGTCAACTCGTCCAGCGCCTGCAAATCAGCTTCCAGTCGTCTGCACCAATCTTGGTTTTGAAGGGTGCTGGCGCAAACTGCCAACAGCACGGCATCCGGTGCGTCTGGCATGCTCGCCTGGATGGCATCATGCGCATCCACCGCCACCCAACGAACAGTGAATGTCGGCTCAGACTGTGCCAGGCGACTCACTGTTGTGCGGAACAGGGCTTCGGTTGATTCCGCCAACCCCTGAGGACGAACCAGGTTTTGAAACACCAGCGTTTGCTCGGTGCTCACGGTGGCGCTGTACCCCAGTTCATGCTTGAACCGTGCCACCAAAATACGGATCAGATGCTGATAAATACCCGCACTGCGCTGACCAATCGACTCGATCACCGACTGGTCAATCTCCAGCAGCACTGCATCCTTGCGTGCGGAAATGGTGAGGGTACGGGCCGACTGGTCAAAAAAACCCAGCTCGCCAATGATGTCGCCCGCAGAGAACAACAGACTCAGGTCCAACTGTCCATCGGGGCGTCTTCGTTGTCCTTTCAGTTGCCCACTGGCAATGATGAAAAACGATTGGCTCACATCCCCCTGCTTGAACAACACCTCGCCCTTGTTCAAGGTCCGGATGTGGGCCTGTTGAGCAATTTGTGCGACTTCAGCCAAGGGCAGCTTGAGCTTGTGCGCCAACACCTCGATGACCGATGGTAGGATCATCGACGCCCGGGGCCCGGTGCTCATGCTGCGTCGTTAACTGCAAGCGGTGTGGTGGTCAGCGTTGTCCAGATGCAGGCACCTTTGACCTCTTTGTCCAGCGCCTGAACATAGCGGGCATGAAGCGCAAGCTCATCGGCGCCGGGTTCCGGCTCTGGAAGTTGCAGGCTGGCCAGCTCAATGGTGGCGTCAGTGGCCCCACCCTGGCCGGCCGACAGGTCGATCACCAGGCTGTCCTGACCGCGGGTCATGGCCAGGTAGACCTCCGCCAAAATCTGGGAATCCAGCAAAGCGCCGTGAAATTGTCGGTGACTGTTGTTGACACCCAGCCGGTCGCACAAAGCATCCAGGTTGTTGCGCTTGCCGGGAAACATCTCGCGGGCCATCGTGAGCGAGTCAATCACACCGTCGACGTGATCGGCCATCTTCCCGAGATTCAAACGGTCCAGTTCGCCATCCAGAAATCCAATGTCAAATGCGGCATTGTGAATGATCAAGGTGCTACCACGCACAAAATTCAGGAAGCGCTCCGCAATGGCGGAGAACACTGGCTTGTCGGCCAGCATCTCGTCCGAAATGCCGTGTACCTGGAATGCACCCTCGTCCACCGCGCGCTGCGGGTTGACATACTCGTGAAAGTGCTTGTTGGTGACCTGTCGGCCAGCCACCTCAATGCAACCAATTTCGATGATCCGGTGCCCTTGACGTACCTCCAGACCCGTCGTTTCGGTGTCCAGTACCACATAGCGCATGGTGATCTCCTTGTCTTATTCTGTTGTTCTGGCTTCACGCAAGGCCACTTCAACGCCCTGATTGGCCAGCGCATCGGCCTTCTCATTGCCGGGGTCGCCCGCATGGCCCTTAACCCAATGCCAGCGAACCAGATGGCGGGCACTGGCATCGTCCAGAATTTGCCACAAATCCGCGTTTTTAACCGGCTTTTTATCGGCGGTTTTCCAGCCATTCATCTTCCAGTTGGGCATCCATTCCAGAACACCCTTTCGCACGTACTGGGAATCGGTGTAAACATCCACGCTGCAACGCTTTTTCAGGGCATTGAGCCCCTGGATGACCGCCGTCAGTTCCATGCGATTGTTGGTGGTGTTCAATTCACCACCGCACAGTTCTTTGGCGTGGCTGCCAGACTTCAACCAAACGCCCCAACCACCCGGGCCGGGATTGCCTTTGCAGGCGCCGTCGGCATACATCACCACCGAGGAAATTTTCAAATCACTCAAGACAAGTCCTGCTGTTGGTTCAACGGGGCGCCCATTGTAGGCCCTTTGTTCAAGGCTTTGTTCGCCACGGGCTTGAGTTGTTTGACTGACAGCGATTTGTCTTTGAAAGCGGGGCCAATCAAGCGCATGCCACGAACGCGCTTGACCGCGCAAATCAGATACACACCGCCGCACACGGGCCACCAGCGGTCCCCGGCATGCTCCATAAAACCCATGCGATTCA
This sequence comes from Limnobacter humi, assembly GCF_024518835.1. Classification (GTDB taxonomy): domain Bacteria; phylum Pseudomonadota; class Gammaproteobacteria; order Burkholderiales; family Burkholderiaceae_B; genus Limnobacter; species Limnobacter humi. The sequence continues at coordinate 556,495 of NZ_JANIGO010000002.1, forward strand.
AACCTGCATCGGTAAAAGAAGGAAAGCGGTAACAACCGAACCGACCAAACTCCGGCTCCAGAGACAGCAGTTTGAGCCAATCTTTCAAACGACTCAGGTGGATGGGCTGACAACCCTGAGGCCATACCCTGGCCCAGCGCTTGAACATCCAGTGACGCAGGCCCCACAGGGACATCGGATTAAAGCCGGTGATCAGCACGCGCCCCTCGGGCATCAATACCCGCTCCACCTCGCGCAGCAGTTGATGGGGGTCCGAAGAAAATTCAAGCACGTGGGGAAGAACCAGCAGATCCAGCGACTGGCTCTCAAACGGCAGGTCTTCGTAATTGGCATAACAATCGGGAACCCGAGTGGCCGCGGGGCCGCCTTGCTCACGCAAACCGCCCGGCTGCTCCAGCAGCAACAGGTCTTGCACATAAGCCTTGTGGGGAATCCTGTTCTCGCGCAGTCCATCCACCCGCTGCGTACCCAACTGCACTGCATGCAGACCAAACAGATCCGGCACCACGGAATCGATCCACGCCTGTTCCTTGCGGACAAAGTACTGCCCGGCCGGACTGGACAACCAGTGGTCCAGTGCTACCATGGTCAGCCGTTGATCGTCGAAGGGTGACAGAGGTTCAGATGGAATCATTCAAAGCATCTCAGGCATCGGATTGGGTGGTGCACGGCGTACCGGCATTTCAGGACAATTATCTTTGGATTATTGAGCACACGCCAAGTCGCCAGTGTCTGCTGGTCGACCCAGGCAGTGCACCCGATGTGCTGGCCTGGCTGCGGGCTCACCACCTGCAGTGTACTGGCATTTTGATCACCCATCACCACCTCGACCACATTGGCGGGGTGGAAGCCATCTTGGCGACAAGCGATGGGGAAGTGCCCGTCTTTGGAACCCGCACCGGCCGAATCGCCGCTGTGAATCAAGCCGTTGACGACGGCAGCATCGTGACCTGGCAAGGGTTGCAAATCCGTGTACTGGGTGTGCCTGGGCACACCCGGGACCACTTGGCCTATGCCATCGAACAAACCACTGCGGGCGAACGCTTGCCAGTGCCCTGGCTATTCTGTGGGGACACCCTCTTTAGCGCCGGTTGCGGCCGACTCTTTGAAGGAACCCCGGCAGACATGTTTGCCTCCCTTCAGAAAATCAATCAAATGCCCGAGCAAACACTGGTGTTTTGCGCCCATGAATACACCGAATCCAACCTGAGGTTCGCCTTGAGCATTGAACCGGACAACCCGGACATCCAAAACCGGATGCACGAAGTACAAAGAGTTCGGACAGCAAATTTGAGTACAATACCGACGACTTTGAGAATCGAGCGCCAAACCAATCTATTTGTTCGATCGAAAAATGCCAACGAGCTCAGAGATTTGCGTCTGAAAAAAGATCAATTTTAAGAACTTAGCAACTTTTAGAGTCGGTTTACATTCCTTGCAAACAGGGTTGAATAATGTGGTGATACCTCGTCGGTGAACCCGTTTACTACGGATTGACCCCACCGGAATATCGCCCTAGCATTCGACTTCTCCCACCGTTGCGAAACCCACAGGACAACCCAGTTTTGAACTCAACATTGTTCAAAAAGCGAAGCTTTGCCCTGACTGCCGCACCCCTTGGTGCACAAGGCGGTTGGTGCGCATTGCGCTTGGCCCTGGGCTGGGTGCTGCTGGGCTTGCTCATTGCCAAACCTGGTTACGCGGCACCGCCACGGGACGAGCTGAGCTTGAACAGCAACAACGACGGTCAACTGTTTGGTTTGGTGTCTCCCAATTTGAGCAGCGTCAATGCCATGCCCAGTATTCAGTTGAAGCTGGTTCCCCCGCCTGTCCCGGTGACGGTGGACTTGAGTGTTCCGGCCGATGATGTGTGGACTGAATTGAAGCGGGGTTTCACCATCCCGGACATCGACAATGCGGAGGTTCGGGACCGGGAAGCGGTGTTGTTGAGAAGTACCCGCATGGTCAATGGCATGTTGGTTCGATCCAAACCGTACTTGTATTTCATCGCGCGAGAATGCGAAAAACGGGGTTTGCCCACCGAGTTGGCCCTGATCCCTTTCATCGAGAGCCAGTTCAACCCGAATGCGCGATCACCCTCGGCTGCGGAGGGTTTGTGGCAGTTCATCCCCAGCACGGGTCGGCAGTTCGACCTGAAACAAAACCGCTATGTGGATGAACGACGCGACCTGATCGCCTCAACCCGTGCAGCTCTGGATTACCTCACCTACCTGTATGACATGCATGGTGATTGGCATTTGGCACTGATGTCGTACAACTGGGGAGAAGGCGCTGTTCTCAGAGCTGTCAAACGCACTCGAGAGATGGGGCAGGAACCCATCTGGAGCAATCTGGATGTACCCGCTGAAACGCGACAGTACTTGCCCAAACTGCAAGCGCTCAAGAATTTGATTCTGAATCCGGAACGCTTCAACGTGGTCTTGCCGGAGGTACCGAACACGCCTTACTTCACAGAAATCAAAAAGCCTGGAAATCTAGATTTGCGGGAAATCGCCCGGCTGGCACAAATCGATCTGGAGTCGATCCAGAAACTAAACACCGCGCTGAACCAGCCTGTGCTCTATGCAGCGCAAACCGACACCTTGCTCGTGCCCATCTACCATGAAGACAAGGTGAAAGAGACTTTGGTGAATTACCAGTCACCGCGCCATTTTTCAAGCCCGACTGACCGACCGGGCAGGACCGCAACAAAAACGGAATACAAACCCAGCAGCCCGAAGAGCTATCAAATTCGCCGGGGTGACACCCTGGCTGAACTGGCCACGCAATTCCGGGTATCGGTGGATGATCTTCTGAAGGCCAACAAGCTCTCCAAGCGCAGCGTGCTTCGGCCGGGCACCTCCATCCGCATACCGGCTGGCGAAGCACCCAGCGGGAAACGTCGCCACCATTGATGAACCCTCCCGGCTGTTAAAACACGGGGGACGCCGCAATCAATTCACGGGTATACGGGTGCTTCGGATGCTCAAACAGCGCCTCAGCCCCGCCCCGCTCCACCACCGCACCAGCTTTCAACACCACCACCTCATCGGCAAAATATTGCACCACACCCAGGTTGTGGGTGATGAACAAAATCGCCACACCGGTGCGGGCCTGCAACTGCTTGAGCAAGTTCAGGATTTGAGCCTGAACGGACACATCCAGTGCAGAGGTTGGTTCATCACAGACCAATACTTGCGGTTCGCACACCAAGGCCCTGGCAATCGCAATCCGTTGCCGCTGCCCACCCGAAAACTCATGCGGGAACCTTTTCAGGGCCTCTTCCGGTAAACCGACCTGAACAATGGCCTGACGAACACGGGCCTCACGCACTTGTGGCGTCAAATCGGGCCGGAGGTTCACCAGTGGTTCTTCCAGGATTTCAAGCACCCGGTGCCGTGGATTCAAGGACGCAAAAGGATCCTGAAACACAAACTGCACCCGCGCGCGCCAACCTTGCGGCCCCGACTTCGGCCAATGGCGCAGGGGCTTGCCATCCAGCAGCACGTCCCCATCGACTCGGGTACCGTCTGCCAGTAGCCCCAGCACAGCCCGCGCAGCAGTGGTTTTTCCAGACCCGGACTCGCCCACCAGCGCGACGGTGCGGCCTGCATGCAGGGCAATGTCCAGGTGGCTCAGCACTGACTTGTAGCGTTTTCGCAGCAGGCCGGCCCGTTCGGGGTAGGCCACGCCCAGAGAGACTGTCTGCAGAACAGGTGACGGATTGTTCACCGTGGCCGAGGACGTTGTGGTGGAGAGTGGCGGCGCGACCACGGCGGTGAGCTGTCCAATGCGGCTGCAACGCACACGGTGGCCAGCGCTCACTGCATGCCAGTTCGGGGGTTCCTCCCGGCATTGGTCCGCCGCATGGGCACAGCGCTCGGCGAACCGGCATGCCTTGGGCGGATGAACCAGGCTGGGCACTCGGCCGTCCAGCGCATACAGCGCTTTGCCCCGCTGGGCCTGGCTCGGCAGCGACTGAATGAGCGCGTGTGCATAGGGATGCTGAGGCTTGGCAAAGAACTCGGCAGCGGGCGCCACTTCGATCAATTGACCGGCATACATCAAGCCCACGGTGTCAGCCATGTGTTTGACAATGCCCAGGTCATGGGTAATTAACAGCATGGCCATGCCCTGCTCTGCCTGAAGCTGTTTGAGCAGGCTCAACACTTGAGCCTGAATGGCCACATCCAGCGCCGTGGTGGGCTCATCCGCAATCAAAACATCCGGCTTCACACTCAAGGCCATGGCAATCATGACCCGCTGCTTTTGTCCGCCGGACAATTCAAACGGATACTGTGACAAACGGGCTTTGGGTTCTGGAATACCCACACGGGTCAGCCATTGCTCAGCCAAATCCAGGGCCTCAGGACCACCCACACCTGTGTGCAGCTCGATGGCCTCGGTCATTTGCTGACCAATCGTCATCACCGGGTTCAGGCTGGTGCCGGGCTCCTGAAAAATCATGGCAATGCGCTTGCCGCGCACCCGCCGCATGGCAGACTCGGGCAACTGCAACAGGTCATCGGTTGTGCTGGGGCCAGTCAAGTTGATGCGGCCCGCCACCACAGCACCTGCGTCGGGCAGCAGGCGCGCAATGCTCAGTGCCGTCATGGATTTGCCGCAACCCGACTCGCCCACCAGCGCAAAGGTTTGGCCTGCTTCAATGCTCAGGCTTAATGCGTCAATCGCATGCACCCAACCACCCTCGCTGGCCAAACAGGTACTGATTCCGTCGACATTCAACAAAGGCATGTTCACACCCGAATCAAGGATTGTTTAAGCTGGCGTGCCCGGGGGTCAAATGCATCCCGCACCGCATCTGCAAACAGATTGGCCGACAACACCAACAACAACATGAAGACAAAGGCCGCTGCCAGCGCCCACCACACCATGGGCTCACGGCTGAGCTCCAGACGGGCCGCATTGATCATCGTGCCGTACGAATACATGCTGGGGTCCACACCAACCCCCACATACGACAACACAGCTTCAGCCAGCACCAGGCCAGAAAAATCCATGACCATGGTGATGAGAATCAGGTGCATGAGGTTGGGCAACAAATGGCGAAACAGCACACCCACATGCGAGACGCCACTGGCCCTTGCAGCCAGCACATAATCTTGGTCGCGCATTTTCAGAACCTCACCACGCAGAAGCCGTGCAAGTCCAGTCCAACTGGTCAGGCCCAAAATGGCACACAGGAAAAACAGCCGCAAATCTGCTTTTTCGATGGACGATGCAAATGCATCGGGATTGGCGTCCAGCGCCACTTGCAGCATGAGCACGGTGGCAGCAATCAGCAAGACCGATGGAATGGAGTTCAAGGTGGTGTACACATACTGAATGATGTCATCCACCCAACCACCAAAGTAACCAGCTGCCAAGCCCAGGGCCACGCCCACCGGCAAGGTCAGCAAGGTGGTCAGCAGGCCAATGAGCATGGCTGTGCGCAAGCTTTTGAGCGCGCTGTACAGTACGTCCACCCCCACTTTGTCGGTGCCCAGCACATGGTAAACCGGTGCCCATTGCGCAATCACGCCACCAGCCACGCACACCAGGAGCAATGTCCACACCAGGGTTTTGTAGGCAGGGCTGCCCGTAAACACCATCACGGATGATTCACCCATGGCAGCAGCCCGCCGAATGGTCCACAAGGCAATGAGCAACACCAGCCAACACACACCCCCTTTGAGCACGCCCGCATACGCACGCTGGGCCAGGTCATCAGGCTGATCCGCGACACGCTTGAGATGCGCACCACCGTATTTCAATCGGGGGTAGTCGCGCACCGGCTTGCCATCCACTTGCAGGGTTTCCTTCGACAGTGCGTGGATGGCCAACGGAGCGGAGTAGGATTTCTCGCGCTGATAGGCCAGGGGCCCAACGGCCAGGTCAAGCGCTGACACAATCGGCACGCCATAGCGGGTTTGCTGATCGGATGTGACACGAACATGCACGCTATCCAGCAAGGCAATGCCCACGGCCACCAACAAAACCACTGCACTGGCGGTCGCAATGCTGGATTCAAACACCAAAGCCCACGATGCACGGGACAAGGGGTTGCGCCACACGGAACGGGCATAGGCCAGCACCAGCAACACCAGCAGCCAGATTAACGCATCGGTCAACAACAAAATCGGCGTCATGCTGGGCAACCTCAGGACAGGCGGACCCGAGGGTCGGCAATGGTGTAGGCAATGTCGGTCAATATGAGCCCCACGAGATACAAGGCTGAACCAATAAAGACCATGGCCCGAACAACGCCAAAGTCTTGTGACTGAATGGCTTCGATGGTGTAACTGCCAAGACCAGGAATGCCAAAGAAGGATTCAGAAATCAGTGAACCCATGAACAGCAATGGGATGACCGACACGGAACCGGTGAGGATGGGAATCAGTCCGTTGCGCAGCACGTGGCGGCTCAGAACTTGAGCCTCCGACAATCCTTTGGAGCGCGCGGTGCGCACATAATCTTTGTTGATTTCTTCCAGGAAAATGGTGCGGTACCAACGGGTGCCCGCGCCCACACCACCTAGCACACCGATGAAGACGGGCAGTATCAGAAAACGCCACGCCTGGCCACCGGGCGCATAGCCCGAAATGGGCACCAGCGCCAAGGTTTTGGAAAACAGAAACTGCCCACCAATGATGTAAAACAGCCCGGAAATGGACATGGCCAGCACACACAGCACCACGCCGCTTAAGTCCAGGTAGGTACCCCGGAAAAAGGTCAGCAACAATGCGAATGCGATGTTGACCAACAAACCCAACACAAACACTGGCACGGCCAGGGCCAGGCTGGGCCCTGCCCTGCGGAGGATTTCGTCAGCAATGTTGCGGCCATCGTCTGCACTGCCAAATTCGCCCACAAACATGGGCATGGACTTTTGAAAGAAAATGGTTTGAGTGAATTGATCAGTGCCCTGAACAGCAGTGTTGAACAACAGGGGCAAGTCATACCCTTTCTCGCGCTTCCATTGTTCAATCGCCTGCTCGGTCACACGCTTGCCACCCAAGGCCATGCGGGCCATGTCGTCGGGGGAGTTCACTTTAAAAAACAGCACAAAAGTGATGAGGTTGACACCCAACAACACCAGCAACCCATATAACACACGTCGAACCAGGTAGTTGCTCATTGCACACCCTCCGCATTGGAGGCCAGGTGGGCCAAATCACGCCGCACACCCATCTGTCGCTCACGCCGTTTCCAGGCAGCCCAGGCGGGCCATGCAAAAACCAAGGCGGCGAGTAACAGCAGGGGAATGGGCCACCACTGGGGCCTGTTCCAGGCTTTGCGTGCAACGGCACGGGCGGCCACATCAATGGTTTTGTACTTCAGATCATTTCGCGCCATGTCGTTGGGCTTGACGTTGCCCATCCAGTGGTGGATCAATCCAAATTGTTTGGGCACAAATGCAAACAACCAAGGGACATCGTGTTGCACCAGTTGGGTCATCTCGGCAATCAAACGCGCCCGCTCGTCTGAATTGGGCATGGTCTTCATGCGTTCAAACAGCGCATCATATTGACCATTCGAATAGTTCGATGCGTTCTCACCCGCTGTTTTGGCGCGGCTGTTGGGGCCATACAGCAGGAACATGAAGTTTTCCGGGTCCGGATAATCGGCATTCCAGCCCAGAAAAAACAATTGCGCATTGCCCTTTCGGATTTTTTCCTGGAAGCGGTTCCAGTCGGTGGCACGAATTTCAAGCTCGATGTTGAGCTTGGCAAATTGCTTGCGATACCAGTCAAAACGGGCTTTGTCGCCTGGACCTCCCCCAGTGGTATCCAAGGCCAGCGTGAGCGGTTTGCCGGTGCGGGGGTCGGTGCCGTTTTTATAGCCCGCTTTCTCCAACAAGGCCATGGCCTGCTCAATCGGCTTGCGCACCGGTTTTCCCTCAACCACGTCGTAGACCTGCGTATTTAACCCGTCTGGACCCGGTTGATAACCAAAAATACCCGGCGGTAGGGGGCCATGCGCGGGTATGGCACGGCCGTTGGTGAAAATTTGCGAAAACTCTTCCCAATCCACTGCAATGGCAATCGCCTGGCGCAGCAAACGGGCCCGTTCAGCCTCAGAAGGCGACTTGCCAGGCCCCACCACCGGGTCTAGCCAGTTAAAGCCCAGGTAGTAAATGCTGGTGGCCACCGAGCTTTCCAAACGAATCTGCTTGTCCAGCATCTCGGGCGTCAGTTGGGATGCTCCGTCCGCACTGGCGCGGATCACCTGATCGAAGGTGTCGGCACTGATGCCCGAGGAATCGTAATACCCCTGCAAAAATTTATTCCAGTACGGAATGCCCTCTTTTTCCCGCGTAAACACCACACGGTCAATGAACGGCATGGTCTTTCCAGCATCTTTGAGCAACCCGGCTTGCGCATCACCCGGCTCACCTTCCGACGGATAGGGTTCGCCCCGGAAATTCGGGTTGCGGGTAAGCACCATGCGGGCGTTGGGGTCGTTCTCGGTCAACATGTAAGGGCCTGTGCCCACGGGCCACCAGTCCAGCGTCAGGTTGTTTTTTACCAAGCCTGGTTGGCTATAAAACGCATCCGCTTCCCACGGTATGGGTGCAAAAAACGGCATGGCCAGCCAATACAAAAACTGGGGGTATTTCCCCTTCACCCGCAATTGCAGGGTGTGGTCATCCAGCGCTTTGGCACCCGGCAAATCAAATGGCCGCAAATCGAGCCATGGCAGCTGGTCGGTCGATGGCGCAAAGGCACCGCCGGTTTTTTTCTGGATATCCGCTTTCAGGGCCTCATCCTGTTGTTTCAAGCTGGCGGCCAATTCACCCAACCCTTCGATGTACTCACCCATGTGCCCCAGGATGGGCGAGACAATCCGCGGACTGGCCAAACGCTTGATTTCGTAAACATAGTCGTTGGCTGTGAGCTCACGCGTACCCTGTTGCTCAAATTGGCTGGGTGAGCGATAGCGGGCTGCCGTGTCGCCAAGATTCAAATACAGCGGCTGTCCGTCGCTGCTCCGAGCAAAAGCGGGGTGGGGTTGAAAGCGTATTCCCGGCCTGATCGCAATGGTGTACACGCTGGTGGCCACCCGCTCGGCGGGCGCGTCCTGCGGCAAGGTGTGGCCTTGCGCATCCAGATACACGGGCTGCGGCATGTCCACAGCCGTCAGCGGTTGCAAGGTGTATGGGCGTTTCAGGTAATGATACTGAAACAACGGCTCATAGGTTTGATAGGTGAACTCTGCTTCATCGGAGGTGTAGGACTGTGCAGGGTCCAAGTGTTTGGGCCGGGCAGTGAAGGCCGTGTACAGGGTCGGCGTGGCCTGGTCAGCCTTGCTTTCGACATAGGGGTTGTTGGGGGCGGGCCCGCATGCCGCCAACAGCCATGAGCACAATGCAACAGCGGCACCCATGCGGGTACCCTGCCAGCGCACGAACATCAAACCGCGTGACACCGCCAAACAACCACCCTTTGCTGTGAATTTTTATCGTGGCTTTATTTAACCACGCCATTCACGCTCTGGACCAGTGTCGGCATGAATCCAGCCGCCTTTTGAACCCACCCGGAAGTAAAAACCAACGCCACCGGCTTTGAAGCCCTGAACCAGTTCACCCACCACACTGGGGTGCAAACCCGGCATGCGAAAATCCGCCGCCTGGCCACGCATGTGCAAGGAATTGCGCGCAGCTGGCAAACCAGCTTCGATCAAGCGGCGATTGGTTTTGGCGCTGCGATAACCCGAGGTAATTTCCACGGGCGCAGAGAAGCCATATCGGCGAACAAACGCCTGCGCTGCCCACAAGGTGTCAATCAACCGGGTATCCATGCGATAGATCTGGTTGCCTTGCACGTCACGCAGCAGGAAGCAGAGTTCTTCGTAGGCGTTTGAGTTAATATGTCCGTCTTTCCAGTAAGTAAGTTTCACGCGGTCGCCAGACTGCGGTCGGATCATGTCGACACTTCGGGGTTGAACCCAAAAGTCCAGGTCAACCAGCGAGGGATCGAACAAATCCGGTGGGGGTGCCAACTCTTTGGAGGCTGCCAACACATCGGTGTTGATCAAGGTTTCGGCAACACCGACCATGGCCAATGTGCTCACGGATTTGATGAATGAACGTCTGTCCAGGGTTTTCATTGCAAAACTTGAGAAATTACTTGAACTGATGATAAAAGCTCTTTGATAAAAAGTCACGATTCGAATGTCCAACAACAGCCAAATCCGAACAGTGCGTACCCGTTTCGCACCCAGTCCCACCGGTTACCTGCACCTGGGTGGTGCGCGAACGGCCTTGTACAGCTGGGCATTTGCCCGTCACCACCAAGGCCAGTTCATTCTTCGCATTGAAGACACCGATGTGGAACGCTCCACCCCGGAAGCGGTGCAAGCCATCATGGATGGCATGCACTGGCTGAACCTCGATTACGACGAAGGCCCCTTCTTCCAGATGCAACGCATGGACCGTTACAAGTCCATGATTTCAAAGCTATTGGAACAGGGTGATGCCTACCTTTGCTACTGTAGCACCGAGGAATTGAACCAAATGCGCGAACAGCAGCGTGAAAAAGGGCTGCGCATTCGTTATGACGGCACTTGGCGGCCTGAGCCTGGCAAAACCTTGCCAGCGGTGCCTGCCGGCGTAAACCCCGTGGTGCGGTTCAAAAACCCGCAAACCGGTGCGGTGCAATGGGATGACTTGGTCAAAGGCCCCATTTCCATCAACAATGAAGAACTGGATGACCTCATTATTGCCCGGGCTGATGGCACACCCACATACAATTTTTGCGTGGTGGTGGACGACTGGGAAATGGAGATCACCCACGTGATTCGCGGGGATGACCACATCAACAACACCCCCAGACAAATCAATATTTTGCGGGCGCTGGGCGGCGCACAACCGGTGTATGGCCACATTCCCATGATTTTGGGCCCCGATGGTGAAAAGCTCTCCAAACGACATGGTGCGGTCAGCGTGATCCAGTATCACGAGATGGGCTTTTTGCCAGAAGCCATGATCAATTACCTGGCACGCTTGGGTTGGAGCCATGGCGATGATGAGATTTTCAGCCGTGCTCAACTGGTCGAGTGGTTCGACTCCACCAGCCTGTCGAAGTCGGCCGCCCAGTTTGACCCTGAAAAACTGGCCTGGGTGAACGCCCATTATATGAAACAGGCCCCCCGTGTTTTGCTGGCTTCGGAAACCCAACAGCGCTTGGCCGCGATTGGTCTGGATACCGAACAAGGCCCCGATTTGAATGCGGTCCTGGATGTGGTTGTTGAGCGGGCCTCGACGCTGGTTCAACTGCGCGATGAAGCTGCCCTGTTCTACAAAGAGCCCGCATTGAATGTGGATGAATTGAAGACCATGGCCGATGACGCCGTGTTGGCAGGCTTGACCGATTTTCTGGCCGGACTGGACAGTGTGGAGTGGACCGTGGAAGGCCTGAGTGGTTTGGTGAAAAGCACCATCAAAACCCATAACCTGAAAATGCCCAAGTTGGCCATGCCCCTGCGCCTCATGCTAACCGGCATTACGCAGACCCCCTCTATTGACAAGGTGATGGTGTTGATGGGTCAATCGACCGTGAAAGCACGCATCGCCAACGGTTTGAGAGAATTGCAGTCATGAGCGACAAAGACCACCCGGACTGGGCCACCGCCACACAGGCCATTCGAGCTGGCAGCCAGCGCACCCCATTTGGCGAACACTCCGAGGCGATGTTCCTCACCTCCAGCTTTGTGTTCGACTCGGCCGCGCAGGCGGCCGCACGCTTTGCAGGCACTGAAGAAGGCAATGTGTACGCCCGCTTCACCAACCCCAGTGTGCAAATGTTTGAACAGCGCCTGGCCGTGCTGGAGAACACCGAGTATTGCCTGGCCACCGCCAGCGGCATGGCCGCCATCACCACGGCGTGCATGGGCCTTTTGAACGCGGGTGACCACATCATCGCTTCCAAAGCCTTGTTTGGCGCCACCGTTCAGTTGTTCGTGAATATTTTGTCCCGCTTTGGCATTGAAACCACCTTCGTGGATGGCGTCAGCCTGGACGCCTGGGAAAAAGCCATACGGCCCAACACCAAACTCTTCTATGTTGAAACACCGTCAAACCCATTGACCGAGGTGATCGACATTCAGGCCTTAAGCGACCTGGCACACAAGCATGGCATTTTGAACATGGTGGACAACTGCTTCTGTTCCCCTGCCCTGCAAAAGCCCATGGACTTTGGTGCAGACCTGATCATTCATTCAGCCACCAAATACCTGGACGGCCAAGGGCGTGTGCTGGGTGGTGCCATTTGCGGCCCCAAGCAATTGTTGAAAGACAAAATTCTGCCGGTGCTGCGCACAGCCGGCCCCACCTTGTCAGCATTCAATGCCTGGGTGCTGCTCAAAGGGCTTGAAACCCTGAACATTCGAATGAAGGCACAATCCGACAGCGCGCTGGAGATTGCACGCTGGCTGGAGGCTCATCCCGCTGTTGACCGGGTGTATTACCCCGGGTTGGCCAGCCACCCACAACACACCCTGGCCATGAAACAGCAAAAAAGTGGTGGTGCCATTGTGAGCTTCGAGGTGAAAGGCCATGGCGAAGAAGATTGCCGCGCCAAGGCCTGGAACGTGATTGACCACAGCAAAACCATGTCGATCACCGCCAACCTCGGTGACACCCGCACCACCATCACACACCCGGCAACAACCACCCATGGCCGTTTGAGCCCCGAAGCCCGAGAGGCAGCGGGTATCAAGCAAGGCTTGGTTCGCTTGGCGATTGGCTTGGAAGACACGGGCGATTTGATTGCGGATTTGAAGAAAGGATTGGGCTGACTTTTGGGTAGTCTGTGCCGGTTTATTCCCCCCTCGCAAGACCGGCATTGCTGGGGCCTCGGTGCAGGCGGCCTGCACGGTTCACCTCCCCTGCAGCGACACCTTGAGCCCACATTGCCTCGTTTACCCAGACACCAGAATAAAAAACGCCGCCCACACCAACCGTGTGAAACGGCGTTTATGCTGCCAACAAACGCTGGCTTACACTTTCATCGATGCTTCCGACACACCAGCAGCCAATGCATCACGCATCCAGGTGGGGCGCTTGCCACGGCCTGACCAGGTCAAACTGGGGTTCTGGGGGTGACGGAAGCGAATGGGCGCAGGCCCGAGCTCCCGCTTGCCTTTCACAGCCACTTTGCCCATGCCCAGTTCGGCCAGTAATTCCTCCAGTTTTAAACCTTTGGACGCTGCGATTTGCTTTACTTCCTCAATCGCTTGCAGTTTGGCGCTGCGATTATTCAGCTCTTGATCAATATCTGCTTTTAATTGCTGAAGGTCGGCTGCACTCATGGCCGATAAATTGATTTTTTTCATGGCATTGGCTTCCATATTATTAAATGTAAACTTGCGGCTCAATAATACATCAATATGGAGCACCAACCACTATTTAATTAAATCCAGCGCATATTTAAAGTGCTCATTATCTGCAGATTCAAGCCATTCAAATACAACCATTTCAGTGGTTACCAATTCAGCACCATTTCCGGCCAGCCGATCAAATGCCGCATCACGGTTTTTCTCGTGGCGAGAGCCGCAGGCATCGGTAACCACCCATACCTCTAATTCATGATCCAGCAGGTCCAGCGCCGTTTGCAGCAAACAAACATGGGCTTCCACACCGGCAATGACAATACTGGTTCGCGGCTCTGGTTGATTATTTTTTTGAAGGTGTTTGGGTAAACTTCGTGCATTGCCTGCGGTATTTGCCTTGGGGGTCAACAGATCAATCAACCCCTCCGGGCACGCACTAAAATGGCTTTTACGCAATGTTCCTTTACAAAATAAGGCCAACTCTGGAGAAAATGCACCGATTTTCTCGGGAACATGCTCAGTTGCAAAAACAGGCACATGCATTTTTTTGGCCATGGATGCCAGGATGCGTGCATTTTTTAAAACCTGTTCATGATCAGCAATGGCTGGCATCAATTTGGTTTGATAATCAACCAATACCAGTTGGCTGTTGTCGTGATTGAGTAGCATGGTGTCTTGGACAGTTGAACATGTGCCAAGCATACCGTCTCTGCTGCTTGCCCCGCTGCTGTTGTCGCCATTCGCGTGAATTGAAGAAGGTTGGAATTCATGATCCCACAAATATGATTGACTAACGTTATATATTTTTATATATTGTTCGAACATCATTCTTTGAGACATGTCATGTTGACGGTTGTTGCGGCCTTGGGCCTGATTGTTGGCGTCATTCTGGCGCTCACCGGTGCTGGCGGCGGCGTGCTGGCAGTGCCACTGCTGGTGTTTGGACTGCATCAGACCGTGCAGCAAGCTGCACCCATTGCCCTGCTGGCGGTGGGCATGGCGGCAACGCTGGGCGCAGCACTGGCCCATCGTCAGGGCGATTTGCGCTACAAGGCCGCCGCGCTGATGGGCGGTATCGGCCTGATCTTCTCACCCGTGGGATTGTGGCTCGCCCACCGTCTGGATCCCCAGTGGCTCAATGGGCTGTTTGCAGTGGTGCTGTTGTGGATTGCCAGGCAGTCATTCCGCAGCCAACTGAACCCCGGGCTTCCCGCTGAAGCCAACGAGACCGACCTGGCCCTGCTGCCGTGCATGCGCGACGATCAATCCGGCAAGTTCATCTGGACCCTGCCTTGCGCGCGGGCACTGGCATTTGCCGGGGCATTGACAGGTTTACTGTCTGGGCTGCTGGGCGTGGGCGGGGGTTTTGTTCTGGTACCCGCACTGCAGCGTTTCACCAACCTGTCGATGCAATCCATCACGGCCACAGCACTGGGTGTGATCGCGGTGGTGTCCTGGTTCGGTGCGTTCCATGGTTTGAAAACCGCCGGCATGGACTGGCAACTGGCCGCCACATTTTCTGCCGCCGCCTTGGCGGGCATGGTCGGGGGTCGAGGATTGTCAAAGCGCATGCCGGCGCTGTTGATACGCCGACTGTTCGGCGTGCTGTCGGTGCTGGTGGCGTTGCTGATGCTGAAGTCGGTTTTCGCCCAATAAAAAAACCCGCTCGAAAGCGGGTTTTGCAGTGCAAATCATCAGGCCGTGATCAAACCGGCAATACGCTGGTGACCGGGTCCAACACCGTGGTTAGACCGGCGTCGGTGGAAATCGGCAAACCCGATGTGGGCAAGGCCTCCAGGCCTGGTAGCGCGGCGCCACCGCCGCTCGAGGTGCCCGCGGTATCGCCCCCCAACACGGCGCCGACCAGGCCGATGGTGCCCGTGGGGTCCTGTGCAGAGGCATCGGTGACCGCATTGCCCAAGGTTTCCACACCGCCGGCCAAAGTGTCCACTGCGCCACCGACACCACTGGTGGCAGGGTCCAGCGGCGCCAAAGCCGAATCGGTCGCGGTCAGGTCAGTCAAGCCTTCACTGACTTCATTCAAGGTACCTGGCAACCCGTTGGCTGTGCCCGAATCTGGATTGATGCCCACAATCGGGGCCAACAGGTCGGCTGTCACTGGCGCCAGCGGACTGGCGTCGCTGGCCAACACATTGCCCACATCCGACAGGCCCTGTGCCACGCCATCGACAGCACCCGCATTGCTGCCCAAAGTCTCGGTCAAGGGATCCACCACCGGTGCCAGTGGGGTGTCTGCCGCACCGGAATCCAAACCGGTTGACACCGCGTTGACTGCACCCACCAATCCGGTGGCTGAAGACCCATCGCCACTGCTGGGATCACCCACCACGCCTGCCAACACATCGGTCAAACCCGTGGGGTCTGCACCAGAAGCACCACCCAAAGCACCACCCACCATGCCCAAACCGCCCGACACTGCATCAGTCACCTGGGACACCGGGGCCAGTGGAGTCTGGTCCAAACCACCACCCACACTGTCCAGCGCGCCGGCTACACCACCGGCACCACTGCCCGATGTGGAGGAACCTCCACCGTCGCTGTTGTTATCGGACAGTAGAAAAACACCGGCTGCACCAGCACCCAGGGCAGCCAGTGCACCACCGCCCAAACCACCAGCCAACAGACCTGCACCCACCAGTCCGGCCATGCCCTCGCCATCGCCCTGCTCCAACACGGCAGAGGCGATGTCATCGTCAATGTCGTAAAGCTCCACACCTTCGGACAATGCAACCACTTTGGTTCGGGATGCGCCATCGGCCAAGTCACTGCTCAGCTGTTCCAGACGGGCGGCGGCGCCGGGCTGCAACACCAGCAGGGTTGCCCCCTGGCCAGGTGCACGGGCGGGAATCTTGATTTCCATCGGCGATGCCGAGGTGTTGCTGATTTGGTCGCCCCACTGGAGTTCAGTGGCATCGGTGAGCAAGGTCCCTGCCCGGTTGACGGTGGGCAAGGCATTGGGCGTTTGTATCTGCGCGATTGGGGAATTGGAATTCATCAAATTACTCGGCGTAAAGTTACCAATGCTGTTCATACATTGGTAAACCCCAATTCGGTTTCAAACCATCACAGTGAACGGGCAATGATCTCCTTCATGATTTCACTGGTACCACCGTAAATGCGCTGAACACGGGCGTCTGCGTACATTTGGGCAATTGGATATTCCAGCATGTAACCGTAACCGCCGAAGAACTGCAGACATTCGTCGATGGTCTTGCACTCCAGTTCGCTGAGGTGCAATTTGGCAATCGATGCCGTGGTAGTGTCCAGTTTGCCGGCAATCAGTTTGTGAACACAGTCATCAATGAAGGCACGGGCCACCGTGGCCTGGGCTTTCAATTCCGCAAGCTTGAACCGGGTGTTCTGGAAATCAAACACTGTTTTGCCAAACGCTTTGCGTTCTTTGGTGTATTCAATGGTCATGTCCAGTGCTTTTTCCACAATGGCCAAGGCACCCACGCCGAGCATCAAGCGTTCGTAGGGCAATTCGGTCATCAACTGCATGAACCCAAGGCCTTCGGCGCCCAGCACCTGGCTTTGCGGAATGCGCACGTTGTCAAAGAACAGTTCGCAAGTGTCTTGGCCTTTTTGACCCAACTTTTCCAGAATGCGGCCCACTTTGAAGCCTGGTGCATTGCGGGTTTCCAGAATGAGCAACGTCACGCCCTTGGCCCCCGCATTGGGGTCCGTCTTGGTCACCAGAATAATCAGGTCGGCCATGTAACCGTTGGAAATGAAGATCTTTGAGCCATTGACCAGGTAGTCGCTGCCATCTTTCACCGCGGTGGTCCGGATGCCCTGCAAGTCCGACCCTGCGCCGGGTTCCGACATGGCAATCGCACCAATCATTTCACCAGTCGCCATCTTGGGCAGGTACTTTTGCTTCTGCGCCTCGGTGCCGTGGTTCAGGATGTAGTGCGCAGCAATGGCATGCACATGGACACCAAAAGCCCGGTCGCCACCATAGGCCAATTCTTCAAACAACACCGCCATGTGAGAAAAGTCGCCACCACTGCCGCCGTACTCATCCGGGATATCCGCCAGCAGCAAGCCCAGTTCACCAGCTTTCAACCAGGTGTTGCGGTCCACATGCTGTTGCTCTGCCCAACGTTTTTGATGGGGAACAATTTCAGATTCCACAAAGCGGCGCACATTGGCGCGGTACAGGTCAAGGTCGGAATTCATCCAGCTGGGCGTGGGGTATTTCATGGTGCATCATGTCCGGGGAAATTGAAATAAATCAAACGATTGTTTGAATGCTGCAAGAATTATAGGTCGATCGACCTATTTGTCAATCGATTCGCACAACCGAGCCGGACCCAAAGCCCGCCCGCGAGGGTCTTGCACCGGATATCCGCTGTGAGACAATTCAGGACCATTCTGTTCAGACCACACAGCAACAGCGCCGCGTTCCATGACGAACTCACCCTCAACCGCTTTGAGCGACCTGGCTGGCAAAAAAACCAGTGGCACCACCGACAAAGGCTTGCTGCGTGTACAGGCCATTTTGGACGCTGCTCGGCAATTGCTGGCCACCGAGGGTTATGCGGGCTTGACCATGCGTGCAGTGGCCAGCGAAGTCGGTGTGTCCCTCAGTACGGTGCAGCACTATTTCAACAACAAGGAAGTCCTGATTCAGGCCGTGCTGACCTATGTGATGGACAGTTATCAGGCTGTGGTGGCGGACCTCATGAACTCGCTGAGCCAACAAAGCCAATTCGAACGGTTCATGGTCATCATGGACATGGTGCTGGTAGAGACCCGACGGCCAGAGACCTATGGCATCCTCACCGAAATTTGTGCACTGGCCAACCGCTTGCCATTTGCAGGGCGACTGATGGAGACGGTGTTTGCGCGGGAACAGAAAGAAATTTTCAGGCTGATTTACGGCATTGAACCTACCCTGACCGCGCAGGAATGCAAGCAGCGGGCAGCGGTCATGGTAGCGCTGATACATGGGCTGGCCACCCAAATGGTGGGCAAACACGGATCAGCGCTGTCACGCCAGCAACTGGAAGACGCCGCGCGCCAGTCGTTTATCCGTTTGGCCACCCAGCCTTAACCAATGCGCCGCGTTCGCTCAACGGCCCCGCTTGGCCCGTTCTAATATTTGAGCCACCAACTCGCCGCGCACCTGCGCACCCCGCTCCAGGTTTTGCGCCTGCAAGAGCACATTTTCCTCAATCAGTTTGGCCATGGCGCTGAGCAACACATAAATCAGGTCTTCCGCATTGAAGCTGGCTGCGTGTTCCAGGATATTCAAAGCCCCTTGGCAACAGGCTTGCCTCAGCAGGGCTTCATCGACTGGCAAATCGGCATAATCCAGTGGATCTTCCGCTGCCACCTCGCTGACCAACCGCATCAGTACATTGAGGTCGATCTCAACACGGTGGGTGTCGGCCATGCACACTCCTTCGAATGGATGTTCAGTCCTTATACCTCAAGCCAGTTGGTTTCGTCATCTGCCCAATTTTAAATTACATTTAATTGCTTGATTTGTTATTTAATGTAATTAATAATACATCCACCCCATCGAACTCGATCTTTTTCAAGCCAAGGTCCTCGCCATGAAAACCGCCAAAGAACTGCTGAACACACCTGCTCTTGGTGAAACCCACCAAGTCACCAACGTGGCCAGTGAACTGCACAGCTATAACCTGTTCACCACCGATGCGGCCCTGGTGGAGGGTATACAGCGTGAGGGCGGTGCATGGGGTATTGCCGAGGTTCGCGAGTTTGGTGCCCTGTGCGGACAACCCGAATACCTGGAGCTTGGGCACCTGGCCAACAAGTACACCCCGGAACTGGACACCCATGACCGGTTTGGCAACCGGGTGGACCTGGTGCGTTACCATGCGGCCTACCACACCCTGATGCGCACAGCCCTGGAGAACGGCTTACACAGCCAGCCCTGGACCGACCCCAAGCCCGGTGCCCATGTGGTGCGCGGTGCCAAGGCTTTTCTGCAAAGCCAGGTGGAAGCCGGTCACGGATGCCCGGTGACGATGACCTTTGCCTCCATCCCCAGCATCCGCACGCAGCCTGAAGTGGCCGCATTGTTTGAACAGAAAATCCTGGCCCGAGGCTACGACCCACGCAACCTGCCTGTAGACCACAAAACAGCCATCACCGTGGGCATGGGCATGACCGAAAAACAGGGTGGATCGGATGTCCGTGCCAATTCAACCCAAGCCACCCCGGTTGCTGAAGCGGGGCCGGGCAAACTCTACAGCTTGGTGGGGCACAAATGGTTTTTGTCGGCGCCCATGTGCGATGTGTTTCTGATATTGGCGCAGACCGCGGCTGGCGTATCGTGCTTTGCAGTGCCTCGCTGGCTGCCAGACGGGAGCAAAAATGCGCTGAACGTGATCCGCCTCAAAGACAAAATGGGCAACAAGTCCAACGCATCCAGCGAGGTGGAGTTTCGCGGTGCGCAGGGCTGGTTGGTCGGCGAAGAAGGTCGAGGCGTGCCCACCATCATTGAAATGGTCAGCCTGACCCGGTTTGACTGCATGGGCGCGTCGGCTGGTTTGATGCGGGCTGGCCTGGCCAATGCCATTCACCACACCCGGCACCGGGCTGCCTTTGGCGCCAAGTTGCTGGATCAACCCCTGATGCAAAACGTGCTGGCCGACCTGGCACTGGAATATGAAGGCGCCATGGCATTTTCCATGCGCATGGCCCGGGCACTGGACCACAAGGACAGCCATGAACATGAGGCCAAGCTGGCCCGACTGGCCACTGCTGTGGGCAAATACTGGATTTGCAAGCGGGCACCCCAACACGCCTATGAAATCATGGAGTGCATTGGCGGCAGTGGCGTGATGGAAAATGCCATTTACCCGCGCTTGTTCAGGGAATCGGTGATCAACCCGATTTGGGAAGGCAGTGGCAATGTGCAGTGTCTGGACGTGCTGCGTGCTGTGGGCAAAGACCCCGCCGTACTCATGGCATTTGTAGAGGAATTGAACCTGGCTCGGGGTGGTAACAGCATTCTGGACGGTGCTTTGAATGGCCTGCAGGCTCAACTCATGAGCCTGACCAAAGCAACCCCCCACGACCTGCAATTCATGGCTCGGCACCTGGTCGACCAAATGGCGGTGGCCTTTGAAGCCTCGTTGCTGGTTCGACATGCACCCGCCGCGGTCAGCGAGGCTTTTTGCAGCAGCCGGCTGGCCAGTGTGGGCCACCACAATTACGGCACGTTGCCCAAAGGCTCTGCCGTCCAGCACATCATTGAGCGTGCAGACCCAGCGCTGGACAAGGTTTAACCCCACATCCAGATGTCGACCATGGCGGTATCAAAGGTGACCCACCTTACTGTTGGTAACGCCATGCAACGCCCCACCCGCCCTCTCACCGCCACCTTTCTCGCTGCCAGCATGCTTGCCTTACTGGCCTTGCAAGGCTGCAATTCAGACACCACCACAGCACTGACCACCGCTGCACGCATTGGGTTTGCCGCCAGCGAGTTCCCCAGCGTAGCCCCAGTGAAGCAGTGCGCCCCAGGAAGTCAGCCGGAAACCGATGTTCAAGGCCGAGTGCCCATCACTGACCGGAACAGCGGGCGGAGCCAGTCCGGCTATTGGTGCAACCTCAGCCGAATCGGTCAGTTTCAGGGTGAAGGCAGCACTTGGGTCAACCCGTCGACCAGCCACTGTGCCTACATGGCCACCACCTTTTCCGGATTGCTGACCAAACAGCTGCCAGGGGTGCAGGTCATCGATGTGCGCAACCCGACCACCCCCCAGTACGTGAAAAGCCTGGACAGCATCGCCTTTGTTCAAAGCACCTGGGAAAGCCTGAAGGTGAACGAAAAGCGGGGCTTGTTGGGTGGCGTAGCGGCTGGCCCCATCGAAGATGTGGGTTTCTTTGATCTTTATGACATTTCCGGCGACTGTTCCCAACCCAAACTGCTCAATGGCTTGACCGGCAAAATCACGCTGCCTGCCAACCTGCTGGGCCATGAGGGTGAATTTAGCCCCGATGGCAACACCTACTGGGCCACCAGCTCAGCGGGGGGCAGTATCACGGCCATCGACATTCGAAACCCGGCGCAACCCAGGCCTGTCTTCATCGGCAATAGCCTGCTGCCCAATCATGGGTTTTCATTCAGCGCTGATGGCCGCCGCATGTACCTCACCAGTGCAAACCCAGCCGGCGTGATGATTCTGGATGTGAGCGATGTGCAAGACCGCAAGCCCATCCCGCTTGTGAAACCTGTGGGCAGCCTCTTTTGGCAAGACGGCAATATTTCCCAGCACACCATCCCGGTGAGCGTACGCGGGGTGCCCCACTTAATCGTGGTGGATGAATTTGGCACAGGGGCCGCCCGAATTCTCAACATCGCCGATGAAACAAAACCCTTCATTGTGAGCAAAATGCGGCTGGCCATCCAGCAGCCTGAAAACGCGGACAAACGGCGAGCCGACCTGGGCAACAATGGTCTGTTTGGATATGAAGCCCATTACTGCACTGTGGACCGAACCACTGATCCGCAAGCCATGGCTTGCGGATATTTTCAGTCTGGTGTTCGTGTGTTTGATATCCGGAACCTTACGCAACCCCGCGAAATCGCCTATTACAACCCACCTGCACAGGCTCGCAATGCAGCCATTCTGAAGGGGTCGGAACATGCAGGTAGCCTGGCAGGTAAAGGCCCATCGCTTAGCGACGTGCAAAACCTCGGAATTGGAATTCCCACGCAACTGAGTTTTCAAAGTGACATGAGCACCGACTGGTGCAGCTCACCACCGCGTTTTGTCAACGACCAACTGTGGGTGACCTGTCAGGACAATGGCTTCATGGTGTTGCAATTTGCCCCGGGCGTGTATCCTTTTGCGGAGTAATCACTTTCGCGGTTCTCCATGCACGCCCGTTTCAAACCTTGGTTGTTGGCGCTTGGCCTGTCCTGCGTGTCAATTCCTGTGTCCGTCCAGTTTTGGCAGGCTCACAAAACGAGCCTGCAGGAACAAGCCCTCCAACGCACCGACATTCCATTCCTTCAGCACATGACCATCCACCATGACCAGGCCATCACCATGGCTCAAATCATGGCGGGCAAGTCCACTGGCATGGTCAACAGCTTGGCCCGGCAGATTGAACACACACAGCGCAGCGAAACCGGCATGTTCAAGGCTTGGTTGATGTTGTGGAATGCAGAGCCCCTGCCGCGGCACATTAACATGGACTGGATGAGCCACAACGCCACGGCAGATGAAACGTTGTACATCACCCGCTGCAAGGCCACCGACGGTGGCATGGAGGGCTTGGCGACGGTGGCTCAACTCAATGAACTGGCCACAGCCCAGCCAGGTGATGCCCAACGGCTGTTTGTCAGTCTCATGATTGCGCACCATGAAAGCGCCCTGCCCATGCTGGCTTATGCAGCCCGTGAGGCCCACACGCCTGCTGTTCGGCAAACAGCACAAGCCATGTGGGCCGAGCAGCGCAAGGAACTGCTCACCCTTCAGGCACTGCGCAATGCACACAGCGCCGCACAATAAACACCCAACGGTGTTTTACTTCCAGGCGTCGTTGGTCACTTTCACCACATAGAACCCCTGGTAACCGTCGCTATACCAAATTTCCTTGCGCTCAGGCACAAACGAGGGGCTGGACATGGCCCAGTTACTGGCAGGTGCCGGCTGGGTCAATGCGCGCGGTTTGACCGGCGCGTTGAAGTATGCCACTTCCACTGGGTTGGCTGGGTCTGTGATGTCAAACACCCGCAAGCCAGACAGAATCATGCTGCAGGCCACAATGGTCGGATTTACACGGGTCGGCACATTGCAATAGTGACCTGCATAACCACCAGTGGGGTTTTGAGCGCCGGGGTCGGCGGCGATGGCATCGCGGTTGGCCTTGTTGTGCACGGCCAGGCGCAAGTTGGACACCACCTTCGGACGGGCTTCATTTGAAATGTCGATCATGCGCCCTGCACCCACCAAGGGGCCATTGGCCGACACAATCAAACCACCACCGCCAGTGGCGTATTCATCAATTTCCACGAGATAGGGCTTGCCCTGAATGGTGACGGGAATCGCGTTTTGCGGAATGCTGGCTGTATCCCAAGTCAGCGCGGAAATCTGGCGAACCTGCGGATTGGGTTTGCGGGCCTGAATTTCAGAAACATCCAACACCACCAGTCCGGGAGGGTCACTGATGCTGGCCACATAAGCCCGATTGCCATCGGGACTCAATGACAGACCATGGCTGGGGTATCGCCCGTACCACAGGGGCTTGGGTACACTGGGGTTGGAAATGTCCAGCGCAACAATGGTGGAGGTGGATGGCGAGGCCGAGTAAAACGTTTTGCCATCGGGCGACAAACCGCTTTCATGACCAAACACACCCAAGGGTGTGGACGACTTCAACACCGGGTTGCGGCAATCCTGGGAAATGTCATACACATCCACAACGCCTGGGCCAAACGCTGGGTTGCCCAATACCGCGGCCAACACGCCGCCCTGCGAACTCAGAACCAGTGATTCATGGGGCGACAACATGGCTGGCGTCACCAAACGCGCGGTTCGCACTGGTTTTGCCGGATTGCTCATGTCCATCACGTTCACGCCAATTTCGCGGTCTGCCAAATTGGTTGGAAACAGCAGGGTACTGTCATAGTAGGCGCAATCATGGCCCGCTTTGTCGGTGTAGCGCTCAACCTTGAAGCCGCCCACCGTTCCAATGACCATGTCGGGCGCAAATTGCCCAACCAGCTCCGTGTTGCAGGTAAAGCCCGCTGCTGCCCGACCGGCGTCATGGTCTGCTTGAGATACCCGGCCCTGCATGCCCATCTCCGGACGCGAACCGGGCCCACACACCCCTTGCTGCGTGGCGGCAATGTTCACACCATCATTGGATTGCTGAAATTGGTTGGGTGAAACGGACGCTGCGCCAGCACCACTGCCGGAAGAACCCGAGGAACTGCCCAGGCAACCACCCAGGAGTTGAGAAATCAGCAAGGCTGAAACAGCCCATGTAAATTGCCTGTTGATCATGATGCGCTCTCGAGTCTCCGTTGTTTTAAGGTTTAGTCATGGCTTGCAACTGCCGTTGCATCCAGTCAATTTCAGTCAACTGGTCACGGGCCACGGTCTTGGCAAACCCTTTGATCAAATCGGTGCTGGCGTATCGCCACGCGAAATTGGCCATGCTGACTGCCGATCGGTGATGGGCAATCATCAGTGTCAAAAACAGTTTTTCCTGCACGGTGCCTGTTGAGGACCTCAGCTGTTGCAAGTCCTCCGGTGAGGCCAGGCCAGGCATGTTGCCACCCTGTGAACGGCACAAGGTGGCAAACAGTTCATCGTCCACGGTCTTGAAAGTTTTGACCGTGTCCACCCAAGCCATGGCGGGCCCCATGGGCACGGGCGCTGCACCCCAGGCACTCAGCCACCCCTCCATCAAGCCGATCTCACGCATTTGGGCCAACAGAATGGACCGAGCCAAGCCGCGAACCGCCGGGTTGGGGTTGTCTTGCACGGCCATGGCCATGGTAATGGCTTGGCTGTGATGCTGAATCATGCTTTGCGCGAAACCCGTGTCCACCACCGAGGGTACGGCGGCGGATTGGTGGGTGGTTGGGGCCAGCCCAAGCAACCGGTATCCCGCAAAGCCTGCCGACAACAAAACCAACATCAACAACGCGGCCAGCCCGCCGGGCAGGCGGCCCCGTGTTGGGCGTGTATCGATCGGCAACGGTGAACCCATGGAATTTGACATCATTGAGGTGTTACCAAGTCTCAGCGGTAACGGATTCAACCGGGGGTAATCCTGAGTCCGGTTCCCGACAAATTGCCGAGAAATACGGATGGAATGTTGTACATTGCAAACTATCCATTTGGCAGCATCAACCAGCCAATTCTCTTCGGGAGCCCCTCCAATGATTGAACTCAACGTGAACGGACAGGCCGTGAAGGCCGATGTACCCGCCGACACCCCCCTCTTGTGGGTGCTGCGCGACGCACTCAACCTCACTGGAACGAAATTTGGCTGTGGCCAGGCCCTGTGTGGCGCCTGCACCGTGCATGTGGACGGCAACCCCACCCGCTCCTGCAGTGTGGCGGTGGGTGATGTGGCCAAGAGCAAAATCACGACCATCGAAACCGTGGACCAAAGCCGTGAGGGCAAAGCCGTTCAGGCCGCCTGGCGAAAGCTCGATGTGGTGCAATGCGGTTACTGCCAAAGCGGCCAAATCATGAGCGCGGTTGCCCTGTTGAAAACCAACAAAACACCGACCGACGCCGACATTGATGGTGCCATGGGCGGCAACCTGTGCCGCTGTGCCACCTACCAGCGCATTCGTGCAGCCATTCACGAAGCCGCCAAGGCTTTGGCCTAAACCGGGAGCCGTACGATGACACACACCATTGAAAACATCAGCCGCCGCCGCTTTGTTCAAGCCGGGGCCGGCCTCACCCTCGGTTTTGTGATTCCCGGTGCCATGCAGGCCGCCGTATCGGCTGCCGAGTCAGGCCCGGGTAAAACCGTGGGCAGCGCAGCCGCTGGTGGCTTCGAGCCCAATGCGTTCCTGAAAATTGGCACCGACAACACAGTGACGGTTATTTCCAAACACCTGGAAATGGGCCAAGGCACCTACACCGGCTTGGCCACATTGGTGGCTGAGGAACTGGATGCCGCCTGGGGCAGCGTGAAAGTGGAAGGCGCCATTGCCGACGCCACCCGCTACAACAACCTGCTGTGGGGCCCAGCCCAAGGCACCGGTGGCAGCACCGCCATGGCCAACAGCTTTGAGCAAATGCGCAAAGCGGGTGCGGCTGCGCGCGCCATGCTGGTGTCGGCGGCAGCCAAACAGTGGAAAGTACCTGCCAGTGAAATCACCGTCAACGACGGCGTGGTGCTGCACAAAAGCGGCAAGAAGGCCACATTCGGCGAATTGGCCGAGGCCGCAGCCCAAGAGAAAGCCCCTGAAACTGTGGTGCTGAAAAAGCCTGAGCAATTCAAGCTGATCGGCAAAAAGGTACCCCGGCGCGACTCGTTTGCAAAAACCAATGGCACGGCCACCTTTACGCAAGACTTCAAATTGCCCGGCATGCTGGTGGCCATGGTGGCCCACCCACCCCAGTTTGGCGCCACGGTTAAATCATTCGATGCCACAGCCGCCAAAGCCATTGCTGGCGTGGTGGACGTGGTGCAAATTCCCCAAGGTGTGGCCGTGCTGGCCAAAGACACCTGGACCGCCAAAAAAGGGCGCGATGCCCTGAAGGTGCAGTGGGACGACAGCAAAGCTTTCAAAATGGGCAGCGACGAGATCATGGCCCAATACAAAGCCATGGCGCAAAAGCCAGGGATTGTGGCCAAACAAACTGGCAGCGTTGACACCGCATTCAAAGGTGCTGCCAAGGTAATGTCCCGAAGCTACGATTTCCCGTACCTGGCCCATGCGCCCATGGAGCCGTTGAACTGCCTGGTGCACTTGCAAGGCGACCATTGCGAAGTGTGGAACGGCGAACAACTGCACACCGGCGACCATTTTGCCCTGTCCAAAGTGTTGGGCTTGCCCATGGAAAAAATCCGCATCAACACCCTGTACGCAGGCGGTAGTTTTGGCCGCCGTGCCAACAAGGACTCCGACTACGTGGTTGAAGCGGCCATGATCGCCAAAGCCCATGGCGGCAAGGCCCCTGTCAAGTTGGTGTGGACCCGCGAGGACGACATGCGCGCCGGCTATTATCGGCCCATGTTCCACCACACACTGGAAGCCGCGCTGGACGCCAATGGTCAAGTCACGGGTTGGCGTCACCGCTTGGTGGGCCAGTCGATTGCAGCCGGTTCGGCCTTTGAAGGCATGATGGTGAAGGACGGTGTGGATGCCCTGTCGGTGGAAGGTGCAGCCAACCTGCCCTACGCCATTCCCAACTTCCAATGCGACCTGCACACCCCCAACAACATTGCCGTGCCGGTGTTGTGGTGGCGCTCGGTGGGCTCGTCCCACACAGCCTTCTCGACCGAAACATTCATCGATGAGGTGGCGCAGGCTTCTGGCAAGGACCCGGTTGCCTTCCGCACAGCCCTCCTGAAAAACCACCCACGCCACTTGGGCGTGCTGAAACTGGCGGCAGAGAAAGCGGGCTGGAACAAGCCACTGAAAGCCGGCAAAGCCGGAGAACGCCGGGGTCGCGGTGTGGCCGTGCACGAGAGCTTTAACAGCTATGTGGCCCAAGTGGCTGAGGTCACTGTTCAAAAGGACGGCAGTTACAAGGTAGACCGCGTGGTGTGCGCTGTGGATTGCGGTGTGGCCATCAACCCCGACGTGATTGCGGCACAAATTGAAGGGGGGGTGGGCTTTGCCCTGTCGGCCATGATGAACAGTGCCATCACCCTGAAGCAAGGCCAGGTGCAGGAAGGCAACTTCGACACCTACCCACAACTGCGCATCTTTGACATGCCCAAGGTGGAAACCCACATTGTGCCCTCGGCGGCACCCCCCACTGGCATTGGCGAACCAGGTGTTCCACCACTGGCACCGGCGGTGGCCAATGCGCTGGCTGCCGCAACCGGCAAACGGCTGACTGCCATGCCGGTGGACACAGCTCTTCTGAAGGCCTGAGGACTGCCATGGACACGATGGACGCACAGGTCCTCAATGCTGCCCTTCAGTGGGCAGCACAAGGGCACCGCTTTGCCACCGTGACTGTGGCGCGCACCTGGGGCTCTGCCCCCAGGCCACCGGGCGCCTGGATGGTGGTGCGCCACGATGGCCAGGTGGTGGGTTCAGTCTCGGGTGGCTGCATTGAAGACGATCTCATTCACCGCGTCACGCACGGGGAATTCAATGGCACTGCACCACTGGCGTTGAAATACGGGGTTACCACCGAGGAAGCGAACCGCTTCAACCTGCCCTGTGGTGGCACACTGGAATTGGTGCTGGAACCTTCAACCGATTTGACCGCGCTTGAAACGCTGCGCAGCTTGACCCACTCGGGTGCCTTGGCACGTCGCACTGTGGACCTGACAGCCGGCACCACTCGGGTTGAACCCGGTGAGCGAGCCGACACCCTGCAATGGACTGGCCAAGTGCTCACCACTGTACATGGACCACGCCTGCGGCTGCTGCTGATTGGTGCCTCGCAAATTTCCCGATATGTGGCCCCCATGGCCCACGCGCTGGGCTACGAGGTGCTGGTGTGCGATCCGCGTGAGGAGTATTACGCCAGTTGGGACGTACCCAACAGCCGTTGGCTGCCCGGCATGCCCGATGATGTGGTACTGGGCATTCAACCCGATGTACACACCGCCATTGTGGCCCTCACGCACGACCCAAAACTGGACGACTTGGCCCTGATGGAGGCCTTGCGAAGCCCTGCATTTTACGTGGGGGCTTTGGGCTCGAAGGCCAACAATGCCCGCCGAAAGGCCCGTTTGAAGGAGCACTTCGAGTTGCAAGCCGACGAGTTGGAGCGCCTGCATGGCCCCGTGGGGTTGCCGATTGGCAGCCGCACACCACCGGAAATCGCCGTGTCGCTATTGGCCGAACTCACGCAGGTGAAAAACCAGTTGCACCAACAGCCCACCGTGCGCTCTGCCTGCACCACACCTGCCGATGGTGTATCGGTTTGATTGTCGGTATTCTCTTGGCCGCAGGACAGGCCCGTCGCTTTGGCAGCAACAAGTTGATTCAGCCTTGGGGCTCACGGGGTGAGCCTGTGTTGATTCACAGCCTATTGTCACTCAAGGCTTCCTGCGACCAAGTGCTGGTGGTGGTGGGCCCACAGAATTACGCCGAATTGACCCCCTGGATTGAACAGCATGGCTGTGCCTGGACATTGGCCCCCGATGCCCATTTGGGCATGGGCCACAGCCTGGCCCATGGCATCGCCAACAGCCCACCCTGCCTTGGCTGGATCATCGGGCTGGCGGACATGCCCGCCGTGAATTGTTCCACCACGGTTCAATTGGCCGACGCATTGAAAGAAGGCCATTCAATTGCAGTGCCCGTGATGAATCAGCGGCGCGGCAATCCGGTGGGGTTCTCATTTGTACACCGGGTGTCGCTGATGCAATTAACTGGCGATGAAGGGGCCCGCAGACTAATCAAAACCCATGCAGGGCAAATCCATTGGGTGGAGGTGCAAGACCTGGGCATTCACCACGACATCGACCAGCCAGCCGATTTGCTCTGGCCTACCTCAGTGCCGAATCAGTAACCGGAATACACAATTTTCACCATCGGCGGCTTGCCGGTTTTGACATCGGGAATGTTGGACAACCCGTTGTACTCCAGCAGATTACGGCTTTCCAGTTCGTAAACCAAGGTTAACGGGTCCACCACAAAGCGCAACAGCGAATCGGGCTCAGCCCGAAGCTCCACGCGGGTTTTACCGTCTAGTTGGGAACTGCCGGTTTTCAAAATCCGGAAGCTGTATTCACTGCGCCGCCCCACCACACCAAAAGCCAGGGTTATTTTTTTGCCTGCATTCAAATCGGGCAAATTGGCCTGAATAAAAGCGTGAAAACCAGAGTCGGCACACATCGGGTTTTTCCGGTTGACCTTGTCCGACTCGGTTTTGCCGTTCTCCGTGGTTTGCATCACCACAAAGTCTTTGTTCACCTCGGTGATGGCCTCCGCATATTTCGAACGGGGAATGCTCATGGCTGTTAACGGAATGAAGGGGTCTGCCGAAAAATCCAGCTTCTTCTCAGCAATCAATTCACCAGTGGGCAACACATAACGAATCACACCCGACACCCATTTTCCGTTCCGGAACGTCTGGTTGTGCTGCTCGGTGTAAATCCACTGGCCGGAATCCTTGTCGTAGGCTTTGCCAATAAATTGCTGGGTTTTGCTGCCCTCATCGGCCCACACCACCGTGGGGCCCATCAGGCCCACACCCGCCAACACACCTGCAGTACCGGCCATCCATTCGCGTCGGTTCATGTTGCTCTCCTCGCTCAGCTGCGCTTTTCAAACAGATAATGCCCCACGCCCCATTCACGACCCAGGTTGTAGCCAAACAGCTCCGCCACCGCCATGTAAAACATGCGCCAGCGCTGGAACCAGATTTTGGCCTGTGCAGCGCCATAAGCTTTTTCAAACACGGGCATGATGTCTTTCTTGGCCGCATCCATGTTGGCCAGCCAGTGGTTGGCTGTTTTTTCATAGTGCTGCCCATTGATCCACCAACGCTGCACCACTTTCAGGTCGTCCTGGTAATGGAGGAAGAGGTCCGCACTGGGCATGATGCCACCGGTGAAAAAGTACTGACTCATCCAATCGGTCTTGTCCTTGACCACAAAATGGTAGGCCAGCTCCTTGTGGGCAAACACGTGCACAAACATGCGGGCCCCGGCATTCATCCAGCTTGAAATCTTGCGGAACAAGCCTTGGTAATTCTTCATGTGCTCAAACATTTCGATCGAGATCACCCGGTCAAAACCCGCCTCAACCCCTTCGCAGGGAAAATCAAAATCCACAATATTGGCGGTGATGATTTTCAGGTTCGTCAGGCTCAACTCACGAGCCCGTTGCTCGATGTACGCGCGTTGACCGTGTGAGTTGGACACACCCACCACTTGGGCTTGCGGGTAACGCTGGGCCATCCACAAACTCATGGAACCCCAACCGCAACCCAACTCGAGAATGCGCTGACCATCGGCCAGGCCAGCCCGTGCAGCGTATTGCTCAAACATGGCAATTTCAGCATCGGCCAGGGTTTCGCCACCGGTTTCATACCAGGCGCAAGAGTACTTCTTGCGGGGGCCCAGGTGCAGGTGAAAAAACTCGGCAGGCACTTCGTAGTGCTGCTCATTGGCCGCATCGGTGTCGACCGCAATCGGGCTGGCCCGCAGCTCTTCCACCAGCGCGCTCAGGCGGGCACGGGCCACTTCTGGCTGGTCGGCATACTCATCGTCCAGACGCTGCTGGATCAAGCCGCGCATGGCGGCTCGCACCGCTGCATCGGGCACCCAGCCCCGCTCGCAGGCCTCAATGGCCGCATTGGTGGCCAGGTTCAAAACAGACAATTTCAATTGGCTCACCCGTGGACTGGCCGCGGGTGCGCTGGAAGTTGGGCTACGCATGAATCAACAAACCTACACAATCAGGATTTTGGAAACCAGGGAATAAAGGCGGAAGTGGTGCGAATGTACTCGGCATACTCTGGCCGAGTTCGTGCAGCCTGGGCTTCGGTGGCTGGAATACCGGACATTTTCAGCAGCAGGAATGCCATCACTGCCGGCGGAATGAGGGACAAAAAGCCCCAGGGGGCGCCCAAGGCCAATGGCACATAGGCCACCCAATGCACACATTCGAAAAAATAGTTGGGGTGGCGGGAATACTTCCACAGGCCTTGTTTGCAAACCCGCCCTTTGTTGGCCGGGTTGGCCTTGAAGGCTGCCAATTGACGGTCTGCCAAGGCCTCACCAGCAATC
This sequence comes from Limnobacter humi, assembly GCF_024518835.1. GTDB lineage: Bacteria > Pseudomonadota > Gammaproteobacteria > Burkholderiales > Burkholderiaceae_B > Limnobacter > Limnobacter humi. The sequence continues at coordinate 588,241 of NZ_JANIGO010000002.1, forward strand.
GACACCACCCACAGCACCACACTCAGCCAAAGCCACAGGGGTGCAGGTGCGTCGCTGCGTTGCGCAGCCACAGCCAAGCCCAGGGCAATCAACATCGAAAACACCACCTGCACCTGGAAGAAAGTCCACATGCGCAGGTTTTGGGATTCACCCCACTCCTTGCGCAATTGGGCATAACGGCCATCTTCGGCATGCCCATGGTTGCGAAACCAGAGGTAAGTGCCCAGGCGCAGGCCCCACACCAGCGGCATGATGCCAATCAGCCAACGCACCTCGATCGGGGCTGTTGAATTGAGCGCAAACCAGGGGCCCAGCGCGCCCAATGTCCATGCCCACACGGCATCCACAATACCGGCGTTGCGGGTTTTGAGCTGTACCGCCCACACTGCAGTGAAAATGACGACCAGGCCGAGCCAACCCAGTCCAAATACGGTCCACGCATTCATCTTGTTCACATCCATTCAAAGGCCACCCAATGGCCCTACCCAGTATACGTTACAGGGTCTTGAATAGATGCACCCCGGCAGGAATAGTTCTCCTCACACCGCCGACGGCAGTGTTGCATCGCCGGGCACTGTTTTCAAAAATCGCTTCAAACACGCAATGAATTCATCCACATCCAGGGGCTTGACCAAAAACTCATCCATCCCCAGTTCCAGGCACCGTTGCCGCTCACCGGCCATGGCGTGTGCTGTCAGGGCCACAATCGGGACATGTGCATTGTAGACACCACAATCCCCACGGCGAATCATCCGGGTGGCCTCATAGCCATCCAGAACCGGCATTTGCCCATCGACAATCACCAGATCCACCTCATGCGCCTTCAGGTGGTCAATCAATTGCTGACCATTGGCCACCGATGCAGCCTGAACACCGTAGCGCTTTAAAATGCCCAGAATGATTTTTTGATTGATGGGCGAGTCTTCGGCCAACACCACTCGGCCTTCAAATTGATGCAGTGCTGGCTCGACAGACTGACGCTCTGGGTTCACCATCGACCCCGCAGCCCCATCGCCCATCACCTGCTTCAAGGCTTCGGCCAACTTCACAAAGCTGAGTGGCTTTAGCACAGAGGCATCCACCCAGGCGTAAGCATTGGGCTCACCGGCCACCTTCAGCGACAATTGATCAATCAGGATCACTTTCAAATGGCCTTGGCTTTTCAGTTGCTGCAAGCGCTCGCGGACCTTGGGTTGGTTCAGCAAACATTTGCGGCTCACGAACAGCAGGTCTGTCGTGTTGCTCTGCGCGGGCTCAGTGCTTGAGCCCAAACGCTCCAGCATGGATTGTCCATCACAGGTTTCCAAACCCAGGTGATGCAATTGCGACTCCACATACCGCTGAAGTATATCGGTACTCATCCAGACCCCCAACTGGCCACGGGGCCGGCAGGAGGCCGGCAATACCGTCGCTGGGTCAGATTGCTCAATCAACCGGATGGGCAAACTGAACTCCACCCGTGTGCCTTGGCCCAACACACTGTCCAACGCAATATGCCCGCCCATCCATTCCAACAACTCATGCACAATGGTCAAGCCCAGGCCTGTTCCGCCCCGGTGTTGCCCTGTGGGGTCCTGGCTGGCCTGTTTAAAACGCTGAAACACGCGCTGACAGTCTTGTGGCGCAATACCGATGCCGGTATCGCCAACCTCCACGAACAGCACATGCCCATCGGCAGCATGGCTGGCCTCTCGGATGGACCAAGTCACCTGAACATGGCCAGCATCGGTGAATTTCACCGCGTTGCCCACGAGATTGAACAAAATTTGGCGCAGGCGTGTTCCATCCGCTTCAATCAATGTGCTGAAGCTGGGATTGAAGGGACAAATCAGTTCGATGTTTTTCTGCTCTGCCTCCAGAACAAAACTCTCGGCCACCTCATCAAACAACTGTTCCAGCTTGACAGGGCCCTTTCGAATGACAAATCGACCACTTTCAACGCGCGACAGGTCAAGAATATCGTTCAGCAAATTGAGCAATGTCTTGCCACTGGCGCGAATGGTTTTAATCAAATCCTTCTGAGTGGCATCCAGTGCCGTGTGCAACAACAGCTCGGAAGCACCCACCACACCGTTCATCGGTGTGCGGATTTCATGGCTCATGTTGGCCAGGAATTTCGACTGGGTGTGCTTGGCCTCAATGGCCTCATGCATCGACTTTTCCAAATGCTGCTGAACGACTTGACGCTCTGTCACCTCACGTTTTAACCGATCATTCAGGTCGATCAACTCCTGCAAATTCGGCAATGAGAGGATCAACTTCAACTTGGGAATCAAATACAGTGCAGTGGCCACCGACACCAAAGCCGTGAACGCCTTCGCGTAACCTTCAAACAAGTACAGGGGCACCCACAAAGTCGCAATGCCCATGACATGGGTGACCCCACACGCCAAAATAAACAGGGCGAACAGGTAATACACCGTTTGCAACGAGCCCAGGTTCTGGCGTTTGCTGATCCACAGCAAACTCACCGGAATGGAAAAATACGCGAGCGCGATCAGCAGGTCTGAACCCACATGAAGGCCGAGCAAAAACGGGTTCCAGTTGATGCAGAACCCGTGCGGTAAATATTCGTTCAATTGCATGGTTGACCCCGGATCGCCCGTTGTTGACATCAAGCGGGAGGATTAAGGAACACGTCCAGCACCTACCCATTTCCGGACATACAATGATTGTGACAGGCTATACGCAAACCAATTTGACAAAATAGACCCCAGCAATGGCATATATCAAGCAATTGAGGTGAAATGCAGATTTAACCGGCAAGGTTAAGAGAGGGCAAAGAATGCTTCAGATCTGGACCAATCACGTACAACGATGTACCCCGTGCTCCTTTGAATGGTAGAAAGCCCAACATACCTTTAACCGCATGAATCGATGCACAATAAAAGCTTATTGCACTCAATCTGAATGGTAAGCAGCCAGGCCACCGTTCACGGCGTTGCTGAGAAATTGCTTCTCGACATCTTTCAATGAATTGCGTTTCGCCATGGGTACTGCCTTCACAACAAACTGCGTGTGAAGGCATCATAAATCAAGCAAGCATGGGGTCAATACGGATAGCGGTGGTGATGGTGGTAACCGCCGCCGCCATAAAAGCCGAATGACACCACCGGGGGAGCCCGGTAGTACACGGGTGGCGGGCTGTAGTACACCGGTGCCGGGCTGTACACCACCACGGGTGCTTGCTGAACCACATAACCCGGGCATGCGCCCACTGCACCGCCGGGGTATACACACTGGGGAACGGGTACGGGCTGTGCCTGAACCACGGCCGGTGCAGGTTGCACGACAACCGGCGCCGGGGGCGGCACACTGGGGCCCGGTGAGCTGGCGATGGCCGCACCCAGCAAACCGCCGAGCACCAGGCCACCCATGGCCGCACCGGCCCGGTCTGCATGGCTGGGGGTGGACACCAACAGGGTGGATGCTGCCAGCACTGTGGCAAACAATTTGACTGCCTTCATTGGACGACTCCTGCTGAAAGGCTGCGCCTTGTGCGTGCCTTATTCACCCAACATAACGCAATCGGCGTCTTCAGGTTATACAGACCGGGACAAGATCCTTGCTGGGTCAGGCGCCGAACATCCATAACGACTCCAGCCGAGTATCAACAGCAAATACCAGGGACTGTGCCATGCTGACCATCCGAAGATTTGTTGCAATGCCGATCGGCCTAACCCTACTCCTGTCGGCCTGCATGGGCAGCGGCGAATCCGGTCCAACCACTGGTCGCATCAACAGCACGCAGGTCAATCAATCGGCGTGCAGTAATGCCGAGGGCCAGGCCGATGCCCGCTGGGTGTCGGCATGGGGCGTCACGCGGTCCACAGGCACCGCACCCACAGACACCACCGTTCGCAACATTGCCCGGGTAACCACACAAGGCAATCACATTCGCATCCGCTTCATCAATTTAAGCGACCAGCCGATTGAAATCGGAGCCGCAACGGTGGGCCTGCGGGATGGTGCTGTCGGCGCCAATATCAAACCGAACTCCAATCGAGTGCTCAGCTTCAATTGTGGCCAGCCGGGCGTCACCATTCCACCCAACACACCGTCGTTTTACAGCGATGCCATTGCATTTCCGGTCAACAATCAGGACGACCTGGCCATCAGCCTGTATGTCAAAGGCACCGCCAACCCGGGAGAGTTTGGCGCCACCTGGACTGAATCTTACAAATTGCCGAATGGCTCTGGTGATCAAACCCGAAGCAACTCTGGCGCGGGATACGGCCTGATTGATGACAGCCGATTTTCATCCGTGCCGGGCACTCCACTGACCTGCAACGGCTGCCTGGTGTACGCCATTCGCGATGTTGAAGTGCTAAGCAGTGATGCCCAAGGGGCCATGGTGTTTTTGGGCAGCTCCAGCTTTCACGGCTACAACACCACGCAAAACGGATACAAACGCATCAGCGACCTGCTATCGGTCAAGATGTTGAGCGAACTGGGCACCGGGCAGCGAATGACTATAGTCAACCGGGGCATTGGTGGTGACACACTGGAAAATGCCAGTGCAACGCGACTGGAGCGGGATGTGTTTGACACTGTGGGCGTGCGCGCCGTGGTGGTGTGGGTCACCAACGACCTGGCTGACCGCACAGCCGATGAAATCATCGACAATTATCGATCGGTGATCGCCAAAGCGCACAGCAAGAATATCCGGGTGTTTTGTCCAACCTGGTTACCGGGCGCGCAGTCCATGCAGGCCAACCTCAATGGTGAGCGGAAAAAACTCAATGACTGGATTTTGAACAGCGGCGAATGCGATGGCACCGCCGACTACAACAAAACGGTGGAGGCCCCCGGCGGGCTGACCTACCTGCCCCAGTACAACAGTGGCGACTTCATCCATTCCAACGATGCAGGCCATGCCTTGTGGGCGCAAGTCACCCCGTTGAAAACCTGGGTGGAGAAAAGTCGTTAATCGATGCGGAAGGTCGGCCTCTTTTTGAACCCAACACGTACTGACAGGCGAAAAAAAAGCCCACATCACTGTGGGCTTTTTTGTATTTGGCTCCCCGACCTGGACTCGAACCAGGGACCTGCGGATTAACAGTCCGTCGCTCTACCGACTGAGCTATCGGGGAAAGAGCCGAGATTATAGCAGCGAAAATTTTTTGTGCAAGCGCGAATCGGTGCGATTCACCAATTTGCGCGACTTTTTTCAAAAAACTGTCGCAAACCTCGAAAACCCTTCACCGAAGCCTTTAGGCCAGGGCTGTGGTAATGCGGTCGCAGGCCTTTTTCAGGTTGTCCATGGACGTTGCAAATGAAATGCGGAAGTAACCCTCGGCACCAAACGCGGAACCCGGCACCACAGCCACACCCGCTTCCAGCAGGTAGGCGGTCAGTTCCAGGTCGTTGGCAGCCTTGATCTTTCCTTCTGCAGCCAGCTTGGTGATGGCCTTGCGGGCATCCACAAATGCATAAAACGCACCTTTGGCCTTCAGCGTGCTGATGTTGGGGCAGGCGTTCAGTGCGGCGGTCACAAATTCATTGCGCTCACGGAAAGCTTTCACCATGGGCACCAGGCAACCCTGGTCACCATTTAGCGCAGCCTCGGCAGCCACCTGGGAAATCGATGTGGGGTTGGAGGTAGACTGGCTTTGCAGGTTGGTCATCACGTCGATCAACTTGGCCGGGCCAGCGGCATAACCAATCCGCCAGCCAGTCATGCTGTAGGCCTTGGACACACCATTCAACACCACGGCACGGTCTTTCAGGCCGGGGCAGGCGTTCACGATGTTCACGAAGGGCTCACCGGTCAGGTTGATGTGCTCGTACATGTCGTCCGTCGCCACAATAATGTCGGGGTGCTTCAACAGCACTTCGCCCAGCGCAGCCAGCTCTTCCTTGGTGTACACAGCGCCCGTGGGGTTGCTGGGGCTGTTGATCATGAACATTTTGGTTTTGGGGGTAATGGCCGCTTCCAGTTGTGCAGGCGTAATCTTGAAGCCCTGCTCAATGCCGGCAAACACCAGCTTGGGCACGCCACCGGCAATTTCAACCATGTCGGCATAGCTCACCCAGTACGGGGCGGGAATCACCACCTCATCACCATCATCGATGGTGGCCAGCACCATGTTGAAAATACACTGCTTGCCACCCACGCCAACCACCACTTCATTGGCTTTGTACTCCAGGTTGTTGTCGCGCTTCAGCTTGGCGATCACGGCGTTTTTCAGGCCGGGGGTACCGCCCACGTTGGTGTATTTGGTGAAACCGGCATCAATGGCTTTCTTCGCCGCTTCCTTAATGTGATCAGGCGTATCAAAGTCAGGCTCACCAGCACCCAGGCCGATGATGTCCTTGCCCTCGGCCTTCAGTTGGGCGGCCTTGGCTGTGACAGCCAGTGTTGGAGAGGGTTTGATCGTAAGTGCGCGTTTTGAAAGCATGATTTCGGTCTGTGGCTCGTGAAAATTGGAAAAGTCAAGTCTGGAAATAATTTCTATTTCAGACGATAATGCTCGATTGGCACATCACAAATGGCGCTGTTGAAGTGCAGAGTCGCATTCAATGTGGTGTTCAACTCCGTGTGAAGCTCAGCGGCAACGTGTTCCAAACCTTGCAAACCCATGATTCTACGGGAAAGAACACCGCCTTGAAACACCTTTGTTGCAGCACAATAAAAAGCCCAATCAACTGTGGTAGCCCGGCATCACGATTTTAACATGACCCAAGGTTTCGTCTCTTTTCCAGACAGCCCATTCCAGCTGTACCAGCCTTACCCACCGGCCGGCGACCAGCCGACCGCCATCGGCAAGCTGGTGGAAGGCGTCAACGACGGCGAGTTTTTTCAAACCTTGCTGGGTGTGACGGGCTCGGGCAAAACCTACACCATGGCCAACGTGATTGCCCAAACCGGCCGCCCTGCCCTGGTGCTGGCACCCAACAAAACACTGGCTGCGCAGTTGTACGCCGAAATGCGGGAATTCTTCCCCAAAAACGCGGTGGAGTACTTCGTCAGCTATTACGACTACTACCAACCCGAGGCCTACGTACCCAGCCGGGACCTGTTCATTGAAAAAGACAGTTCCATCAACGAACACATTGAGCAGATGCGCCTGTCCGCCACCAAAAGCCTGCTGGAACGGCGCGACACCATCATTGTGGCCACGGTGAGCTGCATCTACGGTATCGGCGATCCCTCTGACTACCACGCCATGATTCTGCAGTTGCGCCATGGCGACAAATTCAGTCAGCGGGACATCTTGAAGCGCCTCATTGCCATGCAATACAAGCGCAACGACCTGGATTTTTCCCGGGGTACCTTCCGTGTGCGCGGCGACACCATTGACGTATACCCAGCCGAACATTCCGAACTGGCGGTGCGCATTGACCTGTTTGACGATGAAATCGACGGCATCCAACTGTTCGACCCGTTAACGGGCAAGATTCGCCAAAAAATTCCGCGCTTCACCATTTACCCGAGCAGCCACTATGTAACGCCTCGGGCCACGGTGTTGAGGGCCATTGAAACCATCAAGGAAGAGTTGCGCCAGCAATTGGACTTTTTTGTGAAGGATTCCAAGCTGGTGGAAGCCCAGCGGCTTGAACAGCGCACCCGGTTCGACCTGGAAATGTTGCAGGAATTGGGTTTTTGCAAAGGCATTGAGAATTACAGCCGCCACTTAAGCGGTGCAGCGCCTGGCGAACCGCCCCCCACCTTGATTGATTACCTGCCGAAAGACGCATTGTTGATCATTGACGAAAGCCACGTCACCATTGGCCAATTGGGCGGCATGTACCGTGGCGACCGGTCCCGCAAGGAAACACTGGTCAACTTCGGCTTTCGTCTGCCATCTGCCCTGGATAATCGCCCCTTGCGTTTCGAGGAATTCGAGTCCAAAATGCGCCAAACTGTGTTCGTTTCAGCCACGCCCTCGAAATACGAGAAAGAGCATTCTGGCCAGGTGGTTGAACAATTGGTGCGCCCCACCGGGTTGATCGACCCGGTGATTGAAGTGCGCCCAGCCACCACCCAGGTCGATGACCTGCTCAGCGAGATCCACGAACGGACCCGAGCCGGCGATCGAGTATTGGTAACCACGCTGACCAAGCGCATGGCCGAAGACCTCACAGACTACCTCAGCGACAACGGTGTCAAAGTGCGCTATTTGCATTCCGACATCGACACAGTGGAACGGGTGGAAATCATTCGTGACCTGCGTCTGGGTGAATTTGACGTGCTGGTGGGCATCAACCTGCTTCGGGAAGGACTGGACATCCCCGAGGTGTCGCTGGTGGCTATTCTGGATGCCGACAAAGAAGGGTTTTTGCGCAGTGAACGCAGTTTGATCCAGACCATTGGCCGGGCCGCCCGCAACTTGAACGGCAAAGCCATTCTGTATGCCGACCGCATCACCGACTCCATGGCACTGGCCATGTCAGAGACTGCGCGCAGGCGCGAAAAGCAAATTGAGTTCAATACGGCCAACGGGATTGTGCCCAGGGGCGTTAGCAAAGAGATCAAGGAACTTATCGACGGCGTGTTTGATCCAAACGCTTCCAAGGCGAAAAAAGCCGAGAAAGCGCTGGAATCCGCGCCATTGGGTGAGAAGCAATTGGCGAAGGAAATCAAGCGCTTGGAGAAGCTGATGCTTGAACATGCCAAAAACCTTGAGTTTGAAAAGGCAGCCCAGGTGAGAGATCAGTTGGGTGTATTGAAAGAGCAAGTATTTGGCAGCAAGGGTGAAAGCAACATCACCTCCCTTGATGCAAAACGTGCATAGCTTTATTTCATTGAAAAATCTTGAAATAATGGTGCGCGGCCCAATTTATGTTTGATGGCTTCAGCGATAGGAAACCAACGATGAAAAGCAAAGTCTTGTTTGTGTGCATGGGAAACATTTGCCGCTCCCCCACAGCGGAAGGCGTTTTCAGGCACATGGTGACAGAAGCCAAACTGGACCATGAGATCAGCGTGGATTCAGCCGGTACCCATGCCTACCACCTGGGCAATACACCCGACCCCCGTGCAGTGGCCGCAGCAGCCAAGCGTGGCTACGACATTTCCGGGCTGGTCTCACGCCAGGTCACCGCCGAAGACTTCCGCGACAGCGATGTCATTCTGGCCATGGACTGGGACAACATGAGCCTGCTGCAACAGCAGTGCCCACGCCAGTACGCACACAAAATTCAACTGATGATGCGTTACGCCACAGAGCACGACGAAGCAACCGTGCCCGACCCCTATTACGGCGGCCCTGACGGCTTTGACACGGTGCTGAACTACATCGAAGACAGCTGCACAGGGCTGTTGGAGGTGTTGCGCAAGCGCGTGTTTCAGTTCGCTGCTGCTTAAATCGGCAGTTAACGCACTGAACAAGTGGGTTTTTAGAGACCGCTGGCTGAAAGGCTGGCGGTTTTTTATTGCCCCGCGCAAAACGGTAGCCCGTGCTTTTTTAGCCCCCGGCAACGCCGGTAGCCCGGTCCGAACGCCCCCCGAATGTAAAGGTTGCCCCGCGCCTTCAAACCGGACCGATAACTCGCCACTGCGTGGCTCAAACATCTCGGTCCGTGTGTTCGAATGCTGTGCGGGTCAAGCCGATCCGGGGGCTGACTGTTCGGCGCCGGGCATACCGGCATTGCTGGGCGCGCGGCCTGCGCGGTTCCCGACCGTCTTTTTTGGAGGGTCGACCTCAGCAATCGCGAGGCTCAGTTTTTGAACAACAGATTGGCCGTCGCAAAGGGGTGTGAATGCGCGGGCGGCTCACCAAGCGCTGGTAAGCGCCACATGGGTATGCAGCGCCATCGCTCAACCAAAAAAGTCTTTGACCTTGTCCATCCAGCTCTTGGCACGGGGTGAGTGCTTGTCACCATCGGCCTCACAGCTTTTCTCGAACTCGCGCAACAGTTCCTTCTGTCGGTCCGACAATCGCACCGGCGTTTCCACCACAATGTGGCAGAACAGGTCACCCTGAATGGACGACCGAACGCCCTTGATGCCCTTGCCGCGCAGGCGGAATGTCTTGCCGGTTTGAGTACCCTCTGGAATGTCAAAAGAGGCCTTGCCACCCAGCGTGGGTACTTCAATGGTTCCGCCCAAGGCAGCGGCTGCAAACGACACAGGCATTTCACAATGCAGGTCATCGCCATCCCGCTGGAAGACTGCATGCTCCTTCAAGTGCACTTCGACATACAAGTCGCCCGGTGGGCCACCATTGACACCCGGTTCACCTTTGCCGCTCAAGCGTACGCGCATGCCGTCATCAATACCGGCAGGGATTTTGACTTCCAAGGTTTTGGTGGTTTTTTTGCGGCCAACACCGTCGCAGTCTGGGCAGGGAGAAGGAATCACTTTTCCGGTTCCGTGACACTTCGGACAGGTTTGCTGCACACTGAAAAAGCCTTGGGTCATGCGCACAGCACCGGCTCCACCACAGGTGGAGCAGGTTTCAGGCTTGGTGCCCGGTTTGGCGCCCGAGCCATGGCATGTACCGCAATTGTCCCAGGTGGGCACGCGGATCTGAGTGTCAAACCCTTTGGCGGCCTGCTCCAGGGTAATTTCCATGTTGTACTTCAGGTCAGAACCCCGGTACACATTGGACTGGCGACTGCGTCCACCGCCACCAAAAATATCGCCAAAAATATCGCCAAAGGCTTCCGAGAAGTCCGAGAATCCAGCACCACCGCCACCGGCTGCGCCCATGTTCGGGTCAACACCAGCATGTCCGTAACGGTCATAGGCTGCGCGCTTCTGCGGATCTGTCAGCATCTCGTAGGCTTCTTTGGCCTCTTTGAACTTGGCTTCTGCGTCGGCATTGCCTGGGTTGCGGTCCGGGTGGTACTTCATGGCCATTTTTCGATAAGCCTTTTTCAGCTCATCGTCAGTGGCGTTTTTCTGAACACCCAGAATGTCGTAAAAATCCCGTTTTGCCATGTCTGTCTCGTTGGGTGGAAGGCTCACACCATGAGCCTCCAATTACACAAAAAGGGCGGAACCGAAAACGGTGGTCGCCCTTTGAACAAGGCGGGCTTTCCGAAGAAAACCCGCAGTGCTGCATTACTTGTCTTTCACTTCCTTGAAGTCGGCATCGACCACATCATCGGCGTCTGGCTTGCTGGAAGACTCGGCACCGCTGGCACCACCTGCAGCACCCGCAGCCGCGCCTGCTGCAGCTTGCTCAGCCTGCATGTCGGCGTACATCTTCTCACCGAGCTTTTGGGCGGCTTCAGCCAATTCCTTGGTTTTGGCATCAATGGTGTCTTTGTCATCACCCTTGGCGGCTTCTTCCAGCGCCTTGCAAGCGGCTTCAATTTTTTCCTTCTCACCGGCTTCCAGCTTGTCGCCATACTCACCCAAGCTCTTGCGGGTGCTGTGCACCAGCGCATCGGCCTGGTTTTTGGCTTCGGCCAGTTCACGGCGCTTGGCGTCGTCCGCAGCATTGGCTTCGGCGTCTTTCACCATTTTCTGGATCTCGTCTTCCGACAAGCCAGAGTTGGCCTTGATGGTGATCTTGTTTTCCTTGCCAGTGCCTTTGTCTTTGGCGGACACATGCAAAATGCCGTTGGCGTCAATGTCGAAGGTCACTTCAATTTGTGGCACGCCCCGTGGTGCGGGTGGAATGCCTTCCAGATTGAATTCGCCCAGGCTCTTGTTGTCGCCAGCCATTTTGCGTTCGCCCTGGTACACCTTGATGGTGACTGCCGGCTGATTGTCATCGGCCGTGGAAAACACCTGGCTGAACTTGGTCGGGATGGTGGTGTTTTTGGAAATCATGGTGGTCATCACACCGCCCATGGTTTCAATACCAAGAGACAGCGGCGTTACGTCCAGCAGCAGCACGTCTTTGCGGTCACCACTCAAGACCGAACCCTGAATGGCAGCACCGGCGGCCACCGCTTCGTCGGGGTTCACGTCTTTGCGGGGTTCCTTGCCGAAGAAGTTCTTCACGGCCTCCTGAACCTTGGGCATGCGGCTTTGACCACCCACCAAAATAATGTCGTCGATGTCAGCGGCCGACACGCCCGCGTCTTTCAGCGCAATCTTGCAAGGCTCAATGGTGCGCACAATCAGGTCTTCAACCAAGGACTCCAGCTTGGCACGGGTCAGCTTGGTGGTGAGGTGCACAGGTGCGCCGTTGGCCATCGCAATGTAGGGCTCGTTGATTTCGGTCTGCTGTGAGGAGGACAGTTCGATTTTTGCGCGCTCGGCAGCGGCCTTGATCCGCTGCAGGGCGATCGGGTCTTTGGACAAATCAACGCCGTTGTTCTTCTTGAACTCGTCGATGATGTGGTCAATGATGCGCTGGTCGAAGTCTTCACCGCCCAGGAAGGTGTCACCGTTGGTGGACAGCACTTCAAATTGCTTCTCGCCGTCGATGTCGGCAATTTCAATGATGGACACGTCGAAAGTACCGCCGCCCAAGTCGTACACGGCAATCTTGCGGTCGCCCTTTTCGCTCTTGTCCATGCCGAACGCCAAGGCCGCAGCCGTGGGTTCGTTGATGATGCGTTTCACATCCAGACCAGCAATGCGGCCGGCGTCTTTGGTCGCTTGGCGCTGGCTGTCGTTGAAGTAAGCAGGCACGGTGATGACGGCCTCGGTCACTTCTTCGCCCAGGTAGTCCTCAGCAGTCTTCTTCATTTTGCGCAGCACTTCAGCAGACACTTGGGGTGGCGCCAATTTCTGGTCACGCACTTGAACCCAGGCGTCGCCGTTGTCGGCCTTGATAATGCTGTAAGGCATGAGACCGATGTCTTTTTGCACTTCTGCATCACCAAACTTGCGACCAATCAGGCGCTTTACGGCATACAGGGTGTTCTTGGGGTTGGTCACAGCCTGGCGCTTGGCCGGTGCGCCCACGGTGATTTCACCGTCTTCCATGTAGGCAATGATGGACGGTGTGGTACGCGCACCTTCCGAGTTTTCAATCACCTTGTAGCCGCCGGCTTCAAACACTGCCACGCAAGAGTTGGTGGTTCCCAAGTCAATCCCGATGATTTTTCCCATGATTTCTCCGTATTCCTAAATGTCTGCTGATTGTCTGCTTAGGCCTGATGTGGGGTTTTACCCTGCCAATTCAAGCCCATATCCATTCAAAAACTGATGATTGTTCAGCCGGTTATTGCGCAACCGACACCAATGCCGGGCGCAGCACGCGTTCGTTCAACAAATAACCCTTCTGCAGCACCGCCACCACGTGGTTGGCGGCCACCGGGGGCTCAACCGAGTTACCGGGCACCATCGCCACAGCCTGGTGTTGATTGGGATCAAACTTCTCGCCCACCGGGTTCAGCAATTTCACCTTGTTGCGCTCAAATGCGGACTCGAGCTGGCGCAAGGTTGCTGACACGCCCTCTTTCAGGGCTTCAAAGGTCTGGTTTTCAACGGCCAGGGCCATTTCCAGTGTGTCACGCACGGGCAACAGGCTTTCGGCAAAGCCTTCGATGGCGAATTTGTGGGCCTTGGCCACATCCTCTTGGGTGCGCCGGCGCAGGTTTTCCATGTCAGCAGCCAGGCGGAGGTACACCTCTTTGGCCTTGGCGGCCTCATCCTGGGCGGCAGCCAACTGGCCCCGAAGATGATCCATCTCGGATGGTGCAGTCGATGCTGCTGGTTCACCCACATCGGCTTGCGGGGATGGTTGAGCCTGCGACGCGGCTTCTTCTTGCCCAGCGTGTTCTTCGGGAGTCGGCTTTCCAGTCGGCTCTGACATCTTTTTATCCTCCGAATCAATAACTTGGGGCGAGGGTCCGCCCAACATTGTCCGGAGTTGGGGATAGACCCTGTTATTTCAAGGGTCTTTGATTGAATTTTTTAGGCGAGAAGAGCAGCCTCAGGTGCTTTGACCGTCCCGGGCACCCATGGCCAAGGCCAGTCGACGGCTGGCAGCCAATTCCGCAGCCATGGCGTCTTCGTAGCCCATGTCCACAGGCCAACCCTGCAAATGCTGGGCCACAATTTCCGTCAGCATGGCTGCCGCGCCATCGCTGTCATTCAGGCAAGCAATGTAATGAAACTCACCGCCCCCGGCATGAAGGAAATCTTCACGACCTTCCTGGTTGATTTCTTCCAGCGTCTCCAGGCAATCGGCCAAAAAGCCTGGACAAATCACATCGATCCGTTTGGTACCGGCCTGCCCAAGCGCTTTCAACGTGGCATCGGTGTAGGGCTCCAACCACTTGGCTTTGCCAAACCGGCTTTGAAAGGTTACCCGGTAATTGGACTTTTCCAAGCCCAGTGCCTCAGCGAGCAAACGGCCGGTTTTGTGGCATTCGCAATGGTAGGGGTCGCCTTTGAGCAAGGCAAACTCGGGCACCCCGTGGAAACTCATCAGCAACACATCACCGCCATCGAAATTGGGGCGACCCTTGGCACGCCAATGGGTCAACACGCTGTCTGCCAATGCATGGATATAGGCAGGATGGTCATGGTAGTGCTTGACAAAGCGAAGCTCGGGCAAATTGCGAACGGGTGCTGCCCATTGAAACACCGCGTCCATGACCGATGCTGTGGTGGCCGCCGCATATTGGGGGTACAACGGAAACACCAGAACACGGTCATAACCAGCCGCCCGCAATTCATCCATTTTGCTGGCCACGGACGGATTGCCATAGCGCATGGCCAATTCCACCTTCACCTCCCAGCGCCGGTCTTTAAACCCCTCGCAAACCCGCGCCACTTGTTGGTGACCAATCGCCAACAAGGGTGAACCCGCTTCGGTCCACACCGTGGCGTACTTGGCTGCCGACTTTTTGGGCCGGAACGGCAAGATGAACAGATTCAAAATCATCCACCACACCAGCCGGGGAATTTCCACGACGCGTGGGTCGGACAGAAATTCACGCAAATACCGACGCAGGGACGGTGTGTCCGGGGCATCGGGTGTGCCGAGATTGACCAGCAAAACGGCGGTTTTCTGGGGGGTTCCGTGACGGAAAGGAGCTTCGGTGCGCATGGGGAGTTTGCTGCTAAAAACAGGATGACAACAAGCCACCGAGTATACGCAAAAAGCGCAGCAGGTGAGCCCGTCAACTTTCAAGGTCTCCGGGACAGACCGTTGACCTGGCCTCAGTTGGGGTCCGCTCAGTTGGGGTCCGCTCAGTTGGGGTCCGACAAGGCCGACGACACCAGTTTGGCCGTGATGTCCACAATCGGGATCAGCTTTTCATAGGCCATGCGCGTGGGCCCAATCACCCCCAGGGTGCCCACCACTTCCCCATTGATGGAATAGGGTGAGGAAATCACGCTCATCTCCTCCATTGGGACAAGGCTGGAATCACCCCCAATAAAAATTTGCACGCCCTGTGCCCGGTTGGAACTGTCGAGCAAACGCATCAATGCGGTGCGCTGTTCGAACACACCAAACAATTTGCGCAAACGATCCATGTCCGTGGACAAATCCTGCACATCCAGCAATCGGTGCTCACCCGACACCAACACATGCTCCTGCTGGCTCTCCTCGGCTTCAGTGCCCGCATTGACTGCGGCTTGCATCAGCGCACTGATGTCCTGGCTGATTTGATGCAGCTCCTCGCTCAACCGCTCGCGTGCCTGCGCAAAGCTCAAACCAGAAAAATGTTGGTTGAAAAAATTGGCGGCCTGGGTCAGTTCCGACTGGGTGTACGGTTTGTCGACAATCAAAATGCGGTTTTGCACATCGCCGTCCGGTGTCACGATGATCAGCAGCACCTTGCGATCGGACAAACCCAAAAACTCCACCTGGCGGAAAAGGGCTGAGCGTTTGGGCGAAGTAATAACACCGGCAAATGAAGACAAGCTCGACAACAGGTTGACCGCTTTGCTCAACACCCGGTTGGGGTCATCGCGTTGAATGCCCCCGGACAGCATCTGTTTGACATCCCGTTCCAAGGGCTTCACCGTCAACAGGGAATCCACAAACATGCGATAGCCCTGGGGCGTGGGAATGCGGCCTGCAGAGGTGTGGGGCGAGGCCACCAGGCGGAGTTCCTCCAGGTCGGCCATCACATTGCGGATGGTGGCTGGGCTTAAATCCAGCGTTGAATACTTGGACAGCGCCCGCGAACCCACCGGACTGCCTTCAGCAATGTAGCGTTCAACCAGGGTTTTCAGGAGGGAACGTCCCCGTTCGTCAATCATGGGTGTCACTTCAAATGCACGTTGCGATACGATTAAGCCTATTTCCACACTTTACGACAAATTCGGGACCTTCAGAATGCCAAAAACACCGGGCAAGTGCATTGCAGTGTTTGCCAAACATGGGGCCTCTCATCGTCAGGACAGCTGGCGCACTGTCGTGGAGTTGCTGCTCAAGAACCAGTTCAAGGTGCTGGTCAGTGACAGCATGCTCAATGCACGCAATGCTGCAGCCGCGGAAAAGGCCGCTGTGGGCTTTAAATTTGCCAGCATTGAGGAGATCCGTAAAAAAGCCGATTACGCCGTGATCATGGGTGGCGATGGCACTTTTTTGGGCAATGCCCGGAAACTGGCCGACACCCACATCCCATTGCTCGGGATCAACCAGGGGCGTTTGGGGTTTTTAACCGACATCCGGTCCGATGACATTGACCCAACCCTGATCGAAACCCTCAATGGCGACTCCATTTCTGAGAGCCGGCATTACCTGACCGGGCAATTGTTGAGGAATGGCAAGGTGATTGCCGACCACATCGCCCTGAATGATGTCGTGATCAGTCGCGGCATCGTGGGCGGCATGGTGGAACTGCGGGTGGAAGTGGATGGTCACTTTATGTATGACTTGCGGGCCGATGGTTTGATTGTGTCGACACCCACTGGCTCAACGGCTTATGCCTTGTCGGCCGACGGTCCAATTCTTCACCCCAGCCTGGCTGGCATTGTCATTGTGCCGGTTGCGCCGCATGCACTCACGAACCGTCCGATTGCCCTGCCACAACATTGCAGCATTACGATTACGGTGACCGGCGGCAAACAAACCGGCGTGCACTTCGACATGCACACCAACGAGCGTGCCAAGGTGGGCGACCAGGTTCGGATTGAAGTGTCGCAAAAGCCAATCCACTTGCTCCACCCAGGCCGTTATGATTATTTCGCGATGCTGCGCCAGAAATTGCACTGGAGCGCCACCCCCACGGAAGTGGGCCATCGCACACGAGGACTTCGAGACAGCGGACATGCTAAGTAGTTTAACCATTCAGGATTTTGTCATTGTTGACAAACTTGACCTGCACTTTGAGGCCGGGATGTCGGTGCTGTCTGGCGAAACTGGCGCAGGGAAATCGATTTTGATTGATGCCCTGTCCTTGTGCTTGGGGGCCCGAGCCGATGCATCGCAAGTGCGCGAGGGCAGCGAACGGGCCAACATCACCGCAGTGTTCGAGCTGAATCCAGCCGCAAAAGCCATTTTGGACGAACAAAGCATCGACTGCAGCGAAGGCGAGTTGCACCTTCGCCGAGCCATCGACAGCGCAGGCCGCTCCAAGGCCTATGTCAACGGTACTCCAGTGCCAGCGTCCTTGCTCAAGCAACTGTCCGAAACGCTGATTGACATTCACGGTCAACATGCCTTTCAGACACTGGCTAAACCGGGCGAGCAATTGCGCTTACTGGATGATTTCGGTCAGTTGGGCTCACTGCTTGAGCCTGTTTCGCTCAGCTACAAAACACTTCGACAGGCTGAAAAACACCTGCAACAAGCCCAAAGCAGCCAAAACGAAAGGGCAGCACGCCTGGAAAGCCTGCACTGGAAATTGGATCTGTTGGAAAAAGTGGCGCCCAAGGCGGGCGAATGGGAGACGCTCAGTGCTGATTTTGACCGCTTAAGCCATGGGGCGGAATTGATTGAAGGCACACAGGCCGCCAACGCCGCTTTGGCTGACAATGAAGGGGCTGTGCTGGACCAACTGGCCCATCTGATTCAGCAATTGGGTTCGCTGGCCAGTCGGGATTTACAGCTCGAATCGGTGGTTAAAAACCTGAGTGAGGGCGAAATCCTGTTGCGCGAAGCCAGTTATGAATTGGCTCATTACATCAAGCACACAGACCTTGACCCGGACACGTTGACCGCCGTGGAAAGCCGCATGGCCCTGTGGCACGACACGGCACGTAAACTGCGTCTTCCACCCGAACTGATGCACGAAGAACTGGCCTTGGTTCGTGCAGAAATACAAGGTCTTGAAGAAGGTTTTGATGTAGAACATCTGCAACTGGAACTGCAAAAAGCCCAGGGTGCCTACACCGCAGCCGCCCACGCATTGACCACAGCACGGCAGGCCGCCGCCAAAGCCCTATCGGCAGCCGTGACCGAGTCGATGCAATCGCTGAACATGCAAGGCGGACAGTTTGTGGTGGAGGTTCAGCCTGGCCCTGCATCGGCCACAGGCAACGATCTCATTGAATTTCGCGTGGCAGGCCATCCAGGGGTCACGCCACAGCCCATCCAGAAAGTGGCCTCTGGCGGTGAGCTCGCCCGAATCAGTCTGGCCATAACGGTCAATACAGTCACCAGCACACCAGTACCCACCTTGATTTTTGACGAGGTGGACAGTGGCATCGGGGGCGCAGTGGCCGAGACCGTTGGCCGATACCTGCGCCAACTGGCTGGTAACAAACAAGTCTTGTGTGTCACTCACCTGCCCCAGGTGGCCGCTCAAGGGCATCACCACTTCAAGGTGTCCAAAGACATTGCATCGGGCACCACCCGGTCACAAATTCGCCGCATGGACAAAACCGAGCGGGTTCATGAGGTGGCCCGCATGTTGGGCGGCGTCAATATTTCAGACGCAACGCGAACGGCGGCTTCGGAAATGATTGAGGCAGCCGGCCCTGTGTAGGCTCAGGGCTTGCGGCGGTTTTCGCAGTCCTTTTTGGTGCAAGAACCATACAGCGCCAGTGCATGGTCGTGCAGGTCGAAACCGCGCTCTTTCGCGATCGTTTTCTGACGCTTTTCAATTTCAGCATCAAAAAACTCCACCACTTTGCCGCATTGCACGCACACCAGGTGGTCATGATGTTCGCCTTCATTTAACTCGAACACCGACTTGCCCGTCTCAAAGTGTTGACGCGCCAGCAAGCCAGCCTGTTCAAATTGGGTCAACACCCGATAAACAGTGGCAAGACCAATGTCGAGATCTTCCTGAAGCAATAGCTTGTACACATCCTCTGCACTGAGGTGGCGATGTTGTCCACTCTGAAACAGCTCCAGAATTTTCATTCGGGGCAGTGTTGCCTTCAGGCCCATGCTTTTGAGGTCGGTGGCTGTTGTCATGAGTTTGGGTCCGTCTCGTCTTTTGTTGCGTGCAAGTAGCTTATGATAACGTCTTTGGCGGGCGGGTCGAGTGGGCTTAGTGGCTCCTTGGCATCCAAGCCCACCGACATCCTCACTATGATGATTTGACCACCATGGGTATTCTACGTCTGAATCGGCTCGCCGGTATTGCGCTGTGTCTGTCGGCCTCTGCCTGTTCTTACCTTAACACCAGCTATGTGCCGCAGTTCATCAAACCGTACAAGGTCGATATCCAGCAGGGCAACTTCGTAACCGAACAGGAAACGCAACGGCTTCAAATCGGCATGACCAAAGACCAAGTCAGGTTCATCATGGGAACGCCGCTCTTGAACAGCCCGTTTCACGCCGACCGCTGGGACTATGTCTACCGGCTCAACCGTGCCGATGGATCGTTCGCACAGTTTCGCTACACCTGCATTTTTGAAAATGACAAACTCGCCCGGCATGGCGGGGAAAACCTGCCAACCGATCAGGCTGAATTCCTGACAGGCCCATCCAGTGGCATCAAGCGCCCAATCGCTCCAATTAGCCCGGCGGCAAAACCTGAATCAAAACCCAACACGGGTGGTCCGCAAAATCAAGAATCGCCTGCCACCCCCAGTGGCGATGGCCTTTCCGGCACGGACAAAGCCCCAGTACTCAACTGACTTAACAAAGATCGACCTATGACAGAAGCCATTCGAATTGCGATTGCGGGTGCCACCGGCCGCATGGGCAAGACCTTGATTGAAGCGGTATTGAATCACCCTGCTTGCACCCTGGCGGGCGCATTCGACATCGCTGGCTCACCCGCACTGGGACGTGATGCGGGCGACTTCATGGGCATACACACTGGCGTGATCATCACCGATCAGGTCGAACAAGCCTTGGCCAATGCGCAAGTCATGATTGATTTCACGAGGCCAGCCGGTACGCTTGAACATCTGAATGTTTGCAAACGCCTGGGTGTGAAGGCTGTGATTGGCACCACCGGCTTTGAAGGCGAGCAGATGGATGCCGTGAAAGCTGCTTCGCAGTCAGTGTCCATGGTGTGGTCACCCAACATGGCTGTCGGTGTGAACGCCACCTTCAAATTGTTGGAAGTGGCAGCCAAAATACTGTCGCAAGGTTATGACATCGAAGTGATTGAAGCACACCACAGCAAAAAGGTGGACGCACCTTCTGGCACCGCCCTGCGCATGGGCGAAGTGATCGCCAAGTCATTGAACGTGAATCTGAAGGATGTGGGCGTCTTTGCCCGGGAAGGTATCACGGGTGAGCGTGAGGCTGGCACCATCGGTTTTTCAACGATTCGGGGCGGTGACATTGTGGGTGACCACACCGTGCTGTTTGCAGGCATCGGCGAACGCATCGAAATCACCCACAAATCCTCCAGCCGCATGACCTACGCGCAGGGATCCATTCGTGCCGCCCAGTACCTGATGGACAAAGCCACCGGGCTTTATGACATGCAAGACGTGCTCGGATTGTCACAATTTAAGGTCTGAGATCAATTTTCTGCTGGAAGACCTTGCCCAATCAGGGTTTTCCGGTTGTATAGTCATGGTCATGGCAGTTTGACACCCAACATTCGATGGAGCGAGCCCAATGGCGCAATCTCTGCTTGCAAAACTGGACGAACTACAGGACAAGGTGAGCACCTTGGCAAAAGCCCTGGAGCAAAGCCGGCATGAGCAGCAAAAATCCCAGGAAAGAGCGCAGCAACTGTCTCGCGAGAACGAGCAGCTTCGGCGCAAGGTGGACCACGCCCAGGGCCAGATCAACCAGATGCTGAATCAGTGGTTTCCGGAACTCGAACTGAACTCGGAGAAATAATTGGACACACTGCTGCTGAAGCTGATGGGGCGGGAATTTCGGATTTCCTGCAAACCGGAGGAGCGTGCCGCGCTGCAACAAGCCGTCAACATTGTGGAAACCAAAATGACCAGCATTCGCAATTCGGGGCGGGTGGTTGGTCTGGATAACATTGCCGTCATGGCTGCCTTGCAGATCGCGCATGAATCCCTCACTGGAAGTAATCAAGACAAACCTGTTTTAGGGCTGGACATTGAGTCGATTGAGCGTAAAATTGAGGCCATTGAACAGGTGGTGGATGCAAGCTTGAATTCCGGCGGAGCACCCAAAAATGCAAGCTTGTTCTAAATGTTTCATCTCTGCCGTGTCTGTGTTGGTCAGCATTCCGTGAACCAATATCTGTGATCCCGGTTGCGGATTTTTTACGAGTCGGTGTGATTCCCACGTTTGTCTGGGAAACCTGAAGACTCTGATACTGCGACCCACTTGAACCTTAGGTTCAGGGATCGGACCAGCGCACCACTGGCAGAGACCCTAATACGAAAAAAGCGCCAACCCGAGAAGGTGGCGCTTTTTTTATTGGACAATGGAAGGCGGGCAAACTGACCGATGGGTCAGTCTCTTTCATTTTTAAAAGATCCACACACCATGATTGATCCTATTTTCATCGCTGCGCTGCTGGTTCTGGGCGTGTTCAGCGGTGTGCTGGCCGGCATGCTGGGCATCGGCGGCGGCATGATTCTTGTGCCATTCCTCAGTTTTCTGCTTCACAAACAGGGCGTACCTGCAGACCATGTGGTGCATGCATCGATCGCCACATCGTTGGCGATTATTGTATTTACCAGCATCTCCAGCATGCGAGCCCACCACCAAGCAGGTGCCATTCGCTGGGACATTGTGAAATTTCTCACACCGGGTATTTTGATTGGTGGCTTCGTGGGCTCCAAAATTGTGTCGTACCTGCCCACCAAAGAGCTTGCGCTGAGTTTTGGCGTGTTCGTTATTTTTTCAGCTTACCAAATGTTTGCTGACAAAAAACCCAAACCCTCACGAACCCTGCCTGGTGCAGCTGGCATGGTCGGCATGGGCAGTGTCATCGGTGGCGTCTCCAGCATCGTGGGAGCAGGCGGCGGTTTTTTATCAGTACCATTCATGGTGTGGAGCAATGTACCGGTGCGCAATGCGGTAGCGACATCGGCCGCACTGGGCTTTCCAATCGCGGTGTTTGCCAGCATGGGCTACATTATCAACGGCCTACACCTTGAAGGAATGCCATCAGGCTCACTGGGTTACATCTACCTGCCGGCAGTGGCTTGTGTGGCCGTGATGAGTGTGCTGACGGCACCCCGAGGCGCAAAGCTGGCCCACAGCCTACCGGTTGCACGGATTAAACGGGTGTTCGCCGTGTTGCTGACCTTTGTGGCCTTGTCCATGATCTACAAGGCCATCACCGGCTTTTAAGGTCGAGGCGCCATGGTCTGGAGCGCGGTGGGTTTACCGCGCGACCACGCCAGCAATACCAGCCCCAGCAATATCATGGGCAAACACAACCACTGCCCCATCGACAGGCCCAGTGACAAAGTACCCAGGAATCGGTCAGGCTCGCGGGCATATTCAACAATAAAACGTGCACCGCCGTAGCCCATCATGAACCAGGCCGAGATGGCCGCACGCGATCGGGGTTTGGACGAAAACCACCAAAGCCACGCAAACAGGGCAAAGCCCTCCAGACTCATTTGGTACAACTGGGATGGATGGCGAGGCAACAAATCGCCGGCCTGCGGGAAAACCACGCCCCACCAGCCATCGGTGGGGCGCCCCCACAGTTCTCCGTTGATAAAATTACCCAATCGACCAAATGCCAAACCCAGTGGCACCGAGGGTGCGACAAAGTCCATCAAGTCAAAAAAATTCCAGCCTTTGACTTTGCAATAAACCAGACAGGTCAACAACACACCCAGAAAGCCGCCATGGAAAGACATGCCACCTTCCCATATGGCCAGAATTTCAGTCGGGTTGTGCAAGTAATAGTCCGGCTTGTAAAACAGCACGTAGCCCAAACGTCCACCCAAAATAACGCCCAGCACCCCCCAGGTCAGCAGGTTGTCCACATCCAGCTCCTTGATGGCCGGAAAGAACTTGAGGCGACGCTTGGACAGGGTAATGAACGCAATAAAACCAGCGAGGTACATCAGACCGTACCAGCGAACCGCCAAGGGGCCGATCTGAATGGCGACCGGATTAAACTCAGGATGAACAAACATTCGCAATCTCGTTCAAGGGAATTGAAAAACACCAGGTTCGGTATTGTACCCCCTGCCCTTGCAGGCACTGCTTGACACCGGCCGGCGGTGATTCAATTCATCGGCCACATGGCGCAACCGCGACGGACACCGGGAACTTTTCCCAAAACAAGGCGTGTGCAGAAATATTTCCTTTTGTAACATGACAAAACCTGGATTTGTCTGCCAAAATACGGACCGATCCGTTATAAGAGTTGAAAACCGTCACCGTGTTGAGGAGTTGATGATGAAGAAGCAAATGGGTGTGTTGGCTGTGGCCGCTTTGGTGGCTGCCCTGCCGTTGACAGCCAGCGCCGACGAAGCGCTTGCCAAGAGCAAGGCCTGCTTGTCTTGCCACCAGGTGGACAAGAAAGTGGTAGGTCCGGCTTTCAAGGACGTGGCTGCCAAGTACAAAGGTGACAAGGCAGCACCTGCTGCACTGGCCGAGAAAGTGAAACACGGCACCAAAGGCACCTGGGGCCAAATTCCGATGCCTGCTCAAAACGTGACGGACGAAGAAGCCAAAAAACTGGTTGCGTGGGTTTTGTCCCTGTAATACCAACAGGCAGTACTGAATAAAAAAACCCCGCAGCGGTTATCACCCTGCGGGGTTTTTATTGATTGATACCCAATCACGCGTCACTGGATGATGGTCAACGGTGTCTTTCCCTTCGCACCATAGGTGTTCACCGTGACCGGCGCATTTTTCACATCCCCGTTTTCATCAAACGAAATGGTACCGATAACACCCTTGTAGCTGATGGCTTTCAGCTTGGGCAGATACTTCTTGGGATCGGCCGACTTCGCCTCTTTCATGGCCATGCCCATGGTCATGGTGGCGTCGTAGACGAAGGGGGCATACACCTGAATGTCTGACTTGAATTTGTCCTTGTAGCGCTTCTCAAAGGCAGGGCCACCCGGCATTTTGGACAAGGCCATGCCACCTTCGGCGCACATCACATTGTCACCCACATTGTCGCCACCCAGTTTGCTCAACTCGGTGGTGCAAATGCCATCACCGCCAATCAGCTTGGCCTTGATGCCCAGCTGCTTCATTTGACGCAACATGGGGCCTGCCTGGGCATCCATGCCACCATAGAAAATCACGTCCGGGTTTTTGGCTTTCACAGAGGTCAAAATGGCGGCGAAGTCGGTGGCCTTGTCGTTGGTGTACTGGCGCTCCAGCACCTGACCACCGCCCGCCTGCACTTGCTTGGCAAAAATATCGGCGAGGGGCTGACCGTAGCCGGTTCGGTCATCAATCACCACAAACTTCTTCGCTTTCAAATCGGCGGTGGCAAATTTGGCCAGCGCAACACCCAGTACGCCGTCATGCGCAATCACGCGGAATACGGAATCGAAACCCTGCTTGGTGATTTTGGGTGTGGTGGCCGAGGGCGTGATTTGAGGAATGCCACAGTCGTGGTAAATGCGGGAGGCTGGCACCGTGGTGCCGCTGTTCAAGTGGCCCACAATGCCGTTTACTTTCATGTCGCACAATTTTTGCGCAACGATTGCACCGGTTTTGGGATCGGCCGCATCATCTTCAGCCACCAACTCAAATTTGGCAGTGCCGCCGTCGAGTTGAATCTTCATGGCATTTAAATCATCGATGGCCAACCGGGCACCCTGCTCGTTGTCTTTGCCGTAATGGGCCTGTGGACCTGACAGCGGCGCAATATGGCCAATCTTGACGATGACATCCTTGGCCTGTGCTGTACTGACCATGGCCAAACTGCCCATTGCTGCCAATACTGCCGAACCAATCAGTGTGGGTTTGTTCAAACTGCGCATTCTGCTTCCCCCGAATTTGTGTGTTGTGAATGGAATCGAACTTGCTTCGTTGTTGAATGTAGCATCAAAGGCGGCACCGCTGGCAAGGGTTGAATTAACTGGCCTGTTTCTGATTGGTTTCTCGCAGCCGCTGCATCCTTTGTACTATCCTTCAAAAAAAGCACACCCTTCCGGAAGCAAGGTTTAAGCCACTTTGCACGGTTATCCGGTTGATCATCCTGGGTTTGGGTAGACGCATCGGATTCATGGACACACTGATTCAACAGATCATCAACGGTTTGGTATTGGGCAGCATTTACGCGCTGGTGGCCTTGGGCTACACCATGGTGTACGGCGTGCTGGGCCTCATCAACTTTGCCCATGGTGAAGTGGTGATGGTGGGTGCCATGGTGGCATTCAGCGCCATCTCGGCCATTGCAGGCATCAACCCGGGGTTACCTGGCTGGTTGTTGTTGTCATTGGGCATGGTGGCAGCCATTCCAGTGTGCATGGCGGTCAGCTTTACCGTAGAAAAGGTGGCTTATCGCCCCCTGCGAACGGCGCCACGGCTTGCTCCCCTCATTTCTGCCATTGGTGTGTCCATTACCTTGCAGACATTGGCCATGATCATCTGGGGCCGCAACTACTTGATTTTTCCAACCACCCTTTCCCAAGATCCGATTACCCTCTTTACCTTTCACAACACGGTGGCAGACGCACCCGCGCGAACCATTTCACTCACACCCGTTCAACTCACCATTGTTGTGTTGTCATCGGTGCTGATGATGGGCCTGACGACACTCGTGAATCGCACCAAACTCGGCAAAGCCATGCGGGCCACAGCAGAAAACCCGGCGATTGCCAGCCTCATGGGCATCAACCCCAACGCGATTATTTCGGCCACGTTCATGATTGGCGCAGCACTGGCCGGAGTGGCCGGCGTGATGGTGGCGGCCAATTACTCGGTGGCGCATTTCTACATGGGATTTCTGCCTGGCCTGAAGGCCTTCACCGCTGCTGTGCTGGGTGGCATCGGCAATATTTATGGTGCCATGCTAGGCGGCTTGCTGCTGGGCTTGGTCGAAAGCCTGGGGGCTGGCTATCTGGGGCAATTGACTGGTGGTTTTTTGGGTTCAAATTATCAGGATATTTTTGCATTTGCAGTGCTCATCCTGGTGCTCACCGTACGGCCTTCAGGCCTGCTGGGTGAAAAGGTATCGGACCGAGCATGATGAACGCACCACTAACCAAACAAATTGTTGGCCTGATGTTGGTTGCGGTGGCTCTGGTGGCTCTGCCTTGGGTGGTGGGTGACCTGGGCAACAGTTGGCTGCGCATTGTCAACGTGGCGCTGCTTTACGTCATGCTGGCCTTGGGCCTGAATATTGTGGTGGGTTTTGCAGGCCTGCTGGACCTGGGTTACATCGCGTTTTATGCTGTAGGTGCCTACCTGTACGGTCTGCTCAACTCACCCCATCTTACCGACAACTTTGAATGGATTGCAGCCCAATTCCCCGACGGTCTGCACGTCTCGCTATGGCTCATCATTCCGCTGGGGGCAGCAGTGGCCGGGCTGTTTGGTGTCCTGCTGGGCGCACCCACCCTCAAGCTGAGGGGTGATTACCTGGCCATCGTTACTTTGGGATTCGGCGAAATCATTCGCCTGTTCATGAACAACCTGAATGCACCGGTGAATATCACCAACGGGCCTCAGGGTATTTACATGATCGAACCCGTGCGCATCGGCACCATTCGGTTTGAAAAAACAGTTCACGTGTTTGGGCTGGACATCCCTGCACTGCATTTGTATTACTACCTGTTCCTGGCTTTGGTGTTGATCATCATGGTGGTCAGCCTGCGATTGCAGGACAGCCGCCTGGGCCGCGCCTGGACAGCCATTCGCGATGACGAAATTGCGGCCAAAGCGATGGGCATCAACACCCGCAATGTGAAGCTCCTGGCCTTTGCGCTGGGGGCTTCATTTGGCGGCGTGTCGGGCGCCATGTTTTCAGCATTTCAAGGTTTTATCAGCCCGGAGTCATTCGGTCTGATGGAATCGGTGATCGTACTGTGCATGGTGGTGCTGGGTGGTATGGGGCACATTCCCGGCGTTATTTTAGGTGCGGTTCTGCTCTCGGGTTTTCCAGAAATGCTGCGCCATGTGGTGGCTCCGCTGCAAGAACAATTGTTTGGCGAGGTGTTGGTGGATGCCGAGATCATCCGCTCGCTCATTTATGGGCTGACCATGGTGCTGGTGATGTTGTACAAGCCCAAAGGCTTGTGGCCAGAGCGCAAAGGCCGAAACAGCCCATCTCATACCGAGGCCACCACATGAGCAACACGCTGTTGAGTATTCGTGGACTGACCAAGCGGTTTGGCGGCCTGACCGCCGTCGATGCGGTAGATCTGGACATTGCGCAGGGAACCATCACCGGTTTGATTGGTCCCAACGGCGCTGGCAAAACCACCTGCTTCAATCTGATCACGGGCTTGTACACACCCGATGAAGGGCATTTTCAATTCAAGGGGCACCGCTTCTTTCCGCACAACCCCGCCGATGTGGCCAAGCTGGGCATTGCACGCACATTTCAGAATATTCGCCTGTTTCAAACCATGACGGTCGTCGAAAACGTGATGGTGGGCTTTCACACCCAGAGTAAAGCTGGAGCCATCGCTGCGATTCTGCGACTACCGTCTCAGCGCGATGAAGAGCGTCGACTTAGAGACCAATCCCTGAAACTATTGGACTACGTGGGCATTGCACAGCACGCCAATTACCTGGCCTCCGAATTGTCTTATGGACATCAGCGTCGACTCGAGATCGCTCGTGCCTTGGCCATGAACCCCAGCCTGTTGGCCCTGGATGAACCCGCCGCTGGCATGAATGGATCCGAAAAGTTGCAACTCAAAGAACTGCTGCTGCGAATTGCCAGCGACGGTAAAACCCTGCTGCTGATTGAGCACGATGTGAAACTGGTGATGGGCATTTGCAGCACTGTTACCGTGCTGGACTACGGCAAGGTGATTGCCCAGGGAAAACCAGCGATTGTTCAAAAAGACCCTGCAGTGATTGAGGCTTATTTGGGGGGTCTACACCATGCTGGCTGAACTCATTCCTGAAGGACAGGCTCAGGCGATGAGCCCGATTCTGTCGATTGAACAGCTCACGGTTCACTATGGTGGTATTCAGGCCGTCAAAGGAGTGTCTTTTGATGTGATGCGCGGCGAATTGGTGTGCTTGATTGGCTGCAACGGTGCTGGCAAAACCAGCACACTGAAGGCCATGGCAGGGCTGCTGCCGTTTAAGGCAAAACGCGCCGTATACAACAACTCGGTCGATTTGAACACCCTGGCCGCCCATCAACGGCTAGCATTGGGCATGGCGCTGGTGCCCGAGGGTCGCGGTGTGTTTGCCCGCATGACGGTCGAGGAAAATCTGGACCTCGGTGCATATTGTCGTCACGATCAAGCGGGCATTCAGGACGACAAAGAACGGGTGTTTACCCTGTTTCCCCGGCTGAAAGAGCGCCGCAAGCAGTCTGCTGGCACCCTGAGCGGTGGCGAGCAACAAATGCTGGCCATGGGCCGCGCCATCATGGGTCGGCCTGACTTGTTGCTGCTGGATGAACCCAGCATGGGCTTGGCACCCATCATGGTTGAAAAAATCTTTGACGTCGTTCAGTCCATTCACGCACAAGGCTTGACTGTGCTGCTGGTGGAGCAAAATGCCAACCTGGCCTTGCAGATTGCCGACCGAGCCTATGTATTGGATTCAGGCTTGATCGACTTTCATGGCAAAGCCAGTGACTTGATTCTCGACCCGCGCGTGCGAGAGGCTTATTTGGGCGAGTCCTGAAGGTGATTGTCGGCCTCGGAGGTAAAAGCGTCGGCGTAAAACTCATCCTCCGGTAATCCACACAGGGTGGTGAAGTCCCGCAAAGCCGACTCCACCATCACGGGTACACCACAGGCATACACCTGGTGATTGGACATGTCCGGGAAATCCTGCATGACTGCGTGATGAACAAACCCGGTTCGACCCGACCAATTGCAAGCGGCTGTGGCGTGTGACAACACAGGCACAAACTGAAAATTGCCGTGCTCCCGGGCCCATTGTTCAGGCAGTTCGGCCATGTACAAATCAGCCCGCGTGCGCGCCCCCCAATACAACACGAACTGTCGGTTGTTGTTTTTGAAAAAGGCCTGTTCGAGCAGGGACTTGATGGGCGCAAAACCTGTACCACTGGCCAATAGAATGACTGGCTTGTTGGGGTCATCCCGCAAAAAGAAGGTGCCCATCGGACCTTCAAAACGCAAAATTTCGCGCTCTTTCATCGCGCCAAATACATGGTCTGTGAACAGACCACCCGGCATGTGCCGGATGTGCAATTCAATACCACCTTCCTGATAGGGTGCATTGGCCAGGGAGTAGCTGCGGCGAGACCCGTCGCGCAAGATGAATTCAATGTACTGCCCAGCCAGAAATTGCAGCACCTCATTGGCGGGCAGTTGAAGCTTGAGAACCGCCACGTCGGACGCCGGCTTTTCAATGCGCTGTAAACGGCAGGGCATTTTTTTAACAGGAATATCACCCAGACCCGACAATTCACGAACCTTCAGTTGGATTGGGCTCAAAGGCTTGGCGCAGCAGGTCAACACCTTGCCACGCACCTTTTCTTCATCCGACAGCGCGCGCACTTGATAATGGCCATAATCCACTTTGCCATTCACCAACTCGGCCTTGCAGGAACCGCATGCGCCGTCCTTGCAGCCATATGGCAAAATAACACCAGCGCGCAGAGCGGCGGTGAGTATGGGCTCATCGGCCTCACACTCGAACTGCCGTTGACTGGGAAGAATACTCACGCTGTGAATCATCGAACTGCTGCCTTCAAAAAAAATCATTCCCCCAATGGGTTTTTCAGCCGGGTCAAGCCACGCCTGCTTCGCCAACAACGATTGTTGATTGCTGGCTGTGGTCAGGTGGGTTTTGCCCTGCTGCGCCATGACACCACGCGGCATTTTATCGCGACTTGCAGACCCGGGGAGACCGGCTTGGACAAGCGCATGCGCATTCGCCAGCAGGGTGCACAAGCCCTGCCCTGTGACTTGAGCAACAAACGCGACTTGCTGAAAGCCCTGAGCCTTGCCCACCGCGTGTTGTGGATGGCTGCACCCGACACCTCCACAGCGGTGGACAACACGCTCAAGCGGCTGGCTTTGTATGCTGCGGCCCGAAACCAGGCCTGGCACAAACAGCGCTTGCACCTCACTTACATTTCAACGACCGGGGTGTATGGCAATGCACAGGGTCAATGGATTGACGAACGCTCGCCGGTAAACCCGCAATCGGACAGGGCCCGCCGACGGGTACATGCTGAGCAGCAGGTGCGCCTGGCCAGCCTGTTGGGACATAGCGGCCACATACTGCGTGCCCCCGGGATCTATGGGAACACGCGTTTGCCATTGGACCGCATTCGTGCAGGCACGCCAGCGATTGTGAACGCGGAAGACTCCTGGTCCAATCACATTCATGAATTGGACTTGGGGCGCTTGAGTGTGTGGTGCAATTTCAAGGGGGGGGTGTGGCGTGTGGTCAATGCGTGCGACGGTGAACCCTGCAAGATGGGTGATTACTTTGACGCTGTTGCGGACGCTTACCAATTGCAGCGTCCGCCGCGCTTGAGCCGAAATGCCGTAAAGGAACAGGTCAGCCCGATGATGTGGAGCTTTATGGCCGAGTCACGCCGAATTCGATCAGTGGAACAAGCCAAGCTGGGGTTTCAGTTGAAGTACCCCAGCGTGGACCATTTCTTAAGCAAACATGCTGCTTAAATTTTTGTCGATTTCAGACTGAATTTTGGACTTGAAGGCTTTCAGCATAAAGCCCAAAGAAATGTCCAGCGTGACGTCTTTGTCAGTGACATCCAAGGTGCCTTTGACGCCAGACCGTGTGAAATTCAGGGTATTGCCCACCCAGCGACTCTCAAGCTGAAATTCTTTTTCCAATTGATCCACCAGCTTTTGCGCAACCTTTTTTGCGTCGTCCAGTGACAGGTTGTGGGTGCGATGAGCGTGAATATCAGACATGTTGCACTCTTTGTGGTGTTTGACAAGCCTGTAGTTTACTTCACGGCCACGAGGCTTGGGCGACTTTTAGACCGATGCAAACCAGAAGTCGTAAGCCATCTTGGACGATGGCGTCACATCATTTTCAAAACCAACCACCCGCTTTGCAAAACGCATTTGAGAATCAATGATGCGTTTGAAGATGGGACTGGCCGCAGACTCTTTGGCGATGATTTTCCGCCAGGCATTCAGTTGCGCTTTCAGAATATCTTCGGGCGTGTAGTAATAGCGCACGCCTTGCTTACGGCGCATTTCCTCATAGTCATTGGAAAACCGATCGGCTGCCTTCCAGCTCAAGTCCGAAGAAGAGGCCTGCAGGGCATAGCGGATGATGGACCTCAATGGGAATGACAGGCCATCAAAGCGGCTCTTGTTGAAAATCACCTCAAACACCTCGCAGCTTTGGTGGAAGCTGCGAATCATGCACACGGGCGTGACATTGGGAAAACCCAGCGCCCGGTCCGAACTCGGATTGTTGAACTCACCGGCATCGATCAAGCCTTTGTCCAGCCAGGGCACAATGTCAGCGGGTTGCAGGGCTGTGGGGTTGGCGCCCAATTCACGGTAGACATCGGCCGCCAAGCCAACCGCCCGAAACCGAAGGTGCGCCATGTCTTTGAGCTCGTCAATCCGCTTTTTGAACCAGCCCAGGGGCTGAGCGGTGAGCGGCCCGTAGAGAAACCCCTGGATATTCAGGTTCATTTCTTTTTGAACCAACTCGTCATAGAGCTGCTGACCACCGCCATATTGGAACCAAGCCAGAACCTGATTGGAGTCCATGCCAAAACTGGGACCACTGCCAAACAATGAAAATGCCGGGTGGCGGTCGTGCCAGTAGGTTGGAACACCATGCCCACCGTCGAGTTGACCCTTGTGCACAGCATTTTGAATGCCGAAGGCTTTCACAATGCTGTTGGTTGGGTATACGTCGATGCGCAACTCACCACCGGACATGTCATTGACCTTTTTGGCGAAGTCTTGTGCAAACTCGTTGAATATATCCCGCGTGGGCCAAGTGCTTTGAAACTTGAGCACGGTGGGCTTGATGGTTTTAACAACCGCAGGGGCCGAAACCTCAGCCTGGGCCTGGGCCTGCGACCCCACCAACAGGCCAGCCCCCAACCCAAGACTGTTTTGAACAAATTCACGGCGGCTGCGGTTACTCATCAGGCTTCCTTGATGACAACCAGATGGACGCGATAAGGGCCGTGGGCACCCAGAACAATGGTCTGCTCAATATCGGCGGTGCGTGATGGCCCCGATACACAATTGAGCGCACGCGGCATGGCCATGCCCTGTGCACGCATTCGGGCAAACACGTCTTCCAGTGTGTGGGCGATCTGGTGCTCATGCACCAGTGCAATGTGTGTCTCGGGCAACAGGTGCGTACTGGCCGGTGTTTCCGGGCTGCTGGCCAACACCAGCGTGCCGGTTTCAGCGACAGCAAATGCCGTGCCACTGATGCCAACCCGATCGTCTCCCGTGGGGGCACCCCATCGAACCGGCATGCCCAACGCCTGCCAGTTCAGGTGTTTCAACGAAGGCCACACCACAGCTTCACCTTGGGCAACCAAGCCCTGATGGGCCAGGTAATCCCGGCAGCTTTGAACGGCTTCTTCCAGGGTGGCGACGCGGTCCACCGAGCACAGCATCGCCTTGGACTTTTCAACAAACAGCGCAACCACATCCTCAACTGGCGAGGGTTGCGGACCACGACGGTGCTGTTCCATGTACTCTCGCGCCAGTTGAGCCTCGTGGGGTTTTCGCGTGTCTGGCCGGCCCTGCAATGCACGGGTTCGCTTGAAAATGGCCTCGCGGGCTGCACTGGTATCAAATTCGTCAGCGGAATGGGTCACAAGCGAATCCGTGAATAATGAATATTTACGGATTATAGGAAATTGCCTGCTGCTCTGCGCTTGGGGTTTCCCCACATGCCTTTGCTGGATTTGGAAACCTTCCTCACTGCAAGGCCACAGGGATGGATTACAATGCAGCCTTGATTTTCAACTGCTGATGTTGCGCCATGACACACGTCGTTACCGAATCCTGCATCAAGTGCAAATACACCGATTGCGTGGATGTTTGCCCTGTGGATTGTTTTCGTGAAGGCCCAAACTTTCTGGTGATTGATCCGGACGAGTGCATCGACTGCGCAGTCTGCATTCCGGAATGTCCGGTGAATGCCATTTATGCAGAAGAGGATGTCCCGGCTGACCAGGTGAAATTCATCCAGATCAATGCGGACCTGACCAAAGATTGGCCCAGCATCACCCGCATGAAAGCCCATTTGCCCGACGCCGACGATTGGAAGGACGTGAAGGACAAATTGCAGTATCTGGAAAAGTGACCACACCCGACGAGAAGTACACCCGAGAAACCATCACCGGTGTTCGGGTGTGGGTGCCCGGCAAGCTTTTTTCGCTGACCTGTACCAGGCCCACCGGTTTTCGGTTTACTGCTGGGCAGTTTGCCCGGCTGGGTGTTGACAACAGGCTTCAAATCGCAGGCGAGCCTGATGTTATCTGGCGAGCGTACTCCATGGTGTCCGGGCCGTTTGACGAACACCTGGAATTTTTCTCCATCGTGGTTCCCAACGGTGCATTTACCTCGCACTTAAGTCAGCTGAATGTCGGCGACACCCTGTATGTGGACAAAACCAACTTCGGTTTTTTAACCACCGCCCGTTTTGAGTCAGGCCAGCATTTGTGGCTACTCGGGTCTGGTACCGGGCTTGCACCCTTTCTGTCCATTCTCCACGACCCGGCCACCTGGGAACAGTTTGATAAAATCGTTCTGGTTCACAGCGCCAGAACCGCTGAGGAGCTGGTTTACCAGGCTGAAATCCAAACTTTCACAGACCATCCACTCATGAGCGAGCTGGTGCCCGACCTGAACAGCCGTTTTGTCTATGTACCGGTGGTTACCCGTGAAACGGTGGCTAACTGCCTGACGCAACGCATTACCCAACTGATTGACGACGGTGCACTCGAGGCGGTGACTGGTCTACCGTTTGATCAGCAACACAGCCGCTTCATGATTTGTGGCAATCCAGAGATGGTTACAGACATACGCAAATCACTGAAAAAAAGGGGATTTTCGCCTGCCAGACGAAACTCGCCAGGTGAAATTGCGGTGGAAAACTACTGGTAACCTGCCCCACAGGGAACTTGTTGCATTGCAGCAATAATTGTTCGATAATCGACAGATCGCCGTCAGCTTGACGGTCTACCCTGTCGATTCATTCCAATTCTGGCCAAGTACCGGAGGCTGCATGCTGTATCAATTGCACGAGTTTCAACGCGCGTTGCTCAACCCGATGACCATTTGGGCTGAGGCTGGCGCAAAAATGTACAGCAACCCGTTTAGTCCGTTGGCTCACTCGCCGTTTTCTCGGCGCATTGCAGCAGGCTTTGAATTGATGTATCGCTTGGGCAAGGAATACGAAAAACCCGAGTTTGGCATCAAAACCGTGAAGTGCGAGGGCCGTGAAGTATCCATCGCGCAAGAAATCGTGGTGGCCAAGCCATTTTGCCAACTGATTCATTTCCGGAAGCTGATCCCCAGTGAAACCAAACCGCTGGCGCCGCAACCCAAAGTGCTGGTGGTGGCTCCATTGTCCGGGCACCACGCCACCTTGCTGAGAGACACAGTCCGTACCTTGCTACAGGACCACGATGTTTACATCACCGATTGGGTGGATGCGCGCATGGTACCGCTGTCTGAAGGGGCGTTTCATCTGGATGATTATGTGCACTACTGCATTGAATTCATTCAATTGCTTGGCCCTGATGTTCACCTGATTTCGGTCTGCCAACCCACCGTTCCGGTCATGGCTGCCGTGTCAATCATGGCGAGCAACCAAGACCCGAAGCAGGCACGCACCATGACCATGATGGGTGGCCCCATCGACACCCGGGAAAGCCCCACCTCAGTGAATGACCTGGCGACCAAGAAACCCCATTCCTGGTTTGAAAACAATGTGATTTACTCGGTGCCGCACACCTACCCGGGTTATCTTCGCCGTGTGTATCCTGGTTTTCTGCAACACCTGGGCTTTGTCAGCATGAACCCGGATCGCCATGTGCAAAGCCATTATGACTTCTACATGCACTTGGTAGAAGGCGATGGCGAGAGCGCCGAAAGCCATCGTCAGTTTTATGATGAGTACAATGCCGTGCTGGACATGCCTGCCGAATACTATTTGGACACCATCAAGACAGTCTTCCAGGACCACGCATTGCCCAAAGGACAGTGGACCGTGCGCGACGAACTGGTCAAACCGTCCGACATCAAGACGGTGGCCTTGTTCACCATCGAAGGCGAGTTGGATGACATTTCCGGCCCAGGCCAAACCAAGGCAGCGCATACCCTGTGCACCGGTATCCCAGCTGCCAAGAAGCAGCATTTTGAAGCACCCGAATGCGGACATTATGGTATCTTCAGCGGTCGCCGCTGGCGCGAAATGATCTACCCAAAAATCCGTGAATTCATCGCTTCAAACGCCTGACAAACTGGCTGGGCAGTTGGATGACTGCCTGCCCCAAACCCAATGCACCCAATGTGGTTACACCGGGTGCCTGCCATACGCGCAAGCCATGGCAGCTGGTCAGGCTGACCTGAACCGCTGCCCGCCCGGCGGAGAGCAAACCATGCTCAAGTTGGCGAACCTGCTCAACAAACCGCCAAAACCGATTGACCCGAGTTGTGGCATCACGCTGGAACGGCACGTGGCCGTGATTGAACCAGAGCACTGCATCGGCTGTACACTGTGTATTAAAGCATGCCCGGTTGATGCCATTGTGGGCAGCAGCAAGCGCCGCCATGCCGTGATTGCTGAATTGTGCACAGGCTGTGAATTGTGCATTCCCCCCTGCCCTGTTGACTGCATCGACATGCTACTCATGCCCGCGCACGCGAACTGGACCACCGAGCAGGCTCACGCAGCCCGCGCCAGAATGCACCGGCGATCGGAACGACTGGTGAGACAAAAATCGGAGCAGTCTGCCCGCCTGGAATCCAAGGCGATCCAAAAGCTCGATGGATTGTCTGAAAGCATGGACCCGGATGCTGCCAAGAAGAAAGCGATCATCGAAGCCGCTTTGGCCCGTGCACGCGCTCGCCGGCAACAGGGTAACAGTACCGAATCCAAACCATGAACAAAGCCAAACGCACCGAGATCTTTGGGCGCTTTCGCGCAGCCAACCCCGAACCCAAAACCGAGTTGGAGTATTCCACGCCTTTTGAGCTGCTGGCCGCGGTGTTGCTCAGTGCACAAGCCACTGACAAGGGCGTGAACATTGCCACACGAAAACTCTTCCCTGTGGCCAATACACCAACGGCGATCGCCGCCTTGGGCGTAGAGGGGGTTGAGCACTACATCAAGACGATCGGATTGTTCAGATCGAAAGCCAAACACCTGGTGCAAACCGCCGAAATTCTGCGAGACCGTTATAACGGTGAAGTGCCGGAGGATCGGGAAGCCTTGGAAAGCCTGCCAGGGGTTGGACGCAAAACGGCCAATGTGGTCTTGAACACAGCGTTTGGGCACCCGACCATGGCTGTGGACACCCACATCTTTCGGGTGTCGAACCGCACTGGCATTGCCCCCGGGAAAAATGTTCTTGAGGTTGAACAACGTTTGCTGAAATTCATCCCTGAGGAATTCATGCTCAATGCCCACCACTGGTTGATTCTCCACGGTCGCTATGTGTGCAAAGCCCGCAGCCCGGAGTGCGGCCGTTGTAGTATCGTGGACCTTTGTGAATACAAGAAGAAAACCCAATGAGCCACGCGATCTGTGTCCGCCGCTGTGAGACCGCCACACTGGACGACGTTGTGTCTGCACTGGACGATGCACTGACCCAGGCCAGTTTGCGGCGCCACAGTGACTACGTCAGCCGGGTATGGGTACTGTGTACACCACATTTTTCCTCCATGATGGCCGATGTTGCGCAAGCAGCGGTGACGAAGACACAATGCATGAATGTGTGGGGCGGATGTGTCTCCGGGCTAGTTGTCGATGGTGAGGTGACAGGTCATGAACCGGCCATCGCAGTGGCGGTTTTTGGCCATGCTTTTGAGACAGCAGGCCATGAAGGCCAACCGTTTGACAGCATTCGCCTGCAACTGTCGGAGCATGACCCATCGGCCCACACTGTGGATGTGGCACAGCTGAATGAACCTGGTACGGTGGTGCACAATGCCGATTGCTTGGGCATGCTGTCCTACGGTGCGAATTACGCCAAGATGCCACGCCTGCACCACGGTCGACTGGCGGGCGATCATCTTGCTGACACCGTGTTGAGAGTCTCCAACCCCCTGGTGCTGAATTCAGAAGGTTTAGAATTCCTGACCGATCCGCAGGTGGTCGAGGAGTCTAATGGTTTGTTTCTGATTCAGATCAATGGCTTACCTGCCGCACACGCCCTGAGGTGCCCCGCAGAACAAACCAAACCTGTCGGGCTGCGCTTGCAGGTGTTTCATGCCCATGGGGAAAGTTGGGTGCCTGTGATGGAAATTCATGCGGACGGAACTCTAGGACTGGCGGCACCGGTCGTCAAGGGTCAGCGTGTACGCCTGGCCCGTCGAACTGCGCAAGCCATTGAACGAGAAATTCCCGACTGGAAAACTGCCGCAGCCAAACGGTTTAACAACCAGCCACCCGCCATCGGCGTGCTCTTTGCCGGATTTGAAAGAAGCGCACTGTGCCATGAAACCGATCAGGACATTGCCGCGGTGTTGGCTGCCTTTCCGGATACCCAGTGGTTTGGTGCACTGGGACAGGCTGCCTGGCTCAATGATGGCGCAACGCTGTTAACCCCACCCAGAAACAACCGCCTGAGTATTTGCCTGTTTAACGCTGACCATGTTTAATCCAACTCGAGACCAAGCCCGCCTGTTTTTTCTGAACACCTGGAAAAAATACCACCAGGAACAACCGATTTCCGAAGCGGAAAGTTTGGCCTTGCAGTGGATGAGCCGCCATCCAGAATACTTCCCCACATTTGACGCCGACCTGGAAGAAGTGTTGGCCCGGGATTACTCGGTGGAAGGTGGAGAAGGAAACCCGTTTCTGCATTTGTCGATGCACCTGGCGGTGGCTGAGCAGGTGAGCATTGATCAACCCCCCGGCATACGCAGTGCGTTTGCAAAACTGTGCGAAAAAATGGGTGATGAACACCAGGCTGCACACCAAGTGTTTGAGTGCCTGGCCGAACAAATCTATCAACAGCAGCGAAATGGCGTGCCCTTCAGCAGTGAGCGGTACATCAACTGCATTATTGACCACTGCATGTAGGCATAAAAAAGCCACCCGAAGGTGGCTTTTTTGTTACGGAACCACATACAGCTTACTTTCGCAGGTACAAATCACCATTGAGCGATGCGAAGTAGGCGGTCAAGTTGTCGATGTCGTCTCTGCTCAAGGCAGCAGCCATTCCGGCCATGATGGCATTTTTACGGCCACCACTCTGGTACTCCTTCAGCGCATGCGCCAGGTAATCCTTGTGTTGGCCAGCCAGCTTGGGGTACGACGGATCAACAGGCTTGTTCCAATCGTTGTTTGCGGCATGGCATGCCGCACATTGCGCCTCGGCCTTGGCTTTGCCAGCGGCAATGTCAGCGGCCTGAACAGATGCGGAGGCCAGCAACAAGGCGGCCGCCAATGCGAATGTCTGCTTCATGGTGCGAAAATCCTTGTGATGTCCGAGTGATTATTTGGCTTGGGAATAATAGGCTGCCAAATCGGCAATGTCCTGGTCGGTTAGGGTTTCAGCAATGCCGCGCATGGTGGGGTGGCTGCGATCGCCCTTCTTGTAACCCTGCAAGGCCGCCTCAATGTATTTGGCGTTTTGGCCGCCAATATAGGGCACGCTGTACACCGTCGGGAAACTGGCTTTGTAGCCCGGAATGCCATGGCAACCAATGCACATGGAGTTTTTGGACTCAGCTGCTTTGGCATTGCCTTCCACTGCCTGGGCGGGCGCAGCAAAACAAACAGCCAACAGGCCACCCGCGGCCAGGGCACGTGCTGCAGAACTCATCAAACCGATACGTTTCATCACACTCTCTCGTCACTGTCGTTGTTATTCGATGGAGGCCAGCACCGGTTTGACTCATTGGCACTGGACAAACTCTGGCATTTTACGATCGAACGGGGTGACCGTCTATGCGCCAAACGCGAAACCCCTGTTTTGGATGGATTATTCGACAAATTCCTGTGCAATTTGAACCACATTCCCACGTACACTTAGAGAAACTCCCTGACGTATTACAAGGAATTGCAAAAATGCGATTTGAAGGTAGCAAAACCTACGTAGCCACCGATGATTTGAAATTGGCGGTGAATGCCGCCATCACCCTGCAGCGCCCGCTGCTGATCAAGGGTGAGCCCGGTACCGGCAAAACCATGTTGGCCGAAGAGGTGGCGGCGGGCTTGGGCCTTGAACTGCTGCAGTGGCACATCAAATCCACCACCAAGGCGCAGCAAGGCCTGTATGAGTACGATGCGGTAAGCCGCCTGCGCGATTCACAGCTGGGTGATGAACGGGTGAAGGACATCAAAAACTACATCGTGAAAGGTGTGCTGTGGCAAGCTTTCGAGGCCGACAAGCCGGTGGTGCTGCTGATCGATGAAATTGACAAAGCCGACATCGAGTTTCCCAACGACCTGCTGCGGGAAATCGACCGGATGGAGTTTTACTGTTACGAAACCCGAGAATTGATCAAAGCCAAACACCGCCCCATTGTCATCATCACGTCCAACAATGAAAAGGAACTGCCCGATGCGTTCCTGCGGCGCTGTTTCTTCCATTACATCCAGTTTCCAGACAAAACCACCATGGAAAGCATTGTGGATGTGCACTTCAAGAACCTGAAAAAGGAACTGCTGGATGCGGCACTGTCCAGCTTTTTTGGCATTCGTGCCCTGCCCGGCTTGAAGAAAAAACCCACCACCTCCGAATTGATTGATTGGCTGCGCCTGTTGCTGGCCGAAGACATTCCAGCCAGCGCGCTGCAAGCCAAAGACGGCAAAGACGCCATTCCGCCCCTTCATGGTGCCTTGCTGAAAAACGAGCAGGATATTGAGCTTTTCGAGCGCTTGGTCTTCATGGCGCGCCAGGGTCGATAACCGGCGAATGTCGCGAGGAATGTTCAACCGTGTTGCTTGATTTTTTCTTTCAGCTTCGTGATGCAAAAATTCCGGTGACGGTGAGGGAGTACCTCACCTTGCTGGAAGGCATGAAAGCCCAGTTCATGGCCCCGAGTCTCGACAACTTTTATCATTTGTCACGACTGACGCTGGTCAAGGACGAACGTTTTTTTGATCGCTTCGACCAGGTCTTTGGCAACTATTTCAAGGGCATGGAAAAGAACATGGATTTGTTCGCCCAATTGCCCAAAGACTGGCTGGAAAAACGCTTCAACCGTGAATTCACACCTGAGGAAATGGCGGCCATTGAGGCCATGGGTGGGCTGGATAAATTGATGGAACGCCTGAAAGAGTTGCTCAAGGAACAAAAAGAGCGGCACGAGGGCGGCAACAAATGGATCGGTTCGGGCGGCACTTCACCGTTCGGCAACAACGGCTACAACCCGGAAGGTATCCGGATTGGTCAGGAAGAAAGCCGAAACCGCAAAGCCGTGAAAGTGTGGGACCAGCGCCTGTATCAGGATTATGACGACAATCTTGAGATTGGTACGCGCAACATCAAAATGGCCTTGCGCAGGCTTCGCCGCTTTGCACGGGAAGGTGCAGAGGAAGAATTGGACCTGGACAACACCATCGAATCCACCGCCCGCAATGCCGGTTGGCTCGACCTCAAAATGCGGCCTGAGCGCCACAATTCAGTCAAGGTACTGCTGTTGATGGATGTGGGTGGTTCCATGGATGACCACATTCGCCGGACCGAAGAATTGTTCTCTGCCGCCAAAAGTGAATTCAAGCACCTGGAGTTTTATTACTTTCACAATTGTGTGTACGACTTTCTCTGGAAGAAAAACCACCGCCGACACAGTGAACGCACCAAGAGCTGGGATATTTTACGAACCTACAACAGCGATTACCGCCTAATATTTGTTGGGGATGCAACGATGAGCCCCTACGAGATCCTGCAGCCCGGGGGCTCGGTGGAGTACAACAACAAAGAGGCAGGTGCAGTGTGGCTGCGGCGTTTTCTGGACCGCTTCCCGAAGGCTGTGTGGCTAAACCCCGAACCGGAAGGTTTGTGGCAATACCGGCACAGCATTGAAATCATTCAGAATATTCTGGAACACCAAATGTACCCGCTGACGGTGAAGGGCTTGGAGCAGGCCATGCGCAGCCTCAGCAAGTAAACGCAGAGCATTTGTTCTAATCCAGTAGCCAATCTGTCAACCTGTACACCAAGACGGGGGGTCCCGCGTTATTGGCCTCACACACACACTTCCGCGTGGAGATTAAAATGGAAGTCAAACGCACACACCCCCTGATGATTACTGCCGCCGCCGCGGTCATTCTGACTTGTGGCATTGCCATCGCTTCCATGACTGGACTATTGCCCAGCAGCAAGGCTGAAAACCCCTTGCCGGAGGATGTGGCGGCCGTTGACAACAACACAACCGCAAAAACAGCGGAGGCCGACAAAGCCAGCAGCAAGCCAGCCACATCGCATAAAACGGGCACAACCCACCGGAGCACATCGTCAGCCGCCAGCAATGAATCCAGCCCAACGCCAGCACAGGTGGCTGCTGTTTGTCGTGATTGTGGTCGCGTGTCTGACGTGCGTGCCATCAAGGTTGAAGGTGAAGGAACTGGCCTTGGTGCAATTGCCGGCGGCGTGGCCGGCGCTCTGCTGGGCAAGCAATTTGGTAACGGCCGCGGCCAAACAGCCATGACAGTGGCTGGCGCTGCTGGTGGTGCTTATGTGGGCAACAAAATTGAAAAAGACCGTCGCTCATCCACCGTGTATGACGTGGTCGTGACCTTCGATGATGGCACCACACGCACCTTCCGAGAAAACAACAGCAGCTGGCAAGTGGGCGACCGGGTGAAGGTGGTCAACGGGCAAATTGCTTCAGCCTCCTGATTCAACATCGCTCTAACAAAGCCACCCATGCGGTGGCTTTTTTATTGGCCGTGCCAATCGGGGGAACTGATCTGTGTGGAAATGCAACCTAGGGGTTGAACCTCAACTGGACTGATTCCATGAGCATTGGCCTGAATTCACACGCACTGATCAAAACCCTGGCTGGCTGGGTGAATCAGCAGCGCAATCCCTATGAACCCGATGCCAATACCGACATCGCGGCGGGTGGGGGCAAGCGTTTGTATGGAGACAAGGTGGCGGTGCCCTCTACGCACCACGGAGCATGGGCGGAATTTCAATGGACGCGCTCCGACACGCTTGAATTAACCTGCATTCATCAGTTGCTGACGCTGTCTGATCTTCCTGATCGCTTCCATTTGCGCGAAGAGATTCGCCAATTCAATCGGTTGATGGAAAAAACCAGACTGCCCGTTGTTTTGTGGGCCAACACCAGCAATGATCAGCTGGAATTGCGCTGGCAGGAGCAACTGACAGAACCGTTCCAACTGAGCTGCATTGAGCGTGTATTTTCACACAGTGTCATGATGGCCAATGCCCTGAGCACGCGTTACGCCGGCGTGCTTCCACGCCCAGCTGGACAAACCCTGCAATAAAA
The DNA here is from genome assembly GCF_024518835.1 of Limnobacter humi. Taxonomy (GTDB): domain Bacteria; phylum Pseudomonadota; class Gammaproteobacteria; order Burkholderiales; family Burkholderiaceae_B; genus Limnobacter; species Limnobacter humi. Next base: position 631,100 of record NZ_JANIGO010000002.1, read on the forward strand.
AACCCCGCACGAAGCGGGGTTTTGATCAGGCTTTCACCGTCAGCAGCAACATGTTGAGTCGCCGCACAAAGCCGGCTGGGTCTTCCAGTGTGCCACCTTCGGCCAGCACCGCCTGGTCCAGCAATACATTCACCCATTCATCAAAGTGATCTTTCTCGATCTTGAGGCGCTGGATGAAGGGGTGCTCCGGGTTCAATTCCAAAATCGGCTTGCTGTCGGGGGCTTTCTGGCCAGCCTGTTTCAGCATGCGCTTCAAATGCTCGCTCATGCCCATTTCATCGGCCACAATGCAGGCCGGGCTGTCGGTCAGGCGCAAGGTCACACGGGCTTCCTTGATGCGGTCCTTCAGCAATTCCTCAACGCGTTTGATCACGTCCTTGAACTCGCCTTCCACCTTCTCCTTGGTTTCCTTGTCCTTCTCGTCCTCCAACGCACCCAAGTCCAAGCCACCCTTGGCGCAGCTCTGCAAATCTTTCCCGTCAAAGGCCTGCAGGTAAGACAGCATCCACTCGTCCACACGGTCCGACAGCAACAACACCTCAACACCCTTCTTCTTGAACACTTCCAGATGCGGGCTGTAGCGCGCGGCGGTGTAGGTGTCGGCAGTCACGTAATAAATCTTGTCCTGCCCTTCTTTCATGCGGCCAACATAATCGGCCAGCGACACGGTTTGCGCATCACTGTCATTGTGGGTTGACGCAAAACGCAACAGCTTGGCAATGCGGTCCTTGTTGGCGGGGTCATCGCCCATGCCCTCTTTCAACACCTGACCAAACTCAGTCCAGAACGTGGCATATTTTTCAGGCTGATTGCTGGCCAAATCTTCCAGCAAGCCCAGCACCTTCTTCACAGAACCCTCGCGAATGGCCTTTACATCGCGGCTTTCTTGCAGAATCTCGCGAGACACATTCAGTGGCAGGTCGGCAGAATCAATCACGCCTTTCACAAACCGCAGGTACGGTGGCATCAATTGCTCGGCATCGTCCATGATGAACACGCGCTTCACATACAGCTTGATGCCTTTCTGCTGATTGCGGTCCCACAAGTCGTAAGGGGCCTTGGCTGGCACATACAGCAGTGAGGTGTACTCGGAACGACCACCCTCCACCCGGTTGTGGGTGTAGGCCAACGGGTCAGCAAAGTCAAAGCTGATGGACTTGTAAAACTCGTTGTACTGCTCTTCCGAAATGTCGCTCTTGGAACGGGCCCACAGGGCATTGGCCTTGTTCACCGCTTCCCATTCACCCGTGGGCTTCATCTGGCTCTCTTTTTCGTCCCACTCCTCTTTGACCATTTGGATGGGCAGGGAAATGTGGTCGGAATATTTGGTCAGAATGGATCGCAATTTCCAGGACGACAGCAATTCGTCTTCATCGGCCTTCAGGTGTAGGGTAATTTGTGTACCGCGCCCCGCTTTCTCAATGTTTTCAACCGAAAATTCACCATCGCCTTTGGATTCCCATTCAATGCCCTCGGCGGCAGGCAAACCCGCTTTGCGAGAACGCACGGTGACCTTGTCAGCCACAATGAACGCGGAGTAAAAACCCACACCAAACTGGCCGATGAGTGCTGCATCCTTTTGCTGGTCACCACTCAGTTTGCTGAAAAACTCTTTGGTACCCGACTTGGCAATGGTGCCCAGGTGGTCGATGGCGTCTTGGCGGCTCAAGCCGATGCCATTGTCTTCAATCGTGATGGTGCGGGCGTCTTTGTCGAAGCTCACGCGAATCTTCAACTCGCTGTCGTCTTCAAACAGTCCCGCATTGTTGATGGCTTCAAAGCGCAATTTGTCGCAGGCATCCGAGGCGTTGGACACCAGTTCGCGCAGGAAAATTTCTTTGTTGGAATAGAGAGAGTGAATCATCAGATGCAGAAGCTGCTTCACTTCTGTCTGAAAACCCATGGTTTCTTTCATCGCACCCATCGCGTTCTCCTGAAATTGGCGGTTTTCCTTGGAATACCGCAGGAGGTGGGGATGGGTGCGAATTTTTCAAGAGGGTGTCAGACCACCTTGGTCAGGTTTTCCGCCTTGAACTTGATGTCCAGTTCGCGACCTTTTCGCCCGCGCTTGCCCAACCGCTCATTTAGCAATAAAGGCTTCAGGATTTCCTCCCGTTCCTTGCCACCCCGCCCGGTACCACGCACCAGCAAACTGTCATCAGGCCCGAAGGCCACGCAAGCCAACAAGGTATCGCCATCGTCCAGGGGCAGCAGTTGCACACCCCGGCCACCACCGGCGAGTTGCTTTATCTCCTCCAGCATGAACACGTGGAATCGGCCCGACTCGGCCAGTACTGCCACGCGATCGTCGGTTGCGCTGAGCAAAACCGGCGGCAGCAGACGTTCACCCGCATTGAGGCTAATAAACTGCTTGCCGGCCTTGACCCGGCTATCGAGGTTGGCAGCCTTGCACACAAAACCATAAGCACCGGTTCCCGCCAGCATCACAGCCTGCTCGGCAGGCGCTGCAAAGGCATGCACCAAGGTACCGCCATTGAGCTCCACCACACTGGGGGCTGGAATGCCGTCACCGCGACCACCGGGCCATGTGGCCACCGGCACGGAAAACACCTTTCCACTGGCTGCACCGCCGCCGAACCAATAACTGTTGTCGGTGGTTTTGCATTCAAATGCACCGTACAGCGCATCCCCGGTTTTAAAACTGAACTGCGCGGCATCATGCCCATGGCCTTGCCGGTTCCGTATCCAAAACTTTTGCGACACAATCACGGTGGTGGGTTCTTCGGGCACCTTGAGGTCGATGCTGGCCTTGGCCGCTTCCTCAATCAGGGTGCGGCGGTCATCGCCGTAAGTGTCTGCATCTTTGCGAATTTCCTGGATGATGCGGCTCTTCAATTTGCCTTCATCGGCCAACAACCCTTCCAGGTCGGCTTTTTCCTCGGCCAGCTTCTCCAGTTCTTGCTCGATCTTGATTTTTTCAAGACGTGCCAACTGGCGCAGCCGAATTTCCAGAATGTCTTCGGCTTGGCGCTCACTCAACTTGAACGCTTCAATCAGCGCGGGTTTGGGTTCGTCGCTTTCACGAATGACCTTGATCACTTCATCAATATTCAGCCAGGCAATGAGTCGGCCTTCCAGCACGTGGATGCGGTCATTCACCTGAGCCAGGCGGTGCTGGCTGCGGCGTGTTACACACGCTTTGCGAAATTCAATCCAGTCCAGCAGCATGGCGACCAAACCCCGCTGGCCGGGTCGCCCTGCATTGTCGATGCTCACCAGGTTAATCGACACGTTGGTTTCAAGGCTGGTGTGGGTCAGCAGCAAATTGGCAAACTCATCGACCGACACATTGCGGCTTTTGGGCTCAAACACCAGCCGGACTGCGTGCTCCTTGCCCGACTCGTCCCGAACCGCGTCCAGCACGGACAAGACTTGCGCCTTCAGGTTTTGCTGCTCGGTGCTCAGGCTCTTTTTGCCGGTTTTCACCTTGGGGTTGGTGAGTTCTTCAATTTCTTCCAGCACCTTGGCGGAGCTGGTGTTGGGCGGCAATTGGTTGACCACCAGTTGCCACTGGCCACGGGCCATCTCTTCAATGGTCCAACGTGCACGCACCTTGATGGAACCCCGGCCACCCTCATAAATTTCCCGCATCACGGCCGGGCTGGAAATGATTTGCGCACCACCGGGGAAATCCGGCGCTGGCAACAGGTCCATCAAGGTGTCCAGGCTGGCATTGGGGTGCTTGATCAAGTGCACTGTGGCCTGTGCAACTTCGCGCAGGTTGTGCGGCGGAATGTCGGTGGCCATGCCCACCGCAATGCCAGAGGCACCATTGAGCAATACAAACGGTAAACGGGCCGGCAGCAGTTTAGGCTCTTGAAAGCTGCCGTCGTAGTTGGGCACAAAGTCCACCGTACCCATGTCCACTTCGTCGAGCAGCAACTTGGCAATCGGGGTTAGACGGGCCTCGGTGTATCGCATGGCCGCAGCACCATCGCCATCGCGACTGCCGAAATTGCCCTGCCCGTCAATCAATGGGTATCGCAGCGTGAAGTTTTGCGCCATGCGGACCAGTGCCTCATAGGCAGCCTGGTCGCCATGCGGGTGGTATTTACCCAGCACATCACCCACCACACGGGCCGACTTCACGGGCTTGGCGTTGCCGCCCAAGCCCATTTCATTCATGGCATACAAAATGCGACGTTGGACAGGCTTCTGTCCATCCGCGCATTCGGGCAAGGCACGGCCTTTCACCACCGACACCGCGTAATCCAGATAGGCCCGCTCGGCATACAGGCCCAGTGTGATGGTGTCTGCATCTTCCCCGCCGGGCGGGGTGGCATCCAAGGTCATTTGTTCCATACGGTGTACATCAGTCAATATTGGTTGAGGTGTATTCCGTCAGCGCTGCTGACTGATCGGGCAAAATCATCGGGCAAAATCATCGGGCAAAATCATCGGGCAAACTGTCGCTGCCGAAGGGTTTCAAACAGGCACACCGAGCTGGCCACCGACACGTTCAGGCTTTCCACACTGCCCACCATCGGGATCTGGATCAACTGATCGCATTTGTCTCGGGTCAGTCGGCGAAGGCCATCACCCTCTGCACCCATCACCCAGGCCACAGGGCCCTTCAGGTCCACATCGTACAGTGTGCCATCGGCCTCGCCCGCCGCACCAATGCACCACACGCCGGCGTCCTGAATCTCTTCCAGCGTTCGCGCCAAGTTGGTCACCATGATGACTGGCAGCGTTTCAGCCGCGCCGCAAGCCACCTTCGACACCACAGGGGTAATGCCCACGCTTTTGTCTTTGGGTATCACCACCGCCTGCACCCCGGCTGCATCAGCACTGCGCAGGCAGGCACCGAGGTTGTGTGGGTCGGTAACCCCATCGAGCACCAACAGCAGGGTGTTTTTGCCGTTTCGCTCAATAATCTCGAACAGGTCATTGCTCTTGGTGATTTCTTTGGCAAACGCCACCACGCCTTGGTGCTGGCGGTGCCCTGCAGCTTTTTCCAAGCGTTCAGCATCCACACCGGTGGCCTTTACCCCATTGGCTTTCACTTTATCGATCAACTGCTGCATGCGCTTGTCTTTGCGGGACTGCTCGTACAGCACCTCATCCACACTGGACGGCGCTGTCTTCAGGCGCGCAAGCACTGCATGAAAACCATACAAAATGGCCACGGGATACTCCGGAATCAGGATTGAATTGGGAATGCCGGTTTACAGCAGGTGCGCACGCCCATGCGAGCGTGCACACCGTCTGCTTATTTTTTTCGGCCTGACCGCATTTTAGACCCGGAAGCCGGCTTGGCTTGGGCTGTGCGCTTGGCTTTCTGGATTTCTTCCTTGCGTTTTTTTTCGGCAGCAGTCCGACTGCGGCTTTCCGTGGCGGCCCGCTTTTTGTTACTGCCACGGGATGCACCACCGGATTTGTCGACCTCGGGTGGCAAAACCGGGGCTTTTCGCCCCCCCTCCTCGACCGCCGTTGCCAGGGCCTCGGTGTTGTTGCGACGCCCACCTTTCTGGGTTTTACCAGACGGTTTGGTTGTCGGCTCTTTGAACAGGGATTCAAACTTCACGCCCTGGACCAGCCGGAACTCAATTCGACGTGCGTCCAGATCCACCCGGGATACCTGGACGTGGATGGGGTCGGTCAACCGGTAGCGAATGCCACTTCGCTCGCCGCGCAATTCGTGCAGGCTGTCGTTGTACTGGAAGTACTCATTGCCCAGTTCACTCACGTGCACCAAACCTTCCACATACAGGGCATTCAGCGTAATAAACAAACCGAACGAGGTCACGCCGGTGACATTGCCCAGGAAGGTGTCACCAACACGCTCTTTCATGAAGAAACATTTCAACCACGACATCACATCGCGCGAGGCTTCATCCGCACGGCGCTCGGTCGATGAGAACCAAGTGCCGCACTGATCCCAGCGGGCCATTTCCTCGGCCTTGTCCACTTTGCGTTTCGGGTTGAAATCCTCAAACTCGCGCTCGTCCAGCGGCATGGGCACATAGCGTTTGCCGGCCAGCAACGCCTTGATGGCACGGTGCACCATCAGATCCGGATAACGGCGAATGGGCGAGGTGAAGTGCGCATAGGCATCGTAAGCCAAGCCAAAGTGCCCACTGTTGTGCGGGGTGTAAATAGCCTGCTGCATGCTGCGCAAAATCATGCTTTGTAAAAGCTCCTGGTCCGGGCGACCAATCACCTTTTTCATCAGCGTGGCGTAGTCCATGCTGCTGGGGTCATCGCCGCCATCCAGCGTGAGGCTCACCGATCGCAGAAATGAACGCAGGTTTTGCAACTTCTCCACTGTGGGCCCTTCATGCACCCGGTACAAGGCTGGGTGCTTGCTGCGCTCCAGAAAATCCGCTGCACACACGTTGGCAGCCAACATGCATTCTTCAATCAGCTTGTGTGCATCATTTCGGCGCTTGGGCACAATTTTGTCGATCTTGCCCTCGGCATCCAGCATCACCTGGGTTTCCACGGTTTCGATTTCCATGGCCCCGCGTTTTTGCCGGCTTTCAAACAGCACCTTGTACAGTGTGTAGAGGTTGTCGATGTCGCCCAATAAACCGTTCAATGATTTTGCCGTCAGGCTTTGCGGGTCGCTCAAGGCATCCCACACCTGCGTGTAGGTTAGGCGAGCAGCCGAGTGAATCACCCCGTTATAAAACTGATAGGCCTTCAGTGCACCCTTGGGGCCAATGATCATGTCGCAGACCAGCACCAGGCGGTCCACCTGGGGATTGAGCGAACACAAGCCGTTGGACAATTTCTCGGGCAGCATGGGGATGACCCGACGCGGAAAATACACCGAGGTGCCGCGCTTCACGGCTTCGTTGTCGATGGGCGTGCCAGGTTCCACATAATGGCTTACGTCGGCAATGGCCACCAACAAACGCCAACCGCCCTTCACACTGTCCGACGGGGTGCAATACACCGCATCGTCAAAGTCGCGTGCATCTTCACCGTCAATGGTCACAAACGGCACATCGCGCAAATCAACACGGCCTTTCAAATCCTTGTGTTCAACCACATCGGGCAGGCTCTCAGCCTGGTTGATGGTGAGGTGGTCAAACTCATAAGGCACATCAAACTTGCGCACGGCAATTTCGATTTCCATGCCGGGGTCATCCAGGTCGCCCAGCACTTCGACCACACGGCCGATGGGCTGAGAGTGGCGCGTGGGTTGCTCAACAATTTCCACGGTCACCACTTGGCCAGGAATGGCCTGCCCCACATCCTTGGTGCTGACCAGAATGTCGTGCTTGATGCGCTGGTCCTCGGGCACCACAATCAAAATGCCGCGTTCGGACACCAACCGACCGACCAGCTTGTTGGTGCGTCGCTCGGTGACTTCCACAATGGTGCCCTCGGGCTTGCCGCGGTGGTCAGTCCCCGTAATTCGCACCAACACGCGGTCGCCATGCAACACTTTTTGCATCTCTCGCGGGCTAAGAAAAATATCAGGGCCGCGGTCATCCCGGTTCAGGAAACCGAAGCCATCGCGATGGCCAAGAACTTTGCCAGCCACGAAATCCAGCTTGGTTGACAACAATAGAAGGCCTTTTCTATTGGGCATCAGTTGACCATCACGCTCCATGGCGGTCAGGCGTTTTTCAATCACAGGTATCTGATTCTCTGTGAGTTTCAGGTGTTCATACACCTGTTCACGCGTCAAGGGATTGGGGCTTTGCCGCAACACGGCGAGGATGTCTTCACGACTTGGGATTTTTATTTCGTATTTATGCATTGACAAAAGTTTTTAATTCATTAAAATTCACCGCTCATCACCTGTTGCCCAGGTGGCGGAATTGGTAGACGCGCTAGGTTCAGGTCCTAGTGGTGGTAACACTGTGGAGGTTCGAGTCCTCTCCTGGGCACCAAGCAACAACAGCAATGTTGTTCATCAACTGCGTGCAGTGTACAGCACAAAATCACCTCCCCCCGAATCATTTTGAATCCCGGCTCTGGAAATCACGCACTTCGAACGGCTGAACAATCCATGCATCGTCGGTCATCCAGTGCGCTGCAAAGTCGGGCTTGAACACTGAGTGGGGCTTCACCCAAACCACTGCTGTTTTTAACGCATGGATTGCCGGGTAATGGGCTTGCACGTGGTGTACCAGTGCCTCCAGGGTGTGGCCCGAATCCGCCAAATCATCCACCAACAGCACGCGCCCAGCCAAATGCCCCACACAGGCCACAGAAGCCGATACCTGCAACACCCCCTGCACCGTCCCCTCGCCGGCCTCACCAGCACCGTAAGAGGACGCAGCAATGACCGCCATGGGGCACCGCAGTGCACGTGACAAGCCATCGGCCAGAAACAGCCCACCACGCGACACACCCAATACCCAATCGGGTTTGAACCCATCGTCTTGAACCTTCGCAATCACCTGGTCAATCAGTTGATGGTATTGCGCGTAATCAACGTACAGCTTGCTCATCAAATTCGATCATTGAAATAAAAAATGCACGCGGATTGAACAATCACACGTGCACCTTCAGCGGACTGTTCGCGCCCAGCCAATCGGCTTGGGCGCACCATCCATTAAACCTTAAAGGGGTGGCGAAGAACAATGGTTTCATCGCGGTCCGGACCGGTCGAGATCATGTCCACCGGCACACCGCACACCTCTTGCATGCGCTTGAGATAAGCTTTCGCCTCTGCTGGCAAGTCCTCGTAGGTTTTTACGCCAAACGTGGTTCCAGTCCAACCCTTGAACTCTTCGAAAATCGGCTTGCAGCCTTCCACTTTGTCGCTACCAAAGGGAAGAATGTCTGTGCGTGTGCCATCAGCCAACTCGTAACCCACGCCCAGCTTGATGGTTTCCAAGCCATCCAATACATCCAGCTTGGTAATGCACAAACCGCTCACACCATTCAATTGAATAGTCCGGCGCAGTGCTGCCGCATCGAACCAGCCGCAACGGCGGGGGCGACCCGTCACCGACCCAAATTCATTGCCCTTTTTGGCCAGGTACATGCCGGTGTCGCAGAACAACTCCGTCGGAAATGGACCTGAGCCAACGCGGGTGGCATACGCTTTGGTAATGCCCAGCACGTACTGCAGGCGCTGCGGACCCACACCGGCGCCGGGGGAAGCTGCACCTGCAACACAGTTGGAACTGGTTACATACGGGAATGTACCGTGGTCAATGTCCAACAACGCGCCTTGCGCACCTTCAAACAGCAGGTTCTGGCCTTCGTCATTTGCCTTCTGCAACAGGCTGGGCACATCGGCTACCATGTTTTTGATGCGGGGTGCCAAAGCCATGGCTTTGTCAAACACGGCTTGCGCACTCACAGGCTCTGCGCCAAGGTACTGCGTGAGTACAAAGTTGTGGTAGTCCAGCACCTCAACCAGTTTGGTCATGAATTTTTCAGGATTAAACAAATCCTGAACACGCAACGCACGGCGAGCCACCTTGTCTTCATAGGCGGGGCCGATGCCACGGCCTGTGGTGCCGATTTTGCTCTCGCCACGTTTGGCTTCACGGGCTTTGTCCAGCGCCACATGGTGGTCCAAAATCAAGGGACAGGCTTCGCTGATTTTCAAACGGTTTTCCACCGCAATGCCACCGGCCTGCAGCTCATCAATTTCCGAGAGCAACGCTTCGGGCGACAACACCACACCATTGCCAATGTACACCTGAACATCTGGGCGAAGGATGCCAGAGGGAATGAGACGCAGCACGGTTTTCTTGCCACCAATCACCAGTGTATGACCTGCATTGTGGCCGCCTTGGAAGCGCACCACACCTTGGGCATGGTCAGTCATCCAGTCGACGACTTTGCCCTTGCCCTCGTCACCCCATTGGGTACCGATCACCACCACATTGCGAAAACTCATTGCACTTTCTCCTGACTTGCACCCATGGGTGCGACTGTCCACGTCTGGTTGACCCGCACCAACTGCCGGTCACACACAAATTCTTCTTCCTCGGGTGCAGCGCCAGGTAGTGACTGCAACACCACCTCGCCCTGGCTGCGCAACTGGCGAATGACCGCCATCAGCGCAGTGTCATACATCCACGGCGCCCGAATGGCCTTTTTGGGTTGCACCTGTGCGCGCTGCAGGGCCACCAGTTCCCGCAAATCGACAGAGAAACCTGTTGCTGGCCGGGCTCGCCCAAACACCGCACCGACGTCGTCGTAACGCCCACCGCGCAACACCGCATTGGGACAAGCTTCCACGTAGGCAGAAAACAGCAGCCCACTGTGGTAATCGAAGTTGGCCAGGTCCGCCAAATCTGCCAACACGGTGGGCATGGCGCTCACGGTCTCGGACAAACGGTCGACCAACACCAACATGTCGTCCAGAATACGTTGCACACCAGGCTTGGCTGGCAGTATCGACTTGGCGCGCTTGAGCACACAATGGGCGCCGCCCACCGCACCATAGAGGTTCAACAGGGCCAGCACCGCCCCTTGAGCAACTGACGATGCGTTTGACAACAAGGCTTTCAGGCCAGGTTGGTCTTTTTGGGCCAAGGCGTGGTGCACCTGCCGCACGGTGGTCTCGCACAGGTCCTCGCCTTCCAGCACCGCGGCCAGGAGGCCAGCATGAGACAGCGCCAGCCGATAGTTCTTCAGGCCTGACAAGTTCAGCGTGTCCACCGCCAGGTTCAACATTTCCAGATCGGCCTCAACACCACCGCAGCCGTACAGCTCGGCACCACACTGAAGCGGCTCGCGGGTGGTGTGCAAACCCAGGGCTTGGGTGTGCAACACAGGCCCGCAGTAGCACAGGCGGGTCACGCCCTTTCGGTTCAAGATATGCGCGTCAATGCGGGCAACCTGTGGCGTGGTGTCTGCACGCAGGCCGAGCATTCGGCCACTGGCCTGGTCCAGCAACTTGAAGGTTTGCAGGTCCAGCGAGGCATCGGCTTTGGCCAGTAGCGAAGTGGTGTACTCCAGCATGGGCGGCATGACCAACTCGTATCCGTACACCCGGAAACGGTCCAGCAACATTCTCCGCAACTCTTCGATGCGACGGGCCTCGGATGGCAATACATCAGCAACAGACTCGGGCAATAGCCAGGCAGACATGGTAATTCCAACGCTTGCGCGTGTTTGTAGTTTCAATGAAGCCAAACGGCAAAAAGGGGCCCCTTCCGCCAATCATGGCGGTGAGCCCTCACTTGCCGAGGGAGGTCTGCTCTTGATGCGGCTTGAGCGGTCGGCGGGCTGGCTGGTCAACCCAAGCCCGCCCTTCCTTCACTTGCCCTGCGACTGCATGAAGCGGAAGAAATCCGACTTGGGATCGACAACCATCACGTCCTGCTTTGAGGCGAGCGACTTCTTGTACGCCTCCAAACTGCGATAGAAAGAGAAGAACTCCGGGTTTCGACCAAAAGAAGCATTATAAATGGAAGCGGCCTTTGCATCACCCTCCCCTTTGATAGTTTGTGCTTCTCTATAGGCTTCGGCGAGAATCACCTCCCGCTGACGGTCTGCATCGGCGCGGATTTGCTCGGCCTCCGCACCGCCGGTGGCTCGCAAATCGTTGGCCACGCGCTTGCGCTCTGCTTCCATGCGGCGGAATACCGACTCACTGACCTCTGGCAGCAAATCCACCCGTTTCAGCCGCACATCCACAATTTCAACGCCAATTTCTTTGGCTTCATCCTTCACCTTCTCAACCACGGAGCTCATCACCTGGGTGCGTTCGCCGGAAATCATTTGCGCCACGGTGCGCTTGGTGATTTCTTCGTTCAGGGCCGATTTCACCACCTGGGTCATGCGGCTGGCTGCCAAACGGGAGTCCCCACTCAAACGCACAAAATACAGGCGTGGGTCGACAATCCGCCACTTAATGTAGGAATCCACCAAGAGGTTTTTCTTTTCCGACGTGATAAAGCGCTCAGCCTCGGGCGTGTCGATGGTCTGAATGCGCTTGTCAAAGAACGCCACATTCTGGAACGGTGCGGGCAATTTGAAATACAAGCCTGGCTCGGAACGCACCTGATCAACCTGACCCAGTGCAAACACAATGGCATATTGGCGCTGATCCACAACATACAAACACGTGTTGGCGAAAAAAAGACCGACCAATGCCGCGGCGATAACAACAAAAATTCTGGGCATGATTAACGAACTCCTCGATCACGGTTGCGCAAGGCATCGCGCATGGCATCCACGTCCTGGGCTGCCCGTGTACTTTCAGCCGATTCACCCTTGGACGGGGCGCTGGAGGCATTGGCGCCATAATTGCCCGTGTTGGCCAGCGGCGCAGATGGCGTTGTTTTTTCCATCAGCTTGTCCAGCGGCAAGTACAACAATTGGCTATTGCTCTTGGTGTCCACGATGACTTTGGTCACGCTGGAGTAAATTTCCTGCATGGTGTCGATGTACATGCGGTCACGGGTGACCTTGGGAGCCTTTTCATACTCGCCCAACACAGCCTTGAACCGGGCAGCATCACCCTCAGCCTGAGCCACCACACGCTCACGATAACCCTGCGCCTCTTCCTTCAGGCGCGCAGCCGCACCTTTGGCCCTGGGAATGACGTCGTTTGCATAGGCCTGACCATCATTCTTCAAGCGCTCACGGTCCTGACCTGCCTTCACCGCGTCGTCAAATGCAGCCTGAACCTGCTCGGGTGGCTGCACGTTTTGAACCGTTACACTGGTCACCAGGATACCGGTTTGGTATCGGTCCAAAATGGTTTGAATGACTTTGGTGGCCGCCAGCGCAATCTGTTCACGCCCCTCGTACAACACAAAGTCCATCTTGTTGCCGCCCACCACTTCGCGAATGGCTGTTTCAGCCGCCATTTTCACGGAGTCGTCAGGGTCGACGTTGTTGAACAAATAAGCACCAGGGTCTTTCAAGCGATATTGAACAGCGAACTGGATATCAATGATGTTTTCGTCTTCCGTCAACATCAGGGATTCGCGCAGAACCTTGCTTTTGACATCATTGCGATAGCCCACCTCGATGATCCGCACCTGGGAGCTGTTCACAATTTGGTGAGACTGGATGGGATACGGCATACGCCACCGGAAGCCCGGCGGCTCAGTGTGACTGTATTTGCCAAACTGCAACACAACGCCTTCGCTGCCTTCTTGCACAATGTGGAAACCACTGGCCAACCAAACCAATACGCCGGCCACAATGCCGAGCACAATCCCTTTACCAGGGTTGGGCATGTTGGGTGCAGAACCATTGCCACCCCCAAATGGCCCCTGAGGGCCGCCGCCTTTCTTACCGAACAGGCGGTTCAGGCGATTGTTAAAGTCGCGCCACAACTCATCAAGGTCGGGTGGACCATCTTGACGGCCACCTGGTCGCCGGTTGTCCTGATCATTCTGGTTATTGGGTTGCTGACCGTCTCGGCCACCGCCCTGGGAATGTCGCCCCCAATCCGGATCATTCATTGACATGCTGGTTCCTACTGCTCAAAAGTCGTTGTTATTTGATCAGGCCCATTGCGGTTTGTCGGCCTCAACACCCAAATCCCGGGTTTGAGCGTAAAACCCGGTGGCCAGTTCCGTCAAAACTGCTCTCAATTCAGCCAAGCCAAGCCCATAGCGGGCACTGACCGCAACCGACAAAATCTTACCATCCTCGCCCCGCTCTACTTCCACAGCTCGCTCGCAGGCATCGATTTTGTTCCAGACAATCATTTGCGGCACCTCGGCTGCATCAATTTCGGCCAACACCTTGTTCACTTCAGCGATTTGAGAATGGCGCACCGGCGAACTCACATCCACCACATGCAACAACAAGTCCGCATGCACAGTGCTTTCCAAAGTGGCTTTGAAGGCTTCCACCAGGGAGTGCGACAAATCACGAATAAAACCCACAGTATCGGACAACGCCATGTCAACGCGGGGCGCCAAATAAACCCGGCGGGTTGTGGTGTCCAGCGTCGCGAACAACTGGTCTGCAGCATAGGCCTTGTCGCTGGCGATGGCATTGAACAGGGTGCTTTTGCCAGCGTTGGTATAACCAACAATCGCAACGGTGAACTGTCCACGGCGCTCGCGCTGTCGGCGCTGTGTTTGGCGCTGCTTCTGCAATTTCTCCAGGCGGGCTTTGAGTTGCTTGACCTTGACACCAATCAGGCGACGATCAGTTTCCAACTGGGTTTCACCAGGTCCACGCATGCCAATACCGCCCTGCTGGCCGGTGAGATCGGCGCGGCTGCGCACGAGGCGGCTGGCGAGGTACTGCAGCTGCGCCAATTCGACCTGCAACTTGCCTTCATGGCTTTTGGCGCGAATGGCAAAGATGTCGAGGATGAGGCCGGTGCGGTCAATCACCCGCAGGTCCAGCGCGTTTTCAAGATTACGCTGCTGTGCAGGGCTCAGACCATGGTTGAAAATGACCAGCTCAATATCGTTGGCTTGGCAGTAGTCCCGAATTTCCTGGGTCTTGCCCGACCCAATGAACAGTGCGGAGTCGGGTGAACGGCGCTTGGACGTGAAAACGCCCACCACTTCAGCCCCTGCCGAGGAGGCCAACAGTGCGAGCTCATCAATACTTTCGCGAAATTCATCCTGGCCCAGATCGAGGGCCACCAGTGCGCTGCGGGTCATTCAATGCCTTGAAAAAAGTTGGGCGAAGCGCAGCAGCACCGGGTCCAGTGAAAGGTGCTTATTCTTTAACCTCGGGGGTGAATGTCACCGAGCGGCCAGGCACCACTGTGGAAATGGCATGCTTGTACACCATTTGCGTCACCGTGTTGCGCAACAGCACAACATACTGATCAAAGGACTCAATTTGCCCCTGCAGCTTGATGCCGTTGACCAAGTAGATGGACACGGGCACGTGCTCTTTGCGCAGCAAGTTGAGGAAGGGGTCTTGTAACAGTTGCCCTTTATTACTCATAACAGCTCCAGACTGTGTTGTGATTATTAAATGTCAGAGCTTTTGGCTCGTCACGCTCAGTTTACAGAAAGCGAGAACGGGTGCCAAATTCAAGCCCGTCTTTTGCTGATAGTGACACCTGTTTTGGGTATTTGGTTCCATATTCGGACCCAAAACAGTCAAAAACGGTCAGGCGTCCGGGTTTTCGAGCCAGTCGGCCAGGCGCGGCTGGTCGATGAACTCGGTTTGCAAACGCATCATGCGGGCTGTGCCCTGCGGCAAACGCCCTGCATAGTCATCATTCAGGGTGGTGTCCAACCACAAAGCCCTGACCACCACAGCGGCGCTGATGCGGGCTGGATCGCAAATCAGAGCAAAACGTTCCGATCCCCGGCTGTTGGCCAACGGCCCCACGACACCATGCTGGATGAGGGCACTCAAAATATGGTCCAACTGGTCGGGCGGCACCTTGGTGAATACGCGCAACTCCTCCAGTGTCATGCCGGGCAAGGCTTGTTGACGTGACTTTTCAAGCTCGGCCAGGACAGCAAGTCCTTGGTACCAATCTTGTCCGGGGCGAACGGCATTGTCCCAACAACCAGTGCGGGCCACCGGCAAGGCAGCCGCCGTGCTGGCGCCCAACAGGACGATGATCCAGGACACATAAATCCACAGCAGAAAAATCGGGAAAGCGGCCAATGCGCCATACACCGCCGTGTAGCTGGGGAAGTGGGTGATGTAGGCTGCAAAGGCTCGTTTGGTCACCTCAAACAGCACTGACGCCACCACGCCACCGGCCAGCGCATCTTTCCAGTGCACCGCCCGGTTGGGCACCACCCGGTAAATGAATGCGAATGCCACGGCAGTGACCAGCATCGACACCAGGTTCAGCAACGGCAACCAGCCGCCCTGGCTAGAATCGATCCCTTTCAGGTTTTGGCCAATCACAGCCGTGGACAAGCTGAGACTAAAGCCGATCAGCACTGGCGAAAAACTGATCACCGTCCAGTACAACACCACCTTGTTGGCCAGTGTGCGCGGTCGTTTCACGTTCCAGATCTGGTTGAACACACGGTCCACCGTGAACATGGTCGTGAGTGCAGTCAGCACCAAAAACAGGGTACCGATGGCGCTTAAACCTTTTGCCTTGGCTGAAAACTGATTCACGTAGGTCAGGATGGTGTCGGCAATGTTTTCGGGGAAGAAACTCTCGAGCATGTAGCTCTGCAAGGAGGTCTGCATGCGCTCGAACATCGGGAATGCCGTGAAAATGGCCAAAGCCACCGTAATCATGGGCACCAGTGACAGCACGGTGGTAAAGGTGAGGCTGGCGGCAACCTGGGGCAAATTCTGGTACTTGATTCTGCTCCACACCAAACGCGTGAATGCCACCCACCATGCAGGGTTGACCGGCGTGAGTTCGGCTTTTTTGGCCAGCAGGGCCATGCGTGCAGCCCCGATGAATCCAGTTTTCTTTTTGTCCAAACTCTTGGGTTCGGTTGGTGGCTTGGGCAAAGCAGCGGTCATTGGCTTCAGTACAATGGGGTTCTTGTCGCCAGATGATACCCCTTTCAGCATGATTGACGTATTGGTTTTGTATTACAGCCGCCATGGCGCAACCGAGCAACTGGCCCGTGAAATCGCCCAAGGCATAGACTCGGTGAAAGGCGCGAGCGCCAGAATTCGCACAGTTCCACCCGTGTCAACCACCTGTGAAGCCACATCGCCAGACATTCCCGCCGAGGGCCCGCCCTATGCTGAATTAAGCGACCTGAAGGAATGTGCCGGACTGGCCGTGGGTTCACCCACGCGATTTGGCAACATGGCCGCCGCGTTGAAATATTTCATCGACAGCACCGCAGGTGCTTGGCTGGCTGGCGATCTGGAAAACAAACCATTTTGCGTATTCACCACCACGTCCACCATGCATGGAGGCCAGGAGAGCACCCTGCTTTCCATGGCGCTGCCCTTCATTCACCACGGCATGCTGTGGATGGGCATCCCGTATTCAGAACAGGCGCTGAATGACACCGAAAGCGGCGGAACACCCTACGGTGCCAGCCACCGGTCTGGCCCGAAAGGCGGCCTGCCGCTGACTGACCATGAGCGTCAATTGGCCCGGGCTCAAGGCGTGCGCCTGGCCAAAGCAGCATTGGCCCTGCAACCGCTGAATGCAGGTCAAACATGATGGATGTCAACACCCAACGTCACCACATGCACCGCACCGCCAGCGGCCTGTTGATTGCACTCATTGGCCTGTGTGTGGTGTGGGAACTGTTTGCAGCCCCCTTGCGGCCCGGTGGTTCCTGGTTGGTGCTGAAGGTGCTTCCATTGCTGCTGGTGTTGCCCGGCCTGTTGAAACAGCGAGTGCGCACCTACCAGGCCACATCGCTTCTGCTGTGGATTTATTTTGCCGAGGGTGTGGTGCGGGCTACGTCTGACCCTGCTTGGCCGTCCCGCACCATGGCCATTCTGGAAGTACTTCTTTGCCTGGGTTTGTTCGTCAGTGTGAGCCTGTACGCACGCACCTTCAAAAAGCCAAACATCCGCAAGGAGACAGCGCACCATGACCGAGTTTCTTGAAAACCTGGTACGCGGCATTCCCGGCCTGAAAATCACCACAGACCCCGATCCAATAGCGCAAGCCTGCACCGATTGGCGCAAGCGATATGCCACAACAGCACTGGCTGTGGTGGAGCCCCAGACCACCGCACAGGTGGAGGCATTGGTGAAGCGGTGCGGCGAACACGGGGTTGCGGTGTGCACACAAGGCGGCAACACCGGTCTGGTGGGTGGTGCTGTACCGGTGGCCGATGGTGAACATGCAACCCGCCCGCATGTGCTACTCAAAACTCACCGACTGCGTGAGGTATTAACGCTGGATGAAGCCAACCTGACCCTCACGGCAAGCGCAGGGTACACCCTGCATGAAATTCAAGAATTTGCTGCAGCCCATGGCTTGTTGTTCCCACTCAGCCTGGCCTCCGAAGGCACCTGTACACTGGGCGGCAATTTGGCCAGCAATGCTGGCGGCGTGGCTGTGCTGCGATACGGCAATACGCGTGAGTTATGCCTTGGACTGGAGTATGTGAATGCGCACGGAGAGCGTTGCGGCGACCTGCGTGGTCTACGTAAAAACAACACTGGCTATGACCTTCGGCATTTGCTGATTGGATCGGAAGGTACGCTGGGCGTGATCACCACAGCCTGCATAAAACTGTACCCCGCCCCCAATAGCCGCTGTGTGGCCTGGCTGCACGTGCGAGACATTGATGCAGCCGTGCAAACCTTGAACCACATCCAGCAAAAGGCCTTCCATGAATTGACCAGCTTTGAATGGATGAATGCAACCGCCATCGACCTGGTGCAAAAGCACTTTCCGGCCAAGGCGCCGGTTGGACCTGCTGGCTGCGACCATGTACTGGTTGAATTTTCGTCACTGGGCTCAGAAGCCGCTTTGCACGATCACGTGGCCGGTGTACTTGCGGACCTGATGAACGGCAACCCCGCCGTGATGAATATCACGCTGACCAAGAACGCGCGGGAGGCAGAGCAACTGTGGGCCTTGCGCGAAAATATTTCAGAGGCCCAGGCCAAAGAAGGTCTGAATGTAAAGCATGACGTGGCGTGCCCAGTGTCTCGGCTGCCGGAATTTCATCACCAGGCGCTGGCAGCGATTGAAGAGGCCGGGCTGAGTGTGCAGCCCATTCTATTCGGGCACTTGGGCGATGGAAACCTGCATTTCAACCTGTCGGCGCCAAGTCATCTGGACGCCAAAGTATTTCTGGAGCAGCATCAAGAGGCCCTGAACGACATCGTGCATTCGGCGATCTTGGCTTGTGGCGGCACCGTGTCGGCAGAGCATGGAATTGGTCAATTGAAGCGGGGACTGTTGAGGGACATCACCGCAGCCCCGACTTATCGGGCCTTTGTGGCGATCAAAGCTGCGCTGGACCCTCAAAATCTGTTCAATCCAGGAAAACTGCTGGCGAATTAACGGGATGCTGGCGGTGTGAGCACCCAGGTCTTCGCAATGGGCAGTCCACGCTGCAAGGCTTGCCGCTGCGCATCGGCCCAATCCAGTTTGTCCTGCAAACAGGCACCATCGATATCACAACCCTGCTCCATCAGCTGGTTGATTTGATGGGCTGTTTCAACACTGCCCAAGCGATTGAGCAAACCGGGCGAATCCTCACGGTCCAGGCGCAGCAACTGAGATGACAGCAGCGATGCAGCGCGTCGAATGGTTGGCCCTTCAACGGGTGTGCCTGGCTGTTGAGACTGATGGCCAGCAACTTGATTGGTGGGTGTGGAAGGGGAAAATGGACTTGAAAACATGAATGTTTCTAAAGGTCTTACTTACCAAAAACCTTTAGTAGCCGTACACCCGGTGAAGTTCAGGCAAATTGACTGACTTGTTGAAGCGCCATTTCAACCACGGACCAACGGTTGGTTTTGAGCTGAACGGCATCGGACAGCACCTGACGATACAGCCTTCCACCCGCCTGACCATGAAACAGGCCCAACCAGGATTTGGTCAGGTTTCGGAGATTTTCACCCTTGGCCATTTCCGCTTCAACATAGGGACGTAGGGCTTGAATCACATCCGTGCGTGTTCGATCCAGTTCAAGCTCATCCAATGAGCCTGCTTTCAAACCCGCATACCGTTCGATCAATGCATCAAAACCAGCCAGCAACCACGGGTTGGTGTAGGCTTCACGACCGATCATGCAGCCATCTGCCCATTGAAGGTGCGACTCAATATCGGCCAGCGTTTGAATGCCGCCATTCAAAATGACTTGAAGGTGGGGAAACAGTGTTTTGAGTTCTTTCACCACCGCATAGCGCAAGGGTGGGATTTCGCGATTTTCTTTGGGCGACAGGCCTTTGAGGACGGCATTGCGGGCATGCACAATGAAGGTGTGGCAACCAGCCTCGCTGACAGCCCCTACGAAATCGTGAAGCTGCTGGGTGCTTTCGATGTAATCCAGACCAATGCGATGCTTCACGGTCACATCCAGTGAGCAAGCATCGCGCATGGCTTTCACGCAATCAGCCACCAATTGGGGCTCGGCCATCAAACAGGCACCAAACGCACCTTTCTGCACGCGTTCACTGGGGCAACCGCAGTTGAGGTTCAACTCATCGTAACCAGCCTCTTCCACCCATTTGGCACACTGGGCCAAATCGCTGGGGTCGCTACCACCGATCTGAAATGCGATGGGATGTTCTTCAGGGCTGTAGGCCAGAAACCGCCGGCGATCTCCATGAATGAGCGCACCGGTGGTGATCATCTCGGTATACACCCAGGTGTGGCGCGAAATTTCCCGATGGAACCGCCGGCAATGCCGGTCGGTCCAGTCAATCATGGGCGCAACACTGAGTACCCGAGGCTTCACGATCATGCAGCTTCGCGGCTGGCCTTCTTGCGCTCATGCTCTTTCAGGTAGCGCTTGCGAATGCGGATGTTCTTGGGGGTAATTTCCACCAATTCATCGTCTGCAATAAATTCAACCGCGTATTCAAGGTTGAGCGCAATGGGTGGTACCAAGCGAACTGCTTCATCGGTGCCAGAAGCACGCACGTTGGTCAGCTGCTTGCCCTTGATGGGATTGACCACCAGGTCGTTGTCACGGCTGTGAATACCGATCACCATGCCTTCGTACAGGGCTTCGCCGGGGCTCACAAACATGCGGCCGCGGTCTTGCAATTTCCACAGGGCATACGCCACCGCGTCGCCATCGTCCTGAGAAATCAACACGCCGTTGTGGCGCTCGGCCACACCGCCTTCACGCACGGGGCCGTACTGGTCGAACACGTGGCTGATGAGACCAGTACCGCGGGTCATGGTCATGAAGTCGCCCTGAAAACCAATCAAGCCGCGAGCGGGGATTTTGTATTCCAAGCGAACACGGCCTTTGCCGTCCGGCTGCATGTCCAGCAGGTCGCCCTTGCGGCGGCCCAACTCTTCCATGACGGCACCCTGATGGCTGTCCTCAACATCCACTGTCAGGTTTTCATAGGGCTCGCACTTCACACCGTCGATGTCTTTGTAAACCACACGCGGACGGGAAACGGCGAGCTCGTAACCTTCACGGCGCATGTTTTCCAGCAGAATCGTCAAGTGCAGTTCGCCACGACCCGACACCTCAAACACGGTGTCGTCATCGGTTTGCTTCACACGCAAAGCGACGTTGGATTTCAACTCGCGCTCGAGGCGGTCGCGCAGTTGGCGACTGGTGACAAACTTGCCTTCGCGACCCGCCAATGGTGACGTATTGACCATGAAGTTCATGGTCAAGGTGGGCTCGTCCACGCTCAACACGGGCAATGCATCCAGGGCATCTGCCGCGCAAATGGTGGTGCCAATGCCAATTTCTTCGATGCCGTTGATCAGGCAGATGTCACCGGCTTCCGCCTGGTCCACCAACACACGCTCCAGCCCACGGAACTTCAACACCTGGTTGATTTTGCCAGTGAATGGGGTGCCTTCAGGGCCGTTGGCGCAAATCACTTGCTGGCCAGCACGCACCGTACCACGCTTGATACGGCCAATGCCGATCTTGCCCACGTAGCTGTTGTAATCCAGCGAAGTGATCTGGAATTGCAAGGGGCCAGCGGCGTCATCGTCCCGCACGGGCACGTATTCCAAAATGGCTTCAAACAGGGGGCGCATGGTGCCTTCACGCACATCGGGGGTGAGGCCGGCAAAACCGTTCAAGCCTGAGGCATAAATAATGGGGAAGTCGAGTTGCTCTTCATTGGCGCCCAGCTTGTCGAACAGGTCAAACGTTTGGTCGATGACCCAGTCAGGGCGTGCGCCCGGACGATCAATCTTGTTCACCACCACGATGGGCTTCAAGCCCAAGGCCAGTGCCTTGCGGGTCACGAAGCGGGTCTGAGGCATGGGGCCTTCAACGGCGTCCACCAGCAACAACACAGAATCCACCATGGACAACACGCGCTCCACTTCACCGCCGAAGTCGGCGTGTCCTGGGGTGTCAACAATGTTGATGTGTGTGCCTTCATACTCCACCGCGCAGTTCTTGGCCAGAATCGTGATGCCACGTTCCTTTTCAATGTCGTTGCTATCCATCACCCGTTCTTCGAGCTTTTCATTCTCGCGGAAGGTGCCGGATTGGCGAAGAAGCTGGTCCACCAGGGTGGTTTTGCCATGGTCCACGTGGGCGATGATGGCGACGTTGCGTAGTGCGCGGGTCATAGTGTTACCTGAATAAGTCGTTCTGGCCTGAGCAACGCGCCCTTGCCGTCGGTTTCTAAATTTCCTGTGCCCAAAAAGGTCGGTTGCCCGCCTTGGGTCATGTTGTTCTGTACTGCATACACCCGGACACGTCCCGGTGTTTCCCCTGCGGGTGGCAAGGCCAAACGCTGGCCATGCAAAAATCGTTTTGCCAGGTCAAGCTGTAACAGCATGGCCGGCAGGCTGGTCAACAAACTGTCGACTGGCTTTAATACGGCGTCCAGCCGATCGAATTGACCGTCCATGGACTGCAACTGATCGACCCCCAACGCCTGCCCGGTGTGCAAACCACCGATGGCCGTGCGCCGCAGCGCGGTGAGGTAGCCGCCAGTGCCCAAGGCCTTGGCAAGGTCCTCAGCCAGCGTACGCACATACGTGCCTTTGCTACAGCACACCTCGATGCCCAACTCGGTGAACAACTCAGTACCACAGGCATGGTGCTTGAGAAACATGACATCCAGACGGTGGATGGCAATGGTTCTCTCCGCACGTTCCAGCTCGATGCCTTGGCGTGCATATTCATACAGCGGCTTTCCGTCCTTCTTCAAAGCGGAAAACATGGGCGGAGTTTGCGCCACTTCGCCTAAAAATTGTTGGCAAACTCCTCGAACTTCCTTCTCGGTCAGTTTGGCCGGGTCGGCACCCTCAACTGGTTCGATTTGCCCCTCCGCATCGCCTGTGGTGCTGACAAACCCCAGGCGAACGGTGGCCTCGTAGGTTTTGTCTGCATCAATCAGATCGGCTGCAAACTTGGTGGCCTCACCAAACATCAACGGCAACAATCCACTGGCCAATGGATCGAGCGTGCCGGTATGCCCTGTTTTTTCGGCCCGATACAGGCGCTTGATCTGCTGCAAGGCCTGGTTGGACGACAAGCCGGTGGCTTTGTCAAACAGCAGCACGCCCGACACCGGGCGTCGGCTGGCTTTCACCATGATCAGGCCGTGCCCTCTCCGCTGTCCTTCAACACACGGTCAATCAGTTGGGACATTTCAGCGCCCCGCTCCACGGACACATCGTGTTTGAACCGCAAGGTTGGCACGGTGTGAATGTGCATTTTTTTGAAGATCAGGTTACGCAAATAGCCTGAAGCCTCGTTGAGCGCCTTTTCACTGTCTTCCGCGCTGCCGGTCAGTACCGAAAAATACACGGTGGCGTAAGCGTAGTCGGGTGTCAGTTCGATGTCGGTGAGGGTCACAAAACCCAGGCGAGGATCCCGCAACTCCCGGGGAATCAACTCGGCCAGGTCTTTCTGAATCTGCTCAGCCACGCGAATACCGCGGGCCGGTGCTTTCTTTTTGTGACGCATACGTTCTCTCGATGCCCGGTCTGCAAGCCTTGCGGCTTACAGGGTACGGGCCACTTCCTTCACTTCAAAGGCTTCCAGAATGTCGCCGACCTTGATGTCATCGTAGTTGGCCAGCTGCAAACCACATTCAAAGCCTTGACGCACTTCCTTGGCATCATCTTTGAAGCGCTTGAGCGAGGCCAGCTGACCAGTCCAAATGACCACGTTGTCGCGCAGCAGGCGGATACCGGCACCACGACGAACCAGGCCTTCGGTGACCATACAACCCGCCACTGCACCCACTTTGGAAATTTTGTAGACCTCGCGGATTTCCACGTTGCCGATGATTTCCTCTTTCTTATCCGGGGTCAGCATGCCGGTCATGGCAGCTTTGATTTCGTCCACAGCGTCATAAATGATGTTGTAGTAGCGAATGTCCACGCCATTGTTTTCAGCGGTTTTGCGGGCGCCTTGGTCAGCACGGGTGTTAAAGCCGATGATGACCGCCTTGGATGCAACAGCCAGGTTTACGTCGGATTCACTGATGCCGCCCACGGCCGCGTGCACGATTTGAACCTTCACCTCGTCGGTGGAGAGCTTCAACAACGCATGCGCCAAGGCCTCTTGCGAGCCCTGAACATCGGACTTCAACACGATGGCCAACGATTTCACTTCGCCTTCGGTCATCTGTTCAAACATGTTTTCCAGCTTGGCCGCTTGCTGCTTGGCCAGCTTCACATCTCGGAACTTGCCCTGGCGGAACAAGGCAATCTCGCGGGCCTTGCGTTCATCCGGCAACACCATCACTTCTTCGCCAGCAGCGGGCAC
The DNA here is from genome assembly GCF_024518835.1 of Limnobacter humi. Taxonomy (GTDB): domain Bacteria; phylum Pseudomonadota; class Gammaproteobacteria; order Burkholderiales; family Burkholderiaceae_B; genus Limnobacter; species Limnobacter humi. The sequence goes on from NZ_JANIGO010000002.1 coordinate 655,279, forward strand.
ATCGCTCAAGCCCTGAATTTCTACAGGGATGGACGGGCCAGCACTGTCGATGGACCGTGCATTTTCGTCCAGCATGGCGCGAACGCGACCATAGACGGAGCCTGCCAGAACCACATCGCCTTTCTTCAGGGTACCGCTTTGAATCAGCACCGTGGCCACTGGGCCGCGGCCCTTGTCCAGACGGGATTCCACCACCAAGCCTTTGGCAGGTGAATCAACAGCCGCTTTCAGTTCAAGCACCTCGGCTTGCAGCAACACGTTTTCCAGCAGGTCGTCAATGCCCTGGCCTGTTTTGGCCGATACCGCAATCATCGGAGAGTCACCACCGTACTCTTCCGACACCACCTCATGGGTAATCAATTCCTGCTTCAACCGTTCCGGATTGGCATCGGGTTTATCGATTTTGTTCATGGCCACCACCAGCGGTACACCAGCAGCTTTGGCGTGGTGAATCGCTTCAATGGTCTGTGGCATGACACCGTCATCGGCCGCAACCACCAGAATCACAATGTCGGTGGCCTTGGCACCCCGGGCACGCATGGCCGTGAAGGCCTCGTGGCCGGGGGTGTCTAGGAAGGTGATCATGCCGCGCGGAGTTTCGACGTGGTAGGCACCGATGTGCTGGGTAATGCCACCGGCCTCTCCCGAAGCCACTTTGGTGCGGCGGATGTAGTCCAGCAGCGACGTTTTACCATGGTCCACGTGACCCATCACGGTCACCACCGGTGCACGTGGCAACAATTCGGCCTCGGCATGGTCGGTGCCCATCTCGTCAATCAGGGCCTCCGGGTCATCCAGCTTGGCGGCAATCGCCTTGTGTCCCAATTCTTCGGTCACGATCATCGCGGTGTCTTGGTCCAGCACCTGGTTGATGGTCACCATTTGGCCCATTTTCATCAGGCACTTGATGACTTCGGCCGCTTTCAGACTCATCTTGTGGGCCAATTCACCCACTGTGATGGTTTCAGGCACATGCACTTCTTTGACCACGGGTTCGGTGGGTTGATTGAAGTTGCTGGATTGGTCTTGCTGATGCCGACTGTTCTTGCCCTTGGGGCCTTTCCAGGCCGCTGCACCACCACGGCCCAAACTGGTGGTGTCGCCGCGGGTTTTCAAACCACCGCCACGGCGCTTGCCCACTTCTTCTTTGGCAACTAGCGTTCGCGTGCCTTTGCGGTTGCGATCATCATCGCTGCCGGCTTCGGCTGCCTTCTCAGGCTTTTTCAGGGTTTTGGCGGGTTCTGCAACCGGGGCCACTTCCTCAGGCGCTTTCATCACGCGAGCCGGCTGTTGCATCATCCGGTTGATGGCGGCCACCTCAGCTTCGGCTGCACGGCGGGCGCGCTCTTGCTGCGCGCTGGCCTGTGCTGCAGCCTCGGCGGCTTTCTTGGCTTTTTGCTCGGCTTCCAGGGCTTCAGCTGCACGCTTTTCGCGGGCCTTTGCCTGCTCAGCCTTGGCGGCCAAGGCAGCTTCGTCTGCGCTGGCATCCGCTTCGGCGGTATCGACGGCAGCGGTTTCTTGCTGGGCTTTTTCAGCCGCTTCGTGGGCCAAGCGTTCCTCTTCGGCGCGTTGGCGAGCTTCTTCCTGCAACTTCAGCTCGCGCTCACGCTCCTGCTCAAGGCGGGCCTGCTTTTCTTTCAGCTCAGCCTCTTGCCGAGCCAGCAATTCTGCCTGCCGCTTGGCTTCGGCCTCGCGACGGGCCTGCTCAGCCGCATCAATCATCGGCTCTGCAGCGGTTTCAGCCGCCTCGCCCGGAACACCGTCGCGTTGAACAAATACACGCTTTTTCCGAACTTCCACCTGCACCGTGCGCGCACGACCACCCGGACCTGCTTGTTTGATTTCGCTGGTCTGTTTGCGAGTGATGGTGATCTTCTTCTGGCCACCTGCAGAACCGTGCGCCTTGCGCAAGCTGTCCAGCAGCATGCTTTTGTCGGCTTCGGTCACCGCATCGGACTCAGATGCTTTGTTCACACCTGCAGACTTCAACTGTTCCAGCAATACATCGGCTGGCATTTTCAATTCGGCTGCAAACTGTGCAACGGTGGTACTGGTCATCTACGCTTTTCCTTCAAATTCCCTTTGCCAATCACACACCGCCGGGCCGACGGTGCAGACAGTTCTCGCATTGGTCGGGGTGCGAGGCCCCGCTATTCAGTTGAACCAGTGCGCGCGGGCCTTCATGATCAGGTCACGTGCACGCTCATCGGACACCCCAGTCATTTCCATCAGCTCGTCCACAGCCAATTCCGCCAGACTGTCGCGGTCTGAAATACTGTGTTCAGCCAATTTGGCGATCAGTTCCGCGTCCATGCCTTCCAGCGACGCCAGATCAGCCGCGCCTTCCACCATTTCTTCGCGTGCAATCGCCTCTGTCAGCAAGGCATTGCGTGCTCGCGTGCGTAACTCTTCAACGGTTTCTTCATCGAAGGCTTCAATGTCCAGCATTTCAGCCAGTGGTACGTAGGCCACTTCTTCCAGGCCAGTGAAACCTTCCTCGATCAAAATGTTGGCCACTTCTTCATCCACATCCAGCTTGGCCGTGAACAACTCGCGCAACTTGCCGATTTCTTCCTCGGAGCGCTTGGCAGACTCTTCCGGCGTCATGATGTTGATTTGCCAGCCAGTCAGGTCGGAGGCCAGGCGCACGTTTTGTCCGCTACGGCCAATCGCCTGGGCCAGCTCGGCCTCGTCGACCACCACTTCCATCACGTGCTGGTCTTCGTCCACCACAATGGATTGCACCGTGGCTGGAGACAAGGCACCAATCACGAACTGGGCTGGGTCTTCAGACCACAACACAATGTCCACGCGCTCGCCGCCCAATTCCTGGGTAACAGCCTGAACGCGGGAACCCCGAACACCCACGCAAGTTCCAATGGGGTCGATTCGGCGGTCATGGGCCAACACGGCAATTTTTGCACGCATGCCTGGGTCGCGAGCGGCTGCCTTGATCTCCAAATTGCCCTGCTCAATTTCCGGCACTTCCATGGCAAACAATGCCTTGATGAATTCCGGCGAGGTGCGTGACAAAATAACCTGCTGGCCACGCGCATTGCGGTCAACCTTCCACAGGTATGCCCGGACACGGTCACCCGGACGCAGGCTTTCACGTGGAATCATCTGGTCGCGGGGCAAACGGGCTTCGATGCGGCCGCTTTCCACAATGGCGTCACCGCGCTCCATGCGCTTGACCTGACCGATCACGATTTTATCGCCGCGGTCGAGGAAATCATTGAGGATCTGCTCGCGCTCTGCATCACGCACCCGCTGCAAAATCACCTGCTTGGCTGCCTGGGCGCCAATACGGCCGAATTCAATGGGCTCCAGTTCTTCTTCAACAAACTCGCCAAGCTCAACGCCTGGGGCCTGTTCACGGGCGCGTTCAATCAGCACTTGATACGCTGGATCATAAAAATCTTCTTCGCTGACCACTTCCCAGCGACGGAAAGATTCGTAGTCGCCGGTGGCCCGGTCAATGGACACGCGCACGTCGACTTCTTCATCGAAGCGTTTTTTGGTCGCAGAGGCCAAAGCCAACTCAAGCGCACCGAAAACAATGTCTTTGTCCACATTCTTTTCACGCGCCAGGGCGTCAACCAACAAAAGCAACTCACGGCTCATCACAGGGCTCCTAAAACTTGAGATGGGGGACCAAACGGGCACCAGCCAGGTCGGCGATTTCAAAGTCGAGCAAATAGGGCTGGGCTTTCTTGCCCTCGGGCGTGACCAGCAGGCCCCAGGCGGTTTTGTCCCCTTTCTGCAGCAACCCTTTAAATTGCTTCTGGTTGTCGATGGCGCGCTTGAACTTCAAGGACACCTCTTCACCCAGGAAACGATTGAAATCGCGCACACGGCGCAACACCCGATCGACGCCCGGAGAGGAAATCTCCAGACGCTCATAATTCACGTTTTCAACCGTGAACAAGTGACTGAGCTGGTGACTGACTTTTTCGCAATCTTCGACGGAAATGCCATTCTCGGAATCAATCATGATGCGCAACAGGCCATTGCCCTCGCGTTCAATGTCGGCTATTTCCAAACCCAGCGAGACAATAACAGCCTCAGCCTGGTCAACCCAAGCCTCGGACCACACGCCCGACCATGTGTTGCCGACAAATTCTTCCGGATTCAAGACACCCATTGCTTTCCCAGTGCACTCAGTATTTCAGCTGCAGCGCCTCTTGGTGATAGGCCTGCACACGCATTCAACAGTTTGATTCAAATCGCAAAACCAAAAAAAAATGGGCTGAAAAGCCCACTTCATTTGAGACACCCATTGTTGTGTTGGGGCTCAGGCAGTCCGAGATTGTAATGGAAACCGCCTTAATTTTCAAGCATTTTCACAGGTTTCGACGCTGGGTCGACCGGCTCAACCCGCCACGGGTGAACGCTTGCGACGGCGCTGACCACCACGGGCCTCGCCATTGCCGGATGGTTGACCTGCGGTATTGCCAGCTCGGTTACCTCCACCACCACCGGCAAACCCGGCGGAGGCCGGTTTACCACCCCGCTTGGGCCCACCCGATGCCGATTTGTTGCCGTTGGGTGCCCGATTGCCGTTGGGCGCCCGGTTACCATTGACGTTCCCGCCACCATTGCCAAAGCCATTTCCGTTGGCATTTCCATTTGAACCGCCAAAACCGGCCCGATTACCGGTTGGCCGACCCGCACGGCCACCGTTACCCCCCCGCATGCCAGCAGTGGCACTGGACAACAAGTTGGAATTGGAGCGCGAGGCCGCTGCATCGGCTCCAGACACCGTGAGATAGTTCTTGGGTTGTGAAATGGCCAGGCCAGGGTCGATCAGGGGTTGCTGACTGCGGCGCTTGCCATTTCGACCCTGTTGGTTTTTGATGTCGCGGCGAACGGCCCCTTCTTTGGCGGACTCGTCCACTTTCAGCCCCAACGATTGAACCCAGGACATGGCTTCCAGCGCCTCCATTTCCATCCACTTGCCCCGCTTGAGGGTGGATGGCATCAAGATGTCGCCAAAACGGGTACGGATCAGACGACTGACCGTCAAATTCAGGGACTCAAACATGCGGCGAACTTCGCGGTTGCGCCCTTCTTTCAAGCCAACGCGGTACCAGCGGTTTACTCCTTCACCACCAGCAGGTTCAACATAGAGGAATTGGGCTGGACCATCGTCCAAGGTGATGCCATCCAACAACTGCTGGCGCTGCTCATCCGACAGTTCACCCAAAATCCGCACCGCATATTCGCGCTGCACTTCATAGCGAGGGTGCATCAGCCGATTGGCCAATTCGCCGGAGCTGGTGAACAGCAACAGGCCCTCGGTGTTGAAATCCAGACGACCCACCGCCAGCCATTTGGCGTTGGAAATTTTGGGCAAACGCTGGAATACCGTTGGGCGCCCCTGCGGGTCGTCCATGGACACAATTTCGCCGGCTGGCTTGTGATAAATCAGTACCCGGGGTGGTCTGGACTTGTTTTTGCGTTGAACCGTCTTGCCGTTCACGCGGACCATGTCGGTGGGCAGTACACGCTGCCCCAAGTGTGCAGGCTCGCCATTGACCGAGACTCGGCCAGCCACAATCAATTCTTCCATTTCGCGACGCGAACCCATGCCGCTGTCGGCCAGCACCTTGTGCAATTTTGGGGCCAGTTCGGGGTCTAGCCGCACATTCAGTTTGCTGCGGTTTTTTCCAGCCTTGGTGTCAAAACCGGCTTTCAAGCCCTCCACCTGGTCCAGCACCTCGGCCCACTCAGGCTCGTTGTCTTGTGCAATGGCCGGGGCCGCTTCCAGTGTTGCGCCCTGCAGGTCCGAAGGCTCAGCGCCGTCCAGCCAGGCAGGTTGGGTGACGGGGTCAGCTTTCTTGCGTCGTGGTGTTCTCATCATCGCTTTCTGTGGTGTTGTCATCGCCCTCAAAGGGGATGACTTTTTGCAATTCATCGGCCATCAACTGGTCTTTTTCACTGTCCAGTGGTGGTAAGTCGGCCAGGCTCATCAGGTTGAGATCGGCCAGAAACTGGCTGGTTGTTCCCCACAGCGCAGGGCGGCCTGGTGCATCACGGTGGCCAATGGCCTCAATCCAACCCCGGTCTTCCAAGGCTTTCATGACCTGGGAGGACACCGTAACGCCACGAATGGACTCAATGTCACCCCGGGTTACCGGCTGCTTGTAGGCAATGATGGCCAGTGTCTCGAGCGTTGCCCTGGAATACTTGGGCGGCTTCTCGGGATTCATCATTTCGAGATAACGCTTCACGTCGTCCCGCGTTTGAAAGCGCCAGCCGGTCTTGAGCTGCACCAACTCCAGGCCCCTGTTGGTCCAGTCCCGGCGCAGGTCTTCCAGCAGGGTATTCAGGACGGCGTTGTCCAGCGTGTCTTCAAACAGCCGAGACAACTCTTTCAGGGCAATGGGCTCTACCGAACACAGCAATGCCGCTTCTAATATGTTTTTAGCGCGCTGGGGATCCATCCACGCGGACTCTCTTCAAGATAGATTGTGAATCAAAGTTTGGGAAACAGTGCCGGGTGACCCAACCGCCGAGGAAGTGATGGTGCGGAGGGGGAGCGCTTTGATAATTCTTGCTGCGCTACTGGGCATTTAACCGATGGCGCATTGTAACCACGTTCTGAGCCCGGTAGCAACTGGCATGTTGGGCCGGCCACCGCGGCAAAAAAAAAGCGGCACCTGCGCAAGGCAGGCACCGCGGTCTGAAAAGCCCGACAGGACTGGAGACCTATACAGGGTATGACGGCGGTGCCTTGTGCACATCCCCAATCGGCGGGAACAGTTATCCACACAAAGCGGGGAAAACATTCTTCATTTTTTGTGGATAAGAATTTCAGACGATTGATTTATTGGTGTTTTTACTAGCTTGATTAAAAACTGAGCAACACCTCTAACCCCTTGAAGGAGGGTGTCGGCTTTGCAGATTGGCTACTTATTCTGCCAACGATAACCCACACCAGCCGCTTGGATTCGAGCCCAGACCGCTGCTTTTTCTTCATCCGACTTGAACAGCCAGCCATCCACCTCATCCAGCGTTCGGCCACACCCCATGCAAACATCATCGCCAAGATTCGTGGAGCAGAAACCCACACAAGGGGTGTCTGCCTCGGGCCAGACCGGCAAATGGGCGTATTCGGAAGATTTGGACTGCGACATGACGAGAACCAGGGATTAGGATGAAACGGAAGGCGACGTCACCGGACGAAACTCGGGTTTCAGACGAATGTAGAGCACCTTGTGAACCTCGGCCACCACACTGCCATCGGCATGGGTGATTTGGGCATGGAAAGTGTACAGCACCTTGGCACCGCTGGCGGCTTGGGCTTTGATCTCGCTGAGCTGGGCCTCGGTGATGCTGTAAACGCCCCGCACCAAGCCCTTGCCGGGTGCCACAAATCGAATGGTGGCCTCTTGGTCCCACACCAGGTAATGACTACCCAGGCGTTGCATGAGCAACAGCATGTAGAACGGGTCGGCCATGGCGTAGAGTGACCCACCAAATTGAGTGCCCACCGCATTTTTGTTGCGGCGAGTGAGCGGCATTTCCACCACGAGGCGCGAATAATCGGGCGCGATGTCTTTCACGCGGATGCCTGCACCGCGCAGGGGGGCATACAAGTTCATGAGGTGCTTAAGCACCAGCGGTGACATCAGTGTTTTTTTAAGCGCTGAGCGAATCACGATCAAAAGTTTTTATGGAAAAGATTCAAGAGGATAGCGGATTTGAGCGGCAATTCATTCACATTTGCGGACATGTGCGCTTGCAACATACTCAAAAACGCGCTATAGTCTCGTTCTCAACAGACGCGGGGTGGAGCAGTCTGGCAGCTCGTCGGGCTCATAACCCGAAGGTCGTAGGTTCAAATCCTGCCCCCGCAACCAAATACTCAAGAAGGTCAATCACTTAGAGCGGTGGTTGACCTTTTTGTTTTGTGACAATAAATGCCGGTTTTGGGTTGGTGACCTGTCACCAAATGTGAAATTTCCACTCACACAAGTGCCAAAAAATTTCGGGCAATTGACGATAGTCCGAGATTACCCGTTCAAGACCTATGTAAGCAATCTGGGCCTGTGCAAATTTGTTCATCCAACAACGAAAATTCAGTTCTTGGATTTAACATGACTGGAGCTCCTAGTAACCCTCATCAAAAAACGCCATGACAAAACGATCAGAAGCGAAGAACATAAAAGACTCTCCCGCCAAGAAAATCGATGGGTGGCTGTTCAAGGCGAGCGCTAGAATAGAATCTTTGGAGACGGCCCTAAAAATCACTCCGGGCTTCTTTTGGAAATTATGCGATCAGGGCGACGACTGGTCTTTTCTGATAAAAGTCCATGCCTTACTAGAAATGGCAATCGGACACCTAATTCAACAACGTATTGGGATACCAGAGCTTGACTCTCTTATTGAGAAAGCCTCACTAAACGGTGGGACAACAAGCAAAATTAAGATTGCGTCAGCTCTATCTTTGATTGATAAAGACACCACAAATTTCGTTGACGCTCTTTCAAACTTGAGAAACAAAGCAGCTCACAGAATAGATTCTGTCGCTCTTACCATGGATGACTTTATTCAAGCAATCGATGAAAAGGATGTAAAAAATCTATTTCTGAGACGCAGCGCTGATCAGTCAAAAGAATCAATCATGGAGACCGTGAAAATAGCCCCGCGATTCACGATCTGGATTTCTGCTTTGAACATGCTTACCGAAGTCTATGAAAAGAAAAAAGAGATACTTGCTCCTAGTGCTGTTCAGTATATGTCCAATCATTTCTTGACTGGTGGCTTGCCACTAACGGGACTAAAAGGCTTACTCGACCTACCGACAGACCCGTAGTTCAATTTCATACGCGACGCTTCGATTCAAACACCAACCACAACTATGCTGTAGGTGTGATTGGTTTTTGGCGGGGCGATAGCAAAATTACGAGTCAAGTTTTTGTATGAGATCATCGCGCCGTAGATGCGTATAACGCTCCACAATTGTGGTTGTGAGCTGCCCAGTAATTTCCTTCACCTCGAATACAGTAAGCCCGCGCTCAATCCGTCGTGAAACTGCTTCGTGACGCAGATCATGCAGGCGAAAATCCAGAATACGGGCTCGTTTTACAGCCGTGCCGAACGCACCCGTGATCGCGTCAATCTGCAGGGGGAAAACGCGTTCCCCGAGCGATAGACCTTTGAGGAATTCAAGCTGCTCAAGTGCTTTCTTGGACAAGGACACAAAACGACGCCGGCCATTCTTCGTTGTATCCAGGCGAGCCCATCGTTTATCGAAATCGACATGAGCCACTTCAAGTTGCCAAGTTCGCCGCGACGCATGGCCGTTTCGACTGCAAGAACCACATAGGGGCGCAACCAATAACTGGGGTGTTCATCACACGAGGCCAGCAGAGATTGAAACTCCTCTTGAGACAGCCGGCGTGAGCGAGCATTTTGAATACTGGGCATTCTGATATCTTCGGTCGGGTCGAGAATTTTGCGGAAGCCCCATTCGTATTTTGCGATCTTGAATACCGCTTTGATGACTTCCATATATCGCTTCGCGGCGGCCGGTGCATACCCGCTACCAGCCAGCGCATCGCGGAAGTCAGCAATGTGCATTCCTTCAATTTCTTCCAGCTTGCGATTGACCAAGACGGGTTAATACCGAATGGTCAAGTCAATCCGGTTGCGTTCACTGGCATGGCTTTTTTTGGTGGGTGTGACCACTTCCCTGTAACGAAGCATTGCTGCTTTCAAAGTGGGCACTTCAAGTAATCGTTGTCTTTCAGGCTTCGCTCGCTTTAGCTCGGCTTCCATCTGCAAACCCCATTTAAGGGCTTCATGATATGAATCAAAGATTGACGAAATTCCTTGGTGTCCAGTGACGCGGACACGTGACAAAAAGCGATTGTTCTTTTAAACGATTGTGGGCATGACCACTCCTTAAATGTTGACAGTTGATGTCGCTCGGAGAGTGGTAAATTCACAAGAAAGAACGGCAGAAGCGCTCCCAGCGCGGCTACTGACGTAGCTCGCAACCGCTCATAACCCGAAGGTCGTAGGTTCAAATCCTGCCCCCGCAACCAAATATACAAAGCATCTAGCCCGGTATACACGACCGGGCTTTTTGTTTTCTACGGTCTGGGGAAGCATTTCCCTCAAACACCCTACCCTACAGACAATGAAAACCAACCGCGCAGGGTGGGTGTTTTCATACAAGCAATGTTGAAATTATCTGCATTGAATTAGCAGGTAGGGTTGACTGGTTAGAGGGGCCGACGTGTAACTCCCTTGGACTGACCCGAACTGGGCGGTTGAAGTCCCAGATAACGACCCTGTTGAAAACTGCCCCAAAAACTGCCCCCCACTTCTGTCAAGAACAGAATAGCCAGCGGGACAAATCTCCCCAGCCTTCTCAACACACTTATGCGGAACGGCTGAGCCGCAGTTAATCATGTGTGCCACGTTGCCGTCAGGCCCCGTAATCTGCTTAGAGGAGGCGCATCCTGCCAATATTGCTACGGCACTAATCAAAACCAAGGAACAAGTCTTTTGCAAGTTAACCTCCTTCAACTGGACAATACAGGTCATACCTCCAGAACCACGGTTTAGATTCACCCAAACATGGGGCAGGTCACCACGACAATTCGGTGGCTGAAAGCTTCTTTCAACTGCACAAGCGCGAAAGAATTCGACGCCGAACCTTTGACACCAGAAATCAGGCGCGAGAAGAAATCTTCGATTACATCGAGGTGTTTTACAATCGAAAGCGCAGGCACTCATTTACCAAAGGGATGTCGCCTGTGGATTTTGAAAATCAGTTTTTAACGAGGCCAACGAGTGTCTAGTTAACTCGGGGCGATTCACAGCAACGCTCAAACCCACGTCAAAAACAACAACAATATCGAACAAATAAAATATTTTATAAGAGACACAATTTTAAAAAAACACCATTAATTATTATTACAAAAATACCAATCAAATCTCATTAAAATAATCTTAAAAAAATATATCAATAAACCTCAGCTAAATCATAGCTTATATTATCTATGAAAGAACGACTTAAGACCTTATCTTTAGAGACGGTAACACTCCACTTAACAGAAAAAACAGTAGCCCCATCACAAACAAATTCACGCCTAGATGAGGCGCTATTGAACTTGCCCCCTGAATGACAGTACCGGAGGTATTCCTTAAACTTAGGACTAGGAATACATCTATGTTTACGACTATGAGTTCAGACGGCAAGCCCGAGCGGGTTGAAGTGATTACGGGTGTCCAGCGCCGACGGCGCTGGACACCTGAAGAGAAATTGGCTCTGGTCCAGGAAACATACCAAACAGGTAAAACGGTTTCCTTGGTGGCCCGCGAAGCGGGCATCACTGCCAGCCAGTTGTTCCAATGGCGCAAAGCATATTCAGATGGCTCTTTGGTTGCCGTCGGAGCCAATGAGCCTGTGGTGCCAGCATCAGAGATGAAAGAGGCATTGAAGCGCATCAAACAATTGGAAGCTGCGCTGGGCCGCAAAACGCTTGAGAACGAAATTCTCAAGGAAGCGGTGGAGTACGGTAAAAGCCGAAAGTGGATTGCGCACTCGCCCTTGTTGCCCGGGGATGACCAGTAAGAGAGGTCTGTTTCGTCCTTGGCGTTTCGCGCAGTCACATGACCGCTCTGAGAACCAGAAAAGCCGATTGGGTTGACCGTCGAAAGGCGCCACCCAGGCCTGATGACGACCAGTTGTTCAGTGACATCATCAACGTTGCCAAAGACCTGCCCACCTACGGCTATCGCCGTGTGTGGGCGATTCTGAAGTTTCAAGGTGTCAATGGCGGCCTTCGAATGGTGAACCACAAACGTGTTTACCGCGTGATGCGAGACAACAATTTGCTGTTGTTTAGGCATGGCAGTATAAGCTTGGGGATACGCGTAGGCACGACGGCAAAGTGGCTGTTCAAAGTAGCAACACTCGTTGGTGCTCGGACGGGTTTGAACTGTCTTGCGACAACGGTGAAAAGGTCAGAGTAGCCTTTGCCTTGGATTGCTGTGACCGAGAAGTCATGAGCTGGGTGGCAACCACCAAAGGCATTGACGCCGGCCTGGTTGGAGATTTGTCTATGTGGCATTTGTTATCGACGTGTTCTCTCGGCGAATTGTTGGCTGGCGCGCGAGCCGTTCCATTTATACAGACTTTGTGCTCGACGCACTGGAACAAGCCTTATGGGACCGCCAACCTGACCGAAATAAGTCACTGATTCACCACAGTAACAGGGGTTCACAAAACGTGTCCATTCGGTACAGCGAACGCTTGGCTGAGGCTGGCATTGAGCCATCAGTTGGAAGCAAGGGCGACAGCTATGACAACGCACTGGCAGAGACCATCAACGGGCTGTACAAGGCCGAAGTGATTCACCGCAGAAGCGCCTGGAAAACAATTGAATCGGTGGAACTGGCTACGCTGGAATGGGTGGCTTGGTTTAATCATCATCGACTAATGGAGCCTCTGGACTACATTCCACCCGCCGAAGCTGAGATGAATTATTATCAACAATTCGGTCAACAGACCGAACAAACCTGCACTTAAACCAATTGGCCTCCACGAAAACCGGTGCGGTTCAGTAAGATGTTGAGACTTTGCTGAATGCTAATTCAAAACAAGGGTCTGCGGCCCTACAGTAAGAAGGACACGCTATGCTCGAACATATAAGGCTTGAACGATTTACGGCCTTTGAAAAATTCAGCCTGAAGTTTTCTCCTGGCTTGAATATATTCATCGGAGAAAACGGCTCTGGCAAAACGCACCTTCTGAAACTAATCTATGCAGCTTGCGACGTATCTACGGGTCAGAAGAGTTTCGCTGACAAAGTTAACCGAGTCTTTCTCCCTTCAGACGAGCAAATTGGAAGACTCGTAAAGCGGCGTACAGGAAGTAGTACCGGCAGTGTTGAGATTTCCCGAAGTGTGCAGTCAGACGGACAGCGAAAATCAATTTCACTTCGTCTATCGATGTCTAACCATACCAAGGAACCAAAGAAGGCCACGGTATCAGGAGCTTTCAAGCAGTGGCAAGAGAACCATCTAACGTCAGTCTACGTTCCGGTAAAAGATATGATGGCCAATGCTCCCGGATTCCGCTCACTCTACAGTCTACGTCACATACATTTCGAAGAAGTCTACGCAGATATAATCGATCGCGCCTTCCTTGGGACATTAAAAGGTCCGACCGACAAAGACCGGAAACGCCTGTTAGAAATCCTGCAGCAGTCGATGGAAGGCAAAGTCGTTACACGTAATGAAGAATTCTTCCTCAAAAGTCCACAAGGTGAGCTGGAGTTCACCCTCTTGGCAGAGGGTATCCGCAAATTGGGATTGCTCTGGGTGCTAATCCAAAACGGTACGTTGCTAGACGGTAGCGTACTGCTTTGGGACGAACCCGAGGCTAACCTCAATCCAAAGCTGATGCGGACCGTGGTCCAAATCTTGATTGAATTACAACGCTTGGGCGTTCAAGTCTTCATCACCACACACAACTACAACCTACTTAAGGAATTTGACCTTCAGCTAATACCAGAGGATGAAGTGCAGTTTCACAGCCTTTTCCGCGATGATCATCGTAATGTGCAAGTCGCGTCGTTCAGGCGATACGAAGACCTGAAACCAAACTCAATTGACGACACACTTGGCGAATTGACAGATCGAGAGATTCGCCAGCAAATGGGGGGACTAGGTCAATGAAAGTTCGAGCAGATGGTTTTGAGTTCGAATTCCCCGGCGCCCTAGAAGCCTTTGTTTTCGACGAGAGTGACAAATTAAAGTCCAATTTCCATGGTTTATCACACGCTATGAAGGCCGTGGACCTAGTGGTGGAACTGCCACAACATACCCTCTTCATTGAGGTGAAAGATTTCCACTCGCCCGACGATTACAACTTCAACGCGGCGATCTCTAACGACGAGGAGGGCCAGCGACGCAAGCGAGTAAATCACCTGCGCGATGTATTGGTACACAAGTTTCGCGATACTTGGCTTTATCGTTGGTCCGAACGAGCAAGGGGTACGCCCGGTAAGCAAGTGTTCTACCTCTGTTTGCTTAGCCTGGACAACGGCCTGCTAGGGACGGTACGAAAGGAATTGCACAAGGCATTGCCGGTTGGAATTGCCGGTCCACGCTGGCAACGCGGGCTAGCTGCTTCGTGCGAAGTGCTAAACATCGAACGCTGGAACAAGGTATTTCCTAGTTGGCCGCTGAATCGCTGCTGACGCCACATCTAAAACTACAGAAACTGCTACACCACGCGCCTAGGAAGGTTTGAATCTATTTTCGAGCTGCTGATTTAACCAGTATTTCCTGAAAACATTGGATTTTCGATAGCGTAGATTCAAATCCTGCCCCCGCAACCAAACGCAACAAAAAGCCTGGTCCATTGGACTAGGTTTTTTGTTTTCCAGCACTGAAAATCAGCTTTGAATAATGCTTACTTCCGCTTCCACACCGTGACTTCACTCAAGGTGTGTTGGTGTTTGCGCCGCGTTTCTCGAATCACGAAAGGCACCGCATCAGGCCCCTGCACAAGCTCAAACCGTGAGCCCAGAATGTCTTTCAGACCATCCAGCGTGGTGTACGACTCACCATCTTTTTTAAATCCACCAATCCATTCAGCTCGGGGGGTGTAGTCTTCCATCCACGTGTAGGGTGAGGCCAGTACCAGCAAACCGCCCGGGTTCAGTCGTGAAGCCACATCGTCGAGAAACCGGCGGGGTGAATACAGGCGGTCAATCAGGTTGGCAGCCAGAATCAAATCAAAACCGGTGAACTGGGCTTTCAAATTGCAGGCATCGCCTTGCCAAAACTCAACCCGCCTTGCAGTCTCTGCCAGCCCCAATTCATCCAGCCGCCGTTCGTAATAGCTCAGCAACTCTCCTTCATCCTGCAGGGTGTAGCGGATCGAACCCGTCTCAAGCAGGCGTGATCCCACCTGAATCAGCATGGCTGAGAAATCAATGCCCGTGACCTTCTCAAACACTTTGGCCAGTTCGAAACTGGAGCGGCCTGTGGCGCACCCCAAGTCCAGTGCTTTGGCGTGGCTGCCGTTGCCATGCCGGGCATGTGCTGCAACGGAAAGGTCGGCCATGGCCTTGGCAAAATTGGGAACACCAAACACTGGGTCACCAAAATGAAATTCGGCATATTGGGACACCAGCGTGTCATTTTCATAGGTAGACAAGGGGTTTACGGCGGGACTGTTGCTCATGATGTAGCGAAAACCTGCATGCTGAAAGAAGTGACGACGAAAGGCATAGCGAGACACGTGGCGGGACTGGTTGCCACACGAAATCCAGCTTCCGCCTTTGATGATGTTGTGGCGTTGATCGAATGTCGGGCTGGTGAAATCATCGTAAACGGGGTGCACCTTGAACCCGTCGAATGGATAGGTGGGTGTTTCGCACCATTGCCAAACATTGCCCACCACATCAAACAACGGGCCATGCGCGAATTCATCGACGGGGCAACTGGAGGCCCAATGGTCGGCGTGCAGATTGGCTTGCGCGGGTGCATCATCAGGCACATCGGACAACTCCGCCAACGCATACAGGCGATGCCATTCATCTTCCGTGGGCAGACGAACTGGCAGACCGGTTTGCTGGGCCTTCCAGCGACAAAATGCGCGGGCCTCATGGCAATTGGTTTCCACAGGCCAGTTCCATGGCATGGGCGTTTCCCGGCTCAACAGGCGCAAGGCCCATGCACCTGGGCTGCTGGCGTTTCGCACCCAGAAGGTGGGGTGTTGCGCTTGGGTGAATTGCCGCCAAGCAAGGCCTTCCTCGTCCCAATAATGGTCTGTGGCGTAACCACCCGCATCCACAAACGCTTTGAATTCTTGGTTGCTGACCAAATACTGCGCCGCCTTGAAAGCGGGTACATCAGCCTGGTGTTGGCCATATTCATTGTCCCAGCCATACACTGGGTCGGTGTGCGCCCTGCCGAGGTCAACCGGGCCTGCTGGAATATCCACCCAGGTATTGACCGGCGCTGGGCCACTGGCAGAGCATGGCTGCCAGGCTGGATGTGGTTTGATGTCATGAAGGGCATGCTGGCGCATCAACACCGACGAGGTTTCCAGGTGGATCAGCTCGTGTTCAATGCCCATCAACACAATCCAGAAGGGGTCGTTCCAACCGATGGGCACTGAAAACGGGGTGGTGCGAATCACCCGATCAATAACAGCGCGGACCTGCTTGCGGTAATCACGCACCTCGGCCACGGTGGGCCAATCGTAGTTTGCATCACCCAGGTCATCCCAACTCATTTCATCAACACCCACTGCAAACATGGATTCCAGTCGTGGGTTGATTCGCTGGCTGATTAAACCAGTCAGCAATAACTTGTTGATAAAAAATGTAGCGGTGTGCCCAAAGTAAAAGATGAGGGGATGGCGCAAAGGAATGGGCTTTTTGTAATAAGCCTCATCGCAACTCAGCAACTCAAACAGGGATTCGTAGCGGTCGAAGCTGGCATGAAAATACCGCAACAATGCGTCGCGGGTGTGTTCAACCGATGATCCGGTCAGCCGGGGTGTACGCAGAAACAGGGGGCAGTCGTCGGGCTGAGTTTGAGCAAGGGCTTTCATGCAGGGGAATCACAGTGTGTACTCAATCTACGGGTTTAACACACTTTTGTGACTTCACCAACCTCGCCCACGCATGCCAGCCCTAGACGTTGGGGTTCTGCAGCAAAATGGCCGCGCCAAGCCCACCGCCAGCACAACTGGAGACCACGGCGTACCGCTGCCCCTCTGCTTGCAAGCGATTGGCGGCCGTGCTTAGCAGCCGCATGCCCGTGGCTGCGAAGGGATTGCCCAGAGCCAGTGAGCCGCCCCAGGCGTTGAGTCGATCCATGGGCAATTGACCGGGTACCTGTCCAGCGTGGTATTCGTCCGCAAACTCTGGCCGCGCCATGCAGGCCACATTCACCAGAATTTGGGCGGCAAAGGCTTCATGCAATTCCCACACGCCGATGTCATCCATGTGTAAACCGTGACGGCCCAATAGTTTGGGGATGGTCACTGCGGGGCCCAACAACATTTCGGTGTTCAGGTCTTTCACAGCCGAAAATTGATAGTCCACCACCACCGCCTTGGGCGTGAGGCCCATG
The DNA here is from genome assembly GCF_024518835.1 of Limnobacter humi. GTDB lineage: Bacteria > Pseudomonadota > Gammaproteobacteria > Burkholderiales > Burkholderiaceae_B > Limnobacter > Limnobacter humi. The sequence goes on from NZ_JANIGO010000002.1 coordinate 672,397, forward strand.
GACTGCGCCGCTTGCTCACTGGTCATGAGAACAGCGGCTGAGCCATCGGTGAATCGGGATGAACCGGCAGCCGTGATCACACCCTGCGCGGTGTCGAAAATGGGTTTCATGTTGACCAGTTTGCGGTGTGTGCAGTCGGCCCGCGGGGTGTCATCGTCAGTCACGGTGGTGTTCAGGCTGGGAACATGCACCGGCACCAGTTCATCGGCATAACGGCCTGCTGCAATAGCCGTCAAAGCTAGCTGATGGCTGCGCTCGGTGAATGCATCACAATCGGCGCGAGACACTGAAAACTTTTTCACCATGGCTTCGGCACACACGCCCATCACTTTTTTGGTGGTGAAGTCAGTACCCTTGGGCATTTCCGGAAGCAGGTCGCGCGGGCGTAAAGTCGCTACCAGTTTGAGAATATTTTTGGCAGAAGGGTCTTGCCGCACTTTCATGGCCGCTCGTCGAATGGTCTGTGAAAAACGAATCGGGATGTCTGAGAAGCTTTCTACACCCCCAGCAATGCCAGCCTCGATGCGGCCCAGTGCAATCATGTCGCACAGGTTGGCAAAACCCACACTGGCCGATAGCCCAGCCATGGAGGTGGTGTAGGCCGGAATGGTGGCTGGCAAGCCAGCGGTGAGCATGCTTTCACGGGCAACATTGGATGTCTCGATTTCATGCAGCACGGTGCCCATGGTCACCATGCCGATGCGGCGCACATCCACACCCGTTTTACTCACCAACCCAGCAATTGAATGGGCTGCCAGTTCGTAGGTCATCAAGGGTGAATAGGCTCCACCTGAATCCAGAAAAGGAGTGCGTGCCCCGGCCACCAACACCACTCGAGTCAAACCGCTCATGCGCCCTTCCCCAAAAAGCGGCCCACCATGTGGACACTGCCATCGCTGGCCAATAAACGAATGCCTCGCCAACCGTCAATGTCAGCGCGCTCACCCACTTGAACGCTCAAATTGGCGTTGGGCAGTGTGAGTGGCTTGATCCACCGCACGTCCAACCCAACAATGGTGTAACCGATGTTTTGTACACACTCGAATGTGCGGGCCAGTTGACCAAAGCCATGCAAGATGAGTGTTTTGAAACGGCTGCGCCGACCCACGGCGGGCCAGGTGTGAATGGGATTGAAATCGCCGGTGAGCATGGCGAAATTCAAGCCATCATGAAATTCAGCAGACCAACTGCCCACCGTGGTAAAGGCGGTTGCATCGTCTGTGGGTTTGTTACTTTTGCGCTGGCTGGGCTTGCCCTGCGGCACGGTGGAATAGCTGTCGATGACCATGCTCAATTCATGTTGCGCGTTCAGCACGCGAACCTGGGTGTGAATCCGCACTCGATCGGGCTCTACGCTGACATCCATCAAGCTGCCGGACAAATGAAGGGGGCGATCGCGCTCCACAGGCTTTAGAATTTCAATGCGAACACCTTGGTTGAGCAATGCCAGCAGATTGTAGGGGGCCAGCGACCCAAGATTGGCCAACAAAGGCATCGCGAAGTGACTGCAAAAATGCGCAGGCACATGCGCTGTGTAGCGTTCCGGATCGGCCCCGCTCCATTGCACATAGCTATCAATCAGGGCATTGGGCATGGGCTGTATGCTCTGCTCGAGATTCACTGGCAATTGCGGCAAGCTGGCAGGCCGTGTGAGTGGATTTGAATTGCGAACGGCGGCCATGCCCATGCTGCGAATATTGGCCAAGTGGTGAACAAGGTATTTGACCGGGTAATCAAGTTGCATGCGGTTTACTCCAGGGTGTTGCTGTATCGGCCAAGCTTGTTTTACAAGCCCAATTGTTTGCCAATAATTTCATTCATGATTTCGTACGTACCACCACCAATCGAGGCGATGCGATTGTCTCTGTACAAACGCTCAACGAGCGATTCGCGCATGTAGCCCATGCCACCAAAAATCTGGACTGCTTCGTAAGTGATGAAGTCGGATGTTTTGGTGGCAAAGTTTTTGGCCATGGACACTTCCTTCAGTGCGTTTTTGCCTGCCTGCATGCGGGCTGCAACACGGTAGGTGAACTCTCGACTGGCTTCCAATTGCGTGGCCATGTCGGCAATTTTGTGGCGAATCACCTGGTGCTTGGACAGGGGTTTGCCGAAAGTCTGGCGGTTTTTGGCGTAATCGATGGCAGCATTCAAAGCCAACTCCGACATCATGTTGGCATAACACGCCAGGCCCAGACGCTCGCTCTCAAAATTGTTCATGATCATCAGGAAGCCACAGTTTTCCTGACCAATCAGATTGCTTTTGGGCACCACCACCTGGTCGAAAAAAAGCTCAGCGGTGTCGCTGCACCACCAACCCATTTTTTTCAGGGGTTGACCTGTGGTGAAACCGGGCATGCCCTTTTCCATCAGCAACATGCTGACGCCGCCATACCCCTCGCCGCCCGTGCGCACGGCGACGGTGTAATAGTCAGCGCGAATGCCCGATGTGATGTAGGTTTTGGAACCCGAGACTTTGTAATGGTCACCACAGTCCACAGCACGGGTTGTCAAATTGGCCACATCAGAACCGCCACCAGGCTCGGTCACAGCCAGAGAAATTATTTTTTCTCCACGCAGCACGTCGGGTACGATCCGCTGTTTCATGGCCTCGCTGCCCCATTTGGCAATGGGCGGCAGTGCAATGCCATGGGACATCAAGCTGGAAAAAAAGCCGCCGGAACCCGCGCGCAGCAGTTCCTCGGTCACCACCAGCATCATGAACACATCGCCTTCGGCGTTTCCTCCCAGCTCCTCAGGGTAGCCCACCCCAAGAATGCCAGCCTCACCAGCCAATGTGTACAGTTCACGGGGAAAGGTACCCGCCTCTTCCCAGTCCTGAATGCCGGGGCTGACATGGCGTTCAACAAATCGACGCACATTGCGCCGCACTTCCTCATGGGTTTCATTGAAATAGCTGGTGTACATGGCGGTCTCGATGGGTCGATGAAGGGGACTGATTAAACCTTGGGCGTGGCTAAACTGCTGAGCTGACAGATGCGGTGCAGGTGTTCAGGTGGTCGATGAATAGTGCCCAGCCACACATCAACATGGCACTCATGCCCGGCGCTGCAGGCTTTGTGCACCAATTCCAAACTGTCGACCATGGTGGACTGCTGACCAACAAAGGCCAAGGGCAAAGCTCGACAGCATGGGGGTAAATAGCGACACGTCGGTCTGTTTTGACCGATTGTCAGGCCGGATGCTGACCCTGTTGACGCTGGAACTCCTGCGGCGACATGCCGAACCAGCGCTTGAAAGCCCGGCGGAAATTGGACACGTCCTGATAACCCAGGCTGAGTGCAACCGACTCAATGCTGTGGTTGCCAGCCTGCAGGCTTATTCGCGCCTGCCGCGCCAACTCGGTGTCGCGCAACTGTTGATAGGTGGTGCCTTCGGATCGCAAATGCCGCATCAAGGTTCGGGATGACCCATGAAAATGGCGCGCCACTTGCTCACACGTCCAAATTTGACCCGGGTTGGAGCGGAGAATTTCCGTGACTCGCGCAGCCCAGCCCCGGGGCCGCTGCTGCTCCAGCAACAATTGCTCACAGCGAGCCAGCGCCAATGCATAGGTTTCCGGGTCGGCCATGGGGTTGGGCATCAGCGCCAAACCGGCGGGAATCACAATCTGGGTTCGGGGTCGATCAAACAGACACGGCGCACGCAGGTAATGCGTGTATTCCTCGGCATACGCTGGGGCGGGGTATTCCAGCTCTATCCGGATGGCTGGGCTGAGGCGGCCGATGATCATGCCCAAGTGGTTCACCATGGTGGTTAACACCGCCTCACAGAAAAAACGACCCACGTCGTCCAAGGGTATGGCCATTTGAACCATGACTGCGAAATGGTCTTTGCCCACCTGACCTTGCATGCGGGCAAACCCGCCGCGAATGTCATGAAACCTCTCCGTGGCTTTCCAGGCTTGGCCCAGCGTGGGCGACGATGCGATCACCGTGCCCAAAGGCCCGTGGGCCGCCAGGTGCAGGTTGGCGCCCCAGCGCAAACCCAGCGCCGGGTTTCCGCTCAGTTGTAGGGCATTGCGCACAATGGTCGCCTGCGTGTCGGCATCCATGTGGGTATTCAATTCCAGCAGGTCGTTGGGGCTTAACCGGGTGCCGCGCAGCAAGGCCAATTGCCCTTTGTGGTCCAAACCTTGTTCACGCGCCAACGTGCGGGTGTAAGTCATTGGAAATACCACGTCACTCACCAGCACGCACCCTCACGCCGTTGTGTAGGGTGCAACCCAGTCCTCAGACTCGGTCCACAGACGCTCGACCAGCGCGTCATCATCGGCTGCTGGTGAATGCCGCACCGGTTTGCAACCGTCGTAATAAAGACCAGACTGCCCTGCCGCTTGCGGGCTGGTGGCACAGTACAGCGTGGTTTGCGCGCCCTGCTCGGGCGATATCATGAACAACTTGATGAGTGGCTGCAAAAAGGCGGGCACACTGCGCCACACCTCGGTGGCCACCACCCCTGGGTGGAGTGCATACGCGGTGATGGCGGTGCCCTTGAGGCGTTTGGACAAACCTTTGACAAACAGCATGTTGGCCAGTTTGGCCTGGCAGTACTCCTTCAAACCGCCCGGGCTTTGAGTGGGCTGTTTGAGGCTAGCAAAGTCGATTCCTTTGACCCGCAAATGTGCGCGACTGGAAACCACCACAATGCGCGCCGACGGTGCAGCTTGAAGCGCCTGCATCAGCAGTTGGGTCAACAGAAAGTGACCCACATGGCACACGCCAAAAGTAAGCTCAAACCCTGAGCTTGATAGCCCTTTGTTACCCGCCAAACCCGCGTTGTTGATGAGCAGGTTCAAGGGCAGGTTTTTGGCAAGAAATTGTTGGGCACAGGCGCGGACCGAATTCAAATCCCCCAGGTCCAAGGGCAAAAACTCTGCCTGGGCGGTGCCCCCGCTGCGTTGCTGGATGTCTCGCAACACCGCATCCGTTTTGGCCCGATTGCGGCAAGCCAACACCACATGGTAGCCCTGCAGGGCCAGGGTGGTGGCGGTTACCCGGCCAATGCCGGTGTTGGCACCGGTAATGAAGGCAACTTGACCGTTGGGTGTCACGGTCTGAACAGTTTGCTGGGTCATGGCAGGAATTCCTTCAGGGTGTGGTGTTGATGATCAAGCGGGTCGAAGTTGAACCGGCAGGCCATTCAACGCCGCGTTGCCGGACAACTCATCAAGCCAGCGTTCATCGGTGAGATCATTGCAGCTTTCGCCGGCATGAGCCTGTGCAACACCTTGGCGTATACCAGGCCGACCATGGCCCCAGCCGTGCGGCACACTGACCACGCCCCGCATGATGCTGTCGGTGATTTCAACCGGCAGACGAATATCACCCACGCGGCTTACAATCTGCACCGTGCCCCCATCGGGTACGCCCAACTGCTTTGCATCGTCTGGGTGGATCATCGCGGTGCAGCGGTCTCGACCCTTCACCAGACGCTCACTGTTGTGCATCCAGGAATTGTTGCTGCGAATGTGCCGCCGGCCAATCAAGCGGAAGGTGTTGTCTGTCGTGGCCGAAACGGCTGTACCCAGTTCAGACACAAATGCCTGGGCTGCCTGCAGCACCGGTGCAGGGGCAGCCTCAATCTGTTTCTGCGGGGTTTGCAGCCGCGCGGGAAAGCTCGGTTTCAACGGCCCCAAATCAATGCCGTGGGGATTGGCCTTCAGCGCGGCCAAACTGAGGTTGTGCGCACTGCCCATGCCATAAGGTCCCATCTGCAGGCCCATGTCGAGAATCACTTGGGGCGGCATGGACGGCCGGGCTGGCTTGCCGGTTTTCGCAGCGAAGGTGCTGGCCAAGCGGTCCATCAACTCCCAATCGTCCAGTGCCCCATCGGGCTTGGCCAACGTGGCTTCGCTGTATTTGGCCTGGTTGCGCACACCAAAAATATTGAAGATCAGATCGTAGTGATCATGCTCCAACGGAGAGGTGGTCGGCAAAATCAGGTCGGCATGCCGGGTGGTTTCGTTGATGTAGAGGTCAATCGAGACCATGAAGTCCAAACTGGCCAAGGCTTGGTCAAGCTGTCGACCATTCGGAGTGGACAGCACCGGGTTGCCAGCCACCGTGACCATGGCGCGAATTTGGTCTGGCCCAGGCGTCAATATTTCTTCGGCCATGATGGAACATGGAAACTCACCCAAAGCCTCGGGCCGCTGGCTGACACGGCTGTGCCAGCGGGCATAGCTACCAGGCTTGCTGTTGGGCGCAGCAATCAGGTCCAGTGCCGGTTGGGTTACCAAGGCACCGCCAACGGCGTCCAGATTGCCAGTGATCAGGTTCAGGATTTGAATGGCCCATTGGGCCAGCGAGCCATGGCGCTGGGTACACGCACCCATGCGCCCATAAGCCACCGCCCGTGGCGATGCAGCAAATTGCCGGGCAATTTGAACAATCTGCTCGGCTGGAATGCCACATTCAGCGGCCGCCATGGCGGGCGTAACCTTGCAAATGACAGCAAGGGCCTCGTCCAAACCTTGCGTGTGCAAGCTCAAATGATGAGCCCGTGTCAACCCTTCAGACACCACAGTGTGAATGATGGCAAACAAGAATGCCGTATCACCGGCTGGCTGAATGGCATGGTATTGCGTGGCCAGCTCGGCTGTCTCTGTTTTCCGGGGGTCCACCACGACCAATTGGCCACCGCGGGCTTTCAAAGCCTTGAGCCGATGGGTTACATCGGGCACTGTCATGAGGCTGCCATTGCTGGCCAAGGGGTTGGCACCCAGCATCAAGAAATAGTCTGTGTGGTCAATATCGGGAATGGGCAACAACAATTGATGCCCGTACATCCAATAGGCCATGAGCTGCGCAGGCAACTGGTCCACTGAGGTGGCTGAATACCGGTTCCGGGTTTTGAGCAAGCCCAAGAAATTGGGACTGTGGGTCATCAGCCCCCAGTTGTGCACATTGGGATTGCCCTGATACACCCCCACCGCATGGAGTCCGTGTTGGTTTTGTACCGACAGCAAACCGTCGCAGGCCCGTTCAATGGCCTCATCCCATGAAATTTCAACCCACTCGCCGTTTTGCTTTAAAACGGGCTGGCGCAGCCGGTCCGGGTCCTCGTGAATGTCCTGCAATGCAACCGCTTTGGGGCACAGATGTCCGCGGCTGAATGGGTCGTGCTCGTCGCCTTTCACCGACACCACGCGTCCGTCCTCAACCTCGATCTTTAGGCCGCAAATGGCCTCGCACAAGTGACAAGCGCGGTAATGGGTACTCATGGAAGTCTCCTGTAGGGGTGTGGACACTGCAGTGTCTCTGCTACCATTGTTGCATGAAATGACTGTCGCTCGGACAGGCTTCAACCACGGCCCACTTCACATCAGCATGCGCGAAATTCGAACCGATATTCTGATCCACGCGAGCAAGGAGGCGATATGGTCTGCCTTGGTCGATTTTGAGCACTATCCGGCTTGGAACCCTTTTATTACCCGCATCCGCGGCACTGCCGTGCTGGGGGATACGGTTCGTTTCCACGCGCAGGTCAACGGGCGCCTGTTCAAATTTGCAGCCAAGATCCGCCAGTGCGATGCCGCAAAGAACCTCACTTGGGGTGCACCGGACAACCCCGTACTGGCCGCCCTGTTTGCTGGCGAACACTATTTTACGATTGAAGAATTGTCACCTGGGCAATGCCGTTTCATTCATGGAGAGCGGTTCTCCGGCGTGGTGGCCCATGCCATGTGGTCGCAAATTCGCCGGGCCAAACGGGCTTACACAGCGATGAATGAGGCGCTTAAACAACGGGTGGAGTGCCATTGATAGACGGCCTCTTAGCGGATGTGCTGGGTTGCCGGTAAAGTCGCCTTCTCCAAATCGCCCAACCACTGAAGCGCATGCGCCTGCCGTTCACCACACATCTCGAGATTGGGCTGTAGGCCCCCACAAAAGGCTGGACGTTCCGGCTTGCCAAACAGGCGACAACGCAGATCCTCATCCAGTTGTACACACGGCACGCCCGCGGGTTTTCCCTCGGGCATGCCCGGTATTGGGCTGGTGATCGACGGCGCAATACAGCAAGCGCCGCACTGGGGGCGGCATTCCATGGCATGGATCCCATAAAAGTGGGGGGAGCCCCAAACAAGCGGGGGCCGCTATTTTCACGGCACTTTAGCCCAAAACTTGTTCAATTTTAAGGCTTTATTCAAGCGATTGGGTTAACCCGTGTTCCCCTACAGTGATTCAAAACCGGGCATCACGAACCCGTCCAATCACACCATTCCGATCCCGGAACTCTAGACACTGGGGAAAAACACATGAGCATTCTCTCTCGGTCATCGTTGACCAAACAGATTTCGGTCTTTTCGGCCGGCGTCATTTTGACCACCATGGCCGTACTCACCACGGTGGTTACCATCACTGGCCACCAAGACGCCATGGAAGGTGCGCGCACTGACTTGAAGCAACAATCCCAAACTGTACAAAAAGTGCTGGATGGCTATTTCGATGCCGTCAACACCCGTGCAGAACGGCAGTTCCGATTGCTGGAGCAATGGCTGCCCGGCGACCTGATTGAGCAACCCCAACTCATCAACACCAATGGCCGCGACCTGCCAACCCTCATGATTGCAGGCACCCCGGTGAATGCCAACACTGATTTGTTGAATTCGTTCAAGTCGCTGACAGGGGATGAAATTGCATTCCTGTCGGTGTACAACGGCAAGGTGTACCGTGCCAGTACCCTGCTACGCAAGGACGGAAAAGCCATGCACGGCAGCGAAATTTCCCTGACCGACCCCGTGGGCGCAGCATTGTCCACCGGTAAGGACTACAGCGGCTTGACTGTTCGCGGTGGGAAATATTTCTTCAGCAAAGTGAAAGCCATTCGTGATCCGCAAGGCCGCGTGTTTGCCGGCCTGTCCATCCGTATTTCCCTGGAAAGCGAACTGGGCCAGATCCGAGAACTGTTTGGCAACCTTCACATTGCAGACACCGGCATGGTGGGTATTGTGCGGGTGGGTGGCGACGACACTGGCGGCGGTGAATGGGTGTTGCACCCATCGCTGGAATCCAAAACCATTTTGGAAATGCCCAAGGACTCGAGTTGGACAGCCGGCACGCTGGACACCATCAAAAGCCAACCGGAAGTTGGCGAATTGGCGGTGAACCTGCAGGACGGCTCTGCCACCGACACCATGATTTCAACCGCATTTTCTAAGTCCTGGAAATGGCTGGTGGTGGTCACAGCCCCCAAGAGCGAATTCCTGGCGAGCAGCAATCACACACGCAACCAGATTATTCTGGCGGGTATTTTGGCCTCGCTGGTGTGTGCTGGTGCCATGTTCTGGTTGCTGAAAAACCGGCTTCGCCCCCTGACTGACGTGGCTGATGCGTTGCATAGGCTGGGCCAGGGCGATCTGAGTGCCCAAGTCAAACAGGTCCAACACGACAGCCAAAATGAGATCGACGTGATTGGTGTGTCCCTGAACAAAACCAGCGAACAGGTTCGCAACCTGATCCGCGGCGTTGAAACCGCTTGCGACGAAATTGCCCAATCATCAGAAGACCTCGTTCAACAGGCGCGTGTGGCCAAGGACTGTTCCGAGCAGCAGTTTGATGCATCATCGAACATGTCAGCCACGGTTGAAGAGATGCATGCCACCGTATCCCAGGTGGCAGACAACGCCGCCGAAGCGGCTGCGGCCAGCGGCCATGTGATTGAAGAAACAGCCCGTGGTCGCCAAATGGTGGGGGGTACGGTCAATGACATGAGCACCATTTCAGCCCAAGTGGAGCAGTCTGCAGCGGTGATTCAATCATTGGGATCCAGCTCACAACAAATTTTGAACATTGTGAACGTGATTCAGGAAATCGCCGACAAAACCAACCTGTTGGCACTGAATGCAGCCATTGAAGCGGCGCGCGCGGGCGAGCAGGGTCGTGGCTTTGCGGTGGTGGCCGATGAAGTACGCAAACTGGCCGAGCAAACCAGCCAGTCCACGCAGGAAATTTCCAGCACGGTGGGCAACATTGTTCACCAAACTGAAGAAGCTGTTGAAAAAATGGCAGCGGTCCGCAAGGGCGTGTCCGAGGGTGTGGAACGGGCGCACCAGGCCGGCTCCGCGCTGGACGAAATCGACACCTTGATTGAACGCTCCGCCGTGCGGGCCAACGACATTGCCCACAGCACCGGGGAGCAGAAAATTGCCACGGAGCGCTTCGCCGAGGCCGTGATGAAAATCACTGAACTTGCACAACGCAACAACACGGCTTCTGAAAGCAGCGAACACGCCGCCCGCCAGATGACGGAACTGTCTCAGCGCCTGAAAGCCGCACTGCAAAAGTTCAGGACTGCCTGAACCTTCACCACTCGCCAGTTCCTGCTTTGCAATCGCCCTATAATCGGGCGATTGCAGCCGCGGGACATCATCAATGAATGCAGAACACGCCAGCCAGATCTTGGTGCTCAGCGCAGGTCTGGCCATTACCTTTTCATGCTTGTTGGGTTTTGCCATGCTGGGCATTCTTCAGCGCCTGCACGACAAACCCGGGTCGGTCAAAGTGAATCTGCGGCAAATCGGCGCAGCCCACTTGGACTGGATCATGCTGGCCCTGATGCTGGGGCTAATCACCCTGTACATCCAGGTATTCAAACTGCCACAGGTACCGCACTGGGTGGTGTGGGCTTTTGTGTTTGGTGCCTGGGTCAACCCCTTGTCTTACCTGTTTCGCGCCTTTGGCGTGAATGCGTTCGTATTTGCCGGGCCGCCCCTGCAGCGCCTGAGCGCAGCCTTGGGCGGAATATCCACGGCGTTGGTGGTGTCGGCCTGGGTGGGCCTCTTCTGGCAAACCTGGATCACCCGGTAATCAACCGAACCACCGCATTTGAAGAGAAGCCAGCATGACTGTTTCCCATCGATCGCCGCTGGCCGACTGGCCTTTCCTCGCCCTGATGGCCTTTCGAATCGGGATCACCCTGAGTTATCAAATCGTGACGGTTGCCGTGGGTTGGCATGTATTCAGCTTAACCAACAATGTGTTGAGCCTGGGCTGGGTGGGCTTGGCGGAAGTGGTGCCCTACTTCGCCACAGCGTTGCTGGCTGGTCACTATGTGGACACCTATTCCCGCCAAAAACTGACCTTGCTGGCTGCGGTCATCCACACCCTGCTGGCGGCAGGCATTGCCTTATTCACCCACACGCCGCACAGTTGGACGGTGGCGTTTCTGTATGGCGCTGTGGGGGTGGGCGGCCTCAGTCGGGCGTTTGTGCGGCCCTTGTACCAAGCCTTGATGGCATCGGTTCTGCCCCGTGAATTGTATGCCCGCGGCAGTGCGGTCAGCGCCACCGCCTTCCAGGCCTGCCTCGTGTTGGGGCCTGCGGCCAGTGGCTTGGTGATTGCCGGTTTAGGCGTGACCGCAGCCTATGGCCTGGCAGCCGCATTGGCGGCTTTGTCCCTGCTGGCCTGCTGTTTCATGAAAACCGTTTACGATCTGCCGCAGGCAACACCTGCCCCGGTGTTGAGCAGCATTCGAGAAGGCCTGAAATTTGTCTTTGGCCACAACATCATTCTGGCGGCTTTGTCGTTGGACATGTTTGCCGTGTTGTTTGGTGGAGCTGTGTCCATTCTGCCCGCTTTTATTGCCGAGGTACTACAAGGCGACCCAACCATGCTGGGCTTGCTCAGGGCTGCACCAGCCATCGGTTCCACCGTGGTGGGTGTGGCGTTGGCACGCTTCACCGTTGATCGCAACGCCGGTGCCATCCTGCTGTGGTGTGTAGCCGGGTTTGGTGTGTGCATCATCGGGTTTGGTTTGTCGACTTCGGTGCACATGGCTTTCGCATGTCTGCTCTTGTCCGGCGCCTTTGATGGCGTCTCCGTGGTGGTGCGATCCACCATTCTGCAGTTGAGTACACCCGACGACATGCGAGGTCGCGTCTCGGCCATCAACGGCATTTTTATTGGCTCTTCCAATGAGCTCGGTGCATTCGAGTCGGGCATGGCAGCCAGTGCACTGGGGCTGGTTCCATCGATTGTGGCTGGTGGCGTGGTGACCTTGCTGGTGGTGTTGGTCACAGACCGAAAGGCACCCGGCTTGCGTCGACTCAACATGGGCGACCTGGTGGGCACGCACGTCCGATCATGAGCTGCCATCAGCGGCTGAAGCCACTGAAAATCTCCAACAATCAATGAATTAAAAAATTTTACACACTCACTTGATTGTAGTAATTACCTCCGATAACATGTCAGCGTTTTACCTACAAATGATTAACCAAAAATAGGTAATGTTTCTAACGGAATAAAAACAATGACAACAAATATCGGTACACAAAGCAGCATCGCGCAAGCGTCGGACGTTCGGGGCAACGTCACCCTGGTTCGTGAAGGCCACCCCCCCATGCAACTGACCAGCGGCATGGAAATTCGCAGCGGCGATGTGCTGAGATCAACGCCCAGTTCGATCGCCATGGTTAGCATTCCAGGGACTATCGGCCAAATTGCATCCATGCTGGAAGTGTCCAGCGGTGCTGAAGCCCAGTTGAATCTGGAACGCAGGTCGGGTCAGGATGGCCACGTGGTGGTACAACGCGTCAGCCCTGAGAATGTGGGTGACTTGGCCCTGACCCAAGACATGACCGGAGAAAATCCAGCCGCCGTCATTGCCGGCGATGAAGGTGCAGATGGCATGACCGGTCTGGTGGGTGCAGGCTTGCTGGCCGGCGCTGGTGGCGGTCTGCTGTTTCCCGCTGCAGGCGCGGCTGCGGCTTTTGTGGCGCTCAGCGACAATGGTGGGTCAAACACCCCAGTGGACAGTCCACAAACGGCCGACCCGATCATAACGCCAGCGGATACTGCGGGCGGTTTAACCGCCACGGTTGAGAATCTGAGTGAACATCTGGATGCACTCACCGCGCCGGTTCCAGTGGTGGGAACCCTGGTAGATACCGTGACCGACGTGCTGGCTGGCAACGGCGGGAGCGACAGCCTGATTGGCCTGTCCGTGGGCGGTGTCACCAATACACTATTGAATTTGAGTGATCAATTTGCCAATTCAACAGATGGCGTACCCGTGATTGGAGATGCAGCCGACATTCTTCACGCCATCATCACAGGCGGTAACGATGGCGGACTTGCGGGCATCGCCTCAGGATTGGGCATGGGTTTGGATGGGGCTGTGTCCAGCACACCACTGGCACCTTTGGGCGATGCGCTCAGCCTGGTTCTCAATGGTGGTGATGCGATTCCAGTCGAACAGCTGAGCGGTGGCTTGGTGGGTGGGCTCCATCTCGTGGCTGACAACATCGATGGTTTGGCTGCGGGGACACCCGCGGAGCCATTGGCGCACTTGGTTGCCGACCTGTTGGGGACCTCAGGTGTGGCAACGCCTGAATTGATCAGCACCGATACGCTGGCCCATACGGGCGGACTGGATGGATTGTCTGGACTGCTGGGCGGGGGCGCGCTCAATGGCATTCCCGTGTTGGGTGATGTGGTGTCATCGCTTACCGGCGTGTTGACGGGTGCCGGTGGTGCAGAGGCCACCTCGGCCATGTCGCCTCTGCCTGTGGTGGGCCAGTTGACCTCGATCGCATCTTCGGCGTCAGCCGGTTCGCCCTTGGGCGGCGCACTGGACTTGAATCACTTGTTGCACCCCAGCATTTGACCACCCTGGCCCGGTGAGCACTGCCGATTGGCGCGGGCTCACCGGGTTCTTTTTGCCGGGTTTTGGTTACGGCTATCCCAAGGCAACCCGACACACCTGGTCCATGGAAACCCAATAAATATCCCGATTCCAACCGGGACATGGAAAAACAACGCCTTGCATGTGGCCAGGCGTTTTGATGCGCGCCAACTCCTGACCACTCTGTAGATCGAGCGCCACAACAGACTCAGTGAACCATTGGTAATCATTGATCCACACCACGCCCGACCGGTCCATGAGCACCATGTGGCTGGCGCAAGCAAAGCCGCTTTTGCTCCACAACAGCGACGGTTCAGTCTGTGTATCCACATGGAAGCGCCAGGCTTTTAATACTTTGTTGGCCGAGTCGTAGGCCAACACCACTCGGTGAAGCGGGCTCACCAGCGGCGGATTGGTGACGCTGCCCCCGATCAAACCGGACACTTCACTGCGCCACACCTGCTGGGGGTCATTCAACGACACCCGCACCAACCGATTGGCCGTGGGTGACACACCGGCCCCCACCATCGTGTACAGGTAGCGGTGGTGGCCATTGTCCATTAACCACGCCGAATGGCCGTCCAGCACCATGTCCCATCCAAAGCTGTTTCGGGAATTGCCCATGTAGTCTGGAATCCAGTCCTTGTCCAGGCTCAAACCCTGAGCCTCTTGATTGAGAATGTAGCGGTACAGGTGCTGCATACCCACCACATACACGGTGTTGCCAGTGGCACCAAGCCGCGCAATGGAAGGCTCGAGACACTGGATGGGTGGACACACTGGTGCCAAATTGTCCGGATGCAACACCTGAAGACAGGCATTCGTGGTTTGCGACAGGTTTTTGGTCACAATCCAGCCGTTGTCCAGCACCACGAAGGAATTGTGCGGCTCGTTGAGCATCAACTCGCGATGGGCAATCACTTGCAACTGGCGGTTGAGCAAGTGCGCATGGCGACCGTAGACCACCAGAATGTTTCCAGTGGCCAACACAGCCAGACCACCCGGCCACATGGGGCCACCGGGCAAGCGCGGAGATTGACGGATGGTCTTCAGTGTCAACGGGTCAATCTGCTCCACCCGGGCAGTGGTGGGCATCCCAAACTTGGCCCGCAGGGCCGTGTGCGTCAACAGAAAAACCTCGCCCGGGTCACCCAACACCACCATGGTTGAGAGTTGGGAGCGACGATGGGTCAGGTTTAACCGGGTATTTGGAAGCCAGCCAAATCCAGCCCAGTTCTGCAGGCGTGTGGGGCCGGCGTCCTCTGCTGGCCATGGGCTGTTGTAGTAGCCCAGATAAATTGGATGACTCGACATATGGTCACTATGTAAATAACACGAGAATGTTAACCCAAATTTCCAATGCGTAGACGGGTCTGTCGGTGAGCCACCCATTGCCCTTTTTGGATTCAAATGTTGGTTTCTGGCAATTGAGGCCAATTATTTGAGGTGTTTGTCCGATGAATGTCACGGGAAATCCGTATGATTCGGTCTGATCTTTCAACATTCATGACGAACATCTCCATGACCACACGCGTTGACCCCAACAGCCCCAAGAACTGGGCTGCCATCATTGTGCTGTTTGGTACAGCCATTGCCGCCCTCACCGTCATTCCTGCATACGCCTGGTTTCACGACTTCTCCACAACCGCTTGGGTGAGCTTCGTGGTGTTGGCGATTCTGAATGGCATGTCCATCACGGGTGGTTACCACCGCCTGTGGGCACACCGCACCTATGAAGCCCACTGGCTGGTTCGCCTGGTGTTCATGGTGTTCGGCAGCATGACATTGCAAAACAGCATTTTGATTTGGGCATCGGGCCACCGCACTCACCACCGCCATGTGGACGACCCTGAGCATGATCCGTATTCAGCCAAGCGGGGCTTCTGGTTTTCACACATGGGCTGGATGTTGAAGCGATATGAATCGGGCGCGGACAACTTCAGCAATGCACCGGACCTGCTGAAAGACCCACTGGTGATGTTCCAGCACAAGCACTACTACGCGCTGGCTTGGGGCACCAATCTGGGCATTCCGCTGTTGATCGGTTTTCTGGCAGGCGATGTGTGGGGCGTGTTGCTGCTGAGCGGCTTGCTGCGCCTGGTGTGGTCCCACCAAACCACATTCTTCATCAACTCGCTGGCGCACATTTGGGGTCGTCGTCCGTACACCGACGACAATACCGCCCGCGACAATGACCTGTTGGCCATCTTCACCTACGGCGAGGGGTATCACAATTACCACCATCTGTTTCAGTACGACTACCGCAATGGCGTGCGTTGGTACCAACTGGACGCCACAAAGTGGCTGATCGCCAGCTTGTCCTGGGTGGGTTTGACGAAAAACCTGAAGCGTTGCCCCAAGTTTGCCATTGAAAAAGCCCGTGCCAGCATGCAGTTCAAGCGGGCCCAGGAAAAGCTCGACGCCCAGCCTTCCACGGTTCAAGTCCAGCTGGAAGCCTTCAAAGAGCGCCTCAGCCTGGAATATGACCATTTCAGCAAAGCCCTGCAGGATTGGGCGAAACTGAAAGAAGCCTGGTATGAAGACACCAAAAACTCGTTCAAGAATGGCGACACGATGAAAACCTACAAAGCCCGATTCAAGGCTTTGGAACGCCAGATGAAAGCCCAGCGCAAGCGCCTTCAGGCCCTGGTTGCCGAGGTTCCCAGCCCCCGCTTGGCCATGGCTTAAGTACCCGGGGTCTTCACTCGGGGGCTGTTCTGGTTAGCCCCCATTCGAGTGACCCCTTAGTTTCCTTTACAATACTCGGTTTCGGCGCTTAGCCCTGGGCTTTACCGGGTGCGCCCTATTCGATCCATTGCTGAGGTTCTAGACATGACAGAACGCACCACCGTTCATGGCCTGAAAGTGGCCACCAACCTGTACAACTTTGTGAACGAGCAAGTGTTGCCCGGTACAGGCATTGAGGCTGCCCAATTTTGGTCTGGTTTTGACGCCATCGTCAAAGAACTCGCCCCCAAGAACATTGCCCTGTTGGCCGAACGCGATCGTATCCAGCTCGAGATGGATGCCTGGCACAAAGCCAATCCCGGCCCCATCGGTGACATGGCCGCTTACCAGGAATTCCTCAAGAAAATCGGCTACCTGGTTGAGCAACCCGCCAACGTGAAAGCCACCACCACCAACGTGGACGACGAACTGGCCACCCAGGCTGGCCCCCAACTGGTGGTGCCCATTCTGAATGCCCGTTATGCACTGAACGCCGCCAACGCGCGTTGGGGCAGCCTGTACGACGCACTGTATGGCACCGATGTGATTTCCGAAGAAGGCGGTGCAGATCGCGCGGGTGGTTACAACCCCGTGCGAGGCGCGAAGGTGATTGAGTTCGCCCGCAACTTCCTGGACCAATCCTTCCCGCTGCAGGGCGGTAGCCACAAAGATGCAGCCGGTTATACCGTTGAAGGCGGCGCACTGAAAGTAGCCCAGAAAAACGGCGGCGTGGCAACCCTGGCCAATCCGGCCCAATTCGTGGGTTATCAGGGCGATGCAGCCACCCCGTCGTCAGTGCTGTTGAAAAACAATGGCATCCACTCCGACATCATCATCAACCGCAACACCCCCATTGGTGCATCCGACGCCGCTGGTGTGGCCGATGTGGTGATGGAAGCTGCGCTGTCCACCATTCTAGATTTGGAAGACTCGGTTGCCGCAGTGGACGCCGACGACAAAGTGGTGGCGTACAGCAACTGGCTGGGCATTCTGAAGGGTACGCTCACTGAATCGGTCAGCAAAGGTGGAAAAACGTTCACCCGTGGCCTGAATGGTGACCGCAAGTACACCGGTGCAAACGGTGAGCCTGTGACCATGCATGGTCGCTCGCTGCTGTTCCTGCGCAACGTGGGCCACCTGATGACCAACCCCGCTATTTTGTACGATGGCGACAAGGAAATCCCCGAGGGCATCATGGACGCGGTGATCACCACCACCATCGCCCTGCACGATTTGAAAGGCAACGGTGCCAATGGCATCCGCAACAGCCGCAAAGGTTCGGTTTACATTGTGAAGCCCAAAATGCACGGCCCCAAGGAAGTGGGTTTTGCTGCTGAACTATTCAGCCATGTTGAAAAACTGCTGGGCCTGGCCGACAGCACCGTCAAGCTGGGCATCATGGACGAAGAACGCCGCACCTCCGTCAACCTGAAGGCTTGTATCGCTGCGGCTGCAAGCCGTGTGGCATTCATCAACACCGGTTTCCTGGACCGCACTGGCGACGAAATGCACACCGCCATGCAGGCCGGTGCCATGATCCGCAAAGCTGACATGAAGAGCTCCGCTTGGATTGCGGCTTACGAAAAGAACAATGTGCTGGTGGGTTTGAGCTGTGGCCTGAAAGGCCGAGCGCAAATCGGCAAGGGCATGTGGGCCATGCCAGACCTGATGAAAGCCATGCTGGAGCAGAAGATTGGTCACCCCAAGGCCGGTGCAAACACCGCCTGGGTGCCCAGCCCAACAGCGGCCACCTTGCACGCCCTGCACTATCACCAAGTGAGCGTTGCAGCCGTTCAGGCCGAATTGGAAAAAATCGATGCCGACGCAGAGCGCCCAGGCATTCTGGCCAACCTGTTGCAGGTGCCCGTGGCCACCAACACCAACTGGTCCGCGGCTGAAAAGCAGCAAGAGCTGGACAACAATGCCCAGGGTATTTTGGGTTATGTGGTTCGCTGGGTGGACCAGGGTGTGGGTTGCTCCAAGGTGCCCGACATCAACAACGTGGGCCTGATGGAAGACCGCGCCACACTGCGCATTTCCAGCCAGCACATTGCCAACTGGATTCACCATGGGATCGTTTCTGAGGCCCAAGTGATGGAAACCATGAAGCGCATGGCCGCCGTGGTAGACCAGCAAAACGCCGGAGACCCACTGTACAAGCCCATGGCCGGCAATTTTGACAACAGCGCTGCCTTTAAAGCTGCATGTGACCTGGTGTTCAAGGGCTTGGAGCAGCCGGCTGGCTACACCGAACCCCTGCTGCACGCCTGGCGCCTGAAGGTCAAAGCCGCTGCTTAACGCTTAGTTGGTGGGCGCCCCACCGGGCGCTTGTCGTGACACGAAAAACCCGGCCCACAAGGCCGGGTTTTTTTATTGAAATGGGCATTTCGTTCCAGCTCAAACACCACGGGCATGTGGTCACTGATTTCTAACCACTCGTGCGCCTCTCCAACTTCGACTTTCCTAACGAACCATTCCGGTCCGAAGAATCCATAGTCTATGTGATAAGCCTTGGCTAGGTTGCGTTGGAGGTAAAGCGTGGGACGGCTCTCAGCCCCTTGCTCTTCTTGGAAGTGTCTGTGATATGCACTTTCCAACCCTAGGTCACTCAGCTCCCTAACCACATCCGAGTGATTCCACCACCTGTCCCATTCATCCCAGCGTTTGTTGCTGTTCAAGTCTCCAATCAGTCCAGCACCTGGGTGGTTCAGAAAGGATTTGTCGCGTTGAAGCAGTTTCCACAATTGACCGATGTACCTGAAGTTTGGAGAGTTTGCATGCCGAGTCCAAACCGCAAGCAGTGGCCATTCTCCGTTCACTCTTACCGGGAGAAATAACTCCAATGGGTCCAAATCCATGTGAACTTGTTCGATTTTGATATTGGGCTTTGCAAAAACCCCAAGCCCTTTGTTTTTGGTTGGGCCAGACCAAAGATAGTTTTGGGAGAACTCGTTGTAGTTCCTGTCGGTTGCACGAGCAGGGTCTTCGCATTCTTGTACGACAAGTAAATCCACATCGAATGCAGCCAAAGCATCAAACTTTTTCCGGAAGGCGCCGTTGCAATTCCAGGTAAGCACTTTCAAAACATACACCTGAGGGCTGTGGTTGAGTGACGCACGCCACTATTCACCATCGAAGTAGCCTTCATCAATGCGCTTATGAATGTAGGTTTCTTCTACCTGCACACCAACACCAAAATCAATCATCAGCTCCGCAAGTTTCGGGCCGTCAATCAATACCACTTTCTGCGGCACCTTGGCTGCAAACTGTTTTGCTTCAGAGGTGAAGTGAGATGTTGTGATGAGTACCCCTTTGTTTGCGGAGTGACCAACCAGGCTACCAACAAAATCTCTGACCACAGGACTACCCACACTGCCTTGCCATCGTTTTGCTTGGATGTAAACAGCATCCAAACCAAGTCGGTCTTCATTGATGATTCCATCAATACCACCGTCAGAGGAACGCCCAACAGCGGTAGCTGCCTCCCGCCTTGAACCACCGTACCCCATCGCCAACAGCAAGTCCAACACCAGGTTTTCAAAAAATGAAGGTGAACAGCTCATCACATTTTGGATGAGCAAACCAGCAAGCTGCGCTCTCATATTCTGGTATGCCTTGGCCAAAATCTCTTCAGGCGTTTGCACCCCTTTTTCTACTTGAGTGTCGTTTGGCGCCTGGTCGCGCGCATCTCCACCGCCAGAAAACTCTCTGAATTCCTCGTACTCCCGCAGGACTTGCGATGTGATTTGCTTGAGTCCCCGAGCGTGCAGGGCTTTGCCCCTTTCTGTAATTCGAAATTTTCCACGACCAACGGACTCAATCACCAGGGCTTTTGCGAGGTATGTCTTGGCCCATGCCAAGCGGTTGTGAAAAATCGCCTGCTTTCCGCTTGGAAGAAGCTCCTCCCTTTCCTCTGGCGTCAATTGAAAGTGGTCCGCAAGCGGGTCAAGTAATTCGGAAATGGTGTGAATCTCGCCGTCAGCGGCTTTGTTCAGCAACGGGACAAAGATGTCTTGGTACGGAGGTATCGGCATATTGGACTGCTGAGTATGGGGTTGTCAGCGAGAGGCAAAAATAACATCGCGTGTCAATATTAACCAGATTTGGCGTAGGGGCGGTTCAAAATTTCTCACCCGGATTCCGTCAATGTTAATGTCACGAATCTTTTCAAGGAGATTTTATGGCAGTGGATTTCAAGAGTCTATTTTGGCCCTTGTCCCTAAACAAAATCCGACGTGGAAAAATCAACAATACGTTCGGCATGGTGAGGAAAACCGCCACAGGGCAGATGCGTCCTCATCAAGGATGGGATTTCGAGGCCAGAATAGGAACGCCCTTTTTCGCGATCGCAGCAGGAAAGGTGGAATTTGTTGTGCAAAGGGGGGATTATGGCCTTCAGCTCTGTCACAGTTTTTCTTATGCAGGTCAAACGCTCTATGCTTTCTATGCGCACCTCAGTCAGGTTTACGTGAAAACAGGTGATGTGATCGCTTCGAATCAATTACTGGGTGTCACAGGCGATACAGGGAACGCAAAAAGCCAAGCACTACAGGATCAACATCTACACTTTGAAATACGGGAAACAGCACATCCACGCTTGGGCTTGCAAGATCGAATCGACCCGATCCAGGCGTTCGGCTTCTGTCCACTCAATATCGGAGTTGCAGGGTGAGACCACATTACCGCCAATTCGCTCTGCTGAACATTTGCTTTGGTTTAACCATTTTTGGAGGCTCGACCCCTGGCTTTTCAGCAACCTGGCAAGACACAAACCCCGAAACTGTTTCCACATTTAATTTGGACGGATTGAACTGTTCATCTGTTTACAGCAGTGTGAGCAGCCCTCTGAAAGTTGGGCTCTGCAGGAAATCGCCCTATGATTCCTTGGCAATTTATACCAGCGAAATCCCGACAAACCAAAATCTTGTTCACAATATTCAAAACTTGGGGGATGCGGAATCTGGCGCGATTCGCGGCTTTGTAAGAGCACCACAGAGCAAAAGCCATTGGAATGAAATTCTGGTTATTGACCATCGAGATGAGGCCAGCTGCTATGGCACACTCATTGTCGGAATAAAACAAGGCAAGGTAAAAATAATCGGTACATTACCGTTTAGCGTTTCCAACACGGATACCGACGGTTCTGAACAAGACGATTGCCTAGGGCCCTACGGGACCATCAGTGACAACGAGTTGGAACAGCCAGTGCTGACGTTCAAAGCGCAAGCTTTCCAACAGATGGAACAAAAAACGGGCTTTATGAAAACCATGAACGTTCAATCGATGCATTTTCTGATTGGACGTTCAATCAAACGCATTCGATAAACATGCCGAAAAACCCGACCTTGTGGGTCGGGTTGTTTATGAATCTTTTTTGGCATGTGCAAAGTAACACTAGGTCACCTTTGTTTGCAGCACACCATGCCGACCTTTCGCCCGCATTTAAATATCCAGATTGCATCAACCGTTGTATTACTTGCGGCCTTATTGACACTGGCTGGCTGCGGTGGAGATTCACAAAGCCCCTCAGCGACGCGCACCACCCCTGCAAACAGCGCTGCCAACGGAAGCCAGGTCAACCCAGCCAACCAGAACCTGAAGCTGGATTTGAGCTGCGATGATGCGGCCTACCCTTCCACCCTGTTTGCCCAGTGCGAAGCCACCAACGTGGCCCACACGCTCGAGGCCAACCGGGAACAACTGAACCCGGCTTTTTTGCAACAGCTTCAAACCCAAAACCAGGCCAACCTTCAAAACCTGCTGCAGCGTTCCATGAGCGACCCCAGCTGGATATTGCCACCGGCGTTTGGCAATACCGGGGTAACGCCCCTGTGTGCAGCTGGCTTTGGCCCCTGCGTGGGAGACCCATTCCGTTACCCCAATGTCGATGGACCCGACGGCAAAACTTTCTACGAGCAGGAAGCTGAAGTTCTCCCAGTGGTGTATTACGACCAAGGCTGTGCACGCATTTCAGGCCACGTTTGGCGGCCCCGCAACTCAGGCGGGAAGCGATTGCCTGCCATTGTGGTGAAGAACGGTTCTGTGCAGGCCAGCGAACAACTTTATTGGTGGGCGGTGCAGGCCTTTGTGCGGGCCGGTTATGTGGTGCTGACGAACGATCCACGCGGACAAGGCCTGTCGGATGCATCCACCCCCACTGGTGAACAAGGCGGCAACTTCAATGGTGCCGTGTTTTTCCAGGGCCTGGTGAATGACATCGACTTCTTGTTGTCCAGCCCCGGCAAACCTTATCCCCATGAGGCCACCTGCAAAGGCACCTACCCCACCAAAACAGCGTCGTTCAATCCTTTCAATGCCAACGTGGATGAAGACCGTATTGGCATCGCAGGGCACTCCTATGGGGCCGGTGGCGTGACCTGGGTGCAAAGTTATGGCGCAGCCGACTCGCTGCCCTGGCCTGGTTTGTTGACCCGGTTGAACCCCGTGAAGGCCGTGGTGGCTTGGGATGCACTGGGCTCACGCACTGCGCCCAATTCGGCCACGCTCACCAGCCTGGCACCCACCGGTGGTGCATCGGCCCTGCCTGTACAAAACCCTTTGACTGGCCCGGCAGGCGCACCACCAGTGAGCGCCCGTGTGCCAGCTTTGGGCTTTACCTCCGAGTACGGCTTCACACCCGTTCCGTTCGTGCGCAACCCCGCCCGGGATGAACATCTGGGCGGCTTCAAACAATGGAGTGCCGCCAACGTTCCGGTGATGCAGGTCACGATCGCTGGCACAACCCACCTGGACTATTCGCCAGGCCCAGTCCTGCCGGCCAGCTCCTGGTGCCCAAAGATTGAGAACAACGCTTGTGTCGGTGGTTGGGCAAAGCCCATGATGTTGCACTACACGCTGGCCTGGATGGACCGCTTCCTGAAGAACCCCGGCGAACCGGGTTATGACAGTGCTGACCAACGCTTGCTGGACGATGCCCAGTGGGCTCAACGCATGAGCTTCCACTTTGCCAGTGCACGGAAATTTACAACCCGGGATGGCTTGCCCATCCAGAGCGACGACATTCGCGCACTGTACAGGTGAATGCGTGACTGGCGTCCTTATGTGACGTCCAGCGCGGGTACATACTGCTCATCGGGTACGTGTACCCACCGCCCGGTGTACGTGGCGATCGGCCACAACACCAAGGGCGTGAGCAGCATGTGGGCGTACATCCACAACCACTGTCCGTCAAAGGCATCAAACAGGGCCACCTTGGTGGCCTTCACCACCCAGGTAAATGGCAGGTAAGGGTGCAGCAATTGAAACAGCTCACCACTCAATTGAATGGGCACAATAGCGCCCGATGAACTGAGTTGCAAAATCAGGAACAGCACCGCCATGACCTTGCCGGTGTCCCCCAGCCAGCGCACCAAGGCCATCACAATGCTGACAAACACAATCGATGCGGTGAACAGCGTGATGGTGAGCAACACCGGATGTGCAATGGAAATACCCAGCAGCAGGCCCACTGTCAACAGCATGATGACCACCTGCCCAGCCACAATGAAAGACGGAATCAGCATTTTACCGATGCACTTGGACCAGTTGCCGTGGTGGGCCAAACTCAAGGGCAACTTGCGGTAGTGAAACAGGAAGGAGGTCATGACCGCCCCCACCCACAATGACAGCGGAATGAAGTTGGAACCGAATGCACTGCCATTGTTTTGCACTGGTGCAGCCACTTCCACCCTTGTTTGCACGGTGGATGAAAAACCCGCCGGGTTGATATTGGGAATGTTGAGCTTGGAAGGCACCGCTTCGTCAAGCAGGTTCAGGCCGTTGGACAACTGCCCTGCCCCATCGGCCAATTGAGCCAGGCCATTGTCGAGCTTGCCTGAGCCCTCTTCCAGGCGATTCAAGCCTTGCGACAGTTGCCCAGTTGCACCGGCGAGGGTGGTCAGCCCATCGCCGTAGCGGTCCAGGTCGCTGGCGGCGGGCATTTTGCTGTGCATGGTGCGAATACCGCCCGCCAATTGGCCCATGCCATCGGACAGCTTCACCACCCCATCACGCACACGGGCACTTCCATCGGCCAGGGTGTCACTGCCCCCCTTGGCCTTGCTCAAGCCATTGCCCAGTTTAATGGAGCCCTCCTCCAGTTGCGCTGCGCCGTTGGACACCTTGGTGCCAAAAAACGGAATGCTGGCGGTTTTGGTTTTGAGTTCGGTCAGCCCATCGGTTAACCGAACCGAGCCGGCCTTCAACTCGCCCAAGCCTTGGCTCAATTGGGCGTTACCCTCGGCCACTTGGGTGGCGCCATCTTTCAACGCGGCAAGGTCCGTATCCGCAGGCAGTTTGGCATTCATTTGGGCAATGCCACCGCCCAATTGCTTCATGCCCTCGGTGATCTTCAAGCCTGAATCCCTCAACTGGCCAGCACCCGCGCTGATTTTCACACCAGCATCCCGCGCTTTGCCCAAACCCGCATTCAGTTGGGTGGAACCCTCAGAAGCTTTTTCCAAACCTTCTTTCAAGCGGGCTGCACCGGCATTGAGAGCGCTCACCCCCTCTTTCAACTTGGCCACCTTGATTTCTGAATCGGCGGCAATCTCAGACACCTTGGTCCAGCGCCGTTCATTCAACAGCTCATTCAGGCGTCGCGACACCTCGGGCGCAAATTTTTTCGCCACATTGGCACCCGTGTAGTTGTTGCCTTCAGAAGTAAACACCACCAGCTCACCTGCACCGCTGCGGCTGGCACCCACCGCCTCGGCACTGAAGTTTTCTGGAATGATGAGTGCAAAATCCACCTCACCGTCGCGAACCATGGCACGTGCCTTTTGCTCATCGGGTTGAAGGACGAAACCCAATTTACGGTCGGCCTGCAGTTTGTCGGTCAGCGATTGGCCCACATGGATGGCCTCGCCTTTGTAGGCTGTGCCTGCATCATGATTCACAATCAGCACTGGCAACTGCGGCGCTTTGGACTCGGGGTCCCACATGCTGGAAATGTAGATGGTGGCGTACAGGGCGGGGATGAAGCACACCCCAAACGCGGACAACCGAAGACGGGGATAGCGACGCAGCAAGCCCCAGTCTGCGTGCACGACCGATTGAATTTGCCGGACTAAGCCCATGGTGCGAAAGCTCCCGCCTGAATTGTTCAGGTCTGTGTGTTGTGGCCTGAATTTTCAGGCATCATTTCGCCATTCTAAATGCACACACAGGATTGCAACATGAGCCAATTTGAAAACGTGACCGTGGTCAAAGCCGCCAACATCTACTTTGACGGCAAAGTGAGCAGCCGCACCGTGCTGTTTGCCGATGGCAGCAAAAAAACCCTGGGCCTGATGCTGCCCGGTGAGTACGAGTTCGGTACGTCTGAAAAAGAAATCATGGAAATTCTGGCCGGCGAACTGGACGTGTGCCTGCCCGGTACAGGCTGGCAAGCCATTCAGGGCGGCCAGTCCTTTGAAGTGCCAGCCGATGCCAAGTTCCAGTTGAAGGTGAAAACCCCCACCGACTACTGCTGCAGCTATTTGGGCAAATAAGCTTGGTGGCACCGTTCAAGCCCAGCCATCCGCGCTGGGCGCTTTACGCAATGTTGGGGTTGGGGGCTTGCTCGCCTTCAACACCCCAGGAACAGGCGCAGGCGCTGGTAGATACGTATTTGTCAGCCCAATCAGCGGATTCCAGCATCAACCGTACAGACGTCGTCTATTCCAAAGCCCTTCGCGTGCTGATCAAAAAAGATCAAACGTCGGCGGGCCCAGGCGAAGTCGGACGACTGGACTTTGAACCGCTGTGCAACTGCCAGGACACCGGTGCCATTCAAAGCGTGACCATTGCAGATGCAGACGGTAAACCTTCTCAGTGGTTGACGCTTCAAATTGCGTGGCAAGACCAATCACCCACCACGCCGATTCTTCTACACTTTATTCAGGAAGATGGGCAGTGGCGGGTTGATGAAGTGGTCTCCAGTGACATACCCAGCCTGCGCACCTTCCTGTCAGCCCCTTGATCGGCCTTATTTCTCAAACTCATTTTTCCACCTCATTTTTCCACAAAAGCCCGCTCAATCACATAATCGCCCCGCTCGCCTTGCCGGGGGCTGATCTTGAACCCACGCTCATCCAGAATGCGGCAACTGTCGGTCAGCATGCTCGGACTGCCACAGATCATGGCGCGGTCTTTCGCTGCGTCCAAGCCATCCAGCTTCAGGTCGTCAAACAGCTTGCCACTCACGATGAGGTCGGTCAGGCGGCCACGGTTTCTGTAGGGCTCCCGGGTCACCGTGGGGTAGTACAGCAGCCGCTCCTGCACCAGCTCGCCGATAAACTCCTGCCGAGGCAACTCTTGCTGAATAAAGTCTGAGTACGCCAATTCACTGACTGTTCTCACCCCGTGGATCAGCACCACTTTGTCAAAACGCTCATAGGTGTCGGGGTCGCGAATGATGCTCATGAACGGGGCCAAACCAGTGCCCGTTGCCAGCAAATACAGGTTTCGACCGTCATTAAGGTCGTCAATCACCAGCGTGCCCACTGGCTTTTGGCCCACAATCAATTGGTCACCGGGCTTTAAATGCTGCAATTTGGACGTTAAAGGCCCATCGGGTACCTTGATGCTCAAAAATTCCAAATGCTCTTCGTAATTGGCACTGGCAATGCTGTAGGCCCGCAACAGCGGTTTGCCATCCTGTTCCAGACCAATCATCACGAAATGCCCGTTGCGAAACCGCAAGCCCGGGTTGCGCGATGTTTTAAAGCTGAACAAGGACTCATTCCAGTGGTGCACTTCCAGCACGGTTTCTTTGGCTAAACTGCTCATGGTGTTTCTCCGGTGTATGCAAGGCTTGTGCACTCGGCCAGCTCATGGAGATAGGCCCAAGGGTAAATGCCCCGCTGATGTCCATCATCAAATGTAAAGGTGAGTGCATAGTGACCCACCACATCCAGTTGCTGTATACGCACCCTGTGCTCGGGCTCAAGCCGTGAGCCCGATCGTTGTAGCGCGATACATTCAGAACAACGGCAGGCCTGACGAATCAGTGCATGCGGTATGTCGCTTTGTGTACCGTCGCCCCAGCTCAAGCTCAGGAAACCCGCTTGCTGGTGATTGACCACCTTGGTGGGCGGCAGGTTGTGAAACCCGTTCATCGCAAAGCCTCCACACCCTCCTGGCCCAAATGCCAGCTGGCCGACAAACTGTTGGCATCCAGCTCTCCGCCCATGGCAGCCAGGCTTTCTTCCCGAATCAGGCTCTTGAGTTGACGGTGCAACGCGGTGAACACGGGCGAGGCCGTCATGGTCGGGGTTCGCGGGCGCGGCAAATCCACCGGTATTTCAGCCTTGATTCGCCCGGGTCGGGCAGTCATGACATACACCCGATCGGACAGAAAAATGGCTTCTTCGATGTCATGGGTAATGAAGAGCACTGAGATTTTCCACTGCTGCCACATGTGGGTCAGAATTTCCTGCATCACCACCCGGGTTTGCGAATCCAGCGCACCAAACGGTTCGTCCATCAACAATACCCGGGGGCCGGTGGCCAGTGCCCGAACAATGCCCACGCGTTGCTTCATGCCACCCGACAACTGGTCCGGGTAATGGTTCTCAAAGGGCAGCAAACCGGCCAAGCCCAACAGCGTGCGGGCTTTGGTTTCACGTTCATGACGCGACATCCCCTGAAGCTTCAAACCAAACTCCACGTTTTCGCGAACCTTCAACCAGGGAAAGAGCGAATACTGCTGAAACACCACGCCCCGCTCGGCGGATGGCCCGGCAATGGATTTTCCATCCATGGTGACCACACCGGAATCGGGCTTGAGAAAACCCGCCACAATGTTGAGCAAGGTGGACTTTCCACACCCGGATGGGCCCACCACGGACACGAATTCGCCAGGTTCAACATGCAGCGACACATCCGATACCGCCGTGAACTGGCTGCCTTGTTGGGTGAAGGTCACCTGAATATGCTGCAGGTCAATGTGGCCTGTGGCCAATGATTCATCTCGTGCATTCATCGCTCACTCCCTTTTCCAGCCAGACTCACCCAGGGCATCAACAGTCGCGACACCCACACAATCGCGCCACTGCACAACAGGCCCAGTACCCCGATCACCACCATGCCCAACACAATGTTGGGATACTCAATCAAGGAATAGGCCTCCCAGGTGAAGTAGCCCACGCCGAACTGGCCGGAAATCATTTCCGCAGCGATCAGCGACACCCAGGCCACACCCATGCCCACGGCCAAACCGGTGAACACGCTGGGCAATGCCGCTGGCAACACCACCTTGGTCAGCACCGTGAACTCGCTGGCCCCCAACGCCTGTGCAGCACGCAGCAACACCGGGTCGACTCCCTTCACACCCGCCATGGTGTTCATGAAGATGGGAAAGAACGCACCAATGAACGTGATGAACACAATGCTGGTTTCGGTGGTGGGCCACAACATGATCGAGATGGGTACCCAGGCAATGGCGGGAATGGGCCGCAAAACTTCAAGCGCTGGAAACAACAAACCCCGGAGTATTTTGAAACGACCGCACACCAAGCCCAACATCACCCCAAGCAGCGTTGCAATCGCAAAGCCTTCCAGAATGCGCTTCACGCTCATGCCAATGTTGGTTTGAAACCGGTGGTCACCCGCCATGCTGACAAAGTTGGTGAACACGGCTTCAGGCGATGGCACATTGGTGAAGCGAATGTAGAAGTTCCACTTGTAAAGGGTGGCCAAGTGCCAGAACAGCAACAGGGCAGAAATGGATACGGCTGCCAACAGCACGCTCACCATCTGCTTGCGAATGACCATGGCCGCGCGGGCACCCAGCCCCAGCGCTTGCACAGGGGCACTGGGTGTGCTGGTTTTCAAGCTGAAGCTTGAGCTTGCGCCGCCCCCTTCCACGGCCACCAATGCCGGCGTGTTTTCACTGCTTGCCGAATTGGCCCCGGTGGCATCAACCACAGCCACCGGGGCATACTCCTTCGCAGCTTTCGTCTGAATTCCAAGAATGCTCGCCATCATGATTTCTCCGCAAGGTGGGTGAATGTTATTTCTCAGCCAGTGCCAAGGCGTCCGGGTACAAGCCAACCTTTCCGCCCACTTTGGCTGCATAGGCTTCGGCATCTTTTTTCAGCAGG
Source organism: Limnobacter humi (assembly GCF_024518835.1). Lineage (GTDB taxonomy): Bacteria > Pseudomonadota > Gammaproteobacteria > Burkholderiales > Burkholderiaceae_B > Limnobacter > Limnobacter humi. The sequence goes on from NZ_JANIGO010000002.1 coordinate 701,856, forward strand.
AAGGGGGTGATATCTGCACCGCCCTTTCCACCAACTTTCAAGGCGTAATAAGCCTTGTCTGCAAACACCTTGATGCGCATGCTTTGATCGTAGACATAAGCCACACCAATCTTCTTGCCGGCACTCTCTGCTTTCTTGATGGCTGCCAAGGTGCAATTGGCCGACTTGTAAGCGGTGATGGCACCGCCTTCAATCCACACTTCGCCCGCCTGTCGGGGATTCAAAATATCGCCGCCACACAGGGGGTCCTTTCCACTGATTTCGTAATTGCTTTGGCTCAGCTTCTGCTTGTCGTAATCCAGCTTCAAGTCCGCAAAGGCCTGCTTGAGGTAACTTTCATCCACCCACGCGTCTGCATCAAAGTCCTTCACACGGCCCATCCGCTTCAATACACCATGGTCATACTTCACGGTTTGAACCCAGCGGGGCTTGATGGTGGGGTCCAGCGTGTGGATGCCACCGGGGCCCAGGAACATGTAGACCACTTCCTTTTCAACCCGGGTCCATTGCTCGATTTTTTCAGCCGCCTGTACCGGGTTTTTTCGCACCCAATTGTTGGCCTCCATCAAGGCCTTTAAATAGGCCACCACAAACTCGGGGTATTTTTTGGCAAAGTCTTCACGCACCACCACGCCATGGAACGTCGGCACTCGGGTTTCAGCGCCGTCAAAAATTTTGCGGGCAAAACCGCGATACGGCAGCAACTCGGCAAAGGGCACAAAGTCTGCATGGCCATCAATGCGCTTTTCCTGCAAGCTGGATGTACCCACCTCCGGGCTTTGGCTCGACAGCTCAAAATCCTCGGGCTTCAAGCCACGGTCTTCCATCGCTTTGAGCAACATGCCGTGGGCTGCAGACCCAAATGGCACAGACACCTTTTTGCCCTTGAGATCCATCAGGTCGTAATACGGTGAGTCTTTGTGAACCACAATCCCATTGCCAGCCCCATCGGCATTGTAGGCAATGATGGCAATCAAGCGGCTGCGGGTTTCGTTGCTGGCCTGGAAGGTAGCGCCATTCACGAGCAAGGGGTAATCGCCCATCATGCCGATCTGCAAGGTGTTGGCCACCATGCCATTGGTCACGGGTGGCCCGGATGTAAAGTTCTGCCATTCGATCTTGAACTGGGTGTTTTTGTATTTCGGGATTTTGGCCAGTTCTTTGTCGAGCAGGCCCAATTCCTTGATTACCACACCACCGGTGACGGTGTTGGTGGTGGTGTTTTGTGTACCAATACCCACGGTGACCACATCGGCCCAAGCGGTCAGCGGAATGGCGCACGCCAGCACCATGGCTGAAGTGACGTTGATGAGACCGCGCAGGGCGGCGTTGCGTGTGTCTGTTCCTGGTTTCATGTCAACTATCCTTGTGTTGCGTTTGTTGTTGAACACTGCGTTGTGTGGTGGATGACAGTTGAATGAATGGAAGAATGTGCACGGTCAATTCAGGCTTGGGTTTGTGGACACTCCTCTTCCAGGTACTGCAGTTTTCCTTTCACATCGGCCCATTGCTCAGCGTCGGACAGTGGTTCCTTGGCGGCATTGATGACAGGCCATTGCTGTGCCAGTCGGGCGTTGATGGCCACAAACGCTTGCTGGTCTACCGGCAAATCCGCTTCTTCATAAATGGCACTGGCCGGGCACTCGGGCACGCACACGCCGCAGTCAATGCAACCAGCGGGGTCGATGACCAAAAAATTGGGCCCTTCATGAAAACAATCCACCGGGCACACCGACACGCAATCGGTGTATTTGCAGCGGATGCAGGCTTCTGTCACAACGAAAGTCATGGCCGTTCTCCCGAGTTGTGTTGAAGGGTGATATTGGTCAGTGCCAGGCGCGCCAGCTTGCGTACATCAGGGTCAGCATCGTCCAGCGCTTTTTCCAGGGCAGGAATGGCCCGAGTGTCACCGATTTCACCCAATGCGATGGCCGCTTCCTTGCGCAGGTTGCTCACCGTGTCGGTCAGGGCTTCCACCAAAGCAGGCAGTGCCGACAAGGCCTTGAACCAACCCAAAGCCCGCGCCGCGCGCACCCGCACCTGCCAGTAGTCATCCTTCAGCGCGGCAATCAATTCATCGGTGGCCTGCACCATGCGCAGCTTGCCCAGCGTGGCAGCCGCTTCTTCGCGCACCATCCAGACCGAGTCACCCAGCGCGCGCACCAGTGACGGCACTGCGCTTACCTCGGTGCTATAGGCCAAGGCACCCACTGCGATTCGCCGCACCTCCCCATCCGGATCATGCGCTGCCACTTCAGCCAAATGGCCAATGGCATCGGTGCGCTTCAAGTAACCCAGTACGCCCACAGCTTCACGGCGCACAGCAGGATCCGGGTCTTTCAGCTGCCCCAGTGCAGGCGCATAGGCTTCATCCACCCGCAAGGCCCGCACGGCCTTCAAGGCGGCAGCCCGAACGCCTGGGTCCGCATGGGTCAAAAACGGAATCAGGGGTGCGGCAGATTCGGATTCTTTCAGTTCCGCCAGCACGGTGGATGTGGCCTCACGAACCTCCGCATCTGCATCCAGCAGGCATTGGGCCAAGGCGGTGACGGTCTCCAGGTCTTCAAACCCTTCCAATGCTTTAACAGCCTCCATGCGCACCGAAGCATCCGGGTCCTTCAGCATGGGTTGAAGCAATAGCTCAATGTCGTCCTCGTCGCTATATGGCAAATCAATCACGGCCAGCCTGCGCACCGCAGCGTCTGGGCTCACAAGGCGAGCCTGCATGTCCATTAGATCAGTACTCATGGCAGGCCTCAGCGCAACAGAAATGGAATGTCAACATGGATGGCGCTGGTGGGGCAGTCTGTCTCACAGGGCAGGCAATACCAGCATTCGTCAAACTTCATGAAAGCCTTGCCTGTTACATGGTCGATGGCCAGCACATCCAGCGGGCACACATCCACGCACACGGTGCAGCCTTTCTCGGCGATGCACTTGTCGTTGTCTACTTTGACCGGTACCTGGGTCAGGGTTGTTGCCAATGTCATGGTTCACCTCATCGGTTCAATCGGTTGTACAGCATCAGTTCGTGTGCCAGCTTTTTATCAAGCCGCCTCACCCACCACCCGCAAGCGCTGGTAGGCGTTCCTTTCTGCCTCGTCAATGGGCACGATGTAGGGCTCAATGTCTTTTTTCTTCATCGACATTTCACCTTGTGCGTTTTTGTACAGCAGGGTGTGGCAGAACCAGTTGGCATCGTCACGGTCCGGGTGATCCACGTTGAAGTGGTACAGCCCCCAACGGCTTTCGGTTCGATACAGCGACGACACAGCCGCCATCTCTGCGCAATCCAGAATGGAGGTGGCTTCCATCGCCCGCATCAATTCGTGCGGGTTGGTGGCCACCATGGCTTTCAGGTCATCGCGCACTTCCTGCAAGCGGCGCAGGCCGATCTGGTATTTGCGGGTCACCTTGGGCGGCTGCAGGTAGTCATTCACCAAGCGGCGTGTCTTGAATTCAATCTGATAAGGAGTCAGGCCCGAGGTGCGCAACAAGGGGGCTTCAATGCGGTCGTGTTCAGCCTGTATCTGGCTTTCATCCACCGGTGCAAAGTCGATGGTGGCGCAGTAGTCGGCGGCATTTTGGCCGCAAATTTTGCCGTACACAAACGCGCCCAACATGTAGTTGTGTGGCACGCTGGCGCAGTCACCGGCTGCGTACAATCCCGGAATGGATGCTTCACCACGGGCGTTGATCCAGATACCCGATGCACTGTGGCCGCTGCAAAAACCGATTTCGGAAATGTGCATTTCAATCATTTCCTTGCGGTAATCATTGCCCCGCCCTTCATGGAACCGCCCACGGCTGGGCCGCTCGTTGGTGTGCAAAATGGTTTCAATTTCACCAATGGTTTCTTCGGCCAAATGGTCCAGTTTGAGGAACACAGGCCCGTTGCCACTTTGTAGCTCGCGATAAAACTCCAGCATCATCTGGCCGCTCCAGTAGTCGCACTCAATGAAGCGTTCGCCCGCCGCGTTGGCGGTGTAGCCACCAAAGGGGCCCGTCACATACGCACAGGCCGGGCCGTTGTAGTCCTTGATCAGCGGGTTGATCTGGAAGCACTCCAGGTTGGCCAGCGCAGCGCCAGCGTGGTAAGCCATGGCATGGCCATCGCCACAGTTGGTGGGGTTTTCATAAGTGCCCATCAGGTAACCGGAGGCCGGTAAACCAATGCGCCCGGCGGCACCGGTGGACACCACAGCCGCTTTGCAACGGATCACATAAAAGTCAGCCGTGCGGCAATCAAACCCCATCACACCGGTTACTTCGCCGTTCGTACCCGTGATCAACCGGGTCACCACCACACGGTTGGTGACCTCCACCCGGGTGCGTTTCAACTGGCGATACAACACGCGCTTCATGTGGTGGCCTTCCGGCATGGGCAACACATAGCTGCCCAAGTGGTGCACCTTGCGCACCGAGTAATCTCCAGTCTCGTCCTTTTCGAACTTCACGCCCCACTTGTCGAGCTCCTGAATCATGTCGAAGCTGTTGGCGGCATACGCCATCACTCCTTCCTGGTCCACAATGCCATCATTGGCAATCGTGATTTCCTTCACATATTGTTCGGCCGTGGCGTGGCCGGGAATCACCGCGTTGTTCAAGCCGTCCATGCCCATGGAAATCGCACCGCTGCGCTTCACATTCGCTTTGTCGATCAACAACACCTTCAGCTTCGGGTTTTTCTCCTTGGCTTTCACAGCGGCCATCGGGCCGCCAGTTCCACCACCAATCACCACCAAGTCGTATTCCAGATCAATCCGTTTCATGTTTCACCTCGCTCAGGACCGGTTGATTCGCAAGCGATACTGGAATGCATCGCCCCTCAAATACAGGTATTCAAAATCGAGGGGCACTTCACCAGCATGGGTCAAACGCTCCATGCGCAGCAAGGCACTACCCTCGTTCACTCGCAATTGATGTGCCAGCGTTTCGTCGGCTGTGATGGCCTCAATCTGCAGGTCGGCATGGGTCAGGTTGTGACCCAAATCATTTTCCAGAATGGCAAACACATCCCGCACGGCCAAGTCTTCCTGAACCAGTCGTTCGCCCAAGGTTTGGGGGAAATAACTCACATCCAGCGACAGTGGTTCGCGATTCAGAAACCGCAAGCGCTGAAGCTCAAACACCGGTTCACCCGGCTTGATGTGCAGCCGACTGGCCACCTGCACCGTGGCGGCGACCACTTTGGCGCTCAGCACCCGGGCATGGGTTTCGTAACCCGACTGGCCCATGGCCTCGTTGAAACCCTGTAATTTGGACAGACTTTGAAACGCTTTGGGTTTGGACACAAAGCTGCCCTTGCCCATCACCTTGAAAATCAGACCTTCTTTTTGAAGATCACCCAAAGCCTGCCGCACGGTGATGCGGCTCACGCCGTACTGCCGAATCATTTGCGCCTCGGAAGGCATTTGCGAATGGGGCGGGTAGGTGCCATCCAGAATTTGCTCCCGGAGCGCTTCTCGCACCTGCGTGTACAGGGGCATGTTGACGACGGAGTTCGTCAGTGGAACCACCTGGGAAGACGCTGTTGAATCCTTCATCACCACCCCGCTGCACCATACTTGTTATGACAGGTTATGACATGCAAATGCCGTGCCAATCATGTTGCACTGCACTGGTGCGCCAGCACCCCACCGATTACCCACAATTGCGCGCACAGGGCAGCACCCAGCACCCACACTTTCCAGCCTGCCGACTTCAAGTCGCTCCAGCGAGTGGACAGCCCAAGTGCCGCCAAACCCAACGCCAAAGCGCATTGCGCGATCGGGTTCAACCAGACCATGACCGATGCAGGCACCCAAGCCATGGAATTCAGCAACACAGCCAATACAAACCCCCACAGGAAAACCGGCACACGGGTGTTGGTCGCCGACTGGCCCTCGAATGGTGCAGCGCGCAACACCACAACCAGGGCCGGTGCCAACAAAAAAACCCGCATCATTTTGTCCAGCACCGCCACCGGTGCACTGTGCGCGCCCACAAACTGTGCAGCAGCCACCACGTGCCCCATTTCGTGAATGGACAAGCCGAACCAGGCACCGGCCTGCACATCGCTCCACTGCCAATGCACCGCCAGCCAGGGCAAAGCCACCATACTGACCATGCCAAACACCAAGGCAGTGGCCAAGGCAGCCGCCGTCTCATCACTGCGCCCTTTCCAGCCCGACTCGGTGGCTGCAATGGCTGCTGCGCCGCAAATGGCACTGCCCATACCCACCAGCAAGCGCTGACGGGGCGACAAACCCAGCCACCGCCCCAACACCTGAGCAGTGCCCAAGGTGCTCACCACCATCAGTACGGCCGAGGCCATGCCCCACACACCCAGCCCCAACACTTCCGACAAACTGATTTGAAAGCCAAAGAGGGCAAGCCCGGTGCGCAATGCGGTGGTTTTGCACCAGCGCAGCCCTGGATCGCTCGCCGCTGGTGCGGGCAAACCGCTATTGGCCCACAACACGCCCAAGGCCATCACCAGCGGCAACAGGCCCAAGCCGAGCGATTGCGCCTTGAAAGGCACCGCCAACAGCCAAGCCAGCGCTGTCAATGCCGCACACAACAGGATGCCCGTGAACCCCCGCAGGGTGAACCGGCTCTCAATCGGCTGGGAAATAACACGCATGGTTGCCTGGGTTTAAAGTAACGCTCAAGTCACATCATGGTGATTTTTTAATCATTCTTGTAGATAATGATTTTTACTTATTCATTACTTTGAGTTATACATGAACCTACACTTGTTGAAATTGTTTGTGATGGCGGTTCGAGAGCAAGGCTTTACACGGGCTGCTGATGCGCTGCAACTCACACAGCCAGCCGTGTCCAAGGGGGTGCGGGAGCTGGAAGAGCAATTGGGAACCACACTGCTGGAGCGGCAAGGCAAGCGCTTTCGAACCACCGAAGCAGGCCAGGTGCTGTACGACTACGGACGGGCCTTGCTGGCCATTGAACGGGAGGCTTCCGAGGTGTTGCGAGGTTTTCGGAACCTGCAGCGTGGCACGCTGGTGATTGGTGCCAGCACCACGGTGGCCGATTACTGGCTGCCCGCCATCATCGGAATGTTTTTAAATCGATACCCAACCATAGAACTGAAACTGCGCAGCGCCAATACCGACACCGTGCGCAACTGGTTGCTCGATTGTTCGATTGATGTCGCTCTGGTTGAGGGTGCCATTCACGACCCTGCCGTGGAAAGTCGCCCTTGGCGAACCGAGGACATGGTTTTGATTGCACCGGCTCAACCGGCACAAACCAGCAAACGGCTGAATCTGGAAGAAAGCCTCTGGATGGTACGCGAACCTGGTTCTGGCAGTCGCGAAGCGGCTGAGCAAGCCCTGCATGAATTGGGCATTGAGCGCCCCAAGCTGGTGGAGCTCAACAGCAATGAAGCCATTTTGCACACCGTGGCGGCGGGCTGTGGGGTGGGGGTGGTTCCAAAAATCATGGCTCGGGATGCCTTGGCTTTGAAACGGGTTCGCCGCCTGCACCCGGCTGGTGTGCAATTGAAGCGAACCCTGTACCGCTTGCGGCTACCCAACAGGCCTCAAAGCAATGCTGCATTGGCCTTTGAAGCGCTGTTGGGGGAGTTGAGCCGACCTCAAAAAATATCCTGAACAGCATCCACCACAATGGATGTACCCACCGCAATCAGCAGCAGGTCTGCACCCATTTGCACATATTTGTGCCCCGCAGGTGGCGCAGGCAGGCGAATTCGCAGTTCATTGGGCACATCGTAGTAACGCAGGTCGCGTGGCAGGGCCTGGCCTTTGTGCCACTTGCGAGCCTGACCGGGTGGCTGGCAACCATTGCCTTTCTTGGCCAGTCCGGGGGGACAATGGCCTTTGGCCGCCTGACCGCCGTAATAATCGCGAACCGTGCGAATATCCGCGCCACCAAAACTGAAGTTAATCGATGCATTGATGCCGCCCGAATCACGGCCACCACGGTCTCGGTAGCGGTCGTTGTCGTCACCGCGCCGGTCCTCCTGTTGATCGCCCCGGTCTTTGTGCTTGCCATGTCCATGGCCTTTCTCTGGTTTGTCGGCATAGGCCATGCCCACCATCATGCCCAGGCCGAGCAGACCTGCTGCCGCCAATCGAATGCTTGAGTGCTTCATGGGTCGTGATCCTTTACAAATGGTTTTGTTGTTTCAGTCGATGGTTACACTGCAATTCAATTGTAAGCCAGTGCGTGAAATGAATGCGCCTATAATGCAGGCATCAGCGCCGCCATGGCGCCCATCGCTTGATTGCCATGAACAACCCCACCAGCCTGCTGACCTACCTCAGGTCCAGCCGTGACAACACGCTGGCTTTGATCAACAGCCTGAGCGCCGAACAATTGCAGGTGCCCTATCACCCCGGCATCAATCCCCCGGTGTGGGAAATGGGCCATGCGGCATTTTTCTTTGAGCGCTTTCTTTTTCAAATTCTGGACAAGGCACCCTCGGTCAACCCCGCACTGGACGACATTTGGGACTCGTTTGAACTGGCCCATGACGACCGTTGGAATCCCGGTTTATTCCCCAACAAAGTCGAGACCGAGGCTTATTTCAATTTCATTCTGAACAAAGTCGAAAACCGCATTCAGTCCAAACCCCTGACAGCTGAGGACCTGTACCTCTACAAATACGCCCTCTTCCACCTCAACATGCATGTGGAGTCGTTGATTTGGTGCAGGCAGACCGTGGGATACCCACCACCGCCCAGCGCCCAAGCACCCAGAAGTGAACCCTCGTCGATACCGGTCGCGCTGGGTGATGCCGAAGTTCCGTCGGGCGTTTACCGCATCGGCATGCCAGCACAGTCGGCAGACCATGCCGGTGCCGACTTTTGCTTCGACAACGAGAAACCTGGCTTCTTGAAATCAGTGCGGGGCTTCCACATTTCAAAAACGCTGGTAAGCAATGCGGAGTTTTTGGATTTTGTTGAAGCGGGTGGCTACGAAAACCAAACACTCTGGGGCTTGGGTGGACAGCGCTGGCTTCGCCAACACGCCCTGCAACATCCGCAGTACTGGAAGTGTGAAAACGGCCAGTGGATGGAGCGCCATTTTGATCTGTGGCTGCCCCTGCAACTCGACGCCCCTGTGAAGCATGTCAGCTATTGGGAAGCCCAGGCCTACTGCAAATGGGCTGGTCGAAGACTGCCCACTGAGGCGGAGTGGGAAGTGGCCGCCTTGGGAAATCGGGAGGGTGAGCCGTTCAAAACGCTTCCCTGGGGTCGCGAGATGCAATCCAACCGGGTCGACATGGATGGCACCCACTTTGCCCGCTTGCCGGTGACCGCCCTGTCCGAAGGCGACAGTCCGTTCGGCTGCCGACAAATGATCGGTACGGTGTGGGAATGGACATCCGACCAATTCATGCCTTACAACGGCTTTTCCGTGGACATGTATCCATTCATGTCCACACTGCAGTTTGGTGATCACAAAGTGGTGCGGGGCGGGTCGTGTGCCACCTCGTCCATGTTGATCCGCGGCACCTACCGCCAAGCCTATCTGCCCGAGCGCAATGATGTGTATGTTGGTTTCAGAACCTGCGCCCTGGGTACCCTCTCTTAAATCGTGGTCTTTACGTCAGGACACTTTCATGAAAACCCGCATCACCGAACTGCTGAATATTGAACATCCCATTGTCTGCCCTGGCATGACCTATGTGGCCAACTCCACCCTGGTGGCGGCCACCAGCAATGCGGGTGGTTTGGGTATATTGGCCATTGGCCACCTCACCCCCGACGAAACCCGGGAGGAAATTCGGCGCGTGAAAAGCCTGACCAACAAACCCTTTGGCATTGGTTGCGCCCTGATGATGCCGGGCGCTTGGGATAATCTGGAAATCGCGCTGCAAGAGCAAGTTCCCGTGATCAACTTCTCGCTGGGCAACGGCTCGGAAGTGTGCAAGCGGGTGCATGCCTATGGTGGCAAAGTGATTGCTACCGTGGTGAATGCCAAACACGCATTGGGCGCTGAAAAGGCCGGTGTGGATGCCCTGCTGGTGACCGGCCACGAGGCAGCGGCACACGGCGGGTCGGTTACATCCCTGGTGCTGGTGCCCGCCATTCGCCAAATTACAACATTGCCCATCATTGCTGCAGGCGGTTTCAGCAGCGGAAGCGCTTTGGTTGCAGCGTTGTCGTTGGGTGCCGATGCCGTGGCCATGGGCACACGCTGGGCGGCCACACAGGAAAGCCCGGTGCACGACAACACCAAACAGGCGATTGTGGCCAAAGATGTGTTTTCCACCATTTACTCCGCCAACTTCGACACCCTGCCCTGCCGCGTGATGGACACACCCCATGCCCGGGCAGTGACCAAAAAGCGGTTGTCCTTCGGTCGTGCTTTGGCAAGGGCCTTGAAGGCTGCGCGTGACAATGGCAAATCACTGGTGAGTATTGTGCGCATGGCTTTGCAGCAAGGCCTGAAGGACACCCTGACCCTGACCTTTTTTGGTGCTGCAGTGGGCTCCATTCGCAGGGCCACCATCGATGGCAACTTGAGCAATGGTGTTCAGTTGATTGGTCAGGCACAAGGTTTGGTGCACGACATTCCCACTGTCCAGGCACTGACCGATCGCATCATGAACGAGGCACGGGCCAGCTGTGCCAGCCTGGCCCGTTTTGCAGATCAAGATCTGGTTTAGACCAGGCGGCTTACACCGCGCGTGCTTCCTCCCGGGTCTTCCACAACGAGAACAACACACCGGCCAAAATCAATCCCAAGGTGACGGACAGCGAGAAGGCTGCGGGGATTTTGCCGATGATGTTCACCAGGAAGATCTTGGATCCAATGAACACCAGCACCAAGGCCAAGGCGTACTTCAGGTACTTGAACCGGTGGATCATTTCAGCCAGCGCGAAGTACAAGGCCCGCAAGCCCAGAATCGCAAAGATATTGCTGGTGTAGACAATGAACGGGTCGGTGGTGATCGCAAAAATGGCGGGCACTGAATCGACTGCAAACACCAGGTCCACCAGCTCAATCAACACCAGTGCCAACAGCAACGGCGTGACCCATCGAACGGTTTTTCCGGTGGTCGGGTCAGGCAACTTTACAAAGAAGGCATTCCCATGCAGCTTGTCAGTCACCTTTAAGTGCTTGCGCAAAAACTTCAAAATCGGGTTCTTTGAAATGTCTGGATCATGGTCGGCCATGAACCACATTTTGAAACCCGTGACCACCAGGAAGGCACCGAACAGGTAGAGAATCCAGCTGAACTCTTTCACCAGTGTTGAACCTAAGCCAATCATGAGGGCCCGCAGCACAATCACACCCATCACGCCCCAGAACAACACCCGGTGCTGATACTGACGCGGAATGGCAAAGAATCCAAAAATCAGTGCGATGACAAACACATTGTCCATCGACAGCGATTTTTCAATCATGAAACCGGTCAGGTATTCCATGCCGCTCTGTGGCCCCAGGTACCACCACACCCATGCACCAAACAGCAAACCAGCGGTGATGTAACCCGCCGACAGCAGCAGGCTTTCCCGCACACCGATCTCATGGCTGTCTTTGTGCAGCACCCCCAAGTCCAGTGCCAGCAGGGTGAACACCACCCCCATGAACATCAACCACAACCACACCGCCTGCCCCATAAAGTCCTGGGACAGAACACTCACCACGCTTTCCATGACAGCACTCCAGATTAAAGAATTCCATGGGCGAAGGTTACGGACGCAGTCACTTCGAAACCAGCCGGTTTTGCGGAACCATTGCTTCGGTTTTATCGAACATCGGGCCGTACAGCCTGCACAACTGCCGCTAAGATAGAGAAAACACAACACAACACGAGGACGACATGAGCATTCCGGCACGCCAACCCATTCCACGGCTGGACGACAATTATTCGGAAGAAGCCGCCAGCACCCGTCGGGCATTCCTGACCGCACAGACCGGAGCCAGCCTGCCACACACAGCCCACTATTCCCTGTCACCCGATAGCCTGCGCAACAACACAGAAAACTTTATCGGCGTCGTGCAAATGCCGGTGGGGGTGGCTGGGCCGGTGCTGATCAACGGTGAACATGCACAAGGCTGGTTTTATGTGCCCATGGCCACCACGGAAGGCACACTGGTGGCCAGCTACAGCCGGGGCATGCGGATTGTCTCGGAGTCAGGCGGGGTGAAAACCACCGTGGTGGAAGAGTTCATGCAGCGGGCACCCCTGTTTGAATTTGAGGATGCGCGCGCAGCCAAGCGCTTTCTGGCCTGGGTCGACACCCATGAAGCCGACATTCGTCAAGCTGCAGAATCAACCACCGCGCATGGCAAGCTGATGCACATTCAGCGCTGGCAAATTGCCCGCATGGTGTACACCCGGTTTAACTACACCACTGGCGATGCAGCCGGGCAAAACATGTGCGGCAAAGCCACGCATGCGGCTGCGCAATGGATGCTCAAAAACAGTCCCGAGACCATCACCCACTTTGCACTCAGTGGAGCCACGGAAACTGACAAAAAACACTCCCACATGAACCTGATGCACAGCCGGGGAAAGCGGGTGATTGCCGAAGCAGTGATTCAGCGTGAAGTGCTTCAACGCCTGGCACGCACCACACCCGAGATTGTCTTCAAACAACGCCAACGCAGTGCGATCGGCAACCAACTGGCGGGTTCAGCCTACGGTGGTCCCCATTCCGCCAATGGGATCGCAGCCTTGTTCATTGCCACCGGGCAAGACGAAGCCAATGTGGTGGAAAGCCACGCCGGGTTTGTGTTCATGGACTTGACTGCGGACGGCAACCTGTATTTCTCGGTCACCCTGCCCTCGGTGATTTGTGCCACCCGGGGTGGCGGCACTGGGTTGTCCACGCAGGCCGAGTGTTTGGCGCTGCTGGGTTGCCACGGCGAGGGCAAAGCCAAAAAACTGGCGGAAATTGTGGGGGCCACTGTGCTGGCGGGCGACCTCTCACTGCTGTCAGCCATCATGGCCGATGAATGGGTGTCCTCGCATGACGCCTACGGGCGCAACCGTTGAGCCTGAACCTGTGAAACAGGATGGAGGGCTCACCAGTCCTGCGCCAGAAAACCGGTCACACTGGTCACCACAGCCGGGTCTGACAAAATGCGCCGATGGCCCAAGCCTGGGAATTCCATCAAGCTGGAATTCTGCCAAGCAGCGTGACCGAGGCGCGACCAGCGCACGTCACACACCCGGTCATTGTCGGCATGCACAAACAGGCCCGCATGTTCAAATGCCTGAACCTCATTGGGCAGGTTCAACGCAGGAGCGTCCACCCCACGTTCTGCCAAAATGTCTACAATCCGTTGCAGATCATCGCCTGCAAAGCCGAATTGGGCTGCAATGTGTTCAACAAAGTCCATGTAACGGCCGGGGGGTGAAATCAATACCGAGCGGTCGCAGTGAAGGCCTGTGGACAACGCTTGCACAGTGACTGCGCTACCCACCGAGTGCGAGACGGTTGCATAGACCGGACCCACATGGTCCGCCAGGCGCTGCAATGCTTGCGCGCTGTGCGGGATGCTGGTCCATGCACCACTGGACTCACCGTGTGCGGGAAGGTCCCACAGCACGCACCGGTAACCTGCATCCACCAGCGACTTGACGATGGGCAGCAAGTCGCTTGCAGCGCCTTCCCAGCCATGCGTTAAAACCACCACAGGGCCCAGGCCCACCACCACATAGGCCAGGTTTCCACCACGCCAGGTCAACTGCCGAACAGGCACCCCGTAATCACCCAGAGTGGCTTTCAAGGCACTGGCGCGCGGCGTGAGAATGGCGGTCACAAACTCCTGAAGCTCAGCCTCGCGCAGGGTGTGGGCGATCAGGCCATATTCGGGATCAGCATGGGTATTGCTCAGTGGAGCGTTCATGGCAGTTGTCCTTCAACATCGGAATGGACTCACTGTAGGCAATCAGCGGTCATGAATACAGCCATCTGACCGCACATCACTGTTGCACGGAGTGCACGAATGGACCGAATACCGGTGGCTCAGGCACCTTCGGTAATTCGACGAAAATAGGACTCATGCGCAGCTGAACCCGCTGGCCACCAGCGTTCAAACAGGCTCACCCACTGAGCCTGATCATACGCCACCGGCAACTGTTCACACCAAACACCCTCACGGCGTACACGGGCTACCGCAGCACCTTCAGCCCAGGGTGCCAAACCAATCCGGGTGATCATGCCGGCTGTTTGGCCAGGTACGCTGGGCATGCCGGCAGCCCCATTGTTGCTAATCAGTCCGGCCGGCTCATTCAAAAAGCCGGCGGTGCAAGTGTGGCTGCTGGCAAATACTTGCACACGCGCCGTCATGAACTGGGTTGCACGCCACAAAGCCTCTCGGGGGTCATCAAAATGGCTGGGGTCGAATCGCCAACCCGCCAGGGATTCCGAATCGCCATGCACCACGCCCACACGCAACTTTCCCACCTGGTAGCGCCGGTAAAAAGGCTGTTGATTCAAGCGGGCAAGCCAGTCTGGATGGCGCTGGGCAACCCGCTTCAATGCGGTGTGAATCAGGTTGGAACGGTCTACCACGGCTTGGTCCACGTGCTCTGGGTAGGCACAACCACAATCAGGTGCATCCAGGGGTTCGCCCAGCTCCGCCTCCACATTGCCCAACACACAGTCATGCGCAAGCACCGCAGCATTGATGGCCGCAAAAGCATCGTCGTTGGTGTTGAACCAATTGAAATCGCCATTGAAACACAGGCGAACCGGACCAGGCTCGGCCTGCGCCATGCGCAACACCTCGCGCAGGGCGAGCGGATTGCCATACAAACCACCAATCACATAGAGGGTCTCGCAGTGGTCCAGCGGTGTTTGCGCCAAAGCGTGCGCGCCATAGCGATAGCGGATGGGGCAACTGCGGCCAGCGCTGTTAAGCATACAACGCGTCCAACTGCTGTTGGTCCAGTTGATTCACCGGACAATCCAGCACCAGTTGACCATGTTGAAGCCCCAACACCCGGTTGGCCAAGCGGGGAACCAACTCCACCTGATGAACCACCGTCAGCAAGGTGGTCCCGGTGCTGGCCTTCACCAACAAATCGCACACCTCATCGGCAGCGGTGGGGTCGAGCGCTGCGGTCGGCTCGTCGGCCAATACCAACCGGGGTGCCTGCATCAACATGCGGGCAATGGCCACTTTTTGTCGCTCACCACCCGACAATCGATCTGCACGGGTATTGGCCAAATGCAGCGCATTCACTGCGGTCAATGCGGCTTGAGCCTGGGCAATTTCCCCAGCGTTAAAAATGCGGCACCAGCTGCGAAATACAGGCATGCGATGCACCCCCCCCACCAGCACGTTCTCCAGCACGGACAGCCGAGGGACCAAATGCAAACCCTGCAGAACCTGACCAATGTCAGCACGAACCTGTTTCAGCGAGGTCTGGGCTGTGAACGGGTACACCTGGGATCCATTTACTCGAACAGTGCCCGATTCCGGTTTGACAAACCCATTGAGAACCCGCAACAGGGTGGACTTGCCTGCCCCGTTGCGCCCCAGCACGGCCACCCGTTCACCAGCGGACACGCTGAGTTGTGGAATGTGCAGCAGGACTTTGCCTTGGGCCTGCACACTGACATCGCGAAGTTCAATCATGGTGGGTACAACACTCATTTACAACAACGCCTGACGAATACGACGGCTGACCGCATCAAACACCGACACCATGACCACCACCACCAGCAGAATGGTCGAAAGACGCCCCCATTGAAACAGGGACACCGACTCGGAAATCAGCAAACCCAAACCACCCGCACCAATCAAACCGAGGATGGTGGAATCGCGGATGTTGTACTCCCAAATGTACAAATGGCTGCTGACCCATTGCGGCAACACATTGGGCCACACTGCCCAAAAAAAGGTTTGTGAACCGCTGGCACCCACACCCCGCACCGCTTCAATGGAGGCCATGTCCAGGGTTTCAATCGACTCGGCGAACAACTTGCCATAGGTGCCCAGGCTGTGAAATGCAATGGCCAAAATGCCGGCTGTTGGGCCTAAACCCACAATACCCACCAACACCAGGCCAAACACCAAGGTGTGAACAGACCGCGACACGGCCAACACGGAACGAGATAGGCTGGCCAAAACCCGCGGCGCACGGATGTTGCGTGCACTGAGCACAGCAAACGGCAGCGACAACACAGCAGCCAGCAGTGAACCCAGTGTTGCAATTTTGAAAGTCACCCAAGTGGCCACGCCCAATTGTTTCAGGTATTGGGCTTCGACCTCACGGCGGTTTTCAACCCGCAGCACCGTGCCATCATCGCTTTTGTATTCCAGCTTGGGGTTACCCAACCACACGTCCACAAAGCTGGGCCGTGCAAATTCACTGGCGGTTTTCACCAGGTTAGCCCAGGGGTTGCGGCCTGTATTCAGATCACCCGCTGCACCCAGGCTCCACAAGCAAGTGGCCACCACCAAGGCATACAGAAATACCAGCCCGAAAAAACCGGGCCGGCCGCTGAAAAAACGCAAGGTCATTTGGGTTGCAAGCGCCCTGTGGCCAAGCCTGCATCACGAATGGGTTTGTAATAGCTGTTGTCTTTTTTCACAAAACCCGTGTAGCGGGGTGGCAGCAGGTTGGGCTGCTTTTTCAGTTCAGCACCAATGCCGATCAAGGCTGCCTGCAGTTTTTCAACAAAGGCTTTGTCCTTGTACAGGGTTTCGCTCACGGCCACGGCATCATTGGGCAATGGGTCTGAAGTCCAGATAATCTTTGAATCCTGGGCCTTGATCAGACCATCTGCAATCATGGCGTCCCGGTTGCGATTGTAATCAGCGCCTGCATCCAGCGTCCCCTCCGCCACCTGGGTTTCAATGGCCTGGTGCTTGGTGTAAATCACCTTGGAAAAATACGTGTCGGGGTTAATGCCCTGCTTTTGGAAGAAATGGAAAGGTATCAGGTAACCCGAGGTGGACCCCTTGTCGCCGAAGGCAAAGGTTTTGCCTTTCAAGTCCGCCGGGCTGTTGATCCCGCTTTTGGGGTTGGTCACCATGATGGCAAAGTATTCTGGTTTGCCTTCGTATTCGATGGTGGCCACCGCCTGTGCCTTGGATTCGTTGTTGGCCAATACGTAGCCCCAAGGGCCCATCAACGCGATGTCGGTCTCGCCGTTGGCGAGCGACTTGGCCAGCCCTTCCCAACTGTCCACGGTGCGCAATTTCACCGGTTTGCCCAGCTTCTTTTCCAGGTACTGGGCCAGTGGTGTGTAGGTGGCGTCGTTTTTGTCTTTGTCTGGCTGGTACAGGCCTACGCCAAAATTGATCACATCCTGAGCCATGACGGGTGCCGCAGACAGCACCGACGCTGCCAAGACGGTCGCACCAACCGCCAAACCCTGAAAAAACTTGCGCATGATTTCTCCGATTTCAATGCATGGATGATTTGTTAAACCACAACAGGCGTGCTCACATTCTGGATGCACACGTCGCCAATTCGCAGTCGCCGTTAAAAAGTTACATCGATTTCGTCTGAATCTGTGTCGACCAGGCACCGTAGCCTCCCTCCAGGGTTTTGGCATTCAAAAAACCAGCTTCCTGCAGTGCACTGGCCACTTGGTTGGCTGTGACATCACCTGGGCAGGCGCACATGGTCACGATGAAGTCGCCAGCCCCCCACTGACTGGCCTGCGCCAACACCGTGTCGGGATTGGCATCCAGCCAACCCGCCAAGGGCTCTGCCTCCTTGATCGGCTGCGGCCGCAAATCCAACAATCGAACAGGCTCGTTGACTGAGCCCAGAAAGCGTTGAAGGTCTGCAGGGGAAATGCGGGGCGATTTCATTTTCGCGGCATAGGCCAGACGTCGGGAAATTTTCCAAAGTAACCACACCGACACCATCAAACCGACCACCAGTAACATGGCCATCCAGTTGCTTCGTAGCAGATCGAACACTGCCGTGACCTGTTCCTGAAACAACCAACCAGCCAGCATGGCTGCAAAAGCCCACAAGAATGCACCCAATGCGGACGCCAACGTGAAGCTCAGCACGGGCATTTTGACAGCCCCGGCAATCGGGGGGGCCACGGTGGAAAAACCGGGAATAAACTTGGCCAATACCAGGGACCAGGGCCCCCAGTTTCGAAACCGGAGTTCGGTGGTGGACACGCAGGACTCTGGATTGATGGACAAGCGGCACAGCCCCGACAAAACCCGGTACCCATAATACCGGCCTGCCGCGTACCACACCCAATCAGCCAGCAACGATGCGCCTGTTGCGATCAGGGCCAACAACAGCACATTGGCCCACGACGTACTTAAACCGGCTGAGACAACCATGGTCGGTACTGCGGGCACTGGCGCGCCCAATTGCTGCAGCAGAACATTCACGAACACCAGCAATTCCCGTGTGTCTGACACGCCCATTCCAACACCCATGACATTCATTTAGAGACTGCACTCCAGATTGTGCAGCAGAAATTGTCATCTGGATGGCACAAGGTGACGTTCTTTCATGACCACGTTGAACAGGAGTACTGAACATGGCCGATGCCAAAAAAGACCTGAATGAATCGATTGAAGCCCTGGAGGCCAAGCTGGAGCATGGCCGTCAGAAGCTGGAAGAGGTTCGTGAGTCTGCTGGTGATGCCGTGGAATCTCTAAAAGACGGTGCGAACAAGGCCTGGGAAAGCTTGAAAGACGCTTTTGATCAAGCCAAATCGAAATTCTAAGAAACAGGGCCTGTCAGTTCCCTGCAAACAGGGGTTGATAGGCCTGAAGATTCAACGCTGGCGTTGTCAAAGGTCCAAGCGATACTGTTTCCTCGTAAGCATCCTGACACGCCAGTACCCCGTTACCAAACTCGGTTTCGGTCAAAATATAACCGAATGAATTGTGGGTTAAGCCCAACAACATCATGGGGGTTGTGCTGCGTGCCCGCAACACATCGGAGAACCCGCGTGAGGCCTCGCCAGGGATGGTCACCACCTCCAGAGACTGGCCTTCGCCCTGCCCCAGCCGAATGCGGGACACCGTCGTCACCGCATACACCGCGGCCTGGGGCAATTGGTTGTACTGCGGCACATTGGCAGCCGCCACTTCGCCCAGCGGCGTGAAGTTGTAATACCGGTTAAAACTGCGCAACACGCCAGCGCCCACAAACAACGGGTTGTTCACAGGCAGGTAAGCAGTGGCGTGATTCACAGCCATGCCGCCGGTCAGGTCTTTTTTCTGGGTGCTCAACAAACGCATGGCCGTCTGAGCCATCTTCACACCCAATTGGCGTGCCCGCTCGTACTGATCAGCCCCGTCGGGCGCACGGGGTGAGGCATCGGCCATGGCCCCGTTGTAAAACAGAAAACTGCCGCCCAGTTCTTTGTCCAATGTCCGCAGGGCTCCGCCCACCCAATCGGTGTGCACACGCCGGTTGCTGGACCCCAACACGGTGGGGTGTGCGCCGTAATTCAACACACCTCCCACAACCTTGTTCTGCGCATTTTTTGCAATCAACACAGTCATGAACGGATCGGGGACCTGGGTATCGCTGGGGTCACAGCGTCGAAAGTTGTTCAATCGTTCATCGCCTTCCAGCGCCGATTGGGCAAACTCGACATTAACCGGCTCCAGTCGCGCAGCCGCATCCTTGGCAGCCTTGGCCGCCAGCTGATACAACCCGGGCTGCAGAGCCGGGTCGCAAGCCGTGGCTGAATCCGGCTTGCTGCAGTTCAACCAACTGTCGGGCACACCGCCCCACAAGCCTTGGAGGTCAGCCGAGGAATGGGAGTGGGTTTGCGCAAACAGAATGTTCTCGGGCGGTACATCAATGGCAGCGGAAATCGAGGCCTTCATTTGGTTCTGGATCACATTGCCCGCACCAATGGCATCCATGGTTACAAACACCAACCGGGTTACCGGTTGAGTATTGCTCTCCAGCAAAAACAGGCGCAGGAAGGTACCATCACCAATGCCCTCGGCCGGTGGCCCCCCGATATTGAAGTGAAACAGGGTTTCCGGGCCATTGAATCCAAAACCACCGTAGCCCCCCAGATTGAACTTCTGAATATGCCCCACTGGCGAAGCTGGATCGGGCACACCGTTCAGTTGGGCCGGGGTGGGGTCGATGGCCACGCGACTGGCTGCTGCACGGTAAGAAAACACTGGTGCACCCGGCGGTGTCGGCGGTGGATCAATGTCAGGTGGATTGCCCACCCCACCAGTGCCCCCAGGCTCATTGCCTGAGCCTGTTTCATTGGGTGAAGTCGGCACACCCGCTGTGGGGTCGCTCAATGCACCACCGCCAGAACCCAAACAACCGCCGAGCAATGTGCACAACATGCCTGCATAAACCACTCGAGCCATGTTCTTCATTTATTTCATCACCTTCAAACTGGGATCAAAACCGCGCGACGTACAAGGCATGCCTTTGCACACATCAAGCAGTGCTCCGTCGGTTTTCAAAAATGCCGATTTCATGTCCATGTTCAACAACTCGCCACGGGGATGACCATGCGGGTCAGCACCATATCCAGATGCAGGAGGCCGGTTCTCGATCGGCGGCGGCGCGTTGCCGCTTGGGCTTGGTGAACCATCTGCCTTGACCATGGGGCCACTGTCCCACACCGTCAAGCCATTGCCTTTGAACGGATATTTAGGCACGCAGGGCAAGCCAAAGTAAGGATGGTCATCTGGATGCCGCCGGCCAAACGACACCAAAGGAAACTGTTCTTTTTCAGCCACCACGGCTGGGTGCACCTCCTTCAGCACAGCCAGCCCGCGTTGCACGGAAGGCCCCCCCACCACCGCGGGACAATGCACGGGTGCCTCAATGGTACGGGCCATGATTTCCGCACTGGTCATGGTGACTTGGTGGTCTCCAAATGCCGGGAGCAGCAATACCCGCTTGTTGGGTTTGGTACCTGCCAGTGCCTGGCCGGGTGCCAGACTGAATGCATAACCGTTGTTTTCTGCACGGTCCCAGAGCATCTGCACCAGAGAAAGAATGAACTGCTGGTCCACAGTACCCGGGTAGGCGTTGTACATCGCCGGTGCATAGGGAGCAAAATCCACCGAGCGCTGCAACAAGATGGAGTAGGCCATCCCTGGCACACCCAGCGTCCCGGCCACAATATCCGGAGAGATGGCAATCACCGGCCCACCGTTGATACCACCTTGTGAATTGCCATCGTAGTACAAGGCTTCGGTGTTGATGATGCACTGTCCCTTCACCTGAAAAGCTGGGTGGCTACAAAAGCCGTTGCTGCTCATCATGGCCCGACCCAACATCACGAAATTCAGGAAGCTTTGCTGCAGGCGGTCTGCCAATCGCGCAAAGCCGCTGAAATCAGTGAGGATACCCACTGTGCTGGCCAGGTCACCGCCAGCCATGTCCCACAAAGGGTCGTATTTCTGGGGGTCCGCCTGATCATCCGGCTGATTGCCAGTGGCCAATCCAGCCCAGTCCACCATGCAAAACAGCATGTTGTGCCGCTGTGCCATCTCGCGGACATTGAGGTCGTAGGTATTACCCTCGTCTCGCGAGCCTAACAAACCATGGCCATACAGGGATGGACGGGCTGGCCTGGCCACGGTGGCCTTGGTTGGGTCGGATGCGTCGCCCAAGGTGGTGCGGGCCACGGAGCAAATAAACGGCACTTTGGCAGTTGGTGTTGCCGGATTGCGCTGCGGCAACGCGGTCGCCGGGCTGGTCAACGATTGCGGTGGATAGTTGAACGTACCACCCGACACGCAATTGGGTGTGCTTAAAAAACAAGGCACCTCCACATGTCCACGAATGCGCTGCGCGGTGATGGCCGATGCACCACCATTGTCTGGATTGTTGATCACCGAGTCAATCGTGAACGCAGGGGATTTGCCCTGGGTCAGGCGGATCGACTCATCGCGCATGTGCAACACACGCTCAGTCAGGTTGCGGCGAGAGGCCACGGTGAAATCCCAGGCCAAGTAAAGGTCCTCTCGCGCAACACCGGCTGCCTGAAGAATCGAGAACAGGTTTTCCATCAAGGGTCGACGAGCTTCTTGCACCGCGTTGGACAGGGGTTGCTTGTCCCGGTACGACTTGAACACGGTGTTCGGCTCAATGGTCTCGCCTGCCGCATTTTTCAAGCGGCGCATGGCCACAATGTAACGCCGCCCCGGTACCAGGTTTTTGGCGGCCCGTATGGCCAACACGCTGCCGGCATTGGACTGGGGAGAGGTCACTGTATTCAGTGGTGCAAGCGCACCGGCGGTGGCATTCACATCCAGCTCAGACCATGTCAACTGGGGCTTCAAAGTCAACGTATCGATCAGGACGATGGGCTGGTCTTTCGCCAGGCTGCGTTCCAAATCTGTCAACGGTGTGGCACTAGTCTTTTTCAGGTCAAGACCGGGTACCAGGGTCAGCATCGGCTGGCCCGGCGAAAAACCATCGTTGCGCCCCCATTCCGATGGATCAATGGGTTTACCCGCCACATTGCGTGGCATGGACAACAGATTCAGGTTTACGCGCATCCGGTTGTCGGTACCGGGATCAGCCTGCGTGAAATAATTGTTCGGAAAGGGAAACAGGCAGTACGCCGGATCCAGGGGATCGCATCGATCTGCACCCGCAGGTGGCACCCCCGTGCCCGGGGGTTCAGACCGCACCATCACCTCCTTGGGAAACAACGCTGGCGGCGAACCAGGTCCACCACCGGTGTTATCTGACCCGCTGTCGGATCCTCCTTGTTGATTGCCAGCGTTGGTGTCATTGCCAGCGCTTTCGCTGCCTTGCGGGTCGGTGCGGCTCCCGCGCACAACAATGGTATTGCCATCCTCAAAACAACCGCCCAACAACAATGCGCAGCAGGCCAGTACCCGCCCAACCGATGTCTGAATACCCATGTCTCCAACCTTTCTCGTGGGGGACCGGATGATTGAAATAATAAATTGTGTGTCCCCTCACCCAATTTAATTTACAGAGTTGTAAAGTTAGGTTAGAGCAGTGGCACAGTCCGCGCTAGTGCAAGAATCCGGATGGAAAAAACAGGTGATGCTTAAAAAAACACAAACCCGCATGAAGCCACAAGCCCGCGAAAAACAATTGCTGGACGTTGCGCAAGGGATTTTTATTGAAACGGGCTACCAGGGCACCACCATGGAAGACATCGCTCAAGCAGCGGGTGTAACCCGCCCTGTGATTTACAACATTTTTGGGAGCAAGGATGCCATCTACCTGGCCTGCCTGAAACGGGCTCGGGAACTGCTGGACGATTACATTCGACTGGAAATCTTGAAAGCCACCAACCTTGAAAGTCGCATTCGATCGGGCTTTGAGGGTTATTTCAAGTTTGTGGAAAGTGAACCGGCCGCCTGGCGATTTTTGTATGCGGGTGGCTCTGCCGTGGCGGGACCAGCCGCTGAAGCTGCATTGGAAATGCGCTTTAACACGGTTAACCGGATCACCGCCCTGTTCCACGAACTTCGCAGCACGGTCACCGATGACCAAATCCTCATGATTGCGCACAGCCTGTCCGGTGCGGGGGAACAATTGGCCAAGTGGTGGGTGACACGGCCCGATATTTCACGACAACAAGTGGTCAATACCCTGATGAACACCGTTTGGAATGGCATCTCAAGTCATCTGGATCGAGAATCGTCTTAAGATCAAGCACTTCGATACGATAGATATAATTTATTCATAAAATTAGATCATTAAATTTTGCAATCGCAGCATTTTTGGCTACACTGCAGGTTCTCTCAAATTTCACTGGTTTTAACCCAATCAAGAGGACCTGAACATGTCTTTGATCAATACAGAAATCAAGCCCTTTAAAGCCACTGCCTACTGCAACGGCAAAGAAATCCAGCTGACCGAAGCCGACGTGAAAGGCAAATGGTCCGTGTTCTTCTTCTACCCCGCCGACTTCACCTTCGTATGCCCTACTGAACTGGGCGACCTGGCCGACCAGTACGAAGAGCTGAAGGCCATGGGCGTTGAGGTGTTCTCTGTGTCCACCGACACCCATTTCGTCCACAAAGCCTGGGCCGATGCATCCGAAACGATTGCCAAGATCAAGTTCCCCATGATCGGCGACCCCACCGGTCAAATCACCCGCAACTTTGATGTGATGATCGAAGAAGAAGGCCTGGCATTGCGCGGCACCTTCGTGATGGACCCACAGGGCAAGATCAAGGTTGCTGAAATTCACGACCTGGGCATTGGCCGTGACGCTTCCGAACTGAAGCGCAAAATCCAGGCTGCCCAATACGTGGCCGCCAACCCCAACCAGGCTTGCCCTGCCAAGTGGAAAGCCGGCGATGCAGCCCTGACACCCTCATTGGACCTGGTCGGCAAGATCTAATCGCGCCCACCCGCTCTCACTGAAATACCCCTAAGTAGTACCGGTAAACCCGCCCCCACAAGGGGCGGGAATGCCCCCGATTTGTCTGGAGAAAGAGCATGCTTGACGCCAACATCAAACAGCAACTGAAAACCTACCTGCAAATGCTGCGCCACCCGATTGAACTGGTGGGCTCACTGGACAACAGCGACAGCGCGCACAAGATGGAAGAACTTCTGCTGGAAATCAAGGAATGTTCCGACAAGGTGACAGTGCGCCTGGACGGCGACCATGCCTTGCGCCCCTCTTTCTCGATCGCCAAGGCTGGCGAAACCGGCCGGGTACGATTTGCAGGCCTTCCGATGGGGCATGAATTCACCTCCTTGCTGCTGGGCCTGCTGCATGTGGGTGGCCATCCACCCAAGCTGGATGCCGATGTGGTTGAGCGTATCAAAGGTCTGCAAGCCCCTGAAGGCGGTCTGGAATTTCAAACCTTTATTTCACTGTCGTGCCACAACTGTCCCGATGTGGTTCAGGCATTCAACACCATTTCTGCCCTTAACCCTGGCTTTTCACACACCATGGTAGACGGTGCACTGTTCCAGCCACTGGTTGAACAGCGCAAAATCATGGCAGTTCCAGCCGTGTTCAAGGGCGAACAGAATTTCGGCAACGGCCGCATGGCGCTGGAAGAAATCCTCGCCAAGCTGGACACAGGCGCTGTTGAAAAAGAGGCTCAAAAGCTGAGCCAGAAAGGCGAATTCGACGTACTGATTGTCGGTGGTGGCCCTGCTGGCGCAGCAGCTGCCATTTATGCCGCACGCAAAGGCATTAAAACGGGTGTGCTGGCCGAACGGTTTGGTGGACAGGTGCTGGACACCCTGGGCATCGAAAACTTTATTTCGGTGAAAGAAACCGAAGGCCCGAAATTGGTTGCCCAACTGGAACAACACGTGAAAACCTATGATGTGGACGTGATGAACCTGCAGCGCGCCAAAGCCTTACACCAAGTGGGCGACCAGTTGGAGGTCGAACTGGACAACGGTGCCAAGCTCAAGGCAAAGACCGTGATCGTGTCGACCGGCGCACGCTGGCGCGAAATGAACGTGCCTGGCGAACAGGAATACCGCAACAAGGGCGTGGCGTACTGCCCGCACTGTGACGGCCCCTTGTTCAAAGGCAAGCGCGTGTCCGTGATTGGCGGTGGCAACAGCGGTGTTGAAGCAGCGATTGACCTGGCTGGCATCGTGAAACACGTGACCTTGTTTGAATTCGACACCAAGCTGCGGGCCGATGCCGTGCTGCAGAAAAAGCTGTACAGCCTGCCCAATGTCACGGTGATCCTGAATGCACTAACCACCGAGGTCAAAGGCGATGGCACCAAAGTCAATGGACTGGTGTACACGGACCGGGCCACGGGCGAGAGCAAACAGGTTGAACTGGAGGGCATCTTCGTACAAATCGGCCTGCTGCCCAACACCGAATGGTTGAAAGGCACGCTGGAGTTGTCCAATCGCGGTGAAATCGTGGTGGATGCCAAAGGCCAAACCAGCCTGGATGGCGTGTTTGCTGCCGGTGACTGCACCACTGCGCCGTACAAACAAATCATTATCGCCATGGGTGAAGGTTCCAAGGCAGCACTGTCAGCCTTCGACCACCTCATCCGTCAATAAGCGCACCTTTCATCGCATACAATGGGGCCTGTATTCACACAGGCCCCATTTGTCATGCTTGCCCGCCCACGTGCCACCCTTGCCCTCACACTGGCTGCTCTGTCAATCGCCGCAGGCCCTGTCCACGCCCAGGATGCCGATAAACCGGTGAGCGAAACTGAACTGGGAGCCTGCCTGACCCAGGAAAAAGAGGCGATGAAGCGGTTTTCCGCATTGGAAGTGCGTGCCGAGGTGCTGCGCAACCGCGAGCAAGAACTCAAAGCCACCCGGGACAGCCTGGAATCTGAAAAGGCGGTCATGGCCAAACGCAAGTCCGGCGCCGATGACATTAGCAAATACAACGCCCGCATTGAAAAATTCAACACCGACGGCGAACAATTCAACCAGATCAAAGAGAGTTTCGACAAGGAACGCCTGGCCTATGAAAGCTGGGTCACACAAACCCTAAAACCAGCTTGCAGCAAAATTCAAAACCGACCGGTACCCACCCTGGTGATTTTTTACGCCTGCAAATTTGATCAACCCAATAGCCCTTTTGAGCAGGTGCCGTTTTGCCAAAGCCTGGAGAACCGGGTCGACCTCGCCAAATGTGTGAAATCAGCGGGATCCAAAACCAAGGCCACTGAACTTTGTGGGCTCAAACCTTGAGCCAGACGGAATGAGCCGCGCCAGTTCATTGCGCCTGCTGTTGCTGGCGATGATTTGGGGTTGCTCATTTATTTTTTTTAAAATTGCAGCAGCTGAAATTCCGGCTCCTTCACTGGCGTGGATGCGTGTGCTGTGCGGTGCGGTGTTTCTGGCCATTTTGTTTGCCCTGCAGGGCAAACAAACACGACTGAAGCAAGAGTGGAAACCCATGGTGTTGATTGCCGCCTTTGCCGCCGCACTGCCCTTTTGGCTGTTTGCCTACGCAGCGCAAACCATCAGCGCGTCTTTGCTGGTCATCATCAATGCCACAGCGCCCATTTGGTCCGCCATGATTTATGCGGTGTGGACTCGCAAGGCCCCCAAGGCCACCGTGGTGTTGGGCTTGCTGTTGGGGGTGTGTGGTGTGTCGGTCATCGTGGGCGGTGGCATCCAGCACCTGCAGGGTGAACACCTGGTGTTGCATCTTCTGGCCGCGTTTGGTGCTGCCGCTTGTTATGGCGTTTCAACCAACATGGCCCTGGGGTTTGGTCAACACATCGACTCGAAAACCAATGCACTGGGTTGCCTGGTGTATGCCACGGTGTTGCTAACACCCGTCGCCCCTTTTTACTGGCCAACCCAACTCCCCAGCCAAGCAGCGTTGCTGTCCACCGTGGCGGTGGGTGTGTTGTGCAGCGGGGTGGCTTACATGCTGTATTTCCGCCTGGTGGATGACGTAGGCCCGACATCAGCCCTCACCGTGACCTTTCTGATTCCCGTGTTTGGCATTCTCTGGAGTGTGCTGTTGTTGGGTGAAAGTGTGGGTTGGAACACAGGGGCTGGTGGCCTGTTGGTGGTCGCTGGCACCATCTTGGTTACCCGGGAGAAATCCAATCCATCGGTGGCGATCAACGACTGAGAATCACGCTTTGGCAGTCCATCGAGTTCACATTCACGGTAACCTGGTTCACGCCAATGCCCAAAACCTGCAGCAGCGTATCCAGAATGCCGCCCACCGTGGCCAGCACAGGGCTCAGTGCGGCTTTCAATGCTGGTTGAAGTACCACCAGCAGGCCGTTGACCGTTGCTGTTAGCAAAGGGCCAACCACCGGCGCAACAATTTGTGGATTCACATTCAAATTGCCCAAGAGATTGCCCAGCGACTGGCCACCACTCAGATTCACGGTTCGGGTAAACGGTGGAACACCATCAAAATCTGCCTCGGTATTGTTTGGGCGTAAACTGGCCGACGCCCCCAGATTCACGCCCGTGGTCACAATGCCCAACAGCGTGACCGACAAAATTTGCGCAGGTGCACCACAAGTTAATGCGCTGGTGGTGGTGTACAAATTGGACGCAGCACTGCCCACGCACAGGTCCAAAGCGGAGGGCAGAATGGTCATGCGCAGGCTGTTCTCCGCACGGGGGTAACGGCATTGCAGGTCATTGACTTCAGCAACTCCACCGGCCACACGCAACTGGGTTCGCATGTCCAGTGCACTCACCGACACCAAACCGATATTGATGTTCAACGGCTGCCGAATGCGGACATCGAGTGCAACCTGGGCGGTGCGGGCCTCTGCGATCGGGTTTTTGTTGGGCAACTTGCGGCCCATAAACACTTGCGGGGACTCCAGAATTCGCACACCCACGTCCAGGTTCAACACGCCAGACGTGATCGGTAAGGTGTAGTTCACGCCCTTCACTGAGCGCAACAAGGCCACCTGGGCCAACTCGCCCAAATTGACATTCAATGGGGTGTTGGTGCGCCCCGATAAATCAACGGCCAGCAGGTCGCCCACTTTCATGTTCACCGCATTCAGGGGCCCGCTGAGCAAATTCAAAATACCCTGGGCCTGGGTTTTGTCGGCGGCACTGCCATTGCCCACGCTCAAACCCTCATTCAAAATACTGAAAGCGCTCAATTGCAGGTTCAACAAATCGTTCAAGGTGGCCAAACCCAGCTTGGCTTGCAAATCCAGCAAATTGACGGCGATGTCACTGCCCAACAGTGCGCCCCACTGCGCCACGCTCAAATTGATGTTGCCACCGCCCAAGGCGGTCAGCAAACCATTCAACAAGGCCGATTGCTGGGTGTTCAGGTTCAACAGGTTGGAACCCACCGCCCCCACCACCGTGGGTGATGCAGTGGCCTCGGCGACCACTTGCAGGGTCTGCCCCACAAAAAACGGCAAAATGGACGAGGTGGTTCGCTTCAGGGTCACCCGCGCGGTGATTGAATTCTCGCAATTGCCAGTCACCGCGTTGTTCACAATGCATTCAATGGTTAATACATCGGTCGGTTTTGCGCCGTTTTCAGTGGCAACTGTATTCGCATCGGGAAACGCCGGGCCGTCAGCCATTTGGCGAGCCGCTGTTAAAGCAGTAAGGTCTGCAATGCCCTGCAACTGGTTTTTTTCCCACACGTTGTAGCCCACCGCCAGCACGCCCAGCGCCCCCAGCGACATGGTCAACACCAGCGCAGTCAGGATGGTGTAAATACCAGCCTGCCGATGGTCAACACAGTAACGGTCAGGAGCCATCAGGTTCAACGCGGGTGGTGGCCTGGGCGGTCAAACTGCTAGGCAAAGGAAGAAAGGCGTAGTTGGACACCAAGGGATTGGTTTTGTAATTCGGATAGGTCAAGGTGAGCCGCAAGCAAACAGAGTCACCGCAGGCAAACGGCGTGACTGTTTTCTGAACCTGGTTTTTGAAGTCGCCCACGTAACTGGGCAAAGCGGAGGTCAGCGATTGCATGGCTGCGGTTTCATAATCGGCCTGACTATACCCACTGCGGTACACCGTGGCTTGCCGCGCAGCCTCATTGGCTGCATTGCTCATCACGATCATGGCACCAAACATGATGGTGTATTCAACAATCCCAAAGACCACCAACAACAAAATGGGCAAGGTCAACGCCATCTCCACCAGCAATGCACCCGCCTGCCGGCCAGCGCGCTGCAGCGTTTTGCGTTGAAATGCCTGAATGTGGGTAACCATGTGAGCCCCGCCGACGGTCATGTTGCCTACTGTCCATGTTAACTGCGGGTTTGACAGGCAATCCCCCGAATTGCACGCAATTGTAGTCACTATTGGCATTTTTGTCAGCGTTTTACTGACAGCCGGCCCATAAAAAAACCCCGGCCATGGCGTGCCGGGGTTTGATCAGCAAACCGACGAACTGTCGGCAAGCCAAGGCTTAGTCGTCGTCGCGACCGCCGCGACCATGGCCACGGCCATGACCTCGCCCTTCGTGCTTATCCTCTTTCCAACCACCGCCGCGGCGGTCGTCCCAGTCATGGCGTCCGTCCCAACGGTCATCCCGACGGTCGTCACGGCGACCATCCCGATAGCCATCCCGGTAAGCTTCCCGGCGTTCATAGCGCACCGGCTCCCGGTACACCCAGCGGTTGTTGATGTAGCCATTGTTCCAGCCGTCATAATCATGGGAGCGCACAAAATACACCGGGCGACCACAAGCGCCGTAGCGGTAACAGTGTTTGTCCCAGTGTTTCAGATGGCCCGGTGGCACATGCAAATACAGCGGCTGAACGTACCCAACCGGTTGCGCGATGATCAACGGCTGCGCATACACCAGCTCGGGATAGCGTTGGTTGGTGATGTTGACCCTGCCGTACACGCCAGGGGCCACAATGCCATCAATACCGATGGAAATACCCAGGTCCCCAGCCTGTGCCGGAACCACCGCGAAACCGGCAGCGCCCAAGGCTGCTGCAAAAAACCATTTCACGATTCGCAATTTCATGCTCAACTCCTGTGACGAGATGTCAACAAAAACGCATCGACCGGCGTTTGGTTGACTCCGTAACAACCCGACCTTCGCGTCAACAAGGAGATAACAATGAAAAAGGCAATTCGCGCCACATCCCTGGCTGTTCTGCTCAGTTTCGGAACTACTTTTATCGCTGGGCCTGCCATGGCTGCCATGGTCGGCACCGAGGAGGCGGTGGTTGCTCACCAAAACCGGGACGAGCTGAAAAAGTTTTTTGACCGGGAAGACATCGCCAAAGCCTTGCAAGCCCACGGTGTGACCGCGGACATGGCCAAAGCCCGTGTAGACGCCATGACCGATGAAGAAGCCCAGAAGCTGGCGGCCCACATCGACAACGCCCCGGCAGGTGCCGGTATTGTTGGTACACTGTTTGCCGTGTTCATTATTCTGTTGGTGACCGACATCCTCGGCTTGACCAAGGTATTCCCGTTCACCCGCTCTGTTCGATGAAATTGCATCACCACAATCGGCAGGCAAACCCTTCGGGGTTTGTCCGCCACTGTCGCATTCTGATATTGGCCACCTCACTGGCGCTGGGTGCCTGCTCTATTCTGCCCACAGTGCCGGATGATGTAAAAGCAGTCACCGCCCATCAGCAGCCCGTCGAACTTAAGGACGTGCCCTTCTTTTCCCAGGAAGACTACTATTGCGGCCCGTCTTCGTTGGCGATGGCACTGAACTATCAGGGCGCAAAGACCACACCCGATCAACAAGCCAAACTGGTGTACGTGCCAGACCGCAAAGGAAGCTTGCAGGTTGAAATGCTGGCTGCCCCTCGCACCCAGGGTTACCTCGGCTATGAAGTGGAACCTAACGCGCAGGCTCTGTTCAAGGCGCTCAACGAAAATCAACCTGTGGTTGTACTGCTCAACCTCTCGCTACAAATTGCGCCGATGTGGCATTACGCCGTGGTGGTGGGCTATGACCCCAAAACCGATGTGGTGGTGCTTCGGTCTGGCAAAAAAGAGCGGGATGAAATACCCCTGGCCACTTTCCTGAAACTGTGGGAACGCAGCAAAAACTGGGGCTTTGTCGTGCTCAAGCCATCGGCCAAAGTACCGGAATTTGCCACAGCGCAAGGGTACTTGAATGCGGCTGTTGCGCTGGAACGCTCGGATTCCAAAGGGGCATTGAAAGCCTATCAACAAGGCATGGAGCGTTGGCCCAGTGAACCCTGGTTTTATTTCGCAGCAGGCAATATTCAAGCCGGTAACAAGCAATTCAAAGACGCGGAGACCAATTACAGCAAGGCAGTGTCGCTTTACCCGGACATGGCCGATGCCTGGAATAATCTGGCTGAAGTACTGATCGAACTGGGCAAGATAAGCGAAGCCCGCGCAGCGGTGAACAAAGCCATTTCGCTAGGTGGGCCTCGTTTGGCCGCCTACCGGGACACCGCCCGAAAACTGGATTAAACCATGGCCGCCTGGATGGACATGGCACTGGGTTACTTGGCGGCCTGCCTGACCACTGGCGCCTTCGTGCCCCAGGTGTGGTATTGCTGGAAAACCCGTGACACCCGCAGCATTTCACTGGGAATGTACAGCCTGTTTTGTACGGGCGTGTTGTTGTGGCTGGTGTACGGTGTGCGGGTGGAACAGTGGCCGGTGGTGGCGGCCAACGCCATCACCCTGGCATTGGCCAGTTCCATTCTGTGGTTGAAAGTCCGAGAAAGGCAACGCGATCGATGAAAGCCATCGTCACTGGCCACAGCCGCGGGCTTGGCAAGGCCATTTGCCTCGAACTGCTTAACCAAGGCATTCCGGTGCTGGGCTTGGCGCGAACCGTTCCCGATAGCCCCGTGCACCCTTTGTTAACCGACGTTGCACTGGACCTGTCGGATACTCCTGCCTTGCTGGACTGGATCGACAGCCAAGCTTTGCGCCAATACATGGCGGGCGCGCCAGCAGTGGTGCTGATCAACAATGCAGGTGTGGTGGAGCCGATTGGCCCTTTGCACCGCCAAAACCCCGCTTCGATCGCACGCGCAGTCCAATTGAACATCACGGCGGTGCTCGCCCTTAGCGCCGCTTGTGTACAGCAACGCGATGGCGGTCAGCCACTGCGCATTGTGCATGTGTCCAGCGGTGCTGCGCGCAACCCTTACCCGGGCTGGAGTGTGTATTGCGCCACCAAAGCGGCGTTGGACATGCATGCGCAAGCGGTGGCTGCAGACCAAATCCAGGGCCTTCGCATTTGCAGTCTGGCACCCGGCGTGATTGACACCGACATGCAAGGTGAAATCCGCGCCAGCAACCCGGACGACTTCCCCAACTTGGCGCGTTTCAAAGCCTTGAAAGCGCAAAACCAGCTTCAAACCCCTCAAGACTGTGCCGAAACATTGATTCACTATGTTTTGGGCCATCGGTTTGGCGAGCTGGCTGTGGCTGACCTTCGTCAGATCGGCTAACTCAATATCCGTGATTACCCGAATTTGACTGATGCAGCGCATCATGAAAGAATGAACGTTCATTCAGTTTTTCAAATTCACCGAGGTAGTACCCATGTTGACCGCATCCAGAACTGCAACAGCCCTGGCTGTATTGGCAACCGTCAGTGTCGTGGCCCTGTCCGGTTGCGGCAAAAAAGAGGTGGCCAACGCAGCCACGGCACCCAACCTGCCCAAGGTTGCGGTGGTAAAAGTTGAGGCCGCGCCCACATCCCTGTTCACCGAATTGCCTGGCCGCACCAGCCCCTATCTCATCGCCGAGGTACGACCACAGGTCACCGGTATTCTCAAAACCCGTCAGTTCACCGAGGGTGCAGATGTGAAAGCCGGCACCTCGC
Source organism: Limnobacter humi (assembly GCF_024518835.1). Lineage (GTDB taxonomy): Bacteria > Pseudomonadota > Gammaproteobacteria > Burkholderiales > Burkholderiaceae_B > Limnobacter > Limnobacter humi. The sequence goes on from NZ_JANIGO010000002.1 coordinate 734,975, forward strand.
TGTACCAAATTGACGCCTCCACTTACCAAGCGGCCTACAACAGCGCCAAGGCTGCACTGGCCAAGGCCGAAGCCAACCTGGTGAGTGCTGATGTACGCAATACCCGCTTTCAAGACCTGGCCAAACAAAACGCAGTCAGCCAGCAGGAGCGGGACGACGCCTTTGCCACATTGAAACAGGCACAGGCCGATGTGCAATCCGCCAAGGCCGCCGTGCAGGCGGCAGAAATCAACCTGGGCTACACCCAGGTGCGTGCGCCCATTTCAGGCCGAATTGGTCGTTCCAATGTGACCGCGGGTGCCTTGGTTCAACAAGGCCAAGCCCAGGCGCTGTCCACCATTCAGCAGCTGGACCCCATTTATGTCGACCTTACCCAATCCACCACTGAACTGCTTCAACTCAAACGAGACCTGGCCAGTGGTGTGCTCAAAAATGCCGGCAAGGATGCCGCCAAAGTGAAACTGATGCTGGAAGACGGCTCTGAATATGCCCAAGAGGGCAAGCTGCAGTTCTCGGAAGCCACCGTCGACCCCAACACCGGCACAGTGACGCTGCGGGCTGTGTTCCCCAACCCCAACAAGCAACTGCTGCCCGGCATGTACGTTCGCGCCGTGTTGCAGGAAGGTGTGCGCCAGAATGCCATCCTGGTGCCGCAAAAAGGTATCGCGCGTGACAACACCGGCGCTGCTGTGGCCTATGTGCTGGGTGAAGGCAATGTGGTGGAAAAGCGCAAGGTGGTGACCGAACGTGCCATTGGCGACAAATGGCTGGTGGCAGACGGCTTGAAAGACGGCGACCGCCTGGTGGTGGAAGGCATCCAGAAAATCAAACCAGGCCAACCCGCTGAGATTATTCAGCCTGCCGGCAAATAAGCCCGATTCACCGCAATGTCGAAGCAGGCTCATCACATGAGCCTGCCCAAAGAATTCGCAGGAGCAGTTCCATGTCACGGTTTTTCATCGACCGCCCGATTTTTGCCTGGGTCATTTCGATTGTCATCATGTTGGCCGGTGTGCTGGCCATTTTCAAGCTGCCGATTGCGCAGTACCCGTCCATCGCCCCACCGGCAGTGACCATTCAAGCCACCTACCCTGGTGCCTCTGCCAAAACCCTGCAAGACTCGGTCACCCAGGTGATTGAACAACGCATGACGGGCCTGGATGGCTTGCGCTACATGAAGTCCACCAGCGACTCGACTGGCAGCTTGCGCCTTGAACTGACTTTTGATGCCGGCACCAACCCCGACATTGCCCAGGTGCAAGTGCAAAACAAACTGGCTTTGGCCATCCCGGTGCTGCCGCAAGATGTGCAGCGCCAGGGCGTGCGCGTGACCAAAAGTGCGGCCGGTTACCTGCTGGTGATCTCATTCACCTCCACGGACCCCAAACTGGACTCCACTGACATTGCCGACTTCATTTCGTCGAATATTCAGGATGCCATGTCGCGCGTAACGGGCGTGGGCGAAACCCAGGTGTTTGGGGGCTCGTATGCCATGCGTATTTGGCTTGACCCCAACAAAATGAACCAGTTCAAGCTCACCACCACCGACATCAAAAACGCCATTCGCGCACAAAATGCGCAGGTGTCAGCCGGTGAACTGGGCGCGTTGCCGGCGGTGAAAGGCTCGTCACTGAATGCCACTATCACAGCGCAAAGCCTGCTGCAAAGCCCTGAAGAGTTCGAGAATATTGTGCTGAAATCGGCCGACGATGGCGGTGTGGTGCGCATCAAGGACGTGGCCCGGGTCACCATTGGCAGCGACAACTACGGCTTTTCGCCGCGCTACAACGGCAAACCAGCGTCCGGTATTGGCATTCGATTGGCCTCGGGTGCCAACGCGCTGGACACCGCCGATGCCGTGCAGCGTGAAATGGAGCGCCTCACTCCCCTGCTGCCGGAAGGCATGAGCTGGACAGTGGCCTACGACACCACACCCTTTGTGAAGCTGTCCATTGAAGGGGTGATCCACACCCTGATTGAAGCGATTGTGCTGGTGTTCTTTGTGATGTTGCTGTTTCTGCAAAACTTCCGCGCCACGTTGATTCCGACCATTGCGGTGCCCATTGTTTTGCTGGGCACATTTGCCGTGCTGGCAGCCTTCGGATTTTCCATCAACACCCTGACCATGTTTGCCATGGTACTGGCCATTGGCTTGTTGGTGGACGATGCGATTGTGGTCGTCGAAAACGTGGAACGGGTGATGGCCGAGGAACACTTGTCGCCGCTGGAAGCGACGCGAAAATCCATGGACCAGATCACGCCCGCGCTGGTGGGCATTGGCCTGGTGCTGTCTGCCGTGTTTATTCCCATGGCTTTCTTCCCCGGTTCTGCTGGAGTGATCTACAAACAGTTCTCCATCACCATTGTGGCGGCCATGGCATTGTCGGTGATTGTGGCGCTGGTGCTTACCCCGGCGTTGTGCGCCACCTTGCTGAAACCGCACAACCCCAACCACGCACCCAAGGGCTTTTTTGGCTGGTTTAACCGCACCTTCGACCGTGGCAATGCCAAGTATCAAGGTGTGGTGGCCCGCATCCTGAAACGCTCAGGCCGATTCATGGCCGTATACGCTGCGCTGGTGTTGGTGATGGTGTTCATGTTCACCAAGCTGCCCACCTCCTTCCTGCCCGACGAAGACCAAGGCGTGTTCTTCACGCAGGTGCAGTTGCCGTCTGGTGCCACGCAGGAGCAAACCCTGAATGTGCTGCGCAAAATGGAAAAGCACTTTCTGGAAACTGAGAAGGATGCAGTGAAGTCCTTGTTCACCGTGGCGGGTTTCAGCTTCTCCGGCACCGGTCAAAACTCAGGCCTGGGCTTTGTGCGCTTGAAGCCTTGGGATGAGCGCCCGGGCGAACAAAGCGAAGCCAAAACTGTGGTGGCCCGCGCCATGAAAACCTTCTCGCAATGGCCCGAGGCCGTGGCACTGGCTTTTGCCCCACCCCCCATTCGCGAGCTGGGCAATGCCACCGGTTTTGACGTGTTTATCCAGGACCGGGGTGGCGTGGGCCGTGAAACCCTGCTGGCAGCGCGTGACCAATTGCTGGCTGCTGCTGCCAAAAACCCGGTGCTGGTGGCGGTGCGGCCCAATGCGCCGGCAGACACCTCGCAATATGAACTGGACATTGACATCGCCAAGGCCGGCGCCCTGGGCGTGAACATGGCCGAGGTGAACGACACCCTGAGCACCGCTTGGGGCGGCACCTATGTCAACGACTTCCTGGACCGTGGCCGGGTGAAAAAAGTCTACGTGCAAGGCGATGCCCCCTTCCGCATGCTGCCCGAAGACTTGAACAAGTGGTATGTGCGAAACGTGCGTGGCGAGATGGTGCCTTTTGCCAACTTTGCCAGCGCGAAATGGACCACCGGTGCCCCGCGCCTGGAACGCTACAACGGCCTGCCCGCTGTGGAAGTGCTGGGTCAGGCTGCACCGGGACGCAGCACGGGCGATGCCTTGCAAGCCATTGAAGACATTGCCAAGGACTTGCCGCCCGGCGTGGGCATTGAATGGACAGGGTTGTCCTACGAAGAAAAGCGGTCTGGCTCGCAAGCACCGTTGCTGTATGCATTGTCGCTGCTGGTGGTGTTTCTGTGTTTGGCAGCGCTGTACGAAAGTTGGTCCATTCCGTTTGCGGTGATGCTGGTGGTACCGCTGGGCGTGGTGGGCGCATTGTTGGCAGCGGGTGGCCGGGGATTGGCGAACGACGTGTACTTCCAGGTGGCTTTGCTGACCACGGTGGGTTTGTCTGCCAAAAACGCGATTCTGATTGTGGAATTTGCCAAGGAGTTGGTGGAAGGCGGCAAAGAACTGTACGAAGCCACGCTGGAAGCGGTGCGCATGCGCTTGCGCCCCATTCTCATGACGTCGCTGGCCTTTGGCTTGGGTGTTGTACCGCTGGCCGTGTCCACCGGTGCAGGCTCGGGCAGTCAACACGCCATCGGCACCGGCGTGTTGGGTGGCACCATTTCTGCCACTGCATTGGGTATTTTCTTTGTACCCATGTTTTTTGTACTGGTGCGCAGCAAGTTCAGCAAGCCCAAGGAGGTTGCACAGCCATGAGTGCACAGTTGGATCGCAAAACCTCGGACAAAGCCGAACTGCGTCGGCAACAAATTCTGGATGCTGCTGCCGAGTGCTTCAAAAAGCGCGGCTTCCATGGCGCCAGCATGGCCGATATTTCAAAGTCATTCGGGATGAGCTGCGGGCACATCTACAACTACTTTGAAAGCAAGGAAGCCATTATTGAAGCCATGGTGGCTCGTGACCTGGAACACACACTGGACAGGCTGGCCACGCTGAGCGAGGAAAAAGACCTGCTGAAGGCCCTGCTGCTGCGCACCGACGAAGGTGTGCAGCGCCGCATGGTCAACAGCGGCATGGATGCCGAAATACTGGCAGAAGCCGGACGCAACCCCAAGGTGGCACAGACGGTGCAAGAGACCGACCGGGAAATTCGGGAACGCCTGGCCACCTTGGTGGAACATATTCACCACACAGCAGGCTCACCGATTGATCCCGATGCAGTGCGCGCCAAAACAACCCTGCTGATGGCCATTTTTGATGGTTTGATGATTCGCGCCATTCGAGACCCGGAGGTGGTGAAACAAAACCTGGGCCCCACTGTGCGCTTGATGATCCAGAATTTGTTGGCGGGTTGACTGTCAATTATTCTTGGGCTTCAAACCAAGGTCGAGCGATGGCCAAATTGATGAGAAACCGCTGCTCATTGGGATGGCGATCGTCTTTGAAACAAGCAATGCCCACTGTAATTTGATAGCGCTTCTCAGTGCCAGAGTTCCAGAATGTCGTATCTGCCCGGCAAGCTGCTATGCGCGTTTTCCAGTTCGCTGTATTGTCATGCGCCGGATTGTGCTTCGGGTCAACAACGACCCATCCCCCCCTCATCCATTGTTCCTGCAAACTCAACACCACATTCAGTGCGTTCTGAAGGGATAGTGGCTCTATTTGAGGAGACATCCGGATGCTGTCAATCTTGCCTCGGTTAAAACCAATGGTAAAAAACTTCGCAGGTGGTGTTGTGAATCCATATTGAGGATCAGCAAAACGGAGATAAGCAAGGTCTTTCGGTTGTCGAAACCAAATTTCATCGGGTATGTCATCACCGATTCGAGCTGTTGAGCGAGCCTGCATGTCTTTCCAAGGTTCTCCAATAATGAGTGCGATTTCATTGGCGGGCTTTAGCTTTAGATAGTCAATGGCTTTGGAGGCGCCGATATAACCGACTAGCAAAATAGTCGCAGAGACAAACCAGTGCCTTCTGAACCAGTGTAAAACGACAAAGACCTTGCTCATCGGATTGGGCTAACCTGTGCAATTTGATCAATGTTGAGCTCTATTGCTTGCGAAACGGTCGTTCTAGCTCTTTGTCAAATGGACCTACAGCAAGAGTGACCAAATACCTCTGTTCATTCGGATGACGATCGTCTTTAAAGCATGTAGCGATAACCACCAGTTGATAAATCTGTCCTGCATCCCAGTGCGTTGTGCCCGCATCACAGTTTTTAAGCTCTTCTATCCAAAATTGATTATTTTCATAGGCTGGATAATTTTCTGGATCATCCAAATCCCAGCCTGAACTCCTCCATTGATTCTGAAGATTCAAAATGATATTCAGTGCATCTTGAAGTGGTAATGGTTCTGTTTGAGGAGACAAACGAATGCGGTCAACTCTTCCTCGATTAAATCCAATCGCGAAAAATTTTGCAGGTGGTGTTGTGAATCTGTATTGAGGATCTGCAAAACGGAGATAAGCAAGGTCTTTCGGTTGTCGAAACCAAATCTCACCGGGTATGTCATCACCAATTCTGGCAGTTGAGCGAGCCTGCATATCTTTCCAAGGCTCTCCAATAATGAGTGCGATCTCTTTGGGGGGCTTCAGATGGTCGATGGCTTTGCACGCACCGATGTAACCGACTACCAAAATAGTCGCGGAAACCAACCAGTGCAATTTAATCCATCGCTGGACCACCGAGATATAGCTCATGGGATAGAGCGACCTTATCAAATGTCGCGAACGGTATGGTCTATCGCTTGCGAAATGGTCGCTCACGCTCTTTATCATAAGGTCCCATGGATATTGTGATTAAATAGCGTTGTTCTTTTGGATATCGCCGATCCTCAAAACAACTTGCAACAACCATTAATTGATATTGCTCACCAGCATCCCAATGCGTGGTTCTCGCACGGCAATCTTTTAGCACCTGAATCCAAAATGGACTATCTTGATATGCTGGGAAATTAACTGAATCATCCAAATCCCATCCTGATTTTGCCCACTGATCCTGAAGATTCAAAATGATATCGAGGGTATCCTTTAGCGGTAGTGGCTCAACCTGTGGGGACATCCGGATAAATTCAACAAGCCCCTTATCGTCAAAAGACACCGTAAAAAATTTCGCTGGTGGGGTTACAAAACCGTACTGGTTATCTGCAAACCGCAAATACGAGAGTTGCCTGGGCTCCCGATTCCAATTGTGACCAGGAATCTCATCACCAATGGTCGCTGTGGAACGAGCCTGCATGTTCTTCCAAGGCTCACCAATGATGAGGGCGATTTCCTTCGGTGGGGTCAAATAGTCAATCGTTTTAGAGACCCCGACATAACTAACTATCAACAGAGCAGCGGAGACAAACCAATGCTTTCGGATCAAATGCCAAGTAGGGATCACTTTCATGATCAGATCACACTAATTTTCAAATTTTTTGATGGGTATTTTCATTCTGAAGACCGGGTATCTCGTTCCACAGGGCTAAGTTTTGATGGCTCGTACCAAGGCTTCGCCATCGCCAAAGTAACCAAATAACGCTGTTTACTGGGCTCAGCTTCCCGTCCAAAACAGGAAATAAATATAAAAACCTGATAGTGAGTTGTTTGCCAATACGTATCATCAGGCTCGCAAGCTGAAATTTTTCGTCTCCACTCAACCGTGTCTTCATAAGGCGGATTGGCTACAGGATCGGTAACAACCCACCCCCTTTTTCGCCATTGGTCTTGCAAACTCAACACCACATTCAGTGCGTTCTGAAGGGATAGTGGCTCTATTTGAGGAGACATGCGGATGCTGTCAATCTTGCCTCGGTTAAAACCAATGGTAAAAAACTTCGCAGGTGGTGTTGTGAATCCATATTGAGGATCAGCAAAACGGAGATAAGCAAGGTCTTTCGGTTGTCGAAACCAAATTTCATCGGGTATGTCATCACCGATTCGAGCTGTTGAGCGAGCCTGCATGTCTTTCCAAGGTTCGCCAATGATGAGGGCGATTTCCTTCGGTGGGGTCAAATAGTCAATGGTTTTAGAGACTCCAACATAACCAACTATTAACAGACCAGCGGAGACAAACCAATGCTTTCGGACCCAATGTAAAATGAGAAAGACCTTGCTCATCGGATTGGGCGACCTTGTGCGATTTCACGAATGGCACTTTCAACATTTTGGCGGCCTGGGCCAATCAGCAATGAATGAAACTGACGGGCTGCACGAAGTACGAACGGCATTCGTTCATCAAAATTGGCAAGGTTGGCCAAGGGACTGTGACTGAATTCAATACTTCGCCCATCAGACAAAGGCCGGCATTGATTGGCCAGTGTCAACTGCACCTTCTCTTCAAAACTGGTAGATAAACCGGTAACGTAAGCAAACGAACTAAAAGCTTGGTTGGTTCCGAGAAGTGCAACCATGATCCCATCGTCGTAGATAGTAGGTTGCAAAATATTGAGTTGTTCATGCCGAGCTAAGAGGCGAACACTTTCAACAGTATCACCCCGCTCGATTGCCTCAAAAGCCGGAATGATTTCAGGAAAGTTTTTACCAAACTCTAATTTGGACTCAACAGGCCATTGGATCGGAAACCGGGAATTAGCGATAATTTTTTTCCGAACCTCAATACACTTCCTCATCTCCGCCAACCCCCGCTTCGCGTAAAACATGTGCAGCGGGTAGATGTCCAAAAACAGCGTGGTGTTGCCCAGTGCCAGTGTGTCGTATACATATTTCACGGAAACATCGGCAGCCGACAGCACACCCTTTACACCCGCAACACCCAATTGTGCACTGGGCTGCACCAGCACACGCCCCGCTTGTGTTGCGCGGTGTTGGCCTTCGCGCAGCGTGTTCATGTTGTCTGCGGCATGCAGCAAACCACAACCCACCTGCTTGGACGCAAAGGCTGCCAGGCCTGCCCATTCAAAGCGCGGGTCGCTCAGCCACAAGGCGGCGTAGGCGGCGTTAATTCGCTGGTTTCTGGCCACCGGGTCGGCAATCAATACACCGCCGGGTGCCACAATGTGTTCGGCTTCACGCTGGTAAATGCGCCACAGGCAGTCGCAAGTCAGCACTGGCACCTCGGCCACCCAGCGGTCTTTGCCATCGTAGGCCAGGGTGTTGTGGCAATTGCATTCGTCGAGGTCGCGGGCGCCTTTGTGCAGGGCCATGTGGTCGCTGGCCAGGCGTTGAAAGGTTTGGCTCATGGGGTGGACTGAACGGCCAAAGTGGCCTCAATGGTTTTTTTCACCACCAAGGGGGTGGTTAGCCCTTCGCTGTCCGTGTGGCCTGTTTCGCGCCCACCGTTGGAGAGTTCGATCACATAGGGCACCCCAACCAAGGGCTCGCGGGTGTCGTGGTGTCGCAGCTTGAATTGCACCACCCGCTCATCCGCTTGGTGTTTTACCGGGCTGGGCGGTAGCAAGTCGATGGGCAGCGTGGGCCATTGGCGGGTTAGGTTGCTGTGCTGTGTGCTGCCCTGCGAGGCCACCAGGCTGGCACCACAGGCTGTTTTCATGCCGGCATAGGCCAGCGGGGTGTGGTTAAACTGGTGTGTCGGGTTGCCTTCCACAATGGGAAACACCCCTTTGCACAGGGGGCATGCCACCTTGTGGCCCAGGCCCGCCACGGGCCTGCCTTCCACCACATACGCAGGGAAGCCTTCCAACACGGTGCCACCGTGGGTGGTGGTGTCACCTTGGCGAATCATCAGTGGCATGGCAATCGAGTTTCAAATTCATAAACACCCAACGCTAGCACGGCACCTTGCAGCATCAAAAAGGCGTCACCCACTGTGATTGAAACGGGTTGGTTCTGCCCATGCCTTCACGCTGCCCGACCCAGCAGGCCGGGGTATACTCGCTGCTGATGTTTTCTACAGCGCCCTCTGATTGAAACCCTTGATCGCCCACAACACTGACCAACACCGCCGCAACACCGCCATCGGGCTGTTGTGTGTGGGTGCGCTGTTGGCCGTGGTGGCCTGGGCGCTGTGTGCGGGCGACTACCCCCTCACCGTGGCACAAGCGGCCCATGCACTGTTGCACCGGGGTGACCCCACCGCGATTGCCGTGGTGTATGACTTGCGCTTGCCGCGCCTGCTGGGCGCACTGCTGGTGGGCGCAGCCCTTGCCGGGGCGGGCGCTGCTTATCAACTGTTGTTTCGCAACCCCTTGGTGTCGCCCGATATTCTGGGCGTCAGCACGGGTGCAGGCCTGGGCGCGGTGCTCGGCATATTTCTGAACCTTCCACAAGCCGGTGTACAGGGGTTTGCGTTTGTGGGGGGCCTGCTCACGGTGGCCTTGGTGGTGCTGTGCGCACGCGGGGTTCAACGGGGCGACCCACTGTTGAGCCTGGTGCTGATTGGTTTGGTGCTGGCCTCACTCGCAGGTGCCATCACCGCTTTGCTGAAGGTGCTGGCCGACCCTTACAACCAGTTGCCGGCCATGACCTTCTGGCTGTTGGGCAGCCTGGCCAATGCCAACATGAACCAATTGCTGTGGATTGTGCCAGCAGTGGTACTGGGTGTGCTTGGCTTGGCCCTGCGCCGCTGGAGTTTGAATGCACTGGCCTGGGGTGAAGACGAGGCCCGCGCGCTGGGGTTGCCCGTGGCCCGCATTCGGCTGGAAGTGATTGTGTATGCCACCCTCATCAGCAGCGCGGTGGTGTCGGCTGTCGGCGTGGTGGGCTGGGTGGGCCTGTTGGTGCCGCATGCAGCCCGCTTGCTGGTCGGGCCCAATTTCCCAAAACTGTTGCCGGTTTCCCTGTTCTTCGGTGCGCTGTTTCTGGCGTTGGTCGACACGGCATCGCGCGCTTTCACTGCATTTGAAGTACCGTTGGGTGTGATCACGGCGCTGTTGGGTGGGCCTGTGTTTTTGGCGTTGCTGATGCGGCGTGGCGGGGCAACACCATGAGCCTGAAGGCAGAAAACCTGTCGGTGGGCCATGGCCCTTGCGCTGTGGTTACACAGGTCACGTTTGAACTACAGCCTGGCCAGGCGCTGTGCCTGCTGGGGCCCAACGGCAGCGGAAAGTCCACACTGCTCAAAACCCTGTTGGGAATATTGCCACCGCTGCAGGGTGAACTGCAGGTAGATGGCGAAGCGTTTGACAACTTACGTGGCAACGCTTTGGCACGCCAACTGGCCTATGTGCCCCAACACAAAGACGACCCCTTTGCCTTTGCCTGTGAAGACGTGGTATTGATGGCCCGCAGTCACCAATGGCGGGGCTTGGGTGGCGCACTGTTGGGGCCACGCATGGCGGATCGGGAAGCAGCCCATGCTGCCCTGGCCCGTTTGGGCATTGCAGGTTTGGCCAAACGCGCCTTCAATCAATTGTCGGGTGGGCAACAGCAACTGGTGCTGATGGCCCGTGCGCTGTGCCAAAACAGCCGCTACATTTTGCTGGATGAGCCCACCGCCAGCCTGGACTTTGCCAATGCCGCATTGGTGATGAACCAACTGGAGCAATTATTGGTCGATGGCGAACATGCCGTGCTATGGACCAGCCACGACCCGCAACAGGCATTGCACCTGCAAGCCCAGGTGATGCTGCTGCACAAAGGCAGTGTGCTGGCCCAAGGGGCTGCCAGCGAGGTCATTCAGGCTCACAACCTGAGCCTGCTCTACAACCTGCCGATTGACGTGGTGCAAACCGCTTCAGGTCCGTGGATACGGGCAACTACCCCCGATAGGCCTGGCCCCAGTAGTTGTACGTGAATATCTTCGGGCCAGGCACATAGCCGGTGTTCAACTCATCCAGCTTGAAACCCGCCTCACGCAACAGGGCCGGAATATCCCGATTCAGGTGGCACCCACCGGCCAGCGGGCCCCACAGGGGTTGAATGCGGTTTTGCCAACGGTGAATGTGGGCATCCGGCGCAACACCATGTTCACAAAACAGCAACACCCCATCGGGCTTGAGCACCCGGCGCATTTCACGCAAGGCTGGCAAAGGCTCGGGAATGGTGCACAGGGTAAATGTCATTACCAGGGTGTCGATGCTGGCATCGGCCAAGGGAATGGTATCGGCTGGCAAGCCCAGCAGCTCAACACTCAAGCCAGCCGCTTTCATGCGCTTGCGGGCCAGTGCATGCATTTGCATCGCTGGGTCCAGGCCCAACAGCTCGGTCACTTGGGCGGTATCGTAGTGGCACAGGTTCAGGCCAGTCCCAATGCCAATTTCCAGCACACGGCCCCGCGCGCGGGGTACCACCTTGGCCCGCTGCTGGCCAATCGCTTTCATGCCACAGGCTTTGTCGATCATGAAAGGCAATATCTTCTTGTCGTACCAATCTGCGATCATTCCCATGCGTATTGTCCTGCTGTGCAGCCTGTAAAAATTGGGTTAGTCTCACCGACAGAATACAAAAAAATACACGGAGACATACCCATGAAAGCCCCCATGAGCCCGGTAACCACACCGATTGGCCGATTTGCACAGCACACCCTTCCGCTTGGCCTGCTGCTTGCACTGGCCGCCTGCTCCAAAACACCCAGCACAGCAGTGGATACGCACAGCGCCGCCTCGGCCACGGTACAAACCGTCAATGCCGATGTGGCCAAACTGCCATTCATGGACCAAAACCAGTCGCTGGAGGACGCCCAACGCGGACTGGTTGCCAAGCCCACCGGGCAAATCAAGAATGCCGCCGGGAAGGTTATTTGGGACTTTGATGCCTTCAACTTCTTGCAAGGCCCTGCCCCCAGCACGGTGAACCCCAGCCTGTGGAAACAGGCCATTCAGAACAACCAGGTGGGCTTGTTCAAGGTGGTGGATGGCATTTACCAGTTGCGCGGGTTCGACCTGGCCAATATGACGCTGATCGAAGGCAAAACAGGCTGGATTGTGGTGGACACCCTGACCTCGGAGGAAACCGCCCGATACGCCATTGATTTTGCGCGGAAGCACCTGGGCAACAAACCCATCACGGGCATTGTGTTTACCCACAGCCACATTGACCACTTTGGTGGTGTGCTGGGCTTGGTCAGCGCCAAGGAAGTGAAAGAACGGAATATTCCGGTGGTGGCACCTGAAGGGTTTATGGAAGAAGCCACCAGCGAGAATGTGCTGGTGGGTCCAGCCATGGCCCGCCGCTCCATTTACATGTATGGCAACACCCTGCCCCGCAGTGCAGAAGGTTTGGTGGACAATGGCTTGGGCAAGGCTGTAGCGTACGGTACGGTGGGTATTTTGCCACCCACGGTGTTGGTGAAAGGCAAGGCTCAAACGGTGAGCCTGGATGGACTGGATTTTGAGTTCCACAACGTACCGGGTAGCGAGGCACCGGCTGAGTTTGTGTTTTACCTCCCCCAGTACAAGGCGTTTGGTGCAGCCGAGCTGTTTGGGCACACCCTGCACAACCTGTACACACTGCGGGGCGCCAAAGTGCGGGATGCTTTGAAGTGGTCCAATTACATGAACGATGCCATGCAATACGCCGCCGATGCCGAGGTGAGCTTTCACCAACACAACTGGCCGGTGTGGGGCAAAGCCAATATTGCCAACTTCATGGAAAAACAGCGGGACACTTACAAGTTTTTGCACGACCAAACCGTTCACCAGTTAAACCAGGGGCTGACAGCTTCCGAAATTTCGGAAGCGGTAAAGCTGCCAAAGTCACTAAACGAGTTTATGAGTACACGCGGTTACTACGGCACCGTGAGCCACAACGTGAAGGCGGTGTATCAGTTCTACATGGGCTGGTATGATGCCAACCCCGCCAACCTGAACCCCCTGCCCCCAGTGGAACAGGCCAAGCGGTATGTGGCGTTGGCCGGTGGCGAAAGCAATGTGCTGAAAGCAGCCCAGGCCGCGTATGACAAAGGGGAGTACCGGTGGTCGGCGGAGTTGCTAAAACATGCGGTGTATGCCAACCCGGACAGCAAACCCGCGCGTGAATTGCAGGCCCAGTGTTTTGAGCAGATGGGTTACATGGCCGAGTCGGGCCCTTGGCGCAATGTTTACCTCACCGGTGCCAAAGAACTCCGGCAAGGTGCACCCAAAGATGCAATCAAGCGCAACCAGTTGCTCAACATGCTGGAACAAACTCCGGTGGAGCGTTTTCTGGAAGCGATGTCTGCGGCGGTGAATGCTGAAAAGGCCGAGGGCGAAGACCTCACCATCAACTTGAGCTTTTCCGACACTGGCGAAAACTATGTGTTACACATCAAGAACAGTGTGCTGCACCACACCCTGGCACCACGCAGCAAAGAGGCCGCAGGCACACTGGTGTTGACCAAACCGTTTTTCCTGCAAATGATGATCGGCGAGGCAGGCGCGAAGGACCTGCTGCTGTCGGATCAAACCAAGATTGAAGGCAGCACCTTGAAGGTGGGCAAGTTCTTCGGCATGCTCGACAAGGCCGAGGGCAACTTCAACATCGTTACCCCCTGACCTTCAGCGACAGGGTCAATCGCGACGCCCGCGGTTGACCAGCACACCGAACACGGCGGCCGTGAAGAACACGAGCCCGCCGTAAACAGCGGCCGGCAAGGCCATTTGCGGGTTGTCCAACAGATTGGGACTCATGGCCATGGCAATGGCCAGTGTGCCGTTGTGAATGCCGATTTCCATGCCGATGGCGATGGACTGTCGCTGATCAATGCCGGTGAAACGGGGCACCCAATACCCCACCGCCAGACTCAACACATTGAAGGTCAGCACCACACCACCGATGATCGCAATGCTGGCGTACAACACACCCCACTGTGTCACCGTCACCAACACCACCACAGCAATCAGGAAGAACAGGGAGAAAGCCCGCACCGGCTTGTCCATGCGCGCTGAGAAATCGGGCGCCTTGTGGCGGATGAACATGCCGATCATGACAGGAATCATGACAATGGCAAACACCTGCAACACCTTGTCGAATTGCAGCGGCAACACCGCGCCGTGCTCAAAAAAATACATCAATGACAAGTTCACAATGAAAGGCATGGTGACGATGGCAATCACGGAATTGATGGCGGTCAGGGTGATGTTCAGGGCCACATCGCCATGCGCCAAGTGGCTGTACAGGTTGGCAGAGGTACCGCCGGGCGAGGCCGCCAGCAACATCATTCCCACAGCCAGTTCGGGTGGCAGCCTGAACAACAGGCAGAGCACAAAGCACGCAGCAGGCAACAATACCCCTTGGCAGAGCAAGGCCACCACCACCGCTTTGGGATACACCAGCACACGCTTGAAGTCGTTGAGGGTGAGGCTTAAACCCAGCCCCAGCATGATGATGGCCAGTGCCACAGGCAAGCCGACCGTCAGAAAAACGCTTTGATTCAATTCCTGTCTCCGGAATGTTCTTGTTGTTTTGAATAGTGTTCCGTGAGTGTCCCCGAAAGGCCTGCTGCTGCGCAAGCCAGTAATTTTGCAGGCTTTGTCACTCAAACCGGCGATATTTTCGAGTCCATCCTCCACGCTGCATGTTGACAACTGTTTACCTGCGTCGGCACACTAGGCGCCAAACTGACAATAATCATTTTCACATTGACGGAGACCTTTGTCATGAACCTGGCCGACTCCAAAGCCCTGGCGCAAACCGTGGGCACCAACCCCGCCACAGGCCAAGCACTGGGCGCACTCGTGAACACCCCGATTGAACAGATGCCCGCAATTTTCGAATCGGCCCGGCAAGCACAGGCCGTGTGGGGTGAGTTGAGCTTTCGCCAACGTGCGCGGCACATTCGCAAAATGCGCGAATACATTGTGAACAACGTCGACCGACTGGCTGAAATCGTGAGCCAAGGCA
This sequence comes from Limnobacter humi, assembly GCF_024518835.1. Lineage (GTDB taxonomy): Bacteria > Pseudomonadota > Gammaproteobacteria > Burkholderiales > Burkholderiaceae_B > Limnobacter > Limnobacter humi. Next base: position 749,998 of record NZ_JANIGO010000002.1, read on the forward strand.
GCGGCAAAACCTTCATGGACGCACTCACGACCGAAGTGCTGCCCTGCACACTGGCCTGCAACTGGTACGGCAAGAATGCTGCGAAGGTATTGAAACCCCAGCGGCGTGAGGCCTCCAGCATCATCTGGATTGGCAAACGCTCACTGGTCACGCATGAACCCTTGGGTGTGGTGGCCATCATCAGCCCCTGGAATTACCCACTGTCCATTCCATTTGGCGAAATTGTGATGGGCTTGATGGCCGGTAACGCCATCCTGCTCAAGGTGGCAGCAGCCACACCCATGGTGGGCAAGGCCATTGAAGAGATTGTGGCCGCCGGTGAACTGCCCCAGGGCTTGTTCCACCACATTGTGGGCCCCGGTGCCGACATTTCCACGGCGTTTTTCAACCAGGGTGTGGACAAGATTTTCTTCACCGGTTCGGTGCCCGCTGGAAAGGACCTGATGGCGCAAGCGGCCAAAACACTCACACCGTTGTCATTGGAGCTGGGTGGCAAAGACCCGATGATTGTATTGGAAGACGCCGACCTGGAGCGTGCAGCAGGCGGCGCAGCCTGGGCCGGTTTCCAGAACAGTGGACAGTCCTGCGCAGGTGTAGAGCGCATTTATGTGCAAGCGTCGGTGTATGACCGCTTTGTGCAACTGTTGGCCGACAAAACCCGCGCACTGCGCCAAGGTGTACCCAGCGCACACTGCAACGTGGATGTGGGGGCCATGACCACCGCCAAACAACGCCGCTTGGTCGAACGCCACGTGGAGGAAGCCGTGGCGAATGGTGCCAAGATTGAAGCCCAGGCCCAACTGCAAAACGGACTGCAAGGCGAATTTTTCCCAGCCACCGTGCTCACGAATGTGAACCACACCATGGCAGTAATGCGTGAAGAAACCTTCGGCCCCGTGTTGCCGGTCATGAAGTTCAACACGCTGGACGAAGCCGTGGCCTTGGCGAATGATTGCACCATGGCCCTATCGGCCTCGATTTGGACCCGGGACACGGCCAAGGGCAAGGCGTTGGCCAAACGCGTGCGCGGTGGCGTGGTGGTGATCAACGACCACCTCTATACGCACGGCATGTCGGACCTGCCGTGGGGTGGCCCCGGTGAGTCGGGCATTGGCCGCACCCATGGCCCGGAAGGCCTCATCGAAATGAGCCGCCTGAAAGCCATCAACTGGGACCTGCTGCGGGCCCGCCGCAACCTCTGGTGGTACCCGCAAGACCGTGCCACTTACAACGTGCTGAAGCAGGCCATTCGGTTGGGTTCACCCCGCAACATTGGCGAGTTCTTGCTGTCAGCGTTGCGCGTGGTACCTTACATGGTCAAACGCATGTACTTCTGACGGGAACCGAATGGACGCACTGACCAACGAAGAACTCGACACCGCTTCGGGGCTGAAGTGGTCGGTGCCCACGCCCTTTGTGGCCAAAGTCCAGGTGCAGACCGTGCACATGGACGAATACCGCCACACCAACAATGTGGTTTACCTCAGCTGGATTCAGGACATTGCACGACTGCATTCTGCAACGCAGGGGCTGACCTTTGAGGATTACGTGCAACTGGGTGTGGGCTGCGTGGCCCGCAAACACGACATTCACTATGTACAGCCCAGCTATGCGGGCGACACCTTGTATGTGGCCACCTGGGTGCAGCGCAATGAAGGCCGCAGCGACATGTGGCGTGCCACTGAATTCATCCGGAAACAGGATGGTGCGCTGATTGCCAAAGGCCTCACACAGTGGGTGTGTGTGGACATGGCCACTGGTCGCCCCAAGCGCCAACCACCCGTGTTCCTGAGCGCCTATTCCACTCACCCTGCACTGTCAAATACCTGAAACCGGACTGGATGTTCACCATGTTGCCTTTGAATGTGTCGCTGTTGGCCCGTGCGTTTGTGGTGCTGTGGTTTGCCGTTGGGGGGGTGGGCCATTTCATGGCCACCGACTTTTTTGTCGGCATCACGCCACCCTGGGTGCCTTATCCCACCGAAGTCATTTGGGCCAGTGGTGTGCTGGAACTGATGGGTGCCGCGGGCTTGCTGATCCCGAGCACACGTCGGCTGGCCGCTGCTGGTTTGTTTGTGCTGACCCTGGCAGTGACACCCGCCAATATTCACATGGTGATGCACCCCGACCTGTTTCCCCAATTTCCGTTGGCGCTGTTGTATGTGCGCCTGGTGGTTCAAGTGTTTTTACTGGTGTGCATTGTGAAAGCAGCTGGGCTAGACTGTGTGGGCAGTAGTCCAGCAGGAGACCGTTCACCATGCCCATCACCAAAGGCGTCCAAGCCCTGATTGCGGAAGCCCGCACAAAAATCAAAACCCTGAGCCTCGACGAGGCCAAAGCCAAGCTCAACAACCCCGATGTGGTGTTTGTCGACATTCGCGATCCGCGCGAGCTGGAGCGGGAAGGCATGATTCCCGGTGCCTTTCACGCACCGCGCGGCATGCTGGAGTTTTGGGTAGACCCGGCCAGCCCCTATTACAAAGAGATTTTTGGCAGTGGCAAAGAATTTGTGCTGTATTGCCAATCGGCCTGGCGTTCCAGCCTGGCCACTGCCGCCCTGCAAGACATGGGGCTCACACCCGTGACCCATGTAGAAGGTGGCTTTCGGGCCTGGAAAGAAGCTGGTTTGCCAGTGGCCGACAAACCGACCAAACAGGCGCAGGGCTAATCATGAACACGCCCATCCAAACACCCATACAAGCGTTGCCCTTGTTCCCGCTGGGCACTGTCCTGTTCCCCGGGGGCATTTTGCCTCTGCAAATTTTTGAGGTGCGTTACCTCGACCTCGTTCGCCGTTGTCTTCGCGAAGGGTCACCGTTTGGCATCATCAGCCTGCTGGAAGGCCATGAGGTCCGAAAACCGGCTGAGCAAGTGAGCCTGGCGCGCTTTGGTACCTTGGTGCATGTGGATGAATGTGAAGCGCTCAGCCCCGCCTTGCTGCGCATACGGTGTAAAGCGAGCCAACGGTTTGAGTTACTGGATGCAGAGCAACAGCAGGGTGGATTGTGGGTGGGCCGGGTCCGTGTGCTCGACACCGAGCCAGACATTGCCCTGCCAGACGATTTGGCATCGGCTGGACGGCGGCTGGGTGAATTGCTCGAAAGCCTTGAGGAACAGAATGTAGCGGCCGAACAATGGCCGTTTGACAAACCCTACAAGCTTACCGACTGCGCCTGGGTAGCCAACCGCTGGTGTGAAATATTGCCGATGAACAAGGACACCAAACTGCAAATGCTTGCATTGGACAACCCGTTGATTCGACTGGAATTGGTGAACGATGTGTTGATTGAACAGGGTTTGGTGTAAACACCCCAAACCCCGCCCAGCTCAATCTGATCAATAACGCCGTTTTCTGGGGGCAGGCCCCGCACCACGGGTATCGATGTGGCGGAAGGTGATGCGACCTTTGCTCAAGTCATAGGGCGACATTTCCAGCGACACGCGGTCACCCGCGATGATGCGGATGTGATTCTTGCGCATTTTGCCTGCGCTGTACGCGATCAGTTTGTGACCGTTTTCAAGGGTCACCAGAAAGCGGGAATCCGGCAGAATTTCATCCACCATGCCGTTCATTTCAAGCAATTCTTCTTTGGCCATGGTTGACCTCTTTACGCATTGCGAATGTTGGATGCCTGGGGGCCTTTGGGGCCTTGGGTCACATCAAACGTCACATTCTGGCCTTCTGAAAGGCTTTTGAATTCTGAACTCTGAATTGCGGAATAATGCGCAAACAAATCCTTGCCGCCATCGGCGGGGGAAATAAAACCAAAACCTTTGGAATCGTTAAACCACTTTACGGTACCAGCTGCCATTCTTGAAACTCCTGAAAAAATAAAAAGGGGTGTTGCCCCATCGGGGCGACAGTCAAGAAGGCAAACGGATGAAAGGCAGAATACCGCGCTGAGCGGATAAAAAACCCAGCAGCAAAAAGCTGGTCTTGAAGATCGCGTGGTTGCACTATCCTCCCGTTCTGCAACAATTGCAAACATTATCGACATTTAATTGCTCAAGGAACCCGATGGCCGGTCAAACCGAAATCACCAACATGGCCCTGTTTTGCGACTTTGAAAACGTGGCATTGGGCGTTCGCGACGCCAAATACGCCCAGTTTGACATTCGCAAAGTGCTGGAACGCCTGCTCCTGAAGGGCAGCATTGTGGTGAAAAAAGCCTACTGCGACTGGGAGCGCTACAAGGAATTCAAATCCACCATGCATGAGGCGGCCTTTGAACTGATTGAAATACCGCATGTTCGGCAATCGGGCAAAAACTCGGCCGACATCCGCATGGTGGTGGATGCACTCGACCTTTGTTACACCAAAGCGCATGTGGACACCTTTGTCATCATCAGCGGTGATTCCGACTTTTCCCCACTGGTGTCCAAACTGCGGGAGAACAACAAGCACGTGATTGGCATTGGTGTCAAAGACTCCACCTCCGACCTGTTGAGTGCCAATTGCGACGAATTCATTTTTTACGACGACCTGGTGCGCAAACAGGACACCAAAAAGAAAACCGCAGCCAGGAAGGCCCCTGCCAAAAACACGGCGGACAACACCAAACCGGCCGAACCCAAAACCGATGATGACAAGCGGCAGGAAGCCATGGAATTTTTGGTGGAAACCGTGGAGGGTTTGATTTCCGAGCGTGGGTCAGATGAAAAAATTTGGGGCTCCATGGTCAAAACCACCATGCAACGCCGCCGCCCGGGCTTTACCGAATCCAGCTATGGCTACCGCTCCTTCCGGGAAATGGTGCTGGATGCCCAAAAGCACAAACTGCTGGTGCTGGTGCGCGATGAAAAGTCCGGTCAGTACATGGTTCGACTGGTGTCTGACGAATGAGCAGTTTTCAGATTTGGGTGGATGCCGATGCCTGCCCGGTGGCCATCAAGGAAATCCTGTTCCGCGTGGCCGACCGCACCGAGACACCCGTTACCTTGATTGCCAACCAGATGCTGCGCACGCCACCCTCACGGTGGATCAAAGCCATCCAGGTACCCCGAGGTTTTGATGTGGCCGACAAACGGATTGCACAGGAAGCCCAGGCGGGCGATTTGGTGATTACCGCTGACATTCCACTGGCTGCCGAGGTGATTGCCAACGGTGCCACCGTCATCGACCCCCGGGGCGAATTGCTGAGCAAAGCCAACATTGAAGAGCGGTTGACCATGCGCAACTTCATGGACGGCCTGCGCAGCAGCGGTGTGGACACCGGCGGCCCCCCTGCCCTGTCGAATTCAGACCGTCAAGCGTTTGCCAACCAGTTGGACCGCTTGCTGGCCAAGCTCAAGCGGTGAGCCTGACCGTTGATTTGAACCAAGGTTTCAACGTACCCCAGCCCACCGCCGATATTGTCGGGTTCTTAATAAGGTTTCCCACTGCTGCATCAGCAATGCCACCGACGGCAACACCTGCCCATTGGGCAACAAGCCCTTGCCCATGCGGTGAAGCTGGTGCTTAACCATGGCCATGTAGGCCAGCGAAGCCAGCACCTTGTTGTTCCAGGTAATCGGCCGCAATTCGGGCGCTGCGGGCTGACCTGCCTTCCATTGCGCGGGCAAGGCCGGGTTAAGCGCCAATGCAGTGGCAATGCCCACCATGTCAATCCCGCTGTCCAGCACCTGCTCAGCCACTGGCAAGCGGCGAATGCCCCCGGTAACCATGATGGGCACATTGGCCACTTGGGCAATGTCTTTTGCAAATTCCAGAAAATACGCTTCACGCGCCAGGGTGCGCCCATCCCGCGCTTGCCCTTGCATGGCGGGCGCCTCATAGCTGCCACCGGACAATTCAATCAAGTCCAGGCCCAGCGGGTTCAACCATTCAATCACCCGCTTTGCATCGTCTTCGCTAAAACCGCCACGCTGAAAGTCGGCTGAATTGATTTTCACCGACACAGCAAACTGTTTGCCCACACGGCTGCGCACACCCTTCACCACATCGAGCAACAAACGCGCCCGGTTTTCGATCGAACCACCCCACTGGTCTGTGCGCTTGTTGGTGATGGGCGATAAAAACTGGCTCAACAAATAGCCGTGTGCTGCGTGAATTTGTACCCCATCAAAGCCCAACTGCTCGGCCAACACCGCGGTGTTGATGTAGCGGTTTCGCAGGTCTTCGATGTCTGCCTCGCTCAAGGCACGCGGTACCGAAAACCGCTTGGAAAAGCTGCCCATCTCGAGCGCAACCGCGGACGGGGCCACTGTGGTTTGCCCCAGATTGGACTGCATTTGGCGACCCGGGTGGTTGATCTGCATCCACACCTGCGCGCCTTTGGCCTTGGCAGCCTTGGCCCAACGCCTGAACTGCTCGGCATGCGCGTCTGACTCCAGCACCACGCCACCTGGGCCCGTCATGGCCCGGCCATCAATCATCACATTGCCGGTGATCATCAGGCCCACCTCGCCCTCCGCCCACTGGCTGTACAGGCGAATCAACGCCTCTGAAGGCGCATGGTCGGCATTGGCCATGTTCTCTTCCATGGCGGCCTTGGCCAAACGGTTGGGCAGTTGTGTGCCGTTGGGCAACGTCAAAGGTTGGAAGAGTGTCATCCAGGTCTCCAGGGTGTTGATTTCATTCGCCAGGCCCAAACTGTACGCTCAACGGTCAATTGCATGTCAATGGCTTTGTGTCCAAAAAATTCCACTTCCCCATGAAAATCGGCGAACTGATTGAAAGCAAACCCGATGACATGGATTAATTTGGGCATGCTGAATACACATCGGCAAGCCGATCAAGACTGCGGGTGGCCAACCAACACCAAACCCAGCGAGGGAACGCGGTGTTCCACTGCGTTCAAAGACAAAAATCGAATCACCAGCTCGGGCTGCGTCGCCAGGTGCACATGAACCAAACCCGCGTTGACAGCCGTACGCAGCGGTGCGGACAAGGTGTTTATATCTGGCAACCCGATGGATACGCTTTGCATGCCTTGAAAACCCGGTGCATGGGTTCTGGGCTGGGGTGTAGATGCAGATTGCGGCCAACCCAGTGCAAACAACAAGGGTTCATGCAAGGGGTTGTGTTCCGCGAAATGGATCGACTTGCCCTCTGGCAAATAGCTGGGCTGATAAAGCCAACAATCGAATGGCAAAGCTTCCACATCGAAAGCGCTGGGTGCAAAACAAAGCCCGAAGGGATTGGTGCCAGTCTTTCGCCCAAGCCAACGTTCCCAAAGCTGCGTGCGCTGTGTCAATGGCGACGTTGCCTCATTTTTATCGTGTACCCACAAACACTCGAGAAACCCTTGCTCAAAAAATACTCGCCGGTTGGCAGTGCCCTGCCCGGGGTGAACATTCCCACTTCCTTCGCACAGACCAGCGACCAACAGCGCATCCAGTTCTGGGGCACCAGGGTCTGTGAACACCACGACATGATCCAAAACAAACGGCATGGCGCCCTCCTCAATCCAGCCACTGAACGGCACAGCGAAACTCAATGCTGTGACGCAAGGGCTCCAGGGTATCTTTACCATTCCAAAATGCGCTGTGGGGCGTGCTAACCCAGGTGCCAGCACCCGGTGTGGAATCAAAGGTTTTGAAGACCAGGGCCTCATCCACGTCCAAACCATGCACATAACACCAGTGTAATCGCGACGAATCTTTCACCAAATGCATGACACCTGTGCGATCGGCATACACCAATTGGCAGGGCCCGGTGTGCAGCCCTTGCGCTGCCGGCACGCCGATGGCCAAGGGCGGGTTGGTCACCCGGCCATTTAACGGTACCCACACATTCACAATCCACACACGCCCAGCATTCGTATCCCAGGTGGTGTTTCGCTCAATGCAGGCGCGGCCGGAATCGGGGGTGTAATCGCAGTGAGCCAACTGCACCGATTGGGGTGTTGGCATGCGGCTGTCGCGGCCGATGCCCGGTGCTGAGTCCACCGTTTGCACACGCCGCACGGCTGCATCAAACACCTGCACCCGTTGTGCTTGGGTCAATCGTTGCGCAAGGCCCTCAATGGCCTGAACACTGTGACGCTGTGGCAAGTCCGAAGCGTCCAGCACCACTGGCTCAATCGCAGCCCATGTCCAACCGTGCGTGAGCAAACGCGGCCGCTTTGCCCACGGGCGACAATCGGTCACCCACTCCAGCCGTGTGCGAAACGGATTTCGATCTTCGCCCATCACATCACCGGTGAGCATGGACACGGCAGCCGATGCTGCACTCACGCCCAGGTAATGGATGGGGGCCTGCGTGTCCTGCCCAATGTCTGTCTTCATCGCTCAGCTCCGGGAAACGGTGTGTTGAATCAAAGCCGTCAACGCAGCATTGAATGCAGGTGCCTCAGTTACAAACGGAGCGTGCCATGAATCATGAAACACGGTCAGTGTTGCCCCAGGTGCACTCGCTGCCAGCGATCGAGCGGATGGAAGTGGTACCACCGGGTCTTGCTCGCCATGGGCGAACACCAGCGGCACCCGCAGACGCTGCAAGGTGGACTGATGCTCCATGGAGCGACCCAGAACATAACGCCTGACAGGAACCGGTGTGAGCATGGCCATGGCCACCCATCGGCCATAGGCGGTACGGTCCTTGGTGCTGTTTGAAGTCGGTCCGAGATTGTCTGCTGCCAATGCCAATACACCGGCAATCTGCTCAGCCTGAGCGGGTGCAGTCAGGTGCTGAAACCCTGGGTAAGTGGTATAACTCGGGCCGCTTTGTACAATTGCGTCCACCAGCATGACTGCGCGAACACGTTGCTCACCATACAAAGCCAGATAGTCCAACGCCACTGCGGCACCATGGCCATGGGCCACCACGGTAATATCCCGCAAACCCAGTCGGTGAACCACTGCAAAAATATCATCAGCCCAGGGGTTGGCCGACATATATGCCGATGGTTCCATCGGCTTGGATGATTGCCCGTGCCCCCGCAAGTCGAGCGTGATCAAGCGGTAGCCCTGCAGCTCGGGCGCCTGTGTTTGCGCCTGCCACACCTCACCACTTTCGGCCAGGCCATGAATAAACAACACGGGCGGGCCCTGGGGGTTGCCGTATTCGGCAATCGATACGTGAACACCGTTGCCGGAATACACCATGCGCAGTGGCAACGCATCGGTCTTGCAAGCCCCCAGCAGCAAGGCCCCCAACAAGGCCACGGCCAACCACATCCATGGGGCATGTGACTGTGTAACGCGCGGCGGCAAATCAATGGAATACATAACAAGCTCCCGGTGAGGGTCAAATTCGTGACATGTCCACGGTAAAACGCACACCACGATCGCTGTTTGAATTCACTGCATGGGCTCATGAAAACAATTCCACCCGCTGCGCTCCAACCCAGTGAACACTCATGCCACAACAACCCCTAAGGCACTTCCATGCAAAAATCCACACCACCCCGCATCGACCTGTATTTCGACTTTTCCAGCCCGTATTCCTATCTGTCCGTGGCACGGGTTCATCGCATCACACAACCGCTCAACATCACCGTTCGGTTGTTACCCATCGCCTTGGGTGCGATTTTTCAAAAGCTGGGCTGGCAGTCCAGTCCCTTTTTGGCGCAACCTCGGAAACTGGACTACATGTGGACCGATGTGGCACGCCAGGCACGCAAATACCACCTTGAGTTTCGGCAACCCACCCAGTTTCCGGTGGGCAGTATTCAGGCTGCGCGCATTGCCAATGCCTACGCCGATGCTTCCTGGCACGACAGCTTCTGTCTTCAGGTGTTGCGTGCGTATTTTGTACACAACCAGGACATTGCCCAACCCGAAGTGATTTCAAGAATTTTGAGAGGCCTGGACTTGAACCCGGAAGAAACCATGGCCAACGCCAGCGCTGAGGAATCCAAGGGATTGCTGCGCGCGCTTACCGCGCAGGCCGATGCATTGAATGTGTTTGGTGCACCGAGCCTGGTGGTGGGTCAGGAACTGTTTTGGGGTGATGATCGACTGGAAGACGCGGTGGCTTGCTGCCTCAGCAATACCCATGAAAGGCTCACGGTGTGAGCTTTAATACCGAACCAGTATGGGAAACACTGGACCCCACCGCAAGCCCGGTGATGGCCTTGTTTTCGCCCATGCGCCACCGCCATGACCAAGGCAGCGACTGGTATACCTTTCAAGTCAAAGCGCTCCACCTCAACGCTGCAGGCCATTTGCATGGGGGCTTTTTTTGTACAGTGCTGGACCTGGCGATGGGGCATGCTGCCTGGCATTCGGTCGGCCACACGGAACCAATTGAACGCATGGCCACAGTGGCCTTGAATGTATGCATGATGCGCGCTGCCCATCTGCAGGATGAACTGACCCTGCAAGTCGACATTCTACGTACCACGCGGGAATTGGTATTTTTGTCAGCACGCGTGCACTGCGCCACGTTGCTGTTGGCCCAAGGTCAGGCCACATTACATTACCGGTTGAAACATCAACCAGGATGATGGATGTGATCAACTGGCAGCTTGTGCAGCAAGCCAGTTGTACAAGCGTTGAACCTGAGTCTGCTCCAATGCCGCAGGGGAAGCACACACATAAAACTGCTTGCCTGTGTTCAAGGCAAAATCCGACAATTGGACCAGCTTACCGTCTTCCAGTTTGGGTTCCACCAACGCCTTGGGTACCAAGGCAATGCCCTGAGCCAATTCACAGGCTTGCAACAGCAAGTACACGTCGCTGTAAAACGGCCCCCGCTGGGGTTCTTCACAGTCCATGCCTTGTGCTGCAAACCAGTCTCGCCAACTAAAAACCGACTGGCGCAGCAATGTCGCCTTGGGCATGCTGGCCGGTTCCGCAATCCAGGGGTTGACTTTCAAATAGGCAGGACTGCTGACCGCCACCAGGCTTACATCCAAAAAACGCCGTTTGACCAAAGCCGGCCAGTCATCGGCTGTGCCCATGCGCACACCCACATCAGCTTCCCCACCTTTCAGGTTCACATAAGTTCCAGTGATGGAAATTTCCAAATCAATGTTGGGATACTCCCGCTGAAACGCGGTGAGGTAATGGCTCACCAAATGGGAACCCACCATGGGTGGCAAGCTGAGCCGCACGCGCTGCAAAGAACTGACTTGCAAAGTGGCCACCGCTTTCTCCACGGACGCCAGCACCAACTGTACCCCCGGGAGGAAGGCCGCACCCGCAGGGGTCAATGCCGTTTGGCCAGACTGACGCTGAAACAAGGTGGCCCCCAAGCGGCTTTCCAATTGTTGCATGCGGTGACTGATGGCGCTCTGCGTGACCGACAGCTCATCGGCAGCCTTGGAAAAACTGTTATGGCGAGCGATGGCCTCGAATGCAATCAGCTCCTGCAAGCTGGGCAGCTTGCTGGCTGAATATTTCGGCAATCGACTGGGCATGATGTTCTCCCGTCAGGCAGGGCCAGGTTTCTTGGGAAGGGCTGGATTCATGGCACTCCAGGGCGTGGCACTGGCTACAAAAAAGTCTAGCATGGGCTTGTAATCGGCTGGCCATTGGCCTCGTACCGAACTGCGCCGCAAAGGCATTGGCCTGTGTAGGGTTTGCTCATTCCATCCTCCAGTTAAAACGGCGTTCCATCTTTGTGGCTAAACACCCAGACTCCACCCACACATTGGGCCGCCAAATCATCGTCTGGGTAGGTCACCGAATCGCCATCGGTGCGGTCCCCTACTTCCAGATAAATCACATCCTCGGTGCCCTCATTCAGCAGAGTGTGTGCATCGCCCGTGCCTGCTGGAAAACCTGCGCACATTCCCGGGGTCAACACCAGTCGCCCGGCGTCTGTGTGCAAAACCGGGGTACCTTGCACCACATAAATGAACTCATCCTGCAGCGCGTGGGCATGTCGGAATGAGGATGCAGAGCCGGGCGGCAGACGGGTCAGGTTCACGCCAAAATTTTTCAAACCAAAAAAATCACCCAAGGCACGTTTTTCTCGGCCCTGTATGCGTGCATGCAAATTGGGCGGATACACCGACGGCCTGGCGCGCACAGGCACCTCATTGACCCGCACCGCCACAGGTTTCGCAGTTTCCATCACGCGCCTTCAACAGAGTTAAACACCGACCCAGTGTAAATTCCAGCCAAGCAGCGTGGGTGCATTGCAGCATGAATTATTTTTGATAGCCACATGAACACCATCAATGATGTTGCCGCAAGTTCAATCCCTTGCAATACTGGCAGCCAAGGCCACACAACACCAACCGATGAATTGAGGTGCACTGCACTGCCATGTACAACCCCACACCATTTCAGGAAGACCGAGCGCCTGCCCTTGTTGCTCTGATTCGGGACCACCCACTGGCCACCGTGGTGCGGCACAGTGCGGAGGGGCTGAGCGCGGACCACGTGCCCCTGCTGTACAAACCCAATGACAATGGTTTGGGCACATTGATTGGCCACGTCGCCAAAAACAACCCGCTGTGGCAAGTATCAAACAACGAAGAATTGCTGCTGGTGTTTCAGGGGGCCTCCACCTACATATCGCCCAACTGGTATGCCACCAAAGCCGTGCACCACAAGGTGGTGCCCACCTGGAATTACGCGGTGGTGCATGCGCACTGCACCTTACAAGCGGTTCAAGAGCCGGAACAACTGCTGGGCATTTTGACCGAGCTGACGCAACACCATGAAGCCAACCAGCCCAAGCCATGGCAGGTGAAAGATGCGCCAGCAGAATTTACCCACACGCTGCTCAACCACATTGTGGGCATCCGATTGAACATTGTGCGGTGGCAAGGCAAATGGAAAGTGAGCCAAAACCAGCCCGCCGAAAACCGGCAAAGCGTTGTCGAAGGTTTACTGAATAACCCCACCCAAATGCATACCCAGATGGCACACTTGGTGAAGTCCAAAAACGGGGGCGATTAAAGCACACAGGGCCACCCATTGAGCAGCCCCTTGGGGTGTGGGTTCAATTTTCCTTGAATGGGTTCAGGCGATTGCCCAAGTGGTATTGCAGGCTCACCGGCAAAGGCCTAACACTGCTGGCCACCACTTTGTTGACCACACCGGGTACACACACGGGCTTGCCCTTCATGACGGCATTCCAACCCTCACGCACCACTGCATCGGCTTCCTGCCACAACAAGGCAGGCAGTTTGTTGGCTGCGTCCCGGGTGCCCATGGTGTCGTGAAATTCACTGCGCGTAAAACCGGGGCACAGGGCTGTGACATGAATACCCTGGGGCTTCAGTTCCATGTCCAGAGACTGAGAAATACCCAGCACATAACTCTTGATGCCGGTGTACAGCAGGCTTGCGCCGGGTGGCGAGAATGCCGCCAGCGACGACAGGTTAACAATGCGGCCCCAACCGCGTTCCTGCATACCGGGTACAACACGGTGGCAAAGCTCTGTCAGCGCAGTGACCATCAACTGAATTTCGGCTGCCAGTTTGGGCCAAGGGGTGTCAGCAAATGCGGATTTTCCGGAAAGCCCGGCATTGTTGATCAACACATCAATCGCAATACCGTGCGCCTGTGCGTATTCCATGATTTGTGAGGGTGCAGAGGGATCGCTCAGATCAGCGGCCAGCACCGTGCAGCGCACGCCATGTTTTCTGGTGAGTTCGTCTGCAATCTCAGTCAAACGATCCTGGCGGCGTGCGACCAGCAACAGCGAATAGCCCTCGGCGGCGAGGTGACGGGCAAAGGCGGCACCAATGCCTGCAGAGGCGCCTGTGATCAATGCGGTGCGGGAAGTATTGCTCATGCGGTGGATGCTCCAGTGCAGTACAAAAGGAAGTGGTTGTTGATGTTGGCCATTGGTAAGGCCTCCAGCACAACCATTTGACCACCTTACAAGAAAGTGTGTTGACCCAGACCCGCCGAAATGTCGACGCTGCGACATGTTTTGAATGGCCCTTAAGTCAGATTTCCGTCAATTCATTCATTGAAACTTTCCATGATTTAAATATGATAATGATATCGGTATCACTTTTGGATATTCATGAAAGAGCACATTGGCGTTGAATCACCCTTTTTACAAGTGACCGTGGATGGCGTTAACTTGGCCTACAGCGATGAAGGACTGGGTCAACCTGTGATCTGCTTACATGCCACGGCCCAGGGTGGACGAGATTTCATGTACCTCAGATCCAAGCTTCGGTCCATCTCTGGAATCCGCGTCATTGTTCTGGATTGGCCTGGACACGGCAGATCTGGCGATGACCATGAGGCATTTTCCGCAGAACGATGTGAGCGCTTACTCCTGAAATTTTTGGATCAGCTACACATTGATCGCCCGCTGCTGATTGGAAATTCAATTGGAGGCGCTGCTGCCCTTCGCTTTGCACATGCGCACCCAGATCGAGTAAAGGCTGTGGTGGCTTGTAATCCGGGTGGCTTGGCACCGATCAACTGGGTTGCACGCATTTTTTGCTCTTTCATGGCACGAGTAGCCGTTTTAGGTCGGCGAAATTCACCGTTATTCAAACCGATTTTTGGATTGTTTTGCCGCGCCTTATTGCGCGGCCCCGCTGCTGCAGAGCAACGAAAACGCATCATTGCAGCTGGCAAGAACAATGCATTGGTGATGCAGCAGGCATGGGTAAGTTTTATGCAACCCAGTGGAGATATCCGCTGGATGATGCCCGAAATACAGCGCCCAGTCTTGTTCGCCTGGGCGAAGGACGATGCAGTTGTCTCATTAAAGACCAGCAAAGCCGCTATTAAGCGGGTTCCCAATCATTCCTTACAGCTGTTTTCTGGTGGGCACTGCGCCTACCTTGAGGCACCTGATGAGTTTTTTACACACTTGTGTAACTTTCTCGACCGCCTGAGGACTTCTCAACTAGACCATGTCAAATAATCTGATGACTCATCAAAGACGCCGAGACCCCATCGAGACTCGGAAAAGAATACTGAGTGCAGCGTTTCGACTTTTTAACCAACACTTGCTAATCGATTTGAATTCGAACCACATCGCCAAAGAGGCTGGTGTAGCGGTAGGTTCTTTTTATAAATATTTCGATTCAAAAGAATCCGTGTTTCTTGCCTGCTATGCAGACTGGGTGAAAACCGAATGGGATGCCATTCATGCCGTGATTGCAAAACCAGTAAACAAGAAGACTGTTGGGCAGGTTATTTCGCTGCTGCTCGAGGAACATCGCAGAGCATTCATGTTCAGAAAGAATCTGAATGCGTTGTGCATATTGTCTGAACCTGCACAGATAGAACGTGACAGACAGCGTTTGCATCAATGCACATTGATTGCCCAGATGATGCTAACGCAGAAGAATCCGCCCCCTCCTTTGCCACAACTTCAAACTGCGCTAAATACTTGCGAGTTCTTGCTGGATGTGTGGTCGAACAACCGTCAGAAGAACCTGGGCCTCACTGTCAAAGATCTTGAATCTCAGCTCGGTGTAATCATTGATGGTCTTTTACGAGCCCAACCGACGAAACCGTGATGGTGGTCAGAACATTGACGACAACATGCTCAGCGATTTGCCCAAGCGCCAATAAAAAAAAGCGGGAAAACTGATCCCGCTTTTTTTGCACTCCACGGGTCAGCCCGTTTAGAACGTGTTGTTGACCACAACATCATTCAGTGACAACTGGCCAGGCTTTGGCCAGGGCTGCTTGGCGCCCTTGCCAATGGCAACCATCGGCCCCATCACATGGTCTGCGGGCAGGTTGATCAGTTTGGCCACTGCCTCAATGTCAAAGCCAATCATAGGGCAGGAGTCGTAACCCAAGCCCTTTGCAGACAACATCAGGGTTTGCATGGCCATGCCGATCGAACGTTGTGCTTCATCGCGCTGCAGCCATTCGCGGCCATCGTGGAATGGGCCCATCCAGCCGACCAACAGGTCTGCCACTTCCTTGGGCGCCTTTTCCCAATAACGCGCTGGGTTTTTCTGCCAGGCTTTGGTGTCAGCTGTCATGATGACCAGCAACGATGCGTCCGTGATTTGCGCTTGGTCATTGCCCAACTTGCGCATTTCCTGACGCAACGCTTTGTCGCGAACCACGACAAAACGCCAGTGTTGGATATTGAAGCTGGTTGGGGCTTGAATGGCGGCTTCCAGCATTTTGGTTTCATCCGCAGCGGGAATCACAAACTCCGGATCAAAGCCCTTGATGGCGCGGCGCTGGTAAATTGCATCAAACAAATCCATGTGCATTGCTCCTTGGTTACTGCAACAAGAACCGCCAGTGTAACCTCTGCTATTGCGCAAACAAAGGCGCTTGGCAGTTTTTACACAAGCGGTACTCTGCCTTGCCATCCGCCCAAACCAGCAGTATTCGCCCGGTGCGGTCCAAGGTCCAGGTGCCTGTTTTTCCATGCCAGCTTAAAGTGCCATTGGCACTGCAGTTGGAGGCATCCAAATCATGGGCATAGGCTCGCTCACTCACCAGCGTCGACTCGGCAATCGCTGCCTTCGCAACCGCTGCATCCACTGTAAAGGTCGAACACTCCTCGGCTGTTTCGTCGGTGGAAATCAACTGGGTCAGTACGCCTGTTTTGCTCACCATCAATTGAATGGCCTGTGGATGAGCTTGCAATCCGGCACATGACGATAGAAGCAGCGTCACGACCATAAACCTTAAGCTCACCATGTTGCACCTGCTGCTTCCGTTGCATTTTTATAAGACACGGTGGGGTGTCTGAAAATTTCTTGTGTCGATATTCCCAACTTTGACGTCAACACACGGACAAGCCAAGCCAAACTGTCCTTTTGTGCAACAGTGAGCTCCTCGTACACACGCTTGTCTGGATTGGGTTCATTTAAAGGAAGAGCTTGCCCCACAATTTCAATACCGATCGAATCTTCATTGGATGGGTATCTGTTCGGCACTGATTTTTGAAGCTCCCTCCGATGAGTACCCGTCGGATTAAAACGTTTGGCAATTGGCATCTCAGAGGCGCTACAGCTTAACTCAGCAAGGCATCGAGAACGCAGCTTACCGACGTGCCAAGTTTGCTGAAAAAGGGACGCAGTCTGATAGATGGTTCCATCTTTGTCGATGAGCAAATGGGCTCCCGCCGCGCCGTTTCGGTAACTGTTGAATGACCCTTCAGCTGATGATGAGTCCGTTTGATGAACAATGATGCCCTTGATGGTTCTCATCGAGCCTTTTTCTATTTGATGAAATACGCGAACAATAATCCGTTCGTCGACAATGAGTCCAAGGTGGTTGATGTTAATCATGGGTTTGATTGCTTAAATACAAACCCCCAACTTAGCAAATGGGGAGAAAGAGGATCAAATCATGATCCCATTCTGCAACACTCCACTATCCCCTGCCGCGCTTATCTTGCCCATCACGCAGGCTCACGACACATCTCAAGCCCCCGCTCAATCGGCGTCACTTCAAACGCTGGAAACCGCTGCTTGAATTTGCTGGAATCAAACAAATTGTCCACAGCATACCGGGGCAACAATTCCACAGCATCGCAAATGCGCTGGTTAAAAAGCCCGGCCAACACCAGTTGCCATTTCTTCACCACGGTGTACTGCGGCTTTGCACCAAACACCTTGGCGGCCAATTGAACAAACTCTCGATAGGTCAGCCTGTTGTCGTCGCAGGGCAGGTGCCAGGTCTGTCCAAAGGCATCGGGCGTATTGCCCAGCAAGGCCATGGCTCGGCTGGCGTCGGGTGTAAAAATCAGTGTCCGCAACGTGTCGTCTGCCAAAAATACTTTGGCTTTTTTACCGGCCTTCAACGGCTCAATCACGGTGGTGTTGGTAATACTTTGCGTCAGCCCAGGCCCGTAAAACTCGGGGGCTCTGCATATCAGCGCTTGCACCCTGCCCGTTTGCATGGCCTGCAATAGGTCATTCGCAATTTCGGCCCGCACCTGTCCTTTCAGGCCGTTGGGCTCAAAGCGGCAGGCCTCGGTTTGCACCTCACCGGTTTGTGGGTACATGTAGGTGTTGTCAAAGAACACCAACTTCGCCTTGTGCTGCTCACAGGCGGCAATCACGTTGTGCATCATCACGGGCCATTGGTCCATCCACAGTTGTGTGTTCATGGGCAGACCCACGGTGAGGTACACCACGCTCGCCCCCTCAACGGCCTTTGCTGTTTGCACAGCATCCATCAAGTCGGCAGGCATTAATTCGTCGGTGCCATTCACCTGCTTCGGGTTGCGGCTCACCAATCGAATAGTTTCATGTGTTGTGCTGGTGAAATCGCGGCGCAGGCTTCGTGCCAATTCACGGCCAATTTGGCCATTGGCACCCAAGATGGTTTGCATGGGGGTGTCCCTTCCTCGTTCGTTCTTGTTATGGGTAAATCCGCATTCTTGATTGTGACGGGTAAATGGATGATCCAAACGGATCAAAAACCGAAATCATCGAATATGTGATTGATAGGATGGGCAGATTCAGTAGCGGTCCGGCGACGATTGCTAACGCACAAACCAAGCAACAAGGGGCGCTTGGGCTATTGATGTATTTTGATTTTTCAGGGTGAGAATTTACCTAGACGGAAAACCCCGATTGAAGATCGTTCAATAAGTCTTCAGCAGATACTGCCGGGAATCAATTTTCCTTTTTTAAGGTCGATTCCAATATAGCAAATATAGCCATCTTGCTGCGTGTACGTACAAGCGATTGACCCGTCAGACTTCATGCGATAGCGACTGCCAGGGTCCTGCAAACACACATCTTTTAAATCACTACCAAGCTGGTTGAAAATATCTTCAGCAGCCTGATTGGAAATTTCGATGGATATTTTTGTGTCTTTTTTCGTAGGTTTCACGGGATCACCCAATGAGCCTGAATAAAGCATGTATTGGGAGTCCATTTTCTTGAATTCTTGTGCCACTGCTGAACTCACCGACAACAACGCGATGCAACCAATATAAATCAAGCGATTCATGCGCTTACCTCAATGAAAGGGCTGAAAAGCTGTACGGCGCCATCCGTTAAATCGAGGCCGTTGTACCTCAGTTGGCTCAGTGACTAGCCTCAGACAAAGTGAGACGAATTTCTACGCTATCAAAAGGAACAAATACCTTTTTGGTGTCTTCTGTTCTCAGCACAAGGCCTAGCTCAATCAACTTATTGATATCACTGTGCACATTTGAATAATTCCGCCCAACCAGTTTGGCCAAGGCGTAGATCGACTGTTCACCCACTTTCCGCAGGTCCTCAAGCAACGCAATTCTCGCTGTGCTCAATTCGCTCAGCAGCAGCTTGGATGATTCGAATGACAGATGATAGTTGCCACGCGCCGCTTTACCCGAATCGACCTGACGAGCTGTTTTCAGAAGGCTATTCAGCAAACCGCCTTTCGGACTTACATCAATGATCGCTTTCATGGTCACTACCCCAAGCTTGAATATCGTGCTGAAAATCCGTCAGCAACGTTTCCAAATTACGAAACCGATAGGGGAACTCTTGACCATCTACATGGCGATGATCCCCCTTTCCCAACTCATTGTCATATCGAATTCTGCACACGCCGGGCAATCCGTAATACAACCGATATTTAAAGGAATGTATACAAGGCTCAAGGCGGGCGGGTAGCTTCCACACAACCACTTCGACAATCGTTCCGTCTTCTCGAATCTCCTTCGCCTTGAGAACTGGAATTGCTTTCATATATTGTATACAAACAATATATTGCTCGCAAGCAATATATTGTCCATGAAATATCCACTGAATTGATGATGACCATTGGTAACCATCTCACAGCAAAGATTCCACCCAAACAATCATATTCGTGGTGATTCAAGGATCAATTGAACCCTTTAGAAACCTATATTTTGTACAACAAACAATTCTTTCTGGCAGCCCGCCTGACCAGCACAACATCCCTAACAACCAATCAAGACGCGCCCAACTGCAAGCAAAACATCCAGATTCGATTCAAAGGGCTTGAGCCCACATCGGCTTACATCGCGAGGGGTAATAATGGGCAATACGCCCTACGCTATTGCAATGTGTTTGTTGAATAGTTGGTAAACAAGGTGAAGGACGCCACCCCTGCGTGCCGCTGCCGCGTCACTGGGCGTGTCGATTCTCCCGGCTTTTCGCTGGCAGGCGAAAAGCTTCGAATCCCCCCGCGAAGTCCGCAGGGACTTCGCTTCTTCTCCGCCGGAAATGCAAAAGGCCCGGTCATTTGACTGGGCCTTTTGAGGAATGCGGTGGCGGAGAGAGGGGGATTCGAACCCCCGATAGGCTATTAACCTATACACGCTTTCCAGGCGTGCGACTTAAACCACTCATCCATCTCTCCGCGTGGTAAGCCCGCAAGTATAGCAAACTTTTCCCGAAAAGCGCTATAGCTCCCGGGTTTCGAGGGTTCGCTCGGGTGTGCGCAGGGTGACAATCATCTCGGGCATTTCCCGCTTGTGGCCGTCAATGGTTGAGCCCAGCACCATGGCCAGTGCGCTCAAGGGCACGGTGATGGCGCCCGAGGCCACGCCGCTCAAGCCCAAGAGGGAAACCGGGTCGGCATTGAAAAACCCCATAAAACTGCTGTTGGACAAGGCCAAATACGTGGCCGAGGTGCAAAACCCGGTGCCCATGGCCCACAAGGCGCCCTTTCGGGTGGCCCTACTCCAGAAAATACCGGCCACCAGCGGCACAAACAGGCTGGAGGCCGCCAGTGCAAAGGCCGCCCCCACCAGCAGCACAATATTGCCGGGCTGCAGGCTGGTCACCCAAGCGGCCAGCAAGGCGGCTGTCATCAGGGCAATTTTCGACATGGTGACGCGCCGTTGCGAAGTGGCTTCGGGGTCCAGCATTTTGTAGTACAGGTCATGCGACAGCGAGGCGGCAATGGCCATCAACAAGCCATCGGCTGTGGACAGCGCCGCAGCCAATCCACCCGCTGCAATCAAGCCTGAAAGGAAAAACGGCAGGCCCGCAATCTCGGGCGTCACCAGCACAATGATGTCGGGGCTGAGGCTGATTTCAGCAAACTGCACAATGCCGTCCTGGTTAATGTCCTGAATGGCTGCAAGGCCGGGGGTGATGCGACTCCAGGCTGCCATCCAGTTGGGCACATCGGCATAGTTCAGCCCCACCACATTGTCGTACACCACCACTTTGGCAATCACCGACAACCAGGGCGAGGCCAGGTACACCAGCAAAATACAACCCAGGGCCACCACCACGGACCACCGGGTTTGCGACGCATTGGGCGTGGTAAAAAACCGCACAATGATGTGCGGTAAGGCCACGGTGCCGCACATCAGGGTAAAGGCCACTGCCAGAAAACTGAAGGCGGCAGACCAGTCGGTGGGCTTGCCTTTGTCCACATTCACACCAAAATGCGGCACGCTGGTTTTAACCTTTTCAAGCAACCGTTGGCGTTCTTGTGACCACCGTTTGCGGGCCTCTTTCACATCCTTGGGGTAGTCGTTCAGCACCCGCTCAGCAGTCTTGATTTCCTGAAATGTCGAGCCATCGTAACGGGCCAGTTCCAGGTTTTTGCGGCGGGCTTCATAGCCTTCCACCCACGAGGTGGGCAAGGCGTCGATCAGCAATTCATACCGCTGTGCCTCATGCAGGTACATGCGGCGCACATCGGCTTCTTTGGGGTCGTTCAGAATGCGCTGTTCCTGAATGCGCACATACTCGGCAAAGCCCACTTTTTGGCCCTGCTCCGCATCATGCTTAGGGTTTCGACTGGAAAACATCATCAGCGATCCAATCATCAACAACATGGTGATGATCATCACGATGCATTGGGCCACTGCCGTCCAGGTGACTGCGCGCATACCCCCCAAAAACGAGCACACCAGCACACCGGCCAAACCGAAAAATACGCCGATGCCAAACTCCACACCGGCAAAACGTGAGGTAATGAGCCCCACCGCATAAATTTGCGCAATCACATAGACAAATGAAATGGCGATGGTCACGCCGATACAGAACAGGCGGACCACTCGCCCTTCATCCTCGCCGCTGTAGCGTTCGGCCAGAAAATCGCCCACGGTGTAGTACGAAAACTTGCGCAGGTAAGGCGCCACCAACAGGGCGATCAACACAAAACCGCCCGTCCAACCCACCAGCAATGCCAGCGCTTCGAAGCCGCTGTAAAACAGCGTGCCGGCCACACCCAAAAAGGATGCGGCACTCATCCAGTCGGCAGCGGTGGCCATGCCGTTGTAGATGCCCGGCACGGTGCGCGAGGCAACGAAGTATTCATGAATGTCGCTGGTGCGGCTTAGCAAGCCAATCACGGCATAAGCGCCCAGCGTGGCAAAAATGAAGTAGTACCCAATCCATTGGCGCGCCACGCCATACAACTCCATGACGGCGGCGCTGCCAATGCACACCATGAACGCGAGCGTGAGCACCGCAAAAAAGCGGGTCAAGCTCAGCGTGAAGCTCATGGTGTGGCGGTGCTCTCAGCGGTAATCAGTGGTGTTCACTCAGTTCGCTTTGCCCAATTGGTCCAGAATCGCCGGGTTCTCCAGGGTGGAGGTGTCCTGCGTAATCTGCTCACCCTTGGCCAGGCTGCGCAGCAAGCGGCGCATGATTTTTCCGGATCGGGTTTTGGGCAGGTTGTCGCCGAAGCGGATTTCCTTGGGTTTGGCAATCGGGCCAATGTCCTTGCCCACCCAGCCTTTCAGCTCATTGGCCAGTTTGGCGCGCAGTTCATCGTCCGCCGGACGGTCGCCCTTCAACACCACAAAGGCCACAATCGCTTCACCAGTCAGGTCGTCCGGGCGGCCCACCACGGCAGCCTCGGCCACCAGTTCGTTGGCCACCAGCGAGCTTTCAATTTCCATGGTACCCATGCGGTGTCCCGACACGTTCAGCACGTCGTCAATGCGGCCCATGATGGTGAAGTTGCCATTGTCTTTGTCGCGCACAGCGCCGTCACCGGCCAGGTACAGCTTGCCACCCAATTCTTCGGGGAAGTAGCTTTTCTTGAAACGGTCGGGGTCGCCCCAAATGGTGCGAATCATCGAGGGCCATGGGCGCTTGACCACCAGAATGCCACCCTGCCCGTTGGGCAGGTCGCCACCAGTTTCATCCACCACCGCAGCCATAATGCCAGGCAACGGCAATGTGCATGAACCGGGCACCAGCGGTGTGGCACCGGGCAGCGGCGTGATCATGTGGCCGCCGGTTTCGGTTTGCCAGAAGGTGTCCACAATCGGGCAACGCTCACCGCCCACGTTTTTGTAGTACCACATCCAGGCCTCTGGGTTAATAGGCTCACCAACTGAGCCCATCAAACGCAGGCTGGACAAGTCGTAGCTCTTGGGGTGCACTTTCTCATCGGCTTCCGAAGCCTTGATGAGCGAGCGAATGGCCGTGGGTGCCGTGTAGAAAATGGTCGCCTTGTGGCGGGCAATCATGTCCCAGAAGCGGCCAGCATTCGGGAATGTGGGCACGCCTTCAAACACAATCTGTGTGGCACCGGCAGCCAGTGGGCCGTAGGTGATGTAGCTGTGGCCAGTCACCCAACCGATGTCGGCTGTGCACCAAAACACATCGTTGGGTTTCAAGTCGAAAGTCCACTTCATGGTGAGCAGCGCCCACAGCAAATAACCTGCAGAGCTGTGCTGCACGCCCTTGGGCTTACCGGTTGAGCCCGATGTGTACAGAATAAACAAGGGGTGTTCGGAATCGACCATCACTGGTGCACACTGGTCACTCTGTTTCCCGGCAAGTTCGTGCATGTACACATCACGGCCAGCTTGCATGCCCACATCGGCACCCGTGCGTTTGTACACAATCACGTTCTTCACGGCTTCGCAGCCGCCCAGGCTCAGGGCCTCGTCCACAATGGTTTTCAGGGGCAGTTGCTTGCCACCGCGCACTTGCTGGTCAGCGGTAATCACCGCCACAGCGCCGGTGTCCACAATTCGGTCTTGCAAGGCCTTGGCAGAGAAGCCACCAAACACCACCGAGTGAATGGCACCAATGCGCGCACAGGCGTGCATGGCCGCCACGCCTTCAATGCTCATGGGCATGTAAATCACCACGCGGTCGCCCTTGTTCACGCCCAGGCTTTTCAGGCCGTTGGCCAGTTTGTTCACTCGGGTCAGCAATTCCTTGTAGGTCACCTTGGTGACTTCGCCGCCATCGGCTTCGAAAATAATGGCAACCTTGTCGCCCAAACCTGCATCAATGTTTTTTTCAAGGCAGTT
Source organism: Limnobacter humi (assembly GCF_024518835.1). Lineage (GTDB taxonomy): Bacteria > Pseudomonadota > Gammaproteobacteria > Burkholderiales > Burkholderiaceae_B > Limnobacter > Limnobacter humi. Next base: position 773,996 of record NZ_JANIGO010000002.1, read on the forward strand.
GGCCGACACATTCAACTCACCACCAGTGAACCACTTGTAGAACGGCGCGTTCGTCTCATCCAGCACTTGGGTAAAGGGCTTGGAGAACTTCAGGTTCTCGTTGGCCAGGCGACCCCAAAAACCAGTGAAGTCACGCTCTGCTTCGTCGCACAGGGCCTTGTAGGCCGCCATGCCACTGATGTTGGCCTGGCGCTTGAATTCTTCGCTGGGGTTGAACACACGGGTCTCGTGTGAGACTGACTGAATTGCTGACATCCTGTCCTCCAAGGGGGTTGTTTTTTAATCTGTTGAATGTGGCAGCGCGCACAAAAAAGCCGGCTTGCAGCGGTGCCCAGATTGATTGATATCGTTCAACAATAGGCAAACGCTCTTACTGTCACCTTACACACCGCCGCTGCACAGCAAAACATGTTCCACACCGCCAAGTGCTTGATAGAAAGCCAATTCAGCACAGCGCGGTCTGCTATCATGTGGCACCACTTCATTCACATATTGCTGCACTGCACACTTGCTACAAAATGGAACAGAGACATCACCGCCCCCCTGCCCTAGCCCGCCTCATGTTTGCCAGCCGCTGGCTGCAATTGCCCTTGTACCTGGGCCTCATCGTGGCGCAAATTGTGTACGTGTACCACTTCCTGATCGAGTTGTGGCACCTGGTGGGTGGTGCAGCCACCCACACGCTGGATGAAACCGGCATCATGCTGATTGTGTTGGCCCTCATCGACGTGGTCATGATTTCCAACCTGCTGATCATGGTCACCATTGGCGGCTATGAAACATTCGTGAGCCGCATGCACCTGGAGGGCCACCCCGACCAGCCCGAGTGGCTGGACCATGTGAATGCCTCGGTGCTGAAAGTCAAACTCGCCATGGCCATCATTGGTATTTCGTCCATCCACTTGCTGAAAACATTCATCAACGCCCAGCAGTACGATGTGAAAACCCTGGTGGCGCAAGGCTCCATCCATGTGATTTTCCTGCTATCGGCCATCGCGATTGCGTACTGTGACAAACTGATTTCCCAACCCCATTCTTCGCCGGAGTCCCACTCATGAGCACCATCAAGCAAGAGGATTTCATCGCCTCCATCGCCGACGCGTTCCAGTACATCTCCTACTACCACCCACTGGACTACATCCAGGCGCTGGGCAAAGCGTATGAGCGTGAAGAAAGCCCGGCGGCCAAAGATGCCATTGCGCAAATCCTGACCAACAGCCGCATGTGCGCCGAAGGCAAGCGCCCCATTTGCCAGGACACAGGGATTGCCGTGGTGTTCCTGAAAGTGGGCATGAATGTGAAGTGGGACAGCACCCTGAGCGTGGCCGACATGGTCAATGAAGGTGTGCGCCGCGCTTACCTGCACCCGGACAACAAACTACGCGCCTCCATACTACTTGACCCTGCAGGTAAGCGCACCAACTCCAAAGACAACACCCCGGCCGTGATTCACTATGAAATTGTTCCCGGCGATGGTGTTGAAGTGATTTGCGCTGCCAAGGGTGGTGGCTCTGAGAACAAGGCCAAGATGGTCATGCTCAACCCATCCGACTCGATTGTGGACTGGGTGCTGAAAACTTTACCCACCATGGGCGCGGGCTGGTGTCCGCCCGGCATTTTGGGGATTGGCATTGGCGGCACACCCGAGAAAGCCATGCTGATGGCCAAGGAAAGCCTAATGCAGCCCGTGGATATTTTTGAGCTGATTGAACGTGGACCCAAAAACCGTGCTGAGGAACTGCGCCTTGAACTGTACGACAAGGTGAACGCCTTGGGTATTGGTGCGCAGGGACTGGGTGGGCTGACCACGGTTCTGGATGTGAAGATCATGGACTACCCAACCCATGCCGCCAGCCTACCCGTGGCCATGATCCCCAACTGCGCAGCCACCCGCCATGTGCATTTCCACCTGCATGGCGATGGGCCGGCACACCTGGAAACGCCCAAACTGGAAGATTGGCCCGATGTGCATTGGATGCCGGACACGGAGCGTTCAAAGCGCGTCAACCTCGACACATTGACCGCCGACGAAGTGGCCAGCTGGAAGCCCGGCCAAACCCTGCTACTGAACGGAAAAATGCTGACTGGCCGGGATGCTGCCCACAAGCGCATTGCCGACATGTTGGCCAAGGGCGAAAAACTGCCCGTGGACTTCACCAACCGCGTGATTTATTACGTGGGCCCAGTCGACCCCGTGCGCGACGAAGCCGTCGGCCCTGCCGGCCCCACCACAGCCACCCGCATGGACAAATTCACCCGCATGATGCTGGAAAAAACCGGCCTGATCGCCATGGTGGGCAAGGCCGAGCGTGGCCCGGTGGCCATTGAAGCCATTCGCGACAACAAGTCGGCGTACCTGATGGCCGTGGGTGGCGCAGCTTACCTGGTGTCCAAGGCCATTACCCAAGCCCGTGTGGTGGGTTTTGAAGACCTCGGCATGGAAGCCATTTATGAATTCGAAATCAAGGACATGCCCGTGACGGTGGCCGTGGACAGCTCAGGCATTTCCGTGCACAACACCGGCCCCAAAGAGTGGCAAGCCAAGATCGGGAAAATTCCAGTCTCTGTGGCTTAAGCTATTGACGGCCGATGCCGGCCTTGGGCTGACTATACTCAGCCCAATCAAAAAAAGGCCTCTGCAAGCAAATTGCAGAGGCCTTTCAATTGATGCGGCCCGGAAAGAACCACATCACCCCAAACTGGTTATCTTCAGTGGACCACGGCCGACTTGATTTGTTCCAGTGCAGCCGGGTCTTCAATCGTCGTCATGTCACCTGGGTCACGTCCCTCGCAAATGGCCTGAATGGACCGCCGCAGCAATTTGCCCGAGCGGGTTTTGGGCAACACATTCACAAAATGCACACGGGCCGGTCGGGCCACTGCACCCAACTGCGAATCCACCACTTTCATGATATCCGCTTCCAGGGCTTTTGCCTTCTCAGGGCTTTCCATAACATCCGAGGTTTTAAGAATCGCAAAGGCCATGGCCACCTGCCCTTTGAGCTGATCGGCCACACCCACCACCGCCACCTCCGCCACAGCAGGATGGGATGAAATGCTTTCCTCAATTTCACGGGTCCCCAAGCGGTGACCAGCCACGTTGATCACATCGTCGGTGCGGCCCAAAATGAAGAAGTAACCATCCTCATCCCGAATGCCCCAGTCGAAGGTGGAATAAACCTGCCGAGGCTTGAAGCTAGACCAATAGGTTTTGACAAAGCGTTCGTCATCGCCCCACACGGTTTGCATGCAACCTGGTGGCAATGGCCCTTCAATGGCCACCACGCCTTTTTCATTCACCTTGCAGGGCTGTGCAGTGGTCTCATCCAGCACATTCACATTGAAGCCAAACACCGGCACACCGGGGCTGCCAAACTTGGGGTCCATGTCTTCAATGCCGCGCTGCACACACAAAATCGGCCAGCCGGTTTCGGTTTGCCAATAGTTGTCGATGATGGGTTTCTGCAGTGCATCCGAAATCCACTGCGCGGTGGTTTCGTCCAGCGGCTCGCCCGCCAAAAACAAAGCCTTCAGGCTGCTTAAGTTGTACTTGCGCAGCAGGCTTTGGTCCTGTTTTTTCAACACGCGAACAGCCGTGGGTGCCGAGAACATCACCGACACCTGGTGGTCTTGCACAATCTTCCACCAAATGCCGGCATCCGGCCGAATGGGCACACCTTCATAAAACACCGTACCCATGCCCGCCATCAATGGGCCGTACACAATGTAACTGTGGCCCACCACCCAACCAATGTCACTGGTGGCAAAAAAGTTTTTGCCGGCCTCACCCAGAAACACATGCTTCATGGACGCGGCCAACGCCACCGCATAGCCCCCGACATCCCGCTGCACCCCTTTGGGTTTGCCAGTGGTGCCGCTGGTGTAAAGGATGTAACTGATGTCGGTGGACTTCAGCCAGGTCACCGGCACTTGCGCATCTTTCAACTGGACATGCAAGCTGGCGTAGTCTTCATCGCGGCCGGCCACCGACTGAAATGCCGACAGCCCCCGGTTCACCATCAACACCTTGGCTGGTTTGTGTGATGCTCGCTCGATCGCCTCGTCCAGCAGTGGTTTGTAAGCCACCACTTTGCCAGCCCGGCTACCGGCATCGGCGGAAACAATCACTGTGGGCTTCGCGTCGTCAATGCGCGAGGCGAGGCTGTGTGAGGCAAACCCCCCAAACACCACCGAGTGGATGGCACCAATGCGCGCGCAGGCCAGCATGGCAAAGGCGGCTTGCGGAATCATCGGCATGTAGATCAGCACGCGGTCGCCTTTCTTCACACCCAGCTTTTGCAACATGGCGGCTGCAATTTGCACTTCGCGGTGTAATTCACGGAAGGTGTAGGTGCGCTCTTGGTCAACCTCGGTGGACACATAAATCAATGCAGCCTGGTCGGCACGCTCTGCCAAATGGCGGTCCACCGCGTTGTAGCAGAGGTTGGTTTCACCGCCCACATACCAAGCCGCAAACGGGGGGCGGGAATCGTCCAGCACCTTGTCAAATGGCTTGTGCCAGTCAATCAATTCGGCTTGGCGGGCCCAAAAGCCTTTGGGGTTGCGGATGGATTCCTCGTACAGGTTTTGATAAGCGCCCGAGGACTGATACTTCTTGTTTGAACTCACAGCCTTGTCTCCGTGTGTTGTGTCAGGGATGCAAACCCTTGTGTGTTGACCCACTGTAGAAAGTGGCCCTTACGACACTCTGACGCGATATTTCGTGTATTCTAGTAAATAGGAATGCTTCTTGTTTACATCTCGATTACCGAGCGATAAACTTCCGGCGTGAAGCGACCTCTTTTACATTGTTAAACCCCAATCATGAGAGTCTCCATGAACCTGTCACTGAAACGATTGATGGCCCTGTCTGCACTGGGCTTGCTAAGCGCCACTGCGCACGCCGAAGAGAAGGTGCTAAACCTCTACTCTGCCCGCCACTACGCCACCGATGAAGCCTTGTACAGCGACTTCACCAAGCAAACCGGCATCACCATCAAACGGCTGGACCTGGGCGACGAAGCCCTGTTGGAGCGGCTGCGAAACGAAGGCCCCCGCAGCCCGGCCGATGTGGTGTTGCTGGTGGACGCCGCGCGCCTATCCACAGCGCAAGACCAGGGCTTGTTCCAACCTGTGAAGTCCAAGGTATTGGCTGACCGCATTCCCGCCCAATACACCGGCAAAGACGGCTTGTGGTACGCCTTTTCTGCCCGCAGCCGCGCCATTGTGTACAACAAAGCCAGCATCGATCCCAACTCGGTGCAAACCTACGACGATCTGGCCAAGCCGGCACTCAAAGGCAAAGTGTGCACCCGCAGCGGTGCTCACCCTTACATGCTGAGCCTGGTGAGCAGCCTGGTGGCCAATCAGGGCGAAAAAGCGGCCACAGACTGGGCCAACGGCATGGTGGCCAACATGGCCCGCAGCCCAAAAGGTGGCGACACGGATCAAATTCGGGCCGTGGCCAGTGGTGAATGTGGTGTGGCACTGACCAACACCTATTACTGGGTTCGCCTGTTGAATTCCGACAAACCGGAAGACAAGGACGTGGTGTCCAAAGTCGGCTTTATTTGGCCCAACCAGAAAACCACTGGTGCGCACATGAATGTGTCAGGCGGCGCTGTGGCGGCCAATGCCCCCAACAAGGCCAATGCGGTGAAGTTTTTGGAATACCTGGCCAGCGACACCGCACAAAAATACTTTGCCAATGGCAACAACGAATGGCCAGTGGCAAAAGGTGTGAAGCTCGACAACCCTGGGCTTGAATCCCTGGGCCCATTCAAAGCCGACGTAACACCCGCCAAAACATTGGCGGCCAATACGGCCGTTTCACAACGCATCATGGACAAGGCCGGGTACAAATAAACCCGGCCTTTACTGAGTACCCTCCCCCTGCCCCGCACTTGCGGGGCACATTTTTTACAATTGTGCTGGAAGCTTGTTACACTGCCAGCAACAATGTAACTCACGAGTAATTTGTGAAGAAATCCACCGACCCAAAAAAGACGGCATCCAACAGTGCCGCGGGTGCGTCGGCCAAACGCCTGGGTACCCGCAAGGTGCCCAAAGAGCAGCGGATGGAACAAATTCTGGAGGTGGCGGGTGCGGTGTTTTCCAAACACGGCTTCCACTCCACCAGCATGGAAGAGATTGCAGAGGGGGCCGGCGTTACCAAACCCCTGCTGTACCGCTACTTCGGTTCCAAAGATGCTTTGTATCTGGCCACCATCACGCAAGTGGGCAACCATTTGATGTCAGGCCTTAGCCTGCTCATGGCCAATCCCAATGCCACGGAACGCCTCAAGCACATCATGCTGAGCTTCCTCACCTTTGTGGAACGCCACCGGGACGGCTGGTCTGTGTTGTACAACGAGGCTTTGACCAGTGTTGGCCCGGTGGGTGAGAAAGTGACCTTCTTTCGCAACAGCTTTATTGAAGCGGCCGCCCGCACGATAGAAGAAATGAAGGGTGCACGAAAAACGGGCGACACCACACACGGCGCGGTGGGCATACAAGCCATGGCCATGGCCAGTGTCATGGTGGGCGCGGTGGAAGCGGGCGCACGCTGGTGGATTCAACACCCGGAAATTCCCATCCGCGACATGCAAGTGCTGATAGAAAAAATGCTGGTGCCCGGCTTGGCAGACTGAATAAAAAAACCACCGCCTTGTGAGCGGTGGTTTTACTTTGAGGGTGTTCGAATCCGCGTTTTACGCTGAAATCGTACCCACCATCAATACTTTGGAATCACGCTCCGCCAGCAGTTCATAACGGACCACGCCGTTGCTGGTCACACTCTTCAAACTGGCCTTGGACGGCAAAAACACCGGCTGCTTGAAACTCAGGCTGTACTGCTTGGCCGGTGCGCCCAGGCTGGCTTCCAGAATGCTCAAGGTTTTGGCTGCACTCCACATGCCATGTGCAATCGCCTGCTTGAAGCCAAACATTTTGGCAGTTTGCGCATACAGGTGAATCGGGTTGTAGTCGTTCGACACCTTGGCATACTGGCGGCCCTGATCTTCAGGCACCTTCAGGCTCACGTATTGAGCCTGAGCGGGGTCCAATGTTTCGGTGGCGGCTGGTTTGCCAGCCGGTTTAGGCATACCCTTCACCCGACACAACACGCTCATGGTACCGCGCCAATGCACATCATCACCCTTGAAAAACTCGGTGTGCACGTCAAACTCCAGACCTTGCGGAATGGCACGGGTGTCACCAATGGTGACCACCACGTCATAAGGCACACCAAATTCCAGCGGCTGAATCAGTTCCACTGCATTGTGCAAATGCACCATGCCCAACATCGGGAACGGGTGCTCGGCACGGCTCATGAGGTACATGTGCAACGGTGAGGCCAACACCTGGGGGGCAGTCAGGGAAATGAAATCTTCCTGAAAACCACACACCACGTTGTAGGCGCGCACCCACTCCCGATCGATGTACACCTTCTTGACCCGAGCGCCCAGGCGCACGGCCTGGGTATCGGTCTTGGGCTTTTTCGTCGAGGTGGTGGCGGCCTTCAGCAGCATCACCTTGCCATTGGGCATCTCGCCGAGTTCAAAGAACTTGGTCGAGGACTTCAAACGGTCGGCGGCGCTCATGGATTACTTCTCAAGAATGGCTGTTACACCGATGCCACCGGCTGCACACACGGAGATCAGACCGCGACCGCTGCCCTTCTCGTTCAGCAACTTGGCCAGCGTGGCGATAATGCGGCCACCGGTTGCAGCAAAGGGGTGACCCACGGCGAGCGAACCGCCTTTGACGTTCAGCTTGCTGCGGTCGATGGAACCCAGCGGCTTGTCCAGGCCCAGCTTTTCCTGGCAGAACTTGGGGTCTTCCCAGGCTTTCAGGGTACACAGCACCTGTGCAGCAAAGGCTTCATGGATTTCATAGAAATCGAAGTCCTGCAGGCTCACACCGGCTTTTTTCAACATGCGGGGAACAGCATAGGCAGGCGCCATCAACAGGCCTTCTTTACCCGATACAAAGTCCACACCAATGGTTTCGCAGAAGGTGAGGTAAGCCAGGGGCTGCAGGCCACGGGCCTTGGCCCAGTCCTCAGAGGCCAGCAACACGGCCGATGCGCCATCGGTCAGGGGGGTGGAGTTACCGGCGGTCATGGTGCCCTTGCCGCTCTTGCGGTCAAATGCAGGCTTCAGGCCAGACAGTTTCTCAACCGACGAATCCGCACGCAGATTGTTGTCTTTGGTCAAGCCGTTGAACGGCACGATCAGGTCATCAAAGAAACCTTCTTCGTAGGCTTTGGCAGCTTTCAGGTGGCTGCTCACAGCCAGCTCATCCTGCTCTTCGCGGGGAATATTCCAAGTTTGTGCCATCACTTCGCAGTGCTGGCCCATGCTCATCTTGGTGCGTGGCTCGGAGTTGGCAGGTGGCAGCGGTGCCAGGTGCTTGGGGCGAATCTTCAGCAATGCAGCCAGTTTGCCTTTGGTGTCGCGGGCGCGGTTGGCTTCCAGCAGAATTTTGCGCAGGCCTTCGCTCACGGCGATGGGGGCGTCGGTGGTCGTATCTACACCACCAGCCATGCCCACTTCAATCTGACCCAAAGCAATTTTGTTGGCCACCAGAATGGCCGCTTCCAGACCAGTACCACAAGCCTGTTGAATGTCAAAAGCCGGGGTCATGGGGCTCAAGCCAGAACCCAATACCGATTCGCGGCACAGGGAAAAATCGCGACTGTGCTTGACCACCGCACCTGCCACCACATCACCCAACTCTTCACCGTGCAATTGGAACTTGTCGACCACGCCACGGAAGGCTGCGGTCAGCATGTCTTGGTTGGACTTGCCGATGTAGGCTGTGTTGGAGCGGGCAAAAGGAATGCGTGAACCACCGAGGATTGCAACGCGACGACCGTGTTTCATAATGTTCTCCTAGATATTCTGTGTGTTGATCAGGCTCACTGAGTGAGCCTGAGTTTCATCAAATGAGTCGATTAAGCGCCGACCAGGTTCTGGCCACAAACGCGCAATGTTGCACCGTTCACACCAGAAGCCAGCGGGCTGGCCATGAAGGTCACGGCCTCAGCAATGTCCACCGGCAGACCACCCTGTGACAGGGAGGACAGGCGGCGCGCCACTTCGCGGGTTACCACGGGAATGGCCGCTGTCATTTGAGTTTCAATAAAGCCCGGGGCAATCGCGTTAACAGCAATGCCCTTGCCACTCACTTCCTTGGCCAGCGCGTCCACATAACCAATCACGGCGCTCTTGGTGGCCGCATAGTTGGTTTGGCCCACGTTGCCGGCAATGCCACCAATCGAAGAAATGCACACGATGCGCGCACCGTCGCCAAAGGCTTCACCAGCCAGCAGTTGTTCATTGCAGCGGACAATGGCGCCCAGGTTCACATCCAGCACCATGTCCCACAGGTGGGAAGCCATGTTGCGCAGCATTTTGTCGCGGGTAATCCCCGCGTTGTGCACAATGATGTCAATCTTGCCACCGCGCTCGGCAGCCACGGCCGCCAGCTTCAGGCCAGCGTCGGCCTCAGTAATGTCCAGTGGGCATACAATGCCGCCAATGGCGCTCATGGTTGCACCCAAGGTGCTTTCATCAGCAGGGCGGTCCACACCGATGACGGTGGCGCCTTCGCGGGCCAGCACCTCAGCAATGGCAGCACCAATGCCGCGTGCAGCACCGGTGACCACAGCCAGCTTGCCGGTCAGGGGCTTCTCGGAAATCACGGCCTTCACACCCTTGGGGCCACCCACCACAGGCAGCACCTGGCCAGTTACAAATGCAGAATGCGGTGTCAAGAAGAAGCGCAGCGCGCCTTCAATACCCGACTCGGCGCCGTTTTTCACCTGCAACAAATTGGCTGTGGTGCCGTTCTTGCCATTTTCTTTGGCCAAGCTGCGCACAAAACCTGGCAGTGATGCTTGGGCCGTTTCGGACACGGCGTCTTTTCCGTCGCCTTTGGGGCGACCAATCACCACAATGCGAGAATTGCTGGGCAACTTGCGCAACCGTGGATTGAAGAAGTCGTACAGCAAACGCAGGTCGGCCACATTGGCAGCGGCGGTCATGTCCAGCACATACACGCTTTCAGCCACACCCGCGTCGGCTTGGGAAATACCCACTTCCACCTTGGCTTTGGTGGCCGCTTGCTTAATACCATCCAGACCCGCAAGGTCAGACGACACCTTGAGGTTTGCGCCCATGGCGCTCAAGCCTTTCACCACGGCCGTGGATGCAGCACCGTAGGCCGATGCGCCCACCAATGCATTCACACCCGCCAGGGGTTGCTCGGCGTAACCCGCTTTGGCACGCTTCAATTGGGGAGGAACAGGCAGACCCAAGGCTGCGGCGATCTGTTTGCCAGTGGATGAATGGAGGTATTCAAGAATCTTGTCGGCCATGAGTCTCGTCCTTGTTGTTTGATTGGATTGGGTTTTTAGGCCATCAGAATAGCCCGGATCACCCATGTTACTAACGCGTAACTTCGGAGTGTATAGAAACTTCCGCGGAAAATCGTAGAGGGCTTTCTCTAACCCATCCGGGTCACTCGCCAAGCCTTGGAGTGCAAAAGTTATCAGTTCACGCCGGGAAGCGCAAAGGGGCATCGCCCGGCTTCCACGGGGCCAGTTTGGGCATGGCCGCCTCAAACCAGTCGGCTGCTATAAACCGATGCAACCACTGTTGCAAAACAGGGAATTCAGTGTGGGAATCGAACCAGGTTTCATCGGCAATTCGGAACTGACGCACAAACGGCAAAATGGCGCAGTCGTAAAAACCAGGTTGATCACCAAACAACCACCCGCCGCGCTGCTCCGCCAGGTGCGCATTCCAGGTGTTGAGAATATCCACGCACACCTGTCGGTGCGGCAGAGGGTCACAGTTCTCATAGCGGTTGGGGTATTTGTAGCGGTCCAAGGCCTGCTTAAAGGGCCCATCCAGCAGGGTCAGCCAGTCTTCGCCCTGCGACGTTTGCGACGGTGTGGTGGGTAACCAGCCAGCGGGCCAGTGTTGATCAACCGCCCAACGCATCACACCCAGGCTTTGGTCGATCACGGTGCCATCGATTAGCCACAACACCGGCACGGTGGCCTTGGGTGAAATCTCTCGGAGGTGGGTGGGTTTGTCGCGCAGCACGATTTCGCGCACTTCCACGGCGCAACCACTGGCTAGCAAGGCAAGCCGGGCGCGCATGGCATAGGGGCAGCGCCGGAAGGTGTACAGCACCGGCAGCCCCAGTTGGTGTTGAAGGGTTGGATCCGTTACCACAATGCGCACGCACTACGCTTCGGTGGTTTCGCGCGGTGGCATTTTCCGGCCAATGTGCCGTTCGTTGCGGGCCTGGGCCAAGCGGATTTGCTTCTGCCGCTCACCAAAGCGCTGCTTTTGGTCTTCGGTTAGCGAGTCGTAACAGTGGGGGCAGCCCACGCCCTGAATGTATTTGTCACTCTGTTTTTCTTCATCGGTGATGGGCATGCGGCAGGCGTGGCACAGGTCATAGTGACCCACCTGCAAACCATGCGTCACCGACACCCGTTGATCAAACACAAAGCATTCGCCTTTCCAGAGGCTTTCCTCTTCCGGCACCTCTTCCAGGTATTTCAAAATACCGCCCTGCAGGTGGTAGACCTCATCAAAGCCTTGCTCCAACATGAATGCAGTGGCTTTTTCGCAGCGAATACCACCGGTACAAAACATGGCAATTTTTTTGGGGCGCTTTTCCGCTGGCAAGCTTTTCAGGTTGGTTTCCACCCACGCCGGAAACTGGCGGAAGGTGGTGGTTTGGGGGTCCACCGCATGTTCAAACGTGCCAATGGCGTATTCATAATCGTTGCGCGTGTCGATCACCAGGGTATCGGGGTCGGATATCAGCGCATTCCAGTCTTTGGGCGGCACATAGCGACCAACCAACCGGTTGGGGTCAATGCCCTCCTTGCCCATGGTCACAATTTCCTTCTTCAACTTCACCTTCATGCGGATGAAGGCCTGCTCGGGCGACAGCGAATACTTGGGTGCCAGGTCCGCGAAGCGGGAGTCAGCCCACAGGTGCTTCATCAACGCGACAATGCCATCGCGCGGGCCGCTCACCGTACCGTTGATGCCCTCAGCAGCCAGCAACAAGGTGCCCACAATCTCGTTGGCATGGCACACCTGCTCCAGCACGGGCTTGATCTGCTCGAAATCGGGCAAACTCACAAACTTATATAGGGCAGCCACCACAAATGGGCCGCTGCTGGAGTCGACTTGCGGAATAGAATCTTCGTTCAGGTTAGTGGCCATGGCAGCACAGCATGTCAAATCAGGTAACCCGTGATTGTACTTCACCTGCGTTTTCAAGACCATGCCTGCACCACCGACCCCATGGCGGTCATGTCCAGCAAACTGCCTGAAAAGCCCGGTTTGCTACACTACAGTCTGTTTCAACACCGACGAGTGCCCCATGCACGCCCTGTGGACCCTGATTGCCCTGGTTCTGGTTTCTGGCTTTTTTGCCTTGTCTGAGATGGCCCTGGCCTCCAGCCGACGAAGTAAGTTAAGCAACATGGCCGAGCAAGGCAACCGTAAAGCCCGATTGGCGCTGCACATCATCGACCACCCCAGCCGCCTGCTGGCTGCCACACAAACCGGCATTACAGCAGCGGCCCTGCTGATGGGCGTTTACGGCGAATCGGCGTTGTCCACCGTGTTTGAACACGCCATTCAAACCCACTGGCCTGCTTTGTCTGACCATGCAGGCACAGTGTCTTTTGTCATCACGATTGCGCTGGTCACGGCGGTGTCGATTGTTTTGGGCGAGATTGTGCCCAAGCGCCTGGCCATTGCCAACCCAGAAGCTGTGGCCTTGTTTTGCGCGCCCATCATGTCGGCCTTCATTGCACTGATGCGGCCTGCCATCACCCTGCTGTCCAAAAGCGCCGACCTGGTATTGGCACTGGTGCCCTTTAAAGCAGCGCCTGCTGTCAACAGCGTGGAAGATATCCTTGCATTTCTGAACGAGAACCAGCAGGACGGTGCACTGGCACCCGAGGAAACCCACCTGATGGGCAACGTGCTTCGTCTGGAGGACCGGCGCTTGGCTGCTGTCATGACCCCGGTCAGCGACGTTTCGTGGATCAACCTGGATGCGCCTCTGCCACAAAACCTGCTCACATTGCGGGAAGCCCCACATTCTGTGTTGCCAGTGTGCAAAGGCAATTTGCAACAGGTGGTCGGCGTGATGGAAAGCCATGATATTTTGCAAGCCGCCATTGCAGGCCAAATTGATTTCAGCCAAATACCCGTGCAACCCGCCCTGTTTGTGCCGGCCTCACTCACCTTGGTTGACCTGCTGCGGACCTTCCGCAAACAGAAAAATACCTTTGCATTTGTGGTGAGCGAATTTGGCATGACCGAAGGGATTGTCACCATTGATGATGTGATTTCCAGCGTGGTTGGGGACATGATGCCGGTGCTGGATGAGGCACTGGAAACCCTGGCAGTGAAACGCGAAGACGGCTCCTGGTTACTGGATGGACTGCTGCCGGTCGATGAAATGTGCGGCAAACTGCGCTTGCGCGAATTGCCGATTGATGAACTGGGCAATTTTCACACGGTGGGGGGATTTGTGCTGGCCGTGCTGGGCCGCAAGCTGGGCCGTATTCCCAAAAAATCGGAAAAATTCAGCTACGGTGACTGGACGTTTGAGGTAATGGATGTCGACGGCCACCGGGTTGATCAGGTATTGGCCTCACCAGCGGGAGGAGGCTCACCCAGTGAGCCTGACCGCCAGTAAACAAGCTCAGTGCTTGATACCGGATGGCTGCCCGGACAAACCTTTTGGCAGTGGAAATGATATGTTCTCTTGTACACCATCCAGATTGCGCACCGATGTGGCGCCCCACTCCTTCAAGCGCTTGATCACTGCCTGCACCAAATGCTCGGGGGCCGAGGCACCTGCGGTTAAACCAACCTGCTTCGCACCGTCAAACCAACTCTTGTCGAGGCTGTCCGCATTTTCAATCAGCTTGGCAGGTACGCCCAGTTTCTCAGCCACTTCGCGCAACCGGTTGGAATTTGAACTGCTGGGGCTGCCCACCACCAACACAATGTCCACCTGGCGCGCCATGAACTTCACCGCATCCTGCCGGTTTTGAGTGGCGTAACAGATGTCTGCTTTTTTGGGTTCGCGGATGTGAGGATACTTGGCCTTCAGCGCCGCAATCACCTTGGAGGCATCATCCACGCTGAGAGTGGTTTGCGTCACGTAAGCCAACTCATTGGATTGCACCTGAAGGCGGGCCACATCATCCTCTGTTTCAACCAGGTAAATACCGTCTTTTACCTGGCCCATGGTACCCTCGACTTCAGGATGCCCCTCGTGACCGATCATAATGATTTCACAGCCCTGAGCGCGCATTTTGCTCACTTCCACATGCACCTTCGTGACCAGCGGGCAAGTGGCATCAAAAACCTTCAAACCCAAACCGTCTGCCTGAGTCCGAACATCCTGCGACACGCCGTGGGCAGAAAACACCACGGTAGAACCCACGGGCACGTCTTCTAGTTCGTCGACAAAAATAGCCCCCTTGTTGCGAAGGTCGTCGACCACCGTTTTGTTGTGCACAATTTCATGCTTGACATAGATGGGTGCGCCAAACTGTTGCAAAGCCCGCTCCACGATTTCAATGGCGCGGTCCACGCCAGCACAAAAGCCGCGGGGTTGGGCCAGGCTGATTTCAAGGCTCATCAAAGCACTCCAATCAATTGCACTTCAAAACTTAGACGTTTGCCAGCCAAGGGGTGGTTAAAGTCAAACAGAATGCTGTCTTCACGGTCTTCCACCACGGTGCCTGCAAATTGCCCTCCATCGGGCGCGGGGAAATGCACGAAGTCTCCCGGCTCAAAGGTGGTGCCCTCCTCGGCGTAACTGTTCAGCAACGCTTTGCTCACTGGTCGATACAGGTCCGGGTTGGTGTCGCCATAACCACTGGATGCGGGAAGAATGAAGGTATCCCGCTGCCCTGCTTGCATGCCCATCAGACAACGCTCCAGCCCCTCGGCCAACTGCCCGGCGCCCATTTGAAGCGTCGCGGGCTTGTCTTCAAAGGTGGACACCACCACCTGCTGGCTATCGGCCAAACGAATGCGGTAATGCAAAGTAACGAAAGACTGTTCGTTCACAACGGGCTTGGATTCTGCCGCATCGGTCATGGTGGGGGTCCTGCTATTCAATGTTGACTAACTCGTATTTTAAGCGATTGACGCCAAGCGCTCCGCAGTGCTTGCGGGAACTCGCACAGCTGCCTGTACACAGAATAACTTTTATCAGCCCCCATCCCATGACCATCCAACAATGGCCGGAACATGAGCGCCCCCGCGAGCGCCTCATTCAGCGCGGCGCCAACACCCTGTCCGATGCCGAATTACTGGCCATTTTCCTTCGGACAGGCCTGCCCGGGAAAAGTGCCGTAGACCTTGCGCGAGACATGATTCAAGCCTTTGGGGGACTTCAAAACCTTCACAAAGTCCCTCTGAGGGAGTGGTTGCAGGTCAAAGGACTGGGCCAAGCCAAATACGCGCAATTGCAAGCCTGCCTGGAAATGGCCAGGCGTTGCCTCAGTGGCGAGCTAAACGACACCCAGCAACGGGTCAACTCACCGGAGCGGTTTGAGCGCTTTGCCAGAGCCCACATCGGCCTGTCGACGGTTGAGCAGTTTTTGGTGATCGCCTTGGATAGCCAGTTGAAGGTGATTCAGCACCGGGTCCTATTTTCAGGCACGGTGAATAAAACCGCTGTGTTTCCGCGGGAGGTGCTCAAATTTGCCTTGGATTGCCAGGCAAGCCGCGTCCTGGTGGCACACAACCACCCCAGTGACTGCTGCAATCCCAGCGCAGCTGATGACAAACTGACCTTAGACCTTTGTGCTGCGCTTCGTTTGGTGGATCTTGAGTTGATTGATCACCTCATTGTGGGCAAAAGCTGCGTATTTTCATACCGACAGTCGTCGCGAAACCCGTTTTGAAGGCACAACTGGCAAGGACCAGCTTCATTCCATGCAATTCATGGGTAAAAACCAGAAAAACCGCTGGGCATTCAGCAGCTTTTTCGGTACAATCCACCCTTCGTTGCAAAGGCAAGGCTTGATGGCCTTTATCTTTGCTGTTAAACTAATGGACTTTGCTGAATTTGGGGTCATCATGGCTCGCGTATGTCAAGTAACGGGTAAGCGCCCAATGGTTGGAAACAAAGTTTCCCACGCCAACAACAAAACAAAACGTCGTTTTTTGCCGAACCTGCAAACACGCAAGTTCTGGGTAGAAAGCGAAAACCGCTGGGTTCGCCTGCGTTTGACCAACAATGCCCTGCGCACCATCGACAAGAACGGCATTGACGCTGTTCTGGCCGACCTCCGCGCACGCGGCGAAATTTAAGGCAGGAGTTGAATCATGGCGAAAGGTGGCCGCGAGAAAATCAAACTGGAATCTACCGCTGGTACTGGTCATTTCTACACAACGACCAAGAATAAGCGTACAAAACCAGAGAAGATCGAGATCATGAAGTACGACCCAGTTGTACGCAAGCATGTGTCCTACAAGGAAACCAAACTGAAATAATTCAGTTCGGCAAAGTCTTCCAGAAAACCCGCTCAGTGAAAAACTCAGCGGGTTTTTTGTTATCCAATCGCTAAAAGCGTCCCTTCCCCGCTGGGCTTTGCCCCCTACCCAGAGCCGCAAGAGCCATTGCAAGGCGCGCAATACACACCACGAACCATCAAACAAAAACGCCCCGGCGAACCGAGGCGTTTCCACATTCAACAAGCGATAGAAATCACGCGGCGTAACGGCGAATACGCAGCGACATGTCCTGCAACCACTGGTTACCACTCTGCTCTGCCTTGTCACACCACTGCTGCAAATGGGCCAACATCTGTTCTTTGCTCAAGTTGGTGCGCTCCCAAATAACCCGCAATTCCCGACGCATTTCAACCAAACCGTGAATCAACGCTGACTGGGCGCACAGTTGTTCCAGCTCGGCACGCTGCGCGTTGCTCAATTTTGCCTCGTCAATGGACAACAGTTTTTTTGCCTTGGCCAACACACTGCGTTCTTGGGCGCTTTGGGCCTGCTGCTTCAAGCGGGCCGCCTCTGCACGGAAAGCCTTGCGCATGGAACTGGCGTAGCGGGCCATCACATCATATCGGTGGTTAATCACCGCCTGCACCGTGATCAAGTCTAGGCGCGCTTGGCCTTTGGATGCGAAACGTGGGCGCTGGGCAACCTTTTTAACGTTGACCAAACCCAGGAAACTGAACAATCGGATATACATCCAGCCAATATCAAATTCGTACCACTTCGAACTCAATTTGGCCGATGTGGCATGGGTGTGGTGGTTGTTGTGCAACTCTTCGCCGCCAATCAAAATACCCCAAGGGAGGATATTGCGGCTGGCATCCACGCAGTCGTAATTGCGATAACCCCAATAATGTCCAATGCCGTTGATGACACCCGCCGCCAACACAGGAATCCACAGCATCTGAATGCCCCAAATGCTGACACCTGGGAAGCCGAACAGGATAAATTCCAACACCAACGTTACACCGACACCCTGCCAGGGAAAACGTTCGTACACTTTGTTTTCTAGCCAGTCGTTGGGGCAACCGTGTCCATAACGGGCAATCGTTTCTGCATTGTTGGCTTCCGCACGGTAAAGCTCAGCGCCCTGCCAGAACACCGTTTTCAGACCACGGGTTTGCGGGCTGTGGGGATCTTCCGGTGTTTCGCATTTGGCATGGTGTTTGCGGTGAATGGCCGCCCAGGCCCGGGTGCTCATGCCGGTGGTCAGCCACAGCCAAGCCCTGAAAAAATGGGCCAGTGCGGGGTGTACATCCAATGCGCGGTGTGCCTGTGCGCGGTGCAAATAAACAGTCACCGCAACAATGGTGATGTGAGTGGCGATCAGGGTATAGATCACCATCTCAGTCAGGGAAGCCCCGGTGATTCCGGAGGTCAGGAATTCAGCAATCATGGTCACAATCTCAAAAAAGAGTAGGTCTGTTAACGGCAGCTCTTTTCATCCTCTGCTTGCTTCTGAAGCGGCCGCAATTCATTTTCAGTGCACAACTGTACTTCATAAAGCGAATGAAGTTTGGAATTTCTCTTCAGGAAATTTCGAAAACATTCACGCTTTGGACCGTTGCAACACCGCTGCGAAAAACCCGTCAGACTCACCGTCTTCAGGCCACAACCGAAGCATGTCTGCAGCAGTGTCGGCCTTTTGTGGGCGTTCGTTGGGGTTGAGCACCTCTGTCCAGCGGCGCAAACGGAACTCTGGATGCGCAGCCAGGAAGGCCTCCACCACACGCTCGTTTTCATCCTGCAAAACGCTGCATGTGACGTAGATCAGACGTCCGTCTGGCTTGACCAGTTTGCTGGCCTGCTCAATGATGGACATTTGTTTCTCATTTAATTCTGCCAGACTTTGCAAATCCTGTCTGAATTTTAGATCCGGGTTACGCCGCAGGGTTCCCATGCCCGTGCATGGCACATCGACCAACACCCGGTCTGCTTTGCCGTAGTACTTGTTTAAGCGTGGGTCAGCCTCGTCGTTAATCACCAGGGTGTAAAAATTGCTCATGCCAGCCCGGGCTGCGCGCGGGCGGAATTTCTGCAATCGGCGCTCAGAGGTGTCCAGCGCAACCACACGACCGGTGTTTTTCATCAGCGCGGCAATCGCCAAGGTTTTTCCGCCAGCGCCGGCGCAAAAATCAACCACCAGGTCACTCCGACGGGGGGCCACCAACCGGCTCACCCATTGGCTGCCCGCATCTTGCACTTCAAAAGCCCCGTCCTGGAACAGGTCTGTCTTGCCCAGTGCAGGCTTGCCCTCCACCCGCAAAGCATCGGGCAGGCCCTCAATCGGCTCGCTCTTCACCCCCATGCCGGCCAAGGCCTGTTGCAAGTCGCCGGCCGTGATCTTCAAGGTGTTCACCCGAACATCCAGCGGAGCTGCCTTCAACACGGCCTGAGAAAAGGATTCCACCCGGTCCGGACCGAATTGGTCCAGCAGCTTGGCAGTCAGCCAATCGGGCAAACAGGTGCGCGGCTCAGAGGCCAAGTCATCCGCCGAAATGTTGATCACGCGGCTTAGCCATTCATTGTCACTTTGCCGACCCGCAGACCAGACTGGCTCCGGTGCGCCGGACCACAACAGGGCCAGCTTGGCCTGACGCATCAATGGAGGACCCTCTGCAGCCTGTGCCAAGTGATTGATGCGAAAACGATAACGCAACCAGCAGTACACGGCTTCGGCCACCAACGGGCGATCGCGCCCGCCCAGTTCCGGATGATCTTTGAAAAATCGCGAAATCGTGGCGTCGGCTGGACCTTCAAACTGGTTGAGCAAGTCGATCAATTGGGCCACCTGGCTGACCAAGCCGAAGCGTGAGACAGCCCCTTGCCTGGGTTCACCTGCTCGGCCGCGACCACCTGCCTTGTTGCTTTGTGGCTTGCGAAACGGCGTGTTTTTTTGATTGGAACCCACCATGGTCAATGTCCTTTGTTCATCATTTCAATGAGCAGGGGTGCCGCCAAGGCCCCCTGTACAGTCTGTGTGGTTTGGTCGGCAGACCATCGAAGACGTCCCGAGCACAGATCCGCCAACGCCCGTGGAAACAGCACATGCTCCAGTTTCAGCACTCTTGCCGCCAAGGTCTCGGCAGTGTCTCCGGGCAGCACCTGCACCACAGCCTGATCCACAATTGGACCATGGTCCAATTCGGGCGTGACAAAGTGAACAGTCGCGCCGTGCACTCGAACACCCGCATCGAGGGCCTGCTGGTGTGTTTTCAAACCCGGGAAAGCCGGCAACAGCGACGGGTGGATGTTAATCAGCCGCCCCAGGTAACGCTGTACAAACCCCGGTGTTAATACGCGCATGAAACCGGCCAGCACCACCCAATCTGAGTCAAATCGGTCTATTTGCTCAGCCAAGGCCGCGTCAAAGGCCTCACGACTGTCAAAAGCAGTGTGGTCCAATACGGCAGTCGGTAACCCCGCTGCACGCGCCAGGTCTAGACCTGCGGCCTTGGGGCGGTTGGAAATCACGGCTCGGATTTGGTATTCGGACGTCTGTGTTGCGTGGTCGATCAAGGCTTGCAGGTTGGACCCTCGACCCGAAATCAGGATGACCACGGAAGGAATGGATTTTTGCATGGCGCGAGTTTATCACTGCACGGGGAAAAAAGCCCTTGTTTTCAGAATTCAGGCCGTATAATGGCAGGTTGTTTTGCAACACGGCAATGGCTTTTGGCCGCCTTTTTGACAGTCCATATCCCGGTATGAAAATCATTCGCCGGCCCGGTGCCCACCATGGCCACCAGGGCACAGCACTGACCATCGGTAATTTTGACGGCGTACATTTGGGCCATGCCCAACTGTTCCGCGAGGTGGTGCGTGCAGCCAGGGCACAGGGCTTGATACCCACCGCAGTGACATTCGCCCCACATCCCAAAGAATTGTTCAGCACCAGCTTCAAACTCGACCGCATCGCCACGCTTCGCAACCGCATCGCAGAGATGAGGAGTTGCGGCATCGAACAGGTGTGCATTTTGCCATTTGACAAGGCCATGGCCAGCCTGAGCCCGGAATCCTTTGTGGATGAGGTGCTGGTGCGCCAACTGAACGCAAAACTGGTGTGGGTGGGCGATGATTTCCGGTTTGGCGCCAGGCGCGCTGGCGACTTTGCAGGGCTTCAAACCATGGGCCTGAGCCGGGGTTTTGAAGTGCGCGACCTGCCTGAGGTTCAACAGCAGGGGCAAAGGATCTCCAGCTCGAACATCCGGGATGCCCTGAAAGCCGGCGAGATCTCCAAAGCGACGGCCATGCTGGGCCACCCGCTGGTGTACTCCGGCCACATCATTCACGGAAAAAAACTGGGTCGTACCCTGGGCTTCCCCACCATGAACCTGCGCATTCCGGGTCGCGCCAGCGCATTGACAGGAATTCTTGCCGTGTGGGTTCACGGACTAGAGACGCAACCCTTGCCCGCGGTGGCCAGCTTGGGTGTGCGCCCAACGGTGGAGCAATCGGACCTGATATTGCTGGAAACCTTCATCCCTGGCTGGCAAGGCCATGCCTACAGCAAACTGCTTCACATTGAAGTGGCCGCACACATTCGCCCCGAAGCCAAATTCGACAGCCTGGACACCTTGGTGGTCCAGATGAACCAAGACACGGAACAGGCGATGGCATTTCTTGCCAGCCATACCCCCCAATTCACCCCTGCAGCCTGCTGAATCATGGATTACAAAGACACCCTCAACCTGCCCGACACGCCCTTCCCCATGCGCGGCAATTTGCCCCAACGGGAACCCAACTGGGTTGAACAATGGTGCCGCGAAGACCTGTACAAGGCCATTCGCCAATCCAAGGCTGGCAAGCCGAAGTTTGTGCTGCACGATGGCCCACCGTATGCCAATGGCGACATTCACATTGGCCATGCAGTGAACAAAATCCTTAAAGATATCATTGTGAAGTGCCGCTGCCTGGCTGGTTACGATGCACGTTATGTGCCCGGCTGGGACTGCCACGGCATGCCCATCGAAATCCAGATTGAAAAAACCCACGGCAAGGGTTTGCCCACGCTAGAGGTTCAGGAAAAAAGTCGCGCCTACGCCACCGAACAAATTGAGCGCCAGAAAAAGGATTTCATTCGCTTGGGCGTGCTGGCCGATTGGACCAACCCCTACAAAACCATGAATTTCAAAAACGAGGCCGATGAACTGCGCGCCTTGGGCAAAATCTTGAAAGCGGGGTATGTATTCCGCGGCCTGAAACCCGTGAATTGGTGCTTTGACTGTGGTTCGGCGCTGGCGGAAGCCGAGGTGGAATACAAGGACAAGCAAGACATCGCGGTGGATGTCGGCTTTGCATTCAATGCAGCAACACTGGACAAACTGGCTGTTGCATTCAATGTTTCTACGGACACATTGACAGCGAAACCGGGCCAACTGGTGATCTGGACCACCACACCCTGGACCCTGCCCGCCAACCAGGCGCTAAACGTTCACCCGGAGTTGGTCTACAGCCTGGTCGATGTGGGCAGCAAGGTCCTGCTGCTGGCTCAAGAACGTGTTAAACCTTGCCTTGAAAGTTACGGGCTGGAAGGCACCGAATTGGCCACAACCACCGGTAGGCAGTTGGAGGGCTTGGCATTTCACCACCCGTTTTATGACCGCCTCAGTCCCATTTACCTGGCCGACTACGTCAGCACCGATGCCGGTACTGGCATCGTGCATTGCTCACCCGCGTACGGCGTGGATGACTTCATCACCTCCAAGGCCTACGGCCTGAAAGATGCCGACATCATCAACCCAGTCATGGGCAATGGCGTGTACGTGGATTCTCTGCCCTATTTTGGCGGCCTGCACATCTGGAAAGCCAACCCGTTGATCGTTGACAAACTGATCGAGACGGGTTCGCTCATCAAACAGCTCAAATTTGGCCACAGCTACATGCACTGCTGGCGGCACAAAACGCCGGTCATCTACCGGGCCACATCCCAATGGTTTGCCGGCATGGATGTGGCGCCCAAAGATGGATCTAGCACCCTGCGCGAAAAGGCACTGGCCGGTGTCGATGCCACGCAATTTTTCCCGGCTTGGGGCAAGGCGCGCTTACACACCATGATTGCCAACCGCCCCGATTGGACCTTGTCGCGCCAGCGCCAATGGGGTGTGCCGATGGCTTTTCTGGTTCACCGGGAAACGGGTGAATTGCACCCACGCACCGACGAGTTGATTGAAATTGTTGCGCAACGCATTGAACGCGAGGGCATTGAAGCCTGGCAGCACATCACCGTGGAAGAACTGATTGGTGAACAAGCCAAAGACTATGTGAAAAACCCGGACACACTGGATGTGTGGTTTGACTCGGGCACCACCCATGAAACTGTGCTGCGCGGCAGCCACGCCGATGAAAGCCAATTTCCGGCAGACCTGTACCTGGAGGGCTCAGACCAGCACCGCGGCTGGTTCCACTCCAGCTTGCTGACCAGTTGCATGATCAATGGCGTACCCCCCTACAAAGCACTGCTAACGCACGGTTTCGTGGTGGATGGACAAGGCCGGAAAATGAGCAAGTCGGTGGGCAACGTGATTGCGCCACAAGAAGTGACCAACAAAATGGGCGCGGAGATTTTGCGCCTGTGGGTGGCCAGCACCGATTATTCCGGTGAACTCACCATCTCGGATGAAATCCTCAAGCGTGTGGTGGAAAGCTACCGCCGCATCCGGAACACCCTGCGCTTCCTGCTGGCCAATATTTCCGACTTCTCATTCGACACCCAAGCGGTGTCGGTGGAAGACCTCTCTGAAGTGGACCGCTATGCATTAACGCTGTTGGCGAAACTGCAGGCGGAGTGCGAGGAACACTACACCCGCTATGAATTTCACCCCATCGTGAGCAAGCTGCAAATTTTTTGCTCCGAAGATTTGGGCGCGTTCTACCTGGACGTGCTGAAAGACCGCCTGTACACCACGGGTGCCAATTCCCGCGCACGCCGCAGTGCCCAAACAGCGCTTCATCACATCACGCACGGCTTGCTCAAACTGATGGCCCCCATCCTCAGCTTTACGGCAGAAGAGGCATTTGCAGCCATGCAAGGTGAGGCCAAGCAGCCATCTGTGTTTTGCGGTGAATTCCATGCGGCGCCGGAGGTGCACGATGCAGCCGACCTACAAAGCCGTTGGCCCGGTCTACTCGCTTTGCGGGCACGCGTGGTGAAGGAACTGGAAAACCTGCGCACCGCAGGCCAGATTGGTTCATCCCTGCAAGCCCGCGTGAAACTTGTGCTACCGACCGAACTCTATGCAGCATGCGTGGCACTGGGCGAGGACCTGAAATTCCTCTTCATCGTGTCGCAAGTGGACATTGAAGCTGGAGAACAGGAAATGATTGAAGTGCGTACAGCCGACGGCAAGAAATGTGAACGGTGCTGGCATGTTCGCCCGGATACCGGTGCCGATGACAATCTGCCCGACTTGTGTGGACGCTGTGTGAGCAATCTGCATGGCGACGGCGAGGAGCGTGCACATGTCTAAGCCAACACCGCCGAAAACACCTGCACGGCCCGCTGCCAACATGGTTCCACGCCAGCGGCCATCCATCTTGCCCTGGTTGGGCCTGAGCATCATCTGGATTTTGCTGGACCAACTGACCAAGCTGTGGGTCGTTGCGCGGCTGGACCTGGGTGCCGTGGTTGAAGTGACCTCATTCTTTAACTTGGTGCATGTTTTAAACCCGGGCGCTGCTTTCAGTTTTCTGGCCAACCAAGAAGGCTGGCAACGGCATTTTCTGTCGGGCATAGCCGTGGTGGCATCTGTGGTGATTCTGTTCATGATGCGCAGCTCCAGCCACCGCAAACTGGCGATGCTGTGCCTGGCGAGCATTCTCGGCGGGGCCTTGGGCAACCTCCTGGACCGCAGCCTGCATGGGGCCGTCATTGACTTTCTGGACTTTTACTGGGGTAATTACCATTGGCCAGCCTTCAATGTGGCCGACATGGCGATCAGCATGGGTGCAATTGGTCTGATCATTGATGAACTGTGGTTCAACCAGGCAG
The DNA here is from genome assembly GCF_024518835.1 of Limnobacter humi. GTDB lineage: Bacteria > Pseudomonadota > Gammaproteobacteria > Burkholderiales > Burkholderiaceae_B > Limnobacter > Limnobacter humi. Next base: position 798,572 of record NZ_JANIGO010000002.1, read on the forward strand.
ACAAAACCAAGGGCGCATGAGCAAAAGCGAAATCCCCCAACTTCCGGGCCTCAAAGGCCTGAGACTGGTGCTCGGTGTGTGTGGTGGCATTGCCGCCTACAAATCGGCAGAACTGACACGCCTACTGGTTAAGCAGGGGTGTTCAGTGCAGGTGGTGATGACCCCATCGGCCATGCAATTCATCGCGCCCCTCACGTTTCAGGCGCTCACTGGCAAACCGGTTCACGTGTCGCAATGGCCCGAGGGTGCAAATGACCGGGGCATGCCACACATTGATTTGAGTCGGGCCTGCGATCTGCTCTTGATCGCCCCGTGCACAGCCAATTCCATGGCCAAGTACGCGCATGGGCTGGCTGACAATCTGCTGGACAACCTGGTGCTAGCCCGCAATTGCCCGTTGGCGATTGCACCCGCCATGAACGTGGAAATGTGGAACAACCCGGCCACACAACGGAACCTGAACCAATTGAAAGCCGATGGTGTGCATGTGTTGGGCCCAGCCCACGGTGAACAAGCCTGCGGCGAAATGGGTGCAGGTCGCCTGCTGGAACCCGAAGAATTGGTGTACGAGCTGGCTCACGTCGTGAGCCCGAAACCCCTGGCAGGACAACAATTGCTGATCACGGCGGGCCCCACCTTCGAAGCCATCGACCCGGTGCGAGGCATTACCAACCGCTCCAGCGGAAAGATGGGCTACGCCATCGCCCAGGCCGCTTGGTTGATGGGAGCCCACGTAACCCTGGTGAGTGGCCCCACCGCCTTGCAGCCACCACACGGTGTACAACGCGTGGTTGTGGACAGCGCCAAGGACATGTTGGCCGCGGTTGAAAGCCGCATTGCCAACAGCGACCTGTTTGTGGGCGTGGCTGCAGTGGCCGATTATGGCGTTAAAAATGCCAGTGAACACAAGCAGAAAAAAATGGATGGCGCTGCACCCGGTTTACAGATTGACTTTGAATTGAACCCCGATATTTTGGCCACGGTGGGCGAACTGGCATCAACCCGTTACCCGCGACTGAAGGTGGTGGGTTTCGCTGCAGAAACCCAGCAGCTGGACCAATACGCTCAAGCCAAGTTGATCAAGAAAAAGGCGCACTGCATCGTGGGCAACCTGGCGCAACATGCCTTGGGGGCTGACGAGGTTACGCTCACCGTGTATTCCAACAACCAACCACCGGTTAAATTGCCCCACACTGACAAGTTAACCGCTGCGATCGAATTGCTGCGAACGCTGTCGACATTGCTCCAACCTTGAACCCGACATCCACCCGACCCATGAATATTCAAGTAGAACTGAAAGTACTCGACGCCCGCATGAAAGACTGCCTGCCGGCGTATGGCACTCCCGGTAGCGCCGGCATCGACCTGCGTGCTGCGCTGGAGCAGCCCCTGACCCTGCAGCCGGGTCAGGCTGAACTGGTGCCCACGGGTCTGTCCATGCACCTGGCGGACCCCAACTACTGTGCCACCATCCTCCCACGTTCTGGTCTCGGTCACAAAAAAGGTTTGGTATTGGGCAACCTGGTGGGACTCATCGATTCAGACTATCAAGGCCCATTGATGGTGTCGGCTTGGAACCGCAGCAGTGTACCGGTGGTGATTGAACCCATGGAACGGATCGCACAGATGGTCATCTTGCCAGTGGCCCACGCCACCTTCAAACTGGTGGATGAATTTGCACCCAGCCAACGCGGTGAGGGTGGGTTCGGAAGTACAGGCACACGCTGATTCACCGATCAACTTGCTTCTGGGGGAACCTCTCCCCCGAGGCATGCCACTGATGTGCATACCCGCTCCAACACCTTGGCATGCACACACACCATCTGCCCCGCTCCGGGCAAAAAATACACTTGTGGTCTCTGTTGACCTTGCCCTGGCTGGCTGCTGTGCTATTCATGCTTTGGTTAAACCATGCCCGTCAGCACGAACATCAGCAATCACTGACCGCTTTGGCACTGTCAGACCTCATTGTTCAAAGCCAAAGCATTCACTGGTTGTATGACGCACGAACAGCTCTGGCCAATGCACAACTTGCAGCCGCGGGCTATCCATCACCGATGGCCTTGCTCAATCAACTTGATCGCCGACTATCCATTCTGGAGTACATGCCCCATTTCAACGAGCAAGCAGCAGCCGTTGGTTTGCGCACATCGATCGAGACTTTGATTGCCGTCTACCGAAACAAATCAGGCGTGACGGTTCAAAGTGACGAGCTATTGAAATGTCTGCAGGCCGCTGGGCACTATCAGGATGCACTTCGAACATTGCAAAGCCGCGCTGAGCTGTCAGCATTCGGAAGCAGTCGCATTCCCCATGGTGTTTGGTGGTGGCTGGCCCTCAGCGCCGGAGCCGCTGCCGCTGTCTGTTCCTGGTTGGCCTGGCGTGCACTTAAAACCACGCAATCCAGCGCGGTGCACCACACTCAACACACACCAAAAAAATCAACACAACTGGGCGGCTGGCTAGACTCCGCACACTGGAAAAAACGAGTCATTCAGCACATGGCGGGATTTTCCGGACAGCCTTCCGACTGTTGCACACTGTTGATGTTCCGAATCATGCACTGGGACGACTACATGCATACCTTTGGGGAAGAAACAGCACAACGTCAGTTTGACGGTCTGAAAAACACCGTCTTGGCGCACTGCAGGCCTTGGGATCTGGCCACTCGGCTAAGCGCCACTGAATGCGCCATTCATTTGGACCGATGTAATGCGGCCCAAGCCCGTGAATTGGGCAAACGTTTACTTAAAAAACTGGGGGTGACCCAATTCGACCTGGAGCTTAAAATGGCTGTCATCGAGGAGGCTCAAGGCATGAGCCTGGAGCGCTTGTTGGCTGAGGCAGATCTTGCATTGCACAGGGCTGCAACTCACAGACCTGGGCAACGCAAAATCAAACCTGCCGGGCTTTATTCCACCACCACCTCAGCACCACTTTCAGATTCTTCCCCGGTGGCCCCTTCGGTGAATGTCAAACTGACCTGATCGCCGACCGAGTCGTAATCCACAGTCACTTTGCCGCCATTGACCAGTTTGCCAAACAGCAATTCATCGGCCAAGGCCTTGCGAATGGTGTCCTGAATGAGACGTTGCATGGGGCGTGCGCCCATGAGGGGATCGAAACCTTTCTTGGCCAGGTGTTTGCGCAACTCGTCTGTGAAAATCGCATCCACCTTCTTCTGATGAAGCTGCTCTTCGAGTTCCATCAGGAATTTATCGACCACGCGCAGAATGATTTCTTCGTCCAGCGCACGGAAAGAAATGATGGAGTCCAACCGGTTGCGGAATTCAGGGGTGAACATGCGCTTGATGTCTTCCATCTCGTCGCCCTGCACCTTCGATTCCATGAAGCCAATGCCGCGCTTGGTCAATGCCTCGGCACCCGCATTGGTGGTCATGATGATGATCACATTGCGGAAGTCTGCCTTGCGGCCGTTGTTGTCGGTCAGTGTGCCGTTGTCCATCACCTGCAACAGAATGTTGAATACATCGGGATGGGCTTTTTCAATTTCATCCAGCAACAACACGCAGTGCGGCTTTTTGGTGATGGCCTCGGTCAACAAACCACCTTGATCAAAGCCCACATAACCAGGGGGCGCGCCAATCAAGCGGGACACCGCATGCCGCTCCATGTATTCGGACATGTCAAAGCGCAGCAACTCGACACCCAGAATGTAGGCCAATTGCTTGGCCACCTCAGTTTTGCCCACACCGGTTGGACCGCTGAATAGGAACGACCCAATTGGTTTGTCGGCTTTGCCCAAACCTGCACGGGACATCTTGATGGATGCCGCCAACGCTTCGATGGCTGGGTCCTGCCCAAACACGGTGGCCTTCAGATCACGATCCAGGGTCGACAACTTGTTGCGGTCGTCGGTATTGACCGATTGCGGTGGAATGCGGGCAATTTTGGAGACGATGTCTTCGATGTCTGCTTTGGTGATGGTTTTGCGCTGCTTGCTCTTGGGCAAAATTCGCTGGGCAGCACCGGCTTCATCAATCACGTCAATCGCCTTGTCAGGCAGGTGGCGATCATTGATGAACTTGGCCGACAACTCGGCAGCCGCTGTGATTGCGCCAGCAGAATACTTCACGCCATGGTGCTCTTCAAAACGGCTCTTCAGGCCGCGCAGAATTTCAATGGTCTGCTCCACCGTGGGCTCAGATACATCGATTTTCTGGAAACGGCGAGACAAGGCATGGTCTTTTTCGAAAATGCCGCGGTACTCGGTGAAGGTGGTTGCACCGATGCACTTCAGTTGGCCTGAAGACAGCGCAGGTTTCAACAGATTCGATGCATCGAGCGTGCCACCCGATGCAGACCCTGCGCCGATGAGGGTGTGGATTTCATCGATGAACAGAATGGAGTCCGGATTTGCTTTCAACTGCTTCAATACGGATTTCAAGCGTTGCTCAAAATCGCCTCGGTACTTGGTACCAGCCAGCAAAGCCCCCATGTCCAGCGAATGAACCTGGGCAGTTTCCAGAATTTCAGGCACGTCACCTTTGACGATTCGCCAGGCCAAGCCTTCGGCAATCGCTGTTTTTCCCACACCAGCCTCACCGACCAGCAGCGGGTTGTTTTTGCGCCGGCGGCACAGAACCTGAATCACACGCTCTACTTCCGGCTCGCGACCGATCAACGGATCGATTTTGCCGTCTCGCGCCAAAGTATTCAGGTTTTGCGTGTACTGGTCCAGGGGGGACTGCTTCTCACCGGTGGACTGGGTGGCCTCCGCTTCCTGCTCCTGGTTTTCATTCTGCTGAGCCTCAGGCTTGGGGGCTGGGGCTTGGGGCGTTTTGGTGATGCCGTGAGAGATGTAGTTCACCACATCCAAACGAGTAATGCCCTGCTGGTGCAGGTAGTACACCGCGTGGGAATCCTTTTCACCAAAAATAGCCACCAATACGTTGGCGCCGGTGACTTCTTTTTTGCCGTTGGACGTGCTCTGCACATGCATGATGGCGCGTTGAATCACGCGTTGAAAGCCCAGCGTCGGTTGCGTGTCCACCTCATCCTGACCGGACACGACCGGGGTGTTGTCCTTGATGAAGGTCTGCAGGTTTTTGCGCAGCTCCTCAATGTCCGCCGAACAGGATCTCAACACCTCGGCAGCGGACGGATTGTCCAGCAATGCGAGTAGCAAATGCTCAACCGTGATGAATTCATGCTTTTGTTGACGGGCGTCCACAAAAGCCATGTGCAAACTGACTTCCAACTCTTGCGCAATCATGTTTCCTCCATCACGCACTGCAGCGGGTGTTGATGCTGCCTCGCAAAACCACTGACCATTTCAACTTTGGTTGACGCGATGTCTTTGGGATACACCCCGCAGACACCTTTCCCTTCACGATGCACCTTGAGCATGATCTGGGTGGCCTGCTCTCTGCCCTTGCCAAAAAACTTCTGCAAAACAATCACAACGAACTCCATGGGCGTGTAGTCGTCGTTCAAAAGTACGACCTGATACATCGGGGGCAGCTTGGCTTTTTGTGCCTGCGATTCCAGTACCGTAGATGGGCTATTTTGCGAACTCATAACTTCATTGTAATCACTTCTAAAGGGCGTGCAACATGGATTAGAGCCCTTTACACCGCCTTAATTGCAGACTGAAAATTTTCCCTGTTGAATCAGTGAAATGCCCCGACAAGAGCGCTCCGCTAACCCAAGCAAAGTGCAGTGCGGCCATCGGGAAGTCAATCACTCAGTGCGGCGATGCGACCAACCTGACCGAAACCAGTCTGTCGTAGACAAGGGGTAAACCCCTAAAAATGTATCTATTGTATGGTTGACCGGCCTCAAAACTGCTTCAACAATAGTCTCAAGTCAGAAGTGACTGACGAGTTGTCGGAAAGTTCATGCGATCCGACCGAAGTATGCGTTTCTAGAAGGAGGTCTCGCGATGGCGACCGGCACCGTAAAATGGTTCAATGATGCAAAGGGTTTCGGGTTTATCACGCCCGATCAGGGCAGCGAAGAATTGTTCGCTCACTTTTCCGCAATCCAGGCGTCTGGATTCCGCTCACTGAAGGAAGGCCAGAAAGTGTCTTTCGAAGTGGTGGATGGACCAAAAGGCAAGCAGGCTCAGAATATTATGGTGGTTGAGGCGACAAACGCAGCCTAATTACAATCATAACAAGGCCCTAAACCGAGAGAAAAGCCAGTCCCAAGCTGGCTTTTTTTTCGTCAGTATCGGGGCAAGAAAAAAGGCCCGTTACCGGGCCTTTTTTGTGGTTTCAACATGCAATCACATGTTGTCGATCATCACCTGACCAAAACCCGAGCAGCTGACCTGTGTCGCACCATCGAGAAGACGGGCGAAGTCATACGTCACTTTCTTGGACAGAATGGACTTTTCCATTGAGCTGATGATGAGATCAGCCGCTTCAACCCAGCCCATGTGGCGCAGCATCATTTCAGCAGAGAGGATCTCGGAACCGGGGTTCACGTAATCCTTGCCAGCGTATTTCGGTGCAGTGCCATGGGTGGCTTCAAACATGGCAACCGAGTCGGACAGGTTGGCACCGGGGGCAATACCAATACCGCCCACCTGCGCCGCCAACGCATCGGAAATGTAGTCGCCGTTCAGGTTCATGGTGGCAATCACGCTGTACTCGGCGGGCCGCAGCAAAATTTGCTGCAGGAAGGCATCGGCGATGACGTCCTTGATCACGATGTCGCCATGGGCGGCCTTGATTTTCATCCAGGGGCCACCATCCAACAGCTCGGCACCAAATTCGCGTTGCGCCAGTTCGTAACCCCACTTGGCGAAAGCTCCTTCGGTGTACTTCATGATGTTGCCCTTGTGCACCAGGGTGACAGAGGGCTTTTTGTTGTCGATGGCGTACTGAATGGCCTTGCGGAACAGGCGCTCTGTGCCCTGCTTCGAAATGGGTTTGATGCCGATGCCCGAGGTTTCGGGGAAGCGGATTTTGGTCACGCCCATTTCATCTTGCAGGAATTTGATCAGTTTTTTGGCTTTTTCGGTTTCCGCTTCGTATTCAATCCCTGCGTAAATGTCTTCCGAGTTTTCTCGGAAAATCACCATGTCCGTTTTGTGGGGTTCTTTCACTGGGCTGGGAACGCCTTGGAAATAACGCACAGGCCGCAGACACACATACAGATCCAATTGCTGGCGGAGTGCGACGTTGATGGAGCGAATGCCGCCACCGACGGGCGTGGTCAGCGGACCCTTGATCGACACCACATAGTCTTTCAGAACCTCCAGTGTTTCATCGGGCAGCCATACATCAGGTCCGTAAATCTTGGTCGACTTCTCACCGGCATAAATTTCCATCCAGCTGATTTTTCGCTTACCGCCGTAGGCTTTCGCCACAGCAGCGTCCACCACATCGATCATCACCGGGGTGATGTCAAAACCTGTACCATCGCCTTCAATATAAGGAATGATCGGCTGATCGGGGACGTTCAGCGAGTAATCGCTGTTAACGGTGATTTTTTCACCAACTGAGGGGACTTTGATGTGCTGGTACATGGTCTCTCCGATGCTTCTACTTGTTAGAGGGATTACTCTAGTGTAGCCCCTCGAGATTCAAACAACCACAATTATTTCACAATGCGAAAATGCGTTCCTCATTGCGCTACATCGGTATGATACCCGCATCTTCTTTCAGATCTCTGACACCCTTGAAAAACTTGAAAATCTTTCTGACGATGCACCGTGACCACGCGTTAACCAGGCTGGCTGTCCTGCTGACGGGTGGCCTGCTTGCACTGCTATCGGCTTGCGCAGGTGAGTCACAAGCCACGCCGCGCAGCCAACCACCCCTGCCCACGGTGGAGCTGCGCCTGGGCAATCAAACTGTTCAGGCCGAACTTGCCAACACCCCGGACACGCGCCAGATCGGACTGATGGGACGCCAACAGTTGGCCCCCAATCACGGCATGCTCTTTGAGTTTGATCACACAGAAACCCAATGCATGTGGATGAAAAACACACTGATGGACCTGGAAGTGGCTTTCATCAACGAGTCAGGGGTCATTCTGAATATCGAGCGCATGAAAGCGGGCACGGAGGATATTCATTGTTCGCGGGGCGGTGCTCGGTATGCTTTGGAAATGGGCAAAGGGTGGTTTGGAGAAAAACGGATCAAACCGGGACACTCTGTGAATATTCCACGGTTGATGAAATGAAAAAGCCGGCCACCAGGGCCGGCTTTTGACTTCCAAGGGCCGGAACTGTTTAAGCGCCGTAGTTGGCCTCTGCAAACTTCCAGTTCACCAGTTTGAAGAATGTTTCAACATACTTGGGACGCAGATTGCGGAAATCGATGTAGTAGGCGTGCTCCCACAGGTCGCAAGTCAACAGGGGCTTGTCGGCCGTGGTCAGTGGCGTGGCTGCATTGCTGGTGTTCACAATGTCAACAGATCCATCGGCTTTCTTGACCAGCCATGTCCAGCTGGAACCGAAGTTGCCCACGCATGACTTCGTGAAGGCTTCTTGGAAAGCCTCAAAACTGCCCCACTTGGCGTTGATGGCAGCAGCCAGGGCGCCGGAAGGCTGACCACCACCATTGGGGCTCAGGCCGTTCCAGTAAAATGTGTGGTTCCAGATCTGAGCGGCGTTGTTGAACACGCCACCGGTGGACTTCTTCACGATGTCTTCCAGGCTGGCGTTTTCAAATTCGGTGCCTTTAACCAAATTGTTCAGGTTGGTCACGTAGGCCTGGTGGTGCTTGCCGTAGTGGTACTCCAGGGTTTCTTTGGAGATGTGGGGGGCCAATGCATCAAGGGCATAAGGCAATGCGGGCAAGGTGTGTTCCATGGTGGTGTCCTCTCTCACTTCAAAATTGAACAGTTGATTCTAACTTGATTTCATTTCAAGGTTTGATCGCCGTGTCGTTTAGCGGGTGCACCGTCTGCACCGACAAATCCAGCCGACCATCACTCAGACGGGCCACCAAAGAATCCCCACGGCTAACGTTTCGAATGGAGCTCACCACCTGAGCCTGGTCGGGCCGCTCCAGGTAGGCATACCCACGCTCCAATGTGCGTTGCGGCGAGACCGCTTCCAACAGACCTGAATGTTGGGCCAATCTGGTCTCCAATCCAGTTACACATAGACTGGAGGCTCGAGTCAACGCAACACCGTGCCGATTCAATTGATCGGATACCTGCCGAAGGCCTTGACGCATCAGGCGTTGACCCAGGTCTGCATGCCGGTCGATGACGGCTGCATGCCGCTTGAGTGTGTCATCCAGCAAGGGCCTCAAACGGGTCTGCAACGCGCCCAGCCGGGTGGCCAATAAATCCACATGGGCAGAGGGTGTCACCAATCCCAGTTCTGCATGATCAATTCGTTGCGTGGCTTGCTCCAGGCAGCGTGCAACAGCCCCGTGAAGAGTTGCCCACAATGCATCAAGGTCGTTCAACAGGTCTTTCGTCGGACGGCTGACCAATTCGGCAGCGGCGGTCGGTGTTGCGGCCCGAATATCGGCTGCAAACTCGGCCAGGGTAATGTCTGTTTCATGGCCCACGCCCACCACGATCGGGGTGCGACAGGCGGCCACGGCACGGACCACTGCCTCGGTGTTGAAGGACCACAGATCTTCCAGACTACCGCCACCGCGACACAGGATCAATGCGGCATGTGCTCCCGCATCGGCTTTTTGCAGCGCCTGAACAATTTGGGCTGCTGCAGCATCGCCTTGTACCGGTGTGTGATAAACCGTGTAGCGGACGTGCGGGGATCGTCGGGCCAAGGCCTGCCGGACATCGGCCAGGGCAGCGGCCTGTAGGGAGGTCACAATACCCACGTCAAATACCTGGGCAGGCAAGGCTTTTTTGCGCTCACGGTCGAACAACCCTTCAGCAGCAAGCTTGGCCTTGAGTTGCAAAAACTGCTCGTAAAGGTTGCCCAAACCCGCCTTTTTAAGCACATCAACCACCAACTGGACTTCACCACGCTGTTCATACAAGGCCAGTTGGGCCAAGACCTCCACCTTGTCTCCCAATTGCGGGGTAAAACCAGTCAACACGTTGCGAGGACGAAACATGACCGCCTTGAGTTGGGCTTGTTCGTCTTTCAAAGTGAAATACCAGTGACCTGACGATGCGCGCGTGAACGACGACAGCTCGCCCTGCAAACGAACCGCGCGGAACTGCTCACGGAAGGTGTCGTTGAGCAGGCGGGTGAACTGACTCACCGAGAAAAGCGTTTTGTTGTCAATCATTTAAAGGATTAATCAAGTACTTAGGAGGCCTCTATCGGGAATTTTCCACAAACGGTTAGCAAATTAACCAACACCTTGCAACAGGCCCGAAACAAACAACACTACAAACAAATTATTGATAAATAATGATTTTTTTCAATTCTGAAACATCACAAAAAGTTCATTTTCTGTGAAATCCATGATTTGTCAAAAATTTAGGCCAATTTTCCCCAAAGTTATCCACAATTGGCTGGCACCCGGGCAAAGCGGAATTTGTGTAATCTGGAAAAGTTCGCTAGAGTCGCGTTCTCTTTCAACAGGAGTCTACTGTGTGGTCCATTGTGTCTGCCGCCGGATGGCCCATTTGGCCGTTGATTTTTGCCTCTGTGGTGGCTGTGGCCATCGTGATTGAACGCTTGGTGGCCTTAAAAGCCACAAAACTGTTTCCGGCCGACTTGGTGGGGGATGTGATCCGTACCCTGCCCCAATTCCGAGACCCTCAGAACATTCAGCGACTGGAGCAGCACAGCCCGCTGGGCAGTATTCTGGCCAGCGGGCTTTCAGCCTGGCGCGATGCCAAACCGATTGAAGAACCCATGCAAACCCGCTTGGGGCAAATACAACACCACATGGACAAACACCTGGATGTGCTGTCCCTGATTGCCAGTGCCTCGCCGCTGATGGGACTGTTGGGCACGGTTGTCGGAATGATTGAGATTTTCGCGGTTCAGGGTGCCACCAGCCAAACGCCTGAAGCGTTGGCTGCAGGGATAGCAGTGGCGCTATACAACACGGCATTCGGATTGATTGTGGCGATTCCCGCGCTGGTGGCCTATCGGCTGTTGCGCATTCGAATCAATAACCTGCTGAACGCGCTGGAGGATTTGTTGTTACCGTTTGAGCGAGCCCTCGACAACAGCCGCCCAAGCCCAGCGCAACGCAAGGTCTCCTGAGGGCGAGGGTCGATGAAAATACGCCGAGCCCGCAGCAGCACCCCCCCCGACATCAACTTCATTCCCTTGATTGACGTGCTGTTGGTGATTGTCATTTTTTTGGTGTGCACCACAACCTATGTGCGGCAAAGCCAGCTGAAAGTGGAGTTACCGGGCACGCAAGCAGCGCAAGCGGCGCAGAACACTGAAAAACCGCTGGTTGTGAAGGTGGGGGCCGATGGTAACTATGCCTTGGACGGTGAGCTCATCAACAGCGAAGCGGTGCTGAAGACCCGGCTAGAAGGCCTGCTTCGTCGAATGGCAAAGCCGGCCGATGGCCGTGTGGTGATTGAAGCCGATGCGACAGCGACCCACCAGTCGGTGGTGACTGTCATGGATGTGCTGGCATCCGTGGGCGTGGCCAAGGTGTCCATCGCCACCGCATCCACAAACGTGCGGTCTCGCTAAATCAGCATGCCAGCGCAAACGCCCCAACACAGCGCCACAGCCCGGCTGGAACGCTGGCTGAATGCGGTTTGGTACCACCAGCACACACCCACAGCATTGGCCCGCATCGGCTTGGGCTTGTTGAGCGGTATTTACGGGGCACTCCGGTGGGCCACGCAACAGCGCCACCGGGCGCAACTGGCTAAACAAGCTCCTCGGCAACGCCCCTTGGTGTTGGTGGTGGGTAATCTGATTGCGGGGGGTGCCGGGAAAACCCCTGTGGTCATGGCGGTGTGCAAGACCATGACCAGCCGAGGTTTTCAGGTGGGCATCATCAGCCGTGGTTATGGGCGCACATCCAGCGAGATCATGGTGTACACCCCCAATCAACCCCAGCAGCTGGATGCCGCAGCCCTGGGCGACGAGCCCTTGTTTCTGGCCCAGACCACCGGGTGTCCGATTGCGGTGGGCGTGCGTCGAGCCGATGCATTCCAAGCCTTGTTGGCCATGCACCCTGAACTCGATTTGGTGGTGTCGGATGACGGCCTTCAACACACTCGTCTGGAGCGTCATGTTGAATGGGTGGTGTTTGACGGGCGCGGCGCAGGCAACGGCCGTTTGTTGCCGGCAGGCCCGCTTCGAGAGCCACTGAGCCGCCTGAATAACGTTGATGCGGTGTTGTGCACGCAGGGCACTGTTGGTGAATTGGCTGCACGCTTGCACCTGAACGCTGATGCCCACTGGCATGCCATCGCCGTCCGTTTGAACGGTTTCACGCAGGCTTCGACCAGGCTGCATCGCAGCGTTCAAGAGGCTGTGGCCACCTGGCATGACAAAACAGTCACCGCCTTCACTGGTTTGGGTCATCCGAACAAACTGTTTGAAGCGATTGAGCACAGTGGCATTCAGCTGTCGGTGCGCATGGGCCTACCTGACCACACTGATTATCCTGAGAACTTTTGCAGCACGCTGCCGGGCGATGTCTTGCTGACCAGCGGAAAAGATGCCGTAAAATTGCCCACAACCGATACACGTTTGTGGGTGGTCGACATTGACGTGACGCTGCCCACCGCGCTGCTTGACTCATTAGAGGAACAACTTGGACTCACAACTGATTGACATTCTGGTCTGCCCGCTGTGCAAAGGGCCGCTGGAAAAACGCCCCACGGATGGGTTTTTGGTGTGCAAGGCAGACCGACTGGCATTCCCAGTGCGGGATGGCATTCCGGTCATGTTGGTTGATCAGGCTGAGCCTGTGAACACCTCGGAGTCCTGAAGACCATGTTCAAAGCCGTCGTTCCTGCCCGCCACGCATCGACACGCCTGCCGGGAAAGCCGCTACTGGACATCGGTGGCAAGCCCATGGTGGTTCGCGTGGCTGAACAGGCGTTGAAGTCGGGCGCCGATGAGGTGTGGGTGGCCACAGACCACCCTGCCATCGAAGCAGCCTGCCGGTCAGAAGGCTTGAACGTGCTCATGACCCGTAGTGACTGGCCCACCGGAACCGACCGGCTGGCTGAAGTGGTTCAATTGCGGGGCTGGAGCGATGACACGGTGGTGGTGAATGTGCAGGGAGACGAGCCCCTGATCGACCCTGCCTTGATTGACCGCGTGGCCAAGGCTCTGCTGGATGGCGACCAAGCGATGGCGACCTGCGGGCACCCCATCGACGACCTGGACGAGTTTCGCAACCCGAACGTGGTGAAAATTGCGCTGCGCAACGATGATGAAGCCCTGTATTTTTCGCGCGCACCGATTCCCTATCCACGCGACTACTTCAACAGTGGCTGCTCACCAGCCCTTGAACCAGCCGGACCCATCGGCATTCGACACATTGGTTTGTACGCCTACAAAGCGCACTTTTTGCGTCGCTTTCAAACCTTGTCCCCCGCACGGATCGAGACACTTGAATCACTGGAACAACTGCGTGCCTTGGCCCACGGCTTCCGGATAAAAGTGTGTATGATTCATGAAGCCCCGCTTCCAGGGGTTGACACTGCAGAAGATTTGGAACGGGTGCGTTCCCTGTTCGTGTCCCGTTCGGGCTGAAAAGCATCTCGAAGCCACCCCGCCCAAAGTCTAGGTAAGTTTGCTGCAAGTTGAACGCCCTAGACTGCGCGTGGTTTTGAATAAAAATCACAGCCCAGAATTTCGCTGCCTGTCCTGACCGCACTGAGACCGTGTCGTGACAGTCAGCCAGCCAAATTTAATACTCTTGAGGCGACTATGCGTTTGATTCTTTTGGGAGCGCCCGGTGCTGGTAAAGGCACACAGGCGACATTCATCAAGGAAAAATTCGGGATTCCCCAGATTTCCACTGGTGATATGCTGCGTGCGGCAGTAAAAGCGGGTACACCGTTGGGCATTGAAGCCAAGAAGGTGATGGATGCAGGCGGGCTGGTATCGGATGACATCATCATCAACCTGGTCAAAGAACGCCTGAAAGAATCAGATTGCCAGAATGGCTATTTGTTTGACGGCTTTCCACGCACCATCCCTCAAGCTGAGGCGATGAAGCAGGCTGGGGTAAAAATTGACTTTGTGCTGGAAATTGACGTGCCCCACGGTGAAATCATCGAACGCATGAGCGGACGCCGCACACACCCGGCATCCGGCCGCACTTACCATGTTCGTTTCAACCCACCCAAAGTGGACGGCAAAGACGATGTGACTGGCGAAGCACTGGTTCAGCGTGATGACGACAAGGAAGAAACCGTGCGCAAACGTCTGGATGTGTATGAAAGCCAGACACGCCCGCTGGTGGACTACTATGGTCAATGGGCTGCCACTGGTGACGCCACGGCACCGAAGTACCGAAAAATTGCGGGTGTGGGCAGTGTGGATGAAATTCGCGACCGGGCCTTTGCTGCCTTGGTTTAACCTGCTCGGTATTAAAAAAGGAGGCTTCGGCCTCCTTTTTTAATGTTGCACCGGCTGATCTGGCCCTCACATTCACGCCGGCTTGCGGATCAACTTCCTCGGTGTCAAACCCATCACGGCCAACGCAGCAAAGTAAACAACACCAGCCGCTGCAATCACCAGCAACACCCAAACAATTCGCAAGACTGGTTCTGCGCGCAAAGCAATCCAGTCAAAATGCTGGTTGGCCAGTACCAGAACCACCGCCATGAATGCGCTGGCCGCCACGGTGCGCAACCAATATGCAGCCCAACCGGGTTTGGGTGTGTACAAACCGCGCTTGCGCAGCCCCATGAACAAAATCAGGGCGTTCAACATGGCCCCCAGGCCAATGGACAGTGGCAACCCAGCGTGGTCAAACAGCGGAACAAAAGCCAAGTTCATCAATTGCGTGGCCACCACCACACCAATGCCGATTTTCACAGGTGTGCGAATGTCCTGTTTGGCATAAAAGCCAGGTGCGAGAATCTTGATCAGCACCAAACCCAACAACCCGACGCTGTAAGCGACCACGGCCTGGCTGGTCATGTGCACATCATGGGCTTCAAAGCGCCCGTAATGAAACAGGATGGACACCAGGGCATCGCTGAACAGGCCCAACCCCACCGCTGAGGGCAGCGCCAACACCACGGTCAGGCGAAGTCCCCAATCCATCAAGCGCGAATATTCCTCGGCGCTGCGCGTGGCTGCAGCAGACAGTGAGGGCAGCAAAACCGTACCCAGAGCCACGCCCAGTAATGCGGTCGGAAATTCCATGAGGCGGTCCCCAAATGAAATCCACGACACGCTGCCCGGCGTTAAATGGGATGCGATGTTGGTGTTGATGATCAAACTGATTTGAGCCACCGACACGGCCAGCGTGGCGGGTACCATGTTTTGCAGCACCCGGCGAACCTGGGGATCAGCCCAGGCCAAACCCAAACGCGACATGCCGGCCAGCGGATTGATCCAGCAACCATTGCGCTGCAACCCCCACCACAGCACCAATACCTGCAACACACCACCCACCATCACCGAAACGGCAAAGGCCATGGACACTTGCGGCATGTGTGGTGCCAGCACTAGGGCACCGACAATAAAGCTAACATTCAACAACACAGGGGCAAAGGCTGGCCATGCAAATGACCGGAACGTGTTCAACAGCCCCGAGGCCAAAGCCACCATGGAAATCAGGAGAATGTAAGGAAACATCCAGCGTGTGAGCGTGACGGTGAGTTCGAATTGCTCACTGCCAGGCTGTAGACCACTGGCCATGCCCAACACCACCCAGCCAGCGCCCAGGCAACCTGCCAGCGTGATCAGGAGCAACACGAGAAACAACAGGGAACTGACCCGCCGAGCCAACTCGATGGCCACTGGGCGCCCCTCGGCAGCCGCAGTTTGAGACAGAATGGGAATAAAGGCCTGGGAAAAAGCGCCCTCTGCGAACAGCCTGCGCAGCAGGTTGGGGATGCGGAACGCGATAAAAAACGCATCAGACTCCGACCCGGCACCCAACAAACGGGCCGTGATGGTTTCCCGGACCAGCCCGGTAACCCGCGACAGTAGGGTCATGGCACTGACCGAGGCGGCCGACTTCAATAAATTCATAGAAACGATTGTGAAAGGACTGGGTTTTTGTTAAAATCGTGGGTTTCCGAATTCTACACCCTGGATTAGAGCAACATGGCTAACACCGCACAGGCGCGTAAGCGCGCTAAACAAGCCGCTAAACTGAATGCGCACAACTCTGCGATTCGTTCAGCAATGAGAACTGCCGTCAAGAAAGTACGCGCTGCTGTTGAAGCAGGCGACAAAGCTGCTGCACAAGCAGTGTATATCGAAACCACGAGCATTCTGGACCGTGTGGCTGACAAAGAAATCATCCACAAGAACAAGGCCTCCCGCCAGAAGTCTCGTTTGTCTGCCCTGATCAAGGGCATGGCTGCTTAATTCAAGCACCCACTGACATTCCCAACAAAAAGCCCCGATCAAGTCGGGGCTTTTTGTTGGTGCCTCACAGGCATGGAGAGGATCAGGCTGGGCGTCAGGCAGCAGCGTCAGGCAATAAGCAGGCATCGAGCACCTGCAGATCATTGTCGCGTGCAAAGTTGAGCACAAAGTTAAACGCCATGGGCTCTACATCTTTCAAACGCTCGTCCACCACCACACACTTGATGTTGTTCATCACAATCGGCAGGCAATAAGGGCTGTACACCAGGTGCTGCTGGCTGGCCTGGCGACCTGGCGGTTTGAATTGCGACATGACGCCACACAAACGTTCCGACCAGTCCGACGGACGAAATGTTTTCCCGGTCGACGTGACGCCGAGAATAAACACTTCCTTGGGCTTGACCTTGGGTGGTTCAGCCATAAACACAAAGCTCCTGATCGTGGGCATTCACCCGACATTGTTGTGCGTGTGTGTATTGTCGGGGGTTTGACTTACATCGGACTGAAACGGCTCTGCAAGAAGCAGAGATCCGGTTCAGACGCGGTCGATACGCGCGTAGGCCGAGTGGTTGTGGATGGACTCGAAGTTTTCCGCTTCCACGGTGTAGTGGCCAATTTCCTTGAATTTGTTCAAGGCAATGGCCACGTCTCGCACCAAATCTTCCACAAACTTGGGGTTGTCGTAGGCACGCTCAGTCACGTATTTTTCGTCAGGGCGCTTGAGCAAACCATACAGTTCACAAGAGGCCTGTTGCTCAATGCTGGAAATCAGCATTGCAATGTCCAGGTCGTCTTTCAACTGAACACGGGCTGTGACATGGGAACGCTGGTTGTGTGCACCATATTCGGAAATTTTCTTGGAACAGGGGCACAAGCTGGTCACCGGCACGACCACGGTCAGGAAAATATCCTCCCCGGCTTCTTCGCCCGCCGCACGGGCTTGGCCTTCCAACGTTAGTTGGTAGTCCATCAGGCTGGACACGCCGCTGACCGGCGCCACTTTGGATAAAAAGTATGGCAAGGCCATGTTGATGCGACCGGACGGTGCGTCCAGACGAGTCAGCATTTGCTTGAGCATGCTGCGGAAACCACCCACGGTCAGCGTACTGCCCTGGGATTCTTCCAGCAAGGCAATGAAGCGTGACATGTGTGTGCCTTTTTGCTCGGCTGGCAGAAACACGGTCATTTCGAATTCGGCCACAGAAGGCATGGGCTTTTGGCCTTGCAGCTCAATCAGCACTGGATATTTCACGGATCGAATGCCGACAGACTGGATCGCAATGTGCCGGGTATCAATCGAACTCTGAACGTCTGGAATGGCCTGACCAGTCTCTTGGACCGCGGCAGATTCCAAACCTTTGTCGCGTGTATTCATAACTTCCTCATGGTTTTGTGACCCGGCTTGGGACATGCCGGACCACATTGCTGTGGCGATCAAACAGATCGCCGTAGTACTGCTCAATGGACAATTGAATACCCGAGGCATCCAGTCCAATATTCTTCAACAACAGGGCAGGGTCGCCATGGTCGATGAATTCGTCGGGCAATCCGAGCTGCAACACCCGATTGGTAAAACCTTGGGCGTGCAGGTATTCGGTCACCGCCGAACCTGCCCCGCCCATGATACAACCCTCTTCCACCGTAACAAAACCGTAGCGTTGCTCGGCCAGGCGCTGCAGCAGGGCCTCATCCAAGGGTTTGACCCAGCGCATGTCGACCACCAGCGCACCCAACGCACGGCCGGCGGCCAGTGCAGGTTCGCACATGGAGCCAAAAGCCAGAATTGCAAGCTTTAAATCATCGGTTTGGGGTTGATGACGCACAACAGCCTTGCCCAATTCAACAGTGTCCAGCGATTCATCGGGCACCAGACCTGGACCCGTGCCTCGTGGATAACGCACAGCAGCGCAACCGGCGTATTGATAGGCCGTGGACAGCAGTTTGCGGCACTCGTCTTCGTTGGACGGGGCGGCTATCACCATGTTCGGAATGCAGCGCAGGTAGGCAATGTCGTAATTGCCAGCGTGGGTGGCACCATCGGCCCCCACCAAACCGGCACGGTCCAGGGCAAAAGTGACGTCCAGGTTTTGCAGGGCCACATCGTGAATGAGCTGGTCATAGGCGCGTTGCAAGAAGGTGGAGTAAATGGCCACCACAGGCTTCATGCCTTCGCAGGCCAAGCCAGCCGCAAAAGTGACTGAATGCTGCTCGGCAATGCCCACGTCGAAATAACGGGAGGGGAACCGGCGTTCGAATTCGACCAAACCGGACCCTTCCCGCATGGCGGGCGTGATGCCAATCAATTTGCGGTCGGCTGCAGCCATGTCGCACAACCACTGCCCAAAAATCTGCGTGTAAGTGGGTGGCTTGGGGCCAGTTGCTTTTTGAATGCCAATGCTGGGGTCGAACTTGCCAGGGCCGTGATACAGAACGGGGTCTTGCTCAGCCAGCTTGTAACCAGCGCCCTTTTTGGTGATGACATGCAAAAACAGCGGCCCTTTGAGCTTGCGCAGGTTTTGCAGGGTGGGAATCAGGGCGTCCAGGTCATGACCATCAATGGGACCATAGTAGTTAAAGCCAAATTCCTCGAACATCGTGGCTGGCGTGACCATGCCTTTCACATGTTCTTCCAGACGGTGTGCAAATTCGTACAGTGGTGGGGCAACGCCCAACAAGCCTTTGCCCACCTCTTTGGCGGTGTTCATCATGCGGCCCGACATCAATTTGGCCAGGTATTTGTTGAGCGCGCCCACGGGTGGTGAAATCGACATGTCGTTGTCGTTGAGGATCACCAACAAGTCGATATCCGGCGTTACACCCGCATTGTTCATGGCTTCAAATGCCATGCCAGCTGTCATCGATCCGTCGCCGATGATGGCCACATGTTTGCGGTTCACGCCCAGGTTGCGGGACGCCACCGCCATGCCCAGCGCAGCCGAGATGGAAGTACTGGAATGCGCGGTGCCAAAAGCATCGTATTCGGATTCGGACCGTTTGGGAAAGCCAGAAATGCCGCCGTACTGGCGCAGCCCCGGCATGGCATCCCGGCGACCAGTCAAAATTTTGTGGGGATAGGTTTGGTGGCCCACATCCCACACCAGGCGGTCTTGCGGTGTGTTGAACACGTAGTGCAAGGCCACCGTCAATTCCACCGTGCCTAGGTTGGAGGACAAGTGCCCGCCGGTTTTGGAGACCTGCTCGACAATGTAATTGCGCAGCTCATCGGCCAGCGCAGGCAGCTGGCTGGTAGAGAGGCGGCGCAGGTCGGCCGGCGAATCGATTTTCTTGAGCAAGTCGGTCATGATGTTCGGTTGGTGATCAATTCAACAAGCGTTTCCAAGGGGGTTCGGCGGTATTCATCGAACTGTTCACAGGCGGCCATGGCATCGGTCCTCAGGCTGGTCAGCCAATGTCTGGCGTCTTGCAGTCCCATCAGGCTCACCACGGTAGGCTTGTTGTTCATCGCATCCTTTCCGGATGTTTTACCCAGCACTTCGCTGCTGGACTCCACATCCAATATGTCGTCTATGATCTGATAAGCCAAGCCCAATGCGTTGGCATAAGCCTCTAAAGCTTGCTGCTCGGCACGCCCGAGGTGGGGATTGGACAGGTAGCCCATTCGAATCGCCGCAGCAATCAAGTCACCTGTTTTTCGGGCATGCATCTCTTTTAATTCCCCCAAACCCATGGGCTTACCCACATGGGCCAGGTCAATCGCCTGCCCTGCCGCCATGCCCATCAGACCGGCTGCCGTGCTCAAGGTTGCAAGCTGTGCCATGCGCACTTCCGCACTGCCCTGGCGAGAATGGACCAACCAATGGAATGCGGTGGTTTGCAAAGCATCCCCGGCCAGCAAGGCCATGGCTTCACCAAACTGAACATGGCAGGTGGGCTTACCCCGGCGCAACACATCGTTGTCCATGCAGGGTAGGTCGTCATGCACCAAGGAATACGCATGCATGGCCTCGATGGCACAGGCTGCGTCGTGCAACTGCTCAACGGGGGTGGACGCAGCGTGGCCGGCAGCATACACCAGCATGGCGCGCAGCCGTTTCCCCCCCTCCAGCAGACCATACCGAACCGCCGCATTCAAGGGTGCCGAGGGCCCTGAGAATTCGTTCAGCTTGTTAAGCAACACCTGCTCGAAGTCTTGTCGGACCCGATCAAACCAGGGCGCGGCCGGTACGAATGGGTTATTTAAGCTCAAGACGGGTCTCCGCCAGCATCGCTGGCCAGGCCGGCTTCAATCTGCTTGACCTCTTCGCGAACCTGCTGAAGACGGTCGCGGCAGTATTTCACCAACAAGGCACCCCGTTTATAGTCCTTGACCAATTGGTCAAGCCCTAGCCCTTGTTCGTCCATGCCATCCACCAAGGCTTCCAGTTCGGCCATGGCCGATTCAAAGGACTCGGGCTGACTCAACAGGTCATCGGCTGCGGCATTGACTGACTTTTTGCTCATCGGGGGCGTTTTGCGTCACAAAGTCTTCTATTTTACTGCGACTTTGCCCAAACGCGAAAAGTCTTTGGCGGGAACTTCAATCCGAGGGTACAATCCCCTTTCTCTTTTTGTTCAACCACTTATTAGCAGCAGCCCCGGCACTTCCGGCGAGGCTTGTGGAAGGAGGTCCCCGGCATCATGTCCGATTTGAGCGATTTGTCGAATTTGTCACAGTCGAACCAGCAGCCCCATGTATCGACGTACTTTGATGAACGTGTACTCAAAGCTGAAATCGATCAGCTCTATCGTGACGGTCCGGGTTATGTAGGCCACACCCACTGGGTGCCGGAGTCTGGCGACTGGCGTTCCCTGCCCTGGGAGAATGACGGCCGTATTCTGGTCAACAATGGCCAGACCATCGAACTGTTGTCCAATGTGTGCCGCCACCGCCAAGCCGTGATGCTGAAAGGCCATGGCAATTCAAACAATATTGTGTGCCCGCTGCACCGTTGGACTTACGACCTGACCGGCGAACTGCTGGGCGCCCCCCATTTTCAGCAACAGCCCTGCACCAAGCTGCAAGGGTTTGAGGTACAGAACTGGCGTGGCCTGCTGTTCAACAGCAGCCGCGATGTGCTGGGCGAGTTGGCCAATGTTCCGTTTCTGGAAGAAATTGACTTCTCGAATTATCAGTTGGACTCGATTAAAACCAACACCCTGCCCTACAACTGGAAAACCTTCATCGAGGTGTATCTGGAGGACTACCATGTGGAGCCCTTCCACCCTGGTTTGGGCCAGTTCGTGAGCTGCTCCGACCTGCAGTGGCATTACGGGGACAATTGGAGCGTTCAGTCGGTGGGCATCAAGTCGGGCCTGCGCCGCCCAGGCACCCCGGTTTACAAGGCCTGGCACGATGCCGTGATGAAATTTGGCAACGGGGTGGCGCCCAAATACGGCGCCATTTGGTTCTGCATGTACCCCAACATCATGGTGGAGTGGTATCCACATGTGCTGGTGGTGTCAACGCTGCACCCCAAAGGCCCGCAAGAAACCCTGAACGTGGTTGAGTTCTACTACCCAGAGGAAATACGCCTGTTTGAGCGGGAGTTTGTGGAAGCTGAACAAGCGGCCTACATGGAAACTGCGGTGGAGGATGATGAAATTGCCATCCGCATGGATGAAGGTCGAAAAGTCCTCATGCTGCGCGGCGAACACGATGCCGGCCCCTACCAAAGCCCCATGGAAGATGGCATGGAGCACTTTCACAAATGGTATGCACGCCAGATGTACCCCAGCAAGCCAACGTTGGATCGCTTGAAATAAGGCCACCCCGAGCGCCTCAAACCGCAATCCTGAAGCCAGTCGTGGATCCACGGCTGGCTTTTTTTATCCAGAGCACACCCAAATTGTCCGTTTTTGTCTAATATTTTTCTGGTACATTGATTAGACAAAAATAAAACTCTTGAATTTGGATCGGTGCCCTATGGAAGACACTTCGCGGGCGAATAACGCCCCGGTACCCGGCCAAGGGCCCGCATACCTGCAAATCAGTCAGCGACTGGAACGGGAAATTTTGCAGGGCATTTGGACGGTGGGTGACAACTTACCCAATGAAAAACGCTTGGCACAACGTTTTGGTGTGTCGATTGGCACCGTAAGGCGGGCCATTGAGACCCTGGAATCGGCAGGATTTGTTCAGAAAATGCAGGGTCTGGGCACCTTCATTCGAGCACAACAAACACATCAGGCCCGGCCATCGGCTGCACAGGCCTATCATCTGCAAGAGCCGTGGACCAGCAACCTTCTAAAAACAGACCTGTGTACCCAGGTCACGCGCCTGGAGAAAAAACTGGCCGATGCCGATGAAGCGCGAGCCCTAGGCTTAGACGAAAAGGCCTTCATCTGGCACATTGAAATGCGGCACCAGTTTAAGGACCAGTTGGTGGCACTGGAAACCTTGAGCTTGTCCTGCCGGGTGTTCCCTACCCTCAGCATGGACCTGCTGAACCGCACCCAGGGCAACTTGTATCAACTGGCGGCAGAGGTATTCAAAACACGGATCGGACAAGTCACTGACGAGGTCATGGTCAAAAACCTGGACAAGACCATGGCCACGCTGTTTAACAAGGGCATCAATGAGCCGTCGCTGCGGGTGTATCGGATCACCCGGGCAGTGGACAACACGCCGATTGAAAAACGTGAAGTGTGGCTGGACCCCAGCCTGGCCCATTACCGGGCCACGCCGGGGCTGAACTAATATCGGATCAAACCCTGCGTTGAAGACGTTCCTGTATAACGCCGACAATGCCTTTGCGGAAAGCCAACACGCAGACAATGAAAATGAAACCGGTCACGATGGTGACGGACTCTCCGATGGACCGGAACCATTCGATTTGCGTGGCGTTGGCGATCCAGGTGCCAGTCTCGCCCAGCCTGTTTTCCAGGGTGACAATCACGATGGCACCAACCACCGGCCCCCACAAGGTGCCCAAACCACCCACCAGAGTCATCAACACCACCAGGCCGGACATGCTCCAGTGCACGTCGGTCAAGGTTTCAAAACCCAGCACCGAGGCCTTGGTAGCACCCGCCAAACCTGCAATGGCAGCCGACAACACAAAGGCCAGCAGCTTTTGCTTTTCGACATCGTAGCCGAGTGAAATGGCTCGGGGTTCGTTTTCTTTGATGGCCTTTAAGACCTGACCGAAGGGCGAATGCACAATGCGAACAATCAGCGCAAAGCCAACCATGCAAATGACCAAGACCAAGTAATACATGGTGATGTCGCTGTGCAAGTCGATGAGACCAAGCAAATATCCACGGGGTATGCCCTGCAAACCGTCCTCACCGCCGGTGAAGGGCGCCTGCAAGAAGATGAAGTACAACATTTGCGCAAGCGCGAGGGTGATCATGGTGAAGTAAATGCCTTGCCGGCGAATGGCGAGGCTGCCCATGATGTAGCCAATGATGGTTGCAAACAGCACACCCGCTAGAATACCCACCTCAAATGGCAGACCTTTGTCACGCAGCAGATAACCCGTGATGTAACCCGCGCCACCCAAAAACGCGGCATGACCAAAGGACAACAAACCGGTGTACCCAATTAGCAGGTTGAAGGCTGAGGCAAACAATGCGAAACAGAGCACCTTCATCAGAAACACGGGATAAATGGCCATGGGGGCGACCAGCGCCAAGGCCAATGCAATAACGAGAACGATGCGGTTCATGCTTCACGTCCAAACAGGCCAGATGGCCGAATAATCAGAACCACCGCCATGATGATAAACACCACGGTGGAAGACAGTTCGGGATAAAACACTTTGGTCAGCCCCTCAAGCACACCCAGCGTGAGACCTGTGACGATGGCGCCCAGAATGGACCCCATGCCACCAATCACCACAACAGCAAACACGGTGATGATGAGGTGAGAACCCATGAGCGGTGAAATCTGGATGACCGGTGCAGCCAGCACGCCGGCCAGCGCAGCCAGTGCCACGCCAAAACCATAGGTCAGCGTGACCATGCGTGGCACGTTGATGCCAAATGCTTCGACCAGTCGAGGGTTTTCAGTGCCTGCCCGCAGGTAAGCACCCAGCTTGGTTTTTTCAATGATGGCCCAAGTGGCCAGGCAGATGACCAGGGAGGCGACAACCACCCATGCCCTATAGTTCGGAAGAATCATGAATCCAAGGTTGGTGGCACCCCGCAAGGCCTCGGGCACCGAATACGGCTGACCAGATACCCCATAAAACGACCGGAACAACCCTTCAACCATCAAGGTAATGCCGAAAGTCAGCAAAAGCCCGTACAGGTGGTCCAGTTTGTAGAGCCACCGCAGCATGGTTTTTTCAATGAGGATGCCGAAAACGCCCACCAGCAACGGTGCCACAACCAACATTACCCAGTAATTCAGGTTGAAATAGGCCATGCCCATCCAGGCCAGAAAAGCACCCATCATGTAGAGGGCGCCATGGGCAAAATTGATCACATTGAGCAGGCCAAAAATAACCGCCAAGCCCAGGGACAACATGGCATAAAACGAACCGTTGACCAGGCCCAGCAACAATTGCCCCAGCAGGGCTGGCAACGGAATTCCAAAAATATCCATCACAACTCACCAAGGAAAGCGGGCTCACCGACCAGCCGGTGAAACCCGCACATTGACCGTGTTTCAGCCTGCGTTATTTCCAGGCTGCGCACTTGGTTTCGGCTTTGGTCGTGAAGGCCTGGTCGCCCGGAATGGTTTGTACCACCTTCAGATAATCCCAAGGCTTCTTGGACTCGTTGGGCGCTTTCACCTGCATCAGGTACATGTCATGAATCATGCTGCCATCCACACGGTAGTATCCGTTTTTGGCGTATACATCATTGACCTTGCCCTTGCGGATTGTGTCGAGCACTTTGTCAGCATCATCTGTGCCTGCCGCCTTGACCGCATTCAGGAACTGCAGCGTGGCGGAGTAATCGGCTGCATGCAAGCTTGTGGGCATCTTTTTCTGGGAATCGAAGAAGCGCTTGGACCACTTGCGAGTTTCATCGCTTTGGTCCCAGTACCAGCTGTCGGTCAGGTACATTCCCTTGGTTTGCCCCAAGCCCAACGCGTGCACGTCGCTGATGAACATCAACAGCCCTGCCAGCTTCATGGTGGAGGTTACGCCAAATTCGTTGGCGGCTTTAATTGAGTTGATGGTGTCACCACCGGCGTTGGCCAGGCCCAAAATTTGAGCCTTGGACGCTTGGGCCTGCAACATGAAGGAGGAAAAATCGGAGGCTGACAATGGGTGACGCACAGCCCCCAAGACTTGACCACCGCTAGCCTTCACCACGGTAGACGTGTCGTTTTCAAGGGAGGTACCAAAAGCGTAATCGGCTGTGAGGAAGTACCAGCTTTTGCCACCCTGCTTCACCACAGCAGAACCCGTGCCTTTGGCCAAGGCCACTGTGTCGTACGCATAGTGGATGGAATACGGGTTGCATTCTTCGTTGGTCAAGCGAGCTGAACCTGAACCAATCACGAAGACGGGCTTTTTCTTTTCACCAGCCACCTTGGCAATGGCCAGCGCAGTGCCGGAGTTGGTGCCGGCAATCAGGAAGTCCACGCCTTCCTGATCAAACCATTCGCGCGCCTTGCTGGCTGCAATATCGGCCTTGTTCTGGTGGTCTGCATAAATGAACTCGATTTTTTTGCCGTTTACTTTCCCACCAAAATCGGCAATCGCCATTTTTACGGCTTCCACGCCAGAAGGGCCGTCAATGTCGGCGTACACCCCGGACAGGTCCGTGATCATGCCGATCTTGACCACATCACCCGACACTTGCGCAGAAGCAGTGCTGGCCATGGCCAGGCTACCCACGGCCAACAGACCCGCTACGATTGGTTTCAATGTCATCTCCTTCTCCTTTTCTTTGCTTGTAAGAATGTTGTTCAAACACCGAGCAGCGAATGCAGCACCGGCATTTTGTCGTCCAGTTGACTGGATTCGAATGTTTCAACCATCTGCCCATGTTCGACCACATAAAAGCGGTCGGACAGCGGTGCAGCAAAACGGAAATTCTGTTCCACCATCACGATGGTGTAGCCCTTGGCTTTGAGCGTGGTGATCATTCGGGCCAAGGCTTGTACGATGACGGGTGCCAGCCCTTCAGAAATTTCGTCCAGCAACAGCAGTTTGGCCCCGGTTCGCAGAATGCGAGCCACCGCGAGCATTTGCTGTTCGCCACCCGACAACCGGGTGCCCTGGCTTTTGCGACGCGCCTGCAAATTCGGAAACATGTCGTAAATTTCGGCCACACTCATGCCCTTGTCGGTTTTGGACACAAACGGCGGCAGCATCAGGTTTTCTTCGGCAGACAACGATGAAAAAATACCGCGCTCTTCCGGGCAATAACCCACACCCAAGTGGGCAATTTTGTGGGTGGGCAGAGCAATCGATTCCTGCCCATTGATTTGGATGGAACCAGCCCTGCGACCGGTCAAACCCATGATGGCGCGCAAGGTGGTGGTTCGGCCCGAACCATTTCGCCCCAATAGCGATACCACCTCACCAGCTTTCACTGAAAAAGCCATGTTGTGCAGGATATGCGACTCGCCGTACCAGGCATTGAGGCCTTCAATGTTCAACACGGTTTGGCTCATGCATGGGCCCCTTGCAACTCGCCAGCGCTGGTGCCCATGTAAGCTTCCATCACCTGCGGGTTTTTCGACACGTCGTCGTAGGCCCCTTCAGCAAGCACTGCACCCTGCTGTAACACCGAGATGCGGTCGCAAATGCTGGCCACCACATTCATGTTGTGTTCCACCATCAGAATGGTGCGGCCTTTGGAGACTTTCTTGATGAGTTGGGTGACCCGATCTACATCCTCATGGCCCATGCCTTGGGTGGGTTCATCGAGCAACATCACCTCGGGTTCCATGGCCAGCGTGGTGGCAATTTCCAGCGCGCGTTTGCGGCCATAAGGCAGGTCCACGGTTTGATACGCGGCATATTCCTCCAAACCCACTTCGGCCAGCAACTCCATCGCCCGGTCATTCAAGCGGTGGAGGATTTTCTCGCTGCGCCAAAAATGAAATGCGTTGCCCATGGGGCGTTGTAGGCCAATGCGCACATTCTCGAGCACCGACAGGTGGGGAAACACAGCGGAAATCTGAAAAGAACGGATGACCCCCCGCCGTGCAATTTGTGCTGGCTTTTGGTGGGTAATGTCCTGACCATTGAACAAAATTCGACCCGAGGTGGGCGTGAGAAACTTGGTCAGCAAGTTAAAGCAGGTGGTTTTGCCTGCGCCGTTGGGCCCGATCAGCGCGTGGATATGCCCGCGCTGGACCCGCAAATTCACCTGATTGACCGCTGTGAACCCCTTGAATTCTTTGGTGAGGTCATTGGTCTCCAATACAACATCCGCCATGCCTGCTCCGCCTTGTTTTTTATTTCAGTGGCGCGGGTCATGTTGTCACGGGGTGTGCGGAGCGTGTATTAGGGCAAACCTCAACAGGGTTTTAATGGTGGTGGTGAAGAACGCTGGCCAGATAAGCCACCAGCACGACCCCGGCAGTGATGGTGGTGACTTGCATGATGCTGGAACGCAAGGCAAGGCGCTGCTGCATTTGGGGAATGAGGTCTGCAACAGCCACATACAGAAAACTGGCCGAGGCCAACACCAAGGCGATGGGCAGCACATGCTGCAGTTGCGAAAACAGGGTGAACCCGAGAAACGCCCCCAGCACCGCCGCTGCGCCAGCCACCGCCATCAGGCGAATGGCTTTGGCGCGGGCAATGCCTGCATTCATGAGCACCAGGAAGTCACCGGTTTGCTGGGGAATTTCATGCAGAACGATGGACAAGGTGGTCAGCAAGCCCAGTTGCACATCCACCAAAAAAGCGCTGGCAATCAGCAAACCGTCTGCAAAGTTGTGGATGGAATCACCCACCACAATCAACAAGCCACCCCGCCCTGCCTCGTGCCTGTCGAAGCCGTGCTCATGGTGGTGGCCGTCGTGCTCGTGGTGGTGGCTGTGCCTGAAAATGGCAAATTTTTCCAGCACGAAAAAAAACAGCAAACCGCCCAACAACCAGATGAATAGGTCGTGGTATTCCATGCCTTTGTCCAAGGCCTCGGGCAGCAAATGCAATAGTGAGGTACCCAGCAACACGCCTGTGGACAGGCTGACCATCGGCTCGAGTGCACGGGCAATGCTGCGCGAACTAAGCCAGGCCGCAGCCAGAATGGCCAGCGCCGTGCCGGTGGCCGAAGCCACCATGACGATCAACAAACTGGAGTGCACGTTGGGTTAGAGCAGGCCACGCCTGCGCAAAAACTGAAGTGCCTGATTGTACGCCTGTTTGGCGGCCGTCGAGTTGTAGGTATTCCGATAATCTGCGTGGAAGCCATGCTGCGCATTGGCAAACACCTCGATGTGCGTTTGTGCCGCGTTCGCATTGGCCGGTGCCGCTTTGGCCAAGGCTGCGCGCATGTCGTCAATGGTATTCAAAGGAATGGATGTATCTTCAGCACCATACAAGCCCAGCACGGGGGCTTTCAGGTCGGCCGCAAGATCAACCGGCTGTTTGGGTGTCAGTGCCGTTGCAGGCCCCACCAGCTTGCCATACCAGGCCACACCCGCACGCACCATGGGGTTGTGGGCACTGTACAACCACGTGATTCGACCGCCCCAGCAAAAGCCCGTCACGGCCAACTGGCCGGTGTTGCCACCATCACCAGCGGCAAATTCCACGCACTTGTCCAGGTCTTGCATCACCTGGGCATCGTCCATTTTCGAAATCACGTTCTGGAGAATTTCAGCCACGGTGGCATATTGCCCGGGCTCGCCATGGCGAAAAAAGATGTCGGGGGCCATGGCATAGAAACCCGCTTGGGCAAACCGCCTTACCACGTCCTCAATGTACGCGTGCACCCCAAAAATTTCTGGCACCACCACAATAACCGGTGGATGCTTTTTGTGTGCCGGCTTGGCGCGATAGGCAAACATGTCGTCATCGCCCACGTTCACCAACACCCGGTCTTCAATCAAACCGGTGGAAGGTGTGGTGATAGCCTCGGACAACACAGGGCCCGCAGCCATCGCAAAGCCACCCGCCGTCAACCCCTTCAGCACGGTGCGGCGATCGGCTGCCAGCTTCCCGCCACCAGCCAGGGCTTT
Organism: Limnobacter humi; assembly: GCF_024518835.1. GTDB lineage: Bacteria > Pseudomonadota > Gammaproteobacteria > Burkholderiales > Burkholderiaceae_B > Limnobacter > Limnobacter humi. The sequence continues at coordinate 828,076 of NZ_JANIGO010000002.1, forward strand.
CAAGTGTTCGCTATCTGTGTCGTGTTGGTCTTGCATGGTCGACTCCCGCCATCAATGGGCCTTGTTAATGTGCTTCTTCCCAGTTCAGTCCCACACCACAACCCACCTCCAGCGGCACCTTCAAGTCGGCCACCTGGGTCATGATGTCCGGTACTTTGCCCTGAATCAGCGCCAATTCGGAATTGGGGACTTCGAGAATCACCTCGTCATGCACTTGCATGATCATTTTGGTTTGAAGTTGCTCAGCCTTTAACCAGGCCGACAATTTGACCATGGCCATTTTGATCAGGTCTGCCGAGGTGCCCTGCATGGGCGCATTGATGGCCGCCCGTTCGGCCGCCGCACGGCGCGGCCCGTTGGGGCTTTTGATTTCGGGCAACCACAGGCGACGACCAAACACCGTGCTCACGTAACCATCCGCCTTGGCTTGCGCCCGAACATTCTCCATGTAGCGGGCCACGCCTGGATAACGTGTGAAGTAGCGGTCAATGTAGAGCTTGGCCGCATCGCGGTTGATGTTCAAGTTGGCCGCCAAGCCAAATGCACTCATGCCGTAAATCAGACCAAAGTTGATCACCTTGGCGGTTCGCCGCTGGTCTGAATTCACCTCGCCCAACGGCACACCAAAAATCTCGGAAGCGGTGGCGCTGTGAATATCCAGACCATGCTGGAAGGCGTGGATCAGGGCTTCATCCCCGCTGATGTGGGCCATGATGCGCAGTTCAATTTGCGAGTAGTCCGCCGACACCAACACATGGTCTGCTGGTGCCACAAAGGCTTCCCGCACACGACGGCCTTCTGCGGTTCGCACGGGAATGTTTTGAAGATTGGGGTCATTGCTGGCCAAGCGTCCAGTCACGGCAACCGCCTGGGCATAGTTGGTGTGCACGCGGCCAGTGCGTGGGTTAACCATGCGGGGCAATTTGTCGGTGTAAGTGCTTTTGAGTTTGGCGAGGCTGCGGTGCTCCAGCAATTTGGCGGGCAAGGGGTAGTCCTCAGCCAGTTTGCTCAACACCTCTTCATCGGTGGAAGGCGCCCCACTGGCCGTTTTTTTCACCACGGGCAGGCCCAGCTTGTCAAACAACAGTTCACCAATTTGTTTGGGTGAGTTCAAATTGAATTCGCCACCGGCCAATTCAAAGGCCTGGGTTTCTATCACCTTCAGCTTGTCGGCAATTTCGGCACTTTGGGCATCCAGTTTCGCGCTGTCAATCAGCACCCCATTGCGCTCCACTTCAAACAGCACCTGGCTGAAGGGAAGCTCAATGGTGTCATACAGCGTGGCCAACTCGGGCACCTGCTTGAGTTCAGCCCGCAGTGCACCGGCCAAGCGCAAGGTCACTTCGGCATCTTCCGCGGCATATCGTGTGGCTGTTTCGATCGGTACCTGCTCAAAGCTGATCTGGCTAGCACCTTTGCCCGCCACTTCTTCATATTTGATGGTGTTGTAATTGAGCCAGCGCAAAGCCAGTGCATCCATGCCATGCGGCTTATGCGCCTCGAGAATGTAACTGGCCAGCATGGTGTCCTCGACGAGGCCTTGAACCCACACATTGTGATTGGCCATCACGTGCAAGTCGTACTTGGCGTTTTGCGCAATTTTGGGGGCCTGTGCATCTTCAAACCAAGGCTTCAGCGCAGCCAAGGTATCGCCCAGGTTCAGCTGTGGCTCAGCGGTCAGGTCTTGATGGCCCAAGGGTATGTAATAACCAACCCCCGGCTCCAAAGCGAAGCACAGCCCAACAATCTGCGCATTCATGGGCTCCAGCGAGGTGGTTTCTGTGTCAAACGCCACAGCACGCCCAGCTGACTTGGCCTTGGTCAGTAGCTCAATCAATTCATGCAACGCGTCGGGGGTCTGAATGCTGACAGTTCGAATGGAATCAATGGACTGTGTGGGTGCATCGAACAAGGCATTTGGACCATTTGAAACCGACGAAACAGGCTCACCATTTGAGCCTGAAAACAAATCACCCGACACACCGACTGGCTCTTCTGGCACTCCACCCAAGGCACGAAACCAGGTTTTGAATTCAAAACGATGGAACAGCTTTTTCAAAACCTCGGCATTTTCGGTGCCCGCTTGCAGCTGGTCTTCAATGTGGCGGGCCAATTCAATGTCGCAGTCAGTTTTCACGGTCACCAAGGTTTTGCCGGTGGGCAACCAGTCCAGTGCCTTTTTCAGGTTTTCGCCCACCTTGCCGCCAATCTGACTGGCGTTGGCCACCACACCGTCCAGGGTTTTGTATTCAGCCAACCATTTGGCGGCTGTTTTTGGCCCCACCTTTTCAACACCGGGTACATTGTCCACGGTGTCGCCAACCAGGGTGAGGTAATCGATGATTTGTTCGGGGTACACACCAAACTTTTCAAACACGGCATCGCGCGTCATCACCGAATTTTTCATGGTGTCGACCAGGCGAATTTTGTCGTTCACCAACTGCGCCAGGTCTTTGTCGCCGGTGGAAATCACCACCTCGTCAAACCCTTGACGCAGTGCCGTCTGGGCCAACGTGCCAATCACATCATCGGCCTCAATACCGGGCTCTGCAATGACGGGCCAGCCTAGGGCTTTGGTCACCTCATAAATATGGGGTATTTGCGCAGCCAGATCTTCCGGCATGCTGGATCGGTTGGCCTTGTATTCCGGATAAAGATCGTCCCGGAAGGTTTTCCCCGGCGCATCGAAAATACAGGCGATACAATTGGACGTGAGCGCGTCGCTCGGGAAATCAGCCCGAAGACGCCGAAGCATGTTCACCATGCCATAGATTGCGCCAGTGGGTTCGCCAGCCCGATTGCGCAAATCCGGCATGGCGTGAAAGGCGCGGTACAGGTAGCTGGACCCATCGACGAGGAGTAAACGCTTCATATGACAACCAAGAACAAGAACATTCCGACCCTTCGCCACCTTCCATCCAAGGAGCAGTCCACCGCCGTCAAAGCGCGTGAATCGTGGCACGTGCTGGGAATTATGGCAGAGTTCATTGAGGCGACTGAGAAGCTCTCGGCAATTCGACCGTCGGTGTCCATCTTCGGCAGCGCCCGAACCAAGCCCGAACATCCGTATTATCAACTCACCGAAAAAATCGCCCGCGCCCTGTCCGACTCAGGCTTTGCCGTCATCAGCGGTGGTGGCCCAGGCATTATGGAGGCGGCCAACAAAGGGGCCCATGCTGGTCCCTCACCCAGTGTGGGGCTGAACATCGAGTTGCCTTTTGAACAACACGGCAACCCCTACCAAAACATCTCGTTGACCTTCCGGCACTTTTTTGCCCGCAAGGTGGCTTTTGCCAAATACGCCAGCGCATATGTCGTCATGCCCGGCGGCTTTGGCACGCTGGATGAATTGTTTGAAGCACTCACCTTGATTCAGACCAGCAAAGGCCGCCGCATTCCGGTGGTGCTGGTGGGCCATGCATTCTGGGGTGGACTCATCGACTGGATTCGGGGCCATCTGCTGGGCGAAGGCATGATCAGCGAAACCGATCTGGATCTGTTTGAACTGGTGGAAACACCCGACGAAGTGCTGGCCTGTATCTTCCGGTTCTATGAAAAGCGTTCTTTCCGCCCATCGGATGACGAGTCCGAGATGCTGCTCGACCTGTAACACAGGGGCAAACCCGGGTAAAATCGCCGGGTTTGCTTGCCGCTGAACCATGCGGGGCATCTGATCACTTTCAGGACCATTCATGGCTGTTTTCACCCGCATTACCCACGATGAGCTCAACGCCTGGCTGGCAGGGCGCCCCTGCGGCAGCCTGCAGTCCTTTGAGGGCATCAGTTCGGGGATTGAAAACACCAACTACTTTGTGAACACCAGCACCGGTCGATACGTGCTGACGATCTTCGAAAAACTTCAAGTCAGTGAATTGCCATTTTATCTGGGCCTGATGGGGCACCTGTCGAGCAAAGGCTTGCCTGTCCCAGGGCCTGTTGCTTCCCAGGCGGGCGATCTGTATTCAATGCTGAAAGGCAAGCCGGCCACATTGGTGAATTGCCTTCAGGGACACTCCGTTGAAGCGCCCAACGGCGCCCAATGCGCAGCCATCGGTCAATTTATAGCACTGGCCCACCTGGCCGTTCTGGACTTCGATGGTCAACTGCCGAACCCACGGGGGTTGAACTGGATTCAAGAGGCCACCGGTCGATTGGTCCAGCATGCCCCTGAACACGTGCTCGCCTTGCTCAGTGACGAAGTGGCTCACCAATCCCGTATTGCAGCCAGTGCCGCATACCGTGCGCTGCCCAAGGGGGCTGTGCATGCTGACCTGTTTCGTGACAATGCACTCATGGATGGTGACACCCTGGGCGGCGTGATTGACTTTTACTTCGCCGGGATCGACACCTTCCTGTTTGACCTGGCGGTGACGGTGAATGACTGGTGCATTGATCTGAACACCGGGGCCTTGGACGCCGAACGCACCGCCGCCCTTTTGGCGGGTTATCAAAAACATCGGCCCTTGCACATCGATGAACAAGCCTTGTGGCAAGACATGCTGCGCTCGGCAGCACTGCGGTTCTGGACATCCCGGCTGGTGGATTACTACATGCCCCGGGATGCCGAAGTCCTCCATGTGAAAGACCCATCCCACTTTGAACGTGTACTGAAAGCACGCCGCGCAGGTTGCCCGGCCTGCCAGATTTAATCAGGCCCCAGGAGTATCCACATGGCCACACACCTGCACATCTGCACGCCCCGCCAAGGCTGGGAATGGTTAATGAGCGGACTTGCCCTGTTCCGCAAAAAACCCTCGGAGCTGTTCTTGCTGGGCAATACCTATTTGTTCCTGTTGTTGTTTGTGGGCATGCTGATTCCGATGCTGGGTCCTGCTGTGGTCACCCTGCTGACACCAACACTGGGTTTCGGAATCATGCTGGCCGGGAAAATGATCAAATCCGGTCTGCGGGTTTCACCCGCAGTCTTGTTTGCAGGCCTGAGCCCTGCGCACCGCCCCCACCTGCCCCGCTTGTTCCAGCTTGGCTTTATTTACACCGCCTGTTTTGCAGTGATCAAACTGCTGGCCCATGCCCTGCTGGGCCCGCAACCCATGCTGGATGTATCAAACTTGCAGAAAATCGACCCAGCGCACATTGTTCAATTTTATGAGTACATGGCGACCTACCTCAGCCTGGTTGCTTTGACAAGCCTGCCAGTTATTTTGGCATTTTGGTATGCACCAGTGCTGGTGGTCTGGCATGGCATGTCGGCCGGTCAGGCCCTTTTCTCAAGCTGGATTGCTGTATGGCGCAACAAGTCAGCCTTCCTCATTTTCGGCATGGGCTGGATACTGCTCAGTGTTGGTTTCTGCTCTGCTGTGGTGGCGGTGTTCAGTCTCCTGGGGCTGCCTGCATCCTTGTTGGGTGCACTCAACATCCTGACCATGGCAGTGGTGATGAGTGTCTCGCTGGCCACGTTTTACCCCACATACACCGACGTGTTTGAGCACGACCCAGAGCACATTCAGACCCAGGCTTGATTACACCCTGCTGAGTTTCGCCAAACTCAGCATTAACCACTTCATGCCCTGGCGCCCGAAATTGATCTGGATTCGCTGATCATCCCCTTCACCCTCATAGGCCACCACCACACCCTGACCAAACTTGGCGTGTTCAACGCCCGTGCCAATGGGATAGGGTCTGTTGGCTGCCTTTTGCGTGTAGGCCTTTCCACCCCCAAAGCTGGCAGTGTTGTTCCAGGACTTTGCATCCAGTGCATCCCAACCCGAGCTCGCGATGTGTGCCCGCTTGGGGGTCAGCCATTTCAGGACATCTTCAGGCAGTTCATCCAGGAAACGGGACCGCAGGTGATAGCGAATTTGACCGTGCAGCATGCGCTGTTGGGCGTAACTAAGGAACAATTGCTCCCGCGCCCGGGTAATGGCGACATACATCAAGCGACGCTCTTCTTCGACCGCCTCCACACTGGTGCCATCGCCCGCCTCGATGGTATTGCCCACGCTGTTTTCATGGGGAAACAAACCTTCCTCCAGGCCGGTCACAAACACACAATGGAACTCCAGCCCTTTGGCTGCATGCGCAGTCATCAACTGCACCGCTTGCTCGCCTGCGGCGGCTGCGTTGTCACCTGCCTCCAAAGAAGCGTGGGACAAAAAGTCTGCCAATGGCGTGATGAGCTTTTCAGCATCCATCTCGGTGGCTGCCGTGTCTTGAAAGTAACCCTCAGCCACAGCGAATGAAGCTGCCGCGTTCACCAATTCTTTCAAGTTTTCAACCCGGTCTTCACCATCCTTGTCAGCCTCGAAGTGCTGCAACAAACCGCTTTCCACCACCACCTTGTCCACCAGCTCGGCCAGCCCCAAGCCACGGGTTTCAAACCGCAACCGCTCAATCAGTTGGGCAAATTTTTGCAAGCTCGCCTGTGCACGGCCATCCATCAGCGGGATGGCCCGGTACAGCGATATACCTTGTTGCGTGGCCAAGTCCTGCAGTTGCTCAATACTGCGCGCACCAATGCCCCGGGTTGGAAAATTCACCACGCGTGAAAACGAGTTGTCATCGTCCGCATTGTCCAACAGGCGCAAATAGGCCAAGGCATGCTTGATTTCAGCGCGTTCAAAAAAGCGCAAACCGCCGTACACACGGTAAGGAATGCCGGCATTGAACAGGGCCTGTTCCACCACCCGAGACTGGGCATTGGATCGATACAGGATCGCGATGTCAGAGCGACTCATGCCCTCTTCCGTGGTCAATTTCTTGATTCGATCGATGATGAAACCGGCTTCGTCCTGATCACTGATGGCCTCGTACACACGAATCGGTTCGCCCTCGCCCGCATCAGTCCACAAGTCTTTGCCCAAGCGGGCCTTGTTGTTTGCAATCAGGACATTGGCTGCTTTCAGCACATTGCCCACGGAACGGTAGTTTTGCTCCAGCTTGATGCGGTTTTGCACATCAAAGTCGCGCTCGAACTGGCTCATATTGGCCACCCGCGCGCCGCGGAATGCATAAATCGACTGGTCGTCGTCTCCCACGGCAAAAATACACCCTTGAGGGCCCGACAATCGCTTTAACCACTGATACTGCAGTGTGTTGGTGTCTTGAAACTCATCCACCAAAATGTAACGAAAACGCTGCTGATAGTGCTCACGCAACGCGGCATTGGCACCCAATAGTTCAAAGCTGCGCAACAGCAGTTCAGCAAAATCCACCACGCCTTCCCGCTGGCATTGGGCCTCATAGGCCTCGTAGAGCCTGACCATCATGCGGTGGTATTCGTCGAAGGCGTCGACGTCCTTGGGGCGTAAACCTTGTTCCTTGGCTGAGCCGATGAAGTAAGCCAGTTGCTTGGGCTGAAATTTCTCAGCATCAATGTTCAGCACCTTGTACATGCGTTTGATGGCCGATAACTGGTCCTGCATGTCCAAAATTTGAAAGGCTTGGGGCAAACCCGCTTCGCGCCAATGCGCCCGCAACATCCGGTTACACAGGCCGTGAAAGGTACCCACCCACATGCTGCGGGTGTTGATGGGCAACATGCTGGAAATGCGGTGAAGCATTTCCTTGGCGGCCTTGTTGGTGAATGTGACTGCCAATACCCCGCCTGGCCCCACTTGCCCGGTTTGAATCAGCCAGGCAATTCGCGCGGTGAGCACCTTGGTTTTCCCGCTGCCTGCGCCAGCCAGAATCAAGGCTGACTCTCTGGGCAGGGTGACTGCGGCCAATTGCTCGGGGTTCAGATTGTCGAGTAGGGACACGTGCGCAATTCCAAGATTCAATGGCTGTTGATTTTAACAGTGTTATTGCCACAACACTGACGCAGCCCCAACTCACGCAACCTCGAAAGCACCACAAAGCCCGATATAATCAAAGATTGCCCCGAATCCCTGAAAAACCGGCCGTGTTATTCATCCTGACCTCGCCGGCGGGCCCGATTTTTTGCATTCCCTGACCACCATGCTCAACCAATACGCTGCCCAAGACATTGAATCATCCGTACAGGGCCAATGGAAGGCGACCGACGCCTACAAAGCCGAGGCTTTTGCCAAAAATGCCCAGGGCCAGGAAAAGCCCAAGTACTACTGCGTGTCAATGCTGCCTTACCCCAGCGGCAAACTCCACATGGGCCATGTGCGCAACTACACCATCAACGACGTGATGATTCGCCAAAAGCGCATGAAGGGCTACAACACCCTGATGCCCATGGGTTGGGACGCATTCGGGATGCCCGCAGAAAATGCGGCCATGGCCAATGGAAAGCCACCCGCTGCATGGACATACAGCAACATTGCGTACATGAAAAAGCAGATGGAATCCATGGGCTTGGCGATTGACTGGTCCAAGGAAGTGGCCACCTGCAAACCCGATTACTACAAGTGGAACCAGTGGTTGTTCTTGAAGATGCTGGACAAAGGCATCGTCTACAAAAAAACAGGCACTGTGAATTGGGACCCGATTGACCAGACCGTACTCGCCAACGAACAGGTGATCGATGGGCGCGGCTGGCGTTCCGGCGCGGTGGTGGAAAAGCGCGACATTCCGATGTATTACATGGCCATCACCAGCTACGCCGATGCATTGCTCGACGACCTGAAAGACCTGCAATGGCCAGAGCGTGTGAAACTGATGCAGGAAAACTGGATTGGCAAGTCCACTGGCGTTCGCTTTGCTTTCCCGCACAGCATTGCCGGGGAAGATGGTGTGCCGGTTCAGGACGGCAAGTTGTATGTGTTCACCACCCGGGCCGACACCATCATGGGTGTCACCTTTGCAGCAGTTGCAGCCGAGCACCCGCTGGCCACACTGGCCGCCGCCAATAACCCCAAACTGCAAGCCTTTATTGCCGAATGCAAAGCCGGCGGCGTGGCCGAGGCCGACATGGCCACCATGGAAAAGAAGGGCATGCCCACAGGGCTTTCTGTGAAGCACCCCATCACCGGTGCCGACGTGCCGGTTTGGGTGGGCAATTACGTCCTGATGAGCTACGGCGACGGCGCTGTGATGGGTGTGCCTGCCCACGACGAACGTGATTTTGCCTTCGCGCTGAAGTACGGAATCCAGATCAAACAGGTCATCGATGTCAAAGGCCAAGCCTTTGACGCCACCGCCTGGGCCGACTGGTATGGCGACAAAGAACACGGTGTTTGCGTGAACTCCGGCGAGCTGAACGGCAAAGGCCATTCAGACGCTGTGAACTGGGTGGCCGATTTTATGGCGGCCAAGGGCCTGGGCGAGAAACGCATCCAGTTCCGCCTGCGCGACTGGGGCATTTCCCGCCAGCGCTACTGGGGCACGCCCATTCCCATCATTTACTGCGACACCTGCGGCGACGTGCCGGTGCCCGAGCAAGACCTGCCTGTGGTGTTGCCGGAAGACCTGGTGCCGGACGGCAGTGGCAACCCGCTGGCCAAAAGCGCAGCCTTTTACCAATGCACTTGCCCCAAGTGCGGCAAGCCTGCACGGCGTGAAACCGACACCATGGACACCTTCGTGGACTCCAGTTGGTACTTCACCCGCTACGTGTGCAACGACGCAGACACCATGACCGATGCGCGCGCCGACTACTGGATGCCCATGGACCAGTACATTGGCGGCATTGAACACGCCATTTTGCACCTGCTGTACAGCCGCTTCTGGACCAAGGTCATGAACGACCTGGGGCTGGTGAAATTCCGCGAACCCGCCACCGCCTTGCTCACCCAAGGCATGGTGCTGAACGACACCTATTACACCGAAGAAGCCAACGGCAAGAAAACCTGGATCAACCCAGACGATGTGGAAGTCAGCTTCGACGACCGTGGCCGGCCTGTGTCTGCCCAACTCAAAGCCAGCGGAACACCTGTGCACATTGGTGGTGTTGAAAAAATGTCGAAGTCGAAGAACAACGGCATTGACCCCCAAGCTTTGATCGACCAGTATGGTGCGGACACGGCACGCCTGTTCACCATGTTCGCGGCGCCACCTGAGCAAAGCCTGGAATGGAGCAGTTCGGGTGTGGAAGGTGCGCACCGATTCCTCAAGCGCCTGTTTCACCTGGGTGCCAACTTTGAAGCCGTGTTCACTGCACAAACAGCGCTGCCAGACAGCCTTGGCAAAGCCGCACAAAACACCCGGCGTGAAGTGCACGATATTCTGAAACAAGCCAACTTTGACTACGAGCGCAACCAGTACAACACGGTGGTGTCAGCTGGCATGAAAATGCTGAACACGCTGGATGCATTTGCCCCGCAAGCCAACAACGACGATGACAAAGCCGTGCTGGTCGAAGGCATGGGCATCCTGCTGCGAGTGCTCTACCCCATTGTGCCTCACCTGACTTGCCACCTGTGGCAAGCGCTGGGTTATGCAGGCGCATTGGGTGAGCTTCTGGATGCCCCATGGCCCGAGGTCGATGCGCAAGCGCTGGTTCGTTCCGAACTCACCTTGATGGTGCAAATCAACGGCAAACTGCGCGGCAGTATCGAAGTGCCCGCCGAGGCCGACAAAACCAGCATCGAAACCGCGGCGCTCGCCAGCGAGGCCGCCCAGAAGTTCATGGACGGCAAGCCTGCGAAGAAAGTGATTGTGGTACCCGGCAAGTTGGTCAATATTGTGGTGTAAGGTACAAATCAGCAAACACAACCATCGGATGGGCCCCACTTTGCAAAGCGTATTCATGACACGAATCCACACCCTCACCGCACTGTTGCTGTCGGCCCTCCTTTTGGCAGCCTGCGGCTTTCAACTGCGTGGGCAGTACACCTTCGACTTCGATCGAATTGAGCTGCGCGGCATGGAAAAAACCGAGATGAACCGCAACATGAACCTGCAGATGCAGATCATGGGGATTGCCGTTAACACGGCCGATGGCGCACCGCTGAAACTCACGCTGCTGAAGGAAAAACGGGACCGCAGCATTGTTACCTTCAGTGCGTCGGGCCGCGCGCGGGAAGTTCGCCTGACCTATGACCTGGACTATCAAGTGACCGACAAACAGGGTGATTTCCTGATTGCCACCACCACGCTTCAGCAACGCCGCGAACTCACGTACAGCGACGATCAAATTCTGGGCAAGGAAATGGAAGAGGCCAACTTGTACACCGAAATGCAGCGGGATATTGCCCGGCAAATTTCTGCTCGGTTGGCTGCCCTAAAACTGAGCAAGCGCAACGATAAATCTTGAAACCGATCTCGCTGGACCATTGGCTAGAACCCAGCGCGGGTCAACAGGCGCTGCCTGCGCTGGTGTGCCTGTTCACCGATGAACCCCTGTTCAGCACCCAGGCTGCAGACCTCTACCGGCAGCGTCTGAAAAAGACCACCGAGTACCAGCGCCATGTGCTGGACCTGGATAGGCAGTTTGATGCCCAGGAGTTTCTGGCCCTGTTCGCCGAGGCGTCCCTGTTTGGCGACGTCTCACTGGTCGAAGTTCGGCTAACCCAACCCAAGCTCAACAAGGATGCCGCTGAAGCACTGACCCAAGTGGCCCAATGGATCAAGACGGGGGAAACAACGCATCATCTGCTGTTGCTGGGCCCCAAACTCAACAAAACGCAGGAAAAATCCGACGGATTTTCCCAACTGCTGGCACTGGGCTGCGAAATCCAGTGCAAACCCGTGAGCGCAGACAACCTGCCAGCCTGGATCAACCAGTCGGCCCAACGCAAAGGGCTCAAGCTCGATCGGGAAACCTGCAGCTGGCTGGCTGAAAAAACAGAGGGCAACCTATTGGCAGCCCATCAGGCCATTGAAAAGCTGGCGGTGGAACACCAAGGCGCCGTGACCCTGGAAACCCTGCAAGCCATGGTCTCCAATTCAGCCCGGTTCAACGTGTTCGACCTGGGCCCCAGCCTGCTGGCTGGCGATACCCGGCGGGTGGCGCGCATGATTCAAGGCCTTGAGGCTGAAGGGGAAGCATCCACACTGGTGTTGTGGGCATTGCAGGAAGAAATTCGCGCCATTCGCGACACCCAAATGGCGATTAGAAAGGGCATGGCATTGGCGGATGCCTGCAGACAACATAGAATCTGGGGTGCGCGACAAAATCACATCAGCACCGCGCTGAAACGCCACAACAGGGGTAGCCTGCAAAACCTGACCGCCTGGTGTTACAGCGCCGAAAAAACCATCAAGGGCATGAAAGCGGGAAACCCCTGGACCCTGCTTGAAATCATCGGGCTGGGCATTGCCGGGGTAGCGCCGCCACCCATGGCGTAAATGAACGCCGCCCACCTCGGCCAACACGTGGGCAACATCGGAAGATTCAACCATGAGCATTGAAGACAGCGTATTAGACATTGGACGGAAGGCCCGCGAGGCCTCCGCAGCCATGGCCCGTGCCAACACCGGTGCCAAAAACAAGGCTTTGCTGGAAACAGCCCGCCTGATCCGTGAACACCGTGGGGACCTGCGTGCGGCCAACCAAGCTGACCTGGATCAGGCCAAAACCAATGGGCTGGAGCCAGCCCTGCTGGACCGACTGGCGCTGAGCGAAAAAGCCATTGACACCATGGCAGAGGGTCTGGAGCAAATTGCGCAATTGCCCGACCCCATCGGCGAAATGACCGATTTCAAAAATCGCCCATCCGGCATTCAAGTGGGCAAAATGCGCGTGCCGCTGGGCGTGATTGGCATCATCTACGAGGCCCGACCGAACGTAACCGTCGACGCAGCAGGCCTGTGTATCAAGTCGGGAAACAGTACCATTCTGCGCGGAGGTTCTGAAGCCTTCCGCTGCAACCAGGCGCTGGCCAGGCTGGTGGCCCAAGGCTTGGAAGCCGCTGGTCTGCCGGCCGCTGCGGTGCAAGTCATCGACACCACCGACCGTGCCGCGGTGGGTGCGCTCATCACCATGACCCAATATGTGGATGTGATCGTGCCCCGCGGCGGCAAGGGTTTGATCGAGCGCATTTCCCGTGAAGCCAAGGTGCCTGTCATCAAACACCTGGACGGCATTTGCCATGTTTTCATTGACGAATCGGCAGACCTTGAAAAAGCCATATCCATTGCAGACAATGCCAAAACCCACCGCTACGGCACCTGTAATACCATGGAAACCTTGCTGGTTCACCAGCATGTTGCCAAGCCTGTGTTGACAGCCCTGGGCAAAATCTACGCCGACAAAGGTGTTGAAGTTCGGGGTTGTGGGCGCACCTGTGCGCTATTGCCCACCGCCAAAGCCGCCACCGAAGAAGACTGGTCCACCGAATACCTCGCCCCCATCCTGTCCGTCAAGGTGGTCGACGGCCTGGACCAAGCGATTGCGCACATCAACCGCTACAGTTCCCAACACACCGACAGCATCGTGACCGACAACCACAGTCATGCCATGCGCTTCATCCGTGAAGTAGATTCCGCCTCGGTGATGGTCAACGCATCCACACGGTTTGCGGATGGTTTTGAATACGGCTTGGGCGCCGAAATCGGCATTTCCACCGACAAAATCCATGCCCGAGGCCCGGTTGGGCTGGAAGGCTTAACCAGTCAAAAATGGGTGGTGTTTGGTCACGGCGAAATTCGCCAGTAAGGCACCAACCGGACATCCCTACACAAGGAGTATTTGCAATGAATGGATATCTTTGGGTGAAATCGTTTCACCTCTTGTTCGTGGCCGCCTGGTTCGCTGGGTTGTTTTACCTGCCCCGCATTTTTGTGAACATGGCCATGGAAACCGACGAGAGGGCCAATGCCCGCCTGTTGCTGATGGCGCAAAAGCTGTACCGGTTCATGACGCTCTTGGCCATTCCTGCCCTGCTGCTGGGCTTTGCACTGGTGGGTGTCTACCAAATCGGCATTGCGCCGCCCAACGGCTGGTTTCACGCCAAAATTCTGGTGGTACTGCTGATTGTGGGTTACCACCATGGCTGTGGCCGGCTGTTGCGCAAGTTCGAAAAGGGCTTGAACACCAAAACACACACCTTCTATCGCTGGTTCAATGAAATACCTGTGGTGCTGATGGCTGTTGCCATCATTCTTGTGGTGGGCAAACCGTTTTGAGCACCCTGTCCATCAAGCCCGGCAAACCTGTCAACTCCACCCGGCAAAGCACTTTCGAGTGTTTTGCCAGTTGCCCGCGGGGTCTGGAAGCCCTGCTACAAACCGAACTGGAGCAGTGGGGTGCATCCAATTGCAAACCGGTGCCGGGCGGCCTGCACTTTCAAGCGAGCTGGCGCCAAGCCACCCGCATGACCTACTGGAGCCGCCTGGCTGGCCGCATCGGTTTGCAGGTCATGAAAGCCCCTTGCGACAGCGATGAAACCTTCTACAAACTGGCCAAGGCCGTGGACTGGCACAACTGGTTCAAACTCAGCCACACATTCCGGGTAGACCTCAACAACCTCGGGGCTGATGTCAACAGTTTGCGTTTTACGCAGTTGCGCCTCAAAGACGCCATTTGCGACCACTTCATTGAACAGTTTGATGAACGACCCAACGTCAGCGTAGAAAACCCGGATGTCCGGGTGTTCGGCGCCATTTCTCCCAACGAAGCGGTGCTGTACGTGGACCTGGCTGGTGAAAACCTGTTCAAGCGGGGTTGGCGGGAAGACAAAGGCGTGGCCCCACTGAAAGAAAACCTGGCGGCCGGCCTGTGGACCATTGTGGCCAACAGCCAGGCGGGCAAGGCCCTGGCCGAAGAACGTCCAGCCCATTACCTAGACCCGTTCTGTGGCAGTGGGACCTTGGTGATTGAATCGCTGTCGACCTTGTGCCAGCGAGCACCGGGCCTTGAGCGGCGCTTTGCCTTTGAAAACCTGAAAGTCTACGACCCAGCCTGGGGCGAAGAATTGCAGCAAGACGCCAACAAACGCTTCAATGCTGGGCTGGACCGTGCATTGAGCGACAAACACTTCCGCTGGCATGCCAGCGACATCACCGAAGCACTGGTGCAAATGGCGGTGGACAACTGCGACCGCGCTGGTTTTGGCGAATTGGTGGATGAAGGTCTGGTGATTTTTTCGCAGCGCGACGCGCTCACCGTTGCGCCCCCCGCCCCCACGGGCATTATTTTGTCCAATCCTCCGTATGGCGAACGGGTTCGGGCCAAAGGGGCCGACGTGCCCGAGGACGAGGCCTATCAGCGCCTGTTCAAAGCCTATGGCGATGTGCTCAAGCACCAGTTCTCGGGTTGGACAGCTTTCTTGTTCTCAGGGGACTTGGAGATCAAGAAAACCCTGAACCTCAGCCCCAAACGAAAAGCCCCGTTGTACAACGGGGCCATCGAATGCCGGCTGTTTGAAATCCCGCTGACCCGTGGCATCTACCGACCGCGGGCCGAAGGCAGCGCAGTCGAATAAACGGCTTACTCCGCCATCAATGCCCGGATATCGGCTTTCAGGTCTTCCGGCTTGGTGGTGGGGGCGTAGCGGTCATACACCTCACCGTTTTTGCGGATCAGGAACTTGGTGAAATTCCATTTGATGGCCGATGTACCCAAAATGCCTTTGGCCTCTTTGGTCAGGTATTGATACAACGGGTGTGCCTCTGAACCATTCACATCAACCTTTTCCGACATCAGGAAACTCACGCCATAGTTTTTCTGGCAAAACGCGCCAATGGCGCTTTCATCACCGGGCTCCTGCTTACCAAACTGGTTGCATGGAAAGCCAATGATCACCAAGCCATCCTGACCAAGCTCCTCGTGCAACTTTTGCAGGCCATCGTACTGTGGGGTAAAGCCGCATTTGCTGGCCGTGTTCACAATCAGCAGTACCTTCCCCGCAAAGTCCTTCAACTCCAGCGGCTTGCCATCCAATGTTTTCGTAGAAAATTGATAAACGCCCGTGGCCATGTGTGTCTCCCGAAATCAGCCTGTTGTGTCGAAACACTGAGTGTATCGGCTTCATCAGCAGAGAGTTGTACCAGACTTCCAAACATCATGATGCGTTCACCTTGGAGAGCACCGATGAGGCAGTGTCTCGGGTAATTTTGCCGGTTACCAACAGGCGTTGAATGGCCTGCTCCATGGTCTGCATGCCTTGTTGTGCGCCGGTTTGAATGGCCGATACCATCTGGGCCACTTTGCCTTCCCGGATCAGATTTCGAATGGGTGGCGTGGCCAGCATGATTTCATGGGCTGCCACCCGGCCACCACCCTGCTTTTTCAGCAAAGTCTGGCAAATCACGGCCCGCAGGGATTCCGACAACATGGTTCGCACCATGGCCTTGTCGGTCGATGGAAACGCATCAATAATCCGATCAATGGTTTTGGGCGCAGATGAGGTGTGCAGCGTGGCCAGCACCAAGTGCCCGGTTTCAGCGGCGGTCAAGGCCAGTTGAATGGTCTCCAGGTCCCGCATTTCGCCCACCAGAATCACATCCGGATCTTCCCGCAGCGCAGCGCGCAGCGCAGCCGAAAAGGAATGGGTGTGCTCGCCCAGCTCGCGTTGGTTCACAATGCAGTTCATGGGGTTGTGCACAAACTCAATCGGGTCTTCAATGGTAAGAATGTGCCCTTTCTGATGACGATTGACTTCGTCCACCATGGCTGCCAGCGTGGTGCTTTTGCCAGAGCCGGTCGGCCCGGTGACCAGCACCAAGCCATTGGGCTCCCGAGCCACCGATCGGAAAACCCCTGGAGCCTCCAATTCATCCAGCGTTCGAACTCGGCTCGGAATAACCCGAAACGCTGCCGAGGGTCCACGGGCCTGCATGAATGCATTCACACGGAAGCGGGATAAACCCTGTACTTCCCAACTGTAGTCATGTTCATGGTCCCGTTGCCAAGCGGCTTGCTGCCCGTCAGTCATTGAACTACAAATGAGCTGCATCACCTCACGGGCATTCAGCACTGCATCTGACAATCGGCGTATGTCGCCATCCACCCGCACCATGGGTGGCATGTCGGATGACAAGTGCAGGTCAGAGCCACGCAGCTCGACCGTCCAGTTCAGCAATTCAGTCAGGGTCATGAGAAAATAACCTTCATCAACACACACAGGGAATGCCGCTTGCATTCCGGAGTTCACATGAGCAGCGCCCTAGAACAGCTAACGTCCATCCAACAGCGTATTCGCATAGCCTGTGAGCGCAGCGGTCGTGACTTCGCCTCGGTTCAATTGTTGGCGGTCAGTAAAACCTTTCCCGCAGAGGCCATTCTGGACATGGCCACCTTGGGACAAACCGCCTTTGGTGAAAATTACCTGCAAGAAGCGCTGGACAAAATCACCCACCTGGCGGAGCTTCCAACTTGCCCGCCTTTGCAGTGGCATTTCATCGGCCCCATCCAAAGCAACAAAACCAGGCCCATTGCAGAACATTTTGATTGGGTGCACAGCGTAGACCGCCTGAAAATTGCCCAACGCCTGGCCGAACAACGACCAGCACACCTGTCCCCACTGAACGTCCTGATTCAAATCAACACCTCGGGCGAGGACAGCAAATCCGGTGTAAACCCGGCCGATGCGGTTGCCTTGTGTCAAGCTGTGGCCAGCCTGCCCAAGCTGCGTTTGCGGGGCTTGATGACCATACCTAGCCCCACCGAGAACATGGAACAACTGCGTGGTGAATTCAACATTTGCAAAACCGTGTTCACCACCCTCAATTCGGCTGGCCTTGGCCTGGACACACTGTCCATGGGCATGTCAGCCGACCTGGAACTGGCCATTGAATGTGGCTCCACCTGCGTGCGCGTGGGCACAGCCCTGTTTGGCGCACGCCACTGAACCCTCACACAAGGAAGACCATGAACCACACACTGTTTATTGGCGGCGGCAATATGGCGTTTGCCATCATTGGCGGGCTGCTGGCCCAAGGCGAAGACGCCGCCCAATGTCGGGTCATCGACCCCAGTCCGGAGGCCTCGCGAAAACTCAACGCACTGGGCATTGAATGCAGCGCTGACTGGCCGGAAAACTTTGCACCCGAGGTGGTCGTTTTGGCGGTGAAACCGCAAATGATGAAAGAGGTGCTCCAGGCCCACGGTGCAAACCTGGGCGACAGCCTGATCATCAGCATTGCTGCCGGTGTCAGTGTGGCTCAAATCCGGCAATGGAGTGGCCAGGTGGATGCCAAGGTGGTGCGCTGCATGCCCAACACACCGGCCTTGGTGGGTGAAGGGCTGTCGGGTTTGTATTTCACCACCAACTGCGACGGCGAAGACCGGGAGGAAGCCACCGCCATATTTGAAAGCTGCGGCAAGGTGGTGGTGGTGGACGACGAGTCCAGCATCAACGCCATCACTGCCATCTCCGGCAGTGGTCCAGGCTATGTGTTTTACCTCATGGAAGCATTGGCCGAAGGTGCGCGTGCGCTGGGCTTTGATGAATCACAGGCCAATTTGCTGGTGTCACAAACTTTTTTGGGTGCGGCCACATTGGCCTCACAATCCAGCGACTCATTTTCCACCCTGCGAGAAAAAGTCACCTCCACAGGCGGCACCACTTTTGCCGGTCTGGAAGCCATGCGGGCTCATGCCGTGAGCCTGGGTATCGTGGAGGGTGCTAAGGCAGCCATGGCACGGGCTGAAGAACTGCAGAACGGGGCCTAGGTGCTGCCAGCCGTAAACCTCAGCAATAATTCAGGAACAGCCCTGTGAACAGGGCTGCCCCCACCCAGTTGTTGTGCAAGAACGCCTTGAAGCACAACGCCCGCTCCCGGTTTCGAATCAAGGTGTAGTGGTAGCCCACCAGCGCCAAAGCCACACACCAGAATAGCCAAAACACCGGCTTGAACCCCAGGCTGAACCCGACCATGGCCCACAAGGCCAAAAAAAGCCCATAGCACGCCATCACACCCAACACATCAAACCGGCCCAGCGTGATGGCCGAGGTCTTGATGCCGATTTTCAAATCGTCCGGTTTGTCGACCATGGCATATTCGGTGTCGTATGCAATGGTCCA
Source organism: Limnobacter humi (assembly GCF_024518835.1). Taxonomy (GTDB): domain Bacteria; phylum Pseudomonadota; class Gammaproteobacteria; order Burkholderiales; family Burkholderiaceae_B; genus Limnobacter; species Limnobacter humi. Next base: position 846,852 of record NZ_JANIGO010000002.1, read on the forward strand.
AAACAAATTGGCCAATAGTACCCACCAGGCTTGCGCTGGCACCTCGCCCTGAATGGCCACAAAGGCCATGGGTATACCAAAGCCGAACGCCAGCCCCAGGTAGGCCTGCGGCATGGGGAAAAACCGCTTGGTAAATGGGTAGCTGCCCGCCAGAAAGGCAGCAGGCACACTCATGGCGATGGTGGCCCAGCCCAGTGGCAGGGTGATCAGCAGCGCCACCAACGACAACACCACCGCCAAACCCACCGCTTCGCGGGATGTAATTCTTCCTGCAGTCAATGGCCGGTGCTGGGTTCGCTCCACATGCCGGTCAAAGTCCTGGTCCGCATAGTCGTTGATGGCACAGCCTGCCGAGCGCATCAACACCACGCCCGCCACAAATACAAACAGCACATAGCCCGTGGGTGGCCCTTCGGCAGCCATCCACAGACCCCACAAGGTGGGCCACATCAGCAACAGGATGCCAATCGGCTTGTCCAGGCGGAGCAACAACCAATACTCGCGAAGGCGCGTTTGTGTCAGGGCAACCATGTGAACTCAACGAACCATCTGGGGAGAATCCAGAAATTGTACGCCATTGAGTTTGCATTCCAGAATGCAGTTGCGCAGGGCCTCCACCGCCTCGCGGCGACCAAAGCTTTTTCGCCACACCAGGGCCACGGTTCTGCGCGTATCGGAATCCGCCAAAGGCACATAGGTCAACAAAGAGCTCTCCGGAACCGGATCGGGTACCGAACTGGAGGGCAATACAGTGATGCCGATGCCCGAGGCCACCATGTGGCGAATGGTTTCCAACGAGCTGCCTTCAAAGGTGCGCTGAATGCCCTCAGACGACTGAGAAAACCTCGACAGCTCCGGACAAACACCCAACACCTGGTCACGAAAACAATGTCCAGTGCCCAACAGCAACATGTTTTCCAGGCGCAACTCGTCCGAATCGATGGCCTCGCGGCTCGCCCATCGATGGCTTTTTGGCAGCGCCACCACAAAGGGCTCGTCGTACAAGGGTTGAATAACAAAACCAGACTCATTGATGGGCAAAGCCAGCACAGCGACATCAATCTCGCCTTGCTTGAGCAGCTCCAGCAAACGCACCGTGAAGTTTTCCTGCAGCAACAGGGGCATGCCGGGGTGGTCTTGAATCATGCGGGTGACCAGCTCTGGCAACAAGTAGGGGCCGATCGTGTAAATCACCCCCACCCGCAAAGGTCCAGCCAGCGGGTCCATGCCCTGTTGCGCAATCGCCTTGATGGCCGAAGCCTCCTCAAGAACCCGCTGCGCCTGCACCACAATCCGCTCACCCACCGGCGTTAGCGACACCTCATTGGAACCCCGCTCAAACAGCGAGACATTCAGCTCATCTTCCAGTTTTTTAATGGCCACCGACAGGGTTGGCTGGCTCACAAAACATGCATCCGCAGCCCGACCAAAATGCTTTTCCCGGGCCAAAGCAACAATGTATTTCAGTTCAGTGAGAGTCATCGGCCAATCCTTGTGAATACGTTGTTATTGGCATTTTCTATCGCCAACTGCGATTCGATTATTACAAACAGTGGAGTGACTGGCAACCCAAGACTGCGTCATCGCAGGTCAACAAGCACACAGCGGCTTCATCCGAGGCGATCCAGCGGTATCATGACGCCGTATTCACTTTTGTTGCGACAATGCGTTCATGAGCACCCCACAGGTTATTTCCACACCCAAAGCCCCTGCCGCCATCGGCCCATACAGCCAAGCCATTCAATTCGGCAATCTGGTGTTTACATCGGGCCAAATTGGCCTGAACCCCAGCACCGGTGACCTGGTTGGCCCCGGCACCGTTGAGCAGGCCCGGCAGGCATTTGCCAATCTCAAAGCGGTGGCAGAACAAGCCGGCGGCAGCTTGGCCAATGTGGTCAAGTTCACACTCTTTCTCACCGACCTCAGTGAGTTTGCTGACGTGAACGCGATCATGCAGGAATTTGTATCGGCACCCTTCCCGGCTCGCTCCACCGTCGGTGTAGCCAGCCTGCCCAAAGGCGCCCGATTTGAAGTGGAAGCCATCCTCGCCCTTTGAGCAGCAACGTCCCCTTTCCTGAACTCAGCCCACTGCCCACGCACCTCGCTGAGGCTGTGGGCAGCCTGATTCACGCCCCGCACTGGATGGGCCTGGCTCTTCATTTGCCCCTTCGGTTCGAAGACAAGGTTACCGTCACGGCGATGGATGCACTGCAGGTGGGCCAGAAGGCCAATCTGGTGGCCAGCGTGGTGGGCTCAGACATTCAGTACAAACCCCGCAAGCAATTGCGGGTTTGGGTGGAAGATGGTGAAGTCTCGCTGGTTCTGCGGTGGCTGCATTTTTACCCGGGTTTGCGGGACAAAATGCCCGACGGTGCGCGGATTCACATCAGCGGCCAAATACGGCAGGGTTACGGAACACTGGAGATTGTTCACCCCCAGATCCGAATCGCACGACCGGATGACAACACTGAATCAGGCTCACCGATTGAGCCCGGCCATCAACCGAGTGGTGTATTGGAGCCTGTCTATCCCAGCACCGGCACCCTCAAGCAGTCTGACTGGCATCGCTGGATGAAAAAACTGCCAGAAGCCTGCTTTGTAGACACTCTGCCAAACAAACTGATTCAACAACACCAGCTGTTGCCCTGGAATATTGCACTGCAGACCTTGCATGGTCAGGCAGCCCCCAGCCAACTGTTTGATTTGAACCTTCGAACCCATGCAGCGTGGGTTCGTGTGAAAGTTGACGAACTGCTGGCCCAGCAACTGCTGCTTCAGGAATACCGCAACCAGCGAACCCAGGAAAAAGCGCAGTCTTTGAAAAAGGCGGTTCGCAAAGGGCTGGTGGAACAATTTCTTCGGAGTTTGCCATTCACGCTCACGGGTGCCCAGCAACGGGCAGTTCGGGACATCTTCGAAGACTTGAAAAACCCCTACCCCATGCAGCGTCTATTGCAGGGCGATGTGGGCAGCGGAAAAACCCTGGTGGCAGCATTGGCCTGCATCAAGGCAGTTGAATGCGGTCACCAAGCGGCCTTGCTGGCCCCGACCGAGGTGTTGGCCGAACAACACGTATTCAAGCTCAAACCGCTGCTGGAGCGCGTGGGCATCCGATGTGGGAAGCTGCAGGGCGCCATGAAAAAAAGTGAGAAGAAAGCCACGCTGCAAGCCCTGGCCCAAGGTGAAGTGGATGTGGTCATCGGCACCCACGCCCTGGTGCAAGACACTGTCACCTTCAAGTCACTGGCGCTGGTGGTGGTGGACGAACAGCACCGATTCGGTGTGGCTCAACGCTTAAGCCTGATCGCCAAAGCAGGCAACGGTCTGCTGGCACATCAGTTGATGATGAGCGCAACCCCAATTCCCCGCACATTGGCGCAAACCTATTTGTCCGACCTCGCCGTTTCCAATCTGGATGAAAAGCCACCAGGCCGACAACCCATCATCACCAAACTGTTGTCCCAGAAAAAGCGGGAACAACTGGTGGCTGCGATTGAACATGAAATCGAAAAAGGTCAGCAGGTTTATTGGGTCTGCCCGCTGATCGAGGACAGTGAAACACTGGACCTTCAGGCCGCCGAAGCGACCTACACGGCTTTGATCGAACTGATGCCGAATCGGCGTATCGCCTTGCTGCATGGCAAACAGGACAGCAAGTTGAAGCAGTCCACCATGGCCGCGTTCAGCGCTGGGCAGGTCGACCTGCTGGTGTCCACCACTGTGATTGAGGTGGGTGTGGATGTGGGCAATGCCAGCCTGATGGTGATTGACCAGGCCGAGCGTTTTGGTTTGGCCCAGCTTCATCAACTACGCGGGCGGGTTGGGCGGGGCAGCCTTCAAAGCGTGTGTGTGTTGTTGTACGGCAGCGAACTGTCGCAAACTGCCAAACAGCGGTTAAAAGCCATGCATGACAGTGATGATGGTTTTTACCTGGCAGAACGCGACCTCGAAATTCGTGGGCCCGGAGAGCTGCTCGGCAAACGACAATCCGGTTTGCCCTCCCTGCGCTATGCTGACCCCTTGGTGGACAAAGACTTGCTGAACACGGCACGTGCGATTGCGCAGCAAATGCCGCTGGATGACGTGAATACGCGGCGGCATATTCAACGCTGGACCGAGGACACGCCTTGGTGGCTGAGTTGAGGTATCGCGACTCTTAAACAAAAACGCCCCGGCGAACCGAGGCGTTTTGTGTGCTGCACCGTAAACGGCCAGTGGGGAGTGATTACTCGCCAGCTTGGTCGTTGTTGCGGAAAGCCAATTTTTCCTTGATACGTGCGGACTTGCCGGAACGCTCGCGGAGGTAGTAGAGCTTGGCGCGGCGAACATCACCACGACGCTTCACTTCAATTTTTTCGATCAGGGGGGAGTACAACTGGAATGTACGCTCCACACCTTCACCGGAGGAAATCTTGCGAACGATGAACGATGAGTTCAGGCCGCGATTGCGCTTGGCAATCACAACACCTTCGTAAGCTTGCAAACGGGAACGGGTACCTTCAATCACGCGCACGCTCACAATGACGGTGTCACCAGGCGCAAATGCGGGAATTTCTTTACCCAGGCGAGCAATTTCTTCTTGCTCAAGTTGTTGAATCAGATTCATGTGTATCTCCGAACCATCGTACACGGCACTTTGTTGTGTTCATGTTGAATGAACGGCCGCCAGAGGATGACCAATCAAGGTTGTCGATCAACAAACCGGGTTTGCCGACCACAACCACCTGTTTCAACCGGGCCTGTGCTTGCCTTTGGAAGCGCCTTCCGCCTTGGGCGGTTGGGCCTGTTCAAAAGCAGCCAGCAGGTCTGGCCGATGGCGTTTTGTAAAAACTTTCGATTCTTCAAAACGCCAGCCCGCTATTTTAGCGTGGTTTCCAGATAAAAGCACCTCCGGAACTGCTTTATTTTCAAAAACTTCCGGTCGCGTGTAGTGTGGACAATCCAACAAGCCAGTTTCAAAGGAGTCCTGCACAGCCGACTCGGCATGGTTCAGGGCCTCTGGTAGTAAACGCACCCAGGCGTCCAGCAAACAGGCCACCGGCAATTCACCGCCCGAGAGCACAAAATCACCGATGCAAAAGGTGCGGTCTACGTAGTGGTCGATGAATCGCTGATCTACCCCTTCGTAACGGCCACACAACAGAATTGCACCGCAGCCGTCTTGTTCAAGGTGTCGAACATCCGCCTGCTTCAATAAAGGGCCGTGAGGGGTCAGGTAAATCAGCGGTGACTTTCCATCACCTGCCTGCACCTCTCCGGCGGCAGCGCGCTCGGCCCGAATGGCTTGAACGGTTTTCACCAAGGGCTCAGCCAGCATCACCATGCCCGGGCCGCCACCGTAGGGGCGGTCATCCACGGTGCGGTGCGGGTCTGTGGTGAAATCCCGCGGATTCCAGCATTTCAAACTGAACAACCCTTTTTTGAGCGCACGGCCCACAACCCCGAATTCCAGCAAAGCGGGAAATTGCTCGGGAAACAGGGTGATCACATCAAAGCGGGGGCCCGGCATCAGTAATCTTCCTGCCAATCGGCCAGAATTCGGCGGGCAGCCAAATCCACGGTTGGCACATAGGCCTCGACAAAAGGAATGAGATGCTCAATGTCACCCTTGCTGACTTGCAAAATGGCATGTGCGCCGTGGTCAGCCACCTGCGTCACCTCGCCCAGTTCCACCCCTTGAAGGTTGGTGACCGCACAACCCACCAAATCCACCCAGTAAAACTCGCCCTCTGGCAAGGTAGGAAACCGGGACCGAGACACATACACACGGCAGCCCTTGAACCGGGCGGCCAAATCCCGATCCTCAACACCCTCCAGGTGCGCGACCAAACGGTCTGCATGCACCTTGGCACTCAATATTTTGAAGGGTTCGTACATCAGATCGTCTTCAGTGGGTTTGCTCACCTTACGCACCGCGCCATCTGCTGAGGGCTTCAGTCGCGAGACCCACCACTGTCTGGCTTTGAGCAGTACCTCAGGCTGTTCAGACGATGGCAACACATTCACCAAACCTTTGAGCCCGTAGGGTTCGCCAATTCTTCCCAGCTCGATCAAATCATCGGGTTTGTTCACCAGCCATCCTTCTGAGTGCGATGCACGGTCACTGTGCACCAATGACAAAAGTCCGCGAATGCCAAACACTCACGGACTTTAGTGATCACGACTTTAAACCACCGTACCAACCAGCAGGATTGAACTGCTGCGGACAGGGTTATTGTTGGCAAGCAACCCGGGGGTGACCGAGTACAACCCCAGAAGCGCCTGCCGTCGTCTGCAGAACTTAGGCTGCTTTCTGGGACTGTTGCTTGACCAAACGGTCCACAGTTTCAGACATTTGTGCACCCACCCCAGTCCAGTAAGTCAGACGGTCCATGGCAATGCGCAGGGACTCAGCGCCGGCGGGCGCCATGGGGTTGTAGAAGCCAATGCGCTCGATGAAACGGCCATCACGGCGGTTGCGGGAATCAGCAGCCACAACGCTGAAAAAGGGGCGCTTCTTGGAACCACCACGGGCGAGTCGAATGACGACCATAATATCCTCTATCAAAAAACGGTGTGTGAGGTGCCGTTGTAACGGCTCTGACCACAGGCACCAGCACAAAATGGAATGTTGATTTCAAGCCCGGCCCGGCAGTGCCGGTGCACATTTGGACCAATACGAAATCCGATAACCCGCTATTATATCCAGCGTCGTCCAAACTCACAAGCAGTCTGACCAAAAATGACCACAAACCCTCAGGAACTCCGCAAATCCAAGCTGTTGTTTTGTTGGCTCAGCCTTATTGGTGGGGCCATTGGCGCCCACTGGATTTACGCTGGTCGCAAACGATTCTGGCTCTACATGCTGTTTTTCCCGCTGTCAGCCTTTGCTGGCTGGCTGGATACACTGCGGTATGGGTTGATGCCCGATGAACGTTTTAACGCTGACTTGAACCCAGAATACCCAGCAGATAGCCCACAAACCAACGGGATGGTGGTGGTGTCTGTCGCCTTGGCCCTGGGCTTGTCGGTGACCGCACTCATGTCCCTGCTGGCCATGCTGTTTCAATGGTTTTTCTCCGGAACCGTGGCCTAAAAAAAAGCCCGCCGTAAGGCGGGCTTAAACAGGGCTTGAGGAGACAGAGACACTTGCTGTTGCACACAGGGCCAAAGCCCTGCCTGTACAGACAAGCAGCTGGCGACCCAGCAACCCGGAGAGCTGCCAGGCGATTCGGTTCAAGAGCCGAATCAACCAACATACATAAGTGCCCATCCACTCCAATTAGTTCTGTTTTTTCCAACCTTCAGCCAAATTTTTTGATCAAGCGGCTAACGTAGCGCTGCACACCCTCTTCCACCGAGAAGAATGTACCGCGATAACCGGCACCGCGAAGATTGGTCAGATCAGCCTGCGTGTAACTCTGGTATTTGCCCTTCAACGCGTCTGGAAACTCCGTGTACTGAATGAAACCACCAGACACCGCATCCGCCAGACAGAGTGCAGCTTGCCCTTGCGCCACACGCAACGTGTTCAATGTGGTCAGTGCTACATCGTTGAAGGTTTGCGCTCGGCCAGTACCCAGGTTGTACACGCCACTCGGTGCGGATGACGAATGCTCAAAAAAGTGCATGTTCACCTTCACCACATCTTCAATGGATACAAAATCTCGCTGTTGACAACCTGCCGCGTAGCCATCGTATGGACCAAACAACTTGACACTGCCACCATCACGAAACTGATTGAAATTGTGAAAAGCCACCGAGGCCATCCGCCCTTTGTGCTGTTCCCGGTCACCGTACACATTGAAATAGCGAAATCCAAAGACAGGTGCTTTCAGGCCTGCCTTGATTTGGCGTCGCAACACCTGATCAAACAAAAACTTTGAATAGCCGTATACGTTCAGCGGCTTTTCAACCTCACGGTCCTCAATGAATTGACTGCTACCCCCATAAACGGCCGCTGAGGAGGCATACAGAAAGGGCGTACCAGTCCGTTGCGCCCAATCAAACAGAATCTGGGTGTAGCGGAAATTGTTGTTCATCATGTACAGACCGTTGTGCTCCATGGTGTCGGAACAAGCGCCCTCATGAAAAATGGCATCACAACGCCCGTAATCCCCCCGTTCAATCCGAGTCAGGAATTCGTTTTTATCCACGTAATCTGAGATTTCGCAATCCACCAGGTTCAGAAACTTGTCGCCCTTGGTGAGATTGTCCACGGCCACCACATCAGCAATACCCCGCTCGTTCAGGGCCTTTACCAAGTTGCTGCCAATAAATCCGGCCGCGCCGGTCACGATGACTGTCATTGTGAATCCTCGGTATTCAGTTCAATTCATGGGGCAGAATCACGGCAGTGCCCAGCTTGCCGACCACCACGCCACCCGCTTTGTTGGCCAGTGCCACGCTGTCTGGCAACGGCATACCGGCACCGATGGCACACGCCAGGGTGGCAATCACCGTATCGCCTGCACCGGACACGTCAAACACCTCGCGGGCCTGCGCGGGCACATGAAAAGCGCCCTCGCCATTGAACAGTGTCATGCCCTCTTCAGAGCGCGTCAATAGCAGGGCACCCAGGTTCAGGCGAGCCCGCAATATTTGCGCTTTTTCATGCAGTTCAGCCTCGGTTTTCCAACTGCCCATCACCTGCCTGAATTCCGAGCGGTTGGGTGTCAACACCGATGCACCCGCATACTTGGCATAGTCATCCCCCTTGGGGTCCACCAGCGTGGTTTTGCCCGCCTGTTTACACAGGGCAATCATGTCGGCCACATGCTCCAGCGCACCTTTGCCATAGTCAGAGAACACCACAACATCATGCTTGGCGTACTCCTGCTCAAACAACTCCATTTTGGTCGACAGGTGCTCAGCGCTGGGGCGTTCTTCAAAATCGATGCGCACCAACTGCTGCTGCCGGGCTATCACCCGCAGTTTGACAATGGTTGGAAACTGGGGATCATGCAAAAGGCGGGATTGCACACCAGCCTGTTCAAGCATGGTCTCAACGGTTTGACCAGGCTCATCATGACCGACCACCCCCATCAAACAGAGCTTCGCACCCAGCGAAGCGGCGTTGATGGCCACGTTGGCTGCACCTCCGAGCCGTTCATCCCGATTGCCCACCAACAGAACAGGCACGGGTGCTTCGGGGGAAATACGCTCCACATCACCGAACCAATACCGGTCCAGCATCACATCGCCAACCACCAGAATGCTGGCCTTTGAGAAAGTGCGAGTGTCCACCATGCTTGTCTCGATCAGAGTGTTGTTATAAGCCGATTCAGGCTGTTTTCTTCAGGGGTACGGGGTAAAAATCCAGTTCCTCGGCACGCCGGGGAACAATGGAATCCCAGTGTGCACACCCTGGGCATTGCCAGTAAAATTTTTTGGCCTGAAACCCACAGTGCTGACAACGGTAGCGTTCCAGCCGCTGGGTGTGTTTGGAAATCAACTCACGCGTTAAACGCAAATCCTGGCTACGCTCGTCATCATTCATGTCGCGCAGCTGATGTTCCAAAAGCTTGTCCAGCCCCAGCAAACTGGGCCTTGCTCGCACTTGGTCGCGCAACAACACGAACGCTGCAGCGGGGCCTCTGGCTTCTTCAATCGCCTTGGCCAGAACGAGCAGCAAATCGATGGAGGGATACATGCTGCAATAGGTTTGCAAAGCTTCGATACCCTCATCCATGCGACTGAGCCTTTTGAAGGCTTCCCACATTTTTGGGCCCACCAAAGGCAAATACCAGGGGTTCTGCTTTTCAGCACTGCGCCACTGGGCGATGGCCTCTTCAAAATGCCCTTGCTGAAAGTAAATTTCCCCGAGCAGCAGGGACGCTCGCACGTTTTTTGGCTCACTCAGCAAGGCATTTTGAAGGCCCTGCCGCGCATCATCAAAGCGACCATCATCCACGGCTTGTTGGGCTTGCTCACAATAAAAGTGAGCGATGTCCCCGGACGGGATGGGCGCACCGAATTCACGCAGCTTGTGAGCCTGCTCGATGGCTTTGTCCCACGCTTTTTCCAATTCGTAGAGCTCGAGCAGCTGACGGGCTGCGTCAGCCTTCAGGTCAGTGGCAGCCAGACTGAAAAACGCCTTCTCAGCCCGGTCCAAAATACCCGCTCGCAGGAAATCGACGCCCAACTCATAGGTGGCCCGCTCGCGCTCGGACTGTTTGATTTGTTCCCGCGTGCTTAAAAACTGGTGAACGCGAATGGCACGGTCTACTTCACCTTTTTTCCGAAAGAGATTGGCCAGCGCGAAATGCAGTTCCACGGTGTGGGTATCAATCGAAGCGACCTCAAGGAATGCGTCGATGGCCTTGTCAGGCTGCTCGCTCAACAAGAAGTTGACCCCTTTGAAATACGACGTCGGAACTTGCTCCTGCGTGTTCTCGTCGGACCGTCGGTCCAGTCGGGCTGCCAACCACCCCAGGCTGAACAGAACCGGGATCAGGACCAACCACCAGGTTTCAAATTCCATGCGTTGGCCCCACCGGCAAGACCACAGCCTCATCTGCAGCACCCGAAACGCCGCCAGAGTTTGGCCGGTTTGGCCTGGACTGCTCTCGTTCTACACGCTCCAATGCCTTGGTGGCTGAGGATGCCGCTCGTTTGGCGCGAAACCAGGATGGCAAGAGAGAAACCCAGGCAAAAGCAGCACCACACAGAAATGCTGTGAGCAAAGCCACCACCAGTTGGACCTGGATTTCAAGGCCAGGCAACCACTTCACGATCACCACGTCGGTATTTCGGATGGAGAAGGTCAGAACGACCAGGAACAGTGCGATGCGCACCACCCAAGCGATTGCTTTCAATGTGAGTCCCCTTTGACGATGATGGTGCGCCGTTGCGCGACCGACGCCAACTCAAGGGCTCCTCAGTTGGCACTCCAGTACCTGCCCATGCGCTGAACAGGTCGATGGCGCAATCAGATCAACTCTGTTTCTTGGAGTATAAATCAACTCGCTCGCGCAACTCTTTGCCCGGCTTGAAGTGAGGCACGCGCTTTTCAGGCACAACCACCTGCTCGCCAGACTTTGGATTGCGACCCACTCGCTGGGGGCGCTTGGTCAGGGAAAAGCTGCCAAAACCACGAATCTCGATGCGCTGACCATCAGCCAGGGCTTGCGTCATGGTGTCCAGAATGCTTTTGACGGCAAAGTCAGTGTCCCGAACCGGCAGTTTGGGAAACCGCTTGACCAACTGGTTGATGAGTTCTGATTTTGTCATTGTTGTTGGCATCAGCGTGTTGCCCCAAAGGAGCAGCACATGTTGAATACAAAAATACGACCTAGAAAACAGTGCGGCCGCCCGGCACATGCCGGACAGCCGCACCATTACACACGATTACTGATTGCCCAGCTTGGCTTTCAGCAGCGCGCCCAGGCTGGTTGTGCCAGCAGAGCCTGCGCTTTCATCGGCAATTTTCTTCAATGCTTCATCGGTATCAGCCTGGTCTTTGGCTTTGATCGACAGGGCAATGGAGCGGCTCTTGCGATCAATGTTCAACACCATGGCTGTGACCGTGTCACCTTCGTTGAATGCGTTGCGAGCATCTTCAACACGATCGTTGGAGATTTCGGAAGCACGCAGGTAACCCTCGACGTCATCACCCAGGTCAACCACCACGCCCTTGGCATCCACCGCCTTGGCCTTGCCGGTCACCATGGAACCACGGTCGTTGGACGATGCAAACACGGTAAAGGGGTCGCCAGACAGTTGCTTGATACCCAAGCTGATGCGCTCACGCTCAGTGTCGATGGCCAATACCAAGGCTTCCACTTCGTCGCCTTTCTTGAAGCGGCGAACAGCTTCTTCACCGGTTTCGTTCCAGGACAGGTCGGACAGGTGCACCAGGCCGTCAATGCCACCAGGCAGGCCGATGAACACGCCGAAGTCGGTGATGGATTTGATGGCGCCAGACACCTTGTCACCCTTCTTGAAGGATGTGGAGAACTCTTCCCAAGGGTTGGCCTTGCACTGTTTCATGCCCAGACTGATCCGGCGACGCTCTTCGTCGATTTCCAGAACCATGACTTCGACTTCATCACCCAAAGTAACCACTTTCTTGGGATCCACGTTCTTGTTGGTCCAGTCCATTTCGGACACGTGAACCAAGCCTTCAATGCCCTGCTCCACTTCAACAAATGCGCCGTAGTCGGTGATGTTGGTCACTTTGCCGAACAGACGAGTCTGTGCGGGGTAGCGACGGGACAGACCGACCCATGGGTCTTCGCCCAGCTGCTTCACACCCAGGGACACACGGTTTTTGTCCTGGTCGAACTTCAGAACCTTGGCTTCGATTTCTTCGCCCACGGTCAGCACCTCGGAAGGGTGGCGTACGCGGCGCCATGCCAGGTCGGTGATGTGCAACAGACCGTCGATACCACCCAGGTCCACGAATGCGCCGTAGTCGGTGATGTTCTTGACGATACCCTTGACCACCGAACCTTCCTGCAGGTTGGAGAGGAGCTTCTCGCGCTCTTCACCCATGGTGGCCTCAACAACAGCACGGCGGCTCAGCACCACGTTGTTGCGCTTGCGGTCCAGCTTAATGACTTTGAATTCGAGGGTTTTGCCTTCGAATGGTGTGGTGTCCTTTACAGGGCGCACGTCAACCAGAGAACCTGGCAGGAAAGCGCGGATGGAGTTCACCATCACTGTAAGACCACCCTTCACCTTGCCAGTGATGGTACCGGTGACCAGTTCGCCGGATTCCAGCGCTTGCTCCAGGCTCAGCCATGCTGACAGGCGCTTGGCCTTGTCGCGGGACAGGCGGGTTTCGCCATAGCCGTCTTCCAGGGATTCGATGGCCACGGAGATGAACGCACCTTCAGCAACATCCAGGTTGCCGTGGTCGTCCTTGAATTCTTCGATGGGGATGTAACTTTCAGATTTCAGCCCGGCGTTCACAACCACATAGTTGTAGTCCACACGCACAACTTCGGCGGTGATCACTTCGCCTGTGCGCATTTCTTTGCGCATGAGGCTTTCTTCGAACAGTGCTGCAAAACTTTCGGGGGCTTGGGTAGTTTGAGTTGCGGTCATAACGGTTGGTGTTGACACGCCCATGCTGGCGCAAGAGCGGAGTTTTAAAACGCACCGGCACACCATGTGCTGGCACGGCTTCCCCGAAACACGGACAGGGCGCCTAAAATTTAGGCAGACATCCGAATTACAGGGGCTTGAATGGTAACAAAAAAAGCTTGAATCATCAAGCGTTTAAATACCAATCGATGATGGTGTTGACCACTTGCTCAACCCCGATGTCGGAACAATCCAACACCCGGGAATCCGGATAGGGTTTGAGCGGTGCCACAGCCCGCTGCATGTCCCGTTCATCACGCGCCACCAGGTCGTCGTAGATGGCCTGAAAACTGGCCTGCTGACCCCGCCCTTCAATTTGCTTCACACGCCGTTCAGCCCGTACTTTGGCGCTGGCGGTTAAAAAGATTTTGAGCTTGGCATCGGCAAACACCACCGAGCCCATGTCACGGCCGTCGGCCACCAAGCCAGGGGCCTGCCGAAAATCGCGTTGGCGCTGCAGCAGGCCTGCGCGAATCTCGGGCACCACGGCCAGTTGGGAAGCCATCAATCCAGCCTGCTCGGTGCGGATCTCTGATGACACATCCACACCCGACAGCAGCACGCGTTCACCCTGGAACGCCACGGGCAATGACCAAGACATCTGAATGAGCGACGGAAGATCCGCTGCGCAAGACGGTGTTATACCGGCCCGTGCAGCAGCCACCGCCAACACCCGGTAAATCGCCCCACTGTCCAGATAATGAAAGCCCAATCGGCCAGCCACCAGGCTGGCTACGGTGCCCTTGCCCGAGGCGGTGGGGCCATCAATGGCAATCACGGGAATCATGGCCCAACCTTCACGGACTGAACAGCCATGCCCAACGACTGACACAACGCCACAAAACCAGGAAACGAGGTGTCCACGGTTTGCGCGCCACGAATGCGCATCGTGCCCAGCGCGCGGATGGCGGCGACGGTGAACGACATGGCGATGCGATGGTCGCCTTGCGATTCAATGTCGGTCGCGTTGTAGCGCAAGCCGGGCTTGCCACCCAAGCCTTCAATGACCATGCCGTCGGCGGTTGGTCGCGCATTCACACCACAGGCCTTCAAACCGTCAGCCATCACCGCAATGCGGTCTGATTCTTTCACACGGAGTTCTTCCGCGCCGGTCAACACCGTGGTGCCCACCGCATTGGCTGCCGCCACAAAAATCACGGGAAATTCATCAATGGCCAATGGCACCAGTTCTTCTGGAATTTGGATGCCCTTCAGTTGAGCACTGCGAATGTGGACATCAGCCACAGGTTCGCCGCCAACCACGGCGTGGTTGGACAGTTCGATGTTGGCGCCCATCAGCTTCAGAATGTCAATCACACCGGTGCGCGTGGGGTTCAGACCCACATGCCTGAGGGTGATGTCGGCCTGCTCGCAAATGCTGGCAGCCACCATGAAAAACGCTGCAGAAGAAATATCGGATGGCACATCAATCCTGGTCGCCTTCAGGCGCTGCCCACCGCGAACACGGGCTGTTGGGCCTTCTGTTTCAACGTGGACACCAAAGCCGCGCAACATGCGCTCGGTGTGGTCGCGCGTGACGGCAGGTTCTGTTGTTTCAGTCACGCCATCTGCATACAGACCAGCCAGCAGCACACAACTTTTCACCTGCGCCGAAGCCATGGGCAGGGTGTATGAAATCGCTTTCAACGCCTTGTTGGCTTTGATTTTCAAGGGTGGACGCCCACCTTCTTGCGCCTCAATCTGTGCGCCCATCAAAGCCAATGGGTCCATGACACGCTTCATGGGTCGTTTGGAGAGGCTGGCATCGCCCACCAGTTCCACATCAAACCCCTGACCGGCCAGCAAGCCGGAAATGAGCCGCATGGACGTACCACTGTTGCCGCAATCCAGCGGTGCAGCGGGCTGTTTCAAACCATGCAAGCCAACGCCATGTACTTTCACACGCCCTTGATCAGGCCCATCAATACGAACGCCCATGGCGCGAAACGCATTCATGGTGGAAATCGCGTCTTCACCTTCCAGGAAACCGTCCACTTCGGTGATGCCATCGGCAATCGACCCCATCATGATGGAACGGTGGGAGATGGATTTATCGCCCGGCACACGAGCACTGCCTGTCATGGCGCTCGTGCTGCCGGCATGGAATTCAATCAGATTTAAATCGGTGGCCATACAGGTTCTCGGGTTGATGGATGTCGTGGCTGTGAACCAGGACCTCTACTTTTGGGTCCATTGGCTGCGGTAAGCTGCAGCCTCGGACAGCACGCGTTCCAAGGTGCTTCTGTCGTCGTTTTCAATCGCATTGCGCAGCCTGGCGCTGGTGGCTTCAAAAGCACTCAGCGCATCCAGCAAGGCCTTGCTGTTGTTCTGGAAAATGTCTGCCCACATTTCAGGCGAGCTGGCTGCAATCCTTGTGAAGTCGCGGTAACCGGCACCGCCTTCTTTCATGAATTGCGCACCCTTGGGGTGATTCAACACGCTCGCCACGTAGGCAAATGCCAGAAAATGCGGCAAGTGGCTAACGGTGCCAAACATTTCATCATGGTCCAGCGCCGCCATAAAAGACACCCGGGCTCCCAGGGCCTGCCAAAACGATTCGACCTTGTGCACATGCGCGGTGTGGGTTTGTTCCATCGGCGTTAGCACACAATTGCGATTTTCAAACAGACCTGCCACGGCTGCATGCGGGCCATGGCTCTCGCCACCAGCAATCGGATGGGCGGGCACAAAACGCGCTTTCAAGCCTGGAAATGCATGTTCCAATTCATTCAGCACATCCACCACATCGGCCTTGGTACTACCCGCATCGAAAAACACACAGTTGGCAGGCAACACCGGCAAAAATTGCGTCAACACGGGCTTGTACTGCTGCACCGGAATGGACAGTACCACCGCCTCTACCGTGCGCAGGTTGGAATCACCGGGGCCGACCACGCATTCATCAATCAAACCGAGACGAAGCGCTTCATGCGCCGTCTCCAAGCGCCGGGAATAACCCAGCACATGGCCAACCAGGCCTCTCTGTTTGGCGGACAGGCAAATGGACCCGCCGATGAGGCCCACGCCAATGGCCAGCATGCGCTGAAAATGCCGAGGCTTGCTGACCATGAATTAACCCAACACCTTCAATGCTTCGGGGAGCGCATCGAGAAATCGCTGGTTCTCGGCTGGCAAACCAATCGAAATGCGCAGCCACTGGGGCAAGCCATAATTGTTGACAGGCCGCACGATCACGCCCAGGCGCTGCAAGGCATCGAACACCTTCAGACCTGCATCGTCGCTGTTGCCCACTTTCACCAACACAAAATTACCGTAGGACGGCACGTAGGGCAGCCCCATGCGTTCAAACGCGGATTGCAACAAGTTCAGGCCCTGCTGATTTGTTTCATAAGTCAGCTGAAGAAACTCAGCATCATCCAGCGCAGCCTCGGCCGCAGCCAATGCAATCGAGTTGACATTGAAAGGCTGGCGAACACGGTTGAGCAAATCAGCCACTTCAGGGCTGCTGACCGCGTAACCCACCCGCAGGCCAGCCAAACCATAGGCCTTTGAAAAACTGCGGGACACCAGCAAATTGGGGAATTCTGCAACCCACTGGGTGCTGTCGTACTGGTCCTCGGGCTTCAGGAACTCGTTATAGGCTTCATCCAGCACCACCAGCACACGGCTGGGTACCTGCTTCAGGAAGGCACGGATCTGATCGGCCGCCAAGAATGTACCCGTTGGGTTGTTGGGGTTGGCAATGAACACCACCCGGGTATTGTCATCAATCGCGGCCAAAAAACCGGTCAGATCGTGCGTCAAGTTAGCCGCCGGAACAACCTTGGACTGAGCACCACAACCCTGGGTAGCCAGGGGATACACGGCAAATGCATATTGCGAAAACACCGCATTGGTGCCCTGCGTGAGGAAAGCCTTGGCTGCCAACTCCAACACATCGTTGGAGCCATTGCCCAGGGTGATTTGATCGGCCCCGACACTGTGCCTGGTCGACAATTTGGCCTTGAGGGAAAAACCGTTGGCATCCGGATAGCGGCCCAAATCGGCTGCAGCCTGTGCAATGGCCGCTTTGGCTTTGCTGCCCAATCCCAGCGGGTTTTCATTGGACGCCAACTTGACCACTGTCTCGGGATTCAATCCCAACTCGCGCACCACATCCGATACCGGTTTGCCGGCCTTGTAAGGCGCAATGGCCCGAATAAACTGGGGTGCAAGATCGGTGAGTTGTGACATGGTACTGACCTGTGAATCAAAAGAGTGTCAAGTTCGTTGTGCAGCCGGATAAGAACCCAGCACTTTTAAAAATGAAGCGGATTGCCGCAAATCATCCAGTGCTCTGGCCACAGCCGCATCCTGCTGGTGCCCCTGCAGATCGATAAAAAAATAATATTCCCAGCGGCCAGTGCGGGCTGGCCTGCTCTCCAACCGTGTCATGGATACATTCTGGGCATTCATGGGCTCGAGCATTTTGTACACAGCACCCGGCTGATTGGGCACGGAGGCCACCAAGCTGGTTTTGTCGATGCCAGATGGGCCTGGCTGCTGCTTGCCCAACACCAAAAAACGAGTGGTGTTGTTGGCATCGTCCTGAATGTGCTCTTGAACCGCTTTTAGGCTGTACCGCTCACGGGCTGTTTGTCCGGCGATTGCGGCCACTGTAGGGTCTTCACTGGCCAGCTTGGCGGCTGCGCCGTTGCTGGACACGGTTTCCTGCTGAATCTGCGGTGCGTTTTGAGCCAACCAGTTGCGGCATTGCGCCAAGGCCTGCGGATGCGCACAGATTTTTTGAATGCCTTGTAGTGAGCCACTTTGCGTCAACAACTGATGATGAATTGGCAATTGCACTTCACCGCAAATGCTTGCATGACTGTCCACCAGAGCGTCCAGCGTGCGGGCCACTGATCCTTCTGTCGAATTTTCCACCGGCACCACGGCAAAGTCCACCTGCTCGGCATCCAGTTGCCGAAATGCCTCTTCAATCGTTTCCACGGGCTCTGCCTGTACACAATGGCCGAAGAAAGACCAGACAGCCTGTTCACTGTAGGTGCCCAGCGGCCCCAGGAATGCCACGTGAACCTCACGTTCCAAGGAGCGACAAGCCGACATGATTTCTTTGAACAGCGTGCGGACATGCGGGGCGCTCAACGGCCCCTGATTGGCGTTGGTGAGCTTGTCCAGCACCTGTGCCTCGCGCTCGGGGCGCATCACGGGGGCATCGGTTTTGGCTTTGACATGGCCGATGTCCTGTGCCAGCCTCGCGCGCTGATTGAGCAAGCCTAAAATTTGCAAGTCCAAGGCGTCGATCTGATCCCGAAACTTCAGCAGTTCCTGGTTGATGTCGACGTCGGATTTTTCGCTGTTGCCCATGGTCAAGCCACCTCTTGCTCAAACTCGCGCATGAATGCAGCCAACGCCTGTACACCTTCCAGTGGCATGGCGTTGTAGATGGATGCCCGCATGCCGCCCACCGATTTATGTCCCTTCAACTGGACCAAGCCACGCTCAGCAGCTTTGCTCAGAAACATGGCATTCAATGACTCGTCGGCCAAGGTGAACGGGACGTTCATGCGCGACCGGTCTGCCTTGCGCACCGGGCAGTGGTAAAAGCTGCTGTGGTCGATCAGGTTGTACAACACATCAGCCTTGAGCTGCGATTGCTGTTCAGCCCAAGCAACGCCACCTTGGGCCAGTAACCACTCAAACACCAATCCAGCAATGTAAATGGAATAGGTTGGTGGCGTGTTGTACATGGAACCGTTGTCGGCCACGGTCTTGAATTCAAAGGCGGATGGGCAAATGGGTTGTGCACGCTCCAGCAGGTCTTTTCGAACCACCACAATGGTGACACCGGCAGGCCCTACATTTTTTTGGGCACCACCGTACAGCACGCCATAACGGCTCACGTCCAATTGGCGGGACAGAATATTGGACGACACATCGGCCACCAACGGGCAATCCAGCGCATTGGCCAGATTCTCGATCTGACCATTGAACTCCACCCCACCGATGGTTTCATTGTCGCAAAAGTGCAGGTAAGCCATGCTTTGGCCATTGACCCTGTCTGCCAGGTGTGCGCAATCGGGCACATAGGCACCGGCGGCGGCATCGGCTGCGGCATTCCCATTGTCCAACACCACACGAGCGGTGCCGTATTTTGAAAATTCTTTGCTGGTTTTTTTGGACCAGGCACCGGTATTCACGAAAGCCGCTTGCTCAAAGCCCTGCAGCAAATTCAGTGGAATGATGGCATTCATGCCCACCGCACCACCCTGCATGAACAGCACTTCGTGGCTATCGGGCACATTCAGCAGTGCCCGGAAGTCTGCACGGGTTTTCTCAAAAATACCCATGTACTCAGGACTGCGGTGACTCATTTCCATCACCGACAAGCCTTTGCCCTGCCAATCCAGCATTTCGGCAGCCGCGCGCTGCAGCACAGACTCAGGCAGCGCGGCGGGGCCTGCCGAAAAATTCCAGACCCGGCTCATCACACACCTTCTGCAGGCTCATCGCTTGAGCCTGTGTCAGCATCACTGTCGACTTCCTCTTCAGCATCACCCTCCACAATGCGCTGCAAGCCGCTCAGCCATGTGCCTTCATCCACGCTGATCAAGGTCACGCCTTGTGTGGCGCGGCCCATTTCGCGGATTTCGGACACCCGGGTGCGAACCAACACACCACCCGTGGTGATCAACATGATTTCGTCAGTCGGGTCCACCAGCACGGCAGACACCACTTTGCCATTCCGTTCGGAGGTTTGAATGGCAATCATGCCCTTGGTGCCTCGGCCATGGCGTGTGTATTCAGCCACTGGGGTCCGCTTGCCGTAGCCATTTTGTGTGGCTGTGAGCACAGACTGCCCTTCATGCTCGGCCACCAGCAGCGCGATCACGCGCTGGCCCTCTTCCAGATTCATGCCACGAACACCACGGGCATTGCGGCCCATGGCGCGTACATCATTTTCGTCAAAGCGAACGGCCTTGCCGGAATCGGAGAACAGCATGACATCGTGCTGGCCATCGGTCATCGCCGCGCCAATCAGGTAGTCGCCTTCGTCCAGATTCACCGCGATAATGCCGCGCTTCATCGGGCGGGAGAAGTCGCTGAGCTTGGACTTTTTAACGGTGCCCAGGCTGGTGGCCAT
This sequence comes from Limnobacter humi, assembly GCF_024518835.1. Classification (GTDB taxonomy): domain Bacteria; phylum Pseudomonadota; class Gammaproteobacteria; order Burkholderiales; family Burkholderiaceae_B; genus Limnobacter; species Limnobacter humi. Next base: position 867,025 of record NZ_JANIGO010000002.1, read on the forward strand.
GAACACGTATTTTTCATCCTCAAATTCTTTGACTGGCAGGATGGTGGTTATTTTTTCACCCTCCTCCAGCGGTAGCATATTGATGATGGGGCGACCGCGTGAAGTGCGCGAACCTTGTGGCACCTCGTACACTTTCAACCAGTACACCCGGCCCGCATTGCTGAAGCACAGGATGGTGTCATGTGTATTGGCCACCACCAGATAGTCGATCCAGTCGTCTTCCTTGGTCGCTGCCGCTTGCTTGCCCCGGCCTCCGCGCTTTTGCGCACGGTATTCGGTCAGCGGCTGGCTCTTCACATAACCGGAATGGGACAGTGTCACCACCATGTCTTGTGGGGTGATCAAGTCTTCGGTACCCAGCTCGGTCGCGTTGAACTCGATGGTTGAACGACGGCCATCGGAAAATTCATTGCTGATACCGGTCAGTTCATCCTTGATGATCTGATTGATACGCGCTGGTTTGCTCAAAATATCCAGCAGGTCTGCAATCTGATCAATCACTTCCTTGTATTCATTGATGATCTTGTCCTGCTCAAGCCCGGTCAGGCGCTGAAGACGCATCTGCAAAATTTCTTGCGCCTGCTCATCACTCAAGTGATACAAGCCGTCGTCCTGCAAGCCCAGTCGTGCCGGCAGGCCTTCCGGACGGAAAGCTTTTGCGCCACCGGCATCAGCCAGCTCAGTGCGGCTCAACATTTCCCGAACCAGGGAAGAATCCCACCCTCGGGCCAGCAACTCGGCCTTGGCCACAGGCGGTGTGGGTGCAGCCTTGATGATGGCGATGAATTCATCGATGTTGGCCAGCGCCACGGCCAAGCCCTCCAGCACATGGCCACGCTCGCGGGCCTTGCGCAGGTCAAACACCGTGCGGCGTGTTACGACTTCGCGACGGTGCTGCAGGAAGTAAACAATCAATTCGCGCAGGTTGAGCAACTTGGGCTGCCCGTCCACCAAGGCCACCATGTTGATGCCGAAGGTGTCCTGCAATTGCGTGTTTTTGTACAGGTTGTTCAGCACCACTTCGGGCACTTCACCCCGTTTCAACTCAATCACCACCCGCACGCCGTCTTTGTCAGACTCATCCCGGATGTCGGAAATGCCTTCCATTTTCTTTTCGGACACCAGCTCAGCGATTCGCTCCAACAGGCTTTTCTTGTTCACCTGATAGGGCAGCTCGTCGACAATGATGGCCACACGATTACCGCGGTCAATGTCTTCAAAATGGGTTTTGGCCCGCATCACCACGCGGCCGCGCCCAGTGCGATATCCTTCGCGCACCCCAGCAATGCCGTAAATGATGCCAGCAGTCGGAAAATCGGGAGCCGGGATGAATTCGATCAGATCATCCACCGTGCAATCCGGGTGATCAATCGCATGCAGACAAGCAGCCACCACTTCCTTCAAGTTGTGGGGTGCCATGTTGGTGGCCATGCCCACCGCAATGCCGGATGAACCGTTGATCAGCAGGTTGGGCAAGCGTGCAGGCAGCACCTTGGGTTCCTTTTCACTGCCGTCGTAGTTGGGGCCGAAATCAACGGTTTCCTTGTCGATGTCGAGCAGCATTTCATGGGCAATTTTGTCCAGGCGAATTTCGGTGTAACGCATGGCCGCTGCGTTATCGCCGTCAATCGAACCGAAGTTACCTTGGCCATCCACCAGCGTGTAGCGCAGGGAAAAGTCCTGCGCCATTCGAACAATGGTGTCGTACACGGCGGAGTCACCATGGGGGTGGTATTTACCGATCACGTCACCCACGATACGCGCTGATTTTTTATAGGCCCGGTTCCAGTCGTTGTTCAATTCATGCATGGCAAACAGCACACGCCGATGCACAGGCTTCAAGCCATCGCGCACATCGGGCAAGGCCCGCCCCACGATCACGCTCATGGCGTAATCCAGATAAGAACGCCGCATCTCCTCCTCAAGGCTGATGGGGAGCGTTTCCTTTGCAAATGAATCCATGTGTGTTGTGTGTATTTTGAATGACTGGAACAGTTGAACAGGCGTTGGGTGCCGACCCTGCGGGACCGGCGTGAAGCCATGCTTGCAAGCTTTTGATTGTATCAGCCAAAATCAGGGCTTCGCAGCACCCCGGTGCGTTCACACCCAACTAGATGCCAACCATGCAAATCCTCGCGCCCCGCCACGTGATTCAAACCCACCCCACAGTCGAAGTACTTGAAAACACGTGTGTTTTAATTGACCAGGATCGAATTGTGCAGGTGGGTACTCGGGAAGAACTCACCCACGCGTTTCCGCAGGCAGACATGGTTGAACTGCCCCACCAGGCCCTGATGCCCGGCTTGATCAACTGCCACACCCACGCGGCCATGAACCTGTTGCGGGGTGCAGCCGATGACCTGGCCCTTCATGACTGGCTTCAAACCCGAATTTGGCCACTGGAGGGCGAGCTGGCCGATGGTGAATTTGTATACGACGGCGCCGTGCTGGCTGCGGCTGAAATGCTGCTGGGTGGCACCACCACTTTCAATGACATGTACTTTTACCCCGAACAAACCGTGCAAGCTGCGCTGGATGTGGGTGCACGAGTGGTGGCGGGTATCACCGTGATTGAATTTCCAACCCGCTACGCGGCGGAACCCCGCCAATACATTGAGCTGGGCCTTCAAGCACGCGACAAATACCGGGATGAACCCACCGTGCATTGGGCTGTGGCGCCCCATGCTCCCTACACCGTGAGTGACGAAACCTTTGCGCATTTGGCCACGCTGGCCGAAGAACTAGACCTGCCCATACACTGCCACCTGCACGAGACGGCCAGCGAAGTGAGCGATGCAGTAAGCCGCCACGGTGAACGGCCCTTTGAACGCTTTGAGCGCTTGGGCCTCATCAATGAGCGCCTGTTGGTGGTGCATGGTGTTCATTTGAGCGATCGAGAATTGGCCTGCATGGCAAAGGCTGGCAGTTCGCTGGTGCACTGCCCAAGCTCCAACCTCAAGCTGGCCAGTGGACTAGCCCCCACGGCCAAAGCCCTGGCGGCAGGGGTCAATGTGGTGGTCGGCACGGATGGCGCAGCCAGCAACAACAAGCTGGATCTGTGGGAAGAAGGCCGTTTGGCCTCCCTGCTGGCAAAAGGCAGCAGTGGCGACGCCACAGTGTGGCCTGCGCATCGACTCATTCAGTCGTGGACAGTGGATGCAGCCAGGGCCCTGGGCCTGGAAAACCACATCGGACAAATCGCCCCTGGCTTTTTGGCTGATTTAATCACGGTCAATATCGACCTTCACCCACACCAACTGCCCATTCACAATTTGGTCTCCAAATTGGCCTACAGCGGTGCAGCGCGCGATGTTCAGGACGTTTGGGTGAATGGCCGGCAAGTTGTGCGAGCGCAACAACTTCAAGGGGCAGCAGCACAATTGCTGCCTGAAATCCTGCGAAAAACACAGCGAGTGTGGCAGACTCGTGTCGAGAAAGTCGGGCGATAAGCTGGTTACCGTGACATTGCCTGCTGTAAAATGCTTTCCGACTTGAATCCCTATTCTTTCCCAAGGAGCTACAATGAAAAAAATGTCGACTCTCACACAAGTGCTGCTGGCCGTCGCTGTAGGCAGCGCGTCCACCGCCGCTGTGGCCCACACCACCGACAAAAACGAAGCCCTGTCTGGCTACGTGGTTGATGCACAAGGCAAAATTGTGAAAGACGGCTCCGGCGAGTGCCTGCGCACCAGCTACTTCACCGCCGCTTTGGCCGTTGCAGAATGCGACCCTGACCTGCTGCCCAAGAAAGCCGCACCAGCGCCCGCTCCTGTGAAGCCTGCTCCTGCACCCGCACCAGCGCCCGCTCCCCAGCCACAAATCAGCAAAGTAACGCTGGAAGCTGACGCGTACTTCGACTTCGACAAGGCCACCCTGAAGCCAGGCGGCAAGACACGCATTGACAGCGAAATCCAGAAACTGGGTGACGTGACTCTGAACAGCGTGATCGCCATCGGCCACACCGACTCCATCGGTACCGACGCCTACAACCAGAAGCTGTCTGAGCGTCGTGCCCAGGCCGTTAAAGACTACATGGTGTCCAAGGGCGTTGCTGCTGACAAGATCACCATCAAGGGCATGGGCGAAAGCCAGCCTATCGCTGATAACAAGACCAAGGACGGCCGCGCCAAGAACCGTCGCGTTGAAATCGAATTCAACGTAACCCAGAAAGTGGCCAAGTAATCGCCACCCAAAGGTTCTGCCTTGAAAAGCCCGGCTTCGGCCGGGCTTTTTTATTGTTGTCATCGGTTACACTGATCGCCTTGAGCAGCCCTTTACTGTTTTGTCATGAGCAGCAACACCAGCACACAACCCAGCACGAATGTGGACCCCACGGAATTGGCCAAGTTCTCGGCACTGGCCAGCAAATGGTGGGACCCCAACAGTGAATTTCGACCACTGCACCAAATCAACCCTCTTCGTTTGAACTGGATTGATGAGCGAGCCGGTTTGAACGGTAAAACGGTTCTGGATGTGGGCTGTGGCGGAGGTATTCTGGCTGAAAGCATGGCTCGGAGAGGCGCACAGGTTCTGGGCATCGACCTGGCCGACAAATCGCTCAAAGTGGCTGAGTTACACAAACTTGAAACTGGTGTTCAGAACCTGACCTATCGGGCTGTGTCTGCAGAACAATTGGCGCAAGAACAACAGAGCCAGTTCGATGTGGTGACTTGCCTGGAAATGCTGGAGCATGTACCCGACCCAGCACAAACCGTACAAGCCTGCGCAGAGCTGTGCAAACCGGGTGGATGGCTGTTTTTCTCCACCATCAACCGCAACCCAAAAAGCTTCATGTTTGCAATTGTGGGCGCCGAGTATGTGTTGCAGTTGTTGCCCAAAGGCACCCATGCCTACGAAAAATTCATCAAACCGTCGGAATTGGCCCAGTACACTCGCCGCGCGGGGTTGGACACCACGGAGATCATCGGTTTGACCTACAACCCGATCACCAAAATCTACAAACTGGCCCGCGATACGGATGTGAATTACATGATCGCTTGCCACAAGCCCGCATGATGATCGCAGCCCTGCTGTTTGATCTGGATGGCACATTGGTGGACACTGCGCCTGACCTGTGTGGAACCATTCAGGACATGCAAAGTGATCGGGGGCTGGACGTCACACCCCTTTCAGCCATGCAACATCTTGCCTCAGGTGGGGCCAGGGCCCTGTTGAAGGTCGGTTTTGGCCTGGAACCATCGTTTGCCGATTTCCCCGCTTTCCGGGCGGAATTCTTGGAACGTTACGAGGCCCGAATAGCCAGCGAAAGTGCCGTTTACGCCGGTATTCGGCCATTGCTGGACGGTTTGGAGGCCAAAGGACTGCGATGGGGGGTTGTGACCAACAAACCGTTTTACCTGGCTGAAAAACTATTGAATGAACTTGGGTTGCTCGGCGCCTGTGAAGTGCTGATCGGCGGCGATACCGCTTCAGCCGCCAAACCATCGCCAGCACCCTGCCTGTTGGCTGCGTCACGTATGAATCTACCCCCATCAGCGTGCGCCATGATCGGTGACGACGAACGTGACATTGTCGCCGGGCGAGAGGCCGGGATGCTCACCGTTGCAGCGGGTTATGGATACATTGCCAGCACCATCGAGGCTTGGAAGGCCGACGTACTGGTGCACAGCACGCAGGAGTTGCAACGCTGGGTGAACGAACTTCAACGGTCGATAGACTGAATCCGTAACCCTGGGTTGATGCCCGAACGGGTGTAGTCAACACTGAAACACCTCACCAAACTGTGGATTCGACTTGTTAACAGCGGTCTGGGGCCCAGGTGAAGCCAAAAACGATTGTTCTGATTGCTCTGACCGTATTGGGCTACAACTTATACCAGCATGGGGTGACCATCAACGACATCAAGCACCAGCAACAGCCATTGTCTGGCATTCAGTTCAAAAAAGTCCCTGAGCAGTCTCCCACAAACATCCCGCCTTTTACTGACAACAACCACACCATCACCCCATTGGCTCGATTCACAATCCGGGCCCGTGTTTTGTCGGTCGAGCAGTACCGCTTTGACAGAGCGGCGGTTATTGCTCCAGTTGATTTGGCCTTGGCCTGGGGACGAATGGCAGACCCAGTGTATTACGAGCGGATGGATGTGTCTCAATCGGGGCGCTGGTATTTTTATCACTGGGCAGGAGAGCCACCCTTGCCACAGCAGGAAATACTGGAATCCTCTGCAAATATGCACATGATTCCGGCCAATGATGCTGTGCGCAATATTTTGAAGCATGTCAGGCGTCATCAGATGGTGCGACTCAAGGGCTTCTTGGTGGAGGTGAACTCACCGGACGGCTGGCGTTGGCGCAGTTCACTGCGACGGGACGACAGTGGTGATGGCGCTTGCGAAGTGGTGTACGTCGAAGCAATCGACATTGAAGCAAACTGAGGATTTGGGTCCGCGTCTTGTTTTTTGGGGGGTAAGCCCCATATACTGGCTATCCCTTGGGGCCGATCCGGTTTCGACGTGGATTGCGAAGCTATTAGGGCGTGTCGAGGACCAGTGACCTCGTTAATCCATCTGGAAAACTTTAAACGCAAACGACGAACAGTTTGCACTAGCAGCCTAAGGGCCGCTAGTCCTCACACCAGCTTGCTGATGGGCTGGGCAGGGTCAAACCTGCGGTGGGGTCATCGCACATCAGATCGCTCTGGATGGGGTTGCGACAATCAGGGCTAAATCAAGCGACTCGCGGTGTCGGTAGGGTGTCGCTTCCCGACCGAGACCGTTAAAACCAAATAAGACGACTACACACGTAGAACTGGTAGTGGAGGATTTGCGGACGGGGGTTCAATTCCCCCCGGCTCCACCAATAATGAAACCCCAACCGTTCTCGGTTGGGGTTTTTTCTTGCCTGATCGCGCCGGTTCCCGCGTGTTCTTGGGGGCTCCTGCGGAAGCCTGCGGACTTCGCCCGCCGCCCGAATTGCCCGTTCCGGGCCACATTTCATTCTCTCCTGGCCATTCCTCGCTCCGACCTCGCTCCCTGAAATTGGCCCGAAGTCCGCAACGCAGGCCCATACAGATCAAAGGGTTACCCGACGAATCGGAACATCTCAGCTCGCCCTGATGCTGCCCCTGCTTGCTGACACAGCTTGGAAGTTCTGGCTGCAATATTGCCCCCCCCCAATCGCTGTGGAAGGTAGCTCCCTGGGCAAGTGCAATTGGAGGGGGATCGCTGCGTAGGGCCGTGTGACCCCATCCTGCAGCGTGACCTGATTGGGTCAAGGCCGGGTTGTCATGCAGGCAGTTTGGCTGCAAGCAGTTCGACCTTCTCGATATTGGGCGGAGAACTGAGCAAGGTCGCGGCGTTGGCCATCAAGGCCGCGGCGATCTGGCCGTTCAGATGTGCTTGGCGACCTGCCTCATCGGCAAAGGCATCGAACACACCGAACGTCGAAGGGCCAAACTTCAATGCGAACCAGGCCGTGGTGCCGGACTCGGCGTTGGCGAGCGGCAGTGCACTGGCCAAGAAGTCGGCAAGCGCAGCCTCCTGGCCGGGTTTAGCTTCGAGGCGAACAAACAGGGCGAGCTTGGTCATGCTGTATTCCTTTGGGTAAATAGAAAAGTGGGTGAAGGGATTTACGAGCCTGCAGTCTAGATCTTCATGACAGCCATCTCCATAGGCAATAATGACAACTTTGATATCATTGTTGCCATGAAACTCCACATCCTTGTTTGTGATGGCGTGTTTGATCTGGGGCTTGCGGCGCTCACTGACACAGTGGGCTTGGCCAATGCGATGTCGGGCTCGCTGCCACAGGCTCCCGCGCACATAGAGCTCACGCTGGTGGGCGTGCGGCGTCGCATCCGAACTGCGCAAGGCTTGACGGTCCCCGTGGTCACTGCGCGTGGTGTGCCGGAACCAGGCGTCGTGCTCGTGCCCGCGTTTGGTGACAAGATGCCTGACACGCTCTCGGCTCGGCTCACACGCCCCGACGTGCCCGATGCGGTCGCCATGCTACAGCAGTGGTCCACCGCTGGCGCGCACCTTGGTGCCGCCTGCTCCGGTAGTTTCTTGCTTGCAGAGAGTGGCCTGCTTGATGGGCATCGTGCGACGACGTCATGGTGGCTGGGGCCGATGTTTCGGCAGCGCTATCCGAACGTCACGCTGGACGAGTCACGCATGATCGTGAACTCGACACGCTTCACTACCGCGGGTGCCGCTTTGGCCCATGTCGACTTGGCCTTGCGCATCATCCGGGGGCGCAGTCCAGCGCTGGCGGCCCTGGTGGCACGCTATCTGCTGGTCGAGGCACGCAGTTCGCAAGCCGAGTTCGTGATTCCCGACCACCTTGCACATGCCGACCCGATGGTGGAGCGCTTCGAGTGCTGGGCCAGACGTCAGCTCGCGAAGGGGTTCTCGCTGGCCGAGGCGGCCAGCGCCGTGGACACAAGCGAGCGCACCTTGGCGCGGCGGCTGCAAAGCGTTTTGGGCAAGACACCGCTGTCGTATTTCCAGGACCTGCGCGTGGAGCATGCCGTGCATCTCTTGCGCACCGGAAACGCGAGCGTCGACCAAGTCGCCGCACAGGTCGGGTACTCGGATGGGGTGACCCTGCGGGCCCTGTTGCGCCGCAAGCTGGGCCGGGGTGTCAGGGAGTTGCGACGCGGTGGATGACCAGAAGCGTTTGGTGTATGTACGGCTGGAGACTGCCGGGAAACTGACGCAGGCCAAACGGCGCATTTGGACCTGACAAAACTACTGCCCGCCACGGCGCGCAAGCTCCAGTTTGACCCCGGACAAAGTTTTGCTGGCAATGTCGTGGTTGAGCAAATCAATACCTTGATTGAGCAACGCTGTGCACTGACGATTCGGCGGCTCACCGACCCCGCCACCGACAATGACGCAGCCGCCGAGCCCACCGTTTGAACTACCGTGCGGACACGGGTTCGATTCAGGGTTTGGGAATTGAACCGACATCCCATCGCAGACGAGCTTGATGCCCGTTTCCGGCGACCAGCATGGCTGAGAAACCTGCTTGCAGGTCTACAATCGGGCAGGCTTTTCGCTCCGGTTCGCAGCAACCCGCAGCGCTTCGATTCCGTACTTTCAATAGTCGTTTGATGCGGGGTACCACCCCACCACCAATTGAAATTAAAAGGCCACCCCAGCGGTGGCCTTTTTGTTGTTGGGTGGGATTACCCCACGACCTGCCAAGATTGCCCAACGCGCATTTCCAGACCGCTGCTGCCTGCAAACCGCCACAGGTGTAACCAACCGTTGTCCACCAACTGGCTGACCACAGCGTGTTTGTACAGGATGGCATCGATGGCCTCTGCTGGGGCATCAATCACCACAGTGAGTCGAACGGGGTCATGAACCCAGCGCTGCCCATCATGCAAGGATTGGGTGGACAAACCAATCCGCAGGTCACCGCCATTGCCTTCAAACACGCCAATATGCCCACCCACCACGTTGTGCAGCAATTTGTTGCCGCTGCCCAAACGTTGGGGATCACAGGTGGAGGCATGGTATTGCCAATTGATCCAGTGAGTCACCAACATCGGAGCTGTCATGAGCAGTTCAAGCAGACTGCGGTCCAGGTCTTGCACCGGGTCGTAGTCGTGCAAAAACACGCGGCCTTGCAAATCCAAACCGCGGGTGCGACTGCGCGGTGCCATGATGAAAGCCGCATTGCCCGCCAAACCCCACTCAGGGCGCGTTTGAGCGCCATCATTGGCGCGGCGGCGAAAACGTTGCAACAGGCTTTGAGCCGGCGCATCGGTGGGCAAACCCAGTCTGGCTGCACGCTGCCGGCGAACCACATCACCAGCGGCTTGGAAATCGGCTTGCACACGCTGCCACTCGGCCAAGGCCTCGGGTGGCAACAAATCCAGATCAAAGGCCTGCAATTCATCGGTGGTGGTGTTGTGCAAGGCACCCACAAACCGGGTATTGGCGGGAATGGGCAACCCCCGCTGGGCCAACCCTTGGCGTACATCCGCCCGGTTCAGCAGGCGGGCCAGCGCCCGGGCATTGACCTCGCCCGACTGGCCACAGCAAGCGCCGCAGTCCAACGCGGCAGCGTGGGCATTGTTGCTGGTTTGGCTACCATGGCCCACCAACAATACCCACGGGGCGAGCTGCTGGGTCAGGCCCATCGCAGTCAGAATACGCGCCGCCAAATCGACCTGTGCCACCGAATCCATGGTTTGTAAACCCGGCCGGCAATAGGCCCGATAACGGGATGGCAGGCCAATAAGGTCATCGCTTTGACGTGCTGCGTCACTGGGCCGCAACCAACGCCCGAGCTTGCCCAAATAGCCAACGCCTGCGGCCTCCACATAGGAGTATGCCGCACCAGGCCAACGGCTGGCCGCACCCCACTGCGCCAGGCGCTGCAACCCCCGTTGACGTGCTTGCCCAGCCTGCTCAGTGGATTTGCGGATGTTGTCCGGTGTGGACTGCGGGTATTCGATCTCGTCCGACACACACAGGGTGGGTGCCAATAAGCCGGGCAATTGGGGCCGTTGAAGTGTTGAACCCAATGGGTTGTAAGCCACCGGCAAACCAAAAAAACCCGCAAAACCCAGCGTTTGAATGGCTGGGTTTTGCTGCTCCAGTGCCCGGCGAAATGGCTCGCTGCGTACATCAATACAAAACGCAGCCTGCACAGCCACCGGGCTCACTCCGTGAGCCGGATGGGTGCTGAGCGTACGAACCAAGCCCCGCTGGTAGGCCTTGTCCATGGCTGTTTGCCAAACCTCATCCACCCACAAGGCCTGCTGAGCAGCCTGTATACGCTCAGGGGCATGAAGCCAATCCGCCTTTAATGCGGCAAAGGCCCGCTCGGTGGCCGCATCGTGTTTGCATTCCAGCAATATCACACCCCAAGCCAGGCGAATGGCCAGCAACTCACGCAGGTGAGGGTCCTGCTCCCCCTTGAGTCCAGCTTGCCAGCCCAGGTAGGCGCACCAAGACGCCCAGCCCTGAACCGTCAGCAACACCGATTCCAGATAGTCAGCCCACACAGCTTTCGGCAACCCCAAGCGTTGCACCACCCAGCGCTCGGCGTCCTGCCAAGTGGCCGGCAAAGCACTCAGACTGCGGCCCATGTGAGGCAGGCCCATCAACACGCCAATGCCATGGTCATGGGTGAGCGTTTCCCGCCAGAACGCATACAAACCGCCGCTGCGTTCAGGTTGCCAATCAGCCTGTTGACGGTCGAAATAGGCTGCACAGGTTTGGCTCACTTGGTGGGAAATGGCTTCACGCCACGACAGACGTGTGTGGCGTAATGGATCATCGTCCAGCACATCAATCAACAAGGGCAGTTGCGCCACATCCAAAGGCTGATGACCTAGCATATCCAGGCATTGCTGCGCATCCAGCGGCATTTCTGAATCTGGGTCAGTGTGTGCAATCGCCCACTGCAAATCTGCAAGCACAATGCGTTCCGCCTGCCAGGCTTTGTGAATTTCCACGCGAGACGGCAACACTCGAATACCCGCCAGCACGGCCATGCGCGCCGCCACCTCGCGCAGCGGCCTGCCGATGCGTTGCCAATGCGGGTTGACGGCGATGGCCTGGTCCAATGGCCAGGTGGGAGCGATTGCACCACAAGCGCGCTGCACAGCCTCATCCAAAGCCTGCTGTTCAGTATCCGTCCAGCCCTGTTGGGCAAAGTAACTGGCATACAGTTGGGTGGGGTCGGTGATTGTATTCATCTTGAAACATCCTTATTTGCTGCGCGTGGCGGCATTGGAACCCCAGGCAGTTGGCCAAAAACGAAGCGCCAAACGGGTGAAGTATTCGTCCACGTAAAAGCCGGCATAACTCCAGCGTCGAAAGACATGCATGCCCGACCACCCCAACTGCAATGCAAGCAGCAGGATGTAAAGCAATGCCATGCCGAGCAGCACCCATGGCCCGAGAGACTGCACGGGCTGATCCAACGTACCGAAGCCCAGACCATGGGCCAGCGAAGCAATCCAGGTCAGCACAGCCACGAGCACACTGCCGGTCAGCAACCCGTGCAGGCTTGACCGAAGCGGCTCGTGTACAGCCCTGGGAAGCCACAACAGGGGAGCCCAGGCCAGGCTTAGCACGCCGCTCCACCACCAGGGCCAATGGACCGGCGCAAACCAAACTGCAGACCACCATTGCACACAAGCCACCAAGCCAAGCGCCAACGGTGCGGCCAACACCAGGCTGGGGCGCCAAATGGACTGCTGCCCTTGCAACAACTGCACCCGTGTAGACTGCACCACACTGGACGCCGACAGGAATGCATGGGCCTTGTAGAGCGAATGACCGATGAGATGCAAGGCAGCCAGTGAATACAACCCTAGACCACACTCCACCACCATGAACCCCATTTGGGCCACCGTGGACCAGGCCAAGCGCACCTTGATGGTGATGCGGGTCAGCATCACCAAGCCAGCCAGCACGGCGGTTAACAAGCCCATAAACACCAGCAGGGTTTGTGCAGCAGGGACTGAACTGAGCAATGTGGACAAGCGAATCAGAACGAAGCCGGATAGGTTCACAACACCAGCATGTAACATCGCCGAGACCGGCGTGGGCGCTTCCATGACTTGAATCAGCCAACCGTGAACCGGAAAAAGCGCTGTACGTAACACGACAGCAACGGCCAATAGTAAGGTTGCCCACACCAAGGCAGCGTCAGGGCTGTGGCTCAACAAGTAAGCATCAAGCCCGGATAAACGCAACGTGCCGGTCGACCACCAGACCAAGCCAGCACACGCAATCAGGCAAACGTCGGCCAAACGGTCCGCAATTTGCTTTTTGTGCGCGGCCAATTGAGCAAATGGACGCTCGGGATAAAAACACAGAAGCCGCCGCAAAATGACACCGACCAGTGCCCAACTGCCGATGAGCACCAACCAATGGTCAGCGAGCAACAGACATTGAACTGCGGCCAGTAGACCTGCCAAGGCCAGCGCGTAGCGCCGCTGACCGGGCTCGCCTTGTAAATAACGGGCAGAGAATACACCAATGACTGTGCCCAGGCCTTGAACCAACGGCGCCATCCAAGCTTGTTGCGCAGACCGTTGGAACAACCACCACACTTCGCCGCCGGGCAACATCAACCCACCCAGACTGCACGCCAGTCCAAGCGTCGACAGCGTGGAAAAGCAGCGCCAGGCCTGGCGGGGAGAACGCGCTGGTCCAGCCATCCATCCACAGGCGGCGAGCATGGCCAGGGTAGGCGCCATGCCCAAAAACCAAGCCAAAACAGTGAGTGTGATCATGGTGATGTTCTGCAATGCAACAGGCGCCATGATGATGGCCTTTTCTTGTTCTGTAAAATACAATGATCAGAACTTTTTCATCGATTTAGAAGAACAATGAATCTCGAGCAACTCAATTTTCACCACCTGTTTTACTTTTGGCGGGTGGCCAAAACAGGGCACCTCACGCAAGCAGCGCGGGAATTACATACCTCACAGTCGGCCTTGTCGGCCCAAATTCGACAACTCGAAGAGCGGTTGGGAGAAGCCCTGTTTCAGCGGGAAAACCGGCGATTAAAGCTGACAGAAATCGGCCAGATTGTGCTGGCCTATGCCGACAATATTTTTGGACTGGGGCAGGAATTGTTGGGGCGCCTGGAGGGGCGCAGTGAGGGCATGATTCGGCTTCGTGTGGGCAGCGTGGCTACCCTGTCCCGAAATTATCAGGAAAACTGGATTCGCCCCTTGTTGGCCAACCCAAAGGTGACGTTGACCATCGAGTCGGGACTATTGAATGATTTGCTGGACCGCTTGCTGCAGCACCAATTGGATGTGGTGCTGGCCAATGAAGCGGTGCCGACCGACCCCAACCGCCCGCTACACTGCCAATTTTTGGGTAGCCAGACCATCAGCTTGGTGGGCCCTGCCAAACGCTGGAAACATGTGACGTTGCGAATTCCAGAGGACCTGCAAGACCTGGACATGGCCCTGCCCGGCCCCCGCCACTCCCTGCGCGCGCAATTTGATGCCTTGTGCCTGGCCGCTGGGGTGAAACCCCGACTGCGTGCAGAAATTGACGACATGGCCATGCTGCGCCTGATTGCACGCGACAGTGGCTGGTTGGCTTTACTGCCCGAGGTGGTGGTGCAGGATGAGTTGAAATCTGGCCTGCTTCAGCGGGTCGGGTTTTCAGACCAGTTGGCGGAATATTTTTACGCCATCACCAGCCCGAGGCGGCACCCCAACGAGGCGTTGGAGCTGCTGCTCAAGCATCGCGAAGCGCGATAAGCCCACTTTTTAATCAAGTTAAAGAAAAGCCCTGCTGCTCAACCACTTCCAACGGTTATCCACAATGGTGGACACAGTTATCAACACATTTGGTGGACAAATAAGGGTCACTTTTTTGTGGAAGACCAGCCCGCCTGAATTTTTTGTTGCCGACGGCGCCCTGCCCTTTTGAACAACCCCAAGGCTTTGGCACTCCAGTTGGGCGCCATGGACGCCAGCTTGGCCGTCGCCCCGCGCCAAGCGGGCAACGCAATCTCCACACACTGGGTATCGAGTGCTTTCAAAATGGCCGCCACCACTTCATCTGCCCGGAGCGCTCGGGGTCCGGAAAAGGTCAACTCGGTTTGAGGTTTACCCAACTGAATGTCCAGCATCGGGGTTTGGACCGCGTCGGGGCAAATGGTGGTGACGGCGATGCCATGGGGCGCCAGCTCGAGCGCTGCACTCAAGGAATATCCCCGCACCGCAAATTTGCTGGCGCTGTATAAGCTAAGGCCAGGTACCGGCGACAAACCAGCCAGGGAGGCAATGTTGATGATGTGTCCTGCATGATTCGGCATCATGTGTTTTACAGCCGCCTGCACGCCAAATACTGTGCCCTTTACATTGATGTCCAGATGAAAATCCACCTCGGCTGGCGTGGCCTCGTGCACCCAATTTTCTTTCAATACGCCGGCCACATTGCACAGCACATCCAATATGCCCCAGTCGTGAACCACCGAGTCCAACAATGATTGCCAAGCTTGGGCATCCCGAACATCCAGCGTCGCCAGGCGGAGCTGATGGGCATCCGCATGACGCTTCAAAGCGTCAAGGCCAGCGGCATTGATGTCGCAAGCACACACTCGATGGCCCTGCTCCAGCAATGCAATCACCAATGCATGACCGATGCCTGAAGCAGCACCAGTGACCACAAAATTCCTCATCAGGCTGCCTTTTTCAATTCAGGGGTTGATATGAGTTGACCGCTGTGGAATTCACCCATGCGCAGTGTGGGTGCCGTACCTGGAAATAACCAATGGCCAGCCGATTCAGACGATGGCATGACATTGGGGAAACGCGCATCCAGAAAACAAGGCCCCGCCATGGCTTTTTCCTGCACCATGGAAATGTACTGATCCACCACATACTCCTGCGTGTTGCCGTTGATGATGACCTCGGCACCTGTCCGTGCGGCATAGTCGGCCAATCCCGGAATGCGGGAATGCGCCGGCGCATACGCATCAAGACTCACTCCATTTTCGCTGGTCACCAAAATGCCCTGCGGCGTGTTGACCACAATCGAATGATTGCCCTCGGTGTGGCCTTTGGTGCGAACCAAAGCCACAGAACCATCACCCAAGAAAACGCTGCCCTCTAGCTGAATAACCCGGCTTTCCGGAATACCGGTGATACCGCCCGGACAATACCACTGGTTTTGCCAAGGGATTAAACCCTGTGCGCTGGCCCACTCTTCTTTCATCACCAACAACTTGGCGTTGGGAAACAAACCAGGCTCATGCAGTGAGCCCAACCAACGGGTCAGGTTTTGCGTATGCAGGTGGTCGTAGGTGATGTAATCCACCTGTTCAGGCTGCAACCCCAGGCTGGCCAGAGCACCCAGCACCGTATTGGTTTTGCGCAAGACCAAGGCTTCCATCACTGGCACCAAGGGCCCGGCTTTTTGGTCCAGGTGGGCAAAAAATGGGGTGGTGCGCTGGTGCTCCCAGTCCGATGGACTGGCCAGCAGCGTTTTAATGCCTTCGGCCGTGTTGAACTGGATCACGAAGAGTTTGTTGCACAGGTGAACAAATGGCGCCAAACCTGCATAGGCGTTCAGGTAAGCAAACTTGCTGGGGTATGGCACGCGCACCAGTTCCATGGCTTTGTAAAACTGCACCGTGGGGTTTTTCAGCATGTCGTTGCGAAATGCCTCACCGGCGCGGCGAACAGCCTCTACACGGTCCATGGGGCGTGCAGCGTCCCGTGTACCGTCAAAATGGTGAACAGCTTTGGTGAGCGCGAATGGCGCATGGTTGGTGATAACGGCCATGGTTTGCCTCCTGTTCCGGAACGTGGCAGTGAAATACAGAACAATGCGGATTGTTTGACGCAGCGGTTGAGCCGTACACTGCAATCGATTTGTTATTCGACAAGATATCTTGTCACAATATACCATGACCTCACACGCTCTTTCCGCCTCAAAACGGGTGTACCGCGGACAGGATTCCGCCACCCGGGCCGATGAACGCGGCCAGCGCTTGAAGGAAGCAGGTCTGGCCTTGTTCGGCACACGGGGTTATGCCAGCACCACCATTGAAGCGCTGTGCTCGGAGGCCAAAGTCACCGCCCGGCATTTTTACGAGCTGTTTCCCAACCGCGAAGCTTTGCTGATGGCGGTGTACAACGACATTCTTCAGGACTTGAGCGCCGGGGTACTGCAGGCGGTTCTGAGCAACCATGCGTCCATGGATGAGCAAATTGAGCTGGGCGTGAAAGCCATGGTAAAACACTACCTGAAAGACCGGCGACGAGCGCGCGTGGGCGTGCTGGAGGTGGTGGGGGTCAGCGAGACAGTTGAACGGGCGCGGCGACATGCGATCAACACCATGGCGGGTTTGTTTGAGCAATTCATGGCGCAACGGGCAGCCCTTGGTGAATTGCCCCAACGCAACCACCATTTGTTGTGTGTAGCCTTGGTCGGCGGCCTCAACGAATTGTTGGCCGACTGGCTGATGGCTGAGAAACCGCTCAGCATTCCAAAACTGAGCGCGGAAGTTGGCGAAATTCTGCGGCTGGTGATGAAAGGTCTGCGATAATCCGCACACGTTGTTGATGCCAGTCACAGGGGTGAATTGAACATGGTTCGGGGGGTTGTCTATTCGGTATTGGCATCATCCCTGTTTGGGTTGATGTATTACTACACCTCCTTGTTACACCCGTTGAGCAGTGAGCAAATCTTCGGTTGGCGCATGCTGCTGACCGTACCCATCATGGGCTTGATGATTGTGCTGCTTGGCGAAACCCGCCAACTTCAGGACCTGTTGCACCGGTTGCGCCGGGAACCTGTACTTTGGCTCACATTGCCCACCTCCTCAGCCTTGCTGGGCTTGCAACTCTGGCTATTCATGTGGGCGCCTTCCCATGGCAAGGCTCTGGAAGTGTCGCTGGGCTATTTCATGCTGCCACTGGCGCTGATCGCGATGGGTAAACTGGTGTACGGTGAACGCCTGAGTTCATTTCAGAAACTGGCCGCGGCCTGCGCCGCCATCGGTGTGGTGCATGAACTGCTTCGGGTCGGCGGGTTCTCTTGGGCCTCGTTGGCCGTGTGCATGGGCTATCCGTTTTATTTTTATTTGCGCCGTCGCATGAAAACGGACCAACTGGCTGGCCTGTGGAGCGACATGCTGCTCACACTCCCGCTGGCATTTTACTTTGTGTTTTGGGGTGAGTCGGGCCAGCACCTAAAAGTCCAGTTCGAGTTGCGGCCGATGTTGTTCGTCCTGGTCATCGGTTTGGGTGTCATTAGTTCTGCCGCCCTGGTCAGCTATATTTTGGCCAGCCGTCGCGTACCGTTCAGCTTGTTTGGCTTGCTGGGCTATGTAGAGCCGGTGCTGCTGGTGTTCGTCTCTCTGCTGCTGGGCGAGCGCATCGGGGCATCCGAGTGGTTGACCTACATTCCCATCTGGTTGGCCGTGGGCGTGTTGATGCTGGAAGGCTTGGTCAGTGTGCGTCGTCCGGTGGCGCCGCCACTGGTGTAACCACATCGGTCAAATGGCGCATTTGTGCGCTTTGCAAAGGCCCGAACAGAATTTGCGCCAGCAAGGCCGCACACAATGCCCAGAACATGTCGGACTGTGTATCCCACACATACCCTTGCGTTCCCAAAAAATCGTCTGCACTGCCACCCATGGCCAAGGCAGCCCACCACTCAATCAGTTCATAAAACGCACTAAAAGCCAACACCACGCACGTGGTGAGTAAAAAGCGCATGGCCACGGTACGAACTTCGTGCCGGCGAATGAGAATTTCTCGAACCAACAAAGCGGGCACAAAACCTTGCATGAAATGCCCAATTTTGTCGTAGGGGTTGCGGGTCATGCCCAGCCAGTCTGCAATCTGAAACCCCAGCGGCACCCGGGCATAGGTGTAGGCCCCACCCATGATCAGCACCAGGCAGTGGAAGAAAATGGCCACATACAGCACCGTGGTGAGCGGAAAGCGACGGTGGCTGATACACATTAGCGGCAGGGCAATGAACACCGGTAAAACTTCCATGAACCAGGTCATTCGGTCGTACGGTTTGCAAGCAGACACCAGCAACGCACCCATGATCAAACCCAAACCCACCAGCAACCAGGGTCGTCGAGGGTCAGCGGACATTTGATCAGATTGTGTCGGGCTCATGCGGTGCGCCTGTGGGTGCTCATCAAGGGAGAAATGTCGGGATCACTGGCAAATGCTTCTTCAAAAAAGCCTACCACGCTGTTGACCTTGAGGGATGGGCGGCGCGCCGGTTGAAACACCACGTTCAATGGTAAAGCAGAGGGTTGGTAGCGAGCCAGAATCACTTGAACCCGGCCAGCCCTTAGATCATCACCATAAATCCACAGCGGCGAATAGGTAATACCCACGCCCTCCAGAACAGCCTGCCGAATGGCCTCGGAACTGTTGGACTGAAAATTGCCTTGCACAGTCACCTCAATTGGGGCGTTGCTGCGCGAATAAAAAACCCACTGGTTGGGGCTGGCAATACCGGTGTAAATCAAAGCGTTGTGGTGGCGCAGGTCATCGGGGTGTTTGGGCTCACCTTGCGCTGTCAAATACGCTGGCGAGGCAATCGCCGCGCGAGTGACAGTGCCCATGCGGCGGGCAATCAAACGACTGTCTTTCAGTTCACCCACGCGAAAGGCCACATCAATGCCCGCTGCGACCAGATCGACAAAACTGTCGTCCAGTTGCAGATCCACGGTGAGCTTGGGAAAACGCGCATACAGCGCGGGCAAGCGGGGGACAATGTGCAAACGCCCAAACGCCACTGGCGCTGCAAGACGCAGCATGCCACTTAATTCATGCTCAGCCCGGTGAACCTCCAGCCGTGCTTCCTCCAAGGTATCCAGCACCTGGAGGCAACGTTCGTAATAGAGCGCGCCTGCCTCGGTTAGCGAATGGCTGCGCGTTGAGCGGACCAGCAACACAGCGCCCAGTTGTGCCTCCAGGGCTTGCACCTGTTTGCTCACGGCCGACTGTGTGGTGTGCTGCTGGCGGGCCACAGTCGAGAAATTACCGCTTTCAACCACGCGCACAAAGGTTTCCATCAAACGCAATCGATCCATACACCTCCCCATTTATTCCCAGCTGGAATAAATACTATCACTTCCATGCACTAGCCCCAATCCTTAGGAATACGCATAATGAGCGCTCTTTGATGCACTGCACACAGTGAACAATCCAGTATTCAGGAGTACCCATGACCCAATCAATTGCACAAGCCAAACTGTTCCAGCCCGGCCGCATCGGCAACATTGCGGTGAAAAACCGCATCGTGATGGCCCCACTAACCCGGGGCCGTGCAGACGAGGCGGCAGGCGACATTCCTGGCAGCCCCATGAATGTGGAGTATTATCGCCAACGCGCCAATGCGGGCCTCATCATCAGCGAAGGCACGCAGGTGGCTCCAGCGGGCAAAGGCTACATGGCCACACCGGGCATTTATTCAAACGCGCAAGTTGAAGGCTGGAAACCCATCACCCAGGCTGTACATGAAGCTGGCGGTAAAATCATTGCGCAAATTTGGCATGTAGGCCGCATCACTCACCCCGACCTCACCGGTGGTGCACAGCCCGTGGCGCCTTCCCCCATCAAGCCAAACGTGGTGGCCTACACCCACAACGGCAAGCAGGAGGTGCCAGTGCCGCACGCTCTCACCGTGGACGAAATCAAGCAGGTGGTCCAGCAATTCCGCCAAGGTGCTGCCAATGCCATCACGGCGGGTTTTGATGGTGTAGAAATTCACGGTGCCAATGGTTATTTGATTGACCAGTTTTTGCGGGACGGTGCCAACCAGCGCACTGACGCCTACGGTGGCAGCCCTGAAAATCGCATTCGATTTGCATTGGAAGTGGTTGATGCAGTCATCGCCGAGGTGGGCGCAGGCCGCATGGGTATCCGCCTGTCGCCACTTACGCCATTCAACGACCTGGCGGATTCCAATCCGCAAGCCACCTTCGGCCTGTTGATTGAGGAATTGAACAAACGCGGTGTGGGCTTTATCCACATGATTGAAGGCTCCACGGGCGGTGACCGCAACCTGCCCGGCTTTGATTATGCCTGGGCGCGCGCACACTTCCAGGGCACTTACATGGTGAACAACGGTTACACCCGCGACATGGCCATTGAAGCCGTGGAGCAAGGCAAAGCCGATGCGGTGTCCTTTGGACGAGCCTACATTGCCAACCCAGACCTGGTTCAGCGCTTCCTCAGCGATGCGCCGTTGAACACCCCCAACCCACAAACCTTCTACACGCCTGGGCCCGAGGGTTACACCGATTACCCCGCACTGGAAGCCAGTGCAACGGCCTGATCACCGAACCTCATCGCCACACCCCGGCTAAAAAGGTAACCCGGAGGGCCTGCGTTGACACAATGCAGGCCCTTTGTGTAGGTTGAACGGCTTCACACACTCTCAGCAATTCTTCAATGTCCAATCGCGATTTGAACGCGCTGCGCGCAGCACTGGAGGCTTTTGCCGATGCCCGGCAGTGGGATCGTTACCACTCACCCAAGAACCTGTGCATGGCCCTGTCAGTGGAAGTGGCTGAACTGACGGAACACTTTCAGTGGAAAACGGAGATTGAATCCAGAACGCTCACAGATGCCGAGCGCTCGGGAGTGATTGATGAGGTGGCCGACGTGTTGCTGTACCTGCTGCAAATCTGCAACAAACTCAACATCGACCCAGTGGAAGCGGGGTTTGAGAAAATGGCCAAAAACGCTTTGAAATACCCGGTTTGATCTGAGGTTAAATTATAGGGCGTTCAAGTGTTGAGCATGAAAGCGCAAATGTTCTTCTATGAAGGTTGAAATGAAGTAATAGCTGTGGTCATAGCCGTCTTGATAGCGGATGGTGGCCGCGTAGCCCTTGCGTTTGCACACCCTTTCCAGCAAGGGGGTTTTTAATTGCCCTTCCAAAAAATTGTCTGCAGTACCTTGGTCCACCAGCATCGGCAACTGAGCAGCACCTGCTTCAATCAACGCGACAGTGTCATGTACAGTCCATGCGCTGCGGTCGTTACCAAGGTAAGCGGTGAGCGCCTTTTCACCCCAGGGGCATTGGCTGGGTGCCACAATCGGTGAAAACGCACTCACCGAAACATATCGGGAGGGATTGCGCAAGGCGATGGTAAGCGCACCATGTCCACCCATGGAATGGCCGCAAATGGCGCGCCTGGGGCCCAGATTCAGAGCGGACTCCACCAGTGCGGGCAACTCATCAACGGTGTAGCTGTACATGCGGTAATGGCTGTTCCACGGTCCCTGCGTGGCGTCCACGTAAAAGCCAGCGCCCAGACCCAGGTCATACGCAGCATCAGGGGCATCTGCCACGCCGACGCCACGCGGGCTGGTGTCCGGCATGACCAAAGCCACACCCAACTCGGCAGCCACGCGCTGCGCGCCCGCCTTGGTGGTGAAATTTTGATCGGTGCAGGTGAGGCCCGATAACCAGTAGACCACAGGAACAACATTCCCCTGCAACGCAGCCGGGGGCAAGTACACACTGACCTGCATGGTGCAATTGAGCACGCCAGAGGCGTGCTCGTACTGGTTTTGCAGCCCCCCAAAACAGCGGTTGCTGCTCAGTTGTTTCAAGGTCGACATGGGTTGTGCCTCAATAGTGAATCACGCTGCGAATGGACTTGCCTTCGTGCATCAGGTCAAACGCTTCGTTGATTTTTTCCAGTGGCATGGTGTGGGTGATAAACGTGTCGAGGTCGATTTCATCATTCATGAACCGGTTCACGTAGCCTGGCAACTCGGTGCGGCCACGAACACCACCAAACGCACTGCCCCGCCACACACGGCCCGTCACCAACTGGAAGGGGCGCGTCGAAATTTCCTGTCCGGCACCGGCCACGCCGATGATGACACTCTCGCCCCAACCCTTGTGACAGCACTCCAGTGCAGCGCGCATTACCTTCACATTGCCAATGCATTCAAAGGAGAAATCCACACCGCCATCGGTCATGTCGACGATCACTTCTTGAATGGGCTTGTCGAATTTGGCAGGGTTTACAAAGTCGGTTGCACCGAGCTTTTTGGCAATTTCAAATTTGTCTTCGTTCAAGTCGATGGCGATGATGCGCCCTGCTTTGGCCTGCACCGCACCAATGATGACGGCCAAGCCGATACCCCCCAGGCCAAACACGGCGACGGTGTCGCCCGCTTTCACTTTGGCGGTATTGTGCACAGCGCCAATACCAGTGGTAACACCACAACCGAGCAAACACACTTTTTCAAGCGGGGCCTTGGGGTCGATTTTGGCCAGTGAAATTTCAGGCACCACGGTGTGCTCCGCAAATGTGGAACAGCCCATGTAGTGGTAAATCGGTTTGCCATCTTTGGAAAACCGGGTGGTGCCATCGGGCATCAAACCCTTGCCTTGTGTGGCGCGCACGGCCTGACACAAATTGGTTTTACCGCTTTTGCAGAATTTGCACTCGCGGCATTCAGCGGTATACAGGGGAATGACATGGTCACCCACGGCCAGGCTGGTCACGCCTTCGCCCACCGCCTCCACAATGCCTGCGCCTTCATGGCCCAAAATGGCTGGGAAAATGCCTTCTGGATCGTCCCCACTCAAGGTGTAGGCATCGGTGTGACACACCCCGGTCGCCACAATGCGAACCAGCACCTCGCCTTTTTTGGGCAACTGGAGGTCCACTTCTTCAATGGTGAGGGGTTTGCCTGGGCCCCAAGCCACAGCTGCACGGGTTTTCATGGAATTCATGGTGGACGCTCCTTTACAAGCGAGTTTTGAAACGAAGTCCATTATAGGCAAAAGCCGTAAGGGCCCTTGATGTGATAGTGTGGCAACAGAATTTTAATTCCCACTGTAACCCAATGCCCCAAGCCAGCGAATTGCCCAGTGAACACGGACTGCATGCGTTCGAGACTGCACTTCGCCCGTTGTGGTTGCAGGCGCAAGCGGGGCACGAGCAGTCTTATCGGCAAGCCCTGGACTTGATGGCGCGTCGTCTGCGGGGGTTTTACGGTAGACGGCTGCAAGGCCTGCCCGATGAAGTCGAGGACTTGGTTCAGGAAACCCTGTTGGCTTTGCATGTGCAACGCGGCACCTACGATCCATCATTGCCGGTTAGCAGTTGGATGTTTGCCATTGCACGCCACAAATTGGTGGATTTGTGGCGGCGGCGCGGGCGGCGTGAACGGTTAAATGATTCCCTGGACGATGTGGATGAATCGGATTTGCCTCAAGTTCACGACGAGCATGCCGTTCAAAAAGACCTACAGACACTGATGCAGCAATTGCCTGATGCACAGCAGCAGGCCATTGTGCTGACAAAAATTGAGGGGCTCTCCATGGAAGAGGCATCCCAACGTTCGGGCGTATCTGTATCGGCGCTAAAGGTGCAGGTTCACCGAGGCTTGAAAAAACTGGCTGAACTGGTCAGGACACTGTGATGAAAACCGATGATTTGATCAATATGTTATCCACCAACGCTGGCCGGGCACCTGCCCGACTGGCGGAGCAACGCTTGGGAACTGCAGCACTGGCAGGCGTGTTGGCTGCAGCCGCGTTCTCTGTTGCGTGGCTGGGGTTGATTCCGCCTGAGCTGTTTTCAGAAGGTGCCCCCTGGCTGAAGTTGGCTTATGGATTTGCCGTGGTGCTGGCCAGTGGATTGTGGCTAATCCGGTTGGGCAGGCCTGCTGCATCCGATCGTGAACCGCGCATGCTGTTGTTGGGTGTGGTGCTGTTTATGGTGTTGTTGGCTGGTATCAGTTTTTTGGCCACGCCAGTGGATTTACGCACGCATGCGGTGCAGGGGCACTCCTGGTCGTCATGCCCATGGTCCATTATCAAATTATCGATGCCTGCGCTGGGCGCGGGCATTTGGGCCATGCGCGGCTTGGCGCCCACGCAAACCGGCTGGGCTGGTTTTGCCACCGGGCTGTTTGCCGGTGCAGCGGGCTCCATCGGATATGCGCTGGCCTGTGACGAAACAGCAACACCGTTCATCGCCATTTGGTACACCCTCGGCATGCTGGGCTCGGGTGTGGTCGGCGCTTTGGTTGCCCCCCGTTTTTACCGCTGGTGAACATTCCACACCACTTTAGCGGGGCGGATCGATTCGGTTGGAATCCGATGTGTTGACGCGATACCAACCAGCAATGCTGTATCGGTCGCGGTGCGCAGGCTTTACCTCATGCGGAAATTCCTCGCTCAGAAACACAGCAAGGGTGCCTTGTTCGGGCCATACCTCAACCAGCGCTGTATCGGGTTGGTCCGGTTGATACAGCACCATGCTCCCACCATCGCTCTGTTGCCAGCCCGGGTTCAAATAAGCCACCACCGACACAACACGGTTTGATTCGCCCCGAAAAGCATCTACATGGGTTTTGTAAAAAGCACCAGGAGCGTAATGCGCAAAATGTGATTCAAACGAAAACAAGCCCAGAAAAAGCCTGCGGTTCAATGCCTGCTGGAGTGCCGCGGCAAAATCCAGCCACTGGCGTGATGCCGCAGCATCGGGTTCAATCCAGGCAATTTGATCACGGCGAATATCAGGGTGGTTACGGCGGGTGTCTGTGCGCCCCACACCGGCCGAGCGCAGGGTTTGTTGCTTGAGCAATACCAACAAATCATTGCACCAGGCTGGATCCAAGCCTTGGTGTTGGATGCTGAAACCAGTCAAATACAAATCATTGGCAATTCGATCCAGCAGCGCCGGGTCGGGCAGGAAGGTTGTCATCGGCGATACACTGGCCACCAAAACGATGGAGGCAGTGTACCTCAGGCATGGGTCAGCAACTCGCCGATGGCCCTGGAGAGGGAGGCGGAGTCAAATTTCTTCACATAAATATTGACCCCTGCCTCCAGGCCACGCCGCGCATTTTCCTCCGATGTCAGCGATGAATACATCACGAATGGAATATTTTTGAACCGGGGATCGCTTTTGAGCTTTCGTGTCAGGGTGCAGCCATCCATCACAGGCATTTCCTCGTCCACCAAAATCAATGACACCTCATCGCGCAGCGAACGGTGGGTCTCATCGGCATGCTCAGCCAGTTGAAGCAGCTTGGCTTCGGCCTCAACACCATTAACCGCGTGGGCATGGTGCAGTCCCATGGTGTCGAGCACTTCTCCAATTTTTCGGCGAGCCACCATTGAGTCGTCCACAAAAAACACAGGGGGCTTGGCGGCGAGCTCAAAACCGGTGTTGATCTTGCCCTCTTCTCCTTCCGGCAATACCCGTTGGCAAACGCTTTCGATGTCCACCAGAGACACCAGCGCCCCGCCCTGCAACATCACGGTGCCAAATACATACCCTTCCTGTCGCTCAAACCGTTGTGGCGGCTGAACGTCGGACCAAGGCACTCGGATGATTTTATCGACGCTGAACACCTCAAAAGCCACAGAGCGGGATGCAAACTCGGAGATGATCAACTTCTTGTTGGGCAAACCAGCAGACATGCCGATGGCCTCACCCAAGTTAACCACGGGCATAACCTGCCCACGAAGGGAGATCACGCCGTTCATGGCGCCTTGCTGGCCCGGTACCTGGGTGACGGGCATCAACTCGGTCACCTCCCGAATTTTGAAAACATTGAGACCAAAAACTTCTGCCCCACCCAGCGAAAACAAGAGGATCTCGATCATCTCGCGAGTGGACTGTTCGGTTTGGATGGAATTGGGGCTGGCCATGGTTTACATACCGGGATTGATCATCAACACCGATATTGTGACGGCAGTGAGGCGGCTTCAAAACACCTAAAACAGGTGAAAAACAGACGCTGTCGGTGGGATTGACCGTGTAAAAGCCGCAGGCCGAGCGAGCGGTTTAACGGCCCCAGTAGTCAGACAACGCCGATTGGGGCTGCGCCACCAACGGACCCAATTGGGGCAGCGTGATGGCACCAATCGGCACGGCATGCAAGCCGCTGTTAACCAATGTGGCACCTGTGCCGTAGTAGTCCACGGCGAACACGGGGTCGGTGGCTAGCTGAAGTTCAGTGCTGCCGGTGTGATCGACCACATTTTCCAGTAAACCCTTGACCTGCCCACGCACGGAGTCCTGAAAGAAATCCCGGGTGGTTTCTGAGAACTGATGACCCGCATCGTCAATGAACCCCCGAACTGCACCCTGCCGTTCACCGTTGAATTCTGCTGAAAAATCAGCCTGTGCGCGCTCGGCGTCTTCAACCAGCCTGGCCAGAAGGCTGGATAGACCATCCACCGGGTTATCGAAGGCCTCTGACGCATCAGCCAAGCCCGATGATACAACCGTGGAGACCATGAAATTTTCACCGCCCAACGGGAAATCGACGTAGTCGGATTGCAACGAGCTTAACGTACCATCCAACATGGCCAGTGGCGCTTCCGTCATGGCCGTGCCTGCGCCAAGGCCACCCTCATCATTCACGGAATATCGGGAGGCCACAGCAGTCCATGCCGGCATGGTCGTTGGTTGGACCAGCATGCCAAGCGCAGGCGAAGAAAAGTCCGAATGGGACAAGCCCGTGGAGGTTGCGAGCTGCGCTACCGTGTCCGGATTACCCTCGGCGGTGCCCATGCCCTGCCCTGCGGAAAACACAGCTGACGGTGTGGCTACAACCATCAGGGCTGCCATCGTGGCGGATTCCCGTTCCAGATTGCGAATGTTTTCAATGAAACTCGACATGGCAGACCCCAATAACTTTACATTCAGTTCAATTAGGTCTACCTGACGCCAACAATCCGCAAATTGATATATTTGCGATTGAATTCATAGGGTATTTTTCGAAATCTGTCAGTAAAACACTCAAAACACCCCCCATCACAGGGGTATGGTTTCCTCTTTGGCCACATAGAACCATTCCTGCCCAGCCTGGGAACTGGTATTGGGAAACACAATGAATCCATCGCGTGGTGCACGCACCTCCTCACCATGGTGGCGAAGGCCAATCAACTCACCTTTGCTGATTCGGTCGAAACTCGACCAAGCCCGAGAAAACTGGTCATCGGCGTGCTGTTTGTCAATCACTTCCACCAAAGTGAGGTGCTGGTACACCTCCACCGGCGCGGGTGAAGAACCTCCAACCAACCCCAGGTGCAGCAGTGTATTTTCAATCGCGGTATACGCCACAGCGGGGCCTTTGGGATCATCATGCTGCCCGCATTCCAGGGTGACAGCATAGCCGCCGTTGGCGCGCATGCACTCGGTGGTGCCCATGCCGTATCTGGGATCGGTGTTCAAGCCTTGGTCAGACAGCCGATTGGCCTTGAGGTAGGCCACCCGATTGGCTACACCCGTTGCATAGGTTTCCATCCAGCCATCCACGAAACGGGTCACACCCAGCCGGCGAGCCAGATCACGCTCCGCCTTTGCATGCCGAAAAGGCTGCAGGGAACCGGCATTGTCGGGTGGACCGAACAGGGCAAAAGGCTGATCGCCTTTCTGGAAGCTGTGGATGTCCAATAACACGTCGTGCTGTGCTAGAAGCGGGCACAACCAATTGGCCACATGGTCCTCAAAGTCAACGGGTGTTGGGGTGGGCGTCAGATTTCGGTTCAGGTTGCGATCGCCATTTCGCTGCCGACGGTTATAGGCCAGCGGATTGGTGACAGGAACAAATGTGACCTGTCCTGCAACCAGTAAACGCTCTCCACGCTCAAACTCGCGGATAACTCGCAGAATAGCTCGGGTACCCGATACCTCATTGCCATGCACAGCGCCCAAAACAACCAGCTTGGGCCCTGGCTTCAACGCCGTGAAGGTGACCGATTTAAACTGCAAAGGGTGCGGGATGGCAGGAAGTTCGGGAAACATGGTGGTGTGGCCTGATGCGTCAGAGTTTGATCCGATGTGCGCAGGTTACCACAGACAAAAAAGGGCAGCCGAAGCTGCCCTTGGATCGTTGACATTCTGATGCGGATCAGTTCAGTCCTTTCACCACCGATGGGCCGAAGCGTTTGGTGACAGCACCCATGGCGAGCACACGTATGAGCGCTGGAATCAGGATGATGGCCCCCACCATGTTCCACAAGAACATGAAGGCCAGCAACATACCCATGTCGGCCTGGAACTTGATGGCCGAGAACGCCCAGGTGAACACGCCCAACGCCAATGTGACCGCCGTCAACGCGACCGCAACACCCGTGGTTCGTAGGGTTTCGAAATAGGCCTGTTTGAAATTCAGTCCCTTCGCGAGGAAACTTTCCAGGCGGTTGTAGATGTAAATGCCGTAATCCACCCCGATACCGACACCCAGCGCAATCACGGGCAATGTGGCCACTTTGATACCCAGGTTCAGCTGAACCATGATCACCTTGCACAGCACCTCGGTGATGAACAACGGAATCATGATGGCCAGCATCACGCGGAAGCTCTTGAACTCCCACCACACCAACAGCCCAATGATGGAATACACCAGCACCAACATGGTTTTCTGCGCCTGCTCCACCACAATATTGGTGGCCGCTTCAATACCGCTATTGCCAGCCGCCAAAATAAACTTGGCATCGTCCGAGTTGTTTTCGGCTGCAAACGCCTCCACCCTGTCGGTCACCCGTTTCAAGGTTTCGGCCTTGTGATCAGCCAAGAACAAAATGACAGGCGTCATCGAACATTTGGCGTTGTAGAGCGCTGTCGGGATATTTTTGTGAGCACCATTGGAAATGAATCGGTCGCGCGTGATGGACAACCATTTGGGGTTGCCACCGTTCAAGGCTGCGATGATGTTTTTCATCACGGTGAACAACGATGCGCTGCCTTCCACGCCGTCCACGTTTTCCATTTCCCACTGGAAGCGGTCCACCGCCGATGCAACCGGGTAAGCACCGCACTCGCCTTCGGGTGTTTCCACCATCACCACAAATACATCCGAGCTGGTGGAATAGTTGGACACCAAAAATTTCACGTCCTGGTTGTAACGAGAATCGGGGCGCAACTCAGGGGCACCGGGGTCCAGGTCACCAATTTTCAACCCGGACGACAACACCATGCTGACAGCCAGAATACCGCCGGCCACGGCTGTCGCACCCAGTGCAACCTTCTTTTCGGTCAAGCGTGACAGTGCGTGGGACACTTTGTGATCGCCGCCCTCTTGCTTGGCAACCTGACGCAAACCCGACGGTGTGACATCGGCGTAGCTCATGAGCACCGGCAACAAGAACATCTTGGTGAAAATGATCACACCCACACCAATCGATGCGCTAATGGCCAACTCGCGAATCACACCAATTTCAATCACCAACAGGGTCGAGAAACCCACCGCGTCGGCCAGCAGGGCCACGGTGCCGGGAATGAACAACAAGTGGAATGTGGCCTTGGCGGCATCCATTTTGGTCGCGCCGTGAAAGCGTTCAGCTGCCATGGTTCGCACGTTCTGAATGGCATGACTCACACCAATCGCGAACGTCAGGAACGGCACCAAAATCGAATACGGGTCAAGGCCAAAGCCCAACATGCTCACAAAACCCAAATGCCAGATCACAGCCAGCGAACAACAGAAAATCGTGGCAGCAGTACTCTTCCAGCAACGGGAATACCAAAACAGCAAAATGACGGTCAGCACGAAAGTGATCACGAAGAAACCGGCAATGTCCTTGGCCCCTTCAATCAGATCTCCCACCACTTTGGCAAAACCGGTGATGTGAATCGACACCTTGTCGTTTTGATACTTGTCACGCACCACTTTTTCAATGCGCTCAGACAATTTACCGTAGCTCAGCTTCTCCCCAGTTTCCGGGTCCACCTCCAGCAATGGGGCAAGAATGATGGCAGACTTTTCATCATTGGCCACCAGTGAACCAATGCGGCCAGACTTCTCCACGTTGGAACGGACCTGCTCGATTTGCTCGGGTGTGCCTTGGAAGCCCTGACCGATCACCGGGCCCATACGAAGGCCCTCTTCGGTCACCTGGCGCCACATCACGTTGGGAGTCCAGATCGAGCTCAAATTTCCACGGTCAACACCGGGGATGTAAAACACCTCATCGGTGATCTGGCGTAGCGTTTCCAGAAACTCGGCTTCGTAAATACTGCCGTTTTTGTTTTGAACCGCAATTCGAAGTACGTTGCCCAAGGGACGCAATTCGTTTTCGTATTTCAGGTAGTTGGCGATGTAGGGATGTGTGACCGGCACCATTTTCTGGAATGATGCATCGGGTCGAAGCTTGGTGGCTTGCCATGCAAAAAACACCGACAGCAGCGCAAACAACACCAACACGGCCTTGCGATG
This sequence comes from Limnobacter humi, assembly GCF_024518835.1. Lineage (GTDB taxonomy): Bacteria > Pseudomonadota > Gammaproteobacteria > Burkholderiales > Burkholderiaceae_B > Limnobacter > Limnobacter humi. The sequence goes on from NZ_JANIGO010000002.1 coordinate 897,676, forward strand.
TCCAAACAGCAGGCTCGTGAAGAACCGCTCAATTTTGCTCAAATCTTGATCGTTGCTCATGGGGTTTCGTCCAGTTCTTATTGGGGCAGATCAACCGTGCGAGGACCACCTTGGCCACTCAGCACCAGCGTTTTGCCAACCAAGGCCATGCCTGTCACAGGCTTGCCCTCCTTGTTCATCACCATGGTCAACTGGGTCCCAGTGGGGTCTGTCTTGACCAAGCGACCTTTCTGGTCAATCAGCAACACCGAGTTGCCCTGGGTAATGGCCTGAACAAAACTTTCCTTGGTGGGACTTTGCATTTTCCACCAGCCCGCAGCGCCGGGCCCCATGCGATACACATTGCCCGAGAAACCATACGCATAAATCGTGGGCTCACCACTTGAGCCTCGAACTACAGCGGTGCCGTAAAAATGGCCGTTGTACCCTGTGTCCAATCGCTCCCAGGTTTGCCCAAAATTATTAGACCTGTAAATACGACCGGCTTCGCCAGCAATCAACAGCAAGCCTGTATCGTCTCCGTAGATTCCGTTGTAATGACGGAAATCTGGGTTGTTCAATCGGTCTGCAATCAGCTTCCAGTTCGCACCGCCATCGGTGGTCTCAAAGATCTGTCCGTAGCTACCGACCACCCAGCCCTGATTCTCATTTCGAAACCACAAACCCAGCATGGGTCGGGCTGGACCAAAGCGCGCGCCCGCCTCGGCGTCTTCCAGGGCAAACTGGGCAGCCTCAAGCTCCGCATCCATCTTGCTTTGTTGTGCAGGGGGCAAGGCGTCATACCGAGCCTGCACGGCGTCGTATTTGGCCTTGGCTGCAGCAACCACCTGTGCATTGGCTTTGTTGCCGTCGAATACACGGGTCCAGCTTGCACCTGCATCGGTGGACTTCAACACCACGCCATCGTGGCCCGCCATGTAAGCGACCGAGTCACTGGCGAATTCAATCGCGGTCATGTTGATGGACACCGGCACTTTGGCCTGCGTCCAGATTCGTCCATCACCATCTTTCGCACCATCCTTGGGATCAGGTGCTGAAAAGTCGCGGCGCAAAACAATACCACGCTCCCCAACCACCACAGCCACATTGCCGCGCGATGTCACGTTCAACATCAGGGCTTTGGCCGCTTTGGGTGCCACAATGGCGGGAATGTCCATGGGGTCTTTAAAGGCCTGCGCAGGTTGCACAGTCAATCCGAGCGCCAATACAGCAGCGCCCAAACCATAGGCCCGTCGAATAAGCGCGGGCTTCAAAGGCTTTTTCATGCCTACTCCAATTGAAAACCCAGGGGCAGGCCCTGGGTCAGTCTCGATGTGTGTAAGAGTCGAGCCTTTTTTGGAATGGGTCACAAGGCCTCTGTCACCCACTCCAGGCCTCTTCAAATTGTGTTAACGACCCACGCGACGCAGCGCTGCTGTTGAGAAATCAGCCACCGAATATTTGGTGCCAAATTCCACAGGCTTTTCTTCGTTGGTCAGCGCATTGACCAGATAGCGACGAGCTTGTAGGTCATAGATCACCTCGCCAGCTTGGGCAAAGGTTGGTGCGTTATACAACTGCACACCAAACACCTCGCGAACACGCCACAAACCGCCACGGGAGTCGTATTGATCACCGTGCAAAATGGTCCAGCTGTCCTCATCAATGTAAAACACTCGCTTGGAGTAGATGTGACGTGCACCCGGTTTCAACGTGCCCTCGACCACCCACACCCGATGTGGCTCATAGCGAACCAAGTCTTGGTTCACATGGCTCTGACCCAGAATCTGGCTGTACTTCAGGTCTTTGCTGGTCAACTTGTAGTTGTTGTAGGCAATGAACATCTCTTTCTTGCCAATCAACTTCCAGTTGTAGCGGTCTGGTGCACCGTTGAAGGCGTTGAAGTCATCGTTGGTACGAAGACCGTCAGCGCCAATACCTGGGCTGTCATAGGCCAGTTCTGGCGCGCGAATCACGCGACGCTGACCTGGATTGTACTGCCATGCCAGTCGGGGCTCTTGCACCTGGTTCAAGGGCTCATGCACCAAAGCCACCTCACCGGCTGCGTTGGCTGGGGCCAGCGTTTTGTTCATGTAGTAGAAAATCCGGTTGGGTTCCGGATCATTCATATACGACGCAAACGCAATGGTTTCCTCACGCTTGCCCAAGGTGTAGCTGCCGTTGGTTTGAACCGGAAAATCTGCAGAGATGCGGTGAATAGATCCACCGAGATCGCGCATGATGTGGTTCCAAATGACCTGAACACCTTCAGTTGGAATGGGGAACGGCACATTGGATTTTTTCAAATTCAAAATACCATTGCCACCTTCGGCCAGCTTGATAGAGCCAGCCTCTTCCTTGGCGTACTTGTAAATGTCAGCACGATAGGCCGCCGTCCGATGGCTGGGGTAAACCACCATCTTGAAGGTGGGGAAGCGCTTCATCAGCTCCATTTGGCCAGGGGCCAACTTGTCCTTGTACTGCTCCATATTCGCTGCCGTCACGGTGAACAGCGGCTTTTCATTGGCAAAGGGGTCAAGGTAACCCTTGTTGGCGTCAAAACCGGCAGGCGGTTTGGACAAACCACCATCCCAGGCGGGAATGGTGCCGGCGGCATTACCCGCCTTCTCAGCCCCCATGGGGGTCAAGGTTGTACCGAGCTTGGAATAATCGGCACTTTGGGCAAACACAGTTGTACAGGCAGAGGCCACAACAGTGGCCAGCGCCAGTCGCCTCAGACTGGTCTGGATCATGGATTTGTCTCCTTCACTTGAAAAATCCAACAATTTTTCTTGTTTTAACAACGAACGCTTACAGGTTGGCACCCACCACAAGCGACAGGAAGTCCCGGTCCTTGAATGGATCATAGTAAGCCTTGTCATTAAACATGCTGTAGTTCATTTCTGCAAAATATTTTGCAGATTGCATTTCAGCACGCAGGCCTATACCGAGGTTCATGCGGTCTTGCAGGAACACACCATCGGCAGAATAGCCTTTGAAATCATGGGCAAAGAAAAGGCGGGGAGCCAAATTAATGCCATACACCACATCTGGATAATTCAGCACCGCAAGGGCCCGATAACCGAAGGCTGTTTTGGTGGCATACCCATCCACTGCACAATTGCGAGGGTTGGGGTTGATGCTTCGATCACAATTGCCGCCGTTGTAGGTCACGTGTGCACCGGCACCGAAGGCGGGGGAGCGGCCAAAACGCTCCTCCGTGTAGGGGTCGCCAATGTCTTTCCAGAATTGTCCACCCAACTCGGCCACAATCGCCAGCGAACTGGCGCCGAGGCGGCGAGGAAACAGAGCGATGGTCGACACCTGGGCCTGTACCTTGTCCAGCGGTTTGAAGCCATTGAAGATAGACCCAACCGGTTGGCTAAAGTATTTGGCGCCCAGCGGCCCTGTGCCGTTTGCGCCCCCCTTCAACAGGTCAGCGGTGTTGTAGCCAGCCGGATAACCCTTGGTGTAGCTGACCTCACCAAACACGGAATAACCCGAAATCTCCGTGGCGGCAGACAAGCCAGCCACTTGGATGTTTTCCTTGCCGTAGTCAAAGAAATACGACAAGGGGTTGACCACCTGTTGAGGCCCAACAGCCAAACCATTAAACACAGAACCAGGTACATTCGATGGGGTTTTGACCAAGCCCAGGTTGGGAATGCGCTGGTGATAGTTCACCAAATAAGCGCCGAATTCCGTGCCAATAGAGCCCGCATAAAAGCGGCCAGCCAAACCCATTTGCCCGGTGTCCTTGGGACGGCGGTCTCGCAGTTGGCTCATCCGAAAGTTCAGGGTACTTAAATCGGCAGGTAGTCCTGTAATTCCACCGAGCGCCGTTGTCAGTCCAGCCAACCCCCCGGTCGTGCTTGTATCGAATGGAATCCCATTCACCGTGACAGTACCCCCACCGGCATAACTTTGCCGATCGTTGTATCCAGTGAAATCAATTTCATTACCGCCGACACCCAACACTCCGGGGTTGACCGGCGAACCAGCAAAATTACAATTCAGCAAGTCAGCCTGTGAGAAGAAGGTACCACACCCATCAACCACCACTTTCTCATGATTGACCTGGGCGAACGCTTCCAGAGACAAACCGTCCGTGGCCTGCAGGTTCATGTAAATCTGCGGGATCGGAAGAAACACCTCTTTCAACTGGGCACCAGGCCGTCGCAATGCCGCAGAGTCGAAATTGGAGTACTGGTTCACACCACCCAAAATAAACAGGGCTTCACCCCAGGTCACCACCTGGTTACCCATCTTCAAAGTCAAATTTTTTCCGAAGGGTTGAAAGTCCGCATATCCATAAGCGTCCAGCAGTTGGGCGTCTTCGAATTTCGAACCTTCTTCGTATCGATCTCCCGGCAACTTTTCACCCGGCTGAAATCCATTGGCAGCCGAACCATGGGGCACACCTTGGCTTTTCTGAACAAAGTCCGAGTACGCCTTGGCCCTGACAAAAAGCCCCCGATGATCCTTGCTCAACTCAAGCTCGCCCACCACCTTGGCGGCAGAGCTCACAATGTCGCCCTTCTTGAAGTTCAGGTTGCCATCATCCACCGTGCCGCTGGAAGCAGTCCCGCCATTGCCGATAAAAATCAAGGACTTGTCTGCCTCTTTCATCCGCTGTGCGGCACCAACAGTCACCTCCATCGCCCATCGCCCCTCGATGCCACCAGGGCCCTGAAACGTACCGGCGGCTGTTGCGAGGCTTGGCAACACTGCCGCGCCGATCAACAAGGCAAGCTTGGAAGCCTTGGGAACGAAGGGAATCTCTATTGGAACCGAACGAATACTGGCGCGGGTCATGCATGTCTCCTGGTTGGGCCTTTAGGCCTCTTCGCCCTCTGTTCACGGGGCACTCGGGTGTTTGGATCTATGGAGTGTTACCGATCAGTATTCCAAACAGATTCATAAATCGAACTTTACTGACAGAAGATTGGAACTCTTCTTATTTTACATTGTGTACATTTTCCAATTTACATCGATTTCCAATTCAAATCCACACGGCATCGCAAGATTCCGGTTGTCACGGGCCACTGAGCACCGCACACTCGCATGACCCGATGCCAATGTCTCACAACATGTCCAATCGTACTGTTAAAAATCATTTCCAGCTGGTTGAGCAGGCCTTGCACCTCATCGATCGAGAACATCAACAACAACAAAACCAGACCGCCAATCTCCCGCCCCTGTCCCTGGCACAACTGGCCGAGCAGATGGGAATCAGCCCATTCCATTTGCAACGGTTGTTCAAAGACTGGACCGGCATCAGCCCCCAGCATTTTCAGCACATGCTCTCCAGACAACGGGCATTGGAAAAACTAAACGCTGGACAAACCGTGCTGATGGCTGCGCTGGACGCCGGATTGTCGGCAACCGGGCAGCTCCATGACCTCACCATCAAGTTGGAAGCCATGACCCCGGGGGAAATTCGTCAACGCGGGCAAGCCACCACACTGACCGTCGGCAAGGCAGAAAGCCCCATGGGATGGATATTTACCGCCCACACGCCGCGGGGCCTTCACCGGCTCGAATTCGCTCATCCATCCGATTGGGTGTATTGGGTGGACCAATTGCAGACCCAATGGCCCGAGGCGCGATTTCAAACAGAGCACACCGCGGCGCAAACCATTTCAGCCCGGATCTTCGAGACCTCGTTTCAAAACAGCCATCCGATTCAATTGCACCTGAAGGCCACACCGTTTCAATTGAAAGTCTGGGAGGCCTTGATTCGCTTGCCTCCGGGATACCAAATTGCATATGCACAATTGGCCAAAGCCCTGGGCATGCCCAAGGCGGCACGCGCTGTGGGCAGTGCTGTGGCCAGCAACCCGGTGGCTGTCTTAATTCCCTGCCATCGAGTCATTCAGTCCACCGGTGTGCTGGGCGAGTATCGCTGGGGCGTCCATCGCAAAACCTTGCTTAACCTTTGGGAGGACATCGCGTGTCACACTGCGTCATAGAAGGCATCGCAGGTCAGCGCCTGCGCAACAGACCATCTTCAATCGGTTGCTCGAAATGCTCACACAAAGTGTCTGTCAGCAAGCGATATTGAATACCCAACACGCTTTGTGATCGTGTGTTGTCAAACGAAAACGAATAACCCACATTTTGATCAATGAATGCGCGGCTGACACCTGCAGCAATCGGTGCCACCCAACGAACCAACCACTTTGGCAACTCACGGGTTGGCAATGGATATTGAGGAAACCGCCCCCGCAGCACGTTGGCCATTTGCAACAAACTCACCACAGGTCCGCTGACAATAAAGCGTCCTTGTGCGTCCGGATTAAAGCCCGCCAACACATGTGCACGGGCAACTTCCCGAACGTCCACCAAAGCAAACTCCAAGTGAGGAACACCGGTTTTTTGCCGACCGCTGCCCAAGTCCCGCATGACATCAATACTCGTCGACTGGGTATTCCGTGTTAAAGAAGGCCCCACCACCAAACTGGGGTTGATCGTCACCAAATCCCACGCTGACTGCGCCTTGTTGATTTCCCACGCCTTTCGCTCAGCCATGACCTTGGAATAGGAATACGGCTGATGCGATTCCGAACTGGTCTCGTTCCAATCCGCTTCAGTAAAGACGTGACCCCGCTTGCTCAGCGCCTCAATCGCATCGCCGTAAATCGAGGCCACAGAGCTGGTCAACACCACCCTGCGCACCGACCCAGACCGGTTACACGACTCCAGCACGTTCCGAGTTCCGTCAACCGCCGGTCGAACCAAAGCCTCATAAGGATCTTTAAAACCCTTGATGATGAATGGCGAAGCGGTGTGAATCACCAACTCACACCCCCTCACCGCTTCATCAAATGAACCTTCCTCGATCAGATCTGCAGAAAACAACTTCAACACACCGGGCTGACCTTGCGCTGCTTTAAGCAAATGATCCACGGACGATGCCTTCCGTGCATCTCGAACCGTTGCGTGAACAGTCAGCCCATCGGCCAACAAATACAGCACAATCCAGCTGGCAATATACCCAGAAGCGCCGGTAATACACACCGGCTTGCTCCGATCAATTGCTCTTCCCACCATGATCTACCCCAAAAATTGTGTTAAAAAACAGACTGTCGCCTTTGACTGCGGCACTGAGAATCAAACTAGGTGTAACCCATGAATCCTGTCAGAACCCTGGCTGCCGCCCTCAAAGTACTTCCACTGTTCATATTAAGCGGCTGCTCTGCTCTGCAATTGGTGAATTCCGTATCTCGAATCTACACCGCAGACACCCGGGAAAACATCCCCTTCGATTCAAACCCAGCATTGAAGTTTGATTTGTACCTGCCCGAGAAACCAGCCGATTCAGCAGGCCCCACACCGGTCGTCGTATTTTTTTACGGTGGCAGTTGGAATCGGGGTAACAAAAGCGAATACGAATTTGTTGGGCGCCGATTGGCCTCCATGGGCTATATTGCTGCCGTCCCCAACTACCGCCTCTACCCCGAGGTCAGCTACCCAGACTTTTTGATCGACAACGCCAAAAGCGTAAAAGCCATTCTGAACGAGCTTCAAAAATCCGATTATTCTCGATACCAGCCAGATTCCAGAGTTGTGTTGATGGGTCACAGCGCAGGGGCCTACAACGCGGCCATGCTGGCCTATGACGAGCGGTGGCTAAAGCAAGTTGGACTGAACCTTCCAAGTACTGTGAAAGGCTTTGTGGGTATCGCCGGGGCTTACAACCTATATCCCATCAATGATGTGGAAGTGCGCCCAGTGTTTCATCACCCGAATTACCCAAAGAACTCCCAACCCATCGACTTCGCAGCCAATACCACTGTTCCCTCATTGATCCTTGCACCAGAGTCAGACAACCTGGTTAGCATCGAGATCAACAGCGTGGCCTTGCACAAGGCCTTGGACCGCGCCCAGGTTCCAAACCGCTACTTACAAGTGAAAGGCACCGATCACATCACCATCATTGGCACCTTCTCGCCAGTACTGTTTTTCAAAGGCAGCACTTCACAGCCCATCGCCCAGTTCGTTGAATCGCTTCAAGGTGTCAAATCATCCACCCCAATGGTCAACCAACAGGCTCAAGCCCCAGTGAATTAACCTTCTGACCTTGAACCGCCATGCGCTCCAGCAAATACAGCACTATGCGCTACGCATAGAGAGCATGGTCTAAAAATTGGATTGACGAACGCAGTTGCCGACTGTCAATCTCTGAAAGCTACTGAGCAGTTACATAACTAAAAATCACTGAGACAACGTTCATCATGTTCAAAAAAACCAATACGGTGGCCGTGCCCAAACACCTGGGTTCTGTCACACAAATCGACACGCATGCAGAAATCAGCCCCTACGACGTCAACATGACGCGGGACAATGTCGAAGCCATCTGGAATAGCGTCGAAAGCTTTTACAAAACAGGCCTCCAACCCGGTATGACCATGGTCATCCGTCGGCAGGGCGAAATCGTACTCAAGCGCTCAATCGGACATGCGCGAGGTAACCCCCCCCCACAACACCCAGACCCAGACAGCAACACCGTACTGATGTCACCGGATACACCCATCTGCTTGTTCTCAGCATCCAAAGCCATCACGGCGATGCTTATCCATAAGCTCAAGGAAGAGGGAAAACTTCAATTGACCGACAAGGTCGGTGAGTACTTGCCGGAATTTGCGTGCAACGGCAAAGAGAACATCACCATTGGACACGTTCTGTCGCATCGGGCCGGTGTACCGCTTATCCCCATGAAAAACCCCCACCCATCATTGCTGTTCAAGTGGGACAGTGTGATTGACTTGATCAATTCGGGTCACACCACACAAGGTGACGGCAAAACGCAGTCGTACCATGCGATTGTCGGTGGCTACATCTTGGGCGAGATCGTACGGCGAATTACCGGGCAGTCGGTTGAGACCTTTCTTCAATCGGTGATTGCAAAGCCACTGGGAGCGACTTATCTCACGTATGGTTTGCCAAAACAGCACCAAAACAAAGCAGCCTTCAATTACAGCACTGGTGCAGCACCGATCTTTCCAATCAACGTGCTAGCCAAGAGAGCGCTTAATATTGACTTCGAAAAAATAGCCAGCATTTCAAATACAGAAGCATTCATGGATGTCAGCATTCCAGCAGGAAACATCTATGGCACAGCCGACGAAGTCTCTCGCTTTTATCAAATGATGCTGGATGGTGGGCAATACAACGGGCATCAACTTTTTGAAGCCGACACCATTCGTGACGCCATCAAACCTGCAGGCCCGCTGACCATTGATCAGACCTTGATGATTCCAATGCGCTTTTCGAATGGATTCATGCTCGGCGAACATCTCTTCTCGCTGTTTGGTGTCAAAGCCCGAAAGGCCTATGGCCACCTCGGACTCATCAACATTGTTAGCTGGGCAGATCCAGCACGCGAAATCTCAGTTGCGTTTTTAAACACAGGCAAATCACTGGATCCGCGAACATTGCCAGCGCTGGGCAAAGTACTGCTCTCGGTCAGTCAGAATTGCAGCGTGATACAACGCTAATATTCAGAAAGCATTTAACCAGCAAGGCCAACCCAATTCGGTTGGCCTTTTTTCTCTATGAAGTTGCCATAACTAAAGTTGCTATAACTCAATGCGGCAAATTTTTTGGTGATGAACTTGCCCCCTGAATGACAGTACCGGAGGTATTCCTTAAACTTAGGACTAGGAATACATCTATGTTTACGACTATGAGTTCAGACGGCAAGCCCGAGCGGGTTGAAGTGATTACTGGTGTCCAGCGCCGACGGCGCTGGACACCCTCCGAGAAGTTGGCTTTGGTCCAGGAAACATACCAAGCCGGTAAAACAGTTTCCTTGGTGGCCCGCGAAGCGGGCATCACTGCCAGCCAGTTGTTCCAATGGCGCAAAGCATATACAGACGGTTCTTTGGTTGCTGTTGGCGCCAATGAGCCTGTGGTGCCAGCGTCAGAGATGAAAGAGGCATTGAAGCGCATCAAACAACTAGAAGCCGCACTGGGCCGTAAAACGCTTGAGAACGAAATTCTCAAGGAAGCGGTTGAGTACGGTAAAAGCCGAAAGTGGATTGCGCACTCGCCCTTGTTGCCCGGGGACGACCAGTAAGAGAGGTCTGTTTTGTCCTTGGCGTTTCGCGCAGTCACATGACCGCTCTGAGAACCAGAAAAGCTGATTGGGTTGACCGTCGAAAGGCGCCACCCAGGCCCGATGACGACCCGTTGTTGAGTGACATCATCAACGTTGCCAAAGACCTGCCCACCTACGGCTATCGCCGTGTGTGGGCCATTCTGAAGTTTCAGGGTGTCGATGGCAGTCCACGACTGGTGAACCATAAACGGGTTTACCGAGTAATGCGAGACAACAATTTGCTGTTGTTTCGGCATGGCAGTAAGCCTAGGGATACGCGTAGGCACGACGGAAAAGTGGCTGTTCAAAGCAGCAACACTCGTTGGTGCTCGGACGGATTTGAACTGTCTTGCGACAACGGTGAGAAAGT
>NZ_JANIGO010000020.1 GCF_024518835.1 Limnobacter humi
GGACGGCATCATCGTCACCGGCCCCACCCTGATGGACGAGCGGGTTGCCATGCTGACGGAAGCGAAGTTTCCCTTTGTGCTGCACGGACGCACCAATATCGCCGCCCCGCATGCCTGGCTCGATATCGACAATGCCGGCGCCTTCCGGCAGGCGGCATCGCACCTGATCGATCTCGGCCACCGGCATATCGCGATGATCGACGGGCTGAAGGGCCACACGTTTTCCGAACACCGCGAAATGGGTTATCGCGAAGCATTGCTGGAGCGCGGCATTGCCGTCGATCCCCGCTTCATCGTGCATGAGCGTTTTTCCGACGAAACCGGTTTCCATGAGGCGCAGCGGCTTTTGTCCTATACGCCGCATCCGACCGCCATTCTCGCCGGCTCGATGATGACGGCGCTCGGCATTTTCCGCGCCATCCGTTCAAAAGGCTATGAACTCGGCAAGGAAGTCTCGGTGATCGCCCATGACGACGTGTTCCCTTATCTCAATGCCAGCAACATGGTCCCGGCCATGACCACCACCCGGTCGTCGATCCGCTCCGCCGGATCGCGTATCGCCGAACTGCTGGTGCGCGTCCTTGACG
>NZ_JANIGO010000021.1 GCF_024518835.1 Limnobacter humi
TTTCTACCGCTTGGCTGGCACCTTTTCACTCGCCGAAGATGCGACCACGAGCAATGTTCTCGATTATGCGCAATCTGGCTCGATCACGGGCACGTACTGCCAGCAGTTCCAATACTCCGTAACTCTGATCTGGATGATCATCGGCACGGTGGCGCTTTTCAACGCCGCCCGTTCGGCATATCGCAAATCCAATGGCGAGATGGTGCCATGGAGCACACCGGTCTACTATCTGATCGGGGGAATTATGTGCTATTTCGTCAACGGCATCACTGCAATGATCGCGAACACTATCGGCCTTGAAGTCGGACTCGACAACATGTGCAAGGCTTTCGGTATGGCCGGGGCTTAATCGTCTGTTGCGAGGACCGCAAGCAAGGCTGCGGTCCTCGCGTCGATCCGCCACTAGAGAGCTGGCGGATTCCCATCTTCATCCACCCCTGCCCTTTCCAGAACCCATTCAAGCGTCTCGTCGTAGGGCATGCGCAATGTCTTGGAAAGCTCCACGAACCGGTTGTGGGTTGCCAGACGCACCCGCATGTTCAGAGGCTGAACGATCCCTTTGCTTTTGCGCT
>NZ_JANIGO010000022.1 GCF_024518835.1 Limnobacter humi
GGATCGGGATATTGATGATGGCCGCGCTGCGCCGCCGCGATTTTCTGTTCGGCTCAAGCCTTCTGCTCGCATCGCCGCTGCTCGCGCGTGCTGCCAGGGCTGCGCCGCCGCGCATCATTTCGCTGGACTACGGTTTGGCGCAGACGCTGATCGAATTCGGCACGCCGCCCGTTGGCCTGATCGACACACAGGGCTGGTATGACTGGGTCATGGAGCCGCCCCTGCCGCCGGGCATTGCCAATGTCGGTTCGAACTATGAGATCAATATGGAAATGCTGCAGCTGCTGCAGCCCGATTTGATCATTTCTACACCCTATCTCGAATGGATCAGGCCGCAGCTCGAGACAATCGCGCCGGTCAAATCATTTCCCATCCATGCACTCGGATCCTCGCCATATCCACACATCGTTGCTGCAACGCTGGAGCTGGGGCAGATCGTCGGGCAACCGCAGCAAGCGCAAGCCCTGATTGACCGCACCGAGCGGGAACTGCTGGCGGCAAAGGCGGCAACCCGGCGTCTCGCCGAGCAGAAACTGGCCCTCATGACGTTTTTGGACGCCCGCAACATTC
>NZ_JANIGO010000023.1 GCF_024518835.1 Limnobacter humi
TCGTCGTCTACCCGCTGCTGATGCTGGCGAACGGGATCAGTCCGCGGCGCTTCTTCGCCGCCGCCTGGCCCGCGATCCAGCTCGGCTTCGTCTCGCGCTCGTCGATCGCGACCCTGCCGGTCACCGAAGAGGTGGTCGAACAGCGCCTTGGCGCGGGTAAAGCCATACTGTCCTTCCAGCTCCTCCGCCCAGGCGCGCTGCCCGGTGCCGAGCTGACCGCCATTGCGCCCGGGTGAATGCCTCCGCCGCCGCGCTTGGTCTCCAGCCGACCATGAGCGCGGAAGACATTGCCGGTCTTGCCCGCGACGGGTTGAAAAAATTCGATGGCCGGATCGCCGTCTATATCCGGCCGATGTATTGGGCCGAGCATGGCGGCTATATGGGCGTGCCCGCCGATCCCGCTTCAACCCGCTTCTGTCTCAGCCTGTACGAATCGCCGATGCAGGAGCCCACGGGTTTTTCCGTCACCGTTTCGCCCTTCCGCCGTCCGAGCTTCGAGACGATGCCGACCAATGCCAAGGCCGGTTGCCTCTACCCCAACAATGGCCGCGCCATTCTC
>NZ_JANIGO010000024.1 GCF_024518835.1 Limnobacter humi
GGATCCTGTCCCAGCATATCATCATCGGCATCGCATTAGGGTTCGCGGGCTGGTGGGGTCTAAAAAAAGCCAAAGCTGGGCGGGCGGCATCGTGGCTCATACACCTGGCCTACTGGCATCTGCCGGGCGGATTTCCGTCGCTGCGCGCCACGCCACCTTCCTATCTCCGGCTGATGGTGGGCTGAGATGGATTTCGCATATCAACATGCGCACAGCCAGCGCGTACTGCGCCAGCGCAACCTGCTTGGCGTGGTCGCGATCGTGCTCGCCGCTGCCGTCGCATTGCTCCTGCTCCTCTCAGCCTCACGTGACCGCGAGGTCGTTCTTCAGCCGGTCCTTCGCTCTCCGCTGACCGTCAGCAGCGCGGGCGTCAGTCGTGAATACCTCGAAATGGTCACGCGCGATACCGCTATTCTGACCCTCGACCGCTCGCCTGCCAACCTCGACTATTGGATGAAGTCGGTCCTCGAGATCGTCTCGCCGCGCGCGCAGGGCAAGATCAAGGCCGATCTGCTGCGTATCGTCAACGAGCAACGCGGTTCGAGCATC
>NZ_JANIGO010000025.1 GCF_024518835.1 Limnobacter humi
AAATAACGATGAAAACCCAATCGATTTCATCTTACATGCTGGCCAATTCGACCCGGAATATCCTGGCCAAGGCGCAGGCCGACCTGATCAAGGCAAAGGAAGAGGCGACCACCGGATTTGTATCCGACACGGGTCTCGCGCTTGGCAGCCGGACGGGCCAGTCCATTTCCCTGCGCAAGGAATATGACCGGGTGACGGTTCTGACCGAAACGAACAATCTGATCGGCCAGCGCATGACCACATCGCAGAATGCGCTTGGCAATATGGTCAAGGGCGCGACGGATTTTCTCGGCACGGTCACCGCGCTGCGCGGTTCGTCCGACGGTCATTCGGTTGCCCTGGACAAGGCGAAAAGCGGCCTGCAGACCATGACGGGCCTCGCCAACACCAACTACAATGGCGAGTATGTCTTTGCCGGCGTGAACACGGACGTGCAGCCGATGGACGACTACTTCGCGGCTGGCAGCCCGGCGCGCGCAGCCATCCAGACGGCTTTCCAGACGCAGTTCGGCTTTCCCATGACGGATCCGCAGGTGAAGAACA
>NZ_JANIGO010000026.1 GCF_024518835.1 Limnobacter humi
GATGGCCGCAAGAACCCTGGCAGCCACCGAATTCCATCCGGTGTGCGCGTCCAGAAAACGTTGCGCATTTTTGCTGCGCATGCGTGCCTCCTCCTCATTGTCGAGCGCTGCGCGCATTTGCGCGCCAAGATGCAGGGTGGAAGGCTCGGCCCACAAGCTCAATGAACCCGATACATGGGCCAGCGACGGCGCCATGTGATAGTCAACCAGCCATGCGGTTGAAGGGGTGCAGAAATCCACCTGGCCGCTGTAGCCGGTGGTTACAACGGGGATTCCCAGGCGCATTGCCTCCGCCAGGGGCAGGCCGAACCCTTCGCCCCTGCTTGGTGCAACGACAAGCGATGCGGTCCGGTACAGCGCAAGCAATTGCTCGGGATCGCAATAATCTTCGATCAGAATGACGGGTGGCGCCTGTTTCAGCTGCTCTTCGAAGCGGGTCATGACGGATTTGAGGATATTGTCCGGATTGGGAAAAGTCTTGATGACGAGCTCAACGGGCTCATCGTGTTTGAATGTCCTGGCGTAGGCCTCGACA
>NZ_JANIGO010000027.1 GCF_024518835.1 Limnobacter humi
TGACCGGTTCGTCGCCATGCTGGCGATGGTCGGGTTCGTCCTCGTCGGCATCAACCTTATCACCTGGAGCGGGACGTTCTGGGCCGCATGGCCGTTGCTTGCCTTTGCGGTTGCCGGCAGCATCCGCTGGTTCACGCGCCAGAGGAGCGGTGTCCGGAGCTGAGCTCGCCAATGAATTTACTATTCGCCGCATCATATTTTGGCCGATAGTTGGAGATATCATTGGCCAATATTGGGGAGTATACAGACGGGAACAGGTTCTTTCTCAAGGCGATGACGTCGCAGGGATCAGCCTCAAGGACAGGCATGCCATTCGCAAGCGGGAACGGGACAGACACATAGCATTTTAACAGCAAACAAAAAGGGTGACTGCAATGCCCCATATCGTGCTGATTAATCCGCGTTTTGAAGCTTCTTACTGGGGGCTGGAACATGCCCTGCCCATATTCGACGCAAAAGCCAACCTTCCTGTGGCCTGCCTGCCTTTGCTGGCGGCCCTGACCCCTGCCGAACACACGGTCACGCTCAT
>NZ_JANIGO010000028.1 GCF_024518835.1 Limnobacter humi
CGTCGCCGAACTGGCTCGCCAGCATGCTGACGGTCGGAACACCGGCCGTAGCGGCAGTACGCAACCCCTCGGCGTCAGCCGAGGCCGGCGCGACAGCAAGATATGTGTCGAGCTCCGCCGCAAAGGGCCCGCCCCTGTCAATCGCCGACTTCAGGCCGGTGGCGGCGATGGCCAGTGCCATGGTGTTCTGGCCGGCATTGTCCTGCACCTTCGTTTCCAGCGCATCGAGCCGCGCCTGCAAGGCTGCTGACGTCTGTGCCTCCCCCGCAAGTGCGCCGGCGGCTTGCTCCACTTTCTGCTGACTGGCGGTCAGTTGCGTTTCGAGCGATGCGATACGCGCATCGATGGCACTGGTGTCAACAGAACCTCCTGTGCCTGCGGCCTTGGTCTGGGCATCCGCCAGAGTTTGCTTCAGGGCTTTCACATCAGCGGCAATGCCGGACACTTGACCCAGGGCCTGCTTGGCATTTTCCACCGCGCCGTTCAATGCAACCTGTGCGCCCTCGTCGAGACTGG
>NZ_JANIGO010000029.1 GCF_024518835.1 Limnobacter humi
TTTTCCATCCTCTCAGTGCTCCAGCCCCGGTTCTGCAGCGGCGCGGAATGCCTTGACCCGCTCGATGTCCACCGGGTTCCACCACACCCCGCCCTGCTTCAACGAGGATGCAACGATGACACCGTTGGTCCGCTTGAGTATTTCGACGATGTTGTCGCGATTGACACCCGATCCAACCAGAAGCGGCAGATGCGTTGCCGAGCCGATTTCCTCGATCTCCTCAATTGTTGCGGCATTGCCCGTACGCTGCCCCGTGGCGATGACACCGTCGGCATCAAAGAAAGCGAGATCGCGGGTCAGCTCTTCGATTGTCCGGTCCGCAACGATGGCGTGGCTGCCATGCTTCACATGGCTGTCGGCAAAGACCTTGATGTGTTCGGCGCGCAGCATCGACCGATAAGGCATTGCCTCGGCCGCCCTGCCTTCCATGAAGCCTTCATTCGCGACATAGGCATTGGCCCACTGATTGACGCGAATGAATTTGGCACCGCCGGCCATGGCAATGGC
>NZ_JANIGO010000003.1 GCF_024518835.1 Limnobacter humi
CGCAGGCCGGAAGACAGGCGGGCGATGGCGGTGTCCAGACCGGCACCGGACATGGACAGGTTTTTCTGAGCGGTCAGCGACGCGACGTTTGTATTGATTCCCAACATGATGATTCTCCAAGCAGTGTTTTATGGTTCATTTCGGTCAGCTGCCTGTCTGGATCGAGCCAAGCAGTGCGCTGCCGTGTGAATCATTTAACGCCCCTGAAAAATCAAACTTGAGGGTTGTGTTAAAAATATTTGCGTGCTGTTTGCGTTAGTTCTTTTGTGGGGGGATGGAATATGTGCCCGTGGCATGGGCCACAGGCTCCTCATCACCTTCGGAGTAGACCCACACTTCGCCAATGGCGAGCACCTTGCCCAACTTGATGAGGCGGCACTTGCCGATGATGTCGCGCTCGGCCGAGGGTTTGCGCAGAAAGTTGATATTGAGGTTGGTGGTAACTGCCAGGGGTACCAAACCAATACGACCAAGAATGGCCACATACAATGCAGCATCGGCCACCAGCATCATCACGGGCCCAGCCACCGTGCCGCCGGGCCGAAGTTCGCTGAAACCAATTTTGTGGCGAATCACCGCCTCTTCCGCATCCACCTTTTCCACCACGCAGCGGCTTTGGGGAAACTGCGTTTCCATGAAGTGGTTGAGCATCTCCTTGGTGACCGGAGTATTTCTTTTTTCTGTCATTTTTGTATTTTTTAGTAATGATTAAGATCATTGTGCATGATCAAGGTTTGAGGGGCAAGCCGAGTCACTGTTTTGCAGATTGTCCTGAATGTCGCTGCAGGGAAAGTGAACCGCGCAGGCCGCTTACACCGAGCCCCTAGTAATGCCGGTGGCCCGGCGCCGAACAGTCAGCCCCCCGATCGGTTTGACCCGCACAGCATTCGAACACGCGGACCGAGATGTTTGAGCCACGCAGTGGCGAGTTCTCGGGACGGTTCGACATGCAAGGGGCAACCTTTGCTTTTCGGGGGGCGTTCGGACCGGGCTTCCGGTATTACTGGGGGCTGTAAAGCAGACCGGGCTTCCGGTATTGCTGGGGGCTGTAAAGCAGACCGGGCTACGGTATTGCCGGAGGCTATAAAGCAGACCGGGCTACCGATATTGCTTGGGCGCTTTGAAGAAGCACAAGCTCAGTTGCCACCGGGCTTGGCTCGATACCGCGCCAACTCCGCCCGCAACCAATCCCCACTGCGAACAACCCCCTGCCCTGAGCAGCGCACCTGGTAGGCCTTACCGGAAAAACTGCTTTCGGACGCGGCCCGTTCAATGAACAACTCCGCGGTATCCGTCAAATCACGGTCCAGCAAATACTGGTATTTCCGTCGAATGTGTTTCACGGCATCTTTTGTCGTGTACCAACTGCCATTGCGGCTGAACTCGCACGGAGACTGTTCAATGAAGGCGAACAGGTGTTGTATTTCCTGTTGTGCAACGGGCGACGGTGCAGCTTTGGCAGGCAGACCCTGCAACACAAAACCAATCAGCGCACACGCAGCAATCACATGGATCACATTGCGTTTGTATTTGAACAACGCAATCGCGGCTCCCAGGGAAATCAGGGCAGACACCCAATCAAAAGCGCCAGTCAAACCGTGTGGCCACAACACGTGATAACCAAAGAAAATGGCCAGGTTCAACACCACCCCCACCACAGCGGCTGTGATGGCGGTCAACGGCGCGGTGAATTTCAAATCATTGTGGGTGGTTTCCACCAGGGGGCCACCAGTCAAAATGAATACAAACGATGGCAAGAAGGTGAACCAGGTGACCACGGTGGCCGCCACCGCACCCGCCCAAAACAGATGTTCAGGCCCAAACAGTTCACGGGTGTAGCCGCCCACAAACCCCACAAATGCCACCACCATGATCAACGGGCCAGGGGTGGTCTCACCCAAGGCCAACCCGTCAATCATCTGGGTGGCGGTCAGCCATTCAAAATGGGACACCGCCCCCTGATACACATAGGGCAGCACCGCATAGGCACCGCCGAACGTCATCATGGCCGCTTTGGTAAAAAACCAGCCCATTTGGGTCAAGGTGCCTTGCCAGCCATACAGCCCCATTAAAGCAGCCATCGGCAGCAGCCACATCAACAACCCCACCACCAACACTTTGGCCAATCTGCCCTTCGAAAACAGGGCGTGTTGGGGCGTGGGCGTGTCATCATCAATCAGGGCGGGCCCATAACTGGCTTTGGCTGCTGCATGCCCACCGCCCATGGTAAACAGGGCAGGCTTCAAGCGTCCACCGACTGCGCCCACTGTGGCTGCAGCCAGCACAATCAAGGGAAAGGGCACATTGAACAAAAAGATACCCACAAAGGCCAAGGCTGCGATGGTCCACATCCAGCCGTTTTTCAGGGCTTTGGAGCCGATGCGGTGTGCAGCCTGCACCACGATGGCGGCCACCGCCGGCTTGATGCCGTAGAACAGCCCAGCCACCAGCGACACATCGCCAAAGGCAATGTAAATCCACGACAGCGCCACCAAAATGAACAGGGATGGCAACACAAACAAGGCACCCGCCACAATGCCGCCCCAGGTGCGGTGCATCAGCCAGCCAATGTAGGTTGCCAGTTGCTGGGCCTCGGGGCCCGGCAACACCATGCAGTAATTCAGGGCATGCAAAAACCGCCGCTCGGAAATCCAGCGGCGGTTTTCAACCAACTCCTGGTGCATGATGGATATTTGCCCGGCAGGCCCACCGAAGCTGATAAAGCCCAACTTGAGCCAAAACCAGAAGGCTTCTCGGAACGACACAGGCGCAGGCTTTGAGCCTGGTTCGGGTGGTGTGGGCATGGCGCTCAACTGGCTGAAATGATAAACACAGTTTAGCAGTCCGGAAACAATTTCCGGGCTGCCAACCGTGCCAATATTTCAAGCGGCTGCGTTCAATTGAACCCGCATTTCGCGATAGGCTTTCAGATCAAGCGTGCCCATTTGCTGCGCGTACTGGGTGGCAAAGCCTGGGTACATGGTGGCGTTAAAACCATCTTCAGTCAGGTACCAGCTTTTGCACCCGCTGTTCCAGTTGGTTTTGGCCAAGCGGCGCTGAATGTCCACATTGTGGCGCTCCTGCACTTCGGGCTTTACATCCAGCAACTTGGGCGCCCCATCCACAATGTGGCGAATGGCCTTTACGGCATAGCCAATTTGCTGCTCCATGTAAACCAATGCGCTGTTGTGGCCAGGCCCGCTGTTGGGGCCAAACATGATGAACAGATTGGGATAGCCGCTGATGTTGATGCTCTTGTAAGCCTTGGCACCCCGGCTCCACTCCTGTGCCAGCACACGTCCACCAATGCCTTTGACTGGGTAAGGCGTTCCGCTTTTGGGCACATCAAAGCCGGTGGCAAACACAATGCAGTCAAACTGGTGTTCAATGCCCTCCGCGGTGCGAATGCCTTGCTCGGATATCCGCGCAATCGGCCAGGTGATCAACTCGCAGTTGGGCTGCTGCAAGGCAGGGTAATAATCATTGCTCACCAAAATGCGCTTGCAGCCCAGGGTGTAGTCTGGCTGTAGCTGACGACGCAACCAAGGGTCTTTCACCTGCGCATTCAAAAATGCTTTGCCCAGACGCTCACCCACCCGGCTCAGGGGCGAATCCCAAATCACGGCCAGTGCCATGCTTTCGTGGGTCCAATACAGGGCCTCGCGCACTGCTTTTTGGGTGATCGGCATCTTGGCAAAGAGTTTGCGGGTCAGGCCTGAGGAGGCAAAGTCTGGCCGAGGCATCACCCAAGGCGGTGTACGCTGAAACACTTTCAGTTTGGCCGCCTTTTTCACCAATTCAGGCACGATCTGAATGGCACTGGCCCCAGTGCCCACCACCGCCACACGCTTGCCGGTGAAGTCATAGTCGTGGTCCCAACGGGCACTGTGTATTTTCTTCCCATTGAAGGTGTCGATGCCGTCGATCTTGGGCAGGGATGCATTGGCCAAGGGGCCGGAAGCCATCACCACCGCTTTGCCTCGCCACACTTCGCCGTTG
Source organism: Limnobacter humi (assembly GCF_024518835.1). Taxonomy (GTDB): domain Bacteria; phylum Pseudomonadota; class Gammaproteobacteria; order Burkholderiales; family Burkholderiaceae_B; genus Limnobacter; species Limnobacter humi. The sequence continues at coordinate 4,000 of NZ_JANIGO010000003.1, forward strand.
TCTGTTTGAAGATGCCAAAGGCCAGTGCACTCATCGAGCTCCAGGCTTTTGACGTTGCGCTGGTAATGGATGAGAGGCGCCAAGCCAAAATCACGCACCAGCGTTTTCACATACGCCAGAATTTCCCGACTGCCGGAATAGCTGCGGGACCAATTGGGGTTGGGCGCAAATGAAAAGCTGTACAGGTTCGACGGAATGTCGCAAGCGGCCCCTGGGTATTGATTGTCTCGCCAGGTGCCACCCACCTCACTGGCCCGCTCAAGGATGGCCAGTTTGTGAACACCCCCCTCGCGCAACTTAATGGCGGTGCCCAGACCGGCAAAGCCTGCGCCCACAATCAGGGTGTCGTAGACGGTGCTGGATGGATTGGCCGGGCTTTTCGCTGCCGCAGCACTGCGACGGGGTGCCCTGGCTGTGGTTTTTGGCGGATTTGCTTTCAACGCCGCGCTGTTGCTGTTTGTCATTCGATGTATCCGTGGTTGTTCAGTGTGGAATCGCTTAAGCCGTGGGCTGCCAAGTCAGCTTGTTCACCCAGGTTGGCACTTTGGGCAACCAGCTTTTCGGGATGTAGCCCGATGCTTTGACGGCGGCATCCACTGGCACGTGGTAGAGCTTGTTGCTGCGGTCAATCACCCAACGTCCATGCATGCGCATCAGCTGGTACCAGGGGTTGCGACGCCCCTCGGGTGTTTCGCCGCCATACTTTTCGAATTTGGCCATGGCCTGGTACAGCTTTTCTTCTTTCAGCCCCATGGCCACAATGTTGTCGCGCATTTTGTTCAGCAGCGGAAAGTACACGGCCACGCCGAGCAGCAGTTTTGGGTTGATGGCCGTGGCCAGCGTCTCCAGCGCCAAGCGGTAAGTGGGCCCATGGCCCAGCATTTCCAGCACATGAAAGTCCACACCCAGGTGGCGGGCCTCATCCGCATTGATGTGTTTAAAAACCTGGTGGCACAGCGGGTCTTTCACCTCATCCAGCAGGAATTTGCACAGCGCACCGTCCAGCGTGACTTCCAACATCGGGATCACACTGCCCAACACGTTCAGCGGCATCTCGTCGCTATACTTGTCCAGCCACTCAATGGTTAAGCGCAGGTTGATGTTGGGTTCGGGGATTTCGCCGTCTTTCAACATGCCCCAGCGGCGCATCAGAGCCAGCTCTGCATTGGCGTGGCGCTGCTCTTCTGCGTGAAACCAGGTGTAGATTTCGCGCAGCGTATCGTTCGGCGCTTTTTTGGCCATGGCTGCGAAGCCGCGCGCGCCGATGTGCTCAATCCAGGTGAGGTCGGCCATGAAGGCCTTGAGCTTGGGCCATTGTTCCTCGGAAATCATTTCCGCGCCGGGCGCATCCCAGTCGAAATCGGCCAGCGCCCACTGGTTTTCCTTGATGCGTCGAAGGGTTTTTTCAAGATCCAATTGTGGCATGTTGCACTCCTGTTGCTGCGTATAAGCGAGGCTCACCCAATGAGCCCCAATGATTGAAGAACCTGTTTTCTCAAGAGAGTGTTTTGGCGGCCACACGGGCCAATACACCAGCGCCCCAGGTGTAGCCACCGGGCATCAGGCGCTTCATGCGCCAAATCATTCTGGCATCCAGTTGCGGCAATACATACAACTGCCCTTTGTCCAGTGCATCCAGGGTTTCTTTGGCCACGGCATCGGCCGAGACCCCCGTCCACTGCATCAGCTTGTCAGCAAACCGGCTGGACCCACCGGCAATGCGGCCATCCCGAGTGATGTTGGTTTTGACAAAGGTGGGGCACAGTGCAGTCACATTCACACCAGTGCCCGCCATTTCAGCGGCCAGGGTTTCGCTCAAGGCCAAAGCACCGGCCTTGGTCACGTTGTAAGGGCCCATCAGGGGCGCCGCCGCAAAACTGGCTGTGGAGGCCACATTGATGATGCCCACCCGGCGCTGCCGACCCCGGGCTTTCAGCCGCGGTGCAAACACATGGCAACCATGAATCACTCCCCACAGGTTGACGCCCAAGGCCCATGTCCAGTCTTCCATGGGAATCTCGCCCACTGGCAAGCCCCCCAAACCCACACCGGCATTGTTCACCACCACATCAATGGCGCTGCGCTCTGCAGTGCCACCAAAAATCCGTTCGGCCTCCAGTGCGAGTGCCTCAACGTCTTTCAGCTTGGACACATCGCACCGGACCGCCCAGGCCTGGTCGACAAACACCAGATCCGGGTTTTTCAGCTTGCCGGCCACTTGGTCCCGAATCAGTTCGACGGTTTCCTGCGCACGGTCCAGGCTGATGTCTGCCACCACCACCTGACCGCCACGGCGAACCACTTCCAGCGCAAAGGCCCGACCAATACCACTGCCCGCGCCTGTCACGACTGCGTTGGCCTGTTTGCTGATTTTTTGTCCGAACATTCGTTTTCCTTCTTGACCGTAACATTGAACAATGTCATATTAAGACGAACGTTTGTTCGGATTCAATTCGGATTCAACCCCCTGTCAGGACCCTCGACCATGCCTAGAAAACCCCAACAGCAACGCTCCAAACACACAGTGGATGCCATCGTGGAAGGCGCTTTCATCGCCGTGGCTGAGCATGGCGCACTGGGTGCAACAACGCGCCAGATTGCGGAATACGCGGGTGTTGGCGTGGGGTCGATTTATGAATATTTCGACAACAAAGAGGCCATTTACGCGGCCATGGGCGAGCGCTTTTCAAAGGAAATGGTCGAACTGATCCAGCAGGTAACCCCCAACATTGTTCGGGTTTCGCTTCGGGATGCCATTCACCAACTGATTGTGGAAACCGCCCAGTTCCTCAACAAGAACAATGAACGCTACCTGCGTTGTGCGCGGGAATCGGCCCTGATGGAGCGGCATGTGCCGTTTGTGCCCATCTACCGGGCCTTGAGTGATTTGTTTGTGCAGCATGCGATTGCGCACCCGGAAATTCTGCGCATGAATCGCCTTCAAACTGTGGCCTACATCTTCATCAACAGCGGCATGTCCACCATGATCCGCTATCTGAACCACCCCAACCCGGGCTTCAGCTTCGATGACCTGGCCCAAGGCCTGGCCGACATGGCGGGCCATTATGTGGAGCGGGAACTGGAATTGCTGGCGGCGTAAGGCCTTTCACCCGAACATCACGGGTGTTGTTGGGTGAGGACCATGCTCACCTGGCCACCCTTGATGATGGTGCTGGCGCTGAGGGGCTCTTTGCGAAGCAGTTTGACCAGGCCCACACCGGGTGCGTACCACTCCTCGTGCGAAATGAACACCTCTTGGTAACCGATGGATGCATCGGCATAAATGGTCACCTTGCCCTCGCCTTCCAGTTTGATGCAGTGCTCAAAGCGCCCGGCCGGCGTGTCCACAGTCTCATCCAGCGCAGCCACGGTGTACACCAGGTCAAAGGGCTTCAAGCTGCCATTGGCCTCATTGAATGGCGGCACCCAATGGATGGCCATGGGCTGTGATTCAACGGTCCAGCTGTAGCCTTTGCGCAGGTTCTTGCCTTTGGGCAACACCAGGCGGGGCTTGGGGTCTGTCACCCCTTGGTATTGAACCACCAAGCGTTTGGCCACCCGGTAAACCCCGTCGTCGGTGTCCTGAATGTAATAATCGGTGCCATCCGAGGTGCGTCTCACACTGGCTTTCACATCCTGCCCCCCAACCATCCGAACCTCTGTCGTGCCCAGGGTACGAATGGACAGGCGCTGCTGTCGTTCACCATCGGCCAGCTTGTAATCCAGCCGGTAATGCCATTCATGCCCGGCATCCAGCGGAAAATAATGTCCGGCACTCGGCTGACAGGCGCTCAGACCAACCAGCACCACCGCCCTAACAAGCGACTTGAACACTTGAGTACCGTGCATGTCACTTCTCCGGCAGTTGGGGATCGGGCAGGTCCTTGAATTCAAGGCTGCTTTGTTTATCGGCCACTCGGGTGTTGTCACGGGTGGCAGCCGGGTCATATTCCTCACCGCCAATCACGCCAATCTGCAAATTGCCGTTGCGGATTTTTCGCAAACCCGCGTCTATTTTCTGATGAAGGTCTTTGCCATAGGGCAATACATAGGCGCGCGGCTCATTGCTGGGGCGGTTGGCCGACAAATCTGTGCCCCACACAAACACCTGCCCCTTGGTTCCCAGTTTTTCGCTGGGTTCTTCCACAATGGCGAAATGAAACAAAAACTTTCGGGGCAATTCAGCACTGCTGGGCCAACCTTGCGCGTTGTGCCACGTGGTGTAACTCACCCAGTAAAACATGGCTGCGACCAACACCAGGACCAGCTTCAAGCCCCAATTTAAAGAGGTCTGGATCAGGGTTAACAGCAACAGCCCTGCCAAAAACACATAGGCCACACACATCCAGAGTATTGCTTCATTCATTTGAACAGCGCCTTCACAAGGGAGGTTTGAATTTGATTGATGCCGGTCACTGAGCCATCCGGCAATATGCTGAACCGCACCGCAGTGGCCTCATCGCCCTGTTTCTGCAACGTCACTGTGGAGTAGTGCAACACGTTGAGCTTCGGGTTGACCTCGGCCACATACACATTGACGGGCACCGGCTGGTTGTTTTCGCTTTTGTAGTAATTCAGGTTGATGGTGTATTCGCCGGGGATACGGCCGCGGATGGTCAACACCTCTTGATTTAACGGGTTCGTGATCACGCGACCATCCACGGTTTGGGTGTCGTTGGCCATGCCGCGATCGTCGCGGTCAATGTGCATCAAGCCATCCTGTGGCCGCATGTACCACACCTGCCGCCCCCCTGGCCCAGCGGCCCACACGTCAATGTCATTGGGGTCGTTGTCAGGCCAGCTCACCGTCACGATGAATTCCGCTTTCGCATCAATCACGCCACTTTTGGCGGGCGGGTTCATCAACAACAAGGCCATCAAAAACAGAAAGGTAAAAATCAACAGCGCATTGAAAATCAGGTCCGTGAACGGATCCAGCTCAAAATCCGGTTTGTGGTTAAACAAGGCCATCGTGTTCAGGCCGTTGCGCTGGTCGATTCGGCAAGCGCCACCGAGGGCGCCCGGTGAGCAAAAGCCACTGTGTCGGCAATCAAGTGGTCGGCAAAACGGTCCAGCAGCAAGAACTGAATGCCCAACACCATGCTGGTCACCAGGCCCACCAAGGTGGTGTTCATGGCCACGCCCATGCCTTGGGTCATTTGCTTCATCAGGGTTTTGATGTCATTGATGTCCAGCTTTTCCAGCCCTTCCAGGCTGCCCAGCATGATGACAAAACCAACGATGGTGCCCAGCAAACCGAGCTTGAGCATCAGGCTGCACAAAAACCAACCCACCTGGTGAGTGCCCCGTGCACGTTCGGCCATGATTTCCGCGAGCAAACCGCCTTCGCTGGCCACCCCCACCGGGTTGTGAGACACCACATAGTCAAAGCAAAACGACTGGCCCGGCACAAACCGGCCCTGGCCCTGTTGAAGTCGATGAAAATAGTTGGCTTGCTGTGAGAGGTACCAACTGCGCCAGCCCGCCAAGGCGATGCCGGCGGCAAATACAGCGATGGTGATGGCGCAGATGCGGGTGTTGTCGGTCAACACCACCCATTGAAACAGCCCCATGTTCCAAGTGACCGCCGAGGCAAACAGGGTGATGCTGGTGATCAGCAGCCATTGAAGGAACAGCGAATACGGTCGGTGAGGGGCAAGCAAGTGGATGTCCTGCGATGGTCAGTGTTGCAAATTGAAACAGTTCAATCAGTCATCCAAGTCAATTAGCAAGCCCTATTCCAATCGCTAGAACAACAAGCCCTCGGTTTGCCGAATGATGCGTTGAATGTTCAATTGGTGGTTTTCAATGTCACGGGCTGTCCAGCTGGGGTTTAAGTCCACATTGCCTTGCGCAGTGATGCGGGTGCTTGCGGGTTCAACCCTGGCGGGGGGCTTGCCCAGTTCATCAATCAGGTCCACTTCATTGGTGCCCAGGTCCAACTCAAACAGGATGCGGGTTTGCAGGCTGCGGAAATAATCCAAATTGCGCTCAACCCAGGCATGGTCCAGCGCACCGAAGGAACTCATCAACAGCGTGTCGGGTTTCATTTGGGCCTGCAACTTGGCCAAGTAGTCAATGCGATCGCCCACCATGCCGTCGAAGAGGTCAGGCGCGGAGCGGGGCTGCACGGCAGAACCGACCCACATGGCATTCAACCCGGGATTGCTGAGCATCAGCGCCTGCTCGCTCTCCAGATTGTCCTCGGTGGAATATTCCCAAGCGCCCCACTCTTTCCCCAAAGTCCACAGGGTACCCTTGTTTTTGATCAACAATTTCTGGGGCACCACCGGCTGGGTCTTGCTCATCACCTGGTTGCCCAATCGGGCGCCCAGGTTCTCGATGCACTTGCCGCAGCGGGCCTGCATCAACTCAGCCGTTTTTTTGGCAGCCACCACTTGCTTGCCAAACTCGGGCGGGTTGCCCAGCGCCTGGCGAAATCCAAGGTTACCCAACACATGTTCCGGCTTGGGTTGGGTATTGACGAGCCACAGGGGTTTTCGACCGAATTTGTCCAGAATGGCTTGTGCAGCGGCCTGCCCCACCTCTGCGGTAGGGCCAGTGTCGATGACCACTGTCGAGTCAGTGCCCGCCAACACCCACAGCGACAGGGCATAGTCCTGCCCCTCTGCGGGTAGGTATTTGCCGGCGCAGGTGTATTCGTAAATGGTTGCGCGGTGTTGAGTCCAGCATGTTTGCTCGGTCGGTGCTGGGCTCACAGCCTGGGCCTGGCTCGCCCAGACACAACCGGTCAACACCAATACCCATCCCAATCTGTGCGCCCTGCTGCCCAACATGCCTGCCAACCCAACTGTATTCAAGGCTTATAAGGATAGCCCATTGTGATTGGACTGAATACCGTGGATATGCCTCAGTGGCCCAACCGCTGGCTTAGTAGCGCCACTGAACGCCCACCCAGGCATTGCGGGGTGTGGCCGGTGCCAGAAATGTTTCGTAACGCACATCCGCTTCGTCGGTCACCAACTGGCCGTTGCGATCGAACACATTGCCACCCAACACACCGCCGTTGAAATAGCGTCGGTCAAAGACATTGTTCAAGCGGGCCAGCACGGTGATGCCTTTGTCCACCGTGTGGTTAATACCCACATTGAATACAGCAAAGCCCGGGATGACACCGGTGTCATTGAAGGTAAACGTGTCGCCAGTGGCCGTGTTGGTGAATGTGCCGGCTTGGTGCTGGTTGTTTTCATTGCCCCGCGCAAACTGTCGGCTCTGCGCCTGCAGGTCGCCAAATACGGTGGTTTTGGCACTGCTCTTAAAACCCAACGACAGTTTCAGATTGTGTGCCGACAAACCCGGAATTTTGTTGCCCGGGTTCACGGTGATGAAGGCGTTTTCAACCGCCACTTGCCCTGTGCTGTCCACGGCGCTGCTGTTGCCATGCGACGCCAGTCGACCAGTGCTTTGGAATGTCGCATCGAGGTACTGATATTTGGCCGAGAAGTCCCATCGGCTTGACTCGACACCCCAATCCAGTTCAACACCCTGTCGGCGGGTTTTGCCGAAGTTCTGGAAGAAACCACCCGATCCCGCACCATCCGTCACAAACAAAATGTCGTCTTTGTTCACGGCCCTGAACAGATTGAACGCCGTGGAGTACTCCAGCCCGCCCAGCTTCCAATTGCGGCGCAATCCGGTTTCCACCGTGGTCGTCACCACCTGCTTTAAATAGGGATCAGCCGCCATGGCGTTGGGCAACAGGCACGGAAAATTCGGGTCGGAACAGGCCAGCTCCACTGGTGTGGGTGTTCGGTTGCTGGTGCCTGCACTGGCGTATACCGTGGTGGCCTTGTTGAGGGTGTGCGAAATGCCCACCGACGGATTAAACCGGTTATACGTGTAGTCATTGTTCAAACCGGGACTGGCATTGCCGGCTGCGTTCACCAATGGAATATCAATCCGGTCATTTGTTTTCACTGTGGCTCTGTTATAGCGGCCTGCCAGCAATACCGTGGTTTGCTCACTCAGGGCCACCACATCTTGAACATACAAACCCAGTTGGGTGTTGCGGGCTGCCACATTCACCTGCTCAATCGGCCGCTGCAACTCAACCACTGTGCGGCTTGAATCAAACACACCCAGGGTGTAGGAACGCCGAAAGTCGGATTGGCCAAACTCCACTTGAGCCCCCAGAGCCACCGTGTGCAAGCCCTTGGGGGCCAAGGTGAGCTGAACACCCACGCCCAGCGCGTCCTGATTCAACAAGCCCCGGTTGTTGGATGCCGTGCAGTTGTCCGTGGTCACCGTGGGTGCTGCACCAGGCGCATTGGGCGAGTTTTGTGCCAAAGGGGCATCGCAGGTCACGTTGTAATTGGGGCCTGCGCCATTGCCGGGCTCAAAGGGTGCCACACCAAAGCGGTAATCCTCATTTTCATTCACATCGCCATTGAAGGTGCGGGAGCGTGAGGTTCGATAGAAGACATTCCCAGACAGCTCAGCGCCATCTTTCAGATACCGGGTGAAATCGAAAGCCAATTGCGCGCCGGTGTTTTTCGTGTTGTCGAAGTAGGTGTAGGCCTGGGAGCGGCTCTGGTCAAATTGACTGCGTGGCACCACACCATTGCCGTTGAGGCTGGTGTCATACACATTGACCGTGAAATTGCTGAAGCTGTCAGCCCCGCCCACACCCATTTTTGCAAACAGCTGCAACACACTGCTGGGCGACTGAACCCGCCAACCCTGCTCATCCAGCGCATTTAGGTTGATGTAAAAATCGCGTTGTGTTGATGCATCAACCCAACCTTGCTCATACCCCAGTCGCTTGCGCCCAAAACCACCGGCCTCCACGTCCAATTGCTGTCCCTGAAAGTCGCGACCGCTTTTGGTCTGCATGACAATGGCGCCACCCAGCGAGTTCAAACCGAACTGTGGCAGGGTTCCTGGAAGCACGGAAACCGTCTTGAGGGCAGACTGCGGAATCGCATCAAAACGCACCACATCACCAAAGGTTTCGTTTTGGCGAACACCATCCACATACACTGACAGCCCCGGTGGTGTACCCAACAAAGGCGTGACAGAAAACCCGCGGTAAGTGACGTCGGCCTGATAGGGGTTGCCCTGATTGTCATTGACCTGCACACCACTGATGCCCCGAAACAAACCCTCAGACACCGATTCACGACTGGCATTGCTCTCCAAGCGAGTTACTTTTTTGACACTGAAAGGTGCCTGGGCCTCTGGCATCGCAGCCCCTGGAAGCGGCGAAGTTGAAATCACCTTCACCTCTTCCAGGCTTTGCGCCCAAGCCGCTGGCTCAGCGTATAGAAGCAGGCTCAGCGGGGAGAGGAGGACCCAAGAACGCGCTCTAGCAGTTGACCATTGGACTTCGGGAACAGACACTTCACACCTCATCGGGATTGGCTGTGCAGGCCAGGTTGGAATGTACTCAGTGTCGCTGCTGTTCACAGGACGTAACAGGGAAGTTTTCCCAAATGTCACACGGCACCTTGTACTTCCGGTTTAAACGAGAGAACATTGGACGCACCGTGTGGACAGGACCTTTTCGCATGCAGCTTCAGACGCTGTTGATCAAACGACTACTGATTGCCCTTGGCCTGTGGGCAGTGGTGTGTGGGGTGATCGTGTTCGGCATGGGCCGACAAGACGTGACCACCGAGTACGATGCTGCGCATGACCTGATCGAAGACCTCTATTCCGAACTGGCCATCTCCAATGGCATGAGCCCAACCAGCCACTCGGTGCTGCGTGATCAATTGGCCCTGCGCAAAGCCGAACAGGAAAAAGCAGAAACTCGCCGTGAACTGCTCGTGACTTCCCTCATGCTGTTGCTGATGGCCATGGGCAGTGGTGTGGTGGTGTGGTGGTCCCTGCGGGGCGCACTGAACGCCCCGCTTCAGCAACTGGTGAATTGGCTGAAAAGCATTGAGACTTCCACTGACTTGCAAACCCAAACCACTCACTGCACACCCACGTTTCAATTGACGGAACTGCAAAACATCCAAGACAGCGTGCAGCAATTGCTGCGTACGCTGGAGGATGAACAATTGCGCAACCGCGAGTTGCTGGGTAGGGTCATCGACATGCAGGAGCGCGAACGGGCATCCATTGCACAAGAACTGCATGACGAATTGGGGCAAATGCTGACCTCCATCTCGGTGAATTCCGCTTTCCTGTCCAAGCACAGCCAGGGCCACGCACAAGAAGCAGCCCAGGCCATTCAACATGAAGTACAGCAACTCATGGTGTGGTTGAGAAGCTCACTGCGTGAGCTCAAACCCCACCTGTTGCTGGAAGTGTCGCTGCGCGACGCCGTGCTGGATTTGGTGGACAGTTGGTCCAAGCGCAAGGGCTGGTTCGTCGACTTTGCCTGGAGCCATGAGGGGGAAACACTCGGACTATCTGAAAAAACAGCCTTGTATCGTGTTCTTCAAGAAGCACTGACCAATGCCGCAAAGCATGCAGAATCCAAAAATGTTCGTGTACTGGGTGGTCTGGACCCTCACACTGGCGAATGGGTTGTGATGGTGGACAATGATCAGGTTTCTGCAGGCCCCATTCACCCGTCACTGGGACTGACTGGCATCCAGGAACGGGTGCAACACCTGGGCGGGCAAGTCAGGACTGACCGCAGTGGCGGACAGTTCTGCCTCACCGCCCGCATCCCCATGAACGCAGTCAACACCGGAACTGACCATGCCGATTGAGAGCACCATCTTGCTGGTGGATGACCATGCCGCCGTGCGGTCTGGCTACCGGCGCTTCATTGAAATGGACCCCGACTTGAGGGTCATTTACGAGGCGGGCAATGCAGAACAGGCTCTGGCCTGGTTGAGCCAACACCCAGTGGATGTGGCTGTCATGGACATCAGCATGCCTGGCCAAAGTGGGCTGGAACTCGTCAAACGGGTGAAACTGAAGTGGCCCGATTTGCCGGTGGTGATATTGTCGATGCACGACAGCCCGGTGGTGGCCAGCAAAGCCCTTGAAAGTGGCGCCATTGGCTATGTCACGAAATCCAGCGAACCGGAAGAATTGGTCAAGGCCATTCGGCACGCGCTCACGGGTCGGCGGCATGTGTCATCCGATGTCCAATTGGACAGCAGCTTGCTCAGCCCGCGCGAGGTCGACATTGTGCGACTGCTGGTGGAGGGGCACACGATTGACCAGGCGGCCCTGTCCTTGGGGATCAGCGCCAAAACGGTCAGCAACAACTTGTCCACCATTCGTCAAAAAGTGGGGGTACAAACGGATTTTGAACTGGCATTTTGGGCCTGGAGTCAGGGTTTGGGCAAAGCACCCCCTGGCTTTTCGGCAGGCAGTTCAGGCTCGGACACCACGCGCAGTACAAAACCCTCAGACCGTTGAGCCGACAATTCCGGTTCTTGTGGCGGATCGCCCAGCGCGGTGCCCAGGCTCACGCAATGCGCTCGGTCTGGCAGGTCACACAAGGTCCAGGCACTGACGGTAGCGCCTGAATTGGCCAGGCGAATTTCCTGGAGATGCAAGGCGGGCTGCGGAACCCACACATACCAGCCGTTGAGCAATTGCGCACCGGGTGCTGGATCCATCCCGGCGCCACTGCCTTTAACCCGTGCCTGGGTTTGAATCAGGGTGTCGCCGTCCACCCGCCAGTCTTCCTGCCATTCAACACGTTCCACCGAGTGGGTCCATGTCAGGGTGAAATCGGTGGACTGCACACAGGCCACCAGCACCACACCAGCCAGCGCGCACACGCTCATGCCGATCGAGCAGTCGACTCAAGGGTCGCTTTGTGCATGCGCCAAACCAGCACGGCAAACACCGCAGACAGCACAAACCCGATTTCATCGGTGGCGGGCACCGCGGCTATCAGCAAAAATGCAGCGGCTGTTGACAACAGGCGCATCCAGACCGGCAAGCGCACCCCGAGGTAACCAATCACTGACACGCCCCACAAGGCAATCGCCAACACCGACTTGAACACCATGTAAGCCACACCGGGCAGGTATTGGTGCCAGTCACCCTTGACTTGCAGCATCAGTGCCGGGTCATAGACGGCCATGTAAGGAATCACGAAACCAGCCGCTGCAATCTTGACAGCCTCGATCGAAATATTCAGGCCGCGTTCTTTGGCAATCGGGGCTGCTGCAAAGCAGGCCAAGGCCACCGGCGGCGTCAGGTCGGCCAAAATACCGAAATAAAACACAAACATGTGACTGATGATGAGCGGCACACCCAACTGCTCCAATGCAGGACCGGCAATGCTGGAGGTGATGATGTAATTGGGAATCGTTGGGATGCCCATGCCAAGAATGATGCAAGTCACCATGGTCAAGACCAGCGACAAAATCAGGCTGTTTTGACCCACGCTGACCACATACTGACCAAAGGTATTGGCAGCGCCGGTCAACGTGACCGTGCCGATGATGACACCCACGATGGCGCAGGCCACGCCCACCGGCAGTGCCGACTTGGCACCCTCGGCAAGGCTGTCCCGACAGGCCAACACCGTTTCACGCCCGCCCTGACTAAAGGCATTGATGCCGATGAGAATTGCAATGGCCGCCGCCACAATGCCAGTTCCGAATTTCAGAAAGGCGGCACACACCACGCCCAGCCCAATCCAGAACAACACGCGTATGGCCAAGGAGGGCAGTCCGATGGCAATCGATGCGCCCAAAATCAGCACCACCGTGAATGCCAAACCCACCGTCCCGGCAAACAACGGTGTGTAACCGCCCACCAGCAACCAGACCAATGCGGCCAATGGAATGATGAGGAACCATTGCGTTTTGATGGCCAACCAGGCCGATGGCAGCTCGGATTTTTTCAGGCCCACCAAGCCGTGCTTGCCGGCCTCCAGGTGCACCATCCAGAATGCGCCAAAGTAATACAAAATGGCCGGGATGATGGCTGCTTGCACAATCTCGGCATACTCAACGCCCAGCGTTTCTGCCATGATGAAAGCCACCGCGCCCATCACTGGGGGCATGAGTTGCCCACCCATGGAGGCTGTGGCCTCCACCCCCCCGGCAAACGCTGCACGGTATCCAAACCGCTTCATCAACGGAATGGTGAACTGCCCGGTGGTCACCACATTGGCCACCCCGGATCCCGAGATGGTGCCCATGAGCGCCGACGACACCACAGCAACCTTGGCAGCCCCACCCTGCGCATGGCCGACCAGGCCCAGCGCCACGTCAGTGAAGAGCTTGATCATCCCGGCCTTTTCAAGAAAAGAACCAAAGAGGATGAACAAAAAAATGTACGAGGAAGACACATAGGTTGGCACGCCATAAATACCCTCGGTGCCGTAGGCCATGTGCTCAACCACTTGGGCGAAGTCATAACCCCGGTGGTTCAGCGGGTCAGGCAAGTACTGGCCAAACAGGCAATAGGCGAGAAAGAAACCGCAAATCACAGGCAAGGCCGGGCCCATCAGCACCCATGTGGCCACAAAGATCGTGCCCATGGCCACCACACCAACCACGACGTCCAGTTGGCTTGCGTCGCCCGCCCTGAGCAGCAGGTCTTTGTATTCCCACCATTGGTAAACGGCCACACCCACAGCCGCCAGGGCCAGTAACCAGGCCACCGCCTTCCAAACAGGCCCCTTGCCCATGGCCACCAACGGGTAGGTGAGTAACAAGAGAAAACCCACATGGCAAGCCCGCACCACCTGGCTGGGCAAGTCCAGCCAGTGTGCTGCCGTGGCAATTTGAAATAGGGAAAAGGCCACCGCAATCCAAAACAGCAACCGCCCCTCTGCCGTGGCGGGAAAGGCCTCGGCAGTGGGGTCGTGAAAACCAGAGGATGGGGACGCCTGAGCATGTTCACGCATGGTGTGTTGACACTGAAAAAATGGATGAAGAAGACAAGGCGCTTATTTCAACAAACCTTTTTCGCGATAGAACTTGGCTGCGCCCGGGTGCAATGGCACCGGCATGCCTTGGAGGGCATTTTCCAGTTTCATGGCCTCGGCCGCCTTGTGGGCCGTGCGCAGGGCTGGCAGGTTATCCCACAACAGTTTGGTCATTTGGTAAGCCGTTTCATCGGATACATCAGCCCGGGTGACCAGGAAATTCACGATGGCCGCGGTGGGCACGTCTTTGTCCTGGCCTTTGTAGGTGTTGGCCGGAATGGTGGCGGCGATGTACGGTGCCCCTACTTTGGCCACAATGTCAGCGGGCACTGCAACCATGTTGACATCCATGGAGGTCGACAAGTCTTTCAAGGAGGCAACACCCAAACCAGCGGATTGCAAGGTTGCATCAATTTGACGGTTCTTCATCAATTCAACCGATTCGGCATAGGGCAGGTATTCGGTTTTGGACAAATCTTTGTAGCCCATGCCCGCTGCTTCAAAAATGGCGCGTGCGTTAATTTCGGTTCCAGACTTTGGTGCACCCACAGAAACACTCTTGCCCTTCAGGTCTTTCAAGGATTGTATGCCTGACGATTTGGCAGCGACGATTTGAACGTAGTTGGGGTACACCGCCGCAATGCCGCGCAATTTCTTCAATGGTTTTTTGAAACCAGCTTCCTCATCGCCTTCCCAGGCCAACTTCACCGAATCACCCAATGAGAATGCCAACTCACCCTTGCCCTGCTCCAGCAGGTTGAGGTTTTCAACAGAAGCCTTGGTGGCTTGCACCTGGGTGCGTGCACCGGGAATGTGGTCACCATAGACCTTGGCCAGTGTCACGCCCAGCGGGTAATAAATACCGGTGGTGCCGCCGGTGAGAATGTTGATGAATTCCGCCGACTTTGCCGGCATGGACACCAGCATCAGACTCGACAGTGCGCTGGCCAGCAGGACCTTCTTCGTGTGGTTGAACATCATCCTTCGCCTCCTTGGGTGTTGTTGATTGAATTCTTGTCGGAAGACTATGGACTGAAGATCCAAGGATGCGCAAGGATGCAAACCCGGATTTTGGCGCAACTACGGGAAATTACGAATGGGGGTATTGGGGTCTGGATGGAGGGGGCACCGGTTGAATATCGCTTCAACCACCGCCCCGCAAGGTGTACAACTCAAATGTTTTGACAAACTTCGCCCGGGCTTGCGCAGTCACATCCCCCGTGAATTGAAGCAGCACTTCCAGCCGCTTCATGCGCACCAGGGCAATCACCCGGTCTGGCAAGGGTGTCCAAGCCACACGGCCCAAGCCGCCCTCGAGCAGAAAATCCTGGGTTGATGCACCCACCAATCCGCGTGGCACAACACTGGCAATCATGTCGAGCCAACGCAGCAACTCACGCTCGGTACAACTCATGTCGAGCGTGGTGGCCGTTTGAAAATCAGGCATGCTGTTCAACCGCCCGCAATGGGTGGCCAAATGGCCAGCACATCATCATCGGTGAGCACTTTGGATACGCGATCGGCCGGATCCACATACACACCGTTGACCAACACCAGGTGGGTCAACTTTTCCGGCAGGTGAAACTGGTCGATGAGTTGCTGAACAGTACTGCCCTCGGTGACCTGCAGGCGAACCGCGTTGTCCACGCGGCTCTCCGGCAAGTAATCGGTCAGTGTTGCAAAGAGTTTGAAGGTAATTTCCATGTGCTCTGGGATTGTGCGCAAGCCAGGTAGGCTTCCATCAGTCGGGTCGGATCCTTGAGCAAATGGTCTTTCCATTCGCCCAACCGGATTTTGCCCTGAATCAGACCCCGCATGACACCCACGTGGTCAGTCAGGCCCAAACTCGTGGCCCCGATCAGCACATCATCCTTGAACTCCAGCCGCAGGTAGGTAAAACCGCCGGTGTTTTTCAACTCCACACTTTCACCACCCTCGGCCCCCCACCATTGCCCGAAGCTCGCAGCAATCAGGCCCAACGTGTCGAGCACGTTCATGGCCAAGCTACCCAAGGTTTTGGTTCTCAGGCCCATCATGTTCTGCGCTGCAATGCGCGCATCGTCTGCGGCAGCGGGCTGAATCATGTTGACCGTTTTTTGGCCGGTCGAAAAATCACGAACCTGGGCCACATCACCAGCAGCGTAAACATCCGGAACATTGGTTTGCATGTGGTCATCCACCAGCAAACCCTGGTCTACTTCCAGACCAGACCCTTCCAAAAAATCCAGGTTGGGTTTGACACCGGTTGCCGAAATGATGAGATCGCATTCCAGTGTTTCACCATTGGACAAACGTGCACGCAGCGGAGTGCCTTCTTCAATGGCCTCCACTTTGGTCGAACAGTACACATTCACGCCCTTGTGAATGCACCAGTCACGAATCATGGAACCAGCACCTTCCGTCATCATGCGGGGCACCATGCGGTTACCCATCTCGACCACGGTCAGCTTGACGCCGCGCAAGGCCAAGGCCTCCATGATGATGCAGCCAATAAAGCCGGCACCCATCTGCAACACGCGTGACCCGGGCTTGGCCAGCTCAATAATTTCACGCGCGTTTTCCAGGGTCCAGCACGGGTGAACCCCTGGCAGGTTCACACCGGGAATCGGCGGAGAAATGGGGCGGGCACCCGTGGCAATCAGCAGCTTGTCGTAAGGCAACAGTTGACCGTTGTCCAGGTGCACCACCTTGTTGGCCGTGTCCAACTTCTTGGCAAAGGCCCGCACCTCTTCAATGTTCTGCTTCTTGAAGTGGTCCGGGTCTTTGCGCAAATAGGTGCCACTTTCATCCACCCGGCCGATCAGCAGGTAGGGAATGGCCATGCGGGAATAGGGAGGCTCAGGCTCTGCGCCCACCATCACGATGGAATCGTGAGGCCGCTGCTTGCGGATTTGCTCGGCAGCGACCACACCCGCAGGCCCGTTACCCAAGATAACGTGCCGCGTTGTGTTGGAACGATTGGTCATAGCCCCAGACGCTCCAGTGTGGCTTTGGTTGGACGGCCTTCACTGTCCCAGCCACGCAGTTCGTAATACTCCGGCAGCATCTTGTCGATGCCGTTGACCAAACCTTTGGCTGGGCCCACTTTGGCGGCGTCTTTTTTCAAGCGCGCTGGCAAATCATCGTCGGCTTTGGTGAAGCCCGCAGCCAGGTTGAATTGGCGCTCCAGGTTCCAAATCCGCTCACCCATGGTTTCCAGGTTGGGCATGTCGAATTCTTCACCACAGGCTGCCGCCACCTGCGGCTGAACATCGGCCAGAGTCCAGGCAAAACTGGTGAACACGCAAATACCGGCCGAGTCAAAAATCGCGGTGGCATCCTGGAAAGCTTTCACCAATCCGGGCTTACCGTCGGTGGTCAATGGGTCGGTCTTGACAGGAATACCCAGCACTTCCGAGGCGACCGTGTACGAGCGCAAGTGGCAAGCACCCCGGTTGGACGTGGCATAGGTCAAACCCATGCCCTGAATGCCGCGAGAATCGTAGGCCGGGAATTCCTGACCCTTCACGCTCATGGACAGCTCGGGGTGGCCGTACTTGGTACACAAGCGCTTGGAGCCTTGGCCCACTTCCTTGCCGAAGCCTTCGCCATTGCAAGTCCATTCGGCCAACTTGGTCAACGCTTCGGACGAACCAAACGGTGCCTTCACGCCAATTTGCTGCTCGGTCAGCACACCCATCTCGTACAGTTCCATCACCGCAGACACGGTGGCACCAAATGAAATGGGGTCAATGCCATGTTCATTGCACAGGAAGTTGACGTAGGTCAGTGCTTCCAGATCGTTCACGCCATTGGACGAGCCCAGGGCCCAGGCGGCTTCATATTCCAGACCACCGGATGCCCCCCAGTACTGTGGCTTGTTTTCCACGGTGTAATGGGTTTCGTCGATTTTGGAAATGCGACCACAGGCAATGGTGCAGCCAAAACAGGCCTGGTTGGTCACCAGGTTGGCCTTGCCGTCCGTGGGGCGCTTCTCATGCATTTTTTCGCCGGAAATGTCCTTGGCACCATCAAACTGCACCTCGCGGTGGTTGTTGGTGGGCATGGCACCCATTTCGTTGATCACGTTCATCAGCACCTGGGTGCCATAGGTGGGCAAGCCCTGACCTGTTACCGCGTTTTCAGCCAGAATTTTTTTCTTCTCGAAGGTCACCTTCATGAACTCTTTTGGGTTGGCGATATTGCCCACACCCTTGGTGCCACGCACAGCAATGGCTTTCAGGTTCTTGGAGCCCATCACAGCACCCACACCTGAACGCCCGGCTGCACGGTGCAGGTCGTTCACAATCGCCGCGTACAACACCTGGTTTTCACCGGCGCGGCCAATCGATGTCACGCGGATCAGCGGGTCTTGGTGTTTGGTCTTGATGGCGGGTTCAGTTTCCCAAACACTTTTGCCCCACAGGTCCGACGCATCCAGAAGGGTCGCCTTTTCGTTCTCGATGAACAGGTAGACTGGCTTGGCAGCCTTGCCTTCCAGAATAACCATGTCCCAGCCAGCGTTTTTCAACTCGGCACCCCAGTAACCGCCGGAGTTGGAACACGCAATGGCGCCTGTCAACGGGCCTTTGGTGATCACGGAATAACGACCGCCGGTCGACGCCATCGTGCCAGTCAATGGGCCTGTGGCAAACATCAGTTTGTTGTCAATCGACAGTGGATCCACCTTGGCGTCCACTTCTTCCACAAAATATTTGGTGGCCAGGCCGCGTTGACCCAGATAGGTCTTGGCCCAGTCCATGCGCAGATCTTCGGTTTTGCAGGTGCCTTCGGTCAGGTTCACGCGCAATACTTTTTTGGTCCATGCCATGTCAAATTCTCCCTTCGCTTTCTTGCTTATGCGTGTGTCTGGTTGCCGAGCTTGTCGGCCCACTGCTTCATTTTGTCCAAGCCGGTCCAGTTGGAGTCCACAAACGTGATGGCACCCGTCGGGCAGGCCTCTGCGCAGGCAGGGTCACCACCGCACAGGTCACACTTCTGAACCTTGCCGGTTTCCTGAACATAGTTAACGGTTCCGAATGGGCAAGCGATGGTGCACACCTTGCAACCCACGCAAACGGACTCGCTGACCACTTTCACACCGTTGGTTTTGTCCAGCGTAATCGCTTCAACAGGGCAGGCATGCAGACACCAAGCCTCATCACATTGCGTGCAGGTGTAGGGCACTTTCTTGCCAGTGTGGTGAAAGTCGAAAACCTTGATTCGCGACAAAGAGGTGTTGAAGACCTGGTAGTTCTCGTAGCTACAGGCCATTTCACACTGCAGGCAACCTGTGCACTTGTCAGGCGTGATGTGAAGAGACTTTTGCATCCCGTGTTCCTCGCTTTGATTTGTTGGATTTGTTCTGGGCTTGCGGGTTTGTGACCCACATTCAAAGACTGTTATGCAATAACCCTGCCAACCAAAGCAGGGTGTACAAGGGTCATTCGGCAACAGATTTCCGAGTTTTTGAAAACCACTCTCATTCAGACTGAACACCTGTTGCTTTTTGAAACAGGTGTTTCATTGCGTTGCGATTTCATGGCCGCCATGCAGGACCAGCAGGTCGTGCCGTTTTAATTGCCCCCCTAGCAACACCGGTGGCCCGGTCCGAACGCCTCCCGAAAAGTAAAGGTTGCCCCGCGCATGTCGAACCGTCCCGAGAACTCGCCACTGCGTGGCTCAAACATCCCGGTCCGTGTGTTCGAATGCTGAGCGGGTCAAACCGATCGGGGAGCTGAATGTTCGGCGCCGGGCTCACCGGTGTTGCTGGGATCCATGTGTATGCGGCGATGCGCGGTTCACCTCCCCTGCAGCGACAATCAGGACAATCTGCAAAACCGTGCCAAGCAGGCGCGGTGGGCACAGCCTTTAGGCTGGCCCAGAGGTCGATTCCCGACCGTCTCTTTTGGAGGGTCGACCTCAGCGAATGCGAGGTCCAGGTTTTGAACAACAGATTGGCCGTCGCAAAGGGGTGTGACCGCGCAGTGGCGCTAGAAATAACGCATCCAACGGGTGTGAACGCGCAGTGCCTGATCTTGGCGGTCACTGGGGGAAAGACCGTCACACAGCGGCACCCCTCAAAATACCAACAACAATCAAGGCCGAACGTAAGTCAACCCATACTTCTGAAACAGCTTCGCCAACTCACCCGAATCGCGAAGCTCATTCATCGCGGTGGTCAGCTTCTCAGCCAGCACCTGATTGCCTTTCTTGGTGGCCATGCCCACCACCCACCCCTTCGGTGGCAATGAGTTGTGCGGCACTCGGGACACATAAAACCCCCCTTTGGCCTCCGGGTGTTTGGCCAACGCACCTTCCAGTTCGGCACGGGTCGCCATCACGGCAACCAACTCGCCTTTCAACAGGGCTTCCACAGCCTCCCCAGGTGTCTTGAAGTTCACCAGGTTGGCCGAATAAGACCCACTGTCAGCACCTGCCAACAACTGGCTGGGCAATGAGGCAGCCTCGGCGCCAATCTTATTGCCCTCCTTCATGAAGGGCTCCAGGCTGGTGAGCTCAGGCAAGGCTTTGACGTTGCGAGCCACGAAAATATCGTCCCGGGTATAAGGGTTGAAAAACAGCACCTGTTTTTCCTGTTTCATCACATAGTCATCGATGGGAGCGTGCATCAAAATGTCAGCGGGTGGGCCAGCCAGGTAATGTCCTTTCCAAACCATGTTGCGCAAATCGTCGGACATGGTTTCGTCTTCGTTGAACGCGCGCACCTGTATTTTCAAACCCAACCGAGTGGCCAGCGCCGTGGCAATGTCCACATCCAAACCTTTACCTTGGTCCGAATAGGGCTCCAGCTTGTTGTAGACGGCGACCTTGAGAAAACCTGCCGCTTTCACGCGCTCCCAATCCTCCAACTCTTGGGCCTTTGCAACACTGGGCAGCCAGATTACAACAGCGGCCATCAAACCCAGATGGGCCAAATTTTTCGCCAGAGCACGGCGCAACATGTTCATGAAAGGTCTCCTGAAGGATGATCTGCCCTCATTGGGCATTGTGATTGTTTTGTAAACCCAAAACGAAAGGCCAGCCAGATTGAACTGACCGGCCTGAACATAAACGGTCAGCCCAGCTTATTCGTACTTGCGGGTTTCAATGTACGATTTAATGGCCCAGATGGCCTCTTGACCAAAAATGCCTGCGAATGGGGGCATGTAGACGCGTCCGTCCCGAACCTTGCCACCCAGCACCGAATTGCGGAAATAGCTGTCAATGTCCACCTGACATTGGGCTTTGGCTTTTTTATTGGTGAGGGTTGCGCATTCATCGTTCAACTTGCGCAGGTCAGGAGAAATGCCGCCGCTCACCGCTTCCAGCCCATGACACCGCGCGCAGTTCTGGTTATACGCTGAAGACCCCACACGGATGGCCTCTTTGTCGCCGGAATACGGGTTGCTGTCCAGCATATTGTCGCCAAGTGGCTTCAAGGTTGAAACATCCACAGCTTGCGGGACCACGTCACCGTGGGCCAAGGCAACGCTGGATGCCAAGGTAAACACAATTGCCAGTGCGGCTTTACGAGCAAACATCACAACTCCTGTCTGTTTTAAATATCGAACGCTGCCTTCGTTTGCAAGCCCCATGCCAACCACGCCACAGCGACCCTCCACAGCGCCCAAGACTGGCTTGCTGCAACGCAAACCAGAATGTTAAACATGTTTAAATACACCGAACTGTTTGACAATCCTTTCGCTCAATGTGTGATATCTTGGGTGGGTCAAGTGTTCAGTTTTGCAACACCTTGCAGAGACTTGGCACAGTGCTTGCATCAGCGATCAACACTGTTAATGTACGGATCAGAAGAATCCGACATTCGCGGCTTGGTAGCACCGCACATCATACTTATAACAATGCAGCACCCACAAAAAGCAGGAGACATGGATGACTTACTTATCCGACAAGGATACTGGAGGCGTCGCTTCAAGGGCCCAAGTGCTGGAACTGATTGATCCGGGCACAGAGGGGCATCTGGAGTTCATTCGCCGCGCCCACCAGCGATCCAGTGCAGCAGGCTTGGACACCGGCACCAAGGTTGAAATGGCCCCACCACCGGGCGCAACGTTGCGTGAGCTGGTTGAGAAAAACAACCGCTTGCGGTCCTGCGCGCTGCCATTCATGGAGACGCTGTACGAACAGGTGGTCAACACCCACAGCATGGTGCTCCTGACCGATGCCAGCGGAACCATTATTGAGTCGCTGGGCGATGACGATTTTCTGGTCAAGGCTCAAAAGGTGGCCCTGTCGCCCGGCGTGACTTGGAGCGAGAGCAGCAAAGGGACCAACGCCATTGGTACCGCACTCATTGAAGAATTGCCAACGGTGGTGCATGGTCAGGACCACTTTCTGGATGTGAACCGATTTCTGACCTGTTCGGCTGCACCCATTTTTGACCCCACGGGTTTGCCGATCGGCGTGCTGGACGTGACCGGTGACTACCGCAGCTACCACCGCCACACCATGGGGTTGGTTCGGATGTCTGCCCAGATGATTGAAAACCATCTGTTCAACTCATCCTTCCAAGACGCCATTATTTTGCACTTCCACCAGCGCGGGGAATTTCTCGGTTCTGTGGTGGAAGGTGCCGCAGCGTTTTCCCCTGCCGGCAAGTTTCTGGCGGCCAACCGGGCGGCCATGATCCAGTTCGGTATGTCCAGCAACGCCTTGAAGTCGCATACCTTCAGTTCGCTGTTTGGCATGCCCCTGTCGTCCCTCATCGACCATTACCGCACAGCCAATCCAATTCCCTTGACGCTCTGCTTGCACAACGGCAACCAGGTGACCGCTCGGGCCAGTCTGGGTTCGGTCGGCCGCAGCCGCTTTTTTGATGCGGTGGGACTGGCCAAACAAGGCAGCGATTGCAACCCAGCAACAGCGCCAACAAGTGCGGTGCAAACCAAGTCATCCGGCAACACCCAGTGCAATAAAAAAACCCACCTGTCCAGCCTGAAATACCTCAACACAGGCGATCCGCAAATTGCCAAGGTCATCGAGAAAGTCGGCAAAGTGATCGACAAAGACATCCCGATTCTGATTCTCGGGGAAACCGGCACCGGCAAAGAGATTCTGGCCCAGGCCATTCACAACGATTCGCCTCGACACGACTATCCCTTTGTGGCGGTTAATTGCGCCTCCATACCGGAAACACTGATTGAATCCGAATTGTTCGGCTACGAAGACGGCGCGTTCACAGGTGCCAAGAAAAAGGGATCTCAAGGCCGTATATTGCAAGCCAATGGCGGTACGCTGTTCCTGGATGAGATTGGAGACATGCCCATCTCGCTTCAGGCCCGCTTGCTGCGCGTGCTTCAGGAACGGGTAGTAACCCCCTTGGGCAGCCAAAAAAGTATTCCGGTCAACCTGCAGGTGATTTGCGCCACCCACCGAAACTTGCGCGACCTAATTGCCATCGGGGATTTCCGGGAAGACCTGTATTATCGTCTCCACGGATTGGTGGTGAAACTGCCGGCACTGCGTGAGCGGAAAGATTTGCCGCGCATTATTCAGCGCATTCTGGAAAATGAGTCCAGCAACCCGGAAATCAAGGTTTCTGCAGAAGTCTTGTCGGCATTTCAAACCCACAGCTGGCCCGGCAACATCCGACAGTTGACCAACATTCTGCGCACAGCCAGCGTTATGGCTGAAGATCGGGAGATGATTGAGTGGGACCACCTACCCGATGACTTTCTGGACGAATGGGAAACCTTGCGGATGGACAAGGCCCCGACATCCACGGGCCAATCCAATCACCCAGTCAGCCATGAACCGGGGCCCGATACAGCTCAAGTCAGGATGGATTCCCGGCTGCATGAACAGGTTCAATCGGCCAGCGACGACCGGCGCCCAGCTTTTCAGGTGCGCAGCAATATGGGGCAGGCCCAGGCCGTGCGCAAGTTTCCGTTCCAGGTGAAAGTCCATTCACCGGCCAAGACTGCATCACCGGTGCAACGCGACATCGCATCGCCAGTCCGTACTGCACCCAGTCCACAACACGGCCTGGACCAGACCTTCAGCAAATTCCGCGAAGGACGATTCAATGGATGGTTTAGCCAAAGCCGTCCCGAGCAAAGCCAGCCCGCTGACCACCATCCGTCGGGTGCTTTTGGCGTCAACACACGGCCCACCTACCGGGACGATTTTACGGCTGACTACATGCCAGAGAATCGACCCGACAATCGACCCGACAACCGACCTGACAACCGCAACTTGCATGACGCGCGCGCGCAAGGTTACTTGGGTGGCAAACACACCGCGATGCAAGCACGGCCCAGCGAGGCTCCCATGAATCTGGATGACCTGGAATCCAAGGCCATTCAGGATGCACTTGAAAGCTGTCGGGGCAATGTGAGTGCAGCAGCCAGAATGCTGGGTATTTCCAGAAACACCATTTACCGCCGCTTAAACACCAAATAATCCAAGCTTCAGGCTCACGCTGTGAGCTTGGATATAAAGCCGCCCGAGGGCGGCTTTTTTATTGCTCATGGCTTGCACACGGTGTAACAGGTTCAGAACACCTGTTACGCCTTGTATCACACACTTGTCACAACACGTGCCATTTCTGCTCCAGTCCGAGGCGCTTGCCCCCTGTCACAGTGTTTTCCCGGTTTGTAGAAGTTTTTCTGACAATTTTTATTTTTTCCAATGATTTCAATTGGTTGCGAACTGGCACGTCTTTTGCCCTGTGCCCTCCAAGTCCACAAAACGCTGGCGTGATGTGGACGGGCTTTGGAAGACAACAAGCAACAACTTTTAAAACTAAAACTGGAGGGTTGATCTCATGATCAGCAAAAAAATAGTAGCAGCTTCAATTCTGGCAGCCATGGGTACATCGGCCCACGCAATCGGGTTCAAGGCAGGCGAATGGGAAATGGACATTTCCGGCTCCGTTAATGCCTACTACAACAGCACCAGTTGCGACAACATTGGTGCTGGCGCTGCTGCTGGCAGCTTGTCGCCAGCCTCTGGTGCCTTGAGTGTGTGTGGCACAGCCACCAACACCGGACAAGACCGCACCACGATCCAGAACGGTCTGCTGCCAGGCTTCATTGTGTTCAGCGCATCCACCCGACAGGAAGGATATGACCTGAAAGCCGTGATCTCCATCGATCCAGGCACCACCAACACAGGCGCAGGCGCATTTTCTGGCGGCGTAGGCCAAACCGTGGGCGACCAGCGTCGCGTTTACCTGCAGTTCGGCAATGCCGAAATGGGGACGATCAAAGCAGGTCGCGACATCGGCCTGTTTGGTCAAAACGCCATTTTGAATGACATGTCCCTCTTGGCTGTGGGTGGCGGTTCCGGTTACAACGGTGTATTGAACACCACACTGGGCTCCATCGGCGCTGGTTACATCTACACCGAGTTTCAACCCCAAATCACCTACACCACACCGGCAATTGGCAACCTGAGCCTGTCGGCTGGCGTTTTCCAGCCCAAGAACCTGGGTGGCGCGGCAAACACAGTCGAAAACAGTTCACCTGGCTTCCAGGGCCTGGCCACGTACAGCCTGGGCAACACTGGCAAACTGTGGGCGTCCTTCATCAATCAATCCCAGAAAAGCGCAACCGCTGCGAGTGACCGCAAGCTCAACGGCTATGAAGCCGGTGGATCGCTGAATTTTGGTGATTTGAACCTGACTGGCAACTACTTCGGCGGCAGCGGCGTGGGTACCACCCTGATCGGCTTCGGCGGGTATGACGCCAACGGCGGCAAGCGTGATTCACAAGGTTACTTCACACAAGCCACCTACAAAATCACGCCCAAAACCAAAATTGGCGTGAACTACGGCTCTTCCTCCCTGGACGCCACGGGTGCTGACACAGCAGCCAACACGCTGATGCTGGATGAAACCAACCAGTATGTGTTGGGCCTGTATCACAACCTGACACCCAGCCTGACCATCGGTGCCGAGTACATCAATATCGAACAGAAATACCAGGGCGGCACATTGGCCCAGCGTTCACAGAAAGGTGAAGCAAGCACCTTTGCAGTGGGCGCGATCATTTTCTTCTGATCACCCAACCACCCTCCGTTGGTGATCTTCCCAAGGCGCAGGCCCACAAGGCTTGCGCCTTTTTGCATTCAAAAGTGTTCCAGAATGAAACACATCGACGAGGAAAAACAGCCAAGGCACGGCTTTTGCTAAATACGGATTGAGAGTGGCAATACTCGAAAACAGTCAATTGCTTCAAGCTCAGCCCCTTCCCGGAAGCAGAAGGGTTTCTTCAAAAAGTACAAGGAGGATTTTTCATGCAGTGGACTACACCATCTTTCGTTGACATGCGTTTCGGCTTCGAAATTACCATGTACATCGCCAATCGCTAATCAGCGATCGAACAAACCCTGGGCACCCACCATGGGGCTCGGGGTTTTTTTTACCCTACAGCAAACAAACAATGAAAATCAAAGTGTTGGGATCTGCGGCTGGCGGTGGTTTTCCGCAATGGAACTGCAACTGCAAAAACTGCAGGTCTGTTCGTGCTGGTGCGCCAGGTTATCAAGCCAGAACACAATCATCGATCGCCATCTCCGATGGCTCTGACAACTGGATCTTGGTCAATGCATCGCCAGACCTGCTAACCCAGATCAAGAACACGCCTGAATTACAGCCCAATCGCAGTCCAAGGGACTCTGGAATTGCCGCGGTCATTTTGATGGATGCGCAAATCGACCACACCACCGGCCTGTTGATGATGCGTGAAAGCAAAACCCCCATGCGCCTGTACACCACTCCAGCCGTGTGGGAAGACCTCACCAATGGCCTGCCGCTGGTGCCGACCTTGGGCTTTTACTGTGGTGTGAAGTGGACCCCGCTGTGCACCGAATGTGACGAACCCTTCAGCATCGCACCGCTGGACAATATCCGAATCAAATCCATTCCCCTGATCAGCAAGGCGCCGCCTTACTCGCCCAACCGATATGCACAACGGGTTGGTGACAACATTGGTTTGCTGATTGAAGACATCGCCACCGGCAAGACTGTTTTTTATGCGCCGGGCTTGGGCGAGATCACGCCCAACATCCTGCCTTACATGCAAGCGGCCGATGTGTTGATGATTGACGGCACCTTCTGGACGGAAGACGAAATGATCACCCAGGGCTTTTCCAGCAAAATGGCTGCTGACATGGGTCACCTTCCACAAACCGATAAACCGGGAGAAAAGGGGTCGGGCATGATCAGCCAATTGCGGCAGTTCGTACACCAACGCAAGGTGCTGATCCACATCAACAACACCAATCCGATTTTGTATGACCACGGCGACGAGCGCGCCGTTCTGGCCGACAATGGCATCGAGGTGTCCTATGACGGGATGGAGATTTTGGCATGAGCGGCAAACCCTGGAACAGCGCTGAATTTGAGGCTCAACTGCGCAGCAAGGGTGACCGATACCACATTCATCACCCCTTCAATATCCAGATGCGTGAAGGCAAACTCAGCAAAAGCCAACTGCAAGGCTGGGTAGCCAACCGCTTTTATTACCAAGTCAATATTCCGCAAAAAGATGCCGCCATCATGGCCAACTGCGATGATCGCGAAACTCGCCGTCGGTGGATTCAGCGCATCATGGACCATGATGGATTTGGCGAGAACGCGGGTGGGATTGAAGCATGGAGCCGGTTGGGTGAAGCAGTGGGCATTGATCGGGACCAACTGTGGAACCAGTCACTGGTATTGCCTGGTGTTCGATTTGCCGTGGATGCTTATGTCAACTTTGCACGGCATGCCCCCTGGCAAGAGGCTGTTTGTTCATCGCTGACTGAAATGTTTGCACCAGAAATACACAAGCAGCGGCTGGCCAATTGGCCCAAGGATTACCCGTGGGTAGCCAGCGATGGCCTGAATTACTTTCGATCCCGCATCAGCCTGGCCGAGCGCGATGTGGAACACGGCCTTGAAGTCACCTTGAAATATTTTCAAACCCGAGCTCAGCAAGAACGGGCACTCCACATCCTGCAATTCAAGCTGGATGTGCTGTGGAGCATGTCAGACGCGATTGCTGCCGCATACCCCAACGACCGGAAAAAAGCCGCATGATGGTTACCCCTGCACCCAGCGCCATGAATCTTCCCAGTCACCCCACACTCAACCGGCTGTTTCGGCTTCAATACGAAGAAGCCCAAAAAACCCATGTCCTGCTGTACCCGGAGGGCATGGTCAAGTTGAACCAGTCGGCCAGCGAAATCCTGTTGCTGTGTGACGGATCACGCACGGTGGAAGACATCATCGCCACGCTGGAAGCCAAGTTCACCACCAGCAACCTGGGCAAAGACATCACCAGCATGCTGGAGGAAGCCCAACGCAGAAACTGGATTGAATAAGCCTGCCGTGAACACTGCACAACCCCGCCCCGCCGGACCATTGTGGTTGCTGGCTGAACTCACGTACCGTTGCCCACTGCATTGTGTATTTTGCTACAACCCGGTGGACTACACGCGCGAACAGACAGAGCTCAGCACGGAGGCCTGGAAAGACACCCTGAAACAAGCCCGCGCCTTGGGTGCGGTGCAACTTGGCTTTTCTGGCGGGGAACCACTGCTGCGGGACGACCTGGAAGAGCTGGTGGCCTACGGTCACAGTCTGGGTTATTACACCAACCTGATCACCTCGGGCATCGGCCTGAAGCCTGCCCGCCTTGAGGCGCTGAAACAGGCGGGCCTGGACCACATTCAGGTGAGTTTTCAGGATGCCACTCAAGCGGCCAATGATGCACTGTCAGACACGAAAACATTTGCCAAAAAACTGGAGATTGTTCAGGCCGTGAAGGCTGCTGGCTGGCCCATGGTACTGAATGTGGTGTTGCATCGCTTAAACCTGGATCACATCGATGCCATCATCGAACTGGCCGAGAAGTTGGGCGTGGAATACCTGGAACTGGCCAACACCCAGTACTACGGCTGGGCCTATCAGAACAAGGCTGCATTGATTCCAACCCATGAACAGCTTCGACATGCCGAAGAACGCGTTCAGGTGTGGAGAGACAAACTGGGCAATGCCATGAAGCTGCTCTTTGTGGTGCCCGACTATTTTGAAAAAACCCCAAAGCCTTGCATGAGTGGATGGGGCAATGTGTTTCTCAGCATCAGCCCGGATGGCACCGCCCTGCCCTGCCAGGCCGCCCGCATGCTGCCAGGCTTTGACTTTCCAAATGTCAAAACCCACAGTGTTGAACACATCTGGTACGAATCCGATGGTTTTACCCGCTACCGCGGCGACACATGGATGAAAGATCCTTGCCGTACCTGCCCCGACAAATCCAAGGACTACGGTGGTTGCCGTTGCCAGGCCTACCTCATTACCGGCGATGCCACCCAGGCGGACCCGGTCTGCCACAAATCGCCTCACCATGAAAAAGTGGTGCAATTTGTGGAGCAGGCTCAACACATGAGCCCCAATGCCGGCATCTACAGAGTTCAGAAGGCAGCACAACAGCCTGGTGCGGCAATGACCGAGGCACCCGTGGTGTGGTATCGCAATGACGCCAATTCGCTGCACCTGAGCAAGTCCTGATCAACCGTGTCCTGCAACTTGGTTCCCGCCCTGGCCTGCCACAACCTTCACTTTTCATGGGGTCCCAAGGCCACGCTTGAAGCGGTTGAATTCAACCTGCCCCCAGGCAGCCTGGTGGGGTTGCTCGGCCCCAATGGTGCCGGTAAAACCACATTGATCAGCCTGATTGCGGGCCTGATTCAGCCAGCCAACGGCCATGTTCACCTGCAGGGTCAGGATGTGCGGATACTGGGCCCCAAGGCACGCTCGCAGTTGGGTTTTGTGTTCCAGTCGGTGTCACTGGACCGTTTCATGCGGGTGAGAGACAACCTGCATTTTGCAGCTGGTTTGCAGGGCCTGAGTCGCCACGCATCTGAACAACGACTGGAAGCCCTAACCACTGTGTTCCCGATTGCTGACCTGTTAAACCGCACCGTGGCTGGCTTGTCTGGTGGGCAACAACGCCTGGTGGACATTGCACGAGCGCTGATGCACAACCCGGCGGTGCTGATTCTGGACGAGCCCACCAACGCACTGGACGTACCGTCCAGTCAAGCAGTGTGGAACACACTCAAGGCCCTGCAATTCGACAGCGGGCTGACCATCCTCGTGGCCACCCACCGAATGGATGAAGCAGGCAGTTGCGATCAAGTTGTGTTTCTGAACCAGGGACGGGTGCACTGGCAGGGCACCCCCCAAGAGGCACTGGACCAAATGCCCAACCCGGAACTGACCAGCACGCGTGCCGTGAACCTGACCGACTGGTTTTTGTGGACGCTGGACCAGCGACAAACACCATGATCACTGCATTTTATCGAGCAGTTCTATCCCGGGAGCTGCGCAAATTGATTCGTCAGCGCGACCGTTTGGCCGCTTCCCTGGTGAGGCCTTTGCTGTGGCTGTGGGTCATTGGTGGTGGTCTTCAAGCCCTGGCTGGGGCCGATTACAACATCCGGTTGCTACCCGGTGTTATGGCCATGACCATGCTCTTTGGCGGCATGATCGGCGGCTTGTCCATTGCGCTGGACAAAGACGCGGGCACCATGCGACTGCTGGTCACCGCACCGGTTCACCCGGTTCATGTGTTGTTGTCCAAAACCTGCGCGGCCACAATCGGCGCACTGGTTCAAGCCAGCTTGTTGGGCCTTGTGCTGGTGTTGCTGGAAGGCCTGAATTGGGCTTTGCACCGGCTGGGCCTATCCCTCACACCCTGGTTTGGGTGGGTGGGGCAGTTCACGCTACCCCACCTAGGATTACTTGCGCTGGGTACAGCCCTGTGTGCATTCACCTGTGCAGCGCTCGGTGTGTTGTGTGGCGTGTTTTCAAAGACCATTGATGGCTTTGCCGTGCTGATGAATTTCGTGATCTTTCCAGTGTTTTTTTTCAGCGGTGCGCTGTACCCCACCCACGGCATGCCAGCTGCAGCACGCCTCGTGGCGCAGCTCAATCCATTCACCTATGGTGTGGACCTGCTTCGACATGCATGGGCCAGCCATGCCGAATATCCCGTTGCCTTCAGCGTCTGGATTCTCGTGGGCAGTGCCTTGCTTTTGTTGGGTGTTGCGCATTGGAAATATCGGCTGGGCGGTGCGGCATACCCCCTTCAGCAAGCCTGATTCATTGACAGACCGTCTAATTTATTTAATTACCAAAATACAACAATTTAACAAATTATAAGTAATTTACTGACACATTTCCGCACGACCGTTCAGAATTCTGCTTACAATGGGCGCACATTCAGAACCACCTCCATGAGGAAGACATGAGCCCATTCCAACTTCGATCCCTCCCCGCCGCCCTGGCCCTGTTGTGTGCCGCAGGCACCGCTCACGCTGCAGGCTTTGCCCTTCTGGAACAAAATGCCAGCGGTGCTGGTGTCGCCTTTGCAGGCAAGGCCGCCATTGGCGAAGATGCCAGCGCGGCGTGGTTCAACCCGGCATCCATGAGCCGCATCAAGGAGCGTCAGTTTGTGCTCGGTGCCCACTATGTGGATTTGAATGCGGACTTCAACACATCGAGCGTCACCTCGCCCCCGGGTCGCACAGGTTCTACCGGAAGCACCTCATTTGGCGATGTAGGCTACATCCCCAATTTTCACCTGGTGGTTCCGTACAACGACCAGATCAACTTTGGTGTATCCGTTACTGCCCCCTTTGGCCTGAAGACGGACTACGACCCCAACTGGGCTGGCCGCTTCCAAGGTGTGACATCCGACATCAAGTCCATCAACATTAACCCGTCGATGTCCTATCAATGGAACAAGGACTGGTCGGTGGGCGCTGGGATATCCGCACAAAAGCTGGATGCAAAACTGACCTCCAAGGTCAACTTTGCGCCGTTCGGCGGTTCAGAAGGATTGACCTCCATTGAGGGTGACGGTTGGGGTTACGGCTTCAACTTGGGTGTGATGGGTCAAATCACCCCAAATACCCGGGTGGGCTTGGCGTATCGTTCATCCATTGAAGAAGATCTGGAAGGCAACGTCACCTTCAGCAACGTGCCAGGCCCTGTGGCCACTGCGTTCTCCAACAGTGAGCTGACCTCCAAAATCCGCTTGCCAGCCAGCCTGGCCATTTCCAGCGTCACCCAACTGAACCCCAAGTGGCAATTGCTGACCGATGCCACCTGGACCGAGTGGAGCACCATCCAGCAGTTGGACTTCCAGCGCAAGAATGCAGCAGCGGGTGCGGCTGCCCTCACCCCGCAGGACTATGAATGGAAGAACACCTGGCGTTTCGCTGTGGGTGGGATTTACAAATACAACGACCACATCAATCTGAAAGGTGGTTTGGCCTACGACATTTCACCCGTGCCGGATGAACGCCGCACAGTGCGCCTGCCCGATGAAGACCGCTACACACTGGCTTTGGGTTCCCAATACCTGATCGACAAGAAAACCACGGTCGATGTCGCATTCCAATATGTGAAGCCCAAGAGCGCCAGCGTGAACCGCACGGAAGGCAGTGTTGCCACAGGTCAGCAAAACACCATTGTGGGCGAGGCCGACGGCCACGCTTATGTGTTGTCTGCCCAGTTGGCTTACAAGTTTTAAGCGTTGACGATACCAACAAAGCCCCGCAAGGGGCTTTTTTTTATGGCCTTCATCCATGGGGGCCAGTTAAACCCTGAGGGAATTTTTTGGCGCAGCGCAGTACACTGGGCGCTTCCAACCGCCTTGCCCGCTTCATGAATACCGCCACACCGCCAAAGACTGGCATCCTTCAACCCACACACCGCGCACAAGTGCTGTTTGCTGGCATTTGCGCGCTGTTGCTCACCGTTGGCATTTCCCGATTCGCCTATACGCCGTTGTTGCCGGTGATGCGCACCGAAGCCGGGCTGAGCTACCTGGCCGGCGGCTGGCTGGCCACCTTCAACTATGTGGGATACATCGCCGGGGCTTTGTTGGCCGCCAATGTTGCAGACCTCACCACCAAATTTGTGTTGTACCGCATTGGCCTGGTGCTGGGCGTGGTCAGCACCTTTGCCATGGGCATGACCACCGATCCGGTGCTGTGGTCCATCCTGCGGTTTATCGGGGGCTTGTCCAGCACAGCGGGCATGCTGCTGGCATCTGGCCTGGTGCTCAACTGGCTCATGCGACAAGGCCACAAACCCGAGCTTGGTTTGCACTTTGCCGGCGTGGGGCTGGGCATCATGCTGTCCGGCGCGGCCGTGGCCATCATGATTCCCCACCTGCAGTGGGATGCACAATGGATTGCGTTTGGCGTGTTGGCGATGATCACGCTGCTGCCAGCCTGGTTCTGGTTGCCAGCACCGCTGGCCGTTTCTGCTCAGGCTCAGGCCATGAGCCCACCGCCACCGTCCAGCAAAACATTGAACCTGCTGCTGGCGACTTATTTCTGTGCAGGTTTTGGTTATGTGCTCAGCGCCACATTCATTGTGGCCATTCTGGAAAAACTGCCACTGCTGGCGGGCCGGGGCAGTTGGGTCTGGGTTATTGTGGGCTTGGCGGCAGCACCCTCCAGTTTTGTGTGGGACAGGATCGCCCGGTCAACCGGCGTCATCGGTGCCCTGCTGATTGCGTATGTGTTGCAAATCGTCTCTATCGTTTTGCCGGTGATTACCGAAGGCGTTGCACTGAACATTGTGAGTGCAATCCTGTTTGGCGGGACGTTTGTGGGCATTGTGAGTCTTACCCTGACCTTGATCGGTCGTTATTTTCCGGCCAATCCAGCCAAAGCCATGGCCAAACTAACCCTCAGTTACGGTGTGGCGCAAATTGCCGCCCCGGCCATGGCAGGTTACATCGCCGCAGCAACAGGAAGCTATTCCGGCTCGTTGTTGGTGGCCACTGGTGTGATGTTGGTGGGCACTGTCCTGTTGGTGCCACTGCGTCGGGACGAACTGGATCAGCGCTAAAAAAAAGCCCGGCATAAAGCCGGGCATCAAAGACGCATTCGTTTTAGGAGACTCACAAACCGCTTCAACTTTCTTTGATCCCCAATCATGACCAAAGAAAGGTCCCAAGGAGCAATTTGATGAACACGTTTGCGTCGAGCAAGTTTCCTGCGGAGCAGGCAAGAAACTCGGGGGTGAAACAACATCCTTTACTGCGGCGGCAACCCCGATTCAACCAAAAACCAGAAGGTTGCCGCCTTGCTTGCCTACAAAATTACTTGGACAGCTTGAACACCCACACTGAACCGCCCTGCTCCAGGTAGTTCACGCGCTTGGCCACGTCACCGCCCCACAGGGGAACAGCGCCACCCCAGCCAGCCACAACGGCCACATACTGGTTGCCATCCTTGCCTTTCCAGGTCACGGGTGGTGCAACCACGCCGGTTCCTGTCTGGAACTTCCACACTTCCTTACCGGTCTTGGCATCGGCAGCTTTCAGGTAGCCCTCAGGCGTACCCCAGAACACCAGGTTGCCACCGGTGGTCAGCACACCACCCCACAACGGCGCGTTGTTGGTGATTTCCCACTCGATCTTGCCAGTCTTGGGGTTCATCGCGCGCAGTGCGCCGATGTAGTCCACGCCAGGCAATGTCTTGATGGTGAAACCAGCGCCCAGGTAAGCCGCACCTTTCTTGTAGGTGATGGGTTCGTTCCAGATTTCCATGCCCCACTCGTTGGCAGGCACATAGAACAGACCGGTGTCGGGGCTGTAAGCCATCGGCATCTGGTTCTTGCCGCCCAGGAAGGACGGTGCGGAGAACACAGTTTCACCCTTCTTGCCATCTTTGACCGTGGGGTCGCCAGGGCGGTTGGCTGGATCAAAAATCGGACGACCGGTCTTCAGGTCAACACCTTTGGCCCACGTGATTTTCTTCACGAAGGGGAAGGCATTTTCCAGCTTGCCGTTGTTCGCATCGATCACATAGAAGAAGCCGTTGCGGTCAGCTTTACCGCCCACCCGCTTGCCGTTCATGTCGAAGGTCACAAACTCGTTCACACCGTCATAGTCCCAACCATCGTTCGGTGTGCCCTGGTAGTGCCACTTGATTTGACCGGTCTTTACATCCACAGCAACGGTGGAGCAGGAGAACAGGTTGTCGCCAGGACGCATGTGGCTGTTCCATGGCGCTGGGTTACCGGTACCAAAGTAGGCCAAACCTGTCTTGGGGTCGTATGTACCGCCCAACCAAGTGGCTGCACCGCCGGTCTTCCACAGGTCGCCCTTCCAGCTGGCGTTGGTGGTTCCTGAAACACCGTTCTCGATCTTGTTGCCGTCCTTGTCAAACTTGTAGCCCATGTGGCCTTCAACAGTGGGGCGCACCCACACCATTTGACCGGTTTTGGCGTCACGCGCTTCGACGCGACCTACCACACCAAATTCACCACCGGACACACCCGTCAACACCAGACCGTTGGCGATGATGGGGGCAGCCGTGTTGGAGTAACCGGCAGCATAGTCGTCAATCTTGTCTTTCCAGACCACCTTGCCGGTGTCCTGGTCCAGGGCCACCAACTGGGCATCCAGTGTGGAGAAGATCACCAGATTGTCGTACAACGCAGCGCCACGGTTCACCACGTCACAGCAAGGCATGATGCCTTCGGGCAGACGGTGTTCGTATTTCCAGATCTTTTCGCCAGTTTCCGCATTCAGTGCATAAATGCGAGAATAAGAGGCTGTCACGAACATCTTGCCGTTGTGAATCACGGGCTGGCTTTCCTGGCCACGCTGCTTTTCACCACCGAAGGAGAACGACCACACCGGTGTCAGCTTGTTGATGTTCTGGGATGTAATTTGTTTCAAAGGGCTGTAACGCTGTCCCTCTGTGCCCATGCCCCAAGACAGAATGTCTTCGGTGGACTTGGCATCGTTTTGAATCATTGCATCGGTAACCCCGGCTGAGGCTACTGCCGGTGCAACCAGTGCGGCTGCCACCATTGCGCCAATCAGTGTCTTGCGCATCTTGAATTTCTCCTCTCTCTTGTCGTTGCTTGTCTGTCGTTGCTGAACTGAGGTTTAACGTCCGATGTTCATCACACCAGACGACCCGAGAAACCTTTTCGCAAGCTTCGTGCCAATCCGAGTACTTCTTCTAAATTGAACACCCCGACACACAATCGACGCTCAAAGTGTTCCAGATTGAAACACCTGACACACCCCTGTTCCACGCTCACGGGTTCCGCAAAGCAGCCCTTTCATAGGCGGGGTACAGGTTGGTCACATTGCGATAAAACTCGGCGGGATAGGCCGCGAAGCGACGAAACCGCTCCGGGGCGCCGGCTTGCATCACATCGTTGATTTCCGCCCCAGACCGCGCAGCCGCCGTCAAACGGCCGTCCAGCCAGGTCAGGTAATCCAGGGTCTGGTCGATGGCCTCAGTACCCTTGGAAATGGGACCATGACTGGGTATAACCATCGAGGGTTTCAGGTCTTTCAAAACCCGCAGACTTTCAATCCACGGTTGAAGCTGTGCATGGGGTGTGGTCACAATCCGGTTGTGAAATACCAAGCCGCCCGCCCACATCAATCCACTGTCCCGATCAAACACCACCAGGTCCGACGCTGTGTGCCCTTTCAGTTCGAGCAACGTGAGTTGGCGCCCGGCCATCTCCACGTTT
Organism: Limnobacter humi; assembly: GCF_024518835.1. Classification (GTDB taxonomy): domain Bacteria; phylum Pseudomonadota; class Gammaproteobacteria; order Burkholderiales; family Burkholderiaceae_B; genus Limnobacter; species Limnobacter humi. The sequence continues at coordinate 40,338 of NZ_JANIGO010000003.1, forward strand.
CCGTTTGTTTGAATGCCGGGCTTGGGAATCACCGTCTGGGTGCCTTTCATCCAGTCGCCACACAAGCGGAACAAATTGTCCTCATAGGCTTTGCCCTCGGCCGCAATGCCCTGTGCCGTGCCCGGTGTGGCATTCAGTGTGTTGGCCGGATAAGCCTGGTTGCCCATGAAATAGTCGGGATGCAAATTGAGCGCAATGACCTGCAACACCGGTTTTCCGCCAGTCACGCGGTCGATCAAGGCGCGCTGCTGCTCGCCGTACAACCGGGATGTGCCCGTGTTGATCACCACCACGCCGCGGTCGGTTTGCAAAAAACCGGTGTTGATGATGTTGCAGCCGTTGGCTTGGCTGAAGTCATCATTGGCACCCGCAATCAAATGCCAGCCGCGCCCCAGGTCGGTTGCTTTCAGGTCATAGTCCAACCGCGCTTTGTCGGCCCGGGGCTGGGCCACCACCGGTAAATCTGGCAAATCCGCCGCATGGGCATTCATGACCGGCAATACAATCATGGATACCCGCACGGCCAACTGTGCCAAGCGCAGAGCGGGACGACTCATGGCTGCACCTGCGCGTCAATGCGGTTGCCATTGTTATCACGGCCAACCAAACTCACCGGTCCTGCTGGTTTACGATCAAAGTCGAAGGAGAACAGCGGGTTTTCCGACACCGGCTCAAAAGGATAGAGGCGTGCCAATACCTGCTGGCGGCTGTCCTGCAAGGTCAACTCTTCAATGTAAAAAGCCGGTACCCCAGCCACCAAACCCGTGTCCATGGGGTGCGACACTTGCACCCGCAGGCGTGCACTGTGTCGCAATTCATTGGGGTCGAACAGTTTGCCCGCCACCTGGTTCAGGGTTTTGGGCCAACTCCCGTCCGCGCGAGTTGCACCCGGCACGGTACACCCCCCGCCAGAGGCCTCAATGTGGGCATAGCCCACGTGCCAGACGTTGTCGGGCGTTAAAGCGGCCACGCGAATGGGACTGGCCTGTTCCAACTTGAAACGGAAACTCAATGCAGGCTTTGTTTTGACCGGCACAAATTCCAGCACCTTGCGAATCGGATTTCGATCCACCAGGACCATGATTTTTTTTACCTCACCCAATGCCGACGCGTCAAAACTCACAGGCACATTCATCGCATCTTCAGCAAACAGCGGCACCGTGACTTTGATGGCTGAGTCAAACTGTGAACGGGCATTGGCCCCCAAGTATTGGTTTTTCAAATCGGGCCATTGCATGGAGCCCAGCGGATCGCCGCCGGTGAGCTGCAGGTCTACCGATTGGTTGGATTCAAGCGCCCAGACGGGGCATGGCCCGAAAATCGCAAGCACACAGAGCAAGACAGCGCACGGGTGGATACGCTTTGCAGCAAGTGCCAAGCGCTCTGCGAATATACTGATGGTGGTATTCATGGTGTACTGCCCCCTCGGGTGCTGCTGTTTTGATTGTATGGCCAATCAGGCAAGCAATCGACATGCCTAAACCCACCAACACCTTGCTTGAGGCCCCATGCTGAATTTGAAGGTCGCCGCCCGCTGGAAAAAAGACGACGGTCAATTGATTGAACTGGATGCACGCCTGCTTCAAGTGCTGGAAGCCATCCAGACTCACGGGTCGCTATCCCTTGCCTGCAAGGCACTGGGCGTGTCGTATCGCACCCTGTGGTCCCAAGTGCAAAACCTGAACAACCTCTTGGGTGAAGACATGATTGCCACCCAAGGCCGCGCAGGGGCATGCCTGACGCGCTTTGGTCACAAAGTGCTGTGGATGGTGGAGCAAGGCCAGGTCCGCATGGCCCCAGACTTGGGTGTCGTGGTTGAGCAGCTCAACGCCGAATGGCTGGATGTGGACTTGAACAAACCCTGGATCAGCCTGGCCATGAGCGACGACTACGCCTTGCAGAGCCTGTTCCAAAACACAGCACTGTACAAGCGCCTGCAAGTGTCGCTGCGCTGGTCAGGCAGCATTGCCGCCTTGTCAGCCCTCCACCGGGGAGAAGTGCGGGTGGCTGGTTGCCATTTGCCGGTGGGCCAGGCAGAACATTCCCATGTGCATCAGATCATGCGCAAATGGCTGCGGGGTGCCAACCTGTCAGTGATTGAACTGTTTGAACGTGAGGTGGGTTGGATGAGCCGCGCCGGTACGCGACAGCCCACGCTGGATGATGTGGCCAAAAAACAGGCTTTGCTGGTCAATCGAAATTCAGCATCCTCCACACACCACCAACTCAACGCACTCATCACCAAGGCCTGCCTGAACCCGGAAGAATTACCCGGCTACTACCACGAAGAAAACTCCCACTTGGCTGTGGCCTGCACCATTGCAGCCGGGCATGGTGATTTGGGCCTGGGCATTCGGGCAGCCGCCGAGCACTACAAGCTGCATTTCCGCCCGGTGTCCACTGAACGTTATTTTTTGGTGCTGCACAGCAACGATTTGACTTTTCCAGCCATGGATATTCTGCTACCGTGGCTACGGTCCGACGAAGTATTGCAAGTCATTGAATCCACCTCAGGCTACCGTGTACCCAAGCTGGGCAACATCTCGCCGCTGGAAAACTTCTTGAACAGTTTGTAATTGTCGCGTCCGGCGTGTCGCCCAATTCAGCAGGTGTTTCAAAATGTCGCAACGCAACAAAATTATGCAGCCCGTTGCATAATTTCATGCGCACAGTCGCATGGACGGCTTGATCGCCCCGCACTGAATTCAGCAACCCATTTCCGATTGTCTGCTCCTCTCTGCCCGGTTGTTTGCATCCTGCAGCCGAAGTCCGCTCCAAGGCTGGCTGGCATGCCCGTTGCGCAAGGCCCTGCACCTTTACACACAACAACAGGAGTAGGGACTGATGAACATGATTGACGAATTGAAATTGGGCGTGGCCTTTCCGTTCAAATCCAAATATGACAACTTCATTGGCGGCAAATGGGTTGCACCCTTGAGCGGCCAATACTTTGACAACATCACGCCAGTGACCGGGCAAGTGATCAACCAAATTGCCCGTTCGCAAGCAGAAGACATCGAATTGGCGCTGGACGCCGCACACGCCGCCAAGGACGCCTGGGGCAAACGCTCACCCACCGAACGCGCCACCATTCTGAACAAAGTGGCCGACCGCATGGAGCAAAACCTTCGCCTGCTGGCGGTGGCTGAAACACTGGACAATGGCAAGCCCCTGCGGGAAACCATGGCAGCCGATATTCCGTTGGCCATCGACCACTTCCGTTACTTTGCGGCTTGCCTGCGCTCCGAAGAAGGCAGCATTGCGGAAATCGATCACCAGACCTACGCCTACCACTTCAAGGAACCGCTGGGCGTGGTCGGCCAGATTATTCCCTGGAACTTCCCCATCCTGATGGCAGCCTGGAAATTGGCCCCGGCACTGGCAGCCGGTAACTGCGTGGTGTTGAAGCCAGCAGAGCAAACGCCCGCCTCCATTCTGGTGTTCATGGACCTGGTGGCCGACCTGCTGCCACCCGGTGTGTTGAACATCGTCAACGGGTTTGGGTTGGAAGCGGGCAAGCCGTTGGCTTCCAACAAGCGCATCGCCAAGATTGCCTTCACAGGCGAAACTTCCACCGGACGCCTCATCATGAGCTACGCCGCGCAAAACCTGATCCCGGTCACGCTCGAGTTGGGTGGCAAGTCGCCCAACGTGTTTTTCGAAGACATTATGGATGCAGACGACGCCTTTTTCGACAAAACCCTGGAAGGCTTTGCCATGTTTGCGCTGAATCAAGGCGAGGTCTGCACCTGTCCTTCCCGCGCGCTCATCCAGGAAAGTATCTATGACCAGTTCATGGAACGGGCCATCGACCGCGTCAGCAAAATCAAAATGGGCAACCCACTCGATGAGTCCACCATGATTGGCGCGCAAGCCTCTTCTGAACAGCTTGAAAAAATCCTCAGCTACATCGACTTGGGCAAACAGGAAGGTGCCAAATGCCTGATTGGCGGCGAACAAAACAAGCAAGGGGGCGACTTGGCTGGTGGCTATTATGTGAAGCCCACCGTGTTTGCAGGCCACAACAAGATGCGCATTTTTCAGGAAGAAATTTTTGGACCGGTGTTGTCGGTCACGACCTTCAAGGATGAGGCCGAAGCCCTGCAGATTGCCAACGACACCCTGTATGGCTTGGGTGCCGGCGTGTGGAGTCGGGATGGTTCCCGTGCATTCCGCATGGGGCGGGCCATTCAGGCAGGCCGTGTGTGGACCAACTGTTACCACCTGTACCCGGCGCACGCTGCCTTCGGTGGTTACAAGCAGTCGGGCATTGGCCGTGAAACCCACAAGATGATGTTGGACCATTACCAGCAAACGAAGAACCTGCTGGTGAGTTACAACCCCAACGCCCTGGGCTTTTTCTAAACACCGTCGGTCTACACACCGATTGTGTTGAATCATCAACCGCCGTTACCGAGCCGGGTTCGGCGGTTGTTCACCTGCATTTTTTGGAGGCCTTGCATGCTTGGTCGAGTCAGTTGCACACCCGAAGCCGAAGCGTTGATTGCTCAACTCAAAGCGCAACATGGTGAGGTGATGTTTCACCAGAGTGGCGGTTGTTGCGACGGCAGTGCCCCCATGCTGTTTCCCCGCCATGAATTTCCGCTGGGGCCTTCCGATGTGAAGTTGGGTGAGATTGGCGGCGTGCCGTTTTACATGAGTGAATCGCAGTTTTCCTATTGGGAACACACACACCTGATCATTGACGTGGTCAAGGGCAATGGTGGCATGTTCAGCCTGGAGCGGCCCACCGGCCTTCGCTTCCTGACACGCTCCAGACTGTACTCCGACAACGAGTTTTCGACTTTGCCACCGATTGAACGGGTTACGGCTTAACCACCACCACAAAGAGATTGCGCAAGCGCTCCAGGGTGTCGTGCACATAACGCTCCAATGCCCACAGCGGCACGTCGTTCAGCAACATGCGCTGTTGGAACTGCACATGATGGCCCGTTTCATCCAAACAGAAACAGGCTGGCAGTGCACACTGTGCCAGCATGTCGCGATTCAAACTCAGCAAATGGGCCAGCGTTGCTGCATCAACAATCCTGAACATCGTCAGGGTGAAGATGAACACCACACTGGCGGGCATCCCCTCTGTTTCAACCAATGCCAGCGACAAGCGCGCATCGTCCAGGTCCACGGCGGGCTGTTCGATGTGCAGGGGCTTTCCTACAACGCGCGCAACTTGCACCAGCAACTGCGAAAATCCCGCTCTGGCCAGTGCATCAGGCATTGAGGCGCCCTTGCGACTGAACTCGGTCCAGGAACATCTTCCGGGCCTGATCAACCACCGCGTCGCCCATTTTTTCGCTGGCCTCCACGGTTTGACCGCCCACATGCGGGGTAGCCACCACATTGGGGTGGCGCGCCAGGCGATCGCTCACGCTGCCGGCAGGCGCAGGGTCCTGAACAAACACATCAATACCGGCGCCGCCGATCGCACCACTGTCCAATGCAGCCAACAATGAAGCCTCGTCAACAACCCCACCCCGTGCCGCATTCACAATGACAGCGTTGCGGCCAGACAGTTGCTGGATCTGCCGTTCCCCAATCATGCCGCGCGTGGTGTTGTCCAGGGGAACATGCAGGGTTAGAACATCGGACCGTTCACACAGTTCATCCAGGGACACATATGAACTCAAATAGGCTGGCAATTCGCCCGGTGCAGCCTTGCGACGCGCCGAGGCCAGGCCGATCACGTCCATACCCAACGCCTTGGCGGCAGTGCCGACCACCCCACCAATTCGCCCAACACCGATGATGCCAAGGGTTTTACCCCCCAATTCCGAGCCGGTGAGCACAGTGCGATTCCATTCCCCGGATTTGACCCGGGCATCGGCCTGCGGAATCTTCCGTTTGACAGCCAACATCAATGCCAGAGCGTGTTCGGCTGTACTTTGGGTATTGACATCGGGTGTGTTGGTGTAGCCAATCCCTTGGGTATCCAGGTAGTCCATGTTCAGGTTGTCCATGCCGGTGCCAGCGCGCAACACAAACTTTGGGCGGTCCTCGGCGGACAGCCGTTCAATCAAATCCTGATTAACCTTGCAATTGCCCCGCACCACCAGCAAATCAGTGCATTCGCCTTTCATGGCATTGATCACCGCTTCGGTGAGCTCATCGGGTGAGCCTTTGATAACAGGCAGGGATGTTACCTTGGCCTCATCGGCAGACAGGCGTTGGATGCGGGCGGATGCGGTGGGGCCCATGGGTTCAGCCAACAGGACTTTGATCGGCGCAGCGGTGTCTCGAGCACCGGCACTTGCCAGAACATCGCCCATGGGACGGGTATGGCTGCGTGCTGGCGCCACGGTTGCCCGCTGGGCAGTGCGGGCGGACCATGGATGTGCAATCGGCTGAACATGGGCTGGGCTGGCCCAGGTTGGATTGGCAATGGATGGACGGGTCATGTGGCTCTCTCTGGATGCGTTGTTTTTAAGGACAGCTAAGTGGTCCAACAACACCCTGAGGTTCAACTTGATTCAAGTCCGGGCGTGAACAGCATCCGGCCTACCCGACAGGCAGTCGGTGAGAAATTCCACGCAAACCCGCAAACGCGCAGAGCTGGCCAGTCTGGACGGGTAAACCGCGTAAACATTGGCCTCCTGGCTGTAGGCCGGCAACACCCGAACCAGTTTGCGGCTTCGAATAAACGGTGCCACATCCCAGACACTGCGAAGTCCAATCCCGTGGCCATCCAGCATCCATTGCCGGACAACTTCCCCATTGTTGGACGACAAAGCCCCCTGAACCTTCACGGTTTCCTCACCGTTGGGGCCAGCCAGAACCCAACGCCCGGGCTGCTGGTCACGTTCCCGAATTACCAGGCACTCATGAAGTTGCAAATCCTGCAGCGTGCTCAATGGCGGCGCCGCCCGAAGATAACCCGGACTGGCACACAGAATCCGTTGGTTGCGGGCAATTTGACGGGAAATCAGATCTGGTTCGACCACCTCCCCCAGGCGAATATCCAGATGAAAACCCTCGGTGAGCAAATCCACTCGCCGGTCGAGCAGTTCGAGCTGCACTTGCAATTCCGGGTAAGTCTGTACCAACCGAGACAAGGCCGGCGCCACCCGGGCTCGCCCATAGCCAGAACTGGAGCACACCCGCAACAACCCCCTGGGCATGGAGCGCTCTGCAGACATGGCGTCCAGAAGGTCTTGCGCGGAGTCCAACACGCGCTGCCCCCACTCCAGCACGGTCTCACCGACCGCGGTGGGAGACAGACGGCGGGTGGTGCGGTGAAACAACTTCAAACCCAAGCGACTTTCCACCTGCGCCAACCTTTTGCTGATGTAAGCGGCCGATACACCCATGTTGTCTGCGCAAGCAGACAGGGAGCCGCTGTGGCGCAGGCGGATGATCAGTTCAAGTTCGTCCAGTGAGGGGGTTTTATTCGTCATTACTTAACCGTTTGGTTATTAATATTTCAACATATTATCTGTTTATCAACATTTTGGTTTATGGATAAGATGGGCGGGTGTTTTGAACAACCCAACATCAGGAGAAATGATGACAAGCCGAAAAATCGCTGTATTGCCGGGTGACGGCATTGGCAATGAAGTCGCACCCGAAGGACTTCGCGTGCTGGAAGCAGCCGCAAGACGCTACGACCTTGACCTGCAGTTCACCCACTTTGACTGGGCGCACTGTGACTACTACCTGAAACACGGCAAGATGATGCCGGACAACTGGTTTGAACAACTGGTGGACTTCGATGCCCTGTTTTTTGGTGCAGTGGGCTGGCCCGACAAGGTTCCCGATCACATTTCCCTGTGGGGCTCATTGCTGAAATTCCGTCGCGAATTTGACCAGTATGTGAACTTGCGTCCAGTGCGACTCATGCCCGGCATCCCCTGCCCGTTGGCCAACAAAAAAGTGGGCGACATCGATTTCTATGTGGTTCGTGAAAACACGGAAGGCGAATATTCATCCGTCGGGGGGCGCATGTTTGAAGGCACCGACCGAGAAACCGTGTTGCAAGAGGCCGTGTTCACCCGCAAAGGCACCGACCGTATTTTGAAATATGCCTTTGACCTGGCTCAAAGCCGTCCGAAAAAACACCTCACCTCCGCCACCAAGTCCAATGGCATCGCCATCAGCATGCCTTATTGGGATGAACGCGTCGAAGCCATGGGCAAACAATATCCAGACGTTCGGTGGGACAAATACCATGTTGACATTCTGGCAGCACGTTTCGTGTTGAGTCCCGAACGATTTGATGTGGTGGTGGCCTCCAACCTGTTTGGAGACATCCTGTCGGACCTGGGCCCTGCCTGTACAGGCACCATCGGCATTGCCCCATCCGCCAACCTCAACCCGGACGGACAGTTCCCATCCTTGTTTGAACCAGTGCATGGGTCAGCCCCGGATATTTATGGCAAAAACATTGCCAACCCCATCGCCATGATCTGGTCTGGCGCGATGATGCTCGACTCCATCGGTAAAGGGGAGCCTCAGTTCAAGGCAGCCCATGACGCCATTCTCAAAGCCATCGAAACCGTGTTGGTGGAAGGTCCTCGCACACCAGACATGGGCGGCAACGCCAACACCAGCGATGTGGGCAAGGCCATTGCGGACTGTGTGAAGTAAATCTGCCTTAAAACACCGCGCGGTGCCAAGAGATATTCCGGCATTGCGCGGGTTCTGACAACTTCCAACACCCACACCGAAGCGCGAGCGTTTCGCATTCCCTTAGTAACAGCAAAAAAAGAGGCTCACACTGTGAGCCTCCCGAGACAACAAATAATGACTGACTTCAGTGTCGCTAGATCATGCCCAAGTAGCGTGGCAGTGCCAGGGACAATGCAGGCCAGTAAGTGACCAACACCAGGAATACCAGCATGGTGAGCAACCATGGCCAGACAGCCACGGTCAGCTCCGTGATACCCATTTTGGTAATGCCAGATGCCACATACAGGTTCAAACCCACCGGCGGATGGCACATGCCCACTTCCATGTTGACCACCATCAAAATGCCGAAGTGAACTGGGTCAATGCCCAGCTTGATGGCAATGGGGAACATGATGGGTGCGAAAATCAGCACGATGGAGGATGGTTCCATGAAGTTACCAGCCACCAGAAGGATAATGTTCACCGCCAGCAGGAAGCCGATGACACCCAAGCCGCTATTGACGATGATGTCGGCCAAGGCCTGGGGAATCTGCTCATTGGTCATCACAAACGAGAACAGAACCGCGTTGGTGATGATGTACAGCAACATGGCAGACATGTTGGCTGAGTTCAGCAGAATCTTCGGAATGGACGCAATGGTCATGTCCTTGTAGACAAACACCGCGATGATGAATGCATACACCGCACTCATGGCTGCTGCTTCCGTGGGCGTAAACAAGCCGGTGTAAATACCGCCCATCACCACCACAATCAACATCAAGCCCCAGAAAGCATCTTTGAATGCTTTGAAACGCTCGGCCATGGACGCCTTGGGTTGGCGTGGATAGTCATTTTTCCAGGCACGGTACCAGGTGGTCACGCCCAGGAAAAAGGCCAGCAGAATGCCGGGAACCACACCCGCCATGAACAGGGCACCCACCGATGTGTTGGTGGCCACCGAGTACATCACCATGACGATGGACGGCGGAATGAGAATACCCAAGGCGCCGGAGGTGGTAATCACACCCGCACCAAAACGCGGTGGGAAACCAGCCTTGACCATGGCAGGCAACAGGATGGAGCCAATGGCCACCACGGTGGCAGGCGATGAGCCCGACACAGCAGCAAACAATGCACAAGCCAACACACCACCCAAGCCCAAACCACCATACCAATGACCGACCATGGCGGTGGCAAACCGGATCATGCGTTTGGCCACCCCACCATGCGTGAGGAAGTTACCCGCCAAAATAAAAAACGGGATTGCCATGATCTCGAACTTCTCAATGCCTGTGAACAGCTTCAAGGCCACCGATTCCAACGGCACGTTGGTCATGGTGAACAAAAAGGTGAGAACCGTCAGACCCAGTGAAATAGAGATGGGCATGCCAGTGAGCATCAAGCCCAGCAGCAATACAAAAATGATGAATGCATTCATGGTTATTTGACCTCGGCGGTGTCTTCGTCGTCCAGACCGTCTACATGGCCGTGGTCGTGGTGAGGCAATTCACCGGTTTTGATAAATTGAACAGCCACCTGCAGGAAACGGGTGCACATCAGGTACGAGCCCAGCGGAATTGCGCTGTACACCGTCCAGGTTCTCCATTCCAGGTCAGGGGTTGTCGGGCCTTCGTAGAGGCCGTCCATGTTGCCGCCGAACCAGCTGTAGAAGGCATAGTGGGCACCGTTGTCCCACACAAAGGTTGCGCCCAATGTGCCAACCACCGCAGTGAACAGAGCACCAGCCAGCAGACCAAACACAATGAACTTGTTACGCCAGGGTGTGCTCAGTTTGTTGATGAGCACGTCCACACCCACGTGGATGCCCGTGCGCACACCGTACGCAGCGCCAAACTTGGCCATCCACACGAACATGATGATGCAGAGCTCTTGAGCCCAGGCCATGTTGATGGACAAAACGAAATCTTGAACAACAGGAATGTCGAAACCTGACAGGTACCGATGAACCACCGCCACGAAAATGATCAACGTGGCGGCGCCCATCAGAAACGTGATCAAGGCTTCTTCAAGGTGGTCAAAAACCTTGGATAGCATTTGAATCTCCGCTTCTGATGGAGTGATTACAGCTTGCTGGGGTCAAAGCCAGTGGCGTCGTACACTTGCTTGATGATGTCAGCGCCAATGCGGGACTCCATCTTCTTGTGTACGGGCACCAGGGCTTTCTTGAATGCCAGGCGCTCAGCGGCTGTGGGCACATACACCTGGGTTTTTCCGGAAGCGATGATGGCTTTTTTGTCTTCATCGTTTTTCTTTTTGGCAATCGAGTTGGCGTAGTCGGTGGCCTCTTTCATGGCTTGTTCCAACTGACCGCGCACATCGGCAGGCAGACCATCCCAGAACTTTTTGTTCACAATCACGGCATAACCGAGATAACCATGGTTGGTTTCGGTGATGTGGGATTGAACTTCATGCATTTTCTGGGTGTAGATGTTGGAGTACGGATTTTCTTGGCCATCAACAACACCGGTTTGCAGCGCCTGGTATACCTCAGAGAAAGCCAGCGCCTGAGGCAGTGCACCCAGTGTGCGCATTTGCTCTTCCAGAACCTTGGAAGACTGAATACGGAATTTTTTACCCTTCAGGTCTTCAGGCTTTTTCATGGGGTTGTTGGCGGAAAATACCTTGAAGCCGTTGTCCCAGAATGCCAAGCCCTTGATACCGCGGGGCTCCAGCTTGGCCATCAGTTCCTGGCCGACTTTACCCTGGGTCACGGCATGCAGGTCTTTGTAATCGTCAAAGATGTAAGGCAGGTCGAATACCTCAAATTCCTTGGCACCCAAGGGACCAAACTTGGCCAGTGAAGGGGCCAGCATTTGCACGGCACCCACTTGCAGGGCTTCGACTTCCTCCTTGTCCTTGTACAGGGTGGAGTTGGCATACACCTCAACCTTCACCTTGCCTTTGGTCAGCTCACCCGCGCGCTTGGCAAAAAATTCAGCGGCCAGGCCTTTGGGAGTGTCCTGTGCAACCACATGGCTGAATTTGATGACGATGGGCTGTTGTGCATAAGCCGATGTACCCAGGGTTCCCAGAACGGCCACGGCAGCCACTTTCGAGAACATGGACAGGAATGTTTTATTGGAATTCATACTCGCTCCTTATCTTTGGTGTTGACAATTCAACAGGCGCAGCTTATTCGCAGCAAGCCCTTGCGCGAACTGTGTCTTTCCACACTGTGTAAAACACGTAGCCATCCGGATTCGCGGGAGAATCAGGATTGACAGCGCGATGAACGCTGAAATAATGGGCGCCTTCCATCAACCGTTGAACACCATGCCATGACCCAATTCGAGGTGTTGTCCCAAATTCTGGCCGTCACGGCACCGGTGTTTTCTATGGTGGTGCTGGGTCTGTTGCTCAAGCGAATGGAATTGATCAATGAGCAGTTCATTCAAACGGCATCGGCCCTGGTGTTCAAGGCCACCATGCCCACCCTCTTTTTTCTGTCCCTGTGGAAATCCGATATTCGGCATTCAGTGCAATTTGAGCTGCTGGCCATGTTTGGGATTAGCACTCTGCTTGGCTATCTGGCCAGCTGGTTGTGGGCCATGCGCAAGGTTACCCGTGCACAGCGGGGGGTGTTTGTGCAAGGCAGCTTCCGGGGCAATTGCGGCGTCATGAGCTTCGCACTGGCTTCCAGTTATTTCGGCGATTTTGGGTCCTCTGTGGGCGGTGTGCTGGCCGGTTTCAGCATTCTGATCTTCAATGTGCTGTCGGTGCTGGTGTTGTCGGTGTACAGCTCAACCCTGGAGTTTCGCTGGCGCAATGTGCTGAAGGAACTGGCCACCAATCCGCTGGTGGTGGCGGTGGTGCTGGGCATGGCGGCCAGTTGGTTCCAACTGGAGCTGCCTGTGTGGGTCAACAAATCAGCCAATTATTTTGCGGACCTCACTTTGCCGTTGGCGCTCATTTGCGTTGGGGGCACTTTGTCGTGGTTTGCGGTGCGGGAGTCGGGGGTGGCTGCCATGCAGGCCAGCATGATCAAACTGCTGTTGTTGCCGGTGGGCGGTTGCCTGTTGGCCTGGCTGCTGGGATTTCGGGGGCGCGAATTGGTGATTCTCTGGGTGTTTCTGGCCAGCCCGACTGCTGCCGGTAGCTTTTCGATGGCCATGGGTGCGGGGGCGGACGGTCGACTGGCTGCCAACATCATCGCGCTTAGCACCTTTTTGTCGATCTTCACCGTCACCTTGGGCATGTACGGTTTAAGTGCCTTGGGCCATTGAGTACACTGAACCATCCTTTGTCCTGAGCCAAGCAGCAACCCCATGCCTTCCAACCCAACACTGCAAAGCAACAGCCTGACCGCCTGGGAAAGAACCCTGTTGCTGGTGCTGGCCGGAATACAGTTCACGCACATTCTCGATTTCATGATCATGATGCCCCTGGGGCCACAACTGAAAGTGGCCTTTGGCATTACCGATGCACAGTTTGGGCTGCTGGTGTCGGCTTACACCCTGTCGGCTGGTGTGTCGGGTTTAACAGCCACCACCTACATCGACCGGTTTGAACGCAAACGCTTGTTGTTAACCCTGTACGGCCTGTTTGCCCTGGCCACCCTGGCCTGCGGACTGGCACCGGGCTACAACACCCTGATGGTGGCCCGCGTGTTGGCGGGCTTGTTTGGTGGGGTGCTGTCTGCCATGGTGCAAACAATCGTTGGTGATCTCATCCCGTATGAACGCCGTGGCAAGGCCATGGGGGTGGTGATGACGTCCTTCTCGGTGTCCACCGTGCTGGGCGTGCCGGCCAGCCTGTTGATTGCCAACCACAGCAGTTGGCACATGCCGTTTTTCCTGATCGCTGCGCTCAGTGCCGTGTTTGGCGGCATCGGCGTGAGAGCCATTCCAACCCTGAATGGCCATGTGGCCGGAAACCGGTCTCAGGGTGTGGGTTATGCCATCTCGGAAGTGTTGCGGGATGCCAATCACTGGACAGCCTTCGCATTCAGTTTTTGCCTGATCTTTGCAGGCTTTTCCATCATCCCGTACATCACGCTGTACATGAGCAGCAACGGCGGGTTGAGCGCTGATGAAATTCCGCTCATGTACCTGGCTGGTGGCGCTGCAACGTTGCTCAGTGCCCAATGGATTGGACGGCTTTGTGACAGGCTTGGGAAGCAGACCATGTTGACCCGGGTCACCTTGCTGTCGATGATGCCCATGCTGGCGATCACCGTGTCTGGTGGTCTGCCACTGTGGGCCATTCTGCTGATCAGCACCGCCTTTTTTGTGCTGGTCAGCGGGCGGATGATTCCGGGCATGGCTTTGGTCACCGCCGCCGCCAACCCCACCTATCGGGGAACGTTCATGACCCTGAATTCATCGGTGCAATCGGCTTCGATGGGTGTGGCAGCCTTGGTGGGTGGACACGTGATTTCCCGCAACCCAGCGGGTCTGATTGAACACTACTGGGTGTGTGCCGTGATTGCACTGGTGATGAACCTGCTGGCTGTCGTTCTGGCGCGCCGCATGAACACCCACAGCAGCCTGAAACCCTGAGACCTTAACGGGCGGACTCCAGCCTGCGAATGATGGAGGAGACCACCAGGCGAACGCCCTTGAGCTCCTTGCCTTCCAAGGGAAATTTTTCCTTGAACTCTTTGTCTTTGGCCATCTCATCCAGTTTGAGCTCAACTTCCTTGAGCAAATCCAGTTGCTGCTTTGTGGACATGGTGCACCTGCGCTGTTTTCAAGTTACGCGAAATATACACGCGATGCAGTTTGTGTAGCGTGACATTTCAGTGACAGTTTTGTGACAAACCGGCGGTGGTTGTTTACTCAGGCTGTGTCAAATTGAAACACCGCCACCACATGCCGGCATGGAGTGCGAATTGCTTGGTGGTCTGCATTGCACGTTGGAGTTCGATGGATGCGTCACGCCCGGTTCACTTCGCTATTTGTTGCCTTGTTCACTGCCCTGGTCGCAACAACCCCGTATGCCCAGGTTCAGTCGGCTGATTGGCCGATGTTTGGCGGCGACTGGCTGCACCAACGCCATGTTCACCAATCTGCCATCACACCAGCCAATGTGGATCGTTTGGTGGAGGCATGGTCGGTGGATACGGGCATCGACGCCAGCTTCCAAGCCACACCGATTGTGGTGGACGGCATCATGGTGGTTTCACTGCCCTTTAACCATGTCATGGCCATGAATGCTGCGACTGGCGAAGTGCTGTGGAAATACACCCATGAACGCCTGAAAAACCGGCCGCTGTGCTGCGGTCCAGCAAACCGCGGTGTGGCCGTGCATGGCGGGAAGGTGTTCATGGGCACGGTGGACAGCCGCTTGATTGCGCTCGATTTCCGCACTGGCCAGACAATGTGGGACGTGGACGTGACCGGGGGCGAGCAAGGTGTGCAGGAAGAGGTGAGCGCACTGCAGGGGCAAATGACAACGGAGCCGGGCAAACGGGAAGTGTCTGGTGCGTCTGGCGCAGGCATCAACATGGCACCCATGGTGTATGGGGGCAACGTGATTGTCGGCATCACCGGGGTTGGTTATGGGCTCCACCTCGATTCACCCGACCCGAATGCGCCCTTGGGCGCGGTGGTGGGGATTGCGGGGAATTATGGTCGCCGGGGCTTCATGGCGGCATTTGATGAGCAAACTGGGGCGTTGGTGTGGAAGTTTGACACGGTGCCAGACCAGGGCTGGGAGGGCCGGTTTGTGACCCACACGCCTGATGGTGTCAAACTGCCGCGAAACATTGCGCAGGAAAAAACCCAATTGGCGCAACACGCCCAGGCCTGGAAATATGGCGGCGGTTCATCCTGGAGCACACCGGCCATCGACCGGAAAAACGGCCTTTTGTACTTTGGCACGGGAAATCCATCTCCACAAATGGAGGGGTCTTCACGCCCCGGGGATAACTTGTACACCACCTCACTGGTGGCGTTGGATGCCAACACGGGTGAACTGAAATGGTTTTATCAACAAGTGCCCCATGATTTGTGGGGCTATGACGTGGCCAGCCCACCTGTGTTGTTCACAGCCCGTGTGAATGGTGTACCAATACCAGCCGTTGGACAGGCAGGCAAAACGGGTTGGTTTTATGCATTCAACCGCCTGAACGGAAAACTGTTGTACAAGAGCGAGCCCTTTGTGCCGCAACACAACATGTTTGCCCTGCCCACCCGGGAGGGAACGGTGATTTACCCCGGCGTGGTGGGTGGGAGCAATTGGTCGCCAGTGTCGGTGGATGAGAAACGCCGGCTGGTGTACATCGCAGGCATGCATTGGCCCGTGAAATACCAGTTGCACGAGCTGCCGCCCAAAGATGGTAAACCCGGTTTGAAATACTCGAGCATGAGCCCGATGGAAGATGGCTCCAAATACGGACTGCTCACGGCCATTCACATCGATACGGGCAAAAAGGTGTGGCAGCACAAGGTGAAGGACCCCATGATTGGTGGGGTGCTGAGCACCGACAGTGGCCTGGTGTTTTCAGGCGAAGGCAGCGGTGAGCTGTTTGCATTGGATGCCCGAAATGGCCAGCGCTTGTGGGAGGCCAAAAACGATGCTGGGGTGAACGCACCTGCAGTGAGTTACACCGTGAATGGCGAGCAATACATTGCCGTGGCCATTGGTGGAAACAAGCTGTTTGGCTACACACAAGGCCACACCGTGCGGGCCTGGAAGTTGCGTTGAGCGCTAAAAACCGTGTTGAACTTGCGAAGTCGAACAGTATTAAAATATAATCATTCTCATTCGCGTTATTCTTCGCACTATAAAAATCATGCTTTCAAGGCACACGGGCAAAACGGGCGGCATCCGGCAGATGCAGCCTGCGCGGCGCAAGTCGCCCATTTATTTCACCCTGCGAGCCACTGCAACCCTCGGTGTGTTGCTATTGGTCGGTTGTGGCGGCGGTTCTTCAGGAACTGCATCAGCCGGCGCATCCGTGCAAGCCAATGAGCTCAGCCCTGCGGCCAAACTGGGTGAACAGATCTTCCGGGACCCCAGCTTGTCAGCATCGGGGCAACTGTCATGCGCCACGTGCCATGACCCAGCCAACGCCCATGCCCCAACCAACAATCTGGCCGTTCAGTTGGGCGGCCCTACCCTCGCCACAGCCGGTGGGCGAGCTGTGCCTTCCCTTCGCTACTTGAGCACAGTCACTCCGGCCTTTCACTTCGAGAGTGACGGCACACCAGTGGGTGGCTTTAATCGGGATGGCCGCGCACAAACCCTGGCGGACCAGGCAGCACGGCCCATTTTGGCGGCCAACGAAATGGCCAATGCCAGCAAGGCAGACTTCATCAACAAACTGAAAGTGGCACCGTATGCCGAGCAATTCCGGCAGGTGTTTGGCGCAGGCATTTTTGACAACCCAGACGATGCGTTTGCACGAGCACTGCTCGCCATTCAGCGCTATGAAATTGAAGACCCAGACTTTGCACCCTTCGATTCGAAGTATGATTTTTTCCTGGCCGGGAGAGCGAACCTGAGCCCGGCTGAATTGCGGGGTTTGGCGTTGTTCAACAACCCCAACAAAGGCAACTGCGCGGCGTGTCATCCCAGTGCCAAGGGCACTGACGGATCGTCGCCCCTGTTCACCGATTTCACTTACGACAATTTGGGTGTTCCCCGCAACCCGGACATTCCAGCCAACAACGACCCCGCCTACTTCGATTTGGGCCTGTGCAGCCGGGATGACCTCAGCAACCGCACTGACTTGTGCGGCGCCTTCAAGGTGCCGACGCTGCGCAATGTGGCCACACGGCGGGTGTTTTTCCACAACGGGCAATTCAAAACCCTGCGGGATGCGCTGCGCTTTTATGTGCGGCGAGACACCAACCCGGAAGAGTTTTATCCGCTGGTGGGTGGTGTACCCGACAAATTCAACGATTTGCCAATGGCCTATCGCGGGAATGTGAACACCACAGAAGCCCCTTACAACCGGGGCCAAGGCCAGCAGCCCGCGCTGTCTGAAGCCGAAATCGACGACCTCATCCAATTCTTGAACACGCTCACCGACGGATACCAGCCATGAACAAAACCTGGATTGCCCTTTCCCTGACCGCCTTGTTGCCGGCTGTTGCACAAGCTTCCGAAGCCGAGCTGCTGGAGAAAATCAACAAGCTGGCAGCACAGGTGGAAAGCCTGCGCGCAGAACTGAACGAAACCCGTCAAAAAGCGGTGGCGCTGGAGCAGAGCCAGAATCAGGTCATCCAAAACCAGGTGGAAACACAGGCTGTACTGGCAACGGCCCAGCAAGCCAAACCGTCTGACACGGTGATCACTGGTTATGGCGAAATCAACCTCAACCGCCCCATCCACGACCGCAGCAAAACCCAGGCCGATGTGGCCCGCGCCGTGATTGGGTTCCAACACCGGTTTGATGAAAAAACGAAACTGGTGACCGAGCTGGAATGGGAACATGCGGTGGTGTCCAGTGGCGACCAGGGCGAGACAGCGGTGGAGCAACTGTATGTGGAACGGGAGCTGACACCAGGCATGCAAGCCAAAGCGGGGCTGTTTCTGATTCCATCGGGCCTGCTGAACACCAACCATGAGCCCACTGCCTACTATGGTGTCGAACGCAATTTTGTGGAAACTGCCATCATCCCCAGTACCTGGCGTGAAGTGGGTGTGGGCTTGAGCAATGCATTTGACAATGGCATCAGCACTGAGGTGGGCATTACCACTGGTTTCAACTTGAACAAGTGGGATTTCAGCGGTGCATCGGAAGGCAAAGCCTCACCCCTGGGCAGCATCCACCAGGAAGGCCAATTGGCCGCTGCTGGCGACCTGGCTGTGTACGGTGCGGTGAACTGGCGTGGTGTTCCCGGCTTGCAATTGGGTGGCTCGGTATTTACGGGCGGCGCAGCGCAAGCACAACCGGGCTTTGCTGCCAGCAATGCACGGGTTACCCTGTGGGAAACCCATGGCCGCTACAACCCGGGGGCACTGGACCTGTCTGCGCTGTTTGCACGCGGCACCATCAGCGACACGGCGGCCCTGAACCTGGCCAACGCCGGCAGCGCAACACCGGTTCCATCTTCATTTCAAGGCTGGTACACCCAGGCCGCTTATCAGGTTTGGCAGTCTGGCGATTATCGCCTGAGCCCCTTTGTGCGTTACGAACGCTTCAACACCGGCCGAACCTTTGAAGCCATGCCTGCTGGCCTGGCCAACCTGCCCGACGCCGAACAGAAGGTCGCTACCGTGGGTGCCAATTTCCGGATTGGCGAGGGCGTGGTGCTGAAGGCCGACTACCAACGCTTTTCGCAAAACAGGAACCTCGACCGGTTTGACTTGGGCGTGGGTTATTCATTCTGAGGACTGCACCGTGAACTTGAAAACAGGCTTGGCTTTGTGCAGTGCGCTGGCCTACGAGCAAGTGCACGCCGTGCAATACCTCAGTGTTGAACAGGCCCAAAAGGCCTTGTTCCCGGAGGCCACCAACTTTGCACAACAAGACTGGTTACTCACACCCAGCCAGGCACAGGACGTCCAGAAACGCTCTGGGCAAATGCCACGCGCCATGCACCTGCGGGTTTTTCAAGCCTGGCAAGGTGAACATCCACTGGGTTATGTGGTGCTGGATTCGGTCATTGGAAAGTTCGACTTGATTGATTATGCAGTGGCGATTGGTGCCGATGGTGCCGTTCGTCAGCTGGAGATTTTGACCTATCGGGAAAGCCATGGCTTTGAAATCCGCAATGCCGCTTGGCGGGCACAGTTTGCCGGCAAAACAGTGTTGAGTGATTTGCAAATCGGGCACGGCATTGCCAACATCAGCGGTGCAACCCTGTCATGTACACACGTGACGGATGGCGTGCGTCGCATCGCGGCGACAGCCCAAGTGGTACTGCGCAAATGAGGCGCCGCGCCCGCCCACTGCTGGGTACGCTGGTTGAAATCGGCGTGAAGTCCGATTTGCCGGACGATGCGTTCAACGCCCTGGTGAACCAGGCCTTTGCCCGGGTGGACCACATTCATCACTGCATGTCGTTTCACGACCCAAACAGTGAACTGAGCCAGATTAATCGACTGTCGCCGGGCCAAACGATGATGTTGTCCGAACACACCGCACAGGTGCTGAACAGCGCCTTGCAAATTGCGCAGTGGTCGGGGGGCCTGTTCAACCCAGGTGTGGCACCTCGATTGGTTGCCTGGGGATATTCTCCCCCTCCCGAACCCCGTATGCCGGCGTGCAGGGCCGTGGAGCAACTGTTTCAGATTCACGACCGCGTGTTAACCAAGACAGCATCTGGCTGGGTCGACCTGGGTGGTATCGCAAAAGGCTATGCGGTGGACCAGGCCTTGGCATTCTTGCGGGACACCGCATCCGAACACCCGGTGGATGGTGCGGTGGTGAACGCCGGCGGTGACTTGGCGGTTTTCGGTTTACCTGAATTTCCAGTGCTGATTCGCGACCCAGCCCAACCCAACCAAGCCTTGGGTACCCTTTATTTAAGCGACCAGGCCCTGGCAACCTCAGCCTGTTACTACAGCATGCGCCTGACTGAAGGCCAAACACGCAGCGCACTGGTCAACCCATGGACCCTGGAAGCGGTGACCACGGCACGCAGTGCATCCGTGCGTGCACCCACCTGCATGCTGGCCGATGCACTGACCAAAGTGGTCATCACCAGCGGTCATATCAACCACCCCTGGATGGAAACGCTGGGTGCCAAGGCATGCTTGCTACCAGAACCTGCGGACATGATTGCGCGCGGTTTATCATGAGAACCATGCAACACCAGCCTTCCACACCACCCAACAGCCTGCGCATTCCTGTCTGGAACCGGCGAGCCGTTTACGCCAGCCTGTTGGCGCTGGTCGTCACCGGTGGGCTCTGGTTGTTGGCCCATTACCTGCTGCGAACCCCCGGGGAGTATGGCGAACTGGTGCATCCACTTGAACCATGGTCCATGAAGCTGCATGGGGGTGCCGCCATGTTTGCCCTGTTTTTCACGGGCAGTATTTTGCATAGCCACATTCGGCGAGCCATTCGCTCTGGTCGGAACCGCGGAAGTGGATGGGCCATGGTGATTGTGCTTACCCTGCTCACACTCACTGGTTATTGGCTGTACTACTTCAGTTCGGAAGAAACACGGCCCATGGGTTCACTCATCCACTGGGCTGCAGGCACCGGTCTGTGTGCCCTGCTACTCACCCATGTGTGGATTGGGCGACAATCACGGCACTAAACCAGGCTCTTGGATCAAAACGACCATTTGGTTCGCAAGCCAGCCACCAGGATATCCGGCTGACCACTTTGGGCAGCGGGCTTGCGAATGAACTGGACATGAGAAGACACCAACAGAGAATCCAGAACACGCCATGCGTAGTACAGCTCCATATTCACCTCGGCACCCTGCCCCAAACCTTGCTGTGCCTCTGCTCGACTGGCTTTGAGCCCACCCAGGGCAAAACCGATGTAATCGCCGGGCCGCCCCCACATGGCCCCGGCCGACTCAACGCCGGTGGTGAGGATCTGATCAAAACGGGTGGTGCCTTTCAGCAATTGTCCTGCACGGCCGAACACAGTCCAGTGGGCAGACAGGGCATGGTGAAATGACAAGCCCAGGCCACGGTGCCGCTCAAGCTGGCCTGTGACCGCGTTCGGCACACACGGGTTTTGCCAGGCATACACTTCATAGCGCGCCAGGGGCGCTGCAGAATCACCGATTTCATATTGCCACTGTGCAATCGAAAATGGACTGCGCCGCAAACCATTGAATGTCGGCCCATTGCCACCACCGAAAAATCCGATGGACCCCGTGGATCGACGTTCACTCGATGGATTGGGCGTGAACGCCAGACGAAGGCCTGGCGAAAACCCATACACATCGGCACCCAAATCACCCCCCGCATCCAGCAGGGGGTTGTGCACAAAGGCATTGTTCAGAAAATGCTCACTCTCGTCGTCCGACTTCAGATTGGTGTCGAAAAACACAGTGGGGTCCATCTTCCCGACCGCCACGGAGAATGTGCCAGGGTTACCGGCCATGCCTGGCCCGGACATGGGTCGATCGAATTTTAACCACGACTGGGCCAACACCACTTGAAATTGATCTGGCGCATTGTAGTAACCAAAGGACACTGCATTGACGTCGTTGGTGAATGCATTGGGCAGGCGCGCGGAAAGGCTGGCACCACGGCCAAACCGAATGTGGTTAAACCATTCCGCGTTGAGCGACGTCAGGGTTTGTTCAATGTCCACGTCCCCCCGCACCGTGGTGTCGGTGCCCGATGGACTGGATGACCCAACCGCATGCTGAACCACACCGGTCAGCCCGCCACGAACCAGCAACGGCGACGATGCGTCATCAACCTGCGCATGAACCAGCGAACAACACCCCAGCAGCAAGAAGAAGCTGCCCCATCGTCTGTGTCCAAGTTGTTGCACCATGGTGATTGAGGGAGATCGGTTTGAACAGATGTTGCCGATGATATTGAACAATCACCGGCAGCGGCACAGTGTGGCGGTCGATGTCATGAAAAACTTGAACAGGGGGGTCAGCGTATACAATGGGGGCCCTGTCTCATTCAGAATCGCCGTCATGCGCAGCATCGCTCTTGCCTTACTCCTCGTTGTCACGGTTGGCCCGGCCAAGGCCACTCCTCGAACGTTGACCGATGCGGAACTGAAGGACCGGGTGCAGGCTTGTATCCTTTGCCATGGCGAGCAGGGCCGCGCTGGACCCGATGGCTATTTTCCGCGAATTGCTGGCAAACCAGCCGGTTACCTGTACAACCAGTTGATTGCTTTTCGCGACGGTGGGCGTGTACACGCTGCCATGAACAACATCGTGCAGCCACTGTCAAACGCAGCGTTGTGGGAAATGGCCAGCTACTTCTCGGCACAGCACCCACCCTACCCCAACCCGGCACCCAGCAAGGCATCCACCGCCGAACTGGAGCTGGGCAAACAGATTGTGACCCAAGGCTTGCCCGGCAAACAGGTGCCCGCCTGCGTCAATTGCCACGCGGCAGGGTTGATGGGTGTTGAACCTTACACCCCGGGCCTGCTGGGCTTGCCCAGAGACTATTTGACCGCACAAATCGGCAAATGGATGAATGGACAGCGGCATGCGGCAGAGCCCGATTGCATGGGTACCATCATCACGGCCCTGAGCAATCCAGAGATCAATGCAGCCACAGCCTACCTTGCTTCACGGCCAGTGCCCAAGGACACCACAGCAGCGCCGGCTGGCAGTGTGTCGTTTCCGATGGAATGCGGCACCCACACCCAAACCGCCAAACCCACCACGCACACCGTGTCGCCAGAGCCTGTTGAGCTGTCGCTGTTGACTGAATCGGAAAAGCGCGGCGCTTACCTCGCCCGTGCAGGCAATTGCATGGGTTGCCACACCAGCGAGCGCTCAAAACCCTACGCCGGCGGCAAGGGCATTCAGACCCCTTTTGGCATTGTGTATACCAGCAACTTGACACCAGCAGCCAATACCGGTTTGGGCAAGTGGACAGCCGACGATTTTTACAAGGCCATGCATGAGGGCATCTCGAAGAATGGTCATTATTTGTACCCGGCATTTCCATTCACCAGCTACACCCGCATGACCCGACAGGATGTTCATGACCTTTATCAGTACTTGCGTCGCATCAAGCCTGTGGAGCAAGCCACACCCAAAGCGCAGATGACATTTCCATTCAAACAGCGGCAGTTGATGACGGTGTGGCGAGCCCTCTATTTTCGGGGCGGAGAATACACCCCGGACCCCCGACAAACCGCGCAATGGAACCGCGGCGCTTATCTGGTCAACGGACCTGGCCATTGTGCGGCCTGCCATACACCCCGCAATTCGCTGGGTGGTTTGAAATCCGATCAACATCTTGGTGGTGGCACCATTCCAGTTCTCAATTGGTTTGCACCGGCACTGAATGCACACCCCAGAGATGGTCTCGGTCAGTGGTCCATCAGTGATCTGGTCGACTATTTGGGGAGCGGAAAAAACAGGGACAGGGCTGTGACCGGTCCCATGTCCGAGGTGGTGGCCCACAGTCTGCAGTTTCTGAATCGCACTGACCTGGAGGCCATGGCGGTGTATTTGAAATCATTGCCAGCGCAATCGCCCGATGAAAAATCCAACACCGTTGTGGCGCGCCAAAACCTGGAACCGTTGCTGCGCAAAGGCGAAACGGTTTACCAACAACACTGTGTGGATTGCCATGGCTCGCAGGGAGAAGGAAAAACCGGCGCGTACCCACGGCTGGCAGGCAACAGTGGCGTGATTGCGCCCAACCCGGCCAATGCTATCCGAATGGTCTTGAATGGTGGGTTTTCACCCAGCACGCGTGACAACCCGGTGCCCCATGGCATGCCCCCCTACCGGGGCGAGCTCAGTGATGCGGATGTGGCTGCGGTGGTGAGTTATGTGCGGCAAAGTTGGGGCAATTCTGCCTCAGCCGTGTCCGGCAGTGAGGTTAACCGACTGCGCAGTGTTCAGTGAGGGCTTTGGCCTGAACCACCGCGGCATGGGCCTGGAGTTCAGCCTGGCAATGCCCACGGCATTGACCGCAACCAGAGCAAGCACCTGTTTTCATGGTGATGTCGTCCACCGACTGGCACCCTTCACGCACGGCTTGGGCAATCGCTCGGTCACTCACGTTGGCACAAATACAGACAATCACGGTAGGCTCCACTGGGGGAATTTGATTAAATAATAATGATTCGCATTACTATAATCAAGACCCCCAGTAGAGTTTTCTGTCAAATCCCGTGATTAACTGCCCTGAACACCCATCATGGACTGTTCAAAATTCTGCAACCCCACCCGATCAATCAAGCCCAGCTGGGTTTCCAGCCAATCGATGTGCTCTTCAGTGTCTTCCAGAATTTCCTTGAGCAAATCGCGGGACACAAAATCTTTTTCAGCCTCGGCCGTGATGATGCCGTCCTTGATGGTGGCCTGCGCAGCGGTTTCCATTTTGAGGTCACTGTCCAGAATTTCCCGGGTGTTTTCACCAATCATCAATTTACCGAGGTCTTGCAAATTCGGCAGACCATCCAGCATGAGCACCCGTTCGATTAACTTGTCGGCATGCTTCATTTCCCCGATGGACTCCTCGTATTCCTTTTTCTTCAGCACCTCCAGCCCCCAATTTCCGAAAATCCGGGAATGAAGAAAATACTGATTAATGGCGGTCAATTCGTTTTTCAGTTGTGCATTGAGCGCGGCAATGACTTTGGCAGACCCTTTCATGGCAATTCCTTGAATGTGGACAATCACGAATACACGAAGTGTACCGGCATGCATGCGCCGCACACAAACACGATGTTGAGTACAGGCGAATTATTGCAAATGAGAATTATTTGCAATATGATATGTGCCCTGTCGCGTTGAAATTGTTACACTGACGCCGTGTTGCCTCGCGCACACGATTCCGAGCTGAACCCCGAATTGAAGTCTGTATGCGTTTTGCACTGCCTGAAAAAACCATGCCACCTGCACATCAAGCAGAGCCGCCACAAGCCCTGATTTTGGGCAGTGTGGTGCTGGTGCATCTGTTGGTATTGCTGTGGGTGGGGCGGCAGGTGCACATCGCGCAGCCCACCCTCACACAGCCCAGTGTAGAAGGCGTGCTGATTGCCATAGAACCTGCGCCCAAAGCGTCGGCAACACCTCAGCCTGCACCACCCAAGGACGTGGTGAAACCAAAACCCGCTGCAAAACCGGTCAAGCAGGAACAGCCAAAGCCAAGTACCCCCGCAATCGCGCCTGCGATTGCCCCAGAACCGGCACCGTTGACCGCAGCCACTGCACCTGCACAACCACAGGCTCAAGCCGTGAGCCCGAGTGCGCCACCACAGGACACACAAACCATTACCCCACCGCGCACCGATGCAGCGCACCTGAACAATCCCCCCCCAGCGTACCCCGCCTTGTCGCGTCGCTTGGGTGAACAGGGCCGTGTGCTGGTGGATGTTTATATTTTGCCCGACGGCAGCGTGGGCGACCTGAAACTGAACAAGTCCAGCGGCTTTGGCCGTCTGGATGATGCAGCCATGACGGCCGTCAAGCAATGGAAATTCGTCCCCGCCAAACGCGGGGGTCAACCGATTGCATTCTGGTATGTGCAGCCGGTGTCATTTGTACTGAACAGCCATTAAATTCAAGAAGGAAACCGTGGTATGGAT
Organism: Limnobacter humi; assembly: GCF_024518835.1. Lineage (GTDB taxonomy): Bacteria > Pseudomonadota > Gammaproteobacteria > Burkholderiales > Burkholderiaceae_B > Limnobacter > Limnobacter humi. The sequence continues at coordinate 66,088 of NZ_JANIGO010000003.1, forward strand.
AGCAACCCTTACGGATTGGCAGCCATGTGGGCACAAGGCGATTGGGTCATCAAGGCCGTCGCTCTGGTCCTGTTGGTCATGTCGATTGCCTCATGGACCGTCATCGTGGCCCGCAGCCTGCGACTGATCAGCATCAAAAAAGCAGCTGCGGCAGTGGACCAGTTTTGGCACACCCACAGCTTTGCAGAAGGTTTGCAGGTGTTGGGAAAAGTCAGCGGAAACCCCTTTCTCAACCTCGCCATGGAGGCACAGGCTGCGGTCAACCACCACACCACCAACCAGGATGACCTGCATGGCCAGATGAACCTAGCCGACTGGCTGAGCGAAGCCCTGCGAGGCGCCATGGACGACGCGGTGGAACGTTTGCAAGCCGGTCTGTCGATTTTGGCATCGGTGGGTTCTACTGCACCGTTTGTTGGATTGTTTGGCACGGTTTGGGGCATTTATCACGCCTTGGTGGGCATTGGAGTGTCTGGCCAGGCCAGCATTGACAAGGTTGCAGGCCCGGTGGGCGAAGCACTGATCATGACCGCCTTTGGTTTGGCAGTCGCCATCCCTGCCGTGCTGGGGTACAACGCCCTGACCCGAGGGAACAAGGGGGTGGTGGGTCGTCTGAACCGGTTTTCTCGCCAGTTGCATGCCTACTTCCTCACCGGCTCGCCGCTGAAAAAAGATTCAGCCGTGCGCACGGTTCCCCTGCAGCGGCAAGGCAACTAAGGGAAAGGGAAACACAGCCATGGCCATGAATGCCTACGATGACGATGAAATCAGTGAAATCAACATGACCCCTTTGGTCGATGTCATGTTGGTGCTGCTGATTATTTTCATGATTACCGTGCCGGTGATTACTCACTCCGTGAAGGTGGATCTGCCGCAGGCCAGCCAGCAACCCACAGACATCAAACCCGAGGTGGTAACCCTAACCGTGAAAAAGGACGGTGCACTGCTGTGGAATGACGATGCGCTGGACTTACCAGCGCTGGAAGGTCGACTGAAGGCAGCAGCCGCCCAAACCACGCAACCGGAGTTGCGCATTCAAGGCGATCGCCATGTGGAGTACGAAAAGGTGGTGCAGGTGATGGCCGCCGCACAACGCGCCGGCCTTCAGAAACTGGGGTTCATCACGCAACCCCACTAAGTATAGCGTGCTCCAATCAGCGGAATGCCGCTGAATACCAGCCCTGCTGCGACAGGGCTGGACGCATTGGCAGGGGCGTACCCGCCACCACCTTTTCAGTGGCGGTGCCGTACTTCAGCCAGGTTTCCGTGCGGCGAACACCCACCGGCTCTTTCGTGAAGTCACACACACCTTGCGGGAAAATGGCTTTCACCTTGGCTGCAAAAGCGGCTGCATCGGTAATGGCGGGCACACCGGTGTAATCCTTTGCATCCACTGGTTTCAGTTGACACTTGTTGGTCAGTGTCTGGATGTTATCGCCCGCCACCGTGCGTGGCGTTCCAAACCGGGTTTGAAGAATCAGTTGCTGCAGATTGCTCAACGGGCCAGTCAGCTGGCCCGACTGCCCAGTCGGGTCATACGCTGAAAAATCAACGCCACACACCTGGTTGGCGACCGCATCAAAGATTTGACCGGCCTCCGGCGGTGGCGCTGGAACCTGGTTCGAGGCTGTTCCGGGTATCAACGGACGTGGGTAAAACAGGTTTCCGCTGAGCGGCACGAACGGACCATCCTGGGCATACAGGCTTTGGGCTGACAAGCACTTGTCCCGTGCAGCCGCCGGCTTGTCGGCCACCACTTTCTCAGCCAGGGGCTTGTTGCTGGTGTCGGCTTCAATGGCGCTCAGCCAACGGTCCATCACCAACAATGCTTCGGTGCTGTAGGTGCTGTCGCCCGCCAACACAATTTGGCCGAACCAGATCACCTGGTTGTTGAAGTGGCCTTGCTTCGCTTTCAGCCGGGCGCGCATTTGCCAGCTGTGGTAAGCATCATGAGCAATACCCGGGTCAGGTCCCCGCAGGTCGATGATGGGGATGGTGCTCAGGTTTTCCGCGGTATTGATGGCGCCGGTTTTGTAGGCATTCGAAATCGCGAACACATCGCCCAAGGTACGCTCGGGCTGACGTTTCACATCCACGCTGAAACCACCGATATTCTTGTTCAAATCCAGGAACTGGTCAGGGGTAATCAAGCCCTGTTTCAAGGCACCCAAACCATACTGAACACCAATATTGTCCAGCGGAAGGCCGGTGAAGCCCCGTCCAATTTTTTTCTCATTGGCAGACCATCGTTCCGGTGGACGGGAGCCAAACTGGGTGTTCATGTAGTCAATCAAACCGCAGCGCAAACCACCAGGGTTGTTGACCGGGTCATATTGCGTGGCTGCGCCGCGCAGGCCAGGGCAATCGGCTTGTGTGGGGTACGCGCTGGGGAAAAACGCCAAGTCAGACACCACCGGGTTCACAGGCAAATGCCCATACACAGCCGGATATTGAACAATCGGAATGAAGTTCCGGTTGTAGCTGGGAAACTGTGCAGAGTCTTCCTGCGGATTGGCACCCGGGTAGCGGTGACCAAAGTAGGTGTTCAGCAGGTTGTATTCCGCAAACTGGGTGGCCGTGGTCCACACATCCGGGTATGAGCACTGCACGATGATGCCCTGGTAAATACCTGGGTAAGCATTGGCAATGTGCTGCTGGGCAATGGCACCGCCCGAGCACCCGGTGCCGATGGTATAACGCAACTCGCCGTACTGCTCGACAATGCGCTCCTTGGCCATCATCAGCGATTCGGCAGCGGTCACCAGGTTCACGTTGTGACCCAGGTTGGCCAGTGCGGTGGACAAGGTCACAAAGCCTCTCCCCAGGGCAACCGTGATGCTGTCACCCAGCACGAACTCCAGACCATCGGGCGCAGTGCCCGAAATATCTCCATTGGGCGGATTGCCGGGCCCATAGGTCACGCCCACGTTGCCACCATGGTGAATCAACAGTTTGCGGTTCCACTGCGGCTGGGGTTTCCAGGGCTCCCAGCCATCCTTGGGGTTGTACAGCGACATGATCTGGTATCGGTCGCGGTTTTGAAATCCACGCTCCACCCGCACAATAAACGGTAAGGTCACACCCGTTTCGGTGGTGGTGGTTGCAATCTCGGAGTCAGCCGGCGGGTTTTGCGGATCGTAAGGCAAGAAGGTGGGCGCAAACTCTTGTTTGGCAGGGTCAGACTTGGTCAACACATGCTGCAACTGGTTGGCTGGCAGATACTTGAAACTGTATTCGGCCGGCTGATCGCACTGAGCATTCATGGCCTTCTCATTGGTGCAGGTCCACGGTTGAACCTGAGGGCCAGAAAATACCGGGCCACCGTTGGGGTGGTTCACCACGGTGGTCAACAGGTTTTTACCGCCCTTGAGTTTGGCCACAATCCGGGTTTCGCCCAGCGGAAGATTGTCCACACGGCCCATGTAACGGCCATTGCTGCGCAAGGCAAAACGGTCACTCACATCCACCGTGCCAGCCATCACCTTGACGCCCTGAAGGTCGGCTGGATCATCGGCTTTGATTTCCAGCAAGGCATCGCCCCCGCTGATCAGGTCAGACCGATTCGACAACACCAGTATGCCGGGAAAAAACTGCTCTTCCTGGGGTGTGGTGGGGCCACCTCCGCCACCATTTTCAGTGGGGGTGGTGGGTGTTCCGTTGCCAGACAAATTGGCGACAGATGAGCCGTCGCCCATGCAGGCTGACAGCAGGATCAGGCTGCCCAGAGCCCAGGCGCGTGTGATGTGGTTTTTCATATTGTTGTGTGTGTGTGGGTTGTCTCCATGACGTGGTACTGAACATACCCAAAACCCGATTCACATCAACAGTTTGCAAACGTCAATTCTTTGACACATCGACCAGGTTTTGGTCTGCTTTCTTGGGCATGATGTGGACGGACTGCAAATTCATGCTGACCCACAGGGACTGCCCCCGGTGAAGGCCAGGCCGCTGGGGCCCGGACACCACCAAACGAAAACGCAAGCCGACATGCTCGGACAACCCCAACTCGACCAAACTGAGTTCACCCAAGTCCCGCAACTGCAACACCTCGACGGGAAACACCTCGACTGATGCATCGCCCAGGCGATGAACCGGCAGGGTGTGGTGCAGTTCCAGCGCATCGGGATGAACCACCCAGCTCACCGGAAAATTGGCGGGAATTTTCCCTTTGTCCAAAACCTGCAAAACTGGACCTGCCGCATCCAAGCCGTCGTCGGGCTTGCTCAACCATCGAAGTTGCCCACGGCCATCCGCTGGCCCTGGCCCCAGCCACACACCATGAAATCGGTTTTGAATACCCACCAGGTCTGCCACGCGGGAATTTCGGGGGCGTTGATGAACTTCGGCTGGTGCGCCTTCCTGCAACACTTCACCGCCATCCAGCACCACCAGCTTGTCGCCCAGGTGACGGGCCTCCTGCAGGTCATGGGTCACCAACACCATCGGAATATTCAAAGCTTGGCGAAGATCAGCCAGCAGCCCGTACAGCGCCTGTCGGTTCATGGAGTCCACCGCTGAAAATGGCTCATCCAGCAACAGCAATTGTGGACGACGGGCCAGCGCACGGGCCATGGCCACTCGCTGCTGCTGCCCACCAGACAGTGCCGCTGGCTTGCGGTGAATTTCATCCCCCGTCAGCTTGACTCTGCCCAGCCATTCAATGGCGGCATGACGGCGCTGTGCCGGGCGCAGGTGCATCAACGCCAGCGCCACATTGTCAATGGCGGTGAGGTGTGGCATCAGCGCATAGTCTTGAAACACCAAACCCACGCGTCGTTCCTGGGGTGTCTTGAAAACGCCAGACTGCAGGTCCATCCAGACCTCACCCTGCACCTGCATCAAACCGGAATCCGGGCGCATCAAACCCGCCATCACACGCAGCATGGAGGACTTGCCCGCACCCGATGGACCCACCAACACGAGGAGTTCACCTGGCCGACAACTGAAAGCGCCCTTCAGGCGCATGGGATGAGCCTGGTTGACGTTCAGGACAAGGCCTTGCGGTGCATTGCTCATGCTAAACGCCTTTTCCTGCGACCCGACAGCGCCAGTGACATGACCACCGCAACCATCGAAAACAGCAACAACACCAGCGACATGCGGTTGGCGGCAGCCAGATCAAAGGCTTGGACTTGGTCATAAATGGCAATGGCCAGCGTTCGTGTTTCGCCGGGAATGTTGCCCCCAATCATCAACACCACACCAAATTCTCCCAAGGTGTGTACGAAGGTGAGCACCAATGCAGACAGAATGCCGGGCCACGCCAAAGGCAATTCAATCCGCAAAAAAATTTCCCACTGCGAGAGACCGCTGACCTGGGCCGCCTCATTCAGACTGTGGGGAATGGATTCAAAAGCCCGTTGAATGGGCTGCACCATGAAAGGAATGTTGAACAACACAGAAGCCAGCAACAAACCAGAGAAAGTGAAGGTGAGGGATACACCCAAGGACTGAAGCCACGAACCCACAACGCTGTTGCCCCCAACAGCGACCAACAGGTAATAACCCATGACCGTGGGTGGCAATACCAAAGGCAATAGCACGGCCGCCTCCACCCACACCCGGCCACGCCATGGTGTTTTAGACAACCAACGCCCCAGCAACAGCCCCAAAGGCAGCAACACCGCCAAGGTGCCCAGCGCCAGTTGAATCGAGACTCGGAAAGCGGACCAGTCCATGGATTTACTCGTAACCGAACTGGCGCAACACCGCCTTGCCCTGCGCAGTTTGTACAAAGGCCACAAACGCTCGACTGGCCTCGGTGGAGCGAACCAGCACCATGCCCTGCTGCAGGGGCCGGTGTTGGTTGCGGTCAATCAATACATAGTGGGTAGCCTGCGCCAATTGCGGGGCCAAGGCCAGCGACAAGGCCACCAAACCACCCTGCGCGGCCCCAGTGGACACAAACTGCGCAGCCTGGGAAATGTTTTCACCCAACACCAGCTTGGGTTGAATGACTTGCCAAAGCCCAGCTTTTTCAAGCGTTTCCTGCGCACGCAGACCATACGGTGCCAACTGCGGGTTGGCAATGGCAAAGCGAGAAAGGCGACCGTCTGCCATGGCGGCTTTTAAATCACCCAGGGTCGAATCGGCCTTCAGCAAAGTGGATGCGTCGGCACCGGAACGCCCTTTGGGCAGGAGTAACACCAAGCGCCCTTCAGCATACTGAATGACAGGGCCAGGCACCACGCGATCGTCCACCAGCTTTTGGGGAAACTCCAAGTCAGCCGCCATGAACACATCGAACGGTGCTCCCTGGCGTATCTGGCTGTAAAACTGGCCACTGGCACCGTACACCGCGCGCACGGTGTGGCCCGTTGCTTTTTCAAAGCGCGCGGAGAGCTCGTCCATGGCGTATCGCAGGGTGGCTGCTGTCGCCACCGTGACCGTATCGGCCAGGGCATGCAGTGGGGCCAGCGGCAATCCAATCAACAGCAGGGCTCTAACCCAGCGAACGGCTTGGGCAATCAGGGGCATGTTCATTCACAGGGTGATGGCACTTGCACATTGTGCCGATGCGGGCTGCCTAAAACCAGTTCACACTGTAATTTGATGCACAAATGACAAGACCGTAACGTGCAGCCTTGCCGACAGCCACCAAGGCAAGAAACGGCCAGAAAGGCACGCGCAACACGCCGGCAACGAAGGTCAGCGGGTCGCCCACCACCGGCAACCACGCAAAGAGCAGGCTCCAGCGCCCGTACCGATTGAATGTCTGGGTCACGCGGTCCAATTGGTCCGCCTTGAACACAAACCAACGGCGATCCTGGAAATGCAGGAGCCAACGCCCCAGCGCATAGTTGATGACAGAACCCAGGGTATTGCCGGCCGTTGCAACCAACAGCAGGGCCCACACGGGTTTGCCCTCGCGAACGAGGGCAAACAGCACCGCTTCAGACCCCATGGGCAGCAAGGTTGCCGCCACCAGGGCCGAAAAAAACAGCGCGAGGTAAGCCAACTAATGCCGAGCCCGCTTAAACCAGCGTGAGCTTTACATCCACATTGTTGCGAGTGGCGTTGGAGTATGGGCACACCTGGTGCGCTTTCTCGACCAGCGCATGCGCTGCGTTAGCATCCAGCCCTTCCAGCTTGATCTTCAATTCCACATCAATGGCAAAGCCCACGCCTTTGGGGTTACCGCCAATGCCGACCACCGCGGTGATTTCGGGCTCGACGGGTAGGCTGATTTTGTCCTGGCCGGCCACAAACTTGATGGCACCAATGAAACAGGCCGAGTAACCGGCTGCAAACAGTTGCTCGGGGTTGGTGCCCGGGCCGCCGTTGCCACCCAATTCCTTGGGTGTGCTCAGGGCAACCGACAAACGCCCGTCATTCGTGGCTGACTTGCCTTCGCGGCCGCCGGTGGATGTGGCTTGTGTGGAGTAAACAACTTGCATGGTGGCTCCTGTGGATGAATGAATCAGGGTTGTTGGGGAGTGGAACTGCCACTCAGGTTGCAAATGTTATCGCGATAACGATATGGTTGCAAGGACGGTGTGTCCCAAACGGTTCAATCAGGTTGATTGGATCTTGGCGCGCAGTTCGTCCAGTTCAGCCTTCAGCCGCAACAAATGTTCAGTGCTGATGCCGCACTTTTCAAACAGACACCGGTTAACCATCAAGGCCTGTTCACGCAGGGCACGGCCCATGTCGGTCAAATGGATTTTGAGTTGACGTTCATCTTGACTGCTGCGTTCCCGGGTGAGCAAACCCTGATCGGCCATGCGCTTGAGCACCGGTGTTAAAGCCCCAGGTTGCTGGCCCAAGTGGCGGGCAATATTGATCAAACTCAAGCCGTCTTCTTTCCACAGAATGAGCATGACCAGGTACTGGGGATAAGTCAGCCCAATCGGTTCCAGCAAAGGCTTGTAAAACTGCGTGATGGCCAACGATGTGGAATACACGGAAAAACAGAGTTGGTTGTCCAGCGACAGGGGATCGTGATCAGCCATGACAGTGGGAAGATGTTTTCATTTTTAGATGGCCCAACGGTAACACAATCCAGTCCGCATGGATTTACAAGCGGTCCACTGCACGCGCAATTGCAAAGGCTCGTTCTTGCGGCCCGGTCACTTTCAGGGCAGTCAACAAGTCCGGTTGACCCAACAGTTTGTGTAGCAGGCGCGAGAAATCGTAAGGGGTGCCCTTCTCCACCGATCGCATTTTCATGAGGCCGATCTGGAAAGCGGGGCGATACTTGGGGTAGTAGCGCTCCACATGCGACAACGCAAACACATCGGCATACAACTCTTGCCGCTGGGCACGTTCTACCGGGCCGAAATCAATCTGTTCTTTGAACTGCACGCAGTGGCCTGACTCGTGCGCAAAAAACGCCTCATACACCACTTTCTTGGGCAAGCCTTCAAAAAACTGCAGGTAATGCTCAAAGCTGTGCCACGAGGTGTCTTTGGGATTAATGAAAAAGGTGCAGGTCCGGTTGGCCGGTGTGTACTGCGTCATCAACGCCGATTCATAGGGCGTGGATTCATGGAGCATTTTGAACTGCACACGGTAGCCGTGCATGTTGCCGTAACCACGGGCCACCGCTCCCGCCACTTGGTCGATGAGTGCGGCATCGTCAAAATTCTGAAAGCCGTTGGCTTGCGCGCCCAGGGGCAGCAGGCAGAGCACGCTGGCCACCCCTGCTGCGCAAACCACGGTGTTCAACACTGCCCATGACGTGTGTCGCATGGGTTTGAGTGTACCGGCTTCAGGACTGGGCGTTGATCCAGCTCACGGTTTTGGCCCAAATGGTGTGGGGTGCATCTTTGCCGCTCATGATGGCAATGTGGCCACCTGGGCCGATGAAAAACTCTTTGGCGTCCGAACCCACCACATTCACGATGGCCTTGCAGCAACTGACATTGGCCAGGTTGTCGGATTTACCGGCCACACCCAGCACTGGGCATTGAATGTCCGCAAAATAAGCCACCTGTTTGCCCACCTTGAACTGTCCGCGGGCCGTTTCGTTTTCCAGCCAAATGCTGCAAAACCAGTCGCGCAGCGCACCACCCGGGTAGGCTTCCAGGCTGTCGATAAAGGCCGCCTGGTTGGCATGCTGGGCCACATAGTCGCGGTTGTCCAACTGGGTAAACAGGCTCCAATAGCCTTTCAGGCTACCCACCGGGTCCAGCAATTTGAAACCGATCACGTTGGCCCAGCCCGGTGTGTACAGCAGCTTGGCTGGCACTTTGCGGAAATTCAACCGGGCTGTTTTCAGCACATGGGCCAGTTTTTGATACTGCTTGCCAATGGCGCCATTCGCATGGCCATCAATCGGCGTGCCGTAGGTCACAATGCTGTGGATGTCGGTATCCTTGAACAGAGCCGTGTACGCCAGCACCATGCCACCGCCCATGCTCCAACCCTGCAGGTTCAGTTTCCGGGAGCCCGAGTGTTCGCGGACGGCTTTCAGGCAATCGGGCAAAAAATCGGCGATGTAATCATTCAAGGTCAGCCCCGCCTGTTTGCGGGTTGGGCAACCCCAATCGACCAGGTACACATCGAAACCCTGCGCCATGAGGTAACGAACCAGGCTGCGCTCGGGCAACAGGTCGTAGACGTACATGTTGACGGCCAATGGTGCAACCAGCACCAACGGGATCGGGTTGCGGGTTTTGCTGACCGGCACCACCGATTCGCCCACCACAATCTCATCCTCGGTCAGTGGCAGGTAATGCCGCACTTGGTGAATGCCTCGCTCGTGCACCACCTCAAAAGGCTGCAAACCAGCGCGCACCATGGTTTTGGCTTTGAACAGGCGGTCCCAGCCATTGTTGGACATGGAACTGATGCGACGAAGACTGAGGGAATTGGCCATGGCGATGATGTCTTTGAGTGATGTCTCTGGGTAACGGCGGACTGGTCTTGTGGGGGGCCAGCCTCGGGTTAAAACTTGCGGGATTGTTGCAGATTTCAGCCAGGCAATTTGGTGGCTCAACTCTAAAGTTACCCCAAGGTTACTTAAATCGCGGCAAACCCGTGCACAATCACGGGCAGCAGCCAGGGTGCCCTGTCCGGCAAAAAAGCAGCAAGCCCCCGGCGAAATTGAAACCATGATGCGCCCGGCCTTTGTACAATCAAGACACAAGGGCCCAAACAACAGCCCATCACAAAACCGGGAGACAGAACCATGTTGCACGCACTCGAGGTGATATTCCTTCGCCTTTACATGCTGATATTCAAAGCCGTGACCGCCATCCTGCCATTCAAGTGGCCCAAAGTGTTCGAAGGTGCCGACTCTTCTCTGGAGCTGGTTCGCTTTATTGCGTCACAAGGCCACAAGCGGGTGTTGATTGTTTCCGATGCGGTGCTGGTCAAACTGGGCATCCTGAACAAGATGCAAGCCGAACTGCAACGCTTGAATGTTCAATTTGCGGTGTACGATGGCGTCGAGCCCAACCCCACTGTGCAGCAAATTGAGGCGGGCTACGGCATCTTGAAGCAAAACAACTGCGAAGCCATTCTGGCCGTGGGTGGCGGTTCACCCATCGACGCTGCCAAAATGATCGGTGCGCGCGCCAAAAACCAAAAACCCATCGTCAAAATGACCGGGCTGTTCCGCATCTGGCGCGGCATGCTGCCCTTGTATGCGGTGCCCACCACTGCCGGCACAGGTTCCGAGTGCACCATTGCTGCCGTGGTAACCGACACTGAAAACAAGCGCAAGCTGCCCGCCATGGACCTCAAGCTGATGCCCACCGCCTGTGCGCTGGACGGTGCGCTGATGACGGGCCTGCCACCCCACATTACGGCAGCCACCGGCATGGACGCGCTGACCCATGCCGTGGAAGCCTTTGTGTCCAACAACGCCATGCGCAAAACCGATGTGAAGGCCATTGAAGCCACACAACTGATCATGAAATACCTGGACACGGCCGTGACCAACGGCAGCGATGTGGTGGCCCGCCAGAAAATGGCCCGGGCTTCCCACTTGGCTGGGATTGCCTTTACACAGGCCGGGGTGGGTTATGTGCACGCCATCGCCCACAAGTTTGGCGCCATGTACCACACGCCACACGGCCTGGCCAACGCCATCGTCATGCCGCATGTGCTGGATTATTCCCTGCCCAACTGCGCTGGCCGACTGGCCGAACTGGCCCGCCATTGCAACATCGGCCCCGCCAAGGGCGACGACCTGCACGTGGCCCAGGCCTTTATCCAGCGCATTCGAGACATGAATGCCAAGTTTGGCATTCCAACCACCCTTGCCGCCCTGAAATCGGAAGACATTCCGGAAATCGCCAAGTCGGCGCTGGGTGAAGCCCGCTTCACCTATGCAGTGCCACGCTACATGACCATGGATGTGGCCAAGGGCGTGATCCGTCAAATGCTGCCCTCGGCATAAAACCTGCGAACAGCGCCTCAAGAAACGGCCAGATCTGCCGTTAAAGCAGATGAACCGTTTTGCGAGGCGCCTGTGATGAGCACCCCCTCGGCAGCCCACCTGGGCGAGCCCAATCACCAAACCCTGACAGCCCAGGACGACCTGAACGTTCGAGTGGCGCATGAAATCAGCAATCCAGTGTCGTTTGTCATGGCCAATATCGGCCACCTTGGTTTTTACATCGACGATCTGTTTACCCTGATCGATGCCTATCGAGCAGAATTGCTGGCACACAACCAAAACCCCGACACCGATCACCTGGCCCAGCGGCTGGACCTCCATCACCTTCGCGACGACATTCAACATGTGCTGGATGAAAACCGGCAAAGCCTGGAGCGCGTGAAGCAAGCAGTTCAGGGCCTGAAGGCCAGAAATCTGCACATCTAGTGCACAACAACGGCCCATCGTCTTTTCCTATCGGTCTAGATAGAAAAATTTCATGATTGCGGTAACCATTCTGTCCTCCAAACCGATTTAAGGTGAGCGTTGAGCGGGAGGCTCCGTTCAGCGTGCACGCGCACGTGCAACACCCATTTCCGACAAGGATGCAGAAAACATGAAAAAAACAATCTTGAATTGCGCACTGGGCAGCCTGATGGTGGCTGCGGTGGCCCCTGCCTTGCATGCGCAGGAAACCAATGCCGTCACGCTGGTTGACGGGCTGGAGGGCGTTTTCGGAAAACAGGACGGCTTCCGCCGGTCTGGTGCCAAAGGCGTGTGTGCCAAAGGCGTATTTACAGGAACGCCAGCAGGCGCCGCATTGTCATCTGCCTCCGCATTCAGCGGCAAGCCAGTGCCGGTTACATTGCGCTTCTCGGTGGGGGGCGGCAATCCAAGGGCACCTGAGAATGCCAAATCCGTTCGTGGTATGGCGGTTCAGATGGAGCTGCCCAACAACGAGCAATGGCTGATGGCGAACATCTCCACCCCAGTTTTTGGCGCAGCAACGCCAGAGAGTTTTCAGGCCTTCCTGGATGCACGACGCCCCGACCCTGCCACCGGAAAGCCAGACCCTGCAAAAATTGCGGCGGCCACAGCCGCCAACCCCGATCACAAGATTCAACCCGATTTCTTGAAAACCCGTGGTGTACCGGCCAGTTATGGCGCTGTTAACTATTGGGGCGTGAATGCGTTCAAGATGACCAACAAGAAAGGAAAAAGCCAGATGGTGCGCTGGGTCTTTGAACCCGTGGGTGGCGAAGAATTCCTGAAGGAAGAGAACGTGGCCAGCACACCACCGAACTTCCTGGTCGATGAACTGAAAGGCCGGGTTGGACAGATTCCGGTCAACTTCAGCTTTGTGCTTCAGTTGGCCGCTGCCGGCGACCCCACCAACAACCCCACCGTGCAGTGGCCTGCCGACCGAAAAACAGTGGTGGCGGGCAACCTGGCGGTGACCTCGGTCGAGGACAAAGCCGTGTGTGACAGCATCAACTTCAACCCATTGGTTCTTCCCAAGGGCGTTGAGGCATCGGATGACCCGATTCTGTTGGCTCGGCCTGGTGCCTATGCGGTGTCACAGGGTCGACGCTTGAGCAAATAAAACGCAGGCATTAAAAAACCCCGGTTTATCACCGGGGTTTTTTGTGAACATTGCGGCGTTTAGAGTTTTTCCATGCCCGAAATTTTCCACTGACCGTTGACCTTGGACAGGGTCAATTTGGCAGAGGATTTTTCCTTCTTTTCGCCCACCTTGGTGGTGAAATTGGCTTTCACAACATAATCCCCATTTTCCTGCTTCTGTGCGTCGCTGACATCCATGTCTTCAATGTGAATGTCCTCAGGCTTGGGCATGCCCAACATGGCCTGTGCAGCTTCGGAGGCGCTTTTCCCGCCCAAGGCGCTCATCACATTCATCTGCTCTTGAACTTGAGTGCGCAAGGTGGTCTGGAGGGCTGTTTGTACATCGGAATCACCGGGCGCGCCAGAGCAGCCAAAAAGGCCCAAAGCCAGCACCACCGCCATGTAATGAGTTTTCATGTCTCGTCCTGAATGTTGTTGTCGTTGCTCGATCGGGTTGGAGGATTCAGTACCGTTACCGGGCTGCATCGGCATGCCATGCAAGCCATCGATGCTCACAATGTATCAAAAGCCAGCGCAAATACAAGACAAGCCGCCCGGGTTTCAAGCACTGAGCAACGCCAGGGTCTTTTTGCTGTGGAAAAACCGCTTCAGATGGCGCCGAATAAAATCCTCGGCCAACCCCTCCGACACCAAAAGGCCGGCCAGGTCGGGCGCGTAATTGGCGATTTCTTCCACCACCATGTCACGGCTCACACCAATGTCATCGAGCAAGGCTTGCAGGCTTTGTTCGCCATACTTGTCGAAAAAGAAATCCACACCGGTGTCGATGCAACGCTTCAGGTAATCGGTGTCGCGGAAATTCAGCCAGAATTCATAGCCCAGCACCATGAATTCCTGCAAATCTTGTTCAGTGATGTAGTCCTTGTAGGACGCCAGCGGCCAATCGCGAATCACATCCCAAAAATTCAGGGCACTGTGCAGGGCAGTTTCCCGGTATTGCTCATTGTCCAAGGCCTCATTGACCATTTCCAAAGAACCCGACACGCCCGAATCCATCAACTGTCGAACGCGGTCCTCCAGCGAATCGGACAATTCCGGGGCCTTGCTGCTCAACCACTCGCGCACTTTGCGTGTGCCCGCTGCAACAGAACCAAACTTCATGAGATTGTTTTGCTCGAGCAAATAACCCTTGAGCACCGTAAACACCACATCGGCAAGGAAATGCTTAAACGCGGCGCTGTTGCGAATGTTGGTCACCGTGTGATCCAGCACCCCACCCTGTTCGAATATTTTTTCGATGAACTCGGTGGCCACGGCATCGGACACCACCTCGCCAACCCGCGTGCTGCGGCTGGCGGGAAAGTCAAAAATCAGGCGGGCAATTTCACCAAACAACTCGGGAATGGCGCCACCAATTTCCATGTCCACCGCGTAGCGACGCGCAGTGGCCTTCACCTTTTCACGGTCCGCCGCTGAATTCAAAGCAATGTGTTCGAGGTGGTCGTAGAGGCGACCCACCTCATCCTCCACCAAGCTTACAAACTTCTTGCCTTTGAGCTGTTGCATCCAGAAAGCCACTTGGGCCTCCAACAAGGCATCGGCCACTGCAGTGGGGTCTTTTTTCGAAGTCGCCATGGTCAATATTTACTTGGGGGGTAGTTGGTCAGTGGACGAGTCCGAGGACTTTCGCAACAACTGAATGATGATCAGCAACACCTCGGTAACCACCAAAGCCGCTGCCGCCAGCAAATATGGGCCAGCAGACTCCTCACCGTTGATGTAAGTCACCAGGCCTGCCACCAGAAAACCAATGGTCAGGATTTTGATCGTCAGCACGCCGGGCGTGCGATTGATGGTTTGCCAAAGATTGCTCATGGGGGGTCTCCAAATTGAAATTTATTATTGGATACAGCGCGACATCAACGAATACCAGCGCTGCCAATGCGGCGCCAAGTGCAGTATAGACACAGGCGGCCCCTGAAAGCTCGACAAAACCGTCTAAATGCGTGCGGCCGAACCAGCGCACGGGTTAGACTTTCTGTGCGGGACCGGTCGCCATATTCGAGGTTCCGAAGGTATTTCCCGTTGACCCAACCATTTCACGACCGCAACCCATGCCGATCACGATGTCGCCTGGCCAGTTGTCACGAAGCATTGGACCGCTTCACATCAACTTGGACCGCCAGTCCTACAGCTTGCAAATGCTGAATGATTTTGAATCCAGCCAAGAGAACCTGCGCTTGAGGGATTTCATCGACGGGTTGTTTCGCGGTGCGGTGGTGAACCCCACTGAACAACGGGCAGCAGGCCACTGGAGTCTGCGTGCTGCTTTTCGTCGCAGCGAATATCCCGATTTTGTCGAATTGACCGTGGACGGCCGCGATGAGCTGGAACTGGCCAGAACGGTGCAAGCACAGATGAACGCCTTTGTGGAACAGGTGCAATCCGGCGTTTACACCAACCCGGACGGCGAGACATACAACAGCGTGCTACACCTGGGTATCGGCGGATCCGACTTGGGACCGCGCTTGCTGCACGATGTGTTTTCCAGACTGGAACTGCCGGGCGTTCATGGGCAACTGAATATTCGTTTTGTCGCCAATGTCGACTTTCATGAAATGAAAGCTGCACTGGCGTCGCTCAACCCCAAGCGCACGCTGGTGCTGATCGCCAGCAAATCGTTTTCCACCAAGGAAACCCTGCACAACGCCCAGCATATTTTCAATTGGCTGGACACGGCTGGCCCTGCCTACCGCGAGAAAGCCCTGCTGGCGGCCACTTGCAAGCCTGGAAAAGCTGCTGAGTTTGGCATACCGCCGGCGCGGATTTTTGAATTCAGCGAGACCGTGGGCGGCCGCTATTCGCTGTGGGGGCCAGTGTCCATCAGCATCCGACTGGTACACGGCAACGCCGTCTTCGACGAATTGCTCGCTGGCGCTGCCTGCATCGACAACCACGTCTTGAGCACCCGATCCACCGATTGTGTGCCCATCTTGCTGGCCCTGTCAGACTTCTACAATCTGAAAGTGGGAATTGATTCGTTGCTGCTCAGCCCCTACGATTCCCGTTTGGGCATGCTGATTCCATACCTGCAACAATTGTGGATGGAATCCCTGGGCAAAGGGGTTGGCATTGATGGTGTGCCCATTCCGCGCTCCACTTGCCCCATCCTCTGGGGTGATGTGGGCACCAACGGCCAACATGCATTTTTTCAACTGATGCACCAGGGCCGCAATGCCAGCACCGTGGAATTGGTGGCCGTGTTGAAACCCAATCACAGTGAAGCAGCATCGCACCGCATTCTGTTGTCCCATGCCCTGGCGCAGGCAGAAGCGTTTTCGGTCGGCCGTTTAAACAGCCCACAGGAAATGGCCGACCCCACGGTGAATTACAAAAGCTGCCCAGGTCAGCGGCCCGTTCAAATGGTGTTTCTGGATGAACTGACCCCGTACAGCCTGGGCGCGCTGCTCAGTTTGTGGGAGCACCGCACTTGCGCCTTGGGCGCCATGCAAAACATCAACCCATTTGACCAATGGGGTGTGGAATTGGGTAAAGTAATTGCCGAGCAAATTGAACCGAATTTGCCACCGGGGGAAAATCGGGCCGAGAACCCGATCACCGCACACCTCATCGACCACTTCATCAACCGGGGTCGGTAAACCAAGGCTGAATGCGGGCTTCCGGGCAGTACACACAAATCGGGAGACCGCAGCTTGAACCAACTCAGTCAATTTCAACTGGCCACACAACTGCTGTATGCCGTGGCCATCCCCTACTTCTTTGTGGCCATGTGGCTGGAATTCCGGCTGATCAAAAGCCTGCAGGGTCGGAAACCCGACATACAGGGCCCGATTGACCGCGTACAGGGTTATGAACTCAAAGACTCACTGTGCTCGATTGCCATGGGCGCTCTAAAGCTCATGACAACAGCGATTGCGCTCATCTGGAGCCTGCCACTCATGGCGTGGCTGTACCAGCACAAGGTGTTCGAGCTGGGCATCTCCAGTTGGTGGTTCATTCCGCTGCTGATTGTGGGCGATGACTTCTGCTACTACTGGTACCACCGCGTGGCCCACCGCTGCGCCCTTTTTTGGGCAGAGCATTCCAACCACCACACCAGCGAGCATTACAACCTCAGCACCGCGCTGCGGCAGTCTGTTCTGGGCCCGTTTTACAGTTTTGTATTCTGGTTGCCCCTGGCTTGGTTGGGCTTCGACCCGGTGACGCTCGCCTTTGCCCACACCGTCAACCTGCTGTACCAGTACTGGATTCACAGCGAAGTGTTTGAGGTGCATGGCTGGTTTGAAAAGGTGTTCCATTTTATACAAGAAAAATTGAAGTTAAATTGGATGCTTTTTGAATAAAATCGTTGCTGGGTAACGCTCGAGTCCCATTGAAGATTCTATGTTTTTACTTCTTTCTTGGGACTTAGGGTAAAAAGCGCTCAATCCGATTGAAATTGGGTACGGTTTTTACCCCAAATGCGTGATGACTTTAAAGAGGTTTAGAGAGCTGCCCTACTCATGTTTGTGGTCTGTGCTAGATCTGTAGCAGATTTCTGTTCTTCTGTTTATTGGAACGATGTAGTTGACACAGCGAGGGCAATTCCGGTTTGCAACATCTTTGCTTGTTTTGGTCGAGTGGCTAGTCCATGACAATCAGGCTATTTTCTAAATGTGCCGACAATTAAAATTAAGCAGCGCCTTCAGGATGTGTTCTAGATCTTGGGTCACACAGTAATTCCACGATATCTATTTTGAGAGCAACTGCGAGTTTTTCGATGTTGTCCAGTGAGGGATTGCGGGCTCCTCTTTCTAGATGTGCAACGAATGTGTGGTGCAGGTCAGCCTCAATCGCCAAAGCATGTTGGCTCAAACCGTGGAATGCTCTCCATTTTTTTAAATTCAATGCGAGTCTTTCGCGTGCACATACATTGGATGACAGATTTTGTTGTGGAATTTTATGCATCCCACATCTTTTCTGTTTCGCTCTTTTAAGTCAGCCGCTTTTAAGTCAGAATATTGGGGATTCAACTTCCTCGATCTAATAATGCGAAAAACACTTGCAATAAATAAACACATTAATTTTTCAGTCGATGACGACGAAGTTTGGTGGCTCGAAGTTCCTTCGAAAGGACTCACCATAATGTTCTCTGTAGATATGAAAGATCAAGGTATTCTGTTTGATCACAACGATGATCAGATCGTACTTTCAGGCAATTCAACTTTTGCCGTCTTCGCTGAGACTACGCTAGAGAAGGCTCGTAAATTGCTGAAAATGACCGGTGGCGCCTTCGAAGAGCAACCCAAAATCACGGAAGAAATGCTTACGACATACTCGGTAGAAATTGAAAATGGTCGAGCCTGGATGGGTTTTGAAGATTTCAGGACAAGGAAGAAATGAAAAATCTATCCGGAATTGGTCGATCGAGGGAGGATGTCGAAATAGGGATAGACAAACCAGTTCGGAGTGGACTTGTAACAAGCGAAGATGTAAAGATGCTGGTTTTGTCGCACGGCGGGCTTATAACTGAAAATTGGTCATCCAGAAAATTGTGCATAAGAAGAGGTTGTCAGATTAGTGTCAAGTCAATTTGTCTCTAGCAAATTTAAACCTATCACTTACCACGAGAAGCTGAACTTAATTCAGGAGTTTTCCACCAATGAATTCGCGCCAGTTTGGCATCCTGCGTAACGCACTTAAAATATTCGGCTCTAGGCGCAGGGCTGAAGTCTGGCTAAGGCGGCCTTATGAAATAGGGTATGCGGATTTAATGGTTGATGGGGCACCTTCCCCTCACCAACCTGATGCTACCCTCAGATGGTTGATAGATCGACCCCGTAGTTGAGCTCCTCTGCGAGGTCTGGCAGTCCGTAACCGATGGTTTTCTTGTAGAACGGAGAGACCTTCGCAGTCGGGGCCTTCTTCTTGTGCTTCGTGGTGTAGAGCATTCGCGCCCGCATCACCTCAAAGGAATAACCTCGTCCTTCACGGTTCTTGTCCTTGGCCAGTCGGTTGATGGACTCCGTGAAAGCGTTGGTGACAGGTATGTCCGTCTCGAAGTAGGTCATGATCTCTTCGCGCCAGTTGCCCACCGCCCTAAACAGATCGCTCCAGACTTCTTTCTGGCCCTTCGGGATGGTGGATATCCACTCGTCCAGGGCGGCTTCTGCCTGGGGTCGTGTGGTGGCGTCCCAGATGCTGTAGAAGCGCTCCTTGTGCTCGTAGGCAGCCAGCAGTTGCGGGAATGCGCCTGTCCAGGTTTCCATGATCAGCCGCTCCCGGTCTGAGACTTCGTGAGCGCGCTTCAGCAGGATTTTCCGGTCTCCCTTGAGGGTTCGGATCTGGGCTGGTTTCAGCTCTTTCCGGAGCCCCTTGCGCACCTTCTCCAGAGCATCGTTGGCCATGCGCACCACATGGAATTTATCGACCACGATGCGGGCCTGTGGCAGCACCGCCCTGACCGCCGTTCGATATGGATTCCACATGTCCATGCTGACGATATCGATCTTCTGCCGGTCTTTCAGCTTCATCAGGTAGTTAGTCACGACGTCCTGACGGCGAGTGGCCAGCAGATCGAGCAGGGTCTTCTCCTCAATGTTGGTCAGGATGCAGCGGTAGCGCTTGTTCAGGTACAGCTCGTCGATGCCCAGAATGCGAGGCGTTTCGAAGCGGTGCCAGCGGCCTAAGAACGCGGCGCGGGCGTTGAAGATGTCCCGTACCGTCTTCTCGTCCAATCCGGTTTGCTGCGCCACGAAAGTGTAGGGGTGGTTAAAGGACTCCTTCTCTACGTATTCATGTAGCCGCAGTGTCATGCGGAAGCCGTCCACCACCTCCGGTAGCTGGGGCCTGAAGGTAGCCTCGCAGGCCCGACAGATGTACCGGCGGCGGAGCACCCAGAGGGTGACCCGCTTGCCGTGGATGGGCAGATCATGATAGGGAACATCACGCTTGCCGAAACGCACGAACTCACCCTGCACCCCGCATTCCTCGCAAGCAATGGGATCGGGCGCGTCTACCTGGAAGTGCATTTCATCGTCGGTGGCTTTGCAGCCCAGCACCTGGTATGAGGGCAGGTGCAGGATGTTGTCGGGCATTTCGGTCATACGTTATTCTCTTAAGACGACTAGCAACTGGCTAAAGCGTTCTTAAGAACCTAGGCAACACGCGAAGGTTGGCGACTAAGAAGAAGCAGGATGCCGAAAGCAATCATTCCTCCACCTGAGGCGCGTTGAAACCAGTGCAGCTTGTTTGCTGCGAAAGCTGCTGCAAAACGCCCTGCTGACGCATATATCGCTATTGCAACGGCCTCTAGCGCGATAAAAACCGTCCCAAGAGTTGCATAGCTCAGCCAGTAATTCGTTATATCCACGAATTGCGGGAAGAATGCCGCGAAAATGAGGATTGCTTTGGGGTTACTGATGGCGATCAGCGCCTCACTACGGAATGCCTTACGAAGCGAAGGTTTCATTGCATCTGCGTTTAGGTTAGTCGAGCCAGATGTTGTTCTGAGGAGCTTGATGCCCATCCAGACCAGATAGGCGGCACCAACGATCTTGATCACGTTGAAGACCAACGCCGAAGCAGACAAAAGCATCCCTAAACCAAGCGCGCTAGCAGCAATCATGGGCACGAAGACGGCAAGCCGTGCTGTGCTTGCCATAAAGGAAAACCCTACGCCCTTTTGCGCACCGTGTGTCATCGCAACGAGGTTATTGGGGCCGAACGCCAGGTTCAGTGCGAAACATGCCGGGAGGAAAACAAGTAGATCGATCATTAGCTTTGTTGTGACCTCAAGGGAGTAGGTTGGATATGCATGGTCAGTGCACCTCGTTCAAGTAGGGCGTGACATTACGCAACATCCGCTCAATGTAGTCTTCCATCTTGCCGACCGGCGCGACATGGTGCAATGCACCCCGAGCCGCCTCAATACCTTCTAGCCGGGCGATGACCCAACTGGGGAGGTACTGAGCCCGTAGGCTACCACTCTTCGTGGCAATATTGCTTTTGGCGAAGAAAGGCTGGCTGAGCACAACGACACCCGCTTCTTGTACCGGGGCTATTGTCAAGACAGATATGCCTAGTTTTCAAGTGTTCCCTACATATGGCTATAGGGAAGGGGATCTGGAAAGACCGGCACGGTTAGCTATCAACCATTTAGTCCGTTGTGGATTTAGTTTTCCCTTCCGCTTTCTACTTCACATATCAACCATTAAATCCGCATACCCCCGGATTATTGGCCCGCGAAGAGGTGATGATCGACCCGGTGGCGCGCGATCATCTCTGGTCAGCGCTCACCTCGCTTGCCTCGGCCCCGATCGAAGAACGCACGCTGACAGGTCTGTCGGTCCTCCTGCAATCGAACGATCTCAAGCGCGCACTGACCCCTTTCTGCCTCGGCGGACCGTTTGGCCGTCTGCTTGATGCGGAAGACGAAGCACTCGGCAGTGCCGATTTCCAGGCCTTCGAGACCGAGGGGCTGATCGGCTCCGCCGCTGCGCCTGCCGTCCTCGCCTATCTCTTTCACCGCATCGAAGCGCGGCTCGACGGACGCCCGAGCCTCATTATCGTCGATGAAGGCTGGCTTGCCTTGGACGACGCGACCTTCGGATCGCAACTGCGCGAATGGTTGAAGACGCTGCGCAAGAAGAACGCCTCCGTCGTCTTCGCCACCCAATCGCTCGCCGACATCGACGGCTCGGACATCGCGCCCGCCATCGTCGAAAGCTGCCCGACACGCATCTTCCTGCCGAACGAGCGCGCCTTCGAGCCGCAGATCGCCGCGACCTATCGCAATTTCGGGCTCAACGACCGACAGATCGAGATCGTCGCCCGCGCGACGCCCAAACGCGACTATTACTGCCAGTCGCGCCGCGGCAACCGGCTCTTCGCTCTCGGCCTCGGCGAAGTCGCGCTCGCCTTTACCGCGGCCTCTTCCAAAGCCGACCACGCCGCGATCGACGCGATCCTCGACAAACACGGGCGTGACGGTTTTGCCGCCGCCTGGCTCGCCCGGTGCGATCTCGGATGGGCGACCGAACTGCTCGGTCCTTCCGACGCCGTGATCGAAGCCACCCCATCCGCAACCCCAGAAGCCAACGACGACAAGGAGAAGACTGATGTTCACGACCAAGACACGTAAACTGGCAGGGCGCGCCGCCGCAGCCCTGTTGCTGTCGAGCGCGATCGCAATGACCCCGGCGACCGCGCCGCCCGCCCACGCATTCTTCGGCGGCGGGTTCGGCGGGATCGTCTACGATCCGACCAACCATGCCGAGAACCTGCTGACCGCCGCCCGGACGCTGGAGCAGATCAACAACCAGATCGCCCAGCTCCAGAACGAAGCGCAGATGCTGGTCAACCAGGCGCGCAATCTCGCGAGCCTGCCATATTCGTCGCTGTCGCGACTGCAGTCTTCGGTGCAGCAAACCCAGCAGCTCTTGGACGAAGCACAGCGCATCGCCCATGATGTGGCGACGATCGACGAAGCCTTCACCCAGGATTACGGCGCGGCAGCCGCGCGCGGCGATTTCGACGACATGATCGCGGGCGCACAGGATCGCTGGCGCACTTCGGTCGCCGGTTTCGAAGACGCCCTCAAGGTGCAGGCAGGCGTCGTGGGCAACATCGAAACCGCCCGCACCGAAATGCAGGCGCTCGTCGGCCGCAGCCAGGCCGCGACCGGTGCCTTGCAGGCGACCCAAGCCGGTAATCAACTCCTCGCATTGCAAAGCCAGCAGATTTCTGACTTGACGGCGGCCATCGCCGCGCAGAACCGGGCGCAATCGCTCGAAGCCGCGCGTGTCGCAACTGCCGAAGCGCAGGCCCGCGAGAACCTCACGCGCTTCCTCGATTACGGCTCCGGCTACGAGCCGACCACCGTGCGGATGTTCCGGTAAGCCGCGATGAAGCTGACCGCTGAGACCACGCTGAAAGCCATCGCCATCGCCTTGGGCGCCATTGCCGCGCTCATGGCGGCGATGGAACTTCAGCGCGCGTTGGAAGTGGAACGGATGGAGCGCCCCGCCGTGGTCTCGGACGATCCGTTGCGTGAGACCTTGCAACACTGCCGCTCGCTGACCCCGGAAGCCCTTGAAGCCGACACAGAGTGCCAGGCCGCCTGGGAGGAGAACCGCCGCCGCTTCTTCGGCACGTCCACCGACAATTCGGACCCGGAGTAGGTCATGGACGGAGTCGGCGTCATCGATCGGTTCCTGGAGGTCTTTACGACCTATATCGACAGCGGGTTCGGCCTGCTCGGCGGCGATGTCGCCTTCCTCGCGACCACACTCATCGTTATCGACGTCACGCTCGCCGCGCTCTTCTGGGCCTGGGGGGCGGATGACGACATCATCGGTCGCCTCGTCAAGAAGACGCTCTTCGTCGGCGTCTTCGCCTATATCATCGGCAACTGGAATGCGCTCGCGCGCATCGTCTTCGAGAGCTTCGCAGGTCTCGGCCTCATCGCCACCGGCGGCGCGATCGGTGCGGGCGAGCTCCTGCAGCCGGGCCGGATCGCCGCTGTCGGGCTTGAAGCAGGGCAACCAATCTTGGAGTCCATCGCTGACCTGATGGGCTTCGTCTCCTTCTTCGAGAACTTTATCCAGATCTCGATCCTGCTCTTCGCCTGGATCGTGGTCCTGCTCTCCTTTTTCATCCTCGCGATCCAGCTCTTCGTGACGCTGATCGAGTTCAAGCTGGCGACGCTCGCGGGCTTCATCCTCGTGCCCTTCGGCCTCTTCAACAAGACCGCCTTCATGGCCGAACGCGTGCTAGGGCTCGTCATATCGTCCGGTGTCAAGGTGCTCGTGCTTGCCGTCATCGTCGGCATCGGCTCGACCATCTTCGGCGAGTTCACTGCCGGTTTCACCGGCGAACCGACCATCGAGGATGCGATGGCCGTCGTGCTCGCGGCGCTCTCGCTGCTCGCGCTCGGCATCTTCGGCCCCGGCATCGCCAACGGCATCGTTTCTGGCGGACCGCAGCTCGGTGCCGGCGCGGCGGTCGGTGCCGGCCTCGCAGCAGGCGGCGTGGTCGCAGGTGGTCTCGCGGGCGCGAAGATGGCCGGGGCCGCCGGTGGAGCCGCCCTGCGCGGTGGATCTGCCGTTGCAGGCGGTGCTTCGACTGCCTTCGGGATCGGCGCAGCCTCGGGCACGTCCACGGCCGGGAAAGCCGCGAGCGCCATGGCCGCAGTCGGCCAGGCCGGAGTCAACACAGCTGTCAGCCCGCTCAAGCGCGCTGTCGGCGACAGCTACCGCTCCGGCTCACGCGCTGCCTTCGAAGCCACCGGCGGCAAGTTCAGCAATTCCCCGTCATCCATGCCGACCCCCGCCAATGACGGTCCGCCCGCCTGGGCGCGCCGCATGAAACGTCAGCAGAGCCTGCAACACGGCACCGCCGTTGCCGCCCACGCCATCCGCTCCGGCGATGGCGGCGGCGCGGGCACTGCCATCAGCCTTTCGGAGAGATCATGAAATTCAAGAGAACCAGCGTGCGATACGCCAAGACCCCCGAACCCGTGACCCCTTACCGGAAGGCCGCCCAGGTCTGGGACGAGCGGATGGGTTCGGCCCGCGTCCAAGCCCGCAATTGGCGGCTCATGGCCATCGGGTGTCTCGCCACGACAGCGACCTTTGGCCTCGCGCTGGTTTGGCAATCCACCCAAGGCACAATCGTCCCTTATGTGGTCGAGGTCGATAGACTTGGGGCAGCCCAAGCCGTGGTACCGGCAACCGCCAACTACCGCCCAACCGATCCGCAGATCGCTTTCCACCTCGCACGCTTCATTGAGAACGTCCGCGAGGTTCCCGCCGATCCGATCGTGCTCCGCGAGAACTGGCTCCGCGCTTACGATTTCACCACCGATCGCGGGTCCGTCGCGCTCAACGACTTCGCCCGGGAAAACGATCCCTTCGCCCGCGTCGGCGAGGTCCAAGTCACCGCCGAAATCTCCAGTGTCATCCGGGCTTCTGACAACAGCTTCCGCGTGGCCTGGACCGAACGCCGCTACGTGAACGGGCAGCTCGCCGTCACCGAACGCTGGACCGGCATACTCAGCGTCGTCGTCCAACCACCCCGCGACGCCGACCGCCTCCGCAAAAACCCTCTCGGCGTCTTCGTCCACGCCATCAACTGGTCAAGGGAGAACGCCCAATGAATGATTGCATCATACGCAAAACCTGCATGCCCGCCAGACTTTCCATCACTACACTTCTCGCCGGTTCGATGCTGGCCGGGTGCGCCACCTTCAAACCGCCTGAGATCAGCTACGATGATCCGGTCGCCGCAACGCTGGTTGCTGAACCGGCGCGCCCAGTCCGGATCGTCGAGACACCCGAGCCTTTACCGCTGCCCGGCCAGCTCATGCGGGTCGATGCCGACGACCGTCCGGCAGAAGCTGCGGAACCGACCGAGCGCGTGACCAACGCCAATGCCGCCGCCCGGATCGAACCGGTGCGCGACGGCTTCATCAACGCCGTCCAGCTCTATCCCTACAGCTCCGGGGCGCTCTATCAGGTCTACACCTCACCCGGCCAGGTCACGGACATCGCGCTACAGACGGGTGAGAGTCTCGTCGGCGCCGGCCCGATCGCCGTGGGCGACACAGCACGCTGGATCATCGGCGATACCGAAAGTGGCTCCGGCGACAGCCGCCGCATCCATGTGCTCGTGAAACCGACCCGGCCCGATCTCGTGACCAATCTCGTCATCAACACCGACCGGCGCACCTATCACCTCGAACTGCGCGCGACGCCGCAGGCCTATATGGCCTCCGTATCCTGGCAATACCCCGAAGACGACCTGATCGCGCTTCGGCGCCAGAACGATCGTGCAGAGGCGAGCCTTCCCATCGGGCGCAATGTCGATCTCGACGATCTCAACTTCCGCTACCGGATCACCGGCGACCGCGCGCCCTGGCGGCCGCGCCGCGCCTTCGATGACGGGCGGCAGGTCTTCATCGAGTTCCCGCGCGGGATTGGCCAGGGCGAGATGCCGCCGCTCTTCGTGATCGGACCTGAAGGGGACGGTCAGCTCGTCAATTACCGTATCCGGCGCAACTACATGATCGTCGATCGGCTCTTCGCCGCCGCCGAACTGCGGCTTGGGGATCGCCAGCGGGTGGTGCGGATCGTGCGGACGGACGGGGTCCAGCGAAGCACCCAACGCGAAGAGCGCGTGGTGTCCGCCTGGCGTCCCGATGAGGACCGCTGACCCATGACCGGAACTGAAGATCAGCAACAAGACGACCGCGCCGAAGAGCCGCCACGCACCGAACAGGACATCGCGAAGGAACTCCGCCTACGGCCCGATCCGCCGCGTGTCATGCGGCTCTCGCGCAAGGCGATCACGGTTCTGGTCGTCGCCGGTGGGCTCGGCATCGGCGCGATCCTGATCGGAGCCTTGCAAGGCTCCGATCCAGGCGATGGACCTTCCGAACTGTTCTCGACCGAACGAGTCCAGGAGGCCGAGGGCCTTTTGGGGCTGCCGCGCGACTACGCGTCGATCCCACGGCTTGGCCCACCGCTACCGGGTGAGCTCGGGCGTCCGGTTCTGTCTGCGCAGCGGCGCGGTGAGCCCGTGCCCGTCGTTCCTGCGACCGGTCCTGCCGTCGATCCGGAAGAACAACTGCGCTTGCAAGAGGCCGAAGCCGCGCGGCTCGCGACGCTCTTTGCCGACGCGAGATCGAGCGGCACCGGGGCTGAAAGGCCACAGGCAGCCCCCGTTGCGGCCGCGGCCACCGGGCTACAAGGTCTCTTCCCGGCTTCTGCCGATCAGGCACGGAGGCCGGACACGACGGAGCGACAGGAAGCCTTCCTAGATCGTGAGGTCGATAGACGAACCACCGCCGCAAATCGGCTACAATCCCCGCCGAGCCCCTACGTCCTGCAAGCGGGATCGGTCATCGAGGCAGCGCTGCTGACAGGCCTGCGCTCCGACCTTCCGGGGCAGATCACCGCGCAGGTCACAGCGAACGTCTATGACAGTCCCACCGGGCAATTCCTGCTGATCCCACAAGGCGCGCGCCTGCTGGGCGAATATGACAGCCGCGTGGAAACCGGTCAGCGTCGTCTGCTGCTCGCCTGGACCCGATTGATCCTACCCGACGGTCGCTCCATCGTCCTCGAACGCCAGCCCGGCACGGATCAGGCCGGATACGCCGGGCTCGAAGACGGTGTCGACAATCACTGGGGCCAACTATTCCGCGCGGCGGGTCTGGCGACCATCCTCAATATTGGGCTTGAGACCGGCGAAGATGGCGGCGACGAGATCGCCAAGGCAATCAGAGACGGCACGCAGGACACGATCGGACGCGCCGGCGAGGCCATCGTCCAGCGCCAGCTTCAGATTCCGCCGACACTTACGATCCGGCCAGGATTTCCGGTACGCGTGATGGTGACGCGCGATCTAATCCTCGAACCGCAAGGAGATGCCCGATGAGCAAGTTGAAGCTAGGCGACATTCGCGACGACAAGCCCGTCAAGCTGACGATCGAGCTACCAGCGCAGGTGCATCGGGATCTGACAGCTTATGCGGAGATTCTTGCGGCTGAGAACGGGCGCAAACTCGAACCGGCCAAGCTCATCGCGCCCATGCTGGAGCGTTTCATGAAGACCGATCGCGGGTTCGCTAAGCTCAAGAAAGAGAACCGTTCGTCTTTGCTTCGATCTTCGCCAGACTGATGAATCGTCGAAGTGCCGGGTTATCGTTTTCTGGAAGCCATGTCAGAGAAAAAGGAGTTGGCTCACCATCACCCCCAATGGGAACATAGGTGACATTAGGGTAGGTAATCCCTCTACAGTGCTCGTAGACAAATGTGATGCCCAACCCCAGACCGACCAAACCCATGATCTCTTCGCGACTCAGCCGATTTCGGTGAACGAGTTCTGATTTTGCGAAAGCCGCAACGTGCCCTAGCCTGTGTGTATCGAAAGCCGTAAATGGCTCCGTCACCCAAAGAACATCAGAAGCCTCATTCAACTCTTCCCAGAGTATTTGATGACGTTCAGACCATTCGTGGTCCGTCGAGACCGCAAGAAGCATCCGCTCGCGCGAAAGTAAAACACTGTCTTCGACACTTGGCTTTGGCGCACGTGAAGTGATGATTGCGTCCACGAGGCGTTGGTTCAATAGAGTGGAGAGTTCGTTGCTGGACGCTCCAATCACCTGAATGGCGACATCGCAATGGGCTTCGATAAAAGCCGAAAACAGGTTTCGCACGGGTCCGCCGGAAAGGCAGGCTGTAATGCCAACGTCCAGTTTTCCAGTCATAGCAGTCCCAGCCATAGAGGCGGATTCTAGAGCGTCCTGAACCCCGGCAACAAGCATCCGGGATTGTGACATAAAACGCCATCCAAAAGGCGTCAGGCGCACTCCTGTCGTACGCCTTTCAAAGAGCGACAACCCAAGCATTTCCTCCAATTTCTGAATGCGTCTGCTCAAAGACGGTTGGCCAACGCCAATAGCCTCTGCCGCTTTACGAATGCTACCTGCCTCGCAGACAGACAGAAAACACTGCAAGTCAGATATACAAAGAGGTATGCCAGAACTCGGTTCCCCTGCACCTAATTTAAGGCGTCGAGACACGATGCAATCCCGCAACAAATACTAACTCCACCCCGTTGCTGCACGACTGGGGAGGGCGACAGGACGCGACGACTCTAGCTAGGAGATGCGCCACGTCACCGGAGCGAGTGGCGCGCGCTCTGAGTTTCGCTGCCACGATCAAACGACCCCGAGGATGACCATGGCCAGAACCACTTGGACTATCCACCCAAGGACGAAGGTCAATGTCCGAGCGACCGGAATACCCAGCGTGTAGACGACAAAGTGCGCCAGACGGGCGAAGAAGTAGAGCATGCTGAGTGTGATCGTGAGGCTAGAGGACAAATTCAGGGCGACGACTCCCAACACCAGAGCCGCGAAGATCGGAAAGTTTTCCATCGCGTTTTGATGGGCCGCCGTCGCGCGCTGCGCCCAGTCCGACAAGGGCTTATGCTCAGGGTTCGGATTTCCCAGCGATGCTGGTATCCCGATTACGGCAAAGCGGTTCAAGACATAGACCATCCAAAACAGGGCAGTCATGAGGCCAGTTGCAGCCATCCAGTGGATTTCAGTCATTATTGTTTCCTTTCGATGACGAGATCAGCCTGAAATGCGGGTCGCTCTAGCAACCCGATTTCAGGGCGGCGCGTTTTCCGGCCGATCAGGTGAGATGCCCCAAGTGGCCCCGTTTGGCCCAGATGCGACAGCCTGACGGGGATTGGATGGGCAATTCTGCCCCAGCCGGGAACCGCAGCCATGTGCCCGCGCCGCATAGGGTGTCGCCGTAAAGCAGCTCCCCTTCGATGACGAAAATCTCTTCGCCGGAAAAATCGCCGCGGTCAGCCCAATTGGTTCCTGGCGCAAGCCTCTCTGAAACGACCGTCTCGGACACATCCTGATGGAGCTGCGCGCGGGTCAGACCGTCCGTTCCGGTTGGCTCATATGCGAGGTCGTCAATATGCTTGTGGACGGTCTGGCGATCATCTTCTTGGAACTGGCGCAGCTTCACAAAAATCGTGCATCCATCCTTCGTGAAGGGCGCGTGCTTGCTGCCCGGAGGGTTGCGCACGTAACACCCGGTGCGGAAATCCCCGTCACCATCAGAAAACACTCCTTCAAGCACCAGATATTCTTCGCCCATGTCATGGGTGTGTTCCGGAAACGCACTTCCCGGCGCATAGCGGACCACCGAGCTTGCCCGGGCAACTTCGGCCCCGTCGCGTTCCAGAAAGCGGCGGTCAACCCCGGCTGTCGGAGAAGGCGACCACTCTTGTTCAGCAGAATGAACGATGGCCGGTTGAGAAAGATCAGTGTTTACACTCTCTGGTACACTGTACGTCATGATGAAGTCCTCAGAATTTCTCAGTCGCAGGGCGCATGTCGAATTCATGTGTCCAGGCTTTGGGGGATTGATTGATCAGCTGCAGATAGGCCGTCGCGATCGCGTCAGCGTCGAGACAATCTTCTTCCTTGATGTTGAAGCGTTCCTGGGCTTGGGGTCCCCAGATGATGCCATCGAGCACGGAATGCACGACGTGGATCCCTTGCGGGCCAAATTCGCGGGCAAGGGACTGTGCCAGGCCACGCAGCGCGAACTTCGCTGATGCGAAGGCTGCAAAGCGCGGATTGCCTTTGAGAGCCGCTGTTGCGCCGGTGAAGATCACTGTGCCGCTACCTGCAGAAACCATGCCGGGCAGCACGGCCCGCGCCGTGATCATTGCACCGAAGCAGGTCGACACCCAAGACGCCTGGAACTCCTCTGGTGTCAGTTCCAGAAAGGGTTTCGGGATGAGCTGCATCGCGTTGTAGATCAGCACCGTTGCAGGGCCATCCTGCCCGTCAATCAGCTCAATCGCCTTTTCGACACGCGCCTGATCGCTCAAGTCGTAAGGCAGGTGGGTGTAAGACGCGCCGAGGTCTTCTCCCTCAAGGCTGCTTTTCCGGGATAGGCCGTACACGTTGTAGCCATCCGCGATCAGCGTCTTTGCAATCGCTGCTCCAAAGCCCGGCGCCATACCGGCAATGATCGCAGATTTCTTTTGTTGTGAATCGTTCATGTTATTTCTCCGGGTATGCGGATTTAATGGTTGATGGGGCACCTTCCCCTCACCAACCTGATGCTACCCTCAGATGGTTGATAGATCAACCCCGTAGTTGAGCTCCTCTGCGAGGTCTGGCAGTCCGTAACCGATGGTTTTCTTGTAGAACGGAGAGACCTTCGCAGTCGGGGCCTTCTTCTTGTGCTTCGTGGTGTAGAGCATTCGCGCCCGCATCACCTCAAAGGAATAACCTCGTCCTTCACGGTTCTTGTCCTTGGCCAGTCGGTTGATGGACTCCGTGAAAGCGTTGGTGACAGGTATGTCCGTCTCGAAGTAGGTCATGATCTCTTCGCGCCAGTTGCCCACCGCCCTAAACAGATCGCTCCAGACTTCTTTCTGGCCCTTCGGGATGGTGGATATCCACTCGTCCAGGGCGGCTTCTGCCTGGGGTCGTGTGGTGGCGTCCCAGATGCTGTAGAAGCGCTCCTTGTGCTCGTAGGCAGCCAGCAGTTGCGGGAATGCGCCTGTCCAGGTTTCCATGATCAGCCGCTCCCGGTCTGAGACTTCGTGAGCGCGCTTCAGCAGGATTTTCCGGTCTCCCTTGAGGGTTCGGATCTGGGCTGGTTTCAGCTCTTTCCGGAGCCCCTTGCGCACCTTCTCCAGAGCATCGTTGGCCATGCGCACCACATGGAATTTATCGACCACGATGCGGGCCTGTGGCAGCACCGCCCTGACCGCCGTTCGATATGGATTCCACATGTCCATGCTGACGATATCGATCTTCTGCCGGTCTTTCAGCTTCATCAGGTAGTTAGTCACGACGTCCTGACGGCGAGTGGCCAGCAGATCGAGCAGGGTCTTCTCCTCAATGTTGGTCAGGATGCAGCGGTAGCGCTTGTTCAGGTACAGCTCGTCGATGCCCAGAATGCGAGGCGTTTCGAAGCGGTGCCAGCGGCCTAAGAACGCGGCGCGGGCGTTGAAGATGTCCCGTACCGTCTTCTCGTCCAATCCGGTTTGCTGCGCCACGAAAGTGTAGGGGTGGTTAAAGGACTCCTTCTCTACGTATTCATGTAGCCGCAGTGTCATGCGGAAGCCGTCCACCACCTCCGGTAGCTGGGGCCTGAAGGTAGCCTCGCAGGCCCGACAGATGTACCGGCGGCGGAGCACCCAGAGGGTGACCCGCTTGCCGTGGATGGGCAGATCATGATAGGGAACATCACGCTTGCCGAAACGCACGAACTCACCCTGCACCCCGCATTCCTCGCAAGCAATGGGATCGGGCGCGTCTACCTGGAAGTGCATTTCATCGTCGGTGGCTTTGCAGCCCAGCACCTGGTATGAGGGCAGGTGCAGGATGTTGTCGGGCATTTCGGTCATACGTTATTCTCTTAAGACGACTAGCAACTGGCTAAAGCGTTCTTAAGAACCTAGGCAACACGCGAAGGTTGGCGACTAAGAAGAAGCAGGATGCCGAAAGCAATCATTCCTCCACCTGAGGCGCGTTGAAACCAGTGCAGCTTGTTTGCTGCGAAAGCTGCTGCAAAACGCCCTGCTGACGCATATATCGCTATTGCAACGGCCTCTAGCGCGATAAAAACCGTCCCAAGAGTTGCATAGCTCAGCCAGTAATTCGTTATATCCACGAATTGCGGGAAGAATGCCGCGAAAATGAGGATTGCTTTGGGGTTACTGATGGCGATCAGCGCCTCACTACGGAATGCCTTACGAAGCGAAGGTTTCATTGCATCTGCGTTTAGGTTAGTCGAGCCAGATGTTGTTCTGAGGAGCTTGATGCCCATCCAGACCAGATAGGCGGCACCAACGATCTTGATCACGTTGAAGACCAACGCCGAAGCAGACAAAAGCATCCCTAAACCAAGCGCGCTAGCAGCAATCATGGGCACGAAGACGGCAAGCCGTGCTGTGCTTGCCATAAAGGAAAACCCTACGCCCTTTTGCGCACCGTGTGTCATCGCAACGAGGTTATTGGGGCCGAACGCCAGGTTCAGTGCGAAACATGCCGGGAGGAAAACAAGTAGATCGATCATTAGCTTTGTTGTGACCTCAAGGGAGTAGGTTGGATATGCATGGTCAGTGCACCTCGTTCAAGTAGGGCGTGACATTACGCAACATCCGCTCAATGTAGTCTTCCATCTTGCCGACCGGCGCGACATGGTGCAATGCACCCCGAGCCGCCTCAATACCTTCTAGCCGGGCGATGACCCAACTGGGGAGGTACTGAGCCCGTAGGCTACCACTCTTCGTGGCAATATTGCTTTTGGCGAAGAAAGGCTGGCTGAGCACAACGACACCCGCTTCTTGTACCGGGGCTATTGTCAAGACAGATATGCCTAGTTTTCAAGTGTTCCCTACATATGGCTATAGGGAAGGGGATCTGGAAAGACCGGCACGGTTAGCTATCAACCATTTAGTCCGTTGTGGATTTAGTTTTCCCTTCCGCTTTCTACTTCACATATCAACCATTAAATCCGCATACCCATGAAATATTTGAAGGAAAAAATGCGCTTCAAATGATCGAAACCGAGGACGGGTTCGAAATGGTAGAGGATTTGTTGACCAAACTTCGCTACGTGTTTGACTTCCACCCCTAAATGCGACATGTGTTGTCGGCACACTGACTAACGCGAATAACCAGTACATATTCCAGATCTAGTCTTGGTTACCTTTCATCTCTTTAAAAACACCGCTTTCGAA
The DNA here is from genome assembly GCF_024518835.1 of Limnobacter humi. Lineage (GTDB taxonomy): Bacteria > Pseudomonadota > Gammaproteobacteria > Burkholderiales > Burkholderiaceae_B > Limnobacter > Limnobacter humi. Next base: position 99,295 of record NZ_JANIGO010000003.1, read on the forward strand.
AGTCCCTGTTGTGACGGTGCCATCTGGTGAAATTCGCCTCAACAAACTAGGTTGGTTTTTTACGGACTCATAAACTGATCCGTTGGTATTTTCTTTTATTTGTGCCGAGGCTTGATCAAAAGCATCTTTGTTCTGATGTGATTTCGCCAAAGCAACGATGTCAATATCGGTCTTATTCATAATTTTCACCGAGGTGTAATCAACTACGACAATTCTTGAGGCATCTACTCATAGGTTCAGCTGTCACTTTAATTCATAATCAGACAGTACCTTTCCTGAAGCAAGCGCATCCTTCAACCATTGCGGTCGACGACCTTTACCTGACCAATATTTACCCTGTCCGTCCCCGTATTTTTGAGCAGTCGCGATTGTACTTTTTTTTGCTTGCTTAGCATCACGAAAATCGGAAGGAGGTACTGCGTTTATACCCACGACCTGCAGAAATAGTGAACTATCTTCAGCCCGAAATTCCGAAGCCTTCGCTTCAAGAAGCTTTAACAATCCATCGAAATCCAGTGTCTCTCCTTCGGGGTAATTCCAAGTACGGTTGGCCCGTTGAAGAACAATTACAAAGAAACCAATCTTTGAGTTGGGGGCTTTCATATATTGCCCCTTTAACTGAGCTTCCAAAGCTTCTAGATAATTAGGAACTGTCCAATGCTCCGACATTTTCAGTTCAATCGTAGCCCGAAGGTCACCAAGTTGACACAACACATCTCTACGGGTTGACTCTGGCAGAATGGACTCCAAAGTAACAGCATATCGTCCGCCGCTGGCGTGATTTAACTCACTACCGAGCAAAGCTTGAAAATCCTCCTCAAGTGCTAACCCTTCAGTGTCAGTCTTAATATGGTTAAACATTACTTTGCTGAAGAACCGCCGAAGACTGAATTCACCGCACTCAATATTCCGTTTAACAGTACCCAAATCGTTGCGAATTGTCTGGGCAAATTGTGTATAGCCTGAAACAGGCGGGGCAAAATCTCGCTCGAATTTTTCGTAGTGTCGTTGCTTAAGTGGTGCAATGTGGGCTTCTTCCTCTCGCATTTGAAATTGCAAATGACGGATATATCTCGCGCGCGTTCCAGAAGCTTTGACCCGTAGCCCATCGAGAGCGTCATACGCTGCTTGAGATTTAAGATTCGAAATCGCTGGCAGTAAAGCATCTCTGAGACGCTGAGCATTGTCACGTGGTTCGAACTGGTACACGAGCCCATCGTCATGAATGATGTCATCAGACTCTTGAACTACCTCCACCACCCATTCGTAGAGTGACGAAAGAAGCTCCAAACCACGATTTCCTTGATGCTTTATTGTGTTTAATCGACTTAGTCGATCTTGGCCAATGTGCGCAGCAATTTCAAACATGAATTTGTCCGCGCTATCTTTATGACTCACACGCCAGTTTTCGAAATCTCGTCTAAATGTGGAGGGGTAATTGAGTAGCCAAAATTGCCCCCATATTACTGCGTTTGACCTTAAACGCCCAATATCGGCCTCGGTCGGTTTCAGCACCGCAGACGCATCGTCTTCGCTATCACACGCAGAACTACCTTGAACTTGAAAAGCCTCGACTATGCGCGCTGCCGCCACCGATTCAAGTGCCGTCTGATCTAGGCTTCCTCTAATCTCCTCATTACTAAAGATGGCACTTAGAATATTTTCAAGGGTATGTGAGCTAACTGCGCTCGAATCCCTGGCTATTGTCCACAGTGAGTCATGTAGGCCGAGTAGAACAACGGGAGGGCATTCAGCAATATGGCGAATTAATTTCTCCACGATTTCCGCCGATTTACCACCCGAACCAAACTTAGCTAGGCAAGATTGAAATTCCGCAATTGCTATCGACGGATAGGATAATACAAGCGGCCAGAACCATTTTGGATAACCATTTAGCTCAAAATGACCATAATTCAGAGCTTGTTTCACCTCTGAGTCCGAGAGCTTAGGGAGACTATCACCATTGCCTAAGTCCAAATGAAGACCTTGAAGGCCTGCGATAGTAATGAGATAAATTGAATTTGGCTCAGACTCTTTGTATTGCGGAGGACGATCGCGCCAAATAGAGCGTAATCCCTGGTCAGCGGCCTTTCCTAACTCTTGTCCTGCTAGTTCTTCAAAAGCAGAGAAATCAAAATCACTGTAATGTGATAATTGGCTGGTCTGCGACAGCCATCGAGCGATCCAAATAAGAGCACCTGTGTTCGTGCCTGTACTTATGCTCTCTATTTCTTTTTGCAAAGCAATCTTGGAGGACTCATCCAATTTTAATCTGCTATTGTTTTTTTTCGCAGGTTGTGAGGATGGTTTACGCGTAGCCACATTATTTCTAAGTACCGTCATTAGCTCACTAAACCCGGCCTCAGAGACCGCCTCAGCATCACCTTCTGATAAAAATGATTGAAGCCGATGTGAACATAACTCACTCCATATACCGTCGGGTGTCCGATCACTTTTTCTGATAACTGCTCGAAATAAATTCTGACGAACAGCATCAGAAGACTTTAAAGCCCTACCTAGCTCGGTATGGTCAATACTTCCAAGGTAAAGTCGAGCGTTAGCTTCAAAATACTTCATACATAACTGAGTGGCGCGTTCTAACGACAGCTCTTCGTTCTTAATGACCAGTGCTATGAGGTCTCGAACAACATCCGCGTAGTCGTCGTTTCTATAATTTTCAGCGTGGCATTTTGCTCCATAGTACGTCACCATCCGAGATAACAATTTTTCGGTTAACGCGAACAGCTGTTCAGCACTTGCAGATTCCGCAATCGAATGCGTTAAGTCCCAACTTAAATTAAACCCGCCACCTTGATGCTCATATTGCCTGCTTGCTAGATCGGAGATAGTCTCTGCATCAAATTTCTTCCAGGCCAAGCCGACGAGCACAAGTCCAAATGCTCTTTGTTCAATTTTCGGAGTTAATTTTGCTGCCTCAGCTAGCCCCTGAAAGTCGTCTTCCCGATTAAGAGACAAGATGTACACAAGATCAGATGGACTGTTCAGAAGCTGAGCATAGTCGTTGCCATACGCAAAGAGAATCCGATCACGGAATACGTCTATCCGCGAATAGGTGGCAATGTCAAGTAAGGCAGAGCGCGCCTTGTATGAGTGCGCGTCAAGACGATCGTAAGCATTCTCAAGGGTTTCTTCGACCCCAGGTTTTCCGGCCTGCCAATAGTTTTCTGCAGTTAAATTGTAATGATTCCGTCCAAGCGAATCGCCGAGCTTCTCTAGTCGCTCAATAGTAAGCTTAATCGCCAAACAAGCATCTGCCACTGGGAATTGTGAGTTTCTCAAGTCTCCGAAAAACGCAACTGCTTGGGGATCAATGTCTAGTAGCTCGGCCCTACAGTGAACGTTAAACGTTGCAAGCCAACCAGCAACAGCAAGATAGGCACTACGAACTCCGCACTCACCAGTTACCGATTTCCAAGACAACTCAGCAACGAGTCGTCGAGCATCTTCGGGTGAGTTAACTCGCGCCGAAAGACGCTTAGCGGCGAGATAAGGTAACAACTGCTCAGGATAAATCTTTACTTGGTGGTAACCAGAATCGATGAATAACCTAGAACCAAGTAAATATTGAAGTTCACTTTCCGACAACAAACCACCAATTAGTGGTCGAGTCGAAAGCACTCCCTCTTGTAATTTCAGGGCATCAGTCGACAACTCCAAATTTGGCAACTGACATATTGCTGATGCTCCAGCGAGCTTCTCTAAAGCATCGTTCAAGCTTCTAGTACAAGACAGCCCGACAATCTTTTCACGATGATCTGTGCGCTGTTGAGCTTGAACCCCCGCGATCATGGTTTCAAAGATAGAGGTTAAATCGACTGGAGGGTTAGTCACTGGATCAACGTACGCAAGTATATCGAGACTTCCTGGACCCTCCGTAAGGTCACCCAATCCAAAACGCCAAGCTGCATCAAGTAGAGCCTTCCCATCGGCAATTGAGTGGCGACTCTCAAGGTAGAACTTAGCCGCTTTCGTCGATAAAGGAAGAAGTCTATATAACTTTAACTGTGCCTTTGAAACCAGCTTGGTTTTGATAGTCGTGACCGGATCAAGGCTAGAAAGATCTGAGAAACCATCGTCGCCAGCTGGCATATCTTCCAACGAATCCTCAGCCACTGATTCTTCAGCTTCGCCCAAATATAAATTAGTATCCAGCTCTGCTTGAATCACATCGAGCACCGCGGGCGTTAGTGTTGCTGGACGCGAAGTTAAAACCCAACTAACCTGATTTAATCTATCCCCCATGGCTTGAGTCACCCTCCTGAGAGCAGACTGCAAACCTGACTCTCGACCCAACACAGCCTCATCTATAGAATCTACAAAGAGAAAGAGCGGGGCTTCTAGATCAGATTTCCATGCTCTGTAAGCAGTTGCGTCACTCGGTTCTAGTGCAACTTCAAAGTCAGACTCAGCTAAAAGCCTATGGAGACTGGTAAAAACTGCATGGCGACCATTTTTTTGAAGGCGCCGCGTACTGGCCCGCAATTCCTGAGTTTTCCCAAAGTTGGCTCGGGCAGTGATAAGTGAAAAACGCTCTTCCAGGAGTTGTTCCCAGCTGATACGTTTACGAGAAATCACATCCGTAGCTATTAGTTTATCGACTGAATATTCGGTCAATTGCCCGAAGCATCGTTCTAAATCAAGATATCCAGACATCAGCACACTGCCCCACTCACAATATTTCTAGTTGATTAATTCTTTTATTTGAACGTAGATCCCAAATTTGTTAGCTTTAAGTGTGAAGCCAAGTCCAGTAATGCCTGTGTTTCAAGAAGTTTGTCTTTGGATATTCCTTGTATCTAGCTTTTCTCAAATACCCCAAGGCGGATCCATCAGAATATACCGAACCGTCAACTACATTTTTAGCAGTTTAGGCCAAACCTTAGGATCTGGATGGATCGCCTGAAAATGCATTATGGCCTCAAGGCCATTAACTGGACCCTAGCGCCTGAGTCGGGCTTTCAGGGTAACGGTCTGAATAATAAATTGTTGATTCAATCTCTTTCGATTTCTGCATCTTCAAACTTATCCGCCAAGGCAACAAACCGATCCCTCATTGCGTCTCCTACCTCTGCTCGTTTGGTGATCTTTGGCTTCACGGACAAAAGGTTGATCAATGTATTGCGATCGGGCAGGGTACCTCGGTACACAAAGTCCTGATAGAGCTCTTTGAGCCTCACGCAATTTGCAGAAAACTCAGTACAAATCGCCTCCAGGGCCTTACGCTTTTCCTGGTCTACAAACTCGTTGAATTTCGTGATCACGATACCTTCATCGTGCTGATTTTCATCAAGCTTGAGCTTGTCGAGCTCCTCGTCGATGAAGGTTTCAAAGAGCTCTCGCTTGCTTCTCAAGTCTGGATTGGACTGCAACACATCGAGAATCATGTCTCGGCCAGCTGCAAATTTCTTCTCGTTGGATTGGTCCTTCAATTTCTCGATGAGACCCAAGATGTACGACACCGTGATCTCGTCTCGCTTGATTAGCTCGATCTGAAAGTCAATACCAAAAAGAACCTGTTGAATTGGGCTTGGTGGTTCTGGCTCGGCATCGCGAGTACCATCTTCAACTGATTTTGCCCTGCGTCGCTCCCGTTCAGCAGCCTCAATGTCCTCACGCAAGTCGAGGTATTTACTCTGGTAATCCAGCAGGCCCTGCTCATCAATGCCCAGCCCCCCCTTGTCCAAATCACCATCAAATTGGGAGAAGGTTTTAAGGGTGTTCTGCAGTCGCAGCACATCGCGGAATTTCACAATGAAATCGAGCTGATCTTCCTCCTTGATGAGCTTATCGACGGCCTCCACGTCCGGGGCGATCGCTTTGAGCTTTTCAACCTCCACCCTGAACACTTCAATCAGGTCTTCATACGGCTGCATGATGACTGTACCAATCACCTCGTCCACGCTGGACTTGGCATTCTTGTTGGCGAAGATTGCCAGCGCCTCATCGGTTGCGTCTTTCAGGTTGCGGTAGCTAACCACGTTGCCGTGGGATTTCTTTGCATCAAAAACTCGATTGGTGCGTGAATAGGCCTGAATCAGCCCGTGGTGTTTCAGATTCTTGTCCGCGTAAAGGGTGTTCAAGCGTGGCGCATCAAAGCCGGTAAGGAACATGTTAACCACCAACAGAATGTCCACTTCCTTTCGTTTCACACGCTTGGACAAATCCTTGTAGTAGTCGTAGAAGGACTTGTTGTCATTGGCCACATAGGACGTGCCATACATGGCGTTATAGTCAGCAATGCACCCTTCAAGAAACTGCAGGCGACTTTGGTCCACGTTCTTGCTCATGTCTGGCAGGTCCTGGTCAGAAACACCCGAGAACTCATCAGCCTCGCCCGGGGCGCAGCTGAAAATGGTGGCGATTTTCAGGTCATGGGCACCAGAAGTCTTCTTGCTTGAAAAGATCTGGTAGTAGGTCTGCAGCACATCGACACTTGCCACGCAGAACATAGCGTTGTACTCCCGGCCATGAGTCTTGGCTCCATGTATTTCGATGATGTCGTCCACCACCTTTTCAATTCGGGCTGTGGACTCCAATACAGCTTTGCTGTTGGCCGCTTCAGGATCAAGTTGAGTGGAGGTCTTGGTGCCATCTGCTGCAATCGTGGTCTCAGTGATCACCACATTCACCATGTCCCGGTATTCCACCGAGAAGCGCAGCACGTTTCGATCCCGAATAGCATCTGTGATCACATACTTGTGAAGCGCCTGACCAAAAAGGTGTTCAGTCGTGCGTTTGCCGTACTTGGTGTTGGCCACGTTTGCATCGAAAATCGGTGTACCCGTGAAACCAAACATTTGCCGATTTGGGAAGAAATCACAAATGCGCTGGTGGGTTTCACCAAACTGGCTACGATGACACTCATCAAAGATGAAGACGAACTTATTGTCTTTGACTGTCTCGCACTTTTCCTGAAATTGCTTCTTGCTGATCGCAGCGTTGAGCTTTTGGATGGTGGTAACGATCAACCGGCAATTGGGATCGGTCAGCTGTTTGACCAGCTTTTCCGTGTTCTCAGTGGTATCCACGCTGTCGGCGCTGAAGGCATTGAATTCCAGGGCGGTTTGGTAGTCCAGATCCCGCCTGTCCACCACGAACATCACCTTGTCCACGTTTGGGTCGTTGGAGAGCAATTGGCTGGACTTAAAGGAGGTCAGCGTTTTGCCCGAACCTGTGGTGTGCCAGATGTATCCATCTCCGCGACCCAGCTTCACTCTTTCAAGGATCTTCTCGACAGCGTAGTACTGATAAGGCCTAAGCATCATCAAGGCACGGTTGGTTTCGTGCTGCACGATGTACCTGGCAATCATCTTGGAGAGGTGGCACTTCTCCATGAAGACTTCAGTGAACTGGGACAGCCGGTTGATCCGGTTGTTCTCGATGTCCGACCACTCAAAGGTGAACTGGTAGGACAAATCCTTGTTGTTGGCAAAGTAGCGGGTGTCCACACCATTGCTGATGATGAACATCTGGATGTAATCGAAAATGCCGGAGTTTGAGCTGTAAGATTTTTTGCGGTAGCGAACAATTTGGTCAAACGCGGCACGGATTTCACTGCCACGGGCCTTAAGCTCAATCTGAACCATGGGAAAGCCGTTTATCAGCAAGGTAACGTCGTACCGGCTGTGATTGTCAGCTGATTTGTTCGTGATTTGTCGGCAAACTTGGAAGATATTCTGGCACCAGTTGCGGGTATCGAAAAGCTCTAGGTAGATAACCGAGCCATCAGACCGCTCAACATCCAAACGCTTTCTAACTTGCTTAGACCGGTCAAAAATATCGCCTCGGTTAAGCTTGTTCATTACCTGATTGAACTCATCATCCGTCAGGCCAGTTGCACCCGCCTTGGCCAGCTCTGACTTGTTGTGCTTTTCAAGTTGGAGTTTCAGGTTAGCAACCAGGTCACGCTCATTGCGAATATCCAAAGGCTCGTAGCCCAGGGTTTCCAACTGGGCCACCAGGGCCTTTTCCATTTCGATTTCGCTTTGGGTTGCCATGATGGTCTACTTGAATAGTTTTTTTAGTGATTTATTTAGCTCTGTTTTTGCATACGCTAGGGCCTGATCCTTACCCTCTTCTTTGGCTACTTCAATAACTGAACTTTTCAATGACGACTCACCACAATTTGCACATTTAATGAGTTCATCTTCTGGGCTTTGTAAATCGCACGAATTTTTTGGAAGTGGTTGCAAGCAAAATAAGCATTTTAAAGCGATCGAAAACTCCTTGTTATCCAATCTCAACCTCCAAAAACCGCTAGACCAATCAACCCCAAAACCGCAGCAAAAATAGCTGTGGCCCCTTGATATTTATTAAAAAAGAGCAATGATCTTTCAAGCCAGCCTCGGCTTGCCTCTTGCTCTAGACTCGCCCTGTTGGATCTAACCACTCCAACCCCTTGGGTGGTTAGGCACAGTCTAATGTAACGGCCTGAGCCACCCCCAAGAACAGTATGTTTTAGCCACTGATTAGCAATGCAAACCGAGCCCGCTGCATTAAATTCATCGATTGAAAGCTTTAAATTCATTTCCAAATTGAAAGCAGAAAGCGTCTTTTCATCTAAGTCTATGCGCCCAGTATTTGGAGTTAGACCCTGTTTTTCGTTCTGCCTGAAATGAAATTCAAGAATCGCCTCCTCTGCCTTTAATTTTTTCATATAGCTTCCGAAGTAAAAACTCTTTTCTTGCCCGTTAGTAGCTGCTGCATTAGGGCATCCTTTTCTTTTCGGAGCGACTTCAATCTTTCGTTAATCGCCCCTATTGATGAGTCTGCGAGCTTAAAGATTTCAGCAATCATCTCCTGCTCTTCAGTTGTAATTTTTGGAAACTGAATTTCCCCGACAATTGAGGTGTTGAGATTCCTCTGTGTCCCAGGCTGCCCTTCGCCATCAAGCTTGTCAGTAATAAATTGGATAACGTAATACAGAAGATTCAGAGAAAGTGAATCAGATGGGTTCCTGAAAACCACGAACCCATCATGGATACATGCTGGGATTTTCACGAATTTCGGGACTCCGATAGTTGCACAAATTGACATTATTAAGTCACCGTCGTTTACTTTAACGCTTTTGCTCTCCCCAAGCGGAGACAGGTACTGGCTGGTTTTTCTAAAGAAGGGTGTTTCATCAGAGGTGACATCAGAAATTCTCACCCATCCCCTTCCTGAATCAGAAAAGTACGATGGATCAGATATTGGTCGTGGAGAAGCTCCACGCCTAATTTCGCAAAGCGTTGAAAGCTTAGTGGTAGACCACGGTTGTTTGAACCCCGGCAATCTCTTCTTCCCAGTCAACAACTGCTGCATCAGCGCCTTCTTACGCTTCTTGCTGTTCTCTAAAAGTCGCTCAGTAGCCTCGATGGACTTGTCCCAGGCCGAGAGGATTTCTGCGATCTTGTTTTGTTCCGCCATCGAAGGGCAAGCAAATTTTTGATCTAAAAATTCACCCGTTCGAATATGCACCTGAGTGCTACCGACCATAATTCTCCGCATTGCCTTGCGGTATGGCTGAGAATTGGAGAGAGCACAAAAATAATCAGGATTCATGAATTCATTGATTTCCAAACCATAAGTGCCTTGCGATAGGATAAATTCCAAGCCTTGCTGTATTCGTACGGCGAGACCAATTGAAGGCCCTGAAGGCACTAAATCTCTTAAAGTAACCACCACATGATTAGAGTCCACCTTGCTCTGCGCATTCGATTCAGCAAAAGATTCTGAGCAATAAGTGGGCTCATCTATAACTAACCAGCCACCCTCCTGAACTCCCTTTTTAGGTATCACTGGAAAGCCTGACTCACGAAAATCATCAGGAGTGAGAGATGCCCCTCCTTTATAGTTCTCTACAAAACTAGCGATGCTTTTTAGCTCCCAGCCCAATGGAGCTTGATAATGAATTTGAACAGTCATGACAACCCCAACTCTTTCAAGTATCCCTGCATCTTGGCATTCAGCTCAGCGATCTCTTTTTCTATCTCAACCCGCTCAGCATTCACAGCCACAAGGTCGATTTCTTCCTCTTCCTCGAAGGTGTCCACGTAGCGGGGGATGTTCAGGTTGTATTCGTTCTCTGCAATCTCTGACAGAGGTGCCAGGTAGCTGTATTTCTCGATCGCTTGACGGCTGGCCAAGGTGTCGATGATCTTGTCTACATCCTGATTACGCAGGTTGTTCTGATTTTTGCCTGGCTCAAAATCACGGCTTGCATCGATGAAGAGAATGTTCTCTGAATCCTCTCGACATTTCTTGAACACAAGAATAGCCGCTGGGATACCCGTGCCGAAGAACAGGTTGGCTGGCAGGCCGATCACCGCATCCAGTGCATTCATTTCCCGAATGATATGCTCACGAATGTGACCTTCACTCGATCCACGGAACAAAACGCCATGGGGCACAACTACTGCGGCTACGCCCTTGTCGTCTAGGTGATGCAGCATGTGCTGAATAAAGGCCAAGTCGGCCTTGGTCTTGGGAGCAAGCTTGCCGTAGGGCGAAAAGCGATCATCCGACAACTTCAAGTCATTGGCATCCCAGTTCAATGAGAACGGGGGATTGGCCACAATCGCCTCGGCTTTTAGATCTGGGTGCTGGGGTCGCTCAAGCGTGTCGTCCTGCTTGATGTCAAAGTGTTTGTAGTGAACACCGTGCAGGATCATGTTCATCCGTGCGAGGTTGTAGGTTGTGCGGTTGAATTCCTGACCGTAAAACCGACCGACCTTCTTCACATGCTTGGCCACACGCAACAGCAAGGAGCCGGAGCCGCAGGTGGGGTCGTAGACTGACTTCAGTTCAGTCTTACCGAGACTCACCACTCTGGCCAATATTTCAGATACCTTTTGAGGGGTGTAGAACTCACCAGCTTTTTTTCCCGCATCTGATGCAAAATTGGAAATCAGGTATTCGTAGGAATCTCCCAATACATCGGCTTCAATTTGATTGATCTGGAAATCGATCTCGTCCAGTTGCTTGATGATCCCTTTGACCACCTCGTTGCGCTGATCTGGGGTTTTCCCCAGCTTTGAGCTGTTCAAATCCATGTCTTCGAACAGGTGGATGAATTCATCCTCAGACTCTTCACCACGGGTGCTGTTCTCAATGTCGGAGAGCAACTGCTGAATGTCACCAATCACAAAAGCGTCTTTGTCTGCTTTTATCTTCTTGGCAATCTGGTCAAAAAGCTGACTGGGATTCAGGTGGTAGCCAAGTGCATCAACCGCCTCCTGGCGAACAGCTTCGATGATTTCTTTGTGGTCTGGGTTGGTTTCGTCCAAATCCTCATATTGAATGCCATCGGCTTCCAGTGCGTTTTGTGCAATCGCGTAGAGGCGCTCAGACAGGAACTTAAAGAAGATGAAGCCCAGGATGTAATCCCTGAACTCATCACCACTCATCTTGCCGCGCAGATAATTACAGATCGACCACAGTTGGGTTTGGAGGCGGCGTTTTTGTTCTTCAGACATTTAATTTGATTTCCGTGTCTTGTAGTTTATTTAAATAGGGCGTATCAACAGTTTTATCACGTACGGCGCGTTGCGCGACTAAACTAAGATCTCAGGATCGGGGTCCGAACCATCATGAATGTTACGTTTCAAATCTTCAAAAAACTTGGGGCCTCGGGGACCTTTGAGAAATCTGGCATTTTGAGGTCTCGAGAGGAAAGCCTCAAATTCAATAATTTTTCTTTCTTTTTCTCGAACCAATTCATCGCGAGTCTCTTGAAGATTGGCCTCAAGCTTACTTATAACTTCAAGTAGCCTTTCCTTGCTGTACTTAACATATGTTTTTAGATGTAATGTATTACCCCTAGCATTTGTCTTGGCTTTGTCATAAGCGAGCTTGATCTCTGCAACGCTTCGAAGCGTTTTTTTGGTAGTTGGTGCATTCGGGCACACCTCGCGATTTACATTCTCACAAATGTAGTCCCAAGTTATTTTTTCTCCTTTTCTTGACATCCCACTGATTAAAGCTTTAATTTTCGCGATGTCTACTCGGTTGAATTTTGCTGGACGACCACCAGCGTTCTTAATTGTCATGCGGCACCTTCATCTGGTCCTAGATACGGGCGATTCAATAAGCCTTTGGTTTCTTCTATTGCGAGTGATTGGTCCACAAAGGAAACTTGTTCTTTGTATCGCTTTCTATTTTCTGTATTGAGATGCTCAATCTTTTCTTCAATTCCGTCGATGTCATTAATAAGCTTTGAGCGTATCTTTGCTTTATTGTCGCCAAGGTAACGCATAGAGTCACCTTTCTTGTAGCGATCATCACATTCAAACTCTATGTTTCTCTTCGAGACGAAAGCCTCTTCGACAGTTTGAAAAATGACGGGCCATTCTTTCAGTCGTTCATATTGAAGCTCAAAAAGCTCAATCAACTCATTGGTCATTTCAGCGGGGTCTAGGTCTCTATTTACAAGCAAAGGGAAGAGATTCTTAGCATCATCCTCGCTCATCTTTCCAGTCTCAATCGCATCAATATAGTGCTCCATCTGGCGATAAAGGAATTCGAATCCGCTCTCGTAAATCTTTTTCACTTGGGCGTATCGATGTTCATCTCCTTTGGTATAAATACGCTGATTACATCCGAAACAATGTGTGACGATATGCTGACAAGGATGCAATACGTGGTCGTGTAAACAAGAACCATGCCTTAATGGGATCATAGTTCTGACTTTTCCTAAGGAGTCGATCCCTGCATGAGCTCTATCTAAGGAATCTGATAAAGCAATAGTCACGTCTGAGCCATGGCTAGTACTGTATGTAAATGTCGTCAGCCCACGATCGGTTGCCCTTTTTCGTACTGAGGCGTCGAAATCTTTGATCATCTCACTGCAACCGCCAAGATCTTCAAGTAGACGCATTTCAAATTTTGAAGGGTGAAGAGAATTAGAGCGTGTGGTGGTTTCTGAAAAGGGTCTTCTATAACTTGATAGCTGCCCGATATCTTTTCTGTTGGCCCAACTATTGATCAGAACGTCAGACAACTTCCGCATTCCTTCTACGGCATTTTTGCACTCTAGTGCGTTGTCGGTTAGAAACCGCCGAAAGTCATGTGAGTCAATCCACGCTGGGACATCTTCATCAAACTGGATCATCCTAATCCCTAAGTGATCGAAGAGATTTTTTTTTCGTCGTCCTTTTTTCCCGTTTGATTTTGCAAACTGCATCTGCAACTTATCTGAATCGATCGCTCCGATCAAAAAGGGGGCTTGACGCTCATAGTCCGAAAGACAAAGCATTTCTGATAATTTGCCGTAATAACGAGTGGTTGTCGTTATTCTTCTGGCAGTTGCTTCAGATGCCCGTATTCTTTTTAGTAGTATTTTTTTTATACCCTCGGCGTCATATGCTTCAACTTTTGTATTCCGTCGGTGCGATGGATTTAGTGGTTCAGTAACAAGTCCAGTTTTGAGTTCGTGCAACAAGAACCGTTCGCTTACGCCGCTTTTTTTGGACTTATCGACAAAATATTCCACGAATACGTATCTGACGCTATTTCGAGCTGCCTTACGTCCAGCGCGGTCATCTGGGTCAGGAAAAGGTTCGCAAAAGTGAGTGATTCTGTGTATCTCATTTAGAGTCCACTCTGACTTGTCTTTAAGGTACTCAAAGCCTGGTGGATAGTACAACTCATCAGGGTTGTCTTCATAGTAACGCGCCAGCATGCGTGAACGAGTTCCTAACTCGCGGAGCCGGTTCATGGTCTGTCCGCATAAATTATTCATGTGCTGTAGAACTGGCTTAGCACTATACTTTGCGCCCTTTGATCCTTTTTGTAATAACACGGTATGACGATCAAACAACCTTTGGTGCGCGCGGTGTACATTAAGGGTGCCATGGTTGACCTCTTCATCGTGGTTCTCATCATTAGCATCGGAAAAATAACTGCGATAATTGAGGGGAAATTCTTGATAAGTGTTCAAGGTAACAATGTCATTAATCGTCATCGAAAGAACTTCATTGATTCTTGCAGGTGCGCACAACTTAAGTACATAAAATAGTGTTCCTTGCTCCTGTCTTGGTCCGAAGTATTTCTTTTCTAAATCAGTCTTATCTTCGTCAGGCGTAAAGGCGAGACGTAAGATATCTGTAAAGGCAGCTACCCGATGATCGACGTTGGTGTAGCCACCATTGTTGATATACCAATTATCTAGATTTTTTGTCTTATCCCCTTTTCTATAAAGATGGTTGAATCTCTCTTTGTCCCTATGCCACGAAAAATCAATTATCCCTTTTTCGCAGAAAAGGTTGGCTAGTGACTCTAGAGTCGAGGCCGAAGAAGCGATCGTTTTCTTGGCTTTAAATCGTTCCGCACATCGCTCCTGTGCCGCGTCGAAGTGTTCAGGTAAAAAACTAAAGATATTTTCGATGCCTGCTTGTATAAGAGTCCTGTAAACATTGTCTGCCAGCATGTTTGATTGAACGCCTGCTTCGATTCTGCTGCTCATGATGCATCGTAGTAGGGTGTCGCATGTCGGATCGAGGCCAAGCTCAAGCGCCTTCTGTTTTGTTTTCTTAAAATAGATTGGTTGGGTATAGGGAACTAGCCAAGTGTCACTTTCAAAAATAATTGATTGGTGGTTCAAGGCAAGAAAATTTCGGCTCGCATTCTCCCAGTCCGCCAGATTCCGCTCGCGCCTTTTTGTAATTAGGGAGTCACTCATTAGATTTGCCTAGTTTACTTTTGTATGACTGACACGCTTGAATGACCGCCTCGATCCGTAGCGCTATCACATTTATGTTGTTGATTTCGAGTTGAAATGATGAAGATTTATGTGGTAGCTCTTCATCTCTGTATTTGATTAAGTCACTTAGGACGGACTGATGGTCAGCATCTGCAAAAGGAATAAAAGACCTAGATGGACACAAATAACATTGGAATGGTACGCCTTCACATCTTTTCGTTTTACATGCACCTGTCGTAATTATTTCGACTCCAACCTTGGTTTGGATCAGTTGCTTTTGATCATAACGACCATTATTGACGTCAACAGAAGCTTCAACTCTTTTAAGCAAATGGCTGAGTATCGGTGCAGTTTGTTCTTCAAACTTTTGTCCGAACTCATCCAAAATACCAGCGAAGCAGAGATCAACATAATATTGCGCAGACCCTTCGTCTGTGTGTTGTAGGATTCTTGCTATTGTTCGCGACTCATAACCTAGCTGAGCAAGGTAAGTACCTATCGTATGCCTAATTACGCTGGTACCAATTACTCCGTGCCCAACCAGTTTTCTAATTGGGTTAAGGTAACTATTGCTCATTTGTCCAGGTCTAGCAAACCTGCCAAGTAGGGCAATCCACTCAAGCTTGTTAGCTTCTGTAGCATGCCCAGGACTAGGTGTTCGCTTCGTATCAGTACGATCGATTATTTCTTGCCAAAGGAAACTAGGAAATAGAGCGATCTCATCTAGATGATTTGGGAAGAATCGCCCTAATTTAAAGATCACTTCCTTCCTGTGAAGATCTAATCTATCTCCTACTTCTCTTGGCAAAGGCTGCAGTGAACCCTTGTCTCGTGCTTTGTCGAGTCGGGCCTTTGCGAGATAGGTTCGAAGGTACCATTCCTTTTCGTCGTGGCCACCCGAATTTTTTATGTTTAACTGTATGAGATCAGATACCTTGCATGGCCAAAGATTGGCATCGCGCGCGTTAGTTGATGCTTGTGTTGCGAAGTAAACAAAATGTTGATTCGAAATTTTGCCGTCTGCTAAAGCTGTTTCTAACTGAGCCCATATGGACGCGTATGTGGCGGGTGACATTGCTTTGCTAACAATCGACGTAACCATCGACTTAGTAGAGTCTTGTTTTAGTTTTAGTATGCCTATGACTCTCTTATTCACAGTGTCATCAAATAACTCTCTGCCTAAATCTTTTCTGTCGAACGCTCGCTCAAAAATGGACTTGATACCCCTCTGTTTAAACCTCTCTGGCAGCTTCGCGTTGATATAGGCTATGTCAAATGACGAGAGACGGTCCTTTATTCCATCCTCGAAGTGAATTTGAATCAGCGCGTTAAAATTCTCTAGGTAGCCTTGGAAGGTTAGTAGCGCGGGACTCCTTGTTGCCTCAAATTCAGTACATAACCTAAGAAGCAGAAGCCATCTCCTACTGTAGTTTTTTAGGCCGTTGCGATAGTCCAAATTGAAAGGTTGATAAGGTCTTTCTTTGTGCACTATTGAGAAAATTAGATCATCATTTTCTTCATGAAAAATGGTGCTAGTTTTGCTTTTATGCATGGTTACTACCAAGAATTCTATTCTTGAGTTCAATAACTAGGTCATGGAAATCTGATCGCACACCGTTTGCAAAAATTTTTTCCACTCGTTTCGCATACAAAGCAGCCATCTCACTTTCCGGAGCCCAGCCAAAAACTTGGACTAGGTACTTTTCTAGTGCACTTAGATCTTTTGAAATTTCGATGGTTCTGAGCTCGTCGATGATGTGTCTTGGTGCATTTATCTTTTCGAGTTCCTGAACGATCCTCGCCGCTCTCGATCCAGTGTGAAACCAATTTATTGCGCGCTCACACACGCCGCTATGACGAAATACATGCGGTCGACACTCATATTCGTTGTTGCCCGTATCTGTAATGAAGGGGTCCGAATCGTCAATTTTTAGAAGTTGTTTTGCAGATAAGCCCTCCTTCAAAAGTCTAAAGGTCTCTGTGACGTGTTCGCGATTTGTATATGGTAGCCCTGAGCTAGGTTGGATAAATAAGAAGCCGTGTGTTCTGTCAGAGCCGTATTTATCAACAATTCTTTTCCTCTGAGTCAAATATTGCTTGAAAAAGAAATTAGTTAAAGGATTAATCATGAAATGGAAAACTGATTCTCGAGGGTCGGCAAATCTTTGTTTTAGACTTGCTGTGCCACGTTTTCTTTTGCCACCGTTGACTTGATACCAGTACTGCTCATTACCGCGGACAAGCAACATCCCGTCATCCTTGTGATCTTGAATTCTCAAATTAGCCACAGCGCCACGGCGTAATCCCTCGCTACAGAGCAATGCGACTAATTGATGCTTCATGAGGTTAGTGGAGGGTTTACCGCCTCTTGTTAGAAAGGCTTCTTCAGGCTTTAGTGCGATCAATTCGATTATTTGGTACCAACGACTTTGAGGGTACGAGCTGATTTGTGATTCATGGGGCTTCCCAGTTGGTACGGCGTCTTTAAGGATCTTTAAAATCTCATCCAGCTCGTTACGAAGAGAACCGGATCTGTCGAAGTTAACCATCTCTTTACCAAAGAATCGGTAATGATGTTTTAGGTATGAAGACACTACTTGCACACGCTGAGAGTATGTACTCAAGGCAACATAAGCTGCGTCTACCGATGGTCTACCATTTTTCGTAATTAAACGAATTTTTCTGAGCTGTGCCTCTCTCGCATAAGCATTCATCAGTCTGCCTGGAATTTGCCTGCAAGACTTCATGAAGTTGTATGTAAAACCAAGCCAATATTTCAATCTTAGGGCTTGGTGAGAATCTAGATATATTCCTTTTTCAAGAATATTTTTTTCAATCGTAATTCCTTCTAGCGAAAGAAAAAGTTCAAACGATTTAAGTGCATCGTGATATTTAATTTGAGAGTCTACTTTGGGAGGAGAAGTGGAACTACCTAAGAAATTCAGAAAGTGTGATTGTGGGAAAAGTACTATCCCATCATGCGTCTGCACGATGGTTCGTAAGTTTCCAATCAGAATTTGTGTCTCCAATGTTTTTACCTCTTTTTTCTATAGCCAGTATAACCCAATGAAAAAAAAGGATTTGACATTTTTCCATCTGTCAAAAAACCACTCTACAAGCTGTAAGGCACGTAAATGCTGTGTTCTGGAGGTTAAGTTACTTAAGTACCCCGTTTTCTAGTGTAATCAATTGCCCCCAGCACCACCGCTTGCACCATGCCAAAAATGAGGCGTACCACGACTGCAACTACGGCGGGATTTTGATTGTGTGGGACCGCTGGTTCGGCACCTTTCGCGACTTTCAGCCCGGCGTGGCGCCAGTGTATGGCACCCTCACGCCCGTGCTCTCAACCAACCCGCTCAAACAGGGCATCATGGGTTGGGTACATTTGCTCCAAAAAGTGGGCAAGGCACCGGGATTGCTCAACAAATTGAAGTGCCTGTGGTTGCCACCCGGCTGGACACCGTCCAAAACCGCTTGACCTTGACATCATGGTAAAGTTCAAAGTCAGTCCATCGACTGATGGAGAACGCCATGAACACCAACACCAACCCGCATCCAACGGTGTTGCGCATCGAGGGCATGACCTGTGCCTCGTGCGTGGCACGGGTTGAAAAAGCCCTCAAAAAAGTACCCGGTGTGCGGGAAGCCACCGTCAACCTGGCGACCGAGAAAGCCCAGATTGAGGCGCAGGGTGTGAGCCCAGCACAACTGATTGAGGCGATTCAAAAAGCAGGTTATGACGCCAGCCTGGTGGACCATGACCAGGCACCTTCTGCCAGTGAAACGTCCACGCCTGGGCTACCAGCCTGGTGGCCAGTGGCCGCCGCTGCCGCCCTCAGCATTCCATTGGTGCTACCCATGCTCTGGATGCCGTTTGGCATCGACTGGATGCTGCCGGCCTGGTTGCAATGGCTGCTGGCAACCCCAGTTCAGTTTGTGCTGGGTGCCCGGTTTTACAAGGCCGGTTGGCGAGCGTTGAAAGCTGGCGCTGGCAACATGGACCTGCTGGTGGCCCTGGGCACGAGTGCTGCCTATGGCCTGTCGGTGTATTTGGTGTTTGCACACAGCAGCCATGAGGGCATGGTCCCCCACCTGTACTTTGAGTCATCTGCGGTGGTCATCACCTTGGTACTCCTGGGAAAATTCCTGGAAGGCCGGGCCAAAGCCCAAACCGTCGAGGCGCTTCGGGCACTGGAGGCTCTGAAGGTGACATCGGCCATTGTGCGTCGCCACGGGCTGGAAGCGGAAATCCCGGTTCATGAAGTGCGCATCGGTGATTTGATTGTGGTGCGCCCTGGCGACCGCATTGCGGTGGACGGCATTGTGCGCGACGGCGAGAGCCATGTGGATGAATCGTTGCTGACCGGTGAAAGCCTGCCCGTCACCAAGCAGGTGGGCAGCACAGTCACAGGCGGTGCCATCAACAGCGATGGGGTACTGTTGATCGAAACCACCGCCATCGGCAGCGACACGGTGTTGTCCCGCATCATTCAACTGGTGGAAGATGCCCAAGCCAAAAAAGCCCCCATCCAACGTTTGGTGGACCAGGTCAGCAGTGTGTTTGTACCGGTGGTGCTGGTGCTGTCAGTCCTGACTTTATTGGCATGGGGTTGGTTAACGGGCGATTGGGAGCAGGCGCTGTTGAACGCGGTGGCGGTGCAAGTCATTGCCTGCCCTTGCGCCCTGGGGCTGGCCACACCGACGGCCATCATGGCCGGTACAGGCGTGGCTGCCCAACACGGTATTTTGATCAAGGATGCGGAGGCGCTTGAACTGGCGCACCGCATATCCGTGGTCGCATTCGACAAAACAGGCACACTCACCGAAGGCAAACCCCGCGTGGTCGCCGTGGATGCAGCCGCCCAGGCTTGGGATGCGCATCAAGTCCTGGAATTGGCCGCAGCAGTCCAGGCCCACAGTGATCACCCGCTGGCCAAAGCCATTGTGTCGCAAGCGCAGGCAGAACAACTGCAATGGCCCACGGTGCAAAACCTCAAAGCCCTGCCAGGGCGCGGCGTGGAGGCCCAATGGAACGGGCAACGCGTGTTGTTGGGCAATGCACGGCTGATGCAGGACAACAGCGTTGATCTGGACTCACTTTTCCAGCAAGGGCAAGCCCATGAAGCGGCGGGGAAAACACTGTCTTGGCTGGCCTTGGACCATGCCCTGCTGGGCCTGATTGCCCTGGGTGACACATTGAAACCCCAGGCAGCCCAAGCCATCCAGCAGTTACAGCAACACGGTGTGCGCAGCGTGATGCTGACCGGCGACAATGCCGGCGCTGCGGACAACATTGCACAGCGATTGAAGCTGACAGACTTTCGCGCCAACGTACTGCCTCAAGACAAAGCAGCCGTCGTGAGCGAACTGCGGGGGCAAGGCCAGGTGGTGGCCATGGTGGGCGACGGTATTAACGATGCCCCCGCACTGGCTGCCGCCGATGTGGGCATTGCCATGTCCACAGGCACCGATGTGGCCATGCACACGGCTGGCATTACGCTGATGCGGGGCAACCCAGCCCTGGTGGGCGATGCCATCGACATTTCGCGCCACACCTTCCGCAAAATCCGCCAAAACCTGTTTTGGGCCTTTGTGTACAACGCAGTCGGCATTCCGTTGGCTGCCTTGGGTTTGTTGAACCCCATGCTGGCTGGTGCGGCCATGGCCATGAGCTCCGTGAGTGTGGTCAGCAATGCGCTCTTGCTCAAGCGCTGGAAACCCAAAGCCGATGTTTTAAACAAGGGCCATTAAGGAATTGAACCCCATGATGAATATTGGAGAAGCGTCCAAACACACGGGCATCAGCGCCAAGATGATCCGCTACTATGAAAGCATCGGATTGATTGGCGAGGCCAACCGAACCTTCTCCGGTTACCGCCAGTACAACGACCGGGATGTGCAAACCCTGCGCTTCATTCGCAGGTCCCGAGACTTGGGGTTTTCCATTGAACGCATCAAGACCCTGCTGGCCTTGTGGCAAGACCAGGGGCGCAAAAGCGCCGATGTCAAAAAGCTGGCCCAGCAATACATCGCTGAATTGGACGCAGACATTGAGAAACTACAGTCCATTCGACAACAGCTTCAACACCTTCAGCACTGTTGCCATGGGGACAACCGCCCGGACTGCCCCATTCTGGATGAATTGGGCGCACCGGGCGGCAAAGGATCACACTGAGGGTCGATTTATTTGATCCAGCCTTCTGCCTTCATGGCCCGCTGCACGGCGGGCCGTAGTGCCACACGCTGGCGATAAGCCTCCAGGGCGGGCCAGCCACCAGGCAGGTCCACGCCCACAAACCCGCACCAGCCCAACACGTTGAACAGGTAGGCATCGGCCACGGTGAATTGCTCGCCCATCAGGTAGGTGTTGCTGCCGAGCAATTCCACGATGTCAGTGAGACGTTTACCCAGCTTGTTCCGGAAGTGCGGCTTGATCTCGGTCGACAACTCACGGTCAAACAGCGGTGAAAACCCTTTGTGAATTTCAGAATTGATGAAACCCAACAACGACTGCAATTGGGTTCGGGCCAAGGTGCCGTTGGCGGGGGCCAACTTCAATTCAGGTTTTAAGTCGGCCAGGTATTGCACAATGGCCGGGCCCTCGCTGATGCGTTCGCCGCCGTCCAGCTCCAACAGCTGGACGTGGCCTTTGGGGTTGATGGCGTAATAATCACTGCCGTCTTCCAAGGTGTGGGTTTTCAAACTGACCGCAACGGCCGAGACGGGCAAGCCCAGCTCTTCAATCACAATGCGGGGGGACAGGGAACAGGTTCCCGAGGAGTAGTACAGCTTCATGGCGTTCTCCGGAATCAATCAAACGGAACATCATCCTGAAGTGTGCCACGGTGGCAAGGTCAAGAGCGCAGTGGACTCAACTGTGGTGAGGTTCTTCGATCAAGCGCTCGGCTGGTGCACGGTTGACCGCACACCCACCATCGCGAAACGAACTGGTCCACTTGTCCTCGGATGTCAACAGCGACACAGCCGCCAAAGCGCCGGGAAGCCTTTTCAGCTCACTCGCGAGGATGTCTGGCTTGACCGGGCTCGCCCCCAGCCAGCTTTCTTCCCGTCGGTCGGTGTATTTGGATTTCTTGGAAAAACCGGGCAAGCCTTCATCGGCCAGGGCCGGAGCGGTCATGGCCACGCTGGAGGCCAGCAGGGCAGACAAGGATGCGTGCTTCATGCGGAAAAACCTGCAAAGAGAATCGAACCTGAGAAAGCTAACGCCCTGCTCAGCTGCTTCGTTGACGCCCCCGTCAAACCATTTGGGGGATAAACAGGCCGCAATTCTGGCTTTGGTGCATGAAACCTTGATTACAGCGCTTTCACACCGGTTACGACGTAGCCATCGTCGGCCAACGCGGCTTTGACCTCATCCAGATCCACCTCACCGTCCACCGTCACGGTTTTGGAAGGCAGGTCCACGCGTACCTTGGCCTGTGGATGAAGGCCAACAATGGCTTTTGTAACATGGCTGGCACAATGGCCACAGGTCATGCCGTTTACGGTCATCTCAATCATGGAGTTCTCCTGGGTGCAACAACAAGAATGATGATCAGCCTTACCACCATGGCAAGGTCAAGCACTGAAAACACAATCATCCGTAATTTGCGTACACTGGGTGCAACACGTGCGTGTCTTTTTTCTGCACTTTGCCCGGAAAGCACTGTGAATCATCGCCCCGCCCTTCATGTGTCTGCCATCGCCTTGCTCATGCTGACGTCAGCCTGCGGCACGCTGGAACCCGAGCCCAAACAGGACCTGGTCAGCATGGTGCAGCTCTTTGAGACACTGCGAAATGAATACGAAGTGCCTTATTCACGCTTGGGGCTGGAAGACACGCAATTGTATGCCTATGCCAAAGCCAATCACCATGTCGTCATGGACGAGCCATTTGCCAGCCAGCTAACCGAGCCCGCCATGCGGTTTGTGCTGGTGCATGAACTGACCCACGTGCGCTTTCAAGACCCGCGGCAAGCCCACCAGCTGCTGAAAAAAATCCATGCTGAGCAAGGCGGTGATGGTGACCAGCGATTCATGACGTTGTTGGGTCGGTACGCTGCGCACCCTGAATTTCAGGCCTTTGTACGACAGGCCGAAACCCGTGCCAATGAGGCCGCCATCGAACACCTGGAAAAGCGCCACATGGATGTGTGCGCCGCCGTTCGGGAAATTGAAACCCAAACCGGGCAGCGCTTCTCAGTGGGCACCAACACCGCGTGCAACATCGCCAACCAGGTGGATGCCCCCAACGCTGTGGACGTTAGCCCCCCGAACGGCGTGGGTCCAATGCCATCCGTTTCTGAATCACTTCCGTTGCCTTCGCCGCAGACAACGCTGCCACATAAAAGCGAAGACCCCGCGCCAGCAGAGAAGTCAGAATAAACACCGCGATGTTCATGCCGAACAATCCCGATGTGATGGTCATCACCTTGTAAGGCAGGGGGCTGATGGCACTGACCAGAATCGACAAACCACCCCACTCTTTGAAAAAGGCCTCCGTGGCTGCAAAAGCGCCGGTGTAGCCCCACTGAGCGATCAACTCACGCGACCAATCGGCCGCAAAATGCCCAATGGCATAGCCCAGCAGTCCCCCCGCAGTGGACGCCACGGTGCCCACCAAGGCAAACCACTTGGCTTTCTCCGGTTTGGCAATGCACATGGGAATGAGCATGGCATAGGGCGGTATCGGAAAGAACGATGCCTCAATGAAACTGATCACAGCCAGCAAGGCCGGCGCATGTTTGTGTCCCGCCCAACGGGCGAACAAGCGGGCAAAGTAGCCCATTTTTTGTTCAACCGCCGCTTGTTCGGCAACGGCCTGTTTTGACGGTGGCGTGGTGTTGTGCGGGTTCATGGCGAAAGACAAAACATCGAATGGGGCCATTGTAGACGGGGAATGTGAATCCAATCCGAATTCGCCTCCATTCGCAGCCGATACTTGCCGTCCTGGGGATAGCGCTGCCATACTCCGATGGCAACAAGAGGCTGTAAGCCCGTTCCCCATCGTTATCCGGAGACAATAATCATGAACAAAACCGCCGCCTTGCTGGCGTTGGCCACCGGCCTGTTGATTGCGCCCAGCGCCTTTGCCGCCCCCACCAAAATGTGTATTTTCGACATTGCTGGACGCAATGGCCCCGCCTTCAACCAGGCCCGTGACTATGCGGTGGCCGCCAAGGAATGGGGCGCCGACATTGAATTGCAAGCGTACGTGGATGAGCGCTTGGTGGCGGAGGATTTCAAGACAGGCAAGTGCGACGCGGTGGCCATTTCTGCCCTGCGTGGACGGCAGTTCAACCAGTTTGTGGGCAGCATCGACTCGATTGGTGCAGTGCCCACCTACAAGCACTTGCAGGCGATTATTGACCTGACCAACAATCCGAAACTCGCCCCCAAGATGACGCAAGGGCATTTTGAGGTGGTGGGTATTTTGCCGATTGGTGCCGCTTATGTGATGGTGAACGATCGCAGCATCAACTCGGTGGAAAAAGCGGCTGGCAAAAAAATCGCGGTGCTGGATTACGACAAGTCGCAAGCCAAGATGGTGCAGCAATTGGGCGCACAACCCGTGTCGTCTGAGGTGATCAACTTTGGCAGCAAATTCAACAACGGCCAAGTGGACATTATTGCTGCACCGGCCATTGCCTACCAACCGCTTGAACTCTACAAAGGCATCGGTCAAAAAGGTGGCATTTACCGTTTTTCGCTGGTACAACTAACGGCCAACCTCATCATACGGAAAGACAAATTTCCGGAGGGTTTCGGTGCCAAGTCCCGGGTGTGGGTTTCAAAGCAGTTTGACCGCGCTGTGAAACTGGTCGACATTGCTGAAAAAGCTGTTCCAGCAGCCGCATGGCTGGACATTCCACCAGCAGACCATGCCAAGTACGAAGTGCTGATGCGCGAAGCCCGAATCCAGATGACCAAGGAAGGCTTTTACGACGCGGAGATGACCAAGCTGCTGAAGAAAATTCGGTGCAAGTTTGACGCGGGTTTGGGTGAGTGTGCGGACAAAAACGAGAGCTGATCGGGACAGTTCGACAATGCGCGGGGCAACCTTTACATTCGGGGGGCGTTCGGACTGGGCTACCGGAGCTGCTGGAGGCCAATAAACCTCGATGAGTAACAGTACCGCCAGGGGTAATAACCGACCCGGCAATTGACCATGGTCGGCGATACTCAACAACTCAGGACTTCTTCTCGTCCTTCACCGGTGCGTTGCTCTTGGGCTGGTCACCCAGGATACTTTTGGCTGGGCAAATCTTGAATGCGGGGCATTTCTGGCAACCAACAGCCACTGCAA
This sequence comes from Limnobacter humi, assembly GCF_024518835.1. Classification (GTDB taxonomy): domain Bacteria; phylum Pseudomonadota; class Gammaproteobacteria; order Burkholderiales; family Burkholderiaceae_B; genus Limnobacter; species Limnobacter humi. Next base: position 124,305 of record NZ_JANIGO010000003.1, read on the forward strand.
TGGGGCATACAGTCATGGCAATATCCTTGATATGAGTAGGGGTATCACCATCATGGCAGAGGGCTGCCCCGAACTCAAGCAAAAAACCCGACAAATCCTTCCATTTTCAAGGCTGCTCACCCGGTATTTCAAACAACACGCTGGCCCCCTCTTCTGCTGTGCTCACGTGCTGACGCCACAACTGAAAATAACCACGCCCCAGGCTCACAGCCTGAGCCTGTTTCGGTGATGATGCCCGGCTATCCAGATCGGCGTCGGTGTTCAACACACCGGAAACGGCATCCACAGAAACCCAGTCTCCGTCACGCAGCTTGGACAGCGGGCCACCACTGTCCGCTTCTGGGCACACGTGGATGGCCGCCAACACTTTACCCGAGGCACCGCTCATGCGACCATCGGTCACCAAGGCCACATTCAAGCCCCGATCAAGCAGCACGCCGAGGACAGGGGTTAATTTGTGAAGCTCCGGCATGCCATTGGCCCTTGGCCCTTGGTGGGTCACCACGACCACCACATCCGACTGGAACTCATCCCGCTTGAATGCGTCGATCACCTGTGCTTGATCATTGAATACACGGCATGGCGCTTGAACCACCCGGTGGTTTTGCTTCACGGCAGACACTTTGCACACGGCACGTCCCAAATTGCCGGTCAACAATCGGATACCGCCATCGGGCTGAAAAGGCTGGTTCCAAGGGCGAAGCACATCCGGATTCCGGGTGGCCTGGGGTTTGCGCACCGAAAAAATTTCACGTTGGGGTTCCACTTCACCCACCGTATCCGCCAGAGAAGTACCCCACACGGTCATGGCAGTGCCATCCACATAACCGCCATCCATCAACGTGGCCAGCAAACCTGCTGTGCCGCCTGCAGCCTGAAATGCATTCACGTCTTCCACACCGTTGGGATACACACGGCACAACAATGGCACTGCGGCAGAAATGGCATCCAGATCGGTCCAATCCATGGTGTATCCAGCAGCACGGGCCACTGCAAGCCAGTGGATGGTGTGGTTGGTTGAACCACCCGAGGCCATGAGGCCCACCAAGGCATTCACCAAACTGGCGGCATTCACCAAATGCCCCAAAGCCAAAGTGGGGTTGCGCGTTGCACTGGCCACAGCCCGCACACTGTCGTTCAGTACCGCATCCCGTTGTGGACCAAATGGGGACTCAAACGCAGCGCCCGGAAACTGCAAACCCATGAAATCCAGCATCAGCTGGTTGGAATTGGCCGTGCCGTAAAACGTGCAAGTGCCAGGGCTGTGGTAAGCCCGCTCCTCGGCCTGCAGCAATTCATCCCTGCCGGCTTTGCCCTCTGCCGCCAACTGGCGAATGCGGGCTTTTTCGGGATTGCTCAAACCGGTTTCCATGGGGCCAGCCGGAATAAACACAAACGGCAAATGCCCAAATGCCAAAGCCCCCATGAGCAGGCCCGGCGCAATCTTGTCGCACACCCCCAGCAAAACGCCGCCATCAAACACATTGTGAGACAGGCCAATGCAAGCGGCCTGCGCAATCACATCGCGGGAAAACAGTGACAACTCCATCCCTTCACGCCCCTGCGTGACCCCGTCGCACATGGCCGGTGTGCCGCCAGCCACCTGGGTGGTCGCGCCCAGGGCTTGTGCCGCTTCGGCGATGCGGGCAGGGTATTGCGCAAACGGTTGGTGGGCCGACAACATGTCGTTGTAGGCCGTGATGATGCCCAGGTGTGGCGCCTTGTGCAGGGCAATGACCCGCTTGGCGGGTGGTTCAAACACTGCGGTGGTATGCGCCAGGTTGGCAGCGCCCACGGCACTGCGGTTCTGCGCAGCGCTTGGCAAGCTGTCCAGATAACTGGAGCGACCGCTTTTTGAGCGGGCCTCAATCGCGTCACGGACTTTCAGCAACGCGGGATGTAAGATGGTGGACATGGCATTTCCAATCAACATGGAGCAGACTGCATGAATCAATCGGGCAACCTGGGCAGCGGCAGCGACTCACCCGCCAATCCGGTGGGCGAGTTTACGTTTGTGCTGCACGGTGCAGGTGGCGACCTGGCCAAGCGAAAAATCATACCGGCCTTGGCGCAGTTGGCCAGCGTGGGTTACTTCTCGCCCGGTGCAAGACTCATCTTCGCACAAAGAGAGGCCTTGAGCCCAGCGCAGGCCTTGGCTGAAGTGGATGCATTTCTGGCACGTACCGGTAACGATGCTGCCCGAGCCACCCTGCCTGCGCTGGCACCCTTGTTGTCCACCTGTTCAGTTCGCTTGGGTGAAGCGACTGCAAAAGCCGCGCTGGATGCGGCCATTGCGCAAGGCCCCCACCCGGTGGTGCACTATGCAGCATTGCCATCTTCCCGATTCAAAGACTTGATTGCCTGCTTGCCAGAGGAACGGTCTGCCCAGCGCTTGCGCCTGGTGCTTGAAAAACCCCTGGGCTTCAATGCCCGTGAATCGGCCGACATTGAAGCCGCAGCGGCTGCCAAATTCAATGAAGACCAGATTTTCCGGATTGACCACTACCTGGGCAAACAGGCGGTTCAAAACCTGTTGGCCCTTCGTTTGGGCAACCGAATTTTTGAACCGCTTTTAACGCGCGAGCACGTGGCCTCCGTTCAAATCACCGTGGCTGAAGATTTGGGTGTTGAAGACCGGGCCGGTTTTTATGAACACGCGGGCGCTCTGCGTGACATGGTTCAAAGCCACATGCTGCAGTTACTGGCCATTGTGGCCATGGAACCCCCGGTTTCGCTGGAAGCCAACAGCCTGCGGGATGAAAAGCTCAAGGTGTTGCGCTCGCTTAAAGTGCCGCAAGTGTTGAGCACTCCCGAGATCATCACCGGGCAATATGCAGACGGCTACGTCAAAGGCCAACCGGTTCCGGGCTATTTGAATGAGCCCGGTGTACAAGCCCACTCCTGCACTGAAACCTATGTGGCATTTCGCACCGAGGTGCAAACCTGGCGCTGGGCTGGCGTGCCCTTTCTGTTGCGCACCGGCAAACGCATGCCCCGGCGGTTTGCAGAAATCGTCATTCAATTTCGCGATGTACCCAAACCACTCTACGAACCAGTGGGCGGACACTGGAGTGGAAACCAGTTGGTGATACACCTGCAGCCCGACGACAAACTGGAGCTGAAACTGTTGGCCAAAACGCCAGGCGAGCGCCTGCGTTTAAAGCCCGTGTCGCTGGACCTGGATTTTTTCAACACCTGGCGCATTCCGGTGCGGGATGCTTATGAGCGCCTGATCACCGACATTTTGCGGGGACGCCTCAGCCTTTTTCTTCGGCGGGATGAAGTACAAACCCAATGGGAATTTGTGGACCGTATATTGTCAGACCTGAAGCAGCACGGTTTGGGGCCGGTGCCCTACACCAGCGGAACCTATGGCCCATCGGCTGCCACCGCCATGGCCTTGCGCACCGGTGCACTGTGGTCAGAGGACGGTGTGTCATGAACAGCATTCCCCTACCCAGTCTTCAGGCCATCATGCCAGTGGTGGTCATCGATACCGTGGACCAGGGCCTGGCCATCGCCAACGGCCTCTTGTTGGGCGGCATTCGGCAAATTGAAGTGACGTTGCGAACCACGTGCGCACTGAAGGCCTGCGAAGCCATCGCTCGCGATGTACCGCAATGCCTGCTGGCTGTGGGTACCGTCCTGACAGTTGCCGACATGGACCATGCGGTTCAGGCTGGGGCTCAATTATTGATCTCCCCTGGGCTAACCAACCGGTTGGCCGAACAGGCTCATCTGAAGAGCCTACCCTGGATTCCCGGGGTGGCCACCGCCACTGACATGATGAATGCCCGGGACTGGGGCTACAGCGTCTTGAAATTCTTCCCAGCCATGGCGGCGGGCGGACCCACTGCATTAAAGGCCTTGTCAGCCCCCCTGCAGGATTTGACCTTCATTCCCACAGGTGGTGTTGGGTTGGCAGACCTGCCTGCGTGGAAAGCCTTGCCCAGCGTTCAAGGTGTGGGTGGCAGCTGGTTAACGGCCAATTTGCAAGGCATGAAACCCGGAGAGATTGAACGAACCGTTGCTGAACGTGCTGCTGAGGCCTTGAAACATTGGCAACAGGCATGAGAACCGGTGTAACCCAGGACTGGACCATGGAATGGTCACCAATTGAGCTGGGTGGCGCCTCACTCACCGAAAGCCCACGGTACGCCCACCAGCAATGGGTGTGGGTCGACATTCCGAGCAAAATCCTCTACCGCTGCAAGACACCCATCCACGCTGCCAGGCACCCCATTGAACAGACCGTGCTACCCGACGAAGTGGCTTGCGTGTTGCCCACGGCACAAGCCGATGTGTGGCTGCTCATGGGCCGTCACGATGTATACACCGTCGACTGGACGAGCAGCAACGCCACCATTCAAGCTCACCGCATGAGCCTGCCGTATGACCCCAACACCCATCGATTCAATGATGGTCAATGGGGGCCAGACGGTGCAGTGTGGATTTCCACGCTGGTGGACGCTCGTCAACCGAATACCGCAGGGTTGTATCGTATCCAAGATCAACACGCCGAATTGAAGGCTGCCGACCTGGTGGTTGGCAATGGGCTTGCATTCTCACCCGATGGGACCCAGCTGTGGCTGGCCGATACTCGGCAGCGGTGCATCTGGCGTTACCCGTTCAACAAGGCCACCGGCGTGCTGGGCCAACGCACCCTGGTTGCCCAATACACCACCGCCAATGAACGACCCGACGGTGCGACCATTGGACCCGATGGCCATTATTGGGTGGCCATTCTGGAGGGTAGTCGTCTGGACCGATACACCATGGACGGGAAACCCTTGCCCGCCGTCCCTGTGCCTTTAAAACGCCCCACCATGCCCTGCTTCGGCGGACATGGCTTACCTACCTTGCTGGTTACAGGTCTTGCACCCACTGGCGAGTATCCCAATGCCCAGGGCTTTGAACAAGCCACCCTGGTGTTTGCACCGCTGCCTCCAAACCTCACGCCAGCTTGATCCACAGATGAACAACTCGAAGCATTTTCTCGACAGAATGCATGAATGAGAATGATTTCTATTTACATTATTATTGACGCATGGCACCATGACACCTCTTCTCAACTAAACTCGATCCATTGCCATGACCCACAACGCCTCCCCAAACCCCCGACGCGGCCTGAGGAAGCCCAATAGCCTGAGGCAACCCACACTGGCCGCCGCCATTGGCCTGGCCGCTCTGCCCGGTCTTTCTTTTGCGGAGGAATCCAAGCCACAGACATTGAATGCAGTAGTGGTAGAAGGCCAGGCTGTCAAGGGACAAAACCCGCTGGGCAATGCGGACTCACCGTATAAAGCCGAGTTGATGGAGTCATCGAAATTTGCCCGCCCGGTGGCCGAGACGCCCAAGAGTATTCAGATCATCACCAAAGAGGCCATCAAGGACTCCGGGGCCACCGACCTGAAAGACGTGATTCGTGTGCAACCCGGCATCACCATCAGCACTGGTGAAGGGGGCAACGCATTCGGTGATCGTTTTATTATTCGCGGTTTTGAAGCCCGCAATGATGTGTTTATCGATGGCCTTCGAGACCCCGGTGTAACCAGCCGCGAAACCTTTGCAGTGGAGCAAATTGAGGTGTCCAAAGGCCCCAGCAGCAGCTTTGCCGGTCGGGGTACCACAGGGGGGGCCATCAACAACGTCACGAAAAAGCCTGGCCCGATCGACTTCACCACGCTGGAAGTGGGCTTGGGTACAGACCATAAATTTCGAACCACGCTGGATGCCAATCGCCAACTAACGGACGACACGGCAGTCCGCGTGAATGCCCTGTATTCAGACCGGGACCTTCCAGCGCGAGATGGTGCTGAACAGCAGCGCCAAGGCCTGGCTGTTGCGATTGATCAGCGCATCAACTCGCACCTGAAATTGAGCGCTGATTATTACTATTTTCGGTCAGATGAAATTCCCGACGGTGGCGTGCCTTGGGACAGCGCAGCAGGCAAGCCGGTCAGCGGGAGAAAATTCTATGGACAAAACGGGCGGGATTTTCTGAACAATGGTGCCGACATTCTGACCTTCGGTGTGGACTACAACCTGGGCAACGGTACCCGCCTTGAAAACCGAACGCGGTATGGCGTAACGACCAACCAATACATCGTAACCATTCCCGGTTTGGGCGTGGTCAATGGCACTGGTGCTTGCGTTGCCGGCACCAATGTGGGTGTCAACACACCTGGCGTGTGCGTCCGGGCCACTTCGCAAAACCGAAACCAACAGAATACCTACATCGGGAACCAAACCAACTGGATCAAGGAATTTGACTGGGGCTCCATCCAACACCACGTGGTCGCCGGGGTGGAATTCTCCCGCGAAGAAGCCGAGAACATTCCCTATGTCGACAGCCTCCGAACACCGAATGCCGGTGACCCCCTGAACACCAACAACAATGCTTGGCTGCAACAGGGTGGTCGCTACACACCCAGCAGCAACATCACGACCATCCGCGCCAATACGCTGTCCGCTTATGTGTTGGACACGGCCAAGCTCAACAGCGAATGGGAGGTGTTCAGCGGCTTGCGCTACGACACCTTCGACTATGCCTATTACACCGGGCCGAATGATTACCAGGGCACCTCACGGGGTGGTTACAAAGACGGGTTTCTCAACGGCCATGTGGGTGTGACCTACGCACCATGGGTCAATGGCAATGTGTATGCCACCTACAGCACCTCATCGAATGCGAGTGGAGAACAACTGGATGCCACGGCGTGTGACTACGGCGGCTTGTGCGGCAGCAATGTGAAGCCCGAACGCAACCGCAGCGTTGAAGTGGGCACCAAATGGCAATTGGTGGACAAGCGGCTGTTGCTGACAGCAGCCGTGTTTGACATCACCAAAAGCAATGTGTTGTCACAACTTTCGCCGGGTGTGTTCACACAGGTGGGCGAATTGCAAGTACGCGGTGTCGAGATCGGCGTAGGCGGCAAAATCGATTACGACTGGGACATCAATGCGGGGCTGGCCGTGTTGGACACCGAAATTGTGAAGTCTGATACACCGAGTGAAGTGGGCAAATCATTCCCCAACACCGCAGAGACCAGTGCCAATGTGCAAACCCGTTACAAGCTGGATGACCAATGGGCGATTGGCGGCACAGTGACTTACAAAGGCAAGATTTCCGGTGGCACCCCCAATGGCCCGGTGACCAACAATTCGCTGGAGGCCAGCACCGTGTGGGATGCCATGGCCGAGTACCGGGTATCCAAAGACCTGAAGGTCCGGCTCAATATCCTCAACCTGTTTGATACAGAGTATTACACTGCACTGTATCGTTCTGGTTCACCGTTCACCTACGTGGGCGAAGGCCGCTCTGCAACGCTTACCGTCATCAAAGACTTTTAATTCAACCCGAGACCTTGACCATGTTGATCGTGATTCCGAAGGTGCTGAACGCCGACGAACTGGACTCATTTCGAACCGCGTTGCACGCAGCAGAATGGACCGATGGCAAAGCCACTGCAGGAACTCAATCGGCAGCGGTCAAGGTCAATCAACAGCTGCCAGAACTCAGCCCGGTGGCGCAGCAACTGGGCAACCGCTTGCTGAAGAAGTTGGGTGCACATCCGCTATTTTTGTCGGCGGCATTGCCCAAAACCATTTATCCACCGCTGTTTAACCGCTATCGGGGTGGTGAGCATTTTGGTGTGCATGTGGACAATGCCATTCGGCCCATCGCCGGAACATCACACATCATTCGAACCGACTTGTCGGCCACGCTTTTTCTGATGGAGCCCGACAGCTACGACGGCGGTGAGTTGGTGATTGAAACCCAGTTTGGGTCCCAAGCAGTCAAACTGAACGCTGGGGACATGGTGCTGTACTCGGCCAGCAGCCTGCACCAAGTGAATGCCGTCACCCACGGTGAACGGCTGGCGGCATTCTTCTGGCTGCAAAGCCTGGTTCGAGACGACGGCGTGCGCCAATTGCTGTTTGACCTGGACCAAAGCATTCAAGAACTGACGCAAACCCTGGGACAACGCCACAACGAGGTGGTGCGGCTGACGGGTGTGTATCACAATCTGATGCGGCGGTATGCCGAGGTCTGATTCATCCACAAAAATGCAGCCGGCACCACAAACAGCGACAGCAAAGGCGCTGTGACCATGCCGCCCACCATGGGGGCCGCAATGCGCTGCATCACCTCGCTGCCGGTGCCAGTACTCCACAGAATGGGGACCAAACCCGCCAGAATGGTGAACACCGTCATGGCTTTGGGTCGAACACGCATGACCGCCCCTTCAACAATCGCCTCCAGCAGGTGTTCATCGCTGTTCAAGCCCTCATCCAGGCGAGCTTTCCACGCCTGGTTAAGGTACATCAACATCACCACACCAAACTCGGCAGCCACACCTGCGAGGGCGATCAAGCCCACCCCCACGGCAACCGACAGGTTAAAGCCCATCCCCCACACCAGCCACAAGCCACCCGTGAGGGCAATGGGCAAGGTGGCCATGATCAACAGCCCCTGCCCCAGTGAGCCAAAGGTGGCTGTCAACAGCACCAAAATAATCAGCAAGGTCATCGGCACCACCACCTTGAGCCTTTGTGCAGCACGTTCCAGGTACTCAAATTGTCCGGACCAGCTGATGGCATAGCCGGGGGGCAGGCTCACGGTTTGAGCCACAGCCCGCTGCATGTCCTTCACGGTGGCCTGCAAGTCACGTCCGCGAATGTCGATGTACACATACCCAGCCAGTCGCGCATTCTCGCTGCGCAACATGGGCGGCCCTGCCGCAACCGATACGCGGGCAACATCGCCCAGCACAATCTGCTGCCCCAGTGGCGTCTGAATGGGCAGGTTCGCCAGTGCGGCGGGTGAATCCCGCAACTCGCGCGGGTAACGAATTTGAATGGGGTATCGCTCCAGCCCTTCCACCGTCTCGCCCACCACCTGTCCACCGATGGCACCACTCACCCAGGCCTGCACATCGGCCACGGACATCCCGTAACGGGCTGCAGCGGCGCGGTCCACGGTCAACTCAATGTAACGCCCACCGGTCAAACGTTCTGCCAGGGCACTCGTCACCCCAGTGACCGGTTTGACCGCCTGCTCCACCTGACCGGCGATCTGATAAATCGTGGCCAGGTCTGGTCCGGTGACCTTCACACCCACTGGGCTTTTGATGCCGGTGGCCAACATGTCAATGCGGTTGCGAATGGGGGGTACCCAAATGTTGCTCAAACCGGGCACACGCACTGTGCGGTCCAGTTCATCGACCAATCGATCCGGGGTCATGCCCGGCCGCCATTGGTCGCGGGGCTTGAATTGAATCACGGTTTCAAACATTTCAACGGGCGCAGGGTCCGTGGCCGATTCAGCCCGCCCCGCTTTTCCGTACACCGAGGCCACTTCAGGCACTTGCTTGATCAGGCGATCGGTTTGCTGCAACAACTCGGCAGCCTTGCCAATCGACAAACCCGGCAAGGCGGTGGGCATGTACAGCACATCGCCTTCATCCAGTGGGGGCATGAACTCGGACCCCAAATGCAACAATGGCCACAGGCTGAACACGGTCAGCACCACACCCAGCAACACGGTGAATCGCGGGTGTTGCAACGCACGGTTGAGCAAGGGCCGATATGCAGACACCATCCAGCGGTTCAACGGGTTGTTGACCTCGCCGGGAATGTGACCCCGAATGAGATACCCCATCAACACCGGAATCAAGGTAACGGCCAAAACCGCCGAGGCGGCCATGGCATAGGTTTTGGTGTAAGCCAACGGTGCAAACAAGCGCCCTTCTTGCGCCTGCAAGGCAAACACTGGAACAAAACTCAAGGTGATGATGAGCAACGATGAAAACAGGGCTGGCCCCACCTCCACCGCGGCCTGTTGCATCAATTGCCAGCGGGTGGCTGTGTCAGGGGTGTCGTCTGGGTGCTGCTGTTGCCAACGCTCCAAATGCTTGTGTGCGTTTTCGATCATCACCAACGCAGCATCCACCATGGCGCCGACGGCAATCGCAATGCCACCCAGCGACATCACATTGGCGTTTACACCTTGAAGGCGCATGATCACAAACGCCGCCAGAATACCCAATGGCAACGACACCACCGCCACCAGCGATGAACGCACATGCCAAAGAAACACGGCACACACCAGGGAGACCACCAGCATTTCCTCCAGCAGCTTGTGGGTCAGGTTTGAAATGGCCGAGCGAATCAGGGTCGAACGGTCGTACACCGTCACCAACTCAACGCCTTGGGGCAAGCCGGGCTTCAATTGATCCATCTTTGCCTTCACGGCTTCAATGGTATCCAGGGCGTTTTCACCACTGCGCATCACCACCACACCCCCCACGGCCTCGCCCTCGCCATTGAGCTCGCCCACACCGCGACGCATGTCGGGCCCCAGTTGAATGCGGGCCACATCGCCCAGCAAAACCGGCACACCGCGGTCATTGCTGCGGATGAGTACAGCGCGGAAATCATCCAGTGTGGCCAGATACCCCGTGGCACGCACCATGTACTCGGCCTCACCCAACTCGATGACCGAGCCGCCCGCTTCCTGGTTGGCCGCTTCAATGGCGGACACCACATCCCGAAGCGATACCCCGCGCGCCGCCATGGCCTGCGGGTTCAGCACCACCTGGTACTGCTTCACAAACCCGCCGATGGATGCCACCTCCGACACATGAAGCGCGGTTTTCAATTGCGGCTTCAGGTACCAGTCCTGGATGGAGCGGAGTTGAGCGAGGTCCAGCCGGTGAGTGGTGTCGCGCAAGGCATACTGGTAGACCCAGCCCACCCCAGTGGCATCGGGTCCAATGGTGCTTTTCGCGCCAGCGGGCAATGTGGACTGCGCCTGGTTCAAATACTCCAGCACGCGCGAGCGCGCCCAATACAGGTCCACCCCATCCTCAAAAATCACATAAACAAAACTGTCCCCGAAAAAGGAAAAGCCCCGCACATCTTTCGCACCGGGTACCGACAACATGGTGGTGGTGAGCGGATAGGTCACCTGCTTTTCGACAATCTGCGGTGCTTGACCCGGGTAGCTGGTTCGAACAATCACCTGAACATCCGACAGATCGGGCAGTGCATCCACCGGTGTCTGAGGCAAGCTCAACAGACCAGCGACTGTCAACAAAGCGCTGGCCAGCAAAACCAGCAGCCGGTTTCGCACCGACCATTCAATCAACCAGCGAATCATGGCTGCACCCCGGTGCTGGCATTCAGTCGATCTTCCAGGCCTCGAAGACTGGCTTCCGAATCAATCAGGAATTGACCCGACAACACCACCGACTGCCCCTCGGACAAGCCCGACAAGACTTCCACCTGCCCCTGCTCTTCCAGCCCCAACCGAACGGGCTGGGGTGCAAAATGACCATCGCCCAGGTCCAACATCACCACCGTGCGCTGACCGGTGTCAATCACAGCTTCGCGGGGTACCAGCACAGCAGGTTGTCGCGCGTCAACCGCCAAGCGGGCTGATACAAATTGACCCGGCATCAGGCGACGCCGGGCGTTGTCGACCTCCAGTCGAACCACTGCCGTGCGGGTCTGGTTGTTCAGTTGTGGCAACACCGCCTGTACCCGAGCCGGAAACTCGCTGGCCGGGTCAGCGGGGTTCAGTACGGTGGCCACCGAACCCGGTTTGATCAGACCAACCTGGGTCTGGGGCAATTCCACATCCAGCCAGACGGAGTCCAGCGTGTTGATTTCTGCCAAGGTGGTGCCTGCCTGAACGGTCATCCCTTCGCGCACCGCCAGGCTGGTGACTACACCGGCCTGCGGAGAGACCACCGGGATGGTGCCCATCACATCGCGACGCTGAACCAGCGAAGCAATTTGAGCAGGGCTTAAACCCACCTGCCGCATGCGCTGCCGCGCAGCATCCAGCAAGGCGGCATCAGCCACCGAGCCAGCCCGCAACAAGGCCAGGTAATCGCGCTGGGCGGCCACCCATTCAGGCACATACAGTTGAACCAGCATTTGCCCGGCGCGGACCGGGTCGTACGCCGCCTTCACACCCAGCGCCTCGACAAACCCGGTGGCGCGGGCTTGCAACACCACCCGGTGCCGTTCATTCCATTGCACAGTGCCCTGTGCGACCACGGTCGGGTTCAGACTGGCCCGTTTGACCGTCGCTGTCCGGATACCCAAATTCTGCTGTATGCGTGGACTGACGGTGACAGTACCCGGGTCTGAACCCGTGGTGCTTTGGTAGGCGGGCACCAGCATCATGTCCATGAACGGGCTTTTGCCCGGGGCCTCAAAGCGTTTACCCGGCACCATGGGATCGTGGTAATACTGGATTTTCAGACCGGTATCCGGGTCCACATCACCCGCTTTCAAACCTGCATCCATGTGGCGTTTGGTTGCCGCCTCACCCTGCTCAATAGACCAATTGCTGGGGTCAGCGGATGCGCTTTGAGTGGATGAAGGCTCACGCATTGAGCCTGCCATCGACATCCCATGCTGCAGGCCAAACCACCAGGCTGTTCCCGCAACCAAGGCCACCCCCAAACAGACAACAATCACGGCGTGATTTTTTTTCATGGCGTTACTCCGGGGTAGTCAGGTATTGAAGGTCAGCCCAGGTCAGGGCCAGTTCCAGCTGTTGGCGCAGGCTGTCCAGTTCTGCATTCAATGCCTGGCGACGGGCTGTGGCCAGGGTGGTCAGGGTGATTTTTCCGCTGGCATAATCGGCTTGGGCCTGCTGGCTCAAGGTTTGAGCCAAGGGGAGAATGGACTGTTGGGCGATGGTCCATCGAGTCAGCAAGCTCTGGTATTGAACCAATTGCCGCTCCACTGTGTGTTGCAGCATGCGCTGCAATTCAATGTATTCCGCCTGCATTTGCAGAACGCCGGCCTGGGCAGCCTCAATGGCGACAGCCTGCTTTTCATCGGTATTCCACAGCAAAGGCCGTGAAGCACCCACGGTCAGCATGTCCGAGAATTGGGATCCGCGCGCTGACAGCATCACGCTGTAGGTCCAATCGGGCTCAAGACTTTCCTTGCGCAGGGCGAGCTGGGCCTGTGCTTTGGCAATGCCGGTCTGCGCCATGTTCAACTCGGGCAGACGCTCAATCTGGGTGACCAAACCCTCCATGCGCCATGGGGTCTGGCTCAATCGCTCTGCATTGAAGTCAGCCGTCCCCACATCGGTGCCCGCCCAACGTTTCAAATCATGGCGGGCGATGGCCTGTTGTGCTTGCAGGGTTGCCGACAACTGTTGCCACTCCAGCAACGCAGCTTTGGCATTGAGCACATCCGTGGCCGATTGCGTATGGCTCTCGAAACCGGCCTGTGCCCCCAGCAATTGCACATCCAGGGCCTGTTTCTGTTGCGCAACGCTGCGCAGCATCTGGTTGGTCAACCAGTCGCTGAGCCAGGCCTTGGCCGTCTCGGTTTTGATATGGCTCAGCTGTTGCGCACGCTCAACACGGGCCAGCATTTCATCGCTGGCAAACACTGCGGACTGCGCCTGTCGCCGGGCCTGTCTCACCCAAGTCTGCATGAAACCCACGCTGCGCATGGTCATGAAATCGCGCCCCACACTGAAAGCATCGGCCCCATTGATGGGTAAATTCGTGAGTGACAGATTCAACACAGGGTCATCACCGGCCAGACTTTCTCTGGCCATCAAACGGGCCATCTGCGCTTTTTTGTCCACAGCCATCAAGGATTGCGAACGTTCAACGGCCCGTCCAATGGCCTCATCCAGCCCGATGGGGGCCTGATTGTCCAGTGCCTGCTGGGCCTGGTTCAGGGTGTACTGCACATCTGCAGCGTACAGTGGCTGCATTGCGCACAAAACGATTAACGGTGCCCATCGCAGGGCACCTTGCCATCGGCTGAACTGGGCCATGACCACTCTCCACAACATCAACAATCCATGTCCATGCCCCATCCAAATTGCATGGGGCACGCAACTTCAGTTCGATCGGGGGGAGTCAGGCTTTGGGCGGTTTGAACGGCAGCGCGACGGCCGCATCCAGCCAATATAGAGGTGGCATTTGAAGCGATTGCCGAGACATTGGAAGGCGATGTTGAGTGGCTGGCATGTTGAACAGTGCCAACACCGGAGAGGCCACAGCCACCTTCAGGAAACAGGCCTGTGGTTCTACAGCGTGCGTCGAGGCCAAATCGTGTTGGGTGGCAGCCTCAGCCACAGGCCCTTGATGCTGCTCTGAAGAGTGCGCTTCAAAGCTGGGCCATTCCATGCAGCACGGCATGGCCTGCATGCCGAGTTTCAGCACCAGACCACACAACACCACCAGGGATAACCAACGCACCGCTTTCATCAATGGAACACGCGTGAACAGAATCACAGTATCAAACAAGCGGTCCATTCTGTCCAGCCGGGGTAAATCCTGTGTGTAACCTTTCGTCAGGTCGTGCCGAACTCACGAGCATCCACCACCCTTGGGGTTGCTCATGGCGCACACCAGTTCTTCCATTCACCCCCGCTGGGTTCGCGCCTGGCATTGGCTGAACGCACTCGCCATCGGGGTGATGGTCACCAGCGGCTGGAAAATTTTCAACGCCTCGCCGCTGTTTGCCTGGTACTTTCCACCCGAAATCACCCTGGGCGGCTGGTTGGGTGGTGCCTTGCAGTGGCATTTTGCAGCCATGTGGCTGTTGGTGGTTAATCTGCTGGTCTACCTGGGTTTTTCAATCATCACGGGTCGATTGCGTCACACGCTGATCACTGGCCTTCTGCGCAATTTGGTCAGTGATGTTCGCGCATTTCTGCGTGGCCAATTGAGCCATGCCAACCCATTGCAATACAACGCCATTCAAAAACTGGCGTATCTGGGTGTACTCGGCCTGATTGCGTTGGTTATTTTGAGTGGCTTGGTGTTGTGGAAATCCGTTCAGTTTGGCCTGCTCAGGGATTTGTTGGGCGGTTATGAAACTGCACGATGGATTCACTTCGGTGCCATGAGCGGCATTGTGCTGTTCGTCGTCATTCACCTGGCCATGGTGGCTTTGGTGCCGCGCACACTGCTGGCCATGCTGGGCCTGGAACACACGGGAGAACAGTGATGGTTTACAAAAAACGCCTGCTTGGTATTGATTCGGATGTGCAACAGGAAGCCAACCGTGCATTGGTCAAGATGGCACCCAACCTGCAGCGACGCGGTTTTTTATTGGGCTCGGGCTTGGGTACGCTCAGCCTGTTGTCCGGCTGCAGCTTAAGCGACGAATCCAGCGTCGAGAAAGCACTGATGACAGTCTCGCGGTTCAATGACCGCGTGCAAGGTGCCCTGTTTTCCTCCACCGCATTGGCCCCGACCTACACACCCGCCGACATGACCCGGCCCTTTCCGTTCAATGCATATTACGGTGAAGAGGAGGTTGTGACGGTGGATGAAGCCGACTATCGACTGGAGCTGGCGGGGCTGATTGCCAACAAACAGGCCTGGACGCTGGATGCACTGCGTGCCTTGCCGCAGGAAGAACAGATCACGCGCCATGTGTGCGTGGAAGGCTGGAGCGCGATTGGTCGCTGGGGTGGTGTGCGGCTTTCAAATTTCCTGCAATTGATTGGTGCAGACACCACGGCCAAATACGTGGGCTTTAAATGTGCAGACGACTACTACACCAGCATTGACATGGCCACCGCCTTGCACCCTCAAACCTTGTTGACGCTGACCTACGATGGTGAAGTGCTGCCGCCGAAATATGGCTTTCCGATGAAGTTGCGCATGCCCACCAAGCTGGGTTACAAAAACCCCAAACACATCACCACCCTGTTTGTGGCCAACGCCTACACCGGCGGCTATTGGGAGGACCAGGGCTACAACTGGTTTGGTGGTATCTAAAACCTGCCGTCAAATCCGGCGTATGCTGTCAGCAGCGCGACCAGCCGGTTGCGCAAGCCCCGGGAGCATTCACCATGGATAGTCACCACCACTCATTCACAGCGCTGTTCAAACACTTGGGACTGGATGCCGAGCCTGATCAGATTGCCGAGTTTTTGAGGATGCACTCGCCGTTGCCGGAGGATATCCGCGTGGAGCGCGCGCCGTTTTGGAGTGCGTCACAAGCTGCCTTTCTTCGCGAGGGCTTGGAGCAGGACAGCGAGTGGGCAGAAATGATCGACCAGCTGAGTGCAGCGCTGCGCAAGCCCCAGTAGATGCTTGACCCATGGGCATTAGTGCAGCTTGACCAAAGGCGTTGCACGTTTGGTCAGAAAACGGGCCATGGCCAGCAAAAAAGTTTTGACAGGCCCCAACACCGCGTAGTGGTGCATTAAGTGCAAACTTGCATACATTGACCGAGCAAAGAAGCCTTCGACAAACAGGTTGCTGGCTTTGAACAGATTGCCCATCAAGCTGCCCACCGAACTTCGGGTACCGAGGGACACCAGTGAACCGTGGTCCTTGTACACGTAGGGCTTGTTGCTGGGTGTGCGTCCCTTCCGTTCCGCCACAAATCGCGCCAGCAGATAATCAGCCTGTTGATGCGCAGATTGCGCACGGGGTGGGACCCAAGTGCCATCGGGTTGAGCACAGGCTGCGCAATCACCCAACGAAAAAACATGGGGTTGACCCTTCACCTGCAAGTTCGCCTCCACCTCCAGTTGGTTGTTTTTGTTCACAGGCAAACCCAAGGTGGCCAACAAGGCGGGAGCCTTGATACCAGCTGCCCACACGCACAAATCCGCTTTGTAGTGGTTACCGGCTGCGTCCAGCACCGCCTTGGGAGAAATATCGACCACCCTGCACTGGTTCACGATGGTCACATGGCGGGCTTCCAACAATCGCTGCGCTGCATCAGACACAGTATCGGGCAGCACGGGCAAAATTTTGGATGCACCCTCCAGGAGGGTGATGTTCACATCCCGCGCAGCGTCAATATGGCGGAAACCAAACCGGCTGTGTACATGGCTGGCCTCGCGCAACTCGGCAGCCAGTTCAACGCCAGTGGCGCCAGCACCAATGATTACAATGTTCAGGTTCGCCGAGGGGTCTTGCTGCTTGCGCAGGTCCAGCATGGCCAGTTGCTTGAGCATTTTCAGGCGGAAACTTTCCGCCTGCTGGGGACCGTCCAGTGAAATGGTGTGTTCCGCTGCCCCTTTCACGCCAAAATAATTGCACTGGCTGCCAATCGCAATCACCAATCGGTCATACCGCAAAGTTCGTTTGGGGAAAATTTCATCACCTGCATCGTCCAGCACCGGCGACAATGTGATGTGCTGAACGTCGGCCTGCAGACCATCCAGACTGCCCAACACGAAATTGAAACCATTGTTGTAGGCCAACATCGAATAGGACAACCCTTCCTGGTGAATGTCCAGCGTCCCAGCAGCCACTTCATGCAGCGACGGTTTCCAGATGTGATAGGTTTTGGCATCCACCAAAGTGACACACTGGGGGCCCAACTCAGACCCGAATTTTCGGCCCAGCTTGCAGGCCAGCTCCAGCCCCCCAGCACCACCACCCACAATCACGATATTCGACAGGCTCATCGCTTGCACCTTATAAAAAGTTGATTGCCGAGATCGGCTGTTCGCAATGGGATGTGGATCAATGGGGACATGCAGCGCCTCGAACATGGTTTACGGGGTGTGGTACGGCTTCAGTGTGCCATAGGCCCAAGCATGAATCAGGTTTTTGAGCGCCTGCAAACCATCGGTGAGACAGGCGGGCCCGGGCTGTAAAATCAACGGCGATTTAATCTCATACACATGACCAGCCTGTACCGCAGGAACAGCGCCCCAACCTGGTCGAGCCACCACCTGCTCCGGCCGAAACTTTTTGCCGCACCAGGAGCCAATGATGAGGTCCGGCTGCCGCGCAATGATGTCACCGGTATTGGCAATAATCCGGTTTTTCCCCAGGCTTTCTCGCGCCAGCTCTGGAAAGATATCGACGCCACCGGCCACCGTGATGAGTTCAGACACCCATTGAATGGCACTGATGGCTGGCGTGTCCCATTCCTCGAAATACACCTTGGGCTGCCGGTGCAAGCGTGCGGACTCTGCAACCACGGTGTCGAGTGCGCGTTGCATCTCCCCCAGCAGTTCAAGGCCACGGGCTTGCGCATTCACCATGGAGGCCACTTGAAACAGCATGTCCAGGATTTCCGGAATGCTGCGCTGGTTGAACACCGTCACCTGGATGCCGTGGCGGATCAACTGTGCGGCAATGTCGGCCTGCAAGTCTGAAAAACCAAAAACACAGTCCGGCTTCAGGTCCAGAATCTGATCAATCTTGGCGCTCAAAAAAGCGCTCACCTTGGGTTTTTCAAGCCGCGCCCGCTTGGGCCGCACCGTATAACCGGAAATGCCCACAATGCGGTGCTCTTCACCCAGCAGGTAAAGCCACTCGGTGGTTTCTTCGGTGAGGCAAACAATGCGTTGCGGGCCTTTGAGTGTGTGCATCAGGCAATCACCTCAGCAACAGACTGCATCTTGCGCCTTGACCACCGGTTCAATGGAATAGCGGCCAGATACATCAGCGCACCAAACACACTCATGGCTGTAAAAGCCTCTGAATCCGTATTCAGGCTGTTCAATACCAAAATGCTCAGGGTGAGGTTTCGAATCAGTGCGGTGATGGCCAGGCCTTTCTTGCCTTCGGCCCAGATGCCCCCAACACACAACACGAACACCAGCAATAAGGACACGGCCGCCAAATCCCAATGTTGGGACAACTTGGGCAATTCACGCACAGCCACCAGCACAATCAAGGCCAGCACACTCCAGTTCCCGGCTGCGTCCAGGCGGGCACGCCATGCAGCCGATGGGCGATTTTGCCGGGCAAACCACTGCCCCAGAACCCAAGGCAAACCCACCGCGAACAACAAAACAGCCAGAACCAGAGCGGCCTGGTGAAGGGCCTCGGGGCTTTCCATCAACCAGAATGTGGTGAAGGGAATGAACAACAGGGCCACCACAGCGCTGACCATGAGTCGAGAGGAAACACCCATTGGATTGGCACCAACAGCCAACGCCATGGGTACCGATGATGTACCCGTGCCCGCCAGAATGCACACGGACAAACCGAGCAAGGCGGGTTGAGAAAGCACACCGACGGTGTGAAGTAACATCAAGAGAAGCAGTGGGCTCACGTAATGAGCCCACCAAAATCGAATGGGGTGGATGGACTGCCAAGGGGTTAAATGACCTGGCGTTTTAAGGCCGAGGTTAAACATCACCAGCCAGGCAGACAGTGGTGCGAGACACTGCAGGATTGAGTTCAATGGCTTTTTTTACTGAGCTCCAAGAGTTCAAACACTACCATGCCACCCAGCATGGATGCCACAAACACAACGGCCTTGGCACTGCCCGCCCCCACTCCGAATAAACCCAGGGCAACCAATGCAGGCCCCGGGCAAAAACCGGCGATGCCCCAGCCCACCCCAAACATCAGGCTGCCGATGACCAAGCGACGGTCGATTTCGCTCGCTTTGGGCATACGCATGTCGGCGCCCAGAAACGACACCTTCCGCTGTCGCGCCACCGTGAATGCGATCAGGCCCACGGCGATGGCGCCACCCATCACAAAAGCCAGGGAAGGGTCCCAATGCCCAGCGAGGTCCAGGAAGCCCAACACCTTGGCAGGGTTGGCCATGCCAGAAACGATTAAGCCAAAACCAAAAATCAACCCCACCAGCAACGAAACAATGGCTGTCATGTTGAATACTCCTTAAAAGCCCAAACCGTGGCGGATGACATACACCGTCACGAAACCAGCCGCCATGAAACTGAGTGTGGCCACCAAGGACCGGGGTGATAACCTCGACAAGCCACACACCCCATGACCACTGGTGCAACCGGAACCGTAACGGGTGCCCACACCCACCAGCAAGCCACCCAACACCAAGGCGCCAAAACCAGCGTCAATCTGGCTGTGAACAGGGCCCACAAACACCGTGTACAGCACGGGCGCAATCACCAGACCGCCCACAAAAGCCAGCCGCCAATCCATATCGCCAGGCGTGGGCCGCAGCAAACCACCCAAAATGCCGCTGATGCCAGCAATGCGGCCATTGAGCAGCACGAACAAGGCAGCAGACAGGCCGATGAGCACACCACCGGCCAGCGAGGCCCACGGAGTGAATGAATTCCAGTCAATCGTCATGGTTGTCTCCAGTTGGACAATAAAGGTCGTACATCAGCGCGAGCAGTTGTAACAAGCGCGGGTCGGACACTCGATAAAAAATGCGTTTGCCATCGCGGCGCGTGTCCACCACCCCGTCATTACGTAACACACTCAGTTGCTGTGACAAGGTGGGCTGCCGAATGTCCAGGCGCTCTTCAAGGTCACTCACGCAGAGCTCCTCTTGCGACAGTTGGCACAACAGCAACAGGCGGTCTTCATTGGCCATTAGCTTCAACACGCCAACCGCCTCGGTGGCGGCTTCGCGCATGCGCTGTGGATCCAGGTTTTGCACTTTCATGGCACTCATTCCATCAATATGAGTTGACATCAATATATATATTTATATACTATTTGTCAATAGATTGATTGTAATGCCCACCCTGCACACACGGAGGCAGTGCCATGCAAACCCATGTTCAGCCATTCTTTGACCCCAGCACCTGGACAGTCAGTTATGTCGTGGTTGACGTTGCCACGCGACATGCCGCCATCATTGACCCTGTATTGGATTTCAATGTGAAGTCAGGCCGTACCAGCACACAATCTGCGGACCGCATCATCGACTACGCACGCAGCGAACAACTCACCGTCGACTGGATTCTGGAAACCCATGCACACGCAGACCATTTGTCCAGCGCGCGCTACTTGCAGCAAACCTTGGGTGGAAACATTGCGATCGGTGAAAACATCCGGCAGGTTCAGGCCGTGTTCAAAAAGCTGTTTAACCTGGAGCGAAATTTTTTGCCCGATGGCAGTCAGTTTGATCACCTGTTCACCGACGGCGAGCGGTTCCAGATCGGCAACACCACGGTAACTGCCCTGCTGGTGCCCGGCCACACACCCGCCGACATGGCGTATGTGCTGGATGATGCAGTGTTTGTGGGCGATACCCTGTTCATGCCCGATGTTGGCTCTGCCCGGGCTGACTTTCCGGGAGGCGATGCGCACACCCTCTACCGCTCCATGAGGCGGATATTGAACCTGCCCGGCGACATGCGGATGTACGTGTGCCATGACTACCCGCCCCAAGGCCGTGCGGCCCGTTGGGAGACCACGGTGGCCGAACAGCGTGCGCACAACATTCATGTGCGGGATGGCATCTCGGAAGATGAATTTGTGACGATGCGCAAGGCGCGGGATGCCACGCTGGAAGTGCCGGCACTCATCATTCCATCCATCCAGATCAACGTGCGCGCAGGCCAAATGCCACCCCCGGAAGACGACGGGGTGAGTTACCTGAAAGTGCCCTTGAATGTACTGGGTGCCTAGGCTGCCGTGGACGGAATCACATAAAACCAGATGACGGCACAATGGCAGGCCGCACCGGCCACCACCCACAGATGCCACACGGCGTGTGTGAACTTCACTTTTTTTGCGGCATAGAAGCCCGCGCCCACCGTGAAACACAAACCACCGGCAATCAGCAGCCAGAAGGCATCCCGTGGAAAAGCCTCCCACAAGTCGCGGATGAGCACAATCGAAGACCAACCCATCAGCAAATAAGTGACGAGGGAGAGACGCTTGAATCGGTGAATAAAAAACAGCTTGAACCCGATGCCCGCGAACGCCAAAACCCAAACCACCCACAGCAACACGGTGGCCGATGTGGTGTGCAGGGTCAGCATGAGCATGGGGGTGTAGGTGCCGGCAATCAGCAAGTAAATGGCACAGTGGTCCATGCGCTTGAACAGCGCTTTGGCCTGCGCGTTGGTGGTGGCATGGTACAAAGTAGAGGCTGCAAACAGCAGCACCAGGCTTGCACCATACACCACCACACCCGCCAATTCCCCTGGGTTCAGGATGGACGCTGATTTCAGCACCAGCAACACCGCCACCACAGCCGCTGCCACAGCAGCCAGGCCATGGCTGATGGCATTGGCCAACTCTTCAGCAGGTGAATACGCAGCCATGGGCGCAACCACGGGTGCAACTGCAGGGGCAACGACAGGTTGCATGCCAGAACTCTCCAGTGCAAGGGGTTGAACAGCAAAAATGGGTCAGGCGGCCCAATATTGCCACAAGGTCAAGCCTACATCCATTCAATGCCAAAAAGCCGACATGCAAGACCGTCTGCTGAATGTACAACATGCAGCAACAGCCAGTATGCTCAAAGCCTGTCTTTGAATCACCATGACCATGCAACACGCCAATTCCACACTGTCCAGCACCGTCTTCATGCATGAGGACGACGCATTTTTCAACCTGCCCACAGGCGAAGCCCTGTGCTACCGCAGTTATGGCAACGCCAGCCACCCCACCGTGCTGTTGGTGGTGGGCTTAACCCTGCAACTGCACTATTGGCCGAAAGAATTGGTGATGCCTTTGATTCAGGCGGGCTACCGGGTGGTGGTGCTGGACAACCGGGACATTGGCCGCTCATTCCGCCACGCATCGCCCCCGCTGGGCATGAAAGAAATTCTGTTTGCAAAACCGCATGCCAACACCTATACGCTGACCGACATGGCCAATGATGCAGTGGCCTTGATGGACCACCTGGGCATTGAGCAGGCCCATGTGGCTGGCATGTCCATGGGTGGAATGATTGCGCAGGAAATGGCCTGTGCCCATCAGGCTCGCGTGTTGAGCCTGACCTCCATTTTTTCGACCACTGGCAACCGAAAGGTTGGACAACCCTCGCTGGGCGGCAAACTGAAAATCCTGGGCAAACCACCCACCACCCGCGACGAAGCAATCGCGGCTTACCTGGACAAAGCCCGTTACATTGCTGGAAACCGGTACACCGTGGAGACCGATTGGGCTGTGGACTATGCCGGCAAAGCCTGGGACCGTCTGGACGGCAAACGGGCCGGTGCTGGCATTTCCCGCCAGATTGGCGCGATATTGAAAAGCGGGGACCGCACCACCCAATTGAAACAAGTGACTGCACCAACCCTGGTGATTCACGGCGACCGCGACCCACTGGTCAACCCCAGCGGCGGACACGCCACCGCCAGTGCCATCGCTGGTGCCCGCCACTTGATACTGCCCGGCATGGGGCATTACATTTCGCAGTCGGTCAGCCCATTGCTGGCCGACCTTTTGCTGAGCCACTTTGCCCGGGCCTAGTGCCGAACCCCGCGGGCATGGTTGGCCACAGCCAACCGAACCCGCTCAATGTCCAACGGCTTGGACAGGTGCAAACACATGCCCGCCTCCGATGCCTGGTGGATGTCCTCGTCAAATGCATGCCCGCTAAGCGCCACCACCGGCGTTTCTGAATTGAGAAGACAAGCCACCCGAATCTGCCGGGTGGCTTCATAACCGCTGATGCCAGGCATGCTGATGTCCATGAAGATCAGGTCGAATTTCTCGGTTTCACAAGCCCGAACCGCTGCCTCTCCGCTGACAACACTCACCACCCGGTGTCCATCGTTTTCCAGCAGCTTGCGCAATATCTTTAAGTTGATGGGCATGTCATCCACGATCAAAATGGACTGACTGGGCACTTTCAGTGCTTGGCCTGTCTTGGCTGGATCCGTTTGAACCGGCGCCCGCTCCATGGGCAATTCAAAGTGGAACGTGGTGCCCTCCCCAAGCACTGAGTCAAACCAGATTCTTCCACCCATGGACAGCACCACCGATTGAACGATGCTCAAACCCAACCCTGTTCCACCGTACTTCCGAAAGGTTGAATCTTCCGCCTGGAAAAATGGTTTGAAAATGTCCTTGTGTTTGTCCGTGGAAATACCGATCCCGGTGTCACGCACCGATACACGTAACATACCCTGAGACTGATTGCTGGGTGTGTAACAGGCAGACACCTCAATCTCGCCCGATTCCGTGAATTTCATGGCATTGGACACCAGGTTGTGAATCACTTGCCTGAAACGGGTTGGATCACCCAGGAAGTAGTCATCCCGGCCCAATCCTTGATAGGACTCCAGAAGGGTCAAGCCTTTGTCATGTGCAGGGATGCCATGCAAGGTGATGCAGGTTTTAATTTGGTCGAAAACCACAAACGGGATTTTCTCAACCCGGAACTGACCACTTTCAATCTTCGACAGGTCCAGAATATCGTTCAGGATCATGGTCATGGTTTGGGCACTGCTGTGCAACACCTCCAGATCGGCCCGCAAGGCCTCATCCTCCACCCGGTCCCGCAACAAACTGGCGTAGCCCAGAACACCATTCAGTGGCGTGCGTATTTCATGGCTCATCACCGCCAAAAACGCAGACTTCTGCTTGGAAGTCAACTCAGCATTCATTTGCAGCTGCTTCAGGTCGGACACGTCTTGGATCAGGGTAAAGAAACCGCGAAGCTCGTCCTGTTCTTTGTGCGGAATGTAGTCAATCAACAGGTACTGTCGGGTGGCCCCTGGCAGCAGCACCGTGTATTCAAAGCGCGCAGGGGTACCCGACAAGGCGGCCTGTACATGCTCACTGCCGGCTGAAAACAACTCATCGTATTGGGCAGTGTTTTCAAGCTGTTCAACAAACGCCCGCAAGCGCTGGTTGGCATAAGTCATGTCAATGTCGTGATTCCAGTACCCAATCATGACGGGCACTGAATCAACAATTTTGTTCAAGGTGCTTTGTGCTTCACGCAGTTGTTGCGTGCGCTGCTGCACAGTAGATTCCAGTTCGGTGTTGATGCGCTGAATTTCCTGAATAAAGCCCACCCGCTCAGTCACATCATTGATGCCAACCAACACAAACCGACGCTGCCCCACTTCAATGGTGTTCAGGGTTGCTTCAATCGGAAACTCGGAACCATCGTGTCGTCGCCCTGACAGAATGCGCCCCACATTCATGGAGCGCATGCCAAAATCATAGTGTTTGCGGTGCTCCCGATGACGTGCCCGGGCCGACTCCGGTACCAACACCTCAACAGCCTCGCCGATAATCTCCTCACGGCGATAGTTAAACATGTCGAGCAAACGCGTGTTGACATCGACAATACGCCCATCCAGGTCAGCCAGCACCTTGCCCAATGGCGAGCCTTCGATAATCGCTGAGGTCAGTTTCAACTGGTACAGCTTGGCGGCCACGTCCCGATTGCGTCCGCGGATCAATTGAGCCACCAACAACAACACACCAAATGACAGTGTGAAGGTCAACAGACCAATCCAGACCATGTTGTAGGGTTTGAAATCGCTGTTGTAACTGGGCAGTAGCGCGGCATCCAGTTGCCATTGCCGCCCATACACATTCAACAGCGTGGACTTGCGCTGCAGCGCGTGCGGGCCATCCACTTGGGTTGACTGATAAAACGGCACTGGTGCCGATGGGCTGGTGACATCGCTGAGTCGCACAGCGAGGTGACGATGATCAAACTTGATTTTGGACATGATTTCATCGATCACCAACACGGCATACGCCCATCCCTCCGTGGCATTCAAGCGGTTGTTGAAATCATCGCCCGGTTTGAAGACGCGCTGGATGGGCAACAGCATCAGAAACGCGGACTGTGTGTTGACTGCGGTTTGAACGGCTGTGATGGGTGCTGTCAAGCGGGCCTGTCCATCCATGACCGACTGAATGGCCGCTGAATACCGGTTTTGTTCGGATGCAATGTTGAGCCCCACTGCTTCCTGGTTGCGCTCCAACGGTTCAATGTAGCGGATCACAAAGTGCTGATCGGTGCGCAAGCCCAGGTTTCGAATGGCTTTGAATTCACCATACTCAGACGACATTTCAGCCTGAAAACGATTCAAGTTGTCATGGGACACATTGAAAATCAACCCGAATCCACGGGCACCCGGAAACTCTCGCTCAAGGTCTCGAGTGGCCATGTAATTGCGAAACGATTGCAGGGAGTACTGGCCAGGTGCTTGGGCCACCAACATGCCGCGAACACCTCGAACGCCATACTCATACAGCCCGATTCGCTCCTGGATGCCTGCAGAGACATCGCCGAATTCCGTCTCGAAAAAATCGGTTTGCCGCTCGTTGTTGACCGACTGGAAACGGTGAACGGCCAAGATCGACAGCACGGCGCACACCAGCAGCACACCCGCCAGCGAGAGCCAATCCCGTGTGCCCATGCGTTGGACATCCTGACTCAATTCATTGATGATCATCTGATGTATTCAGCGCAGGCTGCCAATCTCAGCGGACGAAGTCGCGATAACTCGGATATAGGGCACAACATATCGGTTTTACCACTTCAAATCAACGCCTCCCATTGTTTTCGGCAGGTCGGTCAATCTTGCGGGGCAACACGGCAATCGGGTGTTTTCTGTACCGCTGCACCGCATAACGAACCACCCGGACCAACAGGTCCGGGTCCAGTGGCTTCGTGAGGTAATCATTCATGCCAGCCTTGAGCGACTTTTCACGTTCGCTCAATAGGGCACCACCCGTCAAGCCGATCACCGGCAATTCAGACCATGCGGGGTTTGTTCGAAGGGCCATCACCGCGGCGTTGCCATCCATCACCGGCATCTGGATGTCCATCAGCACCAAATCCACCTGACCATCCAACGACTTCAACACGTCCAGGGCCATTTGACCATCGGTTGCCGTGGTCACCACCGCGCCTTGCCTTTCCAGCAATTTTTGACCAATTTTCAGGTTCAACAGACTATCGTCCACCAGCAGTACATGCACATTGGGCAACCACATCAATTGATCCGGATCACCGGCTGGCAAGGGCTGACTGGGCTCATGTTGTGCGCCGTTGGGCTCCAGTTGCGCAGCCTCTGTCGGCAATTCAAATGGCAGTTCCACCCGAAAGCAGGTTCCTTTGCCTTCCTCGCTGCGCACAGTCACCTGTCCACCCATGCGTTCGCTGAGTTGCTTGACGATGGTCAGGCCCAGACCAGTGCCTCCAAAACGCCGGGTCATGCTGGCGTCGGCCTGCGTAAACGGTTTGAACAGTTTGGGCAACACCGCCGGGGCAATCCCAATCCCGGTGTCTTCCACCGCCAGACACAGCCGAACCCGATGGGCCGACGAGCCTGCGGTGATGTCCAGGCGCACATCCACACGACCCTGCGCTGTGAATTTGACCGCATTGCCCACCAAATTCAACAGAATTTGCCGCAGACGCACGGCATCGCCAAGTACCTGAGCAGGCCATTCCGGCCTGAACTGCGGCATCGACAACACCAACCCTTTGGCTTGGGCGGCGGGCTGCATCATGTGCTGCACCTCATCCAGCACCGCCTGAAGTTGCACAGGCTTGTGTTCCAGTTCCAGTTCACCCGCTTCGACTTTGGCCAGGTCCAGCACGTTGTTCACAATGCCCAACAAGGCGCCGCTGGCCGCCCGAATGCTGCGAATTTGCTCCAATTGTTCAGCAGGGTCAGCCCCCTTCTCCAACAGATAACCCAAGCCAATCACCGCATTCAATGGCGTGCGAATTTCATGGCTCATGTTGGCCAGAAAATCGGTTTTCGCTTTGTTGGCGGCATCGGCCAAGGTCATGGCCTGCCGAAGCTCTTGCTCCACCGACTCCCGGCGCTTGATTTCCCGGGACAAAGACCGGTTCCACAGGTAGAAAAACAGCAGCGCAGTCAGGGCCATCAGGCCGAATTGCCAAACCAAGGTGTAATCCACATGGGGCTTGTACTCCACCACGCCCCAACGCTGGGCAATGTGGGTTCGTTGTTCCGGGGTCAAGCTGGCCAACCCCTGATTCAGCACATTGACCAAATCCAACCAGTCGGGTCGCACTGCCATGTTGATTTTTAAATCACTGCCTGGAACCGGCGACACCACCATCAAATTGTCAAAATGGTGTTCACGGATGAGGTAATTGGCCGTCGTCAAGCCACCCAGGTAGGCATCCACTGTGCCGGTGGCCAACGCTTCAAGGGCCTGCAATGGATTGCCCACGGTGACCACGCGCAAGCCTGGAAACTCTCGTAGGATGTCATCCACCATCTGTCCATCGGCAACCATGGCCACCCGCTGCCCAGCCAGGGAATCCAAGCCGTTGATGCCCAGGCTGTCTCGCCGGGTAAACAACACCATGGCCGCAATACCCGAGGGCTGTGGATGGCTCATCACAAATGGCGGCGCGTCCACCAGCCGAACCCGAATCTCCGGTGCCCCTTTAAGCCACAGCAAGCTGCTGGCTGACAGCTTCAACGGATTCGCATCCGATTCGAACTCTGGCCGATTACCATACCAACGGTTTTGCAAGTGGCGCTTCACATCCGGATCCAGGTTTTCAAAAGCCTTGTCCAGCAATTGAGCCAGCACAGGCCAGTCCTTGCGAACGGCAATCACCACGGGTGCCTTGCTTTGGGGCAATACATCCGCAATCTTGAATGTGGGGTCCTGGTTTTGTACGCGTTTGAATTCAATACCCACAGAACCCAGAATGGCAGCCACCCGGTTTTGATTCAGCGCCAACACCGAGGAGTCGGCATCGTCAAACGGCACAGGCAACACTCCAGGATCGGCCGCCAACAAACGCTCCGATTGAATTTCATGCCGCAAGTAGGCAACCCGCTGCCCGCGCAGATCGCTCAGCCCGTGAATCACCGGGTTCTGGTCGCTCCGAACATAGAGGTAAGAGTAGGTGTAGAACAGCTCATTGGAGAACACAAAGTCGGATCTCCACTGATCCAGCTTGCGGACCAAAGCCAAACCAGCACACTGGTGCTGCTTGGCCATTTGAACAGCCTTTGGCCAAGTGTCCACATTCAGTGTGATTTCAATACCCAACTGTTGGGACAGCAAGGCATACAACTCGGGAATGTACCCTTGGGCCTGGCCTTGGGCATCCAAAAACAGATTGGGCGGGAAATCGGCCGAGAAACACAGTGGAATCTGCGGATGCTCCTGAAGCCAGCGCTGCTCTTCAACCGTCAACGACAATGGGCCGCTGGCCGCTTCGGCGCGAGACAGGCAACCGGTTTGAACTGCAAGGGCCAGGCCGAAAGCCATGCCCCACCACCCAAATTTCAAACCCATTGCGGATCTCCCCCATTCCAGCCACCTTACGGCAGCTTGTGGGGGAAACAAGGGCAAAGATGAGGGGTATTTACCGCCTATTTCAGCGATTGTTCAACCTGGAAATTTCGTGGTACGCAAATAAGGCAGCTTGATGTCAATGTTGCCAAACTTGGCTTTGGCTGCCTCATTGTCCAAAGACAACGCCACAATCACATCCTGACCTGTGGTCCAGTTGGCAGGCGTGGCAATCGGTTTGCCATAGGTGGCCTGCAGGGCGTCCAGCGCACGCAGCACCTCAGCAAAGTTGCGGCCAACCGACATGGGGTAAGTCATTTGCAATTGCAGTTTCTTATCAGGGCTGACAATGAAGACTACCCGCACCGTGGCCGTGTCGGCAGCGGTTCGGCCATCGGGCAGGTAGGCATTGGCCGGCAGCATGTCCAGGGCTTTAGATACCGCCAAGTCCTTGTCGGCAATAATCGGGAATGTGGCCTTGGCACCTGAATATGACTCAATATCACCCTTCCACTTGCAGTGTTCATCCACACCATCCACCGACAGGCCGATCACCTTGGTGTTGCGCTTTTTCCATTCGTCAGCCAACTGGGCCACTGCGCCGAATTCGGTGGTACACACCGGCGTGAAGTCCTTGGGGTGACTGAACAGAATCGTCCACTGGTCGCCAATGAAATCATGCAGTTTGAAGCTGCCTTGGTCAGTGGTCAGGTCGAGGTTTGGAACAATGTCATTGATTCTCAAGCCCATGGTGTTCTCCTGTGTGGCGTTGGTGTGGCTGTGCACAAAATGCTGGAATCCAAGCCTATCACCGAATTGACAAGCCCTGAACAACACTTCCGCAATATGCATATAACCCCCTTGTGTCGTGTTTTGTTCCTTTCTTGACGTGTACAAGCCTAGACCCCGCAGCGCGGCGGTCATTACAATCAGTGAATAACCGGAGACAAGAAAACCATGAAAAATTTCAAAGACAAGGTGGTGGTCATCACGGGTGCAGCATCCGGCATGGGCCGCGCCTATGCCCTGATGTTTGCGCGGGAAGGCAGCCACCTAGCCCTGTGCGATTATGCAGCCGATGGCTTGGCCGAAACCGTGCGCCTCACCAAAGTACAAACCCCCGGGGTGCGCATTCACAGCGCCGTGGTGGATGTGTCCAACAAGTCGACGGTGGAAGCATTTGCCGATGACGTGAAAAATGCCCTGGGGCCTGCCTGCGTGGTCATCAACAATGCCGGTGTGAGTGGTGAAGGCGCGCCGGTGTGGGCCATGAGCGACCACAGTTATGAACGGGTGATGGGCATCAACTTCTGGGGCGTGGTGTATGGAACCCGGGCTTTTCTGCCGCAGTTGATGTCTCAAAAGCAAGGGGCGATTGTGAATGTGTCCAGCGTCTTCGGTTTGGTGGGCACCCCCAACAATTCAGACTACTGCGCCAGCAAGTTTGCCGTGCGCGGCTTTACCGAATCCTTGGCAGTTGAGTTGAGCAGCAGCGACATTCAAGTTCACTTGGTGCACCCAGGCGGCATTAACACCAACATCGCGTCAGAAGCCAAACACGAAAAATTTGCCAAGAAGTTTTTAACCACCCCCCCTGAAGACATGGTAGACCAGGTGCGCAAAGGCATTTTGAAAAACGAACCGCGCATTGTGTATGGCAACAACGCCGCCCGCATTTGGTGGGGCTCGCGCTTTTTACCTTTCAAAAAAATGCGGCATGTGCTTTGGCAGCAAATGAAACCAGCGCTGGACCCTGCCCCTTACAAAGACCTGAAATAAAATCAGAGGCTCACACAGTGAGCCCGTCACAACAAGACAGCGGAGTGGACAAATGACGATGGTACCGAATGTGGACCTGGACGTACTGGTGATTGGTGCGGGTATTTCCGGCATTGGGCTGGGTTATTACCTCAAACGGGATTGCCCGCAAAAAACCTTTGCCATTCTGGAAGCCCGGGACAGCATTGGGGGCACGTGGGATTTATTCCGCTACCCCGGCATTCGATCTGACTCTGACCTTCACACGTTTGGTTATGAGTTCAAGCCCTGGACACATGAGAAGTCGATTGCCGACGCGCACCTCATTCTGGACTACATTCGCGAAACAGCCCGCGAGTTTGGCATTGACCAGCACATCCGCTTTGGACACAAAGTGCTGGCCTCCAACTGGTCAAGCACCGAGCAACGTTGGCTCGTGGATGTGCGCTGCGCCGATGGCTTGACCAAAACCATTCGCGCCAAGTGGTTGTTTTGCGCAGCGGGCTATTACAAGTACGAAGAAGGCTTCTCGCCCGATTTCAAAGGCCTGGCCGACTTCAAGGGCCAGGTGGTGCACCCCCAGCATTGGCCCGAAAACCTCGACTACACCGGCAAGAAAGTGGTGGTGATTGGCAGCGGCGCCACCGCCGTCACCTTGATACCGGCCATGGCCGATAAAACCGCGCACATCACGATGCTGCAGCGCACGCCCACCTACATCATGAGCCTGCCCGCCAAAGACCCCTTGGCCGAGCTGTTCAAAAAATGGCTTCCGGAAAAAATGGCCTACCGCTGGGTGCGTCGCAAAAACATTACCCTGCAGCGCCTGTTCTGGCTGTATTGCCAGAAGTTTCCCAACGCAGCCCGCAAATACATCCGCAAGCACGTGGCCAAGCGCCTGCCCGAAGGCTTCGACATCGACAAACATTTCAACCCGCCCTACAACCCCTGGGACCAGCGTTTGTGTGCAGTCCCCAATGGTGATTTGTTCCGCACCATCCGGCAGGGCAAGGCCTCGGTGGTGACCGACCACATTGATCATTTTGTGACCGACGGCATTCAACTCAAGTCTGGCGAGAAGTTGCCCGCCGATTTGGTGATCACCGCCACCGGCTTGAACATTCAATTGATGGGTGGCGTGCAGATGAGCGTGGACGGTCAAGCCCTGTCACCCGGCAACCATGTGGCCTACAAAGGCATGATGATGAACGAGGTGCCCAACTTTGTGTTTGCGATTGGCTACACCAATTCCTCCTGGACATTGAAAGTGGGACTGCTGTGCGAGCACTTCTGCCGATTGCTCAACCACATGGACGAACAAGGACAGGCTGTGTGCACGCCACGCCTGCCCAAGGACGGGATGGAAACCCGCCCCATTCTGGACTTTGGCGCGGGCTACATCCAACGCGCCTTGCCCACCCTGCCCAAGCAAGGTGTACGCCGCCCGTGGGTCATGAACATGAACTACTTCTTTGATGAGAAAGTACTTCGGCATGGCCCGGTGGCCGATGAGGGCTTAAGCTTTGAAGGGCAAAAGTCCTGACGAACGGCGGGCATACCCTGTGGTAACCTTGGTGCTGTAGTTGCAGTACCGAGGTAACACCACCATGAAAGACCCCAACCCCCCACTCACCGTGCTCTACGACGGTGCCTGCCCACTGTGTCAGCGGGAAATCGCCCACGTGAAGCGATTGGCCGATGGCCAGGGCAACACCGGTCTGTGTTTTCAGGATGTGAGTGCCCACACCCCCAGCGACCCGGCATCGGCAGCCGAACAAGCCCGATTGCTGGCCCGCTTTCATGTTCAACGCAGCGATGGCTCACGCTTGGACGGCGCTGCGGCCTTTGTGGCCATGTGGGAACGCTTGCCTGGTTGGCGCTGGCTAGCGCGATTGGCACGCCTACCCGGCATGTTGACGGTGCTGGAATGGACCTACCGGGGTTTCCTGAAAGTTCGACCGCGGTTGCAAACCCTGGCCCGGAGGCTGGAGTCCAACACCACACGGAGTAACACACCATGAACACCTTGGCATTGCTGACCGTTGCCCTGCTGTTTGGCGGCATGGTGCTGTATTCCTTCGGCTTTGCTGCCGCTCTGTTCACCACGCTGCCACCGGAGCAGGCCGGTTCAACACTGCGCCGTGTATTTCCCCACTTTTACCTGTTTGTCATGGTGACATCGGCGGTGGGTGCTGCCTTGCTGTGGGCCAGCAATCCGCTGTCGGCCTATTTGCTGGCGGCCATTTCAATCACCACCCTGCCCACCCGGCAAGTGCTCATGCCCGCCATCAATGCCGCCACCGATGCCGGCAACAAACAGCGCTTCAAGCGATTGCATGGTTTGTCGGTGGTGGTCACCTTGGCCCACATTGCCTTGGCCGCCGTGGTGCTCGCACGGTTTGTTTGATGAGAATCACCCTTCTGCTATCAGGGCTTTAAATTTGTCACCCGCGGTCACTTGAATTTATCCTCAGTATTTATTTTGCGGAGGATATGCATGAGTTCTTTGAAATTTGATGGTGCCTGTCATTCGCTGCAATTGATTGACCAACAGGGAAATTTGGTAGGCGACTGGGTTGCTTATAACAACGTTGACATCAGTGCGAAGTTGAGGTTCATTCCCAACGGCACGTATTCTTTCATAGATACCCAACGGCCATATCCACACAAGCCAGACCCGAATGGCCCGTACGGATCCTATGGAATATTAAGATTCAACGTACCACACCACGCTGGGATTGGGGTTCACTCTGGTCGATCTGCATCCAAACGATTACCTGGCCCTCAACATCCCACGATGGGCTGTATCCGTACGTCCGATCAAGCAATGCACGCCATTTCAGAATTGATTGCTGAAGATCCTTTAACCTCCATCCAGATCAACAATAATTCGGACTATCGGTCTATCCAGGCTACAGCATTATTTTCGACCACAACAATGAAAGGCTTGGCATGGGCTTGAAACAATTCACTTTGATTGCCGGAGGTTTGCTGATTGTTTCAATCAATGTTTCACTGGCCAAAGACACAGAATTAACGCGATGCAGGTTCACACAATACGCAGAGGCTGATCATAAACTGAGCGACGTAACATCGTGGCAAGACCTGTACCGTTGGTATTTTAAATTCAAGCGTTGTGATGATGGGTACCTTGCTGAGGGCATTGGAGATACCGTGGGTGTACTTCTAACAGACCAATGGAATGATCTGTCAGAGCTGATCGCTATCACCTCGAAAGATGAGGCCTTCCTGACTTTTGTGCTGCAACACGTCAACTCTACACTGGATACAGAAATGCTGGAGACCATCGAATCAAATGCAACCAACCGTTGCAACAACCGCTTTGATGATGTTTGCCAGCAATTACGCGATGTGAGTCATGCGGCACAAAATTGACAGGTGTTGAAGAGGCAGGGAATATGAAAGCACCAAGGAAAAGGTACATTCATGTGCGGACGATGCGTCATTGAAGGGCACATTTCGAGACTGACGGAATATTTCGAGGCCCGGTATACAGAAGATGAGTCCCTGTTCACCAACCGGTAGAACATCGCGCCCACCAGTCCCGTGCCTGTGGTTCGAATCCAACGGGAAGGAGAACGGGTCATTCTCAACCACCACTGGGGGCTGATACCTCACTGGGCCAAAGACGACTCCATCAGTGCAAAATTAAACAATGCGCGCGGCGAAACGGTGCATGAAAATCCGTCCTTCCAAACCGGATGCACGTCATGCTGAACCGCGATCAGTGGGTCGACTGGCTGAATTCAAATAATCAGGATGTGGCTTCATTGCTGCCGTTGATCTCCAGCACCAATTCGGTGAGGTTTCATCCAGTCGGATTTGATGTCAGCCGCGCCGGCAAAAACCGTGTGGATGACGCCACTTTAATTCAGCCCTCCTACAAGGTTTGCCCGTTGTCCGCCCTCAGCACTTGCCCGGTAATGGATTTGGATACCAACAAACCGTACACCGACGCTGCAATGTCATCGGGGGTGGACATTCGCTGCAAAGGCAGCTCACCGGAAATTTTCTGCATTTTGTCTTCATGGCCATTCCACCAACGCGTGTCGACCACGCCCGGGGCAATACAGTTGACCCGAATGTGTGGTGCAAGCGCCCGCGCCAATGAACGCGTTAAACCATGCACAGCCGCTTTTGAAACCGCATAGGGCAAAGACGAACCAAACCCGGTTTCGCCCGCAATACTGCCCACATTCACAATGGCTGTATCGGCTTGCTGGCGCAGGTAAGGCGCCGCCACATGGCAACAGTGGAAGGTACCCTTGAGGTTGACAGACAGCAGCACATCCCACACATCGTCGGTGATCAAATCCAGGTCCTCAAACGGCAACTGCCGGGTGATTGCGGCGTTATAGACCAGCACATTCAATTTTCCCCAGCGGTCAATCACCCGCGCCACTGCAGCAACCACCTGGCTGCGGTCCGACACATCAGCGGCGATGGCCATCGCTTCCTGACCCAACTGCTGAATCTGTGCAACCGTCTGTTGGGCCTGCGCGCTGCTGCGGGAATAAATAACCGCCACCGCGTAGCCCTCGTTGGCCAGCTTTAAACTGATGGCTTGTCCAATACCGGTGCCACCGCCGGTCACCATGGCCACTTGATCAACACTGCGCATTTGTCTGCTCCTGAATTGGACCGCACAACCAGCGACCCGAATAATCAACACTTGCAAGACCACATTAAGCTGCGCAGAATAAAACCACCATTCCATTTTTAAACGCATACATTGTGCAAAAAAACACAGGGCAACAAGCCGCCAAGGCAGCATCACCGCAATGGGATGACATCCGCTACTTTCACGAACTGGCCAAGGCCGGCAGCTTGTCGGGTGCAGCGCGTGCGCTGGGTGTTGAGCATTCCACAGTCGCCCGGCGAATGGATGTGCTTGAAGCGGCGTTGGGTGTGCGCCTGTTTGACCGCCTGAGCACAGGCTGGTGTTTAACACCGGAAGGTGAAACCCTGGCCACCCAAGCAGAACGGCTTGACCAGGAAGCACAAGCATTTTCAAGGGCAGCCCTGGGCGTGGCCTCGTTGAAAGGCACGGTTCGCATATCAGCCCCGCCGGTCCTGGTTGGACAATGGCTGGTTCCCGGTTTGGCGGCCCTGCGTCAACAATGGCAACACATCAATCTCGACATGATTGGTGAAACACGGGATGCCAACCTGGCCCGGGGTGAGGCGGACTTGGCCATCCGGATGTCTCGCCCCAATGCACCAGGCCTGGTTGCCCGTTCCGTCGGCCACATTTCATACGGTTTGTTTGCCAAACGCGGCTACTGCCGAAAGCCCGAAAGCGAGTGGGAATTTCTTGCGTATGACGACAGCCTGGCCCAGGTTCCGCAACAGCAGTGGCTCAACAAGGTGGCCGATGGCAGGCCCTTCATTTTCCGCAGCAATGACCTGCTGGCCTTGCTCAACGCAGCCCGAGCTGGCCTGGGCCTGGCTGTGTTGCCCTATTTTTTGGTACGGGGAGACAAAACCCTGGAGCACATCACCTCACCAGCCTGCCCGGTGAAACGTCAGGTTTGGCTGGTGATGCATCCGGGTGTACGCCGTTCACCCCGAGTGCGGTTGATGGCCGATTTGCTGGCGAATGTGGTGGGCAGTGCTCAATGTTGAATCAGGTCGATTCAAGTTCTTTCAACACATCCTCACAAAATGCCACATACAGGCGTTCGTATTCAATGCCGGCTTCCAGAATGCGCCGTTGCAGCGCCATGGCACGGGTTTCGGGTTTGCCCTCAAAGTCTTTCTTGCGAATGGCTTTGTACAGCGCCAATTGCTCGCGGTGGCTATTCAGGCGCTCCTGCACGCCATCGGCCAGGCCCTTGGCTCCGACCACAGCCGCAGCGCGCACCCGGATCATCATTTCATCCCGCAAGTTTTTGTGCTCGGAATGCAGCGCCATCCACCGCTTGAGCTCTGCTTTGCCAGCGGGCAGTACTGCGTAGGTTCGCTTGCGGCCACGGGCACCTTCATCCGCATGGGACTGCACCCATCCAGCCTCTTCGAGTCGCACCAATTCCCGGTAAATTTGCTGGTGCGAAGCCTGCCAGAAATAACCGATGGATTTGCTGAAGCGTTGAGCCAATTCAAGGCCACTGCTGGGCTTTTCCAGCAGTGAAGTCAACAGGGCGTGAGGCAATGACACGGATGAACATCGTTTCAATCAAGGAAGCTTCATCTTAAGTGCGGCTCGCTCTTTATGCAACCAGTTGCATAAATCAAGCCACTGCGCTATAAATTGCAACCAGTTGCACAACAATACATTCATTGGAGCACACCGCATGAGCACGCCCTTCCCCCACCTGCTGGCCCCCCTCGACCTGGGCTTTGTCACCCTGAAAAACCGAGTGCTCATGGGTTCCATGCACTTGGGGCTGGAAGAAGCGCCCCACGGATTTGAGCGCATGGCCGCTTTCTATGCCGAGCGCGCACGCGGTGGCGTGGGCCTGATTGTGACAGGTGGCATTGCCCCCAATGACGATGGTGTGGTGTTTGCCGGTGGTGCAAAACTGACCAATGACCATGAAGTGGCCGAACACCGCATCATCACCGATGCAGTGCATGCCGAGGGTGGCCGCATTGCCATGCAGATTCTGCACACCGGGCGCTACAGCTACCAGCCCAACCTGGTATCGGCCAGCCCGGTGAAGGCCCCCATCAACCCCTTCACGCCCAAAGCGCTCAGCCACGACGACATTGTGCGCACCATTGGCGACTTTGCCCGGTGCGCAGGCCTGGCCCAGCAAGCGGGTTACGATGGCGTGGAGGTGATGGGTTCGGAAGGCTACCTGCTCAACCAATTCATCGCCGCACGCACCAACCACCGCACCGACGACTGGGGTGGCTCGTTCGAGAAGCGCATTCGTTTGCCGATTGAAGTCATTCGCGCCATTCGTGAAGCGGTGGGGCCCAACTTCATCATCATTTATCGCTTGTCGATGCTGGACTTGGTGGAAGGTGGCTCCACGCTGGATGAAGTGGTCAAACTGGGCCAGGCCATTGAAGCGGCCGGCGCCACCATCATCAACACGGGCATTGGCTGGCATGAGGCCCGCATTCCCACCATTGCCACCAAAGTGCCCCGCGCGGCATTCGCCTGGGTGACCAAAAACCTGAAAGGCAAGGTGAATATTCCACTGGTGACAACCAACCGCATCAACACGCCCGAGGTGGCTGAACAGGTATTGGCCGATGGCTGTGCCGACATGGTCTCCATGGCACGCCCTTTTCTGGCCGATGCCGAGTTTGTGAAAAAAGCGGCTGAAAACCGCAGTGCCGACATCAACACCTGCATTGGTTGCAACCAAGCCTGCCTGGATCAAACCTTTCAGTTGAAGATCACCTCGTGCCTGGTCAACCCGCGTGCATGCCACGAAACGGAAATCGTGATTGAACCCACCACAGTGCGCAAACGCATTGCGGTGGTGGGTGCAGGCCCAGCCGGTATGAGCCTGGCCGTCACAGCCGCAGAACGCGGCCATGAGGTACATTTGTTTGATGAACACAGCCAGGTGGGCGGCCAGTTCAACATTGCCAAAACCATTCCCGGCAAAGAGGAGTTCCACGAAACCATTCGCTACTTTGAGCGCCAGCTTGAACAGAAAAAAGTGCATGTACACCTGAACACCCGGGCCACCCCAACCCTGCTGAAAGACGGTGGCTACGACGAGGTGGTGCTGGCCACCGGTGTGGTGCCCCGCAAGCTGGACATTCCCGGTGCCGACCACCCCAAGGTATTGGGTTATCTGGATGTGCTGCGCGAACGCAAACCGGTGGGCAAAACCGTGGCGGTGATTGGTGCCGGTGGCATTGGATTTGACACCTCTGAATACCTGACCCACGAAGGCGTGTCAGCCAGCGTGGACTTGGAGAAATTCAACCGGGAATGGGGCATCGACCCCAGCTACAAAAACGTGGGTGGCTTGACCACTGAGCATGTGGAAGAACCGCCGCGCCAAGTGGTGTTGTTGCAACGCAAAGCCAGCAAAGTCGGCAGTGGCTTGGGCAAAACCACGGGCTGGATACACCGCGAAGGCCTGGTCAAAAAGAAAGTCCAGATGGTGCCGGGTGTTCAGTACAAACGCGTGGATGACGAGGGCCTGCACATTGAGGTGGGTGGTGAACCGCAAACCCTGAAGGTTGACCATGTGGTGGTGTGCGCTGGCCAGGAGCCCCGCCGCGACTTGCAAGGTGACCTGGAAGCGATGGGCCTGAAAGTGACCTTGATCGGCGGCGCGGATGTGGCCGCTGAGCTGGATGCCCGGCGGGCGATCAACCAGGGCGTGCGTTTGGGGGCCGTCATTTGAGCCTGGGCTTATTTGACAATATGACAACAACACCCACCTATTTGTAAACAATCGTGGATAAAACAAGAAACAATTAGACCCTTTTTACCGCTCTTTTCATCATTCCCCCAAACGGAGTAACCCTCATACTGACGTGGTTACTCCGAGTTCTTTGCGCAGTACGGCATCGCTGCGGAGCCTACTCACTCGCAAAGTCCGAAGGAAAACCATCCATGGGTGCATTTGATTTTTTCAAAAACGACCAACTGATTCACCTGATTGACCGCATCAAATCCTTACCACCAGGCAGCGCAGCATCGGCAACGCATCAAATCCCCCTCGATGGCCTGAATGGCGATGCCAAAGTGCTCGCTGAGACACTGAACACTTGGCTGAAAACCCAATCCACCGACCAGCAAAAAGCCGCTGAACACGAACGGCAGGCCTTGGCCGTGGATGCGGTGTCCACCAACGTCATGATCGCCGATGCGAACTACAAGATCGTGTATGTCAACAGGGCATTGAGCGACATGCTGATCACGGCTCAAAGCGACATTCAAAAAGACTTGCCCCAGTTCGATGCCCGCAACATTGTTGGTGTGAACATCGACATTTTTCACAAGAACCCTGCGCACCAGCGCGGCATGCTGGACCGACTCACCAGCACCTACACCACGCAACTGACGATTGGCGGTCGGTATTTCAATTTGATCGTGACGCCGGTTCTGGACGGTACAGGCGCCCGCACGGGCACCGTGGTGGAATGGAAAGACCGCACCCAGGAAGTGCTGACCCAGCAACGTGAACAGGCACAGGCCGAAGCCGCTGCGCGCATTGCACGCGAAAACCTGACCATCCGCATCGCACTGGATTCTGTGACAACCAACGTGATGATTGCCAATGCGGACGGCATCATCACCTACCTCAACCCCGCCCTGCACGACATGCTGTCGCGCAATGAAGCGATGATTCGCAGCGTGCTGCCCGCCTTCAACATGAAAACCCTGCTGGGCACCAACTTCGATGTGTTCCACAAAAACCCCGCCCATCAACGCAACCTGCTGGGCAGCCTGACCAAGCCCATCACCACCGCCATCCGGGTGGGTGATCTGCATTTCCGGTTGGTGGCTTCACCAGTGTCCGATGATCAAGGGGAGCGACTGGGTACGGTGGTGGAATGGCGCGACCGCACTGCAGAGGTCTCGATTGAAGATGAAATTTCCAGCATCGTGAATGCAGCATCCCAGGGTAACTTTGACCGGCGCATCCGAGAGGACGACAAAGAGGGTTTCCTGCGCGCCTTGGCCACCAATGTCAACACCTTGCTGCAAACCACATCGGTGGGCTTGAGCGATGTGGGCCGGGTGCTCAAACTGCTGGCCAGTGGTGACATGACCCAAACCATTGAGAATGACTATGCAGGCTTGTTTGGCGAGGTCAAAAACAACGTCAATTCCACCATCGACCGACTGCGCAACGTGATTGACGATGTTCGCCAAAATGCGAGCTCGCTCACCAACGCCGCTCGCGAAATTTCCAAAACCTCGCAATCCATTTCACAGGGGGCCAGTTCGCAGGCAGCCGGCGTGGAGGAGGTATCTGCCTCCGTCAGTGAGATGAGCGACTCCATTCGACAAAACACTGAGAACGCACGGGTAACTGACCAGATCGCATCCAAAGCCTCGCTGGAGGCCACGCAGGGTGGCGAAGCAGTTCAGGATACGGTTGAAGCCATGAATGCGATTGCCAGCAAAATCAGCATCATCGACGACATCGCTTACCAAACCAATTTGCTGGCGTTGAACGCGGCCATTGAAGCAGCCCGGGCTGGTCAACATGGCAAAGGGTTTGCAGTGGTGGCGGTTGAGGTGCGCAAACTGGCTGAACGCTCACAGGTGGCTGCGCAGGAAATTAGCAATTTGGCCAGCAGCAGCGTCAAAAAAGCGGAGCGTGCCGGCACCCTGCTGGAACAAATGGTTCCCGCCATTAACCGCACTTCCAACCTGGTGCAGGAAATCACGACAGCATCAACGGAGCAATCCAACAGCGTGAGCCAGGTGAACATGGCCATGACCTCGCTGAATCAGCAAACCCAGCAAAATGCTGCGGCCTCCGAAGAACTGGCAGCCACGGCAGAGGAAATGAATGGCCAGGCCAATCAATTGCTGGAGGTGATGGCTTTCTTCCGCACTGGAAACAAGCCGGGACAACAGCGCTAGGACAGTCGGACATTACATCGACCTGGACTGCGGGGAATCCTTCATTTACGGAAGATTCCTCGTTGTGTATTCTGAACCATCGTTTGTTGGAGCACTCCACATGATTCGCCTCTTGTACTTCAGTCAAGCCAAACCCCATGCCAACAGCGCGCTGCTGGATGACATCCTGCGGACGTCCCGAAAAAACAATGCGACCCTGGACATCACCGGCGTGCTGGTGCACGGCGGCGGCATGTTCATGCAGGTATTGGAAGGCCCTGAGGCGGTGGTGCTTCGCCTGTACGTCAAAATTCTGGATGACAAACGCCACACCGACAGCCGGGTCATTCACATCACCCCCACCAGCACACGCTTGTTCCCCAACTGGACCATGGGTGTGATTGAAGCCGAGCCCCTCAGCTTTGAAGAGGTGGCGCATTTGCGGGCGCACCGCACAGAGTCGGTGGACAGTAAAGTATTTACCCAGTTGATGCGTAAATTCAATGGTCTGTTGCTGAAGGGAGATCCATCCATGACCACACCCGAGAAAACCACCCCATGAACACCATTCAAGGTCTCGTGTTTGATGCCTATGGCACCCTGCTGGATGTATATTCGATCGGGCGCCTGGCCGAACAACTCTACCCTGGCTCGGGCGCAGCCTTGGGTAACCTGTGGCGGGACAAGCAAATTGAATATTCACGGTTGGTTTCACTGTCCGACCCACAACCACAGGGCAGCCGCCACTACGCGTCTTTCTGGGCACTGACCGAAGCAGCACTGCGGTATAGCCTTGAGCGACTCCAGCTGGATGGTCGAGACACGCTGGTGCAGCAATTGATGAACCAGTACGCCCGGCTGGATGCCTTCCCGGAATGTCAGGCGGTGTTGCGCACGCTGAGCAAGGCTGATTTGCCCATGGCGGTGTTGTCCAATGGTTCACCCGACATGCTGCAGTCCGCACTGGATCATGCTGGCTTGTCGCCACATATGCACCATCTGATTTCAGTCGATGGTGTCCGACAATTCAAGACACACCCAGCCGCCTATGCACTGGCTTGCAGCACACTGAACCTGCCCAAGGAAAATCTGCTGTTCGTGTCATCCAATGGATGGGATGTCATGGGCGCAGGCTGGTTTGGCTTTTCCACCTGCTGGATTAACCGCGCCGGCTTGCCGTTTGAAACCATCGGCCCACGGCCCACCCTCATGGGTCAAGATTTAAGCGTGGTACTGTCAGCCATCTAGAGCGCTGGGCCGACTCACCGTAAAACCCACGCTGACCTGCAAGCCGTCGCACCGCGCGATGGGCTCTCCACCGTGCAAGCGCGCAATGGCAGCGACAATTGCCAAACCCAAACCATGATTTCGGTGACTTTCTGTTCGCGATTGATCCACACGGTAAAACGGTTCAAACAGGTGAGGAATGTGCTCAGCCGATATGGAAACACCTTGGTTGCAGACCATGACTTGGGCACACCGACCCTCAGCCTTCGGATCAATTTCAATGCGAATCGTGCTGTCAACATCGGCATAACGCACCGCATTGGACAGCAGGTTGGACAATGCTCGCTTGATCAATTCAGCATCGACCGGCACCAATGCATCACCAGTCAGCACCCACCGGAGCTGATGTTCCTCCAGAAGTGGCTCCATGTAATCCATCACGGTGTGCACCAACGCACTCAACGACAGCGTTTCAAATTCTGGTGTTTGACCCTGCCCCACATGCGACAAGAACAGCATGCTTTGGATGATGCGGTTCATTCGTTGCAATTCTTCAAGGTGACTGTGCAACGCGTCAACAACCTGGGCATGATCCAGATGGCGTTCCCTTAGCAGCAACTCATGACTCACGGTGAGGCTGGACAAGGGCGTGTTCAATTCATGGGCCACGTTCGAATTGAATGAACGAAGTTGCTCGTGATAGTGCCCAACCTTGCCCATCAAGTGATTGAATTGTTCGATGA
This sequence comes from Limnobacter humi, assembly GCF_024518835.1. Classification (GTDB taxonomy): domain Bacteria; phylum Pseudomonadota; class Gammaproteobacteria; order Burkholderiales; family Burkholderiaceae_B; genus Limnobacter; species Limnobacter humi. The sequence continues at coordinate 167,483 of NZ_JANIGO010000003.1, forward strand.
CAGGGCTCAATTCATCCGGTGCCTGATCATGGTGGATGCGGGCTGATAAATTTGACGGATCAAACTGGGCGATGTCTCGACTAAAGCGGATCAGGGGCTTTAATTCAAGGCGGGCCAAAGTGCTGCTGAGCAGCAACACAACAATCGCCCAGACCCCAGCCATGCCACTAAAAAGCCATGCCATAAAATTCAGAAAACGTCGATCTTCGCTGACGTCCATCGCCAGCTCAAGGCTGGACATCGGCATGCTACCCCCCAGACCGTTCAATGGGTATTGCCGGGTGACCTTGTGTGTGACCTGGCCGAGCAAAATTTGTGGACCGTACACCACCTGACCATCCACGGCCTGGACTTTTGCGCGCACGTTCACCAGGCTGAGCAACAACTCATCCACGCGGGCCCACATGTCAGCAACCGGCAGTTCACGATTGCGCAGCAAAATTTGCTCGACGCCCGAAGCGGCTCGACTGAGGGTGTCTTCGTGGCGCATGGTCTGCCACATGCCAATCGCTTGATAGGTCATGACTGCCATGATGACCACACCCAGAATACTGAGCATCGACATCTGAATGGCTGAGCGCCGGGCAATTGAACGCCTCATGATGGCTGCCCCAAAGCCCGAACCTCCAGCACATAACCCATGCCACGAACGGTGTGCAACAAGGCTTGATCAAAAGGGTCATCCAGCTTGCTCCGCAGCCGTCGAACTGCCACATCCACCACATTGGTTTCGCTGTCAAAGTGCATGTCCCACACCAGCTCTGCCAATTCAGTTCGCGACAACACTTCACCTTGCCTGCGCAGCAGTAGCCACAACAAACTGAACTCTTTGGCGGTCAAGCGAAGATCATGACCAGAACGCTTGGCCACCCGCTTGACGGCATCCATGTCAAGATCTGCAAGCGACAAATGGCTGACATCGGAAGCATGGGTGGCAACCCCATGGGCGCGGCGAGCCAAAGCATGGACCCGGGCGACCAGCTCGGAAAATGCAAATGGCTTGGTGAGGTAATCATCCGCTCCGGCTTGAAGCCCACGCACGCGATCTTCCACCATGGCCCTGGCTGTCAACATCAACACCGGAATGTGGCTGCGCTGCCGCAATGCAGCCAGCACACCCAAGCCGTCCAGATCGGGCAACATGCCATCCAAAATCATCAGCTCATAATGGCCTTGGGTCGCCAAATGCAAACCATCCACACCCGAGTGCGCCACATCCACGACAAAGCCCTCTGCACTCAAACCTTTTTGAAGGTATGCAGCCAATTTCTTCTCATCTTCAATCAGCAGTATTTTCATGGACAGGGTGCTTCATTGGTGTGTTCATGGTGGTGAGTATAGAAGCAGCATCGAACTCTGGACATGACAAATTTGTCATCTACCGGTGGGGGCTTGGTCATGTGTGGCTGTGTATTGTTTGAGTCATGCCAGGGCGACATTGCCGAGGCAGACAAACAACCCATCATTCAGGAGAATCACCATGAACGCACGTCAACTGCTCACTGCAACCGCCTTCGCCCTGTCCGTGTTTACACCTGGCATCGGCATGACCGCCGCAAACAATCCACACGCTGGAGACGGCACGTCCCATGTGGTGGATTACAGGGATGCAACCACACGGCTCAGCCAAGACACTGTGTTGAATGTTCTTCGAGGCGCTCAGAGCCGAGGGGAATTCAATCCAGCCGCTGGGGACAGCACTGTTTCGCCATCCACCGCGCAGAAATCCAGCACAACCCGCATGAGTGTGATTGAAATGATCAACCACTCGGGCCTGAGCAAAGGTGATGCAAGCTGAACAGCTTGAAAGATTGTTCTTGAAACGAAAAAGGACCCGGCGGATTTCTCACGCCAGGTCCTTGTTTTATTTGGGGCGAGGTATGGGGCTCGAACCCACGACCCACGGAATCACAATCCGTTGCTCTACCAACTGAGCTAACCCCGCCACAGGGTAACCTTACAAAATTCTTTGGCCTGCCCGGAGGGGCTCGAACCCCCGACCCTCGGCTTAGAAGGCCGATGCTCTATCCAGCTGAGCTACGGGCAGCACATTGAACGCATTCAACGGGGCCCGGTGCCGGCTTTGCATCGAAACCGGGTGGTCGGGGCAGTAGGATTCGAACCCACGACCCTCTGGTCCCAAACCAGATGCGCTACCAGACTGCGCTATGCCCCGACAAAGAAGCGGAATTCTAAGGGGTGCAGCCGATTTCGTCAAGCCTGCCAGCCCAGTTTGAAACGTGGGCCGTCAAAATTAATCCCTTTGGTACAAATCGCGCGTGTACACGCGGTCCAGCACATCGTGCAAATCCGGCGTGATGCGGTTGGCCACGATCAAATCGGCGTCGCGTTTGAAAGCCTCCAGGTCGTGATACACCGTGGAGTTGTAAAAATGAGGTTCGTTCAGCGCGGGTTCATAGACCACCACGTCGATGCCTTTGGCCTTGATGCGCTTCATGATGCCCTGCACCGAACTGGAGCGAAAGTTGTCAGAACCGACCTTCATCACCAGACGATAAATACCAACCAGCCTGGGCTTGCGTTTGATGATGTCGAAAGCCACAAAATCTTTGCGGGTGGAGTTGGCATCCACAATGGCCCGAATCAGGTTTTGCGGCACGTTGTTGTAATTGGCCAGCATCTGTTTGGTGTCTTTCGGCAGGCAATAACCGCCATAACCAAACGACGGATTGTTGTAGTGTGGGCCAACACGGGGGTCCAGACAAACCCCATCAATCATTTGTCGGGTATCCAATCCATGCACACCGGCATACGTGTCCAGCTCATTGAAATAAGCAACGCGCATGGCCAGGTAGGTGTTGGCAAACAATTTGATGGCTTCCGCCTCGGTGCTGCCTGTGAACAACACCGGGGCATCTTTTCGGATGGCGCCTTGCTGCAACAGGGCTGCAAAGCGCTCCGCCCGTGCCGACCGTTCACCCACCACAATCCGTGAAGGATAAAGGTTGTCATGCAGTGCCCGGCCTTCCCGCAAAAACTCCGGGGAAAAAATCAGGTTGGCGGTGTGGTACTTCTGGCGCGCATGGCGGGTAAAACCCACAGGCACTGTCGACTTGATCACCATCAGCGCATCGGGATTGGTGTTGGTGACTTGTTCAATCACGGCTTCAACTGACCGGGTATTGAAATAATTGGTTTCCGGATCGTAGTCGGTTGGCGTTGCAATGATCACAAACTCTGCACCGGCATAGGCCTGTGCCGCATCGGTGGTCGCTGTCAGGTTGAGGGGTTTGGTCGAGAGGTAGTCTTCAATGTCAGCATCCACAATCGGGCTTTGGCGGGCATTGATTCGGTCCACTTTGCCCTGCACGATGTCCAACGCGACCACTTGATTGTGCTGCGCCAACAACACGGCGTTGGACAAGCCCACATACCCGGTGCCTGCAATGGCGATTTTCGACATGACCGCAACATTCGATTAACCCGATGGCTCCGAAGTATGGCGTGACCATGTGTCAGTTTGACGACACTGACTTTGCAGCGCGATTTAACTCATCCCGATGCTTTGGGCAGTACAGCCAACAACCGGTCAACCAAGCCCTCAGCTCTCGCTGTGTCTCTCGCCTCCACCATGACCCGCAGCACTGGCTCGGTGCCCGAAGGGCGAATCAGCAAGCGCCCCTGCCCGACCAGCTCAGCCCGGACCTGCTCACAAGCGGCTGCTAGGTCTCTGTCGTTTGACCACACATAGCCGGCTGGTAAACGTGCGTTCTTCAACACCTGCGGCATCATCACCACTGGGCTCAAGATATGAGCCAGTGGTTGCCCCAGGCCTTGCACTGCACCCAATACCTGCAAGGCACTCACAATGCCATCACCCGTGGAATGGCGGTCCAGCACCAGCAAATGGCCGGAGCTTTCACCACCCAGTTGCCAGCCTCTTTCCTGCAACTTCTCGAACACATACCGGTCGCCAACCTTTGCGCGTTCAAAGGCGATGCCCAAGCCGGTCAAGGCCAACTCCAGCCCCATGTTGCTCATCAACGTGCCCACCACACCCGGCACCGGCAAACCAGTGCCCAAACGGTGAGCCACCAACACAAACAACAATTCATCACCGTTGAAAATACGGCCGTTGCTGTCCACACAAATCAATCGGTCTGCGTCACCATCCAATGCAAATCCATAATCGGCCTTGTTCTCCAACACCGCTTTTGAAACGGCCTCCGGGTGAGTGGCACCCACACCGTCGTTAATGTTCAAACCATTGGGTTGGTCGGCCATCACCACCACCTCGGCACCCAGCTCGCGAAACACGGCCGGGGCAATGTGATAAGCCGCGCCGTTGGCACAATCCACCACCACCTTCAATCCGCGCAGGTCTAACCCGCGAGGAAACGTACTCTTGCAAAACTCGATGTAGCGCCCAGCGGCATCTTCCAGGCGTTTGGCTTTGCCCAGGTTCACCGATGAGTTGCACGGCAATTGACCCTGCAGCTGCTGTTCAATCTCCAGCTCCCACTCATCGGGCAGCTTGGTGCCTTGCCCTGAAAAAAACTTGATGCCATTGTCGGGATAAGGGTTGTGTGACGCGCTGATCACCACACCGGCCGACAGGTTCAGGGTGCGGGTGAGATAGGCAATACCCGCAGTGGGCATGGGGCCAACCAGCACCACATCCACCCCCACCGAGGTCAGGCCCGCCTCCAGACAACTCTCCAGCAAATAGCCACTCACGCGGGTGTCTTTTCCGATCAAGACGGTGGGCCGTCGACTACCCCGTTCATGACGAGCAATCACCAAGCCAGCCGCCTGCCCCAACCGTAAAATGAAATCGGGTGTCATGGGCGATTGCCCCACGGTGCCGCGAATGCCGTCTGTGCCGAAATATTGTCTGCTCATGCTGAAAGTCGGGTGAATGCTGGTGTGACAGAGATTGTCTTACAAATGCTAAGCTGCGTGTGGAGTGAAGGCTCGCCATGCACCCCCCAACCATCGGATTTCGTTGCGTCAATGCCACCATGAATACACCCCTGCCCGCTCGAAAAGCACCCCTGTTGTACACCTCACCCATTCAACTGCCGGGCAAACCATGGCGCGGTGGCATACCCTTGCTGTTCCCCCAGTTTGCGGACCGCGGGCCATTGCGCAAACATGGCTTCGCCAGGGACTCGGTGTTTGCCCAGTCGCCAGTTGCAGACGCGCAAAACGGCCCGGTACGGCACCACAGTCAATTGAATGTTCAACCGGGGGATTGGCCCGGCTGGCCTTACGCTGCGCACTTGGAATGGCTGGAATACCCCGAAATCAACCGCATTCGGTATGAATTTCGGGTAACGAATACTGGCAACGATGCATTTGATTGGACCGGCGGACTGCACCCCTATATTCAAATCAGCCGATTGATGGACATCGAGGTTGAGGGCTTGAGCGATCTGCCAGTGGCGGACAAATTGGACCACACGCTACAGCGCTCGCCACAGCAACAGTTGCGTTTTAAAGCAGCAGAGTTTGAACGACTATATGTGGGCAACCCCACGGTGGTGTTGACGGATCCCGGTTTGAAACGCCAGATTACTCTGCGCAGCAGTGGTTTTACTGAATGGATGGTGTGGAATCCAGGCCCGCTGTTGGCCCAACAATTGGCGGACCTGCCGGAGGGCGACTGGCAGCAGTTTGTGTGCATTGAACCGGTGATTGCCCATCAGCCAACCCGGCTTGCGCCCGGCGAGACATTCACCGGGACGCTGGATGTGGTCGTTCAGTGGATGTAACTGCTCAGGCCCTGCCGTAATTGTCCTGGAAGCGGACGATGTCATCTTCTTCCAGATAATCGCCGCTTTGCACCTCAATCATGACCAATGGCATACGCCCCGGATTGACCAAGCGGTGTTTGTTGCCAGCGGGTATGTAAGTGGACTCGTTTTTGCGCACCAAGAACACAGCCTCGCCATTGGTTACTTCTGCGGTGCCCGTCACCACAATCCAGTGTTCACTGCGATGGTGGTGCATTTGCAAGCTGAGTGATGCGCCTGGCTTGACTTCAATCCGCTTGATTTTGTAGCCAGCGGCATCTTCCAGGACTGTGTAAGTACCCCAGGGCCGGTGCACGGTGGGGTGCAGATTTACCAGTTCACTGCCCTTGGCTTTGAGCGCATCCACCACTTTCTTCACATCCTGATGCCGGCTTTTGTCGGCCACCAGCAGGGCATCGGGGGTATCGATCACCAACAAATTGCTCACACCCAGCGTGGCCACGGTACGGTCGCCCACGCGCACGTGTGTCCCTTGCGATTCAATGGAAATCAGCTCACCCCGCCCTTCCAATTGCTGGGTGTTACCGGCTGCATCGGCCTGGGCCTGTTCAGCCAGTGCTGCCCAACTGCCAATGTCGCTCCACTGGAAACCCGCAGGCACCACCGCCACATTGGCTGCTTTTTCCATCACGGCATAGTCGATGCTGATGTCGGGCAACTGGGCAAAAGCGCTGGCATCAAACTGCACAATCTGCCCGCCAGAGGCCTTGTCTGCTCGGGACTTGGCTTGGGCCCACACCGCCTGGGCGCTGCTGCGTACATCCGGTGCCAATGAATCCAGGGCAGACAGGAACGATGACACCTCCAGCGCAAACATGCCGCCATTCCACAGGTACTCACCGCTGGCCAGATATTCCATGGCCACATCCAGCTTGGGCTTTTCAACAAAACGCTTCACAGCGTGCACGCCGGGCAAGCCTTCCAAGCTGGCGCCTTTTTGAATGTAACCAAAACCGGTTTCCGGCGCGGTGGGCTGAATGCCAAAACAGGTGAGATTGCCTTTCAGTGCACTGGTCACAGCCTTGTGCGCCGTTTCTACAAAAGTGCTGACGGGGCTGATGAGATGGTCAGCTGGCAACACCAGCAACACCACGCGCTCTTTGGGATGCAAGGCCTGTGCCCACAAGGCAGCCAATGCAATGGCAGGGGCCGTGTTGCGGCCAGCAGGCTCCAGAATTTGATGCAACCGGGCCCCTGCGGCAGCGGCGTTCAGCACGGGCAGGCATTCATCCTGCAGCAAAAACTGATAAGACTCGTTGCTGACCAGCAATACATCTGCTGTGGTATCCCCCTGAACCACCGCAGCCGCGCGCCGGACAGTCTGCGCGATCAGGCTTTCACCGCCCACCTTCAGGAAGGGTTTTGGATGGTTTTTGCGAGAGACCGGCCACAGGCGGGTACCAGCACCACCACACAGCACAACGGGAATGATCTTCATGCGAAATAATCCTGAATAAACGGCAAGGGTTCGATACAACAGTTAATGCAACAACAACCACCGCTGGCTGCATTCCTCAGTATAGCGGAAGGCCCTGTGGGTAAGTGTCAGCCACCCAGCAACACAGCCTGGACCTGCAGGGCATCTCGGGTGGCTTTCACGTCGTGAACACGCACCACAGCAGCCCCCTCTCGGGCGGCAAAGAGGGCGGCAGCAATCGATCCGTGAATGCGCTGTGGCGGGTTCTCAATGCCAGTGAGTTCACCAATCATGCGCTTGCGTGAAACACCAATCAACACCCCTGCTCCAAGCGCAGAGAATGCGGCCGTGGCCTGCATGAGGCTCACGTTGTGAGCCAGTGTTTTTCCAAAGCCAAAACCGGGGTCGACCATCAATCGGTGTAGCCCAACACCCTGTTGTTCCAGGTTGGTCAGCCGGTCTTGCAGGAAGGCTGTTACCTCGCGCACCACATCAGCATATTGGGGTGATGCCTGCATGGTGCGTGGTTCTCCCAACATGTGCATGACCACCCCACCTACTGTTGAGGCCGCCAGTGTTTCTTCAGCACCCGGCGCACGGAAACCGTTCACATCATTGAGAATATCCACGCCCACCTCGACAGCACGGCGCATGATCTCCGGTTTTAAAGTGTCCACCGACAGCGGCACATTCCACGGCACCAGCGCCTTCAGCACTGGGGCCAGGCGGGCCCACTCTTCTTCCACTGAAACGCCCTGCGAACCAGGTCGGGTGGACTCGCCGCCCAGGTCCAGAATATCAGCACCCTCTTTCAGCAAAGTTTCGGCATGGGCAATGGCAGCCGATGCCGTGTTGTGCTGACCACCGTCGGAGAATGAGTCGGGCGTGACATTCACGATACCCATGATCAAGGGGCTGTGCGGTGATGGCGTGAGCTTGAAGCGGCCTGCGGACCAGGTTTTGGGCATGGGGATGAACTGCGGTGGGTATTGATGGAATTGTAATCGCATTACACCCCGCTAAGACCGACGGCTCGGTCTGTTTTTCAGCCCCCAGCAACACCGGGGGGCTGACTCTTCGGCGCTGGGCATACCGGCATTGATGGGGCCATTGCTCCGAGTCTGTTTGTGGCCTGCGCAGTTCACCTCCCCTGCAACGACAATCAGGGACATTGGCCCGAGCGTGCCAAACAGGCGCGGTGGGCCAAGCTCAACGAGCTAGCCCAGAGGTCGATTCCCGACCGTCTCTTTTGGAGGGTCGACCTCAGCGATCGTGAGGCTCAGTGAGGGAAACACCAATGGACCGTCGCCAAGGGCGAGGTAACTGCGCAGTGCCGCAAATGGCTGCGCTAAAGGGGTGTGACCGCGGAGTGCCCTGGGAAGACCGCGTTCAGGCCTTCACAATCGTCTGCGCTTCGCCCGCTTCCCGCGCACGAATTGCACCAATCCGATAAGCCTTTTCACCGGCTGCAGCCAACAATTCCAACGCCGCATCGGTTTGTGCAGCCGGCACCACAATTACCATGCCAATGCCGCAGTTGAACACGCGGTTCATTTCATCAAACGGCACCTGGCCATTTTGCTGGAGCCACTTGAACAGATCGGTCTCGGGCCAGCTGGCACGGTTCAACTCGGCGGTTAGGCTTTCAGGCAATACGCGGGGAATGTTTTCAACCAGGCCACCGCCGGTGATGTGCGCCAATGCATGCACGGGCAGTTTGCGAATCAGTTCAAGCACAGGCTTCACATACATGCGCGTGGGGGCCATGATGGCTTCGCGCAAGGTCACGCCGTCGCACGATTGATTCAGGTCGGGTTGTGCGCGGTCCAAAATTTTGCGCACCAGCGAGAACCCGTTGGAATGCACGCCATTGGAGGCCAAACCGATCACCACATCGCCTGCCGACACTTTGCTGCCGTCAATAATCTCGGACTTTTCAACCACACCCACCGCAAAACCAGCCAGGTCGTATTCGCCTTCGGGGTACATGCCGGGCATCTCGGCTGTTTCGCCACCAATCAAGGCGCAGCCGGCCTGTTCACAACCGGTGGCAATACCGCCAACGACGCTGGCGGCTGTTTTCACATCCAGCTTTCCACAGGCAAAATAGTCCAGAAAATACAGGGGCTCTGCCCCTTGCACCAAAATGTCGTTGGCACTCATGGCCACCAGGTCAATGCCCACCGTGTGGTGAATGTTCCAGTCAAAGGCCAGGCGCAGCTTGGTGCCCACACCATCGGTGCCCGACACCAGCACAGGCTCTTTGTACCCTTTGGGCACTTCAAACAAGGCCCCAAAACCGCCAATGCCTGCCAGTACACCCGGGCGCAGGGTTTTTTTGGCCATTGGCTTGATGGCTTCGACCAAGTCGTCCCCGGCTTGAATGTCAACGCCAGCGTCTTTGTAGGTCAAGGGAGAATTCATGGTCAGGCAGTCCGGAAAAATGGGCAAGAAGGGCAGCAGGTTCGCGCGGCGAAGCACCGCGCACTGCTCACAAGTCCGTGTATTTTAACCGACTCCAAGCCCAATAGCGCCTTTCGGAGTTATTATTGAAGGCTGCCTTGTTGGCGTTTTGATCACCATTTGACGCCAGCCAAAGGGGATCATCCCCAGCAAGCAAGCCCGTCCAGTCCACCCGCGCAATGTTCATGCAACAACTGCTTCTCGATGTGTTCACCCCGCCCAGGCCCAGCCTGGTGAACTTCATCGTGGGGCAAAATGCGCCGGTGGTCCACGAACTGCAAGCCCTGGTGCGGGGTGCATCGGCCAGCCCCTTTATTTTGTTGTACGGGTCAGCTGGTTGTGGCAAAACCCACCTGCTCAAAAGCATGGCCAGCCTGCTGGGCGCACCGGTGTTGGCTGGCCAAACCCGGTTTGTCTTCAAACCTGGCGACCAGGCGCTGATCATCGACAACCTCGAAGCGCTCACGCCCTACTCGCAGGTGCAACTGTTCAACGCTTTTAATTCCGCCCTGGCAGACCGCCTGCCCCCGGCGATTGTATTGGCCAGTGAACACCACCCGGCTGAACTTCCGGTGCGAGACGACTTGCGCACCCGCATTCAAGCGGGCCTTTGCCTGCGTGTACATCCCTTGAGCGACGACGAAAAACACCATGCCTTGCAATCGGTCGCCAAAAGCCGCGGGCTTGAATTGAGCCCCGAGGTGGTGGACTATGCGCTGCGCTACTTCCAGCGCGACATGGGTTCGCTCATGGCCGTGATCGACAGCCTGGACCGCTTTTCGCTGGAACAACACAAACCGGTGAGCGTCAACCTGCTGCGCCACTGGATGAAACGCCGGGAAAGCCTGGTGGTTCGAGAACAATAACGACCAAGACCATGAAACTCGCACTTTTTGATTTGGACAACACCCTACTCCCCATGGACTCCGATCACGGCTGGTCGCAGTTCCTGATTGAACTGGGTGTATTGGACCGCGATGAATTTGAAGCCAGAAACAACCAGTTTTACGCCGACTACAAAGCGGGTTGCCTCGACATTGATGCCTTTCTGGAATTTCAGCTGCGGCCGCTGAAAACGCACACCCGGCAACAGCTGGACGCCTGGCATGCCCGATACATGGATGAGGTCATTCGCCCCAATATCAAACCGGCAGCCATCGAACTGGTCAACAAGCACCAGGCCGAGGGCGACCTGTGCATGATCATCACCGCCACCAACAGCTTCATCACCCGCCCCATTGCCAATGCCTTTGGCATCGAGCACCTGATTGCCACTGAGCCCGAAGTGAAAGCCGGTGAATTCACCGGCGGCGTGAGCGGATTGCCCAGCTTTCGGGAAGGCAAGGTAACGCGCCTGAACGCGTGGCTCAAAGCCCGCAACCTAGACTGGCAAAACTTTGAGCGTTCGTATTTTTACAGCGATTCCATCAACGACCTGCCGCTGCTGGAATGCGTCAGCCACCCGGTGGCCGCAAACCCGGACCCTACACTGGCTGGTATTGCCCGTGAACGGCAGTGGCCCATTCTGGAGCTGTTCAAATGATTCGCAAGTTCTTTAAACGCTTGTTGGCCAAGCCCACACTGAGCAAAGACATTCCCGGCAAGCAAAGCCACACCCATTTGAACCACGGTGGAAAAACACCGGCGGCCTATGGCGTGCACAAACCCAAGGTGTGGACCCTGGCCGAGCACAAAATTGACCGACGACTGGTGAGCCACAACGCCATCCGCGTGTGCGAAACCCTGCAAGGCAAAGGCTACAAGGCGTTTGTGGTGGGTGGTGCCGTGCGTGACCTGGTGCTGGGCATGCGCCCCAAGGACTTCGATGTGGCCACTGACGCCAGCCCCGAGCAGGTGCAGCGTCTGTTCCGCCGGGCCCGCATCATTGGCCGCCGCTTCCAGATTGTGCATGTCATGTTTGGTCCGGAGACCATCGAAACCTCCACGTTCCGAGCCCTGGCCAGTTCCAGCAGCGAAGTGGATGAGCATGGCCGCGTGCTGCGCGACAATGAATTCGGCCGACAAGATGAAGATGCAACTCGCCGCGACTTCACCGTCAACGCCCTGTACTACGACCCGAGCACCGAAACCGTGTGGGACTACCACCACGGGATGGAAGACCTGCGGGCCAAAACCCTGCGCATGATTGGCGAGCCCAGCCAGCGTTACCGCGAAGACCCGGTCCGCATGCTGCGAGTGGTGCGCTTTGCCGCCAAGCTCAATTTCACCATTGAGCCCGCCACCTACGCCCCCATTGCCGACTTGGCCGACTTGTTGAAAAACGTGCCCGCATCGCGCCTGTTTGACGAAATGTTGAAGCTGCTCATGAGCGGATCGGCCCTGGCCTGCCTGAAAGGCTTGCGCAAAGCTGGTTTGCACCATGGTGTGTTTCCACTGTTGGATGCCATCATGGACCAGGAGCGCGGCGAAGCATTTCTGGCCGAAGCTTTGTCCCGCACCGACCAGCGCGTGAAAGACGGCAAACCACTGAGCCCCGGCTTTTTGTTTGCCTGTTTGCTGTGGCACTTGGTGCTGGAAACCTGGGAGAAAAAACTGGAACAGGGGGAGGTGAAATTCCCCGCCCTGTTTGCAGCCATGGATGAAGTGCTGGCCGAGCAGGCCGAGCGCACCGCCATTCCCCGCCGTTTGACTGGCGACATGCGTGAAATTTGGGCCTTCCAGCCCCGGTTTGAAAAGCGCGCGGGCAAGGCCCCCTTCCGCATGTTGGAGCAACAGAAGTTTCGGGCTGCGCTGGACTTTTATGAACTGCGCGCAGAAACCGGCGATGCCGATCCGGAGGTGGCCCGCTGGTGGCGTATTTTCAGTGATGGTGAAAGCAACAACCGCCAACACCTGATGGAACAACTGCGCGAAACACCCGCAGGCCGGGCTGAGGCTGCACCGAAGAAAAAACGCCGCCGCAAGCGCAAACCCAACAGCAACACCGCCACTGGCGCTGCAGGCAACAACCAACAATCGGGTCAATAAGCCTTTGAACATGACAACCGCAAGCACCCGCTGCTACCTGGGCTTGGGTGGCAACCTGGGCAACCCGGTGAGCTTATTTGATGAAGTGATTGCGCATGTTGCTCAACATGCGCACTGCCGACACCACCGGGAATCGCCGCGCTACGAAAGTGCACCGGTGGACTCCAGCGGCCCCAACTACATCAACTCGGTGCTGGAGCTGGATTGGGCAGGCAGCGCCGATGAATTGCTGGCCACCTGCATGTCCACCGAGACCGCGCTGGGCCGCGTGCGCACCGTGCGCAACGCCCCCCGGCTGATTGACGTGGATGTGCTGCTGTTTGGCCAAGCGCGCATTCAAACCCCCAGCCTGACCGTGCCGCACCCCCGCATGCACCTGCGCCGATTTGTGCTGGCCCCGCTGTTGGACCTCAACCCGTTCATTGAAATACCCGGCCTGGGCGCCGCCAAACTGTTTCTGCCAAACACCCAAGACCAAGTCTGCACGCGGATTTGAGCCTGTTTTCAAATTCGCACACAGGCACTGCGCTACACTGTGCCCCTACACCCACAAAACACCCGCCCATGCTTGCCAACAAATACAGACACATCGTGATTGAAGGGCCCATTGGCGTGGGCAAAACCTCACTGGCCCGCCTGATCGCGCAGCGCTTCACAGCCGAATTGCTGCTTGAAAAACCCGATGAAAACCCCTTTTTGGACAAGTTTTACCGGGAGCCGGCGCGCTACGCACTGCCTACCCAGTTGTTCTTCCTGTTTCAGCGCATTGGTCAATTGCGGGACCTGACTCAACGCGACTTTTTTGAAAACATGGTGGTGAGCGACTTCCTGCTGGAAAAAGACCGCATGTTTGCAGCCCTCACACTGGATGAGGAAGAACTGAAGCTGTACAACCAGATTTACCAGCACCAAAGCCCGCAAACCAGCGTGCCCGACCTGGTGATTTACCTGCAGGCCTCACCCCAAGCACTGATTGAGCGTGTACAAAAGCGCGCCATTCCCTATGAAATGAACATCACCGAGGCGTATTTGTCTCAGTTGAGTGATGCTTACAGCCGCTTCTTTTACCACTATGACGACGCGCCGCTGTTGATTGTCAACACCGAACACTTAAACCCGGTGGACCACCCAGAGGATTTTGATCTGCTGCTCAACCAGATTGAAACCATGAAGGGTCGCCGAGAATTTTTCAACTGGTCTGAATAGTTGGCCTATCTTGTTGTAACGCCCACCCCAGGGAGCCCAAAACCATGAGTGCCCAACCCACACCTGCCACCACTACAACCAGCAGTCGCAAAGCCGTCAGCCTGCCGCACCTGCTCGACATGAAAAAGCAGGGCGAAAAAATCGCCATGCTGACCTGTTACGACGCCTGTTTTGCGAGCGTGCTGGATGCCAGCGGTGTGGATGTGCTGCTGATTGGCGACTCGCTGGGCATGGTGCTGGGTGGCATGCCATCCACCCTGCCGGTCACCATGGAGATGATGGAATACCACACCCGCTGCGTGGCCGCCGGCAACAAATCCGCCTGGGTGCTGGCTGACATGCCTTTTGGCAGCTACCAGGAAAGCCCCGAGCAGGCCTACCGCAACGCGGCTCGACTGATGGCAGCAGGCGCCAACATGGTGAAGCTGGAAGGCACCGCCTGGCTGGCCGACACGGTGAATTACCTCACCACACGGGACATTCCCGTGTGCGCCCACCTGGGCTTGACCCCACAGTCGGTGAGTGCGCTGGGCGGCTACCGGGTACAAGGCAAAGACGCCAAAGCCGCCAAATTGCTCAAGACCAATGCCAAGCTGATGCAGGATTCAGGCGCTCAAATGGTTTTGTTTGAACTCATTCCAGGCAAATTGGGGGCCGACATCAGCAAAAGCCTGACTGTGCCGACCATTGGGATTGGCGCCGGGGTTGATTGTGACGGCCAAGTGCTGGTGCTGCATGACATGTTGAATGTATTTCCGGGCAAAAAACCGAAATTTGTGCGCAATTTCATGGATAATCAGCCCTCCATCCAGGCGGCGGTTCAAGCCTATGTGTCTGCCGTGAAAGGCAAAACCTTCCCTGGACCTGAGCACACCTTTTAAATCGGGCTATGAGACAGATTTCCTCCATCACCGAGCTGCGGGACCAACTGCGCGGCCAAAACCGCGTGGCCTTTGTACCCACCATGGGCAACCTGCATGAAGGCCACATGTCGCTGATGCGGATTGCCGCCAAGCATGGCGACCCGGTCGTGGCCAGTGTATTTGTCAACCGCCTGCAGTTTGGACCGTCGGAAGACTTCGACAAATACCCCCGAACCATGCAGGAAGACGCCCAAAAGCTGGAAAAGGAAAATGTCTACGTGATGTTTGCGCCCACCGAGCGTGACATGTACCCCGAACCCCAGGACTACCGCATTCGCCCACCCGATGGCCTGGGCAACACCCTGGAAGGTGAGTTCCGCCCCGGCTTTTTTGAGGGTGTGAGCACCGTGGTCACCAAACTATTCAACTGCGTGCAGCCCAAGGTGGCAGTGTTTGGCAAGAAGGATTACCAGCAGTTGATGATCATTCGTCGCCTGGTGCAACAGTTGGCCATGCCGATTGAGATTATTGCGGCGCCCACCATTCGCGACCCAGACGGCCTGGCCATGTCGTCACGCAACCGCTACCTGAATGAACAGGAACGGGCCGAAGCGCCGTTTCTCTTTCAACTTTTGAATGATCTCTCCAATCAGGTCAAATCGGCTCGCCCGAATCTGGACCAGTTGGTACAATTCGAGCGCCGGTGCCACGAGGCATTGGTGGAACGGGGCTGGAAACCCGATTATTTCGAGGTCCGCAGGCAAGCCGACCTGATGCGCCCCACCGATGAAAACCTGTCCGATCAAACACCGCTGGTGATTTTGGCCGCCGCCAAGCTGGGCACCACCCGGCTGATCGACAACCTGGAGATTGAGTGATGCAACGCGAAATGTTGCTCGGAAAAATTCACCGAGCAAAAGTAACCCACTGTGAGCTGCACTACGAGGGTTCCTGCGCCATTGACGAGAACTTGCTGGAAGCCTCCGGCATCATCGAATTCCAGCGCATCGACATCTATGTGATCGACAACGGCGAACGCTTTTCCACCTACGCCATCAAAGGTGAGCGTGGCAGCGGCATGATTTCATTGAATGGCGCGGCAGCCCGCCGGGCCCAAAAAGGCGACTTGGTGATTATTGCGGCCTACGGCACCTTGAGTGATGAAGAGTGCAAAACCTTCAAGCCCAAGCTGGTGTTTGTGGACGACAACAATCAGATGAATGAGCAGCGCGGGCACATTCCCACGCAGCAGATGTAAAAAAAGCGCCGCAAGGCGCTTTTTTTATATAGAAACAAGGCCTCAGGCGGACGCCCGCCGCAAACGGTCTGCAACGCCTTCCCACGCCGGCACCGGATCAGGCTCTTCAACGATCAATTGCGCATAGCCATCTTCATCGGCCTTGCGCAAAATCAGATACAACTGCTGCGCCACCTGCTCGGCATGCGGCGCCAGTGCCAGCAGCATGGGTTTTACGCGGCTACGCAACTGCACTTCCGAAATCTCATCCAGAAAGGCCTCGCCCCAGCCGACGATCAAGGTGGGTTGCTCACAGGCAACCTCGCCCATCGCGCTGGCAGGCAACACCAGCACTTTTGCATCGGGGCTGTAATGCTTTTCAAGCGCGCCTGACACACGGGGGGCATCGGTGGCCTGCAAAGCCTCGGCATGACGCTGCACCGCCACACCCAGCACTTGTTCAATCTGCTCGGCGGTAATGGCCCCGGGCCGCAAAATGGCTGGGGTGGGTTTCAGCAAACTCACAATGGTCGATTCAATACCCACAGCCGGAATATCCCCGTCCAGCACGTAAGCAATGCGGCCATCGAGTTCCTGCAACACATGGCTGGCCCGGGTGGGGCTGACCTTGCCAAACCGGTTGGCCGACGGGGCCGCCACTGGCACACCCACAGCTTTCAAGAGTTCAATGGCCACCGGGTGGGATGGGCAGCGGATGCCGACCGAATGTTGCCCACCCGTCACTTCCAGCGGCATGTTGGGGCCCTTGGGCACCACCAGGGTCAAGGGGCCTGGCCAAAAGGCATCCATCAAACGCTGCATGGTCGGCGTCACTTCGGCAACCCAGCCGTCCAACCGGGCATGGGGCGCCACATGGGCAATCAAGGGGTGGTTTTCAGGGCGACCTTTGGCCGCAAAAATGTTGCGAATGCCGTCAAGAGACGACACCGCTGCCCCAAGACCAAACACGGTTTCGGTGGGAAAAGCCACCAGCTTGCCCAGCCGCAACGCCTGCGCACATTCTTCAATGTTGCCATGCGTGGGTTTGAGCAATGTGGTTCGGTTGGCCATGGTGAATCGCTGTTGGTTGCGCGTATCAGTGACAAGTATTAATCGTCGTCATCGCCAATGCCCAGCAAGCTGCGCACAGCCTCGGCCACTTCCAGCGCACGGTCCAGTGTGGCAGCCACCACGGTGATGTGCCCCATTTTTCGGCCCACGCGGGCCTGTTCCTTGCCGTACAGGTGCAACTTCACCTCGGGCATGGCCAACACACCGGGCCAGTTGGGCTCACGCTCATTGCCTTGTGCATCAAACCACAAATCGCCCAGCAAATTCACCATGACGGACGGGCTGTGCTGGCGCGTGTCGCCCAACGGCAAACCAGCCAGAATACGGGCCTGTTGTTCAAACTGGCAGGTGACGCAGGCATCAATGGAATAGTGACCGCTGTTGTGCGGCCGTGGCGCAATTTCATTGACCACCAGGCCCATGCCCTCCACCACGAAAAACTCCACGCACAGCACCCCCACATAATCCAGCGCACGGGCTATCGAAATGGCACTGGCGCGGGCTTGTGCAGCCATCACGTCGTCGATGCGGGCGGGCACAATGGTGGTGGCCAAAATGCCTTTGCGGTGGTGGTTTTCAGCCACAGGAAACGTTACACACTCGCCCTGGTGATCACGGGCCACAATCACCGACACCTCTTTGAGCAAGGTGAGCCGCTTTTCCAGCACGCATTCCACCTGGTTCAAGTTGTCGAATGCGGCCTTCACATCATCCAGGGTTTTCACCCGCACCTGGCCTTTGCCGTCGTAGCCCAAGCGGGCTGTTTTCAAAATGCCGGGCAACAAGGTTTCCAGCGCAGCGGTGATGTCCTCGGCCTGGCGGATGGGTGCATGCGGCGCCACGGGCACTCCACAGCCGCTGATGTACGATTTCTCTTCAATCCGGTTCTGCGCCACCCCCACAGAAAATGCCGAGGGGCTGACGGGAATGCTGGCCGCCAAAGTTTCCATGGCCAGTGCGGGCACATTTTCGAATTCGGTGGTCACGCCGACGCAACGCTGGGCAAGCTCGGCCAAACCAGCATCGTCCAGGTAATCGGCCAACACCTGTCCATCCGCCACCGACCCAGCCGGGCTGTTGGTTGCAGGGTCCAACACCAGCACCTTGTAACCCAGGCGTTGGGCGGCCATGCAAAACATGCGGCCCAATTGGCCACCACCCAGCAAACCCAGCCACTGGTTGGGTTGCGCGGTTTTAAATTCGACCGATTTGTGTGTGCTCATACCAACATCTCACCGCAAAGGGGGCAGTTCCATTTCACGGGCCACATTGGACTGGCTGACGCGGAAATCCTGAAGTTTTTTCTGCAAGGCACTGTCGTTCAACGCCAAAATGGCCACAGCGGCCAACGCTGCGTTGGCCGCACCCGCCTCACCAATGGCAAAGGTGTGTACGGGTATGCCTTTGGGCATTTGCACAATCGACAACAGCGAATCTTCACCGCGCAAGTATTTGGAGGGCACGGGCACACCCATCACCGGTAAGGTGGTTTTGGCCGCCAACATGCCAGGCAAGTGGGCAGCGCCGCCCGCCCCGGCGATGATCACCTGGATGCCCCGGCCCAAGGCGGTTTCGGCATAGGTGAACATTTCGTCGGGCATGCGGTGGGCAGACACCACGCGGGCCTCGTAGTCCACGCCAAAATCCCGCAACACTTGCACAGCGTTTTTCATGACCTCCCAGTCGGAGGATGAGCCCATGACCACGCCCACTTTGGGATGGTCAGAGGTGTGCAACTTGGTCATTTCATCCATGGCGCAGTGTTCCCTGTCATTGTTCTACGGTGTTTATCCCAACCAAACACGGCCGGTCAATGCCTCATAGGCTTGGCGGTATTTGGCAGCGGTTTTGTCGATGATGTCCTGGGGCAGTTTGGGTGCCGGTGCCTTTTTGTTCCAGCCGGGCACGCTTTCCAGGTAGTCCCGCACAAACTGCTTGTCATACGACGGTGGTGACATCCCCACCTGATACTGGTCAGCTGGCCAGAAACGGGAAGAGTCTGCGGTCAACACTTCATCCATCAAGGTCAGGCGCCCTGCTTCATCCAGACCAAATTCAAACTTGGTGTCGGCAATGATGATGCCCTGACGCGCGGCATAGTCGCTGGCTTTGGTGTACAGGGCAATGGATACACTCCGAACTTGCTCGGCCAGGTCGCGGCCAATGGTTTGACACATGGTGTCAAAATCGATGTTCTCGTCATGCTCGCCCACAGCCGCTTTGGTGGCGGGCGTGAAAATGGGTGCATCGAGCTTGGCGGCCATTTGCAATCCCGCAGGCAGCTTGATGCCACACACAGCACCAGTGGCTTGGTAGTCTTTCCAGCCCGAGCCGATGATGTAACCGCGCACCACCGCCTCAATCGGCAGGGGTTTGAGCTTCTTCACGACCATGGCGCGGCCCCGCACCAGCTTGGCTTCCTCGGCCGTCAGCACGTCTTCAGGCTTGATACCGGTCAGGTGGTTGGGCACCACATCGTGCAGAATGTCGAACCAGAATTGGGCCATCTGTGTAAGCACCATGCCCTTTTCGGGAATGGGCTGGTCGAGAATGACGTCAAAAGCGGACAGGCGGTCGCTGGCCACGATCAGCATTTTGTCGTCACCGACTGCAAAATTTTCACGAACTTTGCCACGGTGGAGCAAGGGCAATGAGCTCAATTGGGTTTCAAACACGGTACTCATTCACAAACAGCCTTCGAAAATCGGGGGCCTGTTGAACACCCCCCGTTAAAAGACAAACACGCGGGAAGCCCCGCGTGGTGGATTCTGTTGCAGCCTGGCGAAGCAAGCCGCAGCATTGGGACGAATGGCGCAGTTTATTGCACGATCTGCGCCAGTTCGCCCTTCGCGTATTTGGCAGCCATGTCGACCAGGTTGATGCCTTTGATTTTGCCAGCCTGGCCTTCACAACCAAATTCCAGATAACGCTGCTTGCAAATGGCCTTGGCTGCTTCGCGGGCAGGCTTCATCCATTCGCGCATGTCGAACTTGTCGGGGTTTTCAAACTGGAACTTGCGCACAGCACCGGTCATGGCCAAACGAATGTCGGTGTCGATGTTGATTTTGCGCACGCCATACTTGATGGCCTCCTGAATTTCTTCCACGGGCACGCCGTAGGTTTCCTTCATCTTGCCGCCAAACTGGTTGATGATGGCCAGCAAATCAGCAGGAACAGACGATGAACCGTGCATCACCAAGTGCGTGTTGGGAATGCGGGCGTGAATTTCCTTCACGCGGGAAATGGCCAGAATGTCGCCTGTGGGTTTGCGGCTGAACTTGTAGGCGCCATGGCTGGTGCCAATTGCAATTGCCAAGGCATCCAGCTGGGTGGCCTTCACAAACACGGCCGCTTCTTCGGGGTCGGTCAGCATTTGGCTGTGGTCCAGCTTGCCTTCAGCACCAATGCCGTCTTCTTCGCCGGCTTCACCGGTTTCCAGATTGCCCAGGCAACCCAATTCACCTTCCACAGTCACCCCCACTTTGTGGGCCATCTCCACCACGGTTTTGGTGACGTTCACGTTGTAGTCGAAGCTGGCGGGTGTTTTGCCGTCTTCCATGAGGGAACCATCCATCATCACCGAGCCAAAACCGAGGTCGATGGCGCCTTGGCACACCTTGGGGCTGGTGCCATGGTCCTGGTGCATCACCAGCGGAATGTGGGGGTAGGCTTCCACAGCGGCTTGAATAAGGTGTTTGATGAAGGGCTCACCGGCGTATTTGCGCGCACCGGCGCTGGCCTGAAGAATCACGGGTGCGCCGACTTCATCGGCCGCAGCCATCACGGCCTGCACCTGTTCCAGGTTGTTCACGTTGAACGCGGGGATGCCGTAACCTTGTTCAGCGGCATGGTCCAGCAATTGGCGCATCGATACGAGTGGCATGGTGTGTCTCCAAAAATAATCAGTTCAATAATCCGATGTGTTCGCCCACGCGAACAATTTTCATGGTGTTGGTGCCGCCCGATTTGCCAATCGGCTCGCCGATGGTAATCACGATAAGGTCACCCAGTTCCACCACCTTGGCATCCAGCAGTGCCTTCTCGGCCTTGGCCAGCAATTGTTCTCGGTCCTCGGTTTCGTACTGCAGCATCACGGTCCGCACATCGCGGTACAGCGACAGGCGGCGCCGGGTTTTTTCTTCCGGCGTGAGCGCAAAAATCGGCACACCACAGTTCAGGCGGGACATCCACAACGCGGTGGAGCCAGACTGCGTGAGCGCTGCAATCGCCTTGACCTCCAAGTGATGCGCCGTGAACAACGCCGCCATGGCGATGGACTGGTCCACCCGCTTGAATTTGCGGTTCAAAAAGTCGGCATCCAAACTGACCGGGGCGGACTTTTCAGCCTCGACACAGGTGCGGGCCATGGCCTTGATGGTTTCTACTGGGAACTTGCCTGCCGCGGTTTCAGCCGACAGCATGACCGCGTCCGTACCGTCCAGCACGGCGTTGGCCACATCCGACACCTCGGCGCGGGTGGGCACCGGGCTTTCAATCATGCTCTCCATCATCTGCGTGGCGGTGATGGTGAGCTTGTTGTGCTCGCGGGCCGCACGGATGAGGCGTTTTTGGGCCGCCGGTACCGCAGCATCGCCAATTTCAACCGCCAGGTCACCACGGGCCACCATGAGGCCATCGCACGAGCGAATCAGGTCATCCAGGTTTTCCAGTGCTTCGCAGCGCTCTACCTTGGCAATCATCAGCGCATGCCCACCGGCCGCACGGCACAGTTCGCGGGCCATGTACATGTCAGCACCACTTTTCGGGAAGCTGACTGCAATGTAGTCGGCTTCAAAAGCCACGGCCGTTCGGATGTCTTCCATGTCTTTGGATGTGAGCGCAGGCGCAGACAAGCCCCCGCCCAGTTTGTTGATGCCCTTGCGGTTTTTCAACACACCGCCCACCTCGGTCACCATAGAGATTTGCGAACCCGCCACCTTTTTGACCTTGAGCACAATCTTGCCGTCATCCAGCAACAAGGTGTCGCCCGCTTTCACGTCATTGACCAATTCGGGATAGTCCAACCCCACCCGTGTATCGTCGCCTTCTTTGCAGGTGGCATCGAGCAAAAATTCCTGCCCTTCGGTCAACAGCGTTGAACCATTGGCGAACAGGCCGATGCGGATTTTCGGGCCCTGCAGGTCGGCCATGACGGCCACGTCCTTGCACAGCTTGGCGGCAATCTCGCGCACGGTTTTTACCCGGCCAATGTGTTCATCGGCTGTGCCATGCGAGAAGTTGACCCGCACCACATTCATGCCAGCGGCAATCATCTTTTCCAGTACTTCCGGTGAGGTGCTGGAGGGGCCGAGGGTGGCCACAATTTTGGTTTGACGGACGGCGAAGGTGGTCATGGATGGTGTGCTCATGGGGTGGACGTTCAGGCTGCGCGCTGCTGGAGGATTTCAACAGCAGGCAGGGTTTTGCCTTCCAGAAACTCCAGGAATGCACCACCACCGGTGGAAATGTAGCTGACCTGTTCGCTGATGTTGTATTTGGCAATGGCGGCCAGGGTGTCGCCACCACCGGCAATCGAGAATGCCGACGATGCGGCGATGGCACGCGCCAGGCGCTCGGTGCCATGGCCAAACTGGTCAAACTCGAACACACCGACCGGGCCATTCCACACAATGGTGCCAGCGTTTTGCAAAATGGTGGACAGGCCTTCGGCAGTCTGCGGACCAATGTCAAAAATCATGTCCGTGGCCGACACATCTTCCACCTTTTTGGTGGTGGCCACCGCGGATGGGCTGAATTCGCTGCCCACCACCACATCCACCGGGATGGGCACTGCGGCACCCCGGGTTTTCAGTTTCTCGATGATGGACTTCGCCTCACCAATCAGATCAGCTTCGACCAGGGACTTTCCGATGGGCAAACCCACCGCAGCCATGAAGGTGTTGGCAATGCCGCCACCCACAATCAACTGGTCCACCTTTTCAGCCAGGCTATTGAGAATGGTCAGTTTGGTGGACACTTTGGAGCCAGCCACAATCGCCACCAATGGGCGCTTGGGTGCAGACAGGGCCGCACCCAATGCATCCAGCTCTGCCGCCAGCAGGGGGCCCGCGCAGGCCACTTTGGCAAACTGGGCAGCCCCATGGGTGGTGGCCTCAGCCCGGTGGGCGGTGCCAAAGGCATCATTCACATAAATGTCGCACAGGGCCGCAATTTGCTTGGCCAAGTCCGGGCTGTTCTTTTTCTCGCCTTTGTTGAAACGGCAGTTTTCCAGCAACACCACTTCACCAGCAGACACACTGACGCCGTTTACCCAGTCTTTGACCAAACGAACGTTTCGACCCAACAGTTCACCCAGGCGCTTGGCCACGGGGGCCAGGCTCAGCTTCTCGTCGTACTCACCCTCGGTGGGGCGGCCAAAGTGGCTGGTTAGCATCAGGGCGGCATTGTTTTTCAGGCAGTATTCAATGCCGGGCAGGGAGGCGCGAATCCGGGTGTCTTCGGTGATGTTGCCGTCGGCATCCACGGGAACGTTAAAATCAACCCGAATGAGTACACGTTGATTGGATACGGCTTGATCGGTCAGACGCAGGAAACGCAGCATCGCTTGAACACTCGCAAGGAAGGTTGATTGAAAACAATCCTGAATTATAAACCGCCCAAGCCCTTGCTCACCGTGTGGGCACTCTGGTTTGCCGTGGCTTTGTGCGCACTGGTCGCCCAATTGGCCTGGGGCCCAGTTCAAGGGCAAGGTCTTGATTTATCGGAGTCATTTTTTCTGAACACCTTGCTGGGTCAATTCGTGCACCTGGGCTGGGTGCACTTGGCGCTGAACCTGCTCGGCTTGGCTGTGGTGTTGTGGGGTTTTGAACGAACGGTTAGCCCGGTTACTTTGTGGTTTGGCCTAGGGTGGGGGCTATTGACCGTGCCCCTTTATTTGACCTGGGTGGAGCGTCTGGACTGGTATGTGGGGCTCAGTGGCGCCCTGCACACCGCGTTCGTGGTTGGGTTGCTGCACGCCTGGCGCCATTGGTTCGCAGCGCGCGCTGCACAAAGCACCCCGCCATCGCCGCTGCCTTTGCTCCTGCTCACAGCAGGTTTACTGGCCAAATTGGTGTTGGAAGCAAAACAGGCATCGACCGGATTACCGATTGATGCCTGGGTGGGCGGGCATGTTGCCATTCAAGCCCACCGGGGGGGAGCCCTGGCAGGCCTGCTGGCCTATGTTGCGCGGGTGCCTGTTTTAGCCTGGATTGGTCGCCGACGGTAGAGCATCATGGCACTGGCCAGCATCAGCAAACCCGACAAGCCAAGGCCACCACCACCGCCGCCACCGCCGCCTCCCGAGGAGACAGGGGTTGTTGAGCCCGTGCTTTGGGGCGTGGTTGAACCCATGCTGGCCGGTGCACTGCTGCTATCGCCACTGGCCACAACACGAACCGCTGTGAAAGTGCTGCGGCTCTCGCCCACCGAGTCGGTCACCGTGAGCTTGAACACCAGGTCGGATGTGCTGTTGGCCGCTGGCAAATCCACATCGGCTGTGCTGCGGGTGCCCGTTAACACGGGTGTGCCAGACACCTGTTCCCACAAATACGACGCAATGGTGCGACCCGACAGTGCAGTGCTGGAAGAACCGCGCAACAGCACGGGGTTGGAGGCGCTGGCACTTTCCTGGGGAGCAGTCCCGTTGTAAGAACTGGTACCCAGTCCATTGGCCGTCACCGACGCGTTGGCCAATGGTTTGGTGCCTCGAATGGAATTGACCGCAGCATAGGCATCCAGCATGCCAGTGCCACACACAGCCGTGGTGCAATTGCAGGTGGCAAACCCTGAATTGGCCGAGCAGGTTTGACCCGATGGCGACAGAAATGGCGCAGTGGTGCTGGTGATGGCCGACGCAATTTGAGTGGGGGTCAGTGCCGAGTTCACGGCTTTTATCAAACCAGCCGTGGCTGCCACCAGGGGCGCGGCAAAGGAAGTTCCGGTTTTGGACACCAAGGTAGATGCGCCTGGGGTGGTGGTGCCTGAATTGCCCAAACCGACCAAGCCATAGTAATAACCACCTGGTGCCATCAAGGCAACGCCGGTGCCCAAGGCGCTGTAATAGGCTCGACTGCCATCGCGGTCGATGGCCCCCACACCCATCACACCGCTGCAATTGGCGGGTGAATCCACCACGCCGCCCCCATTACCGGCGGCCGCAACCACCAGGGTCCCAGCCGCAGTGACGCGGTTGACCACATCCTGCTCCAGTGAGCTGCACGTGTTGGCACTGCCCAGGCTAAGGTTGATGACAGCCGCAGGGTTGGTATTGCGGGGAACACCGGGTACATCCAGGCCGGCAGACCACAGCATGGCATCCAGCACATCCGACAAGTAACCACCGCACTTGCCCAGCACGCGCACCGGCAAAATTTTCACGTTCCAGTCAGCACCCGCGATATCGGCACTGTTGTTGGTATTGGCGGCAATTTCACCCGCCACAAAAGTGCCGTGCCACGAGGAATCCTTGACTGAACAACCAGCAAAGGGACCCGACTGGGATTCGGCGGAAGTGATCCAGTTTCCAGGGTCAGCGGGGTTGGCATCACGTCCATCACCGTCATTGGCTGTGTTCACATCGGACACGAAGTCATAACCTGAAAGCAGGCGGCCAGCCAAGTCTGGGGTTTCGAACACCACGCCGGTGTCGAGCACCGCAATCACCACGTTTGAGCTGCCTTTGATCAAATCCCAAGCCAGGTTGAACTTGGCACCGCCCCGCCCGCTGGTGCTCTGCAAGTGCCATTGGTTGGTGTAAGTGCTTTCATTGGGCGTGGCCTGAATACGAACAGGCCGATCCTGCATGACCAAGTCCACATCCGGATCGCTGGACAGGCGGTTCAACAACGACTGAACATCCGACGGTCGAACCGATGGACCAAAGCGCATGACATGTGTACCCACCGTACCAGCACGCACCCAGGTGGCATCGACCCGGTTGCGGGTCATCACAGCAGACAATGATTCGCCGTCTTTTTCCAGGCGACGCACACTGGGTGTGGCACCCAGCTCGACTGAGTTTTTCAGTTTGATGATGAACTGCGTGCCGGCGGCTTGCTGGGCGTGGGCGGTGCCGGTCATCACCAGACAGGCCAGAAACAGGGCCAACAGGGCATTGGCTTGATTCCGGATGGAACGGAAATTGGCTGAGCAGATTGTCAACATTGCTAAACTCTCAAGACAGATTAAGCACAAGGCTATCGGTCTTGCCGCCCAACCCATCCCGAGAAAAGACTGCAGAACGGAGTCTACTTTTCAGAACAAGGCAGGGGCACGGCGCACAGGCCGCTGACCGATGATTGAAACATCGGCAAAACGACCTGCCCGCAGGAGTGCACAGAAGGGGGAACACCCCCAGAAATGGGCGCAAAAAAGCCGACCATGGGGGTCGGCTTTTTGACAATCCGCTTAAAGCGGACGGGAATTGTTCAATTACTTCGCGTTCATCAGGGCCACAGTGGTGTCGAGCATGCGGTTGGAGAAACCCCACTCGTTGTCGTACCAGCTGGACACTTTCACCAGCTTGCCGCTCACCTTGGTCAGCGTTGCATCAAAGGCGCTGGAGGCTGGATTGTGGTTGAAGTCGATGGACACCAAGGGTGCGTCGTTGTATTCCAGCACGCCTTTCAGCGGGCCTTCAGCGGCTGCTTTCAGGATGCTGTTCACTTCCTCAACGGTGGTGTCGCGCTTGGCCACAAAGGACAAATCCACCATGGACACGTTGATGGTGGGCACACGCACAGCGTAGCCATCCAGCTTGCCATTCAACTCGGGCAGCACCAGGCCAACCGCAGCAGCCGCACCGGTTTTGGTGGGGATCATGCTCATGGTGGCGGAGCGCGCGCGGCGCAGGTCTTCGTGGTACACGTCGGTCAGCACCTGGTCGTTGGTGTAGGCGTGAATGGTGGTCATCAGACCGGTTTCCAGACCGATGGCATCGTTCAGGGGCTTGACCAGCGGGGCCAAACAGTTGGTGGTACAAGAAGCATTGGAAATCACGGTGTCGGTGCTCTTCAACACTTGGTGGTTCACGCCAAACACCACCGTGGCATCCACGTCCTTGCCACCCGGGGCGGAAATGATGACTTTCTTAGCGCCGCCTTTCAGGTGGGCAGATGCTTTTTCCTTGGAAGTGAAGAAGCCAGTGCATTCCATCACCACGTCCACACCCAACTCGCCCCAAGGCAGTTCAGCCGGGTTGCGGTTGGCCAGCACCTTGATTTTGTCGCCATTGACCACCATGTAGTCGCCATCCACGGCAACGGTGCCAGGAAAACGGCCATGGGCTGTGTCGTACTGGGTCAGGTGGGCGTTGGTCTTGGGGTCGCCCAAGTCGTTGATGGCCACGATTTGAATATCGTGCTTTTTACCACCTTCGTAATGGGCACGCAGCACATTACGGCCAATACGGCCGTAGCCGTTGATCGCGACGCGAATAGTCATGACAAAGCTCCTTGAAAGTAAACTGTTATGCCTGTACCAAGGCCAACGCGGCCTGGGTGAAATGTTCTGTGGTAATGCCAAAGTGCTTGAACAGGGCACCCGCCGGGGCCGATTCGCCAAAGCTGTTCATACCCACTACAGTGCCCTTGACACCCGCTTGCACCATGTACTTGTACCAACCGTCGGTGATACCGGCTTCAATCACGGCGATGGGTTTGTTGCCCAGCACCTCAGCCTTGTAGGCTGCGGATTGACGGTCAAACACGGTGGTGGCTGGCATGGACACCACACGCGCTGCAACACCTTTCTCGGCCAACACTTTTTCTGCAGCCAGCGCAAGCTCAAGCTCTGAGCCTGTGGCCACCAAAGTGACCTGCGCGTTGGCTTTTTCCAGCACCACGTAACCACCCTTGGCGATATTGCTCAATACCGCTTCAGAACGGGGCACAAACGGCAGGTTTTGGCGACTGAACAACAGGGATGATGGGCCATCCTTGCGCATGACTGCCACATTCCACGCCGCCATGGACTCCACCGAGTCAGCCGGGCGCCACACATCCATGTTGGGGATGAGGCGCAAGGTTGCAGCATGTTCTACCGGTTGGTGGGTTGGGCCATCTTCACCCAAACCAATGGAGTCGTGGGTGAACACAAAAATATTGCGCTTCTTCATCAAGGCCGCCATGCGCAGGGCATTTCGGCTGTAGTCGGAGAAGGTCAGGAATGTGGCGCCAAATGGAATGTACCCGCCATGCAGGGCCACACCATTGAGTGCAGCACTCATGCCAAATTCACGCACACCCCAGTTGATGTGGTTGCCTGCGGTAAAGCCCTCTGCATTGCGGCGCACAGCCACACACTTGGGCCAGTTGGTGAGGTTGGAACCGGTGAGGTCGGCAGAGCCGCCCAGCAATTCAGGCAGCTCGGCAGCCAACAGGGTAATGGCATTTTGGCTGGCCTTGCGGGTCGCGATGGTTTCGCCTTTGGCAGCCACGTCGGCCAGCAAACGGGCAGCTGTCTGCTCAAACTGTGCAGGCAGGTCACCGGCCATGCGGCGTTTGAACTCGGCCGCTTTGGCCGGGAATTTTGCACTGTACGCATCAAACAGCTTGTCCCAAGCCACTTGGCGGGCAGCGCCGGCCACTTGGGCATCCCACTGCTGATACACCTCAGCAGGAATCTCAAACGGCGCGTGGGCCCAGCCAATGGCAGCGCGGGTGGCGGCAATTTCGGCGTCGCCCAGGGGGGCACCGTGTACTTTGTCGGTGCCTGCCAGGTTGGGCGAGCCCTGACCAATATTGGTTTTGCAGCAAATCAGCGTGGGGCCTTTGTCCAAAGCTGCGTTTTGCTTGGCCTGTGCAATGGCGGCATCCACCGCGTCCACACTGTGGCCATCCACCTGGGGAATCACATTCCAGCCATAGGCTTCAAAACGTTTGGGGGTGTCGTCACCAAACCAGTGCTCCACTTCACCATCAATCGAAATGCCATTGTCGTCGTACAACACGATGAGCTTGGACAAACCCAGCGTGCCAGCCAACGAACAGGCCTCATGCGAAATGCCCTCCATCAGGCAGCCGTCGCCCAAAAACACGTAAGTGTTGTGGTCCACCACCGGAAAACCCGGCTCATTGAACTCGGCCGCCAGCAGCTTTTCAGCCAGCGCCATGCCCACTGCATTGGCAATGCCCTGTCCCAGCGGGCCTGTGGTGGTCTCCACGCCGGGGGTAATATCCACCTCGGGGTGTCCAGGCGTTTTGGAGTGCAGTTGGCGGAAATTCTTCAGCTCTTCAATCGGCAAGTCGTAGCCCGTGAGGTGCAACAGCGCGTACATCAGCATGGAACCATGGCCATTGGACAGCACAAAGCGGTCACGGTCTGCCCAGTGCGGGTTGCAGGGGTTGTGCTTCAGGTGACGTGCCCACAGGGCAACTGCAATTTCAGCCATGCCCATGGGCATGCCGGGGTGTCCGGACTTGGCGGCTTGAACGGCGTCCATGGCGAGTGCGCGGATGGCGTTGGCCATGTTCTTGGAGGAAGAAGACATAGGATTGGGGATTTTGAGTTTTGCTTGTGGCAAAGTTCGGGAAAAACCGAATTTTATCAAAGCAATGCCACTCGCGCACCAGCCAGCGAGCAAACCCTCGAATTATGACCGAACCCAACACTGTGTTGTCCGATCACCGCCACACCGCTGCAACGCGCCGCGTACCCCGCTTTTACCTGCCACAAGCCAAGGCGCAGGGGCAGGTACTGCCGCTTGAAGACGACCTCTTGCATTACGCCTCCCGAGTGCTGCGCCTGCGGGAAGGCGAGGCACTTCGGGCCTGGAATGGCGCTGGCATTGAGTTTGACGCCACGGTGCACTACCTGAGCAAGAAACTGGGCGAAGTGCGCCTGAACAGCACCGCACAGGCCTGCACCAGCACCGAGCTAACTCGCGCCGTGTATGTACTGCAAGGCTTACCAGAAGGCGACAAGATGGACTGGGTGATTGAAAAATGCACGGAATTGGGCGCCCAGGGATTTTTTCCAGTGCAGGCCCAGCGCAGCGTGGTCAAACTGAACGACGAACGGGCCGAGAAACGCCGCCTGCATTGGGACCGGGTTGCACTTGCCGCTGGTTTGCAAAGCGAACGGGCTTGCCTGCCCGTGGTGGCGCCCGTGGCAGGCCTTGAAACACAACTGCAAGCCGTTCGGCAACAGTTGCCCAACGCACAGG
This sequence comes from Limnobacter humi, assembly GCF_024518835.1. Taxonomy (GTDB): domain Bacteria; phylum Pseudomonadota; class Gammaproteobacteria; order Burkholderiales; family Burkholderiaceae_B; genus Limnobacter; species Limnobacter humi. The sequence goes on from NZ_JANIGO010000003.1 coordinate 197,670, forward strand.
TCATGCTATTTACCCCCCAGGCAGACACGAATCTGCGTGGTTGGCTGAACGATACGGCCGCACAAGGCGATTCCCCGTTGGTGATTGCGGTTGGCCCCGAGGGTGGCTGGACGCCCGATGAAATCGAGACCGCCATTCAAAGCGGTGCTCAATGCCTGCGCTTCTCAAACCGAGTGCTTCGGACCGAAACCTTCGGCATGGCGTGTCTATCGCAACTGGTCGGTTTGCTGAACCTGGATTCATTCAGTCAGTGACACACCGGATTCACCCGCACCGCAAAGCCGGAAAAGGGCCAAAAAACCCATAAATTTAAACCTTTGCAACGTTTAAGTTGAGGCTACACTACAGTATCACTTTGAAATCGCCCCACTTCCGGACCTGCCAACATGGCTCAATATGGCGCCATAGCCTTTACTGCCCTGCTGATTGCTGGTTTAAACCTAGCCACCCAGAACTTCGGTGATGCTTACCCGGCCCTTTTGTACATCAATCCCTCTTTGGGGTTGGCTTATGTGGCTGGTTATCGCTTGGGGCGCAAGGTACTTCCGGCATTGTTCTTGGCATACTGGGCTGTGCCCTACAGCTCGGCCGACCAACACCTAAGCCTCCACCAGTTTTTCCACGCGGCACTTACGGTGGCTTACATCGCCTTGCTGGTCAAGGTGGTGGCCCGCTATACCCTGGGCAAGCGGCGCACACACCCGGACTGGACACTGTTCAAGATCTTGATGATTATCGGCCCACTGGGTTCATTGGTGCTCAGCACCCTGAACCTGTGGCTGGACAAAGATTTTCCGCCGCTGCGCGACTTGTTGGCGTCCATTGAGTTCTCCAGGCTCTGGATGGCCAATTCGCTGGGCATGCTGTTGGTTGCGCCGGTTGCCTACAGCGTGTGGCCAGGAAACCGGAAATGGCAATTCCGTTACAAATCGGCCTTGCGGATGGCCGTGCCGGTGATGGTCATCGGCGGTCTTGTTCTGCTGGCCAATTTGGAAATTCAACAGAACATCGAATTTCAGGAAAACCAGCAACAGCTCCGAAACATGGACGACCTGGCAGACCTCGCTTTTGCACCCCTGCCACAAACCATCGAACCCCTGAAAGCGATTGAGCGTTTTTTCAATGCCAGCCAATCAGTCGAGCTGGATGAGTTCAAACGCTTCGTTCGGTTTTTCGTCAACAATGGTCCGGTCGATGCTGTCGACTGGTTACCCCGGGTGCCTTATGCGGACAAAGCCGCGTTCGAAGCCAAAGCGTCTGCGCTGTACGGCCACCCCTACAAAATCTGGCACCTGGACAATCAAACGCCCAAAACCACCGAGTACCTTTACCCCACCTTGTTCAGCGAATCCAAGAACCAGGCCAGTGTGGATGTGTTGGGCCTGAACCACGCCAGCGGCGTTGAACGCCGGTATGCCATGTCACTGGCTGACATCAAAAACGAAGCCATGGCCACCACCCCGGTGCCTTTGGTGCGCAGCAGCCAACTGGCACTGATTGTCTTTATTCCAGTGAAAAAGGCCACCAGTGCGCGGGCTCAACCCGAACTGCAGGGCTATATCGCCGCATTCATCAATCTACGGACACTGCTGAACCCGCTGGAAAAAAAGGCGATGGATGGACATATTCGATTCCGCCTGGCCGATGTGACCACCGAAGGCCCCAGCCGACGACTCATCATTCGCAGCACGCTGCGGCTTGGCGATACAGTGCGTTTAAACCGGAAGATCTACTTTGGCGGACGGGTCTGGACCCTGGAATTGGCACAAGACCCGCCCGGCATGGGCACTGCCCAACGCAACGAACAACGGATTGCTTACCTCATTTGCGTATTTGGTGTGCTGCTGGCGGTGCTGACCCTACTGGGCAGCGCCAGCCGCAATGCAGAATACCTCAGCAAACTGGGCGAGCGCACACAGGACCTTGAGCAGGAACTGAAAGCGCGCAAACAAGCCGAAGAGGCCCTCAAAGACAATGAAGAGCAATTGCGGCTCACCTTGAGCTCAATTGGCGAAGGGCTCATCACCTGCGACAGGTCTGGACTGATCACCTCGGTCAATGCCATGGCTGAGCGACTGCTGAACCGTCAGGAGGACCTGCTGATCGGCAAACCCTTGCTGGATGTGTACCGGGTTCGCGCCCTCAGCGGCCACCCCTTGGTCGAACCTCACATCGTGGAGCAAACACTTTCCACCGGACTCCCAGTGATTTCATCCGAGTATTGGCATTTGCTGGTGGATCGGGACCGCAACCGAATTGTTCGCCACAATTCAGCGCCCATCTACGACGGACGCATGGAAGTCAGAGGGGCTGTGCTGATCTTTCGGGATGCCAGCCTGGAATACCAGGCCGAGCAAGCCATGCGCCAAAACGATGAGCAACACAAACTCTTGATTGAAAACAGCCCGTTTGGTGCCGTGATTGAACAGGCCGGTACCATCGTGTACTGCAACACACAAGCGTTGCTTGACCTGGGGTCTACCCACAGCATCGAACTGGATGAAACCAGCATCGTGGATTTTGTGTCACCCGAGGATGGCATCCGCCTGCTGGCAGCCCTGCAAAAAACCCAGGAAAGTGGCCAGTTTGAGCGACTGGATGTTCAACTGGAGAAGGAGGATGGCAATCGCGGCCGGGCCGAACTCTTCATCACCAACATTCTGCACGATGGCAAACCCGCCAAATTGATTCACATTCACAACCTCAACACGCTGGAGCAACAAGCGGGTTGACCCCAAGCCACAGGGCGCTCCGGGGCGGGTACACTAAAAGGCTTGTCAACGCACCCATTCCAAGCAGTACAGGAATTCACGCCATGCCCAGCCCCATCACCTTGTCCAACCCCGCCCTGCTTCAAACCCAGCCCTTCATCAACGGCGCGTTTGTACCGTGCAACCAAACATTCCCTGTCGACAACCCGGCCACCGGCGCCACCATTGCCGAGGTGGGCAACGCCAGTGTGGAGCAAACCAGCCAGGCCATTGAACATGCGGACCAAGCATTCCAAAGCTGGAAGAACACCACCGCCAAAAGCCGGGCGCAATTGCTGCGCAAATGGTTTGACCTGATTGTGGCCAACACAACCGACCTGGCCACATTGATGACGCTGGAACAAGGAAAGCCACTGGCCGAGGCCAAAGGCGAAGTAACGTATGGCGCATCGTTTGTGGAATGGTTTGCCGAACAGGCCAAACGGATTGAAGGCAGCGTGCTGGAAAGCCCCCAGGCCGGGCGGGAATTGCTGGTGCTCAAACAAGGCATTGGTGTTTGCGCAGCCATCACGCCATGGAACTTCCCCATTGCCATGATTACCCGCAAAGTGGCCCCTGCCCTGGCGGCAGGTTGTACGGTGGTCATCAAACCGGCCGAGCAAACGCCATTGTCAGCATTGGCTTTGGCTGAGCTGGCCCGCCAGGCTGGTATCCCGCCGGGTGTATTGAATGTGATCACTGCCGACTCAGACCGCTCCATTGAAGTAGGCAAGGTGCTGTGCGAGAGCGACGCCGTGCGCAAACTCACCTTCACGGGCAGCACTGAGGTGGGCCGCATTCTGATGAAACAGTGTGCCCCAACCATTAAAAAGCTCTCACTGGAGTTGGGTGGCCATGCCCCGTTCATCGTGTTTGAGGACGCTGACCTCGACAAGGCCGTGGATGGCCTCATGGCCTCCAAATTCCGCAACGCGGGTCAAACTTGCGTTTGCACCAACCGCATTTATGTACACCGAAGCATTCAAGCCGCCTTTGCCGGCAAATTGCAAGCCAAAGTTGCCGCACTTGAGGTGGGCGACGGCTTGGCCACATCCGCCAGTGTAGGCCCCATGATCGACGAACAGGCCGTGGCCAAAGTAAAACGACATGTGGACGATGCTGTTGCCAAAGGTGCCACGGTGCTGGCGGGTGGCCAAAGCCATGCGTTGGGCGGCCGGTTTTTCCAGCCCACGCTCATCAACAATGCCAACCACGACATGCTGGTGGCCCAGGAAGAAACCTTTGGCCCGCTGGCCGCAGTGTTTCCATTCGACACCGAGGCGGAAGCCATTTTCAACGCCAACAACACCCCCTATGGGTTGGCAGCGTATTTCTACACCGAAAACACAGCCCGCACATTCCGGGTGGCCCGTGCATTGGACTACGGCATGGTCGGCATCAATGTGGGCGTATTTTCCAACGAGGTTGGCCCATTCGGTGGGGTGAAACAGTCTGGCTTGGGTCGCGAAGGCTCGGTGTGGGGCATTGAAGAGTTTCTGGAAATCAAATACCTCTGCATCGGTGTTCAATAAGCCGAAGCAAGGGCTGCACCCCCGAGAAACGGGGCTGTAGCCCTTACAATAGGGCCATTTCTTGATTGCACTGCTTTAATTGCGAAGGACAGCACGCATGCTGACGTTTCAACAGGCCATATTGACCCTGCAACAATACTGGGACCAACAAGGTTGTGCCCTGCTCCAACCGTTCGACATGGAAGTGGGCGCCGGCACCAGTCACACCGCCACCTTTTTGCGCGCTTTGGGGCCAGAGCCCTGGAACGCGGCCTATGTGCAACCCTCGCGCCGCCCGAAAGATGGTCGCTACGGCGAAAACCCCAACCGCATGCAGCACTACTACCAGTTTCAGGTGGTGCTGAAACCATCGCCCGAAAACATCATCGACCTGTACCTGGGCAGCCTGGAGGCCCTGGGCATTGACACGAAACAAAACGACATCCGCTTTGTGGAAGACAACTGGGAAAACCCGACGCTGGGCGCCTGGGGTTTGGGTTGGGAAGTGTGGCTCAACGGCATGGAAGTAACCCAGTTCACGTACTTTCAACAAGTGGGCGGCTTGGACTGCGCACCCATTCTTGGCGAAATCACCTACGGCATTGAACGCCTCACCATGTACTTGCAAGGCAAGGAAAATGTTTATGACCTGGTGTGGACCGAGCGCGAAGAAAATGGCGTCAACAAAGTGCTCACCTATGGTGATGTGTTTCACCAAAATGAAGTGGAACAGTCCACCTACAACTTTGAATACAGCAATGCCGACATGCTGTTTCGCCACTTTGGTGAATACGAGAGTGAGGCCAAACGCCTGATTGAAGCCAACCTGGCACTACCAGCCTATGAAATGATTCTGAAAGCCGCGCACACCTTCAACCTGCTGGACGCCCGCGGTGCCATCTCGGTGACCGAACGCGCTGCCTATATTGGCCGCATCCGGAACTTGTCGCGTGCTGTGGCGCAAGCCTACTACGACTCTCGCGAGAAGCTGGGCTTTCCCATGTGCAACCAGGCCGCCTGAACAACCGAACAAGACCCCACACCATGAACCCATCCTTACTGGTCGAACTCTTCACCGAAGAGCTCCCACCCAAAGCCCTCAATAGCCTGGGTGAGGCTTTTAGCCAATTGATGAGCCAAACATTGCGCGACGAAGGCCATTTGAGCGAACACAGTGTCGTCACCGCCTTCGCCAGCCCACGCCGCCTGGGTTGCCACATTAGCGATGTGGCCGGTACATCCGCCGAAAAGCATATTCAGGAACGGCTCTTGCCCGTGAAAATTGGTTTGGATGCGCAAGGCCAGGCCACACCGCCGCTGCTGAAAAAACTCAGCGCCCTCGGCTTGGAAGGCACCGATGTGTCCACACTCAAAACCATCAGCGATGGCAAGCAGGACGTGTTGGTGATTGAACGCAGCATGGCGGGCAAACACCTGACCGAATCGTTGAACAAAGCGCTGGAAACAGCCACCACCAAGCTGCCCATCCCCAAGGTGATGAGCTACCAGCGACCTGATGGCAGCACCGTGCACTTTGTACGCCCGGCCCACAAGCTGGTCGCTCTGCACGGCAACGATGTGGTCGCGGCACAAACACTGGGGCTTAAGGCAGGTCGAACCACCCTGGGCCACCGTTTTCTGTCCAAAGGGCCCATCGAGATCGCCACGGCCGACGGCTACGAAGCCCAACTCGAAACGGAAGGCAAGGTGGTGGCCTCATTTGCCAAACGGCGTGAGGCCATTGAGCAAAAGCTGGCCGAACAGGCCCAAGGCGACCAGGTGGTGCAACCCGCAGAGCTCGTGGACGAAGTGTGTGCGCTGGTGGAATGGCCGGTGGTGTATGAAGCTGGCTTTGAGAAGGAGTTTCTGGAAGTGCCTCAGGAATGCCTGATTCTCACCATGCAAGCCAACCAGAAATATTTTGCAATCACCGATGCTCACGGCAAGATGAAAAACCGCTTTTTGCTGGTGTCCAACTTGCTCACAACCACGCCACACCTCATCACCTCCGGGAATGAACGGGTGCTCCGCGCGCGCCTGGCCGATGCAAAATTCTTCTTCGATCAAGATCGAAAAAAGAGTCTGGAAAGTCGTTTGCCAGGCTTGGCCAGCGTGGTGTACCACAACAAGCTGGGCACGCAAAAAGACCGCAATGAACGCCTGGTCAAGCTAGCAGAGTGGCTGGCCCCCATCACGGGTGCCCCAGTCGAGCAGGCTAAACGCGCCGCGCTGCTGTGCAAGGCCGACTTGCTCACCGACATGGTCGGCGAATTCCCCGAATTGCAGGGCAATATGGGCGAGCACTACGCACGCCACGACGGCGAAACAGCCGATGTGGCCCAAGCCATTGCAGATCACTACAGCCCCCGCTTTGCTGGCGACCAACTGCCACGCAACCCGGTTGGCTTGGCTGTCGCACTGGCCGACAAGCTGGAAACCTTGTTGGGTATTTACAGCATTGGCCTGGTGCCCACTGGCGACAAAGACCCCTTCGCACTTCGCCGGCACGCCTTGGGTGTCATTCGCATGGTGATTGAAAAAGGTCTGCAATTGAACCTGCATGCCATGCTCAACCAGGGCAATAGCCTGTTTGCAGCCTATCCAGACTTCAAGCCCAGCACCGACGCCATCGCCAGCTTCATGATGGACCGTCTGCGCAGCTACCTGAAAGACCAGGGCTACTCCAGCGCTGAAGTCGACAGTGTGCTGTCCACCCAGCCTAGCCAGTTTGCCGACCTGCCCAAACGGTTGGCCGCCGTGCGTGCCTTCTCGCAACTGCCCGAAGCCACTGCATTGGCTGCCGCCAACAAACGCATTTCGAATATTCTGAAGAAAGTGGAAGGCTCACCGGTTGAGCTTGTGGAAGCACGCTTGACACTGGATGCTGAAAAAGCCCTGTATGCTCAGGTGCGCAATGTCGCGCCGGCCTCCACCCAAGCGTTTGAACAAGGTGACTTCCAGCAGGCACTGCTGGCATTGGCTCCTTTAAAAACCAGCGTGGATGCGTTCTTTGACCATGTCATGGTGAATGACCCTGACGAAACCCTGAAAAACAATCGGATTGCCCTGCTCTCCTGGCTGCATGGCCTGATGAATCGGGTAGCCGACATTTCACAACTGGCGCAGTAAATCACCGGAGCGCAAAGCCCATGCCCAACAACACCAAACTGATTGTGCTGGACCGTGATGGCGTCATCAATGAGGACTCGGACGAGTACGTCAAATCACCGGACGAATGGATTCCCATCGCCGGCAGCATGGAGGCGATTGCACGGTTGAACCGCGGTGGCTACCGCGTGGTGGTGGCCACCAACCAGTCGGGCATCGCGCGCGGCATGTTCGACCTGGAAACCTTGTCGGCCATGCACAAAAAAATGCACGACCTGGCCAATGAGGCAGGTGCACACATCGACGGCATTTTTTTCTGCCCCCATGGCCCTGACGACAAATGCCACTGCCGCAAACCCAAACCCGGCCTGTTTGAAGAAATATCCGCACGCCTCGGCATGCCCATGGAGGGTGTGCCCGTGGTGGGCGACTCACTTCGCGACTTGCAAGCGGGTACATCGGTCGGCTGCAAACCGTTTTTGGTCAAAACTGGCAAGGGTAAAAAAACTGCTGAGAAAAAAGACGAGCTGCCCGCAGGTACACTGGTGTTTGCGGATCTCGCTGCCTTGGCTGCTCACCTGGTGCCAGCTGATCCATTCGCAAACAATCGAAAATAAAACACAACAACCATTCGGAGGCATGCGGTGAGGTCTGTGGTCGGCTCAATCCTGTTCTTTCTGTACGTGGTGGTGTACACCCCCATCCACGCCACCTTGTTGCTGCTGCTCAGCCCTGTGCTCAGCATACGCAATCGTTATGTGTTTGCCTGCTGGTGGAATGCCATCAACATCCACATGTTGAAGTGGCTGTGCGGTATTCAATTCAAGGTTGAAGGCATGGAACACCTGCCCGACACCGGCGCCATCGTGTTGGCCAAACACCAATCCGCTTGGGAAACCTTCGCCATTCCAGCGCTGCTGCTGCCACGGCACCTCTGCCTCATTTACAAGCGCGAACTGCAATACGTACCGTTTTTTGGTTGGGCCCTGTGGGTGCTGCGCATGGTGCCAGTGGACCGCAAAAACGGGGTTGAAGCCTTTGAGTTTGTGAAAAAAATGGCCGGTGAGCGCATGCGTCAAGGCGCGTGGATGATGTTCTTCCCGGAAGGCACCCGAGTACCCGTGGGCTACAAGCGTCGTTACAAAACCGGCGGGACGCGCCTAGCCGTGGCCACCAACACGCCGGTGGTGCCCGTTGCGCACGATGCCGGGGAGTACTGGAAACGCAAAGGCTTTTTCAAAAAGGCCGGTACCGTCACCCTGCGGTTTGGTAAGCCCATTTCACCAGAAGGCCATGATGCCGACAGCCTGATGAAAGCTGTTGAGAGCTGGATTGAAGGTGAGATGCATCAAATATCCCCGCATCGCTACACCAGCGCCGACACGCCCTTGGTGGACAAACAGTGAGCGATGTCAGTCAGCAGCACCGACATTGAACAACGCGCGCTGGAGCTGCCCTGGGGGCTTTGCCACTACAGCCTCAAGCGCAGCAAACGCCGCAGCATCGGTTTCTTGATCACCGATGACGGGCTTCAAATTTCAGCACCCCATCGTGTGGCGTTGGCTGAAATCGAACGCATCATCGCCAGCAAGTCGACCTGGATCGAAAAGAGCTTGTTGCGTTGGGAAAGCCGCAAACACAACAGCACCAGTCTGGAAACCCTGCTGGCCAACGGACATGCCATCCCTGTTCGTGGCCTGGCATTCCAGGTGGAACACACCAGCACATCGCGGCCCATGCTCAACCCGTGGACGCAGCACATCACACTGCCAGGCAGCGTCCGTCATTCACCGCCGGCACAACTCAAATCGCTGGAAAAAGTATTGAAAACCCACGCCAAAGAGGTGTTCACCCACATGGCGCAAACCCTGGCCCAGCGCATGGAATTGCCCGCTTTTCAAATTCGCCTGTCCAGCCCGAATGCACGCTGGGGCTCGTGCAACAGCCGCGGCGAAGTCCGCTTGAATTGGCGGCTGGTACACTACCCCTTGCCGATGATTGAATATGTCATTGCACATGAGCTGGCTCATCTCAAGGAGATGAATCACAGCCCCCGTTTTTGGGCGATTGTTGAACAATTGATGCCCAACTACCGAGAGCCCCACAAGGCGCTTTCACAACTGAGTCCATCTGAGGTACCCCGACTATGAGAATTCTTCACACCATGCTCCGCGTTGGCAATTTGCAGCGCTCTGTTGACTTTTACACCCAGGTGATGGGCATGCATGTACTGCGCACCACCGATCGACCAGACCAAGGCTATTCGCTGACATTTCTCAGTTATGGCCCTGAGTCCGAGCAGGCCGCACTGGAGTTGACCTACAACTACGGCGTGGACAGTTACGAAATGGGCGGTGCTTACGGCCACATCGCCATTGAGGTGGAAGACGCCTACAAGCAGTGCGATGCCATCACGGCGGCAGGCGGAAAAGTAACGCGCCCAGCAGGCCCAGTCAAAGGCGGCAGCACCATCATCGCGTTTGTCGAAGACCCGGACGGCTACAAAATCGAGCTGATTCAACGCGGCACATTGTAAGTGCACAATAGGACTGGACGCTCCGTTCTGGGGCATCCAGCCTCAAGCCCGGCGAGGCTTGAGCGCCCATTTTGACACTCAAAAGTCAAGTAAAAAATTTTCTTTTTTTTGCCCGATCAGGGTCGAATTTCCACCCCACCCTCGCTAAAATGGGCTGCTCGAAAATTGCTCAAATTTTGTGCAATCGTGCAACTCGCCCAATTCACACTTCCAAACAATCTGTTTCTCGCGCCCATGGCAGGCGTGACAGATCGGCCTTTCCGTCAGTTGTGCAAACAACTGGGTGCAGGCCATGCTGTGTCTGAAATGGCTGCGAGCAACCCGCAATTGTGGAAAACTGACAAGAGCACCCGACGCCTGAATCACCACGGTGAAACCAAACCAGTGGCTGTGCAAATTGCAGGTGCTGACCCCGAGATGATGGCGCATGCAGCGGCATACAACATTGAACGGGGCGCGCAAATCATCGACATCAACATGGGCTGCCCCGCCAAAAAAGTGTGCGCGGTGGCGGCAGGCTCTGCCTTGCTTCAAAACGAAGCTTTGGTTGAGAAAATTCTGCGTGCGGTGCACACCGTGTGTACCGAACGCGGTGTTCCCCTCACCCTCAAATACCGAACGGGCTGGAGCCCAGAACACCGCAATGCGATCACCATTGCGCAGATGGCCGAGTCCATTGGTGTGTCTCTGCTGACATTGCATGGCCGCACCCGCGCCTGTGGATACACCGGCGACGCGGAATACGACACCATTCGGGCAGTTAAACAATCGGTGCGCATTCCGGTGATTGCAAATGGCGACATCACCAGCCCCGAGAAGGCGCGGTTTGTGCTGGACCACACCGGTGCCGATGGCCTCATGATTGGCCGGGCAGCCCAAGGCAATCCCTGGATATTCCGTGAAGTGCTGCACTACCTGCGCACCGGTGCGCATTTGCCACCACCCACACTGGAAGAAGCCCACACCGTGATGCTTCACCACCTGCAGGACCACCACCATTTTTATGGTGAAAAAACAGGCTTGTTGACCGCACGCAAGCACCTGCAATGGTATCTTTGCGGCCCAGCCGGCAAAAACCACCCCGTCATCGACCAATTGATGGTCGCGCCAACCACCGAGGCGCAGGTGCGCATCGTGGATGAGTTTTTCATGTCCTGGAGAAACACGGGCGCTTTGTACTTTGCGCCCAGTGATTCAGACCTTTCCAACGAACCAACACACACAAGATTGGCAGCATGAGCATCAACGATCGCAACTCGGCCCCAGTGACCATCTCCGACTGTATCCGGAGCAACCTGGACAAATTTTTCGATGACCTGGAAGGCGAAAGCGCCAACGCAGTGTATGACATGGTGCTGTCTGCCGTCGAACGTCCAATGCTCGAAGTGGTCATGGAAAAAGCCAACATGAACCAGACCATCGCCAGCCAAATGCTGGGCATTAACCGGAACACCTTGCGCAAAAAACTGCAACAGCACGGTCTCATCTAATTTTTTTAATGTTTCACACTGCTTCGGCAGCTTCACTGTCATGACTACACACAACACCATCAAACGCGCGCTGCTGAGCGTGTCCGACAAAACCGGCATTCTCGAACTGGCCAAAGCGCTGGCAGAGCGGGGCGTTGAAATTCTGTCCACGGGCGGCACCGCCAAACTGCTGGCCGAAAAAGGTGTGGCCGTGAAAGAAGTGAGCAGCCACACCGGTTTCCCGGAAATCATGGATGGCCGAGTCAAAACCCTGCATCCAAAAATCCATGGTGGCATTTTGGCTCGCCGTGACCTCCAAACACACCTGGACGCGATGGAGCAACACGGCATCGGTCCCATCGATCTCGTGGCCGTCAACCTGTACCCGTTCGACCAAGCCACCGCAGCCGAACATGTGAAACTGGAAGATGCGATTGAGAACATCGACATCGGCGGCCCCGCCATGGTGCGCGCCTCCGCCAAAAACTACGCCAGCGTGACCATCCTGGTGGACCCCACCGACTACAGCAAGGTCATCGACGAACTGAAAGCCAATGACGGCGCCACCACCCTGAAAACACGCAGTGCACTGGCCGCCAAAGCCTATGCGCACACATCGCGTTACGATGGCGCCATTGCTGCTTTCCTCACCAGCCTGCAAGGCACCAATGGCGACCTGAACGACGTGCCTGCACGCATTGAATACCCCGAAGTGATGTCGATGCAGTTCCACAAAGTGCAAGACATGCGGTACGGCGAAAACCCCCACCAAACCGCTGCTTTCTACCGCGAAGCCAAGGCACCGGTGGGCTCGCTGTCCAACTACCGTCAGTTGCAGGGCAAAGAATTGTCCTTCAACAACATTGCGGATTCCGACGCCGCCTGGGAATGCGTGAAAACCTTCGAAGCCCCCGCTTGCGTCATCATCAAACACGCCAACCCCTGCGGCGTGGCAGTGGCCGAGAACACGCTGCAAGCCTATGCCAAAGCCTTCAAAACCGACCCCACCTCGGCCTTTGGTGGCATCATCGCCTTCAACCGGGCTGTGGACCAGGCCACGGCTGAGGCCGTGTCCAAGCAATTTGTAGAGGTGCTGATTGCACCGTCTTTCGACGATGGCGCACGCGCCGTGTTTGCAGCCAAGCAGAATGTTCGCCTGTTGGAGATTCCGCTGGACGCCGGCAACCACCGCTTTGATTACAAACGCGTGGGTGGCGGTTTGCTGGTGCAAACCCCCGACATTCACAATGTGCAGCAAAGTGACATCCGAGTGGCCTCCAAGCGTCAACCCACTGAGCAGCAGTGGGCAGACCTGATGTTCGCCTGGCGTTGTGCCAAGTTTGTAAAAAGCAACGCAATTGTTTTCTGCAAAGATGGCATGACCATGGGTGTGGGTGCTGGCCAGATGAGCCGCGTGGACTCTGCGCGCATCGCCTCCATCAAAGCGCAAAACGCAGGCCTGACGCTGGCCGACTCGGCCGTTGCATCGGATGCCTTCTTCCCCTTCCGCGATGGACTGGATGTGGTGGTCGACGCAGGCGCCAGCTGTGTGATTCAGCCCGGCGGCTCCATGCGCGACGACGAGGTGATAGCCGCCGCCGACGAGCGCAACATCGTGATGGTGCTGACCGGCATTCGTCACTTCCGTCACTGAATCTGCGCTGCCTCATCAACGACCATGCGCATTCTTGGCATCGACCCGGGTTTGCGCATCACAGGTTACGGCGTGGTCGATGTGGTCGATGGTCAGCAAACCTATGTGGCCAGTGGTGTCATCCGAACCGATTCGGATGCACCGTTGGCTGACCGCCTTCACACCTTATTCAAAGGCCTGTCCGAGCTGGCCGCGATGTACAAACCCCAAGTGGCTGTCGTCGAAATTGTGTTTGTCAACGTGAACCCGCAATCCACCTTGTTGTTGGGGCAGGCACGGGGGGCGGTGCTCACGGCACTCACCCACGCGGGCTTGAGCGTGATGGAATACACCGCCTTGCAAATTAAGCAAGCCATTGTTGGGCAAGGCAAGGCCAACAAAGAACAAGTCCAGGAAATGGTCAAGCGCCTGCTCAAACTGCCCGCTGCGCCGTCCGCCGATGCAGCCGACGCACTGGCTGCCGCGCTCACCCACGCCCAAAGCAGCAAAATGATCAACGCCATGGGCCAAGCCAGCCAGTTGCCGGCAGGCGCCTTGCGAACACGCACCCGCAAGGGGCGCACCAGTTGGCGATAAACACCAACGCACCACTCTTGTAACTGTGGTTTTGTCCAGTATACTGGCAACCAACAACTGCTCGGAGAACTGCAATGATTGGACGCCTGAAAGGCACCCTGGCTGAGAAAAATGCGCCCTGGATTGTGCTGGATGTGCAAGGCGTTGGCTATGAATTGCAAGTGCCCATGAGCACCTTCTTCAACCTGCCCGAGTTGAACGCTCCCTGCACGCTGAATACCCACCTGGTGGTTCGCGAGGACGCGCACAGCCTCTATGGCTTTGCCTCGGCTGATGAAAAAACCCTGTTCAAAACATTGATCAAGGTGTCTGGCATCGGCCCACGCACGGCGCTGGCCATTCTCTCCTCCATTTCCACCCAGGAATTTTTGCTGGCTGTTCAAAGCCAGGAAACGGCGCGTCTGGTAAAAATTCCGGGTATCGGCAAAAAAACAGCCGAGCGTTTGCTGCTGGAACTCAAAGGGCAGATTGGCACCTTAGGCCCAGCCATGGGCGTCAGCATGTCGGCCATCGGCCATGCACCGGTCACTGGCAGCGCGCAGGATGAAATCATTGCCGCGCTGTGTGCACTGGGTTACTCGGACAAAGAGGCCGCCACGGCCTGCAAAGGCTTGCCTGAGGGCACCGGGGTGACTGAAGGCCTGAAACTGGCCTTGCGCAACTTGTCCAAAGGTTGAGCAGCATGCCACTGGTTTACACTGCTGATGTTGCCACCCCAGCCCCCACGACGCATCCATGATCGAGCCGGACCGCCTCATCAACCCCGCCAAAACCACCTCAACTGAAGAGGCGTTTGAGCGCGCGCTGCGCCCCAAACACCTGGACGAGTATGTCGGTCAGCAAAAAATCCGCGATCAGCTAGACATCTTCATTGCCGCTGCGCGCTCACGCAAAGAAGCCCTCGACCACGTGCTGCTGTTCGGTCCACCCGGCTTGGGCAAAACCACACTGGCCCACATTCTGGCCCGTGAAATGGGTGTGAATTTGAAGCAGACTTCTGGCCCCGTGCTGGAACGTCCCGGCGATCTGGCTGCCCTGTTGACCAACCTCGAAGCCAACGATGTGTTGTTCATTGATGAAATTCATCGTCTGTCGCCCGTGGTGGAGGAAATTTTGTATCCCGCGCTGGAGGACTACCAGATCGATATCATGATCGGTGAAGGCCCGGGTGCACGCAGTGTAAAGCTCGATTTGCAACCCTTCACGCTGGTGGGCGCCACCACCCGCGCTGGCATGCTCACCAATCCACTGCGTGACCGCTTTGGCATTGTCTCCCGCCTGGAGTTTTATACCCCCGACGAACTGGCGCGCATCGTGGCGCGCAGTGCGGGCTTGCTCAACATGCCCTTCGATGAGGCGGGCTGCCTGGAAATTGCGCGACGTTCACGCGGTACGCCCCGCATTGCCAACCGGCTGCTGCGCCGTGTTCGGGACTATGCTCAAGTAAAGGCCCAGGGAGTGATCACAGCCACGGTGGCCGATGCCGCACTCGGCATGCTGGACGTGGACAAAATTGGCCTGGATCCCATGGACCGACGGCTTCTGGAGGCCATCATCCACCGGTTCAACGGAGGCCCAGTGGGTTTGGACAATGTGGCCGCTGCAATTGGCGAAGAACGTGACACGATTGAAGATGTGCTCGAGCCCTATCTGATTCAACAAGGCTATATCCAGCGTACGCCACGCGGCCGTATTGCCACGCTCAACACCTACCAGCATTTTGGCCTGGTGGCCCCAAGCCATCTGTCGCAAGGCCTGCTCAACCCTGGTCAGGCTGCTCAAGGTGATTTGAACATCTGATTTGACCTGCAAGGTCATCGTCTTCAGTTTTTAGTGGTGGCACACTGACAAAAACAGGAGATGCCCCATGTCCTTGCACACCCAACCTTCGCCTCTGAAACATTTGCGGCAACACCAACGAATCAGCCAAGCGGAGTTGGCCCATCGGGTGGGTGTGTCACAACGCCACCTCAGTTGCATCGAAACTGCCAAGGCACACCCCAGCCGGGAAATGCTCACCGCAATACTGGATGCACTTCAGCTACCCATGGGTGAACGCAACCAATGCCTGGTGCATTTCGGGTATGCGCCAGCCCATCCCCATCGGCCACTGCACGACAAAGTCATGGCGCCAGTTCGGCAAGTGATTGAGCTCCTGTTGAGCAAACACGCCCCTTACCCGGCGATTGTTCTTGATGCAGACTGGAACCTGGTTCAATTCAACGGAGGTGTTTTAAAACTCCTTGAACTGCTGGACATTCCTGTCGATGCGCTGCAAGGGCAGCCCAACCTCTTGGGCTGGATGATCGGGTCCGATGGTTTGCTGTCACACATCATCAACATCGACGAAGTCATGCCCTACCTCGTCAGGCGTCTTCAATCCGAAGCGGCCCATTTGCCCCATCTACGGCCGCTGTTGGCCAGCGTTCCACGCCCATGGCAAACCCAAGCCCGCTCAATGCCACCCATCGATACACCAGTGCTGGTCACCCGTTTCCGATCACGTACAGGCGATGAGCTTGCATTCATGACCACCATCACCACCTTTGGAACACCGATTGACATCACAGTGGAATCGATCCGTGTCGAACTGCTGTACCCCGTCAATGAAGCGGCCCAGTTGGCGTTTCAAACCGACAATATCCACCCGAACACCACGCGAACCACCAACATCGGGAGGCTCACGCCATGAGCTCGACTATTTCTGCCATCTGCATCACCTTGTTGGGCCTCATTCACCTGTTACCAAGTTCCGGGGTGTTGGGCCCTGAACGTCTCAGTCGCCTCTACGGCATTCCGATTGACGAGCCCAACCTGGAAATCCTGATGCGACATCGCGCAGCGCTGTTTGCCGTGCTGGGGCTCTTTCTAATCGGTGCAGCCTGGCACCCTGATTGGCAAACCCTGGCTTACTGGGCAGCAGGAATCAGCGTGTTGTCATTTGTGGCGATTGCTCACCATGTTGGTCACATGAATCCAGCCATGCACCGCGTCATGACTGTGGACTGGTTGGCCGTGCTCATACTCATCATCGGGTTTTTGGCCCATGTTGTTTCTCAACCTTGACAGGAGATTTGCATGAAAGCATTCAAGGCGTTTCTGGTGATTGAACTGCTAATCCTCAGCGGATACACGGTGCTGGTGATTCAAAACCAAGGATTGAACCTCATACCCCATGTCATCGACAACGTGCTTGCGGTCAGCTGGTCCGGCCAATTCAACCTGGATTTCATGATCCTCTTGACGATCGCTGGGCTGTGGGTTTCATGGCGACACGGGCACAGCCCGTTGGGCATGGCGCTCGGTCTGTTGGTGACCACAGGCGGCTCCATGGTGCTGTGTCCATACCTGCTGATCGCTGCGGGCAAAGCCAAGGGAAACCTGTCAACCTTGTTCATGGGGCAACAGCAATCCTGTCCCCCTTACTGAGGCATCAGTCAAACAACCAGTCTGGATGAACACTGCCTTGACAGGATTTGGCCATGGATGAAAACAGCGAGTGCCCATCAGACACCACGGAACGGGCATTCAACATCACGGCAAAATCCCGGAGGCTGTCCAGGTTAATGTCAAACTTGGACAGTCCTGCGGACTGCAGGTCATGCGCTTTGAGCTCATGAATTCCTGAAGCCACCATTTTGGAATCCATCCGATGTGACAGAAATTGGCCGATGCCGGTTTTCTCGATCCATTGGCTGGCCAGCCACGCTGAGTCTGACAACACCCAAACAGGCTTCCTCGATGCTGCATCGGGGCAGGCTGCTGCATAGGCTTGCTGGACTTGTTCGATGTAGGCATTCAAGTCGGGAAATTGGGCATCCAGTTTCTCAGCCAACGATTTGAGGGCTACCTGACCACCTGCCCACGGCTTGGAACCTGCGCGAAGGTGAACCACATCATAATCCTTGGCCACCAAACCGCGATTGCGTGCATAACGCTTCAAATCGGCAGACATCCACGCCTTGGGCTTCAAGCTGGAAAAGTCCGAAAACCGGAAGGCCCGAAAACCGACGCCAGCATACACCACCACGTCCGCGTCAAAATCTGCCTGTTTGAAATCCGCAATCGCATGGATGGTCTCCCCATGCTGGGGCAATTGAAACAACTCGGTGTACACCAAAGTCCGAATGTCCAAATTGTCCATGTGCACAGCCCAGGGTTTCGGAATGGTCTCACCGCCGATCTGCCCCTGGCGAAACAACGCCAAAAAACCGTGCAAGGGGAAATGCCGCACACCCGTCACATCAACATAGTCGTCCAGCGTCAACAACCCATCATGAGACCACTCTTCATCACGCCAGTCGACCACGAGGTATCGTCCAGTGGCCTTGGCGTACTTGATGGCTTGAAGCAGGCACTGCAGGCGATCACCCCAACCTGCAGCACCTTTCAACACAACAAATTTCAGTCCGGTTGTCATGCGTACTAGCCAGCCGATTTCCTGCTGACCGGCTTGGGCCTTGTCTTGGCCGCTGTCTTGGCAGCTGTTTTGGTGGCCGCACCAGCAGCGCGCCTGGAGGCTGCTGCCCTGGTCGCAACCGGCTTGGTTGCCGGGGTGGATGAGGGTTCTTCCACATACGAAACACCCAACAAGCCCTCCAGCTCTTCCAGCGCTTCTCCGGTGTATACAGCCAAGCGCTGCATGGATGGCAATGCATCGTGGTCACCCGTAAACGCCACGTTGAACTGGCCGGCATAACTCACCACGGTGATGTTCAATGCCTGTCCATGGGGAATCAGCGAGATGGGGTAAAACTGCGCCAGTCGGCAACCCGAAAAATACAAATCCTGAGAAGGCCCCGGCACGTTGGAAATCACCGTGTTGAAAATCGGACGCGTCAATCCGCCGAGGCCCGAGACCAACTGCAGCATCATGGGGGCCATCAGCATGATGGTGTAGTTGTTGATGGCCTCTTTGGGCATCGACTGCAAATGGGTCTTGGCCACCTGCGTGGAACGGTTGATTTCCCGCAGACGTACCAGCGGGTCTTCCTCGGTGGTGTTCAAGTTGGCCAGAATGAAGCTGATGGCATTGCCACCGTCCAAATCATCGGCCGGCCGAACCGACACCGGCAAACCGGCTGTCAGGTTTTCATGGGGCAAGGCATTTCGTTCAACCAGGTAACGTCGCAGTGAAGCCGAGCAGATCGCCAAAAAAATGTCGTTCACACTCACTTCCGCGGCTTCGGCCAGCTTGCGGATGCGCTCCAATGGGTAGGTTTGCGTGGCCAAACGCCGTGCACCACCCACACGACCATTCAGAATCGACTTGGGCCCTGAAAACGGTGTTGCAATGGCAGTGTCGGTTGGCTTGAAGGCCTCATCAAACAATGCGCGCAGGGCTTTGCCAGCAACAGAAATGGCGGCGCCATTCAACTTGGCGGCCTTCCAGGCTTCCATCGCCTGGTCCACAAAAGGTGGCGGTGCTTTGGATTTTTTTTCTTTGCGCACAGTGCCCACAGACCAGGGGGCTGGCAGGGTCAGGCTTTCCTTCGCGCTCTTGCCAAAAATACGGCTCATCAGGCGCATGGCACCCACGCCATCCATCAATGAGTGGTGCATTTTGGTGTACAACGCAAAGCGGTTGCCCTGCAAACCTTCAATCAAATGCATTTCCCACAAGGGTCGGTGAAAGTCCAAGGGGTGAGAATGCAGGCGAGAAATCAACGCACCGAGTTCGCGCTCACCACCTGGGGCAGGCAAGGCACTGTGCCGGAAGTGGTAATCCAGATCGACCTTGTCGGTTTCAACCCACTTGGGGCGCAATGTTAGTAGTTTGGGGCTGTTGAGCCGGTAGTTAAATGGTGGGTTGAATTCCACCGAACTGCGCAACCAGGTCAATATGCGAGCAATCGCATCCTGAACCGGTTCATTTTCTACCGTAAAGATCGCCATGCTGCCCACGTGCATGGGAGCCTCCCGCGACTCCACATACAACCACGACGCGTCCAAAACGGGAATGTTTCTGGCCATCCCTCTTCTCCTGAGTGCATTTTTGTGTGTATTTATTCTTGAGCCTGTCTACCCTGTCTCTGCCCAAGACCGTTAGCGTTATTACAATAGCACGATCCAAGGGTTTACCAGCGCGGCCATCCTATGACATTCACATACAAATTGAGGGTCTTTTTTGAGGACACAGACGCTGCTGGCGTGGTGTATTACGGCAATTACCTCCGGTTCATGGAAAGAGCCCGCAGCGAATGGTTTCTTCAACGCAGCATCGGCATGAAATCTCTGATGGAGCATCATCACAGGGTATTCGTGGTCAGTCGAACCGAAATCGACTATCGCCGGTCTGCTAAACTAGAGGACTTGCTGGAAGTGTCGGTTGAACTGATTGAACTCAAACGGGTTTCCGCGGTCTTCAAACAGGTGATTCGCTGTGGCGATGTGTTGGTGTGCGAGGGGAAAACCCGGGTGGGTTGCGTTGACACGGTGACACTACGCCCATCACCCATACCTGCCGTGGTGTATGACGAGCTCCAGCACCTGCTGCGCACAGCCCAATAAACCATTGTCCATTGTTGACCTTTTTCTTTTCAGGCCCCATCACCATGCAAGTCTCCACCGACATGTCCTTCATCACGCTCATCACCGAAGCCAGCTTCGTGGTGCAAGTCGTCATGCTGATCCTCGTGTCCATTTCCCTGGTGTCCTGGGCCACCATTTTCAAAAAGTACGCTGTACTGAAAAAAGCCAAGCAACAATCCGACAAATTTGAGGAAGAATTTTGGTCGGGTGGTGACCTCAACACCCTCTTCCAGCGCGCCAGCAGCCGTCGCATGGAGGCCGGTCCACTCGAACGCATTTTTGAAGCCGGCATGAGTGAATTCCTGCGCGCACGCGACAAAAAAGGCCTGACGGACTACGCCCTCATTATTGACGGTGCACGCCGTGCGATGAAGGCTGCATTCCAGCGCGAGAATGACCTGCTGGAACGCAACCTGCCGTTTCTGGCCTCCGCCGGGTCAGTCAGCCCGTATATTGGTCTGTTTGGCACCGTGTGGGGCATCATGCACTCCTTCCGCGGATTGACCAACGTCCAACAAGCCACTTTGGCAGCCGTGGCACCGGGTATTGCCGAAGCATTGGTGGCCACCGCCATCGGCTTGTTTGCAGCCATCCCGGCCGTGGTGGCTTACAACCGGTATGCCAACGACATTGATCGCCTCTCCACCCAGTTTGAAAGCTTTGTGGAAGAGTTTTTGAACATCCTGCAACGTCAGCACTGAGTCCGGAGTTCACAAGATGAAAGAACTGGGTCGACGCAGCCGCCGTGGCATCAACGAAATCAA
Organism: Limnobacter humi; assembly: GCF_024518835.1. GTDB lineage: Bacteria > Pseudomonadota > Gammaproteobacteria > Burkholderiales > Burkholderiaceae_B > Limnobacter > Limnobacter humi. Next base: position 218,569 of record NZ_JANIGO010000003.1, read on the forward strand.
TGTGGTGCCCTACATTGACGTCATGTTGGTGCTGCTCATCATTTTCATGGTGACCGCACCCATGGTCACACCATCGGTGATCGATCTTCCTTCCATGACCAACACCAACGTGCCCAAACAAGTTCGCCCCATTGAGGTGACCGTACGGCAAGTGGGCAAGCTGGTGGTGAAAGACCTCAAAACCAATGAAAGCCGGGAAGTGACACTCGATGGCTTGGCCGATGAAGTGAAGCGCCTGCAAGGTGCAGAGGCCGATCGCCCCGTGGTGATTTCGGCCGAGAAATCCATCCAGTACCAGGCTGTGGTGGATGCCATGGATGCCCTGCAGAGGGCTGCCATCCAGAAGGTTGGCCTGTTGGTCAAACCCAAGGGATAAACTGCCGTGGATCTTGCACGCCAACGCGGAGAAATGCGATTGAGCCAGGCCCAACAAGCCTTGCTCGACAAAATGTCACGCGAAAGTGGCCTGGACAAACGCCTGGAACCCCCAGTTGATCACACCGGCGAAAAGGCTGGTCTCAGCCTATCGCTGGCTGCACACGTGCTGTTGGTCGCCTTCTTCGTGATTGGCTTGGCTTGGCGCACCGAACAACCCGCACCATTTGAAGCCGTGCTTTTCTCTGACTTACAAGGCCCTGCACAGGCCGTACAGCAAGACATTCAACCTGAACCCAAGGTTGAGCCACCCAAGCCCCAACCAGTGCCCGAGCCGCCCAAAGCGGTTGAGCCGCCACCCGTGAAGCCACCCAAGGCCGACATCGAATTATCCAAGCCCGACAAAAAAAAGCCGGAGCCCAAGCCTGAACCGAAGCCAGAGCCGAAAAAACCTGAACCAAAACCGGAGCCCAAAAAACCGGAGCCCAAGCCTGAGCCAAAGAAACCAGAGCCCAAGCCCCAGGTCAGCAGCGACGTATTGAAGAAACTGCGCGAGGAGGAGATCGCCCGCGCCACCGGTGGTGTGCCCAACACGGGCAGTAGCAGTGCTGGCAATAGCCGCAACAAAGCCGCCTACAGTGATCGAATTCGGCAATATGTGCGCAGTAAAATTGTGTTCCCGGGTGCCAGCAGTGTGGATGGAAACCCACAGGCTGTTTTTGAAGTCCGCCAGTTACCCACTGGCGAGATCGTGTCGATTACACAAAAACAAAGCAGTGGAATTCCCGCGTGGGACAGCGCGGTGGAGCGCGCATTGCAGCGCTCTAGCCCATTGCCCAGGGCTGAGGACGGCTCCGTTGAACCCGTGCTCGTACTCTCATTCCGTCCAAAAGACGTTCAATAAAGTTTCAAATGATGACTGAACTCAACCCGACTGCCATGCCTATTTCCACATCCATTCGCCGCTCCCAAAGCGCTTGCATCCGCTGGCTGCAGCGCATCGGCGTGCTCGTCGCTTCGGTAACAGCGGCCGCGCTGCCAATTGCTGCGCACGCCCAGCTGAAAATTGACATCACAGGCGTGGGCGCCAACCAGATCAATTATTCAGCCGCGCCATTCCAGGGAAACCAGGGTTTGCCAGAAGACATCAAAGCCATCATTGATAGCGACCTGACCCGCAGCGGCTTTTTCAAAGCCATCAACACCACCAGCAATATCGACCTCAACGAATCCACCCTGATTGACCCCACAGCCTGGAAATCAGTCGGCGTGGATGCCTTGGTGGTGGGGTCGGTGCGAAAAACCAGCGATGGGCGTGTGGACATTCGCTTCAACCTGCACGACACGGCGCAGCAAAAGTCACTGGGCAAATTCAGTTATGTGGTCGCCCCATCTGCCATGCGGCTGACAGCCCACAAAATTGCCGATTTTGTGTACGAAAAGCTGTTGGGCGAGAAAGGCGTTTTTGCAACCCGGATTGCCTATGTCGAAAAATCCCCCGGCCGATACCGCCTGATCATCGCCGATTCGGATGGTGCAAACCCACAGGTGGCACTCGCGTCCAAAGAACCCATTATTTCTCCGGCCTGGTCACCCGATGGCCGTCAACTGGCCTATGTGTCCTTCGAAACCCGCAAACCCGTGGTGTTTGTGCATGAACTGGCCACCGGGAAACGCCGGGCAGTGGCCAATTTCAAAGGCAGCAACAGCGCACCGGCTTGGTCATCCGATGGCCGCAAGCTGGCGGTGGTTCTCACCAAGGACGGAGGCTCACAGATTTTTTCCATGAACGCAGCCGATGGCTCCGGGCTGGACCGCTTGACCAGCACTGGCGGCATCAATACGGAACCGAATTACAGTCAGGATGGTCAGAATATCTACTTCACGTCGGATCGCAGTGGTGGCCCACAGATTTACCGCATGGGGACTAGTGGCGCCAATCCAACGCGGGTGACGTTCGAAGGTGGATACAATATCTCGCCAAGAGTGAGCCCAGACGGTAAAATGTTAACTTATGTTACTCGCCGGGACGGTCAATTTAAAATTGCGGTCTTGGATCTGGCTGGCGGACAGGACATGGTCCTAACCTCGACCGGACGCGAAGAGAGCCCAAGCTTCTCGCCCAATGGACGTTTTATCCTGTATGCCACCCGCGCCGGTGGCAAAGGGGCATTGGCCATGGTATCCAAAGACGGACGTGTGAAGAACACATTGAGCAGCACCGGAGGCGACATTGCGGAACCCACTTGGGGACCGTACACCAACGACTAACGTCAGCGGGAACCCGATTTTTTTGAATACATCGTTTTGAACCTTTTGGATTTTGGAGAAGCACATGACACAAACCTTTGCAAAATATGCCGCCCTGTCGACCCTGGTGGCCGTACTGGCCGCCTGTAGTTCGGCCGTTCCCTTAAACGACAAACCGGTTGAAAGCAAAACCGGCAAGGCACCCGGCACCACCCAAAGCGACACCCGTGCTGTGCCCACCGTCACACCGGGCGACATGGACCCGTTGAACGACCCACAGGGCGTGCTGGCCAAGCGCAGTGTTTACTTTGACTTTGACAGCTACGACGTAAAGGGCGAGTACCGCACTGTGGTTCAAAATCACGCCAAGTACCTGGCCGCCAATGCCAGCCGCAAAGTGGTGATTCAGGGCAACACCGACGAGCGTGGTGGCGCTGAATACAACCTGGCACTGGGCCAGCGCCGTGCAGACGCCGTGAAAACCCTGATGCTGTCCCTGGGTGTGAAGGAGTCCCAGATCGAAACAGTGAGCTTCGGCAAAGAAAAACCCAAAGCCACTGGCAGTAACGAAGCAGCATGGGCAGAAAACCGCCGTGCCGACATCGCTTACCAGTAATCCATGCACTTCAGGACTCCACACCCCATGCACTTGAAGCCCAAGTTTGCCACCCTGGCTGTTGCGTTCGGTTTGAGCGCAGCATCCATGAACGCCTTCGCAATTTTTGATGACAATGAAGCCCGCCGGGCCATCATCGAGTTGCGACAGCAAATTCAAACACTGGAGCAGCGCATCGGGCGGCTGGAGTCCACCTCACAACAGGGCCAGCTCACGCTGGCCCAGCAGGTTACCGACAAAGACCGAGAAATTGCACGGCTTCGGGGCGATCTCGAAGTGGCCAACAACAATATTCGGAAACTGCAGGAAGACAGCAAGGTGCTGTACGCCAGTCTGGAAGCCCGGATCAAACAGCTGGAACCCAAAAAGCTGGAACTGGACGGTCAGGAACTGGCCGTTCCACAGGAACAGTTTGCGGATTACCAAGCTGGCTTGGACCACTTCAAAGCGGGCAACTACCAGCAAGCCGCTAGCCAATTTCAAAGTTTCATCAACAAATACCCCAAGAGCAGCCTGGACCCCCAGGTCCGGTACTTTCTGGGTAGCGCGCAGTTTGCCCAAGGCGACTACAAATCTGCCCTGATCACTCAGCGGGACTTGGCCAAGGAATACCCCGAACACCCTCGCGCACCCGACGCCTTGCTCAGCATGGCCAGCGCACAGCTGGAGCTAAAAGCCATTCCGAACGCCAAGAAAACCCTGGGCGAAATCGTGAGCAAATACCCTGGCAGCGCTGCTGCCGGTAGTGCCAAGACACGGCTGGATGCGCTGAAATAAAGCCGCAGTCGGCCTGCCCTTTCCAAGTGGCCGCCGGTACAATACGAGTTCTTTTGTTGATGATCAACGAGTCATGGAAGAACTCAACCTTGAACACCTGCGCCACATCGTTCTGTGGGCCACCTTTGCGATTGGCTTGTGGTTTGGTGCCGTGTCGCATCGCAGCCACTTTTGCACCATGGGCGCTGTGGCCGACATTGTGAACTTTGGCAACTGGAACCGCATGCGGGCATGGGGACTGGCCATTGGCGTGGCCAGTCTGGCTCTGCAGGCCATGACCCTGACGGGCCTTGCGCGGCCGGAAGACACGATTTACCTCAATCCACAATGGTCTTGGCTATCCGGCATTCTGGGCGGCTTGCTGTTTGGTGTGGGCATGGTCTTGGCATCGGGCTGCGGCAGCAAAACCCTGATTCGACTCGGCGGCGGCAATCTGAAAGCCCTGGTGGTTTTCCTGGTGCTGGGGCTAACCAGCTACATGGCGCTGAAGGGCATTCTCGGGGTGGTTCGCGTTCAATGGTTTGATCCCTTGAAAATCGACCTGGGCAACGCCAGCAGCATTCCTGGTTTGCTGGGCGAATCAGTCCAAACCAGCGTTGCAACAGCCGTGACCATTGGTTTGCCAGTGGTGCTGATCGCCACCAGCCTGTTTGCCCGCTCCGCATGGAACAAAGAAACCCTGCTGGGTGGTTTGGGTGTAGGCCTCGCCATTGCTGCGGTGTGGTGGGTTGCTTTCAATCTGGCGTATCTGCCCGAGCACCCGGAAACACTGGAGGCTGCCTATTTGGGCTCTTACGCCAATCGACCCGAAGCGTTCAGCTTTGTAGCGCCTTACGCCTACACGCTGGAATGGCTCATGTTTTATTCCGACGCCAGCCGCGTTCTGACCGTGGGCGTGGTGGCCTGTGCGGGGGTAGTCCTGGGCGCTGCGGCCAGCGCTTGGCAAGAGGGAAGCTTCCGCTGGGAAGGGTTTCAGGGCGTGGAAGACACCGCCAACCATGTGGTCGGTGCCGCACTGATGGGGTTTGGTGGCATTCTGGCTTTGGGCTGCACCGTGGGTCAGGGTTTGAGCGGGGCCAGCACCCTGTCAGTGGCGTCGTGGATCACCACACTGGCCATTGTGGCAGGCGCTTGGGTTGCCCTGAAATACCAAACCTGGCGGATTGAACGCATGCTTTGATTTTTTCAAAAACATTCGTTATAATCGCGGTCTTTCGGCGAATTAGCTCAGTTGGTTAGAGCGACGGAATCATAATCCGCAGGTCCGGGGTTCGAGTCCCTGATTCGCCACCAAGTTTTTAAAAAGCCCCGCAGGCTGCATATCCTGCGGGGCTTTTTTCTTGTCCGGTTTTATCAACGCCAACCCCCCTGTTTGGAGGGGGGTCTGCCCTTGCCCCACCCCGTTCTGGTGATTACACTTGTTAACAATTCGTTACTGCGCAAAGCATCCAAAACCCAAGCGAAGAACGAAGAGAAGTCACAATAAAACATCAGAGGCAAACAAGGGAGGAAACGCCTGAACCCCCGTGGTGATGGGTGTACCCCTTTGCGATAGCATCAACTTGCAAAGAGGAATGAGACATGATGAAAGTCAAGCGTCTGCACGCGCTGATCGCGCTGACAGTACTGAACACGGGCTTTGCATTGCCCGCACACGCAGGCTTGCTCGATGACCTGATCGGCAGCAAAAACCCACTGAACACCGGCGCCAGCAGCACAAAGACCTGCACGTCCACCAATTGCAAGGGCAGCTTTTCAAAGCCCTTTGCCGAACCCTTTGTGTACCGTCGCAGCCCCACCGAGGATCGCAACCCCGACGCTGTCGGCACCCGCACTGACCAGAAATGTCTGGTTGATCCGGTGACCGGCAAAAACCGCTGCAAGCCTGCAGCCGGCACCATTTCCCTGCTGCCCAATGGTGACTTTCTGTACTTCAATGCACTGGAAGGCACTGAAGACTTTGAATTCAGCATTTTGGTGGACTTTGGCCAGAAAGCCATCAATGACCAAACCCGTGTGATGCGCATTCCACGCGACACCAATGCAGCCACCAGCTGGGTGCGTCCCTTTGAAGTGGATGCTGGGGCCAACCCCAACGGTTACAACATCACTGAACTCATCCCAGGCTTGTCCAACAAAGACACCAACAGCGCCGACGGTGCCCTGTTCTGCGCCGACGTGGCCATGTTGGCCGATGGCCGCATTTTGGCCGTGGGCGGTACGTCCTACTACAGCGAGCCCGGCAGCAATGCTCTGGGTTATGGCTTGACCGAGCTGGAAGGCCTGCGCAACAGCCGTGCTTACAACCCCAACACCAACCACTGGACCCAAATGGCCGACATGAACTTCGGTCGCTGGTATCCCTCGTTGGTGACTTTGTCTGATAGCAAGATTTTTGTGGCCAGCGGTGTGACCAAGCTGCTCAAGCCCATCTACCCCCAGGCACCTGAACAAAGTGGTCGCAATGTGGTGCACACCGAAACCTTCGACCCCAATGCCAATGGTGGCAAGGGTGTTTGGAAGGTGAACGGTGAGGCTGCACAGCGCACCCTGCCCTTGTTCCCCCGCATGCACCTGCTGCCCAATGGCCATGTGCTGTACAACGCGGGTGGTCAGGCCTTCAACCCCTTTGGTCAAAGTATCGACCAACCCTTGTGGAACATTGCTGCCACTTACAACCCGGGCAAAGACCAATGGTCTGACCTGGCCTATGCCGGTTTCCCATTGCGCTTTAGCCAGGCCGGTCTGGAGTCGTTCACGCAAATCCTGAATGTGCCCACCGCGCGCAATGCAGCCATGACAGCGCTCACCAACACACTGATGAGCGCCCCCGTGAAAAGCCCGCAAGCCCTGATGAGCCTCTTGGGCACGCTGGGCACCGGTAACCCCGAACAGATGCTCCAAAAAGCTGTGGGCGGTGGCATGCGCGGCTCCACATTCTCGGTCATGCTGCCGTTGAAACCCAACACCCAGGGCAAATACACCGATGCCAGCTTCCTGACCGCAGGCGGTGTACTGCCATTGGTCGGGCTGACCTCACCGGGTGGTTATGTGGCAGTGGCCTCCTCCCGCATCGACACGGTGAAAACCGAACTGGCTCCGAATGTGAAAGACGCCAAGATTGTGGGCTACGAGAGTGAAGTCACTGGTGCATTGAACCAAACCCGCTGGTATGGCACAGGTGTGTTGCTGCCGGATGACTCCGTGACGGTGTTCAACGGCGGTGACCGAGACGGCGTTGCAGCACCGGGTGTTGAATTTGCCCGGCAAACCACCGAACGCTTTGACCCACGAACCAAGAAGTGGGAGCAAATGGCTGTGTCCAACCATCCTCGCACCTACCACAACACCGCATTGCTGATGCCAGACGGTCGCGTGCTGGTGGGTGGCCATGCACCCATTTCCACGCTGTATCTCAAGAACATTAACCTGGCCCAGTTTGGTTTTGCACCCAATGATGGCCGTGATCCGTCCTTTGAGATCTATTCACCGCCGTATGTGTTCCACCCCGATCGTCCCGAGCTGAAGGGCTTCAAGGATGCGACCGCAACGGACCCCGCAACGGGAAAACCGATGGTGCACCAGTATTTGAAAGGCCAGGAAGTGACCATCGAACTGGGTGACAAAACCAATGCCAACCAGATCGACTCCATCACCTTGGTCCGACACACTGTCATGACGCACTTGATCGATGGAGACCAGCGTACTGTGGTGATTCCGAAATCCATGTTCACCAAGGTTAACGGCAAGCAAATCAGCTTCCGGATTCCGGACCAGGCTGCCGTGGTGCCGCAAGGTGCTTACATGGTCTTTGCACGCAGCAAAGACTCTGCCGGCAACTTGCTGCCCTCCAAGAGCGTCAGCTTCATGCTCAAGCATGGGGCCTAAGCTTCGGCGCACCTTGCTGGCCGGGCTCATGGCCTGCGCCTGTGCCCAACCCGCCCAGGGTTGGGCGCATGCGGAGCATCACAGCGAAGGAGGCGTACCCACACTGAAACAAGCCAGCAACCTGCCCAAGGGTGTTGATGTGTCGGTGGTCCAAACCACAGCGTATCAATTTGCATTGGCCACCAATGGTCAGCATGCAGTGGACATTCTGGATGAGCGGGGCAAACCGTTTTTGCGGGTGCGTCAGGGTCAGGTGGAAGCAGATGTTAACAACCCAAGCTGGTACCGGGCTCAGCAGCCCGGGGGCGGCGCTATTCCTGCCGCTGTGAAATCAGGCAAGTTGCCACCGCGCTGGACGACGGTACAACAAGCCGATGGCATTGGTTGGTACGACGCTCGTCTCATGGACGAGACCCGTAAAGCATTCAAGCTTGTTGTTCGGATTGATGGACAAGCCCACACCCTCAGGGTGGCGCGGGAGGCCGAAAAACCGGTGACTGGTTTTTGGCAACCAAAAATCTTGACGGTCAAGAGCACAGACAACCCCGGATTGGCAGACCAGCTCCTGACTGTGATTCCCGGTTTGAGTGGACACACCCTCATGGTGTCGGTGTTGCCAGGCACGGAAGGCGGCTTTGAGGTGCTGGATAACCAAATGCGAGCCTTTGCCCGCTTGGGACCCGATGGCGCGCTGCTCAATCGCCAACATCCGTGGAGCAGCGAATTGGGTTTGTTTCCTCGCCCAGAACAATCCGCAGAAGGCTGGAGTGAAGTGTCCAACAGCAACACATTGGCCTGGCAGGACCCGCGACTGAAGGTGCAGCAGCCGGGCAAACCTGGTGTTCAACGCTGGACAATACCCCTGCGCCACCAGCCTGATGGTGCCATTGTCTGGATTGAAGGCGAGTCATCCTGGCAAAAAATACGCTGAATTTTTCGGGCTCAGCCAATGAGCCCCTTTTTTATTTCAACAGCGATTTCAATACCCCCATGTCCCCAATGCGGCATTCCGCTTCAAACCCATACTTGCGACCAAACGGGCAGTCAAACACCGGCAAGCCCTTGGGAATCTTGTAATACTTGGTCACTGCTTCACGCAGTACCACATTCCGAAACTTTTCATAATCGAAAGCGTGACCGTCCACAATGGTGAACGGAATTCCCTCGATTGTTTCGATTTTCACCGTGGACGACTCAAAATACGGTGCGTAGCTGGCTGGGTCAATCGGCTTGTCCTTGGCCACGATCCGAATGTCTTTCCCCGCCATCTGCCGCCAATCCACAAACACATCGTCGTTGCGGGCGTGGTATTTCCCAGGCCCAAACACAGGCACCACCTGCCCATGGTGATAGGTCAACAGCGAGGCCGGAGAATAAGCCACCGTGGTCAACACAGCGCCTTTGGGCATGCCTGCCATCAAGCCTTTCAACACCTTGTCTGTCTGCCGGTGAAACACCACGTCGTCCCGGAAGCTGCTTTTCCAGATGTTGGGGCTGGCATGTATTAGCAGTGCAAACAGCACCACATGGGGCACAGCCAACACAGCATTCCAGCGAACAAAGCGCTTCATTTGCTCTGCAGTGGCCGACAAACCCAACAGCACAAATGCGGCGGGAACAAAACCCAACACCCAATGCAGGCCGATGGTTTTTTCCAGTGAAATAAACAGGAACAAGGCCAGCGGAACCCACAAGGCCACCACCAGCGCAGAATGGCCTCTCCAACCTGCGCGGCCTTTCACCAAAGCCCAAACAGCCCACGGGGACATCACATACAACATCATGCCCAGGTAAGTGACCACGGTTTGCCAACCCAGGTGCGCATCTTCATGCCGGTTCACCAGGTTGAACATGATGTTGTTCCAACAGTTGAAAGCGTTGTAGGCGATATTCACCAATGCAAACGGCAACCCCCCGGCAGCCAGGCACAACACCATGCGCCAATTGCGTTGCACCAACAGCAGGTGCAACACAAAGGCAATACCCAACAGCACTGCGAAGTATTTGGACAAGAAGGCCAAACCCGTGAATGCGCCAGCCAGAAAAACACCCCCATGCGAGCCTTTGCGCACTGCCAGCACATAGGTCAACACCGCCAGCGACATGAAGAAAATTAGGGGGGTGTCTGTGGTCACAAACACCCCGTACCATGACACGGGCAAACTGAGGTACACCGCCCCAGCCAACCAGGCCCGGGCTTCCTGTTCAGCGGGCAGCAATCGCTTCAAGAGAACAACCACGCCACAGGCAATCACTGTGGTAAGCACCACGGTGGCACTTCGAACCACCAGGGGCGAGCCACCGAGGTGGTCCAGCACCCATAACCACCAGCCAATCATGGGCGGGTGATCGTAGTATCCCCAGTTCGGAAATTTAGCCCACAGGTAGAAAAAGGCTTCATCACTGGTCATCGGAAACCAGTGCGCCAGCCACAGCTTGAGAACCAGGGTCACCAGCACCACGGAACCGAACGTACCTCGGGCTTGTGCAGTCGTTACAGGAAAACCAAAACGGGTATTGGGCATGGTGTCAAAGTTCGTCGAATGGTCAGGCCGCCAAGGCAAACAACATCATGGTCGCCAGCAGGAAGCCCCAACTGATACGATCATTCAAGGCAAAGTGAACTGGATCGTCGATCATTTCCTTTCGGGAGGTGAGAATCCAGATCCGCATCAACCAATACAGAAACAACGGGCAAATGCCCCACAGGTACTGTGGCGATGAATACAGTCGCGATCCATTCTGACTGTCCACATACAGCGCCAACACCAGCACGGCCACGAATCCACTGGAGATGCCCATGGACACCAGGTAACTCAGGTCGCTCATCCGGTAACCACGGCCGTGTGGCACATTGCCTTCAATCTGCAAAAATTCCAGCTCTGCACAACGCTTGACCAAAGCCAGGCTTAAAAACAGAAACAGCGAAATCGCCAACAGCCAGCTGGACAGGGCAATGCCTGTGCCCACCCCACCCGCAATCACCCGAACCGTGTACAACAGGGCCAACAGCAGCACATCCACAAAGGCTGTGCGTTTAAAGACAAAGGTGTACAGCAGCGTTACAACGGTGTAGATGACCAGCACCCCAAAAAACTGGACATTGACACCCAGCAGCGCCACCAGAAAACCAAGCACGCCCAGCCCGACCATCAACAGGAAAGCCTGCGGTATAGACACGGCACCGCTGGCCATGGGGCGATGGCGTTTGCGGGGATGCTGTCGGTCCGAATCGAGATCCATCAGGTCATTCCAGATGTAGGTGGCCGAGGCCACCAATCCAAAGCCGACAAAGCCCCATGCCATGGACAGCCACAAGCCAGGGTCCCGACTGTGGGCCGCAATCAGCGGCAAAAACAGAAGACCATTTTTGGCCCATTGCTGAATGCGCATGGCCTTCAGCCAGACCCGCATTGACAGGCGAGGGGTATCAATCCGCTGCAAATCAATACCAGCCGCTTTGGCCCGGGCCTGCACCACCGGCGACACATTCACGCCGTAGGCGAGCGCCGCTTGTTTCCAAATCGGCAAATCCACGGCGGCATCACCAAAATAGACAAACGGTGCGCCTGCAGCATCTGCCTCGATGGCGGCCAATTTGCGCACCCCTTTCAGATTGCTGTCTTCGCTCGCAATCACACGGTCAAACACACCCAGGCGGTCAGCCACTTTCTGAACATCGCGCTTCATGGAAGCACTGGCCAATACCAGCACATGACCGCTTAATTTGAATTGCTGCAAACGGTCCAGAACTTCACTGCAAATGGGTAAGCGATCGAGCACCGGGCTCACCCGCTGAGCCACGGCCTGCTTGAAATACCACCCCCCCTTCAAGGCCCACCACACCATCAGGAATCCGTAGGCCAGGTTCTTCTTGAGCAACAGCAGACAGGATTCCACCAACACGTCGGACGGACTGAGCGTGCCATCCAGGTCGACATAGATCACCGCCGGTTTCATTGCCGTCCCGCGATTTTGTCCGACAACGAGTGGGTGGGCTCCTCTTCCCAGTGGGCAGCACCCAGAAACACCATGATGATCTGTTTGACAAAGTTGTCGATCATCTCCCGCTCCACAGCCGGCTGACCTGGTTTCATGTCCAGAAAATCCACGGCAGAATTCATCATCAAGGTGACCACCACGCTACAGATCAATTGCAGGGTGTTGGTCGCCAGCTTGGGAAAAATATTCAGTGCACGCAAGTCTGTGGCCATTTCATGGGTGAAATGAGCGATCTCGTTTCGGATGGCAGCGCGAAGCACCGCCGAACCACCCGACCGCTCCGAGCTCACAAATCTCCACTCCAAATGATGCTGCTGAAGATACCCCACAAACACACTGACGGAGTGTCTGATCATGTCCTCGCCAGGCAGGCTCGCCTGACGGGCCTCACGCAGCAATCGACGCAGGGTAATTCCGCCCTCTTCCACCAAGGCCAGACCCAGTTCATCCGTTGTTTTGAAGTGGCGATAAAACGCGGTGGGCACCACACCAGCCTCGCGCGTAATTTCTCGAATACCCAATGCTGTAAAGCTGCTGCCGTTGCCAACCAGGTTCAAAGCGGCCTGCAGAAGGTTCTGCCGGGTTTGCTCCTTGCGACGAACGCGCGCCTGGGTTTCATCAACGGGTTTGGGTGTGCTGCCTGTGCGTGATCTCATGGTGCCACCATGTTTGGAAGTGACTCCATTGTAATGAAATCCGTCTGATGCATTTCTGAAAATTCAACAGGTCAAACAAGAATTCATGGCGTATCGGTCACTGAACTGACCTAGGGCAATTACGTATTTTCACCAATTTTGGGTCATTTTGTGGACGAAAAGATTGACGACCTTCATAACTCCAGTTTTACTCACCCTAAAGAGGGTTGGAAAGCGGTTGGGATCCCCCGATGATGGGGACATCACATTTGTAGTGACGCCGTTTTAATTAACCCGCCCGGGAGGAGAATACCCATGGTCAATAATCAGATTTTGGTGGTTGAAGACCACCCGTTGTTTGCAACTGGCATCAAGGATCTTGTTGAATTTGTAGCCACCAATGCGCAGATTCTTTGCGCTGCCTCACTGGACCACGCCAGAGAATTGTTGCGCGTGCATCAACCCTCGCTGATTATCACTGACCTGAGGCTGCCCGACGCACAAGGCCAACAGGTGATCAACGGCTTGGCCAGCATCAACTCAGACCTGCCCATGGTGATCATGAGCGGCGATGAATCCCTGCTCATGACTGTTCAACCCAACGAACGGGCGCCCAGCTGGACCTTGTCAAAAGCCGAGGGGTTTGAACACACCTCGGCATTGCTGCTGGAAGCGCTGACACGGGCTGGTGTTCAAGTCCAATGGCGGCCCAATGCATTGAACAATCGCAGTTCATCGGGTGAACACATCACCGGACGGTCTGGCCAGCCACACAGTATTCAACTCACGCACAAACAGCAACAGGTGATGCAGTACCTGGCCTCGGGATTGTCCAACAAGGAAATCGCCCGGAAACTGGACCTGTCCCCAGAGACCATTAAAACCCATTTGCGGGAAATTTTTACCCGAATGAACGTGAAGAACCGCACCCAAGCCGTGAGTTTGTATCGAAAAATTCCACGCTTGAACACCGCATCCGCTTGATTGTTGCCTCCACAAGACCCGATCCACGACGTCGGGTCGAAACGCCGTAGTCTATGTCACTAGAAGCACTGATCACTGCAGCTCTGTTGGGAGTCACCGCCTATCCTTGTTTGGGCAATGCGCTACCCAACCAACGCAAAAATGCCCTGGGTGCCATGGGTACGATATTCCAGTTAATGCTGACATACTGGGGTACACCGCCCATTCTCGATGATCTGGAAAAAAACATTTGGTTTGCACTGATTACAGGGGCATCCGGCTGGCTGTTCACCATGGCTTACCTGAACCGAATGGTGGGCCTGCAGCAAAATGATCGCCAGCACCTCCTATGGCCCGTGCTGTGTTTTGTGTGCTTGACCGTCGGCGCCTACATCGGCAGTTTTGAAAGCATCATTCTGGCGAACTCCCTATTGGCCCTGGTTCTGGTTCATCTGATCATGGGCTACAAAAGACTGCACATCCCCGGCAAAATTAAAGCGCTCAGCTTTGCAGGGGCTTTCTTGCTCGCAGCGCTCTGTGTCCAACTGGAAGCCCAGGGCATTGTCGTGTCGGACACGCTACCCTACTTTACAAAAGGCGTAGCGTGGACACTGGCGATTGCCGCTGTGTTGCACATGGTGGTTCAGGACAGAACCAAAATGAGAAACCGGGAAATTCAGACACCCGACCGCCGAATTGAAACGGCGGCCATGCAGATTGCCTACAAAAGCCGGCGATTGCTAAAAGACTTTCGCCACGACTTGCGCCAACCCCTCAGTACCCTGGGCATTCTTGCCAGCGTGGGCAAGGCCATTGCCAAAGACCCCGAAGTCACAGCCCGATACCAGCACATCCAAACCGCACAAAAAGCCCTGAAGCAAATGATGGAGGAGTTTTTTGTGCAACTGGAGGAAGCGTTTCAGTACCCCAGCAGCGATCAGTTCGGCCCTCTGAAACCGGTGCGGCTGCGCGATGTTATTGAACCACTGGTCGAAGAATATCGCCTGCTGGCAAATGCCAAAGGATTGGAGCTGCGCTATTCGCCGAGCTTGCACGAGGGACTAACGCATGTGGAATCCCTGACCAAAATCCTGCGCAATGGATTGGACAACGCCATCAAATACACCGAACGTGGCGGTGTGGTCATTGGTGTGCGGGGGCGAGGCAAAAAAGCACGCATTCAAATCATCGACACCGGGCCTGGCGTGCACACAGACCCAGCCAACCAGGTACACAAGGGCTGGGGGCATGGTTCCACCATTGTGCAAGAATTGAGCGAACAGATCCAGGCGCACACGGAGTGTAAAAACCGGGTGGTTCGTGGCCAGGTTCGGGGGTCCGTGTTTCAGGTGTCCTTGCCATCGATTCAGGATCGTCAGTTGCTGTCGCTGCATGAGCAGAAACGCTCTGAAACCGGTTTGATTGCAAGGGTTCTGGCGCCATCCAAAGAATCGCTTGAATGTGCACAAAGTTACATGCCCATGCAGCATTTTGATCAGATTGAATTTGAACGCCTCCGAAACAGCAACAATCATCAACAGACCACCCTGGACGGACACTTGCTGGTGTATGTGTTTTATGCAGGTTCGGAGCAGGAGTCCTCAGAGGCCTTACGCGCCGTGGAGGGAATCCAGAGTCACAAACAGGCAGCCCCCTGCCTGGTTACGGTGTGCCCGGCCACACCCCGGCAGCGGAAATCGGTGGTGTTCAAAGACAATGCAATCCACATTGCTTACCGGCCAGGAGAGCCGGAGCAGGGATTCAAGGTACTGTCGGAGCTCTTTCCAGTCCGAGGGCAGAGAACCTCTCAAAACCAACCGGAGGAACATGAAAGCCGTTAACCCTGGGGCTCAATTCCAGGCCTGAACACTGCCCAGCAATGCGGCTTGGCTTGCGCCAGTTACCCCCACACAATTGGCCGGCGTACCCGACAGCAAAGCCCCGGCCATCCAGGCAAAAGCACAGGCCTCCACAGCCTGGGCGGGAAGACCCAGTTCGTCAAAACCACGCACCTCCAGCGGTGCAAGCGCTGCGCTTAGCGCGCTCATCAGCACCGGGTTGCGTACCCCCCCGCCACACACCACCAAGCGGTTAAGCGGGTTTGAGCAATTCTCACGCAAACAGCGAACAACACACTGGACCGAAAACTCCAGCAGGGTCCGCATCACATCCTCATCGCTTGGGCGACCGTGCAAACCAGCCAAACAATCATCCAGCCATGCCAATGTGAAATCATCACGACCGGTGCTCTTGGGCCAAGCCCTCGCCAGAAAGGGATGCGACAACAGGCTTGACAACAAAGCCTGGTCGACATGGCCCGCTGCGGCCATGAGCCCGTCCTCATCCATGGTTTGCTGACGTGTTCGCCAGGCCCAGGCGTCCATGAGGCAGTTGGCCGGGCCACAGTCCCCGCCGGTCACCGGTGTGTTCGAGGTGCCCAACAGGGTCAAATTGGAGAACCCGCCCAGATTCAACACCCCGGTGCCGTTCGACATTCCGCGGGCCTCCAGCCAAGCCCGGTGAAATGCGGGCACCAACGGGGCCCCCTGCCCCGACAAAGCCACATCCTTGGCCCTGAAATCGTGCACGACATGAATTTCCAGACGAGTGGCCACACGCGCGGCATCCATGATCTGATAGGTGAAGCCCAGGTCGGGGCGATGGCGCAGCGTTTGTCCATGAACACCGAATGCCCGCACATCCGTGGAGTCCAGCCCGATGGTGGACAGCAGCATGCGTGCGCCATCCACATAGGCATCGGACAAAGCCTGGCGCGCCGTCAACATGAACAGCAAGGGATCGTCGGACAGGGAAGCTGGGACTGGGGGCACCGCCTGCAAGGCCAGCAGGTTCGACTGCAACCCAGGTTCGAACGCCTGGGATACCATCCCCAGAAAGCGAAGCTGCCCGTCGGGCAGCCAGTGAAGGGCGGCTACGTCCACACCATCGGTGCTGGTGCCAGACATGCCCCCAAACAGAATCATTGTGCGTTGGCGACGCGTACCTGGGCAGCCAGCGCCATTCGGCGGTCCATGCCCAGTTGAACCCGCTTGAATTCAGTCAGTGCGGCACGGTCCAACGGAATGGCCTGCGCCACTTTAACGGACAGCGGATCGCGGGCGACGGAATTAACGCGGAATTCGTAATGCAAGTGGGGCCCGGTTGCCCAGCCTGTTGAACCCACAAAACCAATGATTTGGCCCTGTTCAACAGACTGCCCCTTGCGCAAGCCGCGGGCAAAGCCACTCAGATGGGCGTAGGCGGTTGAAATGCCACCAGGGTGTTGGATCTCAATGAAATTGCCGTAGCCATTCTGTTGACCCGCGTATTTCACGATGCCACTGGCTGTTGCCATGACCGGAGTCCCCGTGGCTGCCGCATAGTCCACACCTTTGTGGGCTTTCCAGGTTTGAAGAATGGGATGAAAACGAGCTGTGGTAAAACCGGAAGAAATCCGAGAAAAAGCCAATGGCGCCCGGAGAAATGACTTCTTCAAGCTGCGGCCTTCCTCGTTGTAGTAGCCGGCCTGTTGCCCTTTGGGCGCAAACCAATAGGCTTTGTGTTCTTTACCTGCATTGATGAATTCCACGGACAGTACGCGGCCAGCGCGCGCAGAACGCCCATCGATCAACAAGTCTTCATAAACCACCCGAAATTCATCACCCCGCTGAAGCTCGCGGTGAAAGTCGATGTCAGATCCAAAGATTTCGGTGAACTGAATGGCCACCGAGTCCGGAAGCCCTGCCTTGTCCGCTGCAGCAAAAAGGCTGGACTCGATTCGCCCTGACTTGAACACCACCTGCTTTTCAAAATTCACAGACTCCAGCTTGGCAGAGAACTGTCCGTTGACTTTCTGTACCAGGATGGATTCCTGGCTGTCTTCATCCACACCACTTTTGTAACGCAACCAAACCAGGTCTCCAGCGGCATTTTGCTGAACACTCAGCACCCGGCCGGCGCGAAGGTTCGACAGCTTTTTGGCCACGGGATCGCTCTTGATAAAGGTCGACAGGCCCGTGGTGTTGACATTGAGGCGCTCCAGCATTTCAACCAGCGTTTCACCGCGGCGAATTTTTTCTTCTGCCACCAGCGGGTCAACCGCGTAGACACCCACCTGCGCAAGGTTGAGGTCGATGGCTTGGACCACCGCGGCAGGATCGCCAGCTTGGAACGTGGCGGGCGAATTTTCGCCAGAGCTGGCAATTGCAACCACAGCGCCCAAAACAGGCAGGGAAAAACACCCTACAATGACCCACTTTCGATGAATGTGTGAAGCAGGCAATGCGGAATCCGCGAACTGCAGCCCACTGTGTACCAGGTGCTTTGCGGTATTGATCCCGCGAATTGCTGCGGCGATGGCTCGCTCTAGGAATGTCTGAAGCATCATGTTTTGTATTGTAGGTTTTGAATTTGTTGTGATTTGTGGGGGTTAACCGGAACCCAAAACGGGCTCTAAACACGGCTTTTTCCATAAAAACAACACTGACCGAACCGGAGTGTAACAAAGGATTGCCAAATGAACCAGTCACCTGTTAGCGGTGAGTCAAATAATTTACAAGCGGAAACGAAATTATCCGACTCAGTCGCCCACGCGCTTGAAGTCACGAAACGCGGCTGCGAAGAACTGTTGATCGAAGCCGATTGGATTCAAAAACTTCAAAAAAGTGAACAGACCGGCATACCCCTGCGAATCAAGCTCGGGCTGGACCCCACAGCGCCCGATATTCACTTGGGCCACACCGTGGTGCTCAACAAGCTTCGACACCTGCAAGACTTGGGCCACCAAGTCATCTTTCTCATTGGCGATTTCACCTCCATGATTGGTGATCCGTCCGGTCGCAACAGCACGCGCCCCCCCCTATCGAGGGAACAGATCCAGGAGAACGCCCAGACGTACCATGCACAGGCAATCAAGATACTGGATGCTGACCAGACGGAAATCCGTTTCAACAGCGAATGGTGCATGCCCCTGGGTGCCGACGGAATGATTCGCCTCGCCTCCAGCTACACCGTGGCCAGAATGCTCGAAAGAGACGACTTCACCAAACGATATCAATCGGGGGTCCCCATTGCGGTGCATGAGTTTCTCTACCCCCTGATGCAAGGCTACGACTCGGTCGCCCTCAAAAGCGACCTGGAAATCGGTGGGACAGATCAGAAATTCAATCTGCTGGTGGGTCGGGAACTGCAAAAGCAGCATGGCATGGCCCAGCAATGCATCCTGACCATGCCCCTGTTGGTTGGGCTGGACGGCACCGAGAAAATGTCCAAGTCGAAACACAATTACATCGGCGTGACCGAGTCGCCAACGGAGATGTTCGGGAAGATCATGTCCATTTCCGACGCCCTGATGTGGGACTGGTATACCCTGCTCAGCTTCAAGCCCATGTCAGAGATCTCAGCCCTCCGACAGGCCTGCGCTGAAGGGGCAAACCCCCGCAATGCCAAAGTGGCCTTGGCCCAGGAGATCGTGGCGCGCTTTCACAACGCCCAATCGGCCGTGGATGCCCTGGCTGAATTTGAAGCCCGCTTCAAACAGGGCGTGCTGCCCGACGACATGCCGGAGGTGAACCTCCACCTGCCCGCCGGTGAAGAAACAGCAGGGCTGGCCTGGATTCTGAAGGCTGCCGAGCTGGCACCCTCGTCATCCGAAGCCAACCGCAATATCGAACAAGGTGGCGTCAAAATTGACGGAGAAAAGGTGAGCGACAAAGCCACCCGCCTGGCCGCTGGCCGCTATGTGATCCAGGTGGGTAAACGCAAGTTTGCCCGCGTTCACCTGACATGAAAGATTTGCTGGCCGCTTGGCCCAAAGCGATGGACGCCACACGCTTCATTTTGGTGCGCCATGGCGAAACCGACTGGAATCAGGAAAAACGGTTTCAGGGCCACACCGACATCCCGTTGAACACCCGAGGCCTTCATCAAGCCCGGCAGGTGGCAAACTGCTTGCGCGAACTGGAGACCGCCTTGGGGTGCCCTCATGGCTTGTATCAACAGGGGGTGTCCAGCGATCTGAACCGGGCGCTGACCACGGCGAAGCTCATTCACGGGTCGCGGCCAACCCCACTGCACATCACCACCGCACTGCGGGAGCGTGACTATGGCCACCTGTCCGGACTCACCGGCGACGAGATGCATGCCAAAAGCCCAGCCGAGTTTGCAGCACTCAAAGTCCGGGATCCGGAAACTGTGATTCAAGGCGGGGAGTCGCTGATTCAATTCAGCCAGCGGGTGGTGACGTGTGTGCAAGGGTTGCATCAAGCCCATGCAGGCCAAACCCTGCTGCTGGTGGCTCATGGTGGGGTGCTGGATTCCATCTACCGCCATTGCACCGACGAACCCCTACACAAGCCTAGAGCTTGGTTGCTGCCCAATTGTGGCATTCATGTGGTGGATATTCATGCCAACGGGCGCCGAAACATTGTGCACTGGGCCTACACGGACCACCTCACCGGTACAGACGGGAACCCGGCGGCTGATGAAGTCGACGGCCGTGTGGCCTAAACGCCTGAAATCCATTAAAATGGCGGGCTGAATTCGTTCGCGGATGATGCACCACACCGTGAGCCGCGGTGCGAAGCAGACGCAGTTTTAAAATCCCGTTTTTGACGGAATCCTTTCCCACGGAAATCACCATGTTTGACCGCCAAAAGGGCATTGCCCAAACCGACCCCGAACTCTGGGCAGCCATCCAGCTGGAAGACACCCGCCAGCAGGACCACATCGAGCTGATTGCTTCAGAAAACTATGCCAGCCCCGCCGTGATGGAGGCCCAAGGCTCCCAACTGACCAACAAGTATGCTGAAGGTTACCCAGGCAAGCGCTACTACGGTGGTTGCGAACACGTGGACGTGGTTGAACAATTGGCCATCGACCGTTTGAAGCAGTTGTTTGGCGCAGAAGCTGCCAACGTGCAACCGAATTCGGGTTCGCAGGCCAACCAGGCTGTGTTTTTTGCCCTGCTGCAACCCGGCGATACCATCATGGGCTTGTCATTGGCTGAGGGAGGCCACCTCACCCATGGTATGCCACTGAACATGTCGGGCAAGTGGTTCAACGTGGTGTCCTACGGACTGAACGAACAGGAAGAAATCAATTACGAGCAGGTGGAACAACTGGCTCGCGAGCACAAGCCAAAAATCATTATCGCTGGTGCTTCTGCCTACGCTCTGCGCATCGACTTCGAGCGTTTCGCAAAAATCGCCAAGGAAGTGGGTGCTTACTTCATGGTGGACATGGCCCATTATGCGGGCCTGATTGCTGCGGGCGTGTACCCCAACCCGGTACCCCACGCCGATGTGTGCACATCCACTACCCACAAGAGCCTGCGTGGCCCACGCGGTGGCGTGATTTTGATGAAAGAAGCCATTGCCAAACAAATCAACAGCGCCATTTTCCCGGGTATTCAGGGTGGTCCGCTGATGCACGTCATCGCTGGCAAGGCGGTGGCCTTCCACGAAGCCCTGCAGCCCGCATTCAAGGAATACCAGCAACAGGTGGTGGCCAACGCCAAAGCCCTGGCTGAAACCCTGGTGGAACGCGGTTTGCGCATTGTCTCCGGCCGCACAGAAAGCCACGTGATGCTGGTGGACCTGCGCGCCAAAGGCATTACCGGCAAGGCGGCGGAAGCGGCACTGGGTAAAGCACACATCACCGTGAACAAAAACGCCATCCCCAACGACCCGGAAAAACCGTTCGTGACCAGTGGCATCCGCTTGGGAAGCCCAGCCATGACGACTCGTGGTTTCAAGGAAGAACAGGCACGCCAAGTTGGACACCTGATTGCCGACGTTCTGGAAAATCCGGAAGACGAATCCACGTTGGCAACCGTGCGAGCCAAAGTGCAGGCACTGACCAGCCAGTTCCCGGTCTACAGCCACTAAATGCGCTCAAAACACCGAGATTGCCCAACCGCTTCTCGGTGTTTTTTCATTCGCACCCAACACGGCCCTTCGCATGAAATGTCCATTCTGCAACCACGCTGACACCCAGGTGGTCGACTCGCGTACCTCGGACGATGGCGATGCCATTCGCCGGCGTCGCCAATGCGGCAGTTGCAGCAAGCGGTTCACCACCTATGAACGGGCTGAATTGTTCTTCCCGGCCATTGTTAAAAAAGATGGTTCACGGGTTGAATTTTCCCGGGACAAACTTCGTGGCAGCTTGATGCTGGCGCTTCGCAAGCGCCCTGTGCCCGCTGAAGCAATTGACCATGCGGTAACCAGCATTGAAGAAAAGCTGTTGATCAATGCGACACGTGAAGTCGACACCAAATTTCTTGGCGAGCTGGTGATGCAGCAATTGAAACAGCTGGACCCGGTTGCCTATATTCGATTTGCCTCGGTTTACAAAAGCTTCGACGACCTGCAGCGCTTTTCCGAAGAAATCGCGAAACTGCTGATCAAACCTGCTGACTCCGGTGAGTTGAAACCGGTCAGCAAACCCCGGGCTGTGAAAAAGGCCTCATGATGGCCACTGCGCAAGAACAAAACGGCAAACACGACATTGACTGGATGCGGGAAGCCCTGGCACTGGCCTGGCGGGGCCAGTACACCACCACACCCAATCCGCGTGTGGGTTGCATCTTCGTGAAAGAGGGTCAATTGTTGGCCCAAGGCTTTCACGCCAAAGCCGGTGAAGGCCATGCCGAGGTGCAAGCCATGGCCGATGCAACAGCGCGTGGTGTAAGCCTGGAGGGAAGCACGGCGTATGTAACGCTGGAACCCTGTGCCCACCATGGGCGTACAGGCCCCTGCGCGGAAGCGCTGATTCCCACCGGCGTCAAGCGTGTGGTGGTGGCCACACTGGACCCCAATCCCTTGGTCGCTGGAAAAGGCATGGCGCTGTTGCAAGCGGCTGGCGTTGAAACCGCACAAGGTGTATTGGAAACTGAGGCTCGATGGATGAACCGTGGTTTTTTTAGCCGCATGGAACGCAAGCGCCCCTGGGTACGGCTGAAAGTGGCCACCAGTGCAGATGGAGTCACGGCCTTGAACAACGGCGTGAGCCAATGGATTACCAGCCCTGAAGCCCGGCAAGATGGCCACCACCTTCGCGCCCAGGCCTGTGCCGTGCTCACTGGCATTGGCACGGTGAAGGCAGACAACCCACAGTTGAACGTGCGCGGAATCAATACCCCACGCCAGCCCATCAAGGTGGTGGTTGACAGTTTTTTTGAGATAGCACCTGACGCCACCTTGCTGCAAACCGGCGAAATCTGGATTGCCCATGCCAACGCGCAACGCCCGGCCTGGATAGACTCACATCCCAATTCAACTGGCATAGTCACACTCAATGTTGCCCCCACCCTGCCTCATCAGGCTCATGGGGTGAGCTCGATCAGCAAGGCCAACAAACCCAAGACCGATCTTGCACTGCTGCTCAAGCAATTGGCTGAACGTGGCATCAATGAAGTACACCTCGAAGCGGGTTTTGGACTCAATGGATCATTTCTTCAGGCTGGCTTGGTTGATGAGGTGGTGCAATACATCGCCCCGCGTTTTCTGGGTCCAGGCATGCAGGCGTTCCGCTTGCCCGAACTGACCGCCCTGCCCGACCAAACGCCTTGGCAATTGCACAGTCACACATCGATTGGCCCCGACCTGAAAGTGGTTTGGGTGCGTTCAACAGAAACACATTGAGCATTTTTGGAGTAGTACCATGTTCACAGGCATCATCGAATCCATCGGAACAATCGAATCCGTTTCCCCTCTGCAGGACTCCGCCTGGGCTGGCGTTCGCCTTGCCGTGCATGCCCCCACGCTCGATTTTTCAGATGTGAAGCTGGGCGACAGCATTGCCATTCAGGGGGCCTGCATGACCGTGGTCCGCATGGAAAACAAGCGCTTCTGGGTCGACGTGTCGCAGGAAAGCCTGTCCAAAACAGTGGGCTTGGCCAAACCCGGTGAAGTGAATCTGGAAAAAGCCATGCGCCTGTCGGACCGGGTGGGTGGCCATTTGGTCAGTGGGCATGTGGACGGCCTGGGCCATGTGGTTGACTTCTCGCCGGTGGGAGAAAGTTGGCACCTGCAAATCCGCTCGCCCAAGGTACTCAGCCCCTTCTTCGCTTACAAAGGCTCGGTCACGGTGAATGGCGTCAGCCTCACGGTGAACAAAGTGGACGATTTGGCAAGCGGTGAATCTGATATCCACATCAACCTGATTCCCCATACCGTGGAAATGACCACGCTGAAACACCTCCAGGCAGGCAGCCCTGTCAACCTGGAAATCGACCAGATTGCCCGCTATTGCGAGCGCATTGTTAGCACATTGAACCTGATGCAGCACCGATAACCAGCAAGGGCTGATCACCGCGCTCGCCCAGTTGGGTGAGCCCCCAGATTTTGGGCATACCCCTTGATTCTTCTGTCCTATATTGGCCACTCACCGAACGTCGTCAACCGTTCTTTTGAGAGTGCACCATGACAGTCGAACTCAACGAAAAACCAGACAGTGATTCAACAGAGGCTCCTGTGTTGATACCGCTGACGCATCAACATTGGCCTTTGGGCCTCGCCAGTGCTGGGGGCCTGCTGCTTTCTGCTTGCGGCGGAGAGGGCACCACATCCGCTGCCGCGTTGGCATCCGCCGGCGAAAACGCTGCCCCCGGTGCAGCGCCAGACACTGTTCCCATGACCGAAGCAGAAGCGTCCAGGTTTCTGGGGCAAGCCCAGATGTTTGCCAAACCAGCTGACATCAGCGTGTTGATGAAAACCGGCTATGGCGGCTGGCTAAACAGTCAATTTTCCTTACCAGTGCAGCAAACCGCCTGGGACTGGCTGATCGAGCGTGGCCGTGCCGACAGCAGTTATATGTACAACATCGACTACGCGGATTATTTTGCCTGGAAAGAATTGCTGTCCTCCGAGGACACCCTGCGCAAAAGAATGGCGCTGATTTGGTCTGAGATCATGGTTGTCTCCCTGGCAGGTCTTTCCGGGGAATGGCAACCGTTCTACATGGCAGGGTATTGGGATCTCCTGAACCAGCATGCATTTGGCAACTTCAGGGAGTTGCTGGGCGCCATCAGCCGCAACCCGGCCATGG
Source organism: Limnobacter humi (assembly GCF_024518835.1). GTDB lineage: Bacteria > Pseudomonadota > Gammaproteobacteria > Burkholderiales > Burkholderiaceae_B > Limnobacter > Limnobacter humi. The sequence goes on from NZ_JANIGO010000003.1 coordinate 243,124, forward strand.
GCAAATTTCTGAACATCGTGGGCAGCGCCAAGGCGGACCCAATCACCGGACGCCAACCGGATGAAAACTACGCCCGCGAAGTAATGCAACTGTTCACAGTGGGCCTGTACCAATTGAACCGTGATGGCACCCTCAAACTGGACGCGACCGGAAGTCCCATGGAAACCTATTCACAGCAAGACGTCACCGAGCTGGCCAAGGTTTTCACCGGGTGGAATCTGGACAAGACCGGCAACGGTCCAAATAATCCGGCTGCCATGCGCAACCCATTGGTGGTGATCGATTCCAAGCACTCGCCAGACTCGATCAAATTTCTGGGAGTGACCATTCCGGCCAACACGCCAGCAGAGGAAGCCCTGAAAATCGCACTGGACACCTTGTTCGCACACCCGAATGTTGCGCCGTTTATCGCCAAACAATTGATCCAGAAAATGGTGACCAGCAATCCGAGTGCTGCGTATGTTGCCGATGTGGCCCAGGCATTTGAAAACAATGGGCAGGGCGTGCGGGGTGATCTGAAAGCGGTGATTCGGAGCATCTTGCTGCACCGGGAGGCCCGAGATCTTTCCATGGGTGCAAACCCCAGTTTTGGACGTTTGCGGTCACCGGTGTCGCGTTTGATTCAATGGGCAAGAACATTCAACGCGAAAATGAATGATCCAAACTGGAATTTCAATAGCACGATTGATGCGGCCACCCGCTTTAGCCAAAGCCCGTTCCGCGCGCCCAGCGTATTCAATTTTTACCGCCCCAACTATGTACCACCCGATCAAACCTTCGCGACCCGGGGATTGGTTGGCCCAGAGTTTCAGATACACAACGAAGTCTCCATCGCGGCTTACATCAACTACATGTATTTCGTGGTCCGAAATTACTCATCCCTCAAGGCGGATTACACAGAACTGATTCAACTGGCACTGGACACACCCCAACTGATTGGTCGAATCGCCCTGTTGCTGGCAGGGCAAGACATTCCAGCGACCATCCAGAAGGAGATGGCGGCGGCGGTGGCAACCATCCCAGCGGCAGCCAATAATTCGTATGGTTTGAAATCACGGGTTGAGGCGGCCTTGCTGCTGGTGTTGAGTTGCCCCCAGTACATGATTCAAAAGTGAGGAGTCCAGATGAAACTCAATCAATCAGAATCCATTTCACGACGCGCCTTCTTGAAGCGCACAGCCCAACTCTCAGCCACGGGGCTAGCGTCTCCATTCTTGATGACACTGGCGGGCATGGGAGAAGCCGCTGCGGCGACCTGCACCAATGGTGATTACAAAGCGCTGGTGTGCGTGTTCCTGCACGGTGGAAATGACCATGCCAACACCCTGATTCCAGTGGACAATGTGTTTTACAGCAAATATCAAAGCATCCGGCCGTCTGTGGCCATTGCACAAGATGCCTTGTCGTCCACAACGCTGAACCCATCGCAGTCCCTGCCTGGTGGGATGCGGTTGGCCCTGGCGCCGCAGATGCAGGCCTTGATGCCGCTGTTCCAAATGGGCCGTCTGGGCATTCAGCTCAATGTGGGGCCCTTGATTGAACCGACCAACCTGGACACCTACACCAAGCGCACGGTTCGACTGCCGCCAAAGCTTTTTTCTCACAATGATCAATCGTCGCTGTGGCAGTCCAACATGGCTGAAGGTGGGATTGCCGGCTGGGGCGGAAAGATGGGTGATTTGATGCTGTCCACCAACGGCGGTTCAAGCTTCACTTGCATCTCGGTGTCTGGCAATGCGGTTTTTTTATCTGGTGAGAAAGCGATCAGTTATCAAATCACCCCCAACGGCTCGATCCCGATTGGTCCTTTGGACAATATCAGTTCATCCAAAGCCTGTGGTCAATTGCTCCAAAAACTGATCACCAGTGGCAGTTCAAATTATCTAGAGGCCTACCTGAATACCGTGACGTCACGTTCAATTGCAGCATCGGGTGTTTTCGCTGGGGCGTTTAATCCAGTGAATATTTCCACTGCATTCGAGAGCGGTAGTTCATTGGCCAGTCAGTTGAAAGCAGTGGCTCGTACCATCGCGGGACGAGCAACACTGGGTGTCAAACGGCAGGTATTTTTTGTATCTCTGGGCGGATTTGACACTCACGACAACTTGAAGGCGACTCATCCGGAGTTGTTGAGAAAACTGGCCAACGCCTTGGCGTCGTTTTATGAGGCCACTGTTGAGTTGGGAGTTGCTGATCAGGTCACCACATTCACGGCGTCTGATTTTGGTCGTACCCTGGCCACCAATGGGGATGGCTCAGATCACGGCTGGGGTGGTCATCATTTTGTTCTGGGAGGTGCGGTGAATGGTGGAGGGTTCTACGGCCAGGCAGCGGACATCTCCCGCAAGGACGAACAGAACATCGACGGAGGGCGTCTGATACCGACCACCTCTGTTGATCACATGATTGCCAATATTGCCCAATGGTTTGGTGTGTCGTCCGACATCATCCCCCTGTTGGCACCCCATTTAAAAAACTTTGGCGGTGTTGGACCCTCCTACTTTCGATGCACTTGAACAGTCATCCGCAAAAGACAGCAAGCGCTCCGGTACAGTCCGAAGCCTTGCTGTACCCTCACTTCACAGATACGCTACCGAACAACCCCAAGGCTGTGCTTTGGGTGTTGTCCGCATCAGCACCAAACGCAATACCCAGAAACTTCACAGGCCCTTCTGGCAATTCCTTCGCGAAGGCACGCCGGGCATCCTGCTGCACATTGCGCTGTTCATTCACCAGCGCGGTGCCTTCCGCACTGGCGCGTATCACCATGTTCCGAACCCGGTCAGTGTAAGGGTTATTGAACACCTCCCCAGTGGGCGTGCCCTCGGCAGCCCACATGTAACACAGGGTGGCCGCTGGCAAATCTTCACCCGACAAGGTGCGCGCAGCACCCAGCTTCAAACGCGTTCCAAAGCTGAGTGTGGATTCATCAATTTGCACAAACACACACAGTTTGGCACCTGCATCGTCCCCATCCTTGGTTTTGGGATTGGCGTTTTTGGGGTGTTGCTGCACCAGCCAGCTCCACTGTAGGGTGTTGAACTCGCTGGGCTTGTCGAACGCCAAGGCGACCGAGCCATAACCAGACTCGGATTTGGCTTGCACCACGGTTTGGCCCTCAAAGCTGATGAGCTTGAAATCGGTGTGCTTGGGTACCTTGGGGTGGAATTGGGTTTTCCAGGGTGCGGGTAAAGCACCAGGTTGTTTGGGCCAGGCTGGAATGACCGGTACATTGGCTGCACTGGGGCTCACGGTTTGAGCCTGTACAAGGCCGACATCACGGGTGGCCATCACAGCACCCGCTTGCAACAGGATACCCAATAGCACGGCGATTGGCCCCTGACTTTTCTTGATGGTGTTCACATGAATTCCTTGAATCGGGGTTACAGCAATTCATGCCATTGGGTGGGTACCAACCCCAGGCTCATGGCATGTCTTAAATCATCAGGCTCGTCAATGTCCAGTTGGCGGGGTAAACACGGGGGTTCTATGCCTTGCTGTGCCAAGTGACGAAGGGTTTGCTCCATCACATTCGCTGTGCCCCATTCAATGGTTACATCGAATGCAACAGGGATGACTGTTGAACAGGCCACTGCCACATAGCCGCCATCCATCGCAGGCGCGAAAGCCATCGGCTGACCTTGGTTGAGGTGGTGCAACAGGGCGAGCAGGTGCTGGCCTTGAAAACCCACCGCATCGGGCCCCAGCAACACCACTGCATCATGGGTGTGCAGGTGCGTTTCGACAGCATGCAGCATGCGCGCACCCAAATGCCCCTGAGGCTGTTGAAACAGGGGCACTTCCCCACCATGGGTATAGGGCTGCCACAGGTCGCGGTTACCGCCATCGGTCCACACCGCCACATCCAGCTGCAGGGGCTCGCCATTGAGGTGTGTCAAATGCAAGCACCAGTCCACCGCCTTCACCACACTGCTCAACAACAAATAGCGGGCAAAGTCGCTGGCGCCCCGCTCCCCGAGCATGGGCTGTAGGCGGGTTTTGACCCGACCGGGTTCCGGGTATTTTGCAAATAGGGCCAACATGGCTTTCATCACGGACACCTCATCGAGCATCGCGATAACGTTGGGCAATGCTCTCGACACTTTCGCCCAGGAAATAACGCAGGCGCAAGCTCCACATCAACACGATGGTTCTCCAGGCACCATGGTCATCCCATCGGCGGCCCGAGGTCAATACCTGCGCCTTTAGGGGCATGAACACCGCACCAGGCACACGCCGCGCGCGCGCGCACCAATCAATGTCCTCCATCAAGGGTTGACTGGGAAAGCCGCCAGTTTGTTCAAACAAGGTGCGACTACAAAACAGGGCTTGGTCGCCAGTGGCAATGCGGGTCCATCGTGACCGCTGGTTCATGAACCAGGCCACCATGGGCAGGCAGAGGCTTTGGCCCACAATGCGCACATTGAAGCGCCCCCACCACAGCGAGCCCTGCGTGTGTTCAATCGCATTTACCAAAGTATCGACACTGGCCGCCGGTATTTCAGTGTCCGCATGCAAAAACAGCAAGGCTTGGCCCAATGCCTGCATTGCACCCGCATTCATTTGGGCTGCACGGCCTTTGGCGCTTTGAAGCAGCATAAAGGGCAGGCCTTGAGACTGAAGACTGTGCAAAATACTCACCGTGCCATCGTTTGAACCACCATCGACCACCCACAATTCATGGCCAGGTTTCAGCAATGCGCAAGCCCGTTCAACAAAATAAGCCACCCTCGCCGCTTCGTTGTACACCGGCATGATGATGCTGAGCGTGACGGCGGAGGTACCAGGCACGGCAGGTTCCTCCTAGAAAAACAGGGAGGCCAGTCCCAGGAAAATGAAAAAGCCCATGCTGTCGGTGGTGAAAGTGAGCAATACAGAAGACCCCATGGCTGGGTCACGGCCAATTTTGGCCAGCGTCAGGGGCACTGCCACGCCAATCAGGGCAGCCACCAACAGGTTGAGCATCATGGCCAGCATCATCAGCACACCCAAGGTCAGTGCATTCGGTGTGCCAAAGTACAGTGCGAAAGCGGCAGACCCTGCCAACCCACCCCACATCAGGCCATTCAATCCCGCAATCGCAAACTCTTTCTTCATGAGCAGACGCAAATTGGCAGCGGTCACTTGGCCCAAGGCCAGCGAGCGGATCATCAACGTCATGGTCTGGTTGCCCGAGTTGCCGGCGATGCCTGCCACAATCGGCATGAGGGTGGCGAGCGCAACCACTTTGGCAATGGTGCCCTCAAACGCATCAATCACTCGACTGGCAAAAAACGCCGTGAAGAGGTTTACACCCAACCACAGCCAGCGGTTTTTGGCGGATTCCCAGACGGAGGCAAACAAATCCTCTTCCTCGCGCAAACCCGCTGAGGTCAAAATATCGGATTCGCTTTCCTCTCGGATCACGTCCACCACTTCATTCACGGTGAGGCGTCCAATCAGTTTGCCGGAAGGGTCCAGCACCGGGGCAGACACCAGGTCGTAGCGTTCAAAGGCTTGGGCCGCTTCGGAGGCGTCATCCAGTGCAGACAACATCAGCACTTCCCGGCTCATCACCTCGCTCACCAGGGTTTCCGGCTCATTGACCAGCAAGCGGTCCAACGGCAAGCTGCCTTTAAAATGATCAACCCGGTCCACCACAAACACCTGATCGGTTTGCTCGGGCAATTCGTCAAAACGGCGCAGGTAACGCAACACCACTTCCAGCGTCACATCGTCCCGAATGGTCACCATGTCGAAGTCCATGCGGGCACCGACGCTGTCTTCCGGGTAACTCATCGCGGCGCGCAACTGCTCGCGCTCTTCCAGGCTAAGGCTGCTGGCCAGTTTCTCCACCACATCGCGTGGCAGGTCAGGGGCCAGGTCCGCAATTTCATCAGCATCCAGCGACTCGGTGGCGGCGTACAACTCTTCGCTATCCATCGAGCGGATCAGCGTTTCACGCACTGAATCCGATAGCTCCAGCAGAATTTCGCCGTCCCGCTCTGAACGCACCAGCCCCCAAACCACCAAGCGGTCTTCAATCGGCAGGCTTTCCAGCACATAGGCCACATCGGCCGGGTGAAGCTGGTGGAGCTTTTGAGACAGTTCATTCACATGCTGTCGATGCACCAGCTCTTCCACCAACTTGTGTCGCTCGGGGTTTACATGCGGTTGCTGGTTGTGGACCACACTTTCAATCACCCGCTGTTTGCGCAACAACGCCTGCACATCCGCCAACGCTTTTTGTGCATCATCCAAATCGCGTGGGCTTTCAGGCTGGTCGTCCAGCGGAAAATCCATGGCCAATTCCTCCGAGTGGGCGGATTGGCCTTCGCGTGGGTCGGGGGACTGAGACTCTGTCAAAACACACTCACTGTTTACAGCAGCTGAAAGGCCAGAATGGCCACCACGGTGGGTGGAAATGCTGCAATGAACAAGCCGCCTGCACTGATGGCGCCATTGCTGAAATACGGTTTTAGAATGGCATAGCCCGCCGGGTTTGGCGCATTCGCGATCACGGTAAGGCCACCGCCGGTGACCGCACCTGCCACCAAGGCATATTTGAATTCAGGCCCGACACCTTCGACCAGCGAACCCAGGTATGTGAGCGCCGCGTTATCGGTGATGGCGGTCAGTGCGGTTGCACCGTAGTACAGCGCTGTGGGGCTGAGCTTGGTGAGCACATCCTGCAGCCACCAGGATTGCATACCGCCCAACACCACCAAGCCGGCCAGGAAGAAAGCGACCATGAGCCCCTCTTTCAAAATGAGGCGATCCTGATAGTCTTTGTACGCGGAAGCGTAGCCCAGGAAAAACAGGAACAAGCCCATGAAGACCGCTGCGTGGTGGGCAAATACCACCACACCCACCAAAAACAAGAGGTGCATGCCGATGACCCAAACCGGCATGGTGTTCTCAGCCTTGTCCGCATCCGACACCCGAATGGCCGCTATTTCCTTGGCAAACAGCACGGTCACCACCATGGCATTCAAGAAAACAGCCAATGCGGCCTTCCAGCCAAAGGTGCTCAGCATGAATGACATGTCAAAGCCCCATTTGGCTGCCACCATCAACACGGGCGGTGCGGCGAAGGGGGTGAGTGTTCCGCCAATCGACACGTTGACGAACAGGGCACCCAAGGTGGCGTACATCAGCTTATTGCTCAAGCCCCGTGTGTAAAAGCGGTCACGCAGCAGGAAAGCGGCCAGTGTCATGGCGGCAGGCTCGGTGATGAAGGAGCCCATCAATGGCACAATCGACAGGGAGGTGACGAAATAGGCCACCTGCCGATTCATCGGCAAGATGGACGCCAACCCGCGAACAATCATGCCAGCCAGCGTCAGGATGGGTTTGCTCGCTGCAATCACCATGATGGCAAATACAAACAAGGGCTCGGTGTAATTGCGCGTATCCAGATAGTGCACCGCTGCGTCATGGCCCTGCGCAAACGCCATGAACACCACCAGAACCATGGCCCAAAAACCAAACACAGCCTCCACTTCACCCAGCAGGTGCCACAAACCTGCATGGTTGGGCTGCGCATGTGCCAGCTTTTCGAAAAACTTGGTGGAGAAGGTGTGCAGCACGGCGATGGCAAACAGAGTGGCGCCGATGATGTCGATGGTGCTTGGATTCACGGTGGGCGATCTCGCTGTGTGGTTATTGGACTGACGTGGGTACGGCGATCGTGGGGTATGAAATCGCCACCCCCTGACCCACCACCTCGCGGACCGGGATCCACCCCCGAAGGCTGTTGATCAGCCAGACGGCCCGCGCACGCTGAAGGTCATTCTTCCGGAGCGACATTTCATGAATGGTATTGTGCTGCAAAAGGGCTTGGCGCAACACGCCCGCCAACAAATTGCTGCCTGGTTTGTTGGCTGGGGTAAACAAGGTTCCGTCCAGGTCCAGCACAATGTTGCAGCGGCAGGTCTCCAGCAGCAAGCCCTCCGCATTCCACAGCAATACATCGAACGCGCCATTGGCTTGCGCAAATGCGTGGTCGTAATGCGGCCGATGGGTGGTTTTGTGCATCACAAAATCCGCCTGTGCCTCAAAAGGTGAATCTGCCAAGCGAAGGACCACACTGTCCGGCGTTGCGGGCATGGCATCACATTGCACGGTCAGGCGCCCCTCTGGGCTCAGCAACCAACGTCCCCGCCACTGACCGCTTGCATGCTGTTGAGCGGCTGTCGCCAAAACCTGGTGAACTTCCAGCGGATCCCACACGTAGCCGAAATGAACGGCAGATTGCCGCATTCGCTCAATGTGCAGGTGCTCCCGAGCCCAATGACCATGGCTCAATGCCACGGTCTCCAGGATTTGAACCTCACAGGTTGACTGCCTCAGAAATACCGTTTTTTCCCACCACTCCCGATGCTCGGACTGCGCATTGGAGTACCAAGTGATACCACTGCCAACCCCGTACACCAAACCAAGCTCACCGTTTGCGCCCGATGGAGCAACCACTGGGTTCCACTGCACGGTCCGAATGGGTACGTTGAAATGGGCAGCGCCACCCGGGGCCAACACACCCAAGGCACCGCAATAAAACCCACGGGGTGCAGGTTCCCATTCGGCAATTCGCTTCATCGCCTGCGCTTTGGGTGCTCCGGTGACACTGCCGCACGGGAACAGGGCTGAGAAAACCGCCCGAAGCGGACAGTCGGCCCGGGTTTGTCCGATAATGGTGGACGTCATCTGCTCCACCGTGGGCAATACCAAGATGTCGAACAACGACTGCACCTGTACGCTTCGAGGCAGGCAGACCCTGGCCAGGTCATTGCGCAGCAGATCAACGATCATCACATTTTCCGCTCTGTCTTTGCTGGAATCGGACAAACGCCCGTCCTTCCACGCGGACAGATGGCTTTGGGCAGCCGTTGCACGGGTCCCCTTCATCGGCGAGGTGGTCAACCGGCCCTGCTCCCAGCGGAAAAACAGTTCTGGAGACAGGCTCAGAACAGCACCATCCGCATGCTCCAGAAAAAGGCTGTTGGCAGCGGGCTGTGCATTGAACAACTGGAGAAACAAGTTCCACGGTGAGTCCGCAGGAGCTGCTGCGGTCAAGCGCGTGGTCAGGTTGATTTGGTAGAATTCACCAGCCGCAATGGCCTCGCGCGCCGCGCTGAACGCCGCATTGAATGCATCGGTGCGCTGCACATTGCACCAAGGGGTGGTTTTTATGGGCCTGGCAGGGTCCAAAAGCTCGGTCAGGCTCAAGGTGTGAACCTGATCGGCTTCATAGGCATGAAAAACAGCCAAAGGACCGGCATACCCGGCCGCCTGAACCGTGAATGCCGGGTCAAATGCGGGGGCCGCTTCGTACACGAGACCGCCCACCACCCACAAGCCTTGCTGAGCCCAGGTTTCAGCCTGATCCAGCGTCGGCATGACGTCATGCAGTGTTCGTGCGGTACACACTTGCGCCGGTTTGCCTTGGGCCACACACAGTGCAGCAGGCAGAGATGGATCCAGCATGTGGGCATGCCAGGCGGCGGTGGGCTGCTTCACAGACATGGCGATTGCATCAAAACTGGAAAGACGGGCTATTGTAGCCTGTTGGACCCAAGGTGACGCCGGGCGTTCCGTCGCTTTTACGGATGTTGCCCCAGTCGGAAAAACGCAAAGACCTCGTCGCGCTTGGCAATCGTGTCTGCAATGCCCATGCGAATCAATTCGCGGGTGTAATTGCCCTCAAACAGCAGGTAACTGGCCAGCGAGGAGCCGCCCGCTTCAGTGGCCCCCAGAGCCGACAGCATGGTTCGTACTGGCCGAGGCAAGTCATTGGTGTGCTTGGCTGCAATTTCGTCGATGCGGGCACTGGGCGAAATCACCAACAGGTCAATCGGTTTGAGCGCACTTTGGGTGGCGGTTTCCGGCGGCAACAATGACAATGTTTTGTTGACACGACTCAGGCGCTCGATATCGCTGGAAAGGCTGTCCAGAAAAATGGAAGCCATGGCATGGCCCGCAATTTGGGCCAGACTGGGATACGCCATTTGCATCTCGACGGCGGCTGTGTGATTTTTGGCCTCTTGACTCGAGCCGATGACCATGACCCGATTGGCTCCCAGGTGAATGGCGGGGCTGATGGGGGCCAGTTGCCGCATGGCACCATCACCAAACCATTCCAGAGCACCCTCCATGTCCAGACGGACCGACGGAAACACAAACGGAATGGCAGCAGAAGCCAGCAAATGTTCCACCGTGATGCGGGTTTGAACAGCGACCCGCTGGGTTCGTATCCAAGGCTCCAAGGCCTTCTGGGTTTGAAAAAATGTCACGCTTCGACCGCTGGTGTAACTGGACGCTGCCACCGCCAGGGCATGAATGTGACCGCTTTCCAGCGCCTCATCCAAGCGGCGAAAATGGAGCAACTGATGCAGCAAGTCGGTCAGTGGACTATTGTCGAGCAGCGACTTGGGGCGCTTGCGCAGCATCCAGCCAATCGACAAGGCGGATAGCCAGCGTGCGCCCGTGCGAATGATGCCCAAGGAATCAGAACGGAAAACCTGTTCAGACCGAAAGTTTTCCCACACCCGCATCATGCGGTCGGTGGACTGGTAGAAGTTGCGGCCACAGCAGGTCAGCGCGGCCGCATTGATGGCACCCGCAGAAGTGCCGCACAAAATCTTGAAGGGGAAGTCCAGTTCGCTGCGCTTTTCCTGCGCGAACCACTTGGCCAGCTGGTGCAGCACACCCACTTGATACGCTGCGCGCGCCCCACCGCCCGACAACACCAATCCAGTGATGTCTTCGGCAGGCTCTGTGTGCAGGTGCAGGGTTTCGCTCATAAAGCCATTCTGCACCTGTACACCAACGGGCGATAGATCGAACAGCCCGACAATGCGGGCTTATTTTGATGCTTAATTTGACATGCTGTTAAAGCGCACTGACCCGTTCAGAGTTGGAATCCAGCACAGCAAGCGCCGTCATGTTCACGATTCGGCGAACGGTGGCCGATGCGGTCAGAATGTGGACCGGCTTGGCGGCACCCAACAATACTGGACCCACAGCAATGCCATTGCCCGCGGCGGTTTTTAGCAAATTGTAGGCAATGTTGGCCGCATCAATGTTGGGACAAACCAGCAAATTGGCCTCGCCGGTGAGGTTGGAACCACTGAAAATGGTGTTGCGAACCGACTCGTCCAACGCACAATCACCGTGCATTTCACCGTCCACTTGCAGCCAGGGCGCTAGGTCGCGAAGTTTCTGCAAGGCTTCACGCATCTTGACTGCCGATGGCTGATTGCTGGAACCGAAGTTGGAATGAGACAGCAACGCCGCCTTGGGTTCAATGCCCAAGCGCAGCATTTCTTCTGCGGCCATCAAGGTGATTTCGGCAATTTGATCAGCCGTCGGGTCGTAATTCACGTGGGTGTCCACCAGAAACACCTGACGATTGGGCAACATGAGACCGTTCATGGCGCCATAGGTGTTGCAACCCGTGCGCAAGCCAATCACCTGGTCCACGTAATGCAGATGCAAGGCATGCGTGCCAAAGGTGCCACAAATCATGGCATCTGCCATCCCTTTGTGGATCATCAATGAGCCAATCAAGGTGTGCCGGCGGCGCGTTTCGATTTTGGCATAGGCCTCGGTCACCCCCTTCCGCTTGGTCAGGTCGTAATACGTGCCCCAGAATTCCTTATACCGCTCATCGTATTCCGGGTTGATGAGGTCAAAATCTGCACCCGCCTTGATGCGCAATCCGAAGCGCTCCAGACGGCGCTCAATCACCGCCGGGCGCCCAATCAGGATGGGCTTGGCAATGCCCTCATCCACCACCACCTGCACGGCGCGCAGCACGCGCTCGTCTTCCCCTTCCGCAAACACCACGCGGGAAGTCTGGGGTGTTTCCTGCACGCAGCGCTTGGCCACAGCAAAAATCGGCTTCATGAAAGTGCCGGAGTGGTACACAAACTGCTGGAGTTGATCCTTGTAGGCTTCCAGGTTCTCAATCGGGCGTGTGGCCACACCACTGTCCATGGCTGCTTTGGCCACCGCCGGTGCAATGTGAACGATCAGGCGAGGGTCAAAGGGTTTGGGGATAAGATACTCACGACCAAAACTGAGGTTCTGTGTGCGGTAGGCAGAGGCCACCACGTCGGATTGCTCTTTGCGAGCCAGCTCGGCCACAGCGCGCACCGCGGCAATTTCCATGTCCTTGGTGATGGTGGTTGCGCCGACATCGAGCGCCCCCCGGAAAATGAAAGGGAAGCACAGCACGTTATTGACCTGGTTGGGATAATCCGTGCGGCCAGTGCACATGATGGCGTCAGAACGCACCTCATACACCTGCTCGGGCAGAATTTCGGGCGTGGGATTGGCCAATGCCAAAATCAGGGGTTGGGGGGCCATGGCCTTCACCATGTCCTGTTTCAACACCCCACCGGCCGACAAGCCGAGAAACACGTCGGCACCGGCCATCACGTCCGCAAGCTTGCGGGCATCGGTTTCTTGGGCGTATTGGGCTTTGTCTGGGTCCATGCCCACTTCGCGACCTTTGAACACCACGCCATCAATGTCAGTCACCCAGATGTTTTTGCGAGGCAAGCCCAACTCAACCAGCAGGTCCAGGCAGGCCAACGCTGCAGCGCCCGCACCCGAAGTGACCAGTTTGACTTCATCAATTTTCTTGCCAATGACTTCCAGGCCGTTGAGCACGGCGGCACCCACCACAATGGCCGTGCCGTGCTGGTCGTCGTGAAATACGGGAATATTCATGCGGTCGCGCAGCGCACGCTCAACCTTGAAGCAGTCGGGCGCCTTTATGTCTTCCAGGTTGATACCGCCAAACGTGGGTTCCAGCGAGGCAATGATTTCAATCAGCTTGTCCGGGTCTGTTTCATTGATTTCAATGTCGAACACATCAATACCCGCGAATTTTTTGAAGAGCACAGCTTTGCCCTCCATCACTGGCTTGGCCGCCAACGGGCCGATGTTGCCCAAACCCAGCACAGCGGTTCCATTGGTGACCACCCCCACCAAATTGCCACGGGCGGTGTAACGCACCGCTGTGGATGGATCCTGCTCGATTTCTTCGCAAGCGGCGGCAACCCCTGGCGAATAGGCCAAAGCGAGGTCGCGCTGGTTCACCAGGCTTTTGGTGGCGGCAATCTGCAATTTGCCGGGTTTGGGAAATTCGTGATATTCCAAAGCAGCCTGACGAAAGCGCTGATCCATCGGTTGAGCCATATAATCTTCTCTTCGCGGTTAACGACCAATCCGGAATTATAGGTGCAGGCCATAGGGCTGTATTTAGGGGTTTCCACAAAAGGCCCAACTTCCGCAGAACCCATGCTTCCGGTGCACTCCACATGCAGTCCTCATTAAGCCATCAAATTGCCCCATTTCACGTCATGGAACTGGTGAAGCAGGCCGACGCGCTGGCCCTACAGGGTCACCCGGTGATTCATCTGTCGATTGGCGAACCTGATTTTGGAACCCCACCCCCAGTGCTGGAGGCCTATGGTGCTGCGCTGCAGGCACACAAAACCCGTTACACCGCAGCCTTGGGGCTGATGCCCCTGCGCGAGGCGATTGCGGTTTTTTATCAACAACAGTTTGACGTTGCGGTAAACCCCCAACAAATTGTGGTGACCTCCGGAGCCTCCGCTGCCCTGCAATTCGCTTGCCTGGCCCTGCTAAACCCTGGTGATGAGGTCTTGCTCAGTGACCCCGGGTACCCGTGCAACAAAACATTTGTGCAAGCAGCTGGCGCTCAACCCCGGTTTGTTCAAACAACGCCTGAGCAGGGCTTTCAGCCCACCGTTGGCGACATCATGGCTGCCTGGCAGCCACACACCCGTGGGGCATTGCTGGCATCGCCAAACAATCCGACGGGTACGCGCCTGAATCCTGTTGTGGCTCAGCAAATCAATCAGGCGATTGCTGAACGTGGCGGCTTTCTGATCATGGACGAGATTTATCAGTCTCTATGCTATGGTTCGCCGGCCCGCAGCATTTTGCAAACCGTCGGCCTACCCGATGAACACAATCGCTTGTTGGTGATCAACAGTTTCTCAAAGTATTTCGGAATGACCGGGCTGCGGCTGGGCTGGATGGTGGTGCCCGAGTATTTGCTGGGAGGGGTGGAGAAACTGGCACAAAACCTGTCGATTTGCCCACCGGCACCCGCCCAATGGGCAGCGCTGGCCTGCTTTGAACAACGCACACTGGACCTCTGCGAAGAACGTCGACAGGTGTTGGGGCAACGTCGGGATTTTCTGCTTCACGCGCTGCCCAAGGCTGGCTTGCAGGTGGACACCTCGCCTGATGCTGCTTTTTACCTGTATGTCAGAACACCCATGGACAGCGACGCATACTGTAACCGCTTGTTAAACACCCACTGGGTGTGCGCAGTGCCGGGCAAGGACTTCTCTCCCATGCGGGGCCATGAGCGGATGCGGCTGTCATATGCCAACAGCCTGCCCAACATTGAACAGGCCGTTGAACGCATTTATGCCTTCAACAAAACCATGGGAATGGTCTAAGGTCTAAGCATCAACCTTCGAAGTGGGTGGCCACTTTGGTGACACCCGCTTTTTCATCCGCCTCGCGTGCTGCCACCAGTCGGCCAGTGCGATATACGGAGTCAATTTTGGCCTTGATACCCAAGACCTTGGCGGGATAACCGTTGTCATTGCCAGACACGGCAGCGCCCACATACCAACGCAATCCGGTTTGAATCGATCCGGTGCGACGGGTGTATTCGTGAATGATCTGAGCGCCCACACGCATGTTGTGTTCAGGATTCAGGGCAGACCAATCGCCCGGGGAAATTTCTTCGAATTTGTCCTTGTGGATTTTGGGCATGATCTGCATCAAACCCTTGGCACCGACCGGACTGGCAGCAAACGGATTAAAACCCGACTCCACCGCAACCACAGCCAGAATCAGCGTGGGCTCCACCTGCTCCTCCCGCCCCACTTTGTAAGCCAGGCGAACAATTGTTTCCAGCGCCTCAGAGGACACTCGGTAACGCTCGGACAGGTATTCGACAACCTCTTTCTGGCCAGGATTCAATGATTTGTGTGTTTCGGCAACGCTGTATTTGGCCGGAATCAAATTGAAAGCCACTTTTGCAGGCTGAACGGCGGGCGCATTGAGCTGCGCATCTGGATTGACCAATCCGGTACTGACCATGTCAATCTGATTCGCAAACACCGCCTGGACAGGCTCAGAGAAAAACACCTTGTTGCGGAATTCCGGGTTGACGGCCATTGCGGTGGCTGTACCAGCACCCAGTAACACCGATGCGATGCCCAGCAAGGACATCCAGTTGCGAACTTTTTTAAACGCTTTGATCTGACCTTCATTCAACTCAACGGTCAGAAACGTATCGTACTGCTTCATGCAACCTCCTTCGCTACGCAAACGCAATTACTTGCATTGTTTGACTCAGCGTTGCATCTGCCTCGATTTGACCCGTGAGGCAGAACGTTCTGCTTGGCCCCCCGAACATTCTGGACTGGGGCTTTGCACTCGGATTGTGGCCACGCGGCATGCTAAAGTTCTTTCGCGCATACCGACCACTCGGATTTCGTTCAGGGCCTGTGTATACCCCGATGAAGTTGAGCGGATTCTAGGGGCTAGCGTTCCGGGGGTCAATCCGAAATCTGGTAGAGTTTTTCTACTCAAAATAGGTATCCCCTCCGAACGCGTGTGTTCATGCGGGTTCCACAGAACTGAAGGTCGACTCGAATTCGGGAAAACCCTTACGCCAATCAACAATTCGTATCAATTTCTATCGACTGCAGCACCCCATGAAATACAAAAACCTTCGTGATTTCATTGACTTGCTTTATAAAAATGGTGAGTTACTGCGGGTACCCGAGTCGGTAAGTCCCGTGCTAGAAATGACGCATTTGTGCGACAAAGTGCTGCGAGCTCAAGGCCCAGCCTTGCTGTTTGACGCCCCTCACGGATACCCCCACCGGGTACTTGGCAATCTGTTTGGAACGCCGAAGCGGGTCGCCATGGGCATGGGTGCATCCGACACACAGGCGCTTCGGGAGATCGGAAAAACGCTTTCATATCTGAAAGAACCGGATCCACCCAAGGGATTGCGAGATGCCATGGACAAGCTTCCCCTGGTCCGGCAGGTGCTGTCCATGGCTCCAAAAACCGTGCGAAATGCACCTTGCCAAACCCAGATACTGGAAGGGCCAGACGTGGATCTGAACCGGATTCCCATCTGGACTTGCTGGCCCGACGACGCAGCGCCCCTGCTGACCTGGGGTTTGGTGGTTACCAAGGGTCCACACCGAAAACGGCAAAACCTGGGAATTTACCGCCAGCAGCAAGTGGGCAAAAACCGATTGATCATGCGTTGGCTGGCCCACCGGGGCGGTGCGCTCGACTTTCGCGACCATGCCCTGAAAAACCCGGGACAACCGTTCCCCATATCGGTGGCCCTGGGTGCGGACCCTGCCACCATCCTGGGCGCTGTCACTCCCGTGCCCGACACATTGTCGGAATATCAGTTTGCTGGCCTGCTGCGGGGAAGCCGCACGGAGTTGACCCAATGCATCGGCAATGACTTGCAAGTGCCTGCCGAATCGGAAATGGTGTTGGAAGGCCACATTTACCCATCCGATCACCCCATCGCCGTGGCTGCCCGGCAAGGCCGCGGCGATGGCCAGGTCCCCGAGATTCGCGAAGGCGTGAAAGTATTGAGGGAGCCGCCCCCTGTGCCAGCCTATTTGCAAGGTTGGGATGTGGCACTGGAAGGTCCGTATGGCGACCACACGGGTTACTACAACGAGCAGGACTGGTTTCCGGTGTTCACGGTTGACCGCATCACCTTGCGCGATGATGCGATTTATCACTCCACTTACACCGGAAAACCACCGGATGAACCCGCGATTCTGGGTGTGGCCCTCAATGAAGTGTTTGTGCCCATATTACAAAAGCAATTTCCGGAGATTGTGGATTTCTATTTGCCACCCGAGGGTTGCAGCTACCGCATGGCAGTCATCTCGATGAAGAAGGCCTATGCTGGCCATGCCAAGCGGGTCATGATGGGCACGTGGAGTTTTCTGCGGCAATTCATGTACACCAAATTCATTGTGGTGGTGGATGACGACGTGGATGCCCGCGACTGGAAAGAGGTGATTTGGGCCATCACCACCCGGATGGACCCAGTGCGTGACACTGTACTGCTGGAAAATACACCCATCGACTACTTGGATTTCGCCAGCCCGGTGAGTGGTTTGGGTGGAAAAATGGGGTTGGACGCCACCAACAAATGGCCCGGAGAAACCAATCGGGAATGGGGTCGCGCCATTGAACCCGACGCGGGACTGAATGAACGGATCAGGGAGTTGATGCTCCGCCTCGGCCTTTAAACCACATCACGGCGCCAGCCAACACCAAGGCACCCAGACCAGCACGCCAAGTGGCCTTGACCAGCGGTTGGCGAAAACGCACCAAGGCGGCGGAGGCCACGAAACCCAACAGTGGATGCTTTTTCAACTGGTCTTGCACCAGTTGACCGCCCAAGGCAGACCAGGGCGCAAGGCTGCTGAAGTTCCGCGTGGCAAAGAAAGCACCCACCTGTTTGAACGCACCCAACCAGGCAAACTCCTGCTTCAATACCGACACCTCAGCGCCCAGCTCCATGCGCTGAAGCTGAGCCTTCATCTGCAGCAGCTCCTTGCGGGCAGCCAGGGCATCAAATTTCTGCGCCATTAGATAGGACCTCCAGCAGAAGGAGCTGTGGGCGACGACGGACCTGACGCGGTATCACTCATGGAGTCCAGAATGGCTTGACGGTCTCGACCAAACTCGGCGATGGTGGCCTCAAACAGTGGCGGTTGAGCAGCCAACGCTGCTTTCAAACGGCTGTAGCCCCACAAGGCAAGCAATACATAGGCAACCATACAGGCCAATATGGCTGCCAGTCGGTGTGAATCCCAAGCCAACACCACCATGGCCATGCCCAAAAACAGCGAGGCAAAGGCCGTTGCCATCACGACCACCACACCCCACAGCACGGTGGACACCGTGGCTTGGCGAGCCTGGGCCAACTCGACGCCCATCAGTTCCAGTCGGGTTTGACCCATGCCCAGCAGGCTGGCTGCCACCCGTTTCAGGGCAGAGCGGGAATTTGGATTTAACACGGCACTCGCTTAACGGCGGTTAACGATCAATCCCAACACAAACCCCACTGCTGCAGCAATGCCCACAGCACGCCATGGGTGATCGTGCACGTAATCGTCGGTGGCTCGGGCAGCGGCTTTGCCTTTTTCCACCACGGCAGACTGCGCATCCTGCATCACCTCACGGGCGCGGCGCAGGCTGGTCAGGGCCTTTTCACGCAGCTCAACAGCACGTTCACCCGAGGATGAAGCCGCTGCCTTGAGCAGGTCCTCGGCGTCGCTCAGAACGATCTTCATGTCACTGAACAGTTTGTCTTTGCTGTTGTCCATGTTTTTATCCTCGACAAGGGTTGGGGTTTTTCGAGAACTTAGTCTAACAAAGGAAGCCCGACTGGGCGCCGGCAAGCCTCGCGGAAGCCCGCATTTTCAATCGCCTCTGTAGAGAAAATCCACCATCGCCTCCATCGCGGGCCATGCCTCCCCCGCATTCGGGCTTTTCACCAAGATGGCCACAGACCACCATTGCCCGTCGCGATCGCGCACATACCCCGCCACAGAACGCACACCACTCAAACTGCCGGTTTTCAAATAAGCGTAACCATCGACGGAATGCACACGCTTTTGCAAAGTGCCATCGACACCTGCGCGGGGAAAGCTGGACAGGTAATCCGGGAAATCTGCCCGCATGGCCATGTTGCGCAGATATTCAGTAAGACCACGGGCGTCCACGCGGGTTGAACGGGATAAGCCAGAGCCATTTTCAAAATACCAGTCGGGAGTGCGAATGCCCTGGCCCTGAAGCCACTGCAACATCTTGGTGTTGAATGCTTGCGGCGAGCCAGCCACCGCCAGTTCCAGATGCCGGGCCATCACATTGTTGGACCACTTGTTGACCTGCCGCACATCCTCAGCCAGGGTTTTGCCCACAGCCGTATACAACTCCACCGTGTTTGCGGGCGTTTTGCCTTTGGTGAACTGGCCAGCAAACTCCCCGCCCAGCTGTGCCCAAATTTCACGAAACCAGGATTCCCACAACCAATCCTGGGGTGGCACGCGGATGGGCAGACGGGCAGCACCACAACCCCGTGGATAGCTTCCCTTGACGGTCACCACCACATTGCCACCTTTTTTGGCAAAGTCGATGTCCATGCTGTTTTTCCAGGCACCACAAGCACCGGAAGCCAGCCTGATTTCCGACACAAAAGCCCAACTGGCTGGGGCCTCCTCGGGAACCACCTGAACCGCCCCCTGATTAATGTCCAGCATCAATGTCATGGCACCCAGGTTCATCAGCAGCGCATACGGTTGTGCGTTGTAGGCACGATGAGGCGCCTCATCAAACGCCTCCGCATCGGCAGCACTCAACGCAACCCCCACGTCGGAGAACAGCGTGTCATCCAGGACCACGGAGCCACGAATGGTTTTGACCCCTTTCATTCGAAGTGCACGCAAGGCTGACCAAAGGTCTTGGGTCATGAACCCGGGGTCACCTCCCCCGCGGATGTAGAGCGGACCGTTCAAGATCCCATCAACCGGCTCCGCAGCAGCCATGAACGCGGTTTTGAATCGATATGTACTGTTTAAAGTGTCCAGCGCCAAACCTGTTGTGAATACCTTGGCCACCGAGGCCGGATTCATCAAACGGTCTGCAGCGTGGGCGTAGGCGAGCGGCCGCTGCTTGACATAAGGGGGAATCGGAATGGCTTGCAGCGCAAATTCATCTGCTGACAAACCCACCTTGCTGAATTGCTTGAGAAGCTTGCTGGGCACGTCTCGAAAGGCCGGCTCAGCATAGCCCCTGGATTGAGCTCGGGCTGCTTGGGCCTGCACACCAAGCAACAACACCACCAAACACGGAACCCAATACTGCCAATGATTGCTGATTCGACCTGCCATGGTCCGATGTCCCTTGAATGCAATTGGCAAAAAGCTTATCACTCCACCCACTGCATGCCGGGGACAAAGGCTCCATCAGGTCCGACTGTGTGCGTCTTTTTTTCGTTCCCAAGGCCTGGCCTTGTCGGGTTTTGGGTCTGATTTGGGTTCTACCGCACCACCCTCTTTGGCGCTACCGTTTTCTCCGGCAACCGAATCTGGTTTTTTGGCGGCAGTTGGTGAATCGGGTACTGCCGTCTTCGGTTGCCAGCGCTGCCGAGGCACACCTGGCGAACTGTCACCATCCGAAGCAGGCGTTGACGCGCTTGCCGATGATTCCGCCGCAGAGCCATTAACCACAGGCGTTTTCTCGGCGTGCTCCGGCCTGTAGGCCGAAGACTGAATTTCCGGCTTTACCACATCAATCTGATTGGCGATCATGTAGTCATTCATGTCGCGCCAACCGTCAAACACCCCCGCCGGGTGACTTTTCGGATTCATCGCAAAACAATCTTCCAACGCCCGGCCTGAGTGTCGACAGGCGGCCCCAATGGCTTTGCTGTCTTCAATCGACAGCTTGCCGTCCAGCCCGGGGATCTGCGATAGATCGCACGAGCTCAGCATGGTGGCTGCACCGGCCACCATGAATAGTTTCAGTTTTCTCATGACCATATTCCTGTCAACAATGAACCTCTGATGGTTTAACGACCGGATTTGCCAAAAGTTAATGGTCCTGACGAGCCATGCCGATGATCAAATGGAGTGCCCCTTCTAAAGGCCCGCAAACACGGCATATTTTTCTTGTGCATTGCACAGTAAACCAGTACACTGCGCGCAGATTGCAAATCAACGGGTCATTCTTACCCCTGTTCTGGACCGCGTTGGGTTGCCTTTGTTGCGCTAGCTATATGGCTTTCGCGTTCGCCCATCGCCGCCAGTTCTTCTGCACCACCGCTTAACCAACCGGGTTGAGCCATTCGGTTGCGTCATTTCTGTTCGTCGATGATTGCTTGATTCCACATCGATTTGGAACATTTGTCATGTTGACCTCGTTTGAAGAAATGGGTCTTGCTGCGCCTTTGCTGCAAGCCCTGAATGCCCTGAACATCTCCGCACCCACTGCCGTACAGGCAGAAGTCATTCCCCTGGCATTGCCCGGTGGCGACCTCATGGTGTCCAGCCAGACCGGCTCTGGCAAAACCTTCGGCTTCCTGCTGCCTGTCATGCACCGCATGATGGAGAGCGAGCAAAGCCCCATGGCCGCCTTGGCAGGCCCTGAAGTGCTGGTGCTCTGCCCCACCCGTGAACTGGCTCAACAGGTGAGCCAAGACGCCATCAACCTGGTCAAGTTCTTCAAAGGCCTGCGCGTGGCCACCGTGGTCGGTGGTATGCCCTACGGCAAACAAATGGCTTCACTGCGCGGAGCACGCCTGGTGGTGGGTACGCCGGGCCGTCTGCTGGACCTGGCTCAGCAAGGTAAATTGAACCTGTCTACCGTCAATGCGCTGATTGTGGATGAGGCTGACCGCATGCTGGACCTGGGTTTCTCGGAAGACCTGGAAGCCATCAACGCCCTGTGTTCGCAACGTGAACAAACCCTGATGTTCTCAGCAACCTTTGCAAAACGCATCGTGGGCTTGGCTGAAAACCTGATGAACGAGCCAGTGCGCATTGAAATGGCCGCTCAGAATGAAACCAACACCGACATCGACCAGAAACTGATGTGGGCCGACAGTCGCGGCCACAAGCGCAAGCTGCTGAACCACTGGCTTGAGCATCCCGACATGGTGCAGGCCGTGGTGTTTACCAGCACTCAGATTGACGCGGAAAACCTGGCCCGTGACCTCATGGACGAAGGCATGCGTGCCTGCGCGCTGCATGGCGGTATGCCCCAGGTGGTCCGCAATCGTCGACTGGCCAGCGTGCGCAAAGGTGACATCAAGGTTTTGGTCGCCACCGACGTGGCTGCCCGCGGTTTGGATGTGCCCGCCATTTCCCACGTGATCAACTACGGCATGCCCATGAAGTCGGAAGACTATGTGCACCGCATTGGTCGCACCGGCCGTGCCGGCCGCTCCGGTATTGCAGTAACCCTTGCTGAAGCCAGCGACATCATCACCGTGCGCGGCATTGAGCGTTTCATCAATGCCCGCATTCCTGAAGAACAAGTGGAAGGCCTGGAACCCAAAGGCAATTTCACCGTGGCACCACGCGGCGGGAACAAACGCGGTGGTGGCAGTGGTCGAAATTCCGGTGGTGGTCAGGGTGGCCGTCGCAGCGGTGGCTATGACGGTGAGCGCAAATTTGGCGGTGAACGCAGCTTTGGCAGCGAGCGCAAATTCGACGACCGCAAGCCATTCAACCGCGAAGACCGCCCTCAGCGCACCGAGCGTTCTTTCAGCCAAGACCGTCCATTCGGCGGCGACCGAAAGCCACAGGGCGAGCGTAGCTTTGGTGGCGAACGTAGCTTTGGTGGCGAACGCAAATTCGACGACCGCAAACCGTTCAATCGGGAAGACCGCCCCCAGCGCACCGAGCGTTCCTTCAGCCAGGATCGCCCATTCGGCGGCGACCGAAAGCCACAGGGCGAGCGTAGTTTTGGCGGTGAGCGTACCTTTGGTGGCGAACGCAGTTTCGGCGGTGAGCGCAAGCCTGACGACCGCAAACCGTTCAATCGCGACCGGGCCGGCGAAGCGGCCAGCCCCAACAAAAAATGGAATCGGGACACTGAACGGACAGCAGCACCTCGTTCGGAAGATCGCAATCGACCCGCATTTCGCCCAGGTACGCCCAGTGGCCCCCGCCGGGAACAAGCGGCGAAGTTTGGTCAGGATCGTGGCGGATTTGCACGGCGTCGCGCCAGCTAATCGGCCGACCTGAGCAAACCAGCCTGAAAACCCTCGGTGTGATCACTGAGGGTTTTTTCGTTTTGTGCGACAATCGACGAAAATTCGAACAAAACCAATCTGGATGTTGTCGACGTGAATCCCAAACCCAAATACCAATGGCTGGCTCACAGTGCCCGCCGGTCCCGTTTCATGGCGGACCGCAGCATTGTGGCCCTCATGGTGTATGCATTTGCCCTCATGGTCGGCGCTGTGGCTGTGGGTTTTGCCTATGTGGCCGACTACGCCGCGGAATGGAACAAAGAGCTGTTCGAGAACCACACCCTGCTGGCCTTGTGCCTGCCACCCGTGGTATTCCCTGCGGTGCTATGGATTTGCAACCAATTTTTTCCGGGGGCAGCCGGCGGCGGCATACCCCAAGCCATCAAGATCATTCGGCATCCCAAACCAAGACTCATTAGCCACCTGTTGGGGCCCAAGTCCTTCTTTGGCAAGCTGATCCTGACGCCGGTGGTGTTGGCTGCCGGAGCGTCCAGCGGCCGGGAGGGCCCCACAATCCAGCTCGGTGCTGCATTCATGGGTTTTGCACACCGGGTACCCGCCATTGCACGGTTATTCGATGCACGCTCATTGGTGATTGCCGGCGGTGCGGCTGGCTTGGCCGCCGCATTCAACACCCCGCTAGGCGGCCTGATGTTTGCATTCGAAGAACTGGGCCGAAGCAAACTCATGAAACACACCTCCACATTGCTGATGGCCATTGTGCTGGCTGGTTTGGTCACCCTGATTGCGCAAGGCAATTACTCCTATTTCGGCTACTCCAATGCGACGATCGACTGGGGTGAAGAATGGCTAACCATTCTCGCCTTGGCGGTGTTTTGCGGGGTAATCGGCGGCTTGTACGGCAGAGCGATGCTCATTGTGGTGAACAAGAACACCGCAGTGGGTCGATTCCGCAGTCAACACCCCTACTGGTTCGCAACCATCTGCGGCGGGCTGTTGTCGCTGATGGCTTATTTCATCGGTGCGGAAGTGCTGGGTGCTGGCTACCATGAAACCAAACTGGCCTTGCAAGACGACGAAGCATTGCCTGCCGGCTACTTCGCCACCAAGATGGTGGCCACCCTCATTTCCTACGCCAGTGGCGTGCCTGGTGGGGTGTTTGCACCCACATTGTCGATTGGTGCGGGTGTTGGTCAATTCTTCGCAGGGTTGGTCAACCACGATGCAGCACCACTGATGCTGCTGGCCATGGTGGGCGTGCTGTCTGCCATTACGCATTGCCCCATTACCGCCTTTGTTATTCTGCTGGAAATGGTCGACAACCATGAGTTGGTGATGCCGCTGATTTTCGTGTCCGCCATCTCGACCCAAGTCAGCAAACGAATACTGCCAGCATCGATTTACCACATGCTGGCCAACCAGATCAAAGTCAGTTTCCAAACCACATCCACCCCGGATTCCAAGCCAGAGGGCCCAAAGACGTGAATCGTTATGCTGTCTGGACCATCGGCATCATGCTGCTCATGTGGGGTTTGCTGGGCATCTCGACAACAGCACTGCCTTCACAACCTGCACTGGAAACACTGAAAAACCCAGACTTGCATTGCGGGGAATCGTATGAACTTGACCCTTACGAGGGATTAATGGGCGCTTTGGCCAACCAGGGCAGCAATGCATCCGACTTGAAACTGCGTCGAGGCAACCGCCAACTGGCCCTGGTCATTCATTTTGCAGCAGGCTCGGCCACTGTACCCAGCAACTGCATGACAGCACTGAACACCTTGTCCAATAAAGTAAAGGCAGCCCGGGGTAGCAAATTGCTGATTCGATCTGCCACCAAAACCGACACCAGTTCTGAAATGGACCTGGCCATTGCTGACGCCAGGCTGGATCAATTGAAAGAATATTTTCGCGAACAACGGGTGGCCCGCAAGGCCCTGATTCTGGAATTACACCCAAGACCATCCAGCGCATTGATTGAAAATTCGGTTGAGGTTCCCCGCGTGGTGGAGATCTATTTTTCTCAGATCAACGGATCGTAACCCAAACGTTCCTGCAGCTTGCTCAACAAGGTGGCCAGTTCGGCAGCCGAGCGAATGCGAAGCTTGTCAAACACATTGGCACGATGCACTTCAACCGTGCGCATGGAAATGTCCAGGTCTGCGGCGATGACTTTGTTCAATCGCCCCTGCGCCACCAGCGCCATCACTTCTCTTTCACGCGGTGACAGCGTATCGATCCTGGCCATCCACTCTTTCAACGTATCCTGATTGTCCAGAAACTCGCCAGATTTCCGCAGCGCCTGTCGAACCCGCTCGATCAAACGGGCATCGGTGGTTGGCTTTTCATAAAAATCAAAAGCCCCATTTTTAACGGCCTCAACAGCGGTGGAAATATCACCGTGCCCCGTCAGAAAAATCACAGGCAGTCGCTCCAGGCTGTACCTTTCACGGTGCAGCCACTGAAACACCTCCAGTCCAGAAATGTCTGGCATCCGAAGATCCAGCAGAAAACAAAGCCGAGCGGCGCTATTGACGTGCGCATCCAGTTCAGTTCGAAGATCCTCAAAACGGCCATACCCATGAACCGGCAAATCAGCCGACTCAAACATCCATTTCAAGCCTTCACGCAAATCCTGATCATCATCGAGCAGCAATACTTGATTGGTTCGGCTGGTTTCCACGTCGTTCATCGTCGATCAGGTCCTTCAGGGCCATGGGCAAATTCATTGTAAAGCAGGTCCCGCCGGTGGGCACCGGCTCTGCACGCAGCCGCCCCCCATGGGCTTCGGCCACCGAACGGCAAAGGCTCAGGCCCAAACCCAAACCATCGGGCTTGGTGGAGACCAAAGCCTCAAACATTTTCTCTGGATTGTTCAGGCTCAAACCGGGTCCGTCGTCACGTACAGCGATTTCGAAAACCTCAGAACTGGAGCGGGTCGCAATCCAGACATTGCGAATTCGCTGCGCCGCGGTGAAGGCCTCGGCGGCATTTTTCACCAAATTGACCACAGCCTGTTCAACCATGATGCGATCCACAAACAACACCCAGTCACCATGCTCAATCTGGAAATGTAGCCGAACATCATGGCGGACGGCCAAGCTGGTCACCATGAAACGAATGGCGTCCATCAACTCATCCACCCGCACATGTTCCCGTTGGGGTTTGCGCTTGCGAACCAAATTTTGAACCGATCCCACCACGCGGCCAGCCCGCTGCGCCTGATCCCGCAGTTTTTCAAACAACTGCGCAAACTTGTCGACCGATGCGCCCCGCTGCGCCAGATTCAGACCGGCTTGCGCAAACGACACCATCGTGGCCAACGGCTGGTTGAGCTCATGGGCAATGTTGGTGGCCACCTCCCCCACCAGTGCAAACCGGGATGCCGCTTGCAGTTTTTCACGTTGTTCGGCAACCAGCGCCTCTGAACGCTTCCGATCGGTGATGTCAATCACGGAACTCATCCAGCCGGTCTGTTCACCCTTGCCATCCCGCAAAGGCGCCTCAACGATGAGCACATCAATCAGACGACCCGACCGATGCTGATACACCGTTTCAAAACCATCGGGCGGTGCATTACCGGACAACACATTGGCCACCAAGACTTTGTACTCTTCCGAACTCTTGGTCGGCCAATATGGCAGCGGCTGGGGCACACCAATCAACTCATGGGGCTCATAACCCACCATGTTGCAAAACGCCGGGTTGACGTACCGGATGACCCCGTCCAAACCCCACACTCTCAAACCCACTGCCATCGAGTCCTGCATGGACTGGCGAAACTGCTTTTCATCGCGCAATTTTTCCTCAATCTCCAGGCGCTGACGGGAATCCCGCCACAACAGCAGGAAAGTGCCCAATAACAAGGCCAATAAGAGAACGGTGAGCGAGTTGAACACGTGACTAAGCAAGACTGGTCGACCATCGCTGTTGCTGTAGGTCCTGAGTTGCAAGGCAAGCCCCCCCAGTTCCAGTTCGCTCACCTGGGAAAACTCGGGTCGCTCACCCAGGGGATGGCGTGTTGCACTGCCAAAGACATTGCCGTCCAGATCCGTCACGGTGACGTCGGTCGACTCCAGCAACCATTTCGGCATCTCCTCCTGCAGGAAGCGGTCCATGTCCACAATGCCCACCAAAACGGAATAACCATCAGGACCGATGTTGACTGTGGCGATGTACCGAAAGTCGTCCAGGGTGAACGGCCCCACGACCCCATCACTTTTCAGCAGCATCCGCGTGTTGACTGCCTCTTCGATTTGTTGGCGAATTTTAATCAGGGCAATGTCAGAGAGCTGCTGGGTATAAGCGCCAAAAAGCTCAACAGCAGGATCACGGTAGACCGCCACAAGCCCTGGTGAACTTCGGGCCAATTGCTCCAGACTGGCTTTCAAACGTCCCGATTTGTAAATGGAGACATCGCTGGCCAACGAATCCAGCGACGCAGCAAGCCGCTTGATCTGGAATTGAATGGTGTCGGCTGTCCAGAGTGAGTTGCTGATCAGTTTTTTTTGATTGGCTTCTCGTTCCTGCTGTTTGGTGTAATAAACCGCGCCTCCCACAATCATCATCAACAACAAAAAGACAAGCACCGGCATGCCAAAACGCAAGGCTTGACGCGTCCGCAGGTCTCTGGATCGAAGAAGTTGGGCTACACTTTTAATCATGCGTCGATGATGCCATGAAACCCAGTCCGACGACCTTGTCCTGTGGAAAGCCACAATGGGCCTACCGCAGTCTCTCTGGGATGTTTGAAAGAAACTCCTAAAAAGTCCACACGATGAAACAACCTGTCCTGATGGCAGCGGCCATTCTGACCAGCATGCTGTTGACCGCCACGGCACAGGCCAAACCGAGCATCGTCATCCGGTTCAGTCATGTGGTTGAAGAAGACACCCCGAAAGGGCAGGCTGCCTTGGAATTCAAGCGACTCGTTGAATCGCGCTCTCGCGGCCGTGTGCAAGTTCAGGTATACCCCAACTCCTCGCTGTACAAAGACAAGGAAGAGCTGGAGGCTCTGCAATTGGGCGCTGTGGAGATGCTGGCCCCCTCGCTGGCAAAATTTGGTCAACTGGGCCTGCGGGATTTCGAAGTATTCGACCTACCTTATATTTTTCCCAACAGAGATACCCTGAACACGGTGACACGCGGCCCAATCGGCAGAAAACTGTTTGAGCAACTGGAGGCTCGGGGCATTAAAGGGCTGGCATACTGGGACAACGGTTTCAAGGTGATGAGCTCAAACACCCCCCTGCGTTTTCCGGAAGACCTCAAAGGCAAGCGCATGCGGATACAGCCCTCCCGGGTGATTGAAGCACAAATGGAAGCACTGGGGGCAACCCCCATCCCACTGGCGTTCTCCGATGCGTACGCCGCACTGGAAACCGGCCTGGTGGACGGCACGGAAAACCCGCCATCCAACCTGTTTTCCAAAAACATGCACCTGGTTCAAAAATATGTGGCGGTGACCAATCATGGTTACCTGGGTTATGCGGTCATCGTGAACAAGAAATTTTGGGATGGTTTGCCTGGGGATGTGCGCAAACTGCTGGATGACAGCCTGGAGGAAGCCACCCGTAAAAACAACCAGGAAGCGGACAAACTCAACCGTGCAGCCCTGGATGCCGTCAAAAAATCCAAAAAAACGCAGGTCAATGAACTGACCGATGCGGAGCGTGCCGTCTGGCGCAAAGCCCTTGAACCGGTTTACCGCAAAATGGAAGGTCGCATTGACCGGGACCTGATCAACGCCATTCGCCGCGTTGCCGAGAACTCCACACAGCCGGCCTACTAAATTTCCACCGCAACCCCGATTTTCAAGCAGCCCCTCTTGAAATGAAGCCAGGTCGTCCCTATTATTAGCACTCAGTGACGGTGAGTGCTAACAATTCCCGTCCAAATTCCCTTAAGCAATTCATTTTCAAGACAAATTTAGGAGTGGTTTCCATGAACATTCGTCCGTTGCATGATCGTGTGATCGTGAAGCGCCTCGACAGCGAGCGCACCACAGCATCCGGTATCGTGATCCCCGAAGCAGCCGCCGAAAAGCCTGACCAGGGCGAAATCCTGGCCGTAGGCCCTGGCAAGCGTGACGACTCCGGCAAGCTGATTCCCATGGATGTCAAAGTGGGCCAGCGCGTGCTGTTCGGCAAGTATGCCGGCCAAACCATCAAGGTGGACGGCAAGGAAGTACTGGTCATGCGCGAAGAAGACATCATGGGCGTGATCGAGGCTTAATTTACAAGCCTTACTTGCAAGCCCAATTTCAAGAATTCAGAGAGGAAGATTAAACATGGCAGCTAAAGAAGTATTTTTCGGCGATGATGCACGCAGCCGCATGGTGCGTGGCGTGAACATTCTGGCCAACGCAGTGAAAGTGACCCTGGGCCCCAAGGGCCGCAACGTGGTGTTGGAGCGCTCATTCGGTGCCCCCACAGTGACCAAGGACGGTGTGTCAGTGGCCAAAGAAATCGAACTGAAAGACAAGTTCGAAAATATGGGCGCCCAGATGGTGAAAGAAGTGGCTTCCAAAACCTCCGACAACGCCGGCGACGGTACAACCACCGCGACTGTGCTGGCCCAGGCCATCGTCAAGGAAGGCATGAAGTTTGTGGCTGCTGGCATGAACCCCATGGACCTCAAGCGCGGCATCGACAAGGCTGTGTCTGCAGCCATTGAAGAACTGCGTGCCTTGTCCAAACCCTGCTCCACCACCAAGGCCATCGCGCAAGTGGGCTCCATTTCCGCCAACAGCGACGAATCCATCGGCAACATCATTGCCGAAGCCATGGAAAAAGTCGGCAAGGAAGGCGTGATCACCGTTGAAGACGGCAAGAGCCTGGACAACGAACTGGACGTGGTTGAAGGCATGCAGTTCGACCGTGGCTACCTGTCCCCCTACTTCATCAACAACCAGGAAAAGCAGGTTGCTGCACTGGACAACCCGTTCGTGCTGCTGCACGACAAGAAAATCAGCAACATCCGTGACCTGCTGCCCACACTGGAACAAGTGGCCAAGGCCGGCCGCCCGTTGCTGATCGTGGCTGAAGATGTGGAAGGCGAAGCCCTGGCCACGCTGGTGGTGAACAACATTCGCGGCATTCTGAAGACTTGTTCCGTCAAGGCACCGGGTTTTGGTGACCGACGCAAAGCCATGCTGGAAGACATCGCCATCCTAACTGGTGGCGTGGTGATCTCCGAAGAAACTGGCATGAGCCTGGAACACGTGACCCTGGAACACCTGGGTCAAGCCAAGCGCATTGAAATCGGCAAAGAAAACACCACCATCATCGACGGTGCTGGCGACGCAACCAACATTGAAGCCCGCGTCAAGCAGATTCGCGCCCAAATCGAGGAAGCCACATCCGACTACGACCGTGAAAAGCTGCAAGAGCGCGTGGCCAAACTGGCCGGCGGTGTTGCCGTGATCAAGGTGGGTGCTGCCACCGAAGTGGAAATGAAAGAGAAGAAAGCCCGTGTTGAAGACGCCCTGCACGCCACGCGCGCTGCCGTGGAAGAAGGCATTGTTCCTGGCGGTGGTGTTGCCCTGCTGCGTGCACGCGCCAAGATTGCCGGCCTGAAAGGTGCCAACCCCGACCAGGACGCCGGCATCAAGATTGTGCTGCGCGCCATGGAAGAGCCACTGCGCATGATCGTGACCAACGCTGGTGAAGAGTCTTCTGTTGTAGCCAACCAAGTGATGGCTGGTGAAGGCAACTTCGGTTACAACGCCGCCACTGGCGTTTACGGCGACATGGTGGAAATGGGTGTTCTGGACCCCACCAAGGTGACTCGCACTGCGCTGCAAAACGCAGCGTCTGTGGCCTCCCTGATGCTGACCACTGACTGCATGGTTGCAGAGCTGGTGGAAGAAAAGCCTGCTGCGCCAGACATGAGCGGCATGGGTGGGATGGGTGGAATGGGCGGCATGGGCATGTAATGCCTCAACCGCGCTGCAAACCCGTCCAATTCGGGCGGGTTCGCAACACCAACAAGCGAGCCTTCGGGCTCGCTTTTTTTATGCCGCCTACACCCTGAACCGTGCTGAATCCTCGGACAACTGGGATGACAGCGCCGCCAATTCGTCCAGCGTGCGCCGTATTCCAATCACACAACTGGCATTCTCTTCCGAACGGGCAGCCAGCTTTTCAATGTCGGAAGACATCTGATGGGTGGCTTTTTGTTGCTCGGCCAGCGATGCATTCACCTCCACCACCAAACCACTGACCTCCGAAGCGGCATGTCCCAACTGGTTAAGAACAGTCCGCGCCTGTTGCATTCTGGACAGGTTGGCATTCACTGAATCGGCCCAAACCACCATTTCATCCACCGCCGATTGCGTCCCGCGTTGAATGGCACTGACCATTTGCTCGATCTCCGATGTGGACTCGGTGGTCCGTTCCGCCAGGCGACGTACCTCATCGGCCACCACAGCAAAGCCTCGTCCGCTTTCCCCGGCCCGGGCAGCCTCAATTGCGGCATTCAATGCCAGCAAATTGGTTTGCTCGGCAATCGACTCAATCGTGGCGATGATTTGTGTGATGCTTTCGGATTGCCGACCCAGTGACTGGACGGTGGTGCTTAGGCGTTCTGCTCCTTGCGCAGTCTCTTGCACATCTTGCGCAGACTGGTCAATCAAACCCTTGCCCTCGACCGACACCTGGCAGGAAACCTGGGACGCACGGGCCGTTTGATCGGCTACGCTCCCCAATTGCTGCACGCTCACGCTCAACTCTTCAACCCCTGCAGCCATGGCGCTGCTGGTATTGGCCTGCTCTTGGGCCGACTCGTCCACCGTGGAGAGCTGAGCCCGAATGTCCTGCAAAGACTCATCCAAGTGCTGGGCACGTTGACGCAGGCCTGACACCAACAGAGCAAGACTGTCGCGCATGGATTCAAATGCATGGGCAACACTGCCCACCGGTGCATTGTGTGCTGTTTGCTGTTGATGGACAGTGAGGTCACCCTGGGCGATGCGCTGCGACATCTGCGACAGGTCCGAAGGCTCCATGCCCAGTTGTCCAATAATGGATCGTGTAAAACCATACAGACAGGCGCAGAGTGCCAACAGGGTCATTCCCAGTGCGCCATTGAGCCACAGACTGAGGTTTGTGATGCTGTGGTCAATGATGGCTTTCAGTTGAGCGGTCGCCGCCTGTTGGGCGGCCTCGCTGTCCTTGAGCAAGGCATTTCCGGAAGCCACCACCGCCCGGTCAATGCCATTGACTGCAGCATCCAGCCGCATGTATTGCAGGTCATCCCCTGGCACATAAAGCTTCAGTTGGGCCCTGTATTTCTGAGACACGGCATCAAACTGATCACGCCAGTCCGCCACCGCTTTCAAGCGCACTGGATTGCTGGCAATCACCGGGATGTTTTTCAAGCGATCGCTGTCTTTCACATACCCGTCGATGAATTCCTCAAATTCCCGTGAATATTTGTCACGGTGCTTTTCACTGGCGCCCCGCAGCATCACGTTCTTGAACGACGACGCCATTTTGGTGGTGTCATGAACGCCCTTGGCCACCAGCCGCGCCACCTCGCTCTCCTGGACAACACGCTCCAGCCCGCCTGCTTGCTCAGTGGACATGACATTCATCCGGGCATACAACAGCAGCCCCGTGGTCACCACCAGCAGACTGACCACGGCGATGATACCGATGGAACGTTGTTTCAATGTCCAGGATTTGTGCATGCTGACCTCCGACCCTTGCTTCAATTGACAATGTGTTAAACCCTAGTATCTGCACGATCGAACAAACTTCCGCCCCCAACATGAGCGAGTTAACGCCGAACAAATGGGTGATCAACCGGACACACGCTTTTGCGTTGACGGAGCCGGTTTTTCTTTCTATACTCATGGGTTACTTGAATCAACTTAACTTTTGCAAGTGTTTGGGTATTAACAGGTTCGAAGGCATGGGGCCGAGCGAATCCACCCAATTGGCTGCAAACGGAGCGCACCATGAAAGACGGCATTCACCCAAACTACCGCGAAGTCATTTTCAAAGACATGTCCAACGGCAAAGAGTGGATCTGCCGTTCCACCGCGCCCAGCAAAGAAACCATTCAGTACGAAGGCCGTGAATTGCCTTTGATCAAACTGGACGTGTCCTCTTACTCACACCCCTTCTACACCGGTGCGCAAAACACCATCGTGGACACTGCAGGTCGTGTTGAGAAATTCCGTCGCCGCTTCGACCGCTTCAAGAAGTAAGTCGAAAACGACCCCTGCTGTTGACCACAACGGCGCACAGGCAGTCAGGCAGCCCCTGGCTGCCTTTTGTATTTCTTGGCCCGGAATTGGCATGAACCGGCCTCCGAATTGATCCGATTCGAGACACAATAAGAACCATGGTCCTGACTGCTGCCCTCACCGCTTCAAACAACGCGCGACTGTCCAGACGCCTACTATGGGGTTTGATCCTCTTGTACGTGCTCCCGGGTTTGTTTGCACGAACGCCCTGGAAACCGGAGGACTCCACCGGTTTTGGTCAAAGCTTTCATTTTTTTAAAGTGCCTGTCGAACAGTGGGCCTATTCACAGATTGGCGATCGCCTGTATGTCGAGGGCGGGCTTGCAGCGGCCTGGTTGGCAGGCCTGCTGGGCAAGCTGGTCAGTTTCACCGGCATTCCCTACGCCTGGCTGGACGATGCCATGCGCCTGGGCAATGTGTTCTGGCTCATTTTAGCGGGCTGGGCCATCTGGAATACCACCTATCGCCTGGCCAAACGGGTTGAACTTCAACCGGAAGACCCACTGGGCGCGGCACCCACGCGGGTGGATTACGCCCGGGCAGTGGCAGATGCCTCGGTACTCTGTCTGCTGGCCACGCTGGGGCTGCTCGTCAAGGCACACACGCAAGTTCCGGAAGTGGCTGAACTGGCGGGCCTGTCCATCATTTTGTTGGCTGCAGTGCGCTCCCTAGACAGACCCATCGGTGCCGGCTGGATGTTGGGCTGGGGCATCGTGATCGCATTCTTCGCCCGCGGCTGGGCACACTGGCTGCCATTCCTGCTTTTGCTATTGATCAGCAGCGTCTCGCACCCATCCATGCGGTTTGGATTGTTGCGACGGATTCTCCGGGCCTTGGCCATCCTCGCCATGGGCTTGGTACCGTGGTTCATCTGGCTGATGAGCCTCAAACATGGCGAAGCCTGGTGGCATGCCTGGATGACCTGGAATGCCCAGCGTTTTCTGATTCTGGACCCCAGCAAATCATTGGACACGGCCACATTGGTGATCGCGCTGAAAACCAGCTTGTGGTTTTTGTGGCCGATTTTACCGATGGCTGGCTGGACACTGTGGCGCTATCGATCCGCCTTCCAGGAACCGTCGATGCGAATTCCCATGGCTGCTGCCCTGGCTGGTTTTGTGGTGTTGTTAATCACCAATCCATCCGAGGAAGCCAACTACATTCCCTTGCTGCCCCCCTTGTCCGTGCTGGCCGCACTGGGACTCTCCACCATGCGGCGCGGTTTGATCAGCCTGATCGACTGGTTTGCGGTATTGTGTTTCACCCTGATCGCGGTCTTGGTCTGGTTGGGCTGGACAGCCGCCACGTTTGGTTTTCCGGCCAAAATTGCAGCCAATTTCGAGAAACTTTCGCCGGGCTACGTTCCCGACGTCGTCGGTCTGGAGTTGGTGGTGGCGATGCTGGCCACCTATGCCTGGGTCCGTCTCATCATTTGGCGGACCACATCGAGAAAGAAAGCCCTGTGGCGCCCCATGGTTCTGTCCTGTGGCGGGATTATCCTGATCTGGTTGCTCATGATGACACTGTGGATCCCCCGCATCGACTACGCAAAAACCTTCAAAATGGTCGGACAGCAGTTGGCAACCACGGTCGCCCGGGAAGGTGGACAGGGCCCCCATTGCGTTCGGGATTTCAACTTGGGCGATGCACAACGGGGCACGTTGGAATACCATTCAGCGCTCACTTTCTACAGTCGGCAATCGGCCGTGGAAAAGCACCAATGCCGATTCCTGATTTTGCAAGACGACACCCGCAGGGCATTCCCGGTCAAATTTGAATTCGAGCAGAGCCAAGGTGCCGAATGGCAACAGGTGTGGAGTGGGCGACGAAATTCGGACAAGTACGAGTTCTTCTTCCTGTACCAACAGAAAAGCGATTGGCTGAACAACCACCCAACCCCCAACAATGCAGCACCATGAGGTTGAACAAGCGGCGGCCCACCCGCGTCGGGCCCTGATCCGCCAGGCCATACCCATTCTGGTCGGCCAATTGGCCGTGATGGCCAACGGCTTGGTGGACAGCATGATGGCCGGGCATGCTGGTTCGGATGTCTTAGCAGCCATGGCAGTGGGGTCATCGGTGTACATCAGCTTGTATGTGGGGCTGATGGGCGTCATCATCGGACTCACCCCCATCTGCTCGGGCCATTACGGTGCCGGGCAATACGCCGAGGTGGGCAAGGATGCCGCGCAAGGTGTCTGGATCGCACTGCTCTTGAGCGCCTTGGGTTTGCTGGTGTTGTTCAACCCCGATTTTCTGTTTTCAATCACCGCCACACCACCCAGCATTGCCACGGCGGCCAAAGGCTATTTGACGGGCATTGGTGTGGGTCTGCCTGCTGCACTGGTCTTCCGGGTTTTTTATGCCATGAATCAGTCCATCTCGCGCCCCGGTGTGGTGATGGCGCTTCAGGTGTTGATGTTGGCCCTGAAGGTTCCACTGAATGTGTGGTTCATGCAGGGGGGTTGGGGGCTGCCCGCATTGGGTGCAGCCGGCTTTGGCTGGGCTACAGCATTGACAATGTGGGTGGTGCTGGGTGTGTCCGTGGTGATGTGGAAAACCGATACCCGATACGCGCCATTTCGAATTCATCGCTGGGTAGGACCCGACGCCAAACGTTTGCTCAATATTCTGAAATTGGGGCTGCCGATCGGAGGTTCTTACCTGATCGAAGTGACGTCATTTACCTTCATTGCCTTGCTGGTGTCTCGGTTTGGTGTCAACCAGGTGGGCAGTCATCAGATTGTGTCGAACATGGCGGCAGTGGCTTACATGATGTGTCTGGCCATGGGCAACGCCACGACCGTGATGGCAGCCCAACAATTGGGCGCGGGTGCACCACGGGTTGCTGTGGCCATGGTCAAACGGGGGCTGGAACTGGCCATGGGTATTGCCACCCTGGTGTGCGTCTTGTTCTATGTCTTTGATCGACCGCTGATCGAACTGTACACACAGGACGAAACCACGATCGCTGTGGCGCTCTCGCTGATGCCTTGGGTCATCGCTTACCACTTTATCGACGCCATACAGACGGTCTGTTCATTTTCACTGCGGGCCTACAAAGTGTCGGGCCGCCCCATGTTGATTTACTTCATGGCCTTGTGGGTGGTGGGCATTGGGGGCGGCATGTGGCTGGGCGTGTGGCAGGCCTCCCCTCTTCAAGCGAAGGGTTTCTGGATGGCCGGCGTGGCAGGCTTGCTGCTGGCTGCACTTGGCTTGGGGAGCTTGCTGGTTTACACCATTCGACGCAGCATTAGGCAGGCAGCCCATTAAATACCGGGAATGTCCTCAGCCGGCACAATGAAGTGCTCACGGTAAAACCGCAATTCATCAATGGACTCGTGAATATCCGACAGCGCCGTGTGTTTGGTTTTCTTGACAAACTGCCGCGCAGTGCTTGGGTTCCAGCGTTTGCACAATTCTTTCAACGTGCTCACATCCAGGTTTCGGTAATGGAAATAAGCTTCCAGCCTGGGCATGTAGCGTGCCATGAAGCGGCGGTCCTGGCAGATGCTGTTGCCACACATGGGGCTTTTGTTGGGGCCAATGTACTGCGACAGAAAATCAAGCAGCAGTTGTTCGCCCTGCTCCTCCGACATGGTCGACTCGCGCACCCGTTGGGTGAGCCCTGAACGGCCGTGTGTGCTGGTGTTCCAGGCATCCATCCCATTGAGAATGTCATCAGACTGGTGGATGGCCAACACAGGCCCTTCGGCCAACACGTTCAGATTGCTGTCGGTTACCACGATCGCCACCTCAATAATGCGGTCCGTCATCGGGTTCAAGCCGGTCATTTCCATGTCCACCCACAGCAATCGCGAGTCATCGCGCGGCAGGGTGGCGGGTGCTGGGCTGGCAGCGGCGGCGTTGGCTTGTGACATAATCAGAGTAAGAGCAAGAGTTTCGTGGACGAGTCGTATTGTCGCACAGGGTCCAGACTCCTGCTGAATGTTCAAAGGTGAGTGCGTGATGGTTTTTACAGAAGTCTTTGTGGCCGTGGTGGCTGTGAGTTTGGTCTTGCGCTTGTACCTGGCGACCCGCCAGGTCAACAATATCGCCCGGCACAGGGCCAGCGTGCCAGCCGACTTTGCTGGTCAAATTTCACTCGAGGCCCACCAGAAAGCCGCGGACTATTCCATCACCAAAACCCGACTGGGCATGCTGAACATCGGGCTGGAAGCCATCATCCTGATTGGCTTTACTTTGCTGGGTGGTCTTCAAGTCATCCAAACACTATCTGCCCAATGGGCCACTGGTTTGTGGGCCGGGCTGGCCCTGATTGCCGCAGTCGGTTTGCTGGGCAGTGTACTCGACCTGCCGCTGTCTTATTACAAACAGTTTGTGGTGGAAGCACGCTTCGGCTTTAACCGCATGAGCAAGGGCCTGTTTTTTGCGGATTGGGCCAAAGGGCTGCTGTTGGGCACCCTGCTGGGTGGTCCATTGGTGTTTGTGGTGCTGTATTTGATGCGTCAAGCGGGTCAGCAGTGGTGGCTGTGGGCCTGGATGGTGTGGTTTGGCTTTAGCCTTCTGATGATGTGGTTGTTTCCCACCGTCATCGCCCCCTTGTTCAACAAGTTCACTCCACTGGAAGACGGCGCAACGCGACAACGTATTCTCAACCTGTTGAACCGCTGCGGATTTGACTCCAGCGGCTTGTTTGTGATGGACGGCAGCAAGCGCTCTGCCCATGGCAACGCTTACTTCAGCGGCATGGGCAAAGCCAAACGGATTGTGTTTTTCGATACATTACTGGCCCGTTTAAACGATGATCAAATTGAGGCTGTTTTGGCCCACGAACTGGGGCACTTCAAGAAAAAACACATTGTTAAACACTTGGTGTTTTCAGGCATCGGCAGCCTGCTGATGTTCTGGGCACTGGGAAAATTGGCCAGTACCACCTGGTTTTACACGGGGCTGGGTGTCACGCCCGACCTGTTGAACGGTTCGGAAGCCATGGCCTTGGTGTTGTTCATGATGGTGCTGCCTTACTTCACATTCCCAATTCGCCCGGTGATGTCTTGGTTGAGTCGAAAGCATGAGTTTGAGGCAGATGCCTATGCCGCAGACCAGAGCGCACCACAACACTTGGTCAGCGCCTTGGTCAAGCTGTATCAGGACAATGCCGCCACACTGACACCTGACCCGGTTCACTCCGCGTTCTACGACAGCCATCCGCCCGCTTCCATCCGGATCCAACGGTTGAAAGAACGCATGGGAGGCGCCGTGTGGCCCCGCCTTGATACCCGGGGGGCCCAGTGAATACAGCAAACCCATCGGACAACGGGACACGCCCGGCAGCTGACTGGTTATACGTGCCCTGCAGACACCTGGACACCGCTTGGTCCGGGGAACAGGTTGCCAGCCAATTGAAGGAATTTCCGCACTGGGCTGTGGAGTTTTCAGCCCATTCTGCACAGCCCATCTGTTTGTGGCGCACCTATGCGTTTGCCAACTTTGAAGGCGTGAAAATGGCTGTACACGCCCTGATGCACCTGGCCGATGATGAAGACCACCACCCCGATGTTCATTTTGGCTACAACCGCCTTACCGTGAAATGGAGCACGCACAGCGCGGGCGGCGTGTCGGACAATGATTGGGCCTGTGCTGCAAAGCTGGATGACGCCTTGCGTCATGTCGGCTGAACCCAGGGTCACACATTTTGGGAAAAATCAAATTTTCAGCCAAAGGTAAACCCACGGTGAGCGCAGTGGACCAGGACATACTGAGCCACGCTTTGGTGGTGGCCAGCCATGGTCGCCATTTTGTGGCACGTGGCGACGACGGCAAATTGTGGCAGCTGTTTGGCAAAGGCAAGCGACGTGAAGTGGCGGTGGGCGATGAGGTCAGCATTCGACCCAGTGGCGACGAGCAAGCCTGGGTGGAGGAGATTTTGCCTCGACGAAACCTGGTGTACCGGTCAGACGCACTGAAAAGCAAACTGTTTGCTGCCAACCTGGACCAGGTGTTGCTGGTGCTGGCCATCAGTCCCCCGTATTCCACTGAGTTGTTGGGCCGAACGCTGGTGGCCTGCCAACATGCGGGTGTGCCGCTTCATGTGGTGTTCAACAAAGTGGACCTGTTCGACGATGTTCAAGAAGCCATGGCAGAGTTCACCGAGGAATTGAATGCATGGACCCGGGGTGAATGCCCTATTCACTTTGTCAGTCTGACCGAAGCACCCCATGATGCACAGGCTCACATGCTGAGCTTGCTGGAGCACAAGCGAACATTGATACTGGGTCAATCAGGGATGGGAAAATCCACGTTGATCAATCTGTTGATTCCGGAAGCCCGAGCCAGCACCAACGAGATTTCCATGGCTCTGAATGCGGGCAAACACACCACCACCCACACGCAAATGCATGTTGGTGACGCCGGATTGGAATTGATCGACTCGCCTGGATTTCAGGCATTTGGATTATTTCACCTGTCGGAAGACGAATTGCTGGACGCATTCCCGGATATTGCGAAACCTGGTCTGCGTTGCCGGTTTGCCAATTGCCAACACCTTCGCGAACCGGATTGTGCAGTCAAACTGGCACTGGGCACCACAGAATTGTCAGCAGCACGTTTTGAATTGTTCTTGCTGCTGCGCGAGGAATTGCGCAGCGGACAGGGTTATGCATGAAAAGGATTGGGCATCCAACCCAATAGCGCAAGCAACAGGCCCAGTGACAACCAGGCCACCACGCATTTCAAAATCAACTGGCGGAACTGTTGCAGGGCTTGAACAGGCGCATCATCTGAGCCTGACAAGCCAGACTCGGAACCAGAACCCAGTCCAGACGACAAACCCACAGCCGCCAGACAGGCTGCTGTGAGCGGCGCCCAATTGGAAAATCGTGATTGTGTTTGGGCAGTTCGCCAAGCCAGCATCACCTCGTCAAACTGGGACACCAAGGCCACGGTTAGCCCCAGTAAACGAGCAGGCACCCACTCCATGAGATACAACACAAAACGTGGGCTCATCAGCGCACGTTTGCCCTGCGCGTCCCACAGGTCTCCGAGGCTGGGCATTTCTTGCAAATGGGCCTGTTCGATCCACAACTGCCGCTCACGCACCACACTCCAGTGAACGGCCATGTACATCACCAGCCCTGTGGGCCCAGGCACGACCAAGTACCAGAAGATGACGGCAAAATATTGACGCAAGGCGCGCTCTGAGCCGTGGTAAACCGCCGACACCACCAACTCATCGGCCCGCTGAACATGCACTTCTGAGCCGTCATACTCTTTCATCCAATTCAGAAACAGTTCGCGCGCGCGGAAAAAATCCCCCTGATTCAAGAACAGCTGGGCCGTGGTGTATACCTCGGCAAAATGTTTAAAGCGAAGACCATACAAAATGATGGTGATGCTGACGACACCCGCCAACAGCGGCCAGGTGCCCAACAACACCTTGTTGAGGAAATACACGCCCAACGTCCACACGACCACCGGCGCCAACCATTGAAGATGCGCGGCTGACGCAACCCCCAACTTGACCAGGTCAATCTCAAACTCACGGGTCAGATGGTCCACACCGACGCGCGACCGGTCAAACAGACGATCAGGCAGCAGCGTTTCCAGAATCACCGCAATGATGAGGGCGAAATATGACATGACCAGTGGTGTGGGTTGGACAGCCTTATAGGCCTGCACTGAGGAAATTGTACAGGTTGCGGATC
This sequence comes from Limnobacter humi, assembly GCF_024518835.1. Taxonomy (GTDB): domain Bacteria; phylum Pseudomonadota; class Gammaproteobacteria; order Burkholderiales; family Burkholderiaceae_B; genus Limnobacter; species Limnobacter humi. The sequence continues at coordinate 283,856 of NZ_JANIGO010000003.1, forward strand.
ATGGCAGCCGTCGCGCCCCAAATGAAATACTCGCGACTGTTGTCCGGCGCAGGGTATGGCATGGCGTAAAAGGTCCGCGGGCCCATGGGTGTCTGCAAACTGCGCGTTTGGTGATTGGCTGGGTTCATCAGAAAATCCAGCGGCACCTCAAACACTTCGGCCACTTCGAAGCTGTCCAGTGTTAATTCAAATTCGGGCTGCACCAACGCCACCACCGGGGTCACCAAAAAGTTGGTGGCGGTTTGGTACACCGGCATGGTGCCCAGCACCTCAATGTGTTGACGGTGAAGACCAACCTCTTCCTCGGTTTCACGCAAAGCTGTCTCAATCGGATGACCATCTTCGGGTTCACTGCGACCGCCGGGGAAACTGATTTGCCCTGCATGGTCGTTCAGGTGTGCAGTTCGCTGCGTGAGCAGTACATGCAAACCGCGCTCCCGCAGCACAATCGGCACCAAAACCGCTGCATCCGCTGGCTCGCGATCCTTGAAAAATCGTTCCTCCAAGGGTTCGGGTGTCCATTGAATACTGGCCATGCGCTGAAAACGTTCGCGCAACAAGATCTCAGTCCACAAGCGGTCGGTCAACATGGTCAGGCAGCCAGTCCGAACAACATCAGCTCGGCGAATTGTTTGCGCAAAGGCGGCGTGAACTCCATCAAGTTCAACGCCATTTGCCGGCCTGCACCCAACAGTGCGTTCTGGTTTGAAAAACCTTTCACCATCAGGTCTGTCAGACGGACCACCGCGTTTCGATCAACGGATCGCGCTCGCTCAAAATCTGTCAGTGCACCAATGAGCAAGGCTTCGTCCGCCACAATGGCGGGCGACACACTGCGAACCAGTTGGGCAGCATCTCGCAAACCAAGGTTCAAGCCTTGTCCGGCCACCGGATGTAAAATTTGGGCTGCATTGCCAATCGCGACCCGACGCCCCTGTACCAGCCGCTCGCACCAATTCATGCCCAGCGGGAACATTTTTCGGGCCGCAGTACTGTGCACCACCACCCGTCGACCAAATTGCGCCCGCAATTCATCGAAAAAAGCGTGATCTGGCAAAGCCATTCGCCGATCAACCTCGGTTTTGGGTGCACACCACACCAGCGAATAGTTTTGCTGGTTGCTTGAAATCGGCAGCAAGGCCAAAGGACCCTCGCGTGTGAACCGTTCAAATGCCAAGGTGTTGTGCTGGTCCAGCAAACCGGGTTCGACTGTGGCCGTCACCTCACTGACCAGGGCCCATTGCCCATAGTCCACCACATGGTCTCGCTCACCCGCTTCACCATACAAGCCACCCTCGGCATCCACACGCAGGCCAACGGTGTATTCAGTGCCATCGTCCAACTCCAAGATTTCCAGGGACTGATGACGGCTTCGATGGGCAAATCGCACATTGGCAGGACGGAATATCTGAACGCCACGATGGGCCAGGGCTTCCGACAAACAAGCCACCAACTCACCATAGCGCACCGTCCAACCCAAGGCGCGCAGCCCCATGTCATCGGCCTTCATGCGAACCTGCCCAAATCGCCCCTGCTCCGACACGTGGATGTGATGGATGGGTGTGGCGTTGACGGGAAAACCAAGACTGGACAGACGCAGCCGGGTGGCATCGCTGAGCGCCAAGACGCGAGGATCACCCAGGGTTGCATCCAATGGTTTGGCATCAAAAATGGCGATGCGTTGGGCGCGGTCACCCCACTGGGCCGCCAGCCAGCCAGCAAACGCCAGACCAACCGGGCCTGCGCCGACGATTGCCACATCAAAATCGGTTTGCGCGTTGTTCAAGCTCATGCCGCCCTTTTTTGCTGAACACGGTTTCTCGATTGCATCAGTGCTTGAATGTCGCTCACGGTTTTGGGGGCTTCGTGGGTGTAGATGTCGCACCCGTTGGCTGTCACGATGGCATCGTCTTCAATGCGAATGCCGATGTTCTCGAATTTCTTCGGCACGCCGCGGCCCGGGCGGATGTACAGGCCAGGCTCAATGGTCAGTATCATGCCCGGCTCCAGCTTTCGCGAGGTGTGGGGCGCCACGCCATCCTGCGGCTTTGCGGCGGGGTCACGATAACTGCCACAGTCGTGGACGTCCATGCCCAGCCAGTGGCTCGTGCGGTGCATGTAAAAACGGGTGTAGGCTTTCTGTTCAATCGCCTCTGCCAAGCTCATTTTCAGCAGCTTGAGGTCAATCAAACCCTGCGTCAGCACCCCGACCGCTGCGTCATGCGGGTCGTTGAACCGAGCGCCAGGCCGGGTGGCTGCAATCGCCGCGTACTGAGCCTCCAGCACCACCTCATACACAGCCTGTTGCGCCGCGCTGAACTGGCCATTGACCGGAAAGGTACGCGTGATGTCCGAGGCGTAGCAATCCAGCTCGCAGCCAGCATCAATCAACAACAAATCACCATCATGAAGCCGCTGGTCATTGGCGCGATAATGCAGCACACAGGCATTGGCACCGCCTGCGACAATCGACCCATACGCGGGTGCCGCTGAACCGTGTTTGCGAAAGGTGTACAGCAACTCGGCTTCCACCTCGTATTCAAACTTGCCGGGTGCAGTGGTCAACATGGCCCGTTGGTGGGCCATGGCCGAAATGGTGGCAGCCTTTTTCATGGTGGCCAGTTCGGTTTTGTCCTTGATCAAGCGAAGTTCGTCCAATGCGTGGCTGATATCGAGCACCGCATGCGGCGCGACCACACCCATGCGCGCTTTGCCCCGCAACGTTTTCAGCACATCGGCCACCGCGGCCTCCAGACGATCGTCCTCGCCCAGGCGCAAAAATACACTGGGCTGATTGGCCAGCATTTCCGTCAGGCCCTCCTCAAAATCGTCCATGCTGAAGGCTGCATCAAATCCAAATTGCAGTTGGGCAGCCGCAGGACCAAAGCGAAAGCCGTCCCAAATCTCTCGTTCTTCATGCTTGGGCCGGCAAAACAGGAAAGATTTGCTCCTGCCCGACGGCGAAACCGCCAAGGCCAGACAGGCTTCAGGTTCAGGAAAACCGGTGAGGTAATAAAAGTAGCTGTCGGAGCGAAAGGCATAGTCTGCATCGCGATTGCGCATCACTTCATGACCCGACTGGACCAAAGCCACACCACCGCCCTGTTTTTTCAATGCCAGGGCCAGACGGGCCCGCCGCTTGGCATACACACTGGGTGATTGGGTGGGATAACGACTGCTCATACACGACCTGCCTTGTGTTGAAGAAGTTGGTTCAGCTCATCCAGACGAGCGGGGGTGCCGATGTCCATCCAGCGCCCGGTGTGCAACTCACCTGTGACTGTGCCCTGTTGCATTGCACTTCGCAACAGGGGGGCGAGTTTGAATACAGTGCCAGGCACAACGGCCTGGAACAGGCTGGGCGCATACAGCCCAATGCCCGAAAATGTGAATGCGCCTTCGTGGCCCGTTCGATCATGCACGGTGTGGCCTTGCAATTCAAAATCGCCCGCCGGGTTGTGGTCTGGGTTGGGCACCATCACCAGGTGAGCCTGCTGTCCAGGTGCCCAGGACTGTTCGATATCCAAGGCCTTTTTAACCGGCCAATCGCAATGCACATCCCCGTTGATGACCAAAAATGGCGTGTCGAGGTGGTCTGGATTGAGCAAGTGCAGCGCTTGCGCAATACCCCCAGCGGTTTCCAGGGCAGTGGATTCGGCGGAATACATCAGCCGGGCACCCAATGATTGCCCATCGCCAAAATACGCCGCAATCTGTTGACCCAAATGTGCGTGGTTCACCACGATCTCGATGATACCGGCCTGAACCAATGCCTCAATGTGCCACTGCAACAGTGGCTTGCCGCCAGCTTTGAGCAACGGTTTGGGACAAACATCCGTCAAGGGGCGCATCCGTTCTCCGCGCCCAGCGGCCAGAATCATTGCTCGCATGGTCAGAAGGTGTATCCCACCTTGACGGCCTTGTTCTCCAGACGATCCAGCACCAGCAACAAGGGTTTGAATGCCATGTAGCGGGACGCAACGGACCGCACGTACGCCAACACCAAGGGCAAGTCATTCAGATACTGTGACTTGCCGTCCCGGTGGTACAGGCGGGCGAAAATTCCCAGTATTTTCAGGTGGCGCTGCAAACCCATGAAGTCAAACTGGCGATAAAACTCGCTGGCATCGCCGGGAATCGACAAGCCAGCCTTTTTGGCCTGTTCCCAATACCGAATGGCCCAATCCACTGTCATGTCCTCTGGCCATTCAACATATGCATCCCTCAAGATACTCACCAGGTCATAGCTCAACGGGCCTTGTACGGCATCCTGAAAGTCCAGCATGCCCAGCAGCGGCTTGCTCCCCTCCATGCCCGTGACCATGAGGTTGCGGCTGTGGTAGTCGCGGTGGACAAACACCTGGGCCTCGGACAAGGCACTGTCCACCAGCGTACTTTTAATGGTATCCAGCCAGTTTTTTTCCGGGTCGCTCAACTCGCTTTGAAAGTGTTTGCCCACATACCACGTGTCAAACAGATCCATTTCCGCGCGCAATTTGGCGGCAGAATACTCGGGCAAACCATTGACACGCACATTGGCCTGCATGGCAACCAGGTCATGGATCGCCGCACGGTACAACGGGTCCGTTGATGTGTCGGAAGCGCGAAGTGCAGACAGCAGGGTGGTGCCGCCAAAATCCTCCAACAGCAGAAAACCCTGGTCAATGTGCTCGGCAAAAACCTGGGGAGCCCGAACGCCGCCGTCTCGCAGCAGCTGCGCCACAGCCAGAAATGGCCGGACATCCTCCTTGTCGGGCGGCGCATCCATCACCACGCAGGTGCAGCCCGACCGACGATCCAACACCCTGAAATACCGGCGAAAACTCGCATCACTGGAGGCAGGCGCCAGGGTCTGGAGATCAAAGTCGTGAGCGGGCAGGCTTTCCAGCCATTTTTCCAACAATTCTTGACGCAAGGCGCTCATGAAACCAACCATTCCCTTAATCTTCGGTACAGTTGCCTATAATAGTGGGAACTGCCAGCCTGTTGACGCAAACGACGCCATTTGAGACCTGTCCCAGCTTGAACAAGATCAAAAAAACCAGAAACACCTGTTGGGATGTTCCAGCACCGGCATCGGGTCGGTCATGGCACTTGCGCACGCCCGTCTCCGCAATGGTGCTCTTGGCCCTGGCCAGCACAGCACAAGCGCAGAGCACGCCGCCCACCCGTCTGAAAATGGACTCCAGCCTGCTGGGTGTCAAAACCAAAATTCCAGACGATGAGGCCACCTACATTTCGGCCGACTCAATGACCAGCAACGGCGCCGAAGAAACCACACTGGAAGGCCGGGTTGAGGTGCGTCGCCAGGGCTTACGGCTGCAAAGTGACCGGATCATCTACTCGCCCATCACTGACCGGGCAACCGCCAAGGGCAACCTGGTGGTCGAGAAGGACAACATGCGCCTGAAAGCACCGGAGGGCGATGTGAAGGTTGGCACCGGCGAAAGCCGACTCAACAAGCCAACATTCGAACTGATGGACATCAAGGGCAAGGGGCGTGCTGAACGCCTGCAATACGACGGTATTTCAACCCTGACCTTGGAAAATCCGAACTACACGGTTTGCCAAGTGCCCGATCCATCCCAAGCCGACAAAGGCGATTGGTATGTCACTGCCGACAGCCTTGAACTGGACCAAACAGAAGAAGTGGGCCGCGCCAAAGGTGCCAAAGTGGTGTTTAAGGATGTTCCCATTCTGGCGTCACCGTACCTGTCATTTCCAACAACCAACCGGCGCAAAAGCGGCTTTTTGCCGCCCTCCATCGGCACGGTGTCCAACAGCGGCCTGGAGGTGACAACACCGTATTACTGGAACATCGCACCGGACAAGGATTTAACGCTGTACCCCACCCTGATTTCCGGCCGGGGTGCACAACTGGGAGCTGAGGGCCGTTACCTGACCCCACACCAGGACGGCAACCTGAAATTCGACTACCTGCCCAGCGATCAAAAAACAGGCCAGGACCGCTACGCGGTGTCGGTGCTACAGAATTACAACAAAGGCAACTACTACGCAGGACTGAATCTGAACGGGGTATCTGATGACCAGTACTTCGTGGATTTTTCCCGCACGCAGGCTGTCGCGTCTCAGCGGGTGTTGCTGCGTGAAGGTTATTTTGCCTACCGGGAAGACAACTGGTCCACATCGGTCAGGGCTGTTACGCATCAAACTCTGCAGTTGTTCAATGACGTGATTGTTGAACCCTACGACCGGCTGCCTGAAGTGGCAGTGGAGTTGAACCCCACCAAAGTTGGCGCAGCATTCGTGTCGGTGTCAGGTTTGTACACCGACTTCGCCAACCCCACCAGCACGCCCAACCGGGTCGAGGGTTCTCGAGGTGTCACCCGGGCCCGCGTGTTCATGCCAGTGAATCGGGCACAGTTTTCGTTCACGCCCGCGCTGTCGGTGCAGGCGAACAGCTACGATTTGCGTAACCAGGCCACTGGGTTTGGCCCCACCGCCAGCAGCGTGGTACCCACCGCCTCATTGGATGGCACCGTGTACTTCGATCGCAAAACGAGCCTGTTTGGACGGGCGGTCAACCAAACCCTCGAACCCCGTATTTTCTACCTGTATACACCGTTCAAAGACCAGTCTGACCAACCGCTGTTTGACACCACGGTAACCGACCAAAGCCTGAGCCGTATATTTTCGGAAAACCGCTACGCCGGTTATGACCGCGTGGCCGACGCCAATCAGTTGACATTTGCAGTGACCAGCCGGTTTAGCGACGCCATCACCAGTGAAGAATTATTCAGCATGACAGCCGGGCAACGCCTGAACCTGAAAACACCTCGCTTGGTATTGACCGGGCTTGAAGCCCCGGTCACCAGCGACTCGGATTTTTTCTTGAATGCACGGGGCCGCATCAGCAAAAATTATTATGTTGATGCAACCAGCCAATTCAGTGCGGAAAGTGGTCGGCATGAGCGTGGCAACATCAGCTTGGGCTACTCGCCAACCCCTGGCAAACAATTGAACTTTGGTTATCGGTACACCCGAAACCTGATTGACCAGTTTGATGTGTCGGGGCAGTGGCCCCTCTCCCAACGGTGGAGTGGTGTGGGCCGCGTCAATTATTCGATGCTCGACAAACGCCTGATCGAAGGTGTGGCAGGCCTTGAATACGGCGAGGGATGCTGGGCTGTGCGTGTGGTTGCGCAACGATTCGCGACTGCACCACAGCTGCAGACCACCTCACTTTTCCTCCAGCTGGAACTTTCCGGTCTGGGCCGAATCGGATCCAATCCGATCGAACTTCTTTCGCGGCGAGTACCTGGTTACACGCCATTCGCTTCGTCGCTGACCACGCAATAAACCATGAGCAACATGCATTCTCGATTTGGACCACACCTGACGGGCATTCTGCTTGGCGCAGCGCTCAGCCTTCCCATGCCCGCCATGGCACAAAGCCTGAAAATGCCACAGCCTGGCAAACCGGCCACCGTGGTGGGCTCACCGGCCAACACCCCGGCCCCGGCCAAAAGCAACAATTCGCCATCCGGCATCACTGGCAAGCTGAGCGCAACGCTGGGCGAAAGCACGCAAAGTGCCCCGGAAATCGACGGCATCGTCGCCATTGTGAATTCGGACATCATCACGCGCAGTGAGTTGAACCGGCAGGTGGCCCAAATCGAACGGCAAATGACACGCCGAGGTGTTCAACTGCCTGACCGCCTGTTGCTGCGCAAGCAAGTGCTGGACCGCATGATCAACGACCGCGCTCAACTGCAACTGGCCAATGACACCGGAATTCGGGTCGATGACGCGCAGGTGGACGCCACCATGGCGCGGATTGCTGAGCAAAACAACATGTCCATGGAATCATTCCTGGAGCGACTTCGCGATGATGGTGTGTCCCCCACCCGCTTTCGTGAAGAGGTCAAAAATGAAATGACTGTGGCTCGCCTGCGTGAGCGGGATGTGGAGGCCCGAATTCAGGTCAGCGATGCTGAAATTCAGGCTTTTCTGGCCAGCAAAACGCCGAATGGTCCTGGCAACAAACCCGAGGTGAACTGGCTGCAGTTTCTGGTAAAAGCCCCACAGGATGCGACAGGCAACACATTGAACCAAGCGCAAACCAAAGCGGGTGCGATTGAAAAAATGCTCAAAGGTGGTTCCAGCACAGCCGATGTCCTGAAAGCTTACCCGGAACTGGCCATTGCCGGCACCGGTGCCATGGGCTGGCAAGGTTACGATGCCGTACCCAGCCTGTTTGCAGACTTCCTGTCCAGGTCTGAACCCAATGCGGTATCCACCATTCGTAGCCCCAACGGCTTTCATGTGCTGAAAGTGGTGGAGCGCCGGGACGGTGCAACCTCTTTGGATGCAACCCCGGTGACGCAAACCCATGCACGGCACATTTTGATCAAAACTGGGCCTGACATCAGTGAAACAGAGGCCAAGCGCCGCTTGAACTTCGCGCTGGAGCAGCTCAGAAACGGCCAGGCCACCTTTGAAGACTTGGCCAAACGCTACAGTCAGGATGGCTCGGCCTCCAAAGGTGGCGATTTGGGATGGCTCTACCCTGGCGACACCGTGCCTGAATTTGAACGTGAAATGAACCAGTTGCCCGTGGGCGGCACCAGCACCGTGTTCCAAAGCCGGTTTGGTTTCCACATTGTGCAGGTGACTGAACGGCGTCAACAGGCAGCATCGGAAGAACGCCAGCGTCAAGCCGCCCGCCAGGCGATTCGGGCCAACAAGGCCGAGGAAGCCTACAATGAGTGGCTGCGTCAACTGCGCGACCGCACCTATGTCGATATTCGCTTGTGAGCACCACAACGGCCCCTTTGCTGATCACCAGCGGTGAGCCAGCCGGTATCGGGCCTGAGTTGTGTGGCCTGATTGCTGAACAAGCGCTTCACCAACAACTGAACAGGACACTGGTGCTCTTGGGCGATGCAGATTTGCTCAAGCAACGAAGCCAAGCCATCGGTCTATCCGCCAACTGGCAAATCATCTGCCAATTGGCGGACTTGGGAACCATGGACCATCCCGGCGTGTACGTCTGGCACCACGGCCTGAACGTGCCGTGTACCACGGGCCAACCCACTGCCAGCAATGCGCCCTATGTCCTGCGCTTGTTGGACAGCGCCTGCGACGCCTGTCTTGGTGATCAAGCTGCGGCGATGATCACTGCTCCCATCCAAAAATCCGCCATCAGCCCCCATTGGCCGGGCTTCATGGGCCACACGGAATACCTCGCTGCGCGTTGTGGCCAAAGCGATGTGGTCATGATGCTTGCCGGTGGTGGACTGAAAGTGGCACTGGCGACCACGCACCTTCCCTTGCAGGCAGTGCCTGCCGCCATCACCGCTGGCGGCTTGCGCACCACGCTGGAGATTGTGTTAAAGGCGCTGCAACGCCACTGGGGCTGTGCCAAACCCACCGTGCTGGTCACTGGCTTGAACCCCCACGCCGGAGAATCGGGCGATCTGGGCATGGAAGAAATTCAAGTCATTCGCCCGGTGATTGAAACCCTGGTGGCGCAGGGACATGATGTACGAGGGCCTTATCCGGCCGATACGCTGTTCCAGCCCAAATACCTCAACGAAGCCGATGCCGTACTGGCCATGTACCATGATCAAGGTTTGCCAGTGCTGAAATTCGCCAGCTTTGGCGAAGGTGTCAACATTTCACTGGGGTTGCCGATTGTGCGCACCTCGGTAGACCATGGCACCGCACTCGATCTGGCTGGTACCGCTCACATCAACAGCGGCAGTATGGTCGAGGCCATTAAGCTGGCTCACACCATGAGCCTCAATGCCACTCGTACCCCCACATGAAACACCAAGCTCGCAAACGATTCGGACAACACTTTTTAACCGACCAAACCGTACTGGCGGATTTCCTGGGTGATTTGCGCCCCAAACCGACCGATACGGTGGTTGAGATTGGTCCGGGGCTTGGTGCACTCACCGTGTGGCTGCTCAAAGTGCTACCCACGCTGCATGTGGTCGAGATTGACCGTGATTTGGCCCAACGGTTGCGCACAGGCCCCTGGAAAGACAGACTAACCATCCATGAAGTGGATGTGCTGAAATTCAATTTCCACGACATCCAGGCGCCGTTTCGTGTGGTGGGGAATTTGCCCTACAACATTTCATCGCCCATTCTGTTTGCCTTGCTGGAACATGCCGATCGCATCATTGACCAACAATTCATGTTGCAAAAGGAAGTGATCGATCGCATGGTAGCCATGCCCAAAGCGAGCGATTACGGCCGTCTTTCCGTGATGCTGCAAGCGTATTACGACATGGCGCATTTGTTTGATGTTCCACCCGAATGCTTTGACCCACCACCCCGGGTCATGTCGGCCATTGTGCGAATGGTTCCCAAGTCCAAAACTGAACGGAATGCCATTCCAAGTGACATTTTTTCGCGGATTGTGAGCGCGGCATTTTCACAGCGCCGCAAAATGCTGCGAAACACCTGGGCTGGTGTGGTTCCCGTTGAAGCGGCAGCGGCGGCGGGCATCACGCTGACCGCACGGGCTGAAGAAATATCCGCTGCCCAGTATGTGCAAGTGGCGCAATGGATGGCCACCCACCTTTAAATATGCTGCGGCTCGACCACAGCACTACACCAGTCGCTGCCCATCAAGGACACCAACTTTTGCTTGAACCCGTCCACGCTGCCAGTGGTGTAAAACCGGACGCGCTGCACCTCAGGCATGGCAGTTAAATCAGGCTCATGCAGTGAGCCTGACTCATCCAGGCGGTGACGGAGCTGCCGAGCCACAGGTCGACCTGTTTCAATCAGTGTCACCTGCTCACCCACCATCTGCTGAATGATCGGTGCCACAAATGGATAATGGGTGCAACCCAACACAATCACATCCACCCCATCCTGCTGAAATGCATTCATGACTGGGCGAAGGTGCTCGCGCACTGCAGCCTCGTTGATGGGGACTTGTTCGATTAATTCCACCAGACCCGGGCAGGGTTTGGCCACCACACGGGCCAGGGGGTCGAAACGCTCAACCAGCGCCTGAAAGCGTACGCTGGCCACGGTGTTGCTGGTGGCCAGAATACCCACAACACCGGTTTTGGTCATCAACGTGGCGGGCTTGACTGCGGGCTCAATGCCCACAATGGGCCATGCTGGCCAATGCTGCCTTGCCTGGTTGGCAGCCGCTGCGGTGGCCGTGTTGCAGGCCATCACCAGGGCCTTGTTGCCCTGCTGTTGCAAGGCTTGCGCCACCGTCAGGACGCGATGAGCAATCACGGCCTGCGGTTTGTCGCCGTAGGGCAAATAGGCCTCATCGGCCAAAAACACAAACCGTTCATGTGGCAATTCCAGCAGCAGTGCCTTCAGCACAGACAAGCCACCCACGCCTGAATCGAACACCGCCACTGGCGCAGCCTTGGACTGTGAAAGTACAGCATCCATGGTTCAAATCTCGAGTTGAGCCGCGGTCACCACCACCTCCACCTTCCAGCCCGGCCGCGCCAGCGCCACCACCTGGATACAGGCTCGAGCAGGCGCACACCCTTGGGGCACCCAGTTGTCCCACACCGAATTAAAACCATCGATGTCAGCCATGTCGGTGAGGTACACCTGCACCATCAATAAATGGCGACGGTCACTTCCCGCTTCATTCAGGCGCTCTTCGACCAAGGTCAGCAGGTTGCGGGTTTGTTCAACAATGTCGCCGTGTTCAATCGAGGGCACTTCAACCAAATGGATGGTGCCGTTGAATCGGGTGGAATCCGAGTAGCGTTTTGTAGTACCGTGTCTGTGTATCACAGGACCCTCTTCATGAAATTTGAACATCTGGTGCAAATCAACGACCCCAAGCTGCCTGTGGTGGACTGGTTGACCCGCGAACAGCTCTGGATGGGTTTGGTGGCCAGGGCATGGAAACCGACTCGCTTCATTCTGGGTCTCGAACAAGCCGAGGTCACTGAGATTTCACACAGCGGCACAGTGACCACGCTGCACCGTCGGCTTGATTATGGCGCATTCCAGGTGGAAGACACCATTGAACTGCACGATGAATTGCGCACCGAAACCCGGGTGGTGCCCAATCAGCATTGCGGCCCCAGCACCCTGACGATCACGATTGAAGAACCTGAGCAGGGCCTGCTGTGGTTGCGCTTTCAATACCATGTGCAGGACGCCGATGGTCTGAACGCTGAGGACAACGCTCATTCCGAATACGAAGAGGCTCGCAAGCAGGCCTACAGGGCTGCTGATATTGACACGGTCAAAATGATTCGTGAATTGGCCAGCACCTTGCCCGCTGATCGCGGCATGCCACTGCGCAAAGACCACTGAACAGCGCAGCGCGCTTAACCCAGCGCCTTGGCGCCCATGTAGATTTGGCCTGACCGGTTGCCACTGCGGCAAAACGCAAACACCGGTTTTTCAGCGGCATCCAGCACGGTTTTAAATTGCTCCAGCAATGCCGGGCTGGGTGGTTGGCCCATGGCCAATGGCAGGTAATGCACCGCCAAGCCCAAGGCCTTGGCCTTTGCTTCGATCTCTGCATGCAAGGGCTGACCTGGCTCTTCGAAATCGGGGCGATTGTTGATCACCGTTTTGAAACCCATGTCGCGCACGGTTTCCAGGTCTTCAGGGCGAATTTGCCCGCACACGGACAACTCTTCGCTCAGTTGACGAACGCTCATTGCTATTTCCTTTTGACCGATTGCTCGGGCTCACTGGTAGGAGAGTTCTTTGGCCTTGCCCCAGAACACTTTGTACGAAAACGCAGTGTACCCGAGGATGGCTGGCAACGTGAGCACCACGCCAACCAGAATGATCTTGAGCGAACCCGGTGCAGCAGCAGCATCCCACACCGTCAGTTGATTCAACACCACGTAGGGAAACTGGCTGTATGCCAAGCCCAAAAACGACAGTGTCATCACCCCCGCGGTGAGGCCAAACACCATCCAGCCATACCCGGCCTGAATGACACGCGGCCTGGACAGCACATGGTGAATGCCCCACAGACACAGCACAGTGGCCAGCGGAATCGGCGCCAAGGCAAACATGGTGGGGAACGTAAACCACTTCTGGAAAATTTGCGGCACCACCAACGGTGTGATGGCGGAGATAAACGCAATGGCGGCCAGCATGGGCCAAAAGCTGATGCGCCCCCACCGGCAAGCCTTGTCCATGAGGGCACCCTCGGTTTTCATGATGAGCCAACCACTGGCCAGCAATGCGTAAGCAAACGGCAAGGTGAATGCCACACCCAGGTTGAACACAATCTGCGACCAGTGGTGCGAAAAGCCGGTGATGTAGGAACCCAGCATCCAGCCCTGACAGACCGAGGTCAACAAAGAACCCGATGTAAAAATTCGGTTCCACAGGGGCTTGTACGCCGTGTCCACCTTGACCCGAAAGTCAAACGCCACACCGCGCAAGACCAGGCCCACCAGCATCAAGGTGGCTGGCAGGTACAACGCGGTGAGAACCACCCCGTGGGCTTTGGGAAAGGCCACCAGCAACACCCCCACACCCAGCACCAGCCAGGTCTCATTGGCGTCCCAAAACGGGCCGATTGAATTGATCATGGTGTCTTTCTCGGCATCGCTGGCGAACGGCAGCAACATGCCCACGCCCAGGTCATAACCGTCCAGCACCACATAAATCAACATGGCCAAGCCCATCACAGCCATGAACAACAGGGGCAACAATTCATCGAATGTCATGCGGATCTCCAGGCGCTGAGATTACGGTTGAATGCGACGAATGCGGTCTGCCGGCGCCGAACCAGGCACGCCACCACCGCCCCACACCACCGGTTTTGCTGAGCCTGTTCCACCCAGCAGCATGTAGCGAAGCACCCAGACATAGGCAGCGATCAAGCCCAGGTACAAAGCCAAATAAAGGGCCACCGTGAAGGCCAACAATTGCGGCGGGTGTTGGGCCACCACGTCGGCTGTGCTCAGCACGCCATACACCACATAAGGCTGCCGACCGATTTCAGTCACCCACCAGCCGGCCACGGTGGCCAGCCAGCCCGAGAACATCATCAGCAACAGGCCCTTGAGCATCAGACGGTGAAGGGGCTTGTCCAGCACGGGCCCATTCTTGCGAAACAACCACACCGCCAACCACGACACCAACAACATCAAGCTGCCCATGCCGACCATGACTCGGAAGGAATAAAACACCACAGCCACGGGTGGGTGCTCCCCGACAAATTCGTTTAAACCTTTGATTTCGCCATTTGGGTCGTGCGTCAAAATCAGACTGGCCAGTTTGGGAATTTCAATCGCAAACCGGTTTTCCTGTTTCTCTTTGTCGGGAATGGCAAACAACACCAAGGGCGCACCCCGCTCGGTGTGCCACACCGCTTCAATGGCAGCAATCTTGGCAGGTTGGTGGTGAAGGGTATTCAAGCCATGCAGGTCACCCACCACAATCTGAATCGGGATCACCACCGCGGCACCCGTCACAGCCAGCTTCAGCATGCTGCGGGTAAAGGGCTTTTCCTTTCGCCTCAGAATTTGGAGGGCGCTGCCACCCGCGATCAGGAAAAACACCGTCAACGCACTGGCCATCAACATGTGGGCCAAACGGTACGGGAAAGATGGGTTGAATACAATGGCCAACCAATCGGTGGGGTGCAACTCGCCGTTGATGACCTCGAAGCCTTGAGGGGTTTGCATCCAGCTGTTCAGCACCAAAATCCAGAAGGCCGACAGCGTGGTGCCAAATGCCACCAAAAAAGTAGCCAAGAGATGCACCTTGGGCGACACCCGCTGTTTGCCAAACAGCATCACCCCCAAAAATGTGGCTTCCAAAAAGAAAGCGGTGAGCACCTCATAACCCAACAAAGGCCCCGCAATATTGCCGGCCTTTTCCATGAAGCCCGGCCAATTGGTCCCAAACTGAAAGCTCATCGTGATGCCAGACACCACACCCAAGGCGAAGGTAAGCGCGAAAATTTTGGTCCAGAAATAGTGGGCTTGCTCCCACTCGGTTTTACCGGTCCGCACATGCTGAAACCGCAAGTAAAACATGACCCAGCCCAAACCGATGCTGATGGTGGGAAACAAGATGTGAAAGGTGATGTTGGCCGCAAACTGCATCCGGGCCAAATCCAGGGATGACAACTCCATACCGCCTCCTTCGATGAGCGTACACTCATGCCACGACAGGGCTGCTTGGCAGACCCTGGCAAGAAGACCCGGTCCAACCCTGTGCAGCCCCATGATCCAACGACGCGTGTTTTTTCTTCTGGCGGCCCTGGCGGCATTTGCCCCCTTGGCCATCGACCTGTACTTGCCCAGCCTGGCGCACATTGCAGACAGCCTGCGAACCACGCCAGCGCGTGCTCAGCAAACGGTCAGTGTGTTCCTGGCCGGTTTTGCGGTCGGCATGTTGTTGTATGGGCCATTGTCAGACCGATTGGGTCGCCGGCGGATCATCCTCATCGGGACAGTGGTGTTTGTGTTCGCCAGCGTGGCCTGCGCCCTGGCCACTAGCATAGAACAACTTTTGATGTTTCGCATCATTCAGGCTTTTGGTGGCGGCGCAGCAGCGGTGGTGTCGCGCGCCATCATTCGGGACCTGTTCGACGAACGCGAAGCGGCGCGGGTGATGGCCATGGTGGGCATGGTGACCTCATTTGCGCCCATGATTGCGCCCATGGCTGGGGCCTTCATTCTGCAACTTGGGAGTTGGCGATATGAATTCGTGGCGCTGGCCTTGTTTGGGTTGACCTGCATCATCGGCAGCCACCGCTTGTTGCCCGAAACGCTTCAACAGGGCCATGCACAAGCATCCATGGGTGCCGCATTTCGCGGGTATGGCACGGTGTTGGCCCAACCCGCAGCACGGCGGCTGATTGTGGCTGGTGGCGCGCACTTTGCAGCCATGTTTGCCTACATCACTGGCACACCTTATGTGTACATCCAATGGTTTGGTTTGTCTGAAACGTTGTATGCCACGCTGTTTGGTTCAAACATCATCAGTTTGGTGGCGTTTGGCTACCTGTCCAGCCGATGGGTGGGTCGACTGGGGCCAGCCAAATTGGCACTGTGGGGTTCACGCTGGGCCTTGGCGGGCGGATTGCTGGTTGCCTTGGCCGCCCTGCCGGGTCAAACCGATCAGTGGAACCTGGCCGGCATGGCACTGGGCTTTTTGATGGCTGTGGGGTCGATTGGTTGGGTATCGCCCAACACCATGGCGCAACTGCTGGCGGCCCACCCCAAAAATGCGGGAGCAGCCTCAGCCCTGTATGGCTGCGCACAATTTGGTTTGGGAGGGCTGGCCAGTGTGGGGGTATCCTGGTTGCACGATGGCACAGCGAGACCCATGGCTGCATTTGTGATGGTGTTTCTGCTGCTGGCCGCGTGGGCTTCGTGGTCGCAAAATCGACCCGCTGCACACCCACCGGAGTGCTTACCTGATTAACCTTTAATTGTAGGCACATTTCCAGAAGAGTAGTTTGGGATCAGTGGCGGATTTGGCCTAAAAATTGGACTTTTTGGGTCCTTTCAGGTATGTTGTACCCCTTGTTTTGGTGCAGTGCACTGTGAAATGCGCGCACCTTCCGTCCAACCAGCCCTGTCTGAAGTGCCCCGATGGCCGACTCCAAAGCCTTGAATGCTGACAACCGCAGTGAATCGCGCGGCGACAACCAGCCGGACGTGGCCTGGCTCGAAAGCCAGTACAACGTGCGCGCCTACCTCACCGAGCACCCAAAAATTTTTGCCCGTTGGGCTGAGTTGTCGCGGTATGCCCGCTTTGACCTGGATGGTCATTGGAACCTGTATTTCGGTGAGTCTGAAGCAGAGACCGTGGATGTGATTCCCGGGAAACCCGGCAAACCCCTGTTGATCTACATTCACGGCGGTTACTGGCGCTCGCTGGACAAATACGACTTCACCTTCCTGGCCAAACCCTATGTGGCACGCGGCTACTCGGTGGCCCTACTCAATTACGGGCTGATCCCGAAAGTCACCATTGAAGATTGCGTTCGTCAAACCCTGCGTGGCATTGAATGGCTGTACCGCCAAGCCGAGCGGTTTGGTTACGATGCCAACCAGATTGTGGTGTGCGGCCATTCAGCCGGTGGGCACTTGGGCGTGATGAGCGCCTTGGCATTCTGGCCCTTGTGGGCGTCCGACCTACCCCAGGACGTGGTGAAATCGGTGATTGCCATTTCCGGCATTTACGACTTGAGCCCGCTGGTGCACACCCCGTTCATCCAGAAAGACCTGAAACTGAACCAAAAGCGCACCCGCATGGTGAGCCCGGCTCTCATGCCCAAGCCCACCATTCCAGTCCACTTGGCGTTTGGCACTGAAGAAACCGATGCCTTCAAGGAACAAAGCGCTTACCTGGCTGCACATTGGGGTCTGAACCCTCCCTTGCAGGTTCAAGCCAACCACCTCAACATCGTGGACCAGATTGCAGACCCACACAGTGACCTGTTTATGCTGATTCAAAACCAGTTGCTGCTACCTTCGCACTAAACGGCAATACCCCCCCGCCTTTTGCACCCATTCCCCTCGGAATGGGTGAAACTGAACGGGGAATCCCCCCATGTTCGGGACAACAACCACCCAAAGCCTGCCGTATAAATGAACTGTGCAGGCAACGCAGCATGGGAGGCGAACATGGCACTCACTCTGGCATACCACAACACCCGGTCGGACCACCAGTTCAACTACCCAGACGGGCATACCCTGATGCGCAAGAAAACCCTGCGCCAAACAGCAAAGCTATTCAAGGTCGGGTGCAAAGTACTGGTTGACCACACACCGGCCACCATCATTGCATACAACATTGCGGAATTTGGCCGCTGGATTTCCACCAGCCACCCTGTGATGGCCAAACTGGACAATGGCGACGTCGTGTATTGCCGCTTGAATGACCTCGCCTTCGCCGTGTAAGCCAGGCAGGCGTTCAGCAGATTCACCCAACGATTGACGCACCCTGCGCAGCGCCGTCTATAATCGGCGCATGAGCAATCACACTTTTCCAATCGGATTTATTGGCCTGGGCAATATGGGCTCGGCCATGGTGCGCCGCTTGTGTGCGGCCGGCTACCCGGTGCACGGCTGGGCCCGCAGCGCCCACACCCGCTTGGCACTGGAAGACACGCCAGTCCGATTTCACAACACCATCGGCGAGCTGTGCCAACAGGTCCGGGTGGTCGCCCTGAATGTGACGCGCACCGAGGATGTTCAAGCGGTGCTGTTTGATGAAGGTGGCGTTGTGGCCAACGCCGCCCACGGTACCACCCTCATCGACTTCAGCACCATTGATGCCGCAGCCGTGAAGGACTTTGCGCCAACCCTGCGAGCACGAGGGCTGGAATACATCGACTGCCCAGTGTCTGGTGGGGTGACTGGCGCAAAAGCCGGCACGCTGTCCATGATGGCTGGCGGCTCCCGCAGCGCATTTGAGCCGCTGGTCCCCATGCTCAAACAGTTGGGCAAAACCATTCGTCATGTCGGCGACAGTGGTGCCGGTCAGGCCATCAAGGCAGCCAACCAAATGGCGCTGTGCATCCAGTTGGTCGGCATTGCCGAGGCCATGAACTATGCCCTGGAACAAGGGGCCGAACTGTCTGTGGTTCTCGAACTGCTGCAGGCCGGGCTGCCAGCCAGCCGAGTGCTGGACTGGGCCGGGCCGCACATGGTGGAAGGGTTTACACGACCACCCACCATTGAAGCCCACCTGCACGCCAAAGACGTGGACATGGTGGCACAGGCTGCGCGCGCCCAAGGCTTACATTTGCCATTGCTGTTCAAAACGGCTGAGCTGCTGAATGAATTGATTGCAACCGGCCCCAAAAGCCAGGACACCGCGCGGGTGTTTGAGCTGGTGCACCGGCATTTGCGGGGTTCTTAAAGCCATTACCGCGCAGGCCGCCCCAGCAACACCGGTAGCCCGTGCCGAACGCCCCCCGAAAAGTAAAGGTTGCCCTGCGCATCTCGAACCGGACCGATAACTCGCCACTGCGTGGCTCAAACATCTCGGTCCGTTTGTTCGAATGCTGTGCGGGTCAAACCGATCGGAGGGCTGACTGTTCGGCGCCGGGCACACCGGCATTGCTGGAGCGACCTCAGCGATC
This sequence comes from Limnobacter humi, assembly GCF_024518835.1. Classification (GTDB taxonomy): domain Bacteria; phylum Pseudomonadota; class Gammaproteobacteria; order Burkholderiales; family Burkholderiaceae_B; genus Limnobacter; species Limnobacter humi. The sequence continues at coordinate 302,907 of NZ_JANIGO010000003.1, forward strand.
GCGAGGCTCAGGTTTTGAACAACAGATTGGCCGTCGCCAAGGGGTGTGAATGCGCAGGGCGGAGCAGGACTCCGATGCAAACAGTGAGCATCCTGCGGAGTCTAGGACTGGCACAGAAATAGAGGGGCCGACATCAAATGTCGTACGCCTGCCCACCCCCCATCACGCGTTCAATCAACTTGGGCGTCAACATGGGCGCAAAGGTGCCAATAAACTCCACCATCAGCGTTCGCATGAACACACCCTGCCGCAATGCAATGCGCGTGGTATTGCGGCCAAACAGGTGGTCCACCGGCACGGCCACCAGGTGTTGGTCTTTCATGGCATCAAAGGCCACTTCGGCAATAATGCCCACCCCCAGCCCCAAACCCACATAGGTTTTGATCACATCGGCATCAATCGCTTCCAGCACTACTTCCAGTTCTACCCCCGCTTTCTTGAAGGCCGCATCAATTTTTTTCCGGCCTGCAAAGTGGGTCTCGTAGGTAATAACGGGCAAGCCCTTGAAGTCGGCCAGCGCCATTTTTCGGGCTCCGCTGCCCTGAAAATCCTGAAGCCACTCCCCATCGGCCGGCGCAATGGCCACATGGCCCCAGTCATAGCAGGGCAATGTGACCAGATCAGGCTCATCGGCCAGGGCCTCGGTGGCCACAGCCAGATCGGCCTGGTCTTTGCGCACCCAATCGGCCAATTGCTCGGGGGTGCCCTGCAGCAAAATCAGTTTCACCTTGGGATACTTTTTTCGAAAGGCAGCCACCGCTTGTGGCAACACATAGCGGGCTTGTGTGTGGGTAACTGCCACCGTCAACTGCCCACTTTCACGGGCAGCAAACTCCTCGCCCACGCGCTTGATATTCTCCAGTTCCGCCAGCACGCGCTCACAGGCCTGCACCACCAGTTCACCAGGTGGCGTCAAACCCTTGATGCGCTTGCCATGGCGTTTGAAGATCTCGAAGCCCAACTCCTCTTCCAGCTCAATGATGGCTTTGGACACGCCCGGCTGGCTGGTGAACAAGGCCTTGGCCGCGTCGGTCAGGCTGAAATTGTGGCGAACCGCTTCTCGAACAAAGCGAAGTTGGTGCAAATTCATGGACTTGAAACACTCCGGGTGGCCGTGGGGCGCACCAACAAGCTTTATTCCCCAGGGGAATAAATAAATGGAAATACTATCGTTTGAATTATAAGGCCCTGCCACTACACTGCAAGTCCTTGAAACTGGATTGCGAGCGGCTTGTGCCTTTTCATTTTGACTTGGTCTACGTGGCGTCGGGTTTGGCTGTGGGTTTGCTGGTGGGTTTGACTGGCGTGGGCGGCGGCTCACTCATGACCCCTCTGCTAACCGTGCTGTTTGGCGTACCGGCGACAACAGCCGTGGGTACCGACCTGGCTTTTGCTGCCATTACCAAAGGCGCGGGCACCGTGGTGCACCGACTGCGCAACACCGTGAACTGGCGGGTGGTGGCCCTCATGGCCTCCGGCAGTTTGCCAGCTTCCATCACCACGATTTTTGTTCTGCACAGCCTGGATATTCACGCAGCGGGCAAAGGCAGCCCCATGGACCTGTTCATTCGCTGGTCAATTTCCATTTGCGTGATGCTGACCGTGTGCGCGCTGCTGTTCAAACCGCGCATCCTGAAGTGGATTGAAACCAACCCCAAGGCACAATTGAAGGACAGCACCCGCAAAGTCACCACCGTGGTGGCATTTGCCATCATCGGCACGCTGGTGACGGTGTCGTCGATTGGCGCTGGTGCGATTGGGGCCATGGTGCTGGTGATGTTGTACCCCACCATGAAGTCGGCCGAGATTGCAGGCACCGATATCGCGTATGCTGTGCCCCTGACTGCGGTGGCGGCTTTCGGCCACTATGGTTTGGGCACCCTTGATTTCAGTCTGCTGGGCGCGTTGCTGCTCGGCTCCATCCCCGGTATTACCGTGGGCAGTTATTTAAGTCGCGCAGTGCCCGAGAAGTTTCTGCGCGGGGTTTTGGCCACCACCCTGACTGCTGTGGCCGCCAAACTGGTGATGTAAATGTACAAGTACGATGATTATGACCGTGCCCTCGTTCGCGAACGCGCGGCCCAATTCCGCAACCAGACCGAGCGCTACCTGAAGGGCGAATTGAGCGACGATGAATTCCGTCCGCTGCGTTTGCAAAACGGTTTGTACATTCAGCGACACGCCCCCATGCTGCGCGTGGCTGTGCCCTATGGCCTGCTGGGCGCGCACCAGTTGCGCAAACTGGCGGACATTGCCGACCGCTATGACCGCGGCTATGGCCACTTCACCACCCGCCAAAACATTCAGTACAACTGGCCAGCACTGGAAAACGTCCCCACCATTCTGGAAGAATTGGCCAGCGTTGAAATGCATGCCATCCAGACCAGTGGCAACTGCATCCGCAACACCACCAGCGACCCGTTTGCCGGCATCGCCAAAGACGAGCTGGTGGACCCCCGCCCATTCTGCGAAATCATTCGCCAATGGAGCACTTTCCATCCCGAATTCTTGCACCTGCCCCGCAAGTTCAAGATTGCGGTGAATGGCGCCATTGAAGACCGGGCTGCCGTGCAGGTGCACGACATTGGCGTTAACCTGTCCCGCAACGCTGCTGGAGACGTGGTAGCCCAAGTGTTGGCTGGCGGTGGCTTGGGCCGCACACCCGTGATTGGTTCGGTGTTGAAAAACGACCTGCCCTGGAATGAACTGCTGACTTACATTGAAGCCATCATGCGCGTTTACAACCGCTATGGCCGCCGCGACAACCTGTACAAAGCCCGCATCAAGATTTTGGTGCGCGCCATTGGCCCGGAAGAATTTGCCAAGCAGGTGGATGAAGAGTGGCAACACATCAAAGGTGGTGTGAGTGTGATTCCACAAGCTGAGCTTGACCGCATCGCAGCCCACTTTACAGCGCCTTCATACAAAGTATTTTCCGCTGAGCAAGTGGCCACCGTGCATGCGCAGATTGCCGGCCTGCGTGCCACCCACAAGGGCTTTGACCGCTGGTTGGTGCGCAACGCCCGCGAGCACCGGGTGCCCGGCTACGTGGCTGTTAGCATTTCGCTCAAGCGCCCCGGTGTTGCCCCCGGTGATGCAACCTCGGCTGAAATGCGCTTGGTGGCCGACCTGGCTGATCAGTATTCATTCGGTGAATTGCGGGTGACACACGAGCAAAACTTTGTGCTGTCCGATGTGGCCGAAGAAGACCTGTTCGACCTGTGGAGTGTGCTCAAGGAACACAACCTGGCCATGCCCAACATTGGTTTGGTGTCCGACATCATTGCCTGCCCCGGTGGCGATTTCTGTGCCCTGGCCAATGCCAAATCCATCCCGATTGCGCTGGCCATCCAAGACGCTGTGGACAATCTGGACTACCAGTTTGACCTGGGCGATATCAGCCTCAACATTTCAGGTTGCATTAACAGCTGTGGCCACCACCACATTGGCAACATCGGCATTTTGGGTGTGGATAAAAACGGCGAAGAGTGGTACCAGGTCACCCTCGGTGGTCGCCAGGGCAACCACGCCAGCATCGGCAAAGTGATTGGCAAATCCTTTTATGCCGAAGATGTGCCCGGCGTGGTTCAGAAAATTCTGAATGTGTATGTGGCCAACCGCCATGAAGACGAACTGTTCATCGACACGCTGGAGCGAATCGGCCTGGATCCCTTCAAAGACCAGGTGTATGCCAACCAGGAGGCCGCGTAATGTCATCCATCATTGTTAAACCCCTGAATGGCGAAGCTTGCATTGCAGCCGATGACTTCACCGTGGTTGAATTGGATCAAACCATTCCGTCCACTGGCAAAGTGCTGGTGAATATTGCCGTGTGGCAAGCGCAGAAAGATGCACTAAAAGCCCGTGCACAAGCCGGTGAACTGGGCGTGTGGCTGAGCCCGGACGACAACCCGGAATTGCTGGCTCACGATGTGAGCCTGCTGCCCGTGGTGGCCTTCCATTTCCCGGTGTTCAAGTTTGGTCAGGGTTACTCGGGGGCGGTCTTGCTGCGCAGCCGGTACGGTTTTCAGGGCGACATCCGCGCCTATGGCGATATTTGGCGCGACCAGTTGTTTTACTTGGCCCGTTGCGGCTTTACGCAGTTTGACATCAAGGATGGCAAATCGCTGGAAGACGCACTGTTGGGCTTCAAGGACTTCACCGTGCCCTACCAGACCAGTGCCGATGGTGCACTGCCGATTTTTACGCGGAGGGCGGCATGAACGCCCCATTGACGGAACAGGTGATTGCCGTATTTCGCGGCCCCCACCAGCCGGACACCGACATTGTCACCAAGGTGCAGTTGCTTGAAACCCTGCTGACCCAAGCCGCACAAGAATTCAAACACATTGCTTTGGCCAGCAGCCTGGCCGCTGAAGACAATGTGCTGTTTGACGTGATTGCCCGCCTGAACTTGAACATTCGCGTGTTCAGCCTGAATACCGGCCGCTTACACCAGCAAACCCTCGACGTGGCCCCGGCCCTGCAAGCCAAGTACGGTCGCACGGTGGAATGGTACGAGCCCAAAGCCGATGCTGTGGCCACCTATGTAAGCCAGAAAGGGGCCGATGCGTTTTATGACAGCATCGAACTGCGCAAAGAATGCTGCGGCATTCGCAAAGTGGAGCCCCTTGCACGGGCACTTCACGGTGCGCAGGCCTGGATTACTGGCCAGCGCCAGGCGCAGGCTGCCACCCGCGCAGCCCTGCCTGTGCGGGAATTCGACGCCGACCGTGGCATTGAAAAATTCAACCCTTTGGCCGACTGGTCGGAAGCCGATGTGTGGACGTATATCCGCCAATACAACGTGCCAGTGAACGCGTTGCATTTTGAAGGGTTTCCGTCCATTGGCTGCGAACCCTGCACGCGGGCAATCACTGTGGGCGAAGAGATTCGCGCTGGACGCTGGTGGTGGGAAGACCCCACCAGCAAGGAATGCGGACTGCACAACGCCAACCTGAAACGATAAAAGTTACCCTCATCACGAGAACCACCATGAGTACCCAAATTCATTCGATGTCGCACCTGGACTGGCTGGAAGCCGAGGCCATTTACATCATGCGAGAAGTGGCCGCCGAATGCGCCCGCCCTGCCCTGCTGTTCTCGGGTGGCAAAGATTCCATCGTGATGCTGCGCATCGCCGAGAAAGCCTTTCGGCCCGGCAAGTTTCCATTTCCCCTGGTGCACATTGACACCGAGCATAACTTTCCGGAGGTCATTGAATTTCGCGACTGGAAAGCGAAGCAACTGGGTGAAGAACTGATTGTGCGCTCGCTGGAAGACTCGATGAAACGCGGCACCATCCGCTTGCCGCACCCTGAAGCATCGCGCAATGCCTTCCAAAGTGTCACCTTGCTGGAAACCGTGGAAGAATTTGAGTTCGATGCCCTCATGGGCGGAGCCCGTCGGGACGAAGAAAAAGCCCGCGCCAAAGAACGTATTTTCAGTTTCCGGGACAGCTTTGGCCAATGGGATCCGAAAAGCCAGCGCCCTGAACTTTGGGACTTGTACAACACCCGTGTGCACAAGGGTGAGCACATGCGCGTGTTCCCCATTTCCAACTGGACTGAGCTGGATGTGTGGCAATACATTGAGCGTGAAAAGCTGGAGCTGCCCAATATTTACTACGCCCATGAACGCGAGGTGATTGAGCGAAATGGCTTGCTGGTACCCATCACCGAGATGACCCAACCCAAAGCGGGCGAAACCGTGACCACCCGCACTGTGCGCTTCCGCACGGTGGGTGACATTACCTGCACCTGCCCTGTGGCCAGCACGGCAGCCAACCCAGCAGAAATTATTGCTGAAACCGCGGTGACCGACATCACTGAACGTGGGGCAACCCGCATGGACGATCAGACCTCCGAAGCCTCCATGGAGCGCCGCAAGAAAGAAGGTTATTTCTGATCCGCTAGGCTCAACACCAGGCTCAACGTGTGAGCCCGCCCCACGAGATGAATTTGAGATGAACACCATGAACGCAATCAACGAAACACTGAAGCTGACCACCCAAGACCATGGCGTGTTGCGCTTCATCACCGCAGGTTCGGTGGACGATGGAAAGTCCACCCTGATTGGTCGCCTGCTGTTTGACAGCAAGGGCATTTTTGCCGACCAGTTGGCCGCCATTTCCAAAGCCAAGCACAAGCGTGTCGCCGGTGATGCGATCGACTTTTCACTGCTGACCGATGGTCTGGAAGCGGAACGCGAGCAAGGTATTACCATTGACGTGGCCTACCGCTACTTTGCCACGCCTGCGCGCAAATTCATTGTGGCCGACACACCAGGCCATGAGCAGTACACCCGCAACATGGTCACCGGCGCCTCCACGGCCGACGTGGCCATTGTGTTGGTGGACATTACCCGCGTTGCATTTGAAGCAGGTGCAGACGGCTTGAAGGCCACCCTGTTGGCCCAAACCAAGCGCCACAGCGCGATTGCCGGAAAGCTGGGTTTGCCCGCCATTATTTTTGCAGTCAACAAAATGGACCTGGTGGACTTTGACCATGCCAAGTTTGTGGCCACCGAAAAAGCTGTGCGTGAACTGGCCAACACCGTGGGTGTGGCTGAGGCTTATGTGCTGCCGATTTCGGCCCTCACCGGGGACAATGTGGTGACTGCCAGCAGCAAAACCCCCTGGTACACCGGCCAGCCCCTGCTGCCCATTCTGGAAAACATTCCCAGCCGTGCCGACCGTGCTGAGGCCCAGCATGCGGTTGGCCTGCGCTTTCCGGTCCAACTGGTGGCCCGCCACGATGGTCACAAAGCTGACGACTTCCGTGGCTACATGGGCCGCATCGAAGCGGGCTCGGTGAGCGTGGGCGAAACCGTCGTGATTCACCCATCCGGCCAAAGTGCAGTGGTGTCCAAGATTCTGTTCCACACCCAAGAATTGAGCACCGCCCACCAGGGCCAGTGCATTACCTTGGTGCTAGACCGCGACGTGGATGTGTCCCGCGGTGACCAGATTGTGAGCAGCACCGACACCGCCAGCCATGCGCCGGTGAAGGCATTGACCGCCGACATTTGCTGGCTGGACAATGAACCCCTCAACTTGGCGCGCAAGTACTGGATCAAACAGACCACCCGGCAAACACAGGCCAAAATCAGCGCAGTCAACCAAGTGCTGGACATTCACACCCTGCTGCATGGTGAAAGCACCAAAACAGTGCAAATGAATGACCTGGCCCGCATTGACTTGGTGCTGGCCCAACCGCTGGTGGCCGATTTGTATGCGGAATGCCGCGGCACTGGCAGTTTTATCCTGATTGACAGTGCCACCAACCAAACTGTGGCGGCTGGCATGATCGTTGCAAAGAACTGAGCAGACGACCCTTCACCCGGTTGTTGGTTGCTTGGTTCTAAATAGGGACTTTTGAGATGGGACGCATTGCATTGATTGGCGCAGGGCCAGGCGCGGAGGACTTGATCACCGTGCGTGGCTTGCGTTTGCTGATGCAGGCAGACTGTGTGTTGTACGACGCACTGGTCAGTCCCTCTCTTCTTTCAAACGCCCGCCCGGATGCAAAGTTGATTGCGGTGGGCAAACGGTGCGGAAAGCTCTCCACCGCTCAACACTTCATCAACAAACAGCTGGTGGATGCAGCCAAAGAATTTGAACTGGTGGTTCGCCTGAAAGGTGGCGACCCCATGGTGTTTGGCCGGGCCGATGAAGAAATCACGGCCTTGCACGACGCAGGTTTTGAGGTGGAGGTGGTGCCCGGCGTGACCGCGGCGCTGGCGGCTGCCAGCAGCCTGAAAACATCACTCACACTGCGCGGTGTAGCCCGCAGCCTGACCCTGACCACGCCGGCAGTCGGCGTGAGCGAAACGCCCAGCACCGAACTGTTTACCGGCACCGAGAAAGACACGGTGGCTGTCTACATGGGCCTACGGCAAGCGGGCCCCTGGGCCCAAGCCTTGCTCGACCAGGGCCGCAATGCCCACACACCCGTGGTGTTGTGCGAGAGTGTCTCCCTTCCCAATGAACGCTTCACGCCGCTAACACTGGGTGCCCTACCCGGCTTTTCTGCCGAACAACTGGCCGATGGCCCATGCTTGATCCTGATTGGCGAGGCACTGTCCAAGGCCACCCAACGGCTTGACAAACTGGCCTTGCAAGGCCTTCAAGCAGCCAAAAACAGCCAGCGCAAGCACGCCTAACCCACAGCCGCTGAACTACCGGCTGCACGCGGTTACGAAAAGGGTTTGACCCGGTTGTGTCATGCCCATCACAGCGCCAAGCGCCCCCACCACGCGAATTGACGCGTTTGAACTGGGAGATCGCCCCCACCAACAGCGATTGCCATACCAACCCGTCAACGGGGTGTTGGACCGTGCATTGACTTTGCGCAGTGGACCTCAGTCAACGATTCGGGGTTTCCGGCTGCGGGATTTGCTCGAATTTCTCAAAATACCAACCCTGGCACTCAAAGGTTCATCGGTATTCACCTACCGGGAGCCAGCCCCGCTGCAGGACATTGACCTGCAAATACCCGCTGGCGATTGCATGGCGGCCGATTGGCCTCAACAAACGTTGTCAAACATTCGCGCGTTTTTTCAACAGCAAGCCACCAAACGGGGTGAATTGTTGGACAGCAAAACCTTGGATCGATTGGTCCGAATCAGCCGGCTCGCGTCGCAAGACGGAAACACCTGGAAACGGGTGGTGTTCAGTTTGGGGTACGGTCAACCATCGCCAGGCCATTCCAGTGTGGACGTGACATGCAGTCGAGACAACACATTGGGCTACGACACGCTGAATGCATCGCGTGCACTGGTGATCCGTCGGGCCGAGTGCTCGGTGGTACAAACCGATGTGATCAGCCCGCCGCTGCTGGCTTGGCTGAATCGCCACGGATATCTGTGGTTCAACCCACAGATGGAAGGCGGCCTTCGGCGCCTGAATTATCGCCTTTCAAAAAATGACCGATCCGTCTGTTTGCAACCAGCCATTTTTCAACACTTTCTCGACAAAGCGGACCCCAATGAACTGACTGATGTGCTGATTCACCTGCTACACACTGCGGTTGAGGTGCCAGGCCCAAGGGCTGAGGCCATGGCCAGGATATGGCGCGGCTTGCTCAACCATTTGAGCACCTTGCAGGGCGAGGCACAGAACACGCTGGCGGAGTCAATAACGCAAGGGCTGTTGGAGTGGACTGGAACCGCCGATTTGATGATGCTGGGCAATGCGCTGGAGTCAGAAAACAACCTTGCGCATGTTCAGCATCTGCATCAGGCTTGCACCCGGGCGTTGAATCTTCGGACCGATATCCGCACATGGCTGCAACAACACCCGACACTGGCGCGAAAAGCCATCCGCGATCACGGTCAACAGGCCATGCGGGTTGAGCTGGTTCAACCCGCCGATTTTTTCGAAGCGCTGGACAGTTGGGTACACCTGGGCGACATTCCCGAATCCGAACTTGTTCAGGTGCTTCGACCGCTGGCCGCCCATTGGCAACAGCACTTGCAGACTGAATACCAGCAACGGGCAACCCACCTGCTCGGCTGGCTGGATGGCGATCTGCCCTTGGGCCTGTTGTGTTGGATGGACCGCATTCCCACGCATCGCCGACGAAACCCCGCCACAGAGCACACGCAAGCCCTGCTGCCAATGCTGAAAGCGATTCTCGAAGATGGCAAATTACGTCAATCGTTGCCCGCCGCGATTTGGGACATCGCTTGGCCCAAAGTACATTTACAGGAGTTGGCTGAACACATCGAACAACAGGTGCATTCGCCCAGACAGGCCGAATTCGGTCGCATGCCCTGGAATGGTTTGCTGATCACGCTGATTTTTCATCAACGCCTGGGCGTGCTGGCCGAGCAAATGCACCAAGTGGTGAGCAACAAGAACCTAGCGTGCTCTGATGAGATGTGGTTTGAAGCTGCATTTTTGCACAACATGAGCACCTGGAGCTTTCAAACACTGGCCAACCAGCCATTGCCGCCCTTGCTGAAACATGCCCTGGTTCAACAAGGCAACACCTATCGGCTTCAGTTGCTGGACCATGCCGAACCCGTGGTGTGGAGCGAAGATGCACTGCGTGGGCAAATCAAGACATCCAGCACCGGGGCGAAAGTACACTTCTGCCTGCGAGACGGCCCCACTTGGATACACACCACCTTTCCGGACAAACCCAATCGACGTCACCGCATATTCTGGAGCGACCAAGGGCAGGTCAGCATCCAGGGACGAGAAATCCACACGAGTGCTGATCAGCGCCTGATGACGCAAATGAAGCACCTGACACCCACGCAACGTGAATGGCTCGACAAAGCCACGCCGCTGATCCAACAGCTCACAGGCCACACGCCCACGCCCGACAATATCGTTCAAGCGGTGGGGACCGTTGATGAGCAGGCGATGTTGCGAGCCCGAAACCCGGCCGAGGGGCTCATGGCCTTGCAGCAAGGCGAAATTTGGCTGCTGGCCGGAGAAAAAACACCCTGTTTTTGCATCCAGATTGATCAAGGGAAACCCAGTGTGTGCCGGGTTGAAACACGAACCGGCTTGTTCAAGGTGAGTCACAGCTATCAGGTAACCAGTGAAAACACAACGCCGCTGCAGGAACTTTCCCAGCCTGAACATGTTGGGCGCTTGCAAACAAAGGGCACGTTGATCACGACAGAACTGCCGTATTTGGGCGGCACTCAACTGCAGGCTGCGCATTGCCTGCGTGAATTCGACTTCGAACACCAGCAGTTTGGGGACGAATGCTTGCTCCTTGCACAGGACGGGCTTCGGTATGCATGGCAAGGCAAGCTGAACGCAGCCGGGGCCCTGCTGCATGATGGACAACTCAACATACCCGGTGTGCTGGCGCAACCTCTTGCGCTGCGCCAGCAACGGGATGGCCACACCATGCCCATGGAGGCCATTCCACTGATGGCTGAAATCCTGGAGACCAATCCGGACATCGCCCTGCAATTCAAACCGCATGTTCATGATGCCGATGAGGGCTCACCACCCCATGGCTTTGAAGGGTTTGTGGTCAATGTGGGCAGTGCGGTGATGCAGTTCAAAGGCTATTTCAAGGCCAATGGACGCGGCGTTGGGCATCTGTATCGGCTGGATCGCCAGGGCGATATTATGATGCTGAGCGGCGGCTTTCTGCTGCGACAACCCGATGAGGTTCATGACATGGCGGGCCTTGAACAAACGGTGATGCATGCCTCGGGATTGACCATCGCTTTGGTGGATCACGCCACTCAAACGCCCACTGGCGTGCTGATGCCACACGGCCATTGCACCATCAAAACATTTCCGGCCGACCGCAGCAAGGCCAGCCTTGTGCGCCATGAACTGTATTTCGCGGGGTGGCGCAGCGCTCTGCGAGGGCTGGAAAATCCGGTCAAGCCGCTGGATGCATCCGGCTCGCTCCAACACCTGCTGGGAACCGGACGTAATGGGGCAGGTGGGCTCACCCTGAGCGTGTTTGTCATTCATCCAACCGACGGCGGGCCAGATTACGTGACCTCATTTCCGCTGAACTTCACCCAACAAACCAATTGCATCCACCACTTCAGTAACCTCAACGGATTTTATGCGGCGTGGACGATGGAAAAGGACATTTGCAAACATGCCCGCTTGATGTGGCCCAACGGCTTGCAGCTCAACTGTGGCATTGCACAGTACGGTGGCTACTTCAAACCAGACAAAATGGGCAATGTGCAATTCAATGGCCTTTGTGTGGCATTCAAGATGACAGCCGATGAGCGAATCACCACACTGACACCCCGCGATGAACCCACCAAAGCGTGGATGATGGACAAAGGCATTTCGCCACAATCCGTCAAAGGACTGCCCGATCTGATTGCCCGGATCAGCAACCAACAACTGGATTGGGAAACAGATTGCCTGCCGGATTTGAAGATCAGGGAGCTGGATGCGATAAAGGACCAGCGGCGGACGTTTGAAGCATGATTTCGTCTGCAATGGCGAGCCAGACTGCATCCCATTGACCCACTGCAGCCGTGGCTGTGATCTGCAATGCCGGGTGCTGCTGATTCAGCGTGGCCAGCAATGCGGGAAAGTCATTTTTGAGGTGTCCACCTTTGCCGAAAAAAATCGGTACGATCTGGATCTGCGTGGCCCCATGCTCTGCCAGTTGCTGAACACAGTCTGGCAATGATGGTGCCATGAGCTCAAGGAATGCAAGCTCAACCAGGGCGCCTGGGCAGCGCTCCCGCAGCATCTGTTGCAAATGCTTCATGGGCTCAGCCCACTGTGGATCACGGGCGCCGTGACCGAACAATACGATGGCAGGATTGGTGTTTGTCGTCATGGCATTATCGGGTTGAAACGTTCGCAGGGCGCTTGTTGAACAAACGTTCAACCAGGCGCCAAGGTGCCGGCTGGGAAACCCACCACAAGGAACCCATGCCCAATACAAAACCAATCACGGTGGGCATGCTTGCGCTGAGGAAAGGGGGCAGACTCGCCACCATGCTGAGGTGGGAAAACAGGTTGTTGACCAGGTGAAAACCCACGCCAATCATGATGCCGACGAACACCTTGACGCTGACGCCACCGGAGCGGAAATGCAGGTAAGCAAACGGCAGCGAGATCATCATCATGATGAGGATGGCAAACGGATACATCACTTTTTTGGCGAAGGCCAGATCGATGTTGTCGGTGGCTTGTTGATTGCTTTTGAGAAAGCGGGAATAGTTGTAAAGCTGCCAGGCGCTCATGCGGTCTGGCCGAACAAACAAGCCTGTCAACAGCTCTGGCGCCAGATTGGATTTCCATCGCAGTGTATCTAGGGTTTGCACTGACGAGGCTTGAATAGTCAGCCCTGCTTTGGCAGCGCGGTCGTTGGGCACCGCTGTATCAAAGTAGCGTTGAATGCGCACACCGGATAGCGTCCAGTCCCTTGTGTCATTGTTGTAACTGGCTGACGCTGCCCGCACCCATTGGCGGATGCGGTTTTCGGCATCCATTTCGTAATATTCCACTTGCTTCAGATCGCCATCACGGTCAAAGCCACCAAAATTGACAAACCGAACGCGGGTGCCCGTTTCCGGTGACTGGTCGGTGTCCCGCAACCAATACCCACTGCGAAAATCCCGATCCACCTCAAAGCCCAATGCCTTGGCGCGCATGGGCACCGCTGCACGCTCGGCCGCGGGCGCAACACCTTCACCAAACAGCACCGTGAGCAACACCACGCCCGAAGCAATCCGAATGATGAGTTTGAGCATCATGAGAGTACTCATGCCGGCAGCCCGCATGGCAGTTAATTCGCTGCTGGCTGCCAACTGCACCAACGCATAGATGGAACCGATGAGGGCGGCAATCGGTGCTATTTCGTATACGCGTGCCGGCAAACCCAGAAAAATCGCCACCGTGTAGTACAGCCAGCTGGTGCCGGGTTGGCTTAAACGGTCCACCTCGGCAATCAGGTCGAAGAATGCAAACAACCCCACAAAAGCCACCATCACGAAGCTGATGGACTTGTACAGTTCTCGGCGGAAATAGCGCAGGATGGACTTGGGCACTTTGAATGACTGGTCGGCCATCTGGTTCAAGTTCATGGCTTGATCTCCTGATTGCCCACCACATCATCCAACTGCAGTTTGGCAGACGCCGGACGCCGGAACCAGGCGGCACCAGCGGGACGGTTTCGGCGAACCAGCAAGAACCAAAACAGCAGCAGTACAGCCAGGTGTGGCAAGGCCAGTGCCAGCCAGAAGTCCAGCTTGCCTTTGCTCACCATGCTTTGTGTCACTGAGACCACATTGCTGTAGGTAAGGTAAATCAACAGGGCGAAAACCTGGTTGAGGGACTGGCCCCCACGCGGATTGACAAAAGCCAGCGGAATGGCGAGCAAACCCAAAACCAGCGCAGACAGGGGCAAGCTAATGCGCCACAGCAATTCAGCCCGCGCGGGTAGCGAGGTGTCGGCAATAAGGTAGTCCACTCGGCGATGTTGGAGCTGGTAACTGGGTGCGGCGCCCAGGGTGTTGTCAATGGCCACGCCGTAGGTTTCGAATTCTGTGCTGGTGAAGCGCTTGCCGGTGCCATCCAGTGCAAACCGGCGGCCTTCACTGAGAACAAGGTAGGGTTGTCCGTCAGCATCGATTTCAACCTTTCCCCGCGAAGCCGACACGATGGTGCGGTTTTCACCCTTGGCGTCGACCACAAATACGTTTTCAACCTGCTTGGTGAGCTCCGATTGCCGCTCGACAAAAAACACACGGTTTGCATCGCCCGACTCTCGGAATTGACCCGCACTCACCTTGCTGACATCGCTGCGCTTGGCAAACCGGTCTTTTGCAGCGTCCAGCTCGGCCTTGGCCCAAGGGGTTAGCCACACGGAACACGCCAAGGCCAGCACGGTCAACGGAATCGCAAACCGGATCACGGGTCGAATCAGGGAATGCAGCGACAGACCCGATGCAAACCAGGCGGTCATTTCCTGCTCCTTGAAAGCGCGGGACACCACGCCCATCACGGCGATGAACACCGTAATAACCAGTGCCGCTGGCAAGTACTGCAAGCCGCCCAACAAAATGAGCATGAAGACTTCCGCATTGTCCACCGTACCGCCGGCCGCCTGCCCCAGGGTGCGAACCAGCACGGTGGTGACAATGATGGTGAACAGGGCCACAAAAGTGGCACCCGCTGTTTGCGCGAAATCTTTTCGAAAGGACGATCGAAACAGCATGCGTGGCAGGCAACGCCCACGCGCGCCTTTCCGGGGTTTGAATAATGGTAGATTGTCTCATGCAATTGTTTTTGATGGCTGCAGACCCGCTTAAAATAGACACCGATCCGGTTGCGACTGCCTGCAGCCCATTTGGAGGAAAGGAATTCCCATGACAGTGAACACACCCACCAACCCCCGAGGCAAAGCCGTCAAGACTGGAGCCGTCAAAACAGCCACCACAAAAAAAAGCACGCCGAGCAGCAAAACCACGCCACCGCCGATGTTCAGTTTCAAAGCCGGCAGCGGTGCCACGGTCAAGGTGAGCTCAGGCAACCCGGTGCCCGGCAAAGGCACCGATGTCGCGGTGGTGGCGGTGTTGAAAGACGGTACCCTGAGCGCGGCTGCCAAGCGTGCGGACGTGGACACCGATGGTTTGATTTCCGCTGCCTGCAAGCTGGACCCCCAATTGGGCAAAGCCGGCAGCCTGAGAACCGTGTTGAACACCGGTAGCAATGCCGGCGTGGCCGCTTATGTGCTGGTGGGGTTGGACGATGTTGAAAAGCTGACGGCCAAAGCCCTTCGAAAAGCCACCGATGCCGCGTGTAGCGCGGTCAAAGGCCTAAAACCGGGGAAGGTGTTTTTTGCACTGAACCAGGAACTGCCGAACGGTGGCGATGATGAAGAGGCAGCCAGCCTCTGCGCGCGCACCATCATCGAGCACTTCTACACATTCACGGCCTGCCGCAAACAGGATGAAGAGCCTGCGGTACTGCCTGCCTTTGAATTGGCCGCCACCAAATCAACAGAGAAAGCGGTCGACAAGGGGGTACGGATTGGTGTGGCGGTGGGCACGGGCATGCAACTGGCCAAAGACCTTGGCAACCTGCCCGGCAATATCTGCACGCCCAACTACCTCGCCGAGACCGCCAAGGCCATGGCCAAACAGCACAAGTTGGACGTGGATGTGCTGGACCACAAAAAGATGGAAAGCCTGGGCATGTTCAGCCTTTTGTCGGTGGGCAAAGCCTCCAGCGAACCACCCAAACTGATCGTGTTGAAGTACACGGGCGCCAAAAACCCCAAGGAAGCACCGGTGGTGCTGGTGGGCAAGGGCATCACATTTGACACCGGCGGGATTTCACTCAAGCCCGGTGCCAACATGGATGAAATGAAATACGACATGTGCGGTGCTGCCAGCGTGCTGGGCACCATGAAAGCGGTGGCTGAACTGAAGTTGCCAATCAACCTGGTGGTGGTGGTGCCCACGGCAGAGAACATGCCCGCCGGCAACGCCAGCAAACCCGGTGACATTGTGGTGTCCATGAGTGGCCAAACCATCGAAATTTTGAATACCGACGCCGAAGGCCGCCTGATCCTGTGTGACGCGTTGACCTATGTGGAACGCTTTAACCCGGCCGCAGTGGTGGATGTGGCCACCTTGACTGGTGCCTGCATTGTGGCCCTGGGCCACATCAATAGCGGTTTGTACAGTCCGCAAGATGACCTCGCCGATGAACTGCTGGACGCTGGCAAGCGCGCGCTGGACACCGCCTGGCGCATGCCGCTGGACGAGGAATATCACGAGCAGCTGAAAAGCAACTTCGCAGACATGGCCAACATCGGTGGGCCACCCGCCGGTAGTGTCACTGCCGCTTGTTTTTTGCAGAAATACACCAAAGCCTATGACTGGGCGCACCTGGATATCGCTGGCACAGCCTGGCACTCTGGCAAGGCCAAGGGCGCCAGTGGTCGTCCGGTGCCCCTGCTGACGGAATTTGTCATGGGTCGCGCAAAAGGTTGAAGCAGAGGAATCGCCAGCCGTGACCAGAATCGACTTTCATCTCAACGTGGCCGACCACCTGCTGTACACCTGTCGACTGGTTCGCAAGGCCCATGGCAGTGGGCTCAGAGTGGTTTGTTTCAGCACCCGCCCCGAGGTGCTGGAGCAGTTGGACCAGTTGATGTGGACTTTTTCCGATGAGGATTTTTTGCCCCATGTGGTCACGGGTCACCCTGGCATTACCGAGACGCCGATTGTGCTGACCGACAAAGCCGACGACGTGGTGCATCACGACTTGCTCATCAACCTGGATGAGCAGTGGCCGCCATTTTTTTCCCGATTCGAACGCCTGGTCGAAATCGTTGGCCTGGACGAAGACCACAAGGCCTTGGCTCGGCAGCGTTACAAGTTCTACAAGGACCGTGGATACCCACTGAATACCTTTGACCGTGCAGGAGCATGACCCATGGGAGAGCAGTTTGACGGCGGCCCACCGTTGTTGACCGAAGTCATTGAAAGCGGCCTTCAAGAAATAGAGCAGAGCACCGGCGTTCGGCTCGGTGCCCTGTCTGACCCGCAGATTGAAATTTTGCGGGCCCAATTGCCAGAATTATTTGAGCGGGCCTTGCTGCGAATCAAGCCCCAATTGATGGCGGAGTTTGAAAAAATCGTACTCAATGCCTTGGGCAAATAATCAAACCGTGAATTGACCCACCGACCGTTGCAACTCGCCGGCGAGTTGCGAAATCCGGCTCGAGCGGTCCTTGTTCAGGGAAATGGCCGCGGTATTTTCCTCCGTCATTTGGGCAACACGCTCCACGTTCCGGCTGATTTCCACACTGACATTGCTTTGCTCTTTCATCGACACGGAGATGGCCGCGATGGCATCGCTGACGCGGTCGGCATCGGACTTGATCTGGGCAATCGCGCTGGACACGGTGTCGGCTTGGGCAATACCCTGCTCCACCAGTTCGACAGAAGACTCCATGGAGTTTGATGCGTCACGGGTGATGCTCTGGATCTGATTGACCATGCCGGAGATTCGGTCTGTGGATCCTTTGGTTTGCTCGGCCAGCTTGCGTACTTCGTCGGCCACCACCGCAAAACCACGACCACTTTCGCCAGCCCGAGCGGCTTCAATGGCTGCGTTCAAGGCCAGCAAGTTGGTTTTCTCAGCAATTTCAGTGATGGTGGACACAATTTCGGAAATTTCGCTGGATTGCTGTTCCATGGAGCGAACAGCCTGCGCACTGGTTTGTACCGAATTGGCGATTTGCCGAATGTTGTTCACCACCTGCCCCAGGGTTTGCATGCCACCGTCGGCTGAGCGCTTGGCTTGCAAGGCTGTTTGCGATGCTTCGCCCGAGTTTTCTGTGATTTGTCCAATGCTGACGGTCAACTCCTCCACCGCGGCAGCCATGGAAGCTGTTGCATCGGCCTGTTCGGTGGCTGCGCGGGCCATTTCATCCGACGCACCCAGCACCTCGTTGGAGCTGCCGGTGATATCCACTGCTGAGCTTCGAATTTCACCGATCAGATTTTGCAGATTGTTCTGGGCTTTGCTCAGATCAGCCAACAAGCGGTCGATTTCATCGTCACCCTGGATCTGGAAACGTGAATTGAGCTTACCTTCGGCCAGGGCCTGCAGAACCCCTGAGGCGATGCCCACCTTGTGTTTGAAAAAGCGGGCAATCACAAAGTTCAAACCCAAACCCACCACCAAGGCGAAAATGGTAATGCCGGCCGCAATCCAGATGGACTGTTCGTACGTGGATTGGGCAGCCTCTTTGCGCAGGCCCAAGAGACGAACCTCTTCCTTTTCAACGTCGGCCAACACAGCGCGCATCGCATCCATTTTGGGTTTGCTGGGGCGTGATTTCAATTCCGCATCAAACTGGGCCTGGGTGATGGTGCCCGCAATCTGCTGACGCTTGACAGCAATCATCGGCTCAATCACCTCACTCATCCAGCGGCCATACTCGGCCGAAAACTCTTTTAGTTTTGCAGTAACCAATGGGTTGTGCCCAGTCAGTTTTTCGGCCTTCTCCAAATAGGCTTGCACCTGGACTTTGCCATCCTGGTAGGGCTGGAGATAACTTTCATCGCCACGCAACAAAAAACCGCGTTCACCGGTTTCAATGTTGAAGAGGTTTTCACGCACACCACCCACAGACTCAATCACCACATGGGTGAATTCATTTTGCGCGTTGGCCTCCATGATGGAGTGGCTGTTGTAGATGCCCAGCACGCCCATGAGGGTGCCCAGCATGATGACTGTGACGAGACTGGCGCTGAATTTGGCGCTGATGGACTTGAGCATGTTGACCCCGCGAGCATGGACATGAAATGACAATGATCGGATTGTGACCCTTTGGAGGGACCTCCAATTTGGGGAAAAGACAATGTTTCACGCTTCAGATTACAGGCTTAAACATTTAGTCAAGGTCAGGCATCGGGGTCGACAGGCCAGCACGCGACTGAGCGCATCAGCCCGGTATAATCAGGCCCCATCCAATTGATTTGTCTGCATGACGCAGTGCTAACCATGACTGAACTCGCCAAAAGTTTTGACCCCGCCGCCATCGAAGCCTGCTGGGGCCCTGAATGGGAGAACCGTGGACTGGCCAAGTCCACCACAGACGATGGCAAGCCAGACTTCTGCATCCAACTGCCACCACCCAATGTGACCGGCACGCTGCACATGGGCCATGCGTTTAACCAGACCATCATGGATGGCCTGACCCGCTATCACCGCATGAAGGGTTACAACACCCTGTGGCAACCGGGCACCGACCATGCCGGGATTGCCACGCAGATTGTGGTGGAACGCCAATTGGCCGCACAGAACATTACCCGACATGACCTGGGCCGTGAACAGTTTGTCGAAAAGGTGTGGGAGTGGAAGGAAAAATCCGGCGGCACGATTGCCCAGCAGATGCGGCGCATGGGTGCCAGTGTGGACTGGAGTCGAGAATACTTCACCATGGACGGCACCTGCTCCAAAGCAGTGACCGAGGTATTTGTCCGCTTGTACGAACAGGGCCTGATTTACAGGGGCCAACGTTTGGTGAACTGGGACCCCGTGCTCAATACCGCCGTGTCGGACCTGGAAGTGGAGAGCGTGGAGACTGAAGGCAGCTTGTGGGAAATCCATTATCCACTGGTGGAGGCGGACCCGGTCAAGGGCCTGACCCACCTGACCGTGGCCACCACCCGCCCCGAAACCATGCTGGGCGACACTGCGGTCATGGTGCACCCCGAGGACGAACGCTACCAGCACCTGATTGGCAAAAAGGTTACCTTGCCACTGTGCAACCGCGAATTGCCGATCATCGCCGATGAATACGTGGACAAGGCATTTGGCACGGGCGTGGTCAAAGTGACCCCGGCGCACGACTTCAATGACTACGCGGTGGGCCAGCGCCATGGCTTGCCGATGATCAACATCCTGACACTGGATGCAAAGGTGAATGAAAACGGACCGCCCGCTTACCAAGGTCTGGATCGTTTTGTGGCCCGTGCAAAAATTGTGGAAGACCTGCAAGCGCAAGGCCTGATGGGGCATGTTAAAAAACACACGCTCATGGTGCCCAAAGGCGACCGAACCAAAGCCGTGATTGAACCCATGTTGACCGACCAATGGTTTGTGGCCATGAGCAAGGTGGGCGAGAACGACCCCACTGGCAAAAGCATCACCCAAAAAGCCATGGATGCAGTGGCCAGCGGTGAAGTGAAGTTTGTGCCCGAGCAGTGGGTGAACACATACAACCAGTGGCTGAACAACATTCAGGACTGGTGTATTTCCCGCCAACTGTGGTGGGGGCATCAAATTCCTGCATGGTATGGCGACAACGGTCAGATTTTCGTGGGCCGCACAGAAGCAGAAGCCCAGGCTCAGGCCACCCGAGCAGGCTATACCGGTCGCTTGAGGCGGGATGAAGATGTACTAGACACCTGGTTCAGCTCAGCCCTGGTGCCCTTCTCCACCTTGGGTTGGCCCGAGCAAACACCGGAATTGAAGCACTTCATGCCCTCATCGGTGCTGGTCACCGGTTTTGACATCATTTTCTTCTGGGTTGCCCGGATGATCATGATGACGACGCACTTCACCGGCCAAGTGCCCTTCAAGACCGTGTACGTACACGGGTTGGTTCGGGATGCTGAAGGCAAAAAAATGAGCAAGTCAGTGGGCAATACGCTGGACCCGGTGGATTTGATCGATGGCTGCAGCCTTGAAACCTTGTTGGAAAAACGCACCACCGGCTTGAGCAAACCCCAAGACGCCCCCAAGATTGAAAAACGCACCCGCAAAGAGTTTCCAGACGGCATTCCCGCCTACGGTGCCGATGCGCTGCGCTTCACCTTCGCCAGCCTGGCCACCCTGGGACGCAACATCAACTTCGACCAGAAGCGCTGTGACGGTTATCGCAATTTCTGCAACAAGCTGTGGAATGCCACCCGCTTTGTGCTGATGAACACCGAGGGCCAGGACTGCGGACTGAGCGACCATGATGCCGACGCCTGCACCCCAGGCGGCTATTTGGACTTTTCCCAGGTAGACCGCTGGATTACCAGCCAGTTGCAACGGGTAGAAGCCGATGTGGCAACAGCTTTTGAAACCTATCGCTTCGACCTGATTGCACAACACATTTACCAATTTGTGTGGGACGAATACTGCGATTGGTACCTGGAAATTGCCAAGGTGCAAATCGCCAACGGCTCTCCCGCCCAGCAGCGGGCCACACGCCGCACCCTGGTGCGCGTGTTGGAGACCATTCTGCGACTGGCACACCCCATCATTCCGTTCATCACGGAGGAACTGTGGCAAACGGTGAGTGTGGTGGCTGGCCGCCGTGAGGCCGGTCAACCAGCCAGCCTGATGAATCAAGCCTACCCACAGTGCGTGCCATCGCGCATTGACGAGCAGGCTGAAGCCCATGTGGCCGCATTGAAGGCGGCAGTGGATGCCGTGCGTGCACTGCGCGGCGACATGGGTCTGAGCCCCGCCGACAAAGTACCCCTGTTTGCCAGTTTTGAAGGCGATGCCGCCCAGGAAACCTTCCTGAACCAGATTGCCGGTGCACTCATGGCATTGGGCAAAATCAGTGCTGTGAACGTGGTGCGCTCATTGCCCGAAGGATCGCCCGCGCCAGTCCAAATCGTGGGTGGCGTGAAGCTGATGCTGCATGTGGAAATTGACGTGGACGCCGAGCGCAAGCGACTGGCCAAAGAAATCGACAAACTGACGATTGAGATCGCCAAGTGCCAAGGCAAGCTGGGTAACCAAGCGTTTGTTGCCAAAGCGCCGCAGGCTGTGGTGGATCAGGAAAATGCCCGACTGAAAGACTTTGCAGAACTGAAAGGCAAATTGGAAGAGCAGATGGCCAAACTGGGCTGACCGCGAACCGGCTCAGCCCCCGTGGTCAGAGAGCAAAGCCCTCCGCTGGGGGGCTTTTTCCATTTCTGCTTTCACCTGGCCGTATTCCATCACCACATTCAACACGCCAGCCCCCAAGGACTGCCAAGACCGGTGAAGCTGGGCATCCAGGTAATCAAACGCTGTTTTGGCTTCCGATGCGGGTCGATTGGGCCCCAAATGAATGCCCTGCATGCCCCAGCCTGTGAAAAGCCGATCAGCCACCGGGCCAAAGCAATGAATCTGAATGTCTCGATGGCGACTGTCTTGGGTGATGGGCTTGAACACCTCGGTGATTTGGGCGTGATCACCCTCCAGACACTGCAGAAACTCCTGGCCGTTGAACAACAGAATCCCCGACAGGCCCAAGCGTTGGTTCCTGGAGGATGCCTGCTCACACAGGCGCTCAAAATCCTCCGGATTTAAAGGTACCGCCTGCGTTGACGTGTACACCAGCCTGTGCATGTGTCGTGTCTTTTGGTGAAAATTTGAATGTATGTTACGCGTCATTGACCCAAAAGACGCCCACCCGTTTTGGGGAAACCACTGTTGAATCGCTGAAGACACCGGGCTGTTCGGTGCAACCGGTTGCGATCCAGAAAATCAAGCCACTGCGCAGGGGTTTCCGGGGCAGGACGCCCCTGCTGCCGGTGGGGACTCGGCTCATGAACCGGTAACTGCTGCAGAATAACCGCCAGTCGCCCCAGGCTTGCCTGCAACAGATCCAGCAGCAGGGAGGGCTCTGGACAGATATCCAACAGCACCTCGTCTGGCGTGTACCGCACCACCCCCAACTTCAACAGGTTCTTTCGGGGAAAATCACGAATATTCCAGGTGACCACAGCCACTGGCTGCGCCAGACGGTGTTTCAAATGCAAGGCCGCTGCAGCAACATGGCGGTCCTTCTCGTCCACGCATTTCACATCGGCCACGCAGGCGGTGTAATCATCCGTCAACACCTGTGCCGACATGACGGTTGGCAGAGCGGCACGATGGGCAATGCCGTCGGCTTCGGACAGGCGCTGAAGCCTGACCAGATTGCGGAAGCATTCATTTTCAATGACGGGCGTCCAATGGAGCGTTGCCCCATGTCGCTGGGCCAACTCCAGCAGCAGCGCACGGCACCAGTCTGAAAACAGAACATTGGCGTCCAGCACCCAGTGTTTGGGCAGTGCGGGTTTGGCCAGCAGGACGCTCAATGACAACCTTGGGGATTAGCGACGTTTCATGAAAAACACAAAAGTGCCAGCTTGCTCCTGCTGATCAAGCAGCTCATTGCCAGTCTGTTTGGCAAACATGGCAAAGTCGCGCACGGCACCCGGATCGGTGGCCAGCACCTTCAACACCTGACCGCTTTGCATATCGGCCAAGGCTTTTTTGGTGCGAAGAATGGGCAGTGGGCAATTCAGGCCACTGGCATCAATTTCACGGTCTGCATTCATGGGACACTCCTGCAATTCAGTTCGGTGTTCAAAATTCAAGCCACTGGACTTCCAGACCACGGGCCTGCATCCAATGCGCCATGGCCAAGCCGGTACCCATGCGCCAAGGCCGCAGTTTGGCAGGCTCAATCAACTTGTAAGCCACCAACTCTTCCGACAGGCTGACTTCACCCTCGGCCTTCACGTGGTAAGCCATGATGACCTCATTTTTCCGTTGAAAAGGGTAGACACCGATGAGGCTTGTTTCCACGGCATCCAGATTCGTTTCTTCTTTCAACTCCCGGGCCACACCTTCTTCGGGCGACTCGTTGCGTTCCAGAAAGCCGGTGATCAGCGCGTAAAATTCTGCCGGCCAACCCGCATTGCGCGCCAGCAGGATTTTCCCTTGGTACTCCACCAAAGCAGCCACCACTGGCACCGGGTTACCCCACTGTACAAAGCCGCAGGGCTCAGCGGTGCACACCATGCGCGGTGCCCCACCATGGTCGCGCTGCTCAAGCGGCTGCGCGCACTGAGGGCAAAACCGGTATTGAAGTGTGCTCATGGTGCATACCGCCTAAGGGGTTTGAGGTCGAGTGAAGAAAACGTGGGGTCCGCCTTAAACCTTGGACTTGACCCAATCCACCACGCCGGCCAACGCTGCGGGCAGATTCTCGGGCTGTGTGCCACCCGCCTGGGCCATGTCGGGGCGACCACCGCCCTTGCCACCCACCTGCTGGGCCACAAAGTTCACGAGGTCGCCAGCCTTGACTTTGGCGGAGGCGTCTTTGCTGACCGAGGCAATGAGGCTGACCTTGCCATCGGCCACGGTGGCCAGCACCAAAGCCGCATTGCCCAGCTTGTCGCGCAGCTTGTCGGCAGTTTCGCGCAGTTGCTTCACATCAGCACCTTCCAGCGCTGCAGCCAGCACCTGGATACCGGCCACGTCCACCGCCTGGCTGGCCAGGTCGTCGCCCTGGCTGGCCGCCAACTTGCTCTTCAAGCGGTCCAGTTCCTTTTCCAGGCTTTTCACCTGGTCCAGCATTTGGGCAATCTTGGCGGTGGCCTCAAAGGCTGGTACCCGCAGGCTTTGGGCAATGGCGTCCATTTGGGCCTGCGTGGCTTGGGCAAACGCCAGCGCACCCAAACCGGTGGTGGCCTCCACCCGGCGAATACCCGCGGCCACACCGCTTTCACTGGTGATCTTGAACAAACCAATGTCGCCAGTGCGCTGCACGTGCGTTCCACCGCAAAGCTCGCGGGATGAGCCAATGTCCAGCACCCGCACGGTGTCGCCGTACTTCTCGCCAAACAGCATCATCGCACCCGCGGCCTTGGCGCTTTCAATGTCCATCACGCGGGCACTGGCCTGTACGTTGGCCAGAATTTCATCATTCACCTTGCGCTCTACCGCTGCAATTTCCTCGGCGGTCATGGGGCTGTGGTGCGCAAAGTCGAAACGGGTTTTGTCGGCATCCACCAGCGAACCTTTCTGGCTGACGTGCTCGCCCAACACGTCGCGCAGGGCTTTGTGCATGAGGTGGGTGGCACTGTGGTTGCGTATGGTACGGCCACGCTTGTACTGGTCCACTTGCGCGCCAACAGCATCGCCGACTTTCAGTTCGCCAGTCACCAACTCACCATGGTGGCCAAACACGCTGGCTTGAATTTTTTGGGTGTCTTCAACACGGAACAGGTTGAGGCAGGCTGCACCGCTGGAGATTTCACCTTGATCGCCCACCTGGCCACCGCTTTCAGCGTAGAACGGTGTTTGGTCCAACACAATCACGCCTTGCTGGCCCGCAGAAATACTGTCCACAGCGCTGCCATTCACATAGATGGCGGTGATGCGGGCGTTGGCCACATCCAGCTGCTCGTAGCCTTTGAACTCGGTGGGCACGCCACTGTAGGCCAAGTCAGCATCCATCTTGAACTTGCCAGCGGCGCGGGCCTGCTGTTTTTGCTTGTCCATGGCGGCATCAAATGCGGCTTCGTCCACGCTCATGTCGCGCTCGCGGCAAACGTCGGCAGTGAGGTCCAAGGGGAAGCCATAGGTGTCGTGCAGCTTGAAGGCGGTTTCACCGTCGAGCACACCATTCTTGGGCAACGCGCCCAAGGCTGCATCCAGAATGCTCATGCCGTTTTCAATGGTTTCAAAGAAGCGCTCTTCTTCGGCTTTCAGAATGTTTTGCACTTGCGCTGCCGATTTGGCCAACTCGGGATAGGCCTCGCCCATTTGCGCAACCAGGTCGGGCACCAGTGCGTTGAAGAATGGCTTGCGGCAACCCAGCTTGTAGCCATGGCGAATGGCGCGGCGAACAATGCGGCGCAGCACATAGCCGCGGCCTTCATTGCCGGGAATAACCCCATCCACCACCAAAAAGGAACAGGCGCGAATGTGGTCAGCAATGACCTTCAGGCTGTTGTTGTTCAGTTCAACAGCATTGCCTTGCGCATTCACTTCACGGGCTGCACCAGCAATTAGCGCCTGGAACAGGTCGATTTCATAGTTGCTGTGCACATGCTGCAACACCGCCGCAATGCGTTCCAGGCCCATGCCGGTGTCGACACAGGGCTTGGGCAGCGGGTGCAGCACGCCGTCGGCGGTGCGCTCAAACTGCATGAACACCAGGTTCCAGATTTCGATGTACCGGTCGCCATCTTCCTCGGGGCTTCCGGGTGGGCCACCCCACACCTCGGGGCCGTGGTCGTAGAAAATTTCGGTACAGGGGCCGCAAGGGCCGGTGTCGGCCATTTGCCAGAAGTTGTCAGATGCGTAGCGGGCACCCTTGTTGTCGCCAATGCGGATGATGCGTTCAGCCGGCACACCCACCTGCTTGTTCCAGATGTTGTAGGCCTCGTCATCCTCGTGGTACACGGTGACATACAGGCGTTCAGCGGGCAGCTTGTACACGCTGGTCAACAATTCCCACGCGTATTGGATGGCGTTTTCCTTGAAGTAGTCGCCGAAGCTGAAATTGCCCAGCATTTCAAAGAAGGTGTGGTGGCGCGCGGTGTAGCCCACGTTCTCCAGGTCGTTGTGTTTGCCACCGGCACGCACCGAGCGCTGGCTGGACGTGGCCCGCGTGTAGGGGCGTTTGTCCTTGCCGGTGAATACGTCTTTGAACTGCACCATGCCGCTGTTGGTGAACAACAGGGTGGGGTCATTGCCGGGCACCAGCGAACTGGAGGGCACAATGGTATGGCCCTTGGAGGCAAAAAAGTTCAGAAACTTGTCGCGAATCTCAGCGGCTTTCATTGGGTACAAACCTGGGAAAATGGTTGAATAGGCAGTGATTATACGGGGCGCGGCTTAAAAAGAGTGCCTGCCAAACGCCATTCGATCTGTGAAGGCGCCATCCACACCCAGCGCCGCCAAGGTCCGCAAAGTGTCCTCATCATTCACCGTGTAAACCCGCACCTGCCGACCTGAGGTGTGAATGCGGCGTACCACCGTGGCATCCACTGCCGACCAATGCAAGTGCACGGCCTGGGCACCCAGCGCATCGGCATGCAACACCCAATCATCCGGAAATGCCTCGTAGAGAACCGCCAAGGTCAAACCCTGCAAGGGCAACAAGCTGGCATGGTAGAAACTGGAAAACAGCCAGTGTTGGCGGATGTGGGCTTGTTGCTCCAGCGTGCAGGCTTCCACCTGTTGCCGCACCACCTGCCCCAACTGGCGGGCATTGGCCGGGTCGGTGGCTTTTAGCTCCACATTGGCGGAAATGTTGTGTTGCAAACACCAGTCCAAGACCTCCACCAAACGGGGAACCGGTTCGCCCGCCACGCTGTAGTGGCGCAAGTCGCTGGCCCGCAAGCTGTCGAACCGGGTGACGGAGTCGGTGCCGGCCAAGGCCGGGTCGACCGACTGCGCACAACGGCCCATCACCCAGTCGTGGTGAACAAAAGCATGGCCATCGGCCGTGAGCATCACGTCAAATTCGACCGCATCAAAACCGTTGTCCAGTGCGGTTTGAAAACCTTTGAGCGTGTTTTCGAGTGCGCCTTTTCCACTGCCGCGGTGTGCCCACAATTTCATGCGATATCCTGTGATGGCCAAAACAGCAGTGTACAAATTCTGCGGCAGAAAATTAACCTGAAGGAGAACGAGGATGAGCAGCAAAGGAATTAAGGTGAGCGTGATGTACCCCAACAAGGCCGGTGCACGGTTTGACCACGAGTATTACAAAAACACCCACATGCCCTTGGTGAAAAGCAAAATGGGCGATGCGCTGCGCTACTACACGGTGGACCGTGGACTGGCCGGCGGCACGCCCGGCGAGGCACCCACCTACGTGGCCATGTGCCATTTGTTTTGCGATTCGGTGGAAAGCTTTCAGGCGGCATTCGGCCCCCATGCACAAACCATTCTGGCCGACATCCCCAACTACACCGACCTGCAACCCGTGTTGCAGATCAGCGAAGTGGTGGTGGGCAAGCCTTGATGATGTGAATGGCCGGGGGGCTACGCCCCCTTCCTTGTGCATCACTCTGCGGAGCGACGAATTGCCACGGCTGCGGGTTTGGACGACATTGTTAAATGGACCAAACCCCCAAAGGCCATCCAATTCCATGCGCTATTTACGCCGCCGCTGCATCGGCTTGTTGTTGGCCCTCAACCCACTTTTGTTCTCCTGCGCCATGGCCACCGAGAAAGTACTTTTGTGGCCTGAAATTCAAGGCCAGATCCTGAATGCCGGCAAACCTGTTCCCGAGCTTGAACTGACCCAAACTCTTTTCTGGAACTACGAAGAATCCAAAGCCCCCCCGCGCGTGGTCACCTTGAAAACCGATACGGACGGGCGGTTTGTTTTCCCAAAAATTACGGGGGAAATCAGTACGGGGTTGTTGACGCAGTTATTACATCAACCGGGTATTGGTTTGGGAATCGATACCCAATTTGATGGACGGGATATCCGCGTTTTAGCCTCTCTAAGAACCTCCTATGGAAAATCGGCAACAAGCTTTTTAAATTGTGACCTTAAAAACTTGGAGCTTTTTGATGGACGTTGGTCTGCCATCTGTGATCTGAAGAAGCTGAACCCATGAAGGCCCTTACTCCCTCGCTACAGGGCTACCAACCAAAGCCACTCTGACCATCGCTGTTATCACGAATTAGTGACCATGAACGCTGGCCGATTGAGTAACCATTCAAAGGTCACACATCCACATGTATCTTCCCTGCCGCTTTATCGGTCTCTTGTTGGTTTTCACCCCTCTTTTATTCTCCTGTTCCATGGCTACTGCGAAAGTTCTTTTATGGCCCGAGATTCAGGGTCAAATCCTGAATGCTGGCAAACCTGTTGCTGGGCTTAAACTGACCCAAACTCTTTTCTGGAACTACGAAGAATCCAAAGCCCCCCCGCGCGTGGTCACTTTGAAAACCGATACGGACGGGCGGTTTGTTTTCCCCAAAATTTCCGGGGAAATCAGTACGGGGTTTATGACACGGTTGTTATATCAGCCGGGGATCGTCATGGAAATCAAGACTACCCATGCTGGCAAGCCATACAGCGTGAATATTTCATCATCTCTAAGCCATTTTGGCGAATCAGAACCGCCGGAGCAGCTGGAATGTGATTTACAAAGGTCCGAGCTATTTGAAGGGGTTTATTTGGTTGAATGCACCAGGAATACAATCCCTGCAATGACCTTTACACCCACCCCGGCTTCGCCCTAGACTGTGGCCTCTTACCCACAGCTGGAAGCATCGGAGGCTGTCATGCAGCAAACCCCCAACCCACACAACACCCCAACCATTCCGCAAGCGGCGTTTGACTGGTACGACGACTATGCCCATGGTCGAATCGACCGGCGCACCTTCATGACACGACTGGCCACACTGGCTGCTGCTGGCTTTGCATTGAACACCTTGACGGCCGCCCTGCTGCCTGACTATGCACAGGCAGAGCAGGTCAACTTCAACGACCCGGCCATCAAAGCCGGTTACGTGGAGTTTGACTCGCCACAAGGCCACGGCAAAGGGCGGGGTTACCTGGTGGCCCCTTCCAAGCTGGGCAACGGCAAAGCACCGGCTGTGCTGGTGGTGCACGAAAACCGGGGGCTCAACCCCTACATTGAAGATGTGGCAAGACGATTGGCCAAAGCAGGTTACCTGGCGTTTGCACCCGATGCCCTGTTCCCGGTGGGCGGCTACCCCGGCAACGATGACAAAGGCCGCGAACTGCAGGCCAGCCTGGTGCCTGAGAAAATAGAACAGGATTTTGTAGCCGCTGCCCGGTTTTTGAAAGCCCATGCCAACAGCAGCGGCAAACTGGGCGTGGTGGGCTTTTGTTTTGGGGGTTACATCTGCAACTTCTTGGCGGCCACGCACCCAGAACTGCTGTCGGCCACCGTGCCGTATTACGGTACACCGGCCAAAGGTGAGCTGCCCAAGCAGGTCAAAGGCCCACTGTTGCTGCATTTTGGCGAACTCGACAAACGGGTGAACGACACCTGGTCTGCCTACGAAGCCACCTTAAAAGCTGGGCAGGTGCCTTACACAGCGCACATTTATCCCAACACCAACCATGGTTTCCACAACGACTCCACCGCCCGGTACGACCGGGAAGCCGCGGAACTGTCGTGGAACCGGACATTGGCTTTCTTCAGCCAACACCTGGGCAACTGAGGCGCCAGCGCCGCCCGCATTAGGGATTTCAGGGGGCGAACTTTTGCCAGCCTTGGGCTACAGTAATCGTCCACATAGGCGTTTGGTTCAACCCCCTTACAAGGCTGAAAGAACATGGGATTGAAAGTTGCATTTTTGGGTTTGGGTGTCATGGGCTACCCCATGGCGGGGCACTTGGCCAAGGCAGGCCACACCGTCACGGTGTACAACCGCACAGTGAGCAAGGCCCAGCAATGGGTTGCAGAGCACGGCGGCAAGCTGGCCCACACACCGATCAAAGCCGCCGAGGGGCAAGACCTGGTGTTTGCCTGCGTGGGCAATGACGATGATCTTCGCCAGGTGTGTACCGGCATCGATGGCGCATTTCACGCCATGCAGCCGGGTGCTGTGTTTATTGACCACACCACCGCCAGTGCCAAAATTGCCCGTGAACTGCACGAGCAGGCGGAAAGTTCCGGGTTTGGTTTTCTGGATGCCCCGGTGTCGGGTGGACAGGCCGGCGCTCAAAACGGCCAATTGACCGTGATGTGTGGTGGCAACGAAGTGGACTTTGAAAAAGCCAAACCCGTGATTGCCCATTTCGCCAAGGCCGTGACTTTGATGGGCGAGTCTGGCAGTGGTCAGTTGACCAAAATGATGAACCAGATCTGCATCGGTGGGCTGGTGCAAGCCTTGTCCGAAGCCTTGAAGTTCGGCATGAATGCCGGGCTGGACGTCAACAAAGCGCTGGACGTGATCAGCAAAGGCGCCGCCCAAAGCTGGCAGATGGAAAACCGGGGCCGCACCATGGTGAAAGACGAATTCAATTTCGGGTTTGCTGTGGACTGGATGCGCAAGGATTTTTCGCTGGTGCTGGAAGAAGCACGGCGCAATGGCTCCCAATTGCCGGTGACGGCGCTGGTCGACCAGTTTTATGCCGAAGTGCAAGCCATGGGCGGCGGCCGTTGGGACACCTCCAGCCTGATCAAACGACTTTAAACACACCATTACCTTGAGTAACACCCGAGCGCTGCTGGAGCGCTCGCCAACCGCTTGGGGCGTGGGCCTCGCATTGGCGGGTGCCGTTTGTTTTTCAGCCAAGGCCATTGTGGTCAAGCTGGCCTACGCGCACGGGGTGGACGCTTCCACCCTGCTGGCCATGCGCATGTTGCTGTCGCTACCGCTGTTTTTGGGGGCCTTGGTGTACACCAGCCTGAAAAGCCACAACAGCGAACGACTGACCCTGCGGGACTACGGACTGATTGCCGTCACAGGTTTGCTGGGGTACTACCTGGCGAGCCTGTTCGATTTCATGGGTTTGCAGTACATCACGGCTGGCCTGGAACGGCTGATTTTATTCACCTACCCATCGCTGGTGTTGCTCATGGGTTGCGCCATTCGCCAACAATGGCCACAACCCTGGCAACTGGGTTGTATGGGTTTGGCCTACGTGGGCCTGATGGTGGTGTACGGCCATGAAACCGTGCTCACCGGTGGCAACACCGCACTGGGTTCCATCCTGGTGTTTTTGTCATCCATCAGCTATGCCTCGTACCTGATTTTGGGCGAGCGTTTGCTCAAACGGCTGGGCACCATCCGCGTCACCGCCCTGGCCACTTTGGTGTCAGCAGCGGCCATCCTGGTGCAAATCAACATTCAGCAACCCATGTCGGTCATTTGGCAGCAACCGGCTGCAGTGTGGGGCTGGTCGGTGGTCAATGCAGTGTTGTGTACCTTTGTGCCGGTGTTTGCGGTCATGACGGCCATCAGTCTGATTGGTGCACCGCGCGTGTCGCAACTGGGCATGGTCGGGCCCATCGCCACCATGGTGTTGGGCACCGTCATTCTCAACGAACCATTCACGATTTGGCATGCCGTGGGCACCGCACTGGTGCTGGCTGGCGTGGCCCTGTTAACACTCAAGAAGCACAAGGAGTCCGCATGAATACCTCCGTTCAAACCGTTCGAATCCACCGAACCGGTGGCCCTGACGTATTGCAGATGGATACGCTGGAACTGGGCCCGCCGCAAGCTGGCGAAGTGCAGGTGGAGCACAAGGCGATTGGCCTGAATTTTATCGAAGTGTACTGGCGCACCGGCTTGTACCCTCTGCCCTTGCCCAGCAGCCTGGGCACCGAGGCGGCTGGGGTGATTACCGCCGTGGGGCCAGGCGTGACCGGCTTTCAGGTGGGCGACCGGGTGGCGTATGCATCCGGCCCGGTGGGTGCGTACAGCACGCGGCGCAACATGCCCGCACAGCCGCTGGTGAAACTGCCCGACGGCATTGGCTTTGACACCGCAGCGGCCATCATGTTGAAAGGCTTGACTGCGCAGTACCTGCTGCGCCGGGTGTATCCAGTCAAAGCGGGCGACACCATTCTTTTCCATGCTGCAGCGGGCGGTGTGGGTTTGTTGGCGTGTCAGTGGGCCAAGGCACTGGGTGCCCGGGTGATTGGTACAGTCTCCACCCGCGCCAAGGCTGAATTGGCCTTGGCCAATGGCTGCGACGAGGTGATCGTGACCTCGGAAGACAACACCGTGGAGCGCGTGAAAGCCCTGACCAGTGGCAAAGGCGTGCCGGTGGTGTATGACAGCGTGGGCAAAGACACCTTTGTGACGTCGCTAGACTGCCTGAAACCCCGCGGCATGATGGTGAGTTTCGGCAATGCCAGTGGGGCTGTAGACCCTGTGCCCCTGGGCTGGTTGGCCCAACGGGGCTCGCTGGTGCTCACTCGCCCCACCCTGGCCAGCTTCACGGCGGATTCAGCCGAGCTGCAGGAAAGCGCCGATGAATTGTTTGATGTCGTGATGCGTGGCGTGGTGAAGGTTCACATCAACCAGCGCATGCCGCTGGCCGATGTGGGCCGTGCTCACGAACTGCTCACCAGCCGTCAAACCACCGGGTGCACAGTGCTGCTGCCGTGACAGATCGGTCAGACGCCGGAATCGTTGTTGCCGTAGCCCACCATCAGCATCAGGTTGTTGTATTTCAACTGCACATCCCGTTCAAAACGGGGAAGGTTGGTGCTTTTGAGTTCAAACAGGGTGCGGTGCTCCGGTGACAGCGCCTGGAACGTCACCTCGGGTGGGTCCTCACGGTGGCGGTGCAGAACATGGGCACATTTCAGGATCTCGGTCATCCAGGCGGCGGGCTGAAAAGGCCCGTCCACATATTGCTGTGCCACAGCATGCACCATAACTGGCGGCAGCTTCCAGACGGCCAGCATCTCACCGCCCATTTGCCCATGGTCGACGCCAAACAGTTCCCGCTCCACCTGGGCCAGCTTGTCTTCATCCTCTTCCCAGTTGAACAGCACTTGGTAAGCATCCCCTTCCTGCCCGAGCAGGATCAACATCCCGATGTTGTGAAACAAACCCGTGGACATGGCCAGTGCGGGACTTAGCGCACACCGGTTGGCCAGCGTGTATGCGGCGCACCCCATCCACAGGGCCTGGCCCCAGAATCGCTCCAGATTCACTTCATTCCAGGGCGGAAACTGGGTAATGCCCCGCAGCATTTCTGCCTGTATATAGCCCCGCACACTGGCCAGACCGATCACCACCAGGGAGTCTTCGATGTTGCTGATTTGACCGCTCACGCCATAAAACGGGGAATTGGCCACCCGCAGCAATTTGGCGCTCAACACGGGGTCAAGCTGAATGGATCGGGCGAGCTCATGCATGCCCACCTGGTCATCCATGACTTTGGCCAGCAAATGGCTGGATTGACCGAGCAAAATCGGCAGTCGGGACTGTTCACACAAATACGTCATGACATGACCTCATACACCTTAGCCGCACAGTGTAGACCGCCCCCGCGCCAACAGATCCAAGGAGCAGGGAGGGTATACAGGCCCTTTACCCATGTTCAATCGGCTTGAGCGACCCATACTTGAGCCCGACGCAGTCTGCTTCTGTCAAAGTTCTGACAAAGCCGGGGTTTTGCTGACAAGCCAGCGAATCTGCTCCAGCGTTCGGGAAGTAACAGTTGTTACACATTCAAGGCCACCCCGACGTCGAGTAGAGAGACATGCGCACACAACCCCACCAATCTGATCGTGCAGCCAGGTGCCTGAGCGCCCTGGGCCTTCTGGCCGCAGTCACCCTACTGGGTGCCTGCAATTCCGATTCTGGCTCGCTGGCTGGTGGTGGCAACAATGGCACACCCACGTCACCCAGCGAAGTGGTGGTCAAACCCACCGCGTTCAACATCGCCAACCAGTGCCATGCCCTGCAGTCGGTGGCCAGCGGAAAATTTGTGTCAGTCACCACCGGCGGCACCTACGCGGTGGATCAAACCCTGCTGTCCAAAGCAGCGCCGTTGTATCTCAAACCCTCGGCTTTGGGCAAATACATGCTGTTCAACGCCAATCAGCAGCTCATGCAAGGTGTGGGTAACACCGCAGGAACCCCGGTGACCAGTACCACGGCCTATTCCGACAGCATCGAATGGTCGGTGCTGGACGATGAGCGAGGTCGAGATGGTTTCTCACTCACCAACACCGGAACCCAAATGAAGTTGGCACTGCTGGACAGCAGCAGCACATTGGGG
Organism: Limnobacter humi; assembly: GCF_024518835.1. GTDB lineage: Bacteria > Pseudomonadota > Gammaproteobacteria > Burkholderiales > Burkholderiaceae_B > Limnobacter > Limnobacter humi. Next base: position 337,349 of record NZ_JANIGO010000003.1, read on the forward strand.
TCTGTCGAGAAGGCAGCCACAGGGAGCAACACCCTGTTCCGCTTTGTGCCCACCCAAGGTTGTGCCGACTTCCCCGAGATTTCCACCAATACCACCGGGGACACATTCACTGGCGCTGGTGAAAACCAAGCACTGCGAGGATTTGCCGATGTGCACAACCACATCACCGCGACCACGTTCTTGGGCGGTGCCCACCATGGCAGACCGTTTCACCGGTTCGGCGTGACCCAGGCGCTGGATAACTGCCAAACCGATCATGGTCCGGACGGCCGCCTGGACCTGGTGGAAAACCTCTTCAAGGTACAGCCGCAAGCGACCCACGACACAGTGGGCTGGCCCACCTTCAACGACTGGCCGGCGGCCGACTCGCTCACCCACGAGGGCCTCTACTACAAATGGCTGGAACGGGCCTGGAAAGCAGGTTTGCGAATATTCGTGACCAACCTGGTGGAAAACGAAACCTTGTGTAATCTGGTTCGCAACACCAAAGGCAAACCCACGCAAAACTGCAATGAAATGGACAGTGCCGTGTCGCAAATTGCTTTTGCACGTGACTTGGAAAGCTATGTGGATGCCCAATACGGCGGCAACGGCAAAGGTTGGTTCCGCATTGTGACTACACCGGCAGAGGCCCGCAAAGTGGTCAATGAAGGCAAATTGGCAGTGGTGCTGGGCATTGAGATTTCACACCTGTTCAATTGCGGCGTGAAGCTGGGGCAAGCCCAATGCGACCAGGCTGAAATTGACCGGCAACTGGACCGCCTGTACAACTTGGGTGTACGGCAGATGTTCCCGATTCATGAGTTTGACAACGCCTTTGGCGGCAACGGCATTTTTGACGGATTGGTGCTCAACGGCGGTAACTTTCTGGACACCGGCGCTTTCTGGACCACCTACGATTGCCCGGGTGGCGACAATAACTACAAGGACTACATTTTGCGCCAGCCTGGTGCGGTCATGACGTCCGTGCCTGGTCTGGGTAACGACCCGCTGAGCTCGGCGGTGATTGCCAACAACCCCGGCCTGCCCGTGTATCCATCGGCCGAAAACCGCCGCCAATGCAACAAACGCGGCCTGACCGAGCTTGGCAAATACGCCTTCAAGCGACTCATGGAGCGCGGCATCATCATCGAAGTGGATCACCTGGAACTGTCCATCAAAGGCGATTTGATTGATTTGGCCGAACGCCAGGTGCCAGCCTACCCCTTGGTGTCCACCCACGGTGCGCATGGCGGCATTACCCGTGAACAGGCCCGCCGCATGATTGCCGCTGGCGGTTTGGTCTACCCTTACCAGGGCAATGCCCAGGCCTGGACACAGGACTTCAAACTGATCAGCAGCCTGAAAAGCCCCAAATACGATTTTGCGGTGGGCTATGGTGCCGACACAAATGGCCTGGGTGCCCAAGCCGGTCCACGCGGTGCAGATCGCCCACCCGTCAAGTATCCGTTCACACTCTTCTCGGGCAAGGACTGGGACGGTGTGTTCAACAAATCCGTCAGCCCGGTCAAATTTGACCAACAAAAAAGTGGTGAACGAATTTACGATGCCAACGCAGAAGGCCAAGCCCACTATGGCTTGAAGGCGGACTGGGTGGAAGAAGTTCGACTGGAAGGCGGCAACGAGGCATTGAAAGCCTTGTACAACTCGGCCGAGGTGTATATTCAAATGTGGGAACGTACCCAGGCCAAACGCAGCAAAATCAATCCATGAACAAACGCGCTCTTGTTTACCTGGCCTTGGTCAGCGCCGTGCTGGCCCGGGCTTTTTTGTATATCCAGTCGCTGCAAACCCCGGCACCTGCGCCCGCCAGCGCCCGCAATGCCCCCACCGGTGAGTCGGCGCAGGCACTGCCGCAACTTACAGTGCTCAGTGGCAAGCTGACGTCAGAACCCATCCGATTCACCACCACCGTGGGCGGTAAAGCCGAGTTTTTGGTGTTTACCGACCAGGCCGATGAATTGCACGTGCACGGCATTGATCAAACCATCCCATTGCCAGCCGGCCAAACCACGCGCGTGAGCATTCCAGTGAAGGACAGCGGTGCATTCGAAATGGAGTTGCACCATGCCGAGGCCATTTTGGGCGTGATTGAGTCCTACCCCAAATAACAGGGTTGCCTTGCCCATGAACAAGGCCCTTCGTCTAGCCTTTATCCTACTCAGTGCCAGTTCGCCAAGCGTGTGCATGGCCCATGGCTTTGGTCAGATATTTGCCTTGCCCATGCCATTCTGGATGGTTGCATGGGCCAGCGCTGCGGTGCTGTTGATCACCTTTGTGTTGCTAGCCCTGTCCAAACCAACCCAACACGCGCCAACCACCTGTACCGCAAAAAGCCGACCCAACACCCAACACCGGCGTTGGTTTATTCGATGGGCTCAAACCGTGAGCCTGGTCGTGTTTTTTTTGGCATTGTATGCAGGCTTTGCGGGCACACAAAACCGAAACAATAACCTGGCCATGACCTACTTCTGGATACTGTGGCTACTGGCCGGTGTGTACGCCATGGGATTGCTGGGTGGGTTCACTGGCGATTGGTTCCAACACGTTCACCCATACCGCTTGCTGTTTGGGGGTTTGAAAACGAAGCGCCTGCCCTATCCAGCCTGGTTATCGCATTGGCCAGCCGTGTTGGGGCTGGTGGGCATGGCCTGGCTGGAATTGTTCGGCCACACCCGGCCCAACGACGTGGCCTGGATGCTCAGCCTCTATGGGGCGTATGTGCTGCTGGGCTGCTGGTTATGGGGTAGCACCGAATTTTTTGCCAAGGTCGATTGGTTCAGTGTGTATTTTGACTGGCTACACCGTTTGGGCGTGTCGGTACGCCAGCACATTCAGTCCGGTGTTCGAGCAATATCAGCCACCCCCAGCCTGCAGCATGCAGCACCCAGCATGGCCAGTGTGGTGTTTGTGCTGGGCCTGTTTGCCACCACTGCTTTTGACGGTTTGAAGGACACGCAGTGGTGGTTGACCACCGTGTGGCCCTGGTTTGTGGACGCTGCCGCACCATGGATTGGGTACTCGTCAGCCGCACTGAAGGCCAACCCCATGCAGGCCAGTGCCCTGCTGGGTGGCGCTTTTGGCGTGTTTGAGCAGGCAACACTCTTACTCAGTCCATTGGCACTGGGTGCCGTGTTTTGTGCAACGCTGCATTGGGGTTTGCGCTGGGGGCGCGCACCACTCTCACTGGCCCAGGGTGTGTTGCTGTTCGGCCCTGCCCTGATGCCGATTGTCCTGGCCTACAGCCTCTCCCACTATTTCACACTCATCCTGACGCAAGGTGTGCAAATGGTTCACTTGTTGTCCGACCCGGTGGGCCGTGGCTGGAACCTGTTAGGCACCCGCAACCTGTGGCGTTCGCCCATTCTACTGAACGCGCAACTGGTGTGGTGGATCCAGCTCGGCATGATCATGGCGGGTCATGTGCTGTCAGCCGTGCTGGCTCACCACCAGGCTTTTGCGCACTGCCCAACCCGCCGGCAAGCCAATCTGAGTCAACTGCCCGTGCTGGGGCTCATGGTGGCATTGACGGTGTTGGGCTTGTGGATACTGTCCCAACCCCTTCAACTGGGTCGTTGATGAACACTGTCGAGCGCATGCCATGAGCCTGTTAATCCTGTTGAGCCTCGCTGCATTTTTTACTTCCAGCGTGACCGCCACGCTGGGCATTGGTGGTGGCGTTATTCTGCTGGCCATCATGGCGCAGTTGCTGCCACCATCGGTTCTCATTCCCCTGCACGGTGCAGCGCAATTTCTGTCCAACATCAACCGGGTGTGGGTGCAGCATCGGCACATCAACTGGGCCTACATCAAACCATTCACCGTGGGTGCCATTCTCGGTACAGGGGTGGTCACACCGGTGGCGCTGTGGGTGCCGCAGGGCTGGGGTATGGTGGTGCTGGGCATTTTCATTCTGGTGGCCACCTGGCGCGCGCAATGGCTCAAATTGCAAGCCTGGCACCCGGCTGCGTCTGGCGGCATCACCACGGGCTTGAGCATGGTGCTGGGTGCCACCGGCCCCCTGGTCATGAGCGTATTGCCCAAGCAATGGCAGCGCATGACCGTGGTGGGCACCCATGGCATGGCCATGACCATTCAGCATGGCCTGAAGCTCATCGCGTTCTCAAGTCTGAACGTGGAATTGTGGAACCACTGGGACTTGCTGCTGGGGCTGACCTTGGCAACCCTGGCTGGCAACCGCGTGGGCGCCAGGTTATTGGGCCATTTGCCCGAGCGACATTTCAAAACGGCGCTGGACTGGACCCTTACCCTGTTGGCACTGCGGTTGGTGTGGCAAGGCCTTGCGCTGTTGGACTTACAAGCGCTCGATTTTCACGTCGGGCTTGAACACCAGTGAATTGAGGAAGGTTGCAAACACCGAATATAACAAAGCGGCCAGCACCGCCCACCAAAACCCGTCCACCCGAAAACCGCTGAGCACCGAGCCCACCCAGTAGAACATGAGCCCATTGAGCAAAAAATAAAACAGCCCCAGGGTGAGCACCGTGAGCGGCAACGTCAAAATGGTCAACACAGGCTTGACCACAGTGTTGACCAATCCCAAAATCAGCGCAGCCCACAACGCAGACGTAAAACCATTCACATGCACCCCGGGCAACAGGTAGGCCACCGCCATCAGTGCCAGTGCGTACAACACCCAACTCAACAGCAATTTCATGGTTCATGTCTCCTTGGAGGCGAGGTTTGACGGATTCTTTCCGTGCAATAGTTTGGCCAGTGTGCTCAAGAGTTCATCCGGCTGCAAGGGTTTGGGCAGCACTGCGTCCATGCCGGCCTGCAGCGCACGGCGCTCGTCCTGAGGCTCCACTTCACCGGTTAAGCCAATGATGGGCAAACGCGCGTTGAACGACAGGGTCCGGATGTGTTCGGTGGCCTCCAAACCGTCCATCAAAGGCATCTGTACATCCATGATGACGGCATCAAACCCATGGTCTGGCAGTTTCAACAGGCTCACCGCTTCCAGTCCGTGGCGCGCACGAAGGGTTCGATAACCCCGGCCCTTCAATATCCCCTCGAGTACTTTCAAGTTCAATTCGCTGTCATCGACGATCAACACTCGAAGCCCCTGCCCTTGCTCAGCCAGCGAGAGGTCATCGGGCTCGATGGGTGCCGGACTCAGCAATTGCTGAAGTTGCAGCGGGGTGAGCGGCTTGACCACCACAGCCGTGACTGAATCATCCAGCTGCTGATCCAGCAAGTCGCGGGCATCACCGCCCTTGGCCAGCATCACGAACCGCACATCCCCCAGCGAACTGGACTGGACAACCCGAACCACCGACTCCCGAATGCCCTGATGGGCCTCGAAATCCACAATGATCAACAGTGTGCCCTCGGGAAACTGCGAGCGGATCAAGGGCAACTGGCTGGCCAGGCCAGACACATCGGCCACCACATGCAGGCTTCGGCCCAAACATCGGCTCACATTGCGAAGTGCTTGCACCTGCAGCTCACTTTGCGAAACCAGCACCACTGGCAATTGGCGTCGGGCCATGTCGTCCCTGGCCCGGCGGGGTGATGCCGCCGATGTCACAGAATCGGGCAAACGCAAGGGAACCTCCACCCAGAAACAGCTGCCTTCGCCCAGGCGACTGTCAAACCCAACGCGGCCGCCCATCAACTCTGCCAAACGTTTAACCAGGCTCAACCCAAGTCCGGAACCACCAAACTCGCGAGCCACCGACACAGCGGCTTGTGAGAATTTCTGAAACAGGTGCTGCTTGGCCTCTTCAGCCAAACCCACACCCGAATCATGCACAGCCATCCGGAGCTGTAAACCTTGGCCACGCACCTCCAACGCCTCCATGACCAGCCGCACAAAGCCCTGGTGCGTAAACTTCACAGCATTGCCCACCAGGTTCACCGCCATCTGCCGAATTCGAAGTTCATCACCCACCACCTGCAAGGGCAAATCCGGAGATGGGTCTATGATCAACTCCAGCGACTTGCCCGCTGCAGCGCCCGACATCAGCCCACCCAACTTGTCCAGCAAGTCCAGCACCGAAAACTCGCGTTCCTCCAAATCCATGCTGCCCGACTCAATCTTGGAAATGTCCAGCACATCGCTGACCAGATCGATCAGATTGCGGGAGGTCTTCTCCAGGCTTTCCAACAGCACCCGTTGGTTGACCGAGCTGGCCGTGTCTTTGAGCAGGTAGCTCAGGCCCACAATGCCGTTCAATGGTGTGCGGATTTCATGACTCATGGTCGATAAAAAATCGCTTTTCGCGCGACTGGCCAGCTGCGCTTTTTCTTCAGCATGTCGAAGCTCTTCATTTTGGCGAGCCAGGCTCTGCGCCATCTGGTTGACCGCCATCGCCACCTCGGCAATTTCATCCTGGCCAGACACCTCGCAAGTAGCACTGTGGTCGCCAGACCGAATGGCATTGGCGGCGGTTTGCAATGTCAGCAGGCTGTTGAGCACCCCCCAGCGCAGCAACACCACCAGCAACACGATGACCACGACAAAAAACCCAAGGCCCAGTGCAGTGATCAAAACCAGCGTTTGCAAGGCGCTGCGCTGCTGTTTGTTGACCTCGGTGGACAAGGCGTGCCCCATCTCCACAATCACCTGGGCTTCGGTCACCAAGCGGTCCACAATCAACTGCTCACGGCGAATCTGGAATGCCGCCGAGTTTTCGTCGGCGGATTGCGCGATCGCAATCAATTCATTGAAAATCGGTTTGATTTCTAGCACGCCCTGTTCAAAATCGTCCATGTCCTGACTGTGTTGCGGCGTGGTTTTCAGGCTGGACAACCGTGCTGTGAGCGCATCGTAGGTGGCATACCAGCTTTGCACGGCAGTGGGGGACTTGAACAACACATATTCCTGGGTCAAACCCAGCAGATTGGCCGACAGGCGCGTGATGTCCTGCGCATACTCGGCCTGATTCAAATCGCTGAATTGCTGGCGCAGAATCCAGACGTTGCCCACAATCATCAGCAACACGCAGACCAGGGTACTGACAATGGTCAAATTGATTTTGCTGGAGACCCGCATGCCACGTACTACCGCAGGGTAACGGCCTGGGGATCCACCTTGCGCAAAAAGGCTGGATTCACAAACTGAATGTAGTTGGGAATGGTCGTTCCGCGCGGCACATGCCCTTCACGAACAGCCCAGTTGGCCTGGCCATCCATGGTCCGCATCAGGGACTGGTTCAAACTCAGCTTGTACCGGTAGTCATCGAAAATTCGGCCCACCAAGTCCGGTGATATTTTTAAACGAACAGACAGGATTTTTTTGGCACGCTCGGGGTTGGCACTGATGAAGTCACTGGCATTCTGCAGCGACTTCACAATTCTTTCCATGGCCTCCGGACGACCATCCAGAATGGCCTTGGTGCCGATCAGGTTGAACGTCTCTGTGTACAAACGTGGAACCTTCACAATGCTGACCTCGTCAGCCAAATCTTGCGCCGCCTTGGACGCATAGGGCTCCAACACCACCACCGCATCCACCTGCCCACTGCGCAACAGGTCCTGTGTCTGGTCCGGATTCATTTCTTTCAGCACCACTTGCTGGGGGTTGATGCCGTGGTACAGCAGGATCAGATCGGTGAAATACTGACTGGCCGCTCCCTTGATGTAGGCAATCCGCTTGCCTTTGAGATCAGAAGCCAGCTTCACACCGGAATCCCGGCGAACCACCAGTTTTAAATCGTTGGATGTTGAAACAAACGAGGTGAGGATGGCGAAATCACGCCGCTTGAAACTGCTGAACACCACCGGTAACTCGGTGGCTGTGCAAAGGTCTGCAGCACCATCATGCATCATGGCCATGCAGCGCACACCACCCACACAAGGCAGCAATTCTACAGCCGCCGCATTTTGCTGGAAAAAGCCTTCTGCATCAGCAACGTACACTGGCAAGCTTAGAACCGTGTTGGAGACTGCAATTCGCACGGGCGGCTCGGCATGCAGCGAGACGCTAAATAACCAGCCGGCCAACCCGACCACAGTCAATCGAAAGAATTTCAGCATGGGATCATGCACGCACACTCAAGAATGCCCTCAGTGTACGTGATAACCACCCGCGTTGCCTGCTCCGCCACGGGTGTGTCGAAACAGGTGTTGCAAATCCATCAAAAAAAGTCAGGACCTGCCGTGGCGCAAGTTAACGACTGTCTTCTTTCGCAATCAACCATGCACCGTTCTTGCGAACAAAGGTGACACGCTTCTTGCTGGTTTCTTTCAGAACATCCGATTGATATTCCTGAATAAACTCAGCCGTGGCCGTGTCGCCCTGCACCTCGATGTGGGTGTTTTTCAAGCGGATGGAAATGGATTGCTTCGATTCAATTTTCTGCTTGCGCTCGGAATCCCATGCAGGGCGCTTCACCCCTTTGGCAGACACGAAGTCGGGTGAGTATGCGGCCAAGTAGGCTCCCACATCCCGGTTGGACCATGCCGTGGCCCAAGTCATGAGTGCCTCATCGATTTCGCCAGCAGGATCTGCAGCAGCGGGCAACGCGGCGCTGGCTGGCAATGACAGCGCTGCAGGTTCAGCGGTGGGAATGGGCTCGGAAGGCGCCTCCACGGGCTGAGGTTCTACCGGCAGCGCGGCAGCGTCCACCGGTTCGGCAACACCTGCCGCAGCGGGTTGATTCTCACTGACTGGCACCGGTTCAGCCGCATCATGCTCAGCGGGACGAATTAGATGCGCCAACGGCTTCAGCACCTCAAACTTCTGCACAGCCAGCGGACCGTAGGCGGTGATCAACATGCCAACCGTCATCACCACGGTGGGCAAAATCCACCGTTCGTAACGCCAGTAAAAGGATTTGCGTTTGACCTCATTGTCGGCCTTACGCACCTCGTCGTCGCCAATCACCAGGCGGGTCAACAACTGGTTCAGCGCCACCGGTGGCATGAGGTAACCCAATTCAAAGGCCACCAACACCATCATCCAGAAATGCAGCGGGTCAATACCGTTGTTGTAAGCGATGGGCGCCAAAGTACCCGACACCAAAATGACCGCACCAAACGGATCCATCACCATGCCCAGAATCACCTTGGTGATCATCAGGAAGGTCATGGCAGTCCATGCGTTGCTGAAAGTCTTGGGCGCCAAGTCCATGATGCCAGAACGTTCAACCACGCCACCAATCGCCAATGACAGCGCCATCAACATGATCAGCGCGCCGATGTGGCCCACCGCCTCGGAGGTGGCAAACCGAATAGCGGGTTCAACACCTTCCTTGCGATCATCCACATGGCCGTGCTCACTCACGCCACCCAGCGAGCCTTTGGGCGTGCGCAATTTGTCAAACACCAACAGAATGAACATGATGGCGGGCATGATCACCGGTGCAGAACTTTCGTTCAGCTCGGTGTCCAGCAGGTATTTGTAGCCCAACACAACCGCCATCACCAGGGCCACATAGGGCAGCACCGGCACGATTTCACGCATCATTTTCGGCAAGGCCACCAATGGGCGTTCTACCGCGGCCTTCTTGCGACGGGTCAACTGCGAGAAAATGAAAAACAGCGTGGACGTCAGCAGGAATACATAGAAGCCGTAGTGGTAGAGCGCACTGGAGGTGACCTGTTTGTTCAGCGCTGCAATCAGCACCACCAGCAAACAGGGGCGCAACACCACGCCCAACGAACCCGACATGGCCGTGGCAGCCAGCGCAAACTGGCGTGTACCGCCTGCTGCCCGAACCTCGTTGTACACAATGCCCCCGGCTGCAATCACGAAAATACCGGAGGCACCCGTGTACGCAGTGGGCAAGGCTGCGGCCAGCAAGATGATGTAGGTGAGCAGCTCCGGCGACAACTTCCAGGGCCGCAGAATGTTCATGAACAAATCAACAATGCGGCTTTGCTTGAGCAACATACCGGCCCAAATATACAAGGCCAGGCTCAGGAAAATGCTGGGCAATTCCAGCAACTGGTTAACGTAAATCGCCAAACCTGGCCAGTTGCCATGGGTGAAGAAATACACGCCCGCCACGATGCCCATCATGCCGAACAGAGGCACCGACAGCATGGCGCTGAACACCGTCCCGCCTTTTTTGAGGTGGGTGGGCGGACGCAAAACCTGTTTCAGACTGATGCCAGCCAGCGTAACAAACAAGGCAATCCAGATGAAGTGGGTGATGGGGTGTTCCATCTTCACCCCGGCGTTGGCCGAGATGTTGTAGTAGGCCACCGAGGAAATGGCACCAAAAATACTGGCAATGCCAATGGCACCAGTGCCAAACCGGTAATCCAGCACAGTCAGTGGCGGGCGAATAACCACGTGATGCACGCCCACGGTGGTAATCACCGCAGCCAGTGCCACCATGATGAGCAGCACCAGGGGCCTGTTTTCCGTGCCGGTTTTGAAAAGGTCGAAAAACCCGGTTTCAACCGAGGTGAAGGTTTTGAGCTTGCCCGTCATGAGCTTGGCGACCTTGGTGTAGCGGTCTGTTTCTTCCTGACAGAGTTTGTTGGCGGCCACCACCGCTTCGCGGATTTCATCAGGATTGGCGGGTGCCATCTCGCCCATCAGGTCGCCCAAACCACTGTCATCGGCCTTGGGCGCAGCCATTTGGCGCGCAACCTCCGCATCAATATCCGTGACCAAAGTACAGGTGGGTTGGGGGTTGTCCCCCCGCAGCATGAAGTACTGGATGCCCTGCTCGGGTACGCCGAACATCGATTCACCGATTTTCAGCAATTGACCGTGCACCATTTCGCCGGTGCCGATGATGAGAGTAAAAATCAGCAAGCCAATGATCGGCAAGCCAAAAAACCACTCGGACACGGTCCGTCCGAGCAGTCGTCGCCCTGTTGTCTCCATGAACTCTGTCTCTTTATTGTTGGGAATTTGGTGAGCTATGGGAACACAGGGGCCGTAAAAAAAACGTAAAAATCAGGGCAACTGGAGCCGATACCCTAAACCCGGTTCAGTCAACAGCAGCCGGGGCTCTGACGGGTTTTCTTCCAGCTTTGCCCGAAGCTTGCTCATGAGAATGCGCAGGTAGTGCGTGTCGTCCAGGTATTCTGGCCCCCAGACGGTTTGCAGCAACTCCCGCTGCTTGACCAGCTTGCCCGGTGCGCGAGCCAAAATCATCAGGGTTTTCAGTTCCTTGGCAGTAAGGTGAATTTTCTCGCCCGCGCGGTACACCGCCTCATGCTCCACATCAATCACCAAATCACCGGTTGCCAATGTGGTGGCTGTGGCCAGGTTTTGCACGCCACCCTGCCGACGCAAGTTTGCACGCACGCGGGCCAGCAACTCATTGACTCCGAATGGTTTACCGATGTAGTCATCCGCCCCCAAGTCCAGGGCTGTCACCTTGTCATCCTCTGCGCCCCGCGCCGACAACACGATCACGCCGGCGCTGGTGCCGTTGCGCTGGCGGCGCAACCAGTCCAAACCATCCCCATCGGGCAAGCCAAGGTCCAGCAAAATCAGCGAGGCGCTCGGGTCGGGCAATGCGGCATTCACCGCGGCCAGCGTGCCAAACAAAATCACCTCATAGCCTTCAACACCCAGTGCTGTTTGCAGCAATCGGGCGATGTGGGTGTCGTCTTCCACCACCAGAATTCGGGGCCTAAGGTTCATCACTGGTCCAATCGGGTTGTTCACGCCATTCAAACGCCAGGGTGACGGTGGCACCGCCACCTGGCCTGTTCTGAATGCGCAGGGTGCCATGGTGCAGTTCTGTGATGGTTTTGACAATCACCAAACCCAAGCCGTAACCCGTGGCGGTGGCTTGTCGCGCCTGCTCGTCAAAAGCCTGAATATTGGCCGTGTTGAAGTGTGCCGGAAAACCCCGCCCACGGTCACTCACCGACCATTCAATGCACGGCGGGCTGCTGGTTGAATTGGTGACGCATTCAATCACTACAGGCTCAATCGGTGAGCCTGCTGTAACATTTCCACGGAGGGTCGCCGCCAGGGCATTGTCCAGCAGATTGGCCAGTGCCTGCGCCAGCAGCAGGGCATCCCCTTTGACAAACAACGGTGGGTTGGGCATGTGCACCTCAATGCCACAGGGCAATTTGCGCAAGCGGTAGCGGCGCACCGTGGTTTCCACAATTTCAGAAATGGATTGCCAGGCCTGGGGCTGTGGCAAGGCCTTCAGCGAGCGCAGCTTGACCAAAGCCAGTACATTTTCGGCAGAACTCACCAAGTGGAAAGCCTCATGTTCAATCGAGGAAATCAATTGGCGACGTTCATGATCCTGCAATCGATCATATTGGGTACCCAGTGACGTGGAAGCACCCAAAATGGCGGTCAGTGGTGTTCGCATGTCGTGCGACAATGAAGCCAGCAGTTGGCCTTTCACCCGCTCTTCATGGGTTTGTATCAAACCCTCCTGGGCCTCTTTGAGGCGGACCAGGGTTCGCTCGGCTTCATCGGTTTTGTCTTTCAGCTTTTGCACCAGCGTGTTGACCAACAGTGAGGTACCCAAATAAGCGGCCAACACAAAATACGAACGCGGGTCTGGCACATGCAGGGAATAGCGGGGGTCGACGATGAGGTAATTCACCAGCAGATACGACAACACTGCGACCGCCAACGATACCGCGCGCGCAAAGTTGTAGGCAGAGACCACCACCGCAAAAAGATACAACGTGATGGATGCCAGCGGACTGTAGTCCAGCAGAATCAACTCCACCAGCGCAGTGATGGACAACAGCAGTGCCGTGGCCTGCAAACTTTGGACCGGGATGGGCTTCATGCAAACGGCGCGAAGTAAGGTGTGGCGCCAGTGTACTCAAAAGCGCGTCACCTTCGTGGGCTGACTGTTTGACAGGCCTGAAACACCGGCGTTTTTCGAGCCTTCAATTATGAACTTTTCATGAATTTTCAAGGACTTTGGAAGATTGATTCTATTTTGTGTACAACTGTACACTTTGGTAGTGACACTCTAGTTGCCCCGGGGTATTGTTGAACCGTTGGTCATTAACGTTTCAAAGGAGATCAACCATGAAGACCTTCAACAATGCCTTGTCGCATGCAGTGGCCTCGGCTGTGCCCACGTTCATTTTGCTGAACCTCAACGGCACAACCCTGTTCCACGGGTTCGAGTCCACAGTGGCTGTCGCACTGCTGGTGGGTGGTTTGTCCGCTACAGCGCAAATGCTCAGTGACACATTCCGACAATCGCGTCGGCCTGCGGGAACACGACGCGCCCTGAAAGCCAAACAGGCTTGATCGCACATCCATCGCCCACAAGGGGTCTACAATGCGCAGCAGGTTCACCCGGTGAGCCTGCTGTTCATTTTTCTGGAGTACCCCGTCATGTCCCACTTGTTTGAACCCCTTTCACTTCGCAGCATCACACTCAAAAACCGCATCGGCATGTCGCCCATGTGCCAATATTCGGCGGTGGATGGCGTACCCCAAACATGGCACACCGTGCACTACGGAAGCCGCGCCTTGGGTGGTGCAGGCTTGGTCATCGTTGAAGCGACCGGGGTGAGTGCAGAAGGTCGAATCAGCCCGGGTTGCCTGGGTTTGTGGAACAGCACACAGCAACAGGCATTGGACCCGTTGCGCCAATTGATTGAACAGCAAGGTGCCGTGGCTGGCATTCAGCTGGCCCATGCCGGGCGAAAAGCCAGTGTTGGCCTGGGTTGGCAAGCGCAGCGCACATTGACGGCGGCGGAAGGTGGCTGGCCCACGGTAGGCCCATCGGCCATTGCGTTCGGTGATGCTTATGCAGCACCGGCCGCGCTGGATGAAACAGGCATTCAGGCATTGATTGGTCAATTTGCTGCATCCGCCCAACGCGCATTGGCCGCGGGTTTCCAGGTGGTGGAGGTGCATGCAGCCCACGGGTATTTGCTTCACCAGTTTTTGTCGCCACTGGCCAACCAGCGCACGGATGCTTATGGCGGATCGCTGGACAACCGCATGCGGTTTCCGCTGGCTGTGGTGAAGGCTGTTCGCGCCGTGTGGCCCGACCATTTGCCGGTGCTGGTGCGTGTATCGGCCACCGACTGGGTGGACGGTGGCTGGACCATTGAGGACACCGTGACTTTTTGCAAACACCTCAAAGCACTGGGTGTGGACCTGGTGGATGTGTCCACCGGGGGCATGGTACCAACCGCCAAAATTCCGGCAGCGCCCGGTTTTCAGGCCCCGTTTGCCCAACGCATTCGCGCAGAAGCAGGCTTGCCGACCGCCACAGTCGGCCTGATTACGCAAGCCCAACAGGCCGATGATTTGCTGCAAACCGGTCACGCTGACCTTGTGCTCTTGGGGCGCGAACTGCTGCGCAACCCGCTGTGGCCCTTGCTGGCAGCCCGTGAATTGAACACCGCCATCGAGTGGCCAGCCCAATACAAACGCGCCTCTTGAACACCATCGAACTGCATCAACGGGATAACCCTAAACCGGGTTTGTCCCGATGATTTCTACAAAAATGCTGCGCTATCGTTGTGGCACTGGTGTGTTTTCAAACACCACCACATAACCACAACAATATTTTCTCAACACTCACAAAGGTTGGAGCAAGGCATGAAATTCCGGTTGAATTCATTTGTAGTTGCATGTTCATTTGCCGTGGCTGCGTCGTCAGCACTGGCTGCAGAGCCGATCAAAATCGGTGTATCGGGACCGTTCACGGGCGGTTCGTCTTCCATGGGTGTGAGCATGCGCGACGGCGTTCGCCTGGCCGCCAAGGAGATCAACGCCAAGGGCGGTATTCTGGGCCGCCAGCTTCAGTTGGTGGAGCGTGACGACGAAGCCAAGAACGAGCGCGGTGTGCAAATTGCGCAAGAGCTGATTGAAAAAGAAAAGGTGGTTGCCACCGTGGGCTTCATCAACACCGGCGTGGCTTTGGCCGCCCAGCGTTTTTATGAAGATGCCAAAATTCCGGTCATGAACAACGTGGCCACCGGCACCATCATCACCAAACAGTTTCCCGACAAACCCGAAAACTACGTGTTCCGCAATTCGGCCGCTGACTTCATTCAGTCGCCCATGATTGTGGAAGAAGCGGTGACCAAGCGTGGTTTCAAGAAGGTGGCAATTCTGGCCGACTCGACCAACTACGGTCAGTTGGGCCGCCAGGACTTGGAAAAAGCCCTGGCTGCCAAAGGCATCAAACCCGTGACGGAAGAGAAATTCAACATTGGTGATGTGGACATGACCGCGCAATTGTTGAAAGCCCGCCAGGCTGGCGCTGAGGCTGTGCTCACCTACGGCATTGGCCCTGAGCTGGCACAAATCGCCAACGGCATGGCCAAGCTGGGCTGGAAGGTACCGATGATTGGCAGCTGGACACTGTCCATGGCCAACTTCATCGACACCGCTGGCGCAAACGGTAACGGCGCCATCATGCCGCAAACCTTCATTCAGGACCCCAACACACCCAAGCGCAAAGCATTCATCGACGCATACCTGAAGGAATTCAGCCCCAAAAACGGCCGCATTGACTCACCTGTGTCGGCCGCACAAGCCTACGACTCCATCTACCTGCTGAAAGCTGCGATGGAGCAGGCCAAGTCCACTGAAGGTCCAAAAATCCGCGAGGCACTGGAAGACCTGAAGGCGCCTGTTGAAGGCGTGGTGACAACCTACAAGAAGCCCTACACCAAGGACAACCACGAAGCCATCACCAACGAAATTCCAGTGATGGGCCTGGTCAAAGACGGCAAAGTGATTTACGCCCACCCCGAAGACAAAGCCAAAAAATCCTGATTGGCTAAACCACAAAAGCGACTCTCACAAGGAGTCGCTTTTTTTCGTGCTGTTGAATAACACTCGTCTGAAGGACTGGGTATGGAAATCCTATTGCAACTCGTCTACAGCGGCATTGCGCTGGGGATGATTTACGCCGTGATTGCGTTTGGTTATCAGTTGACCTTCGCCACTTCCGGCACACTGAATTTTGGACAGGGCGAAGCGCTTATGCTGGGCGCTTTGGTCGGCCTGTCCATTGTTGAAAAACTGGGTTTGAATTATTGGCTGATGCTGCCGATTGTGTGCGTGTTTGGCATGTTGCAAGGCGGGCTGGTGGAGGCAGTCGGTGTGCGGCCTGCCATCAAAATCAAGTCGGAATTTGGCTGGATCATGTCCACCATTGCGCTGGGGATTATTTTCAAGAACACCGCTGAGAACATTTGGGGGCGTGACAACTTCCGTTTCCCCTCTCCTTTGCCGGAAATGCCCATCAACGTGTTTGGTGGCAATGTGCTGCCCATGGAAATTTTGGTGGTGGTCGGCGCCATTCTCATGATGTTGGCGGTGGAATTCTTCAACCGCAAAACCATTTACGGCAAAGCCGTGGTCGCCACATCGAATGACCGCGATGCTGCTGCGCTGATGGGCATCAACACCGGCGTGGTGATTTCATTCTCGTATGCACTGTCATCCATGACCGCCGCACTGGCTGGCGTGCTGGTGGCCCCCCTCACCCTGACGGGTGCCACCATGGGTGCAGTGCTGGGCCTGAAAGCATTCGCTGTGGCCATTATCGGCGGCCTGAACAGCGGCCTGGGCGTGGTGGTGGGTGGCATTATTTTAGGCATCGCTGAAACCACCACCGGCTTCTACATTTCCACGGGCTACAAAGACGTACCAGGCTTGGTGCTGTTGCTGCTCGTGCTCGCCATCAAACCCGCTGGCCTGTTTGGCAAGCTGGCCATTAAAAAGGTGTGATCGCGATGAACGCATTGAAAAAACTATTGATTGGCTTGGGCTTTGCGGCCATTTTCATCTTCCCGGTGGTGCAGACCAATCCGTACTACATCCACCTGGTTGAAACCATCATGATCTACACCATCCTGCTGTTTGGGCTGGACATTGTGGTGGGCTACACCGGGCAAGTGTCGCTGGGCCATGCAGGCCTGTTCGGTATTGGGGCCTACACGGCCGGCGTGTTGTTCATGCACATGCATGCGCCCATTTGGATCACCTTGCCAGCGGCCATTGCCATCACCGCGGCGTTTGGTGCGGTGCTGGCACTGCCTGCCTTGCGGGTTACCGGGCCTTACCTGGCCATGGTCACCCTGGCATTTGGCACCATCATCCAGATTTTGATCAACGAGATGGACTGGTTGACCGAAGGCCCCATGGGTGTGCGCATTCCAAAACCGCACATCGACGGTGTGGCCATGGGCGATGAACATTACTACTGGTTGGTTGCTGTGTTGATGGGGCTGTCGATGCTGGTGGTGCACCGCATTTTGAAAAGCCATTTGGGCCGGGCGTTTGAAGCGCTGCGCGACAGCCCGGTGGCCTCGGATTGTATGGGTGTGTCAGTCTACAAATACAAAGTGATTGCCTTTGTATTGAGTGCAGGCTTTGCCGGTTTGTCCGGTGCCTTGTACTCGTATTCCGAGCAGTACATTTCACCCAACACCTACAACTTTGAACTGACCATTCTGTTTTTGCTGGCCATTATCATGGGTGGCCGTAAAACACGACTGGGTGCCAT
This sequence comes from Limnobacter humi, assembly GCF_024518835.1. Lineage (GTDB taxonomy): Bacteria > Pseudomonadota > Gammaproteobacteria > Burkholderiales > Burkholderiaceae_B > Limnobacter > Limnobacter humi. The sequence goes on from NZ_JANIGO010000003.1 coordinate 354,754, forward strand.
TCTGGGCGCCACCATCATCGTGATGTTGCCCAAATTGCTGGACGACATTCACACCTTCCGCATGGTGGCCTTGGCTTTGGCGGTGGTGGTGCTGGTGGGTTCACTGGTGGCCATTTCCCGCAAAATTGCACAGCCCCGTACCCTGCTCATTCCCGTGTTGGGCACGGTGGGCCTGGCCGTATTTGCGTACAGCCTGAAAAACATCACCGACTGGCGCTTGACCATTTTCGGTTTGATGATTTTGCTGGTGGTCTACTACCTGCAAGATGGCATTGTCGGCTTTGTGAAAAAATGCCGCGACCTGCTGGTGGGCCAGCGCACCATGCCCCCAGCACCGGCCATTGACGGTCGGGATGCCATTTCGGCTGCTGTGCGCAGTGGCCCCGAGCAAATCCTGAAAGCCAACAATTTGCTGATGCAGTTCGGCGGTGTGAAGGCGCTGAACAATGTGGACCTGGTGGTACAGCGCGGCAGCATTCATGGCTTGATTGGCCCGAACGGTTCGGGCAAGTCCACCATGATGAACGTGCTGACCGGCATTTATGTGCCCACGGCCGGTGCCATTCAGTTTGTGGAAGAACAGATCCACGGCAAATCATCGGCACACATTGCGTTAAACGGCATTGCCCGCACATTCCAGAACGTGCAGTTGTTTGGCGAAATGACCGCACTGGAAAACGTGCTGGTGGGCCTGCACCACACCTTCCGCAGCACGCTGCCGGAAGTGGCCCTGAAGCTGCCACGGCACAGCCGCGAAGAAAAAGAAGCCATCGCCCGTGCCATGAACCTGCTGAACTTTGTGGGACTGGCCGACCTGGCGATGGAAGAAGCCCGCAACCTGCCCTACGGCAAACAGCGCCTGCTGGAAATTGCCCGCGCGCTGGCGCTGGACCCCCGCTTGCTGTTGCTGGATGAACCTGCTGCGGGCCTGACTGCACCAGACATCAAAGAGCTGGTGGCCATCATCCACAAAATTCGGGAGCACGGCATCACGCTGATTCTGATTGAGCACCACATGGACATGGTGATGGCCATTTGCGACACCGTGACCGTGCTGGACTTCGGACAGAAAATTGCGGAAGGTACCCCAGCCGAAGTGCAAACCAACGAGAAGGTGGTGGAAGCCTACCTCGGTGGCGAAGCCGCCTGACCCTGCAGAACAAGGACGACGACGATGTTATCGATTAAAAATCTGGAAGCCGGGTACGGTCAGGTCAAGGTGTTGCACAACATTTCGATTGACGTGCCCAAGGGCAAAGTGATCACGCTGATTGGCTCCAATGGTGCAGGCAAAACCACCACCATGCGCGCTGTGTCGGGCATGATCAAACCCACCCACGGTGAAATCACGCTGGACGGCAAACGCATTGATGCCCTGCCCTCGCACCGCATTGCGCGGCTGGGCCTGGCCCATTCGCCCGAAGGTCGACGCGTGTTTGCCACCATGAGCGTTGAAGACAACCTGATTCTGGGTGCCTTCCCGCGCTACACCGGCAGCCGCAGCAAAGGCGATGTGAAAGGCGACCTTGAAAAAGCCATGGAATTGTTTCCGCGCTTGAAAGAGCGACGGACGCAGCAAGCGGGCACATTGTCTGGCGGTGAACAGCAAATGCTGGCCATGGCCCGCGCCATCATGCTCAACCCCGAGGTGGTGCTGCTGGACGAACCTTCCATGGGCCTGGCGCCGATTTTGGTGGAAGAGGTGTTCAACATCATTGGCCGCCTAAAAAGTGAGGGTGTGACCATGTTGCTGGTGGAGCAGTTTGCAGCAGCAGCATTGAATGTGGCCGACTATGGCTACGTGTTGGAGAACGGAAAAATTTCCGTACATGGGCCAGCCGACAAATTGAAAACCGACCCGGCTGTGAAAGCGGCGTATTTGGGTGGGGGGCACTGACAGGGCAACGTCATGCTGGTGGGGCCAGGTGCAGCGTCAACCCTGCTTACCCTGGCCCGACCGGAACAGTGCGCTGTATTCAAAAGGCCGAACCACCTGAGCGGATATTTTTGACGCAGCAGGATGCAAGGGATTGATCAGTGCCACACACTCTTCTGGAACAATCACAGAAGGCACCAACAAAATGGGTGAGCGTTGGCTTGTTAACCAATCAGACCCAAACTTTGCGCTGGTTTGTCCAGCAGGAATACTCGACCAACCCTTGGGAAGCTTGGCAATGTCGGCCACCTCATGCTGCGCCCACACCGCAGCAGGCACATCAATACTCACCAAAAAGCGATTCAGTGGTAAACCAGCATCATTGATGTGTGCAGCGGTTTCTAGTACTGCCAACGCAATGCTGGGCGAGCAATACAGAACGGGTTGTTGATATGTGTTCCACCGGCCTGGGAACAAGGCTGCCCCAGTGCCGCTCAGGTCGTTTGCAAGCCGTGATCGCGTTTTGCTTGCAATACGCCACAACTTCACAAATAGGCTCCGCTTTGAAGAGCACCCAGCACACGGCACACCAGCTCAATACCTGTTGGTGTATCTAAAAGCTCAGACGGTTTTTGCCCGCCCAAGGCGGGCTGAGGTTGCTCTATCCACTGCCCCAACCACTTCACCACATCAAACTGGTCAGCACTGGGTGCAGTGCTGTCATCCACAATACTTTGCGCAACCGTGATGAGCTTAATCATTCCAATTGCGGCCAAGCCTGCCCGTCCATCCAACACAACACCCGGCGCGGCTTTACGTGCTGCTGTTGCTGGTGGAATGCGCAGCATTTCGTAAATGCGTTTGGATGGGATATCCATTCGCTGAGACAAATCTGCTATCACAGCGCCGGGCACCCCCGCCCGCTCCATCTCGACCAATTCAAGCGGGCTGGCGTTGTACACCGCCCTTACATAACTGTCGATACCACCTTTAGTTTTCGTGGACTGCGCAGATGAGGGAAGCACAGGTTTGGCTTTGCGAGTACGTAAAGTTTTTTGGAGAGCAGTCGTCATGAGAAGCCCCTGCATAATATCAATTGATTATTAATGTACTATCAAATGAGATCGATAGGCAAATTACCGTGTAAAAACTCCGCTGCGAAGGTATTGAGTGGCATCCGGAATTGCCTTAGTTAAATTGAAGATGAGCGTCGGGATTCAAGTCCCGTACAACACGATTTCCAGTCCGGACTGAGGTAGGGGCGAGTTGAAGCAGCCGATCCAAAAACAGAATCATCGGATCGCCCGTCTTCATGACTGGTCCCATGCGTCGATGGTTAGCACGTGGTCTGCATGGCAAGCGGCTATCCGCTCGTCATACAACTCGATTTTGCCGCGCCAGTTGGATGGCATTACGTAGTCATCGCCAATGATGAGGGTTCCGCCGTCGGTCGGCGATGCTGCATCCAGCAATGGCAGCACATCGTGGGCCTTGGCCGTGTAACGGTTTGGGTAGCCATTACCCGATAGCTTCGCAGCCTTGCCCTGCTCGGTCAGCCGCTCAATCCAGCAGATACCGTCTGCACCGGCTTCCCACTGCGCCAGAGTTGCAGCCAGCTTGGTGTCTTGGTCTGCTTGATCGCGTTCTTGCGGGGTATGTGTCGATACGACGATCCACCAACCGATCATGCTAAAACCCTCCACTCTGGGCCGATGCCCGGTTCACGTTCTCTTTAGTGGCCATTTGGTCGGCTGTGGTTCATGCTTTTGGGCATTGTCAATCGATCTGCTTAGGTCGACGGCTTCAACTTGGCTAACGTATTGCCCCTACTTGGTATCCGTTGGTTTTCGCTCGATGGCCGAAGCGAAGTACTGCACTTCAGCCACCTTGCTGTGCAGAGAACAGTGTCATCAACAGCGTGAATTTTGGATGTCAATCAACACGTATTTCAAGGAAATGGAAAAGAAAAAACCCCAACCAAATGGTTGGGGTTTTTCGTGTTGGTGGGCCCGCAGGGACTTGAACCCTGGACCAAAGGATTCGGGTTTGTGTGACTTTCGCCACTCCCTGGACTATGCCTTCACCGTAGCTTTCGCCTTAGGTGGGTGCCGTCTAGTCTCTACACCTTCAACGACGCTTTCGCATCGAAGCTTGGCTCGGCGTTGCCGTATGCGTTACCGCACTTAGGGTTCGCCGAATTTGACACCATCCCATACGCCGTTTCCAAACGTACGGCACAACTTAACGCTATGAGTCCTCTGCTCTGACCAACTGAGCTACAGGCCCGAAACTACAGCACCGAAAGCCCCGAAGTGGCAACCTGTCGGTGGGCCGTTCTCTGAGCAATACATGCGCCAGACAACGATTTTACTTCCCGCCAAGGTGGGAAAAATTCAGGCCCCGCGCAAGCAGGGCACCAAAACTTACTCGCCTTCCAGGAAGCTCTTGAGCTTGTCGGAACGGCTGGGGTGGCGCAGCTTGCGCAGTGCCTTGGCTTCAATTTGGCGAATCCGCTCGCGCGTCACGTCAAACTGCTTGCCCACTTCTTCCAGCGTGTGGTCGGTGCTCATCTCGATACCAAAGCGCATGCGCAGCACCTTGGCTTCGCGGGGTGTGAGCGAATCGAGCACGTCCTTGGTCACAAAACGCAGGCTGCTGTATTGCGCAGCATCTTGCGGTGCCAGGGTCACGCTGTCTTCAATGAAGTCGCCCAAGTGCGAATCATCATCGTCACCAATCGGGGTTTCCATCGAAATGGGTTCCTTGGCGATTTTGAGGATTTTACGAATTTTGTCTTCGGGCATTTCCATGCGTTCGGCCAGGGTTGCTGGGTCCGGCTCAATACCGGTTTCCTGCAAAATCTGGCGGCTGATGCGGTTCATCTTGTTGATGGTCTCAATCATGTGAACCGGAATTCGAATGGTGCGAGCCTGGTCAGCAATTGAGCGGGTAATCGCCTGGCGAATCCACCAGGTGGCGTAGGTCGAAAACTTGTAACCCCGGCGGTATTCAAACTTGTCCACCGCTTTCATCAGGCCCACGTTGCCTTCTTGGATCAGGTCCAGGAATTGCAGACCACGGTTGGTGTACTTCTTGGCAATCGAAATCACCAAGCGCAGGTTGGCCTCGATCATTTCACGCTTGGCCATGCGAGCCCGGTTTTCACCGGATACCATCTGCTTGTTGATGGCCCGCAGGTCGGTCAACGGCAGCGACACGGCGTCCTGAATGCTGCGCAACTTGCCCTGCAATTCATTGATGGCGGGAATATTGCGCACAAAGGTTTCAGACCATGCGGCGCTGTGGCCGGAAAATGCATCCACCCATTTGCCTGACACTTCATGACCGCGGAACTGCTCCAGGAAATACTCCCGCGGAATGCCCACACGGTTCACGCAGATGTCGTAAATCTCGTTTTCGAGTTTGCGCACACTATCCACCTGCTCACGCAGGATGCTGCACAAACGCTCCACTTGCTTGGCCGTGAAGCGAATTTTCATGAACTCGTCGGCAATCGCATCCTTGGCTTTTTTGTAAGCGGCAGAATTGTAACCACCATCGCCACGGGCCTTGGCCATTTTGTCAAACTGCTTTTCAATGTCGGCAAACACCGCCAGTGAGTTTTTCTTCAACTCCTCAAGCTGTTTGGCCGACATGCCTGAGGTGCTGCCGCTGCCTTCTTCGCCTTCCTCGTCTTCTTCATCATCAACGTCGGCTGAGGCCTCGGTGTCTTCAACGGGCAGGCTGTCGTCCATGTTGGGGTCGACAATGCCATCCACCACTTCGTCCACCGACAGAGTGCCTTCGGCAATTTTCTTGCCCAGGGCTACCACATCTTCGACAATGGCTGGGCAGGCGGAAATGGCTTGCACCATGTCTTTCAGACCAGCTTCAATCCGCTTGGCGATTTCAATCTCACCTTCGCGAGTCAGCAATTCAACCGTGCCCATTTCACGCATGTACATGCGAACTGGGTCTGTGGTGCGTCCAAATTCAGAGTCCACGTTGCTGAGTGCTGCCTCGGCTTCTTCCTCTGCGTCTTCTGCAGAAGTGCCCACGGGTGCATTGTCGTTCATCAACAGGGCTTCCGCATCGGGCGCCTGTTCGTACACGGTAATGCCCATGTCGTGGAAGGTGCTGACCATGGCTTCGATCACTTCGCCATCGGTCACTTCGTCGGGCAGGTGGTCGTTGATTTCAGCAAACGTCAGGTAGCCACGCTCTTTACCCATTTTGATCAGGGTCTTCAGCTGTGTGCGACGCGCTTCCAACTCCTGTGCCGTGGCTGTGCTGGACGACAAATAGGCTGAGTTGATCAACGCTTTGTCTTTGGCCTTGGCGCCCCGACCGCGCTTCACCGGAATGACCAGGTCTGCTTTCTTCGCGTCGCTGTCATCTTCCTCGGTCAACACATCGCTGTCGATGCTGTCATCGGCCACGCCACTTGCCTCAATGTCCTCGCCCTCTTCGAGCTCAGCCGCTGGTTTACCGGCTTTGGGGGGACGACCACGGCCCTTGGCCGCCACGGTTTCTACAACTTCAACCTCGGACTTGGGTTTACGTCCGCGCTTTTTTGGGGTCTCTTCAACTGCCATGTCTTGAACAATCGCTTCTTCAGCTTTGAGCGCACGACCACGCTTGGCGGGGGATTCCACCACAGGTGCAGGCGCCACGGATTTTTTCGGGCTGGCCTTGGCAGGTTCTGCCTTGGCTGCAACGGGTTTGGTGGACTTGCCAGGCTTGTCCACCGGTTTGGATTCTTTACTGGCCTTGGCTGCGGCTTTTGGTGCAGGCTTCGGAGCAACTTTGCCGCCAGCCTTGCCCGCTGGCTTTGGAAGCGCTTTCGCAGCGGGTTTTGCAGCGGCTTTTGCAACGGGTTTGGCAGGTGCTTTCGCAGCCGTTGCCTTGGCAGGTGTCGCTTTCGCCGGGGCCTTGGCTGCCGGCTTTGCTGGTGCCTTGGCAGCCGCTTTGGTCACCGCTTTGGTCACCGCTTTGGCCACCGCCTTCGCAGGCGCTTTCACGGGTGCAACCGCCTTCTTGGCCGGGGCCGCTTTTTTCCCAACACTGCCCTTGCTCTCAACCACTTTGGCACTCGCCTTTTTTGCGGTTTCTGTTTTCTGGGTCACTGCAGGCTTCTTGGCAGCCGCTTTTGAGCTGGCCGGGACAACCTTGTGTGACGAAACCTTCTTCCCTACCATTGACGACGCTCCCTTGTGCTTCGTGGATTGCCCGGCACTGTGATCTGCAGTGGACGGTGAATCTGGAATGTGGGTTTGAGAATGGGCGTTTTGCTGCACCGCCGAACGTTTGTTGCCAGACTTGCCTTTGTGGTCGGAATCGAGTTTCTGTTCCTGGTTTTTCGAAAAAATGTTGAGAATTTTGAACATTGATTCCCTTTGGAACACCGATTGAACCACTCAACACCGACAAACTGCCGCATGCCCAGCCTTGTTGGACTGCACATTGCGCGGGAAAAACCCGCACTCTAACCCTTAATTATAACTGATTAACTCGCTTTTGTTTGAGTTGCTGGAAACGCTGCATGCATTCGTGGTACCACGCCAACTGCGCCGGGTTATCGGGCAACTGTGCCGTGATCCGCTCCAGCTCTTCCTTGAACCACACCTCACAGCATTGATACACGCCAGAACGCAACTCGGTTTCAAAGTCGAGGGAATCGTCCAAACCACGAGCTTCACGCAACACTGCATTTACCCAGTTTTGGTGAACCTCGTCATTGAACGCATGTTGAAGCCTGGCCTCCAGTAAATTGGGATCTGTTTTAACTTTTGCAAGCAGATGAATAAAGCTGTGAACCTCGGTCTGTGGTTTTTCCTCACGCTCGTAGAGCTCAACCAACTCATCGCAGACATGAACCAACTGAGGCGCGCGAATCACCCGGGCAGCCAGACTCAGCAGGGGGGACTTGGCCGCGGGACGTGGCGGGCTCCAGGTATTTTCAAGCCTTTCGGCGCGGTATTTGCCCTTGCCTCTGGGCACAAAGGGTTCGCGCTCGGTGGTGCGCATTTTCAGGCCCAAATGCTGCGACAACTCCACCGGTGTGCTGTCCAGCAATTCAGCCAACCCCCTCAGCATGGACGAACGCAGCACGGTGGGTTGCATTTGCGCCATCAAGGGCTTTAAAAACGCAATGGCTGCGGCCTTGCCCTCAATTTGTTGCAGCGGATAATGCTGCTGAAGGTGGCGCGTCAGGAATTGGGACAGAGACAGTGACTGGGCCACCATGGCCTCAAAAGCCTCTGGGCCCTCGGTGCGGATGAAGGAGTCGGGGTCATGCTCAACCGGCAAAAACACAAAATCAGCCCGCTTGGTTTCGTTCACATGGGGCAAGCAGGCCTGTAACGCCCGCCAGGCTGCCTTTTGGCCCGCACCATCACCGTCAAAGGAAAAGACCAGCCGGTCGGTTTGCTTGAACAGCTTTTGAACATGATCGGGCGTCACCGCCGTGCCCAGTGTGGCCACGGCATTTTCAAACCCCCACTGCGCCAGGGCCACCACGTCCATATACCCCTCGGTCACGAGCACGTAGCCCATGCGGTGGATGGCCTGGCGGGCCTCAAACAGGCCGTATACCTCATGCCCTTTGGAAAACACCGGGGTTTCCGGGCTGTTGAGGTACTTGGGCTCACCCTGCCCCATCACACGCCCGCCAAAGCCAATCACCTGGCCTTTTCCATTGCGAATGGGAAACATGACCCGAGCACGAAAGCGGTCGTACCGCCGACCACCCTCTTCCGAGGTTTTGGTGAGCCCCGCCGTGTCCAGCAGGGTGTTGCTGGCGTAATGGTCAACAATCGCCTCCAGATTCTGGTAGCCATCCGGAGCGAACCCCATGCCGTAACGGGCTGCGATTTGGCCGGTCAGGCCCCGCCCTTTGAGGTATTCAATGGCCTCAGGGTGGCTTTTGAGTTGGGCTTTGTACCAGTTGGCCGCGCGGGTCAGCAATTCAACCAGTTGATCCCGCTCCGAACGCACCTCAGCGGGTATGTCTGCACCCTTCTCATAGGGCACCTCCAGCCCCATGCTGCCGGCCAGGTGCTCAACAGCTTCCGGGAAGGTCAGGCCCAAATGCTCCATGACAAAACCCACCGCATTGCCATGCGCGCCACACCCAAAGCAATGGTAAAACTGCTTGGAGGGACTGACCGTGAAGGAGGGTGATTTTTCGTTGTGAAACGGGCAAAGGCCTTGCAGGTTGGCACCGGCCGACTTGAGCTGAACGTAGCGGCCCACCACATCGGCAATGTCGGCGCGGTACAGCAAGTCGTCGATAAAACTTTGTGGAATCATGCCCTGAAGCTGCGGGAGAAAGGCTGCCAGCTATACCTGCGGCAACCGACGCCCACAGAATACCAATAAATGGTGAATGGAGGCGGCTTTACAGCGCCGAGAGAACTTGCTTGATGAGGGCGGACACTTTGCTCATGTCGGCTTTGCCGGCCAGACGCGGCTTGGCCTGCCCCATCACTTTGCCCATGTCTTGCGGCCCGGCAGCACCCACCGCGGCCACCACCTCGCGCACGACCGACAGAATTTCATCATCGGACAATTGGGCTGGCAGGTAGCCAGCAAGCACCGCCGCTTCCGCTTTTTCCGCGGCAGCAGACTCGAGGCGGCCGCCCTGCTCGAACTGAACAGCCGCTTCGTTGCGTTGCTTGATTTGCTTCTCGATGATGGCAAGAACCGCCCCATCGTCGAGGTCGACACGTTCATCGACCTCTTTTTGCTTGATGGCCGCTGAGAGCATCCGAAGCGTGGCGAGCTTGGCTTGCTCGCGGGCCTTCATGGCCTGCTTGATGTCTTCAAGAATTTGGGCTTTCAGCGACATGCGAACAACAGATCAGACTGTGTACGATCAAAAGCCATCAATACATTTTCTTCGGCAGCATCTGGCTGCGCAGGCGCTTGTAGTGGCGCTTCACAGCAGCAGCCTTCAGGCGCTTGCGCTCAGAAGTTGGCTTTTCATAAAACTCGCGCGAACGCAATTCGGTCAACAGACCGGTTTTTTCGATGGTGCGCTTGAAGCGACGCAGGGCAACTTCAAATGGCTCGTTTTCTTTAACGCGAACGGAAGGCATTCAGGCTCCAATCCAAAATGTGAGCGAATTATCAATTCACCACTACCCAAACAACCCATTGATTTGACTGAAATTTTCAGCAATAACCCAATGTGAAAGGGCAATAAGTGACAGCCAGAGATCTGGCAAAGACCGAAATCATACCACTGAAAAGCCTGTCCCCTCAAGCATTTTTGCTCAAAATGCCACGTGCGGCCGCCACACCGCTAGCCCAGGCCCACTGGAAGTTGTAGCCGCCCAACCAACCCGTCACATCCACCACTTCACCGATGAAATACAGACCAGAAACACGGCGGGACTCCAGGGTTTTGGGTTGAAGGTCAGCCGTACTCACACCACCGCGCATCACCTCGGCTTTTTTATAGCCTTCTGTGCCGCTGGGGCGCACAACCCAGGCTGCAACCGATGCCGCCAAGGGGCCCAATTGCTTCTTGCCCAACTCAGCGGCCTTGCGCTGGGCCCACAGCCCAACATCGGGGGCGCTCAACCAGTGTTGCAGCAGGCGACGGGGCCAATGCGGCAATTGTGCGGCCAGCCAGTTGTCGGCCTGCGCCTTGCTGCCCTGGGCTTGGGCCAACAAATGGGCGGTGAATGCGTCGGCGGTGTAATGACCGCCGCTGAGGTTCAAGACCAAGGGCTCGCCGGGGTTCCAATAGCTGGAAGCCTGCAAAATGGCCGGGCCGCTCAGTCCACGGTGGGTAAACAACAAGTCTTCGTCAAACCAGGGGGCCTGTGCTTCGCTGCCGCGGCTGCGCACTGGCAAAGTTACACCGGCCAGCTCGGTCAGCCCACCCCACTGTGCTGCATCAAACGTGAGGGGCACCAGGGCCGGCCGCTGGTCCACCAGCGCATGGCCAAACTGCTTGGCCACGCGCAAGCCGAAGTCGGTGGCGCCAATTTTGGGAACCGGCAAGCCACCCGTGGCAATCACCAGGTGGCGGGCTGTTAATGGGCCTGCTGTGCTGTCCAGTCGAAACAAGCCGTCGCTGTGTTGAACCTGCTGCACTGCATGGGGCTTTAACCAGTGCACCCCACCATCCCGACACTCGCTGGCCAGCATCTCGATGATGTCTTCGCTGCTGCGGTCGCAGAACAATTGGCCCTTGTGTTTTTCGTGATAAGGGATGCGGTGGCTTTTCACCAGGCTGATAAAGTCATCGGGCGTGTAGGCCGACAAGGCGGCACGGGCAAAACACGGGTTGGCCGACACAAAATTGTGCTCGGTCACCACCCGGTTGGTGAAGTTGCAACGCCCGCCGCCACTGATGCGGATTTTCTCGGCCAGCTTGTCGCTGTGGTCCAACAGGCCCACCCGCCAACCGCGCGCACGGCTACCCCGTCCCACCTGGGCTGCGCACATCAAGCCGGCTGCGCCGGCCCCCAACACCAACACATCAAAGGTTTGCATTCACCACCTGGGCAATGGCGTCTACCTGCCGGGCAAAACCATGTGGCATGGCTTGCGGGTCGGCCAACCAACGCTCAACCAGCCGCGCGGTGGCCTGTGCATCAATGTCGGGGTGGGGGTCGGGCTGCTCGGTGAACACAGCCTCTGGTTCGCTGATACACCAGGTGGCACCGGCCTTCACACCATCCATGCGCGGCACGCGGTAAGGGGCAGCCACAGGTTCTCCTTCGTGGGCACGCAGCACCAACGCGGTTTGACCCATGGCCTGCAGCACAGCCCGCTGCAGGTGCCAAAACTCGGGGTGGGTGTAACTGGTGACCAATACACTGTTGGTCAAGGAGGCAGGCACCAGCAACTTGACCAGTGTGTGCGTGCAATTGCGCACACCCAGGCGGTTGCGCAATTCGAGCAAGCGGGCCACCGCCGGGTTCAATTCAGCCATGGAGAGATACACGGGCGGACAGGGCATGGGCCACTGCAGGTGCTGAAACACCGCTGCACTGGTGACCCGCGCACCCGACTCGGTGCCCAAACCATGCACCAGCACCGGGTAACCCTGATGCGCCAGCAAACCGGCCAGCAATGGTGTGAAGTTGGGCTTGCGCCGCGCCCCGTTGTAACTCGGAATCACCACCACGGGCCTTCCAGTGCGCTGTGCCTGTTCATTCAGGCCACTCAGGGTAGATGACACCCGTTCGCTGCAAGCCGCAGGGTGTTGTGCAATGGCCTGAAGAAAACCGGTGATTTCTTGTTCGGTTTCGCCTTTGACCCGCAGCGCAATCAGCACCGCGCCCAGTTCAAGCTCAGGGACATCACCCCGCAAAATACCTGCAAACAGGGCTTGGGCTTGTTCAATGGGCAAACTGCGGGCACCGTCCTTGCCCCGCCCAATTTCTTTGATGAACGCGGCAGCGCTAAATGGGGTAGTGGACGACGGTGCAGACATGGCTTGGACAGGCTCGCGGTGTTTAACCGCTGGGTTGGTTATATCAGGATTGTACCAAGTTGGCTTGCTGGGCGTGTTGCACCAGCCGCTTGATCTCGGGTACGCATGAGCCACATTGCGTGCCACAACCCAACTCACCCTGCAGGCGTGTCAGACATTCCGCAGCCGACAGCGGTCCTTGGTCCAGCCAACTGGCACAGCGCGATTGGATGGACTCTTCGGACACGCCCACGCAATTGCAGACCATGCGGACCGCGGTGGTCTTCGCGCCCGGGGGTTGTGCCGTGGGGGCCAACAAGTAATTGCGAAGGGGCAATACATCCAATTGCTGGTCAAAGTGGTTGCGCAGCCAAATCTCGGACTGAACATCACCAGCCAAACAAACCCGGGTCAAGGTGGCCTCACGGGCCTGCGCATGGCCCTTCACCTGAAGGCCAATTTTCCGCATCGCACCTGTTTTGGGGTCGGAGTAGGACAGCACTTCCGATTCATTGAACTCAAACAACTGCAGCAGTTGCTCAAGCACGGCAGCCTGGGGCGCTTCCTCACAGGCGGCCCGAAACAATACACCCGGCGTTTCTCGGCCAACCGGCACACACACGGCCGTGTCAAAGTGCGCGAACAGATCACGGGCTTGCCGCCATGTGTGCAGCCAATGCGGGCTATGGGCAAACAACACCAATTGCCACGGCAGCTGGGCGCGCGCAATGTGAACCGCACTGTGCTTGAGCTCGGGCTGTTTGGAATACGGGTCGAATGCTTCGGTGGTGAGCGCATTCACACCCGCCACCCCCCCTTTGCCACCAAAAAACTCCGGGCCCCAATGCATGGGCAGTGCCGCCTGGTTGGGGGCCACGCTGTCATCGGGCTTGACCCGCAGGGTTACCGTGGCTCTGCGGCTTTTCACGCGCACCCAGCTGTGTTCATTCAAACCCAGGCGTTGGTAATCAGCCGAGTTCAATGCCAACACAGGCTCTGCCTCGTGCGAGAAAAACTCGGGCAAGGTGCCGGTGCGGCTGGCACCGTGCCACTGGTCACGCAAGCGGCCGGTGTTCAGCTTCCAGGGAAAACGGGCATCGGTGTCTTCGGCCACAGGCTCGTAGGGTGCAAACACAAACCGGGCTTTGCCACTGGCCGTCGGAAAGTTCAGGTCTTCGTACAAGCGCGCTGTACCCTGCGATGCACCTTCGGGCATGGGCCACTGTTGCGGCCCCAGGTGTTCAAGAATGTCATAGCCAAGGCCTGTGATGTCCAGGTCGCGTCCCCGAGTGGTTTCGCGGTGCTCCAGAAAAATATCCTCGGGTGTATTCCACGGGAACAAGGTTTTCCCAGGCTCAATACTTGAGCTTGGTACACCCCGCGATGCCAGCGCTTTTTCAAGGCGACGTGCAAAATCAACGACAATGGCCCAGTCATGGCGGGCTTCGCCATGGGGCGGCAAAGCCGAGCGCACTCGGCTAATACGCCGCTCGCTGTTGGTAACGGTGCCCTCTTTTTCGCCCCAGGTGGTGGCTGGCAACACCACGTCGGCATACTCCACCGTGGCGGGGGTCAGGTAGGCGTCCTGCACCACCACCAGTTCTGCCTTTTGCAAGGCACGCGCCACCTTTTGGGAATTGGGCAGGGAATGCGCCGGGTTGGTACAGGCCACCCACACTGCTTTGATGTCGCCTTTCTCCAGCCGGTCAAACAGTTCAACGGCGGTGGCACCGGGTGCGCTGCTTAGCTTCTTCACACCCCAAAAAGCTTCCATTTCCTGAATGTGTACGGGGTTGCTCAACTCACGGTGAGCCGGCAGCAGCGTGGACAAGCCACCCACTTCCCGACCACCCATGGCGTTGGGCTGCCCGGTCAAAGAAAATGGACCAGCCCCTGCGCGACCAATTTGACCAGTGGCCAGGTGCAGCGCAATCAGTGCCGTATTTTTATCAGTGCCTGTGGTGGCCTGGTTCAAACCCTGGCAATACAAGGAGAGTGTCTTGGGGCTTTTCGCGAACCAGGTGGCCGCCTGCAAAATATCGGCCTCTTTCACACCACAGACCCGTGCCGCCAGGGCTGGCGAGTACTCCGCCACGCCCCGGGCGTATTCATCAAAGCCTTCCGTGTGCAGGTTGATGGTGGCCATGTCCAGCCAACCCTGTTGCATCAGGATATTCAGCATGGCATTGAACAGCATCACATCTGTGCCCGGCTGAATTTTCAAATGCAGGTCGGCCATTTGCGCTGTGTCGGTGGTGCGCGGGTCGACCACAATCAATCGGTGATTGGGGTTTTGCGCACGCGCCGCTTCCAATCGCCGGAACAAAATGGGGTGCGCATAGGCGGTGTTGGAGCCTGCGATGAATACGCAATCGGCCAAAGCCACATCATCGTAACTGCAAGGTGGGGCGTCCGCCCCCAAGGTGCGTTTGTAGCCACTCACCGCGCTGCTCATGCACAGGCGAGAATTGGTGTCCACGTTGTTGGTGCCGATCAGGGCCTTGGCCAGTTTGTTGAACGCGTAGTAGTCCTCAGTCAACAATTGGCCACTGATGTAAAAGGCCACACTGTCGGGCCCGTGCTGGGTGATGAGCTCTGCATATTTGTCAACCACATGGTCGAGTGCATCATTCCAGGTGCCCGGGCTCACCGTTTGAGCCCGATCAGTGCGCATCAAAGGCTGGCTTGCCCGCACCTGCCCATACACATTGGCCTGCGCGGTTTCCGCCAGCTTGCTGCCCTTGCTGCACAATTTGCCAAAGTTGGCCGGGTGGTCTGGGTCGCCTTTTACACCAATCAACTCAATCACATCGCGACCATTGTGCTGCCGCCTTTCGGTGGTCACCACCACACCGCAACCCACGCCGCAGTAGGGGCAGGTGGTTTTGGTGTGCATGGTTTCCAGTCCGGTTACGGCAGTCATGGTCACATTCCCAGTGTCTTGATTTCGTCGATGTTGAGGTGTACCCGGCCGTCCACCACTTTCACGGCAAACTTGGCCGTGCAGCCCACATCAGGCTCGCGGGCACAGCCGTCGCTCAAGCCGATTTGCCAGTTGTGCAGTGGGCAGGTCACGGTGGTGCCGTGCACAATGCCTTGACTCAGTGGGCCTTTTTTGTGCGGACACTCATCCAGCAGGGCAAACACTTGTTCTTCGGCATTGCGAAACACGGCCACGTCTTGCCCTTTGGGGCGGCGAACAATGCGTGAACCCAGCACGGGGATATCCTCCACCGCGCACACGTCAATCCATTCCATGGTGATGTCTTCCTTGATTGCATTCATGACAGGGCCCTCATTCAACCACAACAGGGATGGAAATGGGCTTGAACTGGCGAAGATCCACCTGCGCAGCCTCCGGCTTGTGCCATGGGTCTTCTTCCAGGGCCAGTGCAGCTTGCAGTTCAGCCCACAAGGCATTGCGGTTGGCGACATCGTCAATCACACGGGCCTTCACATGTTCCATGCCCACCCGGGCCAGGTAGTGCACAGTGCGTTCCAGGTACCAACCTTCCTTGCGGTACAACTGCAGGAATGCACCGCTCACGGCCAGCACTTCTTCGGCGGTTTTGACGCGACACAAAAATTCAGCCACTTCAGTTTTAATACCACCGTTGCCGCCGATGTAAATCTCCCAACCGGAGTCCACACCAATCACACCCACATCTTTGATACCCGCTTCGGCACAGTTGCGTGGGCAACCCGACACCGCCAGTTTGACTTTGTGAGGCGCATACATCTTGAAAAGGGCGCGTTCAAGGTCAATGCCCATCTGCGTACTGTCTTGCGTGCCAAAGCGGCACCACTGGCTGCCCACACAGGTTTTGACGGTGCGCAGGCCTTTGGCATAAGCGTGACCACTGGGCATGTCCAGGTCTTTCCACACACTTTGCAGGTCTTCCTTTTTCACGCCCAGCAAATCAATACGCTGACCGCCGGTCACCTTGACGGTGGGGATGTTGTACTTGTCGACCACATCCGCGATGCGGCGCAGCTCGGCAGCGGTGGTTTCCCCCCCCCACATGCGCGGCACCACAGAATAAGTTTTGTCCTTCTGGATGTTGGCATGGGCCCGCTCGTTGATGAACCGGCTTTGCGGATCGTCCACCGCCTCACCAGGCCATGAGCTGATGAGATAGTAGTTCACGGCGGGCCGGCAGCTGGAACAACCATTGGGGGTGCGCCAGTTCATGCCGTTGAATACCTGTTCTTTGGTGGTGAAGTGGTGTTTGAAAATGGCATCGCGCACCACCTGGTGACCATGGTCGGTACAGCCACACATGGGCTTGGTTTTGGGTGTGGCCGAGTAGTCCGCACCTGCCGTGCTCATCAGGATTTGTTCGCACAAGCCCGTGCATGAACCACAGGAGGCACTGGCCTTGGTGTGTTTGCGCACCTCTTCAATGGTAAACAGGCCTTTGGTCTTGATGGCCTGCACAATGGTGCCCTTGCACACGCCGTTGCAACCACACACTTCGTCGGTGTCGGCCATGCGGCTGGCCTGGCTTTGGCCCTCATGGCCCACATCACCAATATTGCTCTGACCAAACATCAGCTTTTCACGAATTTCGCGAATGCTTTGGCCTTCACGCATCAGTTTGAAGTACCAGGAACCATCCACGGTGTCGCCGTACAGGCAGGCGCCCACCAGCTTGTCGTCTTTGATAACCAGTTTTTTGTAAACACCGCCAATCGGGTCGGACAGCAACATTTCTTCGGTGCCGTCACCGCCCATGAAATTGCCCGCTGAAAACAAGTCAACGCCTGTGACTTTCAACTTGGTGGAGGTGACCGAGCCTTCGTAGCGGCCAATGCCATACTGCGCCAAATGGTTGGCACACACCTTGGCCTGCTCAAACAGGGGGGCCACCAAACCATAAGCCACGCCCCGGTGGCTGGCGCATTCGCCCACGGCGTAAATTTTGGGGTCGGTGATGGTTTGTAGCGTGTCACTCACCACCACACCGCGGTTGCACAGCAAGCCTGCACTGGCAGCCAGCTTGTCGTTGGGGCGAATACCCACCGCCATCACCACCAGGTCGGCGTCCAGCTTTTCGCCATCGGCAAATTCAATCTGGGCCACGCGACCATCCGCCCCGGCATGCAGTGCCTTGGTATTTTTGGCCAGCAAAAATTTCAGGCCTTTGTCTTCCAGGCTCTTTTGCAGCAAACCCGCCGCAGTGGGGTCCAGTTGCCGCTCCATCAGCCAAGTGGGCAAATGCACCACACTCACATCCATGCCTTGAATGGCCAAGCCGTTGGCTGCCTCCAGGCCCAACAAACCACCCCCGATCACAATCGCCTTTTTGTAGCTTTTGGCAGCCGTCAACATGGCCTCGGTGTCGGCAATGTCGCGATACCCAATCACACCCGGCAAGTTGCTGCCGGGCACGGGCAATATGAAAGAATTGGAGCCCGTGGCCAAGAGCAATCGGTCGTAAGCAGCCGAGGTGCCGTCGGCGCATTTCACCACGCGCTTCACCCGGTCGATTTCAACCACTTCCTTGCCCACATGCAAGGTGATGTTGTTCTCCTGGTACCAAGCCCAGTCGTTCAACACGATTTCGTCGAAGGTTTGCTCTCCAGCCAACACGGGCGAAAGCATGATTCGGTTGTAATTGGGGTGTGGCTCTGCCCCGAATACGGTGATGTCGTACAACTCGGGGGTGAGCTTCAGCAGCTCTTCCACCACCCGAATACCGGCCATGCCGTTACCGATCACCACCAACTTCTGCTTATGAACAGACATCAGCATTTTATTCACCCAATTCCGAACCAAAAAAAAACGGTGCCCTGCCACCGAAGCAGCGGGACACCGTTGTCCAACTCCGCAAGCGCAAGGCTCTTGGAGACCTGTCAATCCACCTGTGGACCGCCGCCGTTGACGACCCACGCCCCTGTATATGCAAGGGGTGTGCCAGGGTTTAATGGGGAGGAATTGCACCGAAAAGAGGACGAAAACCGCTATTCATGCGCCCAAAGGCTGCATGGGGGTGCAAGTTCGTCAAATTTGGTGAATTGGGTGGGCACCCAGATAGTGCAACGCACCATTCCTTGCAGAATGGTGCGCCGGGGTTGAATTACTGGCCGCAGAAACCTGTGGAGTCGGTGACCGTGTTGGGCAAGGCCACGCTGGCACTCACATTCACAGGCACTGGAACACGGTTGAAACTGGTCAGAAACACTGGGTTGTAGCCCTGCAGGTTCAGCGTCAACTTGTCGCCAGCCTGCAAACGCACCGAGATACCGGGCAATTCCAGCGTTTTTTCGCCGTAACCCTTGATGGGCGTGATTTGGTCATGCAGCACGGTTTTCGTACCATCCGCGCGTTCCAGGCCCAGGCCAACGAATACCTCGGGCGCTTCCGGCGAGGGCAAGCCCACAGGCTCCACCTTCACGGTGGCCTTGGGTACACCCACATAGCAGCCGGGCAGGTTGGCATTGTTCAGGTCCACATACACCGGCTGTGCCAATTGGCTACCCTGTGTGGACGACAAGCCCGAAGGCACACCCAACAGGCCGGTGACAACCTGGGTGGACGCCGTGAATGCCGAGGCAGCACGCAAACCTTCCAGCTTGGGGCGGTCTGCCCCTTTGGCTTGGATGGCCACTGCGGTGGGGTCTGGCCGGCTGTCTTCCAGCACCGCCGCAATCTCCGGTACCGGCACAGGGTCAAATCCCAGGTAGGTTTTGGAGTTCGCTTCGTTCTTGCCGATCAGGTTTTGCACCAAAAACTGAAACATCATGTCCTTCAGGGGAATCACACAACGGCCGGTGGCTTGGTCATACAGGGTAGCCGGACATTGATTCTGCGCGGTTTTGAGCCACACCAGGCTTTCATTGAAGGCGTACTTGGCGCCGGTGCCAGCCAACTCGCCAGCAGGGTCCTTCTGAATTCTCAAAGCGCTCAGGCTGTGGCCATACTTCACAAACAGCAACTTGCTGTCAGCATTCACCTTGCGATAGCACTCAAAGTTCTGCAAGCCTTCCCGCAAGTTGAACAACACGTCGGTGGCACCCTGCACAAAAAAGGCTGGAATGCTCTTGAGGGTCATGCCGTTGGGCAGGTTCTGGGTCAGATCGCAATAGGACACCGCTCCTTGAGAGCCTAGCCGTTTGACGATGGTGTCATTCACCACACCGGTGGTGTTGGCTTCCACCAAACCTTGAATCAGGAATTGGTCATAACGGCCTTTGTTGCTTTGGGCACCCGCAGCCACCAGTCCATCCAGGTACGCTGTTTTGGGCACACCGCCGGGGTTCAGGCTGTAGCGCAAGTCATACCAGGTTCCACCGGGCACCATGGCGTCCACCCGGCCATCCAGCCCCGCGCCAATCAATTGGAATGCACCGCCATAACTGCGGCCAATCGTACCGACCACGGGGTCGGGTGCATTGCCTTTGGTTCTGTAGCCCAGGTTGGGCAAATTGGCCTGCGCCCAGTCCAGCACGGTTGAAAAATCCTTGCCTTCAATGTTGGGGTCGAGAATGCTGACATTGCCCCCGGAATCACCGTGGCCCCGCTGGTCATAGGAAATGACGTACCAGCCCTTGCGCCCAGCCACAGCGTTCTTTTGGTTGTATGCCATTTGCAGCACATCAACGCCGATCTCGGATGTTTGTGTGGCTTCATCAAAGTCCAGGCTGGTGGTGCGGCTGCCGCCAAACCCATGCGAGTGCAGAAGCAATGGCGCCGCCTCACCCTTGGCCAAGGTCGGGTAATAGACCGTTAGGGCAATGTCGGTGCCGTCAAAGGCTTTGATGGTGACCTGCTCAACCTTGGCGGCATGCCCCACCGCAGTGGCCGAATCTTTGACCTTGATGGGCGTACCGACTTCGGCGGGTGTGACTGGCGTGCCAGAACCACCGGTCGGAATACCCGGGGACTCGGAGCCGGACAAACAGCCCGACAGACTGGCCACGGCGAAGAGGCCCAACGCGAGCTGGCGCAGGGTAATGCTGTGTGCGCCGCTGGCGCTGCCCTTGAGAAACATGAACTGTCTCCAGATTGTCATGATTGTTGTGTGTAGGTAATACTCGGTACAGGCCAACACAGATTCACCCCACTGCGTCGGCTGGGCGACACAACAGAACGAACCCACCAGAATCCATCCGGGCCCGCTCGACCATCACCCGCAGCACAAACTGCCTAGGCTGGGCGTTTTCTCCTGTGAACACCACGCCATGCCCAACACCAACACACTGATGCTGGGCCCACTGCTGGGCCTTGAATCCGATACCTTGTACACCGTGTGCTTTGCCGCACCCACCACCGTGCAACAAGCCTCGGTGCGCCTCCAACAAGGTGGACAAGCCACCGACCGACCTGCGCAATGTTTAAGCACCACGGCCCAGTGGGGTTTTTGGCGCGCAGACATTCAAGTGCCCACCAGAGCCACAGCCCAACAGTGCGCGTACGCCGTATTGCTTGATGGCGTTGTTGCCACCAGCCAACAAGGATTGTCCCAGTGGGTTTTTGAAGTGCCGGGCAACAGCCAGGCGCCCCGGCTGGCCTACGCCTCTTGCAATGGTTTTTCCGACCCCAAATTGATGAAAAACACCGCAGAGCCTTTTGCCCTGTGGAAAAAATTGCTGAACGACCATGCCAAGGCCCCCATTCACCTGCTGCTGATGGGCGGCGACCAAGTGTATGCAGACAGCCTGTGGGGGTCTGTGCCACTGCTCAAACGCTGGAGCGCTTTGCCCAAAGACCAGAAATGCACACTGAAGCCTGCCAGCAAAGAACTGGCAGCCCTTCAATCGGCCTATGTCAACCTGTACCTGGAACGCTGGAATGAACCCAGTACTGCACAAGCATTGGCCACCATACCCAGCCTGATGATGTGGGACGACCACGACATTGTGGATGGCTGGGGCAGCTACAGCGACGACCTGCAACAAAGCCCTGTGATGCAAGCGGCTTTTCAGGCGGCCAACACGGCATTTCAGCTCTTCCAACTGCGAGGCCGTTCAACCAACACCACACTGCTGGCGCCCCAGGCAGCCCACCACTCGGCACTGCTGCGGTTTCGCGGGCTTAACATTCTGGCGTTGGACAACCGCAGCGACCGCTGTCTGAACCGCATCATGAGCGAGCCCCATTGGCAGACGGTCATCAACACCCTGAACACCCTCACCAACGGCGATCTACTCGTCATGAGTGGCGTACCGGTGGTGTACCGGGATTTTTCATTTGTGGAGCAAACACTGGACACCCTGCCCGGTGATCAGGAATTGACCGATGACCTGAAAGACCACTGGCGTGCCCGCGCCCACCAGGGTGAACGGGCACGGTTCATCATGCGCCTGCTGGACAATGCGCGGCAGCGCAAGGCCAGGCAACACCAAGCCCGCACAGTCATTTTGTCCGGGGATGTGCATGTGGGCTGTCTGGGTGTGGTGCAGGACACCACGGGCCACTCGCCAGTCAACCTGCACCAAGTGGTGTCCTCCGGCATTGTGCACCCAGCCCCCAATGCCCTGCAGTGGGCGGGCATTCTGGCAACAACGAATGATCGCGACGAAACCTTGGACGAAAACGGCCATGTGCGCAGCCGCATGCTCACCCCGTTTGGTAGCAGCACCTATTTGCGCACGCGCAACTACGCCACACTGCAGGAAGGCACCGATGGCAAGCTGTGGGTGAACTGGGTGTGCGAAAATGGAAACCAACCCCATTACCCGCTTGCTTAGTACCCCCAATGGCTGCTGCCCCACAACTCGTTCTCGGTTTTGAAAGCTCCTGCGACGAAACCGGTGTTGCCCTGTGCACCACCGAGGGCACTATTTTGGGCCAAGCGCTGCATTCTCAAATTGCCATGCACAAAGACTACGGCGGCGTGGTTCCGGAGCTGGCCTCGCGAGACCATATTCGCAGGCTGATTCCCCTCATGAACCAGGTGCTGGCGCAAAGTGGCAAAACCCTGCAGGACGTGGATGCCATTGCAGTCACCACAGGCCCAGGCCTGCCGGGTGCGCTCATGGCGGGCACTGCGTTTGCCACCAGCCTGGCCATGGGGCTGGGAAAACCAGTCATTCCGGTGCACCACCTGGAAGGACACTTGTTGTCGCCGTTGTTATCGGCCACCTCACCTGAATTTCCTTTCACCGCCTTGCTCGTGAGCGGTGGGCATTCTCAACTGATGGCCGTTCAAACCCTGGGCCAATACACCTTGCTGGGCGAAACCCTGGACGATGCAGCGGGCGAAGCCTTCGACAAAACCGCCAAAATGATCGGATTGCCCTACCCGGGCGGCCCAGCCTTGTCCGCGTTGGCCGAACGAGGCGATCCAACACGCTTCAAACTGCCCCGCCCCATGCTGCACAGCGGTGACTTCAACTTCAGCTTTTCCGGCCTGAAAACCGCGGTGCTGACCACTGCCATGAAGTTGGCTGGTGTGGCCCAGCCTTCAGAAACCATGGTGCTGAACCCGCAAGACAAGGCCGACCTGTGCGCCAGTTTTCAGGCTGCCATCGTGGACGTGTTGGTGAAAAAATCCATCGCTGCCACCCGAGAAAGCCAGCACCAGCGCTTGGTGGTGGCCGGTGGTGTGGGCGCCAATAGGCTGCTGCGCACGCAACTGACTGAAGCGGCCAGCAAACGGGGCATCCAGGTGTATTTCCCAGAGCTCAGCCTGTGCACCGACAACGGTGCCATGATTGCGTTTGCGGCAGCCCTCCGCTTGAAAGCCAACCCCAAGCTGCTGAACCGACAGGATTACAGCATGCAAACCCGCCCACGCTGCCCGCTGAACACGGCCCTGTAAGCCTTCAGAAGAGCCGCCCCACACCCCGGCCCCCGGGCATACACCAATGCTCAAAAACCCCCATTTTTGGGTATTCTATGGGGCTGAATTCAGGATGTACGCACCATGAACGCCCCCACCGAACCGTTTACGTTGAACAATGCCCTTCGCCAACAGGTGATTGAGGGTTTAAATGGCATTCTGCCGCCACACGCCGTGCTTCACGAGGTGGAGGACACCCGGCCTTATGAATGTGACGGCCTAAGCCTGTTCCGCCAGCTGCCGCTGGTGGTGGCCCTGCCCGAAACCGAAGCGCAGGTCATTTCCATTCTCAAGCTGGCGCGTTCATTGAATGTACCCGTGGTGGCGCGCGGCGCCGGCACGGGTTTGTCGGGCGGCGCACAGCCGCACCCCGCAGGCATTTTGCTGGGCATGGCCAAATTCAACAAAATTCTCGACATCGATGTACCCTCCCGAACGGCCAAAGTGCAGCCGGGTGTGCGCAACCTCGGCATTTCCGAAGCGGTGGCACACCTCAACCTGTACTACGCACCCGACCCCTCCAGCCAAATTGCCTGCACCATTGGCGGCAACGTGGCCGAAAACAGCGGCGGTGTGCACTGTTTGAAATACGGCCTCACCGTGCACAACGCGCTCAAAGTGCGTGGCGTTACCATCGACGGCGAGGTGGTTGAATTTGGCTCGGAAGCGCCCGACTGCGCGGGCATTGACCTGCTGAACCTGGTCATTGGTTCGGAAGGCATGTTGGCCGTGGTGACCGAAGTAACCGTGAAGCTGGTGCCCAAACCCGCCCTGGCACAGGTCATTATGGCCAGCTTTGACGACGTGGCCAACGCGGGCAATGCCGTGGCCGCTGTGCTGGCTGCGGGCATTATTCCCGCTGGCCTGGAAATGATGGACAAGCGCGCCAGCCAAATGGTGGAGCCGTTTGTGAACGCAGGCTACGACACCGAGGCCGAAGCCATTTTGCTGCTGGAAAGCGATGGCACGCCAGAGGAAGTGGCCGAAGAAATCGAAGCCATGAGCCGCGTGTTGAATGGCTGTGGTGCCACCGCCATCAAGGTGTCGCAGTCGGAAGCCGAGCGCGTGAAGTTTTGGGCAGGCCGCAAAAATGCATTCCCGGCCGCGGGCCGTGTATCGCCCGACTATTACTGCATGGACGGCACCATTCCCCGCAAACGCCTGGCCGATGTACTGCACGCCATGGCCGAGATGGAAAAGAAATACAAGCTGCGCTGTGCCAACGTGTTCCACGCGGGCGACGGCAACCTGCACCCGCTGATTCTGTTTGATGCCAACATCCCCGACGAAGTGAAACGCGCCGAAGACTTTGGTGCCGAAATTCTGGAGCTTTGCGTGGAAGTGGGTGGCACCGTCACCGGCGAACACGGCGTGGGCATCGAAAAAATCAACCAGATGTGCGTGCAGTTTTCACGCGCAGAGCTGGATGCTTTTTTCGCGGTGAAAAAGGCCTTCGACGAACCCGGCCTACTGAACCCAGGCAAAGTGATTCCAACCCTTCAGCGATGCGCCGAATACGGTCGCATGCACGTGCACCACGGCCAAATGCCGTTTTCCGACATTCCCCGATTCTGATTCAGGCCTGGCCCCTTCATGAGCGACTTTCTCGACCACCTGTGCAGCCGTGTTGAAACGGCTGCACGCCATGGCACACCACTCCGCCCGGTGGGCGGTAACACCAAACAGTTTTATGGCGGCCCGCTGCAAGGCGAGGAAATCAACCTGTCGGAATGGACTGGCATCCTGGCCTATGAACCCACCGAATTGGTGATCACCGCCAAGGCAGGTACACCCCTGCACACCATCGAAGCCGCATTGGCCGAACACCAGCAGGAGCTGGCCTTTGAACCGCCCCGGTTTGGCACACAGTCCACCATCGGCGGTGTGGTTGCCAGCGGCTTGGCCGGCCCGGCCCGCCTGGCACGCGGTGGCGTGAAAGACTATGTGCTGGGTTGCACCCTGCTGGATGGCAAAGGCCAACTGCTGCACTTCGGTGGCGTGGTCATGAAAAACGTGGCGGGCTACGATGTGTCCCGGGTCATTCCCGGCAGCCTGGGCACCTTGGGCATTGCGGTGGATTTGTCCATCAAAGTGCTGCCCAAAGCCGTCGCCGAAGCCACCCTGCAATTTGAGTACAGCGAGGCCAAAGCGATTGAGCAAACCAACGACTGGCTGGGCAAGCCCCTGCCCATCAATGCCACTGCCTGGGAAAACGGTTTGCTGACTGTTCGCTTGCGCGGTGCCCGTGCAGCGGTGGATGCAGCAACCAAAGGGTTGGGCGGTGCCGTCATGCTGCCCCCGGCTGCCGATGCATTCTGGAATAGCCTTCGCGACCAAACCCACCCCATGTTCACAACCCCAGGCGACGTGTGGCGCCTTGCAGTTCCCGCCACCCGGGAGCCACTCAACCTGCCCGGCCACAGCCTGCACGAATGGGCCAGTGGCCTGCGCTGGCTGCGCCCTGCTGAAGGGAGTACCGTGGAACAGATTCGCAGCGCAGTGCAAGCTGTGGGCGGCCATGCCACCCTGTACCGCAGCAGCACGCCCGAACACCGTGCACAGGCATTTCACGCACCGGCCAAAGCCATGGTCGACCTGCAGCGCCGCCTGAAACAACAATTCGACCCCGCTGGCATTTTCAGCGTGAACCGCCTCGCCCCCATTCTGTAAGCCGCCATGGATACCCAACTCGCCGACTGGATTAAAGACACGCCCGAGGGCCAAACCGCTGAAGCGATTTTGCGCAAATGCGTGCACTGCGGATTTTGCACCGCCACCTGCCCCACCTACCAAATTCTGGGTGATGAACTCGACAGCCCGCGCGGCCGCATTTACCTCATCAAACAAGTGTTGGAAGGCAAACAAGTCACGCGCAAAACACAACAACACCTGGACCGCTGCCTCACCTGCCGCAATTGTGAAACCACCTGCCCGTCGGGCGTGAAGTACGGTCAGTTGATCGACATTGGCCGCAAGGTGGTCGATGAAAAAGTGGACCGTCCTGCTGGCGAGCAGTTCAAGCGCAATGCCCTCAAAACCCTCATGACCACACCGGCGCTGTTCAACACCGGCATGGCCATGGGCAAGGCAGTGCGCGGCATTCTGCCCGCCAGCATCAAGGCCAAAGTACCGGCCAGCCGTTACAACCCGGGCTTTGCCAGCAACACGCACAGCCGCAAGGTGATTTTGTTGAAGGGCTGCGTGCAGCCCGCCATGGTGCCGTCCATCGACAATGCCACCTCCGTCATTCTGAATGCACTCCAGATTGAAAGCCTCGTGGTGTCGGAAAGTGGCTGCTGTGGCGCGGTGAAATTTCACCTGAACGATCACGACGGCGGCAAGGCCCAAATGAAAGCCAATATCGACGCCTGGTACCCGCTGCTGGCCAGCGGCCAAGCCGAAGCCCTGGTGATGAATGCATCGGGTTGTGGTGTGACCGTGCGCGAATACCACCACCACTTCGAGCACGATCCAGCCTACGCAGCCAAAGCCAAGCTGGTGTCCGACAAAACCATGGACATCGGTGAGTTCTTGCTGAAACAACAAACCGAATCGATCAGCGCTTTGAGCAACACCGTCAAAGCGGCCATGGTCCAGCAACGCATTCCCCAACGCATTGCCTTCCACCCGCCCTGCACTTTGCAGCATGGTCAACAATTGAAAGGCGTGGTGGAAGGTTTGTTGGTCAAGCTCGGCTTTGAACTCACACCAGTGGCTGAAAGCCACCTGTGCTGCGGCTCTGCCGGCACCTACTCTGTGCTGCAGCCCGAGCTTTCAAGCCAGTTGAAACAACGCAAACTCAACAACCTGATGGCCGGGAAACCACAAGCGATCGCCTCGTCCAACATCGGTTGCTTAACGCACCTGGAAGGCAGCGCCAATGTGGACGTGCGCCATTGGGTGGAGTGGGTTGCGCAAGCGCTGTCGTCGTAAAATCGAGGGTTTATGGTGCGTTGCCGGCGCAAATCACCTTGCGCCGCTGGTAAAACCCCGGGTGTGAATTCGTGATGGGCATCATGGCGAATTCACCGCCATCAATGCTTCGCAACACATCCTCGGTACAGGCTTGCACACCGAGCTGAGCCAGCCACTTTCGGGCCTGCTCATCAGCATCCAGCTCAAACTGCCGGTTCACCGTGTTCAACTGCTCCATCAGAACTGGTTGCGTCTCCAGTGCGTCAAACGCACGGTCGGGGTCGGGTAGTCCCACCAACGCCATGGCTTTTTCGCCCAGCTTTTTCTGATGGTGCATGTGCACGTGGGCATACTCGTGCGCCACCATGAACAGCACGGCATCGGCTTGTAACTGGCTTAAAAAGTCGGGGTCCACGGTCAGCTCCGGTGGTGAGCTTTCCTCATTCACAAAAGCGCGACTGTAAGTTTTCGCAACCGCGATTTTCAGGTGTAACCCTGGCACCACCGCCTGCAACTTGGACAGGGTTGAATCCAGATCGCGGCTGGATGCCGCATGAGTTGGCATTGCAAGCAATGCAAACAAACCACACACCACGCGCTTGAACACCATTCCACCCTCGCCACCAGCGGACACCTGTGCACAGTGTAAATCAATCCATGGGATCAACCCATGACGTTGAACACCTCTTTGACACGGTCAAATCCATCCAGAGACTGAGCACCCAAGGGGCCACACAGGCTTTGGGTCTCCAGCCACAGGGTCTCCAGCATCTGCAAATCAGCCTGCGACAGCGGTTGACCATCAAACGTGAGCGCTGGCACGGCAGGGTTAATCACCGGCGTGTTAAGCAAGGCCCGCTCCAACAGGTCGGCCGGTACATTGGCGAATTCAGCCATCGACAACCACTGGGCGGCTTGCCGGCGATTGGCCTCGCCTTCCTGCAGCCAATGGCAGGCCGTTTGTACCACCCGAACCACAGCATCCCGTTGGGGCGCATTGGCGTAGGCCCACGCCGTGGAAAAACCCAGAACCTTCTCCGGCGCATCTGGCCACAATTGGCTTGACGTGGCCACCATGTGCCCCACGCGCTGACTCACCGCCAGCGAACCCCATGGCTCACCAGCGCAAAATGCATCCACCTCACCCGTGCGCAGGGCTTGCACCATGCGAATGGGCGGCAGTGCTTCAAAGCGCACATCCACATCCGGGTCCACGCCCTGTGCTTTCAACCACCGGCGCAACTGAAGTGTGTGCATCGAAAAGCGAAACACCGTACCAAATACCAAGGGTTCTAGCCCCTGCGCCTTGCGGGCACGCAGGGCATCACCCAACGTGTAGTCCACCGTGACCGCCTGCAATACTTCCCACAGCGCGTTGGACACCGTCACACCATTACCGCCACGGCTCAATACCAAAGGCGCGCGAATGGACTTTCGAGGTGACCCACCCAAACCCAACTCCACGGCAATGGCCATGGGGGCCAACATGTGGGCGGCCTGTATCTCGCCGTATACCAGCTTGTCACGCAACGTGGCCCAGGAGGGCTGACGCTCCAGCACCACGTCCATACCAGCCCGAGCAAACAGGCTCAAGTGTTGAGCCACAACGAATGGGGCTGAGTCCGTGAGTGCCAAAATTCCGATTTTTAATGCAGCACTCATCAGAGTCCGCCTCCATCCAACATCTCAAATACCTCGATGACACTGCGCGCGGTGTCTACCAGGCGCTGATTGCGTTCCATCGCCAACTTCCGCATGGCGTGGTAGGCCTGATCTTCCGAAAAATTTCGGTGCTTCATCAACAAACCCTTGGCCTTGTCGATTAATTTGCGATCCGCCAGTTGTTCCTTGGTTTGCTGAAGCTCGGCCTTCAAGGCCTGAAATTCGCGGAATCGCGCCACCGCCACCTGAATGATGGGCCGCACCCTGTCTGGGTTCATACCATCGGCCACGTAAGCACTCACACCCGCGCGAATCGCCCCCGCAATCGTGTCTTCATCGTCTTCACCCGAAAACAAAATCACAGGCTTGGGATTGCTGCGGGACAGCACTGCCATGTTCTCCAGGCTGTCACGGTCTGGCGAATCCATGTCGACAATCACGATATCCGGTGCGCTGGCCGCCACATGTTCGGCCAGGCGATGAGTGGACGTCAGCCGGGATACGAGTTCGTAACCAGCATCCAGCAAAGCACGTTCCAGAATGGCGGCGCGTCCAGGTTCTTCATCAATCAGCAGAACGCGCAAAGGCCCACTGCTGCTGGTCGACTTGGGCGCGCCCGGTTTCCCTTTGTTGGGCATGGCAATTTCCAGGTGGTGTAATTCAGGTTCTTGGGGGGCCGATCATTGCCGACCCCATCCAGTGATGGTTCATCCAATGCAATTACGGTGCCAAGCGGGCAATCGCCCAAACCGGGTCGACACCATCGGCGCTCAGCGTGTAGGCCAAACGGTCATGCAGCCGGGAAGGCCGTCCTTGCCAAAACTCAAAATAATCGGGCACCAATCGATAACCGCCCCAAAATGGGGGGCGATCCACCGGGTCACCTTGTTGCTCCGCACGGGCTTGGTGCACGCGGGCTTCTAGTGCATCACGGCTTTCTATCACCTGGCTTTGTGGCGAAGCCCACGCACCCAAACGGCTACCGGCTGGCCGCGAACGGTAATACGCGTCCGACTCGGCTTCGCTCACCTTCTCCACCCGCCCCTCGATGCGCACCTGGCGCTCCAGCTCGGTCCAGTGAAACAGCAAAGCCGCATGCGGATTGGCGTCCAATTCCTGCCCCTTTCGGCTGGCATAGTTGGTAAAAAACGTGAAGCCCCGTGCATCCACCCCTTTGATGAGCACAATGCGGGCTGCGGGCCGACCTTGTGCATTCACAGTGGCCAGCGTCATGGCATTGGGTTCGGGCAGTTCCGCCTTCAACGCCTCGTCAAACCAACGGGCAAACAGGTCAAACGGGTTGGGCAAGGCATCCGCCTCGTCCAGCGTGGCCATGGTGTAATCCTTTCTCAAATCAGCAATCGCGGTCGGCATGCAAAACTCCACTGCAAATCAAAACGGTATGATGAACATTCTTGCACGAGGCCAGCCAGGCATGCACAGCAACGCCGAACTCATCACCGATTTTTGTACCAGCCTGCTGCTGGAAGACGGGCTGTCGAACAACAGCCTGAGCGCCTACAAAAGCGACCTGGCACAGTTTTCCGATTGGCTGATTGCGCACTTTGACAGCGACCAATCGCCCAACACCAGTACCAGCCTGCTGAACACCAACACCGAGCAATTGCGCAACTACATTTTCGACCTGCAAGGCTTAAAGCCCAGCAGCCTGAACCGCAAAACCAGCAGCCTAAAACGCTTCTACCTGTGGCTGCGAAGCACCCACCGCCGCAGCGACAACCCAGCGCTGCCCTTGAACAGTGCCAAACAGGGCTTGCGCGTGCCCAAAACCCTGAGCGAAACCGATGTGGTCAACCTGGTGAACGCACCCGATGTTCACACCCCCCAAGGCGTGCGCGACAAAGCCATGTTGGAATTGATGTACGCCAGCGGGTTGCGCGTGAGTGAGTTGGTAAACCTGCCTTTGCAGGCCATCGACCTGACCGCTGGCGCCTTGAAGGTGCTCGGCAAAGGTAACAAAGAACGGTTGGTGCCCATGGGGGAACCCGCCAGGCTGGCGGTGCTGTTGTACCTGGGGCACACCCGGGGCGAACTGTTGCACGGCAAAACCTGCGACCAGTTGTTCGTCACGCACCTGGGTGGTCCCATGACACGCCAGGCCTTTTGGAAAAACATCAAACGCTATGCCCTGTTGGCTGGCATTCGCAGCCCCATGAGCCCCCATGTGTTGCGGCATGCCTTTGCCACCCACCTGCTGAACCATGGGGCCGATTTGCGGGTGGTACAACTGCTGCTGGGGCATGCCGACATTTCCACCACGCAAATCTACACCCACGTGGCCAAAGAGCAATTGCACCAATTGTTGAATAACAGCCACCCCCTGGGGCGTGGCCATTAGGTGGGTTCAAACTTTAGGCTCGCAAACGCTGCTGCGCACGTGGGTTGGGAGAGTGATCGTCATCAGAACCACCATCCCGAGGGCGTGGTTGTACACCAGGTTTGCACACACTGGGGGGTGAGCCATATTCCCGGGTTTGTGTGGAGGCGGCAGAACCCGGCGTGAGGGCATTGAACGCTGGCAGCAAGACGCGTGCAACCGGACGCTGAGGCTGCCCGCCAAACTGATGAACACCAGGCCCCAGGCGCTGGGGAGCCGGCGGCGCAACCGGTGCAGCACCCATCACATGCGCGTGCAGATTGTCCCAAAACAACTGATCCAAAGGCAGCACGGGGGGCAGTATTTGATCAGGCGGTGTGTGTGGAGAACCATTTGGAACAGGCAAGGCATCTGCCAGATCTTGCGCGGCCTGTGCCAGGGGAGCAGGTGGCGGCTGAACAGCCACAGGATTTCCAGCCAAGTGAGGCATGGGCGCCAGAATCGGCGGCAAATTCAACCAAGGTGCATCGGCATGGTTGCCCGGGTTGAGGTTATTGAACAGGTTTGCAGGGTTGTTCGGGTTAATGTTCATCGCGGGCTCGTGATTTAAAAACTTAAGTGGCACACATGGCCAATCAGTTCACAGCGAATACGCGGGGTAACCCCATTACACCTCCTCACTTTGCGGCACAATAGCGTTGAACAGGCCTTCAACCAACAACAACAAACCGGAGACCCCACACCGTGATTGCCTACATTGCCGCTCTCGTGATTGCTTACCTGATTGGATCTGTATCGTTTGCCGTGGTGGTGTCGAAATTTTCAGGCCTGGCCGACCCCCGCACCTATGGTTCGAAAAACCCGGGTGCCACCAACGTGCTGCGCAGCGGCAACAAAAAAGCCGCCTTGTTCACCCTGCTGGGCGACGCGTTGAAGGGCACGCTGGCCGTGGGGCTGGCTTACCACTTTCAAGACACCTACCAGTTCACCCAAAGCGATGTGGCCTGGGTTGGCTTGGCCGCTTTTATTGGCCACCTGTACCCCATCTTCTTCAAATTTGAAGGTGGCAAAGGCGTGGCCACAGCACTGGGCGTGCTGCTGGGCCTCAACTGGGTGCTGGGCCTAGCCACTGCAGTCACTTGGTTGGTGATTGCATACTTCTTCCGGTATTCGTCCCTGGCTGCCCTGGTGGCCAGCATTTTTGCCGTGTTTTACAACGCCTTGCTGTTTGGGCTGGACGGCCAAGCCGCCGCGGTGCTGGTGATGGCAGCCCTGCTGGTGTACCGCCACAAGCAAAACATTGCCAACCTGATGGCGGGGAAGGAAAGCAAGATTGGGCAGAAAAAAGCCTAGGTGTTTTGCCTTCAACTTGGTTGGATGGACGATTGAGCCTCGGCCCTGAAAGAGCCAACCGTTTCTGGGCTTCTTTCTAAGCAGGGTTTTGCACTGGCTTTGGATTTAGTTGACGGTATATCGCTTTGACTTCCTCAAATTTTTGATCAAAGTCTTCTTGGTTGCGTGAACTCAACATACCGACGTAATGTTCAGCATACGCTGCAGTAAACCTACTGTGATTTGAGTCGAGTTTTGCGAGCTCTCGAATAAAAAATTCTCGTGTGACTTTTAATTTGCTCAGATTTTCAGTTTCTTGTCGTGCCGAACCGTTGTCAAACCAAAGATCAGACGCCAAAGGCTCAACGACGTTATTGATCTTTTCACGGTCGGACAAAATATCGCAAACCTTATTTAAAAAGGAACTTTCTGCAGCCTTATAGTATTTGTTCTTACTTTGACCTATTAACTCAGGGTGACCCAAAATACTGTCGAGGCATATCTTTAATTTGCCAACGGACAACGCTTCCCCACCAGCGGTTGAACGTGTCAGCACATAACGTTCAATGCCTTTATAGGCATGTTCATCCAACAATATCCCACCTTCACCATACATCCTGGTCTTCTGGCCTGAACGAGATTCAGCTGGGAAAAAATCAGATAGAAGAGTGCCTTCACTTTGTGCTGTCCGTCGTGCAACAGTGGCCATTGAACGCGGCCTACTTGGATGCCCCGCAGAACCGACACGGTTACGATTTCTGTTGTCTACAACCACTGGCGGATTAGCGCCTACGGGACGAGTAACTGCCACATTAGCTGGAGCGGGATTGTCGGCGAGATGAGTTAGGTTGGGCTCTTTCACAGCACTGTGAGCCACCACAAACGTCAACAATTTTTTGAAATTCTTGATTTCATCCACACTCGGTAAAGGTTGCCTCGGATTATTGGACAGGTGTGCAAACTTAATCAGTTGGGTAGACAGCAAACCGCCTGCACTGAGCTTTTCTTTTTCAGTGCCCGTGGCATTGTGCAGATCAAAAAACCGCAGTTGATCGACCGTTAACTTGGCGGTCAACACATCATCTCTGGCTGCGACAAACACCAGCTTGCCCACCTCAGCCAGTTCACCGTAAGTCCATTCTTTATTACCGTCGGCAAAACCAAGATTGTTTTCAAGTGCTGTTTTCACTTCGGCGGTGTTGGCGGCAAGCACATCACCAGCCGACTTCCTGATCATGCGCGCCAACAATGCATCACTCGTTTCCTCCATCATGCGGAGGCGGGCCGCGTTGGCACTGGGGCGTCCACTGACCGAATTGGGCATGCCATAGGACCACCAGCTCGCAATGTAGCGAATAATTCGGGCTGACCAATTTTTGTGGAACTGTAAGGAAGCTGTTTCAGCACCAAGCCAACGGCGGGCGGGTCGGTTAATTTTTAACCCTTTTGAATACAAACCCTGATTGGCTTTGGTGGCCCGATCAAATTTTCGCGCGCTGAAACCAGCCTGCACAAACTTGGCCTGAAACAAATCATTGCTGGCCTGAGTCAATTGAGTATTAAATTCTTGTTGTTCTTTGGATTGGGGCTGTTGATCAGGATTCAAGGCAGGTGCTGTGGCAAACCGATACACGTGATCCACGAATTTCTTGTGATCATTTCGCAACGGAGAGGACCAATCCACGCTGTTGTTCACCTTCAACTTGACTTGATCGTCGTTAGCGGTGTTATCCCACACGAATGCAGAATCTCTTAAGGCGCGTGCGATGGTGCGTGCGCGCTTGTCGATGCCCCAGTCTGGCTTGGTGTGCTCAGCAATGGTCAACGCTTCCATGGCCTGCATCGCCTGGTTGGTGTACACCCGAAAACGCCCCTGACGCGCAAAGTCGTTTTTCATGTTCAACACACTGGCGGAAAAACGGGGCAGTTGAACAGGCTGCTCACGCTTGCGGTATGCAGATGGAATGGTATCGTTGGCCGGCAACGCACGAGCAACGGGCAAACCCGCCATTAAACGCAAACCAACCTCGGGGGCTTTCAGCGTATACCCGTTCAAATGCTCAGGGCTGAAGCCCTTCAGTTCATCGGGGTTCATCAATTTCGCCATCAAGGCAAAGGCGAATTCGTGTTTTAAATGAGCATCCGTGGACAATTCCGCCCGAAGAAACCGAAGCGACAACTGGGGAAGTACCCGACGGATTTCCGCTTCACTGAACCGTGAATCATTTGTTTTTTTATAGCTATTGATCAATTTGCGGAGCTGCTCTGTTTTCTCCGGAATGATGGCAGGTTCGGAACGCTCATGGTTGTTTAAACGCCCCCAAATGGCTTCATTTAGATTTTTAAACAGTTCAGCCAAACCCCTTGGGGTTATTACATCTGCAGAGGCCAATTTGTTGCCCAACCAAGCCCGCAAGTTTCGCTCGTCAAGAGGCGCGGCAAATTTAAATTTTGACAACAGCGCATCTTCTAAACGTTCTAGCCGAGTCTTCGGTGGGTTTGACGCGTTGATGAAGAGGGTATCGTGAACTGACTTCACATAAGCACGACAAGTTTCTCTGTCGTAGTTCGCCAATCCGGGGCAGTTGAATTCACAAGCATTGTTAAAACCCAGTTTTTGGAAATTACGGTTATTACATTCCACAAGCATACGGGCAAACTCAAGCTTGCAATCTAAAGCAATCCGTTCGCCCAAAGCAGTTAGTGATCTATCGGGGTTGAGACAGGCACTCAGGGAAGTACCCGTTGACGTCAATACATTGTCAACAGCCTCCTTCATCAGCGAACTCTGAGTGTCAGTCCATGGGCGATCAGGCGCAGTTTTCAGTGGCTCCTTGACGATGGACTCAATAAAGTGGGTGAGCTGAGTATTTCTGGCTTCCACACCAGTTTCCGGTGGATCAGCATTTAATGATTGCTTCAGCCTCGTCAGCAATTGTGGATTGGCTCGGGCCATGGAGGCCGCCAACTGACACCGGGTCTCGGGATCATTACTGTTACGCAGAGGCTCTAACAACTTCGGATCACACATTAACGTGCTTGCAACATCTGCGAGCCGATTGGGATTTGTCATCAACAATGCGCCCGCGTGCTTCACGAGATTGTCTAGTTTTTCACTCACTCTCTGAGCATCTGCTGTACTGGCCACTGAATTTGTCATTCGTGTGTAAACCTTTCATCTTGGATTCGGTAGATTTTGTGCTGGATCTCAAGCGGGGGTTTTTAATTTTTCTTCGATCTCACTGATCTTCATGCGGTGCTGCTCACATTGAGACTCCAATCTCAATATGTATTGGGGGGCTGCTTGCTTTTGCATGGGGTTGCCTGATTGACTAAGCGCATGCTGAGCAACCAACTCCCCGTAAAGCGCTGTATGCTTAGCTTTTAAGCGCTCCAGTTGCTGCTGAAGATCAGTTCTTTCGGGATTACTGTCACGAATGGTAGGCGTGGTATTGGCTGCTGTGGGCGAAGAATCGGTTTGTTGCGCCTCGCCGACCTTTTCCGGTTGTGCTTGTGAATTGGATGCTTTGAGACGGCGACTGATGCCCACGTTCATCTCATTGATTGCCTGCTTTATTTTTTCGATATTTGAATTGAGAGCCTGAACATGGTCATGATCTAAATTGTTAAAATCGCGAATTTGCTCCAGGTTCCACACAACATCCCTCAAAACCTCAGCGTCCATTGGCAATTCGTTCAGTTCGTTCAGTTCGTTCAGTTCGTTCAGTTCGTTCAGTTGATTACCTGTAACTGGCCTCAAGGCGTCGAGCTTAAGCTTACCCCCCTCCACCGTCATGCCCACCAGATTGGCAACCGCCTCTTTGAAAGCAGGAAAAATCTCTTTGCTTGTGAAGTCGGCCCTACCGTTCTTACCAGCAACCGCACACTGCCTGCTCACTTCCGTAGTGTGAGGCTCAATCGTAAAGAACGCGCGGCGAAGAGGATCGACCGTGGGTGCGTGTTGTGCTGGCATGAGAACCTCCAATTCCATCGAGGGACTATGAAAAACCTTTCACTTGGGTGGCAAAACCACAATCATCGGTTCAATTTTTCTATAAGTGGTCGCCCTTCGTAACTTCTAAACGATTGATCAGGTAGAGGAAGGCGACGATATCAGAACAGCCTTTGGTGGGTACTTACTCAATGTGCACCGGCAACGCCCGGATTGCGTCTGCAGATCCAAGCCCTTGTTTGATCCACCTCCCAAGTATCAGGCAAATTCCGGAAGCAGCACCTACCCAAACCCCTGCATGCCCTGCGCTGCCCTAACCGGAGACCCTCCCTATGGCCATCGGACAAGAACTTTCATCTATTGACTTTCAAGCCATGATTGGCGGGCCGCTCAGCGCGGTCATCAAGGCACAGGCACAGTCTGCCCAAACCTCGGTTGACTTCATCAAAAGTGTGGGCTTCAATGCGGCCGACGCGCAAACCGACCCCGGCAAGCCAACCATGGTCTCGTTCAAATACGACAAACCGGTGGAAAGCAAAGACGCGCAGGGCAACATCACGGTCACAGCGGTACCGTTCAAGCTGGAAGTACCCATTCTGACCATGCTGCCCATTCCATTTATTCGGGTGGAAGAGACCACCATCGACTTCAACGCCAAAATCAATTCGGTGACCGAGTCGACCACCACCAATTCCTCAGACCTCAGCGCCTCACTGGCAGTCAAAGGGGGCTGGGGCCCTGTGTCGGCTGAACTGAAATGCTCCTACAGTAACAAAAAGAGCAATACCAGCGGCGAAAAAACCGAACGCACCTACAGCCTTCAAATCCACGTGCGGGCCGTGCAGGACGAATTGCCGGCTGGTCTTGAAAAGCTGTTGTCGATTCTGGAAGACAACATCAAGGAAACCAAGGCTTAAATCTAACGCAATGTGACAGTAAGGGAACGGATCAACCATGAATGATTTGGGCGATATTTTGGGTTCACTCATGACGGGGTTGATTCGTGCCCGGCAGGCGGCCGACCTGCAAACGGCGGCGCTGGCCGAGTTGTACAAAGACAACCCGCTATTGGAAGGTTTGTCTGTTCCCAGGGTGCGAATTCCCGAGGTGAGCATCGACCTGCCTTTGATCATTGAAAGCCACGAAGCCGGTGAGGAAGGCGAACTCAACGAACCGTCCAAGGTGGTCGATGCCACCAGCAATCGTCTGAAAAACACCTTGGCCAACACCAACATCAAACTGTCGACCAACTTTCAGAAAGCCTTTGCCGACACGGCCAAACTGCGGCTAACCGAAGCGCGGAAAAATAACGATACCGTGTCGAAAGAGCTGGTGTCGCGCACCGTGCAAGACGCATTTGTGGAAACACTGAAAAAAACCAACACCGAGCTGTCGGCCCAGGACAAGCTGGCCATTGTGAAAGACATTCGCACCGAAGCAGGCCTGGCTGCACTGGCCAAACCGAGCATTCCTCAACGTATTTTGACCAACATCCGAACAGCTGACATTAAGGACAAAGCCACCGGCAATAGCGTGGTGCGCTTGAAAATTACCCTGACCGAGGAAGGTGTGGAATGGGTAACGCAAAGCAATGACGCAGGCGGTGTAAACCGCACCTTGACCCCGGAATAAGTACACACCATGCAGGCACTGGCCCGTGAGAAGTTGCTGACCGCCCTGCTGTCGCTGGGTGATGTGGTGAATACCTATCGAAAAGACAGCACTCGGTTTGTGGCGGCTTATTTTCAGTGGCTGGAGAATACCGACGAGAGCGTCGGCCCATTGCGCTTACCTGTCAGCGGATTAATTCAAAGCCAAAAAAGCCAATTGTTGGCGATTGAAGATGGCTTGATGCCGCCGCATGTGCAAACCGAGGGCAACAGTGTTCGAAAACGCCAACGTGCAGCCACTGCCACATTGATCGATACCATGACATTGGCTCTGCAAGACAAACTGCAAACCATTGACCGTAGCTTTGATGATGCGCAAGACAAGCTCGCCCAGTGCCTGGCCGTGCTGATGGGGCAGCAGGCGGATTTTTTGGTCAATATCAAGCCCGACAACACCGGTGTGGCGGCAACCTGGCTCGCGATGAACCAGATCAAAGAGCTGACACCCGTATTGAATTACCTGACTGCCAAATACCCCCGTGCAGACCGGGAGTATTGTCTGCACGAGGTACTGCTGAATGCGCTCAGTTAACGCAAGCGTACTGGAAACTACCTCCCACCCCGACTGGCATAAAAATCAGCCAGTGCTTTGGCCGTGTGCCCAGGCTTTTTCCCTTTGCCCATGCCCTTGCCAGCCGCAATCTGCTGGGGGCTACCCTGGGCTACCAAATCGCCACCACCCACACCCGCTTCTGGCCCCATGTCGATCACCCAGTCGGCCTGGGCGATTAAATCCAGGTCATGCTCAATCACCACCACCGTGTGGCCGGCATCCACCAGGCGGTGCAGCACGGCAATCAGCTTTTCCACATCGTTCATGTGAAGGCCCACGGTGGGTTCATCCAGCACATAGAGGGTGTGGGGGTTCACCCGGTTGTCACGCACCTTGGTGAGCTCGGTCACCAACTTGATGCGCTGGGCCTCGCCACCACTCAAGGTGGGGCTGGGCTGGCCCAGGGTGAGGTAACCCAAACCCA
This sequence comes from Limnobacter humi, assembly GCF_024518835.1. Taxonomy (GTDB): domain Bacteria; phylum Pseudomonadota; class Gammaproteobacteria; order Burkholderiales; family Burkholderiaceae_B; genus Limnobacter; species Limnobacter humi. The sequence goes on from NZ_JANIGO010000003.1 coordinate 393,695, forward strand.
CATCGGCCAACAATTGAAGCGGTTGGGCAATGCTGGGGTGTGCGGTAAAAAACGGTGCAGCTTCTTCCACGCTCATGTTGAGAATGTCAGCGGCGGTTTTATCACGCCAGGCCACCTGTAGGGTGTCGGGGTTGAAGCGTGCGCCCCGGCAAGCCTCACACAGCACCTTCACATCGGGCAGGAAATTCATCTCAATGGTTTGCATACCCTGCCCTTCACACACCGGGCATCGCCCAGGGCCGGTGTTGAAGCTGAAACGGCTGGCTTCAAAGCCGCGCAGACGGGCTTCGGCGGTGTCGGCCATCACATTTCGAATGCGGTTCCAAAAGCCAATGTAGGTGGCTGGGCAGCTTCGCGGTGTTTTGCCAATCGGGGTTTGGTCCACTTCCAGCACACGGGCCACGGCGGGCGCATTCTCAATGGTATCGCAAGCAAACCAGTTCGAATGAACTCCGCCGCGCTTGCTTTGGGTGGCCACGGCTTGCCGCATATTGGCCAGCAAAATGTCGCGGGCCAAGGTGGACTTGCCCGAGCCCGATACACCGGTAACAGCGACCAAACGGCCCAAGGGAATGTCCACATTCAAGCCTGCAATGTTATGCAGTGTGGCGTTGCGAATGCGCAGGTGCTGCGTGGCTTTGTCCACCGGGCGGCGCGGTTGCAGCAGATGTGGAATGGGTTGCTTCAGATAGCGGCCGGTGAGCGAGTTGGGGTCGTTGCGGACCTCGGCCACACTGCCTTGCGACATGATGGCCCCACCCAGTTTGCCGGCGCCTGGGCCAATGTCCACCAAACGGTCTGCACGCAGCATGGTGTCAATGTCGTGCTCCACCACCACCAGCGTATTGCCCTTGCTGCGCAATTCATCCAACGCATCCAGCAGGCGGTGGTTGTCGCGGGTGTGCAGGCCGATGGTGGGCTCATCCAGCACGTAACAGACACCGCGCAGGTTGGTACCCAACTGGCTGGCCAGGCGTATACGCTGGGCCTCACCTCCACTCAAGGTCGGTGCACTGCGGTTTAGGTGCAGGTAATCCAGCCCCACTTGTTTCAGGAACTTCAAGCGGCCGGCCATTTCAATGCGAATGTCTTTGGCGATGCTTTCTTCACGGGTGTCCAGCTTCAGGGCTTCCACCCATTGCAAGGCATCGGTCACGGTTTGGTCGGCCAACTGCGCAATGCTCTGGCCCTTGAACTTCACCGCCAAGGCTGTTGCATTCAAGCGTTGTCCATCACATTGGCCGCACACCATGCTGTCGCCCAAATAAGCGGCTTCATCGGCCTCGTCGTCTTGCTCACTGCGGTCTTGCTCAGCCAGCCAGCGGCCTTCCTCACCCGTGGTGTCAGCATCAAACCCGTCCACCTTTTCCCCCACACCAAAGCAGCTGGGGCACCAGCCATGCTTGCTGTTGTAGCTGAATAAACGCGGATCAAGTTCCGGGAAACTGCGAGCACAACTGGGGCAAGCGCGCTTGGTCGAGAAAAACTGAATGGATGGTACAAGCTCACGGCCTGAGCCCATTGACCCCACCATAGACTCCACCATCACGGTACCTTTGCCAAATTCCAACGCACGGGCCAACACCTCACGCAGGTTTTTTTCAGCTTTGGCATTCACGGTGAGCGTGCCCACCGGTACTTCAATGTGGTGTTCCTGATAGCGAGCCAATTTGGGCCAGGGGTTGGTGGGTACATATGCACCATCCACCCGCAAGCGTTCATAGCCGCGGTCCACCGCCCATTTGGCGATTTCGTTGTAAATGCCTTTGCGGCCTTGTACCAACGGGGCCAACAAGGTGATTTCCTTGCCTTTGTACGCCTGCATGATTTGCGCCAGCATCGAGTCCATGCTTTGCGGGGCAATCGGCACCTCGCAACTGGGGCAGTGTTGAATGCCCAACTTGACGAACAATAAGCGCAGGAAGTGGTACACCTCGGTGACGGTGGCCACTGTACTTTTACGACCACCCCGGCTGGTGCGCTGCTCAATGGCCACCGTGGGTGGAATACCAAAAATGGCATCCACCTCGGGCTTGGCTGCAGGCTGCACAAATTGGCGGGCGTAGGCGTTCAGGCTTTCCAAATAGCGACGCTGGCCTTCTGAAAACAGAATATCAAACGCCAGCGTTGATTTACCGCTGCCCGAGGGGCCTGTGATGACTGTCATCTGCTCCCTGGGAATGGTCAGACTGATGTTTTTCAAGTTGTGTTCGCGGGCATGCAGGATTTCAATACCGTCTGTATTCGCGCGGCGCATGGTGCTGACTGCATACATCGCCTCGGGCTCATGGGCTGAGCTCGAATTGTTGCCTGAATTGAGGTCAGCCGCCTTCAGCAAATTTCGCTGCTGTCGGTATTGCGCAATCGCGACACCAGTGTGGCTGTGGGTTTGTTTCGCCAATGTATCCGGTGTACCTTGCGCAACCAGTTCACCACCAAACTCACCGGCCTCGGGCCCGAGGTCGATCAACCAGTCGGCTGCGCATATCACGTCCAGGTTGTGCTCCACCACCAACACACTGTGCCCGGCCTGTTGCAGCAGGCGAAGGCTTTTCATGAGCTTTGCCACATCGTCGAAGTGCAGGCCAGTGGTGGGCTCGTCAAACACAAACAGGTCACCCCGCTTGGCCACTTTCTGGCCACTGGCGGTGGGTTTCAATTCGGCCAAAAAGCCAGCGAGCTTTAAGCGCTGGGCCTCGCCACCGCTCAAGGTGGGCACGGGTTGACCCAGGCGCAGGTAGTTCAAACCCACTTCGGCCAAAGGCTGCAGGGTTTTGCGCAATGCGGTGTCGTGCTCAAACAGGTGCAGGGCTTGGTCCACAGTCAATTCCAGCACTTGGTGCATGTTCAACACCTGGCCTTTGCGCTCAATGGTCACCTCCAAGGCTTCGGGCCGGTAACGGGTGCCATTGCATTCACCGCAGCGCAAATACACGTCACTCAGGAATTGCATTTCCACATGTTCAAAGCCATTGCCACCGCACATGGGGCAACGGCCATCGCCACTGTTGAAGCTGAAAAAGCCGGGTGTGTAGCCCCGTTCCACCGCCACGGTGGTTTTGGAAAATATTTTGCGAAGCTCATCAAATCCACCCACATAGCTGGCCGGGTTGCTTCGCGTGGTTTTGCCGATGGGGCTTTGGTCCACGAAGGCCAGTTGGCCGATCAACTCGGCGCCATCCAGTGAATCAAACTCGCCAGGGGCTTCGGTGGGTTCACCCTTGATCTTTTTTAGCGCGGGTACCAGCACGTCTTGCACCAAGGTAGATTTACCGGAACCGGAGACGCCAGTGAGTACCACCAGGCGATTCAGTGGCAACTTGAATTCGATGTTTTTGAGGTTGTTGGCCCGCACACCACGGAGCAGCAAATGCTGTGCCCCATCGCCCAGCGCGCGGTCGTTGGGGGCCACCACCTTCAGATCGCCTTTGAGGTAACGGGCAGTCAGGGAGTCTGCCGTTTCGATGGCTGCCGGGGCGCCGTCAAACACAATGTTGCCACCCGCCTCACCTGGGCCGGGACCGATGTCAATAAGGCGGTCGGCTTGGTTCATCAATTGCGGGTCGTGCTCCACCACCACCAAGGTGTTACCGGCCGCTTTCAGGCGCTGCATGGCCATGGCCACCCGGGCAATGTCACGGGGGTGCAGGCCCACCGAGGGCTCGTCCAGCACAAACAGGGTATTGACCAGCGAACTGCCCAAGGCTGTCGTCAGGTTGATGCGCTGCACCTCGCCACCGCTCAACGTGCGGCTTTGGCGGTCTAGCGTGAGGTACCCCAAACCCACTTGAATGAGGAACTGCAAGCGGGTGCGAATTTCCTGGAGCACCAGGTCGCTGGCTTCGTCCAACGCGCCGGGCAATTGTAGGTTTGCAAACAGCTGGGCCACGTTCACGAGCGGCATCATCATGATGTCGTGGATGCTGTGGCGTGCGTGAGCACTTGGCAGCTTCCACAACAGTGAATCGGGCTTTAAGCGAGCACCGTGGCAAGCTGTGCAGGGCGTGTAACTGCGGTACTTCGACAACATGACCCGCACATGCATTTTGTAGGTGCGGGTTTCCAGCCATTCAAAAAAACGGGCCACACCATAAAACAAGGGGCCATCCCAGTTGCCATCAAAATTGGCGTCGCCCTCAATCACCCACAGTTGGTGCTCTTCGGGCAAATGCTTGAAGGCAATGTCGGTGGCAATGCCCCGCTGCTTGGCGTATTTCACCAAGTCTTTTTGGCAAGGCTTGAAGCTTTCGGTTTGCCAGGGCTTCACGCACCCCTCGGCCAGCGATTTGTTCTCATCGGGAATCACCAATCCGTAATCAATGCCAATGACTCGGCCAAAACCCCGGCAGGTTTCGCAGGCACCCAAGGGTGAATTGAACGAGAAGTGGCTGGGTAGTGGCTTGGCGTAGTCAATGTCACAGGTGGCGCAATGCAAGCCTTCGGAGAAACGCCACGGGGCAGCGGCCTCACCATCGTCATCCGGCAGTGCAAAAACATTCACCTTGCCCTTGCCCCGGTGCAGTGCCGACGCAATCGCATCACTCAAGCGGCTTTCTTCGGTATTGCCCACACGGAAACGGTCTTGCACCACATCCAGAGTTTTGTGGGTGGGTGCAGCACTGGCCACTGTTTTTTTAGACTTTGCTGGTTTTGCAGACTTTGTTTTGGTGGTCTTCTTGTTGTCTTTTTTGGAGTCTGCTGCCGCATCCGCCAGTTGCACCAAGGTTTCGCGGTGCACACGGGTGTAGCCTTGCGCGCTTAAAAAGTCCTCAACGTCCTGTTCACTCAAGGTCAGTGGCACCGTCACCGGGAATGTAATCACCACACGGGGATCATTCAGCGCGGCGGCCCGTTCACGCAGGCTGGCCTGAATGGTGGCGGGCGTGTCTTCCCGCACCCATTGCCCACACTGGCGGCAGTGCAAATGGGCAGCGCGCGCATAAATCAATTTCAGGTGGTCGTTGATTTCGGTCATGGTGCCCACGGTGCTTCGGGACGTGCGCACGGGGTTGGCCTGGTCAATGGCGATGGCGGGTAAAACGCCGTCAATGCTGTCCACATCGGGCTTGTCCATGCGGTCCAAAAACTGGCGCGCATAGGGCGAGAAGGTTTCCACATATCGGCGCTGGCCTTCCGCATACAGCGTGTCGAACACCAATGAGCTTTTGCCGCTGCCACTCACCCCGGTAAACACGGTGATTTCACCGGTTTTTATATCCAGATCGAGGTTTTTGAGGTTGTGTTGCCGGGCACCGCGGATACGGATGAGCTTGCCAAGGTAGGTGGATTCAGTGGCGGGGGTGTCGCGCTTGCGTGTCATGGGAAAGCCTGCGGAGTCGGTTACTGCAAGCCTTTGATTGTAAACGCTGGGGGTGGAAGTGACTTTGGGTCAGCCTAAAACCGCCGACCCAAAATGGGCTTTACTCAACTCAAATTGCGCAGTTGCGCAAGAGAAGACTGAAGGTCTTTGCCCAGCAATTCAGCAGCGTATGAAGAGGGAAGCCCCTTCACAGTCTGGAATGCGGTCAATGCAGCGGGACCGTATCGGCAGATCGGCACATCAGATGAGCGTCCACCAAACTCTGGTGTGTGTTGGCGACGGAGCTTGACAACAGTTGGGCATGGTGAACCAATGTGCTGTCGCTGGCACCACGGTATTCAATGTGAGGCAAAGGCATATCGAACTCCTGAAGTTACAAATTTTTAATCAGCAAAACGATTGATCGGTCTCGGACACTTCACCAATGATCAGCGTCGTAGGGCGGATAGTCAGTCACCCGGACTTTGGCTTCATTCACAAAATAGTCAGGTTCCTGTGAAAAAGGCTCCACCCGGGAACGTACGGAGAAGTTGTTGATGAGTCGGTGCAGGTTGTTGGCTGCTGCCACAGTGCTGTTATAGGCGTTCCTCACCCTGGCCAGTTTTTCTGGCTTTGCTCCGGGTAATTCGGTGCCCCCGTAGGCCTGTTCCAATGGCTGGGGTTGATTGGCCACTGGATTGGCCTGACAGTCTGGTGCATTGCACGGATCAAGCACCGCAGCCACCAGGTATTCAGCTGTACGAACATGGGTTTTGAATGTGCCATGTTCCTGCTCCAGTTCAGTGATTGATCGAGGTGATGTTCCTCTCCAGATTCGCTGAAGATCGCTCTGGTACGTCGGAATGATCGCTTTCAAGCAGTATTTCAAATTGCTGCTGAGTCGGTATGCACGTTTGGCAGACTCTTTCAGCGCTGGGCAGGCATTCCGCCCGAGGGACTTCACCGCATCTTTCAGCGCACAAGACTGGGCTTTGATTTCCCGCGCCGGCACAAGCCAAGCTTCATAGGCTTGTACGCTTCTGTCGATATTCTCCCGAAGTAACTGGGTATTCAACCGCACGGAAAGGCAGTGATCGGAATACATGGTTCAGGGCTTCACCCAATGAAATGGAATCCTGAGTAACACGTTGCACACAGTGGGTTCAATACGGCTTGATTCTGCAGAACCAAATGCCAAACATCAAAAAACCGGGTACTCGGCCCGGTTTTTTTAAATCTATCAGCGCAGACTTTACTGCCCCGCAGAGGCCAGCCGGCGTTTGCGAACACCGGTCGCCAGGGCCTCCAGCACCTGCAGGCTGTCATCCCAACCCACGCAACCATCGGTAATGCTTTGACCGTACGTGAGTGGCTTACCTGGCTCCAGGTCTTGACGCCCTTCCACCAGGTGGCTTTCCACCATCACACCCATGATGCGGCGGTCACCGGCAGCCAGTTGTTCCGCAATGTTGTCGCAAACACCCACCTGGTTTTTGGGCACCTTGCTGCTGTTGCCATGGCTGGCATCGATCATGATGCGGGCAGCCAGGCCCGATTTGCCGATTTCAACCGCGGCCGCTTCCACGCTGGCTGCATCATAATTGGGCGCTTTGCCGCCACGCAAAATTACATGGCAGTCTTCGTTGCCGGTGGTGCTGACAATGGCGCTGCGGCCTTCCTTGGTGACGCTCAGGAAATGGTGGGGATGCTGGGCAGCCTTGATGGCATCCACTGCGATTTTCACATTACCATCGGTGCCGTTCTTGAAACCCACTGGGCAGCTCAAGCCGCTGGACAGTTCGCGGTGAATCTGGCTTTCAGTGGTGCGGGCACCAATCGCCCCCCAACTCACCAGGTCAGCGATGTACTGCGGGGTGATCATGTCCAGAAACTCGGTGCCGGCTGGCAGGCCCAGGCTGTTGATGTTCAACAGCACTTCACGCGCCATGCGCAAACCTTTGTTAATCTGAAAGCTTCCATCCAGGTCGGGGTCGTTGATCAGTCCTTTCCAGCCTACGGTGGTACGGGGCTTTTCGAAATACACCCGCATCACGATTTCAAGGTCTTCTGCGTACTGTTCGCGGTAGGCCATCAGCTTGCTGGCGTATTCCATGGCAGCCTTGGTGTCGTGGATGGAGCAAGGGCCCATCACCACGATCAGGCGGTCATCAGCCCCGTGCAAAATTTGGTGCAAGGCCTTGCGGCAACCCGACACCGTTTGGGCGATGGCCTCGGTGATGGGCACCTCTGCGATAACCGCTGCTGGGGTTTGCAGTTCTTTGATTTCTTTGATTCTCAAGTCGTCTGTTACCGTGTTCATTGCCAATTCTCCTGAGCGCTGGCGTGTTTTTTTGCAACCCGTTTTCGCGACCCATGGGTTAAAAAAAAACCGCCAGGTATTCAGAGCCTGGCGGTTTTGGGTGTTTGGTAGTTCAATGTGTGTTACGCACAACCCTCGTCCGCCGCTTGCCAAAACCAGGCAAAGAAGCTGTAAAACGCGTAAAAAGAATGGGCGTGTGTCAAATTCATGCCTTTACTCTAAACGATTTTTGCTGTGCCAGGCAAGCCAAGTACTGGATTGTAACAAGGTTTTCTGTGGTCTCGCTGACACAGCACATGCCCGGACGGTTGCCAGTTACTGGGTTCCACCCATCACCAAGCCGTCGATCCGCAGGGTGGGCTGCCCCACACCAACCGGCACGCTTTGACCTTCTTTGCCACAAGTGCCCACACCGTCGTCCAAGGCCATGTCGTTGCCCACCATGGAGATTTTGGTGAGGGAGTCGGGCCCGTTGCCGATCAGCGTGGCGCCTTTAAGCGGATGGGTAATTTTGCCGTTCTGGATTTTGTAGGCCAATGAGGCAGAAAACACAAACTTGCCGCTGGTGATGTCCACCTGGCCACCCCCAAAGTTCACGGCGTAAACCCCGTCCTTCACGCTGGCAATGATTTCCTCGGGGGTTTTGTCGCCATTGAGCATGTAGGTGTTGGTCATGCGGGGCATCGGCAGGTGGGCAAAACTTTCTCGACGGCCATTGCCGGTAACGGGCATTTTCATGAGGCGTGCGTTGGTGATGTCCTGAATATAGCCTTTGAGAATGCCGTCTTCAATCAGCGTGGTGCATTCGGTTTTGTTGCCTTCGTCGTCGACGTTTAGCGAGCCCCGGCGGCCTGCCAGCGTGCCATCGTCCACAATGGTCACGCCCTTGGCCGCCACACGCTGACCGATCATGCCCGAGAACGCACTGCTGCCCTTGCGGTTGAAATCGCCTTCCAGACCGTGGCCAATGGCCTCATGCAACAAAATGCCGGGCCAGCCTGAACCCAATACCACCGTTTGTGCGCCAGCCGGTGCAGGTTTGGCCTCCAGATTCACCAAAGCCTCATCCACGGCTTTGTGGGCGTGTGCTTGAAGAAACTCGTCGGTGAAGCGCGCAAAATCAAAACGGCCTCCAGCGCCAGAGTTGCCGGTTTCTCTGCGGCCTTTGTGTTCAACCACCACACTCACGTTCACACGCACCAAGGGGCGTACATCAGCAGCCAGCACACCATCGCTGCGGGCCACCAGCACCACATCATAAGCCCCAACAATGTTGGCCATGACCTGCTTTACACGCGGGTCCCGCTTGCGGGCAAACTGTTCCAAACGCTTCAGCAGGGCCACTTTCTCGGTGGAGCTGAGGGATGGAATGGGATTGAGTGGCGCATACAGCGCCAAACCTGAATTGGCGGTAAAGCCTTTGCCGGTTTTGAGGTTGCGGTTCGCTGTTTTACCCAGCGCGGCAATTTCACGCACACTTTTGGCAGCCGCCAGAATGGGTTTCAACGCAATGTCGTCGGAATAGGCAAAGGCGGTTTTTTCGCCGCTGACCGCACGCACGCCCACACCTTGCTCAATGTTGTAACTGCCGCTTTTGACGATGCCTTCATCCAGCGACCAGCCCTCCACGCACCCGTACTGAAAATACAGGTCGGCAAAATCCACCTTGTGGGTAAACATTTCGCCAAAAGCTTTATGCACCACCTGTTCGTCAATGCCATACGGCGTCCACAGCAGGTTTTGGGCGATGGCGAGGTTTTCGATGGTGGGATCTACAACGTTCATGAATGGATGTTCCTTTTACAACACACGGTGGGTCAACGCTGGCAGGCTGGCCCGAATATCCATCATCTTAGCAGGGTCCACGGTGCCCATCACCACGCCCTCGCCATCGACCTGCACGGCCTCGACCTCTCCCCATGCATTCACCAGCATGGAATGCCCGTAGGTGCGCCGGCCGTTGGGGTGCAAGCCACCCTGCCCGCAAGCCAGCACGTAGCACTGGTTTTCAATGGCCCTGGCACGCATCAAAACCTCCCAGTGCGCATGGCCTGTGGTGTAAGTGAAGGCGGCAGGCATCAAAATCAGGTCCAAGGCCCCGGCCATGGCACCCATGCGGCGATACAGCTCGGGAAAACGCAGGTCGTAGCACACCGACAATCCGACATTCAAACCGGCCAGTTCAGCCACCACGGGTGTATCACCGGCCTTCAGAACCCGGGCTTCGTCGTAACTCTCGGTGCCCTTGTGGAAACAAAACAAGTGGATTTTATCGTAGCGGGCCACACACCGCCCATTGCTGTCGAAGGCCAGGCTGCTGTTAAACACCCGGGGGGTGGCGTTCGGCAGCTCAGGCTCGGGCACTTTCAACGGCAAGGTACCCGCCACCAGATTGACCCGGTTGCTGGCAGCCACCTCGGACAACCATGTTTGTATGGGCCCATGACCCATGGCTTCTGCGATGGCCAGTTTGTCAGTGTCTTTGTGGCCCATCAGGCAAAAATACTCGGGCAATAGCAACAGCTCAGCACCTTCCGCGGCGGCCCGCTGAACCAAGCGTTCGGCCATATCCAGATTCTGCTGCAGCACTGGCGTGGAGATCATTTGAAGGGCTGCCACACGCACAGCACGCCGGGGGTTGATCATGTTGCTTCTCCTGATGTTGGCGGCTTAACCACCGCTATTGACGCTGCCGTTGTTGCCCTCACCGGTTTTCTTCAGACGCTCTATGGTGGGTGAGGCCCATGGACCGCTCACTTTGTATTGAACGGAGAACACTTTGGAAATCGGATCTTTGAACAAAAAGTCCGCAATCAGCGAGGCAATCCCCACCGCGGGGTTGGCTGCAATCAGGGAGTAAACGAGCGAGCCCCCTGTGGCATTCAAATCGGGCAATACCACCACGTTCAAGTTCTGCGTTTCTTTGTCCAGGTCCAGTGTGCCATCCATCAATACAGTTGCGCTGGGCGCCGTCATTTTGAAATTCCGGGTGGTTGCAATGCCCTCATTCAGGGTGACATCGGCTTCAATGGTGTCGTAGGCAAAGCCTTGGGAAAACAGGTCTTTGAAATCGAGTGTGAAACGCCGGGGAATGCTTTGCAATGAGAGCACACCCAGCAGTTTGGCTGCACCTGGATCGGCTTTCAGAAATTGGCCTTTGCGGCTGCTCAGTTTGAATTGGCCGCTCAGGCTGTCGTAATCCATGCTGGTGGGTGCATCATTCCAGCGCAAACGACCCGTCAGAGTACCCTCTCCGCCTTTGAATACGTCGTTCATGCCCAGGCGAGCCAGCAGGCCTCCAGCGTCTTTCACGGTTTGGCTGATGTCAATGTCGGTGCGCTGGTTGACCAGGCCCGGGGTGTATTGCCACACGCCTTTGGCGGTGGTGACTGATTCAGGATTTTCAAGTTTCAGTTCTTCCAGGCGCCATTCCCGTTGGCGCTGTGGATTGGACAACACCTCATCCCGCGTCTGGTTCAGTGCTCGAAGAGTCAAGGTGCCCATTCGCAGGTCGTTCATAACAAAATCATCGGCCTGAACATCCAGCGCTGGAATGCTGGAAGCGGGTTCATCCACCAGCTTTTTCACGCCACCATCCAACGACTTCGGAATGGTCAGCTTCTTGAACCGGGCCAGCACCGCGCCCTCCGGGCGGGCTTTGTCTTGGACCCAGGTGAAGTAGCCATCCACGCCTTTTGCACTGACATCGAACTGCCAGCGTTTCTCCACAGTGCGGGCGGTCAGGCTCACGCCCTCAAATGGCTTGCCGCTCAAATTGATTTTATCGGCACGGACACGCAAACGGATGCGTGCAGCACTTTCACTCGTGTCGGCCAGCCAATCACCCAATAACCCGGTCGGTTTTTGTGAACCCCCTTTGCGGCCAGAGGTCTCCCCGGAAATCTGCTCATAAATGGCGCGCCAAGTGTCTACATCCAGCGTGGCAACCCGCACATCGCCCTGAATACCTGGCGTGGGCACCGGCAACGGTGTGCCGATTACAAACTGCAGGGAATCAACATCGGCTTGCTCACCACGTTCAGTCACCAGTGCACGCAATTGCCCCGCCATGGCCGATGATGCATTGGGGTTCGAGAGGTCTGGCCCCAAATCAACCGTCCAACGGCTGGTGTTGTTGCTGATGGACTGCTGAATTCGAAGGGGCAAACGACCATCGGCCTTTTTACCCAGCGGGGTAGGCAATTTCACCTCAAGCCCTTGCAATTGACTGTTGATGTCGATGTCCAGACGGTTTCCGCGGCTGCTGACCAAGACACTGTAGGGCGTAGAACCAGCCAGATAGGGCTCTATCAGGGGGTTCAGATATTGGGCGAGGCCAGCGGCGCGGGCATTGCCGGTTGCACGAATGTCCATACGGCCGCTGGCATCGGTGCTGCCCTTGATTTGAACGGGTGCACCCAAGGCCTGCCCCTGCAACTGATCAATGCGAAGCCCTTTGTTGGAAAACCCGATGCTACCGTCCAGCGCGGTCACCTTGGGCATGCCACGCACCAGCTTGATGGCATTGCCCTTTAACTGCAAACTGCCCTTGACTTCCGTATTTTGAACTGCATCCAAGGGGATGCGCAGCCCCAGGGACAAGCGTGCGAAGCCCTCGGTATCGGCCTTGCTCAAAGCCTGCCCCAACAAGTTACTCACCGGGCTGTTGTTGACATAGGCAACCATGTTGTTGAGCTCGCCTTCGCCAAACCCATCCACAGTCAGCACCGTTTTGGCGGCACCCAGGTCTGCAATTTTCGCCTCCACGTTGCGCAGCGGCACCCCTTGGGTTTCGGCAGAATCGGCAACAATCCGCATGGATTTGCCCTCAAACACAGCTCTACCCTGGATGTTGCTGATGTCGGGCCAGTCTGGCGCAAACTGCAGCTCGCCGTCAGTCAATGGAATATCGATCTTGAAACGCCCTGGATAACGAGCCTCACCGTACGGAAAGTCACTCACTTTGCCTTCGATAACAAACTGCCCTTGTCGGGCCACCCCGCCTTTCAACGCCGTTTGTAACCAGCTTCGAGCAGACTCACCGACCACCAGTGGCAAATACTTCGGAACGCGTTGAATCTGTGCCTGTTCCAAGTTGCCCTGCAGGTTCATCACATCATCACCTTGTTCGACAAATCGGTAATTGCCTTGTACATCCGCCGTCAAATCCGGATTGCTGACCCGGAGTTGTTGGATGGTCACGTCCAGTGGGGTGCCCGGCGTCAACAGGTTTGCCCAATGCCCCTGCCCGCTAAGTGCAGCAAATTCCAGGCTGGGGCTTTCGAACAGCTCGGGCAAGGCTATGCTGCTTTGCTGGCCCGTGATCTGCCACTGACCGCTCCGGTTACTGCCACGAAAAAAACCACTCAAATTTCTAAATCCAGTAACCTGCTTGCGAACTGGCATGCCCTTGGTCTGTCGTTCACTGGTGTGCAGCAGGGTCAAGCCCCGAAACGCCACATCACTCTGAAATGCCAGATCAACCTGACCGCCGCCCACAGCCTCAGCACCGGGCGGCGATGCTGGTGTTTTCCAGGTCAACAATGCCTTGTCGATGCGTCCAGATGCATCGTAGTCATCCAAACGGGCCAGTGCCTCTGCCTGTCCAATGTGCGGCGCCAGTTCGCGGGCCACCGAACGGGCTTGTTCCACATCCAGGTTTTGAATGATCAGTGACCAATTCAGGGCGTTTTGTATTTCAGTGCGCGCAAGGCCGACATGGCTTAGCCCAAACCGACGTTGGCCGCTTAACTGCCCGGTCAGGTTTTTCACGGTGATGGCGGTGGGCCGGAACAGCGAGTGTTCACCCTGAACTTCCACCAATGCACTGGCATGTGTGAGCCGGAAAGGCGGTGAATCCACATCGGGATTGGACAAACTGAACCGCTCAACATGGGCATCGATCAGTGAACCTTGCACGCGACCTTCGGCAAAATCCACCCACACCCGGCCATTGGCTGCCTCCAGGCCCACATCCAGCTTGAAGAGTTTCAGCAAGCGGGCCATGGGCTCGGAATTGTCGAGTTTGAAATCTGTAAACAGAACACCGGACCAGTCCCGAAGGTTACCGGGCTGTGTGGCCCACAATGGTGTGCTAAACCGGGACTGAAGCCGGATGGGCTGCTGCCCCACTGCTGGCAGCACCAGCTCACCACCCAACCGATGCTGCCCAAAGCCGTTGCGCATCAATACCTCACCCTGCGTAACGGCAGCATTGGGCCAAACACCCTGCTCATCCTGCCAAACCACCTGGATGTCGCTCAAGTAGACACGCCGCTGGCGAAGCAACCAGTCCACAAGAGGATTGTCGGTGCGACCATCTGGAACCATGCGAATGCCAGCAAGCTCAAACACACCATCCGTGAGCCGGCGGACCTGAAGCACCGGTGAGTGGATTTCCAGATTGGACAGGTTGGGATTGAAGGCCAGCAAACTGGGCAGTGACCAATCCATGCGAACCAGCGGTGTTTCAAAACCGGGCGTTCCATCCGGCCTGACAATGCGCAGACCCTCCAGGGTGATCTGTGGACTCAGGCCAGTCCATTGGGCTTTGAGCGAACCCAATTTCACCGGCTGACCAGTTTGCACGCTGAGCCATTGCTCCAAGCGCGGCCGATAGGAGTCCACCTGGGGCAAGAGCCACCATTTCAGGGCGATCAGCACCAGACACAACGGAATATACAGCGAGGCCAATGCCCAGAATGCCCAGGTGCGAGCCCGGTGCCATGGGTCGACGGCAATCGGGGTCGTGATCTCAACAGGGGTGGATTCGTCCAGCAAGCAGTGCGTCCAACAAGGGGTGATACATCGTGTACGCTATTGTAAAACCAAGCACCCGTCGAGTATTGCCACCCCATGAGCCTCCCTCCGGATTTCTGCCACGCCGTGTGGCCTACCCATTCTCTGTATGCCCAGCGTTGGCTGAATCGTTTTCCGGCCTGGAATGCAGACACAGACCCAGCACTGGACCTGATTACCCTCATCAACCGCTGGCTGGAACCCGCCCGGGGCTTGACCGATGAAGCAGGCCTCATGAAAGCCCTGCGCTTGGCACGTCAGCGCAGCATGGTAGAAATCATGCGGAGAGACCTGCTCAAACAGGCCGAATTGTTTGAAGTGACCGAGGCGCTGTCATTTTTGGCCGATGCCTCAGTACAAATTGCACTGAACCACTGCCACCAGGCCCAGGCAGAACGCTACGGCGAACCTGAACAGCAGGACAGCCTGATGGTGGTGGGCATGGGCAAACTGGGCGGGCTGGAGCTGAATGCATCCAGCGACATTGACCTGATTTTTCTGTACAACCAGGATGGCGAAACCCTGGGTGGCCCCAACGGCCGCAAACAGTCTCATGCCGAATTTTTTACGCAGGTTGGCCGCAAGCTGATCAAATTGATTTCCGAGGTGACCGAGGATGGCTTTGTGTTCCGTGTGGACATGCGCCTTCGCCCCAATGGCGATTCAGGTCCATTGGTCGTCAGTCTGGACATGCTCGAAGAATACTTCATGGTGCAGGGCCGGGAATGGGAGCGGTATGCCTGGATCAAGGCCCGGGTGATCAACTGGACGGTAAACCCCAAGCAGGATGAAGCTTTCCAGCAATCACTCAACAACCTCAACAGCATCATTCGGCCTTTTGTATACCGGAAGTACCTTGACTTCGGAGCCATCCGGGCCTTGCGAGCCCTGCATGCGCAAATTCGCAGCGAAGTGAACAAACGCGAACACCAACACCCGGGCACCGTGCATGTCAAGCTGGGCCGTGGCGGCATTCGGGAAATTGAATTCACCGCCCAAGCCTTCCAGTTAATACGCGGCGGGCGCGAACCCAAGCTGCAGCGCCGGCGCACGGTGGATGTATTGGCGATTTGCGTCGAACTGGGATTGCTCAACACCCACGAATTTGAACGCATGGTGGCAGCCTACCATTTTCTGCGGGATGTGGAGCACCGCCTGCAATACGTGGACGATGCGCAAACACACCGCCTGCCAGCTGGCGAGGCCGACGTGCAGCGCATCGCTTTGTCCATGGGGTATCAGGACGCCGGGCAATTTCAACAGACCTTGACCGAGCACATGGCCTTTGTGGCCGACCACTTTGATTTGGTGTTTGGCGACAAAGCCGAAGACGAGGAAACTGCAGACCTGTCCCTGCCTTGGCCAGACAAACTCACCCAGGGTTTCAAAAACCCGCAAGCAGCCCAGGACCGTTATCAACAGTTCATCGAGTCGGGCCGTTACCAAACACTGCCCACCGCCCACCGGGAACGAGTGGATCGGCTCATGCCCGCATTGCTCGCCGCTGCGGGCTCATCCAATGAGCCTGATACCTGCTGGAAATTTTGTTGTGATCTGATTGAGACAGTATCCCGCCGGGGTGCTTACCTCTCGCTGCTGGATGAATACCCAGTGGCGCGCATGCGCGTTAGCCGCATATTGGCAGCCAGCCCCTGGGCGGCACACTTTCTGATTCGCCACCCCATTTTGCTGGATGAATTGCTCGACAGCCGCACCTTGTTGGCGCCACCGAATTTCAACCAGTGGAAAGCACAACTTCGTGAAGCGCTTTCCCACGCGGTAACCCCCGATGGCCAACCCGACCTAGAACGTCAGATGGACCTGGTGCGTGAGCAGCACCATGCACAGCTCTTCAGGGTGCTGGCGCAAGACCTTGAAAACCTGCTCACGGTGGAAGTGGTGTCTGACCTGTTGTCCGAACTGGCCGACTGCACACTGGAGGTGGTTCTGGAATCCGCCTGGAGCCAGGTGCCCAAACGTCACCTGGAGCGACCCAAATTTGCCATCATCGCCTACGGCAAACATGGCGGGAAAGAGTTGGGTTATGCATCGGATCTGGACATGATTTTTCTCTTTGAAGACGACGACGACCGCGCGCCTGAACTGTATGCCAGTCTGGCCAAACGCGTGAACCGCTGGCTGACCACCCACACCGCTGCCGGTACGCTCTTTGAAACTGATTTCCGCTTGCGCCCCAACGGCGAAGCGGGCTTGCTGGTCAGTACTGTGGACTCTTTTGAAGCCTACCAGCGCCGTGAAGGCGGCGTGGGCGCGTGGTTTTGGGAGCATCAAGCCCTAACCCGCGCCCGCTTTTGCGTGGGAGATGCGCACATTGGGCAGCGGTTTGAAGCGCTGCGGGATGAAATCCTCTGCCTGCCCCGCGACTGGACTGAGGTGAAACGGGAAGTGATTTCCATGCGCCACAAAATGCTCGAGGGCCACCCCAACCCCACCGAGCTGTTCGATGTCAAACACGACCGTGGCGGTATGGTGGATGTGGAGTTCATGGTGCAAGCACTGGTCCTGGGCCATTCCCACCAGCACCCGGCGCTCACCAAGAACAAAGGCAATATTGCGTTGTTGAAAAAGTCGGGCGAATTGGGCCTGATACCCGCTGATTTGGCGCTGAGCGTGGCCGATGCCTACCGACTGCTGCGGGCCAAACAACACGCGCTGCGGTTGGCTGGTTATGAAAAAAGTCGCAGCAGTGACCCCGCCATGATGGCCCTGCGCAAACCCATTCAGGCCTTGTGGACCACACTGATGGGCGAAGAATAAACCCACCAAACCAGCGCCACAGTGGCGTTACTTGGGCACAGCCACTTGGTAAAGCCGCGCTTGGACCGTGGCTGTTTTTCGGGCCAAAAATGGGGACGCACGGCGTTTGTCGAAGTACCTGGGGGCCGGCAGCATGCTGGCCAGCCGTGCCGCCTGGGCAGCGCTCAACTGGCTGGCATTCACGCCATAGTAGTAGCTCGACGCGGCTTGCGCACCGTAAACACCGTTGCCCCACTCCACCACATTCAGATACACCTCCAGAATGCGGCGCTTTCCCCAAATGGCCTCCAGCATGAAGGCAATGACCAACTCCTGCGCTTTGCGAATGTAACTGCGCTTGCTGGTCAGAAACAGGTTCTTAGCCAGTTGCTGGGTGATGGTAGAGCCACCGTGTGTGACCTTACCTCGGCGCTGGTTTTTTTGAATGGCCACTTCGATGGCCTCAGGCTCGACACCATAGTGACTCATGAAGCCACTGTCCTCGGCCGCCACCACTGCACGCTTGAGGTTCATCGAAATCTGGTCGTACGGCACCCACGCCTGTTTGAGCTGCGCACTGCGGTCGGTTTTGCGCATTTCTTCCAAACGGATGTTCATGAAACTCGTGCTGCTGGGGTTGAAGCGTGCCCAGTAGGTGATTTGCGCCAAGTACCACAACTGCAACAACACCACTGCGCAAAACGCCCAAAACAGCAATTTGAATAGCCAACGGAACGGGGCAAATACGATACCACCAGCGCTTCGCTGAGCATTGTTGCGTTTAGCCATGCTGCTGCCCCAAACCTTCCCGCATGCGGGCCAAGGTCATCAGCGCATCCGGTGTACGCCCAGTCCAAATTTCAAAAGCCAATGCAGCCTGGAACACCAGCATGCCCAAACCATCACTGATCAGCAGTGCTGGATTCACACGGGCAACATGCTTCATGAATGCGGTGGTTTCAGCGCCGTACATCATGTCGTAGGCCAACACCGCGTCACGATACCAAGCAACGTCCATCACAGGAACTTCTCCGTTCAGGCTGGCCGATGACGCATTCACCACCACCCGGGGCAAACCGGTGGCAATGGCTTTTGTATCAAAGCCAGCGCCAGTTGCTGGCAAACCAATGCGGTTGGCCCGCAAGGCCAGGGCCTCAGCCTTGTGAACCGTGCGGTTCAAAATGGTCAAAGCCTGCACGCCGTGCTGTTTAAAGGCTGCAATACAGCCACTGGCGGCACCACCCGCCCCCAGCAGTAAAACCTCGCAATCAGCCAGGCTCAACTGGTGAGCCTGAAGTTGACGATTCAAGTCTCGACACAGCCCTCCACCATCGGTGTTGTCGGCGTAGATACCTTCCGGTGAAAATACCAAGGTATTGGCTGCCTCTGCAAATTGGGCTCCTTCGCTGTATTGGCCAGCCAACTCAAAGGCGGCCTGCTTGAAGGGAACGGTGACATTGGCACCCGCCACGCCAGCAGCACGCAGGGCACGAACCGTGCCGTCAAAGCCTTGCAGCGGGGCCAACACACGCTCATATTGAACAGACAGGCCCAACTGACTGGCAAAATCCCGATGAATGGCTGGCGACTTGCTGTGCGCAATCGGATTGCCCAAAACCACCAAACGCAAAGGTGTACTCATGGTGTCTACTCTGTTCGAATTTCATCACGGCTGAACACCCAGGTGCGGGTAATGGCCAGCACATCAATTTTCTGCCGCATGTCGGAAGAAAACGGTGGAAACGGTGCAGATTGCCGAAGAATACGCACAGCCGCCCTGTCCAGAACCGTAGAACCGGAAGACCTGTCAATCTCCACCTCTTCAAGACTGCCATCGGCCTTGATGTATGCAGTCAATCGCAGTTTGCCGTAAATTTTTCCTTTCAGCTCATCGGGATAATGGGTATTGCCCACGGACTCGACTTTGTGTCGCCAGGCCTCTTCATACATGGCAAACAGGTACGGTGAAGTGCGTGGCGAGAAGAAATGCTTGCGAGGGCGCTCGTTGTAGCTCTTGATGTTGTCGGCAATCTGGGCTTGCAACCGCTTCATTTCCAGCGCCCGTTGGGATTTGTCATCCTGACCATTGCGACTATCGGTCGACTCCGTGGCTGACTTGCCCTCCACATGCCCCAGTGCAGGGTCATGGGGTGAATATCGCAGGCCACCCCCGGTCAATTCGCGCTGGAGATGCTCCAATGCCTGCAACTGCTTCTGACGGGCCATCAACTCACGCTGAATGACTTCATCCTCAGCCTCGCTGGGCAAAGTGGTTGCCCGACCCTGGTCAGCCTGCCCGCCGCCGTCCAGGGCCACTTGGGCCATGGCTTGCGCCTGCTCCGGTGCCTTGGCTGACTTGGCATTCACCAAAATGACTTCGAGTGGCGCGCGAAACGGCTTGTCGGTATTGGGTTTCGCAAAGTGAATGCTCAGCAACACCCCATGCAAAACCACCGACAGCAACAAGGCTTTCTGGAGGTTGAATGCCCGTCCTTGAAAACCCATCACCATCAGGCAGCAGCCTCCCCATCGCCGGGCGTCATGTCTACTGCTTCACCGGCGGTTTCACCAGCTGGTTCTTCAGACACCAGCTCATCCAGCTCCTCGTCATCCAGCAAGCGTGTGGGCGTGCCTTTTTTCAAGGCAATCAGTTTGCAGGACACCGTCAACGTCAACTCATCCACCTCATCCAGCTCAACCTCAACCTGGACACCACGACCCGGCGACGTAACCCCCACCAATCGAACAAACAAGGGGATTTCATCCAGTCGCACCAATTCGTCTTTCACCACCACGCCATCAAATTGCTTCCGCTGGCGCTGCTGGATCCAGCGCAGGCACCAATAGCGTTCCATGCTCTGTTGAAATTCAGCGTATGCCTTGTATGTGATGTCGAAACTGTTCACCGCGGACAACAGATCGGCGTCAGTGGCGGTATATACCGGAGGCTCTGAACGCAGCAATGAAATGAGTTGTTGTTGGTTGACCAAATCCACATAACGGCGCAGGGGTGAGGTACTCCATGCGTATTGAGGCACACCCAATCCAGCATGAGGCGCCGCATGGGTGGACATGCGCACGCGGCCCATCGGTGGTTGAATGCGGTAAATGCCAGTCACCTTGTGCTGGCTTAAAAAGCCGCCCCACTCCCGGTTCACCAAAATCATCCACTCAGCCACCAAAATATCCAGTGGCGCATCGCGGCGACGGGGCACAATGTCAACCGTCCCGTCATCGTGCACATAAAAATTGAAATCAATGCGGGCATGCTTCTCCGGTTGCCCGCGCACACGTTCCCGCTCAGCCTTTAATGCCTTGGCGCAGGTCCACAGCACCTTTAGTGCAGGGAAAAATTCACCCACGGCGGGCAACTCGCTGAGTGACTCATCCTCCAGCACCTCGGCGCTCAACGCCTCATCCAGGTGATTGTGGCGCAGGTTGGCGGCAATCGGTACCTGTTCAATCGCGCTGGTGTGCGTGCCCAGTACCTCCCCTGTTTCTGTATCCACGTCCACGTACAAACTGACAGCGGGCACCGTGCGGCCTTCCGCCAGGGTGCTGAACTCCACCACATTGGCGGGCAGCATGGTGATCTTGTCGCCCGGTGCATACACCGTCGACAACCGATCACGGGCCACTTTGTCATGCGGGCTGCCCCGTTCAATCAGCAAGGCCGGTGCCGCAATGTGCACACCAACACGGGCGCGGTTGCCATCCAGCATCACCACACTGAATGCATCGTCAATTTCAGTGGTGGAAATGTCATCAATGGAAAAAGCGCGCACCGGTGCAATTGGCAGTTCATTCAAATCAGCGGGCACGGCTGGTGCAGGCAGATCAATCTCGGTGCCTCGCGGAAAATGAACGGCTGCGAACCGGGCACGCATCATCTCGTGCACACTGTTGAAGGCACCACACTCCAAAAGCAACACGTCGGGTGAACGGCCTGCACGTGTGCAGGCCAGCATCAGGGCCTTGTATTCCTGGCTGTTTTTATCGGGCCGCACCAACAACACCGCTGCCTGTTTCAGGAATGGATCGGGCAATTCACGGCGCACCAAAGCATCGGCCCATGCCTCCTGCTGCTCCGCCTGCAAACGCTTTTTCTCCAGCCCAGCCAAAGCAGCCTGTAAAATATCAGCAGGCGCAGCCCTGTACATGCCGCGGCCCTTGCGGTGAAAATGAATGGGGGCCGCATGCAGGGCCAGCAGGATTGCTGCCTGCTGAACCACCCCCGGCTTTTCTCCAAAATACTCTTGCGCCATGGTGGTGAACTCAAATTCATCGGCGGGCGCACACGCGTACAACAACTCGGTGTCGACTTCCTTGGACAGGGCTTCGATGCTTTCGGCAAATTCAGCCATGTCAGGCACATCAAACTTCAGGAACACACTGTTGGCCTTCACTTTGGTGCGCTTGCCATGCAAGGTTTCAACCTGGTAGGCATTGCCCTGCTCTTGAAGCACACGCCCCACCTTGAAAGCGCCGGCTTCCTCAAAATACAGATTCATGCTGTGTCCTGCTTAAAATGGTTCAAGGCTGGAAGAAACACCTCCATCACCCACAGCGGCGTGTGCCCTGGGCGGCGTTCAAACCGCGCACAACGGGCATACACAGTCCGCATCGTCTTCAATTCCACATCCCATCCGGCGCAGGCCGTTTGTTCATCCATCAATTGTTGAATCCAGGGGGTTTGCACAGGCAAACTGGCAAACGCCAAAGGCCCTCGATGAACCTGCGGATCGGTAAACAGCACAGACCCCAGAGACCGCTTCCCGAGCCGGCGCCAAAATGGCCAGTCACTGGCTTGTCCGTTGAACGTCATCACTGTTTGCGCCAGCACAACCGCGTGCCCACCCACCGCCAGGCGCACCAGGCGCTGGCGCATCACCCGGCGGGGAACGCGGCAAGCACCCGGCAAGGTTCGCGGCGACACCACCGTCATCCGTTGAACCACCGGCTGCACCTCAAAACCCCGGTTCAGGCCTTTCAGCCGCAACGTCAGGGACCCTGTGGTGCAGGCCCAATCCCTGGCCCAGGCCGGCCAGGAAACCGGGCATGTGGCATGCCAACGCACTGCGCTCATGCCAGCCCCAGAAAGAGGCGCACAAACGGGAGCTGCTCATCAAAGTGGCTCAGCGCGTGGTCTGAACCCTGCACGCGCAACTGGTGGGCGCCTGGGTAACGGGCCACCATGGCCGCAACACTGAGCACCTCATCCCCGGTTGCAGCCACCAGAAAGTAACGGTCGGCCCGCGTTAACTGCGTGGTCTCCATGGCGCGCAACTCATCCAGGTAGGCGGGAACAAACTCGATTTCCTCATCCGAGAAATACACGGCCTGGCGACCCATCTGGTCTTGCAAGTCGTCATACGGCTTCACAGCGGGGTTGAGCAATGCCACACGGGCATTCAAATGGCGCTCACCCAGCACCGTGGCATAAAAACCGCCCAGAGAACTGCCCACAAACCCCAATCGCAAGCGTGGGTTGTTGTGCAGGCGAATACGCAACTCGTCTTCCACCAGGGCCAGCGCCTGCGCTGGCGATGCTGGCAAATCGGGCACCCACAGGCGGTCGCCGAGACCAACCTGTGCAAAAGCGTCGATGGTTTTTTGGGCTTTCACCGACCGCGAGCTGGAACGAAAGCCGTGCAAATAGACCACCCAATCCAACGGTTGAGGTGGCGCGGAAAATCCGCCAGGGCTTTCCAGCACAAAAGGCCACATGGTCAGACCACCTGCTGGCGTTGAGTCAAGGCGTCCAGCAAGCGCTGGTGTATGCCGCCAAAAGCGCCATTGCTCATGGCCACCACCCAGTCGCCCGCACTGGCATCGGCCACCACCCGTTGAATCACATCGTCCAGATTGGCACTGGAAAACAAGCGTTCGCCCAGTGGGCTCAGCGTGTCGTTCACATTCCAACTGATGCCCGCCGTGTAACACAGCACCGAATCAGCCGCACTGAACGAGGCGGGCAAAGCCTGCGCCAGCGTGCCCATTTTCATGGTGTTGGAGCGCGGCTCAAACAAGGCAATCAGGCGGCCTGGCTGACGGTTTTCTCGGGCAGCCAGCTCATTCATCAAGGCCCGGGCACCAGCCAGCGTGGTGTCGATGGCCGTGGGATGGTGGGCAAAATCATCGTACACCCGCACACCGCCCGCCTCACCCCGCAATTCCATGCGGCGTTTCACACCCGGGAAGTTGGACAAAGCCTCGCAGGCTGTGGCCACTGGCACACCCAAGGCCTGCGCTGCCGCCATCACCGCCAGCGCATTGTTGATGTTGTGCACGCCCGACCAGGCCCAATCCACAACACCCGCCACAGTGCCCCGATGCAGTACCTCAAAGCGCGAGGCACCCAACTGCCGGGCTTGCCAGGGCACATCATCGCCCAATACACCCTGGCCCTGTACGCCAAAATGGTCCACCGGGGTCCAGCAACCGCGTTTCAACACCCGCTTCAGACTGTCGGTATTGGCCGGGCAAACAATGCGACCCTCACCTGGCACGGTGCGCACCAAGTGATGAAATTGGGTTTCAATGGCGGCCAAATCGGGGAAGATGTCTGCATGATCGTATTCCAGGTTGTTGAGCACCGCCACACGGGGCCGGTAGTGCACAAACTTGGACCGCTTGTCAAAAAATGCAGTGTCGTATTCATCGGCTTCTATGACGAAGGCCAAACCCTCACCCAGCCGTGCCGATACATCAAACCCACCCGGTACACCCCCAATCAAAAAACCAGGCTTTTGGTCAGCACAATCCAACACCCAGGCCAGCATGGATGATGTTGTGGTTTTGCCATGCGTACCCGCCACCGCCAGTACTGTACGGCCACGCAATATATGCTCACCCACCCACTGGGGGCCACTGGTGTAGGGCAAACCTTGGTTCAAGATGGCTTCCATCAGTGGGTTGCCGCGTGACACCACATTGCCCACCACCCACAAATCAGGCTGGATGGCCAACTGCTCCACGCCAAACCCCTCGGTGAGCGCAATGCCCGCCTGGGTGAGCTGTGTGCTCATGGGCGGGTAAACATTGGCATCGCAACCGGTCACGGTGTGCCCCAGGGCTTTGGCCAGCTGGGCCACGCCACCCATGAAGGTGCCGCAAATTCCGAGGATGTGGATGTGCATTGTTTTGTCCTGTCAGCGCAAGTGCATATTGTAGTGCCTCCGAATTTGGATACACTCTGGCGATGGACGAATTCACCCCCCCGGAAGACGATCTGCGCCGCGAAATTGCCATGGCTGCAGCCCGATTGATTGCTGAAGACGGATTGGACTACGGTTCAGCCTGCAATCAAGCGGTTCGAAGTGTGGCCGGCCGCGAACGCCTTGCCCGCGACCGCATTCCAAGCCATGCTGAAATTCAGGATGAAGTGCGGGCCTACCAAGCCTTGTTTTTGGCGGACACCCAACCCGGTGAACTGCGTGATTTGCGTGAAATAACCCTGCAATTGATGCACAAACTGGCCCATTTCGAGCCGATTGTGTACGGTGCCTTGGTGAACGGCACTGGCAGTGCCCATTCAGACATCCACCTGCTGGTGTTTTCAGACGACGAAAAAGAAGTGGACTACTGGCTGCTCAACCAAAACATGGCCTTCGACGCCTGCGAGGACGCCCTGCTGGCCGGCAAGGTGTTTCCGGCGGTTGCATTTCAGTGGAAAAATCGGTGGGTTCAACTCGGTGTGGCCAGCCCGGCACAACGCCGTGGGTTGTTGAACCGAAGCAGCAGCGAAGGGTCTATGTTTCAAACTGACATCGCGGGCCTGACCCGCTTACTCGAGGCATGATGAACAAGCAGTGGATTCCAGTATTGAGCGGCATCGCGGCCCTGGCGATTGGTTTTTTTGCATCCGTCCAGCTGGGTTTGTCCCCAACCGGAACCCATCCGACGTACCCGCTGGCAGGGCAAACCTTTGAAACCCCGCAAGGCACAACACTGGACATGGCCGCGCTCAAAGGCAAGACGGTGGTGGTGAACTTCTGGGCCACCTGGTGCCCACCCTGCGTGGAAGAAATGCCCGAACTGAATGCCTTGTACCCGGAACTGAAGGCGAAAAACATTGAATTGATTGGCATTGCCATTGATTCACCCACCAACGTGAAGCAATTTCTCGAAAAAACCCCAGTTGATTACACGGTGGTACTTGGCGGACTAACCGGCACAGAATTGGCCAAAAAGCTGGGCAATACCCAGGGCGGATTACCCTTTACTGTCATTTTGAATGCAGATGGTGAAAAAATCCTCACCAAAGCCGGCAGAATCCATTCTGATGAAATCAAGGCAGCACTGGTTCGGTAAATTGTTGTATGCTCACGCAGGTTCGAAATTGCTGCAGTTGCACCATCGGAAAATACGCAGCATATTTCGGCAGTACCAACTAGAAATAGATCGCAATTGGGCGCACACTCAACGAACTTAAACCCAATTTAAGCGCTGATGAGCAGCACCAAGCGACACACCTCGATGGCCCGTCCCAAGAGTCGGGCCCAAACGATCAACCTCCTCGATGGAGTCGTAGATGGACCTCAGAAAGCTCAAAACCCTCATTGACCTCGTGGCTGAATCCGACATTTCCGAATTGGAAGTGACGGAAGGCGAAGGCAAAGTAAGAATCGTCAAAAGCCAGCCCGTACAGTACGCCATGGCTACACCAACCATGATGGCACCCGCAGCGCAGCAGCCCGTAGCGGCTGCGGCGGCAACAGCTGCCGCGGCTGCACCGGCAACGCCAACGGTGGAAACCGGTCACAAGGTGACATCGCCCATGGTCGGCACCCTGTACCGCGCACCCAGCCCCGGGGCCTCCAATTTTGTTGAAATTGGCAGCACCGTCAAGGAAGGCCAAACCCTCTGCATCATTGAGGCCATGAAATTGCTCAATGAAATCGAAAGCGACAAAGCCGGTGTGGTGAAAGCCATTCTGGTGGACAACGGCCAACCTGTTGAATTTGGTCAAGCGCTGTTCATCATCGAGTAGGTCGGAGGACGATCACCATGTTTGGAAAAATCCTGATCGCCAACCGGGGCGAGATCGCCTTGCGCATATTGCGAGCGTGTCGAGAGCTGGGTATCAAAACCGTGGCCGTGCATTCCACAGCCGACATTGACGCCAAATACGTCAAATTGGCCGATGAATCCGTGTGTATCGGTCCGGCATCCTCCAAAGAGAGTTACCTCAACATTCCAGCCATCATCAGCGCAGCCGAAGTGACCGACTCCGAAGCCATCCACCCGGGTTACGGCTTTTTGTCTGAGAACGCCAATTTTGCGGATCGGGTTGAAAAAAGCGGCTTCGTGTTCATCGGCCCCCGAGCTGAGTCCATCTTGCTGATGGGCGACAAGGTGTCGGCCAAACGCGCCATGATTGCAGCGGGCGTGCCCTGCGTGCCGGGTTCTGAAGGAGAGTTACCAGACGATCCGCGCGAAATCGTGAAAATTGCACGACAAATCGGTTACCCAGTCATTATCAAGGCCGCAGGCGGTGGGGGTGGACGTGGCATGCGGGTGGTGCACACCGAAGCAGCACTGCTCAACGCCGTCACCATGACCAAAACGGAAGCCGGCCAGGCGTTTAATAACCCGGCCGTCTACATGGAAAAATTTCTGGAAAATCCACGCCACATTGAAATCCAGATTTTGGCCGACGAGCACAAAAACGCGGTCTGGCTGGGTGAGCGGGATTGCTCCATGCAACGCCGCCATCAAAAAGTGATTGAGGAAGCGCCTGCGCCCAACATCCCACGCCGGCTGATTGAGCGGATTGGTGAACGCTGTGCCGAAGCCTGCCGGAAGATTGCCTATCGAGGTGCGGGCACCTTTGAATTCCTGTACGAAAACGGCGAGTTCTATTTCATTGAAATGAACACCCGCGTACAGGTTGAGCACCCGGTGACCGAACTCATCACCGGTGTGGACATTGTTCAGGAACAGATTCGCATTGCGGCAGGCCAAAAGCTTCGCTTCCGCCAGCGGGACATTGAATTCCGTGGACACGCCATTGAGTGCCGCGTGAATGCCGAAGACCCGTTCAAGTTCACACCCTCACCAGGCCCCATCAAAGCCTGGCACGCGCCCGGCGGCCCAGGGGTCCGTGTTGATTCCCACGTATATTCGGGTTACAACGTACCACCGCATTACGACTCCATGATCGCGAAAATCATCACCTTTGGCGAAGACCGCAAACAGGCCATGGCCCGCATGCGTCAAGCCTTGGCTGAAACCGTGGTGGACGGCATCAAGACCAACATTCCACTGCACCGGGAATTGATGGACGATGCGCGCTTCATTGAAGGTGGCACCAGCATTCATTATCTTGAGCACAAGCTCGAACACCGCGTCGTCAAGTGACATGAACCTCGTCCAAACCACCCTCACCCTGCCGTTTGACCTCGCCGACCAGGTGTCTGATGCACTCATGGAATTGGGCGCGCTGGCGGTCAGCCTGGAAGACGCCAACGCGGACAGTGAAGACGAACAACCCCTGTTTGGAGAACCCGGCATGGAGCCCGAACAGGCTGCCTGGGGCACCAACCATGTGGTGGCCCTGTTTCGCAACCGGGCTGAGGGTGAGCAAATATTCGGTGAAATCGTGAGTTTGTTTGCAGACGACACCTGTGACACGGCTTTCACCATGGATGACGTTCAGTTCTCCGAGGTGCCGCAGGAAGACTGGGTTCGACTGACACAGTCCCAATTCGATCCAATCGAAATCACCGAACGGCTGTGGATTGTGCCCTCCTGGCACGCTCCCGAAAACACCGGGAACCGGGTGAACCTGGTGCTGGACCCTGGCTTGGCCTTTGGCACCGGCTCGCACCCCACCACTGCCCTGTGCCTGCGTTGGTTGTGCCAACACACCCTAAACGGTCAGGCCGTACTTGATTATGGCTGCGGATCAGGCATTTTGGGCATTGCCGCGCTCAAGCTGGGGGCCTCTGCCGCCATTGGTGTTGACATTGACCCGCAAGCCGTCGAAAGCACCGCGTACAACGCCCAGAATAACGCGGTGAACATGCCCTGCGGCCTGCCAGACTTCGATCTGGCCAAGCGCTTGTTTCCAGTGGTGGTGGCCAATATTTTGAGCAACCCGTTAAAAGTGCTGGCACCGTCTCTGTGTGGCCATGTGGCGTCTGGCGGGCACTTGGTGTTGTCGGGCGTATTGGCTCGCCAGGCTGACGAAGTGATCGCCCACTACGCGCAGTGGATACCCATGCGCGTGTGGGCTGAACGCGATGGCTGGGTTTGCCTGCATGGCACAAAGCCATGAGCCTGGCCACGCGCTGCCCCCATTGCAATACCCTGTTCAAGGTCACCTCGGGGCAGCTGCAAATTCACCAAGGGCAAGTGCGATGTGGTCATTGCCAACAGGTGTTTTCTGGCATCGACCACCTGACGGCAGCCGATGCCGACGCCTGGCAGACCACACACATCAGCCTACCAGCCACGGCCAACCCACCACCACCTGGCCCGGAATTTCTAACCACTGCGCCGGACCCAAAGCCCGCCATCCGACTAACCCGCCAGCAACGCTGGGCCAGCGGTTGTTTGCTGACGCTTCTGCTTCTGCAAGGCCTGTGGTGGTCGCGCCATGGCTGGCTTCAATACTTGCCCGTTTTCCAGCAAGCAGGCCTTCCCGCCTGGGTTATTGAACTGGCAGCCAGCCAACCAGGGCGCACATTGGTGCTGGAGGGCAGTGGGCTCACCGCACTGGACGAGAATACACTGCGGGTTGACCTGACATTGCTCAACCGCGGCCCACTGCCGGTGCATTGGCCAGTACTGAAGGTAGACCTTCTGGACCCCCAGGGCCTGGTCATGGCGAGCAAACTGATCCGACCTGCTGAATATGAAGTTCGCCAATCCCAATCCAGCAGCGCAAGCACCAGACCAACGGCTGAACACGCGCTACCCATTCGGGTCCGCCAAACCGTGGAAGTGCTGGCATACTTGAATACCCAAACACTCAACGAGCAGTTACCCGACAGCGCCACCACCGGCTTTCGGGTCAGCTTGCTTGACCCACATTGACCCATTTCCAACACAGCACACACCAACCATGAGCAGTCCACGCGTCTTGATTTGCGGTTCCATCGCCTTTGACACCATTATGGTGTTTGAAGGTCGTTTTAAAGACCAGATTCTTCCGGATCAGGTTCACATTCTGAACGTGGCATTCCTGGTGCCCACGCTGCGAAAGGACTGGGGCGGTTGTGCCGGGAATATTGCCTACAGCCTAAACATGCTGGGCGGTTTGGCAGTACCCATGGCCACGGTTGGCCATGACGGCGCTGGTTATGTGGAGCGCCTCAAAGGTCTGGGGATTGACACCAGCATGCTGCGCACTGTCAACGACGAGTTCACCGCACAGGCCTTTATCACGACCGACCTCGACGACAACCAGATCACGGCATTCCACCCGGGTGCGATGAGCCATTCGCACCTCAACACGGTGGCGCAGGCCGGCCCCATTGCCCTGGGCATTATTGCCCCGGATGGACGAGACGGCATGATTCAACACGCCGAGCAATTTGCAGCCGCCGGCATTCCATTCGTGTTTGACCCGGGTCAGGGTTTGCCCATGTTCGGCAAGCCCGAACTGGACCGTTTTTTGGAACTTGCAACCTATGCGGCGG
Organism: Limnobacter humi; assembly: GCF_024518835.1. Lineage (GTDB taxonomy): Bacteria > Pseudomonadota > Gammaproteobacteria > Burkholderiales > Burkholderiaceae_B > Limnobacter > Limnobacter humi. Next base: position 423,516 of record NZ_JANIGO010000003.1, read on the forward strand.
TCAATGACTATGAAGCCAAGATGTTGTGTGACAAGACCGGCCTCAGCCTGGAGCAGATCGCAACCCGTCTGAAGGCACTCGTGGTTACCCGGGGCGCGGAGGGCAGTTGGATATTTACAGAGGGTCAACGCCTGGACATTCCATGCGTTAAAGCAGAGACGATTGCAGACCCCACAGGCTGTGGTGATGCTTACCGGGGCGGATTGTTGTACGGTTTGTCGCAAGGCATGCCCATCCGAAAAGCGGCCCAATTGGCCAGCTTAATGGGGTCGTTGAAAATTGCGCACAAAGGTGGCCAGAATTACCACCTCACGCGCGACGACATTGCAGCACAGTACGCAGCCGCATTTGGCGAGTCACTTTGATCATTTGAAAGGAATTTTCACCATGTCTCAACGCCGGAATTCTCGAATCAAAACCACCGCTGTGCTCGCCCTGCTAGCCTTGACAGGCCTGGCGGGCTGCGCAACACAAAGCACCTCCGGCCAGGTATACCGGGAGGGCGAAGCGCGCCGTGCCCAAATTATCGAACAAGGCGTGGTCGAAAGCGTCCGCAACGTCACGATCCAAGGCGACACCAACAACGTGGGCACCCTGGCTGGCGGCGTGCTGGGTGGCATGGCTGGTAGCAATATTGGCGGCGGCAGTGGGCGAGCAGCTGGTGCCATTTTGGGTGCTGTGGCAGGTGGTATTGCAGGTCAAGCTGCAGAACGCAACCTATCCAACCGCCCTGGGCTGGAAATCACTGTGAAGATGGACAATGGCACATTGCGCGCCTACGTACAGGATGCCGATGAGCAGTTCCGCCCCGGCGAACGCGTCCGCATTGTCAGCAACGGCGGTGTTTCGCGCGTTAGTCACTAACAGCCACAAGCAACTACATCACCCCACAATCCGTTCTGCGGATTGAACCAAACCCGTCCTCTGATTATATTCAGAGGGCGGGTTTTTTATTGGATGAACCTTCAGCAAGCCCAAACCACGAAAGATGGAGCATCGCCCCACCGTTGTCGTACCCTGTTTGACAAGGACTCAACTTGAACACATACATCAGCAGTTCAGCCAAAAATCACCAGCGAATTCTCTGGGTGGTCAGCGTCTTCTTCTATTTCACGCTGGTGAGCTTCGGCTCTGCCTTGATGCAAGATCTACCCACGGCCTACCAACAAAGCCAGGTTCCCTACGCATCGGCCAGCGAACAAGACCGTATTCGTCTGAAAGAGCTGCAAGGTGTTGAGGAAAGGCTGAACCATCAGACTGCACCATTAAACACTCACCTGAATGCACTGCAGTCGCAGCGGAATGCCCAAAAAAGCGTTTACGAAAACCTGCGAGCACAACAACAGTCTTTGTTGGAAAGCCGCACAGCCAGCCAAGACGTGCAGTACAACGACAGCATCAAAGCACTGAACACCCAAGTGGCCCAAGCCCTTCGAGATTTGCAGGTTCTGGATGAACAAATCGCGAAGGATCAACAATCCATCGCCACCTTGCGCGATGGCGCGGCGGTTCAAATTCAAGCGCTGAACACCCTCAAGCGCACCCTGGACAATGCGGAGGCCAAAGCCCAACAGGCCTTTGACCTCAAGGTGTTCTTCATCCGGTTGGCGCTGATCGTGCCACTGGTGCTGGCCGCTGCCTATGCGCTCAAAAAACACCGCAAAGGCCCCTACTGGCCATTCGTATATGGCTTCGCTGCGGCGGCTTTTACCTTCTTTTTTGTTGAACTCACGCCGTACATTCCAGATTTCGGTTTTGGAAAATACGTCTACAGCCTTTGCGCCATTGGCCTGACAGTGTTTGCAGGTGTGAAAACCATTCAGGCACTCAACGCTTACCTGGCCCGTCAAAAAGAACTGGAGAAAACCAGCACCCAGGCCCGCAAGGCCATGTTGTCCAAGGATGCGTTGTATGACTCGTCCATGAAGAAGTTGAAAGCGGGTGCCTGCCCAAGCTGTGAAAAACCCATTGCAGACTTTATCAAGGCCCATGAAGGCAAACCCTTGCACTGCCCCCATTGTGGATTTGGTATTAAAACCCGGTGCAACAGCTGTGGTGAAGTGAAAAATTCACTGACCAAATTTTGTGCGCACTGTGGCAGCGCAGATTCGGGTTTGGCGGACGACGCTGCGCCGCCAGAGCCCACTTGATGGCAGGTTGCTGCTTAAAACCCGGGCATCACCCGTTGCAGCACCATCATCACGATTTGCAGAATGAGAAAGAACACCAGCGGCGACAAGTCCACATTGCCGATAGACGGCAATACCCGCCGTAGCGGTTCCAGAAACGGCCGTGACAACTCATTGAGAATGGCGGCCATGGGCGAAAAGGGGTTTACCCAACTCAACACCACTTGAACCAACACAATGCCCATCAACAGATAGGCGATATTGCGAATGACCCAGAAAATAGCCAGGGGAATCGAAAAGGTGACCAATGCAGCCACACCCGGACTGCTTCGAGACAGGGCAACCGACAACCCCACCAGCACCATGTGAAGCACAAACGACACAAGAAACGCACCCAACACAGAGGCCCAATCCACACCACCGTAACCAGGCACACCTTTGCGCAAGGGCTTTACAAGCCAGTCCGTCATCGAAAAAATGAACGGTGACAGGGGGTTGTTGGGGTGAATTCTTACCCACTGCATCAAAGCGCGAAGCAGCAGGCAAAAAACGACAAGGCTGGCAGCTGTCTCAAGCACCAGGCGCAAAATATCAATCAGCAGCATATGCCCCCGTGAAACTGTTAGGGCCGTGAACCCGTGGGGAACGGCCAGGTGGTGGTTGCACCTTTCAGTTTACGTGGTTTTGCAGCGCCCGAACGGCGGCGGCGTGCAGGCTTGACTGGCGTCAGCAAGGCCAACGGGGTTACTTCGCCGGGCGACAGGGCAGTTTTGGACGGCTTGCGCGACGCGCTTGCCGATTTGATCGAGGTGGTCACAGGACTGCTTTCTTGAGCTGGCTGGGGCTTCGCTGCTTCAACAACCATGGGTGATGTAAGCACCGGGGCAGGCGTTGTAACAGGCTTGGCCACAGGGGGTTTGGACGGTTTCTGCGCTGGCTTGGCCGATGGCTTAACCACCGGCTTTGCTGGAGCAGGAGAATTCGCGATTTTACCGGACTTTGGCTCACTTTTCACCTTTTTATCAGGCACCGGCTTGAGTGTGCTTTTCACGGCTTTCACGACGGGTGAGGCTTTTTTGACCGCAGTGGACTTCACCGTCGAAGCGCGCGATTTTGCAGTACTTTTCGCAGAATTGACTGCCTTTTTAACCACTGCGGTGACTTTGGACACCACGGTGCTCGCTGCCTTTTTTGCAGCGGTCTTCGTGACCGCAGGCTGCTTTGCTGGCGCTTTGGCAGTCGGTTTGGCGACAGACTTTTTGACTTCAGCGTTGGCTGCTGACTTGGATACAGGCTTTGCTGCGTCCTTTTTACCAAGCGCTGGTGCGACTGATTTCTTGCTCACTGGTTTGGGAGGTTCTGCTTTTTTGGGGGCAGACTTTACAGCGGTCTTTGCAGCGGGTTTGGCTGCTGTGGGTTTGGCCTTGGTTACAGGTTTGGCCACAGGCTTTGCCGCAGGCTTTACGGCAGGCTTGGCTGATCCTTTGGCACGCTGAGTGGTTGGCATAGTGACTCTCCCATCTTGTTCTTAGAATTGCTCTGAGAAGAGTAGCAGTAAGGTCTTGAATACACAACAAATAGTCGCGCATAAACCCATGAAACCGACAGCGAGATGACCCAACAAAGCCACAAGGTGGCCAACACATGGCTTAAAAAGTGCGCACCCCGAACCAATTGGACTACACAGACCACAAGGCTAAGCAACACAACGGCGATGGACAACGTACGCTGGTAACGCCCCTCTGGCCAGGCCAGTGCCCGTCGAATCCTCGGCAGAAACAACACGCCCAACCACATCAAACCCACGCTGGCATGCCCACTGGGAAAACATTTGCCTGACCCAGCCTGAGACAAATCGTTGTCTGTTGCATCGTAAAACAAAGGCAACCAGGTGCTTTGACCACCATAGGTTTGCAGATCCCAGGGGCAACTGTGCAGGGACCGGGTTTTGAGCAGACTCACCACCGCGGCCGACAGAACGCTGCTGATCAGCACGAATACTGCGGCATGTGACCAGCCCGCTTTCCGCACATAACGCTGTGCCAACATCCACACCAGCAGAGCAAACCACAGCACAGTGCTGAGGTGTTTTAACCGATTGTGAAGCAGTTGCTCCGCCCACCACTGGTGTTGCAAGGGGAACGCGTGTTGCGCGCTGGAGTAAAACCAGTCGGCCACGTCGAAGTCAATGCGGGTGTAGCGGTTTAGGTAGACGATGAATACCCCAAACAGCATCAGGAGCCCCACGTGGCCCCAACCGGTCCTCTGCTCACCTGCTGTTTTCTGCTGCACGCCTTGCCCCTTATAAACAGGGCAAAGCGTATTCAAGCGGGATTAAGCAAACATTAAGCCGTCTTCATCCACCGGGTCTTTCAGCAACACTTTTTGGTCGTGGTAGTAGTCCTGCTTGTTGCGCCAGGGGTGTGTGGCCCCTTGTCGAGGAAGCTGGTCGGCGACCCGTTTCAAGTAATTCGAGCTCAAACCGCCCAGCACCGTCAGCTCATTGACCACCGGTACCTCACCGGCATGCGGCGTGGCCACCGTGAGCCCGTGCTTGTCCATGTGTTTGAGCAACCGGCACACAAAACCAGCGGCCAGATCCGACTTCAATGTCCAACTGGCGTGGGTGTAACCCAGCACGACCGCCGCATTGGGTACGTCTTGCAGCAGCACGCTCTTGTAGAACATTTTCTGGCCCAAGTTGACGGGCACGCCGTCTTTCATCAAATTCATGCCGCCCACCATCTGCACATTCAAACCGGTGGCTGTCACAATCAAATCGGCTTCCAGCAATTCGCCCGACTTCAAGCGAATACCTTCCGGCTCAAAGCGCTCAATGTGGTCGGTCACCACATCGGCTTTGCCGCCGCGCAAGGCTTTGAAGAAATCACCGTCGGGCACCAGGCACAAGCGTTGGTCCCAGGGCATGTAGCTGGGGCTGAAGTGCTTGATGTCAACAGTCGAGCCTTTCAACTGACGAGCCACCATCTTCAAGATGAATTTGCGCATGGCCGCTGGCCGGCTTTTGCAGGCCTTGAACATGACATGGGCCAGGCCAATGGTGCGGGTGCGGTTCAACTTGTAAGCGAGGTTGGCTGGCAGGGTTTTTTGAAGCACCTGGGTGATGGCATCCACCGATGGCAGCGAGAAAATATAGCTGGGCGACCGTTGCAGCATGGTCACTCGCGCGGCCTTGTCCACCATGCTGGGCACCAGGGTCACGGCTGTGGCACCACTGCCAATCACCACCACCCGTTTGCCGGTGTAGTCCAGGCCTTCAGGCCAGTGTTGGGGGTGCACAATTTGCCCCTTAAATGTGTCTTCACCGGGGAAGTCGGGCTTGTAGCCTTTGTCATAGTTGTAGTAGCCGGCGCAGCACCAGAAGAATTTGGCGCGGTAGGTTTCCTCTTCGCCAGTGGCTTCATTCACCACCTTCACAATCCAACGCTTGGCCCGTGAATTCCAGTCTGCACTCACCACTTTGCGCTGAAAGCGGATGTGGTCAAACACCTTGTTCTCCGTCGCAGCTTCCTGGACATAATCCCGAATATCCGCACCTTGCGAGAAGAAGTGCGCATTGCGCCATGGCTTGAATTTGAAACCGAAGGAGAACATGTCCGAGTCGGACCGAATGCCGGGGTAGCGGAACAGGTCCCAGGTACCGCCAATGTTGGTGCGGCGTTCCAGGATGGTGAAGCGGCGCTTGGGGAGTTCCTTCTGCAAATGGCAGGCTGCACTGATGCCCGACAGGCCAGCGCCCACAATCAGGATGTCTTCTTCAAAGTGGTTCATGTGTCTCTTGATGTATTGGAATATTTGTGGACCCTAGATTGCTGAAATTTGACATTGAAGGGAAGCCCCCAAGGCTCCCTTCCAGTGCTTTGTCCGAAAAAATGAATCGGGCCAGCGGCTTTGTCACTCGGGACTTCACCCATTGCCGTACCGCGCCACACACGCCACACTGTTGGTCTTGAAAAATCATTCTGGAGAATTGTTCATGGCTGAAATTGCCCGCCCCACTGTGCCCACCGTTCTACCCCCCGAATACGGCACGCCCCTGACTGCAGCCCAGGCCGCTCAAATGATGAAAGCCGCCGAAGACTGCGCCAATGCCGAAGGCTGGCCCATGGTGATTGCCATTGTGGACAGCACAGGCAGCCTGCTGATGCTGCACCGCCACGACAATGCCCAGCGCGCCAGTGTGGACATCGCGATTGCCAAAGCCACCTGCGCTGTCAACTTCCGTCGCGAAACGCGGGTGTTCGAAGAACTGGTGGCCGGTGGCGGTCTGGGTACGCGCCTGCTGGCCATGCCCGGCATGACCCCGCTGGAGGGTGGACTTCCTGTGCTGCTCAATGGCAAAGTGGTGGGCGGTATCGGCGTATCGGGCATGCATTCCACGCAGGATGCATTTGTCGCCAAACACGGCCTGGCGGCCATCGGTGCACTGTAAGTCAAAAACTTCAAAGGAGACCACCATGAGCGCAGTGCCCGTTGCGGAGCCCCATGTCAAACCCGGTGAACGTTACCGGCATTACAAGGGCGGTGTGTACGAAGTGATCTGCGAAGCCGTTCTGGAATCAGACGGCAGCAAAATGGTGGTTTATCACCCGCTGGACAAGGGCGACAAGAACCAGGCCTGGTGCCGTCCCATGTCCGTGTTTTTTGAAAAAGTGTTGGTCAACAACCACCCGGTTCAGCGTTTCACCAAGGTGGACAGCGATTCCTGACCGTTCAGTGCCCGCGCGATGTAATCGCGCGGCACAGTGGGTTTGGGCACGGTCATGTCGAACCAACTTCGCACGTTTTGCTCCAACCCCACGCCATGCATGTAGTTGTACAGGGCCTTGTTCAGGCCCTTGCCCAATGCGTCGTGGTCAACCCCGGTGGGGTCCACAAAGCCCACATCGTTTTTGGCAAACTTACCCTCGGGCAACGGCAACAGCGTTACCCCATAGGCTTCCGGATTTTTCCCAACGGGCGAGTGCACCGTGCAGGCAAACCGGTGGAAAAAACCAGATTGAATGCAGCCCTCTGCAAACAACTGGCGCACATATTCCAGCGCGTCCACCGTGTCTTGAACTGTTTGTGTGGGGAAACCGTACATGAGGTAGGCGTGCACCAGCACACCTGCATCGGAGAACGCCTTGGTGACCCGCGCCACCTGCGCCACCGACACACCCTTTTGCATCAACTTCAACAAACGGTCCGAAGCCACTTCCAATCCACCGCTGATGGCAATGCAACCACTTTGCGCCATCAACTGACACAATTCTGGCGTGAAGGATTTTTCAAAACGGATATTGCCCCACCAGGAAATGGACACCTGCCGTTCCAGCAATTCATGCGCCAGCGCTTTCAGTGATTTGGGGGGGGCAGCCTCGTCCACAAAGTGAAACCCGGTTTGCCCGGTTTCTTCCACAATGCGTTCAATGCGGTTGACCAGCTCCGTGGCGGTGGCGGTTTCATAGCGGCCAATGTAGTCCAGCGACACATCACAGAAACTGCATTTCTTCCAGTAACAGCCATGGGCCACCGTCAGCTTGTTCCAACGGCCATCGCTCCACAGGCGGTGCATGGGGTTGAGCATGTCCAGCAGGCTGAGGTAACTGTGGATGGGCAAACCGTCCCAGGTGGGGGTACCCACGTCTTCAAAGGGCACATCAGGTTCGGCCCAGTTGACATACTTCACCGCGCCTTCTGCAGTTCGCACAAACGTACGCACCAAGCGCTGCGGGCCACGTTTGCCTTGTAAATGTTCAATGAGCGCCAGCAATGGGCGTTCGCCCGCATCGAGTGTGATGGTGTCCACATAGTTGAACACCCGAGGCTCGCCCAGCTCACGAAGCTCGGTGTTGGGGTAGCCTCCACCCAGGGAAACGTGCGCCTTGGGAAACTCAGCCTTGATGGCCTGGCCAATGCGCAGCGCGGCGTACATGGCCCCAGGGAACGGCACCGACAACAGCACCAAATCCGGTTGATGCGCATCACAGGCTTCCAGTGCCAGGCTGACCAACACATCATCCACCAGGGTGGTGTCGCCTTCCAGCGCCAATTCCATGGGATCGAAACTGGCTTGCCCGCTGGCCAGGCTTTCGGCGTAGCGTACAAATTCAAAACGCTCATCTATCGCATCGCGAACCACATCCGACAAGTCATTCAAGTACAGCGTGGCCAAGTGGCGTGCGCGGTCTTGCGCCCCCAAAGCCCCAAAGGCCCACGCCAGCGAATCGCCCCCCTCATCCACATAACTGTTCAGTGAATCAAACCGCTCGCCTTCTGGCAAATAGTTGCGGGTGTTGATGCGGTGGGCCAGGGTAGAATCGCCTCCCTGCAGAAACCGGATGGTGGGCCCAATGGTGGCCCGGTACTGGTCAAAGCGATCCATGAAGGCCGCCACACGTTCGGTCACCTCGGGCTGCGCCTCAATTTCATCGGCAATCGCATCCAATCCTTCCGGCGAAAAGAGGCGAAGCACCAAACCCAAGGCAATATCAGCTTGCACGGCGTGAATGCCTTGCGAGCGCAAAAAACCGGTGAGGTATGCGGTGGAGGGGTATGGTGTGTTGAGCTGCGTCATCGGCGGGATGAGCGACAACACCGTAAAGGCAGATTTGGACATGCCCGAATTATCGGCCATGCCCAGCCTGTGGGTCAAATCGACAGCGAGACACTCAAACCTTTGTGGGGCGGGTCAAAAAGGCCACCAAGGCGGTGACCACGCGCCGAGGCGTAAAGCGCACGCTTTGTGCCATCAGCCAGTTCATAAAGCCCTGAATAAACACCCGCTTACCACCCATCATGGCCTGATAACCCTCAATCGCCACCTGTTCTGACGTGGGCAGGCGTTTACCCTTGACCATGGCGGAATGGTGCATGTCGGCCTTGTCTTGGAAGCCGGATGCAGTGGGGCCTGGGCACAAGGCGGTGACAGACACACCATGCGGTGCCAACTCCTCGGCCAGCGCCTCACTAAAACTGAGCACATAGGCTTTGGTGGCGTAATACACCGCCATGTAAGGACCAGGCTGAAATGACGCTGTAGACGCCACATTCAGGATTTTGCCGCGGTTGGCGATCAGGTCGGGCAAAAACCGCTTGGTCAGAATGGTGAGCGAGTCCATGTTCAAGCGCATCATGGCCAACTCGCCATCCAGGTCGTTGTCCTTGAACTCACCAAATACGCCCACGCCCGCATTGTTGATGAGGTAGTTCAAGGCAATGCCCTTGCCCCGCACTGTAGCCACCAACGCCTCGGCTGCACCCTGGCGAGACAAATCACCAGGCGCAGTTTCAACCTGAACACCATACTGACTTCGCCACTGGGCAGCCAACTCATCCAGCTTGGCAGCGCTGCGCGCTGAAATGATGAGCGACACGCCCCCCTTGGCCAACTGTTCCGCAAAATGCAACCCAATGCCCGACGATGCGCCAGTAACCAATGCCCACTGTTTCATGGTGATTCTCCCACTGTAACAATACCGATATGTTTAAACATATCAACCTATTCAATCTTTAAAAACCCAGGGTCTTTGTGGTACCCCGGGCACGGTTCCTTCACAAACTTTAAGAACAAGCCACTTCGGCCTGTTCTATCAATGTTTTCAACTGACCAATCGGCTCGTCCCATACCAAGGTGTAGTAATTCTCTCGGGACTCTTTTTCCGCAGCAATCAACCCCGCTTCCTTTAGCACCTTCAAGTGGTGCGACACAGTGGGCCGCGAGAAACTGACCCGTTCGCTGATCTCGCTCACATTCAAACGCTCAAACTCCGCCAACAGCAGCAGAATGGCTTGCCGGTTGACATCGCCCAAGGCATGGAACAGTGGCGCGCAGCGGTCCAGCGACTTTTTGACGTCTTTTAAAGTCCAGTGCAGCTTGCCGACTTTACTCATGAAGGTGAATACTCAGGAATTTAAAACATGTTGATGCGTTTAAACACATTAAATCAATAAAGCGCCATGTTGTCAACGGTGCCGGTTTCGATACTGCTCCAGCAACCCCCCAGAAAACACCTGCTTGAAAAAAATCGGCGTCAAGAAGGTGGTGACAATGCCCATCAGCACCAGCGTTGAAAACATGGTGGGGCCAATAAACCCTTTTTGGTAGGCAATGCCCGCCACCACCAGTTCCATCACGCCACGGCCATTGAGCACACAACCCAGGCCGATGGCCTCACGCGAACCCATGCCCACGATGGCACCGCCCAACCAGCCCGAGAGCATTTTGGTGAACACGGAAATCACGATCACGATCAGCGGGAAATCCCAATCGCTGAGCGAGAACCAATGAAACTCCAGGCCGAGGTACGCAAAAAATACAGGCGCCAAAAAACCGTTGGTGATCGAACCCAAGGTATTTTGCAGGTCGGTGTAGCGCGATGCTAAAAAATGCCGCTTGTCCAAAAACAGCGCACCAAAAAATGCACCGATCACAAAGTGAAAGCCCAGGGCCTCGCTGATGGTGCCAAACACCAATACAAACACCACCACAATGCCGAACAGCGCCTCTGGACCAAATATTCGGATCATGGTTTCAGGGAAAGTGGCCACACTGAAATTGCGGGCATCCAACCATTCCAGCAGCTTGTTGAGGGCATACACAACCGCGGCAAAGACCATCAGTTTTAAGGTGGCAATGCCCACCGTGTCCAGGGCATCGTTGACAGTGATTTTTTCGGGCAGGTTCAACACAATGCCCAGCACAAACAGGGCCGCCACGTCATTCACAATCGCTGTGGCCAGCGCGTACTTGGCAATCGGTGTATGCAACACACCCAAGCTTTCCATCAATTTCACCGCCACCGGCAACGCAGTAATGGAAATGCACAAACCCAAAAACACCATGCGCATCACATCCAGCTCATAAGCCTGGGCCACCACAATGCCGCCGCCAAACGGAATGATGAAGCTCAACGCTGCCAACACCAAGCCGCGGCCCTTCATCGCGCTCACAATGTCGGCCAGGCGCATCTCCAGCCCGGCACTCAAAATGATGAGGAACACCGCCAACTCAGTAATCCCTGCCAACGCCTTGTTGGGGCTGATCAAACCCAACACAGCAGGGCCCAGCAACACACCGGCCAAGATTTCACCAATGAGCTCAGGCTGGTTGTAACGGGCAAACAAACGGCCAAACAAACGCGCCGCCACAATCAAGATCAACAGGCTGGATAGGAGGGACATGGCAAACCATTCAAAATATTCGATCGAGTTTAGCATGACCGGCATGACACCCCGAACCACGCTGGGAACCACGCTGGGAAACACCCAAGGTCTTGTTTGACGAATCCATTGACAGTCCGTTCTAACAACGATAGGATACTACCGAAATGTCGCATCCCACACTTGATTTCAAGCGCGCCTATTTGGCGCTGCGCCGGGCACTCGAGAACACCGTGAAACCTTTTGGGTTCACGGGTGGGCAGTTTGACGTCCTTCAATTGTTGATGCACGAGACCGACATCGAGCACCGTGAATTGCAGCGTAGGCTCGCCGTCACCTCCCCCACATTGACCAATATTGTCGATGTTCTGGAGAAAAACGGACATGTGGTTCGACGGTCCAATGCGGACGACGCCCGAACCAAATCGATTGCAATCACCGATGCGGCCCGAGAGATTTGTTACTCAGCAGAATTTTGCGATGCAGGTGACCAATTGGTTGAGCAGATGTTTGCTGGTTTTACCAAAGAAGAACGGAAACAGTTCACCAAGTTGCTGGCACGGATCGAGCGCAATCTCGATTCACTGACTTGAGTTTTTTTAACCATTTAGATAGGAAGCTACAGAATAAGCACATCCCGCTCAACTTCATTGCGCGGATCCATTTAAATCGATAGGAAGCTACTTTTAAACCAATTCAGGAGTAACTCATGAATACCTTAACGACCTTAACGCAACTGGGGTTAATCGCAACACTCATGGCCATGGGCATTTCTTCGGTGAGGGAATTTCGTAACCACACCCCCGGACGTTTTCGCAAAGTGGCCAGCGGGTTGGGCTCAATACTGGCGGGCCTTGGGAATGTGGCTGGTTTGATGGTTCCGTTTTTCGCGTTTTTCATGGCAAGCCTGTCGCTGATTGCGGTGATCATCCATGCCCGGGTTATGCGCAGCACTCGCTCAAGCGTTAGGCCATGGACCTTGGGGGTTGCTGCACTGCTGGCGCTGGCCGTTGCCCTGTTGCAACCACTGGGACTGAAGGTGCTGCTGCTGCCCAAGGCCGACGACTTACCAACCCGGGCTATGCAAACGCGCGTGTTGAAAACCTTCGAACCGGGCGAGTCGCTAGAGGGCATTGCTGTGGGCGCCCAGGGGCAGATTGTGCTGACCACCAACAAAGGACTGCGGTTGGACTCCAGCGATTATTACCAAGCAGCCGAGGGCACACTGCTGCAATGGTCGCCAACCGGTGAAACACGCACCTTGCTCAAAACACCACAAGGCACCACCGCAGGGGTACCGGTGGTTCGCCATGACGGCACCATCTTCATGACCAGCCACGGCAAACAATCAGTGGTGTGGCGCTTGGCGCTCAACCAAAAGCCAGAAGTACTCGCCAAGTTCCCGGAAGATGCCTGGCCAAATGGGCTGGACCTGGGTCCCGATGGGCAGTTGTATTCCCCCGATAGCCACTTGGGCATTGTCTGGAAAATCGATCCCAACACCGGGCGCATCGAGAAAGCTTTTGAGGGTGATGAACTTCGTGCCCGGCCATGGATTGCGCTGGCCCCGGGTGCCAATGGCCTCCACTTCCAAGGGCAATCGATGTTCGTGACCGTATCGGACAGAACAACCCTTCTTGAATTCACCATGAATGCACAAGGCCAACTGGGAAAACCCCGGGTGCTGGCCAAAGGTATTCCAGGTGATGACTTTGCCATCGATGCCCAAGGCAATGTGTACGTCACCACCCACCCCTACAACACGCTGGTGAAAGTAACGCCAACCGGAGAACGAACCATCGTGGGGGGCGAGGCACAATCGCTGCTGGGCCCCACTGCGGCGGCTTTTGGTCAAACCCTGCAGGACGCCAACACCTTGTATGTGGTGACCGATGGTGGCGCCTTTCAAGGCAATCCTCAGGCCAAAGGGCAATTGATCGCAGTCAATACCCAACCCTAAAGTGCAGGGGCCAGGCAATCGCCTGGCCCTGTTTCATGACATTCAATCAGGAACCAATTCGAGACGTGGGCGAGAAAATGACCGGACCCAGGTTTTGAATACCTGCATTGAAATCGGCCATGGCATTGCCCTTGTAATCCTGATCAAAAGAAGCAATTCGCGCATTGTTCAGTGCCCGTTTGGCAGCATCATCATCGGTCAACACCATGATCAATTCTTTGTCGGATACACCACTGACCAGGCGTCTGAATTGCTGAGGATCGCCTTGCTCCAGCAGTTTGTAACCAGCGTCCCCATACCGTTGCTTCAACAAGTCCACCCGCTCGTCAATCGCCGCCTTGTTTTGTTGAATATTCAAGGCCTTGATCTTTTCCCAATTCGCCTTGGAAAAATCGAGCAGCCCCAGAAGATCTTCCAGCAATTTCGCCTGCGCGTTGTTCAGTGCGATTTTTCCGTAGGCGGTATTGACACCCTTGTCGTCAGGCAAGAGTTCCACCGCTTTTTCAATGAGCATGGCCTTCAGTTCATCAGCTTTTCCACCCAGCAGATTGAGAATAAAACTCCGGGTGTTGGAGAACATGTCATCAACCTGAGCTTGGGAAAGGTACTTTGCATCATCACCATAAATTTTTCGAACCAAGGACTCCCGCTTCTCGTTGTCGGCCAAAGCCAGAAGGTTATCGATTTCCTTGACATCGCCATTCTCGGTTTTCAACAAAAAACCATAAGCCACCTGGTCCATGCGGTCCACAGACACACACCCCTGCAACAGGGCCACGCCAAGCAGAACAGGGGCAATCCAACGTTTTACGCTGTTCATACCGCCCCCTTAAAACGAATAGACCAACGACACACCCACGCGGCTGTAATCCGTTTTGGAATTCGCCAACCACGTGGATGCATTCACGCCGGCCGTCCATTTCGAATTGATTTTGTAATCAACACCCAGCCCCAGGGTGAACCACTGCTTGTCCAATGCCGGCTCGGTGGGCAACGGTTGACGCCCATCGGTGAAATTGCTGGCCAAGTTCGACTTAAACAACCAGCCATTGCCGACGTTGTAATTGGCCCCCACCGACAAGGTGTCGACGTCGACCACGGCCTGTTGCGAGGGTGGCGTGTTGCCGTTGCCATAATTTTGCTGCTGGTTAGACCGCACATGCGAATAGCCCGCACTGAACAACCAATCCTGATAGGGCAGGAATGCCGTCACAAATGCACCGGCAATGTCAGTGTCACCGGTGGTATCGGTGGGCGGACCACCCAATACAAATTGATAGCTGCCAGACAGACTGTTCTTTCCATAGAACCCACCCACCGCCAGCCAATCCAGCGGCGTGTAGCCCAGGGTGAGCATGTACTGGTCCTGCCGCGCATTGCCGGTGAGTTGCAGGGGGAAAGCCACAATTTGGGAGTCAGACTCATTCTTGACATAACCCACACTGACCGCTCCAAAGCCCTTGCTGCCCAAGCGGCTGGACACCATCACAGTGGCATCCGTGCCGTCGATTGAGGCGGACGGAAGGCTGGGGTCATTGGAGTCGGACTGGCTTTGACCCAACTCAAATTTCACTTTGATGTCCGAGAAAAAGGGTAGATCCACATCGCCCAAAGGCTTGATGTCCCGAGGCCCGGTGTATGGGCCCAGCTTGGGACCCTTGGCTGGAACCAGGTCGGAAGGAATTTGCTGGGCGGAAGCCCAACCATGCAAAGCCAACAAACCTGCGGCCAACACAGCGTTGCGAATGAAAGGGTGTGCGAATGTCATCAAGATGATCCTCGATACAAATGGATTGAATTGGGCTCAACTGCCAATGCGGGTGCTTGGGAACGCGGTCACGGGTTGTAGTTGCTTTAACAATTGGTCGAAGGTCAATATGGCTGTGGGTGTATTGTCGAAGTCATAACCCCGCACTTCATTGTCGTACCCGTACTCGCTGTATGCGGTCTGCACAGCCTGGACAGCTGTCTGGTCGTCGGTCAGGAACTTGGCCAACGCCGCATCGTCGTACACCAGGCTGGTCAGCGTGCGCGCACGGCCCGACTTCAACGTATCGAAAGCCGAAGACCCCACCCGTTGTTTAATCAAGGCCAAACGCTCATCAACCGCTGCTTTGTTGAGGCCAAGGTTCAATTGTCGGACGGTGGGCCACGCCTTGATGGCCTGGTCAATCTCCAACTTTCGGGCCTGTAGTTCTTCCATCATGCTGGGCTCAGCCTTCAGGCTGATTGTCCCGCCTTTGCCATCCGGAATATCCACCTTTTTGCCAGCCAATAGGTTGTCCATGTAGACGCTGAGGTACACATCGAAACGGGCGGCAATGTTCCACAAAAATGACCGTGAATCGGCAAACATGCTGTCGCGTTGCGCGGGCGAGAGGTAAAGGTAATCATTGCCGTAGGTGAAGTACAGCAAGGTGTCCCGCTGCTCCTGGTTCAGTGAGGCCAGCGCCTCTTTGCCATTGTCGCCTTTGAGTACACTGCGAAAACCGGGCACAATCGCATTTTGAAAGTCGACGATGGCACAACCACCCAGCAGGCCCAAACCCAGAAAGCCAGCCATCAAGAGATTGCGGGCACGGTGACGAAGAAAAATCCAACCACTGAACGGTGACGCACACATGCAACTGACCCAAATCGACGAAGTGCCCCAGTATAGGTTTGGCACTGGGCGCGGAAAATCGTACAAAAAGACGACATGGGTACAAGCAGCGGTGGTGCTTGTCACCGATATTGCAACATGAAACACCTGACCATCATTTATCATTCAGTCACAGGGGCCTCACGGCAAATGGCGCAGGCCGTGGCCTTGGGCGCACAGGGTGAGCCCGATTGCCAAGTGACTTGTCTGTCAGCGCCGCAGGCGAACCCGGCAGACCTGTTGAATGCCGATGGCTTGGTGTGGGTGTGCCCTGAAATGTTGGGCAGCATGTCGGGCCTGATGAAAGACTTTTTTGAACGTTGCTATTACCCGGTGCTGGACAAGATCACCGGGCGGGCCTACGCCCTGATTGTGTGCGCAGGCAGCGACGGGCAAGGTGCTGTGCGGCAAATTCAGCGCATTGCAACCGGCTGGCGTTTAAATGCCGTGGGGCAACCTGTGGTGGTGTGCACGCACGCCCAAACTCCAGACCGTATTGCCCAAGCCAAAGTGATTGATGAGACCAATCTGAAACACGGCCGCGAACTGGGTGCTGCCATGGCAGCGGGTTTGGTGATGGGAATTTATTGAACAGGTTGAGCATGCAAACGTTACGTTATGTTGGACCCTACCTTGTACTGATGCTCGGCGCCTGCAGCAGTGTGAATGCGCCGTTGCACCCGGCCGATGAAACCGCTACAGCGCTGGCCACTGAACGCCAAGCTGCCTGCGCGCAATTGGACGTACACCCCGCCACGACCAGTATTCAACTATTGAACACCGAGCCTGCACCGGTGTATGGCCTGCCCGATGACAGCCCCCTGAAAGGCTGGCAACACCTCACTTTTTTTCCATTCAAGTTGCCCACCCGCTTTGGCTTGCAGCAATGCGCGAGTAATGGCCAGCGCTTCCTCACGGTGGATGCCAAATCATCGGCTTCATCCTTGGTGTATGCCATGAATAAGCCAGTGACCAACAACAGCCGTTTGCGCTGGAAATGGTGGGTGGCCGAAGGCAATCCCAAAGCACAAACCCGCGACCGGGCGCTGGAGGACTCGCCCGTTCGCGTGGTGCTCACCTTTGATGGAAACCGCAGCAACTTGAGCGAAGCCGACCAGGCGTTTTTGCAACGGCTGGAGGCCTTTACCCGCCGACCTGCCCCATTTGCCACCTTGATGTACTCAGTGGCGGCCGGTGTAGAACCCATGGAGATTGTGACCTCGCAACACACCCAGACGGTGCGCATTAAAGCATTGCAAGTGCGTGGCGAACCCCAGGGCGAAGGGCAATGGTGGACATTTGACCGCAACATCCGCGAAGACTACATCAAGGCGTTTGGTGAAGCGCCCGGCCAATTGTTGAACGTGGCCATTATGGGCGATGCAGACAACACCCAAGGCAGCAGCCGGGCTTACGTGGCAGACCTGCAATGGGTTGGTGACTGAGTGGCGCATTCACCCCGTCAAATCACAAACAAAGGCTCGCAACCCGTATCGCAAATCAGGCTCATGAATTGAGCCTGATCTTGCGTGTTCAATGCGGCAAAGTCTCGACGCAACCAGCCAAGGCATTTGGCCTAGTATGGGAAGGTTTGCTGAACCCAGGGTTGGCCATCCACCGCCGCAGTCACGGCCTTTTCACCCGCTTGCAAAGCCCGCTCATTGGCCAGCATCACAGGCACATAGGTGCGGCCCATTTCAGCCAACAAGTCTGTCACCGTGGAGGGTAAGGCGGATGGGCTTACCCAATCTGTATCGATAGGCTCCAAGCCGCTAAGGTCCTCCACCCACTGGGTCCAAGCCACCACGCGGGGTGCTGTTTGACAGGTTAGCGCCATGGGCGTTGGGTCAAACAAGGCGAGCTGGCTCAACTGGCCGTACAGTGCAAAGTCGCTAGCGCCGGGCCTGCGCCCCATCAGGAAAGCGTTGCTGGCAAAGTGGCGCTCCAGAATATCCAACAGGCGCGTGTAACTGGCCTCAATCAATGGTGCAGTACCCGGGTTGGACCCGACCACACCCAGGCGGGACACCTGCCGTCCACCAAAGGCCTGGGCAATCCAAGCCAGTTCCTCGTTGCTGACTTGGATATTCATGGGCAAAGGCACAATGCGGCTGGCTCGGTCTACATCGGCTTCAAAGGCCCAGCGGTAATGGAACATGGGCTTGGTGAGCCATTCATCGGCGTAGTCTTCCAGCAAGGCATCCAGCAGGGCTAACACCGGGTTTGCAGGCACCGCTGAATGCGATCCGAGGTGTGGGGCTGGTGGCGGGTTTTGTCATGCGATCAACTCACTTCCAACCTTGAATCCATTGATCTTCGTTCAGCAGTTCACGCCAGTGGATGACCTGAGCGTTGCCGGAGTGAACAGCTTGAAGCACAAACTGCTCCACGGGATGTTTGTCATCGTCTGGTCGAATCGCGCTGCTCACAATGAAGTGCTTTTCCTTGCGCAATGGCGTTACAGCAGTCCATTTACTCAACAGGAGTTTTTTAGGGTTTAAACGGCGCATGATTCAAATAGGCCCAGGCCTGAGTTTAAAAATAGAGCGAACATCTCTCTTTTTGAGCTTAACATCGCTCTGCGGGTGAAATTTGTTTAGCCCTCATTTGGACCGATTTCCAGGGGATGCACCACGGACTTTGGGTATGCTATGCGCTGACGCAGCATTGGTCAGACGCCTCATGCCTACACTCACCGACGAAGACATTTCCCGCATTATCGAAATGGCCTGGGAAGACCGCACGCCCTTTGAGGCCATAGAAACACAGTTTGGCCTGAATGAGTCGGCGGTGATTGAGCTGATGCGCACCCACATGAAAGCATCCAGCTTCCGCATGTGGCGCAAGCGCATGCATGGCCGCACCACCAAGCACGTGAAGCTGCGCAGCAGCGATGTGAACCGCCACCACTGCCCCACGCAGTACAAGCCGAAATAAGTGGGCTTGTCCTAAAAACCACTTAAAACAACGTCCTTCTTGTTTCCACAGAAAAAAATGGGTAGTATATTTTCTATAGCAAGGGAAATTCCATGAATATAGCCACACACACTGCCCACCCACAGCCGGACCCAGCGGTGGTTTTGAGCAAAGCCGTGGCCCGGGCTGCAGAAAAGTTGGGCATATCACGTACCATCTTGGCCTCGGTGCTGGGCCTGAGCAACCCCACGGTCAGTCGCCTGTACAGTGGTTCATACCAGTTGGACCAGCGGCGTAAAGAATGGGAATTTGCCCTGCTCTTTGTGCGCATATTCCGATCACTCGACTCTATGGTAGGCAATGAACACACAGCCCGGCAATGGCTAACCAGCGAGAACCGAGGTCTCGATGGTCGCCCCATTGATTTGATCCGACAAACAGAAGGTCTTGTTCGTGTTGCACACTACCTGGACGCCTCTCGCGGTCTCGTCTGAGGCGTTTGCCTGGCAGGGCGACGTGTGGCGCATGGTCGAGTCGCAGCATATCGCATCGACCATGAAACTGGTCGACAACCATGACGAACAAGACGTGCTGGAAGCATTGCTAGATTCAAGCAAACCTCAAATGCCCAGCGGTACACAGCAACTGGACTACCTGTTGGCCACACCTTTTCGTTATTACCCAAAACGAGGTGGCTCACGCTTTCGATCCGAGTTTGACCCGGGTGTGTTTTATGGTGCGGAGTCTGTACGAACTGCGGCCGCAGAGCTGGGCCATTGGCGCTGGAAGTTTCTAATGGAATCCACCGGGCTTGAACGACTGGAGCCTGTGGCCCACACAGCCTTTCGAGCATCGGTAGAAACCCAGATCATTGACCTGCGCAACCCACCTTTTTCAGTCGACGCTCAGCATTGGCAACACCCGTGGAACTACCACTCAACCCAAGCGTTGGCGCGAACGGCCCGCGAGGCTGAAGTGGGCGGGATTATTTACCGTTCAGTGCGCGACCCTCAACCCGCTTGGTGCCTGGCGCTGCTAACGCCCACTGGCTTTGAAAAAACCCCAAAGCCCCACCTCGACATGCAAACCTGGTATTTGGCAGTAACACAAACGCAAGTGACTTGGCGCAGAGACATGGAGTCGATACGCTTTACACCCACCGAGGGGCCATAAAAAAAGCAGCAACCGCAGCCGGAAACTCCCCGCGCGTCCGGTTCGCGCTGTGTTTTCTCAAGCTTGACTTCCAGCAGTTTCACATCGAGCAGCACGGTCTGGGATTGGGCCGCCATGATTTTGTTGGGCCGCGGGTGTAAAACTGCTTGCTAACCTGGCGATCAAGCTGGCGTGCACAGTGAGACCAGGACAAGGGCATGACCTGAGCAAGCTGCTCCAGAGTGATACTCCGAGACGGCGTCTCGGATTGACCTGTGAACAGGCCTTGGTGGCTATTCCGAGACAGTGTCTGGGAAATTCTCTGGGGTGGATAGGCCAGATAGAACAGGCGCATCTGTTCCAGGTTTTCCACGCTGAAACCACGGCCAAAGCGCTGACCGAGGTCTTTAGAAAGGCGCTGTAGCAGTTGTCGCGCGCGTGCTGCGCGCTCCTGCCCACCCAGCTGCCTACAATTTGGGCTCAATCCCAGCTCAGTGCCCCACCGGTTTGGTACTCGGTTACGCGGCGCTCGAAGAAGTTGGTTTCCTTCTTCAGGTCCATCATCTCGCTCATCCACGGGAATGGGTTGGTTGCGCCTTCGTACAAGGTACCCAAGCCAATCTGGTTTGAACGGCGGTTACAAATAAATTTCATGTATTCCATAAACTGGGCGGAGTTCAGGCCCAACACGCCACGGGGCATGGTGTCCACCGCATAGGCATGCTCCAGTTCAACAGCTTTGCGGAACATGGCCTTGATCTCTTCCTTGAACTCGGGGGTCCACAGGTGTGGGTTTTCCAGTTTCACGGTGTTGATGAGGTCGATGCCAAATGTGCAGTGGGCGGACTCGTCGCGAAGAATGTACTGGAACTGCTCGGCAGCACCAATCATTTTGTTTTGGCGACCCAGCGCCAGAATTTGCACAAAGCCCACATAGAAGAACATGCCTTCCATGATGCAGGCAAAAGCGATCAAGCTCTTCAGCAGTTTTTGATCGCTTTCCAGCGTGCCGGTTTTGAATTCGGGGTCGGTCAGCACGTCGATGAACGGAATCAGGAATTCGTCTTTGTCACGAATGCATTTGATTTCGTTGTACGCGTTGAAAGTTTCGGCCTCGGGAATGCCCAGGCTTTCCACAATGTACTGGTAAGCGTGGGTATGAATGGCTTCATCAAACGCCTGGCGCAGCAGGAACTGGCGGCACTCGGGCGCTGTAATGTGGCGGTAAGTGCCCAGCACAATGTTGTTGGCAGCCAGTGAGTCGGCTGTTACAAAAAAGCCCAGGTTGCGCTTCACGATGAGGCGCTCGTCTTCGGTCAGCCCGTTGGGGTCTTTCCACAAGGCGATGTCGCGGTCCATGTTGATTTCTTGCGGCATCCAGTGGTTGGCACACTGGCTGAGGTACTTTTCCCAGGCCCACTTGTACTTGAAGGGCACCAGTTGGTTCACGTCGGTGGTGCCGTTGATCACGCGCTTGTCGGCTGCGTTCACACGGCCGGCGCGTGCACCTTCAGCAGCTGGCTGCTGCACTGGGCGGGCAGCTTGCTGATACAGGCCTTGGCTTACAGGTTGCGCAGTTGCAAAACCGGAGGCAATCGAGCCCATGCCAGGCACTGCGGATGCAGCAGGGGCTGCAGCGGGCTTGCTCATGGCCGCGTCAAATTCATCGTCCCAAGACAGCATATTTTTAACTCCTTAACCAATACACTGTATATAACAACAGTGCCATTATGTTCATTTTTATTCACTTGGGCAAGCCTTGAAGGCTCACCCAAATCGCTGGTCTTTTGCTCAATCAAGCCTTATTAAGGCTCACTGGCACGCTTCGCACTCTTCGAACCCGGCATCGCCTGGGCGCAGTGTGCACACCTTGCCTTCAATTTCAGGTTCAGGCAGGTTGGGCACCACGCCACCGGCTGCTGCACCGGCAAAGCTGTTGCCGCCACCGGCACCGTCGGCACTCACCGAGTTCAGTTCGCCACCGCTGAGGGTGGACTTCTCGGCGTGTGTTGCACCAATGGTGCGCAGGTAATACGTGGTTTTCAAACCGCGCAACCAGGCCAGCTTGTAGGTGTCGTCCAGCCGCTTGCCGCTGACACCGGCCATGTAGATGTTCAAGCTTTGGGCTTGATCAATCCACTTTTGGCGACGGGCGGCTGCTTCCACCAACCAGCGTGGATCCATTTCAAACGCAGTGGCGTATAGGCGCTTCAGGTCTTCGGGGATGCGATCAATTTTCATGACCGAGCCGTCGAAGTACTTCAGGTCAGCAATCATCACTTCGTCCCAAATGCCCAGGCGCTTGAGGTCACGCACCAGGTGTTCGTTCACGATGGTGAATTCGCCACTGAGGTTGCTCTTCACGTACAGGTTCTGGAATGTGGGTTCAATGGATGCAGCCACGCCAATGATGTTGGAAATGGTGGCCGTGGGCGCAATGGCCACACAGTTGGAATTGCGCATGCCATGTTTCTGGATTTTGGCGCGCAGGCCATCCCAGTCCATGCGGGCGGAGGTGTCCACTTCCACGTAACCGCCGCGCTCTTCTTCCAGCAGCTTGATGCTGTCCAGCGGCAGAATGCCTTTGTCCCACAGCGAGCCTTTGTAGCTGCTGTACACGCCCCGCTCGGCGGCCAGGTCAGACGATGCTTCGTAAGCGTAGTAGCAAATGGCTTCCATGCTTTCGTCGGCAAACTCGACTGCATCGCGGCTTGCATACGGCTTGCGCATCACGTGCAGCGCATCCTGGAAGCCCATCATGCCCAAGCCCACAGGGCGGTGGCGCAGGTTGGAATTGCGAGCCTTGCCCACGGCGTAGTAGTTGATGTCGATCACGTTGTCCAGCATGCGCATGGCAATGCGAACCGTGTTGCGCAGCTTGTCGTGGTCGATGACCATGCTGCCGTCGTCGGCCTTTTTCAGGTGCGCCACCAGGTTCACGGAACCCAGGTTACACACGGCAATTTCAGTGGGGCTGGTGTTCAGCGTGATTTCGGTACACAGGTTGGACGAGTGCACCACACCCACGTGTTGCTGCGGGCTGCGAATGTTGCAGGGGTCTTTGAAAGTGATCCAAGGGTGGCCTGTTTCAAACAGCATGGAGAGGATTTTTCTCCAGAGCTTGGCAGCTTCCACTTTCTTGAACAGCTTCAGATCGCCACGGGCGGCCTTTTCTTCGTAACCCACATAGGCCTTTTCGAAGGCCTTGCCGTACAGGTCGTGCAGGTCGGGCGTGTCGGAGGGGCTGAACAAGGTCCACTCGCCATTTTCCATGACGCGCTTCATGAACAGGTCGGGAATCCAGTTCGCGGTGTTCATGTCGTGGGTGCGGCGGCGGTCGTCACCGGTGTTTTTGCGCAGTTCCAGGAATTCTTCAATGTCTAGGTGCCATGTTTCAAGGTAAGCACACACCGCGCCTTTGCGCTTGCCACCCTGGTTAACAGCCACGGCGGTGTCGTTCACCACCTTGAGGAACGGCACCACGCCTTGTGACTTGCCGTTGGTGCCCTTGATGTGGCTGCCCAATGCACGCACGGGGGTCCAGTCGTTGCCCAAACCACCGGCAAACTTGGACAGCAGCGCGTTTTCCTTGATGCCTTCGTAGATGTCATCCAGGTCGTCACCAATGGTGGTCAGGTAGCAGGAAGACAACTGAGAACGGATGGTGCCGCTGTTAAACAGTGTGGGGGTGGAGCTCATGAAATCGAAGGTGGACAGGATTTCATAGAACTCGATGGCGCGGGTTTCGCGGTCGATCTCGTTCAGAGCCAAGCCCATGGCCACGCGCATGTAGAAAGCCTGGGGCATTTCAATGCGGCTGCCTTCCACGTGCAGGAAGTAACGGTCGTACAGGGTTTGCAGGCCGAGGTAATCAAACTGCAGGTCACGCTTGTACTTCAGGGCTGCGCCCAGTTTCTTCATGTCGAACTGCAGCAGCTTGTTGTCCAGCAGGCCGGCATCCACGCCTTTGCGGATGAACTGGGGGAAGTACTCGGGGTACACCTCAGCCATTTCGTCCTGCGCAATTTCGCGGCCGATGATTTCCTTGCGGATGGTGTGCAGCAACAAGCGAGAGGTCACCAGTGTGTAGCTGGGGTCGGTCTCGATCATGGCACGGGCGGCCAGAATGGCGGACTTGTAAACCTCATCCACTTTCACGCCGTCGTACAGGTTTTTCAGGGTTTCTTTCAGCAGGTGTTCGGTGTCGATGTTGTCGAGGCTGACGGCAGCGCTTTCAATCAGGCTCTTCAGTTGAGCCACATCCAGCGGCTTTTTGATGTCGCCATCGACCACATGCAGCTGGTGCTGGGTGGCTTGTTCCACCTGCTTGGCGGCACGCTCTTGGGCGCGGCGCTCGCGGTACAGCACATAGGCGCGGGCCACTTCGGCTTCACCAGAACGCATCAAGGCCAGTTCAACCTGGTCCTGAATGTCTTCAATGTGGAAAATGCCGCCGGACGGCTGACGACGCACCAAGGCGTTGACCACACCGTGGGTGAGCTGCTCAACCAGTTCGCGAATGCGGGCCGATGCAGCACCTTGACCACCGTTGACGGCCAGGAAAGCCTTGGTCATGGCCACAGCAATTTTGCTGGGCTCAAAACCCACCACGGCTCCGTTTCGGCGAATGATTTTGTAGTTTGCATACGCGCTGTTGTCGGCCTGGGGCGCCACGGCCTCGGGCGCGTTCGACATCATGGGCGCGTTCATCGCCAAATCAGAGCTTTCATGGCTGGTCTGCATGCACTTTTCTCCTGGAACAAGCGTTGAGGAATTGGTTTTGGTTTTTATGGATGTACAACGGACAATGCAGGTGGGCGACAGCTTGGGCTGGGTAAAGTGCCGTTTTTGCCCGACCACTATATATTGTGTTTGTGTTGTGATCTCAAACTAATTCTAGTGGTTGATTCGGGTTTTGGCAAACGTTTTTTATCCACAAATTACCCACCAGGTTATGCACAGTGGACAACCTTGGGAGAGGGTGTGGATAACTGCCCAGCCACAAAAAACCGCCCCTTGGGGCGGCTGTTTTTGGGCTTACAGGGCAAGCTCATAAGTCATTGATTTGCGCAGGCCTTTCCACTCAAAAAACGGCCCTGGGTCGGTTTTTCTGCCCGGTGCAATGTCGCTGTGCGCCAGAATGTATTTCAGTGGATAAGTTTTCTTCAACTCCACGATCAGCAATTGAAGGCGATCCATTTGAGCTGGCTCAAATGGGGAATACACATCGCCCAGCAATTCAATACCGATGGAAAAGTGGTTGAAATTTTGGCGGTCCATGGCGCAGGAAATACCCGCATGCCAGGCCCGATTGTCGGCACTGACAAACTGCGTCACCGAACCATCACGGTCAATCAGGAAATGGGACGACACATGCAGGCCATGCAATTCACCGAAGCTGGGGTGCAGGCTGGTGTCAAGTCGGTTGAGAAAAAGGTCTTCGATGTATTGTTTGCTGCGCCCACGCTCTGGCAGGCTGATGCAATGCACCACCACTGTGTCAATCCGTGTGCCCAAGGGTCGGGTGTCGTAATTGGGACTGGGCATCCGCGCGACCCAATCTGCCCGCAGCCAGCCATCGTCGTCAAACCACATTGCACTGTCCTCAGTGTTGCACTCAGTGATGCACTCAGTGATGCACTCAGTGAATTTTTTCGCCGGCGGCCTTGGCGTGGTCCAGGCCACAGTAAAACCGCCCCTGCATCATCACACCCTCATGCATGGGGCTGTAGGCGCCACAGTGCTTGCAGGGCAGGATGTTCTCAACAGGATTACGGCCAAGACCCTGCTTTTGTTGAGGGTTGGCCGACGGTTTATCACCCAATTGTTTGCGTTGCCAGCTTTTGAAAAACACCCAGCCCAACAGGGCCAGCACCACCAAAAACAGAATGCGGCCCATCAGCCCACCCTTTTCAAAATGAATTCGAGCACAAACTGGGTGCCAAAATAGGCCAGGAACAACACGCCGTAACTACCCAGGCACCACCGCAATGCCACCTTGCCGCGCCAGCCCAGGAGCATGCGCCCACCCAACAGCACGGCGAAACTCAGCCATGACAACACGGAAAAAATGGTTTTGTGATTGAGCTTGCCTGCGGTGCCCAACCAAGACTCGGAAAACACAAACCCGGTGAGCAGCGTGAGTGACAACAAGATGAAGCCCGCCCACAACTGACGAAACAGGATGGACTCCATGTTCATGAGTGGGGGCAATTGGTCGAGCAACTTTTCCCGCAGTGCGCGCTGCCCGGAAGACTGCATGCCCGGCCGGTGCAGTGCTTTTTCCTGAAAAGCCATCACCAAGGCATGGCCAGCGGCGATGCCCAACAAGCTGTAGGCGGCCAGGGCAATCAGCAGGTGAATTTGAAACAGCGTGTCGCCAGCCATGCGGATGGCAACATCTTCGCCCAGCACCAAGGGCAGCGCAAATGCCAGGGCACACAGGGGGAAGACGAGCAGGTCAAGAACGGGAACACGGTTGAAGAAGCTTTCGACAAAGGCCACCAATGCGGTGAGCCATGTCACGCACATGAGCCCCAACACAAAGCCAAAGTGCATGCCATCGGGCTGAAACAGCACCTTAAACAGCAACAGCCCGGACGCCAACAGCGCCAACGCCGCCACGAAGCGACCCAGGGCCACTGGCACAGCCTGTTTGCCCAACACCCCCACGGCGGCCAAACCACCGGAGGCCGAGAGCAAGGGGACTGCGAGCGCGTACAATAATGCGTTGTTCATCGTTTCAGTTTACTCGATTCACGGGTCCGCATTCATGTTTGAAAACCTTTCTGACCGCCTGACGCGTGTCGTCAAGACCATCACCGGCGAAGCCCGTATCACCGAGGCCAACACCCAGGAGATGCTGCGCGAGGTACGCCTGGCACTGTTGGAGGCCGACGTGGCCCTGCCCGTGGTGAAAGACTTCATCAGTCAGGTGAAGGAGCGCGCACTCGGCGAGGAAGTGCTGAACAGCCTGACTCCGGGCCAGGCCCTGGTCGGCATTGTGAACGAGCAGCTCACCAAGCTGATGGGCGAAAAAACCGAGGACATCAACCTGGCGGCCCAACCCCCGGTGGTGATCCTGATGGCGGGTTTGCAAGGTGCGGGTAAAACCACGACCACCGGCAAGTTGGCGAAATACCTGAAGGACACGCTCAAGAAAAAAGTGATGACCGTGTCTGCCGACGTGTACCGCCCTGCCGCGATTGAGCAGTTGAAAACCGTCAGTGGACAAGCGGGTGCTGAATTTTTCCCGTCTAACATCGACCAAAAACCCGTGGACATTGCGCTGGCTGCGTTGAACCACGCCAAGCGCCAGTTTTTTGATGTGCTGATTGTCGACACTGCAGGCCGCCTGGGTATTGACGAAGCCATGATGAACGAGATCAA
The DNA here is from genome assembly GCF_024518835.1 of Limnobacter humi. GTDB lineage: Bacteria > Pseudomonadota > Gammaproteobacteria > Burkholderiales > Burkholderiaceae_B > Limnobacter > Limnobacter humi. Next base: position 450,868 of record NZ_JANIGO010000003.1, read on the forward strand.
GGCCCTGCATGCGGCAGTGAACCCCACCGAAACCCTGTTCGTGATTGACGCGATGCTGGGCCAGGATGCCGCCAACACGGCCAAGGCTTTTAACGATGCGCTGCCACTAACAGGCGTGGTGCTCACCAAGATGGACGGTGACTCGCGGGGTGGCGCTGCGTTGTCGGTGCGGCAGATCACCGGAAAGCCCATCAAGTTCATGGGTGTGGGCGAAAAGCTGAGCGGTTTTGAGCGCTTTCACCCGGAACGGGTGGCAGGCCGAATTCTCGGCATGGGCGACATCGTCTCGCTGGTGGAAGAAGCCAAGAAAGGCATTGACCAAGCCGAAGCTGAGAAACTGGCCAAGAAACTGAAAAGCGGCAAAGCCTTCGACCTGAACGACTTTTTGGCGCAAATTACGCAAATGCGCAAGCTCGGCGGCCTGCAAGGCCTGATTGACAAGTTGCCCAGCCAGTTGATGAAAGGCGCAGGCCAGGTAGACGCCAACGCCGCCGAAAAGCAGATCAAGCGAACTGAGGCAATTATTCTTTCCATGACCCCCATGGAGCGTAGCAAGCCTGATTTGCTCAAGGCTTCCCGCAAGCGGCGCATTGCAGCGGGTGCGGGTGTACAGGTGCAGGAAGTAAACCGCCTGCTGGCCCAGTTTGACCAAATGCGGGGCATGATGAAAAGCATGCAGAAAGGCGGATTGGCCAAGATGATGCGCAAGATGGGTGGAGGGAAAGGCTTTCCACCGGGCGGTATGCCACCGGGAGGCGGTTTTCCGGGGATGTAAACCCCGCGGTTACACGATCACCGTTCTCTATGTAGATGGCGGCCAGCGCATTAACTCACCCTGAGCAAAACCGGTATGCCCGGCGCCGAACAGTTAGCCCCCTGATCGGTTTGACCCGCACTGCATTCGAACACACGGACCGAGATGTTTGAGCCACGCAGTGGCGAGTTATCGGTCCGGTTCGCGAATTTGCCCAATGCGCACGGGGCAACCTTTACTTTTGGGTAGAAAACGGGGGCTTTAATGCCGCCGCACATAACGATACTGCCAATTTCTATCCAAACGGTCATACACCAAATTCGGATACGTCATGCTGCCCAGGCTGCCGTTGTACCGGGCCAGCGCACGGTCCAAGTTGCCGTTTTCCTTGTCCAGGTAATGGCGCAAAATCAGGCAGCCGTAGCGCACATTGATCCGAGGCTCTAGCAGTTGGCGAGGGTCACCATTGGACAGCAGGTCCGTCCAAAAAGGCATCACCTGCATCAAGCCACGCGCACCCGCCGAGCTAACAGCATCGGCTCGAAAATTGCTCTCCACTTCGATAAGGGCAAACACCAGTTGAGGGTCGAGCCCCGCGCGCTGGGCTTCATAGCGAATCACCTTGATCAGTTGAATGCGATCGGAAAAGGCGGGGATCCGCTTGGACAAACGCTTGCTCATTTGCGCCAGCCAATCCAATCGTTGTTCTGTGTTCTGAAAAATCGGATTGACCGGACGGGTATCGTCCAGCACATTGCGCAGCGCCAGCCGAACGCTGTCGGCCATGGGCTCATACTGCTGCTGTGCAGCTTGCGCCATGGGTAGGCCGCAAACGATAAACAGGAACACGAACAGGCCGGCTCGTCGCGTGAGCCAGCCTACCCGCTGGAAGCACCCATCAGCCAATTCGGCGCTCGGCCAATGCCTGCTGGACCACACCCAGAATGTCTGCCACTGCCACATCGCGCTTCTCAATTTTTCCGTCGCGGGATTGAAACTCAACCAGACCATTCTGCAAACCTCGGTCACCCAATGTGACGCGCAGGGGTACCCCAATTAGTTCCCAGTCCGCAAACATCACACCAGGCCGCTCATCCCGGTCATCGAGCATGACGTCCACACCGGCGGCCTTCAGCGCGTCGTAAAGCGTGTCCGCTTCCAGTTTGACCTGCTCGCTTTTCTTGTAGCCGATGGGGCACAGCACCACTTCAAATGGGGCGATGCTGAGCGGCCAAATGATGCCGCGGTCGTCGAAGTTCTGTTCAATCGCTGCACCCAAAATGCGGGTCACGCCAATGCCATAACAACCCATTTCCATCACGGCAGGCTTGCCATCTACATCGAGAAACGTGGCTTTCAGGGCTTCGGAATACTTTTTGCCCAGGTAGAACACATGACCCACTTCAATACCCCGACACATGGCGAGCACGCCCTGGCCGTCTGGTGAAGCATCGCCCTCGACCACATTGCGAATGTCAGCCACTTCGGGCTCGGGCAGGTCACGCCCCCAGTTCACGCCATACAGGTGGTGGTCGGCCTCGTTGGCACCGCACACAAAGTCGGCCATCGCAGCCACGCTGCGGTCTGCCACCACGCGGACATTTTGAACGCCCACGGGGCCCAGGTAACCCGGCTTGGTGCCAAATGCTTCGACGATTTCGGCCTCGGTGGCCAAGCGCAACTCCTGTACGCCAGGCAGCTTGCCCAGCTTGATGTCGTTGACCTCGTGGTCGCCACGCACCAGGGCCAGAATGATTTGCACCGCTTTTTTCTTATCGACCACCGTTTCGTTGGCAAAGACCACTGACTTGACGGTGCGCGACAAGGCCAGGTCCAATTGTTTGGCCACCGCCTCGCAGGTGGAATTGCCGGGCGTGTGGACAGCCGCCATGGGTACAGTGGCAGCGGGGCGTTGCTCGCTGCAAATGGCCTCGGCCAGTTCGACGTTGGCGGCATAGTCAGAGCTTGGGCAATAGGCAATGGCGTCTTCGCCGGTGTCGGCAATCACATGGAATTCATGGCTGCGGTTGCCGCCAATGGAGCCTGTGTCGGCAGCCACCGCGCGGAAGTTCAGGCCCAAGCGGGTGAAAATACGCTGGTACGCGCCGTACATCACGTCGTAGGTTTTGAGCGCGCTAGCCTGGTCGCGGTCAAAAGAATATGCGTCCTTCATGACGAATTCGCGCCCACGCATCACACCAAAACGGGGGCGAATTTCATCGCGAAATTTGCTCTGGATTTGGTACAGGTTGAGCGGCAGTTGACGGTAGCTCTTCACCTCTTTGCGCACCACGTCGGTGATCACTTCTTCATGCGTGGGGCCAATCACAAAGTCGCGGTCGTGTCGGTCTTTCAACCGGAGCAGTTCTGGGCCGTACTTTTCCCAGCGCCCACTTTCCTGCCACAGTTCGGCGGGTTGCACGGCGGGCATCAACAACTCAATGGCACCCGCGCGGTTCATTTCCTCTCGGATGATGTTTTCCACTTTGCGAATGCTACGCAAACCAATCGGCATGTAGGTGTACACACCGCCGGCCAGTCGCTTGATCATGCCGGCTCGCATCATGAGCTGGTGGCTCACAATTTCGGCATCGGCAGGGGCTTCTTTCAGGGTGTTCAAGAAAAACTGGGTGGCGCGCATGGAAAACTCGTGGAGCGGTGTGAATTGAGGACCCTATTTTACGTTTAACCGGCGCACAGGCTGGGGCGGGCATGTACAAACGCGGACGCGTGCTTATAATGGATGAGAAATGTAAGACATTGCGGGGCGCGTATGCTGGACAAAGAAGGCTACCGTCCCAACGTAGGCATTATTTTGACCAACTCCAAAAAACAGGTTTTTTGGGGAAAGCGGATTCGTGAACACTCCTGGCAGTTCCCGCAAGGGGGCATTAAGCATGGTGAATCACCAGAACAAGCCATGTTTCGGGAGTTACACGAAGAAGTGGGCTTGTTGCCCGAACATGTAGAAATCATTGGACGAACCAGAAATTGGCTGCGATACACCGTGCCCGACCACTGGATTCGACGGGAATGGCGAGGAAGCTACAAAGGCCAGAAACAGATTTGGTTTCTACTGAAATTGGTCGGACGGGACTGCGACGTGAGCCTTCGGGCCACAGACCACCCCGAATTTGATGCCTGGCGTTGGAACGAGTATTGGGTTCCCCTTGAAAACGTCATTGAATTCAAGCGGGATGTGTACAGACAGGCATTGGGGGAGTTGGCAAAGCTGTTGTTTTCCAGAAATGACCCCCGGCGACAACCCAAAGGAGAACTTTGGGATGTTGTGAAAAAAATAGAAGAATCGGGACAAAAACCCGAACAACAGACCTCCGGTTAAACAACCGAAAACGCGAGCGGCCCTGCCCCTCGCGTTTTTTTTCAAGGGTTTACTCTGTATCAAAAAACAAACGATTGCTTGAAATTAGAACGGGCTCTCGGGTGTTTACAGTTGTTAATCTCAAATTTGATTGATACATTCATCGATGTAAATATCAAAACAGCTGTAGACAAATACCACCGAGGAGTCCCTGATGAAGAAAATCATTCCAGTTCGCCGCGACGTCAAAATCAACCTGGACGAGTCCCGCGTGAACAACTGGCACGAAGCCGGCCCCCATGTGACCCACTTTTTCAATGCCTTGTCGGTGCTGTTCCCCGCTGGCGAGCGCTTGTTCATGGACTCGGTGCGCGCATTCAAAGACCAGGTACAAGACCCTGATCTGAAAAAAGCCATCACAGCCTTTATTGGCCAGGAAGCGCTGCACAGCCGGGAACACGAGGAATACAACGAAATGATGGACCGCAGTGGTGCACCAGCCTTGAAGCTGGACCGCATGCTGTGGAACCTGTTGGGCGGCTTGCAAAATGTTTTGGGCAAGAAAATGGCCTTGGCTGGCACGATTGCGCTGGAGCATTACACCGCCATCATGGCCAATGCCGTGCTGTCCGATCCCAATGTAACAGGCAAAAACTCAGACGAAGGCTTCCGCCAAGTGTGGCAGTGGCATGCCTACGAAGAAACCGAGCACAAAGCGGTGGCTTACGACGTGTGGAATGAAGTGATGCCAGACAACGTCTACAACCGCTTCATCCGCCGTTTTGGCATGGTGTTGGCCAGTGTGATTTTCTGGCCGGTGGTGATGTACTTCCACGCCCGCCTGGTGTTTGCCGACCCCAACACCAAAGGCAAGCATGCACAAGGCTACAAGGCGGTGGCCAAGATTTTACTGGGTAAAGGCGGCATTTTCCGCAACGCCATCAGCGACTTCTTTGACTACTTCCGCGCTGACTTCCACCCCTGGATGCATGACAACAGCGCATTTCTGGATGAGATTGATGCATTTGTTGCGCAAGTGAACAAAGCCATGCGCAACCCCAACGACGAGGTGAAGAAAGCGGTGCGGGCGCGGATGGCCAAAAACGTGGCGGCAGCAGCAGCGTAAACCGCTTGCCTTTGGTATAAAGACCCCCGGGGTGGTTGACTGCTCCGGGGTTTTTTATTGGTTTAGCCCGTGCCTTTTTAGCCCCCAGCAAAGCCGGTAGATCGGGGGGCTGACTGTTCGGCGCCGTGCGCACCGGCATTGCTGGGGCGGCCTGCGCGGTTCAACTCCCCTGTAGCGACAGTCAGGACAATCTGCAAAACCGTGACAAGCAGGCGCGGTGGGCCAAGCTCAACGAGCTGGCCCAGGGGTCGATTCCCGACCATTTTTTTTCGAGGGTCGACCTCAGCGATCGCGAGGCCCAGGTTTTGAACAACAGATTGGCGGTCGCCAAGGGCGGGGCAACCGCACAGAGCCGCAAAGAACACAGTCGGTGCAATTAACGCAGCACACTCAACACGGCCTCCAAAAACCGCGCTGGGTTTTCCAAATGTGGGTAATGCCCCAAGCCGACCAAACGCACAGTGGGGTGCCCGGGCACCAATTCTTCAAAGCGGTCCACCATGTGACCACCAGAGATGGGGTCTTCAACACCATCCACCACCGCCAAAGGGCACTTGGCCTGTTGCAAGGCGGACACCCAGCGACTGCGATTGTCCCGGCGTTCCTGCATGTAACGAATCAATTGGTGGAAGCGGCGGTTGCCACCATTGAAGGTCATTTGTTCCCAGGCATCATCAATGTCCTGCTCTTTCAGTGCCGGTGAACACACATTGCGCAAGCTCTCGCGAAACTTCCCTTTGCTGGTGAAACGCGACAACAACGGCCCCAGCGGGCTGAGCAACAGCCGCTGAATCAGCAATGGGCGATGTGTTTCCGGAAACAATCCGCCGTTGAGCAACACCAACTGCCGAATCTCAAAGCTCAGGCGACCTTCATTGTGGCGGGCCAGCAACTCTTGCCCTACCGTGTCGCCCACATCATGGGTTAACAGCGTGGCTTGACGCAAACCCAGACTGGCCATGAGAGCCTCGGCAATGTCAGCCTGTTGAAAAATGCTGTATTGCCAGTCCGCTGGCTTGTCTGAACAGCCGTAACCCAGCATGTCAAACGCCAGCAAGCGGTAATGCGCGGCCAGCGGTGACCAAACCGGTTGGAAATCGACACTGGAGGTTGGAAACCCGTGGACCATCAACAACACGGGTTTGGTCGATGCGATGGAATCCTGAGTGGCCGAGTCTTGATAGAAAATGGAAAACTCACGCCAGGACAATCTCTTCCCCGTGGTTCGCCAGTCTTGTAAAGTCATGTACGGGGTCTCCATTGGGGGAAAATGAGAATGACCTGCCAGGGCTTCTATGCCTAGCTGAGCACCACCATGTTGTCGCGATGTATCAGTTCGGGCTCATCCAAATAACCCAAAATGGACTCTATCGCGCTGGTGGGCTGCTTGGCAATTTTGTTGACCTCGGCGGCCGAGTAGTTGACCAAACCACGGGCCACTTCCTCGCCTTCAGGGCTAAGGCAAGCCACCACATCCCCCCGCTGAAACTGGCCTTGAGCACCCGTTACCCCGATGGGCAGCAAGCTGCCTTTTTTGGCACGCAGAGCCACTGCGGCCCCGGCGTCTAGCAACACCGCGCCTTTCATTTTAAGATGGTCGGCCATCCATTGCTTGCGGGCAGCCAGGCGGCCCATGGGGGCTTTCAGGAATGTGCCCACGCTCTCGCCCTGCATCAGCCGAACGAGCACATCAGGCTCACGCCCGCTGGCAATCACGGTGGCTGCACCACTGCGCGCGGCACGTTTGGCAGCCAGTATCTTGGTAATCATGCCGCCGGTGCCCACACTGCTGCCAGCTCCACCAGCCATTTTTTCAAGCTCGGGGTTACCAGCGGTGTCTTCGTGAATGAATCGGGCATTCGGATTCTTCCGAGGATCAGAATCAAACAGGCCCACCTGGTCGGTCAAAATGACTAGGGCGTCGGCTTCAACCAGGTTGGTGACCAATGCGCCCAGGGTGTCGTTATCACCAAAGCGGATTTCATCAGTCACAACCGTGTCGTTTTCATTGATGATCGGCACCACCTTGTGGTGCATGAGTGTGGTCAGCGTGCTCCGTGCGTTCAGGTAGCGCTCGCGGTCCGCCAGGTCAGCATGGGTTAACAGCACCTGCGCACAGGTCATGCCATGCGCTGCAAAACCAATTTCATAGGCATGCACCAAACCCATTTGACCGACGGCGGCCGCGGCCTGCAGTTCATTGATTTCCTTGGGGCGCTTGGCCCAACCCAGCCGCTTCAGTCCCTCTGCGATGGCCCCGGAAGAGACCAACACCACCTCACAGCCCTGCGCAGTGAGCGTGGCAATTTGCGATGCCCAGGCATGAATGGACGCCATGTGCACACCCTGCCCGCCATTGGTGACCAGGGAGCTGCCCACCTTGATCACCAGGCGTTTTCCGTTCAATGCTTTGCTGCTGTTGTGTTGGCCAATGTGCGCAGTCATGGACACATCAATCCTCTGCATTCGGGTCTTGAAGGTGTACAGGCACGCCGTTGTTTGCAGTGCCCTCGCGGAAGCGAACATCCACCTCCGGTGGGTGCTCAATGTTCATTTGATGCACCAGCTGCTCGTACACAGCGCGCATCAGGTTTTGGGTGTTTTCGCCAGTGAGGCTGGAAATGGCGTGCACAGCGCCTGTCCAGCCTGTGGCCTTTTTGTAACGCGTCACAAAGTCGTCGATTTTCGCTTTGCGTTCGTCGTCCGCAATCATGTCAATTTTGTTCAGCACCAGCCAGCGCGGCTTGGCATGTAAGGCTGGGTCGTATTTGCGCAGTTCTTCCACAATGGCCACCGCTTCACGCACAGGGTCGACTGCTTCATCAAACGGCGCCAAGTCCACCAGGTGCAACAACACGCGGGTGCGGGACAGATGTTTCAAAAACTGATGACCCAGACCAGCCCCTTCAGCGGCACCTTCAATCAGGCCGGGTACATCGGCAATCACGAAGCTTTGCGCGTGACCAATTCGGACCACACCCAGGTTGGGGTGCAAGGTGGTGAACGGGTAATCTGCGATTTTGGGCCGAGCATTGGACACGGCCGCAATCAACGTGGACTTTCCAGCATTGGGCATGCCCAACAGGCCCACATCCGCCAGCACTTTCAATTCCAGTTGCAAACGGCACAACTCGCCATCCTTGCCTTTGGTAAATTGGCGAGGGGCCCGGTTGGTACTGCTTTTGAAGTGGATATTGCCCAGGCCGCCGTCACCGCCTTTGGCCAGCAATACACGCTGCCCATGCTCGGTGAGGTCGGCCACAACCAGGCCAGTGTCGGCGTTGATCACGGTGGTGCCCACGGGCATTTTCAAAATGATGTCGTCAGCAGCAGCACCGTAGCAGTCAGCACCCCGGCCGTTTTCGCCGTTTTTTGCGCGGTATTGCTTGGAATAGCGGTAGTCAATCAGGGTGTTCAGGTTGCGGTCAGCCTCGGCAAAAATGCTGCCACCCTTGCCGCCATCGCCACCATCAGGCCCACCTTTGGGAATGAATTTTTCACGACGAAAGCTGCCAGAGCCGTTGCCGCCTTTGCCTGCAAACACTTCAATGGTTGCTTCGTCGATAAATTTCATGATGTTCTGCTTTGGAATGAAAATAGCCCTGCAGGGCAGGGCTATTGAAATGTAGCACAGCGCAGGGCCCCTTTGAGACTGAACTGGGGCCCGGCATACTCGCCTTTGCGCCGGGCATCACAAGGGGTATTAACCCTCGCTGGCAACCACACTCACGGTTTTGCGACGCAGTGCGCCTTTCACCGAAAATTGCACCTGACCATCGGTCAGGGCGAACAAGGTGTGGTCTTTGCCCATGCCGACGTTGTCGCCAGCGTGGAAACGTGTACCGCGCTGGCGAATAATGATGCCGCCCGCGTTGATAGCCTGACCGCCGAACACTTTCACGCCCAGTCGTTTGGCTTCTGAATCACGTCCGTTTCGCGTAGAGCCGCCGCCTTTCTTACTTGCCATGGTTCATTCTCCTGCGTTCAGGCGTTGATGGCCTGGATCTGGATTTGGGTGTAGTTCTGGCGATGGCCTTGACGCTTTTGATAGTGCTTGCGACGACGCATCTTGAAGATCTTCACTTTGTCGTGACGACCGTGTGCCAATACAACAGCCTTGACCGAAGCCCCTTGAACCAGTGGTGTACCCACCTTTACGGTGTCGCCGCTACCAACAGCCAACACTTCGTCCAGAGAGATTTCTTGGCCAATGTCTGCAGGTATCTGTTCTACTTTCAATTTTTCGCCAGCAGCAACTTTGTATTGCTTGCCGCCGGTTTTTATGACCGCGTACATAGTTGACCTCAAATGGGAATTTTCAATTGCTTCACGCTGTTAGGGCACACCGTAATAGCCAGGCGCACCACTTTCAACATGGAGAGCCGCATATTATCGCCCAAAAAATGAGCAATGTCAAAGGCTTGGGCATGCCAAATTGTAAGAACTCCGGGAAAGCCCCGGAAACAAAGCAGACACCCCGACCGCAAATTTGCAAAAACCCTCAAGTACAATAGCGCTTGCCGATTCGACCTGCAGGGGCTTGGCGCCCTGGCGGCCAGACAAACCTCCGTTGACATCCAGGACCATGACTTCAGAAACATTGAGTGTAAAAAGCGTACTGTTGCCCATTGCAGGCGACATGGAAGCGCTTGACCAGGTGATTCGCACCAGTCTGCACTCCGAAGTCAGCCTGATTAACCAGATCAGCGATTACATCATCGGCGCTGGCGGCAAACGCCTGCGCCCGGCCCTGCTCATGCTGATGGCACGTGCCCTGAATGCGGATGCGACACAAATGCGCCATGCCACCGAACTGGCGGCCATTGTGGAATTCATTCACACCGCCACGTTGCTGCACGACGATGTGGTGGATGAATCTGACATGCGGCGCGGGCGGCTGACGGCCAACGCTGAATACGGAAATGCCGCTGCGGTGCTGGTGGGTGACTTTCTGTATTCCCGCTCGTTCCAGATGATGGTCCGAATCGGTCTGATGGAGGTGATGGATGTGCTGTCGGAGGCCACCAACACGATTGCCGAGGGCGAAGTGCTGCAGTTGCTGAACTGCAAGGATCCGGATGTGACGGAAGCCCGGTACATGCAGGTGATCGACTTCAAAACCGCCAAGCTCTTTGAGGCTGCCTGCCGACTGGCAGGCATTGTGACCGGCCAAACAGCCGACACGATTGCTGAGCTGGGCCGTTACGGCACCGAGGTGGGTAGTGCATTCCAGCTGATTGACGATGTGCTGGACTATGCGGGCGACAGCAGTACGTTGGGTAAAAATGTGGGCGACGACTTGCGTGAGGGCAAACCCACCCTGCCGCTCATTCATGCCATGCAGCATGCTGCGCCGCCCATTCAAGACCAGATTCGCCAAGCCATTGAACAGGGGGGCACCCAGAATGTGGCTGACATTCTGGCAGCGATTGAAAGCTCAGGCTCGCTGGATTACACCCGCAACAAGGCCCTGCAATTGGCCCACCAGGCCAAGCTGCGCGTGAACCGTTTGCCAGAATCCAACTTCCGTCAAGCGCTGGTCGACCTGTGCGACGTGGCCGTGGCGCGGAGCAGCTAGACAAACGGCCCCGTTTGCTCAGCCCTCCGCTGTGTCGGGAGGGCTGGTTTGTTTTACACTGGGTCTTTCCAGTTCAATCCCGATCTGTTTTGAGCGAACTTCCCTTTTGGGCGCAAACGGCGCTGCTGGTGGGCCTGCTATTGGGCTCCGGTTTTTTTTCGATTGCTGAAACCAGCATGATGGCCATCAACAAATATCGCCTGAAGGCCATGGCCGAGCAGGGTGTGCGCAGCGCTGTGCTCACTCAAAAGCTGCTCAACCGCACTGACCGGTTGCTGTCCACCCTGCTGTTGAGCAACAACTTGCTGAACACAGCCACCACCGCTGTGGTGACGTCGCTGGCCATTTCCTGGTATGGCAACAATGAGTGGGCATTGTCAATTGCCACAGGCCTTGTGGCCTTTGCCATCATTGTTTTTGCAGAAATTACGCCCAAGGTAATCGGTGCGGCATATCCCAACCAGGTGGCCTTGCCGGCCAGCTACCCGATTGCCTTTTTCATCCGCCTGTTTTCACCCTTTGTATGGCTCATCAACCAATTTGTAGAAGGCATGCTGTCGCGGTTCGGGCTCTCGTCACGGCAAAGCGGTGAAACCAGCCTGAATGTGGATGAATTGCGCTCACTGGTGCTGGAAAGTGGGCATTACCTGCCCCACAAGCAGCGGTCCATTTTGATGAACCTGTTCGAGCTGGAATCCCTCACGGTGGACGATGTCATGACACCACGCACCCGCATGGAGGTCTTGGACTTTGCCAAAGATGAGGAAACACTGGCCCTGGAAATTGCGACAGCCCATCACAACAAAGTCCCGCTGATCGAAGAAGATTGGGCAACCGTGCTGGGCATCTTGCACGTGCGACGCATGTTGGCGCTGTTCCAAAACGGAGAGTTCTCCAAGGAACATCTTCAGAAATTGATTCAACCCGCGTATTTCATTCCCAGTGGCACGCCCGTGAATGTGCAGTTGCAAGCTTTCCAGGAAAACAAGGAACGGATGGGACTGGTGGTGGACGAGTATGGTGAGGTGCTGGGGATGGTCACCCCTGAGGACATTCTGGAGGAGCTGATCGGCGAATTCACCAGCCATGCCCCGGTGAATCAACACCGGGCTGAAACCGACGAGGACGAGCGCGCAGTAACAGTGGACGGCGCAATCGATATCCGTGAGCTGAACCGGAAGTATCACCTGCACCTGCCCACTGACGGGCCGCGCACGCTCAATGGCCTGCTATTGGAACACCTGCAGGATATTCCGGAATCGGGTCTGGGCGTGAAATTGCACAACACGGTGATCGAGATTGTTCAGGTGGCCGACCGCAGTGTGAAAACAGCCAAGGTATTTATTCCCCGGAAAAAACAACCGGGCAGGTGATGGAAGGCCGCGTGGTTTTGATCCACAGTCCATCCATTCAGATAGAGAAACAAACACCTTAGACGACAGGGATACGCATGAGCATCAGCAGTGCAATGGTCAAAAGCTCTGGACTGGTCAGGGCACTGATGGCCCAAGGCCAGCTCGACAGCAACAAACTGGATGAACTGACGCAGCAGGAGGCCACTGGAAAATCCGTGGCCGAGTGGATTGTGAGCCAGGGACTTTGCACACCAGATCTGCTGGCGCGGTCGGTTGCACGGCATTTCGGTTATCCCTGGATGGATTTGAGCCAGTTTGACCCAGCTTTCCTCCTCACCCTGGAACCCGAGTTGAGCCAAGCCAACCGAGGCCTGGAAGCGCTCGTGCTGGCCAAGCGAAATGATGTGATCAGTGTCGCCCTGGCTGATCCGACTGAGCTATCCACCATTCAGCAACTGAAATTCAGAACCCAACTGCAGGTGGAACCAGTTGTGGTCGAATATGACAAACTGTTGCAGTTGATGGGCCAACAGACTGGCCACACAGCCGATGAAGGCCTTTTGATCGAGGTCGGGCTGGACGACGGCAGCCAACCCGAAAGCAGTGATCCAGACGTGGACGATGCGCCCATTGTGCGGTTTGTGCATCGGGTGCTCAATGATGCGCTCAAGAAAGGCGCCTCGGACATCCACTTTGAGCCCTATGAGAAAACCTACCGTGTTCGATTCCGGGTTGACGGTGTGCTGCAGGAAGCCTCCCAACCCCCATTGGCTGCACGAGCCAAAATTGCGGCCCGCATCAAGATCATGAGCGGGCTCAACACCACCGAAACCCGCGTGCCACAAGATGGGCGCATTCGCCTGACCCTGGGTGCAGATGAACGCAAAGTCGATTTTCGGGTCAGCACACTGCCGACCCTCTTCGGTGAAAAAATTGTCATGCGTTTGCTGGACTCGACAAAGTCGGTGGTTCGCATGGATCAACTGGGTTTGGACCTCCAACAGCAACAGGCTGTTGAAGCGGCACTGGCCAAGCCGCACGGCATGATTCTGGTCACAGGCCCGACAGGCAGCGGCAAGACCGTGTCGCTTTACACTTTTTTAAACCTGTTGAACGATGACACCGTGAATATCAGCACTGTGGAGGATCCGGCAGAAATCAACCTGGCGGGTATTAACCAGGTGAACATCAACGAGCGAATCGGATTGAGTTTTGCAAAAGCTTTGCGGGCCATGTTGCGGCAAGATCCAGACGTCATCATGGTGGGCGAAATTCGCGACCTTGAAACGGCGGATATCTCCATCAAGGCCTCTCAAACTGGCCACAAGGTGTTGTCGACCCTTCACACCAATGACGCAGCATCGACCATTGTGCGCCTGAAGAACATGGGCGTTGAAACCTACAACATTGCCTCATCCCTGAACCTGGTGATTGCCCAGCGCCTGGTTCGTAAACTGTGTGCTTGTAAAGCGCCCCATCCTGATGGCCTGCGCAGCCTGGTCAACAGCGGCTTGCTGGCAGAGGTCCCCCATGCGGATTGGACACCCTTCTGTGCGGTTGGCTGTGACAGCTGTAATGGCACAGGATATCTGGGTCGAACAGGGATTCATGAGGTAATGCCCATCACCGAAGCCCTTCAGGATTTGATCATCCAAGGTGCATCAGCACTGGCCCTGGAAAAGCAGGCCCGCGCCGACGGAGTCAAAAGCATGCGGGAATCGGGGCTGGACAAAATTCGTCAAGGCATTACCACCATTGAAGAAATCCTGAGCGCCACCAAAGAGGAATAGCCACCCCCACACCACAGCGAGGTCTGATTCATGAGTGCACAACCCAAAACACCCTCTGCCTCCAAAGACCTCGTGTTCATGTGGACTGAAAAGAATCCAGGTGCCAAGCCCGGCAAGCGGCGCAGCGGCGAAGTTCGAGCCAAGTCTGAACAACATGCCCTCTTTCAGCTGAGCAAACAGGGCATTCACCATGTTCAACTCAGTCGTCCGAAAACGCAGCGGCCTGGTCGTATCTCGCCCGTGGTTGTCAGCGGGTTCGTTCGACAATTGGCCATCATGATTCAATCCGCAGTCCCCTTGGCTCAAGCCTTAAGCCTCATCGCCGGGGGCATGACCACACGTGCGAAACGCAACATGCTGGAGGTGGTGCGCAACATTCGAACCGACGTGGAAAGCGGCCAACGACTCAGCGACGCCATGCGGAAACACCCACGGTGCTTCGATGCGCTGTTTTGCAACACGCTGGCTGCAGGTGAACACGCGGGCGAACTGGACACCACGCTGGAACGGCTGGCCAGCCACATGGAAAAGAGCCTTCGAATCCGCCAAAAACTGCGAAAAGCCATGGTGTACCCGGGCATCGTGATTGTGGTGGCGGTGCTGGTGTCGGTGGGCATGCTGATGTTTGTGTTGCCCACATTCAAAACCGTTTATGCGCAATTCAACGCGGAACTGCCCGCACTCACCAAAGGCCTGCTGGGCGCATCCGACCTCTTGATTGACCATGGCCTTCTGGTCTTGGGTGCATTCGTGATTGCGGTGATTGCACTGCTAAAAGGCTATCGGCGAAGTCAGACATTCCGGGACGCCTGCGACAAGCTGCTGCTGAAACTGCCCGTGTTTGGCGAGCTGATTCGTACCGCGGTGCACGCACGCTGGATGCGAACATTCTCGACCCTCAGCGCCTCGGGCGTACCGATCATGGCAGCGCTGGAATCAGTCGCACAAGTGGCCCGTATCCGCGTTTATGAGGAAGCCACCATGATGATTCGTCATGGAGTGGCCACCGGTGCACGGGTTTCAGAGGGCATGGAGGACGCTGCCATCTTCCCACCCGACACCGTGCAAATGATTCGGATCGGTGAGGAATCGGGGCGCTTGGACCAAATGCTGGAACGGCTGGCCAACCAGTTTGAGGTGAAACTGGATGACCAAGTTGATACACTGTCGACCATCATGGAACCCATGATCATGTGTGTGATCGGCGGCCTGGTGGGTGTGCTGATTGTCGGCATGTACCTGCCGATATTCAAGATTGGAGGTGTGGTTTGATTGATTGGTCTGCGCTGACCCAAACCCAGTGGTGGGTGATCAGCGCGCTTCTGGGTTTGTGCATCGGTTCATTTCTCAATGTGGTGGCCTACCGGATGCCCATCATGATGGAACGGGCATGGGACCGGGAAATGGCCGAAATTCAGGGTCGTGAACCTGATCATCACCCACGCTTCAATTTGCTCTGGCCACCGTCTCACTGCACAGCTTGCAAAAAACCATTGAAGCCCTGGCACAACATCCCGGTATTGTCTTTTCTGCTGCTGAAGGGGCGCTGCGGGCATTGTAGATCAGCCATTGGATGGCGCTACCCATTGGTGGAACTGAGTTGCGCGGCTCTGTTTGCAGGTGTGGCATTGATTCACCCAGCAGGCTGGCTCGCACTGGCGCTGATGGGTTTTGCAGCCACGCTGCTGGTGCTCGCACTGATCGATCTGGACACCTACCTGCTGCCCGATGACCTCACCCTGCCGCTGCTGTGGGCTGGATTGCTGTTTAACCTCGCCGGGGGCTTGGTACCTTTGAGTCAGGCGGTGATGGGTGCGATGCTGGGTTACGGTCTGCTGTGGCTTGTTTATCACGGCTTTAAGTTGGCCACCGGGAAGGAAGGCATGGGCTACGGTGACTTCAAACTGCTGGCGGCCGTGGGTGCCTGGCTCGGCGTGATGTCGGTCTTTACGGTGCTGCTGTTTGCCTCGGTGTTCGGTATTGTGTTTGGCTTGGCCATCCAGAAACTACGCGGCAAGCGCAGTCATGAAGCCTTTCCATTTGGCCCCTGCCTGGTGGCCGGTGCACTGGCCTGGCTGGCAGGCCTGAACCTGCTGAACTGGTTTTGAGTACCCCGTCCATGCAGATGAAAAAACCACAACAGGTACTGACGATTGGTTTAACAGGGGGAATCGGCTCAGGGAAAACCACCGTGTCGAACCGCTTGGCCCACCTGGGTGCCCACGTGGTGGACGCCGATGAAGTGGCCCATAAAATCACAGGGGCCGGTGGCATTGCCATGCCCGCCATAGAAGCGGCGTTCGGCCAGGCGGCCGTGCGGCCAGATGGTGCGATGAACCGGGATTACATCCGGACACTGGCCTTTGACGAACCAGCCACACGGCAGGTCCTGGAACAGATCCTGCACCCGCTCATCCGACAAACCATTGAACAAGCGCTACACCGGGTCACGGCGCCCTATTGTGTGCTGGTCATTCCCCTGCTGTTTGAAAAAGGCGGTTGGCGAGAAGTGATGGACGCCGTGGTGGTGGTGGACTGCCCCGTGGAGTTACAAATCGCGCGGGTCAAAAAACGCAATGGATGGCCCGAGGCACAAATTCATGCAGTGATTGAAGCACAAGCCACACGCGCCACGCGTTTGGCCGGTGCGGACTTTGTGGTCGAAAACCACGGTGATGAAGCCGATTTGCTTGCCCAAGTCGATGAATTGCATAAAAAACTCATAAAAATTCAAGCAAAATGACCACAACATTTGCAAGAAAACCACAGGTGGTCCACAATCACGGTTGAAGATTCACCTTTCATTTGCGACAAGTCGGTGACCCAAGTACTAGACGGACCCCACACCACAGCGCCAGTCAGTCAACTGACCCGATACGAGTTTCCGCTCAATGAGCGCATTCGTACGCTGCTGCGCCTGGAGGATTTGTTCAGCAAATTTAATTTTTTTGTGTCGCAGGACCACCGCCTGGATCACCACACAGCGCTGTTGACCCTGTTTGAGATCATTGAGGTGGGCTCACGCGCTGACCTCAAGAGTGACCTGCTTCAAGAACTGGATCGCCAGAGAACCACCCTCTCCCAATTCCGAAACCACCCCAATGTCGACCGCGATGCGCTGGAAGAAACCTTGGGTGGTATTGACTGGGCGGTTGGGGAATTGAACCAGTTCAACGGTCGGCTGGGATACCACCTGCGCGACAACGAATTCCTCATGATTATCCGAAGCCGTTGCAGCATTCCAGGTGGCGTGTGTGAATTCGACTTGCCCGGCTACCACCGCTGGCAATCTCGCCCTGCATCGGCACGGCGTACTGATATTCAAGCCTGGTTTGATCCCATGCGCCCCTTGGCCAAAGCGGTTGAATTGGTGTTGAAAATTCTGCGCGACAGCGGAGAAATGACACTGGCGGTTGCTGAACAAGGTAGCTTTACCCAGCAAATGAGTGGCAAAACCTACCAGCTGCTGACCATTGACCTGCCATCCGAACTCGAAGTGGTTCCTGAATTCAGTGCCAATAAGTACATGCTGTGGGTGCGTTTCAATGTACCCAACGCCAACGGCGTGAGCAAAAACAATCCATACCTCGATCCGGTCGAATTCCGGATCCGGCTCTGCTCGCTTTAATCGAACTGCCGCATCATGGCAATGCCGTGGGCACCATGGGCACAGGCTTCGTGCAGGTCAGCCCTGGATAATCCGCCAATTGCAAACACAGGCAATCTGGCCGGCTCAGTCATCGCCTCAAAACCGGTCCAGCCCAGCCCCTCTTGACCAGGGTGTGATGGTGTCTCTTTTACCGCACCCACCACGGCATACCGCAAACCCAAAGCATGGGCTTTGCTCAATGAAGCCTCGGAATGTGCAGACGCACCCCATACCGCCAATCCTGAGGAGGGGGGTGCCTGCATCTCCAACAGGTGCTGCTCAGTGAGATGCACGGGATAGGCCGCCACGGTGCCTGCATCCAGCAAACCATCCGCTGCTGCAGCCAACAAGGCTTGCCGGGTGGCTGAATTGATCAGCAAAGTGCCATGTTTAAAAGGCTCGACCACTCGCCGGGCTTGCTCAAAGGCCTTCACCAACGCCCCACCACGGAGGCCCGGCTCACGAAATTGCACATAGACCGGCTCGGCAACGGCGGACAACCCTTGCTGTAAGCGTTGGCTGCAGGCATCGAAATCGGCGTGAAAATCACTGAGTGCCATGAGGCGTGGTTGGGCCAACACCGGCAGCAAGGGGGCTGTGGCTGGCAAGATGGGAGAGAAGTTGGGATCATTCAAATTGGCCCAGGCAAACTGCTGACCTTCCAGTGATTTGGGTTCACCACGGTGTGTCCACACCCGGTACAAATGCAGTCGAACATGGGCATGCTCATAGTCATGCTCGACGATGAACCAGCGGGCGCCGGCCAAACACTCGATGTCCAGCTCCTCACGCAGCTCACGCACCAAGGCCTGCCATACCGTTTCCCCAGCCTCCACCTTACCGCCCGGAAACTCCCAGTAACCCGCGTAAGGCTTACCTTCCGGCCGGCAGCCCCAAAGCACCTCGCCACGGTGGTTAAACACCACCGCCACAGCCACGTCAATGCGCTTTTTGTCACCCAAGGGTGCAACCATGACAGGCTCAGCCCTTGAGCTTCTTGCTGCCAGCCCAATGCTTGGCGAACTGGTAAGCCAATCTACCACTGCGACCGCCGCGATCGATGGTCCAACGCAGGGCAATCAGGCGCGCCTCGTCATCCAGATGTGCGCCAAAGTGCTCAAGCCACACAGCCACCGCCGCCAAGTATTCATCCTGATTGAATGGATGAAAGGACACCCAAACGCCAAAACGATCGGACAAGGACACCTTTTCTTCAATGCCCTCCCCGGGCCGCACTTCACCGTTGTCGTGCTGGGTGGCGAGGTTGTCCTTCATCATCTGCGGCAGCAGGTGGCGACGGTTGGATGTGGCGTAAATCAATACATTGTTGGAGGTGCCCGCGATGGATCCATCCAAAACGCTTTTCAGCGCCTTGTAGCCAGGTTCACCTTCTTCGAAAGACAGGTCATCGCAAAACACAATGAATTTTTCTGGACGATCGCTGACCAAATCGACCACATCCTGCAGGAACAACAGGTCAGACTTGTCGACCTCAATCAGGCGCAGGCCCTGGGGCGCATAGCGGGTCAACATGGCGCGCACCAGCGAGGATTTTCCGGTGCCCCGCGCGCCCGTCAGCAACACATTGTTGGCCGGCAAACCCTGCACAAATTGGCGGGTATTGGTGTCCACCTTGGACAGTTGGACATCCACATTTTTCAGCACACTGGCATCCAGCGGGCTGACGGTGGTCACCGGCTCCAAACGCAACTGACCGGCCCGATGATGCAAGCGGTAAGCCACCGACGCATCCCAGTCGCTGGGGGCGCGCATGACGCCCTGTTCCAGCGCCTGAGCAATTCGGCTCAGTTGCTCAACCAAGGCTGACAGTTCGGTTTGCTGCATGGTTCAACGGCCTTTAACTGCGATAGTCCGCGTTGATGGACACATAGTCGTGAGAGAAATCGGTGGTCCACACCGTGGTGGAGGCTTGGCCACGACCCAGCTGAACCCGCACGGTAATCTCGGCTTCATTCATGACAGCCTGCCCCTGTGCTTCCTGATAGGCCGGGTGGCGTCCGCCATCGATGGCCACATGCACATCACCCAGGTACAGCTGTATTTTGGTTTGATCGAGATCCTCAATGCCGGCATAACCCACCGCAGCCAGAATACGGCCCAGGTTGGGGTCGGACGCGAAGAATGCGGTTTTCACCAAGGGTGAATGGGCAATCGCGTAGGCCACCTTGGATGCTTCATCCACAGTACCGGCCTGCTCCACGGTGATGGTGATGAATTTGGTCGCGCCTTCGCCATCCCGCACGATGGCCTGCGCCAGCACAATGGCTTGGGCTTTCAGGGCTTCCAACACCGCTTTGGCCTCTGGTTCATCGCCCGTTTGAATGTTGACTGCGGACGACGCACCAGTGGCCACAACGATGAAACTATCGTTGGTTGACGTGTCGCCATCAATGGTAATTCGGTTGAATGACGCATCGGCAATTTCAGTGGTCCAACGGGACAGCACCGCTTGCGCAATCCGGGCGTCGGTGGCCAAGTAACCCAGCATGGTGGCCATGTTGGGGCGGATCATGCCAGCGCCCTTGGACACACCCGTGATGGTGATGGTGCCTGTACCAACCGGCAAGCGGGTGCTGCTGGCCTTGGGCAGGGTGTCTGTGGTCATGATGGCCGTTGCTGCATCCAACCAGCTGGCCTGACCCAAACCAGCCACTGCCTGGTCCACCCCCATCAACAAGCGGTCCATGGGCAGGTTTTCAAGAATCACACCGGTTGAAAACACCAACACCTGCTCCGGCTGAATATTCAGCAAACTGGCCACCTTGGCTGCCGTGGCTTTGGCATCGGCCAAGCCACGCTCACCGGTGCCCGCATTGGCACAACCGGTATTCACCAGCAAGGCTCGAATGCCCTTGTCTGCTTTCAAATGGGCCTGACAAACCTGCACCGGTGCCGCACAAAACCTGTTCTTGGTAAAGACACCCGCGACACTGGCCCCTTCAGCCACGCGCATCACCAACACATCCTTGCGGTTGGGCTTGCGAATGTGGGCCATGGCAAAACCAATGTCCAAACCAGCCACGGGGTGCAGCTGCTCAATGCTGGGTACAGTCAAATTGACAGGCATGGTTCAATGTCCTCTGTTGATCAGTAGAGCTTGCCGTGGCACTGCTTGAATTTCTTTCCAGACCCGCAAGGACAGGGGTCATTGCGGCCCACTTTGTCGCTGACGCGCCGGGGCACGTTTGCCGGCGCAGCGGTTGACTCATCGGCCACCGGTGCCTCTTCCTCACCGGTTGCGGAGGGGTGCTGGTACTGCACGTTTTCGATGTGTGCTGCCTGCTCTTCCAGGGCCTGCTCAACAGCCTCCACCTGCTCTGCTGACTGCACACGCACGGTCAGCAGGGTTTTGGCCACTTCATCGCGCACCCGGTTCAACAAAGCACCAAACAGCTCGAAAGCCTCTCGCTTGTATTCCTGTTTCGGATTTTTCTGCGCATAGCCCCGCAGGTGTATGCCTTGACGCAAATAATCCAGCGCTGCCAAATGCTCCCGCCAGTGGGTGTCAATGCTTTGCAGCAACAGGGACTTCTCAAAACGGCTAAAGCCCTCCTGACCCACCAAGGCCACCTTGGCTGCATAGATGTCATCGGCCATCTGGACAATGCGCTTCAGGAAGTCTTCATCGGACGACTTTGCATCGGCCTCCAACCATTGGCGCACAGGTGCTTCAATCTGATAATCGGTGAGCAGGTCCTGCTCCAAACCTTCCAGATTCCACTGCTCCTCAACCGACTCTTCCGGCACATGCATGCGGAATAGGCCCTCCAACGCACCATGGCGCAAGTTGGTCATGGTCTCGGTGATTTCGCTGGATTCCAAAATTTCATTGCGCTGCGCGTAGATGATTTTTCGCTGCTCGTTGGACACATCATCGTATTCCAGCAATTGCTTGCGGATGTCGAAGTTACGGCCTTCCACTTTGCGCTGCGCCGACTCAATGGAGCGGGACACGATGCCCGCCTCAATGGCCTCACCCTCCGGCAGTTTCAACCGTTCCATGATGGCGCGCACGCGGTCACCGGCAAAAATGCGCAGCAGGTTGTCTTCCATCGACAAATAAAAGCGGGAAGAACCTGGGTCACCCTGTCGGCCGGAACGGCCCCGCAACTGGTTGTCGATTCGACGGCTTTCATGGCGTTCGCAACCGATGATGTGCAAACCGCCCGATGCAAGCACCTGCTCGTTGCGTACCTTCCATTCAGTACGCAGCCTGTCGATGGTGGCGAGCTTGGCCTGCTCGTCCATCTCGGCATTGTTTTCAACCGCCGTGATTTCTCGCTCTAGATTGCCACCCAGCACGATGTCAGTACCACGGCCAGCCATGTTGGTGGCAATGGTGATGGCCTTGGGGCGACCAGCCTGCGCCACAATTTCAGCTTCCCGCTCGTGTTGCTTGGCGTTCAACACATTGTGCGGCAGCTTTTCTTTCTCCAGAAAGCTCGAAATCAGCTCAGAATTCTCAATCGATGTGGTGCCCACCAATACGGGTTGGCCGCGCTCGTAGCAGTCCTTGATATCCAGCAAAATCGCGTTGTACTTTTCGCGAGCGCTTTTGTAAATTTTGTCTTGCGCGTCTTTGCGCTGGACGGGCCGGTGCGTGGGAATAATCACGGTTTCCAGGCCGTAAATGGACTGGAATTCAAATGCTTCCGTGTCGGCCGTACCGGTCATGCCAGACAGCTTTTTGTACATCCGGAAATAGTTCTGGAACGTGATCGAGGCCAGCGTCTGGTTCTCGGGCTGAATGCGCGCACCTTCCTTGGCCTCAACCGCCTGGTGCAGGCCATCTGACCAACGGCGACCTGGCATCAAGCGCCCGGTGAACTCGTCCACAATAATGACTTCGCCCTGCTGCACCACATAGTGCTGGTCTTTGAAAAACAGGTTGTGCGCCCGCAAGGCCGCCATCAAGTGGTGCATCAGGGAAATATTTGCGGCATCGTACAGGCTGGCACCTTCCGCCAGCAGGCCCATCTGCCCGAGGATCTGTTCTGATTTTTCATGGCCGGCTTCGGACAGGTGGATCTGATGGCCTTTTTCATCCACCCAGTAATCGCCCTCTGGCTCCGGTTCTGTGGGCTTGGGCTCTTGGGTCATGCGGGTGAGCATGCCGGGCACGGCATTAAGCTTCAGGTAAAGCTCAGTGTGGTCATCGGCTTGACCAGAAATGATCAGCGGCGTACGCGCCTCATCGATCAAGATGGAGTCCACCTCGTCAACAATGGCATAGTGCAAGCCGCGTTGTACTCGCTCGGCGGTGCCATACACCATGTTGTCGCGCAAGTAGTCAAAGCCGAATTCGTTGTTGGTACCGTAAGTGATATCCGCTGCGTAGGCTGCCTGCTTTTCGTCATGGGGCATGCGTGACAAATTGCACCCCACAGTCAACCCCAGAAACCCGTACAGCTTCCCCATCCATGCGGCGTCGCGTGAGGCCAGGTAATCGTTCACGGTCACCACGTGAACGCCCTTGCCCTCCAACGCATTCAGATAGGCCGGCAATGTGGCCACCAGGGTTTTGCCCTCACCGGTGCGCATTTCGGAAATTTTGCCTTCATGCAGGGCAATACCCCCAATCAGCTGCACATCAAAATGCCGCATGCCATACACGCGTTTGCCGGCTTCGCGAACCACCGCGAATGCTTCTGGCAGCAAGCTGTCCAGCGTGGCCCCTTGGGCCAAACGGTCTTTGAATTCCTGGGTTTTACCCCGCAGCTGCTCATCTGTCAGCGCCGACAGCGCGGGCTCCAGCGCGTTGATTTGGACAACAGCTTTGCGATAGGTTTTCAGCAGGCGGTCGTTGCGACTGCCGAAAATCTTCTTCAGGGTTTCAATCATGATGGTGGTGGCCAATTCGCCCATGTTGGGCGGTGAAGCATAAAACCAATTGGCAGGGGCAAGCCCAAGGCCAATTCCAAAAAATCAGCCTAGAAGTTTAGCACGCGAAGATTATTCAAGCGGCTTGATGGTGTTATCCGAGAGGATGCCGTTCAGCGCAGTGACAGTGCTGGGACCGGGGCGGGGAAGGCCGTTTTTGGCGAGGAATTCTTGCGGGTTTTTGGCCACACCGCCAACACGAACCTCAAAGTGCAGGTGCGGTCCAGTGGAGCGGCCAGTATTGCCCACCAGCGCAATTTTCTGACCTAAGCGAACAATATCGCCCTGCTTGACAAGCAACTTCGACGCATGCGCATATCGCGTGGTGGTTTTCGAGTCATGTTCGATTTCAATCATGTTGCCGTAGCCGGGGTGATACGATGCATTGACCACCACGCCAGAGGCTGCAGCCAGGATGGGCGTGCCCACAGGTGCAATAAAGTCAATTCCCTCATGGACCGAACGGCGACCAGTGATGGGATCGATTCGCGTGCCGAAATTGCTGACCGCAATCGTGTCGATCAAGGGTGACTCATTGGGAATGCTCTGGATGCGAACACGGGCCGATTGCAGGTCAGCATCGATAATGCTGTACACATCGGCCTGTTTTTCAATTTGCTGGGCCACTTCTTTCAGGGCTGTTTTCACTTCACGAAAATTGAGCGACTTTTCGTTGTCTTGCTGCAAACCACCCTGACCGATTTGGGCTGTTTTCAGCAATTTGCTGTCCATGCCGTTGGTTTTCATCAAGCGAGCACTGATTGCATCCAGCCTGGCCAGTTGCGCACGCATTTCGGCAATGCGAATGGCCATGGCATCCAGGGGGGTGCTGGTGTCTGCAACCGCGTTGTGCTTTTCCAGCTGACGCGCGTACACGACCTCCTGAACCACCGGGATGTCCTCTCCGTAGTAGGCTGCCAGAAACAAACCGGCAGCGATGAGCGCCACGGCCGAAAAAACCAGCCCGATGACCAACATGGCCAAGTGTGCAGCGCTTATACTGATGGTGCTGATGCGGGAAAAAGGACCCCGCATGAGAATCAACTGCATGTTTAACCTCCTCAATTCGCGCGATCACCCCTGAAACTCCCGGGTGAACGTCACGGACTGCAAAGAGAACCCTCGGTGAAGCCCAAGCATTCTCATTTTTCTCCACTGGCCAGCCTGCTCCAACACAGCGCAACAGGTTCTCTGATTGCGCAGGCTGCGCAATCCGGTCAGCTCGAAAAAACGATCAAAGGCTGGCCCGCTTTGCGGGGTGTTGCCTTCAGTGTGGGACCACTAAAAAATGACCAGCTGAAACTTTTCGTCGGCACCCCTGCGGCCCTGACCCGCTTGAGGCAATCCCTTCCCAGTCTGATCACACATCTTCAACAGTCGGGATTGAATGTTAATCATATCCAACTGCAAATACAAACAAATCCTTTGGTCTCTAAACAATCCCGCCGACAACCCAAGCGCGCGGTGTTCACTGATGCGGCACGCAAGGCATGGCTTGATTTAGAAAACAAACTGCCCGATTCACCCGTGAAAGCGGCAACGTCTGCCTTGAACCGGCATCACAAGTTCAAGTAAAAACTGAAGACTTCGCCGTAAACCCCCAACCATGCGGGTTCATCTTATTGGACAAATGCGCCTTATGCAACAGCCCAATCACTTCGGAACACGGTGGGGGTCTCCCGGATGCTCTCAAAACTCACGACCTCATACGCAGAAGGGTCTTTAATCAGCGCACGAATCAATTGGTTGTTCAAGCCATGACCGGAACGAAAAGCCTGGTATTCACCAATGATGGGGTGACCAATCACGTACAGGTCACCAATCGCATCCAGCACCTTGTGTTTCACGAACTCATCGTCATACCGAAGCCCATCGGCATTCAGAATACGGTATTCATCCATGACGATGGCGTTGTCCAGATTGCCCCCCAAAGCCAGGCCCACATTGCGCAGCATCTCGACATCCTGGGTGAAACCAAAGGTTCGCGCACGGGCAATATCTTTCGTAAAAGACGTGCTGGCGAAATCAATTTCCAGCATTTGACCAGTTTGATCGATGGCCGGGTGCCCGAAGTCAATTTCGAAAGTCAGTTTGAAACCGTCATAAGGTTTCAGGCTGGCGTACTTCAAGTTACTGCCCTCCCCCTCACGAACTTCCACGGCTTTTTTGACGCGGATAAACTTCTTGAGGGCAGATTGCTCTTCCAGCCCAGCCTGTTGTATTAAAAACACAAAGGAGATCGCACTACCGTCCATGATGGGCACCTCAACGGCATCCAAATCAATGTACGCATTGTCCACGCCGAGGCCACACAAGGCCGACATCAGGTGCTCAATCGTGGACACCTTGGCGCCTTCGCGCTCCAAAGTCGATGCCATGCGGGTATCGCCCACCGCCATGGCATTGACCGGGAAATCCACAGGCACCGGCAGATCGACACGACGAAACACAATGCCGGTGTTGGCTGGCGCAGGGCGCAGAGTCATGGTGACCCGCTTGCCCGAATGCAAACCGATGCCGGTGGCGCTAAGAACCTGTTTAAGCGTTCGTTGTTTCACAATGAAATCCTCGTGTTGTACGGCGAAGTGTAACGGCAGGGGGATTTAAACCCAAAGACTTTCATGGAGGTTTCGTTCAAATTGCCGCCTGCCACCGCACAACATCTGCCAAAATTTGGCTAAATTCTGGCTTTTTTCAACAAATCACAACTGTGACAGCAGTTTTTCTGCGGTGCTGTTTTCAAACGTTCCGGGTGGATCCAGGTTGACCAGTTGAACCACGCCGTCTTTGACCAGCATGGAGTAACGCTGCGATCGAACCCCCATGCCGCGTGTGGTCAAATCGAGCTCCATGCCGATTTTGCGGGTAAACTCCGCCGCGCCGTCAGCCAGCATGCGAACTTTTCCGGCCGCCCCCTGTTCTTTGCCCCAAGCGCCCATGACAAATGCATCGTTGACCGACACACACCAAATTTCGTCAACGCCCCTCTGTCGGAATTCAGCCGCATGCTGAATGAAACCAGGCAGGTGTTTTGCTGAACAGGTGGGTGTGTAGGCACCAGGCAAAGCCAGGATGGCCACTGTTTTGCCGGCTGCCTCTTTTTGCACGTCAAAGGCGTTGGGGCCGAGTGAACAGCCGCCGGTTTCTTCGTGGAAAAACTCGTAAACGGTGGAACTGGGTAATTTGTCGCCCGCTTGAATGGCCATGAAAAAAACTCCTGAAAAATTCATTGAAAAACCGGTACGTTGCACATTTCGCAGAGGGCAGCAGGCCCGCAGTCTTCGGCAAAACCGCGAAAACCGCCTGCTAACAACCCTGCGACGTGGATAGGGCACGGCCGAGGCCCCCACAGGAGCAACAGCATGCGCAAACGCCCGGCTTTCAGTCTAAATCAAATTTCAGCGATAGAAATCAGTCTGCTTGACGACGCAAGAATGCGGGAATGTCAAACCGATCCATACCACTGTTCTGCAAGGCCTCCACACGGGTTGCTGCGCTTTCCCGCGGATTACGGAATACAGCTGGAATGGATAGGTCCTGATCCGACTGTGCACCCACTGCATCGTAAGTGCCAGTGCGGGCGACCGGTACATACTGTTCGTTGCTGACCAACTTGGGCTTGGCAGCCTTGCGGCCAAGGCCCGTCGCAACCACGGTCACCCGCAGCTCGTCGCCCATGGATGCGTCATACGCAGTGCCAAAGATCACGGTGGCATCTTCAGCCGCATACGCGCGGATGATGTTCATGACTTCCTTGGTTTCTTTCAACTTCAAACTGCGGCTTGCCGTGATATTGACCAGCACGCCACGGGCACCCGACAAGTCCACACCTTCCAGCAACGGGGAAGCGATGGCCTGTTCGGCAGCCTCCCGCGCACGGTCAGGACCTGTGGCGGTGGCGGTGCCCATCATGGCCTTGCCCACTTCAGACATGATGGTTTTCACGTCTTCAAAGTCGACGTTCACATTGCCCTCGACGTTGATGATTTCGGCAATGCCGGCGCAGGCATTGTGCAGAACATCATCGGCTGCAATAAAGCAGTCTTCCTGGGTGGCATCATCGCCAACCACTTCGAGCAGTTTCTCGTTCAGCACGATGATCAGGCTGTTCACCTTGCTGGACAACTGTTCCAATCCCTCGTCGGCCACTTTGCAACGCTTGGTGCCCTCAAACTCGAACGGTTTCGTGACCACGGCCACCGTCAAGATGCCCAGTTCTTGAGCGACTTCGGCCACCACAGGCGCTGCACCAGTGCCAGTACCCCCACCCATGCCTGCGGTGATGAACACCATGTGTGCGCCGCGCAGGGCATCACGAAGGCGGTCTCGATCCTCTTCTGCAGCCTGGCGGCCGGCTTCGGGTTTGGCACCCGCACCCAGGCCTGTTCGGCCCAACTGAATCAGCACATGGGCACCGGTTTTGGCCAGTGCTTGTGCGTCGGTGTTGGCACAGATGAATTCGACACCGCTGACACCCTGGTTGATCATGTGGGCCACTGCGTTGCCACCGGCTCCGCCTACACCCACCACTTTAATGACAGTCCCTTTGGTTTCTGTCTCGAGAATTTCAAACGACATGGTTATTGCCTCCTATCAAAGCGACTTCGCCGAAAAATCAGTTAAAAAAAGAACTCTTAAAAATTACCCAAAAACCACTCTTTCATTTTTTGAACGGTCTGCTTGAAGCCGCCCCCTTGCGAGGCCACACGGCGGCCTCGCAGGTGCTGTGCACGCGCCTCTTGCAACAAGCCCATGGCGGTTGCAAATCGGGGGGTGCGCACCATGTCGGCCAAACCACCGTCGTATTCCGGCACACCAATGCGCACCGGCTTCATGAAAATGTCTTCACCGAGTTCTGCAATGCCGGGCATCAGGCTGGTCCCGCCGGTGAGCACCACGCCAGACGACAACAGTTCTTCGTAACCACTTTCACGCAGCACCTGCTGCACCATGAGGAACAATTCCTCAACGCGGGGCTCGATGACGGCGGCCAAAGCCTGTTTGGACAAGGTTCGCGTGTCGCGTTCGCCAATGCCCGGTACGTCAATTTTGGCGTGGGGGTCAGCCAACACCTGCTTGGCCACACCGTTGCGCAATTTGATTTCCTCAGCATCGGGCGTGGGTGTTCGCAAGGCCATCGCAATGTCGTTGGTGATTTGATCACCCGCAATTGGAATGACAGCGGTGTGGCGAATGGCTCCACCCGTGAACACAGCAATGTCTGTGGTACCGCCACCAATGTCGATCAACACCACACCCAGCTCTTTCTCGTCCTCGGTTAACACGGCCATGCTGGAGGCCAGTGGCTGCAACATCAGGTCTTGCACTTCAAGCCCGCAGCGGCGTACGCACTTCACAATGTTTTGGGCGGCAGACACAGCGCCAGTCACGATGTGCACCCGGGTTTCCAGACGTACACCACTCATGCCCAAAGGCTCACGCACATCCTCCTGACCGTCGACAATAAACTCCTGCGGCAACACATGCAGAATTTGCTGATCCGTTGGAATATTCACCGCCTTGGCGGTTTCAATCACTCGGGCCACATCGGCCTGTGTAACCTCACGTTCCTTGATGGCCACCATGCCCGAGGAATTGAAGCTGCGAATGTGGCTTCCGGCAATGCCAGTCAGTACCGTCTTGATCTTGCAGTCCGCCATCAGTTCGGCTTCTTCCAGCGCAGCCTGGATGGACTGGACGGTGGCCTCAATATTGACCACCACGCCTTTCTTCAGCCCGCGGGATTCGTGTTGCGCAACACCAATCACTTCGAAGCGACCGTCGGACTGCAATTCGGCCACCATGGCCACCACCTTGGACGTACCAATGTCCAACCCCACTATCAAATCTTTTGGCTCTTTATTCATGGCGTGCAAACTCGTTTATCTCTTTCAATTCAATTTCACGCTGGCGGCGTTGTTCACTTTCAGAGCCGCCATGCGATCGCCCTTTATTGCCACACCCCGGGGATACCGCAGATCAATGCTGACGATCTTGGGCATCACCTCTTGTTCTATTCTTGGATACAACTTCAACAACCGTTCCATCTTCTGGTCGATGGAAAAATTCTCCTGCTCTCGACCCAGTTCAATGTGCAAACCTGTGTCGGTGTCCATGGACCAGCCGTACCGGTCCGACAATTCAATTCTTTCGGGCCACATGCCCAGCGTTTTCAAGCGCTCGGAAGCCTTGACGTACATGTTGGCCACCATGGCTTCGCTGCCCACCGGGCCACTCAATTCGGCCAGATTGCGTTCATCGCCGGCCTCAGCCAGGTTTGCGGAGAACACTTCACCAAAGGTATTGATCAACCGGGACTCGCCCCATGTGGCCAATGGGCTGTGTTCCTCAATCTGAATACGCAGTCCGTTGGGCCAGGCCCGCTGGATCGATGCTTTTCGCACCCAAGGCTGAGCCTCCACCAACCGGCGAATATTCTGTAAGTTGGCCGAGAAGAAACTGCCCCGCACTTGCGGCACCACTTGCGACTGAAAACCGATCAGGTTGATTCGGTCCACATCGCCCCGCAATTCAATGCGGCGCAACTCAAACACTGGCCGGTTGATGACCCATTGAACGCAGGCATAACCCAACAACACCATCGCCAAGGCAAAGAAAAAGCCGGCAATGATGCTCATGAGCTTGTCGTCGTTCCAAATGGCTCCCAACATCAGCGCTTGTCTCCCAGGTTTTGCCCCGACGCCTTCAATCGTGCGCTGGCCGCAATCTTGAGCACCAATTGGTCATAGTCCACACCGCTTGCGCGGGCGCTCATCGGCACCAATGAATGGTCTGTCATCCCTGGTGAGGTATTGAGTTCGAGCAGCCAGGGTGTCCCATCGCTATCCACCAGCACGTCAGCCCGACCCCAACCAGCGCAACCCAGGACCTGGTAGGCCTTCACGCAGAGGTCTTTCACCCGGCTTTCCATGGCATCATCCAGACCACTCGGGCAGAAATACTGCGTTTCATTCCCGATGTATTTGTTGTGGTAGTCATAATTGCCATCGGGTGCCTGAATCCGAATGACTGGCAAGGCATAAGCACCTTGTCCTTCTCCCATCACAGGCACGGTCAATTCCATGCCACTGATGAATTTCTCGGCCAGCACGTTGGGGTCGTAACGGTAGGCCATGTCAAAGGCAACCTGCAGATCTTCCTCACACTTCACCTTGGTCAAGCCCAGGGTGGAGCCTTCTTGCGCGGGTTTCACAATCAAGGGCAAACCCAGGCGCTGCACCACGGCCTTGGCATCAAAACCCGGTTGCAAACGAACGTAGTCGGGTGTGCTCAGGCCCTCACTCAACCAAACAGCCTTGGTCAGAATTTTGTCCATGGCCAGCGCTGAGGCTGCCACGCCACTTCCGGTGTAGGGAATGCCAAAACTTTCCAGTGCGCCCTGGATAGTGCCGTCTTCACCAAAACGACCGTGCAGAGAAATCACTGCACGGTCAAAATGTCCTTCCAACAATTCAACCATGCTGTGTTCGGCTGGATCGAACCCATGCGCATCCACGCCCTGGCGCTTCAAAGCAGCCAACACCATGCTGCCGGACTTTAGCGATACTTCTCGCTCTGCAGATTTTCCACCGTACAACACCACCACTTTGCCCAAGCTTTTGGGATCAATTCGGCCATTCATGACTGGCCTCCATGGTCAGTGTGCGCAGCCAGCCGCGCAGGCAAGGCGCCGATGGAGCCAGCACCCATGGTGATCACGAGATCCCCGTCCCGAGCCACATTCAAAATCGTACTTTCCATATCCTTCATGTCTTCAACAAAAATCGGTTCCACGCGCCCGGCCACCCGAACCGCTCTGGCCAGTGACCGTCCGTCTGCGGCCACAATTGGCTGCTCTCCAGCGGCATATACCTCGGACAGAATCACCAGGTCTGGTGTGCCCAACACCTTGACAAAATCTTCGAAACAATCCCGTGTGCGGGTGTAGCGGTGCGGCTGAAAGGCCAACACCAGGCGTTTGTCTGGATAGGCGCCTCGAGCGGCCGCCAGTGTAGCGGCCATTTCCACCGGGTGATGCCCATAATCATCAATGACCATGAAGTGTCCTCCCTCTTTGGCAGGCACTTCTCCGTAGTGCTGGAAGCGTCGACCCACACCGTTGAATTTTTCCAAGGCCGAAACAATCGCAGCGTCAGACACACCGACCTCGGTGGCCACGGCGATGGCTGCAAGCGAATTGCGCACATTGTGCTCGCCGGGCAAATTCAAGGTGATATCCAGAGCGGGCTCATCTTCCCGAATAACTGTGAATTTCATTTGACCGGCACAAGCCTGTACATTCACAGCACGAATCTGGGCCTGCTCGGACAATCCGTAGGTCACCAGTGGCTTGGACACGAAGGGCATGATTTCTCGGACACAGGGATCGTCCACGCACACAGCTGCAATGCCATAGAATGGCAAACGCTGCGTAAACTCCACGAAGGCTTGTTTCAATCTGGCGAAATCATGCCCATAGGTTTCCATGTGGTCGGCATCAATGTTGGTGATGATCGCGATCACGGGCATCAGGTTGAGGAATGATGCATCCGACTCGTCGGCCTCCACCACCATGAATTCACCCGTCCCCAATTTGGCATTGGCCCCTGCCGAATTGAGACGACCACCAATCACGAATGTCGGATCGAGTTTGCCTTCTGCCAAAATGCTGGCAACCAGGCTGGTGGTGGTGGTTTTACCATGCGTTCCAGCCACTGCAATGCCTTGCTTCAAACGCATCAACTCCGCCAGCATCACCGCACGGGGCACCACAGGTATCCGTTTGGCGCGCGCTGCCAACACCTCCGGATTGCTTCCACCGACGGCTGTGGATGTCACCACGGCATCCGCACCATCAATATGCTCTGGCGCGTGTCCCACTCGAACCTCGGCACCCAGTTTGATCAAACGCTGGGTGACGGCGGAATCGGACAAGTCCGATCCACTCACCTTGTATCCCAAGTTGATCAACACCTCGGCAATTCCGCTCATGCCGGATCCACCGATACCCACGAAATGGACATGTTTGACTTTGTGTTTCATCGTAGTGAGGCCACCTGTTCAAGAACATCGGCCACATCGCTGGTGGCCTTGGGTTTTGCAAGGTCGCGGGCCTTCAGTGCCACAGCCAGGCATTGGCTGCGGGTCAATGAGGCCAGCCATTCAGACAGCCCCTGGGCATTGAGTTCAACCTGCTGTCGCAACCATGCGGCTTGTTGGTTCACCAGAAATGCGGCGTTGCTGGTTTGATGGTCATCCACAGCATGTGGAAACGGTACAAACAGCGCAGCCACACCAATGGCAGCCACTTCAGCCACCGTCATCGCACCTGCACGGCAAATCACCAAATCAGCACGGGCCATTTCAGTGGCCACATCGTCAATGAAAGCCACGGTTTGTGCGGAAACCCCCGCATTGGCATAGTGAGTCTTCAATTCATCGAGGTGCTTTTCACCGGCCTGGTGCATAACTTCGGGACGATCAGCCGTTGGCAGCAGGGCCAACGCCTTGGGCACCAGCGCATTGAGTGCCTGTGCACCCAGGCTGCCGCCCAACACCAACAACCGCAGGCAGCCCTGACGACTTGCATAGCGCTGAGCAGGGTCCACCTGTGCGGTCACCGCCGAACGCAAGGGGTTGCCTACCCACTGCCCCCGAATGAGTGCATCCGGGAAAGCAACCAGATTTCGATCAGCCAGCTTCGATAAGACTTTGTTGGTCAGACCCGCCACGGAGTTTTGCTCATGCACCACCAAAGGAATGGCCCGCAAGCTGGCCATCATGCCCATCGGAAAGGCCACGTAGCCGCCCATGCCCAACACCACATTCGGCTTGCAAACCGACAAGATACGCAATGATGCCCAGAACGCACGCAGCAATTTCAAAGGCATCATCAACTGGCTACCCAGCCCTTTGCCACGAAACCCGGCGAAGACCAGCGCATGCAAAGTAATACCATGCTGTGGCACCAAACGACCTTCCATGGCAGCCGGGTTGCCAGCCCACTGAACAGCCCAACCCCGGCGCATCATTTCCTGCGCCACGCTGATGCCCGGGAATATGTGCCCGCCGGTGCCACCAGCCACAATCAGTGCGGTTCGGCGAGTCATGCAGCCCCTCCGCGCATCATGGTTCTGTTTTCGTAGTCCACGCGCAGCACCAATGCCAGTGCAACACAATTCATCATGATTGCAGACCCGCCATAACTCATCAGCGGAAGCGTGAGGCCCTTGGTGGGCAACAACCCCAAATTCACACCCATGTTGATGAAGGTCTGTACACCAATCCAGGTGCCCACCCCTTTGGCAAACAAGCCGCTGAATGTTCGCTCCAGCGCGATGGCTTGGCTGCCAATCGCAAAACAACGTCGCACAATAAAAGCGAAGAGCAAAATCACGATGGTGACACCCACAAAGCCTAGCTCTTCACCAATCACGGCCAGGATGAAATCCGTGTGTGCTTCTGGCAGGTAATGCAGTTTTTCGACACTGCCGCCCAAACCCACGCCAAACACCTCACCGCGCCCAAACGCAATCAACGAATGCGACAACTGGTAAGCCTTGTTCTGCGCATTGTCGCCACTCCAGGGGTCCAGATAAGCCAAGAGGCGGGCCCGCCGGTAATCGCTAAATGCAATCAGCAATGCAAAGGCGGCGGACAACATGCCAATGCTGCCCAAAAACACTTTGGCGTTGATCCCACCCAAAAACAGGATGGCAAACACCACGGTCACAATCACAATGAAAGCGCCCATGTCGGGCTCAAGCAACAGCAACATGCCCACCAGGAACATGGCCACAATCATGGGCAACAGAACTTTGCCAATCCGCTGCATGTAGGCTTGCTTGCGCACGGTGTAATCGGCCGCATAAATGATGGCGCAGACCTTCATCAACTCGGAGGGCTGAATGTTCAGCACATACAACGACAGCCAACGCCGCGCACCATTGACATCCTTGCCCACACCGGGAATCAACACGAGCAACAACAAACCCAGACAAGACAGAAACAGCAGCGGCGCCAGTTGCTGCCAGCTCTTCATGGGAATTTGGAATGCAAAAAATGCAGCGGCGAAGGCCACCAAAAAGGACACTGCATGGCGGACCAAAAAATGGGTGGTGGAGTAATTGGCGTATTTGTTGGAGTCGGGCAGCGCCACGGTGGCGGAATAAACCATCACCAATCCCAAAAACAGCAAAGCCAGCACAGCCCAAACCAGGCTTTGATCGACGCTGTGCTGTTGTCCAACGCCCTGCGTGTTGCCGCGGCCCAATCCATAGGCTGAACTGGCTCCAGCAACACCGGCTGGAATCAGGCTGTGGGTAGGCAGGGACGACCGCTCACGCTTGAACCATTTGTTCAGCATGGTTGACCTCCGTCCATGGCCAGTTGTCGAACGGCACTCACGAACACTGCGGCCCGGTGGGCATAATTGTTAAACATGTCCAGGCTGGCGCAAGCCGGGCTCAGCAAAACACAATCGCCGGCTGTGGCCAGAGCGTGCGCCTGTTTCACCGCATCCTCCAGCGTGGCGGCATGGATACACTGCACGCCAGCTGGGGTCAATACGGACTCCAGTTGCTCGGCATCCTTCCCAATCAGCACCACCGCTTTGGCAAATTCAGCCACCGGCGAGGCCAGGGGTGAAAAGTCTTGACCTTTGCCATCACCGCCAGCAATCAAGATGACCGACCGCGCCAAGCCCGTTAGTGCTGCCACCGTAGCACCCACATTGGTGCCTTTGCTGTCATCAAAATAATCCACTCCACCGAGGCTCATGACAAATTCCACCCGGTGCGGCTCGCCCTTGTAGCTGCGCAAGCCATGCAACAACTTGGCCATGGGCAAACCCAAACCCTGGCAAAGCGCCAGCGCGGCCAACGCATTGGCCGCGTTGTGCAAGCCCACCACCTGTAAAGCATCGGTGGGCATTAGCAGATTGTGACCAACCTCCACTGGCTCGAGCTTGGCGCGCCTGGATGTTGGGGTATCCTGCATGGCATAAGCCTGCGACAACCACAACATGCCGCCTTCGCGTAACAAACCGAAATCGCCTGGTTGCGCAGGCGCATTCAGACCGAAGCTCACACGATGAGCCTCTTTGGGTATTGGTGCAGCGTTAACATATACATCATCCCGGTTCACAACCGCCACCGAGTGCTCAGCATAAATCCGGAACTTGTCCCGAGCGTATTCGTCCATGTCGGCATGCCAATCCAGATGGTCTTGAGTAATATTCAAAACCACCGATGCATCGCAACGCAGGCGCGTTGTCCAATGCAGCTGAAAACTAGACAGTTCCAGGACCCAGATGTCGGGCAGATCGTCATTGAGCAAACACTCCCGCAAAGCATCCAGTGCAGCGGGGCTGATATTTCCGGCAGCCATGGCCTTTTTTCCGGCATAACCAGCCAGGCACTCCACCATTTTCGTGGTGGTGGTTTTGCCATTGGTCCCAGTAATACCAACCACCTGGGGCGCATAACCGCGACTGCTTTTCAAACTGATCAAAGCATCCGCCATCAAATCCAGTTCTGACTCGACAGGCGTCCCATGGGCCTGCGCAGCATTCAAAACAGACTGCATCAAAGGATGGGCTGGCGGTAGGCCAGGCGACACCACAACCCGGTCAAACTGCCAAACGACATCCTGCAGGCTGGTGTGCAATGGAATGTCCACGCCCAACGCCTGCAAATGACCAAGGCCTGGCGGCTGATCACGGGTATCCACCACGGCGAGGCGCGCACCCTGGGCCACAACCCAACGCGCGCAGGCCAGCCCGGACTCGCCGAGCCCCACCAGCAACACCGATTGATGAATCATCAAATCCAGCACGTTACAAAGTCCTTTGCGTTAACGCAATTTCAGAGTGGACAAACCAGCCAACACCAACATCATCGTGATAATCCAAAAACGGACGACCACCTGGGTTTCCTTCCATCCACTCAGCTCGTAGTGGTGATGTAGGGGGGCCATCCGGAACACCCGCTTTCCACCGCTGTACTTGAAATACAAAACCTGGATCATCACCGACAGGGTTTCCGCCACAAACACGCCACCCATGATGAACAGGACGATTTCCTGTCGTACGATCACCGCCACCGTGCCCAAGGCACCACCCAACGCCAGCGCACCCACATCACCCATGAACACCTGGGCCGGGTAAGCGTTGAACCACAGAAACGCAAGGCCTGCGCCTGCGATGGCCGCCAGGAACACCGCCAATTCACCAGCGCCTGGAATGTAGGGCAACAACAGGTACTTGGAATACACCGCATTACCGGCCACATACGCAAATATCGCCAAGGCCGAGGCCACCAACACGGTGGGCATGATGGCCAGGCCATCCAGACCGTCGGTGAGATTGACCGCGTTACTGGTGCCCACAATCACAAAATAGGACAAGGCAATGAAGCCCCATACCCCCAACGGGTAACTGATGGACTTGAAGAAGGGAACAATCAAATCTGCATTGTTGGGCAGGTGCATTGAAAACCCGCTGTCGACCCAAGCCATGAAGATTTCAGGGACGCCCTGCCCCCCTTGGGCGGAGACGGCGAAAGCCAAATAAAACGCGGAGATCAGCCCAATCACGCTTTGCCAGAAATACTTCCACTTGGCAGGCAAACCCTTGGGATTGCGATATACCACCTTGCGGTAATCATCCACCCAACCAACCCAACCAAAACCAAAGGTTACGATCATGACCACCCAGACGAACCGGTTGGATAGATCGGCCCACAGCAATGTCGACATGCCGATGCCGATCAGTACCAACGCACCGCCCATGGTGGGCGTGCCCGCCTTGGCCAGGTGGGTCTGAGGTCCATCATCCCGAACGGCCTGACCAATTTTGTACTGCGTCAGCTTGCGAATCACCATGGGACCAGCCACCAAGCCGACCAACAGCGCCGTGCCACAAGCCAGTACCGCCCGCAAAGTCAGGTAGTTGAAAACACCAAAGGCGCGAATGTCCGTGGCTAGCCATTTGGCAAGTTCAAGCAACATGCTGATCTCCTTGTCCTGGCTCAAAATGCTGCTTGAGCGCGTCCACAACCCGTTCCATTTTCATGAAGCGGGACCCTTTGACCAGCACGGTCCAATGACCGGGCTGAACGCATTGAATGATGGTCTTAATCAATTGATCTAAACTTTCAAAATGTTGGGCGCCTTCACCGAAGCTGCCCACGGAATGTCGAGTTGCTTCACCCAGGGCGTAGAGCTTGCTCACGCCGAGCTGTTTGGCCACCCGTCCCACCTCCTGGTGATATGCATCCGACGCATTACCCACCTCACCCATGTCACCCAACACCAACAAAGTGTTGCCGCCCTGTTCGGCCAGCACCGCACTGGCAGCGTTGACTGAATCCGGATTGGCGTTGTAACTGTCGTTGATGAGCAGCACATGGCGGTTTCTCAGCACAACCTGCAAGCGACCACTGACCGGTTGAAACATCTCTAAACCCGCTTGAATGGAATCATCTGCGCACCCACCCGCCCACGCGGCTGCGGCTGCGCCAGCAGCGTTCATGGCATTGTGCTGACCCAAAAATGCCGGCTTGACCCGAAGGGCGCCACGCACTGTTTCAATTTGAAGCTCACCCGATGCGCCTGAAAAAGAAGGTTCGAAATCTCCACCCATCCCAAACCGAACGCATCGCTGATCCCCGGCCTGGGCCATCCAGGTGACATCGTGCGGAGTACCAACTGGAAATATGGCCGTACCAGGTGACTGCAGATGCAGAAAGGCGGAACCATTCTCCGCTGCCACTGCCTCAACCGATTTCATGAATTCCTGATGTTCACGCTGGGCATTGGTCAACAACACCACATTGGGCTGCACCAAGGAAGCCAGGTGTCCAATTTCTCCTGGGTGATTCATGCCCATTTCAATCACGGCTGCCGTGTGGTGTGCACGCAAACGGAACAAGGTTTGCGGAACCCCCACATCATTGTTCAGGTTGCCCTGCGTCACCAAGGTCGCCTCTTCACCAAAATACTTTCTGCAAATACTGGCCAGCATTTCCTTGCTGGTGGTTTTGCCATTGCTACCCACCACACCAAACACCATGGGCCTGAACTGATTGCGCCAAGCCCAGGCCAACCCGCCCAAGGCCATTCGGGAATCCCGAACCAGTAACTGGGGTACTGGCAAATCAAGCAAACGCTCCACGACCAGAACAGATGCACCTTTGCTCACCACATCCGATGCAAAATCATGCGCATCAAAACGCTCACCCCGCAGACACACAAACAGATCGCCTGACTGCACTTGGCGGCTGTCCGTCTGTACCTGACGGATGGCAGCAGGCAAGCGGTCGGGAGCAGGCTGAACCATGTGGTTAATCAGCCCTTTGAGCATCAAATCGGATGACATGTTGAGCTCAGACATGAAGACCTCGCTCCATCAACACGGCCTGCGCCACAGCAGCGTCTGAGTGGGTGCGAACCTCGTGCCCCACCGTTTGGGTTTGTTCATGCCCCTTGCCAGCCAACACAACCACATCCACCGGACCTGCATATCGAATCACATCCTCAATGGCCTTCACACGGTCCACTTCGACCGTCAACTTGCCCAAAAGTCCCGCCTCGACGCCTGCCAGAATGTCGTTCAAAATGGCCTGGGCATCTTCAGTGCGTGGGTTGTCCGAGGTGATCCAAACAGCATCCGACAAACGGGCTGCCACATCGCCCATCAATGGCCGTTTTGTTTTGTCCCGATCTCCACCGCATCCGAACAGGGTCAGCAGGCGCCCACCCCGAGCAGTGCACAATGCGCGCAAGGTCTCCAACACGCGCTGCAGTGCATCCGGCGTGTGGGCATAGTCCACAATCACACAGGGCGAGTCAGCCACCCATTGCATTCGACCCGGTGCGGGTGTGACAGTGCTCAAGGCCTGAGTCAGGGTGGCAGTGTCCAGTGCAGGCTGATTCAGTGCGGCGTACACCAGGGCCATGTTTTCTGCGTTGAAATCACCCAACACGCGAGCTTGAATGGTGCAGGACGATTCTTGAGTCTGCAGATGGATGGACAACCCGGTTGGCTGATGGTCCAACGCCATGATTCGAACATCGGAATCCATCGCCCGACCAACCGTCGTTACAGCAACACCCTGGTTATTTGCGACTTCCCGGAAACGCTCACCCCAAGGGTCGTCGACATTCACCACGGCACGCTTCAAACCAGGCCAGGTCGCCAACATGAGCTTGGCCTCGCCGTATGCTTGCATGGTGCCGTGATAATCCAGGTGGTCTTGCGTTAGGTTGGTAAACAGTGCGGTCGAGATGGGCACACCGGCCAATCGACCTTGGTGCAGACCAATCGACGAAGCCTCCACGCAAACTGCCCGAAAACCATCAACCTGCAATTCATGCAGCAAGTGATGCATACCCACAACATCTGGTGTGGTTAAACCAGAATGCGGCTTCAGTTCGTCGGGCGAGCCATAACCCAGAGTTCCGATCACGGCAGTCGGCAGCCCCAAAGCCCCCAGTGCCTGGGCCAACCAGCGGGTAACCGTGGTTTTGCCATTCGTGCCAGTCACGGCATAAATGTTCAGGCCCAGTTCAGCCGTGCCGTAATACCGACATGCAATGTCTGCAAGCAGGCTTCGCAAATTCAACACGGGCAAGACAGCGGCACTCTGATACACCCGACTGTCCTCATGGTCCACCAACACCAGTCCGCAACGCTGCTCACGCAACAGATCATCGGCCAGGTTGCGAGGGTCGAAGGACTGACCTGGCACCGCCAGCAGCACATCCCGAGGACCACCCAATCGTCGGTGATCGGTCACCAATGCTGAGCAGTCCGAGAAAAAGCCAAGCTCATGCAATTCGCTCAGCACCTCGTCCACGGAGTGCAGGTAGGCGCTCTTCACATGGCCTCCGGTGCAGGGGCTTGAACATATTTGCGCAGCTGTTCCCCAGGTCCAACCGCATCTGGCTGAACATTCAGACGGGTCAACACACTTTTGACAATGGTTGAAAACACAGGCGCAGCGACCAAGCCACCGTAATACACACCGGTGGACGGCTCATCCACCATCACAGCCACAATGACGCGCGGATTAGACACAGGAGCCAACCCCACATAGGACGACACATACTTGTTGATGTAACGCCCGCCTTCCTGTTTGTGCGCAGTCCCCGTTTTGCCAGCAACCCGATAGCCTTGCACTTGTGCCTTGGGCGCGGTGCCGCCCGGCCCCGAGGCCAACTCCAACATGTGCAGCATGCTGGCTGCCACTTCTGGACGAATGACTGGCTGCCCCTGCGGCATGTTGTGGTCTTCGTGCTTGATCAAGGACACCGGCACAAAACGCCCCTGATTGGCAAAAATGGTGTACGCCTGGGCAAGTTGAATCAGCGACACGGAAATACCGTGACCGTATGACATGGTTGCCTGCTCGATGGGGCGCCAGGATTTCCAGGGGCGAATACGGCCCGCAACGGAACCAGGAAAGGAGATCGCAGGCGTCTGCCCGAACCCCACCAGGTGGAAAAAATCCCACATGTCTTTTCGATCTAGATCCAGCGCAATTTTGGTTGTACCAATATTGCTGGAAAATTGAATGACTTCATCCACGGTAATCAAGCCATGGGCTTTGGTGTCGTGAATGGTGGCTGGACCAATGCTGAGGTGGCCA
Source organism: Limnobacter humi (assembly GCF_024518835.1). GTDB lineage: Bacteria > Pseudomonadota > Gammaproteobacteria > Burkholderiales > Burkholderiaceae_B > Limnobacter > Limnobacter humi. Next base: position 491,991 of record NZ_JANIGO010000003.1, read on the forward strand.
TTGCCGGTGTCAATCTTGGTCGTGGGCTTGATCTTTCCCTCATTCATGGCCAACGACACCGTGAATGGCTTGAGGGTCGAGCCAGGCTCGAACATGTCGGTGAATACGCGGTTGCGAAGCTTTGCGCCATGAAGGTCGCTGCGATTATTCGGGTCGTACGTGGGAATATTCGCCATGGCCAGCAACTCGCCCGACTTTGCGTCCAGCACCACCGCTGCAGCCGCTTTTGCCTTGTGCTGCTCAACTGCCTTTTTCAACTCCGACAGCACGATGTACTGCACATCAGCATCCACCGACAGGACCATGTCCTGACCATTGACCGGTGGGCGCAATTCACGGGTTTCCTCAATGATGTTGCCCAGCCGATCCCGCAACACACTTCGCTCACCATTTTCGCCAGTCAGTGCCTGATCAAAGGCCAGCTCCACACCTTCCTGCCCACGGTCTTCAATACTGGTAAACCCAACCAGATGGGCAGTGGTCTCGCCTTGGGGGTAATAACGCTTGCTCTCCACAATGAAGCCCAAGCCTGGCACTTTCAAAGCCCGAGCCTTGTTGGCCAAATCGGGATCCACCTGACGATCCAAATACACAAATGCCTTCTTTGCATCTGCCCGGATTTGACGAATCATGCGATCCGGTTGCTTGATACCCAAGGCTGCGGCGAGCTCACGCAACTTGGGATCGGGCACCTGACTGATTCGCCGGCCGTCATACCAAATGGTTTGCGCCGGCACGCTTTGAGCCAACACCACATTGTTGCGATCCATCAATGTGCCACGCGAAGCTGGCAATGGCAGGGTACGTTCCATGCGCTTGGCGCCCTGCTCCTGCAAAAAATCATTCGATACGATTTGCAGATAGGCCGCACGGGCAATCAACCCGCCAAACGCCAAAAACAGACCCAGCAAAACCAGGCGAGATCGCCAAGCAGGCAACCTCGTCTCTAAAACCTCGGAACCACCGAAGCGAACGGCCTTACTCACGCGCACCCCCGCTGGTGTTGAATGGCATGAACACGATGGACCCGGGCTGCGGCGGAATCATCTTCAACTCCCGCCGGGCCACCTCATCAACCCGCTCGCCTTTGGCTAGCGTCACCTGCTGCAACTGCAGGCGCGTAAACGCAACATCCAGTTGCCGCTCAGCTTCCTGCTCTGATCCCAACGTTACAAACAGGGTTCTCGCCTCATGCTGGAAGTCAACCACTTGCATGGCGCAATAAATCACCAGGGCCAGCAGCAGAATGTTCAACCTACCCATGGGCCACCTCCGCCAACTTTTCGGCCACTCGCAACACCGAACTGCGGGCACGCGGGTTGCGCTCGCACTCTTGCGCATCAGGCTTGATGCGAGCGAGTTTTTTCATCAATGGCTTGGGCTCAGGCAGTGGCAGTTTGCGCAAACGAGCATCCTGCTGCGACTTTGGATTGGCCAGCTTTTCAATGAACTGCTTGGCGATCCGGTCCTCCAAGGAATGAAAACTGATGACCGCCAAGCGACCACCAATGTTCAAGCGTCTGAACGCAGCGTTCAGGCCCTGTTCGAGCTGCGCAAGCTCCTGGTTGACGTGAATCCGTAAAGCTTGAAAGGTGCGCGTGGCAGGGTCCTGCCCCGGCTCGCGCGTGCGTACTGCCCCTGCCACGATCTGGGCAAGGTCGAGGGTTGTAGTGATCGCCCGCTCTTGGCGGCGAGCAACAATCGCTGCTGCAATCTGAACAGCAAACCGTTCTTCCCCATAATGTTTAATCACCTCACTGATGTCCCGAGCCGTGGCCCGAGCAAGAAAATCGGCCGCGGACTCTCCCGCCTGCGGATCCATGCGCATGTCCAAAGGACCGTCTTTCCTAAAACTGAAACCCCGCTCAGCCTGGTCAATTTGGGGCGATGACACACCGATGTCCATCAACACACCATCCACCTTCGGCACGCCCATGGCATCCAAGGCCCGCTCCAAATCGGCAAACGCGCTGCGATAACCCTGAAACCGAGCATCAAGAACGCCTGTCATGGCCTGCACCGCTTGGGGATCCCGATCCAGCGCCAACAGTCGACCCACCGGCGACAAACGCTCAAGAATGGCGCGTGAATGCCCACCACGCCCAAACGTGCAGTCCAAATAGATGCCATCGGGGTTGTGCAACAGGGCGTCCACCGTGGGCCCAAGTAGCACGGGGATGTGGTCATGGGTACTCACCTTCAGAAGCTAAAGTCGTTCAGTGAATCAGGCATGCCGGCGGCAATGGCCTTGTCTTCTTCCACCTTGAGCAGCGTGGAATCCCAGATTTCGAAGTGACTACCCATGCCCAGCAACATCACGTCTTTCGACAGCGAGGCGGCGTCGCGCAGTTCGGGTGAGACCAAAATTCGGCCAGCAGAATCGATCTCCACATCGGTCGCAAAACCCAGGAAGATCCGCTGCCAAGGTCGGGCAGACATTGGCCAGGCCGCAATTTTCTCGCGATGCTGCTCCCAAACAGGCCGGGGAAACATCAGCAAGCAGCCATTGGGGTGTTTCGTGAGCGTCAAGGCTCCCGCGCACTGATCCATCAGTGCGTCACGATGCTTCTGGGGCACATTCATGCGCCCTTTGGCATCCATCGACAGGGAAGAGCTGCCTTGAAACACGAGATATAAATTCCCACAAAAATACACAAAAACCCACGAATCACCACTTTACGCATTCCCTCAGGCCTTGTAAAGGCGCTCAAGGCAAAAACGCCTTTACAACCAATGACTTAGATGGGTTATCTTGAATTTTTTTAGGGAAAATATCGAGAAAAAATAAAGCCATATCGAGACAACTGAAAGTAATGTCTCAAATAAAAATATTTGTCAGGAAACTGAAGGAAATTGCGATGAGGTTGAGAAAGTGCGCCTGTAAGCCGGATTCTGTTGGCCTGTCGCCAGGCCCGACAATCATTCCTCTAGGCCGGCAATTGCTTGCCAGCTCAAGCCACCTACCCGCGCGCCCGGGGAGCACCGTCCAGACCGTGAAGCCTGTGCGCGCCTATTTGGTGTTGCTCCAAGTGGGGTTTACCTAGCCGATTCTGTCGCCAGAATCGCGGGGGTCTCTTACACCTCCGGTTCGCCCTTGCCTGTGAAGGTTGCCCTTCCATCGGCGGTGTGTTTTCTGTTGCACTGTCCGTCGCCACCTGGGCAGTTTCCTGCCCATGCAACGCCTGGCCGTTAACCAGCACCTTGCTCACTGGAGTCCGGACTTTCCTCTCCTTCTCGCGAAGCAGCGACTGTCCGGCGCACTCTCAACTTGAAAGTGTAGAACCATCCCACCGCAATGCCAACCTTTGAAATGATTTATTGCCATGAAGTGTTGGCTTTGGGCGAAAAACTTGCCGATCGGCATAAAACATGTGGGCTTGGTTGGCTGAGCACCAACCTGGTACACCCAACACAGGCAGCGGACACAATTGCGCTGGAGTTTCAATCTGGGTCACAGCCTGAGCCAACACATGATCCACAACGGGCCAGCATTGATCGAAGGACCCCGCACGCAGAGACGCCATCAACCCCCTAGGGTCGGCGTCGTCGAGAACACACACGGGTAAAACTTTGGCACAAAGGCCCTTGTGCGCACGGTCCATGGCATCCAAAAGGCCGTGACCAAACACCAGCAAATGAATGTGATGCCCCCAATCTGCCCGGTGACGCATGAACAAACTCGACCAATCATGATTGATCAATTCTTGAACGACTTCGGGGTGACTGACCAGCAGCAGGGCTCCACTCTCGTCCAGCAAGGTCAACGCATCCCGGCGGGCATTCCGACCGTTGCCGCCAACAGCCTGTTGCCGTGCCGACTCAGCGATGTGGGCCTCATTCAACGCTCGCTTAAACTTGGGTAGGGTCTGCCAAACCACACCGTTGTACCAGTCATGGGCCAGATCACGCGTCGGAATGCTGCCCTGTTGGCACCGGGCCTCGTAAGCCAGTGCACCCAAGTGTTCAGTAGACGGCACAAAGTGCAGCCCATCATTCGGGCTCATCACATGCGCCCGCCTATTCAAGCGCAGGGCCACATGACCCGGCCCACAATCAGCCGGTTCTACCACCCCAGCCGAAACCCATTCTACAGACGGACCACCATAAGGAACAAGCCAGGGTTTGGCCGCCATCAATTGGGCATCACTCACGCGCGGTTACAGACCACGTCAAGGTCTCACCGGCCCGCAACGGTACAATCCCACTGTCCGTGACGAATGGCAGTCTCTCGGGCACCGTCTCCGGCACCCGTCGCAATTCAAATCGACCAGGGTTTACAGGCAGGCGATAGAAGGCTGGCCCGTTTCGGCTGGTGAACGCCTCAAATGCATCTGTGGTTTGAAGAGCGCCAACAGATTCAAACGCCTCTGCATACAGGCCCAAGGCATACGGGGCTGAATAACAGCCCGCACAACCACAACTGGCTTCCTTCAAATGCCGAGCATGGGGAGCGCTGTCCGTCCCGAGAAAAAACTGAGGCAAACCAGAGGTGGCGGCCTTGATCAAGGCCAGGCGATGCTCCTCCCGCTTCAAAATCGGCAAGCAGTACCAATGGGGTTGCAGACCTCCTCTGAACAGCGCATTTCGGTTGTACAACAAGTGCTGGGGGGTGATGGTCGCAGCAAGCAACAAGCGTCCCTGCGCATCGCGCGTGGCGTGATCGGTCACATACTCCGCCGCCTGACGTGTGGTGATGTGCTCGAACACCACACGAAGGCTTGGGAATCTCGATCGTAACGGCTTCATCACCGATTCGATGAATGCCGCCTCACGATCAAACACATCCACATGCGCCTCGGTAACTTCGCCATGCACCAGCAAGGGCATGCCCAAGGCTTGCATTCGGGCGAGAACTGCCGAGCATTGACCCAACAGGTCAGATACCCCTGCATCCGAATTGGTGGTGGCACCAGCTGGATACAACTTCACTGCATGCACCGCACCACTGACCATGGCCCGGTCAATTTCATCAGCCGGTGTTGCCCCTGTCAGATACAGCACCATCAAGGGCTGAAACTGCCGCATTTGCGCACAGTCAGCCTCGGAATAACGTCCGCTCATGCAGGCTTTGTCCACTGCGGCCAAAATGCGCCCACGGTACGCCAGAGCCTGCTCAGTGGTGGTGACAGGAGGCTTTAAATTTGGCATAACAATCGCACGCCTGAAATTCAATGCAGTGGCTGCCACCACGTGCTCCAACGCCTCGCCATCGCGAAGATGCAGGTGCCAATCATCGGGCGGCGCAATGGTCAAAGTGGTGGGTGCAATCGACGAAGCCATAACAAATCCTGTGATGTCCAAGCCCATTATTTTAACCCGTCACTACGCATCCCATGGCAAACGAGTCATTCAAGGTTGCCCAATCAGAATCAGTCGAAGGTCATTGACATTGGTTTGGGTCGGCCCGGTTACCAGCAAACGGCCCAGCGTGTGAAAAAAATCATGGCTGGTGTGCTGCTCCAGATGCAGCCTGGCGGACAACTGCAGTTGCTGAATTCTCGTCAAATCACCGGGCAACAACAAAGCACCGGCATGCCCTCCCACCCCATCGATGCCATCCGTGTCGGCAGCCAATGCGGCCAAAGGAAACACCTCGGGCTGGGCCCGCAACTCATGCACTAGCGACAACAAGAACTCCGAATTTCGGCCCCCTTTGGCCTGCTTCATCTGGGTGTCACTGAGTGTCACCGCGCATTCGCCGCCACTGAGTATGGCCAGTGGTGCGGCAGGCCATCCACCCCGCCCCTGCATGGCCTGCTTCACCAGTGCAGCATGCACCTTGGCCACATGGCTGGACTCACCCTCCACCGTGTCACCAAAACTCAGCACGGTGTACCCTTGCTGACGCAGATAATGCTCCACAGCATCCAGCATTTTTCCGTTGCTGGCCATGATGTGAGAGCGAATTTTCCGGAACACCAACGAACTGGATTTTGGTGTCTCTGGTACCAAACCCTTACAACCTTTCTCAAGATGGCGCAAAACAGAATGCGGCGCTTGCACATTCCAACGACGAATCACATTCAAGGCATCCTGATAGGTGGTGTCGTCTGCGCAAAACGGTCCCGATGCAACCACTGCCGGGTCGTCACCTGGCACATCCGAAATCATCAATTGAAACACCGGCGCGCGGCAAGCCTGGGCCAACTGACCACCCAGTGTTTGGGTGACGTGCTTGCGCACCGTATTCATCTCATCAATTGGGGCACCGCAAGTGAGCAGAGCCCGATTCAGTTGCTGCAGATCCACGAAGGGAATGTCCTTCACCGGTACGCTCAACAAGCTTGAGCCACCACCAGACACCAGCGCTATCACCGGATCAGTTGCCTCAATCGTCCGCAACAGTTGCAGCAATCGCCGAGAAGCGCGCTGCCCCTCTTCATCGGGCACAGGGTGTGCCGCCTCCAACACTTCCACATGTTGGGTTGTCCCCCCGTGGCCACGGCGGGTAATGACCATGCCGGTTAAGTGCTCATGCTGACCAGCACAGGCCTCGACGGCCTGAACCATGGATGCTGCGGCTTTACCTGCACCGATCACCCACACGCGCTGTCGTTCCGGTGCCATGCTGTCCAGCCAGGGCTGAATTTTTTCTGCCCACAAGCCCGGTAACTCGTGGGACGGTTGGGCAGAGGCCACTGCCACGTTGAACGATTCTCGCAACACAGACTCAAAAAAACCAGTGGCGGCAGACATGCTAGCTTCCTGAAAATGAAATAATGCTTAACTCGAGCTTTCTCAACCAACAGCGATGTGTCAACTTCTGGGCATGAACTGCAACACCCCGACAGACATCCAGTTTTCGTTCGAAGGGTTTGCCAAACGTGGGGGCCTAACCGACGAACACGGCGATGGCTGGGGTATCGCCTTTTTTGAAGGCAATGCAGCGCGTTGTTTCATCGACCACAAACCCGCTTCGAACTCGCCGGTGGCCGAGCTGATCCGCAGCTACCCCATCCGGTCCACCAACGTCATTTCGCACATCCGAAAAGCCACGGTGGGAGAGGTCAAACTGGCCAACTGCCATCCGTTTGTTCGGGAGCTGTGGGGCCAAGCCTGGGTATTTGCTCACAATGGCGATCTCAAACAATACAACCCGCAGCTCCACGGCGACTTCCTGCCGATCGGCGACACCGACAGCGAGCAGGCATTCTGCGAAATTCTGCAGGCGTTGAAACAGGCGTTCGGCAACCGCACCTCGCTGAATCGTCCCGCGCTTCGCGACATTGAGCCCGTGGTCAGGGCAGCCTGTTCTGACATCGCCCGTCATGGGACTTTCAACATGCTGCTGTCCAACGGGCAGGCACTGTTTGCCCACTGCTCCACCAAGCTGCAGTACATCATTCGGGCCTATCCGTTCAAACAGGCTCACCTCATTGACTGCGACTTGCAAGTGGACTTTGGCCAAGTCACCACGCCCAAAGATCGGGTTGCTGTCATCGCGACCACCGCTCTCACCGATGACGAAGTGTGGACCTCATTTGAAGCTGGGTCACTTCTGGTTTTTCAGGATGGACAGGCGGTGATCAAAGACGGGTTGCCAGTGCCCCATTGACGGCGCACATCCGGACTCTGGTCAGCCAGCCATCGCGCGGCGCTATAAAATCGGCCGAAATTGTCTCCGCACACCGCAAACAGTCGCTTAAAGCCTGGCACGTCGTCATCATACAAACCCGACACAGCCAGTTTTGCATTGTTCAAATCGACTGACATGTACGGATCAAATCCCGGCCAACCATCCCAGTTGGCCTTCAACTGATCATAATCCCGACGCAGCGTTGCAAACCGAATGGCCTTGCGTCGCTGTTTGTCTTCCGGCGTCAAGGAATCATCGTCGTACAGCATCTTGAGGTCCGCCCGAGCCTTGGCCATTAAGTCACGAAACGCCATGCGCTTCACATCAAACCGGTCATATTGCGCTTTCAAACCAACCCGTGTCGAATCTGAAAGCCAGGCGTTTACACCCAACTCCTCCACCGCACTGGCGAAGCTCTCGTTGAACACGGTGTCATCAGCCACATACAGCACCTGGTGGGCCAACTCGTGAAATACCATTCGAGCAAGCTCCCCAGCCGGAAACCGAATGAACGTGTTCAACAAGGGGTCAGGCGTATAGCCCAAGGTTGAGTAGGCTGGCACACCGATCACGGCCACATCCATGCCTTCAGCGCGAAAAGGCTCTGCATAGGCTTTCGCATCGGTCTCATCGTAAAATCCACGGTATGAAATGCAGCCCGTGATTGGAAAACATGATTTTTTCAAGTCCAGTGAATCGGCTGGTGCAATGACCACATTCCACACCACATACGGTCGCCCCACATCCGCGTACCGCCGATAGCTCTGATTATCGGGTAACCCCAACACCTCAACAGAGTATTGTCGAATATCTCGCGCGTAAGCCAGTTGCTGGCGAATCAATCCTGGTGTCTCGGGGTCGTTGAGCACATCGTCCACGTCACGAGAGGCCGCTAACACAGACAGGTGGCCCGAAGCGGCCTGCCACAAGTAACGGGTCGACGAACACCCACCCAGCAATGCCACACATAACAAACCAAAACACACGTGCCCAACGCCTTTTATCGCTGCTTTAAACCAGGCTTTGTACCAGCAACCCACACCATTGATCATGCCCCATACCCCTGAAACACCGCATTCCATTAGCGTCTGCGGTTGCCAGTACCCAAAAAACCTGCGATTCTTGAGGTTACCTCGAATCCCAATGATGTGTGCTGTGAACCCAACCAAAGTCGATGCCTGGATTCAGACCCGGCGAGATATCCATGCCCACCCTGAACTGCGGTTTGAAGAAAACCGAACCGCCCGGTTAATTGAAGAGCGACTGCGGCACCTGGGCTACGCCGTTGAGTCTGGCATCGGAAAAACTGGCGTGGTGGGCATATTGGAAGGTCGCCTCGTGAGTTCAACACCTCGCATGATCGGTCTTCGCGCCGACATGGACGCACTCCCCATTCAAGAACGCAACACATTTGGTCATGCATCCCTGTATCCTGGAAAGATGCATGCCTGCGGACATGATGGTCATGTCGCCATGCTGCTGGGGGCTGCGCAGGAGCTGTCCGAGACACGCAACTTTGCAGGAAAAGTTGCCCTGATTTTTCAACCAGCCGAAGAAGGTGGTGCCGGTGCCCAGCGCATGATCGAAGACGGCCTTTTCGATCGCTACCCCTGCGACGCGGTATTCGCCATGCACAACTGGCCAGGGCTTGCAGCAGGCGAGTTTGCTGCACATTCAGGCCCCGTCATGGCATCGAGCAATGAATTCTCCATCACCATTCATGCCAAAGGCGCCCATGCTGCCATGCCCGACTTGGGCACCGATCCGATTGTGATCGCAGCCCAACTCATACTGGGGCTGCAAACCATTGTCAGTCGCGTCTGCCGTCCGGTTGATCCAGCCGTATTGTCGGTCACTCAAATCAATGCCGGCGAGGCCATCAACGTGATTCCCGATCGGGCGGTGCTCAAGGGAACCGTTCGAACATTCAGCCACGACGTCTTGGACCTGATTGAGTCGCAACTTCGAAAGATCAGTCAGGAGCTCTGTACGGCCATGGGCGCCAGAGCAGACGTGGAGTTTCACCGCAATTACCCCCCCACGATCAATGACCCAGCCATGGCTGAACTGGCTGAAAATGCGCTGCGGTCCATCACGGATGTGACCGCCGTGCATCGCCATTTACCGCCAACCATGGGTGCAGAAGATTTTGCTTTCATGCTCATGCAGAAACCAGGTGCCTACCTGTGGATCGGCAACGGCACCGGCGACCATCGAACCGTTGGTCACGGCGTTGGGCCGTGCACACTCCACAACCCCAGCTACGACTTTAACGACGGCATATTGCCACTGGGTGTTCGAGCATGGGTCGCCATCGTTGAGCATTTCTTAAGTGCCAGCGTGTAGCGCAGGTTCTCGTGGTGTTGCGCCCCCTGTTCAGCGCCCGCCAACCTGATAACCCAATACAGCTTCAAACTCATCTTGGCCTTTCCGACGCCCCATGACCAACAGTTCACCCGGGAGGGCGCTTACCGCGAGGTCAAACAGCCCCGTTTTGGCGCGTTGTCGCACCCATTTACGCCCTTGAACAACAGCCATCTCCTCGTAAGCCTGGTTCTCAAACTGGAACCGAACCTCGGCGCTGGGTGCAAGCACCTTTGATACAGGCGCCTGGATGACTTTGGTCTGCGTGTTCAACGGCTGATACCAATCAGGCTGCGCTGAACCATGCACCGCCGCGCGAAGTAGGTCGTCTGCCGAAAAACCGGCTGCAGCCATGAATATCGCCTGCTCGGACAATTTGGTAAACGTGTTGAAGGCCAGTCGGCTCTGCCCACCTGCAACCACTGTACTCTCCTCACCCGAGGCGTATCCTCCCCAATACCGTAGGGGATAGTGGCTCAATTTAGCCAGTTCGGCTGGCATGGCAAAAAACAAATCAGTGTTGTCACGAACAAAGCGTCCACCCTCCAGATAACCCGCACCCCAGGTTGTGTCCACCACACGCCACTCACCATCTAACCAAACCTCGTTCCACCGATGATTGGCCTGCCCCCTGCGAGCGGTGCCTACTCGCGCCACACCTTCTACGGTGCGAACATTTAAACCAGCCAATACCATCAACCTGGATGTGACATCGGCGAACACCGCACAACTGCCGCGCCGACTGGTCAACAACTGACTCAACGCATGGCGGGCTGGATCTCCGATGCGCGACGCTGCCCGTGGATCGTGCGACATGTTTTTTATCACCCAACGATAGATCCGGTGGGCCTTTTCGTAATCAGACTTGGCGCCTTGAACAACTTCATTCAACAGCGTGGCACTGGCTTCATCACCAACGGTGGAGGATATAACAGGGGGGTGGGCGAATTTTTCATGGAGAGAAGCTTGGCCCTGTATCGCCCCATTTGCCAAGGCTTGCGACACGTGCAAAGCAAGCCATAGAAAAAGGTTGTAGTGGATTAACACAGATCGACAGCGACTAAACAATTTAAACCACCAATAAACGGATGCCAATCCACAACGCACGCAACGTTTCAGAGAGTGACAAACGGAGTTCGATTCGTTCTGTTGTGGTGTTTAAATGCCATTTGGTTCAAGCAAACGGAACCTGGCAACAATGACGTTGGCAACCCAGTATTTGCAAGAATATTGTTGAATTGAGGGTGAATTAAAAAACCCCTACGACGAGAAGTCGGTAGGGGTTTTTTGGGAATGGAGAGCCTGACGATGTCCTACTTTCACATGCGAATGCACACTATCATCGGCGCTAAGG
>NZ_JANIGO010000004.1 GCF_024518835.1 Limnobacter humi
TCTCCGCTTGCTTCAGGATTGCCATGATTTGGCTGTCAGAAAATCTTGATTGTTTCATTGCAGAACTCTCTTCCTCTAAGGTTGAAAATTCTACTTCCGATCCCGTTTATTTGCTGGGGGTATTACCACCGGAACAAATTTCAGGGCGACTCAAAAGCCTTTCTGGTACCACGGATTCGATGTATGTTTCTCATGAGACGATATACAAGTCGCTTTACATTCAAACACGGAATGTGTTCCGGGAAGAATTGAAGAAACACCTGCGCACAAGGAGAATGTTTCGCCACGCTAGGTCTCACCGCATTACCAAGCGTGGCCAGATAGTTGAAGCAGTACCCATTCACGATAGGCCCAAAGAAGTTGAGAGTCGTGAAGTCACCGGACACTGGGAAGGTGATTTATTGGTAGGAACGACTACAAGCGCAATTGCGACAGTTGTCGAACGTAAGTCGAGATTCACTTTGCTTTGTAAGCTTTCGGATAAGAAATCGGGTTCGGTTGTGTCCTCATTGACCTCACAAATGACCAAGCTGCCAGTCTCTGTATTGAAAAGTCTGACCTGGGACCGAGGGCAAGAAATGTCAGCGCACAAGACATTTTCTAGTGATACAAAAATATCAGTCTACTTCTGTGACCCCAGTAGTCCCTGGCAACGAGGTACCAACGAAAACACCAATGGTCTACTGCGACAATACTTCCCTCGAGGAAAAAACTTAGCTGTGTTCTCGCAACATGACCTAGACAAAATTGCAGAAAAACTAAACAACAGACCAAGAAAGATACTAGGTTTCAGGACGCCATCAGAGGTTTTTGAAGAAGCGTTGCACTGACCGCTTAAATCCGTCCCAGTTAAAAATGGGGGGATTACCAATCCACTCCAATCATTCCAAGCCATTGATTTCACCTTTCAAAAATAACAATGTCGCCCTGATTGATTTGAGTAAAAGAATTTTCTCGTTTTAAAATTTTTTTTAAATTATAAATATTTCAATGTTAACCTAAAAGAATAAAGAATAAAAATTAGGTGGGTTTTTCATATTATTTATTTCCAGGGTCCTTTCTACTTTTTTTTGAAATTTTGTATGCATTAGCGAAAAAAATAAATATGAAGAAAAAAGCATTATTCCTGTCAATGTTGGCCATAGATGGGCGAGGCCTAACGTTGCCAATGCCACCCTGTTATCTGAAACCGGAAAAATGTTCAAAGCGTTGTATGCCGGGGAGTCATATAATAAAATGATCAAAGTCATCGCAAAAAAAATTAAACCCCAGCCCACCAAAATAAATTTAAACTTTGGGATGGGTTTTTTATTTAATCGAGAATCAAATCCAAAAGAAACCCAAAAAAATGGAGTAATAAAATTTCCTATAAAACTTGGAAACAAAAGGTAAGTTGAAAGCACCGCATATGCGGCTGTGGCATGAGGAAAGCTAGACCTTTTAACATGATTCTGTACCTGAGGGATATTTTCCACCAACCATGATGTTGTGAAATCCAACCCAAACGGCGAGGAGTGTGCCGGCCAAAACAAGGCCACACATGCAATCATTAAAAGCGGAACATGAATAAGCGTGTATCGCAACCAGCGCGGAGGCACTAAATAATGATCTTTAGGCAAATCTTGCATTTGATACCCCAAATCGTTAAACATGATTGAGCTTGAACCCCAAAATCATCTGCGTGATTTTTTCCTGTATATCTTCCCAGTGCGGCAGCATGCCTATGCGGTACGTTACGTACACATACACACTGGGGCCGCCTGCTTGCGCCAGGTTAAAGCCGTGGATGCACGGCGCTGCCGCATGCTGCACCGTGTCGCAATTGATCATGGCTTTAAAACTGCCATTCTTGCTGTAAGCCACATACAGGGTGTCGTCGATGTACGCTTGGCTTGGATCTCGCGGCAGCCCGGTGGCTTTGCGGACCAACAAATACCCAGTTAAACCAAATTTTTTACCCTGCATGGGCTGGTAGTAAGTGCCTTGGGATACCGAATTGGGTTGAATCTTGTACTTGTAATGCCCCTCCGGAAACTCCTTTGGGTAGGGGGAGCTCACCCCAAACATAATCCAGTCTGTGCTGAAAATGCCTTTCCTTCTTTTGTCATCGCGCAGCTCAATGCTCGACAGTGTGGCCATGTCGGGGTAACGAAACGTGACACCGAAGCTTTTCAGCGCCGAGTCATAGGTTCGCTCAGGCACAGGCCCTTTGCGCCTTTCCCCCCAACCAGGGTCGCCAACATATTCCACATCCTCTGCCATGTGCCGGGGGATTTTGATCGGCATGCCATTGAGGTTTCCAACAACATCTTGGGTGCTGATGCTGGCCAAGGCCATGGCCGGTGGTGTTGGGCCGAACATGTAATCGCGCAGGACAGTGCCCATCATCACCACGCAACCGCCGATAATTAAACACGGCAAGGCCAGCAACGCAAACACCAGGTAATGACCGATACTGCGTTTTCTCACTTTTTCCATGGCAACACCAATACCGAACACAGTTTTCTCTGTGTATTACAAATGCGGTTTAGGTTCCAGCAACCGATGATTTTGATGCGCCTGTTCCAGTACCACTGCCATCACGCATCATGGCCTGGTGAAGGTCGGCCAGGTTGCCGGCACCGCGCAGGTACAGCATGCCCGCCACTTCGGGTGACACAGCAACCCGATCCAGGTTGTTGGTGTACATCAAATCGGTTTGAAACCACACATCGGTTTAATCGGTGAGCCCACGGTGGTGATTCGCTGAAAGTCGGAGCGGATGGAATCGAAGGTGTCATTTGGCCATGGAAGGCCAGTGGCTGGGTCTCCACCGAATGAAGAGGTGAAGTAAGGCAATGCGCTCAATGCCCCCAAGTTACTAATTGGAACGGGGTTTCCTTCGAAACCATATGGATTTAAACCCGCAACTTCCAATGCCTTCCACACAAAATCAACACAACTGTTGGTGAGGACGTTGTAGGATGATGAGTCAAAGCCATACGCAGGAGGATTGTTATAAAAGTCGATTAGTTTTTGATATTGTTCATCTGAAATCTCTAACCGCCGTTGGTGATACTCCTGGTATCGCGTATCGTCATCATTATATGTCTTGCCAATAAAATAATGCCCCTCATTTCTACCAAAACCAATCAATTGAGTAGAAACTCCCTCTTTCTCAAGGGACAGCCAAGCGTGACCGGCGATTGATGGGTCTGAATCTTTGATTGGGGCATTGGGCTCTGCAACCTTGATTATGAGTATCGGCATCGGGGTATTACTCCTGTTGATGGGTTGTATCCAAATTTCAAAAGATCGGGTGCGCCAAAGTACAATCCAACCTGGCTTCTGTTGAGTGGTTCATTAATATTGAATACACGTATTTTCAGCTTGTAGATGCCGGGGTGGAGCTTGCAGTATGCAAATGTGTTGGATAATGAGAGAGTGCTGCGACCACTAATTCGTATCAGATGGTTTGAGCTGGATGAAACAAGAGTGGGCAAGTTGGATTGTTTTTTTTCATACAATTCAAAATCCACATATCCTGCATGCTCATCCAATTTTCTAGAAGATACCTCGCTGTCGCGAACAATTTGGTCTCTTGAAAAGCGCACTACAACCTCATAAGACCATTCTTTTCTTACTTCAAACTCACGCTCTAAATAGAATGATCCATCGCTTGCCTTTTGTAATGATTGGCTAACTAAAACCATCCGATCAAAAGGATCTAGAAATCGATGACCAAACCAGGCGATAAATATGAGTAGAGCCATCAGAAGAAAGAGTCCGGCGCGCCTCAACCATTTCACGTAGTTCACGAATACTCCTGCTTCCGAGGTTTTAATTAAAAATCAATTTGGAGATTGTTTTGGTTAAAAAAATTAGATTCAATTGTTATTTATTTAATGGGGCGGTTGAATTGGATTAATTGCAACCGGCGCGGAGGCACTAAATAATGATCTTTCGAAAAACCTTGCATTTGATGCCCCGAATCGTTAAACAGGACTGAGCTTAAACCCCAAAATCATCTGCGTGATTTTTTCCTGTATATCTTCCCAGTGTGGCAGCATGCCTATGCGGTACCTCGCGTATACATACACACTGGGGCCACCTGCTTGCGCCAGGTTAAAGCCGTGGCGGCACGGCGCTGCCGCATGCTGCACCGTGCTGCAATTGATCATAGCTTTAAAACTGCCATTCTTGCTGTAAGCCACATACAGGGTGTCTTCAACCACGGTGGGCATGGGGTCTGGCGGTAGACCAGTGGCTTTGCGGACCAACAAATACCCAGTTAAACCAAATTTTTTACCCTGCATGGGCTGGTAGTAAGTGCCTTGGGATACCGAATTTGGCTCCATCTTGTAGCGGTAATATCGCTCAGGAAAGTCGATTAGACTCGGTGAGCTCACCCCAAACATGATCCAGTCTGTGCTGAAAATGCTTTTCTTTCTTTTGTCATCGCGCAGCTCAATGCTCGACAGTGTGGCCATGTCGGGGTAACGAAACGTGACACCGAAGCTTTTCAGCGCCGAGTCATAGGTTCGCTCAGGCACAGGCCCTTTGCGCCTTTCCCCCCAACCAGGGTCGCCAACATATTCCACATCCTCTGCCATGTGCCGGGGGATTTTGATCGGCATGCCATTGAGGTTTCCAACAACATCTTGGGTGCTGATGCTGGCCAAGGCCATGGCCGGTGGTGTTGGGCCGAACATGTAATCGCGCAGGACAGTGCCCATCATCACCACGCAACCGCCGATAATTAAACACGGCAAGGCCAGCAACGCAAACACCAGGTAATGACCGATACTGCGTTTTCTCACTTTTTCCATGGCAACACCACCAAACCGCTGCATACATCAATACTCTTTCAGCGCATGAAAAAACTTATCCCCCAAAGGCCGTAGCAAATAGCTCAGCAATGTTCGCTGGCCTGAATTTATCAAAAGCTCCGCAGGTGCGCCTGGGGCGATGTAATGACGCTTTAGTTCAGCCTGGTTAGCTTCGTCCAGAATCACCTTCAAGGGGTAATAGCCATGGCCAGTTTTGGGGTCGGGCAGCGCGTCGGCCCCCACCGTGCCAAGCACGCCACGCAGCTCCAGTGTTTTTGCGGTTTGAAGAGCCGAGAACCGCACTGTTACTGTTAAGCCGCTGCGCACTTGGTCCCGAAACTGAGGTGCCAGCATGCCAGAAATTTCAAGTTGCCCCTGTGCAGGAGCAATGTCCATCAAATGTGCGCCCGCTGGTATGGCAACCCCTTCCGTTAACAGCTTCAAACCCAGTACAAAACCATCCACCGGGCTGTAAATCACCGTTTGCTGGCGTTCAAATCGGGCTTTTTCGTATTGCTCACTCAGTGTGGCAAATTGCCTTTTTGCCTCGCCAATTCCCGCTTGTTGTTCGGCTTCGAACTGCGCTTTCAGTTGCGCTGTTCGCGTTCTGGCCTCAGCAACTTGGCCTCTGTAGTGGCTTATTTTTTGGACATCATCTTGAATCGCCACCCGAATGGCTGCGTGTTGCAATTCAGAATCGGCCACAGCATTGCCCGACATGAATCCGGATGCCTGTAACGACTTGTGCTTACTGACCCTAGCATCCAGTAGGGCGAGTTGATCTTGCTTGGCATCCATGCCCTTCTGAATGGCTTGAATACTGGCAATTGCTGTGTCTATAGCGTGTTGCAAGCCCGAGAGTTCTGCATGTAGTGCTGCGGCTTTGTTGTATTGGGTGGCCTGCTCGGTGCGCAGCTGTGTCTGAAAAAATGGATTGCTCAACAGATCGCTTGGCCCATCAGCTGGCACTGCAATTCCCAACGCACTTAGCCGGGCTGCCCAGCTAAGCCGTTGCAATCCGAGCTCATCCACAGTGGCCTGCGCCATGGTGGGATCAAGGTGGGCCAGTACTTGTCCTTTTGTCACTCGGTCGCCTTCTCGGACAGAAATCGACTTGACCACCCCGCCGATTGCGTGTGTGACTGTTTTTCGTTCACCCTGCACATTGACCACACCAGCCAACGACACGCCCTGCCCCAGTGGAGCAAACGCTGCCCAGGCGAAGAAACCAAGCACACCGATTAGAAGAACCAAGACGCATCGACGGGTGAAGCGTTGCACGTCGGTGTCGATCGCACTGGCTGTGGGGGCTGCGTTTAAATTGAGAGTATTCATATCGCTTCAAGACTGCTTTGAACGGAACCCATGGGGCGTGGTGGTTGCAGCTGTTTCAACACATCCGCCGCAGGGCCGACATGTTTGATCTGTCCCCGTTCCATAGCCAGCAGTAATGTGCAGGCCTGCAGAATGGAACGCCTGTGTGTAACCAGCACCACGGTGCTGCCTTGCCGCTGCTGGGTTGCAATCGCTTTGATAAGGGCGAGTTCACCAGCGTTGTCCAGGCTGGCATTGGGCTCGTCGAGCAGCAATAGGCGAGGCCCTTTGAATAACGCACGCGCCAGTCCAATGCGTTGCCGCATGCCACCCGACAGACCATGCCCCGCTGGGCCAAGCATTGTGGAGTAACCGTGAGGCAGTTGACCGATCAGCTCGTGCACACCCGCAGCGGCTGCAGCCGATGTGATGTCTGCGTCCTCGCAGCGCTGAAAGCGGGAAATGTTTTGTGCCACCGTGCCTTCGAATAATTCAACGTGCTGGCCAAGGTAGCCGGTGATGCTTCCGAGTTGCTCGCGGCCATAGTGCTGCAAATCGGCTGTATCTAAAAAAACACGCCCTTCAGCCGCTAGCCAAACACCCGCAAGAACCTTGAGCAAACTTGTTTTGCCGCTACCACTGGGGCCAATAACCCCCAGCACGCTGCCCGCGGGTATTTGGAGGTTGATGCCTCTCAAGATCCATTCCCGCTGGCCAGGGGCTACTGCATAAACATTCACCAAGCGCAGATGGGGTGTGGGTGCAGGCAAGGTTAAGGTGACGTTCGGTGAAGGAAATTGTTCCAGTAAGCTCAAGAGACGGTGCGCAGCCTCCCGAGCGCCGGAGAATGACTTGCTGGCGGCAATCAACATGTCCAGCGGGCCCAGGGCCTTGCCCAACAAAATGGAGCCAGCAATCATCAGACCGCCCGATAATTCCCCTTTCAGGCTAAGCCAAGCGCCCAGACCCAGGACCAGGCTTTGAACCAGCACACGAAATGTTTTAGAGGTTGCGCCCCACAAGCCCACCATGTCGGACGCTTGGGTTTGTGCCTGAAGGAACCGCCGGTGGACGGCCAACCAATGTTGTTCCAGTGCGTTGTGCATACCCATGGCGGCAATGGATTCGCCGTTCTTTAACGCACTGTCAGCCGCCAAAGCACTGTTGATTTGATGGCTGTTGGCCTGGTGTAACGAGGTTTGGCTAGTGATGCTGTTGATAAGTGTAAGCAACACAGACACGGCAATGCTCAGTACACCAAAAATTCCAAACCAGCCATGGAACATAAACAACACGGCAAGATAGACGATGATCCAGGGCGCATCCAGCGCGGCCAATACGCCTTGACTGGTCACAAACTGTCGGATGTTGGCGAAGTCACGCAGCGCTTGCGAGGGCGCGCCCGAGCCACCGGTATGCACCGCACTGTCCACCGCCATGCGGAACAGGCGACTCGAAAAATCTTCATCCCATGCGTTGCTAAGCCGAATCAAGGTGGCAGAACGCAATTGCTCAAGCACGCCGCTCATCGCCAACACGCCTGTCAACAAGGCGGTGAGCATCCACAGGGTTTCTGTGCTTTGGCTGACCATTACCCGATCGTAGACCTGAAGCATGTAAATCGAGGGTGCCAAAGCCAGTAGATTGATGGCGGCTGAAACCCCCAGCAAAGCCCACCATGCCGCTTTGTGAGCACTCAATGGTCGAAACAATTCTGAATTGAACAGACGCAAAAAAAGCATGGGACCACCCAAGATTGGAACCTTGATATGTGCCAGATTTGAGACGAAAAGTTTTAAATCCTTTGGGGGAGTGACAATTTGGATGTGTGCCGTTTCACTCGACACCCATCACCACCGTCAATTTCGAAATCGGAGGAAATCCTCCAAATCGGTTTGAATGGTGGGTCAGCGGGTTGATTGGGCGAGGAAATTGGGGCTAAAGAAATACAAAGGGCCTGGACACCCCAGTGTCCAGGCCCTCGTGCGGTGTGTATCTTTTGATCGACTGCGATCAGCGAGACAGCTTACTCTGCCGCTTTTTTGGCAGCAGTTTTGGCGTGGTGTTTGGTGCTGTGCTTGGCAGTGTGCTTCTTGACCTGGTGGGTTTGTTTGGCCGCAGGTTTTTCAGCAGGCGCTTGACCAGCCGCTGGGGTTTGCGCCAACACAGGGAAAGCTGCTGCTGCGATCAGGCCGGTTACAAGCATTTTCAGTTTCATGATCAAAAACTCCTAAGCGTTAAATTGATGTGATGGATACCGTGTTGGTACCTATGCGTATTAACGTTGAATCTGCGCTGCCTGCCTACTGTCTATCGCGTAAAGATTCGTAAAGCCTACCCCCCCTCCAAAAGCATGACCCCTAAATGAGGGGTTTTTTGCCCGGATATGCATGGATTGACTTGCGTTCAAATCGTTAAAGTTTAAATGCGAGTCGATTAACAATCAGTCGACTCGACAGTTCACCAATGATCGGAGTCTCATCATGGCAACTCGGGCACATCACACCACCTGGCAACAAACTGTTGCAAAGCTGACTGCATTGATCGCGATGCTGATCGGCCAATCCAGCATGGCTGCCACCACAACCGGCACCCTTAACGTTTCAGCCACCGTCACCGACTATTGCGAATTGGGTGCAACCACGGTGAGTTTGAATTTGGGCAGTTACACACCGGCAGCGGACAGCACCCAAAACACCGTGATCCAGGTTCGCTGCACACTGGGCACCACCTACAACGTTGGCCTGGGCCTGGGTACCTATGCCAGCGGCAGTACCCGCCGCCTGCGGCACGCCACCGACAACACCGTGTATATGAATTACGAGTTGTACCAAAGCGATGGAACCACCGTTTGGCAAGCACCAGGACAGGCCGGGGTGGTGTCTTCCACGGGAACAGGTGCCAGCCAAAACCTCACAGTGGTAGGAAAAATCCCCTCTGCGCAGTGGGGTGTCAAACAGGGAAGCTACAGCGACTCGGTGGTCATCACCGTCACATTCCCTTAAGGAGTGATCATGAACACCACACACAGGATTCGATGGACCGCTGGTTTGCTGCTGACTTGCTCATTCGGGATTGCACATGCTTTTGGCATTTCGGTGGCTCCCACCGCCGTGATGATCAATCCAAAAACCGGTTTTGCTCATCTGGAATTGAGCAATCAAAGCAACCAAACCCGGCTGTTTACCGTGGAAGCCGGCGACCCGGCGCTGACACACTGCTACAAAGTATCGCCACGCCAGATCACACTGCCGCCCAACGGTTCGCAAACCGTCCGTCTGCAATACAACTGCCCCTTGCAGGACATCACTGAACATAGCCTGCTGTACTTCACCGAAATGCCCACAGTCGACAACAGCACGGCCAGCAGCAGTCAACTGGAATTCCGTCTTCGGCTAGGCCTGAAGGTCAAGACACAACAATCCGTGCTGGGCTCCCTGTTTTAAGCATGGGTAGCGGAATACGCGATGATGCGCCAAAAAACTCGCCAGGTCTGCGTTGCCATGGTTGTCCTGGGCTGGATGATCGGATGCAAAGCATCGGTGCTGAGCGAGCAGGACATCGTTGAAATCCGCTACCGGGATGGCGTCTCCAGCACAGTGAGCAGCCATCAAATCCGGGAAGCACAGCCAACCGAATGCGGTGCCCTGCCCCACTTGCTACAAACTGACCAGGGTGACCTATGGTGCGGTCAATATCATGCGGACAAACTGCTATTCAACGTTCAGGACCAGGCTCAACGGGTGAGCCAAAGTTATGGCAATGCCCGCCTGGAGGGATACGATCTGCCCAGCCCCCGAACAGCCATTCTGAACTATGAACTGGTGTCAGGCTCGCAAAATCATCCGTTGAATTATGAACTGATGGCCAACCAGAGGCCTGGTGTTCAGTTCAATGCGAGCCAGGTGGGCAGCATCAGCCAAGCTTACGTGAACCTTTATCGCCTGGATTCCGAGCAGTTTGGATTCAGCTCTTCGGTGGCCATTCGCCAATGGCGTATCGGTCAGATGGTCACCGATGCTGGTCCATTGGCCTCATCGCTGGGCCAGGGTGTTGAATGGAGAAAATCATCCCGCCTGGCCCAAAACAATGTTCAGGTGTTCAGCGGACGGCTGGTTTCCGACACTGAGCTGACAGTTCTGGTTAACAACCAGCCACGGGTTACTTTGCCTGTTCAAGCCGGTGATGTCAGCATCTACAACGTACCCTTGGTAGAAGGAAACAACCAGGTGGCTGTCATTTACCGAAATGAAAAGGGTGAATTGGTTCAAGTCAATCGCAATATTTTCTTTAGTCAGGCACTGCAACCCAAAGGACGTTGGGAAGGTGCAGCCAGTCTATACCGCGATACTCGATTGAACCATTGGGCAGCCCAGGCACAGATTGAAAAAGGAGTTACACAAGCCCTGACCGTGCAGGCCGGCGCACGAGTCAACATTCACCCCGGTGAGGTCATGGCTCCAGTCAGCGCTTTACAAACCATGCGAGCTATCAAACCGACGGAATTGGCCTTTGCCGTTCGAAGCATGTTGGGCGGCGGTTTTTTAAGTGCTGGCTACCAGACCGAAACTGCCTATGGTCCAGGTGTTCAGCGAATCGGGTACGCTCACGGCAGCCAACTGCTGTATCTGGAAAAAGCACTGGGGCCCGCGAAAATTGGAATTTCTTTGGATCCACGCTGGCTATTAAGCGCAGGCTCACCTGCCGAGCCCGACTCAGCCTATAGCGGCTGGCGAGTGGGTTATATGTGCGCCCTACAAGGCCCTGAGTTCGAATACACCGTGTCCCGATTTTTTCGCACCGAACTTTACCATGGCGGGTATATGAGCCTGTATTGTAAAACAGGCCGGGATGGTTTGAATGCTTCACTCCAGTACTGTGGCGTTAACGCCAACATGGCACTGGATGCCCGTGGCTTCAATTCACCCAACCCGTTGTTGGGAGGACTGTCCTATTCCAAGGCCAATGCTGGCGATGCGCGCAACTTGCAGGCCAGGCAGGAATCGCTCAATGGATTTCTACAAACTCGGGACAGCTTTCTCCTGGTGTCCGAGCAACTCAGTTACGCCCGTACTCGCCACGATTTTCAGCACATCTCGCTCGGTGGCCAGTTGGATAGCACCGGGCGCGGACAGGGCTCGATATCGGGCATTGTGGGCTTGGATTATGGGCAACAACCCAAAATCCTGGGCTTGCTTCCCAAAGACACGTCAAGCCCTGCCGATGTCCTGGTTGCCATGGAGGGGCTGCAAGCGGCCCGCGATCTGGGGTATAGCGCGGTGCAATCACGGATTAACGGGCAGGTCAGTATCAACAACCTGAACTCCGGCGCGCTGGTGGGTCAGCACAATCAAATTCTGGTCAATCCGGAATCGGTGGACATGGACTCACCAATGGGCGCCATACGCCTAAAAATATCCCCGGCGCTGTCCGGCATTTACAAGGTGGACGGCCGTGCGCAATAAATTGGGATTGATGCTGTTGCTGCTGGGGTTGATGGGTGTAACGCCAAGGCCAGCGTTGGCCGTTACGCTGGTGGGTGGCTGTTCATTCACGTTGACGTCTTACCCCACCGTGCTCTACAGCGTACCCACCGCCTCGGCTGCGCAGGCCAGTCGAATCGTGATCGACTGCACTGGTGTACTCACGCTGCTGGCCACGAAAACCTGGAGTATCCAATACGGCGCCGGTGCGTCTGGCAACCAAA
The DNA here is from genome assembly GCF_024518835.1 of Limnobacter humi. Lineage (GTDB taxonomy): Bacteria > Pseudomonadota > Gammaproteobacteria > Burkholderiales > Burkholderiaceae_B > Limnobacter > Limnobacter humi. The sequence goes on from NZ_JANIGO010000004.1 coordinate 11,830, forward strand.
CAGCACGCAGCTTGGTTCACGCCACAGACAGCAACAGCAAATTGAATTACAGCATCCGCACCACCAGCAGCCCCAGCTCCAGCATCCTGGGTGACGGATCTGGTGGTACGGTGACGCAAAGCGGCACGCTGCAATGTGCGGTGGCCATCTTAGCCAGCTGTGCTTCCACCACGCAAGATTCGTTCATCCACATCCCGTCCGGGCAGTTCGTGCGGGCCGGCAGCTACTCCGATGCCATGGTCATCACCGTTACTGTGAATTAGGACAGCGCCGCCTGCTGACGTGCAGCAGTCAGGGTTTGAAGCAATTCTTCCCCAGACCAGTCTCGGCGATCCTCCGGCCGCTCTGCTTCCCGAATCAATTCAATCAATCGGGCATTGACTGGCGCTTTCTGATTCAAGCGTTCGGCAAGGTTCACCACTTCACCATTGATCCAGTCAATTTCGGTTCGCCGCCCAGCCTGCAGGTCCTCCCACATGGAGGATCTGGCCAGAGGATCCACCGCCAGCATTTTTTTTGCAGCACGGGTGAAGAGCCAATCCGGCAGCTCCAATGCGGCAGGCAACCAATCGGACGGCACTGCCGTCACCTTGGCGGGCCGGATACCCATCATCTGCATCAGTTGTAATGCCTCGCGCTGCGCCAAGGCCACACAGCGGCGGTAAGCCCGCTGGGACAACTCCTCTTTCAACGGAATCCCCGACAGCGCATTGACTGGATTGTTCAAATTCAACAGCAGTTTTCCCCACCGAACGGCCAACATGTCGGGGCGGCGTAGCAGGGGTAAATTGGCAGACTCAAAACTCAACTCCACATCGCTGGGTAACCTGCCCTCATCCACTTCCAGCTCACCCGATGAGCCCTGATGAAAAGTCGCTTTCTCGCGTTCCACCACATTGAAGGGCACCATGCCAGCCAGCACTGGATTTTCTGGAAGCATGGCCGCCAATTCCTCTGGGTTGCTGACCCCGTTTTGAAAACTGATGACAGGGACTCCTGGCTTTAAATGGGTTGCCAGCGCCAAACCGGCCTGGTGCGTTGCAGCCGACTTCACAGTCACCAACACCAAATCAACCTCGGACAGCAGCCTGTAGTCCGTGGACAAGGCCAGTTGATCTGCTGGCACTCGCTGGAAGCGACCTCGATAATCCGACACCGTCAAACCGTGGGTTCGAATGTTCTGCAATATACGGTCACGGCCGATCAGCGTCACATCGACACCAGCGGCAGCCAAACAGCCACCGAGATAACACCCAATGCTGCCAGCCCCAAATACGGCGATCCGAGTCATCATGGTTGGCCCAATACAAGGAAAGTGGTGAATAAACAAATAATGGGTTTGATTATGGGCCACATCGGGTCTGGTCACAGTCAGCTAAATGACTTTGCCTGGTGAATGGGCAAAGCCAGGCGTGCTTTATTGGGTGGCCAGGCTTTTTCGGAGCCGCTCCAGCTCCCTGTTCAAACCTTGAATGGCCAACTGTCGTTCAATCTTGATTTTCAGCAGCGACGGGTTCACTGGTTTGGCGATGAAATCGCAGGCACCCGCGGTCAGTGCTCTCAATTCACTGGCCGATGAGTCATCCCCCGTCACCATGATGACTGCCCATTGCGCACACCGCGGGTTGGCGCGCAATTGTTCAAGAACAGCATAGCCATCCATGTCCGGCATGTTGGCATCCAGCAACACCAAATCCATTTGCACGGCAGCCGCCAACTCCAAAGCCTCCTCACCTGAGGTTGCAGCACAAATCTGGTACGTCGATTCCAGAATGCCATTGAGCACCCGGATATTGGTGATGGCGTCATCCACAATCAACAGGGTTTTGGGATGGGTCATGCATCCTCCGGATGTTGGTTCAAGGCATGTTCAAACTCGTCAAGCCAGTTCTGTGCCTCTTTGAATTTCAGATCGTCGAGTGCTGCATGCACTGGACTGTAAACCGACTCCAATGCACTGCCGCGAAGGCTGTCTGCAATGTCCTCACTCAACTTGTGGGCTGACATGGAATGCTTCTGAATCAGGACCGACAATTCATCGGTCTGATGGGCCAAGACGACCAGATCAACACCGTGCGTGCTGTGTTTGACAGTGACCGCTTCAAACGACGCCACTGACTGAATGGCGGTCAACAGCACGTCCAATCGATTGAAAAACTTTTCAAGACAACGCTTGACTGACCCTTCACCCCGTTGAAGTGACTCCTCCAGCGCCTGCGTGGCATCACGCAAGGCGTGCGCTCCCAGACTGCCTGCCTGCCCTCTCAACTTGTGAAGATAGGCCAACAATGCCGGCCTGGATGCTTCATCCAACTGCTGCGAAACAGCCGCTTTTGCGTCTCGATATTCATCATAAAAACGCATCAGCAACTGGCGGAATAACCGCTCATCGCCTTGCAGTTGAATTTGAGCAGACTGCGCATCAATACCGCTTAAGGTAGGCCACTGCAAAGACGCCACATCCTGAACAGGCTGCCGCGGCAATACAGGCAATGGTTCACTGCGGTACCGTTGCACGGCATTTCGAACACAACGCACCAATTGCTGAGGATCAATCGGCTTGCCCAGAAAACCGCTAACACCCGCCTGCATGGCGCGTTCGCGTTCCTCAGTCATGACACCAGCAGTCAACGCAACCACTGGAAGATCGTGCAAATTCAATTCCCCACGAATACGTTGGGTCGTCTCTCGACCATCCAGTCCTGGCATCTGCATGTCAATCAGCACCAAATCAAACGCCTGCGCATTGACCTGCAGGTGAGCCAATGCGGCATGTCCCGATTCGCAGGTGGTCACCTGAGCGCCCTGATTCTCCAGAATCCGTCGGCACACCTCCAGATTCATCGGGCTGTCATCAACCACCAAAAAATGCAGGCTGCTCAACCACAGGTTATTGCTCACATCCAGTACAGAGAAATTCAGCAAATAATCCAAATCCTGCTGGTTGCGCGTCACCAGGCGGTTTAAAGCGTTGAACAAGGCCGATGCAAACACGGGCTTGTTCAGCACCACATGGGGCAGCGCTTGCAAACCATCTTGAAGCTCAACAGTCTGCAGGTCTCCAAGCACCACCCAATACGGCATGATGTGTCCTTGAAATAGACGCCCCACATCACCCACCAGTTGACCCAGTTCGACAGGCCCACACTGTTCAGCGACCATCAAGCAGTCAACGCGCTCCCCAGCGTCAAGGTCGGTGGCCAAACCCGCAACAAATGCCTCAGGTGTTGTGCTCACTTTCACGGCCCAACCAAATCCAGCCGCGATGGTTTCAAGCCTGTCCTGATCTGCCAGATCAGGCTCCAGAATACGAATATTGAAATGCCGGACCGGCGTCCGTTCGTCCGACAAATCCGACAAACGCTGAGCATCGGTTAACGGAATCTCCACCCAAAACACACTACCCTCACCCGGTACGCTGTTCAAGCCGCTGCGCCCGCCCATTTTGTCCGTCAGCATTTTGACAATCGACAAGCCAAGCCCTGTTCCACCATGCCGACGCGACGATGAGGAGTCCACCTGCGTAAATGGCGTAAACAGCTTTTCAGCATCCACTGCAGAAATGCCGATGCCCGTGTCCTGAACCTCAAAGCGAACCCACACTGGGCTGGATTCATGGGACGTTTGACTCAAGAGGTTGGCGCAAACAGTGACACCACCATGCTCGGTGAACTTGATGGCATTGTTGGCCAGATTGATCAAAATCTGACGGATCCGGTTGGCATCGCCCTCCAACAGCCGCGGCACTGCGGCCCCCACAGGCACCACCGTCAAGTTCAAGCCCTTGCGGCGTGCACCTGGCGCCAGCATCACCTCCAGATCATCCAGCAAATGCTGCAGGCTAAATGGCTGTATTTCCAGATTGAGCTCACCCGCCTCGATTTTCGACAAGTCCAGAATGTCATTGATCAAACCCAACAAACTTTGGCTGGCGGTGTGAATCGTGTCCAGCTGACTGTGCTGGTCATGGTCAAGCTTGGTAAATCCCAGCATGTAGACCATGCCGATGATGGCATTCAAGGGCGTACGGATTTCATGGCTCATGTTGGCCAAAAAGTCGCTTTTCGCACGGTTGGCCTGTTCGGCTTGGTCCTTGGCCTCCCGGGCAGAATCTTCTCGAGCCTGCAACGTGACAATCATGCGATCAAACACTTCGGCCAACTCACCCAATTCATCTTGGCTTCGATAGCCCGACAACACCCCAGTCTGGTTACGGATCAAGGCCTGGGCAGACCGGCTGAGCAATGCAATTGGCCTGAGCACACGCATCCACAAGGTGCCCGCCAACAGCGAGATCACCAGCAACAACAGGCCTTGCCCCACCAAGGCTTGGTTTCGCTGGCTTTCATTTTGCAACTGTCGACGGTGTGTCAGGTCGGTCGACAATTCAAACGCCGCCTCGCTGATGCGGCGGGTCTCATTGAGCAATTGGTCCAGCAAGGTGTCCCGCAGGTCACCTTGCAGGCTCGCCCCGCCATCGTCCAGGGTTTGCTTCACTTGCGCCTGCATGGCCTGCAGCGCATCAGCGCTTTCCAGCATGTCGTCAACTTGCTTGCGGTACACATCCCCAGTGCTGGCATACAACACCAAGGCCTCACGCATGGACCGGTGGGTTGCGTCCCACTGCCGCAGTGCACGGCGGCTACTCGGGTGAATCGCGAAATCCTGCATCAGCACCAAAAGCCCGGAGGCATCCCGCGAAATCACCTCCACGGCTTCCCGCTGCTGGTTCAACATCAGCTGCACCTGCCGGTCTGCGTACAACATGGTCAAGCGATACCCCACTGCGGCAAACGCAATCAGCAACAAACTGATGAGCATGGGTCGAATTTTCAATCTGCACTCACTTCATCAAAGAAACCGCACGTTTGTGGAGCAACGTCAGTGGTCCCACACGGATGTACGACAAAAAATCCGGTTCTGACTTCGCGTCCACCAATTTCTCCCGCAGCGCCCAACGTGACTGAGCCTCCAGCGTACTCAGCAGGGTTTGGGACAGCTTCAAATCAAAGTCGTATTGGTCCAGGGACACCAGATCTGCCGCACTGGTCGACACCCCCTGTTTCAATTGCGCCTTGGCCTGATCTGGATGGGTGTTGATAAAGTCCGTTGCTTTGGAAATCGCCTTCAGAACCTTCACCAGGTCAGCATCCGATACAGATTTCGAGCTGATTAAATTGAACGTCGGCGTGTAGAGCTTTGGATTGGGCAACACCCGCCATTGATCGCCCAATACGGCTTTGGCACGACTGGCCAACGGTTCGTAAAGGCCAGCGGCGTCGTATCGGCCCTCTCGCGTCAGCGTTTCAATTTGGGCTGGATCCAATTGCACCTTTTGGACACTGTCGGGATCCACACGGTAAAAATTCAGGAATGTGTCCGTGAAATAGTGACTTGAAGTGCCTGCCACAAAGCCAATCCGTTTTCCCTTCAAGTCCTGCACAGACTGAATACCGGAATCTGATCGAACAAAAAAGATGTTGTCTTTGGTCGATGTACTCAACGTGGCCACCACATCGAAGGCTTTACCCTGATGCGCTGCAAACACCAAGGGCATGTCGGCCGTGGTGGACAGGTCGGCCTCACCGTCCATGAGGTGCTTTAAACAGCGTTTGCCATTCACGCAACGAATCACCCGAACGTCCAGGCCTTCTTTGGCGAAGTAACCCAGATCTGCGGCCAAAATGGCGGGATAAAAACCCACCACCTCTGCCAAAGCAAGGGTCAGAGGTGCAGCCTGGGCTGGCTGCACCAACGCTGCACACAACCCCAGAACCCAGGCCAATGTCCATCGACCCATCAACAAGGCATTCAACATGGTGTAACCGGCTCCGCATTTTGGGTGAGTACCCTGCAGATTACGCCGTCCAGCATGGGGTTCCATCACGGGAAATGAAATGTTAAAACACCCTTAATTTAATAGTTAAAGATGTTTAACGGATGGGATGAGCCCCAGCGGAATGAAGACAACAGTCCATGAAAAAAGCCCGAGCGTCTAATCAACACTCGGGCTTTTCAATTTGGTCGGAATGAGAGGATTCGAACCTCCGACCCCTTGCACCCCATGCAAGTGCGCTACCAGGCTGCGCTACATTCCGAAGAAGCGAGATTATAGCTGTGTTTCGCTTAGTCTTGAAGCGCAGCGCGCAAATTCAACAATTGTTCTTTCAAAACCTCACGGTCAATCAACACTGGCAACGGCTGGTCATTGGCAGGGCCATTTTTTTCCTGGTCCAAGCGGTTGCGAGCGCCATTGATGGTAAAACCGTGTTCATACAACAGCTCACGAATACGGCGAATAAACAGCACTTCATGGTGCTGGTAGTAACGCCGGTTGCCGCGCCGTGTGATGGATTTTAGCTGGGTGAACTCCTGTTCCCAGTAACGCAGCACGTGGGTTTTGACGCCGCACAAGTCGCTCACCTCACCGATGGTGAAATACCGCTTGGCCGGAATGGGCGGCAAGCTTGCGGTGGGTGCTACTTTCTCGGATTCGTGCGGTTTCTGGATCATTCTCGACTTTTACCCCGGCTGTTGTGCAGGTTAGGCCCCTTTATTCAACCAATGCTTTAAGTTTTTGGCTGGGATGAAAGGTTACCACTCGGCGTGCAGCAATGGGGATCTCCTCGCCGGTTTTTGGGTTTCGACCTGGGCGCTGAGGTTTATCGCGCAACTGGAAATTGCCAAAGCCTGACAATTTGACCGATACACCGCCTTCCAGCGTGTTGCGGATTTCATCAAAAAATGCGTCCACAAAATCCTTCGCTTCCCGCTTGTTCAGCCCCAAACTGTCAAACAGCATCTCAGCCAATTCAGCTTTGGTCAGCGAACCCGACGCCAAACCATCTTCAATCAGGTCTTGGCGGTCATTTCGGGTGTTGGAATCATTCGAGCGGTCGTCAGTCAACACAACTTGGTCCACGGTTATACCTTCAAACTTAAATAATCAGCGCAAACGGGCTGCACAACGCTGGCCAGCCAGTTCAATCATGTGGTTCAACAGGGGTTCAATGTCAGCGTCAGTCAGGCTTCGGTCGCTGGCCTGCAGGGTCAAGCGGAACGCCAAACTTTTCTCATTTGCTTTCAGACCCTTACCTTCGTCTTTCGGCACAAATTCATCGAAAAGGATAACCGATTTCACCCAGCCCTGGTTGCCTTCTTTGGCATCTGTCAGTGCTTTTTTCAGGTCGGCAGCACGCACCTGCTGATCCACAACAAAAGCCAGGTCTCGCACCACGGCCGGTTGCTTGGAAATGTCCGTGTAGGCAGGCAGTTTTCGAGTATTCAAACCATCCAGCAGCAACTCAAACACCATTGGCGCCAAGGGCAGGTCCTGCGCATGGGCCAATTTGGGGTGCAACTCACCCACAAACCCAACCACACGGTTATTCACCAACACCTGGGCACTGCGCCCTGGGTGTAAGGCTGGGTGGGGCGTGTTGGCTTCGAAAGCCTTGAATTCCACCTTTTTGCCAGCCAGCAACTGCTCCACGTCACCTTTGATATCGAAAAAATCCAGCAAACGGTTGTTGGAAGCGCCCCATTGCAATTGGTCGGCCAAGCCATAAGCCAGCCCACCCAATTTCCAGGTTTGCATGAAGCCCGCAACAGTTTGAGGGCCATTGCCCACCTTGGCATTTTTCTCGAACACACGGGCCACTTCAAACACACGCAGTCGGTCCACACGGTGCCCCAGGTTGTGTTTGAGCACACCGGTCAGACTTCCCAACAACGTGGATCGCATCACGCTCAAATGGCTGGCAATCGGGTTGAGCAAGCGCACAGGGTCGGTGTTGGCATTGAAATCGGTTTCCCACTGCTCGGGCGTAAAGCTATAGCTCACCACTTCTTGATAGCCCATGGCTGCCACCTGCCGGCGAATGGCATGGCGGCTCAGCTTGCTTTCCGGGGCCGGCAACATGCTGAGCTTGCCCAGGGGCGCACGCAGGGGCAGGCTGTCATAGCCCACCACGCGGATCACTTCTTCAATCAAGTCTTCTTCAATCTCGATGTCGAATCGGTAACTGGGTGGTGTAACCACGTAACGCAAATCGGCGCCCTGCCCCTCAAGGCCGAAGACAAAGCCCAACTGGCGGAATACTGTCTGAATCTGTTCGGTTGTAAACGGCATCCCGATCACGCTTTCGGCCCGGGCATGGCGAAGCGTCACGGGCTGTCGCAAGGGCAAGCTCAACACTTGGTCCTGCACTGGCCCGGCTTGGCCACCACAAATCTCAAGAATCAGCGAGGTGATGCGCTCCAGGTGCTCAGGAATGCTCTGAAAATCCACACCGCGCTCAAAGCGATGGGACGCATCGGACGAGAAATTGAACTCCCGTGCCCGCCCCACGATGGCATCCGGGTGCCAAAAAGCGGCTTCAACAAAAATGTTGGTGGTGGCCTCATTCACAGCGGTGTGGTTCCCACCCATGATGCCAGCCAAGGCCTCGGGCCCCTGCGCGTCGCAAATCACGCCAAAACGCGGGTTCAGCGTAACGGTCATCTCATTGAGCAATGTCAGTTGCTCACCTTCACGGGCCCAGCGCACGGTGAGACCGCCCTGCACTTTGTCCAGGTCGAACACATGGCTTGGGCGCCCCAGCTCCAGCATCACATAATTGGAAATGTCCACCAGCGGGCTCAGGCTGCGCTGCCCGGCACCCTCGAGCCGCTCAACCATCCACTGCGGTGTTTTCACCGCGTTGTTCACGCCTCGAATGACACGGCCCGCGAAGCGACCGCACAGGTCGGTGTTTTCAACGGTAACCGGCAGGGTATCGCCAATGGCAGCCGCCACCGGTGTGAATGCGGGTGGGTTGAGTGTTGCGCCGGTGAGTGCGGCCACTTCGCGGGCAACCCCCCACACGCTCAAGCAGTCGGCACGGTTGGGGGTCATCTTCAGGGTGAACTTCATTTCGTTCAAACCCAGCAAGTCACGCACGTTGCCTCCCACTGGCAGGCTGGTGTCCAGAATGTGCAAACCATCCACGTCGCTGGGAATGCCCAGCTCTTTGCCTGAACACAACATGCCACCACTTTCAACACCGCGCATTTTGGTGGGCTTGATATTAAAGCCCCCCGGCAACACTGCACCAGGCAAGGCGCACGGCACTTTCAGGCCCTCGGCCACATTGGGTGCACCGCACACGATTTGACGCACATCGCCCTCGCCCACCTGCACTTGACACACGCTCAAGCGGTCTGCGTCAGGGTGTTTGTCCTTCTTGACCACCAAGCCAACCACCACGCCTGAAAACTCAGGCGTCAGCGGCTCCAGCTCTTCCACTTCCAAACCGGCCATGGTGAGCTTCTCGCCCAAAGCCTGCGTGTCAAGGTCGGTATTGACCAGGGATTTCAACCAGGATTCTGTGAATTGCATTGTTGCTCGTCCAAGCGGTAATCAGTTGAATTGCTGCAGAAAACGAATGTCGTTTTCGTAAAACAAGCGCAGGTCGTTGATGCCGTAGCGCAGCATGGTCAATCGGTCTGGGCCAACGCCAAAGGCGAAGCCTGTGTACTTTTCGGGATCGATGCCCACATGACGCAGCACGTTGGGGTGCACTTGCCCGGAGCCGGCAATTTCCAGCCATTTGCCCTTGTTGGGGCCACTGGTGAAAGCCATGTCGATCTCGGCTGAAGGCTCTGTAAACGGGAAAAAGGACGGGCGAAACCGAATGGTCAGGTCGTCGGTTTCAAAAAAGGTTTTCAGAAAGTCGATGAACACCGCCTTCAAGTCGGCAAAGCTAACACCCTCGTCAATCCACAAGCCCTCCACCTGGTGGAACATGGGCGAGTGAGTAGCGTCGCTGTCCACACGGTACACGCGCCCCGGCGCAATAATGCGAATGGGCGGCTTGCTGGTTTGCATGTAGCGCACTTGCATGGGCGAGGTGTGGGTGCGCAACAGGTTGCCACCTTCCACATAAAAAGTGTCATGCATGGAACGGGCCGGGTGATTTTCCGGTGTGTTCAGCGCCGTGAAGTTGTGAAAATCAGTCTCGATTTCTGGTCCATCGGCCAGATCGAAGCCAATGGAGGTAAATATTTCTTCAATGCGTTCCAGGGTGCGCATGGCTGGATGCAAGCCACCCACTCCGCGGCTGCGACCCGGCTTGGTCACATCAATCGCCTGAGCTTGTAACTTGACTTGCAGGGCAGCGTCGGCCAGGGCTTCGCGACGTGCATTCAACACGGCTTCCACCTGTTGCTTCAACTGGTTAATCTCCGCCCCCCGAGTCTTTTTCTCCTCGGGGCTGAGTGCTGCCATGCCCTTCAACAGCTCAGTCACCTTGCCCTGCTTGCCCAAAAACTGGGCTTTGATATTTTCAAGCGCAGCAGGGTCTGAGGCTTGTGACATGGCCGAATTGGCCTCGGTCAATATGGCGAGCAGCGAAGCATCCATGGTGTGTTGGCGTGTGAGGAACGGCTTTGAGTGAAGCCTTAGATTGTACTGTGCAGAAACGACAAACGGGGCCCGAGGGCCCCGTTTTTACTGACAGCGACGACTCGGCGTTAAGCCTGAGCAGCGCGAACCTGTGCGACGATGGCAGCAAATGCGGCCTTGTCGGTCACGGCCAGGTCAGCCAACACTTTGCGGTCCAAACCGATGGCTGCTTTTTTCAGGCCATTGATGAACACACTGTAGGTGATGCCGTGCTCGCGGACAGCCGCGTTGATGCGGGTGATCCACAGGGCGCGGAACACGCGCTTTTTGTTGCGACGGTCACGGTAAGCATATTGACCAGCACGCATCACCGCCTGTTTGGCGATGCGGAATACATTGTTGCGACGACCGCGAAAGCCTTTGGCTTGCGCGATTACTTTCTTGTGACGGGCACGGGCCGTAACACCACGTTTAACGCGAGGCATAGTTCACTCCTTCAATTATGCGTAAGGCATCATGTCGCGAATGCGGCCGATGTCGGAAGCATGCACGGTTTCCATACCACGGAGCTGACGTTTGCTCTTGGTGGTTTTCTTGGTCAGGATGTGTCGCTTGAAGGCGTGACCACGCTTGATCGATCCGCTGGAGCGGACCAAGAAACGCTTGGAGGCGCTCTTTTTGGTCTTCATCTTGGGCATCTGGGTGCTCCTAATGAGTGCGTGCAGGTGATTTCAACACATTGATTTGAAATACTTTTAAGACCTGTTGCGCAAACTACTTGCCAAAAAAATTCGGCAAGCCCACGATTATAGCGTGAACCTGCCGATTTACACAAGACGCGGAGCACCCAGAAGGGCTCCGAATTCGCTTATTTCTTCTTCGGACCGATCATCATGACCATTTGGCGACCTTCCAACTTGGGCATTTGCTCCACAGTGCCCAATTCCTCCAGGTCTGCCCGCACACGTTCCAGCAGGCGTGCGCCCAGTTCCTGGTGGGCCATTTCACGGCCACGAAAACGCAAGGTGACCTTGCACTTGTCGCCTTCTTCCAGGAAACGCGTCAAGCTGCGCAGCTTTACCTGGTAGTCGCCGTCATCCGTACCAGGACGGAACTTGATTTCCTTGATTTGAACCTGCTTCTGCTTGGACTTGGCTTCCTGCGCCTTTTTCTGCTCTTGATAACGGAACTTGCCGTAATCCATGAGCTTGGCCACCGGTGGCACCGCCTGGGGTGCTATTTCCACCAAATCCACATCGTTTTCTTCGGCCATGCGAATGGCGTCCAGTGTTTTAACGATGCCCAGCTGCTCACCTTCTACTCCGATGAGACGCACCTCAGGAATGCGAATTTCCCCATTGGTGCGATGTTTCTTTTCCGCGACGATGTTGTGCCTCTTTTAAGTCAGATAAAAATTCAGGTTCTGGCCGCAATGTCGCCGAGAATGCGTTGTGCAAATTCGGCCACTGGCATGGAACCCAGGTTGTCGTTACCGCGCAGGCGCACGGCAACTTGTCCAGAATCGCGTTCCTGATCGCCAATCACGGCAATATACGGAACCTTCTGAAGCGTTTGCTCCCGGATTTTACGATTGATCTTTTCGTTACGCAAATCGGCCTGGACTCTAATGCCTTGTTTCTTCAACATTTGCACCACAGTGTGAGCATATTCATTGTGCGCATCGGTGATGGTTGCCACCACCACCTGCACTGGCGACAACCACACGGGCATGGCCCCTGCGTGGTTTTCAATCAAAATACCGATAAAGCGTTCCATGGAACCCACGATGGCTCGGTGAAGCATCACGGGCGTGCGGCGGCTGTTGTCTTCCGCAACATATTCGGCGCCCAACCGGCCTGGCAACTGGAAATCCACCTGGATGGTGCCGCACTGCCACGAGCGGCCCAGGCTATCTTTCATGTGGTATTCAATTTTGGGACCATAGAATGCGCCTTCTCCCGGCAACTCCGTCCATTCCACGCCGCACGCACGCAACGCATCCCGCAGTGAGTTTTCGGCTTTGTCCCAGGTTTCGTCGCTGCCCAAGCGGGCTTCTGGCCGCAAGGCCAGCTTCACGGCAATGTCACTGAACCCAAAGTCGGCGTATACCCTCATTGCCACCTGGTTAAACAGGGTGACCTCGTCACGCACCTGGTCTTCCGTGCAGAAAATGTGACCGTCGTCCTGGGTGAAGCCACGCACCCGCATGATGCCGTGCAGGGCGCCCGAGCTTTCGTTGCGATGACAGGCACCGAACTCACCATAGCGCAGCGGCAAATCGCGATAAGAACGCAAGTCACTCTTGAATACTTCGATGTGGCCGGGGCAGTTCATGGGTTTGAGCGCGTAATCCCGCTTTTCCGACTCGGTGGTGAACATGTTTTCTTTGTAGTTGGCCCAATGGCCCGACTTTTCCCACAACTTGCGGTCCAGAATCTGCGGACAGCGGATTTCCTGGTAGCCACCGTCCAGATATACGTTGCGCATGTACTGCTCCACTTGCTGCCAAATGGTCCAGCCCTTGGGGTGCCAAAACACCAAGCCGGGCGCTTCGTCCTGCATGTGAAACAGGTCCAGCTGCTTGCCCAGTTTTCGGTGGTCGCGCTTTTCGGCCTCTTCAAGGCGGTGCAGGTAGGCAGCCAGGTCTTCTTTTTTGGTCCAGGCGGTGCCGTAAATGCGGGTCAGCATTTCATTGTTGGAATCGCCACGCCAGTAGGCACCCGCCACTTTCATCAGCTTGAAATGTTTTAGTTTGCCGGTGGATGGAACGTGCGGACCACGGCACAGGTCAATAAAATCGCCTTCTCGGTACAGGGAGATTTTCTCGTTGGTGGGAATGCTGGCAATGATTTCGGCCTTGTAATGCTCCCCCAAGCCCTTGAAAAACATCACAGCCTGATCGCGGTCCCATTCTTCCCGGACGACCACTTCATCCAGCTTGGCCAGTTCCAGCATCTTCTTCTCGATGGCCTCAAGATCTTCAGGTGTGAATGGCCGCTCGTAGGAAAAATCATAGTAAAAGCCGTCTTCAATGACCGGGCCAATGGTGACCTGGGCGGACGGGTACAGGCTTTTCACCGCGTAGGCCAACAAGTGGGCTGTGGAATGGCGAATCAGATCAAGCCCGGCATCATCTTTCTCGGTGATGATGGCCAGGCTGGCGTCCTGCGTGATGGTGTGAGAGGTGTCCACCTGTTTGCCATCGACATAACCCCCAAGGGCCGCTTTGGCCAGTCCGGGGCCAATGCTCATGGCCACATCGGCCACGGTTACAGGTTTGTCGAAAACGCGTTCGGATCCGTCAGGCAGGCGGATGACAGGCATAGTACTTCCCTTGCAATGTGCTGTGGTGCGCAGTGATTGGAGCAAAAAAAAAGTGCGACGAATTCAGCCGCCGCACTTTCATTTTACCATCAGGCCACAACGTGATTCCGGATCAGGTTGTGGTAGGCGCGATTGGACTCGAACCAACGACCCCCACCATGTCAAGGTGGTGCTCTAACCAACTGAGCTACGCGCCTGCGCTGAAAGAGGTGCGATTGTACAACAGAACACCGGAAAGTCAATGCGCGCTGGGAACGGGCTTGACATTAGTTTTGACAAGACCTATTGTCACAATACAAAAAACATCACCAACCGCACTGAGAGACAGACTCACCATGAAAGTGACACCCCAATCATTTGAATCCATGCGCAAAGTCATGAACGGCTTCTGGATTGTTGTACCCGCCTACATGCTGATGAGCTTGGTCATGCCTATTTTCCTGATTTTGGCAGCGCTGTTGCTGGTCGCGCACACGCTGGAACTGCCCATTGCATTCCTGCGCCTGCGCGGCAAAAACCTGCCCACCATGGAAGTGGTGTCCAAGACTTTGTTGTATGGCTTCACCTGGTGGTTGCCCAAGAGCCTGGAAGCGCGTTAAAACCCAAACCGCCCACCAGCACCCAACAAGGTCGCAAGGCCCAAGGCTGCAAACAATGCAGCTGCAACGCCGTGAACCAACTTCATCGGGATCTTGCTGGCGAGCCTGTCGCCAGCAAACACGGCGGGTACATCAGCAATCAACATGCCCAGGGTGGTGCCAGCCACCACCATGAACACGTCTGAATAGTGCGCCGCCATGGCCACTGTCGCAATTTGGGTTTTGTCGCCCATTTCCGCCAAAAAGAAGGTGACGAACGTGGCACCAAACACGCCGAATTTGCTGGCCAGTTGAGCTTCCTCGTTCTCAATTTGGTCTGGAACCAGGGTCCACACAGCCATCCCCAGAAATGAAATACCCAACACCCAGCGCAAGATGTCCGGGCCAACACTGGCAGTAACCCAGGCGCCCACCGCACCAGCCAAACCATGGTTGATGAGCGTCGCGGCCAGAATGCCCAACACAATGGGCCAGGGTTTTTTGAATTTGGTGGCCAACAAAAATGCCAGCAATTGGGTTTTATCGCCGATTTCGGCCAGGGCAATAACGCCGGTGGATACAAGCAGTGCGGATGACATGGAAGAGTTCCTGGCCCGGAGTAAACGCAATGACTCCCTCGCCTACCCGGGCCATACCAGGCTGCGAAGTCGTCAAAGGTCTTGCCAAGTGCGTGCCGTACAGCGCTGTGTACATCGCGACCGCGGGTGCCATGGTCGAACGGTCAAGTTCGGTACCAAGTGTGTTGACACCAGCCCTTTTCAATCGAAAGGCGGCTACTCCCCAATGAGTGGGCGAACTATAAGAGAAAGCCCAGGCAATTGCAAGTCATCCTGCCCAGGTGATGCGCAGCCCCACCGGATCACTGTAAAAAAAGAATCACAAATTTGTCACAGGCCAGTCAAACCCCGCGCGTGTAATGCGTTGCATGATGACAAAACAGACAGAGACCATGCTCAACGACACCGGTGGCAAAGACCAGCACTACCGCACCATCTGGATTTCAGACATTCACCTGGGCACCCCAGGCTGCCAAGCAGATGCCCTGCTGAATTTTTTAAAGCACAATGAGAGCGACACGCTGTACCTGGTGGGCGACATTATTGACGGATGGCAGCTGCGCAAGGGCTGGTATTGGCCACAGTCACACAATGACGTGATTCAAAAAGTGCTTCGAAAGGCCAGAAAAGGCACCCGCGTGGTCTTCATACCCGGCAATCACGACGAGGCGGCGCGGCAATTTTGCGGAATGACCTTTGGCGACATTCCCATTCTGGAGCGTGATGTGCACACCACGGCAGATGGCAAACGCCTGTGGGTGGTGCATGGCGATGAGTTCGACCAAGTGGTGCGCTACGCCAAATGGCTGGCTTACCTGGGCGACACCCTGTACAACGTTGCGCTCATGCTGAACCGGGTGTTGAACAACATCCGGATTCGATTGGGTTACCCCTATTGGTCGCTGTCACAATACCTGAAACACCAAGTGAAGAACGCGGTGAATTTCATTCTTGAATTCGAGAATGCGTTGATTCACGAAGCCAAGCAGCAAGGCTACGACGGTGTGGTTTGTGGGCACATCCACAAAGCAGAAATCAAACAGGTCGATGGTCTGTTGTATTGCAATGATGGCGACTGGGTAGAAAGCCTCACCGCCCTGGTCGAAAAACCCTGCGGCACCTTGGAGATTGTGCACTGGCCACACAGGGACCCCGTGATCAAGCGGCTTGCATCACCAGCAACGCAGACTGCTGAAACGGTGTGAACCGGCTGGATTGCCACCTCTGAAGGAGATTCCAATGCGGATTTTAATCGCCACCGATGCCTGGGCACCTCAAATCAACGGTGTGGTGCAAACATTGACCCAACTGTGCTTGCAGCTCAAAAGTCAGGGACATGAAGTGCAAGTCATCCACCCTGGGTTTTTCAAGACTGTACCCTGCCCCACTTACCCTGAAATTCGCTTGGCAGTGTGGCCTTGGGCGGGTGTTCGCAAGGCGATCGACGAATTTAAGCCCCAAGCCATTCACATTGTGACCGAGGGTCCGATTGGCTTGGCGATGCGGCTCATCGCACGAGCCCGTCGGTTGCCGTTTACCACGGCTTACCACACCCAGTTTCCGGAATATGTAAAGGCGCGGACTGGCATACCCATTCGCTTCACCGCACGCGTGCTGCGCTGGTTTCATGGCGCCAGCAGAAATGTCATGGTGCCCACGCAAAGTGTGATTGATACGCTGCGTGAACGCGGCCTGACCAACTGCGTGTTGTGGCAACGTGGCGTGGACTTGAGCCGCTTCAACCCTGAACCCAGCCAAGCCGCACGGAACCTGGCCTACAACCCCGATGCCTCCCATGAAGATGACCCGGTGCAGGTGGAGATTCTGAAAACACTGCAGTCACTGGTGATTGAACGACCCGCTTTTTTATACGCTGGCCGCGTTGCAGTCGAAAAAAATCTGGAGGCCTTTTTAAGCCTGGATTTGCCCGGGGAAAAGTGGGTGGCCGGGGACGGGCCAGCCAAAAAACAACTGGAAAAACAACATCCCGATGTACGCTGGTTTGGCATGCAAAACCATGCTGCTCTGGCAGAAATTTATCGGCAGGCCGATGTGTTTGTGTTCCCAAGCAAAACCGACACGTTTGGGCTGGTATTGCTGGAGGCCATGGCCTGTGGATGCCCGGTGGCAGCCTTTCCAGTCAATGGACCGATCGACGTGGTAGGCCAGTCCGGAGCGGGTGTATTGGACGACAACCTGAGAACAGCCGCACTGGCTGCATTGCACATCCGAAGGTCCGTTCCCCGGGCACATGCAGGCACCTTTACCTGGGCCGAATGCGCACGACAGTTTTTGGAGCACCTTGCACCGATTGAGTGGGGCCCCCACTTGAAAACCATCAACAAGCCCGCCCGGCTGCAAGGCAAGCCGGTGCGGACACCCTGAAACGCCGCACAAACCAAACCCACGAAGCCTGCCGCGCCTATAATAGCGGGACAATTCAATCACAGGATGTCCTCTCTCAGGAGCAAGCAACGTGGGTTTTCTCGCTGGTAAAAAAATTCTCATTACAGGCCTGTTGTCCAACCGGTCCATCGCATATGGCATTGCCGAATCCTGCAAGGCTCAAGGTGCAGAACTGGCTTTCACCTTTCAAAACGAACGTTTTGAGCAGCGCGTGAAAGACATGGCGGCCGAATTCGGTTCCTCACTGACTTTCCCGCTGGATGTGGCAGAAGACGCCCAAATTGACCAACTGTTTGTAGACTTGGCCAAACACTGGGATGGTTTGGATGGCTTGGTGCATGCCATCGGATTTGCACCCCGTGAAGCCATCGCGGGGGATTTCCTAGAAGGCATCTCTCGGGAGGCTTTTAAAATCGCGCACGACATTTCTGCCTACAGTTTCCCGGCGCTGGCCAAAGCTGCCTATCCCATGATGCAGGGTCGAGAAGGCGCGCTGCTCACATTGAGTTACCTGGGTGCGGTCAAAACTGTTCCCAACTACAACACCATGGGCTTGGCCAAGGCGTCACTGGAAGCTTCCGTGCGATACCTCGCTGAAAGCCTGGGTCCACGCGGCATTCGGGTCAATGGCATTTCGGCTGGCCCCATCAAGACCCTGGCGGCTAGCGGCATTAAAGGGTTCAGCAAAATTCTGCATGCCGTGGAGGAGGCTGCGCCTTTGCGTCGCAATGTGACCATTCAGGATGTGGGCAATGTGGCGGCATTTTTGCTGTCTGACCTTGCACGGGGAGTGACTGCCGAAATTACCTATGTGGATGCTGGGTACAGCACCGTCGTCAGCGGCATGGCCGAGTAATCACCTTGAAGGCGCTGACATGCAGCATCCGCAGCCGCTAAACAACCTGCCACTGGAAGTGCAGCACCTGGGCAAGTCATTGGGGGGTGCCCAACTTTTTTCGGATGTCAGCTTGCAGTTGCAGGCCGGTGAAACACTGGCTGTCGTGGGTGAATCAGGCTCTGGAAAGTCCACCCTGCTCCACCTCATGGCGGGTCTGGACAGCGCCGACAGCGGTGATGTGTTGTGGCAAGGCGAGAACATTCAGCACTGGTCAGCCAATCAGCAAGCTGCCAGACGGCTTGAGCATGTGGGCCTGGTATTTCAGGCCTACTACCTGATGCCCCACCTCACCGCACGTCAGAATGTTGAGTTGCCATTCTTACTGGCAGGGAAAACACCCGACGAGGCTCACTGCATGCGCTTGCTGGAACTGGTGGGTGTGGCAGACAAAACATCGCGCTACCCCCGTGAACTGTCGGGTGGCGAACAGCAGCGTGTGGCGATTGCCCGGGCTCTTGCTTTGACTCCGCCATTGCTGCTGGCGGATGAACCCACCGGTAACCTGGACGAAGACAATGCGGACAATGTATTGACGGTTCTGCTGGACGCTTGCAAACAACAAGGCTGCGCCTTGGTCATGGTCACGCACTCCGAACGTGCCGCTGGCCGCTTGCAGCGCAAACTGAATCTCACCCAACACCGCTTGGCTGGAGGCTGAACGTGAAGGGCTTTGGGCCGCGTTTGCGATTGATGCTTCTGCTGTTGCAAGGTGCTATGCGGGATCAACCAGTGAAATGGTTAATCACCACATTGTCCATTGCCGTGGGCGTGGGCCTGGGGCTGGCCGTGCACCTCATTCACCAAGAAGCTTTGGCGCAGTTCAACCAGGGTGTTCAACAGTTTTCGGGGCAAGCGGATGTTCAACTGCTGCCCCACAACCAGTGGCTGCCCGACACCCTGTTGGAGACCATCGCGGAACTGCCCGAGGTGCACACGGCAGCACCCGTGATTGACCAGCGCGTGCGTTTGGAAGGTTTGAATCAAACGGTGCGTTGGCTGGGGCTGGATGTGTTTCAATCCGCAGCCATCACGCCCAACTTGGTGGGCCAAGTCGACAGCAGTGCCGCTGCACCAACACGCGGTGAAATACCACTGATTGCCAGCAACACCGTATTTATCAGCGCCAGTTTGCGTGAGGCTCTTCACCAGCAAGCCCATGCGCAAAAAAGCCAGCGAAGCCCCGTTGTGCTGGCCGACATGAACGGAAAACCCGTGCGCTGGATGATTGCCGGCAGTTTACCCGCTGCTGGTAGCGGCCAACTGTTGGCCATGTCCGACATCGCGGCCCTGCAGTGGAAGCTGGGCGCCATCGGCAAGATATCCCGTGTGGACATCAAGTTACAGGAAGGTGTGCGAGTGGACGCCTTTATGGCAGCGCATGCCAAAACCTTTTCAGCTGTCGGTCGGTTTGAAACACCCCGTGAACAGTCCACCCGTGGCGCCGCTGTTTCGCAGGCATATCGGGCCAATCTGTCCATTCTGGCGATGGTGGCGCTTCTCACGGGTGGCTTTTTAAGCTTTTCAACACAGATGCTGGCCGTGGCGCAACGGTCCCGCCAATGGGCTTTGCTGGCGGCCATGGGAACATCTGTCACTCGGCTGCGACTACAGGTGCTGTTCGAAAGCGCCGTGTGTGGCCTGGTGGGCTCAATCCTTGGGGTTGCACTGGGGGTTGGTCTGGCCCAAGGGGTGGTTGAAAAACTTGGAGTAGACCTGGGGGCTGGCTATTTCAACACGGCGAGTCATGCACTGACAGTGCAGCCCCTGGATGCCCTGCTCTTTATGGGCTTTGGTCTGCTGGCCACCCTGCTGGGCGGACTGGCACCGTCTCAACACACTGCCCAGATGGCGATTGCGCAGCGCATGCGGGCTGGCACTGAAGAGGCGGGGCTTCGGTTTGCCAACCGGGCGCATTGGCTGGGCTTGGCCCTGTGTGCGCTGGCGGTGGCCTGCCTTTGGATTCCGCCTGTGGGCAACATTCCCGTGGGTGGTTATTTGGCGGTGGCACTGGGGCTGTTTGGTGGCATCGCATTGTTGGGCTTGGCAGTGCGGTTGTTTGTGCGTCCACCCGAAGCACTTCACACACTCGGGCAATTGGCCCGTTCTCGGCTGGCCAGTACACCCAATTTGCTCAGTGTGGGTCTGTCGGGTGTGGTAGCCAGTTTTGCCCTGGTGGTGGCCATGCATGTCATGATTTTCAGTTTTCGCCAGTCGCTGGATGTGTGGCTGAACCAGGTGCTGCCCGCACCGCTTTACATGAAAGTAATCGATGTGCAATCACAGTCTATTTCCCCAAACCTGCAAACACTCATCCAGCATGCAGCAGGTGTTGAACGCGCCGAGTTTTGGGGTAGCCAAAGTATGGTGTTGGACCCGCTGCGCCCACCGGTGGAGTTAATTGTTCGACCCTTGGACATGACCCAAGCCGACCAGCGCTTGCCCCTGATCGGTGCTCAACACCCAGCCTTGAAAACAGACCACATTCCGGTGTGGGTCAGTGAGCCCATGGTGGATATTTACCGATTGCACAATGGCAGTACCTTCACTTTGCACCTGGACGGTGGGCTACAACTGAACGCGCAGGTGATGGGTGTGTGGCGAGACTATTCCCGCCAGCACGGCGCCATCGTGGTACCCAAGGCGCAGGTCATGCGCCTGGCGACACAGAACAACAACCCACTGCGAGACACGCAAGGCGCCATCTGGCCCAGCGCAGGCACAACGCCTCAAACCATTGTAAAAAACCTGACAGCCCAACTGGTCAACACCGGTGAATCAGCGCGGTATACCTTCGCCGAACCGGGCGAGATCAGGCAAGCAAGCCTCGCGATTTTTGACCGCAGTTTTGCGGTGACCTACTTGCTGGAAGTGGCTGCTGTGGTGATCGGCCTGTTTGGTGTGGGCACCACCTTTTCAGCCATGGCCTTGCAACGGCGACGCGAATTTGCATTGCTCGGTGCCATGGGGGCTACACGCAAACTATTGGTAAGACTGCTGGTGCGTGAAGCGTTACTGTCCAGTGCACTGGCCGCAGGCATGGGCTTGGCAATCGGCTTGTCATTTGCGGCTATTTTGGTCTTCGTGGTCAACCCACAGTCCTTTCACTGGACCATGGAATGGTTTACCCCTTGGCGGGATTTGCTGGTCATGGTGGCAGTGTTGATGGTGATGTCAACCTTGACGGTCACCCTGGCGCTGCGCAGCCATTTGCAACACCAATTGCTGATGCAACTCAAAGAGGACTGGTCATGATGATGAACAGGCGTACCTGTTTGCAGTTTTTGGCGGCTGCCGGCGTGACAGTACCGCTTGCAAACCCGGCCCTGGGCAGGGCCAACCGACTGTACGACCAGCCCCGTGCCGACCTGACTCCCCAACTACCCCGAGACCACGGCCCACATCCCGGTTTTCGAACCGAATGGTGGTATTTCACCGGTTGGTTCAACAGCCCCGGTTTGGCAAGCCCACTGGGCCTGCAAATCACCTTCTTCCGCTCGTCGCCCGAGGTGGATGTCGACAACCCAAGCCGGTTCAATCCCAGCCAATTGTTGTTTGCACATGCAGCCGTTGCCATGCCCAGCCAAGGCCACTTGGTACACGCACAAACCATACGCAGGGCGGGCTCGGGGCTGTCAGCCATTCGAAACACACCAGCCAAAGTGCTGGACCTGCAAATGCCAGGCTGGACCTTGTCCAGCCAGAACGGTGATGCATGGCAGTGTCACATTCAGGCTCAAGAAATGAGCCTCATGCTTCAAATGGCACAAACCCAAACGCCTTGGTTTCAAGGCAACAACGGATACTCACGCAAAGGGCCCGGTGAAACCCAGTCCAGTTACTACATCACCCTACCCCACTTGAAAAGCAGCGGCACTGTTCAAGTGGATGGCAAGACACTGCCAGTGGAAGGCAGTTTCTGGATGGACCATGAATGGTCCAGCACGGTGCTGGCACCCGATGCGCAGGGTTGGGACTGGGTTGGGCTGCAAGGCACAGCGGGTGAATCGCTGATGGCGTTTCAAATCCGCCCAAAACCAGTGCCTGGAAAAATGGTAAAGCCCATCTGGACCCATGCTGCACTGCGCAACGCGCAAGGCCAGGTACACACCTTTAACACAGTGGAATTTCAAACCTTGCAAAGCTGGACATCACCCCGCACAGGCGTGGTTTACCCCGTCGAACAGGTGTTGATTCTGGACAGGCAACGCTTCCATGTGAAACCCATGATGCCCGACCAGGAACTGGATGCCCGCACCAGCACTGGCACACTGTATTGGGAAGGTGCCGTGACGGTAGAAACCACGGGCAGACAACGATGGGGGCATGGATACCTCGAAATGACCGGGTATGATCGGCCCATGACCTTGTAAGCCCCAATCATGAACCAGACCACCGCACCGATCTCCTTGCCTGCCAACCGGTTTAAAACACTGGGGAATACGCTGACCAGCCTGCTGAAACCCCACAAAGCATGGGCTGGCGCAGCGCTGGCAGCGCTGCTCACAGGCTCCGCCATGTCACTGAGCATGCCCATGCTGTTTCGCTGGCTCATCGACAGCGGCTTTCTTCAAGGCCAACACCCCGAGGGCCTGAACCGGGCCTTTGGTTTGATTCTGCTGGTGGTATTCATACTGGCGGTGGCCACCGCCTGCCGCTTCTATTTGGTGACCACGCTGGGCGAGCGCATCTCGGCCGACTTGCGCAACCGGGTGTACGGGCACCTGTTGATTCAACGGCCTGAATTTTTTGAAACACTGAAAGTGGGTGAAGTGCTGTCGCGGCTCACCGCAGACACCACACTCATTCAAACATTGGTGGGCAGCAGCCTGTCTTTTGCACTGCGCAACAGCCTGACCACCCTCGGCGGTTTGGTCATGTTGGTATTGACGAGCCCCTACTTGTCGGGCGCAGTGCTGGTACTGGTGGTGGTCGTGATGGTGCCCGTGGTGGTGCTGGCCCGCCGCGTGCGGACCTTGTCGCGCGCCAGTCAGGACAAGCTAGCCGACAGCAGCGCCATTGCGCAGGAAGTACTGAACCAAATCACCACCGTCCAAGCGTTCAATCAGGAAGGCACGGAGGCTGCCAAATTCAACGCGTCGTCTGAGCGCATGTACACCACCTCCAAACACCGCACGGTCAACCGGGCAGCCCTGCTGTTCGTCGCCATCGGTTTGGCCTTTGCAGGCTTGGTGGTGGTGTTGTGGATGGGCGCCAAAGCGGTGGCCAACGGCCAAATGAGCGGTGGCGAATTGGCCCAGTTCGTGATGTACGCAGCTTTTGTCGGCGGTGGTTTTGCCGCACTATCCGAAGTATTGGGTGAATTTCAGCGTGCCGCGGGCGCTGCAGAGCGCCTGGTGGAGTTGCTCAACCTGAACACCATGATCCGCAGCCGCGGCCTACCCTCGCCCCAACAACAGGGCGGCTTTCACATTGAATTCAACCACGTGGATTTTGCCTACCCGTCAGCCCCGGACAAATCCGTGCTCAGTGACTTCAACCTGACCATACGTCGGGGTGAAACTGTCGCGGTGGTAGGCCCCTCGGGTGCCGGCAAGTCCACCTTGTTCAACCTCTTGCTGCGCTGGTATGACGTTCGCAGCGGCCAGATTCTGATCGAGAACACCCCCTTGGAGCATCTGGATGTGACCGGCTGGCGGGAACACTGCGCCTACGTGTCTCAGGAGGCTGTGGTGTTCTCAGGCACCTTGGGTGACAACGTGCGCTATGGCAAACCACAAGCCAGTGAGGCCGATGTACTGCAAGCCTTAACCGATGCAGCAGCCATTCAGTTTGTGACACGCTTGCCAGAAGGCTTGAACACCTCCGTGGGTGAAAAAGGCGTACGGCTCAGCGGCGGCGAACGTCAGCGGGTGTCGATTGCACGGGCTATTTTGCGCAACGCAGGCCTGCTGCTGCTGGACGAAGCCACCGCCAGCCTGGACGCCGAAAGTGAACGCTTGGTGCAGCTGGCCATTGAGCAGTCCCGCCACGGGCGTACCACATTGATCATTGCCCACCGCTTGGCCACCGTCATGGCCGCGGACCGGATTGTGGTCATGAACGAAGGACAAATCGTGGAAATGGGCACCCATCGGGAGTTGATGGCGCGACAAGGCCTGTATGCAAAACTGGCATCGCTGCAGTTCATCGACCAAAAGGCCGAAAAACACCTGCTTGCCTGAACGAACTGGGGGATTGAACAGTTAAACTGGAGGCATTGGTGGGTAAATCATTCATTGGTATACCCACGTATCGTCTGTTCACTGACCGCTGACTTCGCCCATGAAACAATACCTCGACCTGATGCGCCACGTGCGCGACCACGGCACCGACAAAATGGACCGAACAGGTACAGGCACACGCTCGGTGTTTGGTTACCAGATGCGGTTCAATCTGCAAGATGGTTTCCCCATGGTGACCACCAAAAAACTGCATCTGCGCTCCATCATCCATGAACTGCTGTGGTTCCTCAAAGGCGACAGCAATATTGCCTACCTGAAAGAAAACGGGGTGAGCATTTGGGATGAATGGGCCGACGAACAGGGTAACCTCGGCCCAGTGTATGGTGTGCAGTGGCGCAGTTGGCCCACCGCCGATGGCCGACACATCGACCAGATTTCGCAGTTGATGAAACAAATCAACAACAACCCGGATTCCCGCCGTCACATCGTGAGCGCCTGGAACGTGGCTGAAATTGACAACATGAAATTGCCCCCCTGCCACGCCCTGTTTCAGTTTTACGTGGCCGACGGCAAGCTGAGCTGCCAGCTCTACCAGCGCAGTGCCGACATTTTTCTCGGCGTACCGTTCAACATCGCGAGCTATGCATTGCTCACCCACATGGTGGCGCAGCAGTGCAACCTGGACGTGGGTGACTTCATTTGGACCGGTGGCGACTGCCACCTCTACAGCAACCACATGGAGCAGGTTGACACTCAACTGCAGCGGGAACCATTGCCATTGCCACAGTTGGTTATTCACCGAAAGCCGGACAGCATTTTTGACTACCGCTTTGAGGACTTCGACATTGTGAATTACCAGAGCCACCCCCACATCAAGGCACCGGTGGCCGTGTAATGAAAGTGAGTCTGATCGCAGCCGTGGCCCGCAATGGCGTCATTGGCATTGAGAACCGCTTGCCCTGGCACCTGCCCGAAGACTTGGCCTATTTCAAGCAAACCACACTGGGCTGCCCTGTGCTGATGGGTCGAAAAACCTATGAGTCCATCAACCGCCCATTGCCCGGGCGCTTGAATGTGGTCCTGACCCAGCAAACGGATTGGGCTCCTGCCCCCGCAAAAGACGGCAGCCCCCGTGCGGTGATTCACCCCCCACAAGCATTGCCCGCTGGCGGGGAAACAGCCATTGCCGTCGCAAGCACTCTGGAACAGGCATTGGCATGGTTAGCTCCGTTTGACCAAGTTTTTTTGATTGGCGGCAGCAACCTATATGCACAGGCCGTGGAACAAGGCTGGGTAGACACGCTTCTACTGACCGAGATCCATGCAGATTTCGCGGGCGATGCGCAGTTTCCAGCCTGGCCAAAATCACGGTTCCACGAAACACATCGCATACACAACCCACCGGCTGGCGAGCGGCCGTGGGGTTTCGATTTTGTCACATATGAAAAAACAGCCGCGCCGCTGTAACAAGGAGTCAACATGGCACGCACCGTACACTGCATCAAACTTGGCGTAGAAGCCGAAGGTCTTGATTTTCCACCCGCACCGGGCGAACTGGGCAAGAAAATTTTTGAAAACGTGTCCAAACAGGCCTGGCAGGAATGGCTGAAAATCCAAACCATGCTGGTCAATGAAAACCGTTTGAGCCTGGCCGACGTGCGCGCCCGCAAATACCTGATGGAACAAATGGACAAGCATTTCTTTGGTGACGGAAACGTACAAGCCGCGGGCTATGTTCCGCCAGCCAACTGATCCACCCAGGGTTGCATTGGCGGCCTTTTCAGGGCCGCCCAGCGGGCGCATACTGGTCACTGACTCGGTGAATTTAGCCGGAGGTGGACATGGCGCCCAAATCCAGATTCGCACAATACCTGCTCTACGACTGGTTGTTTCAGGATGTCAATCAGGCTGAAGTCTTCAGACGCCACGCTGCGATCGCCCACAACAAAGCGCATCGCCGCCATTTGCTCACCTACATGCGCCGCTGGTCGGTGCTGACCAGCAGCCTTTTTCTTCTTGGGATGGGTATCGAGACCACCGGCTCAAGCCTGTGCGCGGTGTTCTACGTGTTGTCGGTGATGGCTGTTAGCCCAACCATTCGGGTATTTACCGCCTGGTGGATGATGGGCAGACCCGGCTACTGGTAAGCCGTGGGTGGCCTCAATGGCCAACCCCGCTGCTGTTTATTCGTCAGACGCTTCCTGGGCAATGGCCTCAGGACCGCGATGGCGAACATCCCGGCCTTTGACCATGTACACCACATGCTCCGACATGTTTTTGGAGTGATCGCCAATCCGCTCAATCGCCTTGGCGATGAAGAGAATTTCAATTGAGCGCGAGATGGTTCGTGGGTCTTCCATCATGAAGGTGATGAGCTGCCGCAAAATGGCCTTGAACTCATCGTCCACTTCCAGGTCCGCTTTCACCACTTCAGCCGCCGACACCGCATTCACGCGGGCATAGGCGTCCAGCACCTTGCGCAGCATGGCAATCGCACTGCTTGAAATGCGGTGCAAATCCACTTTGGGAACAAAGTTCTTGCCTGCATCGGCAATCATCATGCCCATGCGGGCCACTTTCTCCGCTTCATCACCAATGCGCTCAAGGTCACGAATCATCTTGATGGCCACAATCACCGAGCGCAGGTCCACGGCAGCCGGTTGACGACGGGCCAGAATGTGGTTGCACAGCTCGTCGATTTCCATTTCAATCTGGTTGACTTCCTGTTCGCGGCGAATCACTTCCTTGAAAATATTCGTGTCGGATGCGCCCAATCCTTCGATGGCCGACACAATCTGATTCTCAACCAAACCACCCATCTGCAGCACGCGAGAGCGCAGCGATTCCAGCTCGGCGTCGTATTGTTTGGAGGTGTGTTCAGTCATTGTCTCTTCCTTGGGTGCAATTTTTTGGGTGAATGCCACGCTGATACTGTGTCACAGCCGTGTGACAGGAATTTGTCACATGCAACACGTTACGCGATTTAATTGTGCCACGTTCTCGCGCGTTGGGGGGTGTAAACACCCCAAGCGTGTGGCCTCAGGCTACTGAAAGGCTGATTAAAGCCCGCTGCAACGCGGTTGGCAGAGCTTAGCGCAGCGTCCTGACGCCTTCGGGCGAACCGATCAACACCACATCGGCTTTGCGCAGGGCAAACAGGCCATTGGTGACCACACCGGGCCAATGGTTGATGGTCTGTTCCAACGCCACAGGGTCAGTAATGCGCAATCCAGATACGTCCAGAATAACGTTGCCATTGTCGGTGGTGAACCCTTCCCGCAACTTCACCTGACCACCCAGCGCGGTTAACTTTCGTGCAATCGCCTGTTGGGACATGGGCAGCACCTCCACCGGCAAGGGAAACCGCCCCAATACATCCACCAGCTTGGAAGCATCGGCAATGCACACAAACTGGCGGGAAATATCGGCCACAATTTTTTCTCGGGTGAGCGCACCACCACCCCCTTTGACCAGGTGGTAGGCGGGGTCAATTTCATCGGCACCGTCCACATACACCGACAGTTCCGTGACATCGTTCATGTCGACAATGGGCACGCCGATGTCACGGAGTTTTTTCTCTGAACGCACCGATGAGGACACAGCCCCTTTCAGCGCAATGCCCGCCTCGGCGAGTGCATCAATGAAGCAGTCCACGGTTGAACCAGTGCCCACGCCCAAAATGGTGTTGGGTGTGACGTATTGAAGCGCGGCTTTGGCCACTTGCTGTTTGAGACTGTGTGCGTCCATGAAATGTGCTGAATATGAATGAGAACAATCGGTCCGAGTGGCGTGCGCAACCCGATGGGTTGCAGAGCCTGGAAAGCATTACCCCCGGTGACCCAGGGCTTCTTTGATGCGTTGGTCTGTTTTGTACTGGCTCAAGGCATACACCGCCCACAATGCGGCAGGAACCCAGCCGATCAGCGTGAGTTGCAGAACCAGGCAAATCAAGCCCGCCAATGGGCGACCAATGGTGAAAAACAACACCGGGGGCAAGAATATGGCCAGAATCAATCGCATGGTCGCCTCGCTAAAACTGTATTGTAAAGCCAGCAAGCCTATAAAAAAGCAAGCCACCCGCACCGCGGAATGGCTTGTTCAAGGTCCCGACCGAAAGAATTACTTCTTTCGAGCCGGTGGCAAATCCGTGCAGTGGCCTTCAAACACTTCAGCAGCCATGCCCACACTCTCGCACAGCGTGGGGTGGGGGTGAATGGTTTTACCGATATCGGTGGCATCGGCCCCCATTTCAACGGCCAGACAAACCTCACCAATGAGATCGCCAGCACCCATGCCGACAATACCGCCGCCCAGCACCCTGTGCGTGGCCTCATCAAAAATCAACTTCGTAAAACCGTCGTCTGCGCCGTTGGCAATGGCCCGCCCCGACGCAGCCCAAGGAAATACCGCTTTGCCGACTTTGACGCCTTGGTCTTTGGCCTGTTCTTCCGTTAACCCAACCCAGGCCACTTCGGGGTGTGTGTAAGCCACCGACGGAATAACCCGTGCATCGAAGAAAGACTTTTCACCAGCAGCAGCCTCTGCAGCCACATGGCCTTCATGCACCGCCTTGTGGGCAAGCATGGGCTGACCCACAATGTCACCAATCGCAAATATGTGCGGCACATTGGTGCGCATTTGCTTGTCCACCGGGATGAAGCCCCGGTCAGTCACCGCCACACCAGCATGCTCTGCACCAATTTTCTTGCCATTCGGTGTTCGACCCACGGACACCAAGACCATGTCGTACAACTGTGGCTCTTTGGGGGCCTGCTCACCTTCGAAGGTCACGAGAATGCCCTCTGGCTTGGCCTCCACCGCCACCGTCTTGGTTTTCAACAGAATGTGATCAAACCGGGGGGCATTCCGTTTTTGCCAAACCTTCACCAAATCCCGATCGGCACCCTGCATCAGGCCATCCAGCATTTCAACGACGTCCAGACGGGCACCCAACGCGGAATAGACCGTGCCCATTTCAAGCCCGATAATGCCGCCGCCCACAATCAACATGCGTTTGGGAATTTGCCGCAATTCCAAAGCCCCGGTGGAATCCACGATGCGGGGGTCATCGGGAATGAAGGGCAAATGCACAGGCTGCGAACCAGCCGCAATAATGGCTTTGGCAAACTGAATGACCTTCTGGCTGCCATCACCGGCGGTCACCGTCAGGTGATTGGGGCTTGCAAACTCCCCAACACCCTGCACCACCTGAACTTTTCGAGCCTTGGCCATACCGGCCAAACCGCTGGTCAGCTTGCCCACCACACCCGCCTTGTGAGCGCGCAGCTTGTCCAAATCAACCTGGGGTGCTGCAAAAGAAATGCCATGTTCACCAATGTGTTGTGCTTCTTCCAGCACTTGGGCTGTGTGCAGCAAGGCCTTGGAGGGGATACAACCCACATTCAGGCAAACGCCGCCCAGGCTGCTGTAACGCTCGACCAGCACCGTGTTCAATCCAAGGTCAGCACTGCGGAATGCAGCCGAATAACCCCCAGGACCAGCGCCTAACACCAGCAGGTCGCAAGTGATGTCCACATGGCCCGCATAACTGGACGCAGCAGATGCTAAAACAGCAACAGGCACTGGGGCGGTTACTGCAACAGCCGCCGGTGTGGCTGCAGGTGCCTGTGCTTGGGATGCAGTCACCGCGGCCGCGTCGGCAGAGCCAGCGTCCGCGTCAATCTCTGCAATCTCTGACCCTGTGCTGACCTTGTCTCCCAGCTTGACCAACAAGCGGGTAATTTTTCCGCTCGTCGACGCTGGAATTTCCATGCTGGCTTTGTCGGATTCAACCGTGATCAGCGACTGCTCTTTGCTGACCACATCGCCTTCTTTCACCAACACCTCGATGATTTCAACCGAGTCGAAATCCCCGATATCGGGAACAATCAATTTGTTCATGTTCGCCCCCTTACAGCAACACTTTGCGCATGTCGGCCAACACAGCCGCCAGCTCAGTGGTAAAACGGGCCGCCTGCGCACCGTCAATCACACGGTGGTCATAACTCAAGCTCAACGGCAACATCAAGCGCGGCGTAAACTCTTTGCCATTCCACACCGGTTTCATGGCGGACTTGGACAAGCCCAAAATGGCCACTTCGGGTGCATTGATGATGGGTGTAAACAAGGTTCCGCCCACGCCACCCAGCGATGAAATGGTGAAGGTCGCGCCCTGCATGTCGCCACCCTTCAACTTGCCGTCCCGCGCTTGGGCAGACAATTCACCCAGCTCGGCCGCAATTTGGGAAAACCCTTTCTGGTCCACATTCTTGACCACAGGCACCACCAAACCCTGCGGTGTATCTGCAGCAAAACCAATGTTCCAGAATTTCTTCAGGATGAGTTTGCTGCCATCTTCGGACAAAGAACTGTTGAAAGCCGGATATTTCTTAAGTACAGCCACACAAGCCTTCATCACAAAGGCCAGCATGGTGAGCTTGACGCCCTGCTTGGCCAAAGCGGCGTTGGTGTCCACCCGGAATTTCTCAAGGTCGGTGATGTCGGCTTCGTCGAATTGGGTGACGTGCGGAATCATGACCCAATTGCGGTGCAAATTGGGGCCTGACAATTTCTTGATCCGCGACAGTTCCAGTTCTTCAGTTTCACCAAACTTGGCGAAATCCAGTTTTGGCCAGGGCAGCAAATCAAGCCCAGCACCGCCGCCACGTTGTGGCGAGCCAGAGGTTCCACCGCCAACCAACACACCCGCCACAGCGGCCTTGACGAAATTGCGTACATCATCGGGCGTGATGCGGCCTTTTGGACCCGTGCCGCTCAGCTTTTGCAAGTCCACACCCAACTCACGGGCAAACTTGCGCACCGATGGGCTGGCATGTGGCGCATTGGCCGATGGGGGCATGGGTACGTGGGCTTCAACCACGGCGGCGGGTGTAGACAAGACTGGGGCCACCACAGCAGCAGCGGGTGCCGCCGACTGGGCTGGCGCTGGCGCAGGCGCTGAGGCAACAACAGGCGCTACCGCTTTGGCTGTCTCGACAGCGGCGGGCTCAGCTGTTGAGCCTGAGGCAGACACTGGGTCTAACAACATCATCAAGGTGCCTTGTTTCACCTTGTCACCCAGCTTTACCTTCAATTCCTTGATAACACCCGCTTGCGGGCTGGGGATTTCCATGCTGGCTTTGTCAGACTCCACCGTGATGATGGACTGCTCGGCCTGCACGGTGTCACCCACTTTCACCAACACTTCGATCACTTCAACCCCGTCAAAGTCACCAATGTCGGGCACTTGAATTTCAATGGTCATGGCATTCCTCTCGACTGTCTTGTTGCCCGAGCTTATGCGTAAGCTGGGTTGACCTTGTTGGGATTGATTCCGTATTTCTTGATCGCTTCGGCGGGCGCTGTGGCGGGCAGTTTGCCTTCATCGGCCAGTGCCTTCAAAGCGGCCAACACCACAAAATGCTTGTTCACCTCGAAGTGCTCGCGCAGCTTGTAGCGGAAATCGGATCGACCAAACCCATCCGTGCCCAGCACCTTGTATTCACGGCCTTTGGGCATGAAGGGACGAATCTGGTCGGCAAACAGCTTCATATAATCGGTCGATGCAATCACCGGACCTGCACTTTGCTCCAGTTGAGCAGTCACATAGGCTTTCCTGGCGGGTTGCTCGGGGTTGAGCAAATTGTGCCGCTCTACATCCAGTCCTTCACGGCGCAACTCAGTAAAGCTGGTGACAGACCATACATCGGCGGCCACGCCCCAGTCTTGCTCCAGCAACTCGGCTGCTGCCAAAGACTCGCGCAAAATGGTGCCCGACCCCATTAACTGCACACGCTTGTCGCTCTTGATGCCCGCTTCACGGCACACATACATGCCTTTGATGATGCCCTCTTCAGTGCCAGGCTTCAGGCCTGGCTGGGCATAGTTCTCGTTCATGACGGTGAGGTAATAGAACACGTTTTCCTGGTCTTCCACCATGCGCTTCAAACCGTGCTGAATGATCACAGCCAACTCGTGGGCAAAAGTAGGGTCATAGCTCACGCAGTTGGGAATGGTGGAGGACAGAATGTGGCTGTGGCCATCTTCGTGTTGCAAGCCTTCGCCATTGAGCGTGGTGCGCCCGGCTGTTCCACCCAGCATGAAACCACGGGCTTGCATATCGCCGGCAGCCCAAGCCAGGTCGCCAATGCGCTGGAAACCGAACATCGAATAGTAGATGTAGAACGGAATCATCACCCGGTTGTTGGTGGAATAGGAGGTGGCTGCCGCAATCCAGCTGCTCATGGCACCAGCTTCGTTGATGCCCTCTTCCAGAATTTGGCCGGCTTTGTCTTCGCGGTAGTACATCACCTGGTCTTTGTCGACTGGCTCGTACAACTGGCCTTGGGATGAGTAAATGCCCAACTGGCGGAACATGCCTTCCATGCCAAAGGTGCGGGCTTCATCGGGCACAATCGGTACCACGCGGGAACCAATCTCCTTGTCACGCACCAGTGCAGTCAACACCCGTACAAAGGCCTGTGTGGTGGAAATTTCACGACCTTCCTTGGTGGGTTCCAGCACAGCCTGGAATGCATCCAATCCAGGCACCTTCAACTTTTCGTCAGCCTCGCGGCGGCGCTTGGGCAAATATCCACCCAAGGCTTTGCGGCGTTCGTGGAGGTACTGAATTTCCGGCGTGTCCTCGGACGGTTTGTAGAAGGGCACCTCGGGCAGTTTGTCATCCGGAATGGGAATATTGAAACGATCCCGGAATTCACGAATGGACTGATCGTCCAGCTTTTTCTGTTGGTGCGTGGTGTTTTTGCCCTCACCAATTTTACCCATGCCAAAACCTTTCACGGTTTTGGCCAGAATCACGGTGGGTTGACCCTGGTGCTCCGTGGCTGACTTGTAGGCGGCATACACCTTGTGCGGGTCGTGGCCGCCGCGGTTTAAGCGCCAAATGTCCTCATCGGTGAGGCGCGCGACCATTTCCAGCAACTTGGGGTGTTTGCCAAAGAAGTTTTTGCGAACATAAGCTCCATCATTGGCCTTGCAATTCTGGTATTCGCCGTCCACCATTTCTTCCATCACCTTTCGCAACAGGCCCTCTTTGTCACGGGCCAAGAGTGGATCCCAATACCCGCCCCAAATCACCTTCAAGACGTTCCAGCCAGCACCGCGGAATTCACCTTCCAATTCCTGAATAATTTTGCCGTTGCCGCGCACCGGGCCATCCAGACGCTGCAGGTTACAGTTCACGACAAACACCAGATTGTCGAGTTTTTCCCGTGCAGCCAAACCAATGGCACCCAACGATTCAGGCTCGTCCATTTCGCCGTCGCCGCAGA
The DNA here is from genome assembly GCF_024518835.1 of Limnobacter humi. Taxonomy (GTDB): domain Bacteria; phylum Pseudomonadota; class Gammaproteobacteria; order Burkholderiales; family Burkholderiaceae_B; genus Limnobacter; species Limnobacter humi. The sequence continues at coordinate 45,473 of NZ_JANIGO010000004.1, forward strand.
ACACCCACACTTTGCGCTTGGACGTGTCTGCAATGCCCCGGGCATGCAAGTACTTCAAGAAACGGGCCTGGTAAATGGCCATCAAAGGACCCAGACCCATGGACACCGTGGGGAACTGCCAGAAATCGGGCATCAACTTGGGGTGTGGGTAGCTGGACAACCCTTTGCCATCCACCTCCTGGCGGAAATTGTTCAACTGCTCTTCGGTCAAACGGCCTTCCAGGAAAGCGCGAGCATAAATACCGGGGGACACGTGGCCTTGAAGATACAGAAGATCACCACCGTGGCTGTCATCTTCGGCGTGCCAAAAATGGTTAAAGCCAACACCCAACATGGTGGCCAGTGAAGCGAATGACGCAATGTGCCCACCCAAGTCACCACCGTCGGCAGGCTCTTTGCGGTTGGCCCGCACCACCATGGCCATGGCATTCCATCGCATCCAGCTGCGCAGACGTTCCTCGTATTCCATGTTGCCGGGGCAACGCTCTTCCAGATGAACGGGGATGGTATTGACGTAAGCGGTATTGGCCGAGAAAGGAATGTAAGCCCCACTGCGACGGGCTTTGTCAATCAACTGCTCCAGCAAAAAATGCGCGCGCTCGGGGCCTTCGCGCTCCAAAACAGCTTCCAGGGCATCTAGCCACTCTTGGGTTTCCTGAAAGTCAGGATCGTTTGATTGTGGAAAATTGGGCAGTGCAGACATTCCTTCCTCCTTGGGGATTCTCCTGTTTGGACGGCTCAGGCTTGTGGCTCGGCCATCATGTTCCAATTAGAGTAACATGCCTAATTCTGAATTTTTCAAATCGCGATGTTGATTTTCATATTATGGAATGATTTAGGGTTATCCACAATTCTTGGCACGAGCGTCACCAGGTTTTGTACACTGGCGTATACCCACTTCTGATGATGTTCCCGTGCGCCTGATCGATCAACCTCGTACCAGCCCGTTGGTGTGGGCTACCCCGCTGGTGGGGATGATTCTATTCATCCTGGCCATGGGCGCCTTTTTTTACAATTTGTACGCAGAAGACCAAAGTCAGGCCCAACTGCGGGTGACCCGTGATGTGGAAAATGCCCGCAACAACATTCGCTCCCGTTTGCTGGCCACGCAAGACCGAGTGACACAAATTGCTCGGGGAGTTGAACATCGATTGAAAGGTGGACCCGACACCTTCAAAACCGCCGCCAATGCATTGTTGGCTGAATATCCGGAAATCAACTCCGTCATGGTGATTGATCTCGAGCGCCGGGTCACTCAAGTGGCATTGCCACCCTTGCGCTCCTCCGACACCATTCACCCCTTGTATCAAACCGTGGAAGATGCAGAAAGTTACTGGGCCTTCAACACGGCGCGGGAGACCCGTCTGCCTGTGTTTTCACGGCCTTTTTTGGCAGAGTCCAATGCGGTCTACATGGAAATTCACAGCCCAATTTCGGAGGATGGCGAGTTCAAGGGCACCGTGGTGGCCACCATCCCACTAAACGATCTCTTGGCAGACGCTTTTCCGGACACCTTCATCAAGCTGTACTCGGTCAGCATTGTGGATGGGGGGGGTAACCCGATTGCGTCCAACGTCAGCCGCTCGGTGGACAACGCCAAACTGAGCCACGAAGTTCCCTTGGAGCCACCGGGTCACGGCCTCAAACTGCGGGCTGTTCTCTACAAAACCAGCAGTGAACTGTTTTCCAATATGCTGGCCTGGACAGTTCTCGGTTTGTCGGTCGTCATCATCTGGAGTTTTGGCCTGTTGTTCCGGCACGCCAAGTTGCGTAGCCGCGCCGAAAAGCGTTTGCTCGATGAGACCAAATTTCGACGCGCCATGGAAAACTCGGTGATGACCGGCATGCGTGCCATCGATCTGCAAGGGCGCATTACCTACGTCAACCCCGCATTTTGCAAAATGACTGGATACACGGAAACGGAACTGGTCGGCATGACGCCACCCTTCCCTTACTGGCCTGAAAATTCGCAGGAACAGCGCCGACATTTGGAGCTCATTCTGACGGGCAAAGCGCCCACCAAAGGGATTGAAGTGCAAGTTCGCCGGCGTGACAACACGGTCTTTGATGCGCGCATGTACGTGTCTCCCTTGGTCGACAGCGAGGGCAACCAAAGCGGCTGGATGACCTCCATGACGGATATCACCGAGCCACGTCGCATTCGGGATGAACTGGCTGCCGCTCACCGGCGCTTCGTGCGCATTCTGGAAGAACTGGACGCTGCGGTCAGCATTCGCTCTGCTGAATCAGCCGAAGACGAATTCATTTTCGTCAACAAGCTTCATCGGGAATGGTTTGCCAAGGCTTACCCGCCGAAGTACCCCAAATCCGGTCGCATCAAACAACCGTCCTTCGAGCCTTTTGAATGGTTCAACCCGGTGAGCACACGGTGGTATGAGGTGCGGCGACGCTCAATTTCCTGGGTGGATGGTGCCACGGTTGTGATGCAGGTGGCCACCGATATCACGTCTCGCAAGGAGGCCGAAAACATGACCCGCCAGCAGCAAGAGAAGCTGCAATTCACCTCCCGGCTAGTCACACTGGGTGAGCTGGCCTCCAGCCTGGCGCATGAAATCAACCAGCCGTTGGCGGCCATCAGCAATTACAACATGGGCAGTGTTAATCGATTGAAGTCCGGTCGCGTAAGCCCAGAGGAGTTGCTACCGGTGCTGGAGAAGGTGAATGTTCAGGCACAACGCGCGGGTGACGTAATCCGGCGGATTCGAGAATTTGTGAAGCAACAGGAACCCAAACGCAGCCCCTGCTTGCTCAGCAAGATTGTGGACGATGCGATCGGCTTTTCCCAGTTGGAAGCCACCCACCGGGGTGCGCGCATCGAGTGTGCCCTGCCGGACCCCAACATTCAGGTGCTGGCTGACCCCATTTTAATTGAACAGGTGTTGATGAACCTGATCAAGAACGGGCTGGAAGCCATGGAGCACCTGAGTAAAGATGAGCGGGTGATTGAAATTGATGTGCATGCAGCGCAAAACCCTGTTCGGGTTGAAGTGCGCGACCACGGTACCGGCGTGCCGGAGGACATTCGCCAACGCCTGTTTGAATCCTTCTTCACGACCAAAAGCGAGGGCATGGGCATGGGTTTGAACATCTGCAGGACAATTATTGAGTATCATCAAGGTCAGTTATGGGTCGAACCGGCACCAGGCCGCGGCAGTGTTTTTAAGTTCACATTGCCACTCGCTATCCAGACTGATGCCCTGTCACACCTTGAACACGTCACGGAAAAACCATAATGTTGCACACCAATACCCGAAACGACGAGCTGCCCGAAACGGTTTTCATTGTGGATGATGATGAGGCGGTGCGGGATTCCCTGCAGTGGCTGATTGAAACGGAAGGTTACCAGGTGCGCTGCTTTGAAGACCCTGAACAGTTTTTGCAGCAGCTTCAATGGCCTCAAATCAGCGTGCTGCTACTGGACATCCGGATGCCCAAGTTATCGGGGCTTGAGGTGCAAAAGATTTTGAATGACCGAGGCATACCGATTCCAACGGTATTCATTACAGGCCATGGCGACGTCACCTTGGCGGTCGAGACCATGAAAAATGGTGCGGCAGACTTTCTGGAAAAGCCCTTTGATGAGGCCAAGATCAAGTCTCTGATCCACCAACACATGGCAAAGGCCAAAGAGGTGGCCGAAAACGCTCGGCTGGATGAGCACATCAACCGCCTGTACTCCAAATTGACCGCCCGTGAACTGCAGGTGTTGGAGCGTATCGTGTCAGGCCGTTTGAACAAACAGATTGCCGATGACCTCAACATCAGCATCAAAACCGTGGAAGCACACCGCGCCAACATCATGGACAAGCTGCAGGTCACGACTGTGGCAGACCTCCTGAAAATTGCCCTGCGCAAATCCCCTGAACTGGCCCAATCGTAATGCCTTCTGCCCAAGATGCTCCTGTAAAATGGAGCATCTGTTTGCCGCGTTGGCCATGGGCTGAGCGCGGCAGTCTTCCCAACTTTCGACGCACATTCCCATGCCTGCACAACTGATTAGCGGTACTGAACTGGCCGCATCCATTCGCGAACAAATTGCCCGTCGCGCCGCTGAACTGACCGAACTGGGCCATCAACCCGGCCTGGCCGTGGTGCTGGTGGGTGAAGACCCGGCCTCACAGGTGTATGTGCGCAACAAGGTGGCAGCGTGCGAAAAGGCTGGCTTCAAATCGATCATGCACCGCTTGCCAGCCAACACCACGCAGACCGAACTGCTGGCGTTGGTGAACACGCTCAATCACGATGACACCATTCACGGCATTCTGGTCCAGTTGCCACTGCCCAGTCACATGGACAGCCATTCGGTGATCGAGGCCATTGCAGCCCACAAGGATGTGGATGGTTTCCACGTGAGCAATGCGGGCCTGTTGATGACCGGTAAGCCGTTGTTCCGCCCCTGCACACCCTACGGCGTCATGAAAATGCTGGAACTGACCGGCATCAACTTGCGCGGTGCAGAAGCCGTGGTGATTGGGGCCAGCAATATTGTGGGAAAGCCCCAAGCCATGCTGCTCTTGCAACAAGGCGCCACGGTTACCCTGTGCAACAGCAAAACCAAAGACCTCAAAGCGCACTGCCAGCGGGCCGATGTTCTGGTGGTGGCGGTTGGCCGGCCCAACATGGTCACGGGCGACATGATCAAGCCGGGTGCTGTGGTCATCGATGTGGGAATCAATCGGCTTCCCAATGGTCAGTTGTGTGGCGATGTTGATTTTGAAAGCGCAAAGGCTGTGGCTGGCTGGATTACACCCGTGCCCGGTGGCGTGGGCCCCATGACCATCACCATGCTGCTTCAAAACACGATTGAAGCGGTCGAGAGAAGACTGAGCCAACACTAAGCCAACTAGACCCATGGTCACCCAGGGTCGATCTGGCGGTTACCCAACACTTGAAGGACTGTGTAGCATCATGACCCCCAACTCCATCAACGACGGTGTGCACAACAACCCCCTGCTGGACTTCAGCGGACTACCCCGGTTTGAAGCCATGCGGACCGAACACATGGAACCGGCCATTGACCACCTGTTAAGCGTGGCCACCCAGCAATTGGAGTCAACTGCCGGCACACCCCCTGAAAAGGCCACCTGGGAAGCGACCCTAGCGCCATTGGACCTCGCCTGTGAACAATTGAGCCGGGCTTGGGGGGTGATCGGGCACTTGCATTCCGTGGCCGACACAGAAGAATTGCGCGCAGCCTACAACGCTTGCCTGCCGAAAATCACTGAATTCTGGACCAATCTGGGTCAGGATGAACGATTATACGGCATTACCAAAGCCATCGCCAACAGCCCAGAAGCCACCGCTTTTTCAGCAGCGCGCCAGCGAGTTCTCCACAATTCCTTGCGCGGTTTTAAACTGGGTGGTGCCGAGTTGCCTGCAGAACTAAAACCGCGTTTTTCAGGTATTCAAGACCGCCAGGCGGCCATCACTGCGAAATTTTCGGAAAATGTTTTGGATGCCACCAACGCATTCGAACTGTTGATCACCGACGAAGGGGACTTGGATGGACTGCCCGGTTATGCGCTGGAAGCCGCCCGGGCTGCTGCGCAAGCGGAGGGAAAGAATGGCTTCAAGTTCACCCTGCAATTTCCATCCTATTTCCCAGTGCTGCAATACGCCCACAAGCGGGAATTGCGAGAACATCTGTATGAGGCTTACGCCAAGCGCGCGTCAGAATTCGGGCCTGCCGAACTGGACAACACGAACCTGATTCGAGAGTTGCTCCAACTGCGCCAAGAGGAAGCCCACATGCTGGGTTATCGGCACTTTGGTGACTTGTCCTTGGTGCCCAAAATGGCGGAGAGCCCCGAGCAAGTGGTTCAGTTTTTGCGTGAACTGGCCAGCAAAGCCAAGCCATTTGCACAACGCGACCTGGCCGAGGTGCGTCAATTTGCCGCTGAGGAATTGGGCCTGAACGACCTTCAAAGCTGGGATATGAGCTACGCGTCCGAGAAATTGAAGGAAAAAAAATATGCCTTCAGTGATCTGGAAGTGCGACAGTATTTTCAGGAAGACCGGGTGCTTGATGGTTTGTTCAAATTGACAGAACAGCTATTTGAGGTGTCGATCGTTCCAGCCAAAGCCGAACTGTGGCACCCCGATGTTCGCTTCTTTGAAGTGCGCAAAGGCAGTGCGGCCATGGCCCATTTTTACCTCGATCCCTACGCTCGCAGCAGCAAACGCTCGGGAGCCTGGATGGACGATGCCAGAGGACGCAAACAAACAGCCAGTGGTGTGCAAACGCCAGTGGCTTACCTCACCTGCAATTACACGAAGCCCGCACCGGGCAAGCAAGCCCAGTTATCGCACGATGATGTGCAAACCCTGTTCCACGAGTTTGGCCATGGCATCCATCACATGCTGACCCGTGTGGATGAGCTCGATGTGGCGGGTATCAACGGCGTGGAATGGGATGCCGTCGAATTGCCGTCCCAGTTCATGGAAAACTTTGCCTGGGAGTGGAGCGTGGTGGAAAGCCTGACAGCCCACGAAGACACTGGTGCACCGATGCCCAAAGCGCTGTTTGACAAAATGGTGGCAGCAAAAAACTTTCAGAGCGGCTTGCAAACCTTGCGACAAATCGAGTTTTCTCTCTTTGACATGCTGGTTCACACCGAATTCGACCCTCACGGTCAACAGAGCGTGCTCGACCTGCTGAACACGGTGCGCCAGGACGTGGCGGTCATCACGCCACCCAGCTACAACCGATTCGCCAATTCCTTCTCGCACATTTTTGCAGGTGGTTATGCGGCGGGCTATTACAGCTACAAGTGGGCCGAAGTGTTGTCTGCTGACGCATTCGCCATGTTTGAGGAAACCGGCGTCACCAATCCCGCCACAGGGCAAAAGTTCCTCAATGAAATTCTGGCTGTCGGCGGTAGTCGGCCTGCCGCAGAATCATTCAAGGCCTTCCGTGGGCGCGAACCGAGCATGGATGCACTGCTGCGCCACACAGGCATGATCGAACAGCCCCAGATCGCTTGAGGTGAACCCCATGAGCATGCTTCAACTGGCCACCTGGAATGTGAATTCACTCAAGGTACGGCTGCCACACTTGCTCCAGTGGCTGGAGAAAAACCCGGTAGACCTGTTGGGACTGCAGGAACTTAAACTCACCGACGATGCCTTCCCCGTCCAAGAGTTAACCATGGCCGGTTATGGAGCCGTGTTCGCTGGCCAAAAAACCTACAACGGCGTGGCCATTCTCTACAAACGGTCGACCATGCCGACACCAGTGGATGTGGAAGTGAACCTGCCGTCCTACCCGGACGAACAACAGCGAGTGATTGCCGCAACCTTTGGTGACCTTCGCTTTATCAGCGCCTATGTGGTGAATGGCTCAGAAGTGGGTTCTGAGAAGTTTGAATACAAAAAAGCCTGGCTGGATGCACTGCTACAGGACTGCTCACAGTGGGTAAAAACCTATCCAAAACTGGCCTTGGTGGGCGACTTTAACATTGCCCCGGACGACCGGGATGTGCATGACCCGGCAAGCTGGGCAGGACAGGTGCTGTGCTCGGACGAGGAACGAAACCGGTGGAGAGCCCTGTTAAACCTAGGGCTCACCGACAGTTTCCGTCTCTTTGAACAACCCGATAAAACCTTTTCCTGGTGGGACTATCGCATGCTGGGTTTCCAGAAAAACAAAGGGCTGCGAATTGACCACGTGCTGCTGTCAGAGGCCTTGGCCAACTGTTGTACGGCGAGCATCATTGACCGGGCACCCCGAAAATGGGAAAAACCTTCAGATCACGCACCCGCCATCGCCACCATTCAGGAATAAACAATCAAGGACATTGAATACCCTGGGTTTTACCCCTTATTCGAGGTATTAGGTCGAGCTAGCCCATGGGAGCATGATGAGGTTGTTCACCCTCCCCTTCATGCATCATGAACTTGAAAACCTTGCCTCTGGCGAAACAAATCAGCATTGCAGGCGCTGCCTTGGTTGCGCTCATCGTTTTCGGATTGGTTGCCGCTGCAGCCTGGTTCAGCAGCCATCAGGCGGAGCTGACGGCTGAACGCACGGTGGCTGGTCAAGCCGACAATTTGCGGCGCTCCATGGAAATTGCCTATCAATTGTCCGAGGAGTCAACCACCCGCCTGGCCGACCTGTTTGAATCCAGATTCAAAGGCGAATTTGTGGTCAATCCGACGCAAAACGTCAGTTTGGGCGGCAAAGAAATTCCGCAAATCGTCGTCAATGGTCAACCCATCACCGGACAATATGGCTTGGTGGACAATTTCACCGACACCACCGGCGGTATTGCCACAGTATTTGTCAAAGTGGGCGAAGATTACCTTCGTGCCTCCACGAGCCTGAAGAAAGAGGATGGCTCCAGGGCTGTGGGCACGATGCTGGACCGCAAACACCCCGGGTATGCCGCTGTAAAGGCTGGCAAAACGTACATTGGTGAAGCCGTGTTGTTCGGCAAACGGTACATGACCAAGTACCTGCCGGTCAAAAGCAGCGATGGAAAAAACGATCTGATTCTGTTCATTGGTTTCGACATGGACAAGTTGTTTGGTCAGTTGAAAAATACAGTGCTCTCGACCCGCGTGGGCGACACTGGTGTGCCGTTCGTGCTGTACACGCAGGGCTCCAAAGCAGGCGAATTGCTGATCCACGAGAGCCTGCAAGGCAACGCATTGATCAAGCAAGCCGAAAGCCAACCCGCAGTGGCTGCACTGATGGAGCGCATTAAGCAGGACAGCAGCGGTACCCTGGACCTGGACTGGAACAACCCGGTTACGAACAAATCGGAAAGCCTGCTGGTGGCCTACAGCAAAAGCAGCATGTGGGCTGGTGCCACGGTGATCGCCCCTGCCGTGAAATCAGAAATTTTTGGCCCCATCTACAAACTCAGTGGTTTATTGATTGCTTTGGGTTTGATTGCCAGTATTGGGATCGCAGTGGCACTGTACTGGGTAACCAATACCCTCACCGCCTCCACCAAAGGCTTGACAGCCCTGGCCTTGCGTTTGGGCAATGGCGATATGACCGCCCGAGCCGATGAGCAAGTCACCAATGGCACCACTGCCACCAAAAACGAAATCAGTCTGCTGGCTCGCAGCATGAACCGCATGGCTGACAGCATGGAACAAGCCTTGGCTGCCGTGAAAGAAAGCACAGAGCGCGTTCAATCGGCTTCTGAAAACCTGGTCGAAACCAGTGAAGAACTCAGTCGTGGCGCTGCGTCGGAAAGTGATGCCGCATCGGGCATGGCCGCCGCGGTGGAGGAAATGTCGTCTTCGATTGCCAGCGTGGGCGACTCCGCCACCGAAGCCAAGGACGTCACCTACAAGGCACGACAACTGGCCAACGATGGTCTGGGCGCCATTAATTCAGCCAACCAGCAAATGCATCAAATCTCCGACAACGTGCAAAGCACCGCATCAGTGATTCAGCAACTGGGTGAACAGTCCCGTGAAATTTCGGAAATTGCACTGATCATCAAGGGCATCGCAGAACAAACCAACTTGCTCGCCTTAAACGCGGCCATTGAAGCAGCCCGGGCGGGTGAACAGGGTCGCGGGTTTTCGGTGGTGGCAGACGAAGTCCGTAAGTTGGCTGAACGAACTCGCAAATCCACCGATGACATCCACGGCATGATTGAAGCCATTCAGAAAAGTTCTGAGGTGGCGGTGAACAACATGGAACTGGCTGTGAACAGCGTGGAGAAAGGCGTGCAACTGGTAGACCGTGCTGGCAGCGCCATGCAGCAGATCACCACCGACTCGTCATCCGTGGCCCATGCTGTTGAAAACATCCACGCCGCCTTGCAACACCAGAACCAAGCATCCAACAGCATCGGTCAGCAGGTGGAGGTAGTGGCTCGCCTGTCAGAAAGTAACCTGGATATGGCCCGCCAAGCCAAAGGTGCGGTGGATGGTCTGAAAGGTGTGGCCAGTGACCTGTCAGCGATTTTGAAACGCTTCCAAGTCAAAGGCGGTTCATCACAGTAAAAGTGAAAACGGCTTAATCCAGGTCCTTGACATCAATGTGAAGGTCCTGGATTTTCCGGGTGATGGTATTTCGACCAATGCCCAGCCGCTGGGCGGCCTCAATCCGTTTGCCGTGGGTGGCCTTGAGCGCCGCTTGAATCACAGTGGTTTCAAATTGGGCGGTCAACATGTCCATCACATGCGGCTCGCCCCGCTCCAAGGCTTTCTCTGCCTCAACAAACAGCAAATCCAGCCAACCACTGACCACCGGTGTTGCAGCGGTCATGACGGGCAGTGCATCAACGACGGGATAACGACCCGCTGAATAGCCGGAAACACCAGGCTGCGAAGCCGTATTGGCTGCAAAATCCACCTCTGGGATCCAGGTTGCAGACACATCGGGCGCAGGATGGGATTCAACCCCTCGGGCAGTCACCAAGGGCTCGTGGAGCGAGCCTGACGACAAACCAGGCTTGATCTCGGGCGGCAGGTCACGCACTTCCACCAATTGGGCTGGTGCCATCACCGTAATCCAGCGACAGACATTTTCAAGCTGCCGCACATTGCCGGGAAAAGGGAACGACTGCAAGCTGAGCAGCGCCGAGTCTGATAACCGCTTTGTCTCTGTGCCCAACTCTTTGGCCGACACGCTCAAGAAGTGGCGGACCAATAGCGGAATGTCCTCAGGCCGCTCACGCAACGGCGGCAAACGCAGTCGGATCACGTTCAGTCGGTGATACAGGTCTTCACGGAAAAGCCCTTGCTTGACCCGCTCATCCAGATTTTGGTGGGTGGCGGCGATGACCCGCACATTGGCCTTGATGGGTTGTTGCCCGCCAACCCGGTAAAAATGGCCATCCGACAACACCCGCAGCAGACGGGTTTGCAGTTCGGCTGGCATGTCGCCGATTTCATCCAGAAACAGGGTGCCACCTTCGGCCTGCTCAAAGCGTCCACGGCGCTGTGCCTGCGCACCGGTGAAGGAGCCCCGCTCATGGCCAAACAATTCAGATTCGAGCAAGTCTTTGGGAATGGCCGCCGTGTTCAATGCAATGAACGGCTGGGAGGCCCGTGGGCTGTGCCGATGCAGCGCTCTGGCGACCAATTCTTTGCCAGACCCGGATTCACCAGTGATCAACACCGTCACATTGGACTGCGACAAACGCCCAATGGCCCGAAATACCTCCTGCATGGCTGGAGCCTGACCCAGAATTTCCTGAGCGGCCTCAGCGGGCTCTTCAGAAAACGTTTCAGTTTGAGACTCCCGCACTGCGCGAAGAATCAACTCCACCGCCTTTTCGATGTCAAACGGCTTGGGCAAGTACTCAAACGCCCCGCCCTGAAAGGCAGCCACAGCGCTGTCCAGGTCGGAATAGGCAGTCATGATGATGACCGGCAAATCCGGATGACTTTCTCGAACCTTGTTCAACAAATTCAGGCCGCTTTGACCGGGCATGCGAATATCCGACACCAGGACCTGCGGGGTTTCCTGGTCAAGGCGGCTTAAAACTTCGGCGGCCGATGCAAATATTTCACAAGGAATCCCCTCGCGCGAAATGGCCTTTTGCAGCACCCAGCGAATGGAATGGTCGTCGTCTACAACCCAGATAGGACGCATCGGTAGTGGCTCTCCAAAGCCATTCAATTTGATGCGTGTTCAAATTGCAATGGCAGTATGACTTTGAATAATGTTCGGCCGGGTTGTGAGGCACACTCAATGGTGCCCTCGTGTTGCTGCACAAATGTTTGCGCCAGTGTCAAACCCAGACCGCTTCCCCCTTCGCGACCCGACACCAACGGATAAAAGATCCTGTCCACAATGTCCGCCGGAATACCGGGTCCGTTGTCGATCACTTGCAAGTCTAATGCCAAGCGGTGTTGCTTGCGATTTAGGGTAACACGACGCACCACTCTGGTGCACAAACGGATTTCGGCCGTGCCCTCCGAAATTTGAGGTGCCAAGGCCTGCGCTGCGTTTCGAACAATGTTCAGCACCGTTTGGATGAGCTGCTCAAAATCGCCGAGAAATTCAGGAATCGAGGTGTCGTAATCGCGAATGATGCGCAAACCTTTTGGATGCTCAGCCAAAATCACAGAGCGCACCCGTTCACACACCTCGTGAATATTCATCATCACCGCGATGTGCGGCTTGCGGTGCGGGGCAAGCAAGCGATCCACCAGGGTCTGCAGTCGATCTGATTCTTTGATGATGACTTGGGTGTATTCCTTCAAATCTGCTGAATTCAGCTCAATTTCAAGCAACTGGGCAGCCCCACGAATACCGCCCAAGGGGTTCTTGATTTCATGGGCCAAATTGCGGATCAATTCCTTGTTGGCGATGGACTGGTCCATCATCCGGGCTTCGCGGTCCACCTTCATTTGCTGCTCAATTTCGCGCAGTTCCATCAAGGTGAAATCGCCCAGCGTGTCGGGGCGGGACAAGGTCACGTGCACATGCTCGGTGGAGCCATTGGCGCGAATCAATTCGAAAATTTGCCGCTTGATGTCGAAAGGATCCGCTTTGAAACGGGAGAGAAAATCTCGAAAACCGACACTGTCGGTGAACAAACCCAGCATGGCCTGACCGTCCAGGCTGCGGCGTGACATGTCCAACAGCGACTCTGCACCTGAATTTGCGTACACCACCACACCGAGTGGATCAATCACCACCACGGCCGTGGCCAGCAGGTCAAGCCCTTGAAATCGCTCTTTGCTCATGCGCCCTCATGGTCGTCAATCAGAAAGCCGAATCAGCTCCGCTTTCAGAATGTCGATGTTTTCGTTGGTTGTTTTGATGTCTTTTTCCAGCCTTGATGTGCGATCAAGGTATTTTTGGTAATTCTTTTCATTGCCAAGGCGGTCGGGCTGCCCCCCTTTGTATTCATCCTGCAGGGACTTGAGCTTACCTTCCTCCAGGCGCAACTCTTCCTGCAAAATTTTCATCCGGTCATCTTTGGCATTAAAGTCGGCAGACGTTCGGCTGTCCAGGCTGGCGGTTTTGCGCGATGCAGAGCCCCCAACAGCCGGTGGGGTCTTTGAAACGGGCTTGGGCGCAGGCACTACGGTGATCGGGTTCAAATTCAACGGAACACAACCCTGCCCACTGTCCGAATTTTGATAGGTACGAACCCCGTCAGCGGCCGTGCACACATACATCTCTGTGCCCTTGGCGTACACAGTGCCAACCACCATCAAGATCGTGGACACCATGAATGCTGGCTTTCGAGAGACTTTCGCAACACCCATCATGATTTAACCCCATTCTGTTCGCTTCAATCCAGCCATGATAATTCAAGCACCAAAAACGTCACTCCCTCACCGGGGCGAAGGATGATGCCATTTGGGGTATTTTCAAGCCAACACGATCAGACAGCCCCAACAAAAAGCCCTGCACCAGGCAGGGCTTTTTGAACACCATGGTTCGATGAACCTCGCCGATTACAGGGCGTAGTACAGGTCGAACTCGATGGGGTGTGGCGTCATGCGGAAACGCTGAACTTCTTCCATCTTCAGAGCGATGTAAGCGTCGATCATTTCCTTGCTGAACACACCACCGCGAGTCAGGAACTCGTGGTCGTTCTGCAGGCACTCCAGCGCCTGTTCCAGGCTGTGGCACACGGTTGGGACCAATGCGTCTTCCTCGGGAGGCAGATCGTACAGGTTCTTGGTCGCGGCTTCACCGGGGTGAATCTTGTTCTGAACACCGTCCAGACCTGCCATCAACATGGCAGAGAATGCCAGGTAGGGGTTGGCCATGGGGTCCGGGAAACGGGCCTCAATGCGGCGACCTTTGGGGTTAGCCACGTGGGGAATACGGATAGACGCAGAACGGTTCTTGGCAGAATAGGCCAGCTTCACAGGCGCTTCGTAACCAGGCACCAAACGCTTGTAAGAGTTGGTGGACGGGTTGGTAATGGCGTTCAGGGCACGGGCGTGCTTGATGATACCGCCGATGTAGTACAGGGCGAAATCAGACAGACCTGCGTAACCGTTGCCAGCAAACAGGTTCACGCCGTCTTTCCAGACGGACTGGTGAACGTGCATGCCGGAACCGTTGTCACCCCACATGGGCTTGGGCATGAAGGTGGCTGTTTTGCCATAGCTGGCGGCCACGTTCCACACGGTGTACTTCAGGATTTGAGTCCAGTCAGCACGCTTGGTCAGTGTGGAGAACATGGTACCGATTTCGTTTTGACCAGCGCCAGCCACTTCGTGGTGGTGCACTTCAACGGGCACGCCTTGCTGTTCCAGCAACAGACACATTTCCGAACGGATGTCCTGGAAGGAGTCTACTGGGGGCACTGGGAAGTAACCACCCTTGACGGTTGGGCGATGGCCCAGGTTGCCGTGTTCGTAGTCAATGCCGGTGGACCAGGAGGCTTCTTCGGAATTGATTTTCACGAAGGAACCCTGCATGGAATCGCCCCAGGTGATGGAGTCGAAAATGAAGAATTCAGGTTCTGGACCAAAGTAGGCGGTATCGCCCAGGCCAGAGGACTTCAGGTATGACTCAGCACGACGAGCGATGGAACGTGGATCGCGGTCGTAGCCCTTGCCGTCGGTGGGTTCAATCACGTCGCAAGTCAGGATCAGTGTGGGCTCTTCGCGGAATGGGTCCATGCGAGCGGACTCTGCATCGGGAACCAGCAGCATGTCGGAGGCTTCAATGCCTTTCCAGCCAGCAATGGATGAACCGTCAAATGCGTGGCCGTGTTCAAACTTGCCCTCGTCAAATTGTTTAACGGGAACAGACACGTGGTGTTCTTTGCCGCGGGTGTCGGTGAAGCGGAAATCAACAAACTTGACTTCGTTTTCCGCAACCATCTTCATTACGTCTTGGGCGGTCGCCATTGAAATCTCCTGGTACGAGGGTGGATAGTGATCTGAAAATTGCTCTGAAGAGGGAACTCTGTTGCAACAGGCGAAACAATAGCATGCGCCGCCTTGGCTATCGCCAGTTGCCGGTTGAATTCGCTCAACGACGTGGCAGCTAAAGCAATCACTATGCCAAGCAGGTGCATTCAGGAGATCAAGATCTGGCTTGACGAGCCTGATGACGCACCAAAATAAAGCGCATTATTTTGGTGCAATATGCACCACTATTGTGCATTTTGCCGCTGGCATTTAGTGATTATATTGAAATACAATCATGCAATGTTTTATCGAGCTACCCCCCAATATGAACACCACCCTTCATGAATTGCTGAACCGCGCCAAGCAACGCGCCCAGGAACGTGATCTGCCCTACTTGGGCGCTCTGACACCGGATGAATCCTGGCAGTTGCTGCAAACCGATGACACAGCCGTGCTGGTGGATGTGAGGACCCATGCCGAGGCAGACTGGGTAGGCCAGGTGAGTTTGTCGTATGACCGCAGTTGCCATGTGGAATGGAGTACTTACCCGGACGGCACCCGCAACCCAGACTTTGTTGCGGAATTGAAGGCCCGTGTTCAACCGCATCAAATTGTGCTGTTTTTGTGCAGAAGCGGCGTTCGCTCACACCATGCAGCCGCTGCCGCAGCTGAGCAGGGTTACATCCACGCCATCAATATTCTGGAAGGATTTGAAGGCGACAAAAATGAGCACCATCGACGTTCAACTCAAAACGGGTGGCGCTTCCGTGGCTTGCCTTGGGAACAACATTAAGATTCCCAGCGCGCTTTGGCAGAGTCGTCGCTGTCACGCGCCGACACCCAACGCCCACCGTCGGGTGTTTGTTCTTTCTTCCAAAACGGGGCCTCGGTTTTCAGGTAATCCATGATGAATTCACAAGCCAAAAAAGCCTGCTGACGGTGAGGACTGGTGCAAGCCGCCAGCACAATCTGATCTTCTGGTTTTAAAGGGCCAACCCGGTGAATAATCATGGCCGAGAGTATTTCAAAACGGCCGTTGGCCACGGCCACAATGTTCTCCAGTGACTTCTCAGTCATGCCTGGATAGTGCTCCAGCGTCATGGTGTGAATGGAACTGCCCTCGTTGAGGTCGCGAACGGTGCCAACAAATGCAGCGACAGCACCAATTTGCGGAATGCCCTCGCGCAATTCCTGCAAACACTGGGACACATCAAAATCGTCTTCTTGGACTTTCACCAGGCTGCGTCGAAGTTGTCCGGTCTTAACCATGTCAACCTCCCGTGACGGGTGGGAAAAAAGCAACTTCCGCCGCTGGGGGCACGATGGTGTCGTCCTCGGCCATGTCGTGGTTCACCGCGGCACGCAAACGCCCAACATCCTTCAATGCCTCGGCAAACATTGGATTGATGACACACAAATGAGCTTTCAAGCCAGCCACAGTCGCCGGCTCAAAAGCCTCGCTCACTTGCAAATGGTCGATACCGGTTCGTTCCCGCAAGCTGGCAAACAAACGCACATGAATCGTCATTTCATCAATTCCTGATAAGACACGTAAGGCAATGCATCCCCGGGGGTCACGGTTTGTCCAGCTTTTAAACGGACAACGCCAGTGGACTGGTCCAAGGATGTGAGTACACCTGAACTTTGATTGGCAAATAGTGTGGCCATGCCTGATTCTACCCGCACCCGGAGAAACTCGTCCCGCCGAGTGTCAGGTCGCAACCATTCAAACTGGGCAGTGACCTGCACCATCCGGCTTCTCCAGTCGGCTGTCGGCAATGACTGACCCGACAAGAGATCCACAAACGGTTTGACCACCAACTGAAAGGCCAAGGCGCTGGACACGGGGTTGCCCGGCAAACCGAAAAACCAGCAAGGGCTTTGCCCAGCCCGGTCAATTTTTCCAAACGCCATGGGCTTACCAGGCTTCATAGCAATCTTCCAAGCCTGAAGCTCGCCCACTTGTTCCACCGCTGGTTTTACATGGTCCTCTTCACCAACCGACACGCCACCGGAACTGATCACCAGATCACAATCGGACAGCGACTTCAAAGCCTCCACCGTGGCTCGCAAGTTGTCTGGAACAATGCCAACGGAGCGCACTTCACAACCCATCTGCTTCAACAAACCCAACCACACAAATTCGTTGGAATTGTATATTTGTCCAGGCTCAAGCGATGAGCCCGGGTTCTTCAGTTCACTACCGGTGACCATAACCCCGGCTCGAAGCGGGCGGTACACCGGGACTTCAGCAATACCGATGGAGGCCAGCAGTGCCACTCGGACCGCATTCAACGTGGCGCCCATTTCGACCACCACCTGACCGCGGGCAATGTCTTCACCAGCCCGACGTATCCACGCGTTAAGCTTGGGCAGGTGGTTGAAGTGCACTCGGCCGTCGTCCAGCAATACAGTGTCTTCTTGCATCACAATGGCATCTGCACCGGGCGGAATGGGCGCACCTGTAAAGATTCGCGCCACAGTGCCAGGCTCCAAAGGCTGGGGTGTTTTGCCTGCGGGAATGCGTTGGGATACCGGAAACACCATGCCCTGAAGGAAATCGGCGCATCGCACGGCGTATCCGTCCATGCCGGAGTTGTCATGTTGAGGCACTTGAATGGCTGAGTGCTGTGAGTCAGCCAAAACGCGACCGTACACCTGCTGCAAAGGCAGTGTTTCAATGGCGGGTTTGTATTGCTGGGCCTGAGGCCACAGCTGCATCAGGAGATCATCCAGTTCAATCATGCGTTTTACCCACAATGCGGGCGAGAATGAATTGTGCAATGGCGGGTGGATCATTCAGGGGCAAGACGGGCAGCCCCTTGCAGTCCATGGCTTCGTCCGATGCCACTGCAATGATATTGGGGTCTTGAGGATACAACAGCGGTTTGCCGTTTGCAGCGCGGTACACCTCAATTTTGGGAATCAAGGAACGCTTGAAACCTTCCACAATCACCAAATCACAGGGCGACAGTCGAGTCAGCTGTTCCTCCAGTGTGGGCTCTGGTTCATCACGCAATTCATGCATCAGCACCCAGCGGCGGTCCGCCGTGATGAGCACTTCATACGCACCCGCCTCTCGATGGCGATAGGAATCTTTACCCGGTCGATCAATGTCGAAATCATGATGAGCATGCTTGATCACCGATGTTCTCACGCCCTCCCGGGTGATCAGCGGAATCAGTTGTTCAATCAATGTTGTTTTGCCAACACCGGAAAAACCGGCAAATCCAAATACCTTGGGCACGTCTGCATCCTTCAATAAAACTGTCTTTCAATCAACAGTGCCCGTTGCTGCCCAGACTCCTTGAGAATATCTGCTGTCGGACGGGCGTGACAACGAATCAACACGTCAAATCGGGCGCCACAGTGCGGTGCATCGGCAGGCCAGGCTGGGCTTGTGGCCAGCAAATCGCCCCCATACCGTTGGACCAGCATGCGTGACACTGGCAAACCAATACCGCTGCCACGGCCAGCCAGCTTTGTGGTGTAAAACATCTGAAAAATCAGTGGTAGGCGCTCAGGCTCAATGGCCTGTCCATTGTTGCTCACAGACACCACGATGCCTTCAGACCCATCGCCCCAATCATGATCGCGCGTCTGAATATCGATGATGCGCTCGCCCACATCGGCCGATTCAACATTCACAGTTTCCACTGCATGGGCCGCATTGATGAGAAGATTCACCATGATCTGCTGCAATTCAGTTTTGCTGATTTGTACCCAACGCGAGGCCTGAAAGTCCAAATTGACCTGCGCACCGGCGTTGCTCAGCTCCGATTTGGCAAACAGAAGGCTGTCCTGTATAACCTCACGCACATCCAGACTTGCTGTATAAGACGCGAACTCATCGGGCCGACAGAACTGAAGCAATTTCTGCACAATCTGCCGCATGCGCTGAATTTGCTCATCGAGCATGCGCAGGGTTTTCTGGGTATCCTGCGGCGTGGCCGACATGCGCAGCAAGTCCAGGTGCCCCATCATGATGGCCAGTGGATTGTTGAATTCATGCGCAATCCCAGCGGTCAATTGTCCCATCACCGCCAATTTTTCAGCGGCCAATAACTGCTCCACCGCTTGGTGCAGTTTCTGGTTGGCGGCATGCAGATCGGCTGTCCGCTCATTGACCCGCGCATCCAGATCGGCATTGAGGATCTCCAATTCGCGCCGTCGTTGCTCCAGCTGGTCCAGCAAAGCATCGAAGTGTTCAGCAAGGTCAGCAAATTCGTCAGCCCGCTTCAAGTCACCCACACGCGCTTGGGTGTCCCCCTGCTCTTGGCGGCTCATGATGTAGTTCATGCGGCGCAACGGGTAAAAAATACCCGACACCAAACGGGCAACCATCACGCTGCCAACACCCATGGCAGACAACACCGCCAGAAAAAACAACACGGCCAGCTGCTTTCGAATGGCCGCATAGGGTGCTTCCAGAAAGCCCACATACAACATGCCAATCCTTGACCCGTCGGGGCTGACCAGCGGTGCGTAAGCGGCCAAGTACCAATCGTTCACCACAAAAGCCCGCTCGAGCCACACCTGACCGCGCCCCAGTACGGTTTCACGAACCTCCTCAGACACCCGGGTTCCCAAGGCGCGGGTTTGGTCAGACCGGCGCACGGTGGTGGCAACCCGCACATCCTCCAGAAAAATGGTGGCTGTTCCAAACGACCCCTCAAGCAAGGTGTCTGGCGAATAGATCAGGTTGTTCAGATTGTCCACCATGGACAGGTTTTTATTGACCAGGATGCCAGCCTCAATGTAGCCGGTTAGTCGTCCGTCCATATACTGCGGATGGTGAAACTGCAGCACCAAGCCCCGATGCTCCACAGTTTTGTCGGACGGTCTGGCATTGGGCGTGTCCACCACCGGCTGCGCGGCCAGTTTCGCCAATTCGGGCGAAATACGGTGCATCTCGTCCTCACTCATCAGAACAACCTGACGACTGGAATCCCGGCGTCGTATTTCTTTCAAGGTGATGGGGTCGACGGTGTAGACAGCTTGTGATGGTGACGAAGCCGACACTTCGCCGTTCAATGCAATAAAGCGAACATAGGAGAATTCCTGCTGTTTGCGAAGCCCGTCCAGATCTGCATCATCAAGTTTGCCTGCATTTTTTTGCAGCACATTTCGCACGTAGGCGCTGTCGGCCCAGGCTTTCAGCGCCAACAGCTTGGTGTCCTGCAAGTCCACAAACTCTTTTTCAGCCAACACCAGATCACTGCGCACTTTGGAAATGAGGATTTTGTTGTAAGCCGCCTGTCCGGCTGACCAAACCAACATGGCCACCACAGGGATCAACACCAGAAGCGGTATGCCGGCGGTCACCAGAAGCTTGGTTTTGACCGTCCAATGGCTTGGCCAAAAGTGGCCCCGGGCTGGGCTTGGGCGGGTTTCTATTCTTGACTCCAGGCCATGCACTTGCGTTCAAGCGTTTTGCGAGACACACCCAGTCGGCGCGCAGCCTCGGACTTGTTGCCCTGGCAGGCACTCAATACCTTAAGGATGTGCGCTTTCTCAACTTGCTCCAGCGACTCATTGGCTGCCAACAGGTCGCTGGGCTCCGGGGCATCATCCATGTTCAAGTTCAGGGGCAAGTCCTCTTTGGGGAAGTAACCCAAAATCAACGACCGTTCAATGAAATTCCGAAGTTCACGGACATTGCCTGGCCATTCATAGGCTTGCATGCGCGCCATTAAATCTGCGCTAATGGCCAAAGCCTCAATGCGCAACTTTCTGGAAAAAATCTGAATGAAATAGTTCGCGAGCAGTCCGACATCTTCAGGACGGGTCCGCAGGGGCGGCATCTCAATCGGTAGCACTTGCAGTCGATAATAGAGGTCTTGGCGGAACCTTCCCCGTTTCACCTCAATGTCCAGATTGACGTTGGTGGCCGCCACAATCCGCACATCCACATCCACTTCTCGATTGCTGCCCACAGGGCGAATACGGCGATCCTCCAGCACGCGCAACAACTTGGTTTGCATGCTGAGCGGCAGTTCGCCGATTTCATCCAGAAACAAGGTTCCACCTTGGGCGTAGTAGAACAGGCCTTGATGGGCATCTGTGGCGCCGGTGAACGACCCTTTCACGTGACCGAACAACTCACTCTCGATCAACTCTGGCGAAATGGCACCACAATTCACCGGCACAAAAGGTCGGTCACTGCGTCGGCTCATGCTGTGCAAGGTTCGGGCCAATACCTCTTTGCCAGAACCGGACTCACCGGTCAGCAACACCGTAGAATCGGTGGGGGCCACTTTGGCCACGAGCTTTCTTAACTGCCGAATCATGGGGCTTTCGCCCACCATGACCTGGTCATTTTGCTGAAGGCTGGAGACCGCACGTTTTAGCACAAAGTTTTCACGCTTCAACCGGTTTTGGTCAGCCGCCCGGTCCAGTGCGTACCACAACTGATCGATACGGAAGGGTTTTTGAAGAAAGTCTTGCGCGCCTGCCCGAAGCGCGCCGATGGCGGTGTCCATGTCGGCATAGCCCGTGATGAGAATGACATCACCCTCATACCCCCCCAAACGCAACTCGTTGAGCCAGTCCAGGCCGCTTCGGCCCGGCAAGCTCACGTCCAACACGATGGTGCTGTAATCATTCTGATCAAACAGGGCCTTGGCCATTTCCACCGAGCCAGCTGTGTCCACTCGGGCAAACCGGGTTTCCAGTGCTTTTTCAAGGAAGTGCCGCATGCCGGGCTCATCGTCCACCGCCAGCGCTGACAGGCCCTTTCTGGGGGCCAGGGTGCTACTGTGGGCGCTGGTCGAATCGATGCCGTCCAGGGTAATGGGGATGCTGCTCAAAACGATTGGGAAATCAATGGGTTCACAATGGCCTTATTGTTCACCAATGCGGCATCACCCGCAAGTTAGGGAAATCCTATCAATCGTTTGAAAGCGATATGCAGAAAATGCTTACAGATGGGTGTGTGTGGCAATGAACTGCTTCACAGCATCCACTGAAATCGGCATGTTGACCACGCGCTGGGGCAGTTTCTCGATGCCCTCAAAAGCCTTGGGTACAGGCGGAACCTGCCCAGTCGCTTCCTCGATGGTTTCCGCAAATTTCACGGCCAGGGCAGTCTCCAACACCACCATGGGCACACCCACTTCAACATAGGGCTTGGCCACTTTGACTGCATCGGCAGTGTGCGTATCAATCAAAGTACCGGTGCGCTGGTAAACCTCACGAATGGTGTTCAAACGGTCTGCATGGGTGGAGCAACCCGACACAAAACCGTACTTGGCTTCCACCTCTTTGAACCGTGGGTCTGCGGACAAATCAAACTTGCCGTCCTTGGCCAATTGATCCCACAACGCTTTTAAAGCCTTGGGGTCACGGCCCATCAAGTCGTATACAAATCGCTCAAAATTGGAAGCCTTGGATATGTCCATGGATGGACTGGAGGTAATGTGCGTTTCCTTCGAGGTTCGGGGCCGGTAAACACCCGTCTTGAAGAACTCATCCAACACATTGTTTTCGTTGGTGGCCACCACCAGCTTGCGAATGGGCAAGCCCATCATGCGGGCAATGTGCCCCGCCAGCACGTTGCCGAAATTGCCAGAAGGCACAGCGAACGACACCGGGTCACCGACCTTGGCAGCCACCCGCAAATAGGCGTTGAAGTAATACACCACCTGGGCGGAAATGCGGCCCCAGTTGATGGAATTCACAGTACCGATTTTTTGACGACTCTTGAAAGGCAAGTCTTCCGACACGGCCTTCACAATGTCCTGACAGTCATCGAACAGGCCTTCGACCGCAATGTTGAAAATATTGGGGTCCTGAAGGCTGTACATTTGCGCACGCTGGAAGGCACTCATTTTTCCAGCGGGGCTTAACATGAATACCCGCACACCCTTCTTGCCACGCATGGCGTATTCGGCCGCCGAGCCGGTGTCGCCACTGGTTGCGCCCAAAATATTCAACTCTTGACCCACGCGCGCCAACTGGTATTCAAACAGGTTGCCCAGCAACTGCATGGCCATGTCCTTGAATGCCAAGGTTGGGCCGTTGGACAATTCCAGCACCTTCATGCCATCAAACAAGTCGCGCACCGGTGTGATCGCCTCTGTGCCATACACCGCCTCGGTGTAGGTTTTGGTCGTCAGCGCTGTCAGATCGGCTTGCGGAATATCGGTGGCGTAGTGCTTCAATACCTCAAAGGCCAACTCGCCATAGCGGAGGTTTTTCCAGCTTTCCAATGTGGCGAGACTGACTTGCGGATAGTGATCGGGTACAGCCAGACCCCCATCGGGCGCCAGGCCTTCCAGCAAAATTTCAGAAAATGACTGGGGTTGCATGCCCCCACGGCTGCTGAAGTATTTCATTTCAGCTCAAATCCTCTACACGAATTCGGGCCACCGAGCCGTGAACAGTCGGCAAGGCCTCAATGGCGGCAATGGCCTTGTTCACATCGCCTTCAATACAACGGTGGGTCAGCAGCACGATTTCGGCGGTGTTGCTTTCATCATTGGCCTGACGCTGAATCATGGCTTCAATCGAGATGTGTCCCTTGGCCAAAATTTGGGTGAGTTCGGCCAACACGCCCGGCTTGTCATCCACCTTCAGGCGCATGTAAAACGCGGTTTCCACCTTGTCCATGGACAGCACGTCGGACTGGGCAATCCGATCTTTCTGGAAGGCCAGCACCGGTGTACGGCTGTCCAACGGTGCGTCTTTTAAACGGGCGATTTCGATCAAGTCTGCCACCACGGCCGAGGCTGTGGGCAGGCTACCGGCACCCGGCCCGTAAAACAGGGTGGGACCCACCGCATTGCTTTTCACCAACACGGCGTTCATCACGCCTTCCACGTTGGCAATCAAGCGTCGGGTGGGGATCAGCGTGGGATGCACGCGCAGTTCCACACCCGCGGCGGTGCGTTTGCTGATCCCCAAAAGCTTCACGCGGTAGCCCAATTGCTCCGCAAATTCAATGTCTTCCTTGGTCAGTTTGGTAATGCCTTCCACATAGGCCTTACCAAAGTTGACCGGCACACCAAAGGCCAGGCTGGAGAGCAAGGTGATTTTGTGGGCCGCATCGATGCCTTCAATGTCGAAGGTGGGGTCGGCCTCGGCGTAACCCAGCGCCTGAGCCTGAGCGAGCACGTCGGCAAAGGGCAAGCCTTTGTCCCGCATTTCCGACAGGATAAAGTTGCAGGTGCCATTGATGATGCCAGCCACATATTCGATCTGGTTGGCCGCCAAACCTTCCTTAATGGCTTTGATCACCGGGATGCCGCCGGCCACCGCAGCTTCAAAAGCCACCATGACTCGGGCTTTCTCGGCAGCTGCAAAAATTTCATCACCATGCACGGCCAACAATGCCTTGTTGGCCGTAACCACATGCTTGCCTGCTTCAATGGCCGCCAGCACCACTTTTTTGGCGATGGTGTAGCCACCAATCAGCTCCACCACCACATCAATGTCGGGGCGGCTGACCAGAGCGAACGCATCATTGGACACCTCCACACCCGGCCCAGCCAGTTCGCGGGCCTTGTCCACATTCAGGTCGGCAATGGCCTTGATTTCAATGGGAAAACCCACGCGACGCGTAATTTCGTCGGCGTTCATGTTCAGCACATTGAAAGTGCCTGAGCCCACAGTGCCCAGGCCAACCAGGGCCACTCGGAGAGGTGTTGTCATAGTGTTCAACCAGCGTGTTTTTTACGGTAACTGTCCAGGAAACGTGCAATTCTACCCATTGCGTCGGTCAGGTCGTCGGTGTTGGGCAGGAAAACCACCCGGAAATGATCGGGCGTGGGCCAATTAAAACCAGTGCCCTGCACCACCAGCACTTTTTCCGCCTCCAGCAATTCCAGCACGAAGCGCTGGTCGTTCTGGATGGGGTACACCTTGGGGTCCAGCTTTGGAAACAGGTAAAGGGCCGCTTTGGGCTTGACACAGCTCACGCCTGGAATGGCGGTGATGAGGTCATAAGCCAAATCGCGTTGACGGGCCAGTCGCCCGCCGGGGCCAACAAGGTCATTCACACTTTGGTAGCCGCCCAGCGAGGTTTGAATGGCATATTGACCGGGCACGTTGGCACACAAGCGCATGGAAGCCATGATGTTCAAACCATCGATGTAGTCCATGGCGTGACGCTTGTCACCCGAGATCACCATCCAGCCGGCCCGGTAACCACAGGCACGGTAGTTCTTGGACAGTCCGTTCATGGTGATGAACAGCACATCGTCGGCCAACGATGCGATCGACGTGTGTTCCGCACCGTCGTACAGCATCTTGTCGTAAATTTCATCAGCAAAAACAATAAGCTGGTGCTTGCGCGCAATCTCAATCATTTCCTTCAACAAGCTTTCCGGATACAGGGCACCCGTCGGATTGTTGGGGTTGATGATGACCAATGCCTTGGTCTTTTCTGTAATTTGGGCGCGCAGGTGGTTCAAGTCCGGATACCAGTCAGACTGCTCATCGCACAGGTAATGGCGCGGCGTTCCGCCGGCCAGGCTGACCGCGGCCGTCCACAAAGGGTAATCGGGGGCTGGCAACAAGACCTCGTCTCCGTTGTTGAGCAAACCTTGCATGCTCATCACAATGAGTTCAGACACGCCGTTGCCCACAATGATGTCATCCAGCGTCACCCCTTTGATATTCTTCTGCTGGCAGTAGTGCATGATGGCTTTGCGAGCGGCAAACAGCCCTTTGCTGTCACTGTAACCACTGGCTGCTCCCAGGTTCAGAATCACATCCTGACGCACTTCATCTGGGGCTTCAAAACCAAATGGGGCGAGGTTTCCGATGTTCAGCTTCAGAATGCGATGCCCCTCCTCTTCCAGCTGGCGCGCTCGCTGCATCACCGGACCGCGGATGTCGTAGCACACGTTCGCCAGCTTGGCCGATTTGAGGATGGGTTTCATGTTGACCTGTTATTTCAGTGATTGGGTGGTGAAAGGCTTTGCAGCCCGCACTATTGCGAGAAGCAAAGTCTTATAATTTAACCGTTTAAGGCCCGCTGCGACAAGGCTGGGCCTATTCCCGGAGCATCTTTCGAATGAAATTTCAACCAGAAGCCTTGGGTGCCGCACTGGTGGTTCAGGCGTACGACGAACAGGGTGTCGTCATCAGTGGGGTGCAATACCAGCACAGCGTGGTGTTTGGTGTGGACCGGGCACCGCTGGCTTGGCCCAAACCTGGTGCGGAGCCCATTAACCTCGACGATGCGCAATGGTTATTGAGCCAATGTCCAGCCAGCATGGAAGTGTTGCTGCTGGGTACAGGCCCAAAGCAGGTGTTTCCACCCATTGAGGTTCGTCGCCACTTCTTGAACAAACGGTGCCCGGTCGAATTCATGGACAGCCAAGCCGCTGCCCGCACCTACAATATTCTGGTCGGCGAAGGCCGCCAGGTCGTCGCTGCCCTTCTCTTGTAAGGCCATTCATGACCGTCTATGCCTTTGGCTTGGTACTCACAGGCGTTTTGCTCAATGCAATTGCCCAGTTTCTATTGAAAATGGCTACCAATAAAGTGGGGGTGATCGAGGTGAGCAGCGCCGTCAGTTTATCGGCCCTGTCAGCGCTGTTTTTTCAATGGCCCATGATGCTCGGACTGCTGTGCTACGGTGTTTCACTGCTGGTGTGGCTCATGGCCTTGTCGCGTGTGGACGTCACATTGGCCTACCCCATGCTGGCCATTGGTTATGTGGTCAATGCGCTGGCAGCACAGTATTACCTGGGTGAGGTTGTCAGCCTTCAACGATGGCTGGCCATCGGTATTATTCTAGTGGGCGTGGCATTGCTGGCCAGAAGCTGATTTTTCATGCCCTGGCCGCGCCGGTCACGGTCGACACCGCAACACCTGTGGTTATACTGGGTCGGTCTTTTAAACCAACCCGCTTGATCAAACAAGCGTTCACGACAACCAGGAGTTTTGACGTGTCGATTGAACTCAACAGCAAAGTACCCGACTTCACAGCCGCCAGCACGGGCGGTGAATTCAAGCTGTCTGCCCTCAAAGGCAAATCGCTGGTTCTTTACTTTTACCCAAAAGACAACACCCCAGGCTGCACCACGGAAGGTGAAAACTTCCGCGACTTGTACGCACAGTTTGCAGCGGTGGGTTGCGACATCGTGGGCGTGTCTCGCGACTCCCTGAAAAGCCACGAAAATTTCAAGGCCAAGATGGAATTTCCGTTTGAGCTGATCTCGGACCCGGACGAAACACTGTGCAACTTGTTTGACGTCATGAAAATGAAAAACATGTACGGCAAACAGGTGCGCGGTGTGGAAAGAAGTACCTTTGTTATCAACAAGAAAGGTGTTTTGACCCAGGAGTGGCGCGGTGTAAAGGTACCGGGCCATGCACAAGCTGTGCTTGACTTTGTGGGCACAATGAAGGACTAATACCACATGGGCGCAGGCGTGACGACCCTGCGCAAAACTAGGCTTCCCTCTCTTTTGATCGTTGACATGCCTCTGCCCAAAGAACCCAGCAAACTCGCCACCACACTGACCGACATTCCACCGATACCCGCCACCAAGGCGAACAAGCGCGACACCAAAAAATCCGCCCTATTACAAAGCCCAGCACCTGTGGTAACGCCGGTGGGCAAGGCTCACTCGCCTGCGTTGACGCTGGCCAGCAGCAACCCTGTGGTTGCTCGCGGCGAAAAACCTGCACCCACGGCAAAACCCCCTCATACATCACTGGGTAGCCACACCAAATCGCGCAAAGGTACAGAAGTGAACCGGTCGAAGCGACAAGTATCTGGCGCAGGGCAAAAAATTTATGTGCTCGACACCAATGTGTTGATGCACGACCCCACCTCCATGTTCCGTTTTGAAGAACACGATGTGTTTCTTCCACTGATCACCCTGGAGGAACTGGACAACCACAAAAAGGGCATGTCTGAAGTGGCTCGCCACGCACGTCAGGTTAGCCGATCCCTCGACGCCTTGATGGAAAATGTCGAGAGCATTGAACAGGGTGTACCGCTGAACAAGCTCGGCAACACCGATGCGCTGGGCCGTCTGCTGGTGCAAACCACCGAACTGACTGCTGAATTGCCGAAAACCCTGCCAGTGGGCAAAGCCGACAATCAAATTCTGGGTGTGGTGTTTGCACTGGCTCGTCAGCACCCAGACAAAGAAGTGGCGTTGGTGTCCAAGGACATCAACATGCGCATCAAGGCGCGGGCCCTGGGCCTGTTGGCAGAGGACTATTTCAACGATCAGGTGCTAGAAGACCGCGACCTGCTGTACTCAGGCCACCTTGAATTGCCTGCAGACTTCTGGGAGAAAAACAGCAAGGGCATTGAAAGCTGGCAACAAGCAGGGTCGACGTACTACCGCATCAGCGGTCCAGCCGTAAAAGACATGATGGTGAACCAGTTTGTGTACTGCGACACTGGCATGCCCCTGATTGCCCAGGTGATTGAGTTGGCTGGCCGCACGGCAGTGCTCAAAACCCTGCGTGATTTCAGCCATAACAAAAACAGCGTTTGGGGCATTACCGCCCGCAACCGTGAACAGAATTTTGCACTCAACCTGCTGATGAATCCGGAATGCGACTTCGTCACCTTGCTGGGTCAGGCAGGCACGGGCAAAACGCTGCTGGCGCTGGCCGCTGGGCTTTCACAAGTGCTGGAGAGCAAACAGTATTCCGAAATCATCGTGACACGGGCCACCGTGCCGGTGGGCGAAGACATTGGCTTTTTGCCAGGCACGGAAGAAGAAAAAATGGCCCCCTGGATGGGCGCATTTGAGGACAATCTGGAAGTGCTGAACAAGCCCGACCCCAGCGCGGGTGATTGGGGACGGTCTGCAACTGCCGACCTCATTCGCACAAAAATCCGGATCAAATCGATGAACTTCATGCGTGGACGCACCTTCATCAACAAGTTTTTGATCATTGATGAAGCGCAAAACCTGTCGCCCAAACAAATGAAAACCCTCATCACCCGTGCTGGCCCCGGTACCAAGGTGGTGTGCCTGGGTAACCTGGCACAGATTGACACGCCTTACCTCACCGAGGGCTCATCGGGCTTGACCTATGTGGTGGACCGTTTCAAAGGTTGGCCGCATGCTGGGCATATCACGCTGCAACGCGGGGAACGTTCACGATTGGCAGACTTTGCGTCCGATAATCTGTAACACCTCCGGACTTCACACAAAAAAGGCAGCTTGGGCTGCCTTTTTTCATGGTGCAATGCCTCGGTGGTACAGCGCCAGGTTATTCACTTTCGGGTTGTGGGCCAGCGTAATTTTCAAACTTGGTGTACTGCCCCAGGAAGGTCACGCGCACAGCACCAATGGGGCCGTTACGCTGCTTGCCGATGATGATTTCAGCCGTGCCTTTATCGGGCGAATCGGGGTTGTACACCTCATCCCGGTAAATGAACAGAATCACGTCCGCGTCCTGCTCAATGGCACCCGATTCCCGCAAGTCACTCATCACAGGCCGTTTGTTCGGGCGTTGCTCCAGCCCGCGGTTCAACTGCGACAGTGCAATCACCGGACACCCCAACTCTTTGGCCAAGCCTTTCAAAGACCGGGAAATTTCCGAAATTTCGGTGGCGCGGTTTTCTCCAGGCGATGAGGAACCCATCAACTGCAAGTAATCAATGATGATCAAACCCAGTTGACCGCATTGTCGCGCCAAACGGCGACAGCGGGCCCGCACTTCCATGGGTGACAATGCGGGCGTTTCGTCGATAAACAACTGCGCATTCTGCATCTTCTCCACGGCATAGGTCAGGCGTGGCCAATCCTCGTCGTTCAAACGCCCGGTACGCAGCCGGTGTTGGTCCAAACGCCCCACCGAACCCAGCAGACGCATGGCCAACTGCGTTGCCGCCATTTCCATGGAGAATACGGCCACCGCATGGCCCTCTTCCACCGCCACATGCTCACCAATGTTCAGGCTGAACGCGGTTTTACCCATGGAGGGGCGCCCTGCCACGATAATGAGGTCGCCTGGCTGAAGACCAGAAGTTTTGGCATCCAGATCGGCAAAGCCGGTTGAAATACCGGTGATGTCATCCTGATTGTCGCGATGGTACAGCTCGTCAATCCGCTCCACGACTTTTCCCAGCACCGGTTGAAGCTCCTGAAACCCACCCGCGCCCCGCGCACCATCTTCTGCAATCTTGAAAATCTTGCTTTCGGCTTCGTCCAGAATGGCTTTGGTGTCTTTGCCTTGGGGATTGAGCGCGGAAGTGCAAATCTCGTCTGCAATCGTGATCAATCGGCGAAGCACAGCACGATCCCGCACAATTTCGGCATATCGACGAATGTTCGCGGCCGACGGCGTGTTGGTCGCCAAGGTGTTGAGGTAGGCCAAGCCACCCACATCGTCGGCCTTGCCCGACGACTGCAAGGCCTCGTACACCGTAATTACGTCTGCCGGTCTGGAGTTGTCAATCAGCTTGGCAATGTGTTCAAAAATCAGGCGGTGATCATACCGATAAAAATCGTCAGCGCGAATGACGTCGCCAATTCGATCCCAGGCCTGGTTATCCAACAACAAACCACCCACCACGGATTGCTCAGCCTCGAGCGAATGCGGTGGCACCCGCAGATTACCCAGCTCACTGGTCATGTTGGGTGGATTGGGCGACGTGTCAGACAGATAAGCGTTCATGGACAACCGTTGGGAATGGGAACTGAGACATCAGAATAAGAAAAGGCCACCCTGGGGTGACCTTTTCAGAACTTGGGCTGGTTTCAGTATAACCGAGACCAGCCTTTGTTTTTTACCCTTGACCGTGAGGTCTAAGGTCGGTTTCTTAGGCAGCTTCGCCAGCCACAACCACCTTCACGTCTACAACCACATCAGGGTGCAGCGCAACGGTCACTGTGTGCTCGCCTGCAATTTTCAAGGCGCCGTTGGGCATGCGAACCTGAGCCTTGCTCACTTGCAAACCAGAAGCCAGCAACGCAGCAGAAATGTTGTGGTTGGTCACCGAGCCGAACAATCGACCATCCACCGCGGCCTTTTCGCTCAGTTGAACCACATGGCTGGCCAACTTAACACCCAATGCTTGGGCTTCAGCCAGCTTTTCAGCGGCAGCTTTTTCCAGTTCCGCGCGGCGTGCAGCAAACTCAGCAATGGCCGATTCAGTGGCGCGCTTGGCTTTGCCATAAGGAATCAGGAAGTTGCGGGCGTAGCCGTCTTTCACGCGTACCACGTCACCCAGTTGACCCAGGTTGGGCATCTTTTCAAGAAGAATAACTTGCATGGTGTTCTCCCGTGCTGCTTAGTGGTTGTCGGTGTAAGGCAGCAGAGCCAGGAAGCGAGCGCGCTTGATGGCTGTGTCCAGCTGGCGCTGATAGTGCGCCTTGGTGCCTGTGATGCGAGCAGGCATGATTTTGCCGTTTTCGCTGATGAAATCTTTGAGAGTCTCGATGTCTTTGTAATCGATCTGCTCAACCTTGCCTACTGTAAAACGGCAGAACTTCTTGCGCTTGAACAAGGGGTTCTGCTGTGGACGACGTCCTTTGCGATCATTTTTACGACCAAAAGCCATAATGTTCTCCAACGGTTTAAGCCTTCTTCACGTGCGCACTGCGCAAACATGGAAGCGAAGACTTTTTGATGTATGCGAACGAAGAGCCATAAAACCAACCCAAACGCGCTCAACTCCCAGTGGCAAACCTTCAACTTGATGGGCCGCTGCACCCAACGCAACTGCGCGAACGGTGCAACGAACCTGTCTGGGTTTGGTGGCCTCCAGCTGAACACTGTCGTGTTCAATCTCGAAATCACACACCGGGAGCCCTGCAGGGGTGTAGCGCAGCACCGACTTCGCAATCAGCTTTGCACTCAGCGTGAATTCATTCACACCCTGGGGTTCTCGATTTTCCTGCTCTTCCTCCAAATTCATTCAGTGTGGATGCACGTCAACGATTACTCGTTGTCGTCCGCATCATCGTCTGAATCGGCGCTGTCGTCACTGGCGGCTGCTGTGGCGGCGGCGGCTTTACGCTCTTGCTCGCGCTGAACTTCCTTCATCATGGGAGAAGGCGCTGTTTCAGCCTTCTTCATCTGGATGGTCAGGTGGCGCAGAACGGCGTCGTTGAATTTGAATGCGGTTTCGAGCTCTTCCAGAACAGCTTGGCTGCACTCAATGTTCAGCAGAACGTAGTGCGCCTTGGCCAGCTTCTGAATTGGGTAAGCCAGTTGACGGCGGCCCCAGTCTTCGTGACGGTGTACTTTTCCGCCGTTGGATTCGATGATTCCTCTGTACTTCTCAACCATGGCGGGAACTTGTTCGCTCTGGTCGGGATGCACGATGAAAGCAATTTCATAGTGACGCATGGATAGCTCCTGTGGATTTTCCAAAATTGGAAAAGCTTTCACACCCCCGTGGCATGAAAGCAGGTAACCCAAGATTATAAATCAGTTCTCAGAATGCAACAAGCCCAGAAGCCAATTTAAGCCGCTGGGCTTGCAGGAATTGCTTAATCGCGAAGATTATTGGGCAAGTCGCTTCTTTTCCATGTCACGCAACTCCCGGCGCAGCACCTTGCCCACCGGGCTCTTGGGCAACTCTTTCATAAACTCCACATGCCGGGGAATCTTGTAAGCGGTCATGTGTTTGCGGCAATGTTCAATCATGGCCTCCGAGGTCAACTCATCGTCCTTTTTAACCACAAACAGCTTCACGGCCTCGCCGGTTTTGGAGTCAGGCACGCCGACTGCGGCAGCCTCAAACACAGCCGGGTGCAAGGTGGCCACGGCCTCAATTTCCTTGGGATACACATTAAACCCGGAGACCAGAATCATGTCTTTCTTGCGGTCGGTGATGTAGAAATAACCGTTCTCATCCATGTAAGCAATATCGCCCGTTTTCAACCAGCCGTCTTGCGTCAGGATTTCGGCAGTCTCGCGCGGTTTGTTCCAGTAACCGCGCATCACCTGGGGGCCTTTCACGCACAACTCCCCTTCTTTGCCCACGGGCAATTCATTGAAGTCGTCATCGCGAATGGACACTTGGGTGGAAGGCACAGGCAAACCGATGGAGCCGTTGTATTCCTCATGCAGTGGATTGATGCAGACTGCGGGCGAGGCTTCGGTCAAACCATAGGCTTCCGACAGACGCGTGCCGGTGGTTTTCTTCCAACGCTCAGCCACCGAGGGCTCGATGGCTGCCCCACCACCCAACACCAGCTTGACATGGGAAAAATCAACTTGCGCAAAAGCTGGTGCGTTCAGCAGGCCGTTGAACAACGTATTAACACCCGTTAGCGCCGTGAATGGCACTGAGGCCAGCGTTTTGACAAAAGCCTGTATATTGCGGGGGTCGGTGATTAGCAGGCAATGCCCACCCACTTTCATGAACACCAGGATGTTGGCTGTCAAGCAGAAGATGTGATACATCGGCAAAGCCGTGATGGCAATTTCCTTGCCCTCTTCAATGTCCTGATTCAACCAGCTGGAAGCCTGCTGGAGATTGGACACAATGTTGCCATGGGTCAACATGGCACCTTTGGACACCCCGGTTGTACCACCGGTGTATTGTAAAAAGGCCAGATCATCATGGGTCAAACCGACCGCGCGCAGTTCTTTGCCACGCCCCAGCGCGAGCGCCTTCCGAAAATTGATCGAACCGGACAATGTAAATTTTGGCACCAATTTTTTGATGTACCGCACAACGATATTCAGCAGGTTCCGTTTGAAGAACCCGTGCATTTCCCCAATGGAGGTCACCACCAGGTGTTCAACCGGGGTGTTCTTGATGACCTTCTCCAGCGTGTGAGCCACGTTTTCGAAGATCACAATGACCTTGGCGCCAGAATCCCGCAGTTGGTGCTCCAGTTCGGTGGGGGTGTAAAGGGGGTTCACGTTCACCACCACAAACCCAGCTCGCAATGCGCCCAGCATGGCCACCGGGTACTGCAACATATTGGGCATCATCAGCGCAACACGATCCCCCTTACGCATACCGGGCAATGACTGCAAGTAGGCGCCGAAATCGCGGGTCAATTCGTCCATGCGGGCATAAGTAAGCGCCGTGCCCAGGTTACTGAATGCGGTATTTCCGCCGAACTTTCGGCAAGACTCTTCAAAAATATCTCGAATGGAGCCGTATTGGCCCAAATCAACTTCCTCGGGCACGCCGGGTGGATAACTCTGGATCCATGCCTTGTCTGTCACGGGTGTCTCCTGACGGGAACCGGCTTTTCGTTGAAACAGCCGCCGGTTTTGTGAATAAGCAAATGATGATGAATTCTAATCCACCGGCCTAGCCTGCGGTGGGATGAGGCTGAAAACCCTGAAGTTCGCCGTTGAATATTGCTTCCATCAACGCCAACTCGCGGTCCACGATGGTCTGAAAAAAGTCTTCAGGGCGCTTCAAACTGGCGAAAGCGGACAATCCCGCCCGCAGAAAATCGTGGAAATCTTCTAATTCAGCCTTGCGCGCCGCACCACGCGTCATGCGCAGTACAGATGACAACAAAGGCACCCGTGTGAGCTTGACCAACGATCGGCCAACCTCGGGAACCAGCAAAACCTGTTGTTGGCGAACAGTTTGCTCACCGGTATTTCGAAACAATGTGATGTAAGTTTTTTCATCAAGCAATACTTTAGGATTAATAGTTAACTCCATCATTTTTTGAGCCAATTTTAAATCCATTTCTTCGGCCAAATGGTCCATGTAGATCACCTTGGCAAGCACTTGAACCGCCGCCTGCGGCAAGTATTTCTCGGCCTTGGGCAATACCCGCTCCACTTGTTGATCGCGGTCTTGAAGATCTCGTGGGGTGTACAGATAGTCCAGAAAGAAGCGACAGGCTGCCTGGGTGTCCTTATTATCAAGTAAATCCTGATAAGTCATTTTTAATCGATTGTTTTGAAATGATTTTATCTCAATCAAACACCGCAACAATTCAGGATTGGCCGTGGTCATACGGCGCATTTGACGAACGGACCGTTGTAATTCCGAAGGGCTGGCAGAGGTTAAATTCATGAATTTCGACCGTTGAAAAGTGACATTGGGGGCAACCGCCGGTGCTGCAGCGCAACATTCAAAGCCCGTGGTCAAACGCCCCAAAGTATGTTTACATTCGTTAATGGCAAATCCGGAGACAGAGACACAATCATGAATGCCCCTTCCACACACATCGGTCAAGAACTCTCAGCAGCAGAACTGAAGGCGACCCTTGAATCACTGCGCCAAGCCTACCGCATCAACCCCTATCCCAGTTGGAATCAGCGTCGAGAGTGGCTTCAAAAACTCAGCGACATGATATACGACAACAAGATGGCCTTTGCAGCGGCGATTTCAGAGGATTTTGGTTACCGCTCACCCAACGACACGCTGCTGGCCGAGGTATTCCCGAGCCTGGAAGGCATACGTCACGCCATCAAACATGGCAAATCCTGGATGAAGGTCCGCAAGCAGGGCGCCAGCATCTGGTTCAAGCCGGGCTCCACTGCACTGATGCCACAACCACTGGGCGTGATCGGCGTGATTGTGCCTTGGAACTACCCACTGTTTCTGTCCGCAGGCCCGCTGGTGGCCGCGCTGGCCGCCGGCAATCGCGCATTTATCAAGATGAGCGAATACACCCCCCGCTTTTCCGCATTGCTGGACCAGAAGCTGGCTCAGTATTTGGGTCGGGATGTGGTGCAAGTGGTCAACGGCGGCCCTGAGGTGGCTGCGGAATTCTCTCGCCTGCCCTTTGACCACATTCTGTTTACCGGGTCTACCCCAGTGGGCAAGATGGTCATGAAAGCCGCCGCCGAGAACCTGGTGCCGGTGACCTTGGAACTGGGTGGCAAAAGCCCGGCCATCATCACTGCTGAAACCGCCGCAAACGACGCCCGCCTGAAAAATGCGGTGGGCCGCGTCATTTCGGGTAAGTCAATCAACGCCGGTCAAACCTGTATTGCCCCAGACTACCTGTTGGTCCCCGAAGGCTGTGAGGACCGCGTACTTGCACATGCCAAAGACATCGTCAGCAGACGGTTTCCGGACGGTGTTTTGTCCAAGGACTTCACAGGCATTGTGTCGGACCGACATGCCACGCGCTTGCAACGGCTGACGGACGAAGCGGCTGAGACCGGTGCCCGTATTGTGAACCTGATGAAAACCGGCGATAACCCGGGCCGCAAGGTGCCATTGACTTTTGTTCTGAATGCCAAGAACGACACTGGCTTGATGCAGGAAGAAATTTTCGGTCCGATATTGCCCATCGTCACGTACAAGAGGCTAGACGATGCATTGGCCTACGTGAACGCACGTCCACGTCCACTGGCCTTGTACCTATTTGATGACAACAGCAAGACTCAAGAACTGGTGATGCAACAAACCATCGCCGGTGGTGTGTGCATCAACGAAACCTTGTTCCACATAGCCCAAGAAAACCTGCCTTTCGGTGGCGTGGGTGATTCGGGCATGGGCCACTACCACGGCAAGTATGGCTTTGACACCATGACCAAACTCAAACCCATCTTCAAGCAAGCCCGGTTCAACAGTGCTGAAATGCTGGCACCCCCCTACGGCAAGACCATCAAAATGTTGCTCGATATTTTGACCCGCAAGGTGTGAACATCCAAGCGTGAACCTGCTGGCCCGGCCCTGGTCGGGTTGAGATTGAACAGAAGGAAAGCCTGCTGTGATCAGAACCCTCAACCGACTCTATTGGGTCGGTTATTTTTTGTTCGCGTACACCCTGTACTTCGTCATGCGGGTATGGGTGCACCTGTCCATCAACAACGCCTTGACGCTCTCGATCAGCCTAACGTTTGGCCTGCTGTTTCTGGCCCACGTGGGTTTCAACATTTCCGGCTTCGCCTTGTCATTCAGCGTGCGGCAACTGCCACAAGTGCGAGACAAAGGCTTGCCATTTCACAGCGCCGAGGGCGAGGGGTTCCACAGCCTGAACACATGGCGGTGGATCAAGGCTGTCTTGGCAGAAAGCCTGGCCAGTTTCAAACTCATCATGCTTCAGCAACCCTGGTTCAACATTGATGAGGGGATCCGCCTGGCACCCAAAGCCTGGAAAAAGAAAAAGCCGCTACCGGTGCTGTTGATCCACGGTTACCTGTGTAATGCAGGCGTTTGGTCTCACACCCGCAACATGCTGGAAAAAGCCAACGTGACCACGCATGCCATCACGCTGGAACCAGCCATCGGATCCATTCGACGGTATTCAACCCAAATTCACGACGCCATAGAAGATTTGTTGAAAGCCACAGGGGCTCCGAGGGTGAAAATACTGGCCCACAGCATGGGGGGCGTGGCGACGCGCTACCATGTCACAGAATATGGCCATCATCGAATCGCCGGCCTGATGACCTTGGGCAGCCCACACTTTGGCACGGCTTTGTCCTCACTGGGTGTGGGCAAGAATGTTCGCCAAATGGCATGGGGTAGTTATTTCCTGCGACACTTGCGAGAGCACCCCAGCGACCGTGAATTTCAGGAAAAAATCATTTCACTGTGGACACCCCAGGACAATATCGTGTGTCCACCTTCCTCCTGCAAACTGGAATTCGGACGGAACATTGCGGTCCCCGGTTGTGGCCACGTGAGCTTGGTCACAGATTCCACCACCGAAGACCTCATCCTCAACTGGCTGGCTGAGGATGCCCAAGCGTACGGTCAGAAGTGAATACCCTGCAGCAAGGTGGTGAAGGCCACCTGGTCGGCCGTAGGCCCACCACTCTTCTTGCCCTTGGCCGCCGACTCTGAATCGGGGAACATCCGGAACGATGTGTTCATGAGGATTTGCGCTGGGCGCGGCACCAAAGCATGCATGACCTGCCCCAACACGCCCAAGCGCGTTGCAATGCGAACCGGCCTATGAATAACAGCCTTGGCCACCATATCTGCCGCCTGTTCTGGCGTTAGCGTGGGCACATTGTTGTACAACTTCGTGGGCGCAATCATGGGTGTACGCACCAGCGGCATGTTGATGGTGGTGAAGTGGATATTCAGGTCAGCAAACTCGGACGCTGCACAGCGCGTCCAGGCGTCCAGCGCCCCTTTTGAAGCCACATAGGCTGAAAAGCGCGGTGCGTTGGTCAGTACACCAATCGATGAGATATTCACCACATGGCCTTTGCGGCGCTCCATCATTTTGGGCAGCAAACCATAGGTCACCCGCAGCGCACCAAAATAGTTGAGTTGCATGGTTCGTTCCAGGTCGTGGAATCGATCGAAGCTGTTTTCAATGCCTCGGCGAATGGATCGCCCCGCATTGTTCACCAACACATCCACGTGACCAAAATCTTTCAGCAGCAATGCGACGAATCGATCGCAATCGTCCATGTCGGCAATGTCCACTGCATAGGTGTGTACTGTGCCGCCCTCGGCTTGAATGAGCGCCTTCGCTTCGGCCAGTTTGTCGGCATCTCGGCCGCAAATCACCGTGATGGCCCCTGCCGCTGCAAATTTTTGCGCGGTGGCCAAACCGATGCCGGATGAGCCGCCAGTAATCAGCACCACCTTGTCTTTGACCGTGCCACTGAGGCTTCGGTCCACAAAGAGGTCGGGGTCTAGGTTACGTTCCCAATAATCCCAAATCACCCAAGCGTAATCGTCGAGCTTGGGGCACTCGATGCCACTGCCTTCCAGCGCAGCCAATGTGTCGCGGCAATCGTAACGGGTTGGCCAGTTGATGTAGCCAAACACTTCTTCAGGCAAGGCCAGGTCTTTGAGCACTGCATTGCGAATGCGCCGCACCGGTGTCAAGCTCATCAAGCCCTTCTTCACCGCCCCTGGAATAAAACCAAACATGGCCGCATTCACACGCAGTTCCATTTTCGGCGCATGGGCGGCTTTGGCGAATATGTTCATCACATCGCCGATGCGCTTGGCATTCGGGTCCACCAAGTGAAATGCTTTGCCATCCAGACCTGGTTTGTGCGCAATATGGTCCATGGCATTGACCACAAAGTCCACTGGGACCAGGTTGATTCGGCCACCTTCCAGGCCAATTGTTGGTACCCAAGCTGGCAGCAGTTTGCGCATTTTCTGGATCAGCTTGAAGAAATAATATGGGCCGTCAATCTTGTCCATTTCGCCGGTTTTGGAATCGCCCACAACAAAGGAGGGGCGATACACCCGCCAAGCGCCTTTGCAGTGTTTTCGAACAAGGGCTTCAGCGTCGTGTTTGGTCCGGAAGTATGGATGGTCCAGGTTTTCAGCTTCCTCAAACATGTCCTCACGGAAAATACCCTCGTACAAACCCGCTGCGGCAATGGACGAAACATGCTGAAAGCAACCAACACCCAGTGCATTGGCCAAGTCAACTGCGTTTTTGGTGCCTTGAATATTGGTTTGGATTTGGCTTTCCGCATCGGCAGCCAAATCGTAAATGGCTGCCAAATGAAAGAAATGGTCCACTTGTTTGGTCAGCATTTTCACATCCGCTGCCTTTAAACCCAACTTCGGTTGATTGAGATCACCCACCACCGGCACGCACTGGCCTTTCTTGGCACCCCAGTACTTTTGAAGCTCTGGCACCTTGTCAAGGCTGCCCTCTCGAATCAGGAAATAAATGATGCCTTTCCGCTTGTTGTGAACAAGGCGTTTAACCAAGCGCTTTCCGATGAAACCGGTTGCGCCGGTAACAAAATAGTTCATGGTGGTATCCCTCTCTGTTCTGATGGTTTGTGGGTAAAAACTCTCATGGGGTTTAGTATGCCTTCTCTAGTCCCGCATGAATAAACTATTAGAATAGACAAAAATGAAAGGGTTCGCTGCGCCAGCCGCGAACACACCACCAGGAGAGACAAACAATGACCGGCAAGAAAAAATCCATTGAGAATCCGATCAAAGGTGCTGTGGACAGCGCGCAGCAACTGTTGAATGCTGGCCTGGGTGCCATCACCAAGGCACAGGAAGAAAGTAATCGGGTGTTGGAAAACCTGGTCAAGGAAGGGCAGGAAATTCAGGAGCGAACAGTGAAATTTGCCAATCAGAAAGTCGTTGAAGTCACTGGCGAAGTGACAGGCAAGGTGAGCAAATTGGCTGGCTCTGTCTCCAGCAAGGCCACCCAACACTGGGACAAGCTGGAACAAGTCTTTGAAGAACGCGTTGCACGCGCCTTGGGCCGCTTGGGTGTACCCACCAACAAGGATGTTCAGCAACTGTCAGACCGGATTGAACAGCTGTCAGCGGCCATAGCCCAGCTGACAGGCCAAAAACCGGAGGCTGCTGCCAAAAAAACCGTCAAAGGCAAAAAGGGCGAATAAGCGCCCGGCACGTGTGTCGAACACCTTCGGTTTCGAACAAAACCGGCTCCACTTGGGCCGGTTTTTTTGACCCTGCATCACCCCTTCATCCTGTGCCCACCCCATGACAATCGAACCCAAACAACCCAAAATCGGACTGGCATTGGCTGGTGGCGGACCATTGGGTGCCATTTATGAAGTGGGTGCCCTGGTGGCTTTGTCGGAAGCCATCGAAGGCTTGGACCTCAACGACATGCGGGTGTATGTCGGTGTGTCGGCCGGTGGAATTGTGGCCACCGGTTTGGCTCACAACCTCACGCCCATTCAAATCTACAAGCTGTTCATTGAGGGCGAACCCGCTGACTTTGCATTCGACCCCTCCATCCTGCTGAAACCGGCCTTCAAGGAATACTGGACCCGACTGAGAAAAATCCCCAGTTTACTGGCCACCGCCGTGTCCGATTACTTCTTGCGCGACGATGCCACCTGGGTCAGCTGCATTGAACGACTTGGGGCTGCCATTCCAACAGGCCTGTTCAATGGGGACGAGCTGCATGAATGGATGGCCGATTTAATCGCCAAAGGTGGTGGTACCAACGATTTCCGAAGCCTGAAAAACCGGCTTATTCTGGTGGCCACTGACTTGGATTCCGGCGAATCCATTCCATTTGGCATGCCAGGGCATGATGATGTGCCGATTTCAAAAGCGGTTCAAGCCTCGGCCTCTCTGCCTGGCCTGTTCCCGCCCGTTCGAATCGGTAACCGTCACTATGTGGACGGTGCACTGAAAAAAACGCTGCATGCATCCACGGCCCTGAAAGAAGGTGTTGAGCTGTTGATTTGCCTGAATCCGCTAGTGCCCTATGACGACCGCATGAACCCGCGCAACCACCGACGCCGGGCCAAGGGCAAGGCTTTTCAGCCCGGTTCACGACTATACGAAGGCGGATTGCCGCTGGTGCTGTCGCAGACCTTTCGCTCCATCATCCATTCCCGGATGGACATCGGCATGGAACGGTATGCACACCTGTATCCGAATGCGGATATTGTTCTGTTTGAGCCACAGCATGGCGATGGAGAATTTTTCTTTACCAACCCCTTTAGCTATGCCAGCCGCCGGCGGCTATGCGAACATGCATACCAGCGAACACGGGAAGAGCTCTGGAACCGTCGTCACGATCTGTCCGAGAAGCTGGCACGCCACGGACTTGAACTGAATTTGGAGGTGTTGAAAGACCCCACCATGCGACTGGCCAACAAACCAGCCAAACGCCCAGCCCGAGCTGGCTCCGTGGTGGCCAAGTTTGACCAGCTCGAAGACTCGCTCAACGAGCTGGACCGTTACCTCCGAATTGCAAAAACACGTCAAATTGCATGACACAATCGCAGGGTTTTTGCGGATTCCCTTTTGTCGATGATACGAAAACCACGTATGCTTACAGCTTGAATAAAACCAATAAAAACTGCCCACCTGGCTGGGTTACGAGTG
Organism: Limnobacter humi; assembly: GCF_024518835.1. GTDB lineage: Bacteria > Pseudomonadota > Gammaproteobacteria > Burkholderiales > Burkholderiaceae_B > Limnobacter > Limnobacter humi. The sequence goes on from NZ_JANIGO010000004.1 coordinate 86,931, forward strand.
CCCTCCGGGCTCGACAGGAGACGACCTGAGAATGGAACGCAAGCCTCCAAGAAGAACAAGAGAACGAATTCTCGATTTGTCACTGCGGCTGTTCAATGAATTCGGTGAACCAAACATCACCACCACGGTGATTGCCGATGAAATGAACATCAGCCCGGGCAATCTCTACTACCATTTCCGCAACAAAGACGACATCGTCAACAGCATTTTTGCCGGCTTCGAGAAAGAGATTGATGGATTGCTGGATGTACCTGGCAACCGGCAAGCCAACATCGAAGACGCTTGGCTGTACCTGCAGGTGTCGTTCGAACTGATTTGGCGTTACCGGTTTTTGTACCGGGACCTGAACGACTTGCTGTCGCGCAACCGAACCCTTGAAATCCATTTCAAACGCATTCTGAAACACAAGGTCGATGTGGCCCGCAGGCTTTGCGAAGGGTTGGTTGAAAGTGGCGACATGATGGCCAGCCAAACGCAAATCAATGCGCTGGCCACGAACATGGTGGTGGTGGCCACTTACTGGTTAAGCTATGAATACGTGCGAGACCCACGCCATTTCAATGACGAAGCCACCATGAGTGCAGCCTTGGCCAATGGCGTTTACCAGGTGATGTGCCTGCTTGCACCCTACTTGCAAGGCAACGCCAAGGAATTGTTTGAAAGCCTTGCACAGTCATTTTTGACTGAAGACAACACATAACAACATGGAGAGAGACCCCAATGAGTGACTTGAAAGCCCGTTTTGAAAAGGCTGTTGCAGAGTCGAAATCACTGCCATCACGGCCGGATAACCAAACCCTGCTGAAAATTTACGCCCTGTTTAAACAAGCATCTGAAGGCGACAACACGGGTAAGCGCCCAGGCTTTACCGACATTGTGGGCCGCGCTAAATACGATGCCTGGAAGGGCCTTGAAGGTACCAGCAAAGATCAAGCGATGCAAAATTACATTGATTTGATCGAATCGCTGAAGGGCTAATTTCCAAACAGGCTCAACCCATGAGCCTGTTTTTCTTTACATGTTCCCTTGGCGAAATACTTCGGCGGCTTGTCTGCTCTCCACAGCGACGCTGTCCATTTTCGCAGCCACGTGCACACACACTGTACGACACAACTCCACAACAGTGGGCTCTTTCACTTGGTACATGACCAGCGTGCCCTCTTTGCGCCGTGACAGCACCCCTGCCCGGTACATCAGGTTCAGATGTCTGGATACGTTGGACTGTGTAGACTCCACACCTTCAACAATGTCATTGACCGATTTTTCACCGTCGCACAAAACGCGGATGATTTTTAACCGGGTCGGCTCAGACAGCACCGAAAAAAAACCGGACACTTGCTCCAGCAGGGAATCCAATTCACTCATAGATCTATTCCAAAACAGGCGCGCCCAGGCTCGCCATGGACAGGGTCAGTATGTCAGTCATTAAATCGGAAGCTTCAGTGCTTGGCAAGCAAGAGCCCTGCATGCTCCCGCATCGGGTGAAATTCAATACTTTCCCAACGCTTTTGCATGACATCCAAGTCAAACCGAGAGGTGGCCAAAAACGCCACAGTGTCGGCCGCATCCGTCACCATGCGGCCCACGTTTGCATCCATGAAGCGGCGCAAATCGGTGGGGTTTTTGCTGGTTACCCAACGCGCACAACTGTAGCGGCTGGGTGCCAAACGCACGTCAACACCGTATTCAGCTTTGAGTCGGGCTTGCACCACTTCAAATTGAAGTTGGCCCACAGCACCTAGCAACATGTCGGAACCCATCATGGGTTTGAACACCTGAATCGCACCCTCCTCACCCAGTTCGGTCAAACCTTTCTGGAGCTGCTTGCTGCGCATCGGGTCTTTCAGCTCGACAGCGGCAAACAGTTCAGGCGCAAAAAACGGCAAACCCGTGAACTGCAGAGACTCCCCTTCACTCAGTGAGTCGCCCAACTGCAAGCCACCATGGGTGGTCAATCCAATAATGTCGCCAGCAAACGCTTCATCGACCCGGTCGCGGCGTTGAGACAAAAATGTCACCACGCTGGTAGGGCGAAAATCCTTTCCGGTGCGCAAAACCTTAAAGCGCATGCCCTGTTCGAATTTGCCAGACAGCACCCGCACAAAGGCGATTCGGTCGCGGTGGGATGGGTCCATATTGGCCTGAATTTTGAACACCACACCCGTGAACTTGCTTTCATCGGGTTGCACTTCCCGCTCCAGGGCCTTGCGCGGACCAGGGCTTGGGGCCACATCCACGAGCGCGTCTAGTACCTCTTGCACGCCGAAGTTGTTCACGGCCGAGCCAAAAAACATGGGGGTTTGCTGGCCAGCCAAAAAGGCTTCATGGTCGAATGCCGGGGCTGCAGTGGTCACCAGGTCGATTTCCTGCTCTGCCACTGCAAACTCGGCGCCAAACCGCTCGCGCAACAGTGGGCGATTGTCACCCGCAATCACCTCGTCGTCTTCCCGTCTGCGGTCTTCGCCGGGTGTAAACACACGCATGTGGTTTTTTCGAATATCGAAAATGCCGTGAAACAGTTTGCCCTGCCCCACCGGCCAGGCAAACGGCACACACGGAATACCCAAAGTGCTTTCAATTTCATCCATCAACACCAACGGCTCACGCACCTCCCGGTCCAGCTTGTTAACAAAAGTGATGATGGGTGTGTTGCGAGCACGACACACTTCAATCAGGCGCAGCGTTTGGGGCTCCACACCATTGGCCGCATCAATCACCATCAAGGCAGCATCCACGGCGGTGAGCACTCGGTAGGTGTCTTCAGAGAAGTCTTGGTGACCTGGGGTGTCGAGCAGGTTGATGACACAATCGCGATATTCCATCTGCATCACCGACGATGCCACCGAAATACCCCGCTGCTTTTCAATCTCCATCCAGTCAGACGTGGCGTGGCGCGAGGCTTTGCGCGCCTTGACACTACCGGCAATCTGGATTGCACCGGCGAACAGCAACAGCTTCTCTGTCAGGGTGGTTTTACCGGCATCGGGGTGGGAAATGATTGCAAACGTTCTGCGGCGTTTGACTTCGGATGGAATGGACACAGCTTGCCCCACAACAAAACCTGCGATTTTACACCCTTCAGGCCAGGCAAATCGATTCAGGCAATTCAAGTAATCGGTTGGGTTGTATGCACCCTTGTCTGTGACAGAGCTGTTTCAAAAGCCCCATCCACCGGCCTTCCACGGCCGTTTTTAGTATAGAGCCTCAGGTTCAAACCCTTTCAATGACAAATCGATTTGCCTATAGTGGCACCTGTCACGACTTAAGACCACCGCTACCCCAAGGAGATCACCATGTACGCATTTGAAAAAACAGCTGAACTGCTGAGCAAAACCAATTCCGAACTGAAAGCCCAGCACCAAGTTGCTGCCAAGGCGCTGAATAGCCTGGTTGAGTCCCAGTTCAGCCTGTTGTCCCAAGGCCTGGGCACCGCATTCACTGCTGCTGAGAAGCTGCCCCTGGCCGACAAACCCCTGGTTGCAACCACTCGCACAGAACTGAAGCAAGGTCTGGAAAAAGTGGTGGGTGTAAGCCAGGCATACACACAGAAAGGCGTTGAGTTGTTCGAAACACAACTGCCCGTTGTGATCGACAAAGGCTTCTCCTACGCTGCACTGGCGCTGTCACAAGTGGAATCTGTGACTGAAAACGTGGTGACCCTGAGCGTGTCTGCTCTGGAACAGGCCAAAAAAAACGAAACCCTGAAACCAGCCATTCAGCAAGCCGAACAAATCGCTGAGCAACTGTTCAAGAAAATTGGTGTGAAAGGTGAAGTGGCTGCGAAAGCAACCAAGAAGCCTGCTGCGAAGAAGGCAGCGCCCCGCGCCAAAAAAGCAGCCGCAGCCCCCAAGGCATCTGTTTAATCAACAGCGGATCTGCTCAACCGCTTCGGCGGTCAGGAAAGCCCTCTCCACAGCGTGGTTGAGGGCTTTTTTATTCAGCACAGCCACAGAATCAAACCATAACAAACACCACCACCGACCAGGCCAACCAGCCATTCACGCTTGGTTTGAAGCTCAGTCAACTGTGGCAGGGAAAACAAGGCGTTGTTTGAATGGTCCATGTGAACGCTCCGTTGCATCTATTGAGGGGTGGCATTGGGTTGAAGTGTACGAAGCGCTAAGCCGCTTGTCTTTCCCGCGAATGGGGCCACTGGAAATGGGTGCCCCACCCAATTGAAGGAACCGCATGCAAGCATTGATTGCCTGGATCGGCCTGACCTTGAGCTGTCTGGCCACCCACTTGTCCGCTGAACCCTTGCCAAGGCCTGACAAGCCAACCATTCCAGAATCCAGCTCATGGACTGAGTCCCTGCTGTCTCGGGTCTTTCTGGGCCATGCAGTACCGGCTGGCGCCAACAACTGGTCCTGCAGACCCAGTCACGGTGAAAATCCGGTTGTTCTAATCCATGGCACGTTTTCCAGCAGTGCGCTGTCCTTCGGTGCCCTGGCGCCACGCCTGTCCAACGCGGGGGTTTGCGTGTTTACCTTGAATTACGGTGGGAAATCCGATTCAGACTGGTTTCAGGGCGTAGAGGCGGTGGATGACTCAGCTCAGGAAGTGACGCGATTCATCGGACTGGTCAAAGCAGCCACTGGCGCACGCCATGTCACGCTGGTGGGCCACTCACAAGGCGGTCTGGTTGGTTTTTACAGCTTGAAATTTCTGGGGGCAAGGCAGGACGTCAACCGTTTCATCGCGCTAGCCCCCAGTGTTCAGGGCACGCGCATTGCCAAAACCCCAAAACGATCGGAAGTGGAATATTGCCTGGCTTGCGCCGATCAGCACCCAAAGTCTGACATTGTGCAATCGTTGAGACAGGGTGGAATCACCGTGCCAGGGGTGAGTTACGCCGTGTTAGCGTCCAAAAATGATCAGGTGGTGCTTCCGGTGGAGTCACAATTCGTTCGGGAACCTGGTGTGCAAAATTTATACATTCAAGATGTTTATCCAGAAAAAACCGTGAGCCACAGCGGCATGCTCTATGACGACGACAGCCTGACATTGATTGTGGACCTGGTTCTGGGTCGCCGCTGATCATTCAGCTTGGGCGGTTTACAAAGGTCAGAACGGCACATAGCTTCCTGCAGCGGTGTCTAGCCGCAACAGGGGATCGGATATCCGGCTTGTGTCCAGCCCCTCTTTTTTCAATGTGGCTTTTTGGTATTTGAATGTGCCGGTGGTTTCGGGCTGTTGAATCACACGCAAGTATTGCGGCAATGCATACGCGGGCAGTTCTGCCATCAAAAACCGGGCAAGGTCTTGCCAATCTGGCTCAACACCCATTTTCAACGAGATGGCTGCCATGCCCGCGCGACCATCGGTGCCAGACACCTGAACACCATAGACCACCGCGTGGTCCAGTGCCGGGTAACGGGCCAGCACACCTTCAACCTCCGAAGTGGCCACATTCTCGCCTTTCCAGCGGAATGTATCACCCAAACGGTCCACAAATTGAATGTGATGAAACCCTTGCCGACGCACCAAGTCTCCCGAATTGAACCAGCAATCACCCTGACGAAAGACGTTGCGCAACAATTTGGCTTCATTGGCCTTGGGGTCAGTGTATCCATCGAAAGGTCGCAAGGTGGTCACTTCGCTGATCAGCAAACCCACCTCGCCCAAGGCCACTTTGATGCACCGTCCCTTGCTGTCACGCAGGGCCTGCTCGGTGTCCGTATCGCAAGCCACGATCTGATAAGGCATCGGCGAAAAACCCACGGTCTCCCGCAATCCGAAAGCATTCATGAAGCCAAGATTGGATTCACTGGCCCCGTAAAACTCAAAGATCTGGTGAATACCAAATCGATCCTCAAAGGAGCGCCAAATTTCGGGTCGAAGTCCATTGCCAACGATAAACCGGACTTCATGGTTCTGATCCTCACAACTGACTGGCTGGTTCATGAGGTAACGAAGCAGCTCACCAATGTAACAAAAGGCAGTGGCCTGAAAATGCCGAATACGGCTCCAAAACCGAGTTGCACTGAATTTTTCGTCCATGGCAAAACAGGCGCCAGCGGCGACCACCATGCCCAGGGATACGGTCAACGCATTGTTGTGATACAGGGGCAGACAACAGTAAAACACATCCGTCTCACGCAGGCGTGTGGCAGAGTTCATGCCGCACATGGCTTGCAACCAGCGGTAATGACTCATCACGGAGGCCTTGGGCAAACCAGTGGTCCCCGATGTGAAAATGTAAAAACAGGGCGCTTTGGCAACAATTTCACCAGTCTGCATCAAGTTGTGATCAGCCTGGTTTTCCCAGACTGGCCGAAAACTGCTGAACGCCAGGTGGCTGGACTCGATATCAAACCCCAGGAGTTCGCAACCCTTCAACAGACCTGGATCGGCCTCGGCCAAGGTTTTCAGAATCTGCAGGCCATGGTCACAGGCCACAATCACGCGTGGTTTAACCAAACCGATGCTATGCGCTTGTGCCGAACCAGTTTGGTTGGTGTTCAACAAGGCAGACACGGCGCCCAGCTTGGCCACTGCAATCACCGCCACCAGCAACTCGGTTCGGTTGCGGGACAGTAAACCCACTGCATCGCCAGACCGTACCCCCAAGCTTTGCAATCCCCTGGCCATCTGGTTAGCCATGACGTTGGCCTGGCCATAGGTGAGGCATAAACGCCCATCATCAACAAATTTTCGTTGTGCGTGGCGGGCCGCCTGGTTTTGAAAGACCAAAGCCAGTGAGCGCCGTGACCCTGGGCGCAACGTCGCCAACCCCAGCAAACCCGGCAATAACCTGGGCACATCGGGCAGATAGGACAATGCACCACGGGCAATGTCCAACGGTGATACAGTTTTGGCGTGCAATCCCATTTTGTGTCTTGTCTCCGGCCTTGTTGGCTCATTTTCTTCAGAGAAAAAGATACACTCATTGGGTCAACGATTAACGACACCATGCCGTTTTTATCAATGTCCTCAGGCAGCACACGCGCGAATTTATCCATGTCATCCCTGTTTGGTCAACACCGTAGCCTGTCCCTGTTGTTGGGGTTCGCCTTGGCTTGTGGCGCTGGCATCGCCGCGGCTCGCAATTTCATTGGCTACACTGGTAAGGGATGGGTCTCCGATTACGGCGTTCTAAAAGGTGAGTGCAATGTTCCGGCACTCATCGGGCCTAACAAAAAGCCATTGCCGGCACAAATGGCCATGGTCGACGTCGACGCGGCATTTGACGCGGTATTGCCCAATGGAAAGAACGACACCGCCCGACAACTGGATGCGCAATGTTTTGGACATACCCTCGAGCTGGTACCCACTGGCCAAGCGGTACGCTGGGTAAATCCCTTGAGTGGCAACGGTGTGTATCTCTCACCAGGTGCCAAATCTGACACCTGCCGCACCTACCTGGGCGTACTGGCCAGCAGCGGTCAGAAGAGTAAATTTCGAGGCGAGGCCTGCTCGACAGCGCCTGGAGTCTGGAAAATCCAGCCCTGAGCCACTGACCCCGGTTTGCCATTTTGCGTTAAGCTAAAGATGTTGTCGGACACCTGCAGCACCGCGATGGCCAAAATTTCCCGAAACAGCTTGCTCAAACCGGGCATTTACGCAGCACAACGCCAGCAATGGCGCGATCGTGTGATTCCGTTCAAAAAACTGCGCACTGTGCACATTGGCAAACACGCCACTGTGCTGTTCGAAAACGAACTGACCATTCGGTATCAGCTCCAGGAAATGATCCGGGTGGACAAATCCATGGAGCAAGACGCGTTGCATCACGAGCTGGCGGTATACAACGCATTACTACCCGAACAACGCGCCCTGAAGGCCACATTGCTCCTGGAATTTGTCGATGCCGATATTCGAGACGCCAAACTGGCTCAGTTGCAAGGTATTGAACACGCGGTATGGATCAAGGTGGACGGACACCCGCCCGTTCACGGGCAGCCGGTTGCAGGCTTGGATGATCGTCACACCGATCGGGCGGCCTCTGTGTATTTTTTAAGTTTTCAGCTCAGCCCACAGGCTGCGCAGGACTTCATTGGCGGGGAAGCCGTGGCCATGGGAATCGATCACCCGGCTTACAGACACACCGTGGATGAAATTTCACCTGAAACACAGGTGGTATTGATGGAAGACCTGAAATAAACACCGCTCGATTCATGCGGCCCAATCCCCCGGGCGTAAACCCAAGCTCTGTAGCGTTCCTTGCTCCACGACCAGGCTCAAACTCACTGTGGCCCGGGTCATGGCCACGAACAGCTTACGGAAGTCCTGGCGTGAAAACTCCTGCAAAGCAAGCTCGGTAATCACCACAGCCTGGGCTGACTGCCCTTTGAATCGGTAAACAGATTCAGCCAGTACACCACCCTGGGTAAACACCTGGCTGCCCTGCTCATCATATTGACCCGTAAAATGCCGCAGACTGTAAGGCCCCAACTGTTGCTGCTTCAATACCAGCGACTTTTCATGCCCACGCATGGTCAGGACAACAATCCGGTCCCTTGAAAAACCCTGCTTCAGACAACGCGTAACGGCCTTGGCAGTTTGGGCCAGCAGCTCGGTTTCGGTGGTGTAGGCCAGGCATTCCAAGGGCAAGCCATCCAGTGGACATGCAGATTCAATCTCCAAGGGTTGGCCTTGCATACCCTGAAATTTTGCCTGCAGGGTCAACAAGGCATCCACAATGCGCCGGGGGTTTCGATAATTCACCGGCACCGTCAGCTTTACCCAGCCTGGCAGCGGCACGGCAGGTTGGTCATACAAATTCTGTTCAGGGTCCTCCAGCCAAAGCCAGCGGGTCCTGGTGTGCCCCAGCCGCAGCAGCACGGGTAACCAGGCTGGATCGAAATCCTGCCCTTCGTCGACCACCACTGTGTCAAATTGCCAACGCAGGTCCACCGGCAAATCCAGTACAGCCAGCGGCAACCTCGCAAATGCCCCCTGCTGGCTGTAATCGGGCTCTTGACCTGCATCCCGAAGCATGCGGTCACACAAGGCATGGAAATTGAACACCTGAACACCCATGTGCTCAGCCTGGCGCACCAGACCACTCACGTGTGCCGCCAGAGGTCGGTTGTAACACACATACAGGGCACGCGACTTGGCCTGGGCAGCCTGCCTCAGCTCCCTCAGCGCCAACAGTGATTTGCCACAGCCCGCAGTGCCTGCCACTCGCAATCGAAAGGGTTCAACATCAAGACGAGAGACCCATTGCTCCAGGCCTTGCGCAAGGCGAGTGACCACAGTGTCGGCAGCCTCGGACAAAGCCCCCACCTCTGGCACCAAATCCAGGGCATTGCACAAAAACTGGTGCACCTGGTCACTGCTGGCATGGTCGGGCTCAAGCAATGCGCCCGCATTCGCCCAAGCGTCATTGAGTAACTTCAATTTGGTCGCGAGAGTATCTTTTTGCGCAGCATCCACCACACGACTTGACTCCACCGCCAAGCCCTGCGGGTTGGGCACAGAAAAATCGGGGCAATACAAAACCCAGTCGGTCTTCAGGATTTTGGTGGGTTGTGCACGCAAAAATTTGTCCTGCAGCTGGGACATTTGACGGTGCAGTGCATTTACAGGGTCTTCCTGAACATTGCCGTGCTGTTTGTACAATCGCCCGTCTTGAAATGTCATCAAACCGGTGCGCATGAGTAAACCAATTAATAACCCACTGGGACACAGCACCAAAAACTGGATGTGACCCAGCACCGTCATCCCATGTTCCATCCGGGTCCAGTGCAAACCGTGATACACCACAAAGCCGTCGGGCAAACGGGCTTTTAGTTGCATCAACAAATCCTGCTCTCGCGCCATCCAGCCTGCAGTCAGCGCTGTGGGTGTCAGGCTGGGGTAAACATGCGCACCCAAGGGTTACACTTCCTTGAACTGCTGTTTGAGGGTTTGTCCAGAATAGCGATCCGTGCCAGCTTCAATGCGAAAGCCAAGCATGATCTTCTGGTCGGTGGCGTAGACCTGGGTACGGAGCCATTCGATGACCTCCTTGCCTTCTGAAAATCCAATCGCCTGATATTCCCACACACGATCCTCGGCATTCCAGCGAAACCCCCGGGTTTTCAGCACATCCTTTTTTTCGAAAGGCGCTTTCAATGCTGCAATCTGGTAGATGGATTCATTGGCGCTTTCGAACAGGACCTGAAATGGCATTCGATGGGAAGTTTTCAACGGTTGAGCCAACACATGCGCCAGCGCATTACAGTCTTCCACCGCCCTGTGAGCGCCATGAAAAAACCCGCAGTCTGATAACAGGTATTCCAGCTTTCGACCGGTATATCCCTCCTGGGTCCAAGGCAACTCTTTAAACGTACAGGCCCAAACCGTGTCGCTCAAGCAATCGAACCGACGCATCAGGAATGGTTTGTCAAATGCAGCGTTGTGAGCAACACAGAGGCTGGCCTGTCGAACCAGATCAGCAAATACCGCATCGTCAAACCGCTGGCCTTTCACCATCTCGTTGGTAATTCCATGGATGGCAGTGCTTTCTTCAGCAATCGGCTGGCGGGGCTGTTCAAGGCCGCCATACTGACCCAGCAGACGCCCCAGCGCACCGGTGTCTCGATCCACCTCAACCAACAGCGCCCCCACCTCAATCAGTTCTGAATTGGCCAGCTCAAGACCGGTCGTCTCGGTGTCTACGATCAGCACTGGCACCGGGTTGTTGACCTCACCGCCAAAATTGTCTCGCAGGGCGATACGCCGAAGGATTTTGAATTGCCCCGTAGACTCCAGCCATTGCGCGATGGTTTCCGGGTCAATGTGGGACCAGTCGGCGGGTTGGGTCATGGTACAAGCCTGAACACGAGAAAAAAAAGTACGGGGAAAACCAGTCGGAATAGACTGGCGACTGTTCAATCATAACCGAGTGTGACGCGTTGCTGGGTCAAGTCAGAATTCGCGTTGAATTCGGGCCAAACCACGGTGAATCTTCAAGCACCAACCGGAGGTGACCTGCCTGCGCCCGCCCTGTGTGCTAGCCATCAACTGGCGATCCAGTTCCAGCAGGGCTTCCCGACCGCAGCGAATACCGCCCTGCTCCAGCCAATGCTTGAGAAAAGCTGTTCGGGTGCTTGGGGCCAAGGGCCGCCAAGCGGCCAACTTCAGTTGCAAGTCCGAGTCGCACAGCGTCATCACCAGAGACTGGTGCGCAAGCGCGTCGGCCTGTACACCCGTTGCAATGTGACGGGCCAGTTGCAGCACCCCCTGGTCCACTTGCGGAAAGTGTTCTCGCAGTGCGGGCAACAATTCGCGCCGTAACCAATTGCGCCGAATGGATACATCCACATTGCTGGGGTCTTCCACCCAGCTCAGGGTGTGGTGCCCTGCATACGATTCCAGATCTCGTCGGGTGCAGTCCAGCAAAGGTCGAACCAGGCTCATACCCACAGCCTGAACACGGTTAACGCCCATTGGACCGTAGGCACGCATACCCGCCAAGCCTTTGATGCCAGATCCACGGAACAATTGAAGCAACACGGTCTCCACCTGATCATCTCGGTGATGTGCTGTGGCCAGCACCGAGCAATCCTGCGCGCTCATCCAGCGTTGCAGCACGGCATAACGTGCTTGCCGGGCGTCCGCCTCCAGTCCAAGGCCAGTGTCCTGTACCTCCACCGCAAGGCACTCAAACGGGATATTCAACGCAGCGCACAGCGCAGCACAATGGCCAGGCCAATCCTGGGCCGCAGGCTGCAGGCCATGATTCACGTGCACGGCAATCAAAGGCCGGCCCGTGGCGTGCAACGCATGCAGGAGGACCGTCGAATCAAGACCACCGGAAAGCGCCACAGCCATAGGCTGTGTCACCGGCAGATGCTCTCCGTGCAATAAGAAAAAACGATGTATTGCCCTGTTGACCGGATGCTCACGGCCGAGCCCCGATTCAATCAAGATGACTGAACAACCTTGAAGTGGCCATAGCTCATCAACCGGTCGTGACGGGCATCCAGCAAGGTCTTCACCTGATAGGTCGTCAGCAGGTTGAGGGCTGCCTTGATCGACGCTTTCAGGTTTTGTGCGGTCTCTTGATGATCTCGATGCGCACCACCAAAACTTTCCTTAACGATTTCCTGAATGAGGCTGAGATCACGCAAGCGTTTTGCTGTAATGCCCAAGGCCTCGGCAGCGTCGGGCGCTCGTTCAGCACTGCGCCACAGAATGGACGCACAACCTTCGGGTGATATCACCGAGTAGGTGGCGTATTCCAGCATGATGACATGGTCAGCCACAGCCAATGCCAAGGCACCGCCCGAGCCACCTTCACCAATGATCGCGCTGACAATCGGTACTTCAATTTGAGCCATTTCAATGAGGTTGCGGCCAATCGCCTCGGACTGACCACGCTCCTCCGCATCAATCCCGGGGTAAGCGCCCGGGGTATCGACCAAGGTCACAATCGGAATCCCGAATTTTTCAGCCGTTTTCATCAACCGAAGGGCTTTTCGATATCCTTCTGGTCGAGACATGCCGAAGTTGCGATGCGTACGCTCCTTGACATCACGGCCTTTCTGGTGGCCAATCACCATCACGGGCTGTCCATCCAGACGCGCAAGGCCCCCAACAATGGAGGGGTCGTCTGCAAAATGCCGATCACCATGCAATTCATGAAAATCGGTGAATGCATGTTCGATGTAGTCCAGGGTGTATGGGCGCTGGGGATGACGCGCCACCTGCGACACTTGCCAAGGGCTCAGCTTGGCGTACAACTCTTTGGTGAGTTGATCACTTTTGGTCTCCAAACGCCGAATTTCTTCGGAAAGATCGACCGCTGAGCCGTCTTGAACCAGCCGCAGCTCTTCAATTTTGCCCTTGAGCTCTGCAATGGGTGACTCAAAATCCAGGAATGTTTGCTTCATGAGGTTCTCTTAGTAGTCGACCACGGCTGGATCGAGACTGCGCCACAAATACCATGCTGCCACTGTCCGCCAAGGTCTTAATTTTTCCCCGAATTGTAGTGCTTCTTTGGCGGTTATGGGTTGGCCGTTGAAAAATTGGCGGGACAAGCCCTTCTGGATACCGAGGTCGTCTGCCGGCCATACATCAGGCCGACGCAACCCGAACATTAAAAACATGTGTGCGGTCCAGGGACCGATGCCCTTGATGGCACACAGGTGGCGAATGCATTCATCGTCCGTCAAGCCATCGAGTAGGGCAAGGTCCAGTTGCCCGGCTTGGTGAAACTCACTCAGCGCTCGCGCATAACTCACCTTGGATCTGGACAAACCAGCGGCCCGGAGACGCTCCTCGGGCAAATTCAGTAGACGGCGGCTGTCTACAACATCACCCAAAGCGGCGACAACCCTCCCCCACACTGCGTCAGCAGCTTTCACCGATATCTGTTGACCGATCAATGAACGGAGCAAGGTTTCATATGGCGCTCCGCGTGAGCGCAATGCGCGATCGGCGTGGCGCTCGATCAGGCCAGCCCAGACTGCGTCACGCCGGGCCAGTTCTTGGCAGGCCTGGCGCCAATAATCGGGCGCCTGAGGGTCGAGGTTCACACGCGTCGCCATTGGGTGGGGCCACCGCGCACATCTTCCAATGCAACCCCTTGGTCCAGCAGGCTTTTTCGAATGTCATCGGCCTTGGCAAAGTTTTTCTCGGCCTTGGCCTGCGCACGCTGTGCAATCAGTGCCTCAATGTCCGCCTCACCCAGCACGGCCTGCTCACCGACTGAGGCTTTCAGGAAAGCCTCTCCGGTGCGTCCCAGCAAACCCAGCAATTGGGCCAACGCTTTTAACCGGGCGGCCAACGCAAGGTCAGCCTCACGGTTCACCTCATTGGCCATGTCAAACAGCACAGCTGCAGCCACAGGCGTGTTGAGGTCATCATTCATCGCCAGCGCAAAGCGGGTTTCGAAGTCCAGATTCCAGTCAATGTCTGCCACGGGCTGGACATCACCCACTGCTTTGTACAGTCGACCCAATGCGGCCTTTGCATCTTGCAGATGCGCCTCAGAGTAGGTCAGCGGGCTTCTGTATTGGGCCCGCAAAATGAAAAAGCGAATCACCTCGGGATCGTACACTCGAAGTATGTCTCGAATGGTGAAAAAATTACCCAGGGATTTGGACATTTTTTCGTCTTTGCCGTCAGTGACCACGCGCACAAATCCATTGTGCATCCAGTGGCGCGCAAACTCACCTCCGTTGGCTCCCACACTTTGGGCGATCTCGTTTTCATGGTGTGGAAACTGCAGGTCCGCGCCTCCGCCATGAATATCGAAATCATTGCCCAACAATTTGCAACTCATGGCTGAGCATTCAATGTGCCAACCAGGGCGACCTTCACCAAACGCCGATGCCCATTTTGCGTCGGCAGGCTCATCGGCTTTGGCACTTTTCCAGAGAACGAAATCGAGCGGATCATTTTTGGTGCCGGACACCCCAACGCGCTCGCCGGCACGAAGTTCATCCACGCTTTTGCCCGACAGGCGTCCGTATTGCGGAAACGCGCGCACCGAGAAATTGACATCCCCCGATTCATCCCGATAGGCCAAGCGCTTGTCCATCAGCGATTGAATCATTGATTGCATTTCAGCCACATATTCTGTAGCTCGGGGCTCGTGGTCCGGACGTTCAACACCCAGCGCATCGGCATCCTCATGCATGGCGGCGATGAACCGATCGGTCAATTCACGGATGGATTCCCCGTTTTCCAGGGCGCGACGGATAATTTTGTCATCAATGTCGGTAATATTACGAACGTAAGTAACGGTATAGCCCAGTGCGCGCAACCAGCGTTTCAACAAATCGAAAACCACCATCACGCGGGCATGCCCCAGGTGGCAAAAATCGTAAACGGTCATGCCGCAGACATACATGCGCACCTGCCCGGGCGCCATGGACACAAACACCTGTTTTTCCCGGGCCAGCGAATTGTAAATTTGGAAAGTTGATTTCATGGGAATGTGTTGAAAGTACCGCGGATGCATGGAACCCCGACAGGTCGGGTGAGCAACCACTCTACCCGCTCCGGGGCTTGCTACAATAGCGGCCGAGTATATCATTACCCGATTACCGAGTTTTCCGTACCCCATTCAGTTCTCGAGGCAACCCTTTTGCGAATCGCATGCAGGACACAACAACAATGACAAACACACACAAAAAGCCGCGCAACACTGCAAGATCCCTGCTGGTGTGTGCGTTGATGGGATTGGCACTGGCCGGCGGCCCCAGCCGCGCTGACGAAGCAGACGAAGTCTCCAAACTGATTCAGCAAAACCAGTATGACCGTGCGCTGGCCCGGGCCGATGCTTACCTGGCCAACCGACCCAATGATGCTCAAATGCGATTTCTGAAGGGCTTGATCCTGACTGAGCGGGGCAAAACCAACGAAGCCATCACCATATTTACCAAACTGACCGAGGATTACCCAGAATTGCCCGAGCCTTACAATAACCTAGCGGTGTTGTACGCAGGCAAGGGGGATTACGAAAAGGCGCGTGAGGCTCTGGAGATGGCGATCCGCACCCACCCCAGCTATGCCACCGCCCATGAAAACCTGGGCGATGTGTACGCCAAACTGGCGTCACAATCGTATGACAAAGCGCTTCAACTGGATGGTCGCAACCAAACTGCGCAAACAAAACTGGCCTTGGTGCGCAATCTGATTGCCGGCAAAACGCCAGAAACTCTGGCTGCGGCCACGCCAGCGGCTAGCCCCAAAGCAAAGACAAGCGCACCCGCAGCGGCCCCCCAGACCACACCACCGGTGGTTGCCAGTGCCACCCCGGCGGCCACCGACCAGCCGTCTTCGCCCGCAGCACCCATTGTGACGGCAACCGCCAAAGCGCCAGCCGCAGCAGCAACGGTGGCGGCCGCAACCAGCCTTCCCAGCATTTCTGCAAGCACGCCAAGCAAGGACAAACCAGCCAACAAGCCCACCCTGGGCACAGACACCGACGTCCTCAATGCAGTGGAACGTTGGGCAAAAGCCTGGACAGATCAAGACATCAAAACCTACTTGAATTCTTACAGCGAGGAATTTGATACTCCGGGCAAAATGAGCCGCGAGAACTGGGAAAAAATGCGTGAACAGCGTATTGTCGGGAAAGAATCCATCCGCGTGGTGGTTGAAAATCCGCTGATCACGATCACCGGCGATGAGGCCACCGTCAAATTCAAGCAAAGCTATTTCTCAAACCGTCTGAATAACATTTCCAACAAAACCCTGACCATGAAGCTTGAAAATGGCGCCTGGCGAATCACCAGCGAGCGCGTGGGAGGCTAAATGCAGTGGGTTGGCAGGACATGGCGACGATGGAGCAAGGGCATCAAGCTAATGGCGCCCTTGCTGTTCTGGGGGCTAACCGCAGCGCCCAGCTTCGTTGAGTCCAAAGAAGGGGCATTTGAACTGGCTGGTTATGCCGATGTGCAGACTGGATCCAAGGCCTTGGCAGGACAGCTGTTTGACCGCCAGGGTTACCGCCCAGTCATCGACACGGCTGTGGAAGACATCTATCTCGCCCTGAGTGCCAACCAACTGGACAAAGCACTCAAACTGACCGATCGCTTGCTGGCGGAGTTTCCAAACTTCCACCTGGGTTACATGATTCGGGGTGACATCCTGTCCATGAAAGCAGGTCGGATGGTCCGAAGCATTGGGGACATTCCAAATGTGCCCAAGTCCAAGCAAGATGACCTGGCCGACCTCAAGGCCGAAGCTGTTGCTCGTTTTCGTGCTGTTCGCGATCGGCCCAAACGTGACCTGTTGCCTGCCGAGCTGGTTGAACTGGACAGCGACCAGCGGTATGTCATTTTGGTGGACACCTCCCGCTCCCGTCTGTTTCTGTACGAAAACGCATTCCCCTACCCGCGCTTGGTGACCGACTTTTACATTTCCCAAGGGCGCATGGGTGCGGTCAAAAGCAAGGAAGGTGACAAGCGAACACCGATTGGCGTGTATACCATCACCGAGCTGTTGCCCAAAGAAAAGCTAAGCGACTTTTATGGGCCGATTGCGCTGCCCATCAATTACCCAAACACCTGGGACAAACGACTGGGCAAAACCGGCAATGGCATTTGGCTACATGGCATGCCCAAAAGCTATGTGAGCCGGCCGCCAAAAGCCAGTGACGGGTGCGTGGTTCTGGCCAACCAGGACCTGCTGGCCTTGAAGCAGTTTGTGCGAGTGGGCAATACCCAGGTGCTGATCGCTGAGCGGCTCGACTTTGTACCACAAGACGTTTGGCAGACCCAGCGCAAGGCATCCATTCGGGTGTTGAAGGCGTGGAAAGATGATCTTGAAAAGGGCCTGAGCAAAGGACTGGCGCACTATTCCAGTGAAGTGAGAATCGATGGAAAGGACCTGGGTGCCTGGCAGCGAGCCAAGCATCTGGACCAAAAAGGTTTTGGCACCATCAAAATCAATGACATCACCATGATGCGTTATCCAAGCGAGAAAAATGACATGATGTGGGTGTCATTCCGGCAGGAAGACCGCGTGTCTGGCGAGGTTCGCAAACAGCAATACTGGATGAAAGTGGGTACCCGCTGGCAAATTGTCCAGGAAGACACCGAAAAACTTTGAAGCAGAGGGACACACCGTGCAAGACAGCAAAAGAACTCTCCTGAAGTGGTCGCTGATGACGGCATTTGCTGTTAGCATCGGAACCTCAACAATTTCAACTGCGTTTGCTAAGGCAGGCAAAAAACCCATGGTCAAACTCAAAACGAATTTCGGTGACATCACCATCACTCTGGATGCTGAAAAAGCCCCGGCCACTGTGGCCAACTTTCTGGACTATGCCAAAAGCGGCTTTTACAGCAACACCATTTTCCACCGCGTCATCAACGGCTTCATGATCCAGGGCGGCGGCTTTGAACCGGGTATGAAACAAAAACCCACCAAAGACCCGGTGAAAAATGAAGCCAACAACGGCCTGAAAAACGAAAAGTACACGGTCGCCATGGCGCGGACCAATGACCCGCACTCCGCCACAGCCCAGTTCTTCATCAACACTGAAAACAACGAATTCCTGAACTTCAAGAGCCCAACACCCCAAGGATGGGGATATTGCGTGTTTGGCAAGGTCACTGAAGGCATGGACGTTGTGGACAAAATTGTCACGGTTCGCACCGCATCCAAAGGCTTTCACCAAGACGTGCCGGCCGAAGACGTGGTGATCCAGAGCGTGGAAGTGCTGTAATCCAACCGCACTGATACCTAGAAAGCCTCCGCTGGTCGGGGGCTTTTTTGTATCAACCTGACAAATCCAACCAAACTCTCGAATTGAACGATTGTGATTGAACTGTCTGACCATTCCACCCTGTATTGCGCATCGGACCTACACCTGTCTCGAGATACCCCGCACACCCTTCAAGCCTTTGAAAACTGGCTGGCTGGTGTGGCCACAGAAGATGCCATCGTCTGGCTGTTGGGAGACATTTTCGAGGTGTGGTACGGCGATGATTATTCCGATGAATGCACCATGCGGTTTGAAAGGGCAGTCCACAGCGCTGTTGCCGCAGGTGCGACACTGTCGGTCATGCATGGTAACCGTGATTTTTTGTTGGGGGAGGACTTTGCAGAACGCTGCGGCATGACCCTGCAACCCGATCCGGAATTTTTTAATATTGCAGGCCGCGTGTTGATGTTAACCCATGGTGATGCATTGTGTACCGATGACACAGCCTACCAAGCATTTCGCCGACAAAGCCGGGAGGTGGCGTGGCAAAAAAATCTACTGAGCCAACCACTGAACCATCGAATTGCCCTGGCGAAGAGTATCCGGCAGGAAAGTACAGCGCACAAAGCCAACAGCGCCCTGTCCATTCAAGACGTCAATGCAGTGGCTGTTCAAGAGGCATTCCTCGGACGATGGCCAGACGGTGACTACATTGGACCTTGCCACGCCATGGTGCATGGGCACACACACCGCTGCGCTGTGCACATCGCAGGGGGCAAAGCCATCCAAGGCTCACACACCGGCCAACTGGTCGACGGTATCCGGATTGTGTTGCCGGACTGGAATTTTGACACCCCAGAACCCGGGCAATCCAAGGGTGGTTTCTTGAGCATTCAGGCCAACGGCGCCTACGCGCTCACGGTGTTCAACTAGCCAGCCCCCACCCTAGTCGTCCACCAACTTGTTGAGGGCTTTCAATTCCTCACAGTCTTTTGAAACAGGCTCAACCGATGAGCCTGATCTGGTGTTGTTCGCGGACTGGTCTGCAGTCGGTTGTTCAGCCAATGCGCGCTCCAATTGCTCGATGCGCTGCTGCTGAACAATCGCCTGGTCAATCAGACCATGGATGGCCTTGATCAAGGGGTCATCCCCATTTTTGGAAACACCGTAGGCCGAGAATTCAGCCTTGGTTTTAACGGCACCGATTGCTTCATGGGACTGCACATCGGACTCGTCCTTCACAATCATGCGGGCAGGGTTTCCCACCGCCGTTGCACCGGCGGGTACAGGCTTGGTCACCACTGCATTGGAACCGATTTTTGCGCCCTCACCCACCGTGAAAGGCCCCAGCACCTTGGCCCCGGCACCCACCACCACCCCCCGTTCCAAGGTTGGGTGGCGCTTGCCCTGCTCCAGCGAGGTGCCGCCCAACGTAACACCTTGGTAAATCGTGCAATCGTCCTGAATCACCGCTGTTTCGCCAATCACCACACCCATGCCGTGGTCGATGAACACGCGCTGACCAATGGTGGCGCCCGGGTGAATTTCAATGCCCGTGAAAAAGCGCCCCAAATGTGACAAGAAGCGGGCCAGCGTGGTCATTCCCCGCCCCCAGCAAGCATGGGCCATGCGATGCCAGATGAGCGCATGTAAACCGGGGTAGCACAGCAACACTTCCAGACGTCCGCGTGCAGCGGGGTCTTTTTTGAGAATGTTGTCGATGTCTTCCTGAATACGAACCCACATGGCGTGCCGGTGATGAATGATTGGATCGGATTGGGCAGTGTACCAGCATCACTCGCTGCGCGACCGTTGGCCGCCCGCTTCGTGGGGGTAAAGCCGCCCGTCGGCCACGCGGACCACATCGCTCAAAAAACCCCGTAACATGTCCACCTCCTCCTGCTCCAGTTGGGCTTTACCCAACAAGCGAGACAAACGCTGAATCAGCTTTTTCGGTTTGTCGGGATTGAGAAAATCCACCCGCTCCATGGCAGTCAACCAATGGGTCTGCAACTGGGCCACCGCCTCTGCAGTGGCCAGGTTAACTGCAGCAGCCCCTCGCTTTTCTGGATTGGGCACTTGCGGAACATCGGCCCCAGTTCGCAACTCCCCCTCAACCCGCAAGGCATAGCAAACAATTTGGACCGCTTGGGACAAGTTCAGGGAGTTGTAAACCGGGTTGGACGGAATGTAGACCTGCCGATTGCATTGCTGCAGTTCCTCATTGGTCAGGCCTGTTCGCTCCGCGCCAAACACAAACGCACTGTTCAGTCCCGATGCCCGCGCTTCAAACACCTCCGCTGCGGCCACCGCCGGGCTTTGCAACACCGGCCCCAATTCCCGCAGGCGCGCAGACAGGGCATACGAGCGGTGACAGTCGTGCAGTGCTTCAGGCAGGCTGTTGTAGACCCGGGCCTGTTGCAACACATCCACGGCTCCGCTGGCCAAGGCAACCGCTTCCTCGTGCGACGCAATGTCATCAAACCGGGGGCTGACCAGCCTCAAATCGCCCAAACCCATGGTTTTCATGGCCCGAGCCACCGACCCAACATTGCCTGGATGGCTGGTTTTTACGAGAACAATCGAAATGCTGGCAAGGGAATTGGCTAGGCTCATCTATAATGGTGGGTTAAATGACATTTAGACTTCGAAGGACAGGCCATGCACCCGATGCTGAACGTGGCGGTTAAAGCCGCTCGCGCCGCTGGAAAAATCATTAACCGGGCGGAACTCGATCTGGACCAGATCAAGGTCGGCGTCAAGGGCCCCAATGACTTTGTGACTGAAACTGACCAGGCCGCTGAGGCGGCCGTCATTGACGCCCTGAAACAAGCCTTTCCTGACCACGCCATTCTAGCCGAGGAAAGCGGTGCATCTGGCACCTCCGATTACGAGTGGATCATCGATCCCATCGATGGCACCGCCAACTTCATTCACGGTTACCCTCACTATGCCATTGCCATCGCATTGCGCGTGCAAGGCGTTGTGCAGCAAGCGGTGGTCTACAACCCCGCCACCAATGACCTGTTTACTGCATCCAAGGGCGAAGGCGCATTTCTCAACAATCGCCGTATTCGTGTGTCTAAACGCAGCAAACCCAATGAGTTTTTGGTCGGCTTCGCATTTCCCAGTGGCGTCAGCGAAGGCTCCCAGGACGTGAAAAAGAAAATGCTCGCGCTGACTGAGAGCACCGCTGGCATTCGCAAGTCGGGATCTGCAGTGCTGGACCTGGCCTATGTGGCCTGCGGTCGCCTCGATGGTTACCTGTGCTTTGGACTGAAGCCTTGGGACCTGGCCACCGGCGTGCTGCTCGTGTCTGAAGCAGGAGGCCTGATCACTGACCCGCAAGGCAATGGCGACTACATGGACAGCGGCAATGCCGTGGCCGGCAACCCAAAGGCACTTCAATACCTGTTGAGTTTCAAGTAAGCGGACAGCCAGCGAGGCACCAGCAACGTGACCGAACGCACTGTGAACGACGGCGCAAACGCCCTGAACACCCCATCGGCTTTTGACAACCACACGCCGATGATGCAGCAGTACCTGACGCTGAAAGCCAGTTACCCGGACAAGCTGTTGTTTTACCGCATGGGCGACTTTTACGAGTTGTTTTTCGAAGACGCCCAAACGGCTGCCCAGTTGCTTCAAATCACCCTGACCCACCGGGGACAGTCCGCCGGGCAACCCATTCCCATGGCGGGCGTGCCGTTCCATGCCGCCGACCAGTACCTTGCCAAACTTGTTGCGCTGGGGCACTCGGTTGCCATTTGCGAACAAGTGGGAACGCCTGGCCAAACCAAAGGGCCTATGGAACGGCGAGTGGCCCGTGTGGTTACGCCGGGCACACTCACCGAAAGTACCCTGCTGCCCGATCAGGAAAACAAAACCCTGCTGGCCCTGTACTCTGAAAATGGGCACCAATGGGGCGTGGTGTGCATGGCCCTGTCTGCGGGCAGCGTACGCCTGCTGGAATGCGATCATGCCGGTTTGAATGCCCACATCAGCCGCTTCAATGCGGCTGAAATCCTCGTGAATAATCGCAGCCTGGCGGCGCAAGCTGGCATTGGACACCCCATTGAACGACCAGCCTGGCACTTCGATGCGGGTTTTGCTCAAAACCACCTCAAAAGTGTGCTGCAAGCCGCCAACCTGGACAGTTTGGAGCTGGACAAGGCCAGTTTGGCCATTCCCGCCATGGGTGCGGCATTGCAATATGCCAAAGAAACCCACCTCAATGTCGACACCTTCAAACACCTGTCCGACATTCAGGTGGAACATGGTAGCGATTATCTGGTGCTGGACGAAGCGGCCAGGCGTAACCTGGAGCTGACTGAAACCTTGCGGGGTGACCCAGCGCCCACGCTGTTTTCCCGCCTGAACAAAACCGGCAGCGCCATGGGTGCAAGGCGGCTTCGGCAGTGGGTGCTGGAACCCCTGCGTAGCCTGAATACAATTGAGCAGCGTCAAACCGGTATTGAACGTTTGCAAACCTTGCGCAGCGACAGTGCCGAACCCGTGTGCACAGAACTGACCCGGCACATGCGCCGGCTGTGCGACATGGAACGCATCAGCAGCCGAATTGCCCTGCAAAGTGCCAAACCGCGTGACTTGCTGGCGCTTCGAGACAGTCTGGCCCTTCTGCCCATACTCGCCGAGTTGCTGGGCAGGCTGGACGGTGAACTCGAGCACGGCAGCCACTTGAACAACAGCCCAGCCGCGTTTAAAGCAACATGCCAGGCACTGCAATTTCCGTCGGTGTTACTGACTGAGCTCCAAACAGCGCTGGACGATAATCCACCTGCCCTCATCCGCGATGGCGGCGTGATTGCCGCTGGCTATCATGCCGAGCTGGACGAACTTCGGGACATTCAAACCGGCAGCGGCCAATTCCTGATCGAACTAGAGCGGAAAGAACGCGAAGCGACAGGCATTGCGAACCTCAAAGTGGAATTCAATCGCGTTCATGGCTTTTACATCGAGGTGTCTACGGCACAAGCTGACAAAGTGCCTGCGCATTACACGCGCCGGCAGACCATGAAGAATGCCGAGCGGTACATCACGGCTGAACTGAAAGCTTTTGAGGAAAAAGCGCTGTCAGCCAAAGACCGTGCGCTAAACCTTGAGAAAGTGATCTACGAACAACTGCTGGTGTGGTTAGACCCATTCACGCCCGCCCTGCAGCGCTGTGCCCGAGCCTTGTCCGAGCTGGATGCCTTGTGTGCTTTGGCCACGGTGGCCTTTGATGCCGGCTGGACACGCCCGCACATGGTCAACCACCCGGTGTTGGACATTCAGCGTGGCCGTCACCCGGTCATCGAGCAGCAGGTCGAGGTGTTTACACCCAACGATTGCCAGTTGCACCCTGGCAGATCGATGGCACTCATCACGGGCCCCAACATGGGCGGTAAAAGCACGTACATGCGTCAAACTGCCTTGATTGCCCTCTTGGCTCACATGGGTTCCTTCGTGCCAGCAGACCATGCGCAAATCGGCATTCTGGACCGCATATTTACCCGCATTGGAGCGTCGGACGATCTGGCTGGCGGCCGTTCAACCTTCATGGTTGAAATGACGGAGGCAGCCACCATCGTTCGTCAGGCAACATCGCAAAGCTTGGTGATCATGGATGAAATTGGTCGGGGTACATCCACATTCGATGGTCTGTCCCTGGCTTGGGAAATCGCGCGTCGCCTGGCCCAACACAACCGCTGCCTTACCCTGTTTGCCACACACTATTTCGAAATCACTCAACTGGCCATGGAACAGGATGGGGTGTTTAATCTGCACCTGTCGGCCACAGAACATCAGGGCAGGTTGGTGTTTCTCCACCGGGTGGAAGCGGGGCCAGCCAGTCAGAGTTATGGTCTGCAAGTGGCCAAATTGGCTGGGTTACCGGCCCTGCTGGTGAAAAATGCACAAAAACGACTTGAAAAGCTCGAAGCTGCGCAACACACCAACAATGCGCAGGCTGGGCTGTTTGACAGCCTAGCCACTGCACCAAACCAAGCACCTGCACTGCCTGAGGAGTTGGGACTCATTCTGGAAAAACTGGCCGAAGTGGATCCAGACGATCTGTCCCCACGAGATGCACTGCAACTTTTGTTTCACCTGAAAGGTCTACAGCAACAATTTCATTGACCCCTCCTTTCACCACGCTGCGCATGCTGCACAACTTTCGATCCATGGCCGTCGTGCTAGGCGGCTTTCTGATGGCGGCCTCACCCGTTTTTGCGGACGGGAAAGCCAGTGGCACCCCCGAGGCTCAAATCATGAGCCCAACCAAAATGCTGTTGGACAAAGCCAGCGAACAGATTCAGCGGTTATTGAACCCGCCCTTTTCATTTGCCCTGATCGGTGACCAACCCTACCACCCGTCCCAGGAAAAGGCCTTGGACACTCTTCTGAAAGAATTGGATCGCAACCATGATGTGGAGTGGATTCTGCACGTGGGTGACATCAAAGGCGGCAGCGAACTGTGCACCGACAGCTTGATCAGGCATCGGCTGAACCAACTGAAGAGAATCCAAAAAGCACTGGTTCTGTTGCCAGGTGACAATGAATGGACCGATTGCCATCGGGATAGCAACGGCAGTTTCGACCCCCAAGAGCGGCTCGCCTACCTGCGCAAACAGGTCTACACCAAGCCATTGACCTTGGGCAAAGCGGCGTTCAAGGTACGCCAGCAAACTGCCTTGGGTTTTCCTGAGCATTTGATGTGGCAACAGGGCAGCACACTGTTCATCACCCTGAACATACCTGGCAGCAACAACGATCTGGTCAACCCCAGCTCACGCGGCCTGCGCGACGAAGAGGTTCAGCGCTTGTTCAATACGCGCCAACAGGCGGTGGATGCCTGGCTTGCGGAGGCTGAACAACTGTTCAAAAAAGACGATGCACCCACCGAAACAGTGATTGCCTTCCAGGGCGACCCACTGGATGGGTCGGGTACGCCATTCAGCATGGACCGAATGCTGGTAAGGCCCGATGGCTACGAACCGCTCATGAAACGATTGGTGCAATTCACCGCGAACACCCATCGCCCCATGCTGATCGCCCACGGTGACACGCACCGATATCGATGGGACCAACCCGACTTGAGCAAATATGGCGCAACACCAGAGGTGAATGCGCTGATGTACCGGGTGGAAGGCTGGGGCCATCCATTCACCAACCAATGGGTGAAGGTCACCATCACACCCGGCAAACCGAAACCATTCCAGGCCGAGAGCATTCTAGTAAGCACTGAAAACCCAAACTGAACGCCCGGCAGGCTGGTTAATTAATTGAGTTTATGGGCATCCGGATTGGATGCCACTGAAAACAACGACTGGGCAGCCGCACCATTGGCGATTTCTTCGGCGTTGGCAAGGCGTATGTCCGTGACCTTCAAGTGATAGCGCAAAGCCATCCCTGCCAGTGGGTGGTTGCCATCCAGCACCACCTTGCCATCCGCAATGTCCGTCACAGTCCACACACGACCAAAGCCCGTGTTTTCGGCATTGGCCGGTTCATCGGGCGATGTTTCATCCTCCACCGGCATTTCTTCCAACTGCATGCCAATGCTCAATTCTTCAGGAAAATTCTCGATGGATTCGATCCGCATCAATTCAGGATCAAAATCACCGAACGCATCCTCGGGCTCCAACTGGATAAAAACCTCCTCACCAACCGCTTTACCCTCCAGTGCCTCCTGAAGCTTGGGAAATACCTCATGTTCACCGCCCTGCAGGTAAACAATGGGCTCGCCGCCATGGGGCTGGATTACATCGCCTTGCGCATCACGCAACTCAAAATCCACGGTCACCACCATGCCTTGTTCTACATTCATTGCCAAAACTCCGAAAATTAAAGGGCGCAACGCGGTGCACCTGTCAAGGTGGCCTATGATACGCCTTAATTCCATACCCAAACCGACCGAGCCCACGGGCCAATCGCGATTGAACCAGACCATGATCCCTGCCCTTAGTCACCTGTCCGGACTACCAGTAGAAACCTTCATGAACGAGGATTGGCATGTTCGCCCTCGTTTATTTCGGGCCGCTTTTCCTGATTTTGAACCGTTGTGCGACCTGGACACCATCGCGGAAATGGCTTCTGACGAGGACATCGAAAGCCGGTTGATTCAGCGGAAAGGCGAACAATGGCACCTTGAACAAGGACCGTTTGAGAAACTGCCTCTCTTGCAAACCAAAGGTTGGACGGTGTTGATTCAGGGTGTTGACCAGGTTCTGCCGGAAGCCTATGAACTGTTGCATCGGTTCCGTTTTATCCCGGATGCCCGCTTGGACGATGTCATGCTCAGCCTGGCCAGCGATCAAGGTGGCGTTGGCCCCCATTATGATTCTTATGATGTATTTCTGCTGCAGATGCATGGCACGCGTCGATGGAAAATTGGCCCACTGCGAAACGCCCGACTGCGCACAGATACCCCATTGAAAATCCTCGAGGGTTTTGAACCAACCGAGGAATATGTGCTGGAGCCCGGCGACATGCTGTACCTTCCCCCCAATTATGGGCACGAAGGCATCGCCGAAGGCATTTGCAGTACCTTGAGCATCGGATTTCGGGCACCGACCCATGCGGAGGTGCTGGGTGGCTTGCTGAGAGACTTGGCCGATACAGTGGAGCACACGGCATCCCTGAAAAATAGCTTATTTTCCGATCCACAGCGCGGTCAAACCACCACCCCGGCCGAACTACCAACGGACTTGGTGAAATTTGCCAGACAATTGCTGGACGAATTTAAACCCGAAATCCACCAGCTTGAAAAAAGCCTGGGCTGCTTACTGACAGAACCCAAGCCCCATGTGTATTTTGTACACAACACTGAGGACATGTCACCGTCAGAAATTTTGAAGGTTCTGAAGGCCCGGGGAATCGCATTGTCGATGAAAACCAAAATGTTGTTCCGAGGTGACCAGTGTTTTATCAATGGTGAGGCAATCGCGCCGAAAACCGCATCCTGTCTAAAGTTGCTGCAAATACTGGCAAATGAACACGAAATGGATGTCGATACTGCCGAATCAGCCCTTCAAGACAAAGAATTTCAATATTTTTTAATTGGATTTGCAAAAGCAGGCTGGGTAGAAACCCTAAATTAAGTGAATTCATTTAAAATTCGGAACGACTGCGCAAAGTCAATAGAGTTTAGTCTCGAAAATTTGGTCGGAAGAATGACTTGAATTTACCGGGCTATTCGATAAACTTTGCAAAGTTTTCCGGTCGAGTGCTTGAACACCCGATAGGAAACTGGGTGATTCTGGGTTCTCTTGGGAGCCTATTTACTCAATAAACGGCGCCTTAAACAAGCGTCCATTTCGTGACCCCAAAAGGAATAAACATGAAAAACTCGATTCTGATCGCTTCCCTGTTCGCTGTTGCCCTGGCCGCTTGCGGCAAGAAAGAAGAAGCTGCTCCTGCCGCTCCTGCTGCTGAGCAAGCTGCTCCTGCTGCGCCTGCCGCTCCTGCTGCTGAGCCAGCACCTGCTGCTCCTGCCGCAGCTCCTGCTGAGCAAGCTCCTGCTGCTCCAGCCGCTGCTCCTGCAGAAGAGAAGAAGTAATTCTTCAGTTCTCAACAGAGAACACAAAAAACCCCGAGTTTATCTCGGGGTTTTTTTATGTCTGGTCAACATCAGGCTGCCTCAAGGCGACCCGTGTTTAGATCAACCCACTCCAAACCGTTGTCCTGTGCGGCAATCCTGAAAGGGATACCCCGGGGGCCCAACACAGCCTCCCAAAGGGCTTGGACGAGTGTTGGGCAGTTGGTGGTTTTGCTCAAATGCGCTGCAACAACCTGTTGTAGCCGCCCCGAATCCAACCGACTCAGAATGTCACAGGCCACCTGATTGCTCAAATGGCCATAATCGCCACCCACACGCCTTTTCAGACTCTCTGGATACGGCGACATGGCCAATCGATCCGGGCAATGGTTGGACTCCAGAATCAGCGCATGAGCCCGATTCAACATTTGAACCAAGTGCGGTGTCGAACTACCGCAGTCGGTGAGAATACCCACCGTGAAACCCGTATCCGATTCAATCAGCAGTTGAACGGGTTCTGCTGCATCATGGGGGACAGGAAAGGGATGAATAAACAGTGAGCCCACACAAAATGACGTGTGACTGTCAATCAAACGCACGCGCCCGGTGTGGAGGTACTCAGGTGCGCTGAGTTTGGAGCGAAGCGCTGCTCTCCAGGTACCGTGGGTGAGAAAAACCGGGGTACCAAATTTTCTGCTGAATTTAAACACCCCACCAATGTGATCGTCGTGCTCATGGGTCACGACAATCCCATCGATATCAGCTGGGCTGAGACTCATCCGATTCAAACGGGCCACGGTCTCCTTGACCGCAAAACCACAATCCACCATGACCCTGACCAGACGATCGCTTTGCTGACTCTCAAACAGCCAGCTATTGCCCTCGCTGCCGCTGCCCAAACTGCAAAATCGAATCATGGTAGATGTTTTCAAACCACCGTGACTTATTGGCGCAGCTTGGCGGCCAGTCGATTGGAAGCCTCTTCAGACACCTTGGGATCGATGGCTGCGCCACGCTCGGAGGTGAACTTGACGGATGTGGCCTGGTCATTCTGGGATGCGACAACAACCTGGAACCGTTGATCAGCTTTCAGGTTTTTGGTGCCGGCATCTCCGCCAAACAGTTTGCCAAAAAAGCCAGTTTCCTTCTTCTCGGCCGATGCAGAGTCCGGTGTGTACTTCACATAATAAACACCATTGGAACGGTCTCGGTCTTCCACGATGAAACCAGCCCGATCCAAACCAAACCCAACACGACGCCAAGCAGACGGGAAGTTTTCCGCCAACACAATGGCCGCACCGTTTCCGTCTTTCTGGACAGTGATCAACTGTTGGCCCACCGATCGTCCGGCATCTTTGGCCGCTTGTTCGTCACCGGTCAGCTTGGCCATCAAGCGGTTCATCATTTCCGCTTCCAGTTCCGGGTCTTCAGGTCGATTCATCCACTGAAGGGTGGTCTGGCTTTTGTCGGTGTAGTTTTCTTCCATGCCACGGTGTGTGATGAACACCTCCACACCGGTTTCAGTGGGTTCCACACGGGTCCGATACCGATCTCGCTGGTTACTGGAATACATCCCATCAAACACTCGGCCAATCACCTTGCGAATACCATCCATGGGGATATTGGCTCGGTTTTCTGCCCAGTTGGTCTCCATCAGGCCAATCTTGGGATCATCCGTTGACAGCTCAAAACCATTTTCTTTCCAGAAATCCCGAAGCCTGGGCCAGAGTTGCTCCGGCGGCATTTTCACTTCCAGAGAGCGCACATTACCCGTCTTTTTGATCTTCACGTCAGCAGTCGACACCAACACCGGTTCGGACTTGACCGCGCGTGAGCCAGCCACAGCACCGCCACCGGCACGATTGCTGTAATAGGACGATGCTGACACGGCCCCGTTGGCAGACTCGCCGGGAATTAAAAACTGCTCATCTGCAGACTGTGCAGTCAAATCTGGGGGAACATCCAGGCCAGTCTCCCGCTTTTCAGCAGTCTTGTAGGCCACTTTCTGGCCCTCCACCATGTTGGTGTACGTGGAGCAACCGGCCAGCGCAGCCACAGCAGCCACCAGCACCAATTGTTTCAATGGTCGGTTCACAATCAATTCCATGTCAGAAGTCGCCTTCGGTGAAGCTTCAATCAATCAGTTGGTGGGCGCGCAACGCCGCATCAACTACAGGGTGATAATTCGTTTCCAGCCGAGTCAACGGCAACCGGATACCGGGCGCCATCAAACCCATTTTGGCCAGCGCGTATTTCACTGGAATGGGGTTGGCCTGGCAAAACATGGCTTTGTGCAAGTCCAACAATGACAGGTTGATGGCGTGGGCGGTCTGGGCATCACCAGCCATCGCCGCTACACACAATTGATGCATCAACCGAGGTGCAACGTTGGCAGTTACGGAAATATTGCCTTTGCCACCCATCAGCATCAAATTCACCGCAGTGGGGTCATCACCGCTGTACACAGCAAAGTGTTTGCTGCAATCCCGAACCAGCCAAGCCCCCCGCTCCAGATTGCCGGTGGCCTCTTTAATACCCACGATACCAGGCACCTGACTCAAACGAACCACGGTCTCGTGCGCCAAGTCGGCAACGGTACGACCGGGTACGTTGTACAACACCACCGGCAAATCAACCGATTCCGCCACTTTTCGGAAGTGTTGATACATGCCTTCCTGGGTGGGCTTGTTGTAATAAGGGACCACTTGCAAACTGGCAGCCGCTCCCACTTTTCGGGCGTACTCGGTCAGCTCGATGGCCTCGGTCGTGGAGTTTCCGCCTGTGCCCGCAATCACCGGAATGCGCCCTGCGGCTTGCTCGACAGCCACACGAATTAACTCGCCATGCTCTTCCACATCAACGGTGGGCGATTCTCCGGTGGTGCCAACCGCCACAATGGAATCAGTGCCTTCCTGAATGTGCCAATCGATGAGCTTGCGGTAGCTGTCATAGTCCAGCGAACCGTCTTCAAACATCGGCGAAACAATCGCAACAATGCTGCCTGTGATCATTGAGTCCCTTCACTAGAATGTATGCGTTTCAGATTGTATCTCAGACCATGGACCCGTAATGGCCACCAGTCGTTGAATCATCGCTGGACCCGGGGTGGTTCTTCGACCCTGTTCAAAACGCATGACCTGGGTTGAGGATAGACGCTGAAGAAGCTCACCGGGTTCCAGCAGAAAATCAGGATTTTTCGGTGACCCGAAACGGGCGTTGCCAGCCATGAATGTTTCATAAACCAACACCCCGCCAACCGGCCTCAAACTCGCCAACAAAGCCTCAAAATGTGGTCGATACAAATAATTGGTAACCACAATGAGATCGTAGTGTGCCAACGGCAATGGCCATTCGGGCTGTTCAAGGTCTAATTGTTCAAACCGGACATTGGCAGGCCAACGGGCGCGGTCCGGCACTTGACGGTCAACCGCATGCACATCAAAGCCCAATTGTGCAAGATACCGCGAATGTCGCCCCGAACCACAGGCCAGATCAAGCGCCCTCAAGCCCTGACAAGGCCGGTGAGTGCCCCAAACCGACTGGACAGCCGAAACCACCCAATCGGACGGGGTGCCCAAATCGCTGTGATTCATCCCCAACACAGCGCCCTCAGGTGTAACTCAAGCCCATGCTTTGCCGCACATCCCGCATGGTTTCCTGGGCAATCTGGCGGGCGCGCTCACAGCCGTCGGCGATGATATTTTTCACCAGCGTGGGATCCTCGCTGTACATGGCGGCACGCTCACGCATCGGCGCCAGTTCGCGAACCACGGCGTCAATCACGGGTTCCTTGCATTCCAGGCAACCAATGCCAGCCGACTTGCACCCTTGCTGAACCCAGGCTTTTTGCTTCTCGTCGGAGTACACCTCGTGCAATTGCCACACCGGACATTTTTCGGGGTCGCCCGGGTCTGTCCGCCGCACCCGCTGAGGATCTGTGGGCATTTTGCGAATTTTCAGGCTGATGTTTTCCGGTGTTTCACGCAGTGACAAGGTATTTTGGTAACTTTTGGACATTTTCTGACCATCCAGCCCCGGCATCTTGGAAGCTTCGGTCAGCATGGCACGAGGCTCGGTCAAAATCAGTTTTCGAGCGCCTTCCAGATACCCGAACAAACGTTCGCGATCGGCGACACTCAAATTCTGCGTTTCACCCAACATGGCACGGGCCTGTTCCAGTGCGGCTTCATCACCCTGCTCTTGGAAACGGTTTCGCAAATCCAGCACCAGTTTCATGCGTTTGCTGCCGAGTTTTTTGGCAGCCTCCAACGCTTTGGCTTCAAAGCCTGGCTCCCGGCCGTACAAATGGTTAAAACGGCGCGCAATCTCACGGGTTAATTCAATGTGCGGCACTTGGTCTTCACCCACCGGTACTTGAGTGGCTCGGTAAATCAGGATGTCTGCGGACTGCAACAACGGATAGCCCAGAAAACCATAGGTGGCCAAGTCTTTCTCGGACAATTTCTCCTGCTGATCTTTATAGGTCGGCACTCGTTCCAGCCAACCCAGTGGTGTGGACATGGACAACAACAAGTGCAACTCCGCATGTTCGGGCACCTTGCTCTGGATGAATAGTGTGGCCTGGGATGGGTCGACACCGGCAGCCAGCCAATCGATCACCATGTCCCATACATTTGCCTCGATGATTTCGGGCGTTTCATAATGGGTGGTCAAGGCATGCCAGTCGGCCACGAAAAACAGGCAGGGAAACTCGTTTTGCAGCTTCACCCAGTTTTTCAACACACCGTGGTAATGCCCCAGGTGCAACAAGCCAGTTGGGCGCATGCCCGACAATACGCGTTCAGCAAACATGGTTTAAAGATTCAACAAAAAAGAAAGGACACCGACACCCGCCTGAACCACCGGTTGAATGAACACCGGCAAGACATTGAGCATCAACAGTGCGATGAGGATGATCATGCCATAGGGCTCGGTGCGGCTGAAACCGTAGGCTGCAGAACTGGGCAGGAAGCTAAACAGAATGCGTCCCCCATCCAGCGGCAAAATCGGCAACAGGTTCAGGGCGGCCAACACCAAGTTGACCATGATGCCGGCTCGCGCCATTTCCACAAAGAACGGCTCAGGCATGTTCAGCACCACCAACGCCTTCAGCAACAAGGCCCACAATAAGGCCATGACAAAATTGGCCCCGGGGCCTGCAAAAGCCACGTACCGAATGTCGCGTTTGGGGTTTTTCAATTGCCCAAAGTTGACCGGTACAGGTTTGGCCCACCCAAACAACATGGGTCCAGCCCCAACCAGGCTGGATGTGATCAAGATCAAGATGGGTAACGCCACAGTACCCATCGGGTCAATGTGCTTCAACGGGTTTAATGTAATCCGTCCCGCCCACAAGGCGGTCTTGTCGCCATACAGGCGGGCCACATAACCATGGGCAGCTTCATGCAGCGTGATTGCAAACAGCACGGGAAGTGCATACACCGCAATGGTTTGAATGATGGAACCGTCCATGTTCACAAGGCCTCTTGTTCGTCGATTTCGATGGGTTCCAGTGGCCCCGTCAATGGCCCTGCCCCCAAACGCACCACCACTGGCTCATCGCTGGTCCAGTCAATCACCGTGGTGGGCAAAGCGCCGCAATATTCGCCATCATCCACAATCAAATCGAGATCATGGCCCATGGCCTCTTCCACTTCCCAACCACTGCGGCAGGGTTCATCCATGCCGGGCAATTGGGCTGTGGTGGCAATAAGGGGGCCGTTGGTGTGTTCCAGCAAGGCTTGAACCACTGCGTGATTGGGCACACGCAGGCCAATCGATTTTTTGGACGGATGAGACACTCGTTTGGGCACCTCACGGGTGGCTTCCAGAATAAAGGTGTAAGGCCCCGGGTAGATGGACTTCAACAGCCGGTATTGAACATTGTTCACCTTGGCATAACTGCCCAGGTCGCTCAAGTCTTTGCACAACAGCGCCAAATGCTGTTTTTCAGAAATCCCCTTTAAGCGACGCAAACGCTCTACCGCGTTTTTGTCATCCAGCTGGCACACCAGGGCGTAACAACTGTCTGTCGGTATGGCCGCAATGGCCCCGCCGTTGATGAGGTCGGCAGCCTGTTTGCAGGTTCGGGGTTGGGGGTTGTCAGGATGAACGTTGAAAAACTGGGCCAAAAGAACCACGCCTTGTTACGAGACCAGATGGGCCCAATTATCCCAGATTGGTACGCACCCATCCGGCAGGGGCGGCAATTCGCCCAGATTTACGCGTGACTCCGTGGGCCCATGAAAATCCGACCCGCGAGAGGCTTTCAGACCACAACGCACCGACTTGGCAGCGAAGTATTTGTACTCATCCACCGTGTGGCTACCCGTCACCACTTCAATGCCCGTTCCTCCCAGTGCGATGAACTGATCAATCAAGGCATCCATCTGAAGTGGACTTAAACGATATCGACCGGGGTGTGCAATAACAGCCTGTCCGTTAGACTCCAGAATCCATCGAACCGCGTTGGCCAGGGTGGCCCATTCGTGCGGCACATAGCCCGGTTTTCCAGGGGTCAGGAAGCGTTCAAAGACTTCGCGCACCTCGGTGCAAACGCCCGTTTCCACCAAATGACGCGCAAAGTGGGTTCGACTGATCAGCGCCGGATTGCCGACATACGTCAATGCCCCCTCATAGGCCCCTTCAATACCCACTTTGGCCAGCAAACGGCCCATTTCACGGGCCCGTTCGGTGCGACCATCCCGCACGCTGGCCAATCCTTCTGCCAGAGCAGACTGCTCAAACTCTACATTCAAACCCACAATGTGCAGGGTTTCGCCAGCCCAAGTGACGGAGATTTCGACACCGGGGATAAACACCAAGCCATGGGCTTGCGCGGCGGCTTTGGCCCGCGCTAGGCCACCCACTTCATCATGGTCGGTCAGCGACCACAGTTGTACACCGTTGGCCGCAGCCCGTGCCGCCAAGTCTTCCGGGGTCAGGGTACCATCGGACACCACTGAGTGGCAGTGCAAATCCGCGTTGATGCGATGAGGATCCACCCAAGCGGATCGACTCAAGGCTTGGGCGGGATTGCGGTATGGCGTTGTTGCGTGAACTTCGTTCATCATCTGATCTTACACCCTCATTGCTGGGCCAGTTCAATTTGGTGCAACCAGGCCAGTTCCAATTCGCTGAAACCGGCATCCCGACGTGCTGGATAATTGAATGGCGACCGTGGAGCTGGTGCGCTGTATTGGGCCAGCAATTGTTCAAAGGCTGCCACAGGTTCAAGACCTTGATGTTGGCACTGCACATTAAACCAACGGTTGCCAATGGCCACATGACCAATCTCGTCCCGAAGAATGATGTCCAGCACTTGGGCGCTGTGCAAGTCCCCCGCTGATTTGAGCTTGTCCCGAATGGCGGGCGACACATCCAAGCCCCGAGCCTCCAGCAAACGGGGCACCAAGGCCAGTCGAGCCATCAAACTACCCGCTGTTTTTTCCGCCATTTGCCACAAACCATCGTGGGCGGGGTAATCGCCATAAGCCACGCCATAGTCTGCCAAGCGTTCGCACAACAGGGTGTGGTGATAAGCCTCCTCACGGGCCACCTGTAGCCACTCACGATAAAAATCAACTGGTTGCCCCGCAAACCGCACCACCAGGTCCAAAGCCAGGTTAATGGCATTGAATTCAATGTGCGCCAGGGCATGCAACAACATGCCCCGCCCGGTGTCGTCCCCCACACCACGGGTCGGCACCTCACGAGGATGAACAAGTCGCGGTTTGTCCGGCCGCCCAACCCGGGGAGTCAGCACAGCCGCTGGGTCAACTGGCCCATCCACTGCCAAACCCAGCACGGCATTCACCTTGTCAGACGGATTGACATGGGACAGCGCGCTGGCGGCTTGGGTGCGGATTTCAGGCAGTACAACAGGGGTCATGGCGATGGGGCAGCAACATCTCTCGTGGTATTTTAGTTCATCCCCTCAACATTCGCAGGACTACACGCATGGCAAAGTATTCAGTCGATGGCGTTGCCCCTATCGTTCACAGCAGCGCCTATGTGGCCGACATGGCCAGCATTATCGGTCAGGTTCAACTGGATGAAAACACCTCAGTGTGGGACTTTGCTGCACTGCGCGGCGACAACGAACTCATTCACATTCAGGCAGGCAGCAATGTGCAGGAAGGCGCTGTGCTGCACACCGACATTGGATTCCCTTTGACCGTGGGCAAACTGGTGACCGTGGGCCATCAAGCCTGTTTGCACGGTTGCACGGTGGGGGATGGAAGCTTGATCGGCATTCGGGCCGTGGTGCTCAATGGCGCAAAAATTGGAAAACACTGTATCATCGGCGCCGGCGCACTCATCACCGAGGGCAAAGAGATTCCGGACCGCTCGCTGGTGGTGGGATCTCCTGGAAAAATCGTCCGCACATTGAGTGATGAAGATGTAGCCCGCCTGATTGGCGCACAGTTTTATATTGAAAAGGCCAAAGTCTTTAAAAACACCCTGGCACGTCTGCCTGACTGACCGGGGTGCCATTTGTATGCTGGATTGTCATGACCGATACCCTTCGCACCCTTGTTTTTGAAACAGCCAGTGTACGGGCTCAATTGGTGAGCCTGAACGACAGCTGGACAGCCATCGCAAGAAACCACGATCACCCACCTGCTGTGCTAGAAATGTTGGGGCAGTTGGTGGCCGCCAGTGCGGTTCTGTCCGCGTCACTCAAATTTGAAGGGTCGCTGATTTTGCAAATCCAGGGAGATGGGCCGGTGAAACTGGCTGTGGCCGAGTGCAACAGCCGTTTGGGATTAAGGGCCACCGTCAAAATTGCCGAAGGCACAACAATCGCCCCCGAGGCAACCTTCGCGGAATTGGTCAACCAGCAGGGCAAAGGCATCTGTGTGATTGTGCTGGATCCGCGCAACCGCCTACCGGGACAATCACCGTATCAAGGGGTTGTTCCTTTGGTGGGCAACAGCGTGGCCGATGCGCTGGAGGCTTACATGCACAGCTCCGAACAGCTGGAAACCCGCTTGGTGCTGAATGCCGATGCCACCAAAGCCAGCGGCTTGATGCTGCAACAAATGCCGACCAGCGGCGGCAAA
Source organism: Limnobacter humi (assembly GCF_024518835.1). Classification (GTDB taxonomy): domain Bacteria; phylum Pseudomonadota; class Gammaproteobacteria; order Burkholderiales; family Burkholderiaceae_B; genus Limnobacter; species Limnobacter humi. The sequence goes on from NZ_JANIGO010000004.1 coordinate 123,628, forward strand.
TCGGTAGAAGCCCAGTTTGACCCAGATGGCTGGCCTCGTTTGGTCGCACTGGCCAATACACTGCAAGCAGATGAGCACTTGTCCACAGCGTTGGATGAGCTCGCAACACGCCTTTTTTGGGAAGAAAACCCGGCCGTGCTTGCTGACCGCCATCCCCACTTTGAATGCAGTTGTTCGGCAGACAAAGTGCGATCCATGTTGGTCACCCTGGGTGAAGCGGAAGTGAGGGAAGCATTGTCAGAGAATCCCACATTGGAAGTGCAGTGTGATTTCTGTGGAACAAATTACAGCTTCAACCAAGCTGATTGCCTGGCTTTGTTCAAAAATGACGAAGGCAGCGACGAGGAAAAACCCACGCTGCATTGAAAGAAATCGTTCAGTCGTCCAGCGCAGGGCTGTCTGATTTGTTTCCCTTGTTGGCAGGTTTGGCCCCCGGAATGCTCGGTACCGAGGTGGTTACACCGGGCTTTGGATCGATCAGCTGGATAAACGTCTCGCCAGGCTTGACCATGCCGAAGTCGTTTCGGGCACGCTCCTCGACAGCTTCAACGCCATCGCGCAAGCTGCGCACATCGCCTTCCAACTGCTGATTGCGCAAGCGCAACGACTCATTGACTTTGCGTTGTTGGGCCAACTGCTGTTCCAGTTCGTGGACGCGCATCAACCCCCCTTTTCCAAACCACAAGGGATACTGCAACAGGGCCAGCAAAGCCAACAGGGTGAACGAGAGGATTCGGCGATTCATGCAAAGAGGCCCTGCTTTCGCAGGGCCTGATCAAGCTGGGTTTTAATCCAGATTGTAGAAGGCGGCGCGGCCGGGATAATAAGCGATGTCGCCGAGGTCTTCTTCTATGCGCAACAATTGATTGTACTTGGCGATGCGATCGGAACGGCTCATCGAACCTGTTTTGATCTGCATCGCATTCGTGCCCACCGCAATATCAGCAATTGTGCTGTCTTCTGTTTCGCCAGAGCGGTGAGAAATAACGGCGGTGTAACGTGCCCGTTTGGCCATCTCAATCGCTGCAAAGGTTTCGGTCAGCGTACCAATCTGATTGATCTTGATCAGGATGGAGTTGGCAATCTTTTTCTCGATGCCTTCTGACAAAATTTTGGTGTTGGTCACAAACAGATCATCGCCCACCAACTGAACCTTGCGACCCAGGGTTTTGGACAGGTATGCCCAACCATCCCAGTCATTTTCAGCCATGCCATCTTCAATCGAAATGATGGGGTACTTGTTGCACCAGCCTTCCAGCATGTGGGCAAATTCCTGGCTGCTCAAGGTCATGCCTTCGCCGTGCAGGTGGTATTTGCCATCTTTGAAAAACTCGGATGCGGCGCAGTCCAGGCCCAGTGCAATTTGAGTACCCGGTTCAAAACCAGCCTGCTCAATGGCCTGCAGTATCAGTTGTATGGCGGCCTCGTGGTTGGCCACGGAAGGTGCGAAACCACCCTCGTCGCCCACCGCTGTCGACATGCCCTTGTCGTGGATGATTTTCTTCAGGGCATGGAACACTTCCGCACCGTAGCGAATGGCCTCGCGGAAAGATGGCGCCCCCACCGGGAGGATCATGAATTCCTGGAGGTCCAGGTTATTGTTGGCGTGCGCACCACCGTTGATCACGTTCATCATGGGAACGGGGAGGCTCATACCGCCCATGCCACCAAAATAACGGTACAAGGGCAAGCCGGTTTCTTCGGCCGCTGCTCGCGCCACCGCCATCGACACCGCCAGGGTGGCATTGGCACCCAATCGGCTTTTGTTTTCGGTGCCGTCGAGGTCAATCAGGTTTTGATCGAGAAAAACCTGCTCCTGTGCATCCAGGCCCAAAATGGCTTCTGAAATTTCGGTGTTGATGTTTTCAACGGCCCTCAGAACGCCCTTGCCCAAGTAGCGTGACTTGTCACCATCCCGCAGCTCAACAGCTTCGCGGGTACCGGTCGACGCACCCGATGGCACTGCAGCACGACCCATGGCGCCACTTTCCAGCAGCACGTCACATTCAACAGTGGGATTGCCGCGTGAATCAATCACTTCGCGACCAATCACATCAACGATTGCACTCATAGTTTCCTCTCGGATGGTTCAGATTCTGTTCAGGATTTCATCAAATCTTGTTCAGCCAGGGGCTGGGCTTTGACCAGTCGGTCCAGTGCCTGAAGGGTTTGCAACAGGGCTTTCATGCGGGGCAAAGGCCAAGCGTTGGGCCCATCGGACATGGCTTTGGCAGGGTCCGGGTGGGTTTCCATGAACAGACCAGCCACACCCACAGCCACGGCGGCACGGGCCAGCACCGGAACAAATTCACGTTGACCACCGGAGGCAGTGCCCTGCCCGCCTGGCAATTGCACACTGTGTGTTGCATCGAACACCACTGGGCAACCGGTGTTGCGCATGATGGCTAGGCTGCGCATGTCGGAGACCAGATTGTTGTAGCCAAAGCTGACGCCGCGCTCGCACACCATGATGTTGTTGCCATCATCGCCATTGGCAATGCTGGCTGCGCGGGCTTTTTCAACCACATTGACCATGTCGCCAGGTGCCAAAAACTGACCTTTCTTGATATTCACTGGGCGTTTCACAGAGGCAACCGCTTCGATGAAATCGGTTTGGCGGCACAAAAATGCAGGGGTCTGAAGTACATCGACCACATCAGCGACCGGCTTGATTTCTTCAATGGCATGCACATCTGTTAGTACAGGCACATTCAATGTCTTTTTGACGTGTTGCAGAATCGCCAAGCCTTTGTCCATGCCCAAGCCCCGAAAACTTTTCCCGGAGCTGCGGTTGGCTTTGTCGTAAGAGCTTTTGTAAATGAAAGGAATTCCCAGGCTGGAACAGATTTCCTGGAGTTGACCCGCTGTGTCCATGGCCATTTGCTCGCTCTCAATCACGCAAGGCCCGGCAATCAGGAAAAACGGTTGGTCCAACCCGACTTCAAAATTGCACAGCTTCATGTTGTATTCTCCAGCAGTTTGTTCGATGGGGTTTTGGCCGTCTGCCTACTTTACTTTACATGCCCTTGGACTGCTTGTGCGCCAGCGCCGCATTCACGTACGCCATGAACAGCGGGTGGCTGTCCCGTGGCGTGCTGGTGAATTCCGGGTGGAACTGAACCCCGATGAACCAGGGATGGTCTGGCAATTCCATGATCTCCGGCAGGTTTTCTGTCGGCGTCCGGGCAGTGATGCGCAAACCTGCTGATTCCAACTGTGGCACGTAGTTATTGTTGACTTCGTAACGGTGACGATGGCGCTCATTCACCTCAGGGCCATAAATGGACTCGGCCAGCGTACCCGGTGTAATGGGGCAACGCTGGGAGCCCAGGCGCATGGTGCCCCCCAGGTCAGAGGCCTCGGTGCGAGTTTCCATCTTGCCACTTTTGTCCATCCACTCAGTGATCAAGGCCACCACGGGTGTTTCGGCCCGTTGATCGAACTCGGTAGAATTGGCTTTTGGCAAACCAGCCACATGGCGGGCAAATTCAATGACCGCCAATTGCATACCCAAGCAGATACCCAGATAAGGCACCTTGTTTTCGCGCGCATACTGAATCGCTGCGATTTTGCCCTCTGTACCCCGCTTGCCAAAACCGCCAGGCACCAGGATGGCGTCCAGCTTTTTCAAACCATCGGTGCCCTTGGACTCAATGTCTTCCGAATCAATGTAATTGATGTTGACACGGGTACGGGTGTGAAGGCCTGCGTGGTTCAATGCTTCGATCAACGACTTGTAGGACTCGGTGAGGTCAACATATTTGCCCACCATGCCGATGTTGATGCTCTGCGTCGGGTTTTCCTGCGCGTAAACGATGTCGGCCCATTTGGACAAATCGGCTGGCTTGGCATCGATACCCAGCTTTTCAAGCACGATCTGATCCAGTTTCTGGGCTTCCAGCATGGCTGGTATTTTATAGATGGTGTCCGCATCCCACACCGAAATCACCGCTTCCAGCGGGACATTGGAGAACATTGAAATTTTGGCGCGCTCGTCATCGGGAATGGGACGGTCGGCGCGGCACAACAACGCATCTGGAAAAATACCAATTTCGCGGAGTTTTTGAACGCTATGCTGGGTGGGTTTGGTTTTCAGCTCGCCAGCCGATGCGATAAAAGGCACCAGCGTAAGGTGAACAAAACAGGCGCTGTTACGACCCAGGCGCAGGCTCATCTGACGCGCGGCTTCGAGAAATGGCAAGGACTCGATGTCACCCACCGTACCGCCAATTTCGACGATGGCTATGTCGGTGTGACCATCCCAGGCTGCCTTGGCACCCCGTTCGACAAAGGCCTGAATTTCGTTGGTGATGTGCGGAATGACCTGCACGGTTTTGCCAAGGTATTCGCCCCGACGCTCTTTGCGCAACACGGATTCGTAAATTTGACCGGTGGTGAAATTGTTGGCTTTCTTCATCTTTGCGGAGATGAAGCGCTCGTAATGTCCCAAATCCAGATCAGTCTCTGCGCCGTCCTCGGTCACAAACACCTCCCCATGCTGGAATGGGCTCATGGTACCCGGGTCCACGTTGATGTACGGGTCCAGTTTCAGCATGGTGACCTTCAGGCCACGGCTTTCAAGGATGGCGGCAAGCGATGCAGCAGCAATGCCCTTGCCGAGTGACGAGACAACCCCGCCAGTGACGAATACGTATTTGGTCATGGTTCAAAGCGGCGCTCAGATCACCACACGGCAAGCAGAGCACAGTTGGAAAGCGCGATTATAACCTGAGCGCGCTTTGTTCCATGTTGGGCAATCAACCAAACGTCAGTTCACAGCCGGTTTTTTCTAGAAGTTCCTCCCGAGTAACACCGGGTGCCATATCAACCACCTTCAAGCCCGTGGGCGTCACATCCATGACTGCCAAGTCTGAAATAATGCGGTTCACGACCCGTTTGCCGGTCAGCGGCAGGTTGCATTCCTTCAAAATTTTCAGATCCGTGGTGCCATCTTTCTTGCGGGCCAGGTGCTCCATCAACACAATGACCCTGGATACACCCGCCACCAGGTCCATGGCACCGCCCATGCCCTTGACCAGCTTGCCGGGGATCATCCAGTTGGCCAAATCGCCCTGCTCGCTCACCTGCATGGCCCCCAAAATCGCCAAATTGATGTGCCCACCCCGAATCATCGCAAACGACTCGGAACTGGAAAAGAATGCTGAACCGGGCAAGGTGGTGACCGTCTGCTTGCCTGCGTTGATCAGGTCTGCATCCACCTGGTCATCGGTTGGAAAGGGGCCAATCCCCAACAAACCGTTTTCACTTTGCAGCATGACGTTCACACCCGCCGGAATGTGATTACTCACCAGCGTGGGCAAACCAATGCCCAGGTTCACATAAAACCCATCCTTCAATTCTCGGGCCGCCAGTGCGGCCATTTCATCGTGATTCCATCCCATCTTCATCCCCTTAAACAGTTGTGCCCGACACAGTGCGTTTTTCGATGCGTTTTTCAGGGTGCGCATTCAGCACCAAACGCTGCACATAAATGCCAGGGGTGTGGATGAAATTGGGATCGAGTGCACCCACATCCACCACCTCTTCAACCTCAGCCACGGTGAATTTGGCGGCTGCAGCACATTCTGGGTTGAAGTTGCGGGCTGTTAAACGGTAAATCAGGTTGCCCGATGTGTCGGCTTTCCAAGCCTTCACCAGGGAAATATCTGCTGTCAAACTGTGTTCGAGTACGTAGTGATCCCCGTTGATCAAGCGGGTTTCCTTGCCTTCAGCGATCACGGTACCAAAGCCTGTTTTGGTGAAAAACGCTGGAATACCCGCCCCACCTGCGCGCAGCTTTTCAGCCAGCGTGCCTTGGGGGGTAAATTCCAGTTCCAGCTCACCAGCCAAGTATTGACGCTCAAATTCCTTGTTCTCGCCCACATAGGAGGAAATCATTTTTCGGATCTGTCGGGTTTCCAGCAGTTTGCCCAGACCAAAACCATCCACACCGGCGTTGTTGGAAATCACAGTCAAGTCTCTGGCACCGGACTCCCGAACCGCGTCAATCAATGCCTCAGGAATACCGCACAGACCGAAACCGCCCACCGCCAGCGTCATGCCATCCTTGATTTTATCGGCCAAAGCCAGGGTGGCACTGCCCACCAGTTTGTTCATCCCCATCTCAATGTCCTTCTGATTTGAAATTGTCGTTTTTTGCCGCAAGTCTACCGCGTATGATTATACAAAAATGATGCTGCAACGCATCAAAATTTCTTGTCGCCACTAGAGATGGTTATCAACCCTTTTGAGTGAGATTCCTCTATCCTTACGGCTTGAAATCCAATTGATATCGGGGTTTCCGAGTTTTCTGACACGGAACTGTCATCCCCGAAAAACGACTTGAAGGAGACGCTCGTTATGTCGGCTGTTGAACGAGACATGATGGAATACGACGTGGTGGTGGTTGGGGGCGGCCCCGCTGGCCTATCCACGGCCATTCGCTTAAAGCAAATCGCTGCCGAGAAAGGGCAAGAAATCAACGTGTGCGTGCTGGAAAAAGGCTCCGAAGTGGGCGCGCACATTTTGTCGGGCGCCGTGATGGACCCCCGTGCCATCACCGAATTGTTCCCGGACTGGAAAGAGCGCGGTGCCCCCCTGAATACCGCGGTGACCGAAGACCAGTTTCTGTTCCTGACCGAAAAATCCGCCAAAAAAGTACCCAACGCCCTGCTGCCAGACTGTTTCCAGAATCACGGAAATTACGTCATTAGCCTGGCCAATGTGGTGCGCTGGCTGGGTGAACAGGCCGAAGCGCTGGGTGTTGAAGTGTTTCCTGGCTTCGCTGGTGCTGAGGTGTTGTACGACGAGAAAGGCGCCGTCAAAGGCGTTCAAACCGGCGACATGGGCATTGGCAAGGATGGTGAACCTACCCACGCCTACCAGCCCGGTATGGAACTGCATGCCAAATACACAGTGTTTGCAGAAGGCGTACGCGGCCACCTGGGCAAGCGCGTCATTGAAAAATTCAACCTGAACGAAGGCCGTGACCCCCAGGTGTATGGCATTGGCCTCAAAGAATTGTGGGAAATCGACCCGGCCTTGCACAAGCCTGGCCTGGTCATTCACTCCGGCGGCTGGCCACTGGACGCCAACACCTACGGTGGGTCATTCCTGTATCACCTGGAAAACAACCAGGTGGCCGTTGGCTTCGTGGTGGGTTTGGCTTACGAGAACCCGTACCTCTCACCATTTGAAGAATTCCAGCGTTACAAAACACACCCATCCATCCGCAAATATTTCGAAGGCGGGAAACGTTTGGCTTATGGTGCCCGCGCCATCGCTGCGGGCGGCTTGATGAGCCTGCCCAAACTGGTGTTCCCGGGTGGCGCACTGGTGGGTTGCGATGCGGGCTTCCTGAATGCATCTCGCATCAAAGGTAGCCATGCAGCCATCAAGAGCGGCATGCTGTGTGCAGAAGCGATTGCTGATGCCTTGGCCAATGACCGCGCTGCCGACGAGCTGGACGCCTACCCCAAGGCTTTCCACGACTCCTGGTTGTTCGATGAGCTGTACCGTGCCCGCAACTTCAAGCAGTGGATGAGCAAGGGCCTGTACACCGGCACCATGATGGTGGGCATTGAACAAAAGCTGTTCAAGGGCAAGGTGCCCTGGACATTGCATCACAAACATGCGGACCATGAATGCCTGCGGCCAGCGGCAGAGTTTGAACCGATCAGCTACCCGAAGCCAGACGGCAAGATCACGTTTGATCGCCTGAGCTCGGTATTCATTTCAAATACCAACCACGAAGAAAACCAGCCAGCCCACCTAACGCTGAAAGATGCGGGTGTGCCGGTTTCGGTTAATTTGAGCAAGTACGCAGGCCCTGAGCAGCGCTACTGCCCAGCCGGTGTGTATGAGTATGTGAAAAAAGACGACGGTGCAGACCAGTTGCAGATCAATGCCCAGAACTGCGTGCATTGCAAAACCTGTGACATCAAAGACCCCACACAGAATATTGTGTGGATTACGCCGGAAGGTGGTGGTGGTCCCAACTACCCCAATATGTAAATACAAAAACCGCCAGCAAAACTGGCGGTTTTTTGATGAACCACGAGAACTTTAGACGACTGATCAAGAGTGACCGGAACGTCTGCTTGAGCGGCCAAATCACCCGCCGTACAGTCATTGAACCTGATGCGTTCAACGACGAAACAATGCGACTGCCTCCCAATTACTATTACGGATCTGACGGCCCCCGCACACCAGCCTTTTTTGGTACCACCGCAGAAACAGTGGAGGCCAAGCACCTGCACAACGCTGGTACCCAAGCGGTGGGCAAACAAGTGTTCTACCGCTGTATTTACTGCCAACATGACCCAAGGCTTCAGTCATTAATGCCGAGCCGTGGACTACACCCCAGAGAACTGATGCAAATTGATCACATCGTGCCGTTCTCGATTATTCAAAGCCACGTCACTGCCTATTACACCGAGGACGATTATCGGCAATTGGCGTTGCAGGGGTTTGTACCGAATCCCGATTTCGGAATGGCCACGGGTTGGAACAACACCGACCCACTACAACTGGCCTTGTTGTACAACGATATCGACAATTTGCACCTAAGCTGCACCGCGCACAATCAAGAGAAAGGCAATACCCTCGATTATCTCGGTTTAAGCGCTCAGTTTTTAAGGCAGTCCGTGTACCCAAACCCCTAAGCCAAACCATGGCTTAAGCCGGTTAACGGATGTTTGGAGAGCGGCGTGAAAATGTGGTTAGTGCTTTGCGCTGCGCCACAAAAAACGATACACAAAACCAGGAAAACCAAGAACGAGAAACAAACAGGCGGTTAGTGCGTAAAACTCCCAGCGCTGTGGGGTAATCTGGCTGACAGTGGCCTCAATACCGAAGCCAATCAAGCCAACCAGAAGATAACCCGCCAGCACTTCCAGCACCCGGGTCCAACCCGACTTTCGTTGAAGCCGAACAACCCCCATCAAGCGATTGCTCACAAACGGCAGGTTGGCCATCAAAATGGCCAAACCGAACAACAACCAATGACCCACTGCTTGTGACACGCTCAGCGATTCCCTGTCACATCAACCAGCCAGAGATTGCTGGATGAGTTGAGCACAGTAGGCCATCAGCGGTGCGGGCAAGAGGCCCAACACAATGACGGCCAAGCCATTCAAACCGAGAACGGTGCGCGCGTCGGCCGCTACAGCGATGCCAGCGTCGTCTGCCGGTGCTTCAAAGTACATGGTCTTGACCACTCGGATGTAGTAGAAAGCGCCCACCAAGCTGAACATGACCGCGTACACAGTCAGCCAAATTTGCCCGGTGGCCAGCAAGGCTTTCAACACAGCCAACTTGGCTGCAAACCCGACCATGGGCGGAATACCGGCCAAGGAAAACATCAGCAACAGCATCACCAACGCCAACCAAGGCGAGCGTTTGTTCAACCCTTTAAGGTCAGCAATGTTCTCTACTTCAATGCCCTTGCGAGACATCACCATGATCACACCAAACGTACCCAATGTGGTCAGCACATAGGTGATGGAGTAGAACATGGCGGCAGAGTAAGCTGCTGTGGAGTTCGCCGGGTTTCCAGCAACCACACCAGACAGCATGCCCAACAGCATGAAGCCCATTTGTGCAATGGTCGAATACGCCAGCATGCGCTTCAGGCTGGTTTGTGCAATGGCGGTCAAGTTACCGATGGCCAGGGACAGCACAGCCAGAACCATCAGCATTTGCTGCCAGTCCATGGCCTTGGTGTACAGGCCATCCACCAACAAACGCATCATCATGGCAAAGGCAGCCAGTTTGGGTGCGCCACTGATCAACAAGGTGGTGATAGACGGCGAACCTTGATACACATCGGGCACCCACATGTGGAATGGAACCACACCCAGCTTGAAGGCCAAACCAGCCACCAGAAACACCAAGCCGAACACGAAGATGATTGACTTGGATCCTGCACCTGCGCTGGCAAATGCGATATCAGCGTGGTTGAGCGAACCCGTGGCACCGTAGATCATCGACATGCCATACAGCAGGAAACCAGAAGCCAAAGCACCCAGCACGAAATACTTCATGGCGGCTTCGGTGGCTTTCACACTGTCGCGGTGCATGGCCACTGCGGCATACAAGCTCAGGGAAAGCAGTTCAACACCCAGATAAATCAGCAACAGGTTGTTAGCCGAAATCATGATCATTTGGCCCAACAAGGTGAACATGACCAAGGCGTGAAGCTCGCCCTTGAACATGTCGCGGTCCTTCGCGTAGTTGGAGCCCACAATCAAAGTAAAAGCCACAGCGATTGCAGAGAACCCTTTCAGGGCCATCCCCATGCCATCCTGGATGTACATGTTGTGGAAGGCCAACTGCGTGCCGGCTGCCGGCACATTGGCCAAGCAATAAGCGCCCAAGGCCAGCAAGAAAAGAACCACACCGTTGTGCAAGGCGGGAAGAATACGGCCCTTTGTGACGCTGTCCACAATCATGAACGCGCACACGAAAACCGCCAGGGCGATTTCAGGAAGGGCTAGGGAGAGATTCATCTGATCCACGAACGATCCTCGATTAAAGCTTGGACTGAGCAACGTGCTGCAACAGCGCGTCTACCGACACCTGCAGTACATCAGTGAAAGGTTTTGGATACAGGCCCATGGCCAGCACCAAGACCGCCATGGCACCCAACATCAACAATTCGCGAGTGTTCACATCTTGAAGATCTTTGACGTCGTCGTTGGCCACGTCACCAAACACCACGCGCTTGTACATCCACAGGGAGTACGCGGCGCCAAAAATCAGGGTCGTCGCCGCCAACAAGCCGATCCAGAAATTGAATTTGACTGCACCAAGGATGACCAAAAATTCGCCCACGAAACCGCTGGTGGCTGGCAAGCCTGAGTTGGCCATGGCAAACAACAGGAAGAGCGCAGCGAACTTGGGCATGGTGTTGACCACACCGCCATAGGCGGCAATTTCACGGCTGTGAACACGGTCATACAACACACCGATACACAAGAACATGGCACCCGACACAAAACCGTGGGAGATCATCTGGATGATGGCACCCTGCATGGCCAGGTCCTGGAACATGAAGAAGCCCAATGTCACGAAACCCATGTGCGCAATCGATGAATACGCCACAAGTTTTTTCATGTCCTTCTGGACCAGCGCCACCACACCGATGTACACCACGGCAATCAGCGACAACGTGATCATGAAACCAGCCAGGTGATGGCTGGCGTCGGGTGCAATGGGCAGGGAGAACCGCAGGAAGCCGTAAGCACCCAGCTTCAACATAATGGCCGCCAGCACAACCGAACCACCGGTGGGCGCTTCAACGTGGGCGTCGGGCAACCAAGTGTGAACAGGCCACATTGGCACTTTCACAGCAAATGCCATGAGGAAGGCCAGGAAAATCAAAACCTGCTCCATCATGTTCAATGGCAGCATGTGCCATGCAGCAATCTCGAACGTGCCGGATTTGGACTGCAGGTAAATAATGGCCACCAAGGTCAGCAGTGAACCCAGTAGCGTGTACAGGAAAAATTTGAAAGCGGCGTAAATGCGGTTTGGCCCCCCCCAAATGCCGACAATGATGTACATCGGGATCAGGGTGGCTTCGAAGAAGACGTAGAACAGCAGGCCGTCGGTGGCACTGAATACACCAATCATCAGGCCGGAGAGGATCAGGAAAGCGGCCATGTATTGCGCCACTTTCTCAGTAATCACCTCCCATGCTGCAACCACAACAAACACCGTGATCAAGGCGGTCAGCAACACAAACCAAACCGACAGACCATCCACACCCAAGCCATAGCTGGCGCCAAAGGCGGGAATCCAGTCGAGCTTTTCAACAAATTGAAGTTTGGCTGTGCTGGTGTCAAAACCCGTGACCAACGGAATGGTCACCAAAAAGCTCAGAACGGAGCCCAGCAAGGCAAAACCCCGCACGGAACCCGCATTCTTGTCATTGCCCACGGCCATGATCAGCACACCGAACACAATCGGCATCCAGATGGCCAAGCTTAGTAGAGGAATGTTGTTGTACATGGATAATTTCCAATTAGTAGGACCTGCGCCCTGCCCTCATGAATTCAAACTGATGAATGTGATGATCATGGCGAGAACGCCGAGAATCATCGCAAATGCATAGTGGTAGATGTAACCGCTCTGTGCGTAACGAACCACCCCCGAGACCAGTCCAACCAAGCGTGCAGCGCCGTTCACCATCAAACCGTCGATCAAGGTGCGGTCGCCGACAGTCCACAGCGTTTGACCCAGTCCGCGTGCGCCGCCCGCAAACACCACCTCGTTGAACTTGTCCATGTAGTACTTGTTCTCGAGCAACGTGTGAACGGGCTTGAGCGCTTTGTAGAATGCCGCGGGAATCGCGGGAACCCACAGGTAACACACTGCGGCAGAGACCACACCAGCAAGGGCCAGGTAAAACGGCAATGTGTGGAAGGCATGCATGCCCATGGCCGCCGCGCCGTGGAACTCTTCGGCCAGCGTGGCCATGGCTTCGTGGTTGGGCAGCACAGTGATCACATCTTTGAAGTACGTGCCGTACAACAGCGGTTCAATCGCAATGTAACCAATCAACACAGACGGAATCGCCAGCAGAACCAGCGGCAAGGTCACCACCCAAGGGGACTCGTGGGGCTGCACGGGGCCATGGTGGCCATGGTCGTCGTCGTGCCCATGGTCATCATGCTGAATATCATGGAAACGCTCTTTGCCATGGAACACCAGGAAGTACATCCGGAAGCTGTAAAACGCCGTGATGAACACACCCGCAGTCACTGCAAAGGAGGCAAAGCCGGCTGCGGGCAAATGGCTGAAGTGCACCGCTTCGATGATGCTGTCTTTGGAGTAAAAACCAGCAAAGAACGGTGTACCGATTAGCGCCAAAGAACCCAGCAAGGAGGTGATCCAGGTAATGGGCATGTGTTTCCACAGGCCGCCCATGTGACGAATGTCCTGGTCATGGTGCATGCCGATGATGACCGAACCAGCGCCCAGGAACAGCAGCGCTTTGAAAAAAGCATGGGTCATGAGGTGGAAAATGGCCACCGGATAGGCAGACACGCCCAAGGCCACTGTCATGTACCCCAGCTGGGACAAGGTCGAGTAAGCAACCACCCGCTTGATGTCGTTCTGGATAATGCCCAAAAAGCCCATGAACAACGCCGTGATGGAGCCAATCACCAAAATGAAGTTGAGCGCGATATCGGACAATTCAAACAGCGGCGACATGCGGCTGACCATGAAAATACCGGCGGTCACCATGGTCGCTGCGTGAATCAGCGCAGAAATGGGTGTGGGGCCTTCCATGGAGTCGGGCAACCACACGTGCAGCGGAAACTGAGCCGATTTGCCCATGGCACCAATGAACAGACAGATGCAGGCCACAGCCAGCAAGGGCCAGTCAGTGCCGGGGAATGTGAGCGGAGCCAATTCGTTGGCCTTGGCGAACACCTCGGCGTAGTTCATGGAACCGGCATAGGCCATCACCAATCCAATGCCCAGAATGAAACCAAAGTCACCCACTCGGTTTACCAAAAATGCCTTCAGGTTGGCATAAATGGCTGTCTGCTTTTTGTACCAAAAACCGATCAACAAATAAGACACCAGGCCCACCGCTTCCCAGCCAAAAAACAACTGGAGGAAGTTGTTGCTCATCACCAGCATCAACATCGAAAATGTGAACAGGGAAATGTACGAGAAGAAGCGCTGGTAACCCGGGTCCTCTTCCATGTAACCAATGGTGTAAATGTGCACCATCAACGACACGCTGGTGACCACCAACATCATGGTGGCAGTCAGCGAGTCAATCAGGAAACCCACCTCAAAAGTCAGCTTGCCAACCACGGCCCACTGGTACAGCGTGCCGTTGAAGGTATTGCCAGCCATCACATCCTTGAACACCAGAATGGATGCGAACAGCGCCACGGCCACACCGAGAATGGTGACGGTGTGAGCACCGCGTCGACCAATTTGTTTGCCAAACAGGCCTGCGAGCAGAGAACCCAGCAGTGGTGCAAACGGAACGATCAAATACAAAGGATTCATTCGCGCTTACCCCTTCAGCTGGTCGAGGTCTTCGACGTTGATAGAGTTCATGTTACGGAACAGCACCACCAGAATTGCCAAGCCAATGGCGGATTCAGCAGCAGCCACAGTGAGGATGAAGAAAACAAACAGCTGGCCAGACAAGTCACCCAAATAGTGCGAGAAGGCAACGAAGTTCATATTGACCGCCAGCAGCATCAATTCAATGGCCATCAGCAACACGATCAGGTTGCGACGGTTTAGAAAGATGCCGATGACGCTGATCGAAAACAGAATGGCGCCCAGGACCAGGTAATGTGCAAGTGAAATCATGATTATTGTTCCTGCCTTATTGTCCAGACTTGGTCTGCTTGCGGTCCAGGTCCGCTGGCATGCTCACCAGCTTGACGCGGTCTGCCGCCTTGACACGAACTTGTTCGGACGGGTTTTGGCTCTTGGTGTCTTTGCGCTTGCGCAAGGTCAACGCGATGGCGGCCACCATGGCGACCAGCAATATCAGCGCAGCCACTTCAAATGGGTACAAGTACTCGGTGTACAGCAATTTACCCAGCGCACCAGTGTTGTTCGCCGCCTGCTTGGGAGCCTCGGCATTCGGGTCCCAGAAACCGCGCATCAAGATAACCGACATTTGAAAAGCGATCAGCGAACCCACGATGGTGGCCACGGGCAAATTCTTCCAAAAGCCTGCGCGGATTTTGTCGAGGTTCAGATCAACCATCATCACCACGAAGAGGAACAACACCATCACCGCACCGACGTACACGAGCACCAGCGAAATGGCCAGGAACTCAGCCTCCAACAACATCCACAGTGCCGATGCCGAGAAAAAGGCCAAGACAAGGAACAAGGCTGCGTGCACCGGGTTTTTGGCAGTGATCACTCTCACCGCGGCAAACACCAGAATGGCCGCAAACACATAGAAAAAACCAGTCATTGCATTCATGAGTTGGGGTCTAGCTCAGTAAATTGAATTCATCGGTAAGCAGCATCAGCTTCGCGGTTTGCGGCAATTTCAGCCTCATACCGATCACCCACGGCCAGCAGCATTTCCTTGGTGAAATACAAGTCGCCCCGCTTTTCACCGTGGTATTCGTGAATATGGGTTTCAACAATGGAATCCACCGGGCAGGACTCTTCACAAAATCCACAGAAAATACATTTGGTCAGGTCGATGTCGTAACGAGTGGTGCGACGGGAGCCATCGGCACGCTGCTCGGACTCGATCGTGATAGCCATCGCCGGACACACTGCCTCGCACAGCTTGCAGGCAATGCAACGCTCTTCGCCGTTGGCATAGCGTCGCAGAGCGTGCAAGCCCCGAAAACGCGGGGACATGGGCGTTTTTTCCATGGGATACAGAATGGTGATGGGTGTTGTGAACATGTAGCTCATGGTCAACCCCATGCCTTTCAGCATTTCACGCAACAGCAAGCTGTTCAGGAATTCTTTGATCACTTGAAACATAGTGCGTCTCGATTATTTCCAGATGTTCAAGGGGGTTTGCATCCAGGCGGCCACCACCACCAACCAAACCAGGGTCAGTGGAATGAACACCTTCCAACCCAAGCGCATGATCTGGTCGTAGCGGTAACGTGGGAACGAGGCCCGGAACCAGATGAACATCGACACCAGCAGGAAGGTTTTCAAGCCCAACCAAATCCAGCCGGGGATCAGTGTGAAGGGTACGTACTCCACAGGCGATGACCATCCACCGAAGAACATGATGGCTGCCAAGGCAGAAATCAGAATCATGTTGGCGTATTCAGCCAGGAAGAAGATGGCGAAGGTCATGCCGGAGTATTCCACCATGTGCCCGGCCACAATTTCCGATTCACCTTCCACCACGTCAAAGGGATGGCGGTTGGTTTCTGCAACGCCCGACACCAGGTAGATGACGAACAAAGGCAGCAAAGGCAACCAGTTCCAGGACAGGAAGTTCAGCCCAGCGTCTGCAAATTGACCGCGGGTCTGGCTCATCACAATCTCGGTCATGTTCAGGCTACCGGTGACCAACAACACGGTGACCAGTACAAAACCAATGGCCAACTCGTAGGACACCATTTGCGCCGATGCGCGCATGGCGGCCAAGAACGCGTACTTGGAGTTGGAAGCCCAACCCGCAATGATCACGCCATACACTTCCAGCGATGTGATCGCCATCAGGTACAACAAGCCGGCATTCACGTTGGCCAACACCGTTTCAGGGCCAAAAGGCACCACCGCCCATGCAGCCAATGCAGGCATGATGGTCATGATGGGCGCAATGATAAACAGGCCTTTGTTTGCATTGATCGGAACGATGATCTCTTTGAACATCATCTTGACCGCATCGGCAATGGGCTGCAGCAAGCCCATGGGGCCCACATGGCTTGGGCCCATGCGAATGTGCATGCGACCAATCATTTTGCGTTCCCAATAGGTCAGGTAGGCTACCAGACCCAGCAGAGGCAGGGTAATGCAAAGAATCTTGATCAAGGTCCACACGGGCAGCCAGGCTGGGCCCAGCAATTCGGCACCGGTGGTGGTGATCAGTTCAATGGGGGAACTCATGCCTGCACCTCACTTTCCACAGCAACCGACTCCAGCGATACAGCGCCAGACGCAGCACGCAAACCCTGTGTTTCTGAACGACCCACAGGAACCAGTACCGTGTTGTCAGCCACCTGCTTGTGAACAGCAACCGCAGCTTGAACAAAGCCACCTTTCTCATCGGTCAACTTGACCTGTGCACCAGCCGTCAAGCCGTGTGCTGCGGCTGTTTTTTCGTTCATTTGCAACAGCGCTGGTTTGGCTGCCTTGGTTAGACGCAGGGACTCGGCACGGCGAACCAGTGCATCCGTGTCGTAGAGAGGAACGTATGTCGCCAGTTCAAGGCCGGCACTCACGACATCGGTGGCGGGCTGCGCAGACACTGCATTGCTCAGGCCCAGAGAGGCCGGCATGAACACCTTCAAAACCTCTTCGGAACTGTTGAATTCAAAGCCGTCGAGCTGGAGCAGATTCCCCATTACACGCAACACCTTCCAACCGGGACGAGTTTCGCCAGCGGGCTTTACGGCGGCCTTGAATGTTTGTGCTGTACCCTCGATGTTGATGAAAGTACCCGATGTTTCGGTCGGTGGCGAAATGGGCAGCAACACATCCGCGTACTGCTTGGCGTTGCCGACGAAGGCAGACGCTTGCACCACAAACTCTGCATCAATCAAACCGCGCAAGGTTTTTTGACCCACGGCAGAATCCAGGTCAGGCTCAGCGCCAAACACAATCACCGCCTTGGCTTTGCCATCCAGCAGGTTTTGAGCAGGTTTACCCCCATGCGCAGCCGCTTGAACTCCAGCCACAAATGAACCTGTCCAGTTGGCACCATCGCCCAGGAAACCCAGGGTCGCGCCGGTGGATTTGGCCACCTCCGCTGCCTTGGACAACACGGCATTGGCATGCTCGCTCATCAGCACTTGCTGACCGATCAGCACAAACTTGTTGCCTTCCACGGCCAAAGCCTTGCTCACTGCATCAGAACCCAACTGCGCAGACCATTGAGATGGTGCAGCTTTCACCCAACGGGCCTTGGGCATCAGGGGGTCCAGACCACCAGCATTGACCACCACCACAGCAGCGCCCTGTTTGGCTGCCTGGCGAACGCGTTGGGTCAACAACGGTTGATCGTTTCGGGGGTCAGTACCCACCAAAACAATGGCGTCTGCATCAGCAACCGCTTTGATGCTGGCACCCAACCATGGCTTGGCGCCACTCAGGTTCAGGCTTGCATGGTGACGCAAGCCGGCATCAATGCTGGTTGAGCCGATGCCATTCATCAAGGCCCTGGCCAAAGCCATTTCTTCGAAAGTGGCATTGGGGGACACCAGCAGACCAATGTTGTTCAGGTCGCTCGACTCACGACGGGCTTTCTTCAAACCTTCAGCAACCGCATTCAGTGCAGTTTGCCAATCCGTGCTCACCCACTGACCATTTTTCTTGATCATGGGCTGAGTCAGACGGTCTGCCGCATCCAGACCTTCGTAACTGAAACGATCGCGGTCAGAAATCCAGCATTCATTGATACCATCATTTTCCTGCGGCACCACACGCATGACCTTGTCCGCCTTCACCTGGACCACCACGTTGGAACCCAGGCTGTCGTGCGCAGCGATCGATTTGCGACGTGCCATTTCCCAGGTACGCGCACTGTAGCGGAATGGCTTGGAGGTCAATGCACCCACCGGGCACAGATCAATCATGTTGCCCGACAGCTCAGAGTCCACTGAATTGCCGACAAAACTCAAAATTTCCGAGTGCTCGCCCCGGTTGGCCATGCCCAGCTCCATTACACCGGCAATTTCCTGTCCAAAACGGACGCACCGGGTGCAGTGGATGCAGCGGCTCATCTCCTGAGCCGACACCAGCGGGCCGATGTCCTTGTAGAACACCACGCGCTTCTCTTCCTTGTAGCGGGAAGAAACACCGCCATACCCCACAGCAATGTCCTGCAACTGGCACTCACCACCCTGGTCGCAAATCGGGCAATCCAGCGGGTGGTTGATCAACAAAAATTCCATCACGCTTTTTTGAGCGTTCACGGCCTTCTCGGAGTGCGTGCGAACGATCATGCCGGGGGCAACTGGTGTTGCACATGCAGGCAAAGGCTTGGGCGCCTTTTCCACGTCCACCAGACACATGCGGCAGTTGGCCGCGATCGACAATTTTTTGTGATAACAGAAGTGAGGCACATAGCTGCCTGCTTTTTGGGCCGCATCCATCAGCATGCTGCCTTCAGCCACTTCAACCTTCACGCCATCAATTTCAAGTTCAACCATTTGTTTCGTCCCGCAGGGAGTTACACGTAAGCCGGCACGATGCAGGACTTGTGCGTGATGTGGTGCTCAAATTCTTCACGGAAATGCTTGAGGAATGCCCTCACCGGCATGGCGGCTGCGTCACCCAAAGCGCAAATGGTGCGCCCCTGAATGTTGTCCGCAATGCTGTTGAGCATGTCCAAATCTTCTGGACGACCTTCGCCGTGTTCAATGCGGTTGACAATGCGATACAACCAGCCCGTGCCTTCCCGGCAGGGGGTGCACTGACCACAGCTCTCTTCATAATAAAAATAGGACAAACGCAGCAGGCTCTTGACCATGCAACGGGTCTCGTCCATCACGATCACCGCGCCAGAGCCCAACATGGAGCCCGCTTTGGCGATGGAATCGTAGTCCATGTCGGTGGCCATCATGACGTCGCCTGGCAATACCGGCATGGATGAACCGCCGGGAATGACTGCCTTGATCTTGCGACCGCCTTTCATGCCGCCCGCCAGCTCGAGCAACTTGGCAAAGGGTGTGCCCAATGGAATTTCGTAGTTGCCGGGTTTTTCCACATCACCGGAAATCGAGAAAATCTTGGTACCACCATTGTTGGGCTTGCCCAACTCCAGGAACCAGTCGCCACCGTTTTGCAAAATAAATGGCACAGCTGCAAAAGTTTCGGTGTTGTTGATGGTGGTGGGCTTGCCATAGATGCCATACGACGCAGGAAATGGCGGCTTGAAGCGAGGCTGGCCTTTCTTGCCCTCAATGGATTCAATCAATGCAGTTTCTTCACCGCAAATGTAGGCGCCATAACCTTGGTGTGCATGCAACTGGAAGCTGAAACTGGAGCCCAATATGTTGTCGCCCAAGTAGCCCGCCGCACGAGCCTGTTCCAGGGCTTCTTCAAAGCGCTCGTAGGTTTCCCAGATCTCGCCGTGAATGTAGTTGTAACCCACCGAAATGCCCATGGCATACGCGGCAATGGCCATGCCTTCAATCACGGCATGGGGGTTGTAACGAAGAATGTCTCGGTCCTTGAATGTTCCGGGCTCACCTTCATCAGAGTTGCAAGCCAGGTACTTTTGACCAGGAAACTGACGGGGCATGAAGCTCCACTTCAAACCAGTGGGGAAACCAGCGCCTCCGCGACCGCGCAAAGCCGATTTTTTCACTTCGGCAATGACATCTTCTTGCGAAATGCCTTCGGTGAGGATCTTGCGCAAGGCCTTGTAACCACCGCGGGCCTCATAGCCTTTCAGATCCCAATTGCTGCCATCCAAACCGGCCAAAATCACCGGGTTGATGTGACGTCCGTGCAAACAGGTCATGACTTCAACTCCTCTACCAGCGCGTCGATTTTTTCATTGCTCATGAAACTGCACATGCGGTGGTTGTTCACCAACATCACCGGCGAATCACCACAAGCCCCCATGCACTCCCCTTCTTTCAAGGTGAACTGACCATCCGGGGTGGTTTCGTTGTAATCAATCCCCAGTTTCTTTTTCAGATACTCGGCCGCGTCGGTGCCACCCGACAATGCGCATGGCAGGTTGGTGCACACCACCAACTTGTACTTGCCAACCTTTTTGGTGTCGTACATGTTGTAAAAGGTGGCCACCTCGTAGGCCGCAATCGGAGCAATTTCGAGATAATCCGCAACCGCTTCAATGGCCTCAGCGGGTAACCAACCGAGTTCCACTTGCACAATTCGCAATCCAGCCATCACGGCTGAAATCTTTTGATCCGCCGGGTATTTGGTCAATTCCTTGTCGATCAAACGACACGCGTTTTCACTCAACTTCATGATGGGATAAATCCTTAGCGATCAATTTCACCGAACACGATGTCCTGGGTACCGATGATGGTCACCACGTCGGCCAGCATGTGGCCGCGAGACATTTCGTCCAAACCTTGCAAGTGTGCAAAACCAGGGGCTCGAATCTTCAAGCGGTAAGGCTTGTTGGCGCCGTCGGCCATGAGGTAAATACCGAACTCGCCTTTCGGATGTTCTACCGCTGCATAGGCTTCACCTTCGGGCACATGCATGCCTTCGGTAAACAGTTTGAAATGGTGAATCAGCTCTTCCATGTTGGACTTCATGTCCAGACGCTTGGGCGGCGATACCTTGTGGTTGTCGCTCATCACAGGGCCAGGATTGGCACGCAACCAGTCCACGCATTGCTTGATGATTCGATTGGACTGGCGCATTTCTTCCACCCGCACCAAATATCGGTCATAGCAGTCGCCGTTCTTGCCCACGGGAATATCGAAGTCCAAGCGGTCATACACTTCGTAGGGTTGCTTCTTGCGCAAATCCCACGCAATGCCAGAGCCCCGCAGCATCGGGCCAGTAAAGCCCATCGACAGCGCGCGCTCCGGTGTAACCACACCGATGCCCACAAGGCGCTGCTTCCAAATGCGGTTGTCGGTCAGCAGTGTTTCGTATTCGTCCACATACTTGGGGAAACGCTGGGTGAAGTCGTCGATGAAATCAAGCAACGAACCTTGACGGTTGCGGTTCAATTCGTCGACTTTTTTCGCGGAGCGAACCTTCGACGGCTTGTACTGCGGCATGCGATCGGGCAGATCACGGTACACACCACCGGGCCGGTAGTACGCAGCATGCAAGCGGGCACCCGAGACCGCTTCGTAGCAGTCCATCAAGTCTTCCCGCTCGCGGAATGCGTACAGGAACACCGCCATGGCACCCACGTCCAGACCGTGAGCGCCGATCCACAACAGGTGGTTGAGCACACGGGTGATTTCATCAAACATCACACGGATGTATTGGGCGCGCACAGGCACCTCGATGCCCAGCAACTTCTCAATGGCCATGCAATACGCATGTTCATTGGCCATCATGGACACATAGTCCAGCCGGTCCATGTAAGGCAATGACTGAATAAATGTTTTGTGCTCAGCCAGTTTTTCAGTACCACGGTGCAGCAAGCCGATGTGGGGGTCTGCACGCTGGACAACCTCACCATCCAACTCAAGCACCAGACGCAACACGCCATGCGCTGCAGGGTGCTGTGGACCAAAGTTCAGGGTGTAATTCTTGATTTCAGCCATGGTTATTTCGCTCCGCCGTACTGAGGTTCGCGAATGATGCGCGGTGTAATTTCACGAGGCTCAATGCTCACAGGTTGGTACACCACGCGGCCCAATTCGGGGTCGTAGCGCATTTCCACATGGCCGGACAGCGGGAAATCTTTACGGAAGGGATGCCCCACAAAGCCATAGTCGGTGAGAATGCGACGCAAGTCAGCGTGTCCTTCAAACACGATTCCGAACAGGTCAAATGCCTCACGCTCATACCAGCCGGCAGAGGACCACACATCATTCACGGAGGGTACGGTGGGCAGCTCGTCATCGGGACAGGCCACCTTGATGCGAACACGCAGGTTGTTGGAGACCGACAACAATTGAGATACCACCCAAAACCGGGGGCCTTCATTCACTTCGTTTTTGTAGTCCTGCATGTCAAGACCACACAGGTCAATCAACTGCTCGAACCGCAAGGCATCATGATCACGCAGGATGCCGCAGGCTTCCAGATACGTCTTCGCCTTGAGCACGACATTCAGTTCGCCCAACGCCAGCGTCGCGGACACGATCCTGTCGCCCAACGCGTCTTGAAGTGCCGTTTGCAAACGCAACAGATTTTCGGACATGTTGAAAATTCCTCAGCGTGCAATGGTGGAGGTTTGCTTGATCTTGTTCTGCAGCTGCAGCAGACCGTACATCAGGGCTTCCGCAGTCGGTGGGCAACCGGGCACGTACACATCCACCGGAACAATGCGATCACAGCCACGCACCACAGAGTAGCTGTAGTGGTAGTAACCACCACCATTGGCGCAGGAACCCATTGACAACACCCAACGCGGTTCGGCCATTTGGTCGTACACCTTGCGCAGGGCTGGTGCCATTTTGTTGCACAGCGTGCCGGCAACGATCATGAGATCAGACTGACGGGGGCTGGGACGGAAAATGATTCCGAACCGGTCCAGGTCGTAGCGGCTGGCACCTGCGTGCATCATTTCGACTGCGCAGCAGGCCAAACCAAATGTCATGGGCCACAGCGACCCGGTGCGCCCCCAGTTGATCAGCTTGTCGGCTGTGGTGGTGATAAACCCTTCGTTCAATACGCCATCAATTCCCATCTTTACACCTCTGAAGGTTCATTCCCAATCCAGCGCGCCGCGGGTCCATTCGTAAATGAAACCGACCACCAGAATGCCCAGGAAAATCATCATCGACCAAAATCCAACCGGACCAATTTCGCGGTAGGCCACAGCCCATGGAAACAGGAACGCGATTTCGAGGTCGAACAAAATGAACAGAATGGCCACGAGGTAATAGCGCACGTCAAACTGCATGCGCGCATCTTCGAACGCCTCGAAGCCGCATTCATAAGGGGAGAGCTTTTGTCCGTCCGGACGATGAGGGGCAAGCAGACGCCCGACCAGCATGGCACCACCGCCCACGCCTGCGCCAACCAGAATGAAAAGCAAAACCGGAAAATACGACTCTAAGTTCACGTTGGCTCCCGTGTAAACCCTAAGCAGGTTTGTGTTACCCAAAAAAAAGCCGGTCATTCACACAGAGGACCGGCTTTTTTATTCTAATCTGGTGCCGACGGCGAGACTCGAACTCGCACAGCCTGTGGCCACTACCCCCTCAAGATAGCGTGTCTACCAATTCCACCACGTCGGCTTGTTTTTACTTCGGAATTTCCTGCACTGGTGTGGCAGGTTCAGCAGGCTTCGGAGCCGCAGGGGTTGCCGTGCCCTCCGCAGCTGGAGCAGTCTGAATCGACTCCATCACACCACCGGATTCGTGGCTTGCGCCAGCCCGCGAAAAGAAGGCCAAACCCAATGTGCAAAGCAAAAAGATTGTAGCACAAACGGCTGTGGCCCGACTCAGGAAGTTTGCAGAACCTGTAGCGCCGAAGAGGCTTCCAGAGGATCCGCTGCCGAAAGCAGCCCCCATGTCGGCACCCTTGCCGTGCTGCAACAAAACCAGAATGATGACCGCCACTGCAGCCAAAACCTGCACCACGGTGATGATGGAATGAAAAATACTCATGACGTTATTAACCTCTCGCGGCGCGTATTATTCCAGAGAAATCGGATGAAGACAAAGCCGCACCGCCAATTAGGCCCCCATCAATGTCTTCTTTTGCAAATATTTCTGCCGCATTGCCCGGCTTGACACTGCCGCCATACAAAATACGGGTGCTTTGCGCAACAACCTCGCCCAGCATGGCTTTCAACCGGGCACGGATCATCGCATGCACCGCCTGTGCTTGCTCGGGCGACGCTGTAACACCGGTGCCAATGGCCCACACGGGCTCATAGGCAATGACCAAATTCCAGGTGTCATTAGAGACAAACCTCGAACAATGCTCGACCACCGGATCCAGCTGCGCAGCCAGCACTGATTCGACCAGACCAGACTCACGCTCTGCCAGTGTTTCACCCACACACACGATGGGCATCAAGCCACCTTCCAGCGCAGCAACAGCCTTCAGGGCCACCGCTTCACTGCTTTCAGCATGAAAGCTGCGGCGCTCGGAATGACCCACCAGGGTTTGAGTGACACCAAATTCTTTCAGCATGGACACCGACACTTCGCCGGTGTAAGCGCCACTGGCCTTGGCTGACACGTCTTGCGAGCCGAATGAAATGCCTGTGCCCTTCACCAGTCCGGCCACTTGGGCCAAATAGGGAAACGGGCAGAACACCGAGACGTCCACACCCGACTGGACCTCACTGGCGAACCCTTCGATCAGCGCCTGGTTGGCAGCCAAACTGCCATTCATCTTCCAGTTACCTGCAACAAATTTTGTTCTTTTACTCATATCCATGTTCCCGAATGGTCCTATTTCAAATGCTGTAGGCGCAACACCGCGACCGCCGCTTCAAGCAATCCGAAGCACCACCTTGCCGACCAAATCACCCGATTCCATCAGGCGATGGGCTTGCGCCACATCGGCCAAATCAAACTCGGAATGAACCACCGTGTGGTAGTGGCCTTGTTCAAAACCAGCACTCAATTCCCGGCTGACCGCTGCGGCCAATGCTGCCTTAAAACCCGCGGATTGGGGCCTCAAGGTGGTACCCGTCAACACAGCGCGCTTCATGAGCAATTTGCTGGCATCCAATTCAGCCGTGCGGCCACCCAGCAAGGCAATCACCAAAATTTTGCCTTCCACGGCAAGGCAATCCAGATCCTTGTCCAGATAAGGTCCTGCCACCATGTCCAGCACCAAATCAACGCCGCGTCCATCCGAGAAGCGCAACGCGGCATCGACCCAGTTTTGGGCTCGATAATTGACCACTGCATCGGCACCCAACCGGGTACACACATCCACCTTTGAATCCTGCCCAACGGTGACCATGACCCGCGCACCCAAGCGCTTGCACAGCTGGATGGCAGCGGTGCCTATGCCACTGCTCCCCCCGTGCACCAATACGGTGTCACCTGTTTTTAGCCCACCCTTGATCACCAGGTTTTGCCAAACGGTCATGTAAACCTCGGGCAGACTGGCGGCCTGGGTGAAGCTTAGGCCCTGCGGGATTGACATGCACTGCGCTGCGGGCACGCAAACGTACTGCGCATAACCACCCCCATTGCACAGGGCCATGACAGCCTGGCCGTTGAATGCTGGATCAACACCCTCGCCTGTTTCCACCACCTGCCCTGCCACTTCCAAACCAAGGTGTGGGTTGGCACCGGCAGGCGGCGGATACAGGCCAAGGCGCTGAAGGATATCAGGCCGATTCACACCGGCCGCCTTGACCTGAATGAGCACCTCAGAAGGGCCCGGGCTGGGCATCGGCAGATCAACCAACTCAAGCTGGTCAACCCCGCCGGGTGCCTTCACCACGATACCCTTCATCGTGCGCATTCTTGATCAAGCCTCGGGATTGCCTTCAGTGGCTGGTGCTTCACCGGCGGCTGGCGCCTCCGGTGCGGCCTGCTCCAGCAAAGCCTTCATCGACAGGCGCAGACGGCCTTTTTCATCGGCCTCCAGAACCTTTACCCGCACCTGCTGACCTTCCTTCAGATAGTCGCCGACCGCATTGACACGCTCGTTGGCAATCTGGGAAATGTGCAACAAACCGTCTTTGCCTGGCAGCACGCTCACGATGGCGCCGAAATCCAGCAACTTGAGAACAGTGCCGTCGTACACACCACCCACTTCCACTTCGGCGGTGATGTCCTCGATGCGCTTTTTGGCTTTCTCGCCAGCCTCGCCATCCACAGACGCGATGGTGATGGTGCCGTCGTCTTTGATGTCGATGGTGGCACCCGTTTCTTCGGTAATGGCGCGGATGGTTGCACCACCTTTGCCGATCACGTCGCGGATTTTCTCGGGGTTGATCTTGATGCTGATCATGCGGGGTGCAAAATCGGACAACTCACCCACGCCGGAGGAAGCTTCCTTCATGATGCCCAGGATGTGAATACGGGCTTCGCGGGCTTGTGCCAGCGCAACCTGCATGATTTCCTTGGTGATCCCCTGAATCTTGATGTCCATCTGCAGCGCAGTCACACCGTTTTCAGTTCCGGCCACTTTGAAGTCCATGTCACCCAGGTGGTCTTCGTCACCCAGAATGTCGGTCAACACCGCAAACTTGTTGTCTTCCTTGATCAGACCCATGGCAATACCCGCCACGAAATCTTTCACCGGCACACCGGCATCCATCAGGGACAGACAGCCACCGCAGACGGAGGCCATGGAGCTGGAACCATTGGATTCGGTGATCTCCGACACCACACGCATGCTGTACTGGAAGTCTTCGGCAGCAGGCAGCAGGTTTTCAATGGCGCGGCGCGCCAAGCGGCCGTGACCAATTTCACGACGCTTTGGGGCACCCATGCGACCGCACTCGCCGGTGGCGTAGGGGGGCATGTTGTAATGGAACATGAAGCGGTCGCGGTACTCACCGTTGATGGCGTCAATGATTTGCTCATCGCGGCCCGTACCCAAGGTGGTCACCACCAGGGCCTGTGTTTCACCACGGGTGAACAAAGCTGAACCATGGGCACGGGGCAACACGCCAGTGCGCACGGTGATGGGGCGCACGGTGCGTGTGTCACGGCCGTCAATGCGGGGTTCACCGTTCAAAATCTGGCTGCGAACCACTTTGGCTTCCAGGTTGAACAACACCTCGCCAATGTCTGCACCGGTTACACCAGCCATGCCCTCTTCGCCTACTTTTGCTGGCAACTCGGCTTGAACCTCGGCAGTGATTTCCTTCAAACGCTTGCTGCGGGCTTGCTTCTGGGTGATTTTGTAAGCAGCGGCAATTTTTTCGCCAGCCAATTCGGTGATGGCCGCAATCAAAGGCTCGTTTTTGGGAGCCGCTTGCCAATCCCACTCAGGCTTGCCTGCCTTGGCAGTCAGGGCATGAATGGCATTGATGACGGTTTGCATTTGCTCGTGACCATAGACCACGGCACCCAGCATGACCTCTTCCGTCAACTCGTAGGCGTCAGACTCCACCATCAACACGGCGGACTCTGTACCGGCAACCACCAGGTCCAACTTGCTGTCTTTCAGTTGACTGGTGGTGGGGTTGATGATGTATTCGCCATTGATGTATCCCACACGGGCCGCACCAATCGGACCATTGAAGGGAATGCCGGCAATCGACAACGCAGCCGATGCACCGATCAGCGCAGGGATGTCTGCATTCACTTCAGGATTGGAGGACATCACAGTCAAGGCGACTTGTACCTCGTTGTAGAAACCCTCAGGAAACAAGGGACGCAATGGACGATCCACCAAACGCGCTGTCAGGGTTTCCTTCTCGGTGGCTTTGCCTTCACGCTTGAAGAAACCGCCGGGAATTCGACCCGCGGCATAGAATTTTTCGACGTAATCCACGGTCAGCGGGAAAAAGTCCTGACCGGGCTTGGCAGTTTTGGCCGCAACAACAGTGGCCAAAACAACGGTGTCATCCACAGTGACAAGCACTGCACCATCGGCCTGACGGGCGACTTCGCCTGTCTCCAGCGTCACTGTGTGCTGGCCGTACTGGAATGTTTCACGATGAATTTCAAACACTTTTCTCTTCCTTGTAGTTATCCCGGTGGGTCACATTCCCATGCGAGAGCCCGCGAGTTTCAAAACACAAATGCCCACAACGGCTGTTGCAGGCATTTGAGTTCAATCAACGGATTGTGGCGTAGACCAATTACTTACGCAGGCCCAGTTGTCCGATCAGGGTACGGTACTTGTCAGCATCGGTGCGCTTGAGGTAGTCCAGCAGTTTACGACGGCGGGACACCATGCGCAGCAGGCCGCGGCGTGAGTGGTGATCTTTGGCGTTGGCCTTGAAATGGTCGGCCAGCGAGTTGATACGGGCTGTCAACAGCGCCACTTGCACCTCGGGAGAACCTGTGTCGCCCTTGGCACGTTGAAATTCGGCAACGATGGTTGCCTTGTTGATGTTTTCTACTGTCATGTTAACTCCACTTGCGAAAACCCAAGCAAACCGGCTCAACAACCGAATAGCCTAGGCTTCGTGCGAACAAACTTGGACAACCCTTTTACGCCGCCCAACCATGAGCAAGCAACCAAGCCCATGATTGTAGCGGAAAACCACGAAAAATCAAACCTGTGGATTCAATTTCTCATTTTTGGACTGCAATTTGTTCAGCGCCGACAAATACGCTTTGGCCGAGGCCACCACAATGTCGGGGTCTGCCCCCACGCCGTTGACGATGCGACCGCCGCGCTGCAAACGCATGGTTACCTCGCCCTGGCTTTCGGTGGTGCCTGACGTGATGCCATTGACGGAGAACAACAGCAATTCAGCGCCGCTGGAAACCCTTGACTCAATGGCCTTGACCGTCGCATCCACGGGTCCATTTCCCTCGCTTTCAGCCACAAATTCCTGTCCTTCTGCTGAAAACACCACCCGCGCCTGTGGGCGCTCGCCTGTTTCAGACCGCTGGGACAAGGACACGAATTTGTAGAAATCCTGCTCGCCATCGATGGAGTCACCAGACACCAAGGCGTGAATATCCTCATCAAAAATTTCGGCCTTGCGATCGGCGAGGTCTTTGAAACGTTGAAATACCTCATTGAGCTGGGCTTCCGATTCCATTTCAATACCCAACGCTTCAAGACGTTGCTTGAATGCATTGCGGCCCGACAATTTGCCCAACACAATTTTGTTGGCCGTCCAACCCACATCTTCGGCAGTCATGATTTCGTAGGTTTGGCGGGCCTTCAGCACACCGTCCTGGTGAATGCCGGAGGCGTGGGCAAATGCATTGGCCCCCACGATGGCCTTGTTCGGCTGAACCACAAAGCCGGTAATGTTGGAGACCAAACGGCTGGCTGGAACGATCTGGGACGTGTCGATGCCCACATCCAGATTGAAAAAGTCACGACGGGTTTTCACGGCCATCACGATTTCTTCCAAGGAGCAGTTTCCGGCACGCTCGCCCAAACCGTTGATGGTGCATTCAATTTGGCGAGCACCGCCCAGAGAAACACCCGCCAGTGAATTGGCCACCGCCATGCCCAAGTCGTTGTGGCAATGAACCGACCAAACCGCCTTGTCGCTGTTGGGGGTCATTTCACGCAAGCTTTTCATGAATTCGCCATACAACGATGGCACAGCGTAGCCCACGGTATCCGGAATATTGATGGTTTTTGCACCGGCCTTGATGACAGCTTCGCAAACGCGGGCCAAAAACGGCAATTCGGAACGGTAGCCATCTTCTGCTGAAAACTCGACATCGTCGGTGTATTGCAAGGCCAGCTTGACAGCCTTCACAGCCTGCTCAAGCACCTGTTCAGGCGTCATGCGCAGCTTCACTTCCATGTGAAGGGGCGATGTGGCAATGAAGGTGTGCACTCGTCGTCGTTCAGCCGGTGCCAACGCTTCACCCGCCCTGCTGATGTCTCGCTCATTGGCCCGAGCCAACGAACACACCGTGGACTCTTTCACCACCGAAGCAATGCTTTTGATCGCCTCAAAATCACCGTTGCTGGATGCCGCAAAACCGGCCTCGATCACATCGACCTTCAGCTTCTCCAACTGCTTGGCAATGCGGATTTTTTCTTCCCGGGTCATGGAGGCGCCGGGGCTTTGTTCGCCGTCGCGCAGGGTGGTGTCAAAAATGATGAGGCGGTCTGACATGGTGAGTCTCCTGATAATCTTTCAAGGATACAACAAAACAAAAAGCCACCCGAAGGTGGCTTTTTTGAACACATCGGAAAGTCGGATTAGCGCTGACCGATGGGCTTGACGTCGCGGTGTGTGGCACCCATGAACAACTGGCGTGGACGACCGATTTTGTATTCGGGGTCGGCAATCATTTCGTTCAGTTGTGCAATCCAGCCAACGGTGCGAGCCAATGCGAAGATGGCCGTGAACAGCGGCACGGGAATACCAATCGCCTTTTGAACGATGCCGGAATAGAAGTCCACGTTCGGGTACAGCTTGCGCTTGACGAAGTACTCGTCTTCCAGCGCAATCTTTTCCAGGGCCATTGCGATCTTGAACAATGGATCGTCTTGCAGACCCAGCTCGTTCAACACCTCATGGCAGGTTTCGCGCATCAACTTGGCGCGGGGGTCGTAGTTTTTGTAAACGCGGTGGCCAAAGCCCATCAAGCGAACGCCAGAATCCTTGTCTTTCACCTTGTTGATGAAATCACCAATCTTCTCCACACCACCGTTTTGCTGAATTTCCATCAGCATATTCAAGCAGGCTTCGTTGGCGCCACCATGGGAAGGGCCCCACAAACAGGCCACACCGGCTGCGATGGCAGCAAACGGGTTGGTGCCCGAGGAAGCACACAGGCGCACGGTGGAGGTGGAGGCGTTTTGTTCGTGGTCAGCATGCAGAATGAAGATGCGGTCCATGGCGCGAACCAGCACGTCATTGACTTTGTAATCTTCGCAAGGATTGCCGAACATCATCCGCATGAAGTTGGCCGTGTAGGACAACTCATTCTTGGGGTACATGTGTGGCGCACCAATGCCATATTTGTAGGCCATGGCAACCAGGGTTGGCATTTTGGCGATCAGGCGAATCGCAGAAATATCACGCTGGTTTTTGTCCATGAGGTTCATGGAATCAGGGTAGAAAGCTGACATGCCACCGACCAGACCTGTCATGACGGCCATGGGGTGTGCATCGCGACGGAAACCGCGCAGGAAAAAGTGCATCTGCTCGTTCACCATGGTGTGGTTGGACACACGGGATACAAACTCAGCACGCTGGGATTCGTTGGGCAACTCACCATTCAGCAACAGATAGCACACTTCCATGAAGTCGCAGTTGGTTGCCAACTGTTCAATGGGGTAACCGCGGTACAGCAATTCACCCTTGTCGCCATCAATGTACGTGATGGTGGAGTTGCAGGATGCCGTGGACAGGAAGCCAGGGTCGTAGGTGAACTTGCCGGTGGCGCCGTATAGCTTGCGAATGTCAATGACATCTGGCCCAATTGTGCCCTGATGGATGGGAAATTCAACAGACGGGGTGCCGTCAGTGAACGACAGCGTGGCCTTGTGTTCGGTGCTCATCGGATTTCCTTCTAATGGTCTATGTCTAAATTAAACGTCTTTCATCAACTGGATCACCCTTCGCACAGCAGGTGTGTCCAGGTCTCCCTCTGGTGCAGCGCGTCCAAGCAGGAGATCAAGCAGTTTGTTGTCAATTTCTTCAAACAACAGGGTTAGCGCCGCGACGTCGTCGTCGGTCAACTCCATTTCGTACTTGTCGAAAAACCGCTGAATAATCAAATCATTTTCCAGCAAACCCCTGCGGGCGCGCCAACGAAGCCGGGCTCGTTGCGCTGGATCGGATTGATGCTGTTGATGACTCATAAACTACAACAAAAAAAACGGGGTTTTGCAGTGCACAACCCCGAATTGCCTAAAAAAATTGCAATGCGTCGGTTATTAGACGGCGCGACGCACCATCAATTCCTTGATCTTGCCGATGGCCTTGGTGGGGTTCAACCCCTTGGGGCACACATCCACGCAGTTCATGATGGTGTGGCAGCGGAACAGACGGTACGGATCTTCCAGATTGTCCAGACGCTCGCCAGTGGCCTGGTCGCGGCTGTCCGCGATGAAGCGGTAAGCCTGCAATAAACCAGCGGGGCCCACGAATTTGTCAGGGTTCCACCAGAATGATGGGCAGCTGGTTGAGCAGCATGCGCACAAAATGCACTCGTACAGGCCATCGAGCTCTTCACGTTCTTCTGGGGACTGGAAGCGCTCCTTTTCTGGAGGTGGCGTTTCGTTGACCAGGTAGGGCTTGATGCTGTGGTACTGCTTGAAGAACTGGGTCATGTCCACAATCAAGTCGCGCACCACGGGGAGGCCGGGCAGCGGCTTCAGAACGATGGGCTCTTTCAGATCGCGCAGGTTGGTGATGCAGGCCAGGCCGTTTTTACCGTTGATGTTCATGGCATCAGAGCCACACACACCTTCACGGCAGGAACGGCGATACGACAGAGAATCATCCACATCGCTCTTGATGCGCATCAGTGCATCCAAAAGCATTTTGTCGGTGGGCTCCAGCTCCACTTCCAGCTTTTGCATTTTGGGTGCTTCGCCGGTGTCAGGGTCGTAGCGATAAATCTCGAACTTAACTACTCGCTTTCCGCTCAT
Source organism: Limnobacter humi (assembly GCF_024518835.1). Lineage (GTDB taxonomy): Bacteria > Pseudomonadota > Gammaproteobacteria > Burkholderiales > Burkholderiaceae_B > Limnobacter > Limnobacter humi. The sequence continues at coordinate 156,121 of NZ_JANIGO010000004.1, forward strand.
GTTAATTACCTCGAATCCTTGATTAGAAAGTCCGCTTTTTGGGCTGGAAGGTTTCAACAGTCAGTGGCTTGGTATTCACGGCCTTGTAGTCCAGGCGGTTGCCTTCGGAGTACCACAGGCTGTGCTTCATCCACTTGTCGTCATCGCGCTCGGGGAAGTCACGGTGTGCATGGGCACCACGGCTTTCTTCACGCGCTGCGGCCGACACCATGGTCGCTTTGGCAGTTTCTTTCAGGTTGGCCAGTTCCAGTGCCTCAACCAGTGCTGTGTTGAATACCTTGGACTTGTCCTTGATGAAGATCTTGTCGGCTTGTTCGGCCAACTCGTTGATCACCTTCACACCTTCGTTCATCAGTTCGGTGGTGCGGAACACACCGCAGTGGTATTGCATCTTGGCGCGAATACCGTTGGCCACATCCTGCGTGCGTTCACCAGAGGTGCTGTTCATCAATTTGTTGATGCGCTCCATGGTGAAGTCACTGGCATCCGCCGGCAAATCCCGATGAGATTGCGTCTTGAAGTTTTGCGACACGATGTGATTGCCGGCTGCGCGGCCAAACACCACGAGGTCGAGCAAGGAGTTGGTGCCCAAGCGGTTTGCACCATGCACGGACACGCAAGCGCATTCGCCAATGGCATACATGCCGTTGACCACTTCCTGTGCACCACCCGGGGTCTTGGGGGCAACAACCTGACCATAGAAGTTGGTGGGAATGCCGCCCATCTGGTAATGGATGGTTGGAACGACTGGAATCGGTTCCTTGATGGGGTCCACGTTGGCGAACTTGATCGCAATTTCACGGATGGAAGGCAGACGCTTCATGATGGTGTCGGCCCCCAGGTGGTCCAGCTTCAGCAGCACATGGTCCTTGTTGGGGCCACAACCACGACCTTCCTTGATTTCCTGATCCATTGAGCGGGATACAAAGTCACGCGGAGCCAAGTCTTTCAGGGTTGGTGCATAGCGCTCCATGAAACGCTCACCGTTGGAGTTCAGCAAAATACCGCCTTCGCCGCGAACACCTTCGGTGACCAGCACCCCAGCACCAGCCACGCCGGTGGGGTGGAACTGCCAGAATTCCATGTCTTCCAGTGGCAAACCTGCACGTGCAGCCATGCCCATGCCGTCACCGGTGTTGATGAAGGCGTTGGTAGAAGCGGCCCAGATTCGACCAGCACCACCCGTGGCAAACACGGTGACCTTGGCTTCCAGAATCATGATTTCGCCGGTTTCCATTTCCAGCGCGGTCACGCCAACCACATCGCCTTCGGCATTGCGGATGATGTCCAGCGCCATCCACTCCACAAAGAACTGGGTACGGGCGCGCACGTTGCGCTGGTACAGCGTGTGCAACAAAGCGTGGCCCGTACGGTCAGCCGCAGCGCAGGCGCGCTGCACAGGCTTTTCACCGAAATTGGCGGTGTGACCACCAAACGGGCGCTGGTAAATGGTGCCGTCCGGGTTGCGGTCAAACGGCATGCCGAAGTGCTCAAGCTCGTACACCACTTTGGGTGCTTCGCGGCACATGAATTCAATGGCGTCCTGGTCGCCGAGGTAGTCCGAACCCTTGACGGTGTCGAACATGTGCCAGTACCAGTTGTCTTCGGACATGTTGCCCAAAGAAGCACCGATACCGCCCTGTGCGGCCACGGTGTGGGAGCGAGTCGGGAACACTTTGGACAGCACAGCCACATTCAGGCCGGCTTCCGCCAGTTGCAGGGAGCAGCGCATACCGGCGCCACCAGCACCCACGATTACCGCGTCAAATTTACGACGTGGAAGGTTGGTTTTAACTGCAGTCACTTTCAGACCCTCCAGAGAATATCAGCGGCGTAACCGGCGCAGCCGATCAGCCACAGTGCTGTGAAAACTTGCAATGTGAGGCGAATGCCTGTGGGCTTTACATAGTCCATCCAAATGTCGCGAATGCCAATGTACGCGTGATAGCACAGCGACAAAAAGGCCAGCAGCGCCAAGATCTTCCCCAGCGGGAACGACAACAGGGTGAAATTGAAAAAATGAACCCACTTGATGTAGTCAAGGTCAGGCGTAAAGAGTACGGCCAAAAACAGGCCGATGGTGTACAAGGCCATGATGACCGCGGTAATACGCTGCGCCACCCACTCTTTTAAACCGTAGTGTGCGCCAACCACCAAGCGCTTGGAACCAATGTTGTTGCCCATGATTTAGAACACTCCGAACAGTTTGAGGCCGAAGATGGCCGTGAGCGTCAGGCTGACAGCAAACACGGAACCAGCCGATTTGGCAGCAGCGTATTTGTCGGTGCCCACGTGCATGTCGAGCACCAAGTAACGAATACCGGCGCAGAAATGATGCATGTAAGACCAGATAAGGCCCAGAAGCACCACTTTCACCAATGGATTGCCCACCAGTGCCTTCATTTCTTCGAAAGACAATTCAGAGGTCAAGCTTTTGTCAAACAATGGCAGCAAAATGATGGGCAAGGCCAGGAACATGACTGCGCCGCTAACGCGGTGCAGGATGGATAGCTTGCCAGCCAATGGCAGACGGTACTTGAGAATCTGAGTGACATGTATGTTCCGGTATTCCGGACGCTTTTTGGCAACAGTGTTTGACATGCTCAATTTCTTCTGTGTAAAAAAAACCGGTTGGAAGGGGCCGTTCAGTATTGGAAACGGTTCCAGACAGACCCACATTTTGAACCAAATCACCTGAATCTTGAATATAAAGCCCCAGAAGTTTTGGGGATTTTTAGATGCTTTTGGGTCATTTTGGCTCAATACAATTAGATCAATTCAATACAATTCATTTTTGTAAGAAAAACGATCAGTCAGATACCAGCCCCGACGCAATTCAACGGGCTGATCGGCATAGGTCATCGACTGCCGTTCAACCAGAAGCAAAGGGGCGCCGACAGGCACTTGCAACACCTCGGCTTGCTCCGGTTCAGCGCTCACTGCCTTGATGGTTTCAATCGCACGCAACATGCGCACGCCAAAAGCACTTTCAAGGAACCCATACAATGTTGAATTCCAGGACTGCAGGCGTTCCAGGGTCAACCCCTTGTACTGAGAGGCTGGCAACCAGATTTCGTCGAGAATTTGGGGGACCCCGTCAAATCGGAGCACGCGCTTGACGACAAAAACCGAATCGCTGGGCTTGATATCAAGCAACTTGGCCACATGGGAATTGGCACGTACACGATCAACCGCCAAATAGCTGGATTTTGGCTTGCCGGTGTTGACATCGTCTGCCGCTAAACGAAGAAAACGGTATTCCGCCTTTGCTTCGTTGTGCGTGGCCACGAAAGTTCCGCGTCCCTGCTTGCGCACCACCAGATTTTCGGCTGCCAGCTCATCGATGGCCTTGCGGACAGTGCCTTGACTGACACCATAGCGCACCGCCAGTTCAGTTTCGGAGGGTATGAGTTCACCTGGCTTCCATTCGCCATCTTGCAGACTTTGTATCAGCAAGCCTTTGATTTGCTGATACAAGGGGCTGAAGGTCGGGTTCGGTGGTGGCAAAGTTGTCTCGGTCTGTTTTTCTCTATCCCATATCTTATATCTTATAGAGGACTTTTCAAAGACAAAGGGCTCTAAATCCGGAATAGCTCAACCAGCAGACTGCGTTTGGGGCTAAACTATGGCCTTCGATTTTTCATCTCACTGTTGGAGTGTTCGTCATGACCAAACCCGCAATGCGTGTTGCAGTTACCGGCGCTGCTGGCCAGATTGGCTACAGCTTGTTGTTCCGTATCGCCAATGGCGACATGCTGGGCAAGGACCAGCCTGTGATTCTGCAGTTGCTGGACATCACCCCCGCCCTGCCCGCAGTGAAAGGTGTTGTGATGGAACTGGAAGATTGCGCATTCCCCTTGCTGCAAGGTGTGGTGATCACCGATGACCCCGCAACTGCATTCAAAGATGCGGACGTTGCCCTGTTGGTGGGTGCACGCCCGCGCAGCAAGGGCATGGAGCGCAAAGACTTGCTGGAAGCCAACGGCGCCATTTTCACCGTTCAGGGCAAAGCACTGAACGACCATGCCAAGCGCAACGTCAAAGTGCTGGTGGTTGGCAACCCAGCCAACACGAATGCTTACATCGCGCAGCAATCCGCACCGGATCTGGACCCGAACTGCTTCACCTCCATGCTGCGTTTGGACCACAACCGCGCGCTGAGCCAAATCGCCGCCAAAACAGGCAAACCAGTGGCCAGCATCGAAAAGCTGTGCGTGTGGGGCAACCACTCGCCCACCATGTACGCCGACTATCGTTTTGCGACCATTGACGGCGCTTCCGTGAAAACCATGATCAACGACCAGGAATGGAATGCCAATACATTCCTGCCCACTGTTGGCAAGCGTGGCGCAGCCATTATTGAAGCACGCGGCCTGTCTTCTGCAGCATCGGCCGCCAACGCCGCAATCGATCACGTTCGCGACTGGGTACTGGGCACGAACGGCAAGTGGGTGACCATGGGTATTCCTTCAGATGGCTCTTACGGCATTCCCGAGAAGACCCAATTTGGTTTCCCCGTGACCTGCGCCAACGGCAAGTTCGAGATCGTGAAAGGCCTGGACATTGATGCATTCAGCCAGGAACGCATCAACATCACCCTGAACGAACTGATGGAAGAGCGTGAAGGCGTGAAGCACCTGCTGGGCAAGTAATTAACCCACGCAGTGTGCTAAAAAGAAAGCCAGCGAGATGCTGGCTTTTTTTATGTCCAGCAGAAACCTTTGACACAGGATTTGATGCCAATCATGGGCCAGAAAAAACCCACACTGGATCTTGGACACATCTCAACCATCTTGTACAGCGAGGGACGGCTGCCCAGCCACCTGCCGGTGTGTGATCACTATGCCGGAAAACCGAAATTTTTTGAGAAAGCCTTGAATCTTCAGGCAGAACTGGGGGCCTGTTTTGACATCACCCTGGATCTGGAGGATGGCGCAGAGGTTGGACAACCCCAGGAAATGGCGCTGTGGGCAGCCCGCAGTCTTGGGGAATACCAAACTCGCCATGGCCCAACAGCACGCCGACCTGGCGTTCGACTACACCCGGTGGCTGATCCTCACTTTCACATGGATATCCAAACAGTGCTTCAAGAAACAGTGCCCACACCGGCTTTCTTGATGTTGCCCAAACCAGAAAAACTGGCCGATGTGCAATTGGCACTTGAGTTGATCGCTGACCAATGCAACAAGGCGAGCAAACCAGCCCCACCACTGCATGTGTTGATTGAAACCCATGGGGCATTGGCCGATGTCCATGCGATTGCTGGTTTACAAGCGGTGGAGTCGCTCAGTTTTGGCTTGATGGATTTTGTCTCGGGACACCGGGGAGCCATACCCAAAGGTGCCTTGAACAGCCCGGGACAATTTGAAACGCCTTTGGTTAGACGTGCGAAGCTGGAAATATCAGCAGCCTGCCACCGCCATGGCAAAGTGCCCTCGCACAATGTGAGCCGCCAGATTTTTCAGCCTGAACAGGCGGGTTCGGATGCAGCGCGCGCCAAGAAGGATTTCGGATACCTTCGAATGTGGAGCATTCACCCGGCTCAGATTGTTCACATTGTTTCAGCCCTGTTGCCGACAGCAGCTGAGGTAGACGAGGCGACATTGGTGCTACAGGAGGCGGAAAAAGCCAACTGGGGACCGATACAGATGAGAGGCGAGCTGCATGACCGCGCGAGCTACCGGTATTTTTTTGAGGTATTGAGAAGCCGAGCCCAACCGTGGGGATGAGCTTCCGCGTGTTCTTGAGGTCAACCCAATACGCCCGGGTTGGCCCGCCACACCGACCAAGTCAAAGCACTTGCAAAGATGACCCAAGCCCAGTAAGGCAACAGGAGCAATGACGCCGTTTTGTTCAAAGCCCAGAATGACCTGACTGTGCAACCGATCATCAAGACCAACAGAGCCACGTCCACAAATGCCCACAGCCCCATGTTCCAGGCAAAAAACAGCCAGGACCACAGGCCATTGACCAGTAGCTGTGCGACAAACCACTCCAGCGCACCGGTGCGACGGGCTGAAGGGTTTTGCTTCCACACCAACCAGACCGACACAGCCATCAAGATGTACAAGGTCGTCCAGACAGGCCCAAAAAGCCAACCCGGCGGTGACCACTCCGGGCGAACGAGGTTGGCGTAAAAGCTGGCTGCATTGACCGAAGCCACTGCACCCAATGCACCGACCCCAAGGGTCACTGCCAGCCAGACGACCAGGCCAATCAGATTCTTCATTCGAACCTCTGTTCAACAGCGCATTTCAATCAGTTAAGACGACACGACAGGCCGAGCCACAAGCTCTTTGAAACCGGTGATTTCATCGACCTCACGAACCAGTGTCCAGGTATCCAGCGACACCAAGAGAATTTCGGCCGTTGTGCGCACGAGCGTACCATATCCAAGATGCCCGCCGATGACACGACCTGATGCATCGGCCACAGACACGTGGAGGTGCGCCCCGCCCTGCGACAGACTGCCTGAGACGGACAGAAGTTCAAGAGGCCCGGTGATCGTTGTTTCGGCAGACTGATCAGCCAAGCGAATTGACGCATCAGCCAGGCTGCCAATGCCCGACAGCACAAACCCGGACCCAGTTGGGAAAGCGCATGCCAAACGCTCAAGGGATCGTCGAAGATCGTTACCGGGACAGAGTCGAACAGGAATTGGATTCATCAGGACTCCAGATTGGGAACCAGCCACAGCCGCTCAACATTGTTTTGCATCATTAGTCCTCACATTCCACTCGAATTACCCAAGCCTGCATCGGCGCCGAAAGAGGACCTGTTCCATATTCGCCAATCAATTCGTCGGTCACATCGGCTTGCACAGCTGTAAGCCGCCCCGGTGCGCAGCGCTCGATTTCATGACGCCATGGCGTACCCAAACAATACGCTTGGGCAACCTGTTGCGCAGAATCGGCGGCACTGACCAATTCCAGTGATTCAAACTGAACAGTTGAATAAAAACCTGCGGCATACAAAGCGGACTTTAATTGATCCAAGTCATGATGACCATGCGGGGTGCGCTGCAAAAACCGAGGTGGATCTTCTGGGAACATTCGAGCCAACCGGTACCTGCAGCCACCTCCAGAACAAACAAAGGCTGCTCCGCAGTGACTCGGCTCGCCATGTCTTCAGCATAGGGTTGAAAGATCATGGGCACGAGTAAAGATTCGTAAAGATGAGGAATGGAACCTTCGAAACCGCTGTCTGGCTGTTCGTTCACAATAAACCCCCAATTGCTTGTAACCCGCACCGACACTTGTTCTTATCGAGTATACACACCTGGACAGAATCCCCATATTGTGGATTCCACAACAGGCCAACAGGGCCAGACTTGCGTATTCCACCGTAGGCTGAACCGCGTTAAGTGCACAGATGAGTCGACGCATCCAATCTCCCACCCATTTTTGAGGAATGTCGTGCCATGAAACTGTCCAAAACAAGTGCCTTGATTGCTGTGATGTTTGCGGGTGTACTGTCGGCCAACCTGGCCACAGCACAAACGCCGGTAAGTCGTGATGTGCGTCAACAGGAACGTATTGAACAAGGTGTCCAGTCTGGACAATTGACCACCAAAGAAACTGCGCATCTGGAAAAGCGCGAATCGAAGATTGAAGCGGCCGAAGCCAGGGCTGGTGCTGATGGAAAAATGACCAAAGCTGAGCACCGTCGTATTGAACGGATGCAAAACCGGACCAGCAAGGACATTTACCGCCAAAAGCATGATCGACAAACACAATAAGGCCGGCACGGCTGTGGGCGATGAATGGGTTGACTATTCGGGCTGCTGGCCATAACGAATAGACAATACGCGTCCATCCTTGAAACGAACCGTGGCCAGTAAGTTGCCTGCGCCACGGTTGTACAACCACTCCTCGACTGGCTGACAAGGCAAGACCGAGCCGACATAAGCGGGGGGTACCGGATACGGAGACCCGGGCAGATAGACTGGTGCGCAGGTGGTATCCGCCAGTGTGGGTTGACCGCATTTGTACAGCACCGATGCTTTGGAATCGCCCTCGGAGACACTGCCCGCATTGCAACGAAGTGACTCAGCCTGGGACTGCAATGGCCAGAGCAGAAGCAAAAGAAACCAATGACTGCGCACAATCCACCTCACGTCAATTTTCACCTTCCATGGTGACTAAACCTTTGGCCATGCGCCATACAGTGGACCTGGAAATTCCCAAGTGTTTTGCAACAGTGTGTACCTGACCACCCGCCATGGTGAGGGCTTGCGCAACCACGGCGGGTTTTTCTGCCTTGGTGGCTTTCTGATAGATCAAGCTCAGATGATCCCAGTCGCTGACCACGGGCGTGTGCTGTAAAAGTTGGCTGGCCATGGCAGGCTCAGCGCGTGAGCTTGAGGGCATTTCCTGAAACAAGTCGGAAAACCAGCTTTTCCAGTGACTCACAGACAAATCTTGCGCCAGCATGATGGCAGCGCGTTTGCACACATTTTTGAGCTGGCGAATATTCCCAGGCCAGGGCAGGCTTTGCAGATCAGGCATCGCCAGCAACAAGAAATCATCAAACCGCACTTTGGGAACACGCACCGGCGTTGCTCTCAAAAAGTGCCCTGCCAAAGGCTCAATATCCTCAGGACGATCCCGCAAGGGCGGAATTTGAATCAACAATTCATTCAAGCGGTAATACAAATCTTCACGGAAACGACCTTGTTGAACGGCTCGCTGCAAATTGACATGGCTGGCAGCCAGTAAACGGAAATCCACCTTGCGCGCAATGCTGGAGCCAATTCGTCGAACATGGCCTTCCTCCAGAACACGCAGTAGCCGGGTTTGGAAAGCCAGTGGCATATCACCAATTTCATCCAAGAAAACCGTACCACCCTGCGCACTTTCAAACATGCCGGCTCGCCCACCTTTGATCGCCCCAGAAAATGCGCCTTCCTCGTAACCAAACAACTCGCTTTCCAAGAGGGTTTCCGTCAGCGACGCGCAATTGATGGCGACAAACGGTTTGCCAGCCCGTGCGCTTGCAGCGTGAATGGATTGGGCCACCAACTCCTTGCCCACGCCAGTTTCGCCTTGAATCAGCACCGCAAAATCCACCGTGCCACACAAGCGGATGGTTGCGCGCAGTTGCTCCACGGCGTGGCTGACGCCGAGAATGTCCTGCTCGGTGTGGTGAACATACGATGGACGTGCGGCCCGGGGCGATCCACCAGCCTTGGCACTGGCCAATCGAATGGCTTCATCAAATGCTTTCATCACCCCTTGCCGTGAGTAGATCAGCACACTGTTGAGCTGCCACTCCTGCGCAATCTCATTGACCAAGCCTGGCCCCACAACGGTTTTAACGCCCAACTGCGCCAATTCCCGCACGGATTGGCGAGCGTCCTCTGGCGTGCGGTAGGTACGGGTGGGAATGGATAAGTTAAATGCCCTGGAAAACTGAGCAAGTTCGTCGAATGCAGTTTCATAGGTGACCAACCCAATCTCAGGCGAGGTGCGTCGGGCAACAGCCAAGGCCTGCATCAGGTCGAAACCATCGGTGCGAATGACCACCAAAGGCGCTTCAAGCTGATTGGCCAGAAATGCGCCATTGGAACCCGCCGCGACAAACACATCGGCTGTGTCGGTGTAATACCGGTTGCGCGCATATGCCAAGGCATCTTCGTACGCCTTGGACACCAATTCGATGTTGGCCTGGTGAAGATAATCTCGAGAAATTTCACGCAGCGTGCCGGCCAAGGCGCTAATACTGAACACGACAATGCGAGGTTTCATATTTTAATACAACGTTTCATTAATGTTTCATTGATGTTTTATTTGCGACATTACTTGAAACAACATCAACCCGTCAATGAAATTGCATGAAATAAATACGAGACGGATCAGTAACTTGCTTGAATGGCGGGTGGTGGCACAGCGTTTGCAGAATAAATTCATCTCAACTGGGAGAAGACCATGACTCAAGTATCCGCAGGCGCCCGTTTTCGCCAAGCCGTTCAAGAAGAACAACCATTGCAAGTGATCGGTGCGATCAATGCCAATCACGCCCTGCTGGCCAAGCGTGCTGGCTTTAAAGCCATTTACCTGTCCGGTGGCGGTGTTGCAGCGGGTTCGCTGGGCCTGCCCGACCTGGGTATTTCCGGACTGGACGACGTATTGACCGATGTACGCCGCATCACAGACGTGTGCGACACGCCCTTGCTGGTGGACGTCGACACAGGCTTTGGTGCTTCGGCATTCAACATTGCCCGAACCACCAAAGCGATGATCAAGGCTGGCGCAGCAGCCATGCACATTGAAGACCAAGTGGGGGCCAAGCGTTGCGGCCACCGCCCGGGCAAAGCGATTGTGACCCAAGCCGAAATGGTGGACCGGGTGCGCGCCGCTGCTGACGCCCGTGGCAGCGATGAGTTCGTGATCATGGCCCGCACCGATGCGCTGGCTGTGGAAGGGCTGCAATCGGCCATCGACCGCGCCTGCGCCTGTGTTGAAGCGGGTGCTGACATGATCTTCCCGGAAGCGATTACAGACCTGCAGATGTACAAGCAGTTTGTGGAAGCGGTGAAAGTGCCTGTATTGGCCAACATCACTGAATTTGGCTCTACGCCGTTGTTTACCACCGAAGAATTAAAAAGCGTGGGCGTGAGCCTCGTGCTGTACCCCTTGTCAGCCTTCCGTGCCATGAACAAGGCTGCACAGTCGGTTTACGAAGCCGTGCGCCGTGACGGCACACAGAAAAATGTGCTTGATTTAATGCAGACCCGTATGGAGCTGTACGACGCCATTGGTTATCACGACTTTGAACAAAAGCTGGATGCCCTGTTTGCTCAAGGCAAAAAATAATATTTTCCTGATTTGACAAACCCACAGATTGATTGGGGCTCACCCCATGAGCCCCACTAAAAAAACTGGAGATCGAGATGACTGAACAAACCACAACACCAGGATTCAAGCCCAAAAAGTCTGTTGCATTGTCCGGCACTGCAGCTGGCAACACAGCACTGTGCACAGTGGGCCGTACGGGCAATGACTTGGCCTATCGCGGCTATGACATTCTGGATTTGGCCACCACCAGTGAATTTGAAGAAATTGCCCACCTGCTGGTGCACGGCAAACTGCCCACCGTGGCTGAACTGGCCAGCTACAAAACCAAACTGAAATCGCTGCGCGGATTGCCCGCAGCCGTGAAAGTGGCTTTGGAGCAACTGCCACCCTCTTCCCACCCCATGGACGTGATGCGCACCGGCGTGAGCGTATTGGGTTGCGTAAAACCTGAAAAAGAAGACCACAACCACCCCGGTGCCCGCGACATCGCCGACAAACTGATGGCCAGCCTGGGCAGCATGCTGCTGTATTGGTACCACTTTGCCTACAACGGCAAGCGCATTGACGTGGAAACCGATGACGATTCCATCGGCGGCCACTTCCTGCACCTGTTGCACGGTGAGAAGCCTCGCGACAGCTGGGTTCGCGCCATGCACACCTCACTGATTCTGTATGCCGAACACGAATTCAATGCCTCCACCTTCACCAGCCGTGTGGTGGCTGGCACAGGATCGGACATGTATTCCGCCATTTGCGGCGGTATTGGAGCCCTGCGTGGACCCAAACACGGTGGCGCCAACGAAGTGGCCTTCGAAATTCAGAAACGCTACGACAACCCCGATGAAGCGGAAGCGGATATTCGCGCCCGCGTGGAACGCAAAGAAGTGGTGATTGGCTTTGGCCACCCCGTGTACACCGTCAGCGACCCTCGCAACGTGGTCATCAAAAAAGTGGCTGAAGACCTGTCCAAAGAACAGAACAACCTCAAGATGTACAAGATTGCTGAACGCCTGGAAAGCGTGATGTGGGAAATCAAGAAGATGTTCCCCAACCTGGACTGGTTCAGTGCGGTGAGTTATCACATGATGGGTGTGCCCACCGACATGTTTACACCACTGTTTGTGATTGCCCGCACATCTGGCTGGTCTGCGCACATCATCGAGCAGCGCATTGACGGCAAGATCATTCGCCCCAGCGCGAACTACACTGGCCCAGAAGACCAGTCCTTCGTACCCTTGAAAGACCGCAAGTGACCCGGTGACCACCATGAACACTCCATTCAGAAAAAAACTGCCCGGCACGCAACTGGACTTTTATGACACCCGCGAGGCGGTTGAAGCGATTCAGCCGGGCAGCTACGACGGCTTGCCCTACACCAGCAAAATTCTGGCTGAGCAACTGGTGCGCCGCTGCGAACCTTCCGCATTGACCGACAGCCTGAAGCAGCTGATTTACCGCAAGCGCGACCTGGACTTTCCGTGGTACCCGGCCCGCGTGGTGTGCCACGACATTCTGGGCCAGACTGCCCTGGTGGACCTGGCTGGCCTGCGAGACGCCATTGCCAAGGAAGGCGGTGACCCGTCGAAAATCAACCCCGTGGTGCCCACGCAGTTGATTGTCGACCACTCACTGGCCGTAGAATGCGGCGGTTTTGACCCCGACGCATTCCGCAAAAACCGTGAGATTGAAGAACGCCGCAATGAAGACCGTTTCCACTTCATCAACTGGACCCGCACGGCTTTCGAGAACGTGGATGTGATTCCAGCGGGCAACGGCATCATGCACCAGATCAATCTGGAGAAAATGTCACCGGTGGTGCAAGTGCGTGACGGTGTGGCCTTCCCGGACACCTGCGTGGGCACCGACAGCCACACGCCGCATGTGGATGCGCTGGGGGTGATCTCAGTGGGTGTGGGTGGTCTGGAGGCAGAAACCGTGATGCTGGGCCGTGCATCCATGATGCGCCTGCCCGACATTGTGGGTGTTGAGCTGGTGGGCAAACGCCAACCTGGCATTACCGCCACCGATATCGTGTTGGAACTGACCGCCTTCCTGCGCAAAGAGCGTGTGGTGGGTGCTTATGTGGAGTTTTATGGCGACGGCGCGCGCAGCCTGACCATTGGCGACCGCGCCACCATTTCCAACATGACGCCAGAATATGGCGCCACCGCCGCGATGTTCTACATCGACGAGCAGACCATCGACTACCTGAAGCTGACTGGCCGCGAAAGCGAGCAAGTGGCGCTGGTGGAACACTACGCCAAGCACACAGGCCTGTGGGCCGATGGCATGGCCAAGGCCGAATACGAGCGCGTGTTGAAGTTCGACCTGAGCAAAGTAACCCGCAGCATGGCGGGCCCTTCCAACCCACACGCGCACATGCCCACCACCGAGCTGGCCAAACGTGGCATTGCGGTGAACCTGGACCAGGCCAAAGCCGAGGAACAACAAGGCCTGATGCCCGATGGCGCGGTGATTATTGCCGCCATTACCAGCTGCACCAACACCAGCAACCCCCGCAACGTGGTGGCCGCTGGCTTGCTGGCCAAGAAAGCCAATGAATTGGGCCTGGTGCGAAAGCAGTGGGTGAAAAGCTCATTCGCACCGGGCTCGAAAGTGGCCGAGTTGTACCTGAAAGAAGCAGGCTTGCTAACCGAGCTGGAAAAGCTGGGCTTTGGCATTGTGGCGTTTGCCTGCACGACTTGTAACGGTATGAGCGGTGCACTCGACCCCAAAATTCAGCAGGAAATCATTGACCGCGATTTGTACGCCACCGCCGTGTTGAGTGGCAACCGCAACTTCGATGGCCGTATTCACCCGTACGCCAAGCAGGCCTTCCTGGCCAGCCCGCCACTGGTGGTGGCTTACGCGATTGCAGGCACGGTGCGTTTCGACATCGAACAAGACGTGTTTGGTGTGGTCAATGGCAAAGAAATTCGCCTGAAAGATTTGTGGCCCAGCGACGAAGAAATCGACGCGATTGTGAACCAACACGTCAAACCCGAGCAATTCCGTCAAATCTACATCCCGATGTTCGACCTCGGCGCTGTGGAAAAGGCCCCCAGCCCGCTGTACGACTGGCGCCCTCAGTCCACTTACATTCGCCGACCACCGTATTGGGACACCGAGGGCCAAGGTGCATTGGCCGCACGACCACGCACACTGAAAAACATGCGTCCATTGGCGGTGCTGGGTGACAACATCACCACGGACCACCTGAGCCCATCCAACGCGATTTTGATGAACAGCGCGGCGGGTGAATACCTGCACAAAATGGGCTTGCCCGAAGAAGACTTCAACAGCTACGCCACCCACCGCGGCGACCACCTGACCGCACAACGCGCCACATTCGCCAACCCCACCTTGCTGAACGAAATGGTTCGCGATGCAGACGGCAAAGTGAAGAAAGGCTCGCTGGCCCGCATTGAGCCTGAAGGCAAAGTGACCCGCATGTGGGAAGCCATTGAAACCTACATGGACCGTGCGCAACCGCTCATCATCATCGCGGGAGCTGACTATGGTCAGGGTTCATCACGCGACTGGGCGGCCAAGGGCGTGCGGCTGGCTGGTGTTGAAGCGATTATTGCTGAAGGCTTTGAGCGCATTCACCGCACCAACCTGATTGGCATGGGCACCTTGCCGCTGGAATTCAAGGCCGGCGAAACACGTCACACCTACGGCATCGAAGGCAGTGAAGTGTTTGCAGTGGTGGGCGAACGCACACCACGCGGCACATTGACTGTCATCATGACCCGCAAAAATGGCGAGCGCGTGGAATTCCCCGTGACCTGCCGTTTGGACACCGCCGAAGAGGTGTCGATTTACGAAGCTGGTGGTGTGCTGCAGCGTTTTGCGCAAGACTTTCTGGAAGGGGCTGAAGCATGACCCAAAAAGCCACCCAGCAAATCAAAGTGCCCGCCACCTACATGCGTGGCGGCACCAGCAAGGGCGTGTTTTTCCGCCTGCAAGACCTGCCGGAAGCCTGCCAAAAACCGGGTGCTGCACGTGACCGACTGTTGTTGCGCGTCATCGGCAGCCCAGACCCCTACGGCAAGCAGATCGACGGCATGGGCGGCGCCACGTCAAGCACCAGCAAAACCGTGATTTTGAGCAAAAGCAGCAAGCCTGACCACGACGTGGACTACCTGTTCGGCCAAGTCAGTATTGACAAGGCCTTTGTGGACTGGAGCGGGAATTGCGGCAATCTGTCCTCTGCTGTGGGGTCGTTTGCGGTAGCCAGCGGGCTGGTGGATGCAGCACGGGTACCTCAAAACGGCACCTGCACCGTGCGCATTTGGCAAGCCAACATTGGCAAAACCATTGTTGCGCACGTGCCCATCACCGATGGATTGGTTCAGGAAACTGGCGACTTCGAACTGGATGGGGTGACCTTTCCGGCGGCTGAAGTTCAATTGGAATTCTTGGACCCAGCCGATGATGGTGAAGACGGTGCGGGCGGTTCCATGTTCCCCACCGGTAACTTGATCGACGACTTGGAAGTGCCTGGCGTGGGCACGCTGAAAGCCACGTTGATCAATGCTGGCATTCCCACCATTTTTGTGAATGCGCAGGCCATTGGGTACACAGGTACGGAACTTCAAGACCACATCAACAGCGACGCGGATGCTTTGAAGAAGTTTGAAACCATTCGCGCCCACGGCGCGGTCAAAATGGGTTTGATCAAGCATGTGGATGAAGCCGCCACCCGTCAACACACACCCAAAGTGGCCTTTGTGGCTCCGCCCAAAACCTACACAAGCTCCAGTGGCAAAGTGGTGGAGGCCGGCGGCATCGACCTCTTGGTGCGCGCCATGAGCATGGGTAAACTGCACCACGCCATGATGGGCACGGCTGCGGTGGCGATTGGTACAGCAGCAGCAGTACCAGGTACCCTGGTCAATCTTGCTGCAGGTGGCACTGAACGTGAAGCGGTGCGCTTTGGTCACCCCAGTGGTACCTTGCGTGTGGGTGCGCAGGCCGTGCAAGAAAACGGCCAGTGGGTTGTGAAAAAAGCCATCATGAGCCGCAGTGCACGGGTGTTGATGGAGGGTTGGGTTCGGGTACCTGCAGACACCTTCTAAGCAGACCGGAATTCACTGTGAACCAATAAAAAACGGCGTCCACATAGGACGCCGTTTTTTATTGGTCGATGAAGCTTATGGTACGAGCCTAATCATCACCAATTAATAACCAAGGCTAACAGAATGACACCTTGAGGAGGAACAATGGGTAGGGTCACACCCTTTCCGGGTGAGGCCGCACAGGCTCTCCTATGCTAGCCCTCCTGATCAACAACACCCAAGGGAGATCCAGCATGCCGGTATCCGCCTTTCACCCAACCGTCTCATCCAGTCGTTCAGCCAACCCATGGGTCGATGAAAACCCCGTGGGACAAAACCCAGTGAACAGCGGTCAACAATCCACCATGCTGGACACGCATTCGCTGAGCCATCAGTGCCTGCCCTTGTTCAAACAAAAAGCATGGGCCGAGGGCCTGTCCTGCGGTTTAAATGACACCGACATGGAGACACTGCGATCGACACTGGAGACACTCGAACACCTAGACACACAGGGGGACCAGCCTTTCCCTGAGTCTCTCATGCGCGCATTGCAGACATCGCCCAAGGTACTCGAGCTGGCGCTAAAAACCGTCAACAGCCAATTGCTGGTGAAGCTGGTGGCCGAACAGCACATCAAAGCGCAGCGCTTGAACGGACCAGCAAAGCTCCAGCGTGGGCTCACCACATTTTCAGAACACAGCACCAGCACAGACTCTGTGAACAGCTTAGAACAAGTGATGGTGCGCCCAGTGATCACCGGACATCCCACCTCATTGAACAAACCCGAGGCGATTCAATCGGCGTTGACGCGCATTGAATCCATGGACCTGTTGCCCGGTGAAATTGCGCAACTGTGTGATGAAGTGTGGGCGGGCCAGGGTCAACGTACGCAAAAACCCACCGTGCAGCAAGAGGCAGCTTATTTTCAGCCCATGGTCAAAGCACTGCTTAACAGCAGCCACAAAATTCACAAACTGGTGCATAAAACCACGGACAACCTCGGCATGGCGGCACCAACAAAAAATTTGTTCGAGCTGGGGAACTGGGTTGCTGGCGACCGGGACGGTAACCCGACCATTTCAGCAAGCGATTTAATGAATGTGGTGAGCCAGTACAGCCGGGCTGCTTTTGATTTTTACCTCAAGAAACTGAATGGCACCGACGCCGACGGCGAGTATCAACGCCCCAGCAGCCTGCGTGTCCTGTTGACTGCAGCAGGACAGGAGAGCCGCCTGAACGCGTTGATTGATCAGGTCCGCAACACCGATTACCGGCTGAATGATCCCGACAAATTCGATCCGCAGAAACCGCATTTTCAGTCGGCCCGGGCCTTGGATGCGGCACTCCAGGATTTCGACTTGAGCACCTTGGACATGGAGGATCAGAGTCGGGCTCAATCCAAATTGCTTCGCCTGTCGCAGGACATCCAAACCATGGGATTTTTTGGGACCACCACTGACATTCGGCAAAACAGCGCCATGAACCAAAAAACAGTGGCCGAAATCTTGAAGCAGAACAATGTGGAAGCCAACTATTTAAACCTGACGGAGGAGGAGCGTTGCCATGTCTTGCTAACAGCGCTGGATGAATCCAACCGGCTGGATGCGCCACTGAACACTACCCTGAGTACATCGGACTTTGCCTCCGAAATGGCCTTGATTAAAGCGTACAAAGCGATTCAAGACCAATATGGTGAAGGCGCTTTGAAAAACTGCATCACGGCCAACTCGGAGAGCGCCAGCGACATGCTGGAAGTGATGCTCTTGCTCAAGGTGGCGGGCCTGATTGATCAGAGGGGTTTGCACATGAATGTGATGCCACTGATTGAAACCGTGGATGACCTGAAACATGCAGAGCCCATGCTGAAACAGGTCTTGAACATGCCGTGGTACACAGACCGACTGCCGCTGGCCAATCCCAATGATCCGGACAGTCCGCGTGTTCAGCACGTGATGGTGGGCTATTCAGACAGCAACCGCCTGGATGGCCCATTGGCATCGAGCTGGGCTGTGCACAAAGCGGTAACCTCGATGACCCGGCTGGCCAAGCAACACGGACTTGCGTTGCAGGTGTTTCATGGCAGAGGCGGCACAGAGGCGCGTGGCTCGGGACATTCCTATGAACAGGACATTGAGTACCTGAATGGTGAAAGTCTGGCCATGGGGCTTCGACAAACCGAACAGGGTGAAGAAGTGCCGTTGAAATTCGGCAACAGGGCACTGTCAACGGCCAACTTGATGGACATGCTGGGCACGACCTTGCGTGTGGCCAGCAAAGGCGCAGACCAGGGGGTTGATCAATTCAAAGCAGTGATGGACTCTTTGGCCGATACCGCCAATCAGCGTTACAAACAGTTGTACGAACATCCGCAGTTGGCCCATTTCTTTCGGAAAACCACACCGATTCAGTACATGGGGCTGTCGAATGCAGGCAGTCGCCCTGCCTCCAGGAAAGTGGCCAACAATGATCAGGAATATCTAGAGCAAATGCGTGCCATTCCCTGGACTGCAGCGTGGTACCAAAGCGGCAGCATGATGCCCGCATACTTTGGCACCGGAACGGCGTTGGCTGCGCATGTGGGGCTGAACCCCGGTGGTGGCCGGTTCAACGACGGCAAGCTACAGGAACTGAAAACCCTGTATCAACAATGGCCATTTTTCAAAAACCTCATCGACCGCACGGACATGGCTTTGCACAAAAGTGACATGGCCATGGCACGGAACTATGCAGACCTGGAACCATCTGCTCGGGAGGTTTTTGAACTGATCGACCAGGAGCACCAGCTTGCGAGTACCATGGTAGGACTCATCAAGGAACCACAAACCAGTTCAGCCGAGGAATTGCATGCCAAACAGGCGGTTGACGATCGTGCACCCTTGCGGCGCTGGGCCCAGCAGGTTCAAGTGGGCTTGCTGAAGCAGTTCAACCAGACAACAAACCATGAACGGCTCGAACCCTTGAAACCCCTGCTGGTGATGAGCATGCAAGCCAACGCCAACGGCGTTGGCCGGTTCGGTTAAGTCATTCAGGCTGCCAGCCCACGCAGTCAAGCTGAATGGCTGGCATGAATGGGTGCTCGGCGGTCAAACCAGGGTTTTGCTTGCTCAAGCTGGGCAGCGAGGTTGAACAGGACATCCTCCTCGCCCCAGCGTCCAGTAAACATCATTCCAACAGGAATATGTTGAGCATTCCAGTGCAACGGAACACTCATGGATGGCTGACCGGTGACATTGGCAGGAATCGTTTGGGAGCAGTAGTTATAAATTCTTCGCCCAGCCTTGAGCACAAAGTCTTTTTGCTTGGCGATAAAACCAATGGGCAAATAAGCAAGTGCCTTCAATTCAATCAACTCTTGGGACGTGGGGCGCAACCCACCCACATGAATCGGCAGGTCCCCCAAAGTGCTTGTCAACAACGCGTCATAGGGCTCAAAGTAAGTCATCCATTGTCGGCTGAACTGGTCCAGGGTCCACAACGCTTGTGCAACGTCTCCCCCCGAAAAACTTTTCCCCAACTTGGCCAAAGCCCAAGTTCTGGCCTCAAAATCGGCAGCTTTGGCGGTTTTTCCCATCAGGCGCTCCCCTTGCGCAACAGTTGCAGCCATTTCCGAACAAATCAGCACACTGTAGGCGTAGATGAATTCCTCGCGTTGAATGGGAAGCTTCACCTCCTCGCACACATGTCCGAGGCTCTCGAGCAACTTGACCGTGTCCAACACACCTTGTTTGCAATCGGGATGGAGGGTTTCTCCCAGCGCGGGATCGGTTGAGTAGGCGATACGAAGTTTCTTGGGTTTGCGCTCCAGCGCAGACGCGTAGCTGTGGGCCGGCGGGGCAACCCGCATCAACTGGCCGGGATAATTGCCCTGAATCGCATCCAGCATGTGCGCGGAGTCGCGCACACTTCGCGAAATCACATGCTCAGCAATAAATCCAAACCAGCCATCGGCTTGATCGGGACCGGAAGGCACCCGACCGCGAGTCGGCTTTAAACCAAACAAACCGCAGCATGATGCGGGAATACGGATAGAGCCGCCACCATCACTGGCGCTGGCCATGGGAACAATACCAGCCGCCACAGCGGCAGCGGCCCCGCCGCTGGACCCGCCGGGGCTGCGCAAAGGATCCCAGGGATTTCGGCTTGGTCCAGAAAGTTCTGGCTCGGTGGATGGCGTGATACCAAACTCTGGCGTGTTGGTTTTGCCGAAAATATTCAAGCCAGCCCGCTTGAACCGTTTGACGTATTCAGAATCCTCGGCAGGCACAAAACCTTGATAAAAACGGCTGCCATTGCTCATTTCAACGCCGGCAAAGCTGGCAATCAGGTCCTTGAGCAGAAATGGCACACCCGCAAAAGGACCATCGAAGGCCCCCTCCCCCCGTTTGCGGGATATGTCATACATCGGACGGATCACTGCGTTAATTCGGGGGTTCACACGTTCCGTGCGCGCAATGCTCTCTTCGAGCAACTCTAAAGGGTTAACCTGCCCAGCCTGAACCAACTGGGCTAAACCCAATGCGTCGTACTGATCGAACTCTTTGAAACCCGCCATGGTGCTCTGTCTCCTCGGTGTTTTTGATGCTGCAACTGCAGTGGTTTCGTTGTGCTTTTCTAACCACCTGTCAGGGGGAATGTTAACCCAGTCAGGTAATACAAAAATTGGGGGAGTTTGGAGACAATGCGTGAAACTTTACCTTACATTGAGAAATTCGCTTTGATGCACTCAGCCACATCCACCTGTGTCGTCTTGTCCGACTATCCCATCAAGGCCATGGGTTATCTGAAATTTTTGGCCAGTCTGGGTGAATTCAAGGTGACCGTGCTGGATGCCCTGCCTGAGTTCATCTCCGACGAAGTCGAGCGGGCTAAACTGGTGGTGGTGGACATGAACTGGGCCACGGCCGAACAGGACTTGGGGCTTGAACGGGCGCTGAATACCTTTCCGAATGCCAATGTGCTGTTCATGCAAGAAGACCACACGGACCTTCGGGTGTATTTTGAAAACAACCGGGACATTTGTCTGCTGGGCAAACAGGCCTCTTTGAGTTTGACCAAATCGCTGCTCAGTGCCCTGCTGCTGCACGCCAATGAGGAACTGGGACGACCTGAACGTTCATCCATTCGGTTGGCGCAAGAATTTGATGAGATCCTGAGCCGCGCGAATTAAGGCCAGCCTATTGCTGCATCAAAAAAAAGCCCTCCTTGCGGAGGGCTTTTTTGCTGGAATCAAACCAGGCTGAAGCCGATCAGGCTGCCAGCTTGGCGGTTGCAGCCACGTCCACGAACTCTTTGATTTGGTCGAAGTTCATGTAGCGGTATACATCGTTGGACACTGCGCCCAACATCTTCACTTGCTCCATGTACTCTTCCACGGTCGGGATTTTGCCCAACAAGGCACACACAGCAGCCAGTTCGGCCGAGCTGAGGTACACGCGGGTGTCGATACCCAAACGGTTCGGGAAGTTACGGGTCGACGTGGACACGGCCGTGGAACCCTTGCGGATTTGTGCCTGGTTACCCATGCACAGTGAACAACCCGGCATTTCCATGCGAGCACCGGTGCGACCCAAAATGCCGTAGTAGCCTTCCTCGGTGAGGATGTGTTGGTCCATCTTCGTGGGCGGGGCAATCCACAAACGGGTTGGAATGTCGCTCTTGCCTTCCAGCACCTTGCCGGCTGCACGGAAGTGTCCAATGTTGGTCATGCAAGAACCAATGAACACCTCGTCGATCTTGTCGCCAGCCACTTCAGACAGGAATTTCACGTCATCCGGGTCGTTGGGGCAAGCCAGGATGGGCTCCTT
Source organism: Limnobacter humi (assembly GCF_024518835.1). Taxonomy (GTDB): domain Bacteria; phylum Pseudomonadota; class Gammaproteobacteria; order Burkholderiales; family Burkholderiaceae_B; genus Limnobacter; species Limnobacter humi. The sequence goes on from NZ_JANIGO010000004.1 coordinate 177,781, forward strand.
GATGTCTTTGAGGTCAATCTCGATGACTGCAGCGTATTCAGCATCGGCATCGCCCTTCAGCAACTCAGGATTGGCAATCCAGTCTTCCATGGCCTTGATGCGGCGTGTCAAGGTCCTTGCATCCTGATAGCCCTGCGCAATCATCCACTTCATCAGTGTGATGTTGGAGCGCATGTATTCGATGATGGGCTCTTTGTCCAGGTGCACGGTACAACCGGCGGCAGAACGCTCCGCAGATGCATCGGACAACTCAAATGCCTGCTCGACCTTCAGCTGTGGCAGACCTTCGATTTCCAGAATGCGGCCCGAGAAGATGTTCTTCTTGCCTTTCTTTTCAACGGTCAGCAAGCCTGCCTTGATGGCGTACAACGGAATGGCGTTGACCAGGTCACGCAGGGTGACACCGGGTTGCATTTCACCTTTGAAGCGCACCAGCACCGACTCGGGCATGTCCAGGGGCATCACACCCGTGGCAGCTGCAAACGCCACAAGGCCAGAACCTGCGGGGAAGGAAATACCGATCGGAAAACGGGTGTGGGAGTCGCCGCCAGTGCCTACCGTGTCGGGCATCAGCAAACGGTTCAACCAGGAGTGAATAACGCCGTCACCGGGACGCAGGGCAACACCGCCACGGTTTTCGATGAACTCTGGCAAATCGTGGTGCATTTTCACGTCCACGGGCTTGGGGTAAGCCGCTGTGTGGCAAAAGGACTGCATCACCAGGTCGGCCGAGAAGCCGAGGCAAGCCAGGTCTTTCAGCTCGTCGCGGGTCATGGGGCCTGTGGTGTCTTGGGAACCCACGGTGGTCATGTGGGGTTCGCAGTAAACACCGGGGCGAACGCCCTGCCCTTTGGGCAAACCACAAGCCTTGCCAACCATTTTTTGGGCCAGCGAGAAGCCTTTGCCACTGTCGTTTTTGGCCGAGGGGCGACGGAACACAGGGCTGGGCTCCAGACCCAGTGCAGCGCGCGCACGGTCGGTAAGACCACGACCAATAATCAGCGGAATGCGGCCACCGGCACGCACTTCGTCGAACAACACATCGGTTTTCACCTGGAATTCAGAAATCACGGCGCCGTTTTTCAGAACCTTGCCTTCCATGGGACGCAACTCGATTTCGTCGCCCATCTCCATTTGGCTCACGTCCAACTCAATGGGCAACGCACCGGCGTCTTCCATGGTGTTGAAGAAGATCGGCGCAATTTTGCTGCCCAGGCAGTAGCCGCCGAAGCGCTTGTTGGGAATGAACGGGATGTCATCGCCGGTGAACCACAACACGCTGTTGGTGGCGGACTTGCGGGAAGAGCCGGTACCGACCACGTCGCCCACATAAGCGATGGGGTTGCCTTTCTTCTGCAATTCAGCCAATTGCTGGATGGGACCGACTTTGCCAGGCTCATCGGGGTTGATGCCAGGGCGTGGGTTCTTCAACATCGCCAGGGCGTGCAACGGAATATCGGGACGGCTCCAGGCATCGGGTGCTGGGGACAGGTCGTCGGTGTTGGTCTCGCCAGACACCTTGAACACGGTCAACTTGATGGATGCGGGCACTTCGGGGCGGCTGGTGAACCACTCGGCATCGGCCCAGCTCTGCATCACGCGCTTGGCGTTGGCATTGCCTTTGTCGGCCAGGTTTTTCACGTCGTGGAAGTAGTCAAACATCAGCAGTGTTTTGGACAGAGCAGCAGCGGCAGCCTCGCCCACTTCAGCATCACCCAAAGCATCAATCAGGGGCTTGATGTTGAAACCACCGAGCATGGTACCGAGCAGTTCGACTGCTTTGAGGCGGGATACCAGACCGCATTGGTCGGCACCGCTCACGATGGCGGCCAGGAAGGCAGCTTTGACTTTGGCGGCATCATCCACGCCGGCAGGAACACGGTTGGTCAGTAGGTCCATCAGGAAGGCTTCTTCGCCTGCGGGTGGATTCTTCAACAGAGCGATCAAACCGTTGGTTTGCTCAGCAGACAGTGGCAGTGGAGGAATGCCCAACGCGGCGCGTTCGGCCACGTGTTGGCGATAGGACTCAAGCATGAGAACTCCCTTGATTGGGTGAAGGTCAATAGGAAACTGTGATTTTGAGCCAGTTCAACACCCGATACAAGTGCTGCACAGCAAAAACCGCAAGTCGATGGCGGCGCGAAACAGGGCGAGTTGGCTCAACAAGTCTTATATATGATATAGGACTTTGACCTCTTTTTACAGGCTTCAGAACCGATTGCACACTCGATTTTGCAGTGCGGGGTCAATGGCGGGATTTTTGATACTTGGCAGGGCTTTGTCCAACCGCTCGCTTGAATGCGTGGGTGAAGGCACTTTGGTCGTTGTAGCCCAAAAAACTCGCCAAATCAACCAAGCTCATGTCTTGCTTTTCAAGACAGTGCCGAGCCATCCGAATGCGAACCTTTTCCAGTTCGCCACGGAACGTCATGCCCTGTGATTGCAAATGACGCTGGAGCGTGCGCGCACTCATGCAGAGGCGCTTGGCCACTTCCTCCAACATGGGCAAGCCAGCCAACACACTGTCCTGAATGGCGCGCTGAAGGCCAGGCATGGCCTCGAGCTGCTCTGGTACCCTGGCCAACAACTGCTCGGCTTGCTGGTCCAACAATTGGCGCAAGGCTGCATCCGGTGATTTGAGCGACCACTGCAACACCGAGTCTGGCATGGCCACTTCAGTGTAGGGCTGATCAAACAGCACCGGGCAACCGAAAAAGCGTTCGAAGTAAGCCACGTTGACCGGTGGCGGATTCACAAAACAAACATGCGTTAGAGGAACCGGCTGATCAACCAGGCTACCGGTGAATGAAACCAATACCCCGATGGCGACTGAATCCACCCAATGGCCAGGTTTGCCTCGCTCGGCCCCCCACCGCAAACACAACAGCCCGCCATCGAACTGAACCTGCAGGGCATTCACGGAATAAATCAGGTGTTCAAACTGTTGCAGTCGGGCAAAGGCCTCGCCCAAGGTCGCACAACAGGACGCCATATAGCCCAGTAGCCCAGTGTTGGCGGTTTTTACGCTGGCGGCGACCCGAAGTGGCATGTCCGGGTCTTTCAACTGCTGGTCTACCCAAGCGAGCATGGGCTGCCAGTCGGCAACAGGGACCCGATTCAAGTCACCAGGCGAAGGCCGATCAAATGGGATTTGCCTCGCCAGGTCTGGATGGGCCAACTCAAGCCAATCAAACAGCAGATTGACGTAACTGGCTGAAATGTGGCCGAGATCAACCGGGATGGGGGGTGGTGTCAATGTCATCTGGGCGACAAACAGGCAAAGGGTGTCCGAATTTCAGCGGGAATGAAGTCTTCCCCAAGCGCAAGCCTGCTCTATGCTATCGCGTAAAGCAACCACCATACCGGAGACGCGCCATGAAAAAGTACACTGACAAAGCCCTGCACAACTTGCCTGGCCGACCACACGCCACCTTGGGATTGTGGCTGGGCCGATTGGCCTTGGGCGTTGCCATGGTCACAGGTGTAGCGGCGTGCAGTTTGAAACAACCCGAGGGCGAGATTCAGGGCCTGGCTGGTTTGGCCATCGCCGCTGAGCGCGCCTGGTGTGGTCTGGAACGACGTGAAGTCGATATCGACGGATTTAAAGTGCCTTATCTGACGGGTGGGCGGGGTGAGCCATTGGTGCTGATACACGGGTTTGGTGGCTCCAAAGACAACTTCAACCGATTTGCAAAGGAACTGAAGAATCACTTCACCGTTTACGCCATTGATGTGCCTGGCTTTGGTGGATCCACCCGCGTACCCGATGCAGACTATCGCATTAACACGCAAGCGGACCGTGTACATGCCATCCTGCAGAAGATTGGTCTAAACAAGGTACACATCGGTGGAAACTCGATGGGCGGCTGGATCTCCGGCGCCTATGCGGCCCGCTATCCCGACGCGGTGCGCTCCATCCTGTTTTTGGCGCCCGCTGGTTTGCAGGCTTCGAGAAAATCGGAGGTGCTGAAGACCTATGACACCACGGGAAAAATTGTACTGACCGCAGGCAACCGCGCGGAGTTTGACAATATTGTGGACACGGTGATGTACAAACGGCCGGCTTTTGCACCGGGTTTTGTGGTGAACGCCATGGCCGAACGTGCCATTCGAGATCAAGCATTGAACCAACGGATTTACAAAGACTTCAAGGCGCTGCCATCGGACCTGGCCAGCACATTGAAAGCATCCAGCTACAAAGGCCCAGCCATGATTGTGTGGGGTCAGAATGACCGGGTACTGCATGTGGATGGCGCTGCCGAACTGGCCGAAGGTTTGCCCCAGGCCAAGGTAATCCTGATGGACCAAACAGGCCATGTACCGATGATGGAAAAACCCAACGAGGTGGCTGCAGCGTATTTGGCGTGGGAGGCTGGGCTCAAGTGATGAGCCTGCGGCCGTCGTCACGGGGGTGAGCAAAAAGCGCCAACACAGTGCATCGAGATTCCATTTGGCGCGAAATCACAAAAAATAGTCCTGATTTCGCAAGAACAGTCGACCATTTCCCGCCACACTGCCAACATCAACACAACACCACGGGGAGACCCCACATGGAAGCGCTGATCCAGCAGGCATTGCCCACCATACATCTGTTTTTCGGTCCTGACCCGGACTGGAAACAGGTATTCCTCAGCATACTGACCCCACTGTTCCTGTTGGGCACTGCGGTCGAGTATCTGTACCTGAAAAAGGTTGGACGGTCTTTCTTTTTTAGAAAGCAAGAGGTCATGACCAACATGCTGCTGGGCGGCACTTACCAGGCCATGGAAGTGGTGTGGTATGCCTTGTTTGTCAGTGTGTTCATGGAGTGGCTGTACAGTTTTCGTGTGGCCACCATTGAGGTAACCCCACTGAATTTTCTCGGTCTGCTGTTTGGCATCGAGTTTTGTTATTACTGGTTTCACCGGGCCAGCCATCGCATTCGGTGGTTTTGGTGCGCCCACGTGGTTCATCACAGTGGCGAGAACATGACGACCACCACCGCCATGCGTCAAAGCCTTTTTTACGCCGTGAACCTGCACCAGATTTTCTGGGCGCCCATGCTCATCATCGGCTTCCCAGTGTGGGCCGTGTTGTTGGCCTATGGCGTGAATCTGGGTTACCAGTATTTCGTGCATACCCAAGCGGTGGACAAACTGCCCCGATGGTTTGAATTCGTGTTTAATACGCCATCCCATCACCGGGTTCACCATGGTCGAAACGCCGAATACATCGACAAGAATTACGGTGGTGTGCTGATTATTTGGGACCGTTTGTTCGGCACCTTTGAGCCGGAAGTTGCAGCGGTGGATTACGGCATTGTTCGCCAGCCCACAACCAACAACATCTGGACCCTGAACACACATGAATGGCGCGACATGTTCAGCGATGCGTTAAAACCTGGGCCACTGTGGCAACGCATCAAGCACATTTGGGCACCACCGGAGTGGGTACGCCCTGGCTTGGCAGATCAGTCCAACCTGCGAGACAAACCAACGCCAGCCGCCACCGCAAAAGCGTAAGCAGGACCATCTCGTACTACAATGGGTGGAACCCTACAGGAACCACCCATGCGCCGAAAACCGCTGAACACCGCCTCCCGCTCCAAGCTCTCCAAGTATGCCAAGCCACTGGCCAACCTGGCCATATTGCTGGCCGACGCGGGTAGCCGCCTGGAACGGCGATTCTGGAAAAAAAAGCTGTTTGCGGCATTGGCACCCATGCTGGAGAGCCGCAGCGACACCACGCTGGTTCAAACACTGGACCATCTGTACAGCACCAACTACCGCGCTTATGACGAACTGGCCTTTGCCATTGAAAACACGGTTGAATCGCCAGCCATCGGTGACGGTTCAGTCGATGTACTGTTGTTGGCTGCGCCCATTCTGGCTTGGTCAACCTACAACATTCCATCGGGCAAAATTGATGAATCAACGGTGGCCTTGTTCACCGAACTGTTGCACAAAAATGTACTGTCCGATCAGGCGCATCTGGTACTGACCAATATGCTGTTTAGCCCGGACCAGTTGCCGGAAAGCTATACATCTGCGGCTGAATTGGCGCGCCAATTGGGCCAGGCCGCCGTGGACAAGGTCATGGTTCGAATCGACACTGAAAACCTTCCGGCAACGCAGAGTTTCTTGTCAGATGTCCGCTACCTGATTGGAGCCATTGCAGTGCCCAACGGACAACCTGCTTTCAAATGGCAGGTGGAATCCCATAGCAATGGCGTGTTGCTCAGCAAAGAAGAAGTGCTGGAAAACTGGCGTGTGGTTGGAAGTCAGGCACTTCAGAAAATCATGCCCGGTTGCCTGCTGGAACTGATGCTGCCCAACGGGCTGTACAACGCTTGCCGTGAGGCGGAGAAAGAGGCACGGGCCTATTCGGTCAGAGCATCGGCCGCGTTCCTGGAGAGTGCACTGGACGTACCGCCTCAAAAAATCTGTGCCAGTGTGGGCGCTTTTGTGGACCGGGGCGAAATTGAGGAGTATCGGATTGGATTTTCACTGGAGGGCACTCCGGACGTGGTGCACGGTGTGGTGTGGCCGCTCATTGGCGAAGAATATGGCAATGAGCCCGATCCAGTGTACGAGCGAGACATTGAAAGCGAACCGGATAATCCTGTTATCCGTTCAAAGATTGAAGCCCTGCTGAAAGAAGTCGGTATCCGAAAGATCACTGTGCTGGAAGAACGCTTTCCGCTGGAATACTGCGAAGACTGTGGCTCACCCCTCTACCCCAATCCGGAAGGGGAACTGATGCATGCAGAATTGCCAGAAGACTCCGAACTGCCCAACACCATGCAGCTGCACTAGTGCCCGGTACCCGACTGCTGCTGGCGCGCGCCCTGGCGCATGAGCAGCAGAATGGGGACCAGGGCAACCAGAACAATCAACAATGAAGGCACGGCAGCCTCGGTCAAACGTTCATCGGCCGCAAACTGATACGCCTTCACAGCGAGCGTATCAAAATCAAACGGCCTCAATACCAAGGTGGCTGGCAATTCCTTCACCACATCCACCAACACCAGCAATACACCGGTGGCCAGAGGCCCTCTGAGAATGGGCAGGTGTACCTGCCACAGCACCTGTCGAGCAGTTCGCCCCAACACACGAGCAGACTCATCGATGTGCCGTGTGATTTGATTCAGACCGGCATCCACGGCCTGTAGGGCAGCCGATGTAAAACGGACGTTGTAGGCATACACCAGTGCGACCACACTACCGGTCAGTGCGGGCAGCGACCATCCCATCTCAAAAGTAAAGCGATCGACAAAAGCCAGTGGAAGAAGGATCGCAATCGCCAGAATGGCACCGGGCACCCCATAACCCAGCGCAACCAGACGGTGCACAGTTTGAATCCAGCGCTGTGGCTGCTGGCGCTTGAGATACGACAAAAACACGGCCAACACGAGCGACACGCCTGCGGCCGAAAAGCCCAGGATGGCTGAATGTTTGGCCCATGCCAAGCTGCGTGCCCAGTCAATTGAGGTGTCCACATGCTGCAACAACACAAGCAAAAACATCACTGGCAATACAAAACCAAGCAGGAAAGGCAGCGTGCACAGGGTCATCACCACCGCAGCCTGCAGCGGTTTCAATCGACTGCGTACCATGGTTTGCCCTTTGCCTGACTGGGTGTAAAACTGGGCACGGCCACGGGCTCGACCCTCAGCCACAATCAAACCGAGCATCATCAGCAACAACATCACGGATAGAAGGGCTGCAGAGGCCCGGTCACCCAGGTTTAACCAGGTGTTGAAAATGGCGGTGGTGAATGTTTGCACACCGAAATAGGCCAAGGCGCCAAACTCGGACAGGGCCTCCATCAACACCAACGCCAAACCAGCCACCCAGGCTGGGCGGGCCACTGGCAATGCCACCTGCAAGAAGGCGCGAGTGGCTGAGTATCCGAGCGATCGGGCCGCATCCATCAGTGAGGGGCTTCTGGCCAGAAAGGACGCACGCGCCAGGAGGTAGACATAGGGATAAAGCACAAAAGACAAGACCAGTATTGCACCAGTGAGCGACCGAATGTCAGGCATCCGGAATTGTAGTCCCAGCAGCGAGCGCAACAGGGTGGAGAAAAGGCCGGAAAACTGCAAGGCATCGGTGTACGCATAGGCAATCACGTAGGATGGCATGGCCAGCGGCAGAATCAGTAACCATTCAATCCAGCGCCGGCCTGGAAATTCGTGGGTGGTGATCCACCAAGCTGGCAATACACCCATGGTGCTGGTGAGAACCATGACACCCAAGGCAAGCCCCAGTGTTTGAAACAACAAACCAGGTAAGGTGGTGGACATCAGGTGCAGCAAGACGTCTGGCGCTGAGTAAAGCCCCACCAAGGCCATACCCGCCAGGCAACAGAACGGCAACAGCAACATGGCCGCCAGCAAACCCGCTGAAACCCGACTTCGAATACCCAATGTCAACAAACCAACCGCCTAAGCATGGCAAAATAGAAGTAATTATCATTTTACTTTAAGTTGGCAGCTGCGCTGTTCATCCATGGACACTCCTTCCCTGGCACTTGAGATTGACCGTCTGACCATTGGGTATGCTGGCGCCGGTGAACCCGCAGTCAAAGACATTGGCTTTGCGCTCAAGGCGGGCACCATTGCCTGTTTGTTGGGGCCGTCTGGCTGCGGTAAAACAACCCTGCTTCGGGCCATCGCCGGCTTCCTACCGCCATCGTCCGGAGAAATCCGAATTGCAGGTCGGTGCGTGAGCAAGCCCGGAGAGGTTCTGAATCCGGAAAAACGTCAAGTGGGTGTGGTATTCCAGGACTACGCGCTGTTTCCCCACCTCACTGTTCAGGACAATATTGCGTTTGGGCTCCACGGCGAACCGGCTGCACACCGGAAAGCGCGCTGCAGCGATCTGCTCGAGCTGGTCGGATTGCAAAGCCTGGCCCGACGGTACCCGCACGAACTGTCTGGTGGCCAACAGCAACGTGTGGCCTTGGCGCGGGCCCTGGCACCACGCCCGGCACTCATGTTGCTCGATGAGCCGTTTTCCAATCTTGATGTTGAACTGAAAGAGCGCTTGACCCTGGAGGTTCGGGATATTCTAAAAGCTGAGCGCATGAGTGCCATTTTGGTAACGCACGATCAACATGAAGCATTCAGCATGGCCGACGAAATCGGCGTGATGGATCAGGGTCGATTGCAGCAGTGGGGCTCTTCCTACGCGCTGTACCACCAACCGAATTCCCGAATGGTGGCTGACTTCATTGGTCAGGGCGTGTTTTTGCCGGCGCGCCGCTCAGCGCAAGGCATCGCCTTCGAACTGGGCGAATTGCCGCTGCAGCAAAGCCAGGTACCCTGCGATGGGGAATTCGACGTTTTGGTTCGTCCGGATGACATCATCCACGACGACGCCAGTCCACTACAAGCACGGGTTGTTCGGAAGGCTTTTCGCGGCGCCGATTTTTTGTACACGCTGGCCTTGGACAGTGGCGATCAGGTGATGGCGCTGGTTCCCAGCCACCACAATCACACCATTGGGGAACCCATTGGCATCCGGCTGGAACTGGACCATGTGATGGTGTTTGCGCGACAGTGAACGGCGGATTACAACCCGCTGAGATCAACCCAAGTCGTTGGTGTTGTTGCCCGAATCAGCCACAAGCCCCGAATCGGCCGACGAAGCGGACGAATTGATGGAAGAGCCACCAGCTGCGGCGAACAGTTCAGTTGCCTCGTGCACGCTGTGCGGATTTGAAAAATCCAGTGTCAGGGGGAACGCCTCTGGCGAGGTAAACAAACCATCCAGCGTGGTCAGGGTGGCCAGTGGCGTGGACGCAGTCATGGCATCCAATACTGGGTCTCCCAAATAAGCACTGTCCAGGCTCATGGTGCTGAGCAGAACATGGCTGTCGAGCCCCTGCAGTTCATGCACAGTCGAATGAATGTCGCTACTCAGGTCGCCAAACAACTGCTGACCGCCGCTGTTGAGGTCGAGCACCTGGCTTTGAAGATCTGCAATCAGTTGGTTCAGCTCACCCGCACTGAGATGACCTGCCAAGGCGGCATCAATTTTTGGAATCAACCCTGTCAAATCATGGCCCAGATGGGCAGTGCTGTGATCGTGTGTCATGTGGGCAAGGGCTCCGGCAGGTTCGGATTCCATCCAAAGACCCGCTGTGGCTGTACCAGACACCAGGGGGTGTTCACCCAGCAAACTGGAATCTGATACGCAGTGGCTGGCAAACAGACGGACGTCGCCCAAGGTAGACACTTCGCCAACCGTGGATTGTATGTGCGCCCCTTTCAACACACCTGACACGGAATCCAGCCGGACCAAACCGACATCACCGGAAGGTGCACTGTGTTCAAACACCCGAATGGACGCCGCACGTGCAACGTCGATCAGTTCACCTTGAACTGTGCTGTGGTTGTCGTCTGCCTGAATTTGAATTGCAGTGGGTTGCACGGTAACGTCCGAACGTTGTGACTATGTCAATTATACGACACAGCCCACAATTCGGATTCAAATCGAATCGGACATTCTTAAGTCTTCGTTGGGTCCAAACCACCCAACAGGTGGGACACAGCGCCCTCTGCAGAGCCTGCAGTGCTAGAAATACCGCTGCTCAGCGAGTTCAGCATGCTGGTATCGGGGGCAGGCGCAGGGTCCGCCTGGAGTGTGCCCAGCAGGCCACCCGTTGCCGTGCCCAACAAGCCACCACCATCGGTAATCGGCTGGGTGATGGGTTGGGTGATGGGTTGGGTAATCGGCTCGGTAATGCCACCGACGATATCCGTGATGGGCTGGGTGATCGGCTCGGTAATGCCACCGACGATATCCGTGATGGGCTGGGTGATCGGCTCGGTAATGCCACCGACGATATCCGTGATGGGCTGGGTGATCGGCTCGGTAATGCCACCGACAATGTCGGTGATGGGGTGCGTGATGTCCCCCACGATACCGCCCACACCATCTGTGATGCCTCCGACCACATCCGTTACCGGCGTCAAGACAGGTGACAAATCAACACCAGGCAAACTACCCACCAGAGACACCACATCATCCACTGCATTGCCCAAATGCAACAGGTTATCGATCGACGGGTTACCGATGGTATCGGTGATGTGCAGCAGTGACGACAGCGAATCGCTGAGGTTCGATGCATCGTCATGAAGAATCACGCCGAGGTCGTTGCTGGGCAACGCGGAGTAATCGCTCACCTGTTGAGAAACATCGACTCCCAAGTTTTCATAAACAGGTTCAAAGGTGCTGTTCAGCAAATTGATTTGATCAACCAAGGTGTTGATGGCAGCTTGAAGTGCATCCGCGCTGGGATTGCTGCCCAGTCCTTGTACAAAGTGTGCAGGGTCCATGGCAGACGACATGGCTTCAGGACTCATGAACGAAGCCAACAAATGATCCAGTTCGGGACTCATGCTGTGAGACTCCTGTCCAACAATCGGTTTGAGCAAAGGCAGAGAATCGGCCAGACGTTCTGGCGGCATGGTATCGACCAAGGCTTTCGCACCCAAATGCGACAGCTGAGCGGCATCACCCAAACTGGTTTTTCCAAAACTGCTGGGCGCTGCGGCAGCAGTGGAGGACACCAAGCCCAGTGCGGATGCTGCACCCCCATGGTCTGCCGTCGCGGCCAGTAAACCCAAACCCGAGAAAGCCGGCGCCACACCACCCAACGGGGCAGTGGCATAACTGTGCGCAATCGGATTGTTGAGTGTCGGCTTGGGCAGGCTGGCACTGGCGGCCGAGAGGTCTTGAGGGATGTGATCAATGGTGGACTGAAGAATCTGCATGTTCAGCGCATGCGGATCGGCAAGCACCGACTCTGCTTTTTGCAGGTCTGCATCCAGACTTGTCCACTGCGATTCAAACTGCGGTGTGTCACCCATGATCTTGCCTTCCCTGTTCAAGAGAACCGGTCAAGCCCCGGCCCCAAATGGTCTTCCCCGATAAGACTAGTGTCTCAAGCCAGGGAGCACAGGAATGCCAGGAATTGGCGGGTAAAAGTGCTTCTAATTCACATTGTCCGCACTTTACCGACAACAATCAAGGTTTTACTTACCGATAAAAACGGGGGTCTAAAATGGGCGCTGCGCGAAGTTTGGGCTTCAAACCCTTCTCATTGTCGCTGGGCGCTACTCGAACCTTTTCCGCCTCCCGCTCCACCTGCAAACGCTGGGCCGGTGTCAGCGTGAATTCAGAGGCCTTCTGAATCTCTTTCTGGCTTACATCCAGGCCCAAGCGCTTGGCAATGTCCTGGTCTGCCGGGCTGCTGGCGATGTCTGCGGTGGCCTTCAGACTTTCCTCCAGCCTAGCGCGCTCGGTTTGCTGAGCAAAAAACTGGGCAAACCACGTGGCCTCTGCACCAGCGGTGGGCATCATTTGGCCCATGGCGTGCATCAGGCGAAAACCAGCCTCCCGAGCATCGAACACCGCGTTCACATAGGCAATCAGCACGTTGAAGTACTCAACCTGGGCATCCAGCATCACGATCACGGTTTCGCGGCCGAAGTCACGCAGGCGTTTGCGGTTTTTGAACACCTGCAGTGAATCAGCATAGGCGTTGCGCAAGGTGTTGGACCGCGCAGTACCGGCCAAATAACGCCCCCATTGAAAACGAACCGATTCTTCCACCCGCATGCGGGACGAGGTCAATTGCGTTCGCCGTGTATCGATGGTGGCTGCAGCCTGGTTAACGCGGGCCACCTGTTCACCGCCAGAAAAGGCACTGTAAGACAAACGCAAGTTCACAGAGCTGTCGGTGTTTTTGCCCGTAAATGGATCTTTTTCACCAAAAAACTGTTGAATCCCCACCAGGTTCAAGGAGGGGTAAAGGCTCGCATCTTCCGCTTTGTAATTGTGTTTGGCTTTGGTGATTTGAACCTCAGCCACGCGGATATCGGGATTGGCAAACAGGGCTTTGTTCACCGCATCGTCCAGATTGGGTGGCAGCATGGTCTTGGTGATTTCAAGTTCCGGCACGTTGTACCCTTCCGGATAGGCACCAAAATATTTGAAATAGGTCGCGCGGGATTCGTCCAACTGCCCCTCGTAGTTCACCAAACGGTCTTGGGTCACAGCCAACCGAGCCTTGGCGAACTGGGCATCGGTGATACCGCTACCGCCCAACTCCACCCGTTTTTCTTCCAAGGCCAACAGCTGAGAAACCGCACTTACCGCAGCGCGTGATGCATCGACCAACAATGAATTTCGGGACAGGTTATTGCTGGCAATGAATGATTCCAGCACCACATCCTGCACTGTTTTGTTGAATTGGCCTTGCGCAATCGTTTCATCGGCCAACGCGGCATCCACCCGTGCGCCGATGCGTCCGGCCGTGTAGATAGGCTGAGTCACGGTGATGTCCGTGGACTGGCGGTTGGTGACGGTGGAGCTTGAACTGGCATTCGCACCCACAGTCAACTTGGGATAGTAGGCTGCACGGGCAGCGTCTTCCACATACTGCTGGGCGTTCAAGTTGATGCGCGATGTTGCAATTTCCGGGTTGGTTCGCAACATGTTGAGGAAGCGGAACTTCGCTTGGTCGGGAATTGACATGTCGGCTGCTTCAGCCGGTGATATGCGGCGGGCTGCGCTGTTGACGCCCTTTTTGACGGCCACTTCAGCCATGCAATGTGCGCTCACAGACAAGCCGGCCAGCACCAGCAAGATTGCCTGCAGCTTGTTCCCACCCCAATGGTTTTTGTTCATGGTTCCCTGAAAGCGTCGTACTTCAGTTTCAATACTGGTTTAAGCAGATAGTAAATAAAGGGCTGTGAGCCCACCTTGATGTCAACCTCGGCCGTCATGCCCGGTGATATCCGCAGCGGAGCGCTAGCGGTGCCAAAAAATGCTTTGTCAGTGCTCACAATCAACCGATAGTATGGACCGGTTTCTTCACTGCCTGGATCGGTGTCCGCAGCAATCTGACTGACTTTCCCGGGCAGTGTGCCGTAACGCAGAAAATCATACGCCGAGACTTTAACCTGAGCCTCTTGTTCCAGCGAAACATAGCCACGGTCTGACGGTGAAAGCCGTGTTTCAACCACCAGCACTTCGTCAACCGGCACCACTTCCATCATGGGCTCACCTTGACGGACCACGTTGCCCACAGCCTGAAGTTTCAGGTTTTTCACCACCCCGTCAATCGGGGATTTGATCACAGCGCGGTCCCGCTGATCCGTGGCGCGGCCAATGTCTTCCTTCAAGCTGGCCAATTGACGTTCGAGGGTGGTCAGTTCATCAGCCGCACGACGCCTGAATTTGCCGTCTTCTTCCATGCGCTTGGCACGACCGCCGGTGACCGCCGCCTGGGCAGATGCAATGGTTTGACGAATGGAGTTGATCTCGGCCACCAAGCTGTCGTATTCACGTTTTTTGGTCAAATACTCCAACTGGGACACCAACCGTTCACGGACCAATTCCTTGGTGATTTCCAACTCGCGGGCTGTGGTGACTTCACGGTTTTGCAAACCGTCGAGCTTGGCTTGTAACTCACCCACCTTGCCCTGGTTGCCCAGCGTTTGGCTGTCATTCACGGACAAAACGCCATTGAGTTCTGCCATGCGGGCAATGTAGGTGGACTGTTCGGTGCGATACAGTTCTGGAAAATCCTTGATGAGCTCGGCAGGGTACTCAGGCTGCTTGCCGGAGGCTTCACCAATGAGACGTGCACGGCTCATTTCCAGCGCTGCCCGGCGGCTTTTCAATTCCTCAATGTTGATCCCGGACGTGGCCAAGTCCAGGCGAACCAACACATCCCCTTCTTTCACCACATCGCCTTCCTTCACATCCAGCTCTTTGACGATACCGCCTTCTAAGTGCTGGATTGTTTTGATGCGGCTGGACGGGATGACCTTACCAGGTGCACTGACCACCTGATCGACCCGAATAAACAACGAGGCAAACAGCGCAATCGAAATCAGCCCCAAAGCGAATTTGCTCTTGGTGTCAAAGGTGCCGCCGGTGGGTTTGTACAACGAGGGAACCTCAATCACCTGAGGGTCGTTTCGCAGGGCGGGCTCTCGCTTGGGCACTTCAGCCACCGCGTTGTTGGGTTTGTTCATGTCCGGTGTCTCACTCATCAGGCCTGGGCCGCTTTGCCGCTGGTGTCAGTATCGGACACCGCTGACGCACTGCTTAAGCCACCTGGCGCCGACTGATCAGTGACCGGAGCCACGGTCGGCTTGGCCACCGGTGCCACCGGTTTCGGCACGGAAATGCCATACAGCAGCTTCAACATCTCGGGTGTGGCACCCACATGGAGTTTGGATGCCTTGTCGAGATAGATAATCTTGTCGCAAATGGACATGAGCCGGACCGAGTGGGTCACCATCACAATCGTTTTCACGGTCGCCAGGCTTTTAAAAACAGCCATCAAATGGGTTTCCGCTGCAAAGTCCAGGTCGTTGGTGGGCTCATCCAGCAACAACACTGGCGCATCACTTAAAAACGCCTGGGTGATCGCAATGCGGCGGCGCTGACCGCCAGAGAGCCGGTTACCGCCCTCGCCCACTTGCGTCATGTAACCATCGGGCATCTTGGCAATGAAGTCATGCGCACCCGACCGCTTGGATGCCAGAAGGATCTGCTCGTCACTGGCATCGGGATTTGACCGTCGCAGGTTGTCGACAATCGTGCCTTCAAACAATTGGGAGGTTTGAGGTAAAAATCCGATCCACTTGGACAATTCCACCCGGGAGAACTGCGACAGATCATACTCGTCCAGCAACACCCGCCCTTCTTGTGGTTCATACAGACCGCGGAGCAGTTTCAGCAAGGTGGATTTGCCCGCCCCGTTGTCGCCCGCCAATCCATACAACCCTCTCGGACCGATTTGAGCGGAAACGGTTTTGACCACTTCTTTTTGTGCACCCACGTGCTGATAGCTCACGTTTTCCAGGCGCAAGGCGCCAGACGGCATCGGCAAGCTCAGGCCTGTGGCCTGTTTTTCTTCCTGCGCAGCCAAGACATCATTCAACCGGTCAGTGGCCTCACGGGCATGGGCAATTGAACGCCAGTGTCCGGACAACGCTGCCAATGGTCCAATCGCTTTGCTGGCCAACATGTTGGAGGCGATCAAACCACCCACAGTCATCCACTGGTTAATCACGGAAAAGGCACCCACGGCGGTGATGGCCACGTTCACGCACAGCATGATGGTGGTCGACAGTTCGCGCTGATCTTCCAGCTCGCCGTTTTTGCTGAAGCTTTCCTGAACCCAGGAGTTGTAACTGGATACCCAAGCCCGTTTGGCCGAGTCATCTTGCACCAGGCTTTTGATGGCCTCACGACCTCGACACACCTCAGCCAACACCTCGTCCCGGCGACGGGCCCGGGCGAATTCTTCGACCCTGCGTTTACGGAATTCACCGGAGCTATACCAAGCCAGGCTGGCTAGGCACGCCAAACCAGCCAGCACCACGGGCAGAATGGGCAAGGCGATGGTGGCAATCAGGCCCAAAGCCAAGATGGCAAACGGAAGATCCAGAATGGTCATGGCCACAGCCCCACTCCACACCACCCGCACCGTGTCAACATCCTTGAACAGCGCGTACCATGCAGCGGTGGATTTGGCCTCCAGCTGACGCAGCGGAATGGCCAGAATTTTGTTCATGAGGTCACTGGCGATTTGACCATCGATTTTCACTGCGGCCACCCGCAAAACCCGAGCACGGAACGACCGTAAAATCAAATCGGCCGCCATCAGAATGGCCATGCCAATCAACAACGCCACCAAGGTATTCAAGCCACCGCGGTAAATAACGCGGTCGTACACTTGCAAAGAAAACACCGCCGGAAACAAGGCCACCAAGTTGACAAACACTGACAGCAACGCGGCTCGTTTGAGCATGGGCAAGGCGCCGCGAATCACGCTTTGAACCGTGCGCTCACCCTGTTGCCCCAAGGCAGCAGCCTCGCCCTCTTCCCCAGCGTTACTGCCCGACTTTAAGCCGAAGTTCCAGAGTGCTTCCAGGCGTTCTTTGAACAAATATTTGACTGACATTCTAAAATCCTAGATTTTCAGGCCAGGCCAGCGGAACTGGCCATGCGGGCTTGCTGGGCTTTCAAACGCTCCAGCAGCACCAGGTAGGAGGCAATCATGCGCACAACCGCCGGGCGCATCGCACCCAATTGCTCGCGACTAAGCCGAGTCAACGGGTTGTTTAACTTCACGTCCGCCTCAGACTGAGCGTCAATCGCCTTGCAAACCCGTTCAAACACCTGCCCCAGGGCCGCATCAATGTCAGCCTCACTCATCGACGGCGTGAAGGCCTGGCCTTGACCATCAATCAGACTCAGGCGCGTTTGCCAGTCCAGCACACTTCTTGCCAGTATGGTGTCATGGCGCATCTGCTGCTCAAAAGCGAGTTTTTCCGCGCCACGCAATACACCCAGCACATAATCGGCCGCCAACCAGTTTTTTTCATCATCGGTCATGAATGCCTCCTAGGCCATGAAACCAGGTTGCTCAGCATCCTGGCGGTGTTTGTTCACTGCAGCCAGTGACATGGCCGTCAACTCCGATTGGTACTCGTCGTAGACCGCTTTCAATTCAATCAAACCGCGCCGGGCCCAGGTTTTCACCGTACCCAAAGGAACGTCCAAGTGATCCGCGATTTCTGCGTGGCTCATCCCATGGTTATAGGCCAGGGTCAGCACTTGGCGATACTTGCCTTCCAGCTTCTGAACGCAATCCCGCATCACCTGCCCCGAATCACCTTCATCGGCATGGGTGCTGTGGGCCTCCAGCAGCGCATTGGGCTCACCATCATCATTGTCGGCAAACTGGTCGATTGAAATGCAGTTTTGCGCATACCCTTGCTGAGAGATCAGGTCCAGGGCCCGATTGCGAACCACTTGATGCAACCAGGTTTCCGGGGCAGACAGCTTGGCATTGAAAGTGTGGGCATACCGCCAGAGGCGGATGTAGGAATCCTGAATGACATCTTGGGCGACGCCAGGCTCACGAACGATGCGCATGGCCACCGCGAACATCTTCCGGGACGTGAGGCGATACAGCTCCTCAAACGCGCGGCGGTCGCGATTGGCAATGCGCTCGATCAGAGAAGCCAGTTCGTCTTTCAAATGAGTGTCCCCGAGAGGTCGTTTCTGGAATGGAACGATTCTTTACTGTCGTAATTTACTGGCCGAGCGGGTGTCAGGGTCTGTCAAATAAGCCCAGTTTTTCAGGTCAAACCGCTCAATAGGGCCACCCGCATCTGGGGATGTAACTTCTCGGTATCCCTCAGCTCAGTGATACTAGCAAAAGTTAAAGGGACCGAACAGCATCTTGTGTTGGTTTGCTTACAGACAATTACCGAAAGATCTATCCCCATATTGGATACCCCCGAATTGACAAGCGCTAACTTTACCGACTGATAGTTGAATCCGATTTATGAGGTGTTAAGTAACAGTCACAATCGTTGCAGTACAGAACGTGAACGTCAAATGCGGGGCTAACATGACACTACGTACGAGCTGGCCAAACCAGCCGACCTTGGGTGGGACTATGACAAATGAAAAAATAATGGCTGGCCGCACCAGCCCAGGGCGTGATTCGTCAGCACTGAATCCATCGTCTGTAAGCCGCACTGTCAGCCTGCAACCCATGTTCGTGACCAACCGAACAACCCTTGCAGAGATTGACAATCACCTGGCCAGCGCCGAGACCCGAATCGTGGTTGTTACACTGGAAAAAGGCAGCAGCCATGGCGAAACAGTGGTTGAGCATATCGGTGAGCATTACGCCGACGTCCGCATCGTGTTGGTCTGCGAGGGATCAGCGCAAGACATTCTGGCCATGGCCTTCAAACAAGGTGTTTGGGCATGTGTGGGCCGCCAATCCTCAGTAGAAACACTGCGCGAGGCCATCGACACCGTGGCAGCGGGCGTGCGCTTCGTTGCACCGGAGCTGGTCAATGCCAAACCCAATGCAACCCACACGCCAGAACGCACTGAGCTGGGCGGAAAGCTGAACACGTTCCAGGACGACGAAGAGACTACACAACTGACCCGTCGCGAACGCCAAGTACTCACACTGATTGCGCAAGGCCGCCCACGGCGCGAAATCGCAGAGCTGCTGAAGGTATCCCCACGAACCATTGATGCATACCGTGCACGGCTGCTTCAAAAACTCAGCCTCGACTCCAGTGTTCAATTGGTCAAATACGCGATCTCCGCTGGCTTGGCCAGCTGACCCGAAAAGCCGGAACATCGCCAAAACGATCAAGCCCTTTAAAGCCCCGACCATTCAGCGGGGCTTTTTCACATCCGCTCCAGCCCGCAAACACGTGGCGACAGTCGGCCCAAAGTCACAACACGCTACAATTGAGATGTTGAGTTAACACCCACATCGTCAAACAGCATGTCAAACAAAGCGTTGGTCCTATTCTCAGGCGGCCAGGACAGCACCGTCTGCCTGGCTTGGGCCCTGTCCCGATTTGATCATGTCGAAACCATCGGTTTTGACTATGGGCAACGACACCGGGTGGAATTGGACTGCCGCTTGAAGGTGCTAACAGGCATTCGCACAGCATTCCCAGCTTGGGCTCATAAAATTGGAGAAGACCGGGTCATTGACTTGGGTTGGATGGGCCAGATATCGGATTGCGCTCTGACCGAAAACCGCAAAATTGAGCTCTCGGAAAGTGGCTTGCCCAACACATTTGTACCAGGCCGTAACCTGGTGTTCTTTCTGATTGCCAGCGCCGTGGCCTATCGCCGGGAACTGAACACATTGGTCGGTGGCATGTGCCAGACAGACTTTTCGGGCTATCCAGATTGCCGGGAAGACACGTTGAAGGCCCTTCAGGTGGCCACCAATCTGGGCATGGCCAGCCAGTTCCGGTTTGAACTACCCTTGATGTGGATCGACAAAGCCGACACCTTTAAAATGGCGGCACAACTGGGTGGAGCAGCCTTGCTGGACATCATACGGACTCAAACACACACCTGTTACATGGGCGACCGCAGCCTACTGCACGACTGGGGTTATGGCTGTGGCCAATGCCCCGCCTGTGAATTGCGAAAAAACGGTTGGTCACAGTACATTTCCACGGTGAATCAACCACTTGAAAATTAACACGTTCGCATGGACCGGCAACAAGGCCCCGCGCGGGTTTGCCCAAACTTTAAGCAAACCCGTGTCATTCCAAAAAATTTTAAAAAAGTGTTTGACAGGTGCAAATTAATTGCTATAATTTCGTTCTCTCAGCGACACATTGTTGCTGAAAACGCGGGAATAGCTCAGTTGGTAGAGCGCAACCTTGCCAAGGTTGAGGTCGCGAGTTCGAGCCTCGTTTCCCGCTCCATATTTCCAAAGGGGAAGTGCTACACTTCCCCTTTTCCACGTCTACGGGTGGCTTTTATGCCGCGTAGAACACCCTTGGCGGGGTGGCAGAGTGGTCATGCAGCGGACTGCAACTCCGTGTACGCCGGTTCGATTCCGACCCCCGCCTCCAAATACATCTGCAGGCCGCCCGGGTGGTGAAATTGGTAGACACAGCGGACTTAAAATCCGCCGCTTACCGTAAAAGGGGCGTACCGGTTCGATTCCGGTCCCGGGCACCACACAACTTAGCGCCTCACGTAGGCATCCCGAAGTACAATGTCGGCTTGTACCGACACCCTTTGTGAATCACCGTGACACGCCGCATTCTCGTTACCTCTGCACTTCCGTATGCCAATGGCGCCATTCATTTGGGCCACCTGGTGGAGTACATCCAAACCGACATCTGGGTTCGTTTTCAGAAAATGCTGGGGCATGAGGTGTATTACGTGTGCGCAGACGACACCCACGGCACACCAGTCATGCTGCGCGCGCAAGCCGAGGGTATTTCACCTGAAGAACTGATTGCACGGGTCAGCCTGGAACACCAGCGTGACTTCGCCAGCTTTTTTGTCGGATTCGATAACTACTATTCAACCAACGCGCCCGAGAACCAAGCCCATTGCGAAACCATCTACAAGCGGCTTCGAGAACAAGGTCTGATTGAAACCCGGTCGGTTGAGCAGTTTTATGATCCGGTTAAAAGCATGTTCCTGCCTGACCGGTTCATCAAGGGCGAATGTCCCAAGTGCGGTGCCAAAGATCAGTACGGTGACTCATGTGAAGTGTGTGGGGCAACCTACCAACCCACAGAGCTGAAAAACGCATACTCCACCGTGTCGGGGGCAACACCCGTACGAAAAAGCTCAGACCACTATTTCTTCAGGTTGTCTGACCCGCGGTGCGAACAGTTTTTGCGCCAATGGACACAAAGCCCAGGCCGCCTGCAAATCGAAGGCAGCCGGAAAATGCAGGAATGGTTGGGCGAGGAAGGCAGTGGAAAACTTGCCGACTGGGACATTTCCCGCGATGCACCTTACTTCGGCTTTGAAATTCCTGACGCGCCCGGCAAATATTTCTATGTTTGGCTGGATGCGCCCGTGGGTTATTTCGCCAGCTTTCAGAACCTCTGCGAGCGGATTGGCGTGGACTACCAGGAATTTCTGGCGGTTGACACCCAAACCGAAATGATTCACTTCATCGGAAAAGACATTCTGTATTTCCATGCCCTGTTCTGGCCGGCCATGTTGCAGTTCGCAGGCCTTCGCACACCCACCAAAGTGAATGCGCATGGCTTTCTGACCGTGGATGGCGCCAAGATGAGCAAATCCCGAGGCACCTTCATCACCGCTGAAAGCTACATCAAACAAGGGCTGAACCCAGAGTGGCTGCGCTATTACTTTGCCGCGAAATTGAATTCCAGCATGGAAGACCTGGACCTGAACTTCACCGACTTTACGGCCCGGGTGAACAGTGATTTGGTGGGCAAGTACATCAACATTGCCAGCCGCAGCGCCGGCTTTTTGGTCAAGTTCTTTGATGGCAAGGTGCAGGACAACGCCATGCAGCACCCCTTGCTGCAACAGCTGCGCGCGCAGGCCGCGACCATCGCTGAGCACTTCGACGAGCGTGAATATGGCAAAGCAATTCGTGAAATCATGGCGGGCGCTGATGCAGTAAACGCCTATGTCGATCAGGAAAAGCCGTGGGACCTGGCAAAAAACGAGGACAAACGGACCGAACTGCACACCGCCTGTTCGGTGTGCTTGGAAGCCTTCCGGCTGTTGACGGTGTACTTGAAACCCGTGCTGCCAACGTTGGCGAGCAATGCGGAGCAATTGCTGGGTGTTGGACAGTTGAATTGGCGCAGTGTGAACCACCCACTGGAATCCAGCCAGGCAATTTCTCCGTTCAAACACTTGATGCAGCGGGTCGACGCCAAACAAATTGAGGCGCTGATTGAAGCCAATAAACAGTCGCTGGGCGCCAGTGCTGCGCCAGTAACAAACGCCGCAGCGGGCGAATTCATTGCCATCGACGACTTTGCCAAAGTCGATTTACGCCTGGGCAAAGTGCTGAGTTGCAGTGCGGTTGACGGTTCAACCAAGCTGCTTCAGCTCTCGGTCGATTTGGGCGAGGTCAAGCCACGCAACATTTTTAGCGGCATTGCTGCGCACTACAAACCCGAGGCGCTGGTGGGCCAGTTCGTGGTGGTGGTGGCCAATTTGGCCCCACGCAAAATGAAGTTCGGCGTGTCCGAAGGCATGGTGCTGTGCGCCGCTGCAGACAATGACTCGGTGCTGTCCACCCTGACCGCGACCGGACCTTTGACGCCCGGCATGAAAATCAGTTGACCATGGCGGGCCTTTGACGCAGGCCCCCTGATAAAATCCAAGAAAACCCTTTGAACAGGCATTGAACATGGCGCACTACGAATCTGAAGCAACACAATTTCTGAATCAACTGAAACAGGAACGCCCCCATCTGGAACAGGAACAGCTCAAAGGACGTTCGTTGCTGTGGGACAAGCAACTGGACCGCGAACTGCAAGCCGGCTTCAAAACGGCCAAGGTTCCCCAAAAACCTTACGTGTACCAGAGCAATTAAGCACCAACCCATGAGCACGCCCGCATGAGCACCCCAGAGCTTGCCGATGTCGGGCTGAGCAGCGCCCAGGACAGCACGCCCAACACAGTGGACGGTCTGGCCTTGGCTCGCCTGTACGGCGAGCCACTGTTCAATGTACCCAAAGACCTCTACATCCCACCCGATGCGCTAGAGGTGTTCCTGGAGGCTTTTGAAGGCCCTCTGGACCTGTTGCTCTACCTGATTCGCAAACAGAATTTCAATATTCTGGACATCCCCATGGCCGAACTGACCCGTCAGTACTTGACCTATGTGGAAGAAATACGAAGCCGCAACCTCGAATTGGCTGCTGAGTACCTGCTGATGGCCGCCATGTTGATCGAAATCAAGTCGCGCATGTTGCTGCCGGTTATTCCCAAAGACGGTGAAGACGATACAGAAGACCCCCGTGCCGAGCTGGCCAGGCGGCTGATTGAGTACGAACAAATCAAGCTGGCTGCTCAGGAGCTAGACCGCGTGCCCATGCTGGGTCGAGATTTCTGGACGCCCCACGCACATCACGACCCGAGCACAGTGGTGCAGTACCCTGACGTGAATTCAGACGAGCTGAAAGAGGCGTGGCAAGCCATTTTGCGCAGGGCCTCTTTGGTAAAGGCCCACACGATTTCTCGCGAGGAGTTGTCTGTGCGCGAGCACATGACCCGAATATTGCGCCGTCTGCAAACCCAAAAATTCGTTGAATTTTTTGACATGTTTGACACCGCAAAAGGGGTGGCTGTGGTGGTGGTTCACTTCATCGCCATGCTGGAACTGACTCGAGAAGGTTTGGTCAAGGTGACGCAGGCCGAGCCCTACGCACCGATTTACGTGCGCTTGGGATATGAAGCGACGGGTTCGCAAACCTCGGCCGAGCCGGCTGTGCCGTTTCATGCAGATGGTGCTGACCCGGTTTAGCCTTCGGCCGGGTTGATGTCACCAAGCAACGCCAGTAACCGATGGCTGTTGACCGCCCCTGTAGCAGCAAAGTTAGCCCGTGCCTTTTTACTGCTCCCCAGCAACACCGGTAGCCCGGTCCGAACGCCCCTCGAAGGTAAAGCCAAGGGTGAGGTAACCGCGCAGTGCCGCAATATTCTGACAAACCAAAATCGGGTTTTCCCCAGCCATGTTGCACCACATCAAAGTTGAGTGATTTAGTCAACTTTGTTATACTTGACCAAAATACTCGGAATTGGGTTTGTGCCATGCGATTGACCACGAAAGGCCGTTTTGCCGTCACAGCGATGATCGACCTCGCCCTTCAGCAGGATGAAGGCCCCGTGTCGTTGGCTGGCATCAGTCAACGCCAGAATATTTCGCTGTCCTACCTCGAACAATTGTTCTCAAAACTGCGCCGCCATGCGCTGGTGGATAGTGTTCGCGGCCCAGGCGGTGGCTATCAGATTTCGCGACCACTGACCAAGGTCAGCGTTGCCGATGTCATTCTGGCTGTGGATGAGCCACTGGATGCAACCCAATGTGGCGGCAAGGAAAACTGCACCGATGAAGGCCAGTGCATGACACACGACCTGTGGTCCAGCCTGAACCAGAAAATGCTGGAATACCTGGGCTCGGTCAGCTTGCAGTGCCTGGTGGACAAACACCGCCAAAAAGACGCCGAAAAGGGCACAGGAAAAACCATTCAGTTTCGCGACAGGCCGATGGATTTGAATACCGCAGCCCAAGCCTGAGTAACACACGATACGACAGAACACATTTGGAGCAGTTGAACATGAAGATGCCGATTTACCTCGATTACAGCGCCACAACCCCTGTGGACCCCCGCGTGGTCGATGCCATGATCCCCTTCCTGCGCGAAAGTTTTGGCAACCCCGCATCACGCAGCCATGCGTACGGCTGGGAAGCAGAAGACGCGGTTGAAAAGGCCCGTGGCCATGTGGCTGCGTTGGTCAATGCCGATCCCCGCGAAATCGTCTGGACATCGGGCGCAACCGAGTCCATCAACCTGGCTGTCAAAGGCGCGGCCATGTTTTACGGTGAAAGCAAGGGCAAGCACATCATCACGGTGAAAACCGAGCACAAAGCCACGCTGGACACCTTCCGCGAGCTGGAACGCCACGGTTTTGAAGCCACGTATCTGGATGTTCGGGAAAATGGCTTGATCGACCTGGATGTCTTGAAAGCCACCATTCGTCCTGACACCGTGCTGATTTCAGTCATGTATGTGAACAACGAAATCGGTGTGATTCAAGACATCGAGACCATTGGTGAGCTGTGCCGCGAGAAAGGCATTGTGTTCCATGTCGATGCTGCCCAAGCCACTGGCAAAATCGACATCGATTTGAACAAGCTGAAAGTGGACCTCATGAGCTTCTCAGCCCACAAAACCTATGGCCCCAAAGGTGTGGGTGCCCTGTATGTACGCCGCAAGCCCCGCGTTCGCATTGATGCCCAAATGCACGGTGGTGGCCACGAGCGTGGCATGCGCTCCGGCACCTTGGCCACGCATCAAATTGTGGGCATGGGCGAAGCCTTCCGCATTGCCAAGGAAGAAATGGCCACCGAATTGCCAAAAATCCGCGCCTTGCGCGACCGTTTGCTCAATGGCTTGAAACAGATCGACGAAATTTATGTGAACGGGGACCTGGAGCGCCGCGTGCCGCACAACCTGAACGTGAGCTTCAACTTTGTTGAAGGTGAGTCACTGATCATGGCGGTGAAAGACATCGCTGTGTCTTCGGGCTCTGCCTGTACATCGGCCTCGCTGGAGCCGTCGTACGTGCTGCGCGCACTGGGCCGTAGCGACGAACTAGCGCACAGCTCCATCCGTTTCTCGGTGGGCCGTTTTACCACCGAAGCCGACATTGATTTCACCATCGAACTCATGAAAACCAAAGTGGCCAAGCTGCGCGAGTTGTCCCCGTTGTGGGAAATGCACCTCGACGGCGTAGACCTGAACACTGTGCAATGGGCCGCCCACTGAGCGGACCACTGAACCAACCGGAATTGAAGGAGAAGTACCATGGCATACAGCGACAAAGTGCTTGATCACTACGAAAACCCCCGCAACGTGGGTTCATTCGACAAAAACGACGATGAAGTCGGCACCGGTATGGTGGGAGCCCCCGCCTGCGGCGACGTGATGAAGCTGCAAATCAAAGTGGGTGAAAACGGTGTAATCACCGATGCAAAATTCAAGACCTACGGCTGCGGTTCGGCGATTGCCTCGTCTTCGCTGGTGACCGAGTGGGTCAAGGGCAAAACATTGGACCAAGCCTTGGACATCAAGAACACCGCCATTGCCGAAGAACTGGCACTGCCACCGGTCAAAATCCACTGCTCCATTCTGGCCGAAGACGCCATCAAGGCCGCCGTGGAAGACTACAAAAAGAAGCACGCTTGAATCAGGGTTTGAGAAGGAAGAAACACCATGGCCATCACACTGACAGAACGGGCTGCTGACCACATCTCCAAATTTCTGGCCAAACGCGGCAAAGGCATTGGGCTGCGCCTGGGTGTTCGCACCACGGGTTGTTCGGGCATGGCTTACAAGCTGGAGTTTGTGGACACCTCGGCCGAGGAAGACACCGTGTTTGAAAGCCATGGCGTGAAGCTGTTTGTGGACCCCAAGAGCATGCCCTACCTGGAAGGTATTGAGCTGGACTTTGCCCGCGAAGGCTTGAATGAAGGGTTCAAATTCAACAACCCCAATGAGAAAGCCCGCTGCGGTTGTGGTGAAAGCTTTACCGTGTGATGAACCTCAGCGACAGCGATTTTGAACTGTTTGGCCTGCCTGCACGCTTTTCGCTGGACAAGGAAGCCCTGAGCAAGGCCTACCTTCGCCTGCAAAACCAAACGCATCCAGACCGCTTTGCCAATGCCAGTGCGCAGGAAAAGCGCCTGGCTGTGCAGTGGGCCACCCGTATCAACGAAGCCTACAAGCGATTGCAAAACCCCTTGGAGCGCGCCATTTACTGGTGTGAACTGCAGGGAGAAGCACCCCGCGCCCAGCAAAGCCAATTGCCCCCTGCCCTGCTGATGCAGCAAATGGACTGGCGTGAAGAGGCTGAAGACATTGACTCGCCCGCTGCACTTGAAGAACTGATGGACGCCGTGGCTGCTGAAAAGCGTCGCTGCCTAGGTGTGATTGCCCGAGAGATTGATGAAGAACGGGATGCCAAGGCCGCCACGCACACCGCGCAGGCCTTGATGTTCATTGACAAATTCCTGCTGGAGCTTCAGAAGAAGCTGGAGCAGATGGAGGATGCCAGCTAATGGCTTTGTTGCAGATTGCTGAACCCGGCATGTCCACCGCGCCGCATGAACACCGGCTGGCGGTTGGCATCGACCTGGGGACGACCCATTCGCTCGTGGCCAGCGTGCGCTCTGGCAGCGCAAGTTGTTTGCCCGACGCATCTGGCCGCGTGATATTGCCCTCCGTGGTTCGTTACGGCGAACAAGGGGTCAAAAACCTGGGTGAAGAGGCATTGGCTTGTGCCGATACCGATCCATTCAACACGGTGTTTTCCGTCAAACGGTTGATGGGCCGTGGCCATGCCGATGTGCAGGGCCTGAAGCTGCCCTACCGCTTGACCGACACCGCAGGCATGGTGAACATCGACACGGATTTTGGCGTCAAAAGCCCGGTGGAGGTGTCGGCCGACATTCTGCGCGCCTTGCGCAAACGGGCTGAAGCATCGCTCGGTGGTGAACTGGTGGGCGCTGTGATCACGGTACCTGCCTACTTTGACGATGCCCAGCGACAGGCCACCAAAGACGCTGCTCAACTGGCGGGCCTGAATGTATTGCGCCTCATCAACGAACCCACCGCTGCTGCTGTGGCATACGGTTTGGACCAAAAGGCCCAAGGCCAGTTTGTGGTGTTTGACCTGGGTGGTGGTACTTTTGATGTATCGATTTTGCGCCTGCAAGCGGGCGTGTTTGAAGTGCTGGCCACGGGTGGTGACTCCGCCTTGGGCGGTGATGATTTTGACCGCGCCATGGCCGACCACTTTCTGGCAACGCATGGCTTGACGGAGCTGAATCCGCAACAACGGTCCCGCCTGGTGATGGCCTGCCGCCGGGTGAAGGAACAGATCTCCAGCGAACACACTGCATTTCTGAGTGTCAACTTCAAGAGCGGTGAAACCATTGCTGAAACCGTGACAGCTGAGCAGTTTGCCAACATTGTTGAGCCCCTGGTCAAGCGCACCCTGACGGCCACGCGCAAAACCCTGCGGGATGCTGGCTTGTCGATTGGCGAGATTGACGGTGTGGTGATGGTGGGTGGATCCACCCGCATGCCAGTCATTCGCAAGGCGGTGAAAGAATTTTTCGGTCAGGAACCCCTGGTCAACCTGAATCCGGATGAAGTGGTGGCCCTCGGTGCGGCGATTCAGGCCGACATGCTGGCAGGCAACCGCAACGACGATGAACTGCTGTTGCTGGACGTGATCCCGTTGTCGCTGGGTATTGAAACCATGGGGGGTCTGACCGAGCGCATCATCAACCGCAACAGCACCATTCCAGTGGCCCGGGCGCAGGAATTTACCACTTTCAAAGATGGTCAAACCGCGATGGCCATTCATGTGGTGCAGGGCGAGCGCGAATTGGTGAGCGAGAACCGCTCACTGGCCAAGTTTGAATTGCGGGGTATTCCACCCATGGTGGCCGGTGCTGCACGCATTCGCGTCACGTTCCAAGTCGACGCCGATGGTTTGCTGTCGGTGAATGCGGTGGAAACCGGCTCCAATGTGTCGGCCAACATCACGGTGAAACCCTCGTATGGCTTGAGCGACGATCAAATCGCCGACATGCTGAAAAGCAGTTTTGAGCATGCTGAAGCCGACATGCATGCACGCCAGTTGCGTGAGCAGCAGGTGGAGGCCATGCGCCTGGTGGAATCGGTCGAAGCCGCGCTTGAAAAAGATGCACAATTGCTAGACGACACGGAATTGAAATCAATTCGATCCAGTGTGGGTGCATTGCGTGAGCTTGCTGGCAGCGACCAGCTGCGCGCCATTGAGCAAGGCATTGAAAGTTTGAGCCACCTCACTGAAGATTTTGCTGCGCGCCGCATGGATGCAGGCATTCGCAAAGCCCTGGCTGGAAAAACGCTGGATGCGGTCAGCCAACAATTGACCAATCAATAAACGGGAATCAAGGAAGTATTGACCATGCCGGTAATCAAGGTATTGCCCCACGAAACGCTGTGCCCCGAAGGCAAAACCTTTGAAGTGGCGACAGGGGAACAGCTGTGCGAAAGCCTGTTGAAACACGACATTGAAATTGAGCATGCCTGCGAAATGAGTTGTGCCTGCACCACCTGCCATGTGATTGTGCGCGAGGGGTTCAACAGCCTGGAAGCCAGCGACGATGATGAAGATGACTTGCTGGACATGGCATGGGGCTTGACCCCCCAAAGCAGACTGTCTTGCCAGGTGAAAGTCGCCCAAAAAGACCTCACGCTGGAACTGCCCAAGTACACCAAAAACCACGCCCGAGAACACCACTGAGAGACTCGACCATGAAATGGACCGATACGCTGGACATCGCGCTGGCCCTGATTGATGCGCATCCCGATGTGGACCCCCAGTACATTCGCTTCACCGACCTGCATGCGTGGGTGATGGCATTGCCTGGGTTTGCTGATGACGCTAGCAAGTCCAATGAAAAAATTTTGGAAGCGATCCAGATGACCTGGATCGACGAGCAGGACTAAAAGCGTGTTTGAAAATCAGTTTGCCGGGCAATTGCTGTCCGTCAAACCGGGAAAAAGACTGACGGGTTGATAACCCAAGGCCCGGGCTTTTTGCTCATCGCTGGCATCCACCGACACCACTCGAATAAAGGCGGTAGGCCCGCCGCACACCGCAGCGTACATGCGGCCATCGCTTGCGCAACGCGCAGCATTGACTGCCACCCCCGCCTTGGCCAACTCGGTATCCAGCGTGATCACCGTGGTTTTTGCAGGCTCACACTGCACATTGGTGATTCGCTTGGCCAGCTCCACGGACTTGGGCGGTGGCGACGCACACGCTGCCATGGACAGCGACAGTGCGAGCAAACAATTTGCAGGGTGTAAAAGTTTCATCTTTGCAGGTTCGAAAAAGCAGGGCACACTGCACACTGCGACCCAACCATCATAACAGGAGACAAAACCATGGGTGTAACCAAGAAAAGCGGTGCTGTATTGAGCCGATTGAAATCCGTTGCGCAAGCGGGTGCTGCCTCCCTGCCTGCAGGCAACCTGCTGACGGCCGTGGTGGACCAGGTCAGCCAGTTTGAAAGCGGCTTGAAAAGCACAGTGGATGGACTACAGGACAAGGTACGCAGCCTGCAAACCAACCTCATGAAGATGTACCAGGCCCACAAAGAACTGGAGCAGGAAAACCAGGAACTGAACCGAAAGTTGATGATGGCTGAAAAGGAGAATGCCGCTTTGAGCGTTCAACTGGAACGCACTGAAATTGAATTGAACATGCACCGGGCCAAGCTGGAAAACATCACTCGCTTGCTGGTCGAAATGGATAGTCTGGACCCATTGAAAGTGGTGTCACAAAAGAAAAAGCGGAAATGAACATTGGGGATGGGCATCAATGCCCAATCCCTCGGTCGGTAACACCCGATTTCTGAACGGAGACTGTATTTGTTGAGTGCGGTAGGATTTTGCTAGTTTGTCGGCTTTGTATTGATTGGAGTCGCTTGATTGGCCACATTACCCAGCAATATCAACGGTGTTAAGGTCGAATTCGGCCCCCATGTTCTCAACAGCATTGACAATGCTCTCCAAGTTTGAGTTGCAACAGGGTCGACGAGAAAATTTTGGGCCGCTTTTCAAGAAGAAATCGGGTAGACCATTTGCAGTGGATGGCCATCATGACCACATAGATTTGTCGGTGGATTAAGGATGAGAGTCAATCTTAAAAAATCCTTGAGTGTGCTCGGTTTGACGCTGACATTTGAAATGTCGGTTGCGGACACATGGGCCGCATCGAATTCAACCGATCTGACTCGAATGATTGCGATCGGACAAACCAAAGAGGTCAATGACTATTCACCAACCATCAGCAAATCCATTTGGGTTCGATTGCACAGCCTTCCCGAAAAGACCAACCGTTGTCAGACTGAAACCAGTACACCTTGTCGTCTGAACTATTGGCTGTCCGCAGCTACCATGGATGAACAACCCGCAGTCGCCTTGCAACCCCTCGGTGCCTTGGGTGAGGTGATTGATGTTGAATGGCTTCCAGTCAAGTCAGCGCGCTGCGTCGATTGGGCACGGCTGGAATTAACAGTCAGTCCATTGACAAAAGCTGCCATGCAAGCAAACACCGCCCTTCAGAAGGACAGCACCAAGCTCTATGTGGAAATTTTCACATCGAATCAGCACCTCCGAATCGCATCAAGCCGACAAGCATTCAGCTCAGACCAGCCGCCTCGTCAATGTCGGTAATGCTGCCAAAAAAGTGACTTATCGCACCAAACTGAACCGCTGAAAAAAGGCCCAGATTTCCTCGGGTCCGTCGATGTCATGGTTCTGTGGACCCAGCACCTTGTCCACCAGCTTCGGAAAACGCGCATCCGGGCTTCGGCCCGGCGTGCGGTGCCCGCCACCGTTCACCCGGTAAGCCAGCACATCAGTTCCGTTGGGGCAATTTGATTCAACACGGGTGACCGTGCTGGCATCCCGAGTGTCCTTGTTGGGCAATTGCACCACCCGAGCATCACCGTCCTGGCAGCCATTGAAACTGCGCCAAAAACCCAGTGTTTCTTCAAAAGACCACGCTCCGCGAACCGCACGGCCCGCGCGGCCTTGTCCCCCGGTGAATGACACCAAGGGATCTTCAGTGCCGTTCATGAACAACATCGGCAAGGGTGGATTGGGTTGCAAATCGGTGCAAGTGTCCAACAAGCCTTGCGTCATCAACATGATGACACTGGCCACGGCGGTGAAGCGTTGCGGATCGCTGCAGGCCAGTGTTAGCGCCATGGCCCCGCCATTGGATACTCCGGCCAAATACACCCGGCGGGGGTCTGCGATGCCCCGCAGCATCAAATGATCGGTCAGGGCCAGCAAAAACGCACGGTCGTCTGTGCCTGTTGGTGGCACAGTGCCTGCGCGCTCGGCCGGATACCGGCCATCGGCCCAACTGCCGTTCAGCCCATCGGGGAACACCACGGCGAAGCCCTCTCGGCGTGCCAATTCAGGCCAACTGCTGCGCTCCATCAAGTCTGCGCCTTGCTGCGTATTGCCATGTAGCACCATCACCAAAGGGGCGGGCTTGTTGGCATTTGGCTTCACCAAGGTGAAGGTGCGCTTCTGTCCGTTTACCTCCAGCACATCCGCATGAACAGATTGCAATGGCCACAAAAAGAGCCAACAAGCACAGGCTGCCAGGCGTACCAAACGATCAGCAATTGGTTGAAACTGCATACCCATGTCCTTTAAGGCACCAAATCCTGCAGCATCCATTCACCCTGCGAATTGCGCTGAGCACCCCAGCGCAAATGCCCCAGTCGACTCAATTGCAAACAGTCCAATCGATCAACTTGCACCAACAACACCGTAAAACACTGGCGAGCCAGGCTCATGTCATGCGCCTGTTCGTCACTGGCATTCAACGCGGAGCCCGGTGCTGACAGTGTGGCGTAGTCGCGCCGGGCGTGGTCGGGCACACGGGCCCAGTATTGCTCAGTTTGAACATCATCGTTTTCAATACGGGCAGTGCCCCACACCCGTAACTGGGTGTTGCTTTTGGGGTTCCAAAACACCAGGCTCACTGTGTTGCAGTGTTCAAGATCACGCATTTTTTGGCTTCGGCGATCCGTGTAAAACACCAGGGTCGCCGCGTCTGGCATTGCCTTGCGCAGTACCACATGGCGTGCATTGGGGCCTTCCAAACCCTGCGTGCACAAGGCGGGTGTGCGCCAAGGGTGTTTGTTGTCCACGCTGGCCCGAACCAGCGTGGCCCATGTTTCAGCGGCATGATTCATGCTTTGTCACATCACAAGAGGATTATTTGCTGACATTGATGCCCTGTTTTTGGGAATTGAACCGTGTCCATTCACATTGCCCTGCGCCATATTACACGTTACCGGTATGACCGGCCCATACACCTTGGCCCCCAAGTGGTGCGCCTGCGGCCTGCGCCCCATGCACGCACACGGATATTGAGCTATAGCTTGAAGGTACTGCCAGCCCAGCATTTCATCAACTGGCAGCAAGATCCACAAAGCAACCACTTGGCACGTTTGGTCTTCCCGGACAAAACCACCGAATTCGAGGTGGCTGTTGACTTAGTGGCCGAGATGGCGGTCTACAACCCTTTCGATTTCTTTTTGGAAAAAGAGGCCGAGTACTTTCCGTTCAAGTACGACCCCACCTTGGACCATGAGCTGGCGCCCTACTTAAAGCCCTGCCCGCTGGGCCCTGTGTTTGAACAATTCATGAACACCCTGGTGCGTGACCGTTGCCGCACCGTGGATTACCTGGTGTACTTGAACCAACTGTTGTTTCAGAAAATTGGCTACCTGATACGCCTGGAGCCTGGCGTGCAAACACCGGACGAGACCCTGCACAAGCGAAGTGGTTCTTGCCGTGACTCGGCCTGGCTCATGGTGCAGGTGCTGCGACGGCTGGGCTTGGCAGCCCGATTTGCATCGGGCTATTTGATTCAACTCAAAAGCGATGTTAAAGCCATTGACGGACCAGACGGCCCCGACGCCGACTTCACTGACCTGCACGCCTGGTGCGAGGTCTACTTGCCCGGTGCCGGGTGGATTGGTCTGGACCCCACATCGGGCCTGTTGGCGGGCGAAGGCCACATACCATTGGCTTGTTCCCCCGACCCGGGCAGTGCAGCCCCCATCACCGGTGCGCTGGATGAATGCGAGGTGGTGTTTGAACACGACATGCAGATTCAACGCATTCACGAAGCCCCCAGGACCAGCAAACCCTACACGGAAGAAACATGGGCAGACATTCAAGCCATGGGCCACACCGTGGACAAAGTGCTGGATGCACTGGACGTGCGCTTGACCATGGGTGGTGAGCCCACCTTCGTGTCCAATACCGACCGCGGGGGTGCTGAGTGGAACACAGACGCGCTGGGACCGACCAAACGCACTTACGGGTCTGAGCTCTTGAAGCGGATGGCCCAGCATTACGGCCCGGGTGGCTTTTTTCATGTTGGCCAAGGCAAGTGGTACCCCGGCGAACAATTGCCCCGCTGGGCGCTCAGCCTGTACTGGATGAAAGACGGCACGGTGTTGTGGCACAACCGGGGCTTGCTGGATGATGAGCAAAGCCCAGGCAAGGCGACCACAGCCGACGGCAAGACATTCCTGAAACGCCTGTGCCACAACCTGTTTGTGAGCGATACCCACCTACTGGCTGGCCATGAAGACGCGTGGTACCACCTGTGGCGCGAACGCCGTTTACCGGTGAATGTGGACCCGTTTGATTCGCGCCTTGACGACCCGTTGGAACGCAAGCGGCTGCGTGCCGTGTTTGCACAAGGCCTGGGCAGCGTAACCGGCTATTGCCTGCCACTGGCCAAAAGCGACGCGGGCTGGAAGACAGGCCCTTGGTTTTTGCGGGATGAGCGGCTGTACTTGCTACCGGGCGACTCGCCCATGGGCTACCGCTTGCCGCTGGACTCATTGCCCTGGGCCAGCAAGGCCGACCTGCCGGTGCTGATCGAGCGAGATCCATTCGACACAGCACCGCCACCGTTGATTCCAAAAACCCAATTTCAATCGCACACTGCAGCGCAAGCCAACTTGCAGTCAAGCGCATCGACTGAGCCTGCGCTGTTTGAAAGCGCCAGTGGGATCGTTCGCACAGCACTGTGCGCTCAGGTACGACAAGGGCACCTGTATATTTTCATGCCACCACTGGCCAGCCTGGAAGACTATGCGGAGCTGCTGTCGGCCATTGAGAAAACAGCAGCCGACCTGACATGCCCGGTGGTGCTGGAGGGCTACCCTCCACCGCGCGACCCGCGCCTCACCGTGCTTCAGATGACCCCCGACCCCGGTGTGCTGGAGGTGAATGTGCAACCCAGCCAGCATTGGGGAGAATTGCTGAGGCTCACCAGCACCTTGTATGAAGAGGCCCGGCAGTGCGGCTTATCCACCGAGAAATTCATGCTGGATGGCCGACACACGGGCACCGGGGGCGGCAACCACATCGTGATGGGTGGGCAAACCCCGGCAGACAGCCCATTTTTGCGTCGACCCGACTTGCTGGCCAGCCTGCTGCGTTACTGGCACAACCACCCGGGTTTGAGTTATTTGTTCTCAGGCCTGTTTATTGGTCCCACCAGCCAGGCCCCCCGCGTGGATGAGGCCCGCACCGACCAAACCCACGAGCTTGAACTGGCGCTCACCGAGCTGGATCGGCAAACCCAGCGGCACAACGGCGAACCCCCGCCTTGGCTGGTGGATCGGCTGTTGCGCAACCTGCTGGTGGACGGCACAGGCAACACACACCGCAGTGAGTTCTGCATCGACAAACTGTACAGCCCCGACTCCACCACAGGCCGCCTGGGCTTGCTGGAATTGCGCGCCTTTGAGATGCCACCGAATGCGCGGATGAGCCTTGCTCAGCAATTGCTGCTGCGCAGCCTGATTGCCCATTTCTGGCAGCGCCCCTACAAAGCCCGGCTGGTGAATTGGGGTAACCGCCTGCATGACCAGTTCATGCTGCCCACCTTTGTTCGGCAGGATTTGGAGGATGTGCTGAATGATTTGAACGAGGGTGGTTTTGATTTGAAGATGGCCTGGTTTGAACCGCATGTCGCATTCAGATTCCCGAAGATCGGCGATTTGCAGGTGCGCGACCTTCGATTGGATATTCATGCAGCGCTGGAACCATGGCACGTGTTGGGCGAGGAAGGCAGCGCCGGTGGTACAGTCCGTTACGTCGACTCCTCGCTTGAACGGCTGGAAGTGCGGCTTCGCAATTGGGTGGATGAGCGATACCTGCTCAACTGCAACGGGCACCCGGTGCCTTTGCACCCAACGGGGCGAGCCGGTGAATATGTGGCGGGTGTGCGCTACCGCGCCTGGCAGCCACCCAATGCGCTCCACCCCACCATCGGTGTGCATGCCCCTTTGGTGTTTGATGTGGTCGACACCTGGAATGGCCGCAGTCTGGGGGGGTGCCAAGTTCATGTGGCCCACCCAGGCGGCCGGAATTATGAGGTATTCCCGGTGAATGCCTTTGAAGCGGAAAGCCGACGCCTGGCCCGCTTTTTCCGGATGGGCCACAGCCAGGGCCCGTGGACAGCCAGCGATTGCAAGCCCCGGGGCGAGTTCCCGCTTACACTGGATTTGCGATGGTCTTAAACCAGTAAAATGAATGCTTCATCGCTGAACTGTGGCCTGCCGTGAGCGCCAACCCCAACCTGCCGAACATTGCAGATGCCGACATTGCCTGGCAACAGGCCATTCTGGATGGCACCAGCGCGTACTACAGTGAACTGGCTGGGGAAGGTCGCCTTCGACCGGTGTGGTCCACATTTTTGTCGCACCTGCCGCGACAACACGTCGCCGACCACCTGAATGCCAAGCAACAGGCGTTGGCGCGGCAAATTCGAGACAATGGCATCACCTACAACGTATACGCCGACGAGCACCAGGGCGCTGCGCGACCATGGTCACTCGACCTGCTACCGTTTATTTTGGACGGTAACGATTGGGCACTGTTGGAGCAGGCCATTGTTCAACGCGCCCGGCTGCTGAATGCGCTGATGGTGGATGCCTATGGCACACAGGAATTTCTACGGCGTGGACTGATGCCAGCAGACCTGGTGTATGGACACGCAGGTTATTTGCCGCAAATGCAAGGCGTGAAACCTGCTGGCGATGTGTGGCTGCACCTGGTGGCCTTCGACCTGGGCCGGGGTCCCGATGGGCAATGGTGGATCATCAACCACCGCATGATGGCACCCTCTGGCCTGGGCTATGCACTGGAAAATCGTCTCAGCATTTCGCGCAGTTTCAGTCGCCCTTTCCGTGACATGCAAGTGCAACACTTGGCTGGCTTTTATCGCGACACCATCGACGCCATCCGACGGTTGTCGCCCAAAGGTGAACAGGCCCGCATTGCGTTGATGACCCCGGGCCCCTACAACGAAACCTATTTTGAACACACCTACCTGGCCCGCTACCTCGGTATCACGCTGGTGGAAGGCAGTGACCTGGTGGTGAGGGGCAACACGGTTTACTTGAAAACCGTGCATGGTCTGGAGCAAATCGACGGCCTGATGCGCCGTACAGACGACCAATGGTTGGACCCACTGGAACTTCGCGAAGATTCCCAACTGGGCGTACCCGGCCTGTTACAGGCAGCCCGCACCGGTGGGGTAGTGCTGGCGAACATGCCCGGTGCGGGCTGGCTGGAAAGCCCCGCCATGCACGGCTTTATGCCGGGTTTGGCCGAGCACATGCTCAACGAAGAATTGGTGCTGCCCAGTGTACCCAGTTGGTGGTGCGGCGAGTCACCAGCCTGGGCACAGGCCAGCGAGCGCTTGGACAATCTGGTGATCAAATCCACCGGGCCCAACCGCAAAGGCCGGGTTATGGAATCTGTGATGGGCTCATCGCTGGACGACATCGCCAAACGCAATTGGTTGTCACGCATCAGCCAGCATCCATCGGAATATACCCTGCAGGAATTAATCCCGTTGTCACGCGTGCCCATCTGGACTGCGCAAGGCCATGTGGAAGAACGCGCCATGATGCTTCGGCTGTTTGCCGTCACCGATGGGCAATGCAGTTACAAGGTGATGCCAGGCGGGCTGACCCGCATTGCGGGCGACCAACATGGGATTGTGTCCATGCAAAAAGGTGGCAGCAGCCTGGACACCTGGGTGTGTACCGGGCAAGCGGTTGACCGCAGTAGCAATTTGAAAGAGCGCCTTCAGGCCAAAGACCTGAAGGAACTGCGCAGGCCTGTGTCCAGCCGTGCTGCCGAACACCTGTTTTGGCTCGGACGTTACACCGAGCGGGCCAGTTTTTCGCTTCGCCTGCTGATGCACGCGCAAACTTTGCTGGAAGAGGAAGAGGTACTGGACACCACCACGCTGGGCTTTCTGCACGAGTTGTGCGGTAAACAGGGCCTGAGTAGCGAGTTTGATGCAGCAGCCCCACTGAGCCAAAACGATTTTGAAGACGATGTTCTGAACCGCATTTGGTACAAACCTGGCTTGGGTGGCAAACCCGCCATGGGCCTGGCTGCCCAACTGAATGGACTTGCCGTGGTGGCTGGTCAACTGCGCGACCGCCTGAGCAGCCACCATTGGCGACTGCTCAATGATTGCTCCAAAGTACTGCATGAACCCCAAGGTACCCAAGCCCTGCGAACCATTCCCACGCCCGCACTGGAACGCATACAGCTTTACCTCATGGCCATGCATGGCGAACAAAGTGACCACATGACCCGGGACTACGGCTGGCGATTTCTTCAACTGGGCCGTCAACTGGAGCGCCTGTGCAGTGCCTGCGACTGTTTGCTGTCCATGACCAGCATGCCGGGGCGTGCAGGCGAACATGGCTTGGCACTGGCTGTGGCCATGGCGGACAGCACGATTACTTACCGCAGCCGATACCAACACCGTTTTGAATGGCTGCCTGCACTGGACCTGTTGCTGTTTGACAAAGACTCCCCCTACGCCGTGCAGCGCATTTTGTACAAACTGAATATTGTGCTGAACCAGCTGCCGGGCGACGTGCAACCCCTGCGCATGTTGTTTGAAAGTGTGTACCGCAACAACCGGCTACCCGAGGGCTTGTCACTGGAAAGCCTGCAACCCCCCTTCCCTGCGGAAACCGGGCGTAAGCTGCGAGCATGGCTCGCCGACTTGCTCGACACCGCCTACAAATTGTCAGACCTAGTAGGTGCCCAGTATTTCAGGCTGGCCGATCAACCGGACCAAGTGATCCAGGGGCGGTGAACATGGCAGAACAACGCAAGGTGATACATGTCACCGAATACGATTACCAAAGCCCAGCAGAGTGCTCGCAACAGATTTGTATCCTCCAGCCGCAAGAAAGTAACCAGATGACGGTGGGCCTCTTGCGCAAGGGTCAAAAACTGCTGCGACATGCCCTGAAAATTCGGCCCAATCCGTCCACTGTGCAAACCAGCCAGGACGCTTTTGGTAACGTGGTTCATCACTTTGAAATGAACTACCCACATGACCACCTGGAAGTGGTGAGCGAGTTGGAAGTAGAGGTGATCCCGATGTTGCACACAGGCTCACTGGATGAGCTTGAATCACCCGTTTGGCACGGTATTGTTGATGCGCTGCGCTACAAGGCAGGGCAAGAAGTGAGCACCGACTTTCAATTTCGATTCGAAAGCAAGCATGTGCCGATCTTGGACAGCCTGCGCGATTACGGACGGCTGGACTTTTGGCCAAATCGTGCGGTGGTACCAGCCGCTTACGCCTTGATGCAGCGGATCTTCAAGGAATTCACCTACAAAAGCGGCTCAACCACCATTCAGACCACAGTCGAAGAAGTGATGCAGAAACGCCAAGGCGTGTGCCAGGACTTTGCCCATGTCATGCTGGGCGTACTGCGCTCCTTGGGATTGTCGGCTCGCTATGTGAGCGGCTACATGCTGACAGAGCCACCACCCGGGCAGCCCAAGTTGCTGGGGGCCGATGCCAGCCACGCTTGGGTGTCGCTGTGGTGTGGTCCGGAGCTGGGTTGGGTTGATTTCGACCCCACCAACAACCAGTTGCCCGACAGCCGGTATGTGACGGTGGCCTTGGGGCGTGATTATGCGGATGTACCCCCGATTCGGGGCGTGGTGCATGGGGGTGGGCAGCACAGTTTGAAGGTGGGTGTTACGGTGTTTTGACGGGCATCGCGATTCGCTTATTCGTGGCGCTACGCTTTACCGCGCAGGCCGCCATACGACTCGGTGCCATGCCCCCTAGCAATGCCGGTATGCCCGGCGCCGAACAGTCAGCCCCCCGATCGGTTTGACCCGCACAGCATTCGAACACACGGACCGAGATGTCTGAGCCACGCAGTGGCGAGTTCTCGGGACGGTTCGACATGCGCGGGGAAACCTTTCCCTTTGGGGGGCGTTCGGACCTGGCTGCCGGTTTTGCTTAAGCAGCGTTCAATCCTCGCGCCGCAAGTGCGGAAACAAAATGACATCGCGAATATTGGGGCTGTCGGTGATGAGCATCATCAACCGGTCAATCCCAATGCCGCAACCACCGGTGGGGGGCATGCCGTACTCCAGCGCGCGAATGTAATCCGCGTCAAAGAACATGGCCTCGTCATCGCCTGCTTCTTTGGCTTCCACCTGCTTGCGGAAGCGGTCAGCCTGGTCTTCGGGGTCGTTCAACTCGGAAAAGCCATTGGCAATTTCACGACCGGTGATGAACAATTCAAATCGCTCGGTGATCTGCGAATTGTTGTCCGACGCGCGGGCCAAGGGTGATACTTCCACCGGGTAGTCCACAATGAAGGTGGGCTCCCACAGTAGGCTTTCCGACGTTTCTTCAAACAGGGCCAACTGCAAAGCGCCCACACCCGCATTCTTCAGCGCAGGTTCTTTCTCGGTATTCACACCTTTCTTCAACAGCGCAGCTTTCAATGCAGCCACATCGTTCAGTTGTTCAGTGGTGTATTCCGGGAAATACTTCTGAATGGCTTCCACAATGGTGAGGCGCGCAAAGGGCTTGGCCAGGTCCAGTTCACGGCCCTGATACGTCAGTGTGGCGGTGCCGCGTGACTGAATGGCGGCGTTCTGGATCACCTTCTCGGTGAAGTCCATCAGGTCGCGGTAATCCCAATACGCCGCGTAAAACTCCATCATGGTGAATTCGGGATTGTGGCGCGGGCTCACCCCTTCATTGCGGAAGTTGCGGTTGATCTCGAACACCCGTTCAAACCCACCCACAATCAAGCGCTTCAAATACAGTTCAGGCGCAATGCGCAGGAACATTTCCATGTCCAGCGCATTGTGGTGGGTAATGAATGGCTTGGCCGATGCACCACCGGGAATGGGGTGCAGCATGGGTGTTTCCACTTCCAGAAAACCATGGCTGGCCATAAAACTGCGAATGGACGACATCGCCTTGGAGCGGGCCACAAAGGTGCTGCGGGTTTCTTCGGTCACAATCAGGTCGACATACCGCTGGCGGTATTTCATTTCCTGGTCGGCCAGGCCGTGGAACTTGTCGGGCAAAGGGCGCAGGCTCTTCGCCAGCAGGTGGATTTCGGTGCAGTGCACACTCAACTCACCCTTCATCGTCTTAAACAACTTGCCCTTGGCGGCGATGATGTCGCCCAAGTCCCAATGCTTGAATTCGCCATGAGCCGCTTCGCCCACACCATCGTTGTTGATGTAAAACTGAATGCGCCCAGTGCCATCCTGCACGGTGGCAAAACTGGCCTTGCCCATCACGCGCTTGAGCATCATGCGGCCCGACACACTGACCTCAATGCCTTGTGGGTCCAGTTCCTCCTTGCTGATATCGCCATATTGGGCATGCAAGTCGGCCGCTTTGTGGGTGGGCTTGAAGCCGTTTGGAAACGCTTGCCCCTTTTCACGCAGCTTGCTCAGCTTGCCACGGCGCTCGGCGATGATCTGGTTTTCATCCAACGGCTGCTCGTCGGCACCCGTGTTCTGTGTTTTGTCATTCATGGTCAGATGCCTTGTTTCAAGCTGGCTTCAATGAAGGGGTCGAGGTCGCCATCCAGCACGCGCTGGGTGTTGGAAATTTCAACGCCGGTGCGCAAGTCTTTGATGCGGCTGTTGTCCAGCACATAACTGCGAATTTGATGGCCCCAACCCACATCGGTCTTGGTGTCTTCCAGGGCTTGTTGCTCGGCCATGCGCTTGCGCATTTCAAATTCATACAGCTTGGCCTTCAGCATGCTCCAGGCTTCGTCGCGGTTGCGGTGCTGCGAGCGGTCATTCTGACACTGCACCACAATCCCGGTGGGAATGTGGGTTAAACGAACGGCAGAATCGGTCTTGTTGATGTGCTGACCACCCGCACCACTGGCGCGGTAGGTGTCAGTGCGAACATCGGCGGGGTTGATTTCAATTTCAAATGAATCGTCCACCTCGGGATACACGAACAGCGAGGCAAACGAGGTGTGGCGACCACCCGACGAATCGAATGGAGACTTGCGAACCAGGCGGTGCACGCCGGTTTCAGTGCGCAGGTAGCCAAAGGCGTAGTCGCCTTCCACTTTCAGGGTAGCGGATTTGATACCGGCCACATCACCATCGGACTGCTCCATGATTTCAACCTTGAAACCCTTGCGCTCACAGTATTTGATGTATTGACGTAGCAGGATGGACGCCCAATCTTGCGCTTCTGTACCACCAGCACCGGCGGTGATGTCGATAAAGCAATTGGCGGGGTCGGCCGGGTTGCTGAACATGCGGCGGAACTCGAGGTCTTCAATGACCTTTTTGTACGATTCCACGTCAGCTTCAATGGCTTCCAGGGTGTCGAAATCGCCTTCACCTTTGGCCATGTCGGCCAGTTCAGAGGCATCGGCAAGATTGCTTTGCACCGTGTTCATGGTCACCACCACGCCATCGAGGAGCTTCTTTTCCTTGCCCAGCTCTTGCGCATGTTTGGGGTCGTTCCAGACGTCGGGGGCTTCCAGCTCGGCATCAACGACGGTCAGTCGTTCCGCTTTGCGATCGACGTCAAAGATACCTCCGCAACTGGCCTGCACGGTCGGCTAGGTCAGTCAGGGTGTTGATCAGGGCGTTTAAGCGTTCGGCTTCCATGGTTTTCAGCGTGTGTTTGCGTAACCCTCTATTGTAACGCAGGAAGCCGCCGCCGGTTTCATGGCCCCTACAGCACATGCTCCACAATCAGTTGCACCGCCTCACCCCCCTGGAATGTATCGCGTTCAAAGCGGTACGCAATGCGAACTTTGTGCGGAAGGGGCTCTACGCTGCGCCAGCGCAAGGCCGTAAAGGTTTTGCCATCCCGGCGCAGCGTGAATTTGCTGTGGGCGTTTTTCAGCAAACGGTGTTCCAGCACCTCGAATTCGTCGTGAAACAACGGGGGTGGAAATCCCTGTCCCCACACCTGCGTTTCCAGCAGGTCAGCGGCCTGGCCCACGATGTAATCCGCAGGAATAGACCCGTCGGTTTCCACCGTTTGCGTGAGCGCAGACGGATCGCTCAGGTCAAGCACGGCTTGGGCAAAGGCTAACTTGAATTGCTCCAGGTATTGGCCATCCAGCGTTAAGCCCGCTGCCATGGCATGTCCGCCGAACTTGGGCATGGCGCCTTCGGGCAGGCGTTTGCTCACCAAATCGAGCACGTCGCGCAAGTGCACACCGGGTACGGATCGCCCGCTGCCCTTCCACTGCCCAGCATCACCCGGCGCCAGCGCAATGGTGGGGCGGTAGAGTTTTTCCTTGATGCGGGAGGCCAAAATGCCGATCACACCCTGGTGCCAACTGTCGTGGGCCACCACCACGCCTGCGGCAGGGTTGTCGCTGCTGACAAAGGCTTCAATATCGGCCAAGGCATCTCGCTTCATGGACTCTTCAATCCGCTTGCGCTCCTCGTTCATTTGACCCAACTGGGCCGCGAGTTGACTGGCTTCGGCCGCATCGTCCGTGATGAGGGTTCGAATACCGATGGTCATGTCAGACAATCGCCCTGCTGCATTCAAGCGTGGGCCAATCGAAAAGCCCAGGTCGGTGGCCACTGCCTTGCGGTGGTCACGACCAGCCTCGTTGAACAAAGCCAGCAAACCCGGCTGGGCCTGCGCCTGACGAATGCGTTTCAGCCCGTGGGCCACCAAACGGCGGTTATTGGCATCCAGCTTGACCACATCGGCCACGGTGCCCAAGGCCACCAGGTCGAGCAGTTGGTCTATTTTGGGTTGACTTTGGGCGTCAAATGCCCCCCGGTCGCGCAGCACGGCGCGGGTGGCCAGCAAGGTGTAAAACATCACGCCCACACCGGCAATCGACTTACTCTCGAACCCGCAACCCGGCTGGTTGGGGT
Organism: Limnobacter humi; assembly: GCF_024518835.1. Taxonomy (GTDB): domain Bacteria; phylum Pseudomonadota; class Gammaproteobacteria; order Burkholderiales; family Burkholderiaceae_B; genus Limnobacter; species Limnobacter humi. Next base: position 221,687 of record NZ_JANIGO010000004.1, read on the forward strand.
TCACAATCGCCAGGGCTTCCGGCAAGGTGTCGCCCGGCAGGTGGTGGTCGGTCACCAGCACACCAATTCCAAGGTCGTTGGCTTCACGAACCCCGTCCACGCTGGCAATGCCGTTGTCCACCGTCACCAGCAAATCGGGTTCAAATTGCTCGGCAGCCAGGCGCACGATTTGCGGGCTCAGGCCATAGCCATAGTCAAAGCGGTTGGGCACCAAAAAATCAATGTGATAACGGCAGGCTGCTTCATCGGCCCCCAATGCAGCCAACAGCATGCGCAGCCCGCGCACCGCCACAGCCGTGGCAGTGGCCCCATCGCAATCATAATCACCGATGACCACAATGCGAGCCCCTGCCTCCAGTGCGTCCGCCAATATCTCAGCGGCCTCGGCCATGCCCTTCATGTCCAGTGGGTTGAGCAAATCCTGCAACCGGGTTTGAACCTCCTCAGGCTTGACTGCACCGCGTGCAGCCATCAAACGGGCCAACAAAGGGTGCAGTCCTTGCTGTTGCAACCGGGCCTCCAAGTGGGGCTGTGCCGTGCGTACCTTCAGTTGGGGTGTGTTGGTGTGTTGTGTCATGGTCGAGCCTTTCGGGCGTCAGCTTGGGGTTCAAACTCGCCCAGCAGCATGGCATTGAGTTGATCCTGCTCCTGCTGGCCGCGCTGGTAGGCCGCTTGCAGGTCGTCTTCCGTCGGCAAGCCATCGGGTTCCGGTTCGGCCAGGTGGAGCCAATTGGGTTGCCGTTGCCAAAATTTCAAACGCTGCGTCCAACCGCTGCGGGCGGTTCGCCACCCGTGTTGACCCATCAGGGTCCAATCAAACGCCAAACCGGCCAGGCGCATGGGTTCAAGCACTTCAGCTTCCAATATGTTGAAAGCCGCCGTGGAGCCCCCCCAACCGTCGAAGTCCACCACGTAGACGGTCGATGGCTGGGCGTCCGGTGTACGGGTGCCCTTCAACAATTGGGTCCAAAACACGATGCGATTCAACGCTTCACCGCCGGCATCGGTGATTTTGACAGCATCAAACACGCCGTCCAACCCCACGGATTTCACTGTGGGCAGCGCCTCGGCGGCCTGCCAACTGCGGCCACCGCCCCAAAACCACAAGGCGTTCAACGGCTTTAAGCCCCGTTGCTCACGGACTTGATTGAAGGGTGCATTGTGCAATTCCACCTGAAGGTTCAGCCACATGCGGCGCCAGGCAGCGCAATCATCATCCATGGGCAAATAGTCGGTGAGCCGAATGCCTTGCACCGACCAAGGCGAGGCCTGTTCCATGGGCAGCGGGGTGTTGTTACTCAACGCCGTGTGAAATCCCGGTGGCCCGTCCAAGCGCCAGCCCTGTGCTTCCAGTTCACCTTGCACCACAGACCAAAACGCAGCCAGGTCGGCTTGGCTGATTTGAAGCACCTCAGGCGGCGTGAATTGCACACCGTCCCGGTTCAGTTCGAGGTTGCCCACACTGGCAAAAAATCGTGTGAAATCGGGTGCCTGCGCATTGAACATCGCCCAGGCTGGATACTGGTCGAACTTTGCAAGCCCATTGGGATCCAAGCTGTTCAATAACCAGGCCTCAACCCGGTCAAGCTGCCCGCTGGGCTGGTGCACATCGGGCTGACTGCGGGCCATGACCTGAAGCAAGCCGGTTGGCAAACCCTGGAAAATCTGACTGGGCGACTGGCTTTGGCCCCTCGCACCTTGGGATCGCTGGAGGCGGGCCAGTGCAGCCTCGGGAACGAGAATGTTGGGGACGAGAACCCGCAAAGGCGCATGGTGGGTGTTGGACACGGTTTTATTCACACTACAATGGGTGCGCGCTGCACGGGGTGCAGGCACACAAACAATCAATCGGACACAGCTGTGATTAGTTTACCCTTTGACGTCGAGATTGCCTTGCGCTACGTGCGCGGTGGTGGCCACCGCAGTCGCGATCGATTCATTTCGTTCATCTCGGGCTTGTCCATGGCCGGTATTGGCCTCGGCGTTGCGGCGCTCATCGTGGTGCTGTCCGTCATGAACGGCTTCCAGAAAGAAGTTCGAGACCGCATGCTGTCGGTCATTGCCCACATCGAAATTCTGGCGCCGCAGGATGGTTTTATCGACCCCGATGACTTGCGCAAGCAGATCAAGGCTTTCGACCCCGACATTGTAGGCGTGGCGCCCTATGTGGCGGGTGAAAGCATGTTGGCCTATGGCGACTTGCTAAGGCCAGCCATTGTGCGCGGTATCGACCCCGCCCTGGAAACCCAGGTGTCCACCTTCCAGCAAGTGGTGGGCGGCACGCTGGCTGACTTGATACCTGGCGAATTCAAAGTGGTGATTGGTCTGGACCTGGCCCGTCAAATCGGTGTGCAGGTGGGCGACAAAATCACATTAATTGCGCCATCGGGCCAAATGACTCCGGCGGGCATGATTCCCCGTCTGCGGGCATTTCAAATCGCCGCCCTGGTGAGCACGGGCCACTATGAATACGACAGTGGCCTGGTGCTGATGAACATCGACGACGCAGCCCGCTTTTACCGCAGCAATGGGCCCACCGGCTTGCGCGTCAAACTGAAAGACATGAACAGTGCGCCCTTCATGGCCCGCAAACTGGAAAGCAACCTGCCGCCCACCGTGTGGGTCCGGGATTGGTCGGTGCAAAACCGCACCTGGTTTGCTGCCGTTCAAACCGAGAAACGGATGATGTTCATTATTCTGACGCTGATTATTGCCGTGGCCGCTTTCAACCTGGTCTCGATGTTGGTGATGACCGTGAAGGACAAGCGCGGTGAAATTGCCATTTTGCGTACGCTGGGGGCCAGCCCGTTTTCCATTCAACGCATTTTCATGTTGCAGGGCGCCTTGGTGGGCTGGATTGGTACATTCCTCGGCGTCACAGCAGGTTGGCTGATGGCCATCAACCTGGGGACTATCGTGCCTTTTATTGAACGCACCCTGGGTGTGGAGTTTTTGCCCAAGTCCATTTACTTCATCAGTGAGCTACCCTCAGATCCACGCTTGGGCGATGTCATCACCATCGTTTCCGTGGCCTTGGTATTGAGTGTACTGTCCACCATTTACCCCAGCTGGCGAGCATCACGCGCCGAACCCGCCGAGGCACTGCGGTATGAATAATCCCCATCAACAAGCCCCCGTGGTGTTGGAAACCCGCAGCCTGTCCAAAGCTTTTCAAGGCATTGGTGCGGCCGACCAAGCCACCCAAGTGATCAAGCACCTTGATCTGCAGATTACGGCGGGCGAAACCGTCGCGATTGTGGGTGCATCGGGCGCCGGCAAAAGCACCTTGCTGCATGTGTTGGGCGGCCTTGAAAAGGCCGACAGTGGCTCGGTGTTGTGGAGTGGTGAAGCGATTGAGCCTTGGTCGGTCAAGCAGTTGGGCCTGAAGCGCAACCGCCACTTGGGGTTTATTTACCAATTTCACCACTTGCTGCCCGAATTTTCCGCGCTGGACAATGTGGCCATGGCGCTGCGCATTGGTGGCCTGAATAAGCGGGATGCACAGGCCCGCAGCCGAACATTGCTGGAAAAAGTGGGTCTGGCGCATCGTCTGAGCCATCGCCCAGCAGAATTGTCGGGCGGGGAACGCCAGCGTGTGGCCATTGCCCGCGCCATGGTGACCCAACCCAAGGCCATTCTGGCCGATGAGCCCACTGGCAACCTGGACCAGGAAACGGCCGATGCCGTGTTCGACCTATTGCTGAATGCCACCCAGGAACTGGGTACTGCGCTGGTGATTGTGACCCACTCACTGGAACTGGCTTGCCGCTGCAAACGGGTGTTGCGCCTGGAAAAAGGCGAACTGAAACGAGCGAACGAAGATTGAAGTCATTGAGAGTCGAAGTGACCGCAAGAAGATCACGCGGCATTTGGTTTAGACTCTTCACCCCTCATCCTTTTTTTCGACGACACACCCTATGTGGTTTAAAAACCTGTTCATTTATCGCCTCCACAACTGGAACGAAACCGCCGACAGCCTGCATGACAAATTGGCTGAACACGGTTTGCCACCCTGCGGTGGTGGCGACTTGCAAACCCGCGGCTGGGTTGCCCCCAAAGCCGATGGCGAGCCCTTGGTGTTTGAACTGAACAAGCAGTTGCTGATCAGCTTGGGGGTCGAGAAAAAACTGCTGCCAACCAGTGTGGTGAAGCAATTCACCCAGGCCCGCGTGGCTGAGATTGAAGAACGCGAAGGTTACAAGCCCGGACGTAAGCAGGTCAAAGACATTAAAGAAGCGGTGGTGACCGAGTTGCTGCCGCGTGCATTCGTCATTCGCAGCCGGACCTACGCCTGGATCAACCCGGTAGACGAATTGTTGATCATTGATGCCGGCAGCCCAAGTAAGGCGGAAGATGTCATGAGCCTGCTCATGAAATCGGTACCGGGTCTGGCACTCACCCTGCTGAAAACCAAGGTGTCACCGGGCACGGCCATGACCCAATGGCTGACCGAGGAGGACAACCCACGCAACTTTACGGTGGACCAGGATTGCGAACTGCGCAGCCGTGGCGAGCAAGCCGCCACCATCCGCTATGTGAAGCACAGCCTGGACAGTGCGGAAGTGGCCCGACATATCCAAGGAGGAAAAACTGCGACACGCTTGGCACTCACCTGGGCGGACCGGGTGTCGTTTGTATTGCAGGAAAATTTGCAACTCAAGCGCCTTGCGCCGCTGGATGTACTCAAGGAAAGTGCTGAGCTGGACAAAGACAACGATGCATTCGACACCGACTTCGCACTCATGAGTGGTGAACTGCGCAAGCTGATTGCCGATGTGGTGAACCTGCTGGGTGGTGAACTGAAGGTGGGCGAAAGCGCCAATCAAGACCTGAAAGCGGCCTGACCTGAACTCTCATCAACCCTGTTCGCGGGCCCGGCGTGCTTTTCGACGGGCCCAACTGAAGCGCACACCAATATTCCAACCCACACGCACGGCAAAATACCCCAACACCGACAAGGTGACCATCAGGGCTGGCAAACCCACGGCCAGCGATGGCCCCAAACTCAACATCCAATCCAGAAGCGCATGCATTGAGCCTGAGAAATGGTGCCAGTCCCAATCAGGCACTGGGTGCATCACTGCGTTCGCACCCGAACCCAGTAACCAATCACCATAGGCCACCGCCACAATGTAGAGCGGCACAATGGTGATGGGGTTGGTGTACCAGGTGGTGGCAAATGCCACTGGCAAATTGACCTTGCACACCAATACCCAGACAAAAGCAGCCGCCACCTGAAATGGGCCTGGAATAAGTCCGCAAAACAAACCAGCGGCAACACCACCAGCGATGCTGCGGCGGTTCAAGGCCCACAAATTGGGGTGTGCCAGGTGCGACTTGAAATGCCGCAACAACGGTAGCCGCTCAAAGTGTTCGGCAGAGGGCAAATGATGACGAATCCAGCGGCGAATCATGGCAAACTCAACAACATGTGGACAGACACACACCTACATTTGGATGCACAGGAATATGACCACGACCGGATGGCTGTGGTTTCACGCGCGCTGAAAGAACATGTTAACCGGTTTGTGTTACCAGCCGTGCATGCGGACCATTTTAATGCTCTGATTGCACTTGCCCATCGCACACCCGGGGCAGTCTATTGCTTGGGCATTCACCCGCTTTTTGTGCACCAGTCCACGGACTACCATTTGGATACGCTTCGAGATGCACTTCAGCAGAACAGAGACGATCCCTTGCTGGCGGGCGTTGGGGAAATCGGTCTGGACGGTTTTGTACCCGGGTTGGACTGGAATCGGCAGGTGAAATTTTTTCACGCCCAATTGAAGATGGCTCGGGACTTTGATCTGCCGGTGGTGATGCACGTGCGCAAAGCGCAGGACCCGATCCTGAAAGGCCTGCGAATGTTCAAGCCCACCAGTGGCATTGCCCACGCATTCAACGGCAGCTTTCAGCAAGCTGACCATTTTTTGAATCTGCAGATGAAACTGGGCTTCGGCGGCGCTTGCACTTTTACACGGGCGCTGCAACTTCGGCGATTGGCTGCTGACTTACCCGCCGAGGCACTGGTGCTGGAAACCGACGGGCCTGACATTGCACCGGAATGGATCAACAGACAGCGCAATGAACCCGCCCACCTGCCCCGCATCGCGACCGTGATAGCGGCCCTGCGGGGCAAGGAACTGACCGAACTGGCCCGTATCGTGCACAACAATACAATCGACGCGTTGCCAGCGCTGGCACGGATCCCAATCGCCTGAACGTCATTTGGGCGGCACTGGGCGGGTCATCCATGTTCACCGCCTCGGGTTAAATCGCCAGCACCATGACAAGCTTGGCGCATGCAAACCACCAGCCCACCCCGATTCCGTGTACTGATCACTGCGTTCGTGCTCGGTATCTGGTTGTGCAGCCTCAGCCCTGCCCAGTGGTTGCTGCCATGGGCTGCGCATGCGCTTGTGGGGCTGGGCATATGCCTCACCCTGTGGATGGCGGCCAAGCGATCCGCCTCAGCATGGCCGGTGATCCAGTGGTGTCTGCTGGTGGGGGTTTGTGCAACCGGCTATGGCTGGATGGCGTTGGACAGTACCAGTACATTGACCAAACGCATTGCCTTGGAATGCCATCAACGCCATGTGAATACAACGTTCCAGTTGCTGGAGCTGAGCATGCGAACAGGCGGTTTTGCGCGCGCGGTGCTTCAGACCACCACCGCCAGCGATTGCCTGACAAAACGCGCTCAGGTACAAATCCGCTTGCCCCTGTCGCAAGCGGTCACCTTGCAGATTGGTGACCACTACACGACCAGGCTCACCCTGCGAGCCTTGCATCCCACCAAAAATTTTGATGGATTCTCCATTGAACCCCATTGGATGCAGACCGGCCTGTCGGGGTTTGCGCAAGCGACTGAGGACTTCACACCAGTCGACAGCCTGAACACCGTCTGGCAACGCCTGCAACATTGGCCGGCCCGTGTTCGCTGGTCACTGACGCAATGGGTGATGCAAGCCCTGGACGGCCACAGCCAGCAGGCCCTCACCCTGGCTTTGCTCACCGGCGACCAGGGGCTGATCGACCCTGACCATCGCACCCTGTATGCCAACACCGGCATTGCCCATTTGGTGGCCATTTCGGGTTTACATATCACGCTGTTTGCCCAGTTGTTCGGTGGGTTACTCGGGCAACTGTGGCGGCTTAGCCCCGGCCTGTGCCTTCGATACCCGGCTGGACAGGTGGGCCTGGCGGGCGGCGCTGGATTGGCGCTGGTGTATGCACTGACCTCCGGTTGGCAGGCACCGGCGCAACGCACGGTTTACATGCTGGCACTGACCGTTTGGCTGCTGCACCGGCAAGGCCGGGTCAATCCATGGGACGTGTGGTTCACCGCTGTTTTTCTGTGCGTGCTTGGCAGCCCCTGGAGCCTCTACGACACCGGCTTTCAGCTCAGTTTTGCTGCCATTGCAACATTGATCTTTTCCAGCCACGGTCATTACCGATTGAACAAACGCTGGCCAGACTGGCTGACCGAACCGGTTCGCGCCCAATTCGCGGTCACCATGGGTTTGCTCGTTCCCTCGGTGCTGCTATTTAACCAGCAGTCCATCCTTAGTCCGTTGGCCAACGCAATCGCCATCCCCTGGATGAGCATCGTCAGCACACCACTGACCTTGCTGGGCGGGCTGGGCCACCAAACTTGGGCGCTACGTCTCGCTGGCGACTCTCTAACCCTGCTGGAGAATGCCCTCATTTGGTTACAAGCACTGTGTCCACCAGTCATGGCCATTCATCAACCCAGACCGTGGGTATTGTGCTTCGTCACAATCGGCTGTGTCGGCCTGATGCTGCCCCGCTGGGTATTTCCGCGCACTCTGGCCATCCCGCTGATTGCCCTGCTGGCCTGGCCAGCAGCCCGACCCGCCCCCGGCGAATTCTGGGTGACGGCGCTCGACATTGGTCAAGGCACTGCAGTGGCCGTTCAAACCCACCAGCATGATCTGGTGTTTGACACCGGACCCGCACCCACACCACAAAGCGACCAAGGGCGGTTGGTGGTGGTGCCGTGGCTGAAAGCCCATCTGAGCGGCCCACTGGATGCGTTGTGGATTTCCCATGGCGATGCAGACCATAGCGGTGGCGCCACTGCCGTGCTGGCTCAATGGCCCGTCAAGGCATTCAGCAGTTCATTGCCACCCACACATCCACTTCAACGTGCTGCCCGTTTAAATGGTGAGCAACATTCTCGCCATGTGCTGGTGTCGGATTGTCATCAGCAAACAGCCTGGCAATGGGACGGTGTGCTGTTTGAACCCATTCCGATTCATCAAAACCTCGCAGAGGACCGTCGCTGGACAGACAACAACCGCAGTTGTGTGTTGCGGATTCGAAATGCAGCGCACAGTGTGCTGTTAACTGGGGACATCGAGGCATTTGCGGAACAACAATTGCTGACCCAGCACCCAGCGCAAGCCTTGCGCAGCGACATCCTGTTTGCCCCACACCATGGTTCAAAAACATCGTCCAGCCCGCCCTTTCTGGCGGCCGTTCAGCCGCAGTTGGTCATCATTCAATCCGGCTGGAGCAACCGCTACCATCATCCACACCCCAGCGTGCTGGAGCGCTACGCGCAGCAAGGCCTGAGCACGCTGAACACAGCCCAAGTTGGTGCAATTCGACTGTATTTGGGTGTGGATGCATCACCGCCGCGGGTGGAAACCGCCGCAGAAAGCCGAGCCGGTTTGTGGTCGGCGCACGAAAACAGTGCAGACCAGCACTGACACTGTTAACTTTCTAAAACAGGGGCCGCTTTCAGGCTGAATATGCTTGGCACGCTTCTTGTTAAACAGAGGGGACAGAAGAAGGAATCCACACCATGTCCATCCCGGCATTTGATGAAATGCGCAGCGCCCAAGGCGCTGTGCGGACCCACTATCAAGACTTTGCAAAATGGCTGGACAGCCAGGCTGCCGAGCGATTGCACAACAAACGGGCAGAGGCGGATCTGATCTTTCGCCGTGTGGGCATCACGTTCGCGGTGTACGGCGACGATGCAGGCACTGAACGATTGATTCCCTTTGATATCGTGCCGCGCATTATTCCGGCTGCCGAATGGAAAATTCTGGAAACAGGCCTACGCCAACGGGTGACAGCACTCAACCTGTTTTTGAAAGACATCTACAACGAGCAGCGCATTCTGAAAGCGGGCTTGATACCGCCCGAACAGATCTTTGAAAACGAGCAGTACCGCCGCGAAATGCAAGGCGTGAAAGTGACGGGCGACATCTACGCCCACATTGCTGGCGTGGATGTGGTGCGGGCAGGCCAAGGCGAGTTTTATGTGCTGGAAGACAACCTGCGGGTGCCCTCGGGCGTGAGCTACATGCTGGAAAACCGCAAAATGATGATGCGACTGTTTCCGGAACTGTTTGCCCGCAACCGGGTAGCCCCCGTGGAGCATTACCCCGACAAACTGCTGGAAAACCTGCGCAGTGTGTCGCCCCGCCAGGGCAGCGAACCCACGGTGGTGGTGCTCACCCCGGGCATGTACAACTCCGCCTACTTTGAACATGCCTTCCTGGCCCAGCAAATGGGTGTGGAATTGGTGGAAGGCAAAGACCTGTTTGTGGACGACGACGTGCTGTACATGCGCACCACCCAGGGCCCACAGCGCGTGGACGTGATTTACCGCCGACTGGACGACGATTTTCTCGACCCCAAAGCCTTCCGACATGACTCCCAACTGGGCGTTCCTGGCTTGCTGGCGGCCTACCGTGCAGGCAATGTGACGCTGTGCAATGCGATTGGAACCGGCGTGGCCGACGACAAGTCCATCTACCCTTACGTGCCCGATATGATTCGCTTTTACCTCAGCGAAGAACCCATCATCCACAATGTACCGACGTGGATGTGCCGCAAGCCGGAACACTTGAAAGAGGTGCTGGCCAAGCTGCCGGAATTGGTGGTGAAGGAAGTACACGGTGCGGGCGGCTACGGCATGTTGGTTGGCCCGGCTTCCACCCAAGCACAGATTGAAGAATTCCGTGCCAAGCTGATTGCAGACCCGGCCAAGTTCATTGCGCAACCCACCCTGGCCTTGTCCACTTGCCCCACCTTTGTGGAATCGGGCTTGGCACCCCGCCACATCGACCTGCGCCCTTTTGTGCTCTCCGGCAGCAAGGTCTCGTTGATTCCTGGCGGCCTAAGCCGAGTGGCCCTGCGCGAAGGCTCACTGGTGGTGAACAGCAGCCAGGGCGGTGGCACCAAAGACACGTGGGTACTGGAACGCTAAGAGGAGGACACACCATGTTAAGCCGCACTGCAGACCACCTCTTTTGGATGGCCCGTTACATTGAACGGGCTGAGAACACCGCCCGCATGCTGGATGTGAACGTGCAAACCGCCCTACTCCCGCAGGATGCAGACAACGCCGAACAGGGCTGGCGGGCCATGCTGTCCATTTGCGAATTGCAGGAAGCCTACTCAAACCGGCACACCAGCATCACACCAGAGGCTGTGATTGACTTCATGGTGAAAGACCCGGGCAACCCATCCAGCATTTATTGTTGCCTGCAAGCAGCCCGGGAAAACGCCCGTGCTGTGCGAGGCGCATTGACCACCGAAGTTTGGGAAACCAACAACACCACCTGGCTGGAATTGAAAAAACTGTTCGTGGATGGGGTGGTGGAGCGCGATCCCACCGAATTTTTTGAATGGGTGAAATTTCGTAGCCACCTGTCACGCGGTGTAACGATCGGCACCATGCTGAAAGACGAGGCTTTTCGCTTTATTCGCCTGGGCACATTTCTGGAACGGGCCGACAATACAGCGCGATTGCTGGATGTGAAATTCCACAGCATGCCGTTCAACCCACTGTCGACCAGCATCGGATCGGAAGACCCACACGCCGATTATTATCACTGGGCCGCTATTTTGCGGTCGGTGTCGGCCTTCGAAATTTACCGCAAGGTGTACCGGGATGTCATTACACCGGAACGCGTGTGCGAATTGCTCATTTTGCGGGACGACATGCCACGCTCACTGCTGGCGTCCATCAACGAGGTGTGCAACAACCTGGAAACCATTCGCAACAACTACTCGGCCGGCACCGAGCGCCGGGCGGGCAAGCTGCGGGCCGAACTGCTGTACAACCAGATTGACGACATTCTGCACATGGGTCTGCACGCTTACCTCACCAACTTCTTGGAACGGGTGAATGACCTGGGCAACCGCATCAGCAAAGACTTTCTGGTACCGCTGGAATATCAAAGCTAAAACCGCGCGGCCGCTTACTGAGCCACCCAACCACCATCCATGTTCCAAGCGGCGCCGCGTACCTGTGCGGCGTCATCAGAACATAAAAACACCACCAGTCCACCCAATTGTTCGGGTGTCACGAATTCATGCGAGGGTTGTTTTTCGCTCAGCAAGTTGATTTTGGCCTGATCCACCGATACACCTTCATGTTGGGCGCGCGCATCCACTTGGGCTTGCACCAACGGCGTGAGCACCCAACCCGGACAGACTGCATTGCAGGTCACCCCGGTTTGTGCGGTTTCCAGGGCCACCACTTTGGTCAATCCGACAATGCCGTGCTTGGCCGCCACATAGGCAGATTTGTTGGCTGAGGCCACCAACCCATGCGCCGATGCGATGTTCACAATGCGGCCCCAGTTACGGGCCTTCATGCTGGGCAGCGCCAACCGGGTGGTGTGAAATGCAGCCGTCAAGTTGATGGCAATCACGGCATCCCATTTGGCCACCTCAAAATGTTCCACTGGCGACACGTGTTGTATACCCGCGTTGTTCACCAAAATATCCACCGGGCCGAGTTGTCCCTCTGTGGCCTTCATGAGGGCTTCAATCTCGGCTGGTTTGGACAGGTCGGCACCATGAAAACCAGACTTCACCCCAAAAGCCTCAATACTGCTGCGGGCCTGCGCAATTTGCGCATCACTGCCAAAACCATTGAGCATGATGTGACAGCCCTGCGCTGCCAAACGCTGGGCAATGCCCAAACCAATGCCACTGGTGGAGCCAGTGACCAAGGCAATTTTGTTGTTGATGCTCATCTTCGTGCTCACTGTGAACCCTCATGCTGAAACGAATGCCGGAAAAACTGAAATACTGACTGGGTACAGTCAAACCATGAGAGGAGACTAGAGACCCATGCTGACAGCCCGCTTGCACACCGTTCAATGGTTAAGCCCCATGGGCCTGAAAAAACTAGCCTATCGCGAATGGGGTGAGCCCGACAACCCACATGTGCTGTTGTGCGTGCATGGTTTAACCCGCAGCAGCCAGGATTTTGAACACATGGGACAAACGCTGGGCAAGCGCCTGCGCGTGGTGGCGGCCGACATGCCAGGCCGCGGTGGATCCGACTGGCTGGGCAATGGCGCCTTGTACGCAGTGCCCAATTACGTGGCGGCTTGCGTGGCCTTGGTGGCGCGTTTAAACCCCGGTACCTTGGACTGGTTTGGCACCTCCATGGGTGGATTGATAGGCATGGGGTATGCCAGCCTGCCCGACAATCCGGTGCGCAAGCTCATCCTCAACGATGTAGGCCCCAGCCTGAACTTCGAGGCCCTGAGCCGGATTGGTCAGTATGTGGGCAAATCACCGGTATTTGCTGATCTGGAGACCGCACGCGCTGCCATCAAGGCCATCTCGTTGCCATTTGGCCCGCACACCGAGACCGAATGGAACACCTTGTGCGACAGCGTATTGGTACAAACCGAGGGCGGCTGGACCACCCACTATGACCCGCTCATCGGTGCGACGTTTCAGGGCCTGACACCCGACACCGTGGCAGCCAGCGAGGGCATGCTGTGGGCCGCCTACAGCCAAATCCGTGCCCAGACCTTGGTGGTTCGCGGTGAACAATCCGACCTGTTGTCAAGAGCCACTTGCCAGCGCATGTCAACCGAAGGGCCCAAAGCCCAGTTAAAGGAAATCCCCGGCGTTGGGCATGCCCCCACCTTCATGCATGCTGACCAAATCCGGATTGTGGAAGACTTTTTGTTTTAAACTGGCCCTTGTGGCTCCATCGGTGCGTCCATGCGGGCACACCCGGTTAACCCTGACTCAAGACAATGGTTTCTGTAACATCCACCCTGGCCACTGACAACCCAGACCAGCCCTCAGCACCGGCTTTGGCCCTGTTGAACCCAACGGATGCCCAACGGGTTGAACAGGCGCTGGATTACATTCGCAGCCATGCGAATGGTCAAGTGCTGGACACCCAGGAACCCGCCATTCAGCACATGCTGGCGGTGGCCGATTTGCTGGCCGAGTTGCGCACCGATGCCGATACCCGGATTGCCGGTGCCTTGGGCCCCATGGTGTTTTTCGACAAACACCTGGAAAACCACATGGAAGCCCGGTTTGGTGCCGAAGTGGGCCGCATGCTGGCCTCGTTGCGCAAACTGTTCAAAATGCGTTCGATGGTTGGACCAAATGCTGCCCGCAGTGCCATCGAAACCCTGCGCTGGGCCGACCAAATGGAAACCCTGCGCAAAATGTTGTTGGCCATGGCCACGGATGTGCGAGTGATCATGATTCGCCTGTGCTCGCGTCTGCAAACCTTGCGTCATTTCACCGCCCACCCGGACATCAAGGCTGAACAGGGTCCGCTGTGGAACTACGCGCAACAGCACGCGCAGGAAACGCTGGAGTTGTATGCACCACTGGCCAACCGGCTGGGCTTGTGGCAGCTCAAGTGGGAACTAGAGGACCTGTCATTCCGCATTTTGCAGCCCAACACGTACAAAAACGTGGCCAAGATGCTGGACGAAAAACGCACCGAGCGAGAAGCGTTTATAGAATCGGCCATGCAGACCATCAAGGATGCCCTGCTGCGAGCGGGTATTCACTGTGAAATCAGTGGTCGCCCCAAACACATTTACAGCATCTGGAACAAAATGCGCGGCAAAGGGGTGAGCTTTGACAAGCTCTACGATGTGCGCGCCTGCCGGGTGATTGTTGGCACGGTGGACGAGTGCTACACCGCCTTGGGCATTGTGCACAACCTGTGGCAACCCATTCCGGAAGAATTTGACGACTACATCAGCAAGCCCAAGCCCAATGGCTACCGCTCGCTGCACACCGTGGTGCAAGACCCCACGGGCAAAGCGCTGGAGGTGCAAATTCGCACCGAGGAAATGCACCAGTTTGCCGAATATGGGGTGGCCGCCCACTGGCGCTACAAAGAGGCTGGCACCGATGGCTACAGCGGCGCCAGCCGGGCTGAAGGCGCTTTTGAAGAACGGATTGCCCTGCTGCGGCAACTGCTGGCGTGGCAAAAAGACGTGACGGACACACTGGGCGAAGCCAGCGACTGGGCGCAGGACATGCAAATTGCCGCCCTGAACGACCATGTGTATGTGTTCACGCCCCAGGCCAAAATTGTGGAATTGCCCACTGGCAGCACACCACTGGATTTTGCCTACCACGTGCACACCGAGCTGGGCCACCGCTGCCGTGGCGCCAAGGTCAATGGGCAGATGGTGCAACTGAACACGCCGCTGGAAAATGGCCAAACCATTGAAATTGTGAGTGCCCGGGGCGATGCGGCCACCGGACCGTCCCGCGACTGGCTCAACCCAACCCAGAAATACCTGGTCAGTCACCGTGCGCGGCAAAAGGTCAAGCAGTGGTTTGCCCAGCAGGAACGGCGGGAAACCCTGGACCGTGGCAAGGCCATGGCCGACAAGGAACTGCAACGCATTGGGTTTACCGCGCAAAATCAGGATGAACTGGCACAAAAGCTGGGCTACGACAAAGCGGAAGACTTGTACGTGGCCCTGGCGCGCGAAGAAATTCGGCCGCGGGCCATTGAACACGCATTGAAGGGCTCGCCCGCAGACGAAGGGCCGCTGTCCGATGAAGAACAGATTGAAATCATCACCCGGCGAAAGGGTCAAAGCGACAGCAAGCAATCGGGTGTTCTGGTGGTGGGGGTCAGCACACTCATGACCAACCTCGCCCGGTGCTGTCGCCCAGCCCCACCCGACCCCATCATTGGTTTTGTGACACGGGGCAAAGGGGTGTCCATTCACCGCCTGGGTTGCTCCAACCTGGCTGAAGTCATGCGCAAACACCCGGAACGCCTGATTGAAACAACCTGGGGGGAGTCCGACGGCTTGCATTACCCGGTGGACATTTCCATCACCGCCAACGATCGTCAGGGTTTGCTGCGCGACATCACGGAAGTATTCTCGCGCGACAAAATCAATGTGATCGGTGTCAAAACCGAAAGCACCCGGGGTGTGGCCAAGATGCAATTCACGGCTGAAGTGGGCAGCGGTGAAATTCTTCGACAGGCCTTGTCGCACTTGCTGGAAGTCGACGGCGTGTTTGATGTAAGACGCCGTTAAAACGGGCGCTTTCTCACTGCTTGTTCAGTCTGACAGAGGCTCACCGATTGAGCCTGCCGGCTCTTCGTCCTGATAATTAACCGCCAACAAGCCCAGCAAATGAATTTGCGCATTCAAACGGCGTGCACTGCTGGGCTTTCGTCGGGTGTAGTGGCCATCGGAATCCATGCTCCAGGCCAGCAGGTTGTCCGCCAGCAAGGCTTTCAAGCCCTCATCGACAACCCGCTTTTTCAACTTGCGCTCGGTGATGGGCACCGCCAATTCCACACGCCGGAAGAAGTTGCGCTCCATCCAGTCTGCACTGGAAATGTACACATCTTCCACGCCATCATTCAGGAAATAAAACACCCGGCTGTGCTCCAGCAAGCGGCCCACCACTGAGCGCACGGTGATGTTCTCGCTCAGGCCTGGTACACCAGGCCGCAAAGCGCACACGCCTCGAACAATCAGATCAATTTTGACGCCCACCTGGGATGCGGCATACAACTCGTTGATCAGTGTGGGTTCCAGCAATGCATTCATGCGCGCCATGATGCGGGCCTTTTTACCTGCCTTGGCATGCTCCACCTCGCGGCGCACAGCGGCAACCACATTGCTGTGCAAGTTGAATGGTGAATTCCAGATTTTGTTCAGCTTGCGGGCGCGGCCCAGGCCTGTGAGGTGATTGAAAATTTCATGAACATCATGGCCCAGTGCTTCATCGCAGGAAAACAACCCGAAATCGGTGTACAGCTTGGCCGTGCGCGGGTGATAGTTGCCGGTGCCCAAATGGACGTAGCGGCGAAGCACCGATTTTCCACTGTCCGTTTTCTCGCGCCGCACCACCATCAACATCTTGGCATGGGTTTTCTGGCCCACCACCCCATACACCACATGGGCCCCAACCCGCTCCAGTTTAGACGCCCACTGGATGTTGGCCTCTTCATCAAACCGGGCCATCAGTTCCAGCACCACCGTGACTTCCTTGCCACTGCGGGCTGCGGCCAGCAAGCTTTCCATCAAGGCTGAATCGGTACCTGTTCGATAAATGGTCTGTTTGATGGCCACCACAGTCGGATCCGTGGCCGCCTGCTTGAGAAAATCCAGCACCGGGTTAAAGCTTTGATACGGGTGATGCAACAGCACGTCACCTTTTTGAATGGCGCGAAACAGGTCCGACTCTTTCAGCAAGGCATCGGGGCGTCCCGGTGTGAAGGGTTTGAATTTTAAATCGGGGCGGTCAACCCAATCGGGCAGCTGCATGAGTCGAACCAGGTTGACTGGGCCATTGACCCGGTACAGTGCCTGCTGACTCAAACCAAATTCCTTCAACAAGCGGGCGGTCATGGTGTCGGTGCATTGGTCCGACACCTCCAGCCGCACAGCATCGCCATAATGGCGCTGCGACAATTCACCCTGCAGGGCCACGCGCAAGTTGGTAATTTCTTCCTCATCCACATACAAGTCGCTGTTGCGAGTTACGCGGAACTGGTATACGCCGTGCACCTCCATGCCGGGAAACAGCTCCGGAATGAAGGACTGCAAAATTGAGGTGAGCATGACAAACCCGTGCTCGTATCCCGACAGGTTGGACGGCATGCGAATCAACCGCGGCAAGGCCCTGGGTGCTTGAACAATCGCAATGTTGGACGATCGTCCAAAGGCATCCTGACCAGACAGTTCAACCGCGAAATTCAGCGACTTGTTAAGCACCCGGGGAAAGGGGTGTGCGGGGTCCAGACCAATCGGCGTGAGCACGGGCAATACTTCATGACGGAAATACTGGCGCGCCCAGTGCGCCTGCTCTTCATTCCAGGTGTTCAGGGTCAGCAGCGCGATGCCTTGATTGCGCAACGCGGGCAGCACGCCGTCGTTGAGCAGTTTGTATTGCTGCGCCACCATGTCTTGCGCGACATCCGATACACGGGTCAGGCATTCGCTGGCGGTCAATCCATCGTCTTCCCGGAAGTCCGGATTTTGACGGATCTGTTCCATCAAGCCCGACACCCGAATTTCAAAAAATTCGTCCATGTTGGAGGACACGATGCACAGGTATTTCAACCGCTCGAGCAAGGGCACCGACTCATCCTCAGCCATCGCCAGGACCCGGCGGTTAAAGGCCAGCACACCCAGTTCGCGGTTAAGGTACAGGTCTTTGTTGGGGGCCACATCAGGCAAAGTCACCGGGTTTTTCAAGTGCATCCTCTGTTGAACAAATCGTCACCCTGATCTTATTTCAGTAACATGACAAACATTTGACAATTCAGCCATCAGATCCGGCGAGAGACGTCCACGGCTGTCGTCTCAACACAACTTCAGCATCGGTTCGCAAATCTGCAAGCGAGCAACTTCCCGGTTTATGGCATCCTAGCGCCAGACTTTGAACAGTGTGCACACCATGGCAAAACCACCACAGTTGATCGCTTCGGTCGACATGGGTTCCAGCAGCTTCCGCATGATCGTGGCGCGGGTTGAAGAGCTCCACGGGCAATCTCAAATTTACCTGATCGACAGCCTGCGGGAACCCGTCCGTTTGGGTGCAGGCCTGGACGAGAACAAAAACCTGGATGAGCCTTCTCAGGAACGGGCATTGCTGGCCCTGCAGCGCTTTGGCGAACGGCTGCGTTCATTTGATGCTGACAATGTGCGGGCTGTGGCCACCAATGCCGTGCGCGTGGCCCGCAACAGCGCAACATTCATCGCCAAGGCCGAGGCAGCCTTGGGCTTTCCGATTGATGTGATATCTGGCGTGGAAGAGGCGCGCCTGGTGTATTGCGGTGTGGCGCACCAACTGCCCGTGGGCCAAGGCAAACGCCTGGTGGTGGACATCGGTGGCGGTTCTACAGAGTTTATTCTGGGCGAAGACTACGAGCCCTTGGCCATGGAAAGCCTTTACATTGGTTGCGTGAGCTGCGCTCAATCTTATTTTGCCGATGGCAGCATTGGTGCACGCGCCATGAAAAACGCCATCCTGAGTGCCCGCCGCGAGGTGGCTGTGCTGCGCCGCGAACTGAAGGAAGGCAGTTGGACTCATGCCATTGGCTCATCGGGCACCGCCCGTGCACTGGCTGAGATCTGCATCTCCAATGGGTTTACCGAGCATGGTATTTCCAAGGCGGGCCTGGAACACATTCGTGCCCATGTGGTGGAGGCTGGCCATCTGGATGCCATTACGCTGAACGGCCTGAAGGCTGACCGCCTGCCCATGATGCCCGGTGGCCTGGCCGTGATGATTGCCGTGTTTGAAGAACTGGGCATTGAGCAGATGGAAGTCACCGATGGGGCCCTGCGCCAAGGTTTGCTCTATGACATGCTGGGCCGTCGACACAACGACGACATGCGTGAATTGACGGTGGCCCAATTTATTCACCGATACAAGATTGACCCTGTTCACGCCGGGCGCGTTCGTGAACTGACCGAAACACTGTTCAAGCAGTTGGTGCGCCAACGACCCGTGCTCAAAGAACAACTGCCCATGCTGAATTGGGCTGCTCAATTGCACGAAATCGGTTTGGCGATCAGCCACAACGGCCACCACAAGCACGCTGCCTACATGTTGAGCAATGCCGACATGCCGGGGTTTTCAAAGCGGGAGCAAAATCAATTGGCCACCTGGGTGCTGGCCCACAACGGGAAATTGGCCAAAGTGGGGAGCTTGTCGGATACCCCGCTGCATTGGGCGGCACCACTGTGTCTGCGCTTGGCTGCCCTGTTTTTGCGCCGGCGGGACAACGATCCCATGCCCGCGGCCAGGCTCACCCTCACCGAGCAGGGCGTGCAACTGAGCCTGCCGAAGTCCTGGCTGCAAAGCCACCCACTGAGCCAGTACAGTCTGGAGACTGAGGTGGATCAGTGGGCGAAAATTGGCTTGGTGCTGGAATTGGTGGCCCGGCGCTCTTAAATAAAGCCGAAATGGCGGGCGTAACGTGGGCTCATGCGGTCAATGGACAGCAGCATCATGAAGTCGGCCGTGTTGAAATCGGGGTCCCATGCGGGCTCGCCGCACACTTTGGCGCCCAAGCGCAGATAGCCCTTCACCAACGGTGGTGGCTCAATGTCCACGTCGCTGCGCAAACGTTCAATCGGCAGGCGGTTTTTGGGAAACACTTGCAGGCTGGCCTCGGCCAGGTGCGGATCCAGGCGCTTGAACAAGCTGGCAGCCTGGTGACCGCCGTCGCGCAGGCTCACGCTGGCGCAGCCAATCAGGTGCTTGTAGCCACCCAGCTTCATGTACTGCGCAATGCCACTCCACAGCAGCATGATGGCTGCGCCACTGCGGTGGTCTGGGTGGACGCACGAGCGCCCCACTTCAACCGTTGAGCTTCGCAGGCGCTCGATTCGGTTCATGAAGAACTCGGTTTCGGAGTACCAGCAGCGCAGCTTGGCGGCCCCCTCGGGTGGCAGTATGCGATAGGTGCCGATGACCTCGCCAGTTTGTGTGTTGCGCACCAGCAAATGGTCGCAATACGCATCAAAAACGTCTTGGTCAACGCCACTGGTGCCCAGGTCGGCACCATATTCTTCAGAAAATATATTGAATCGCAGTTTTTGGGCTTCTAGCACCTCGTCGGGTGTTTTGGCCAACACCACTTCCAGGGACGGTCCCTGGTCAACCGAGGCGGATTGCAGGTACAGCGCGTGTTTCGGGTTTTTTTGCTGGTTTCCGTGCATGGCTTGTCATCCATTTTTCAGTTCGATGACGTGAAATCTACGGTGCCGATGTGACAGCCCAATAAAACTTTTGTGAAGAAAAAATGACCTGATCTGAAAAAGGAGCTTGACAGTCCTGTGGAATACCCTAAACTGCTGATAGCAAAAAAAATTTGGCGCTACTTTAGGTCAGTTCAATTCAGGCGTTTCAGTCTAGCAATTCGTTCTGTTTCTCGAGATACCCCCGGTTTTTTCGCTATTTTGTTCAATTTAGAGATCCAGGAATACAGCTATGTCTGAAACCCTCAAAGGTAAAGTAAAGTTCTTCAACGAATCCAAAGGTTTTGGTTTCATTTCCCGCGACGGCGGTCCTGATGTGTTCGTACACTTCAGCGCCATCCAGGGTTCTGGCTTCAAGACACTGGCCGAAGGCCAGGAAGTGTCCTTCACTGTGACACAAGGTCAGAAAGGACCTCAAGCCGAGAACGTTGTACCTCAGTAATTTCAGGCACAGCACTTTGCGAAAAGCCCGCTTCATGCGGGCTTTTTTATTGGGTGGGCTCGGTCAGCGCCACTGCAAACGCTCCCGTTTGGACAACGCTGGCCCAATTCGCTGAAGATTGCCACGCCAGCCTTCTGCCAGAAATGCAGCCTTGGCCAACACCACCGCTGGCATTGTTACCCCTGCCACCATCACCATCTGCAGTGCGGTGCTGATCACACTGAAACCCAATATCCACGAACCCTGTCCAAATGGCTTTAATGGAAACGGCACGCCGCTGATTGGCCCCTGACCGGAATACGCCACGCCGTGCCCGCCTGCCAGGGGCAAAATCAGGAAGGCATCCACCACCGCCCATATGGCGCTGGAGAAAAAACGCCCCACGCTGAACGACACCGCCCTGGATTGATGACCTCGCCACTGGATGGATTTCTCGCGCCCCGGCAGGTCCACATTGGGCAAGAGTTCTGTCAGCCGGCCAAATGCCCATGCGAACGGACGAGTCAGCTGATAATTGGTCGATAGCAACACACCATGGCTGAACACCCGCAGGCCTTCGGCCACGCGTGCGAAAAACACGGTCACAGGACCATACTGGTGATGGTTGGCCAGGATTTGATCATTGGAACCAATCCATTTCAACATGTGCTCTGGTTTGTTCTTCAGCTGCTCCCGAAGAGCGGGTTGTATGCCTTCCTGGCCCGAGCGGATGGCCCGGGCAATGCCATGCTGGCTGATTGCATCGGCCCCGTGCGCGAACTTGCCCAAGGTGCTGGTCCGTGCCTGTTTGAACCAATCCTGAATGTCGGTACGAACGTCATTGTGGCGAGTCGGGTCCACCGCATCCAGGCGTGCATGCTGAATCAGATTGGTTAGCGCCAGGATGTCTTTTTCCCGGGCCAGGCGGTGTTTGGAATGAACATCGTTTCGAATGCGGTTGTGGGGCACCTCATCGGGCAAATCAAAATGCCTCACATTCAGGTAGCGCCCCATGGTTCGATCAATCGCCTGGCAAGCTTCTGCGTCTGTTGTGACCGAACGCACCGCCTGAATCAAGGCATCCACCAGGATGGGCTCCGGAGTTTTTGTGTGTTGCGCGTGAACACAGCGGTGTGGGGGTATTTTGCGGCGAAGGGCGCGGTTGACTGCCATCCGGGCACCGGGTTTCTCGATCATCTCGCGCACCAGTTTGAGCAGGCGCTGACTGTGCCGGGCTTGTTCTTGTTGAACCCAGTCGACGGTTTGATCGCTCAGTGGGCTGCGCTGCGCGGTGGCAGCGGCCAAGGCAGCACCACCCAGTGAACACAGGGCAGCCACACCGGTGACGGCGTTGTAACTGCCCAACGTGCCCACCACGGAACGGCCCATGGATGACGCCATGGCGCCAGCAACAGGGCTGCAAGCATTGGTCAGGCAGGTGCTGATCATGGCCACCACCGGAAACACCGGAAATACCAATGTAAAAAATGCCCTGACCTGGCTGCCCATGGCGCTGTCGTGCCGATTGGGAACGGTCAGGTCCTTCATGATTTGCAACAACATGCCCGTGGGAGCTGCGCCCAATTCACCCACGCCATTGCACCATTTGGCAACCCGGGAAAAACGAGCCGCCATGCGGTTGCGTGCTGTTGCTTGGTGGGTGGCTTCGGCAAACAGTGCGCGGTTGAATCGCCGGAAGTCCTCTCGGTTCAGGCGCAACTGCAACCCTTTGTCCTGCTTCAAATCGGGTTGCACACCATTGCTGGCGGCCAGATAATTGGCGGACCACAGGGCACAGGAGTTCAGCTGTCGTGATTCAAAGTCGGCTCGCCGATAACGGGCCTGGGCATTGTTACCCATGACCATGTTTTTCAGTTTGGCGGTCCAGCTCAGGGTGATGCAACGGCCATCGGGCAGCGCTTTCAGGCCCGCCTTGAGCAGGACATGGGATTTGCAATCGGACAGTGAAAACGTGTCAACCGGCGCTAATGAGCCCGGATGGTGTCCGCAGACTGATGTGGAAGGCATTGTGTTCAGTACACCCTTAATCTAAGTGGCCGGGTTGAACTGACAGGTTTTTTTCTTTACCTTGCCACACCGCCATACGGGGTGCAAAAACTGGGGTGGCTGCTTACCTCAGGCGAGGTATATTTTGTTGAAGTACACCCCAGTCAGTATCAATCCAACCAGCACGATTCCGGCCCTCAACCAGTTCGCTGGAATGCGGCGCGCCACCACCACGCCCAAATAGGCACCCAGAGCGGCTGCAATCACCATGACCACGGTGTGGGTCCACCAGATGGACCCCGCCACAATGAAAGTGACCGATGCCACGGAATACACCACGGCCGACAACCCGTTCTTCAAAGCATTCAATTCGTGCACATCGTCGATGCCTTGAATGGCCAGGCTGGCGAGCATCAAAATGCCCATGCCGGCACCAAAGAAACCACCGTAGACACTGACCAGGCCCTGAACCAGCAGGCCTGCCACACCGAATTGATGCTGACGCTGGCCGCCCAGCCGGGATGCCAGCCTGGACAAGGGTTTGCTCAATGCAAACAGGCCCGTGGCCAGCAACAGCAGCCAGGGAATCAGTTGATTGAAGAGGCTGTCATGGGTCAAGAGTAGCAACCCCCCACCCAGCAAACCACCCAACAGGGCCACCACGGCCAATGGCACGGCATGGGCTTTGTAACGGGCCATTTCGTGCCGGTATGCCCAGGCCCCAGCCAGGCTGGCTGGCCACAACGCCACGGAATTGGTGGCGTTGGCAATCACCGGGGGAACCCCCACGGCCAGCAACACCGGGAAGGAAAAGAAGGTTCCACCACCGGCCACCGAGTTGACGGCACCTGCAAAAAAAGCGCCCAAAGCGATCCAGGCAAAATCCAACCACTGCGACATTGTCGTCCTCTTTGCGCATGACCAGCCGGCCATGGCCACATTTCTTTAAATACGTTGTCTTGCATGCTAATGGAATACCCGCACCGGTCCCAGTGGGCAAAACCCCCATGTCAAAAAAGGGGGGGGATTTCATTCCCTTCTCGCTGGATCGGACAGAACCCATGCAACGCACAATGCTTCTGGGGATAGTGGGATTGCAACACTTGTTAGCACATTGAATTTTCAAGACGGATTTGTCCGGTGAACAAAAAAATCTATCGACACCAACGTTTGCTTGCCTTGGCGGTTCTGACCGTTCTGGCGACAGGCTTGTTGGGCATGTCGATTGCCGATTACCAGCGATTGCATACTCAGGCTGTTGACTTGAGCCAAAAGCAATTGCGCCTGCTTCATGATGGTGTTCGTGATGAAATGCTGCACATGGAGCGCAGCATGGACGCCAGCACCGACCTGCTGCTCAACGAACTGCACAGCAACGCGCCCGGCGGCATCCAGAACACCCTGAACCAGTTGATGGATACACTGCCCACAGTGAGCACCATTGTGTTGCTGAGCGACCAGGGTACCGTGCTGGGCAGCCTGCAGCGCAAAAACAGCGACACCGATGTGCGCCTGCTTCAACAAGCCTTAAGGGACCGCAGCAGTTGGCCGACCGACTTCCGAGCCCTGTCGGTCAACACGACAACAGCGGGACCCGTGTTGATGGTTCAGCACCCCTTGATAGACCGGGATGGCAAGACAGCGGGTATTCTGGCCATGGGCGTGAACCGCGCCTACCTGGCCACCCGAATGCAGGCCATGCACATGGGTTCGGAAGTGTCCTCTGCGCTGTCGCTGGACGATGGTCAATTGCTGACCCTACAACCCGACATCAAAAACCCGCCACGCTGGCTGCGGGAGCTGGAAGGCACCATTACCACGGCCGAGACACCGGACAATGCGCCGCGCATTGGTCGACAGCACAGCCTGTATTTTCCGAACCACTTGCGGGCGACCACCCACCTTCAACCGGGCAACCTGCACAATGCCCAGTGGCCAGTTCAATTGACCATCTGGGTGGACTATGAACCCACGCAGGCAATCTGGATGCGAGACAGCCTGATTCTGCTGTGTGGGTTTGGTCTGTTCACCGGGCTGACGATGCTCGCCATCCGGCAGTCCAACCGACACCACCTTGAGCAGGCTTTGTTGGAAGATCAAGCACGGCAAACAGCGCTGTATCAACGTGAACGTTTTCACCTGGCCACCCAAAGTGCTGGTATTGGCGTGTGGGAGCTGAACCTGGATGACCGGTTGGTGCGTTGGGATGACACCATGCTGTCCATCTATGGCGTGGCTGATGCGGTTCAACTGCTGACACTGGAAGACTGGATGACCCATGTGGTGCCGGAGGACCGTCAACGCGTGCATCGAACCCTGACCCAGGCTGAACGCCGTGATGAGGCCTTTGAATTCCACTTCAATATTCTGCGCCGCAACGATGGCGTGGTCCGAAACATCCAGTCTCGGGCCAA
Source organism: Limnobacter humi (assembly GCF_024518835.1). Lineage (GTDB taxonomy): Bacteria > Pseudomonadota > Gammaproteobacteria > Burkholderiales > Burkholderiaceae_B > Limnobacter > Limnobacter humi. The sequence goes on from NZ_JANIGO010000004.1 coordinate 246,550, forward strand.
AGTGCACCGCGATCAACATGGGCGCGCCTTCCGGTTGGTGGGCGTGAATGTGGACATCACCGTGCAGCGCCAATTCGAAGCGGCGCTTCGGGAAGCCGAAGAGCGCTTTCGATCGTCCTTTGAATGGGCAGCCATCGGCATGGGGATACTGGGTGCCAAAGGCCAGTTTCTTCAGGTCAACGACGCACTGTGCACGACCTTGGGTTATTCACAGTCTGAATTGTTGTCGATGAGTTTTACCTCAGTGACGCATCCAGAGGATGTGGATATTCACAAGCCTTGGGTGCGCGAGGTGTTCAAGCACCTGCGCAACAGCTTCCAGCTGGAGAAGCGTTACATCCACAAAAACGGCGCGGTGGTGTGGGTGCACCTCAGCGTATCGGCTGTGCGCGACTCTGCAGACCGTGTGCTGTATTTCATCGCCCATGTGCAGGACATTACCGAGCGAAAACGTCAGGAAGCGGCGCTGATTGAGCGGGAACATTTCTTAAGAACATTGTCAGAATGCTTGCCTGGTTTGGTGTCGTATTGGGGCACAGACCTGCGATGTCACTTTGCCAACAAGAACCATGAAAAATGGAGCAATTTGCCGTCGGACAGAATCCGGGGACTTCACCTGCGCAAGGTGATGGGTGAGGAAAACTTCCTCCAGCACAAGGAGCACTATGATGCGGTGATGCAGGGCGAACGGCGGCGGTTTGAAAAGAAAAAGGCCCTGCCCACCGGTGGCTATGCAGACTTGCTGGTTCACCTGATTCCGGATGTTCTCTATGGCCGGGTGGAGGGTTTCTTTTCGATTTCCACGAACATCACGGACTTCAAAGCCCAGCAGCGCGAACTGGAGCGCATGAACAGTGTGCTGACTGAACGAACGGAACAGGCCGAAGCGGCCAACAAGGCCAAGGGTGCCTTTCTGGCCAACATGAGCCATGAAATTCGCACCCCCATGAACGCCATCATGGGACTGATACAACTGATGGAAGACATGGATTTGCCCATCCAGCAGCGCGACTACATTCGGAAGATCGGATCGGCCGCCGATGTGCTGCTCAATGTGCTCAATGACATTCTGGACATCTCCCGGGTGGAGGCCAACAAACTGGAATTGAATTTGGGTCGTTTTGATCTGGACCAACTGCTTAACCAAAGCATTGACCTGTTCTCATATCGCGCGGATGAAAAAAACATCCGGCTGTTCTGCACGAAAGACCCGAGCTGCCCGGTCAGCCTGGTTGGTGATCGGTTAAGGCTTGCGCAGATTCTGAATAACTTGTTGTCCAATGCACTGAAATTCACCGAGAAAGGTCACATCCATTTGCAGGTCAAACCACTGCAAGGTGGGGAATTTTTGCAGTTTTCCATCAAGGACACTGGCATCGGGATGAACAGGGAACAGTTGACCGAGCTGTTCAAGCCGTTTAGCCAAGTGGACAACAGCTCATCCAGAAAATACGGCGGTGCCGGTTTGGGTTTGTCAATTTGCAAAAGCCTCACTGAATTGATGGGCGGGGAAATGGGGGTGGAGAGCACGCCCGGGGAAGGCACCCTTTTCTTCTTCACCGTGCCGTGTACCACACCCGACTTTCAGCGGCATGCACTGTTGCCTGAACTACTGCAGCACAAACCCATGACGACAGGCCAGGCCGCAGAACCCGCCACCACCGCGGACGGCCCGCTGCAAGTCAAACAGGTTTTGGTGGTGGATGATCACAAATTGAACCGCATGGTGGCCTCGGAAATGCTGAAAAAATGGGGTGCGGTGGTGGACCTGGCCGAAAACGGCTTGCAAGCTGTGGACGCCTGCGCCCACAAAACCTACGACTTTGTGCTGATGGATTTGCAAATGCCGGAAATGGACGGCTTTGCAGCCACGCATGCCATTCGACAGGCCATGGGCGACAGGGCTCCCCGCATTGTTGCGGTGACCGCGTCCGCCAGTGAAAAAGACCGCATTGAAATTCTTCGGGCGGGCATGTGCGAGCATGTGATCAAGCCCTTCAAAAAAGAAACGCTGATTCGCATCCTGATGGAAGCGGACACAGCATCCGAATAATGCCCCCCAAAGCGGGTGGGTCACCCTTTTAATCCATGACAAAGCCGATGGGCAAACAGACAATCGGGCTGTTGTCATCAAAAAATCCACACAGGTGAACCTTCCATGAAAACCTTGAAAGCCAAACTGGCCCTCAGCTTTGCGGCCCTGATTGTTCTGTCGGCCATCACGGGAGTCGTCGGACTGATCAGTGCCCGCAATATCCAAACCAATTCCGCCATGAATGTGCACACCTATGAGGTGATTAACACTGTCTCCGGTTTGCGGGAAAGCATCATCAACATTGAGACTGGGCAACGCGGGTTCTTGCTGCGGGGTTATGAGGACTACCTCAAGCCTTACCAGGACGGACAGGCTTCGGTAACGGAAAACCTCTCACAAGGCATGAAACTGACCGCCGATAACCCAGCCCAGGTTGAGCGATTCAAACAATTTCAGGAGATTTACACCGGTTGGCTGGAGCGCGTGATCAATCACCTCATTGACACTCGGCGCCAATTGAATCAACAGAAGGTCAGCCAGGCTGATTATGACGAGGATATTCGAAGCGTCAGCTCCAAACCCCACATGGACAAGATGCGAGAAATTCTGGGTGCCATTGAAGGCGAAGAACAGCGGCTGCTGACGTTGCGACAGAAGGCGAGCGAGGACGCCTATCAGTCTTCCATCGTGAGTGTGGGTGTGGCCATGGGCCTGGCTGTGCTGCTGGGCCTGAGCAGCTACCTGTTGTTTGCCAAACTGTTGCAGCGAAAACTCAGCACGGCCAATGCCCACATTCAGGCCTTGGCTGAAGGCAATTTGAGCCAACGCATTGTGGCTGGACAGGACGATGAAATTGACGCCATTTTGCAGGCCCTGCACGCCGCCCAATTAAACCTGAACCGGCTCATGAATGGCTTGCGGGTATCGGCCCATGCACTGGGCAGCAGCGCCGAGCAAGTGGAACAGTCGTCTGGTAGCATGGCGCAGGCCAGCAATCAGCAGGCAGAGGCCACCTCATCCATGGCTGCGGCGGTGGAAGAATTGACCGTCAGCATCACCCAAATCACCGACAACTCGGAAGATGCAGCTCAAACAGCCCTGCAGGCCAAAGCAGCTGCTGATGAGGGCCAGCTGAAACTGGGCAAAGTGGTGGATGGCATTGCACAGATTGCCAAGGCGGTGGAGAACAGTGCCACTGCCGTGAAGTCGCTGGAGCACCAGTCCCAGTCGATTTCCGAAATTATTTCAACCATTACCGAAATTGCCGAGAAAACCAACCTGCTGGCTTTGAATGCAGCCATTGAAGCAGCACGGGCTGGTGAACAAGGCCGAGGCTTTGCGGTGGTGGCCGATGAAGTTCGAAAACTGGCCGAGCAAACCAAGGGTTCGACTGACCGGATTTCGGGCATGGTGTTTGAAATCCAGCGCATTACCGGTCAGGCAGTACAGTCCATGGGCTCATCGGTTGAGCTTGTTCAAGACGGCATTGCACAGGCCGACCTGGTGACCACCACCATCGATGACATCAAACGCAAGGCAGACCGGGTCAGTGAAGCCATCCGGGCCATTTCAGTGTCCATGAAAGAGCAGTCCAATGTGAGTGTGGACATTAGCCGCAATGTGGAACGGGTGGCCCAAATGACCGAAGAAAACACGGCGTCGGCCACACAAAACAAAGCGGTGTCTGCGCATTTGCTGCAGTTGTCCAATGACCTGATGCAATCGGTTGCCTCATTCAAGACCCAATCCGCCTGAACAGGGCTTGGCAACTTTCCGGTGATCTTGGGGTCTAGCGGGAGGATGTGGTACAACACATTCATCCCCAAAACCCCGACTCACTGGAAACAATGCCCCACGACGTCCCCCTGATTGCTGCACTGGCCTTCGGTTTTGGCCTGGCCCTGGTTTTTGGCTACCTGGCTGAACGGCTGAAGGCGCCCGCGCTGCTGGGCTACCTGATTGCCGGCTTTTTAATTGGCCCTGCCACACCGGGTTTTGTGGCCGACGCGCAACTCACCAACCAGTTGGCTGAAATCGGCGTCATGCTGCTGATGTTTGGTGTGGGCATGCATTTTTCCCTCAGAGACTTGATGGCCGTCAAAAACATCGCCGTTCCCGGCGCTGTGGTTCAGATGGCAGTGGCCACTGGCATGGGGATGTTGGTGGCGCACACCTGGGGCTGGCCGGTGGGAAAGGCGCTGGTGTTTGGCTTGGCCCTGTCGGTGGCCAGCACGGTGGTGCTCCTGAAAGCCCTGGAAAGCCGCAACATGCTCAATTCCGTCAATGGGCAAATTGCGGTGGGATGGCTGGTGGTGGAAGACCTCGCCATGGTGTTGGTGCTGGTGCTGCTGCCACCGCTGGCTGGTGTTCTGAAAGGTGGGGTGTTGGGATCGGCCAGCAGCATCGCACTGGAACTTGGTGTGACGCTACTGAAAGTGACCGGTTTCGTGGCCTTGATGTTGGTGGTGGGCAAACGGGTGGTGCCCAAAGTACTTTGGAAAATCGCCCAGACAGGTTCCCGTGAGCTGTTTACGCTGTCTGTGGTTGCCTTGGCGGTGAGCTTGGCCTTTTTGGCTGCCAAACTCTTTGGGGTGTCGTTTGCGCTGGGCGCCTTCTTTGCTGGCATGGTGATGCGGGAAAGCGAACTGAGCCACCGGGCGGCTGAAGAATCACTGCCCCTGCGGGATGCATTTGCCGTGCTGTTTTTTGTGTCGGTGGGCATGCTGTTCCAACCCCAGGTGGTGGTGGACGCGCCGCTGCGGGTGCTGGCGGTGGTGGGCATTATTGTGCTGGGCAAATCCCTGGCTGCCGCGCTACTGGTGCTGCTGTTCAAATACCCTTTGAAAAGCGCACTCGTGATTGCGGCCAGCCTTGCACAGATTGGTGAATTCTCATTCATTCTGGTGAGTTTGGGGCTGTACCTGGGTTTGGTCGATCAGGCGGTGCAAAGCCTGGTGGTGGCCGGTGCCATTTTGTCGATTGGACTGAATCCCCTGGTGTTTTCCGTGTTGTCACCCTTGCACGCATTGCTGCTGCGTCGGTTTGCCGTGTTTCGACGCCTGAACGCCCGCGGACACGACACCGAGGCATTGCCGACCCAAACCGATGAACGGTTTCTGGGGCAGCATGTGGTGGTCATCGGTTACACCGCCCTGGGGCGGCAGGTCATCCGGTTGTTGGAGCAACAAGGTTGTGCGGTGGTGACTGTGGACACCAGTCGCGACCTGGTTCGAAAACTGCGGGATGCCGGCAAGGCGGCGGTGGCCGGCGAATTGGCAGACCCATCAACCCTGGTGCAAGCCCACATTGCCAAAGCCAACCACCTGGTGATTGCAACCGGCGACATGCCATCACTGGGACAAATCATTGAAAATGCCGTGTTGCTAAACCCTGCCATCCAGGTGCATGTACAGGCTTACTCCAGCGACGAAGCAGCAGCCTTGAGCCAGATGGGACCCGTCAATGCTTACCGGTCAGAGCAGGCCATTGCCGCCATGATCGGGCGCGCCATTTACTAGAGACACCGACGGGTTGAATCCGCGTTGGATGAATCCTGGCTGGTGGTACTTGTAATACCACCATCGACCACCATCCTGTACACCTGGCAGGTTTCGTCATAGCCTGGGTTGCGGGCTGTCAGGGTCAGGCTGTATTGCCGAAAGGCGGTTACAGCGGGCACATCCAGCTGCAGATCAAAATAGTCGCTGTTGGAAGCCAAACCAGCAGACTGAAGGCTGGACAATGTGCCATACACGCCATACCGGTCCCGGTAACTGATTTGATTCATCGCCACCTGCCGAAGCAACGAACTGGCCTCCACCCGCATGCGGTGGCGGTTAAACACGTCAACACCGCTTAAAGCAATCGTGGCCACAACACCAACGATGGCCAGCGCGATCATCAGTTCCAGTATTGTAAATCCGTGGGTGTGTTTGACGTTCATAGCGGTTTGTAAACACTGATGTACATGCTGTCGGTTTGACGGCCAGTGTTGTCTTGTTGGTTGAGCAGGCCTGCATTTTTCAGGGCATTCCAGGAATAATTCAAGGTGATGAACACCAAGCCTGGCGTTTGCGCCGATGAATTCAAGTCACAGCCGTCGAGCTTAAAATTGAGCGTGCTCGCATCCGAATTGAAATTTTTATTCCACAGGGTGAACACTGTGTCGGCCTGCTCGCCTGAACTGGCTTGCCGTTGCTGGGTGACCATGGCCTGGCAGAAGGTTTGAAGGTTGTTGGCCCAGACATCCGGCGCGGTATCACGTGCAATGTTGAGGTCTCCCGCATATTGGTAAAGGATGTAGGAGTATTCCTTCACCGCCTGGCCAATTTTGTCTCGGCCTGCCACACTTTGGTCCAATGTGCTCAGCGAGAGCGAGGCCGATGTGGCGGCATACACCACCATCACAATCAAGGCACTGGACAGAATACTTTCCAGCAAGGCCAGACCTTTTGAATAACGCACGCGGTACAGTCCCATGCCGGCTTACCTCAACGATCAAAAAACTGTTGCTTGATTAACACTTTGGCTTTGGCACCGGCCGACTGCCGCAACACCTCACAGGTGACCGGTGGCGTGTCGCACACCTGAACAGCGGTGGTGGACGATCCACCAGTTCGACTGGTTGAAATGCAGTCACTGACTTTTCCGGATGCACCACTGAACAGGTAGAAGTCGCCACTCATTTTGTAAGGGCCGGATTCGCGCTGACCATTCACGAATGCATCAGATCCCGGTGTTAGGTCCGATGAACATTTTTTGTACCGCGGTATGCCCCACCAGCGGCGAGGCGCCAAAGCCAGCCCCCGATTTTTCAAAATCAAGTTGCCAGTGACCACCAGGTTGGCATTGAGCGACACATCCTCGGCGATCAGGTTGCCCAACACGATGATGAGCTGTGCAGCGGGGTATCGAAGGTATTTCCAGTACACCCCATCGGTTCCACGCGCATCAATCACCACCACGGCATTGTCCAGCATGCTTTGAGCGCCGCTGTAGGGCGACATGCACGGCCGCTTGTTGTCTGAAAAACACCCTGCAGTGCCCCGTGTACTGCGCGGGTTGTTCCAATAATCCCGCACCCAGTGTGTGCTGGTGGTCAAATAGGATTGATGGTTCAAGGCAGTCGGCCGTGTAACCAGCAAATCGTAGGTTTTTTGCCGCAGATAGTCCGGGTTCATCAAAGCCGCCGTGTATTTCTGCTGGTAGCCGTTGGGGCCGGCGATGAACGTATTCCAACCCTGACTCAATTGATTCATCTGGTTGTTATAGTTGTTGGTGTTGTCGCGGATTGCGATGTCCAGTTGATCGTTCAGGTTTTGCAACTGTTTGTTGTAGGTTTTTGATTTTGGATCCAAGGCTGCTTTGTCAGCCTCGAATTGCTGGTTCAATCGTGTCTGTGTATTGACCAGGTCCCGCCCCAGGCGGGCCTCTCCATCGTTGTACGACTGAAGACGGTTCTGGAAATCGTTGAAGGCCCCGCGGTCGACCAGCGATACTGGATCAATGCATCCGCCATTGAGGCTTCTGAAATTGGGGCTCTGACCGTAGAGATCATCGCAATATTGACGGTTGTCAAGGCCGGGAACCCCGTCGTAATAACCACTGCCGTTGTCGTGTACCACATTGTTGAGCGTGACTATGCCGCCCGACTGATCGGTGTAGGTCAGTGTGCTCTTTGATCGTTGTCGCACATCCACCAGGTAATACACCACACCCACTTTTTTCCAGTCGTTTTCGTCATTGCTGACCGAGCCGCTTTTGAAAATTCCTTGCGCATTCTTTTGAGCATTCTCAATGGGCAACATGCTGTTGAGGTCGATCCGCACACCGTCTCTGCTAACGGTTTTTACATCCGAATAATTCAAGGCCAGGAAATGCTTCAATACCGCATCGGAGGAGCGCAAATTTTGTAAAAACGGATTGCCGTTCAAACTGGGCAAATTCTTCGCCAGCAGAGTTTGTGTGGGACGTATACGAGCACCATCCAGCAAATCCGGATTCTCGTCGGCATAGGCGACATTCACATTCACCGGGCCGGCGCTGCTGTCAGACAGCTTGCCATTGGATGACAGATTGGTGCCATAGACATTCAATTCAATGTCGCGCGTCTCGGGCACATTGAGCCGATAGGGGTTACTGGCAGGTGCCCGCGGAATGACGGAACCACCGATCTCCATGGGCTGAAAGTACGGCATGGGAGGCATGTTTTTGGCGCCCATGTAGAGCGCATTTTCCGAAAAGGAAATACCGATTCGGGTCTTGAAACCTTCCACAAGCATTTTCGAAGAATCGGTGCCATTGATGACATCGCCCAGCACGGTCAAGGGTGCTTTCCACATGGCCCGTTCGTCGCGGATGCGGTTCGGATTGGCACTGACTTTTCCGGAATAGGCGTCCCCGGTTAGAAATCCTCCCACGCTGCGCAGGTTCAATGGCTTGAACTCATAAGCGTCATTCTGACCACATTGCTTGAAATTGATTCGGTCATCTGACGAGCTGACGGTGGTCTCCACGGTTTTGCAAATGGGTTGGCCGGTGGTGCATTGGGTGGTATCCACCGCGGCGGGGTTGGGCGTCAGGCTGCCCCGCATTTCGCGCAGCGCACACAACGGGTCAGCACTGCCTGTGCAGTTGTACGTGCCAGTAATCCTGAAATACAGTTTCCAGCTTTCAGGGGTGGGCTGCTCGCAGGGGTTGGTCGCATCGCCCAATGCTGCGTAAATCTGGATGCCATCCAATGTGCGGGTATTTTGTACCACGGCACGAAAACTGATCGGCTGTAAATTGCCGGGTGGGGGGTTACTGCCGCCACACACACCTGCATTGGTGTTGGGGAACTGCTGTTGTACCGCGCTAAGTCGCCCTTGGTCCAGGGTATTGAAAAAGGCGACCAGTTGGTTCAACCCCTCCTGTGCATTGAGCTGCGCCTTTGCTGTTGCATAATTGTTTTCACTGATGTTTTGGTGCAAAAACAAATTCGAACTGCGGCTCAATGCAATCACGGACAACAGGCCTGCCACAGAGGCGGCCACCAACATGGCTGCCATGCCCAACTGACGAATGCGTGACCGCTGTCCTGAATTTTCAAAGCCCATGATTACAAACCTGCCTGTCAGTCGTTGGTGCTCGCATCGTTGATGCAAGGTCGATTGGTCAACGGGATGATCGACACGTCGGAAAAGGACGCTTCCCGATCGGTGCTGCTGTTTTGAACATCAAACTTGTAATAAAGCGCGATGGCGTTCAGACCATTGACGCCCGGGGAACATTTGGTGGACGGATCCGAACCAATCTGGTTCACGGGCAAGACGCAACCTTGGGGCGGGCCGTGCTGTATGAAGCTGCTCATCCCAGCGTTGTCTACACCACAGGCGCTAAATGAATTCAGCCCATAGACCTCCGTGTTGTTCATCAAAATCCATTTGCCCTGTGCGATGCCAGTCGGTGCCGTGTTAAACGGGGTGGTGCACACCGTGGCCAGGGTGGTTTCAATCAACTCGGTTTCGTTCCATGGCACCTCGGCATAAAAGTATTCCAGGCGGTTGCCATAGCCCCGATACACGGCAATCCGGATCACGGATCGGTCATTGCTCACCAGTTGTCCCGAGGCGGCCGAGGCCACGCACTCTTTGTGAACCAGGCCTTGCGCGTTGAAATTCGGCGAACTCAACGGTGTGCATTCGGACGGATTGCTGGCGTTGCTACCGTACTGGCACACGTAAATGGAGTAACGGCTGGTGGTTTGAATATCGCCGCTGCCAGCGGCTGAAATATCACCCCGAAGGTTTTCCTTCAGGGACAACAATGTTCTCAAATTGTTGGAGATTCGGAGCTCGTTGGCACGCTGAACCAAACCCGGAATGGAGTCGGCCACGGCGAGCAAGCCAATGGAAATCAAGGCCAGTGACAAGGAAATTTCAATGAGGGTGAGGCCCCATTGAAAGGGTTTGCGCAGAATATGTTTCATGAGTTTGTCATGATGCTGACCATGCCTGAACGCTCCACTCGCAAGGTCCAAACACCGGGTATCGTGGCACCGGGCGAATACAGGTAAAGGTAGGTGTTGGCCATTTGTTGCGAGATGATTTGTTGTTGCCCATCCATCAAAAACCCACTGCCACCGAGAAACAACAAATTGGTGGCTGCTGTGGTGGGACACTGACCGTTGGCAGTGACAGTCTGGCTGGGCAGTACAAACGACAGGTCCGAAAACTCGGTTTGTTGCACGGTGTAATCGTTGGTGTTTTGACTGGGATTGGGCTCGGTGCAGGCCAGGTCGTAATCCCGGCGGGATGGTCTGAACATGGCTGCTTTCAGCACGCAGCGCTGCTTTTCTCCCACATTCACCGTGCTGTTCCACATCCGAACACAGGTGTTGCTGGTGGACTTGACCGCCAGGGTTCTCGCACTTTCCAGCAAATCAGCCACGCCGGTTACCTGAAAAGCCAGTGAGGCCTGCCCGTTGCCGCGCTGGGTCAGCATGGGCAACGCAGCAGCGCTGATGACCGCGATGACGGCAATCGCGATGGTCAGTTCAATGATTGAGAATCCAAGATTTCTTGCCATGCTGGTTCACCGGTGTTTTGATGAACAATAGGTGAATCGGCACGCGGTCCCTATCCCCTCTCTGGGGGCCGTGAATGGTTAGCTCGTGCGATGGTGGGCTTGTGAAGTTGTTGGGCACAGACAAGGGCATTACTAAGCAAATGACCCAAAAAAATATTTTAGACGGCTTGACAGGCCGTTTCGTATAAAACAACAGGCTAGTCGGTTCTTAGACGGAGTTTAACCTTTCTAAGATACCGACTATGCCCAGACCTAAAAAAGTTAATTGAACCGCCCCGGATTTTGAGGAGGCTCCGTTATTTGAGACAATGGAGTCATCATGAACAAGACACGAACCAAATTTACCGCCGAAGTGCGCGAGCGAGCTGTTCGCATGACGCAGGAAGCCCGCAAGGATTGGCTGTCTGCATTTTGAGCGCAGCCATCCACTTGTATTGCCCGGTAAATAGCAGAGTTGACATCGATGCAAAAAAAATTGTAACGGATTGATAAATGCAATTCACTTTGATTAAACGCTCTACAGATTTCAATCATCGTTGAGCAATCGTACTTGGGGTGTTTTGCAACAAGACAATAAGGAGCCTCTCCAGAGTAAGTGCTCGGCACACCAAACGAATCCGTCAGAGGTACTTGGAAGTATTACTGACAAATATAATCAGTTTACTGAGGAATCATGGCGCAGATTATAGTAAAAGCAGGAGAACTGGCGGTATCCCGTGGTGCGGAAAAGATTTTGATTGGCCCAGGTGAGCCAGTGCTATTCGGCGATGAAATTGTCAACCAAGCCAATCAGGATGCGATTGTTGAAATCGGTTCATTTGTGGATGGCCAGATTCCATCCGTGCTCACTTTGCAAGCGGGAGCCAGTGCCAAGATTCAACGAAAGGTCGATGACGCAACGGGTATAGAACAGGCTGAAGTTGTTCCGACTTGTGAGCAAGGCGTGTTCTTGGACAGCGAAGATGAAGAACTGGCTTCTGGCACACTCGCTCAGCAGCAAGGCTGCGGGGTATTCGGACTTGTTGGTGGTGGTCTTCTGGCTGCAGGAAGCGGGCCATTGGCAGCGGCGGCGGCAGCGGGTGGCTTTCTGCTTCTATCAAATAATGATGATTCCACCGCTGGCAATCAACCTTCCCCCGACATTGGCAGCGTTCCTCCCTCACAAGCAGACCAAGCCAACGGTTTAGCGGGGACTGTAGACAGCGTCAGTGAGGGTGTAGCACAAACGCCTGCAGCCCCATTGACTCAAGTTTTGGAGCCGGTCGCTCAAGTGCTCACAGATGTTGGCTCTGCGCTAAATGGTGCATCTGAGCAAGACCCCACTGGCGTGGTGGGTCTAATCGCTGAGGTGGTGGGGGTTGCCCAGCCAGGCAGCGGCTCCACTGACAGTGGTTTGGTGGGCGGCGTAAATGGACTGGCTGCAGCACTAGACGCTGGAACCAAAGACACCCCCTTGGCACCCTTGGTCGAACCTTTGGCAAATCTTGTAGGCTCAGACTCCGGGCAAACAACAGGCGTCGCCTCTGCTCTGGCCGGGCTAGGTTCCGTATTGACCAACGACGAGAGTGCGCTAAACCCTTTAACATCCGGGCTGTTGGGCCCAATCGTGGGCGGTTCCGGTTCAGGAAACCAGGGACTACCTTCGACCCTGAATCAAGTCGCAGACGGCTTAGAGTCTCTGACTTCTAGCGACAGCGCTTTGGCACCACTTTCACCAGTTACCGCTGGAGTGTCGGAATTGGTGAATACCTTGGCAGATGGCTTGTCGCAGGTAGGCCAAACTTTGGACGAGAACAAAGACGCAGACCCGTCGGGTGTTGTCGATTTGTTAGCTGAAGTGTTCGGGGCACCCGTGGAAACTGGCGCAACACCTGAAGGGCCACAAGTGGATGAGTCAACAACTGGCCTTGCAGGCGTGGTTGGCGATTTGGATTCAGCTTTGGCTAAAACAGCACTTGAACCTTTAACCGCAGTAACTGGCCCAATTGCAGGAGTTCTTCTCACCGTTGGAGATGCCATTGCAGGTGTTTCTGAGCAAGACCCAACAGGACTTACCTCATTGCTTGGAAATGTTGTTGGCACAAATGACACAAGCAGTTCAGCGGACTCAGGGCTTGTTGGTGCCGTAAACGCACTCGCCACAGGTCTGGACAAGGGTACAGAGGACACGCCGCTCGACGTACTAATTGACCCGTTGTCTCGGACTCTGGGTAGTGACGAAGGGCAAACAAGTGGGGTTGCTCTTGGGCTCTCGGAGCTTGGCGGTGTACTCAGCGAAGACGTCAGTCCTCTGGCTCCTTTGACAGCCGAGTTGCTTGGCCCTGTCGTTGGAACTCACGAGGGCGCATCCAATGGGCTGCCCGGAACATTGGACGGGGTGTCGTCGGGGCTCGAAGAACTAACAAATCAAAGCGCTTTGGAACCCTTAAGTCCAGTCACAGACGGTGTTGGTGCCTTATTGGCAGCACTTTCTGATGGCATAGAGATGGGCGGAGATGCACTTGCAGAAAATGCCTCAGTCGACCCCACAGGCACGCTGGGGTTACTTTCAGAGGTTCTCGGTGGAGAAGTAGCCAAACCTGAACCAACTCCGCGTCCTGAAGGCCAAACGATAAATGGTGTATCTGGACTTTTGGATGATGTAGGCAGTGGCCTGCTACAAACACCTCTCGCCCCGGTTGCAGGCATTACCGACGCTTTGGCATCGGGTCTAGTTCAAGCGGGAGACGCACTGGGAGGTGTGGCCGAGCAAGACTCCACAGGATTGGCCACGCTTCTGACCAATGTATTGGGAACGACCGATACCGACGCCAGCGAGGATACAGGTTTGGTTGGCGGAATAAATGCACTGGCAACCGGACTGGACGAAGGCACAACAGGCACGCCGCTGGAGGTACTAATCGACCCAGTTGCTGACCTGCTAGGGTCTCAAGAGGGAAGCACTTCCGGTGTGGCAGCAGGGGTTGGAGCTTTGGGTACAACGCTTGCGCTCGACTCCTCTCCATTGAGCCCTCTCACAAGCGGTCTTCTTGCCCCCATCGTTGGTCAGTCTTCAGGCGTTGAGAGTGGTTTGCCGACAACCTTGGACAAAGTTGCAGATGGAGTTACAGACTTGACCAGTGACAGCGCCCTGCAACCGCTCGCGCCAGTAACAGAAGGTTTGAGCAGCGTTGTTAAAACGGTATCCAATGGCTGTCGTGGCATTGGAAGACAGGTCAGCGAATTTGCACAAGACGACCCTTCAGGCGTCTCAGCACTTGTGGGCGACTTACTGGGCGGCAGTCGTGGCCATGGACGTTCAATTGGACGTCGCGATGCGGACAGCGATTTGTTTGATTCCGATTCGCTGGGACACGATTCCTTGATTTAAGGCGTTTGATTTAAAGGGCTCACTCTAAGCGGGCCCTTTTGTCAAACGTTTGTCTTGTTCAGGATTTACATTTGAGATATCTTTCCGCTAGATTTTAGGAAATTTCTTGCGTCTATAGTTAGCGCAACAATTATTAACACGATTCCAAACTAGGTAATAAGGCTCATCCATGCAGGTCGGAAAACTAAGCACGCCTATCTGAGCGTCTAGCGCGACTAATCGGCTACCACCAAGCCTTACTCAGGCCAAAGAGCGGGAAAATCCATGGGGAATTCCTATGCCATCTATTGCGGCATACTGAGGTGAATAATCATTTTGCAAAACTTGCGACTGGGTCAACTCGGTTTGGCCTTTCTCTTGAATCTATTCACAAGCTTCCGCTTTTTTTACCTGCACTCGAAGAGCAAAAACGTATTGCTGAAATCCTGTCTGCGGTGGATGAGCAGATTGAATCTATTCGTATTGGAATTCAGAAGTATCAAAAAATTGAAGCTGGACTTACAGAAACTCTTGTTGATGAGCCCACTCTGCCTTTCAGTGATTTTGTGCTGATTCGCCCGCCATTGACAAATAAGCCTGGCAACGAGGAGGACGCCGCGTTCCTTCCTATGGAGTGCCTTAGTGAAAACGGCGAAATCACGTCATTCCATCATCGCAAGTGGAGTGACATTAAGCAAGGGTTTACCCGGAGTATCGGCTGGCAGAGGCGTGGTTGAAAGAGCACAGCTCCAAGACAACCCTGTGATGACCAAAACCAACATTGATTGGTAAATACAACTTTTGGAGCTAAGCCGTTGTTTCGGCTGGTTGGCTATTTTAAAGTAACGCCAATTATTAGAGTAAAAACTCTAATTCGGAGGCGTATAAAAAAACACGATTCCCTTGAAATTACCGTATTTATTGGCTCACAGGGCAGCATTGGGTCATTTGCGTAGTAATGCCCACAGACAATAAAAAACCCGACGAGTTTCTCGTCGGGTTTCAGCGCCTGCTGTTGAACCTTGGGTAAAGGTTCAGCAAGGGGAAAATACTCATTTGATTTTTATTGAGCTTGTCTCCTCTCCCCCTCTTCCACTAACCCGCCCCACAACCCCACCAAGGGTTGTTTGAGACTGCACGGGGCGGTTAGCAAATGCCGTGTCTGACTCGGCCAGTTCCGATCAGTGGAACTGTTCTTCTTCTGTGGAGCCTGTCAGGGCTGTCACGGAGGAAGCACCACCTTGAATCACGGTGGTTACGTCGTCGAAGTAGCCTGCACCCACTTCCTGCTGGTGCGACACAAAGGTGTAACCTTTTTCGCGCGCTGCGAATTCGGGTTCCTGAACCATGTTCACGTAGTGCTTCATGCCTTCGCCGCGGGCGTAAGCGTGAGCAAACTGGAATGTGTTGTACCAGTTGACGTGGATACCGGCCAGTGTGATGAACTGGTACTTGTAGCCCAGTGCGCTCAGCTCTTCCTGGAAGGAAGCGATCTGGCTGTCGTTCAGGTTTTTCTTCCAGTTAAACGATGGGGAGCAGTTGTAGCTCAGCAGTTTGCCTGGGTTCTTGGCCAGAACGGCTTGCGCGAATTCACGGGCAAAACCGATGTCAGGCGTACCTGTTTCACACCACACCAGGTCGGCGTAAGGGGCGTAAGCGATACCACGGGAAATCGCCTGCTCCAGACCGTTCTTCACGCGGTAGAAACCTTCGGCGGTGCGCTCACCGGTCAGGAATGGCTTGTCGTTTTCGTCGAAGTCGGAAGTCAGCAGGTTGGCGGCTTCAGCGTCGGTACGGGCCAGAACGATGGAAGGAACACCCATCACGTCGGCAGCCAAACGAGCAGCGATCAGCTTCTGGATGGCTTCAGCGGTTGGAACCAGAACCTTACCACCCATGTGGCCACACTTCTTCACAGCGGCCAGTTGGTCTTCGAAGTGAACGCCGGCTGCGCCAGAAGCGATCATGTTCTTCATCAATTCGTAGGCGTTCAGAACACCACCGAAACCAGCTTCACCGTCAGCAACGATGGGCAGGAAGTAATCGATCGCGTCTTCGGCTTTCATTTTGCCGTCGCAAATGTTCTTCCACTGGATTTCGTCAGCGCGCTGGAATGTGTTGTTGATACGACGAACCATTTTTGGCACGGAGTCGTAGGCGTACAGCGACTGGTCGGGGTACATGGTTTCGGAGCTGTTGCCGTCGGCTGCAACTTGCCAGCCCGACAGGTAAACGGCTTCCAGGCCTGCCTTGGCTTGTTGCATGGCTTGACCAGCGGTGATCGCGCCAAATGCATTCACGTAACCTTTCTTGGCGCCACCGTTTACTTTTTCCCACAGCTTTTCAGCACCGCGCTTGGCCAGTGTGTACTCGGGCTGTACCGAACCGCGCAGACGCACAACGTCTTCAGCTTTGTAGCCGCGCTTGACCAGTTTCCAACGGGGGTTGGTTTCCCAGTCTTTGTTCAGTTCTTGAACTTGCTGTTCAAATGATTTGCTCATGGTTTTTCCTCAGGCAAAAGTAAGAAAGAAACGGGGTGCTGATCGAGGCCCGCGGGTGCTGCTGTGTGGGGGGTTCACCGAATAAGGTGATCGACCTTGCGAATGACGGTATCTTACAGATCATTTCGCACGGCAACAAGAGTTATATCTTATACAAGACTATTTTTCGTTTTTATTAAAATCAATTACTTACGTGTTTTTATGCGCGATGTGAAATACTTTTTCTCTTTATAAAAAAGAGCATCTGCTCTAAACCCTGCACTGCACCGTGAATAAAAAAACGGGAATTTCCGAAGAAAATCCCGTTTTTTCGAGGACTTAGATCAAGGGATTGTCGGAGATCAAGACACCATCCTCATCGACATACACCCAGTTGCCTGGGTGAACCACCGTGTGCCCCAGTGCAACCGGTATGTTTTCATGCCCTGACCCGCGCTTCTGGCTTTTCATGGGATGCGCATCCAGGGCACGAATACCCACGGTGCAGGCATTGAGTTCCAGGGTGTCACGCACGCAACCATAGACCACAATGCCAGCCCAACCGTTTTTGTCGGCCAACACACCCAGGTTGCCACCGACCAATGCGCAACGTTTGCTGCCGCCGCCATCAATCACCAACACTTTGCCGTGGCCGGGCTGCTCAAGCGCGGTGCGCACCAAGGTGTTGTCCTCAAAAACCTTCAGGGTGTGTGCCTGGCCGGCAAATGCACTGGATTTCCCCCAGGCTTTGAACATGGGTTCGACCACCCGCAGGATACCGGCCGCAATGTTGTCTTCGTTTGCATCGCAAAGGTCTGTCGTGGGTTTCATTCGTTCACCAAATTGAAAAGTTCGTCAAATCACATCGGGTTGTTTCATGGACCGAATTGTAACCATCAGGCAGGCCAATCCTGAGCTCGCTCAACCCACTGCTGTTGAATTCTGATTGCGGAACTCGCGTGGGGAAATACCCTGCCAGCGCTGAAAAGCACTGGTGAAACTGCGCCGGTCTGAATAGCCCAGTTTGGACGCAATGGTCTCAATGTCCATGACCGACCCCTTCAACATCTCAATGGCCAGTTCGTGGCGCACTTGGTTGAGCACATCGCCATACGAACACCCCCTGTCCTTGAGGTGGCGCTGCAGGGTGCGGGGGTGGATATTCAATTCAGCACAAATCGTGTCCAGCGGCTCAGCCAACAAGCTGAGTCGGGATTTCAACAAGCGGCGAATGCGCTTGTCCAGCGTGGTCTCTTCGACCTCGGGCAAGAGGCGGTTCAAGATCACGGCTTGGGCCTTTAAATGGGCAGACGGAATACCACCGGGCAAAGGGACATCCAGCGCCGATGCATTGGTGATCAGGCGGTTGAGAGGTCGAGAAAACTGCACCTCCGCCTGCAACAATTGCTCATAGTCCGACACATCGGCCATGGGCGAGTGGCGAAACTCCACGCGACGCACCAACGAGCCTTGCGGGCTGAGCAGGCGCACAAACTTGAGCACAGCGGCCATGGTGGATTCAACAAACCCTGGCAAATCGGTGTACACCCCGGCTGGGTCAATCACCTTCACCTCCAAAGCCACTTCGGGGCCTTGCATGCGGGTTTCAAATTGGAGATTGGGGTGCAACAGCTTGGGCGCCCAATCCAGCACTTGCATGGCCTCCTGTGGCGTGGAGGCACTGGTGACGAAGGTGGCCAATTCAGGCAAGCCATCAAAGTTGAAGGAATCGCCAAACACCAACGGAAAATGGTGCTTGGGTTTGCGGGCCTCCACCGCTTTGAACAAGGCTGAAAAGCACGGCAGTGACATTCGCCGCCGTGGGTCGCCGCTCATGTCGATGTCCAGTTGCAAGGCTTGCATCACTTCGTTGAGGTCAATGTCGCAGCGGCGCGCAGCATTGGCCAAGCTCGCAAGCATCTGAAAGTTGATGGTTTCCACCCAGTCTCCCTGTGACGGAATTTCTGCGTCTTGTCGCAATTTATTCCTTTTTTGTCATTTCAAATCATAGCGTGTGTTTGGGCTGTTCGGTAATCTTTGTGACATCAAGCAGCAGGAGGCAAGCATGACAACAACATCATTCAAAGAAGACATTGTGGTACGCAAGGATTTGGACTTCGGGATTACCGATGGGGACATTCCGCGTTACTGGATGGACGGGGATGCATTCAAAACCCGTGTCATTGACGGTGTTCAAATGAGCTTTCCGGACGGCGAACGCTACTTCATCTCCAGCGTGCGCAACTTCAAAGACAAAATCACCGACCCCGAGTTGCTGAAAGCCGTGAAAGACTTTTCCTTTCAGGAAGGGCAACACGGCAAAGTGCACACCGACTACAACAAGCGCCTGAAAGACCAGGGTGTACCTGTTGAAAAAATGCTGAAAGTGATCAACAAGATCATGAACGGCCGTTTGGAGCGGATGTCACCCGAATACAACCTGGCGATGACCGCGGCGCTGGAACACTTCACGGCCATGATGGCGGAAATGTTTTTTTCACGAAAAGAAGTGATGGCCGGCGCCGACCACCGCGTGCGCGCCATGTTGGCCTGGCATGCCATTGAAGAAATGGAACACAAAGCCGTGGCGTTTGACGTGCTGCAAAAAGTGGCCAAGGTGGGCTACTTCAAGCGCTGCCTGGCGATGGCACATGCCATGTTCAATTTCACTTTGCATACCTTGATTTTCACCTGGGTGATTTTGGGCACCGATGGCTTCAAGGGCTGGACCCGGGTCAACATGTACGCCAAAGGCTTGGTGTGGCTGTTGGGCCCCAAGGGCCTGTACAGCAGCTTGCTGCCCAAGTTGCTGAACTACTTCAAGCCCGGTTTCCACCCGTGGCAAGACCCCACCGTGCACAACTATGGCGTGTGGCTGGAAACCTTCAACAAAACCGGAAACCCGGTGTTGGCCGGCGAGGCGATGTACGCTGCGGCGCATTGATGATTTGACCGCGTGGCGCTGGTTTCAGTGTCACGCGGGCGTATGGCCGAGCCCCGGTGACCCTCAATGCACCACCCGCTCAAACGTAAATTCCCCATCCTTGAAATCCACCGGCACCACATCATTCGGGCCAAAACGCCCCTCCAGAATCATGCGGGACACGGGGTTTTCAATCAATTGCTGAATGGCGCGCTTTAGCGGTCGGGCACCATAGAGCGGATCGAAACCAGCCTTCACCACCTCGTTCAGGGCTGCATCACTTACGTCCAAGCGCATGTCGCGACTGGCCAACCGGCTTTGCAAGCGGGCCAGTTGAATGCGGGCAATGTTGGCAATGTGGGCGTTGTCCAAGGCATGGAACACGACCAGTTCATCCACCCGGTTGATAAACTCCGGACGGAAATGCTGCCGCACTTCATTCATGACCGCCGCCTTGATGAGCTCGGGCTCCTGCCCGGCCAATCGCTGAATGTCGTGTGAACCCAGGTTGGAGGTCATCACCACCACGGTGTTTTTGAAATCCACGGTGCGGCCCTGGCCGTCGGTTAGCCGACCATCATCCAGCACCTGCAGCAGGATATTGAACACATCCGGATGGGCCTTTTCCACCTCGTCCAGCAAAATCACGCTGTAGGGTTTGCGACGAACAGCTTCCGTCAAATAGCCCCCTTCGTCATAGCCCACATACCCCGGTGGGGCGCCCACCAAACGGCTCACGCTGTGCTTCTCCATGAATTCGCTCATGTCGATGCGAATGAGGTGGTCTTCCGAATCGAACAGGAAACCGGCCAAGGCTTTGCACAGCTCGGTTTTGCCCACACCCGTGGGGCCGAGAAAGAGGAATGAACCCAAAGGCTTGTTGGGGTCGGACAGCCCAGCCCGCGAGCGCCGAATCGCATCACTCACCAGGCGCACGGCTTCGTCTTGACCCACCACCCGCTGGTGAAGCACTTCTTCCATTTTCAGCAGTTTTTCGCGCTCACCCTGCATCATCTTGCTAACGGGAATACCGGTGGCACGGCTCACCACTTCGGCAATTTCCTCCGTGCCCACTTGGGTGCGCAGCAAGCGGTTGGGTTTCTTCTCGCCACTCTCGGTGTCCTTCACCGCATTCAGTTGCGCTTCCAACTGCGGCAACTTACCGTATTGCAGCTCCGATACTTTTTGCCAATCGCCCTTGCGCTTGAGGGCCTCAATGTCGGCACGAATGTGGTCAATCTCTTCCTTGATGGCTGCACTGCCCTGCACCGCCGCTTTCTCGGCCTTCCAGATTTCATCCAGGTCGGCATACTCTTTGTCCAGGCGGGCAATTTCTTCTTCAATCAGTGCGAAGCGCTTCTTGGACGCGTCATCCGATTCTTTTTTAACAGCCTCCCGCTCGATTTTGAGCTGAATCAAACGTCGGTCGAGCTTGTCCATTTCCTCGGGTTTGGAATCAATCTCCATCTTGATGCGCGCAGCCGCCTCATCAATCAAATCGATGGCTTTGTCCGGCAGGAAGCGGTCAGTGATGTAGCGGTGGCTCAGTTCGGCTGCGGCCACAATGGCGGGGTCGGTGATGTCCACGCCATGGTGCAACTCATAACGCTCTTGCAAACCGCGCAAAATCGCAATGGTGCTTTCCACCGAGGGCTCGCCCACCAGCACTTTCTGGAAACGGCGCTCCAGCGCGGCATCTTTTTCAATGTACTTGCGGTATTCATCCAGCGTGGTGGCGCCAATGCAGTGCAACTCACCCCGGGCCAGCGCAGGCTTCAACATGTTGCCGGCATCAATCGCACCTTCAGCCTTGCCAGCACCCACCATGGTGTGGATTTCATCGATGAAGACGATCGTTTGGCCCTCATCGGCGGCGATGTCTTTCAACACGGCTTTCAGACGTTCTTCAAACTCGCCACGGTACTTGGCACCGGCCAGCAACAGGGCAATGTCCAGCACCAACACGCGTTTGTTTTTCAGCGTATCGGGCACTTCGCCATTCACAATGCGCTGGGCCAGGCCCTCCACGATGGCCGTTTTACCCACACCAGGTTCGCCGATCAGCACCGGGTTGTTCTTGGTTCGGCGCTGCAAAATCTGGATAGCCCGGCGAATTTCATCGTCGCGACCAATCACCGGGTCAAGCTTGCCCTGCCGGGCACGTTCGGTCAGGTCGATGGTGAATTTTTTCAGGGCCTCGCGCTGGCTTTCACCCTCGGGATTGTCCACCGACGCACCGCCCCTCAATTGGTCGATGGCGCTGCCCAGGTTATTGGCATTCAGGCCCGCCTCTTTCATGGCGCGGGCAACACCGGTGCTTTCATTCAAGCAGGCCAGCAAAAACAGTTCGCTGGCAATGTATTGGTCGCCGCGTTTTTGAGCCTCTTTGTCAGTCAGGTTGAGTGCGGCTTGCAGCTTGCTGCTGATCTGGATTTGACCGGCATTGTTGGCCACCCGTGGCAGGTTGTTTACCTCTTGATCCAGGGCTTTTTGCAAGGCTGCCGGGTTGCCGCCCGCTTTGCTCACCACCCCGCGAATGGACCCATCGCCCTGGCGCAACATGGCAAGCAGCACGTGGGCAGGCTCAATGGTGGGATTGTCCTTGCCGACAGCCAAACTCTGGGCATCGGCCAAAGCTTCCTGAAATTTGGTGGTCAGTTTGTCCAGTCGCATGCGTAAACCCTTTTTCAATCAAATTGAGTCAAAATGCGGTTGCATCGCCTCTTGTAGCAGAAGTGTGGGCGTGCGGGTGTATTTCAAGAGCATAGGCTTTTATCGGCCGATTGCCTTGACCTGTATCAACTCGACATTCCAACCGGCTTGCCATGCAAATCAAACAACTGCAAATTGCGTATGCACCTGAACACGACCGACTGCTGCTGCGAATCAACTCAGCCGACCAGCAGGAGGTGCGTTGCTGGCTGACCCGCCGCATGGTGAACATGCTGATCCCAAGCCTGGACGACATGATGGCCACCCTGCTGTCCAGCGACCGGCCTTTGAATGACGTGGGCCGCAAGGCCTTGCTGGACATGAGCCGGGAAGTGTCGCTGTACTCCGCGGATTTTTCCACCCCCTTTCAGGACAAGGACACCGCCACACCCCTGGGTGCAGAGCCGTTGCTGGTGACCCAAATAGAATTGCGACCGGGCGGTGAAGGCCCCACCGGGGAATTGGTACTCAAGCTGTGTGCCTCCTCGGGCAAAGGGTTTGAAATGCGGATGGCTGAACAATTGCAGCATGGGTTCGCCGACCTGTTGATTCGAACCTGTGCGCAAGCGGAGTGGGGGCTGCAATTCAAAGGTACCTCCAGCATCATTGAACGGCCGGAGAGCAAGCACTTGAACTGAACGCATCGGGTGAGATGAGCCTGAATTTGGATTCATCTCTGGCTTTCGAAATGTTACAAACTGGCGAAAACTCGGAGACACCATTGAGGTTTCCGATTCCATGCCCGACGCCAAACGCCCACAGCTGGCCACCATTTTCCTGCGGCACAGCGCTGGAATTGTGCTGGCATTGGTGGTTCCAATGTTGTTGGCGGGCTTTTGGTATTTGTCTGCACGCCTCACGCAGCAAACCCTGAAGGGCTTGAGCGAACGGGCCTTCTTTGTGCAGGCCCTGCTCAACAACCAGTTGAACGCACTGGCCGACCAGGCTCACACCGCCAGCAACCGGCTGCAAACCAAACCAGTGTCGGAATGGTCGGCCCGAGAACTGACCGTGATCCATCAAATGTTGCCCAATGCGGCCTGGCTGGGTGCGGCTGACGAGACCGGTCGTATTCAAACAGCCACTGGCGATGTGTTGGCCGGTGCACAAGTGTCGTCGCTGCCCTGGTATCGGGATGCTTTGCAAGAACCCCGCTGGATAGACCGCCGCCCCGCCTGGATTGCGCTAGATACCCACCAGCCTCCTGCCAATGCCAGTCCCTACACCATGGAATTGGGCGTGCCGATTCATCGGGAGGATGGATCACTGGCTGGGGTGTTGGGCATGGTGGTGGACTGGACGCTGGCTCAACAACAACTTGAAAAAGTGTTTGGCGAACAGCACCAGGACCCGGACGTCTCCTACTTGGTGTTGGGGGCCGATGGCGAAGTGCGCTTGAGCCATTTGAGCGCCCGTCTTGAATCGGATACCCCAGCCCAGTTGCTGCATGAAATCCGCAAACATGAGTACGCCACGGGCGATTACCTGATCGCCGAGCCAGCCGAACGGTCCACAGGCCCGATGCACAACCTGAACTGGACGGTGTACGCCATTCGACCGGCACGGGGTGTGACCAATGCGGTGCTGGAAGTGGTGTGGATTGGCCTCTTGGGCATGGTGCTGTCGCTCGCGCTATTTTCGGTGCTGACACACCGGTACTTGCGAGCCTTGTCTCGAAAAATCCAGGCGCACCTGGAAACCTTGGTCAACCGGCCTGAATCCGATTCGAACACCATCGACATCGGCATTCCGCGTGAGTTTTGCGACATTTTGCTCAACATTGCAAAAACCCTCAAACACACGCATTGCCAACGCATTCAGACTGACCAGCAGCTGGCGCAAGCCAACCTGAATTTCGCAGAAATTCGGGGGGTGATTGAACAATTGCCCATGGCTGTGGCCATGTTTGATCGGAACATGCGTTACCTCGGTTGTTCCAATCAGTGGCAAACCACCTATTTGGCTCAGGTGGAGAACCCCATCGGTCAGTCGCATTACGACTTGATTCCCACCATCAGCGACGGCTGGAAGGCAGCCCACCAAGCCGGGCTTTCGGGCCAACACCTCCATGAAAACCACGACCATTGGGTAACACCCGAAGGCAAAGACATGTGGCTGGACTGGGTGATTGAGCCATGGCGCAATGCGCAGGGTGAAGTGGGCGGGATCATCATTGCCGCCAAAGACATCACCGAGGAAGAGCAGATCAAGCGCGCCTTGCAACTCAGCGAACAGCGTTTTCAATTGGCCATGGAAGCCGTCAATGACGGGATTGTGGACTGGAACCCAGTCACCGATGAATTGTATGTGTCCACCGTGTGGCTGCGTGTGCTGGGCCTTCCTGAGCACACCCGCCTGGTTCGCATGGCACAGTTGGAAGCCTTGATTCTGAACGAGGATCGCGCCCGGGTGGCTGAACTCCTGCAGCAGGCCCCGTTGCACGTTCAGGACAATCACCTGGTTGCGGGTGGTGGTGGAAGACACCGGTTTGGGCATTTCGCCCGACAAACAACAACAGCTGTTTGAGCCCTTCACCCAGTTGCACAGCGACATGGCCACCCGGTTTGGCGGCGCGGGTTTGGGACTCACGATCGTGAAAGCCCTGGCCGAACTGATGCACGGCAGCATCTCGGTGGAGTCGCAGGTGAACCAGGGTAGCCGCTTCACGCTGCTGTTGCCCATGAAATGCCAGCCGCAATTCGAGACTTCGGTGCGCGCCACGGTGGGACCACGTCGGGATGGGCCGGCGAAGTTGTTCATTGCTGATGGGGATGTGAATACCCTGGACATTCTGGACAGCTTTTTGGTCCAGCGTGGATTTGACGTGCTGCGCGCAGCCGACGGCCATGCCGCCTTGGCACTGCTGCTGGATCAGCGCCTTGATGGCGTGTTGATGAATGTGCAACTGCCTTTGTTGGATGGCCTGGCTGTGATGAGCACGGTGCGCGCCTCCAAGGGGCCCAACCAGCAAGTGCTGGCCTTGGCCATCACAGACCGCAGCCTGTCGGCAGCTCACCTGCAAGGTTTGGGTAAATGTTTTGAAACCACGGTCTGCAAGCCGTTGAATCTGGACAGCCTGCTGCAGTGGCTCGATGTGCACCTCCAATTGTAAAACATGAATTGGGGTGTTTTTTAAAAGTTTATCGCGAATTTGGATTCTACCCCTCACGCTATGCTGGAAGGGTTCCATTGGAGGCCTCATGAATTCCCCCTCACACCTTGGCTGGCCTCGCACCTGGGTCTGCCTGCTGGCCAGCCTGTTGGCACTGGTCAGCCCCGGCTTGTTCGCCGCAAACCCGCGCATTGCCGTGTCCAAAACCCCGCTATCACTGCCTTTGTATGTGGCCCAGGAAAAAGGGTTTTTTGAAAAGTTCAAGGTGTACCCCGAGTTGTTGGAATGCATGGGGGGGGTGAAGTGCGTGCAAGAAATGTTGGCGGGGCGAGCCGACCTGGCCACCTCTTCGGAGCTGCCAATCGTGTTCACCGCATTTGAACGGGATGACTTTCAAATCATCACCACCTTTGTGACCAACAAAGACGACATGCGCTTTGTGATTCGCAAAGCCACCGTGAAACCCGACCTCAGCAACCTGGCAGGCAAGCGGGTGGGCTTTGTCGCCAAATCCTCGTCTCACTATTTTATGGATTTGTTTTTGTTGTACCAGGGCATCGACCCAGGCCAAGTGGTCAAGGTGCCCATGCCGCCCGAGCAAATGCCCAATGCCATTCAACAGGGCGAGGTGGATGCCATCGCCGTGTGGGAGCCTTTTGGCTACCTGAGCTTGAAATTGGCCGACGGCACCGTACAAGCAGTGCAGGTGCCACGCCTGTACACCCAAAGTTTTAATTTGAGTTGCCGAAAGTCCTTTTGTGAGACGTCGACACGGGACATTGATGCGGTGATGTTGGCCTTGAAAGCATCGGTGGAATTCATTCAGAAAAAACCCGACGAAGCCAAACAGATCATGATGCGCCACACCGGGCTGGACCGTGAATTTGTGGACAAGGCCTGGAACACGTACATCTTTCAGTTGAGCCTGCGCCAGTCGCTGGTCACCACCATGGAAGGCGAGGCGAAATGGGCCATTCGCGAACGCCATGTGAAGGCCGATTCCACGCTGCCCCAACTCTCGCGCGTGATTGAGCCCCGCTTCCTCATGAAATTGAACACCAATGCTGTGGACTTTGGATTGCGATGAGCTTTCAGATCCGCCTGAACCGCGCAGTGCTGGGCTCATTCCTGTTTGGGGTGGCCATGGTGCTGGCTTGCCTGTTGGCCCTGACGGTGTATGAAAGCACCATTCAACAAACCCGCGACACCGCCACCGAAGCCAATGCCTTGGCGCGGTATGCCAACCAGTTGGTGGTCACCACCCACACCATTTCCACCTACCCGGGCGAAACCAACAGCGAGCAGTGGCTGCAATTGTTCGGGGAAGTGCATGGCCATGCAGAACAACTGGTTCGATTGCATGCCAACGCCCAAGACCTGGAAAATCTCAATGCCCGACTGGACGAGATGGTCCAGATTTATCAGGCCTACCGAAACACCAAAGCGATTGAATCGGAGTCGGTGAATGTGCGCCGGTCGGAAGTACTGGTGGACCGCTTGATTGCCGAGGCCCAGCAAATTTCTGAACTGAGCTACAACATTCAAGACACCGCCAACATGGACCTGCGCAGCACGCTGGATGAACGTCGCTATGTATTGATTGCCACCTTGCTCGCGTTCGTGGTGGGCACCTTTGTGCTGCTGTATTTGATGCACACCAATGTGCTCAGGCCTTTAAACCACATTCGCACCGTGGCGGGCCTTATTCAGCAAGGCAACCTGCAAGCCCGCTGCACACTGCCACAGGGCGATGAAATTGGCGACGTGGCCGCGGCCATTGACAACCTGGCTGACGGGCTGGTTCACCGCATTCATGAACTCAGCCGATTGAACCTTCAACTGGAAACGCAAAACGAAGAGAAAAGCCGAACCTCGCTGCAGTTAAACGGCGTGTTGGATGAACTCTCCAAAACATCGGGCATTCTGGAAATTGCAGGCCGCATGTGTGGTGTGGGTGGCTGGCACATCAACCTGGAAAACCATGATTTAACCTGGTCGGAGCAGGTTTACCGCATTGTTGAAGCCCCCACAGGTTATCAACCCAAGCTGGAAGAGGCCCTTCAACTGTACCCACCCCAGGCCAGGGCCACCTTGAGTGCAGCCCTTGAACAGGCTGAAAAAACCGGTGAGCGCATTGATCTGGAACTGCCCTTGATCACCTTCAAGGGCCGTGACATTTGGGTGCATGTGTTTGGCGAATTGATTTATTCGCACAACGGACAGCAAGCAGTGGCTGTGGGCATCAGTGGCGCTTTCCAGGACATCACCGAGCGCAAAGCCTTTGAAAAGGCATTGGTCGAGCGCGCTGTTCAGGAAGAAAACAACCAGCGCTGGATGCAAATGGCCAACTCGCTGCCCCAACTGCTGTGGACCTGCAATGCGGAAGGCGCTTGCGACTACCTCAGTGTGCGTTGGGGCCAATACACCGGCAAACCGGTGGCTGAACTGTTGGATGACCGCTGGTTGGGTTCAGTGCATCCAGAGGATCGGGATGCGTTGGTGCAAGCCTGGACCACCGCCGTACAAACACACGACGTGTTTCGCTGTGAATTCCGCATTCGCCGCTTTGATGGCGAGTACCGATGGTTTGACACACGGGCCGTGCCCATTTTCGACGATGCGGGTGCCTTGTTGCGCTGGGTGGGCTCCAACACCGACATCCAAACCGACAAAGAGCTGCGCGACCGAATTGCCAACCTGAACATGTTTCTGGAAAAACAGGTGGAGCAACGCACTGCTGAGCTCAATGCGACCAAGCGGGATTTGTCGAAAATTCTGGATTCCGTGCCCACACTGATTGGTTACTGGGACAGCCAGTTGCGCAACAAATTTGCCAACAAAGCCTATGGACTGTGGTTCAACCTGGGCAATCGAGACATCACGGGTATTCACCTGTCGGAACTGCTGCCCACCGACATTTACCAGCGCAACCTGCCGATGGTCATGAAAGCGCTGATGGGCGAACACATGAAGTTCACCACCACATTCCCGGCTTCTGAACACCTTCCCCAACGCACTGGCCTGCTGGAACTGATCCCAGACTTTCAAGAAGACGGGGTTCAAGGCTTTTACGTCATCATGCAGGATGTGACTGAGATTCAGCAGGCCAAGGAAGAGGCTTTCAACATGAGCCAGGCCAAAACCAAATTCATTGCCACGGTCAGCCATGAACTGCGCAACCCCTTGAATGTGGTGCTGGGCACGGCCTCGCTGATTGAGCAAGACTTGCCACCGGGTGACATGCAGGCTTCTTTCCAGCAATTGAGTAGCGCCGCGGAATCGGCCCGCATTATTCTGGATGACTTGCTGGACGCATCGGCCATTGAACGAGGCCAGTTGCGACTGGAGCGCATACCGTTTGAATTGAACAACCTGATTCAACAAACCGTGGCCTTGTACACACCCGGGGCCACCGCCAAAGACCTCAAACTGAACCTGCAACTCACCGGCGAAGACCCCGCTGTGGTGTTGGGCGACCCCACCCGACTGAAACAGATTGTTCAAAACCTGTTGTCCAATGCCATCAAGTTCACCGCCACCGGCCAAGTGCGGTGCACCGCTGAGTTGATCAAAAACCAGTCCAATCTGCTGGACCTGCAGCTCATGATTCAAGACAGCGGCATTGGCATGCGGGAAGACCAGTTGCGCGGTCTGTTCACGCCATACTACCAAGCCGATTCGGCCACCTTCCGGAAATTCGGGGGCACAGGCCTGGGCTTGTCCATCGTCAAAGCCCTGGTGGAAGCCATGCAAGGGCACATCGAGGTTGAATCAACGCCCGAGGTGGGAACCACGTTCAAGGTCCGTATTCCATTTGCGATGCAGGGCGGCGTGAAAGCTGCTGCGCAACGAGAGACGGCGAACGATGCCCACAGCAAACCCATTCACTGCCTGGTGGTGGATGACGAACCCATTAACCGCAAAGTGTTGCGTTTGCTGCTGGAAAAACAAGGCCACCAAGTCGACATCGCCGACACGGGTGAAGCCGCCATCGCCCTGTGTCAGCATGCCGCGTTTGACCTGTTTATTCTGGATCTGGAAATGCCCGGATTAAACGGTTTTGAAACCGCCCAGGTCATCCGATCAGAACCAGGCCCAAACCAGCACGCCCGCATGGTGGCATTCTCCGGTGCAGTGTCTGACGACATGGAACGGCAAGCGCTGAGCTGTGGCATGAATGGATTTGTCACCAAACCCATCAACCCGGCCAAGTTGATTCAATTGGTGAATGCCGGGGTGCGCGAAGCGGTGTGAGCCTGTTCAAGATGCAGCGCTTCTCGCACCAGCCACAAACGGTCCTGACCCCAAGTGCACATCGTACCCACGCGGAATGAAGGGACACCCCACAGGCCAAGTTGAAACAACTCATGCCGATTGGCTTCGGCCACCATGCGCCAATGGTCATCCAGCAGGGCCTGTTGCGCCCGTCGCCAGTTCAGCCCAGCCCGTTCAACGATGTGGCACAGGCCCCGGTCGCTACCGGCATCAATCCCTTCGGACCACACCCCTTTCATGAAGGACAGCACATAGGCCTGCCCACGGCCGTGACGTTCCGCAAAAGGAATCAACGCCAAACCCCGCTCGGCCGGCCGTCCCACAGGGTCATTCAAGCGACCAAACGGAATGCCATGAAAACGCGCCTCGCGTGCGGTGTCGTGCGCAATGTACTGGCGCTTGTTTTTGGGCACCGGCAGGCCCCGCATGACCATGGGCAACACGTATTTCAAATTGACCTTGGCACCACTCAAGCGGGCCAGTTCAAAAATCCGGGGTGCGACAATGGCTGAATACGGGCTGCGAAATGAAAAATAAAAATCAATCGCTGGCGGATTGTGGCAACCCAGCGGCTCGGTGGGGTCGACATCGGGTTGGCACAAAAATTCACGGTGACCAAAGGTTCCCGCGGTTTCCAGGCCCAGGCCTTTCAGACGCGCTTCAAGGTGATGTAAACGGTCCAGCCCCCAGTACCATTCGCCCTCGTAATACAACATGCCGCCCAGGTAATGGCCCCAGGATTCCCGCAGATTGTTGGACTGATTCAGATGGAGCTGCAAGTCCACCTCTGTTCCGCCATCGGTGCCCAGGGTCTCTTCCGACAGCTGGTTGGCCCACAGGCATCGACCCAACTCGTGGGCCAGCGATAAAAATTCCAGGGGGCGATTCACGGTTGTCAGCAAGCTGCGCTGGACGGCCCGCACCTGCGCCACCGTGGGTTGTTGCCCCGGGTCTGCGTACGCCAAACCGTGGCGGTTGGCCAAGCGTTGGGCATCCAATCGGCTGAAACGCTCCAGCTTGGCCCGCTCTGGGGCCGCTGCCTCGTCTGGCGCGCCGCACAGGTGAATGTTCAATTCAATGGCATAACGCTTGAGCAGGCAAGGCAGCACCTGAACCAGCAACGCACTGTAGGGGTCGTCCACTTGGTGAAAGTAATGCACGGCGTGGGGTCGGCCCTGTTTCAAGCGCGTGGCCTCGGCTTTGGCCCGCTTGCGAAGGAGCGTTGCCTCAGAAAACACACGCTCGGTAATGGCGGGCATCAACAGGGATTTGATGGACATGGCAGGCCAAGGGATCAGTGAAGTGATCACAATGTGCCATTTTTATTTACATAATGTCAATATGAAGCGGGGCGATTGGTCTCGCTGTCATCAGCGGCCAGGAACAGGCTTTGCAGATCATTCAGAAAACGAAAACCCAGTTCGGTGGGTTTGAGCAGGCCCGGCTGAGCGTTGATCAAGCCCTGCTCCATCGCTGGTCGCAAGCCCCGCTGCAAATCACTCAGCGGGCGGCCACACCGTTCAACAAACCATTGCTCGGGCGCCCCCTCGATGAGCCGCAAGGCATTTAACATGAATTCAAAGGGCAACTCGCGGGCCGACAATCCTTGCGCTGTTAACCCATCACCCTGCCCGTCCAGCCAGGCTTGCATGTAAGCCTGGGGGTTGCGCGGGCGAGTTTCCCGTTCAATGCGGTTGGGGTAGCTGATCTTTGCATGGGCCCCCGCCCCAATGCCCAGGTAATCGCCGAACCCCCAATAGTTGAGGTTGTGCTGGCAACGGTGGCCTGGCTTTGCAAAGGCTGAAATCTCATAGCGCTCATAACCGGCTTGCGCAGCCAGGCGATGCACGGCATCCTCAATGTCAGCCAGCGTATCGTCATCGGGTAGCTCGGGTGGGTGCTGGGCAAACAGTGTGTTGGGCTCCAGGGTCAACTGGTACAAGCTGAGGTGCGTGGGAGCCAGTGCAATGGCCTGCATCACATCCTGTTCAGCCTGGGTCAGCGATTGACCGGGCAAGCCATACATCAGGTCGACATTCACCTCATCAAACAACTGCACTGCCGCGCCAATCGCCTCGACGGCCTGATCGCCACTGTGAATGCGCCCCAAGGCTTTCAAATGTGGGGTCGAAAAACTTTGCACTCCAATCGACAGGCGGGTGACACCTGCATCCCGAAAACCTTGAAAACGCGCCAACTCAAAAGTACCCGGGTTGGCTTCCATCGTGATTTCACCGCTTTGCGGCATGCCCAAACGCGCCCGAACAGCACCCAACAGTTCATCGATCAATTCGGGTGCAAACAAGGAGGGTGTGCCACCACCGATGAACACGGAATAGAGCTTTCGCCCCCAGATTTTGGGCAACTGCTGGTCCAGGTCGGCCAACAGCGCTGCCAGGTAACGACGTTGCAGGTCCAGGGGCAAAGTATCGGCTGGTTTTAACGAGGCTTCCGACGGATGCTCAGGCTCATTGCTTGAGCCTGACGAACGCACCACCGCCACTTCGCGCAAGGGGCTCAGCGGGGCCAGATGGCTGTTGAAATCACAATAGGGGCATTTGCGCACACACCAGGGCAGGTGAATGTAGAGTGCCAATGGCGGCATGGCTGAAAACTGCAGTTCACCGGGCTTAAACACCCGGGACACCAAATTGAATGCCGTGGTGGCGCCCTGCCCTGTTGGTGTGTTCACGTCAGGCCACCTGGGTCAGGTTCAGGCGCTGTTGCAATTCCATCAGCAGGGCCTGCGTGGCCTGTGCGCGGTGGCTGTGCAGGTTCTTTTGTGCCTTGGGCATCTCTGCGGCGGTGCAGCGGTGTTCGGGCAGCCAGAAATGGGGATCATAGCCAAACCCATGCTCGCCCTGTGGGGTATCCAGCACTTCGCCCCACCACATTTTTTGCGCCACCGTTGGCGTTGGGTCATCGGCATGGGCCACCCACACCATGGCGCACACAAAGTAAGCCCGGCGGTCGGTGATGTCCTTCAATTGCGCCACCAAACACGCATTGTTGTTTGCATCGCTTTTTTCACGCCCAAACAAGGTGGCATAGCGGGCCGACAGCACCCCTGGCGCACCTTGCAAGGCCGGCACACACAAACCCGAGTCATCGGCCAGCGCGGGTCGCCCGGTCAGTCGGCTGGCATGGCGGGCTTTGGTCAAGGCGTTTTCAATGAAGGTGTGAAAAGGCTCTTCCGCATCGGGTACGCCCAATTCGCCTTGCGCCACCCAGGCAATGCCCCACGGGGCAAACAGGTCCTGAAATTCCTTGAGCTTGCCCTGGTTGCCAGAGGCCAACACCCACGCCTGGTCAGACACCGCCATCTTACTCACCCGCCAACGCTGCTTTTTGCAAACGCACCAGCTCGGCAATGCCTGCTGCTGCGCTGTCCAGCATGCTGTTCAATTCACCCCGGGAAAATGCGACGCCTTCGGCTGTGCCCTGCACTTCCACAAAACCACCGGCTTCGGTCATGACCACATTCAGGTCAGTTTCGCAATTGGAGTCTTCGTCGTAATTCAAGTCGAGCACCACCTGGCCATTGACCACCCCCACGGACACCGCAGCCACGAACTGCACAATCGGGCTCTCGGCCAAGGCACCGCTTTTCAGCAAGGTGCCCACGGCATCGGCCACAGCGACCATGGCGCCGGTGATGGACGCTGTGCGAGTGCCGCCATCGGCCTGTATGACATCGCAATCAATTTTCAGGGTGCGCTCGCCCAGCTTGTTCAAATCAACCGCTGCACGCAGGGCACGGCCAATCAAGCGCTGAATTTCCTGGGTGCGGCCGCTTTGCTTGCCTTTGGCAGCCTCGCGGTCCATGCGGGAATGGGTTGAGCGGGGCAGCATGCCGTACTCGGCTGTCAACCAACCCTGGTTCTGACCTTTCAAAAAGCCCGGTACTTTGTCTTCCACCGAGCAGGTGCACAACACATGGGTGTCGCCAAAGCGCACCATGACTGAACCCTCGGCGTGCTTGGTGTAGCGGCGTTCAAGGGACACGGGGCGCAGCGCTTGTGGGCTGCGGCCATCGGGGCGGGGGCTGCTCATGAATACTCCGGCAATTGAAAGTGAATGAATTGGGCGAATTATCCCCCATCTTCCAGCCCCAAATCCAACTGGGTGGCACACTGCGCTGCAGAACGCCCGCCTGCCTTGGTCTGCTGCAGCCTGTGTGCAGCATCCTCGGCGGTCAGCAAATGGCTGGCCTTGATGCCCAACAAGCGGATGTTGGCCCGGGCACCGTGGGGGGTAAAGGGTATTTTCTTCAGGCACTCCCGCGCCGCCAGTACCAGCGACTCTGGTGTGCTGTGCGCTTGGCCGGTGGTGATGTCGCGCGTGATCGATTTGAAATCTGCAAACCGAACCTTGACACCCACCGTGCGTGCCAGGCGCTGTTTGCGTTCCAGGTCTTTGGCGAGTTTTTCGGCCAGGTGCAGCAAAATCTGTGTGAGCTGGTCCCGGTCTCGCCGCACATGCATGTCCTGCTCGAAAGTGGTCTCGCGGCTGATGCTTTTGGGCTCGGAATACAGGGTTACCTCACGATCATCCACGCCATGGGCACTGTTGTGCATCCACAAACCATAGGTTTCGCCAAACCGGGCTTGCAGCCATTCAACCGCTTGCGCCGCCAGGTCAGCAATGGTGTGAACATGCATGGCCTTGAGTTTTTCTTGGGCCTTGGGGCCGATGCCATTGATTTTTCCAACCGGCAAAGGCCAGATGATGTTGCGAAATTCCTCCGGTCGAACAATCGACAGGCCATGGGGTTTACGCAGGTCAGAGCAAATTTTGGAGGTCAGCTTGTTCTGGGACAAGCCGATCGAGCAGGTCATCCCGCCAGTTGCTTCAAACACCGCTTGCTGTAGCTGGCGGGCCAGTTGTTCGGCCACTGCATAGTCACCACCGGTCTGCTCACTCAGGTCCAGGTAAATTTCATCAATACCTCGGTCTTCCAGCAGGGGGGCCAGTTTGCGAACCGCCGCTTTGAAACGGCGTGACTGGGTTTTGTACCACTCGAAATCGGCCGGCAATAAAATGGCCTGCGGCGCCAGTTTGGCTGCTTTCATGGTGGGCATGGCCGAATGCAAACCCAAAGCGCGGGCCTCATAGTTGGCGGTGGTCAGCACACCGCGGCCGGCGTACTGCCCCAGGGTGGGAAATGCCTGCCCGGGCAAGGGCTTCAAGCCGCGAGGCCCGCCCACGGCCACGGGCAGGCCTTTCAATGCCGGGTTACGAACCAGTTCGGCATTGGCATAAAAGGCGTCCATGTCGAGATGGGCAATGATTCGTCGAGCTAACTCCACAAGGCTTCCTGAGAACGTCTGCGTGAACAGTTTACAATCCCACCAACATCCACATGGCCCTGCGCCTTTCAACCGAGCGTTCCAGATGAGCAAGCCCAGCAAGAACACCGCCAGCATCCACAGCATGACCGGCTTTGCCAATGTTCAAAAAACCACCCGCGCTGGCACGCTCAGCATGGAACTGCGCAGCGTGAACTCCCGCTTTCTGGATTTGAACTTCCGCATGCCGGACGACCTGCGTCTGTGCGAACCCCTGGTGCGAGAAAAGCTGATGGCCAGCCTGTCGCGCGGCAAAGTGGAATGTCGCATCAGCTGGGGCCGTGCCGAGGGCGAAAAACGCATTCCGCAGGTTGACCTGGGCCAGGTGCAAATGCTGGCGGAGCTGGAGTCCAGTATTCAGTCGGTACTGCCACGGGCCAACGGATTCCGGATTACCGAAATTCTGAACTGGCCTGGTGTGGTGGAAGACAACAGCCTGCAAGGCGATGAGCTGCAGGAAACCGTGAACCAACTGTGCGATGAAGCCATTGACGCCCTGAAAGCCACCCGCGAGCGCGAGGGCGTTCAACTGGCTGCTGTGCTCAATGAAAAAATTGATGGCATGGAAGCAGTACTCAATACCCTGCTGCCCCAATTGCCGGAATTTCTGGCTCACTATGAAAGCAAGATCCGCGAACGCATGACCGAGATGTTGAACAAAGTGGTGCAGGACCGTGCAAGCCACCTGACAGTGCAAGACCTGGAAGACCGCATCAAACAGGAAGTGGCTTTGCACAGCGTGCGCATTGATGTCAAAGAGGAAATGGACCGCTTGAATACCCATTTCACCGAAGTGCGCCGCATTTTGAAACAAGGCGGTGTGGTGGGCAAACGGCTGGACTTTGTCACCCAGGAACTGAACCGCGAGGCCAACACACTGGGCAGCAAAGCCCATGCCATTGCTCAAACCCAGGCGTCCATCGACCTGAAGGTGCTGGTGGAGCAGTTCCGTGAACAAGTGCAAAACATCGAGTAAGGCCGCCTGCCATGAACCAACTCGCCCAACCGTCGGCCCAACCTCACTATTCCGGCAGCCTGTTTATCGTGAGCGCCCCATCGGGTGCGGGCAAGTCCTCGCTGGTGAAGGCCTTGCTCAGTGAGGTGGAGGGGATCGGCCTGTCCATCTCCAACACCACCCGCCGCCCGCGTCCGGGTGAGCAAGACGGGGTGGACTACCACTTCATTTCCGAGCATCAGTTTGAGGCCATTCGAGACCAGGACGGCTTTCTGGAATGGGCCCACGTGCATGGCAATTACTACGGCACATCACGCCAGTGGGTGGAAGGCCAAATGGCCACCGACCGTGATGTACTGCTGGAAATTGACTGGCAAGGCGCTGAACAGGTGGTGCGCAAGGTGAGCAATGTGGTGTCCATTTTTATTTTGCCCCCAAGCCTGGAAGAGCTGGAGCGCCGCCTGCGCGGACGCGGAACCGACGCGGAAGAGGTGATTTTGAAGCGAATGGGGGCCGCACAACTGGAAATCGAGCAGGCTCGACGCTTCGATTATGTTATCCTTAACGACAATTTTGATCAGGCTCTGCTCGAGCTGAAATCCATTGTTTATGCTGCGCGGTGCCGCTTTAACCAGCAAATGGCCCGCCACGGCGCACAACTCAAAAGTATTGGACTGTAAGGAACCCACGATGGCCCGCATCACCGTTGAAGACTGCCTCAAACGCATCCCCAACCGCTTTGAAATGGCCCTCTCCGCCACCTACCGAGCCCGCATGCTGGCCCAAGGCCACACACCCAAGGTAGAGGCTGGCAAAGACAAACCCACGGTCACAGCCCTGCGCGAAATTGCGGCCGGTGAAGTGGGCGTGGAAATGCTCAAGCGCGTGCCCATCTGAGTTTTTCAGGTTCAGTGCCACACAAGCCCGAGACCACATGGCTCGGGCTTTGTGTTTCTTGAACCACCTTGACCGATTCTCTGCATACACCATCACGCGCCTGTGAACACAAGCACACATTCCATTCTGGACATTCGTTTTGCCTCCACCAAGGCAGTGGCTTTCATTCTGAAACCGGCCCCGCAAGCCGAGTTGCTGGATGCTGTGCGCAAACGGCTGGGCCCCACACCGGGCATTTACTCGGCTGAAACCGCCCTGCTCGACCTGAGCGCATTCTCGACCGAGCAACTGGCCGAACTGGCCATCGACTTGACTGCATTTGCCCAGTTGTTTCGACAGGCCGGCGTGCATTGGGTGGAGTTGCGTGGAATATCCCCGGTGTTGGAAGACCAGGCGGAGGCGCTGGGCATTCGGTTTGAATCGGGCGACGGTCTTGCACAAGCTGATGCACCGCAGCCTGTGAATCACGATGAACAGGCCGAACCCATGGTCAGCCGTGTTGATCACACCGAGACCAGTCCGGATGTCTCCGAGAACGAGACGAACAACCCCCTGTCACCCATCGGTGAGCCCAGGAAAACCCTCGTGATTGAGCAATCGGTGCGCAGTGGACAGAAATTTTACGCGCAGGGCGCCGACTTGGTGGTGATGGGCCAGGTGTCAGCCGGTGCAGAGGTGATTGCCGATGGCAACGTGCATGTCTATGGCATGCTGCGAGGCCGCGCACTGGCTGGCGCAGCCGGCGACCGCGATGCCCGCATCATCTCCACCTGCTTCGAGCCCGAACTGGTGGCCGTGGCAGGTTACTATTTAACTTTCGAGGGCGGTTTTCATGAAGACAACCGTTCCAAGCCCACACTCGTTTATTTAGATCAAAGCCAAGAGCAAGCCAGCCTCAAGCTCAAGGCCCTCAACATCCGCTAGGAGAACTTTTCGTGAGTCGAGTCATTGTTGTCACATCCGGTAAAGGTGGCGTCGGTAAAACCACCACCAGCGCCAGCTTTGCGTCCGGACTGGCCCTGCGTGGCTTCAAAACAGTCGTAATTGATTTCGACGTGGGCCTGCGCAACCTCGACCTCATCATGGGCTGTGAACGCCGCGTGGTGTACGACCTGGTGAACGTCATCAATGGTGAAGCCACCCTTCAACAAGCACTGATCAAAGACAAACACTGCCCCATGTTGTCCATTTTGCCCGCCTCGCAAACCCGCGACAAAGACGCGCTGAGCGAGGAAGGTGTGGAAAAAGTCATCAAAGATTTGGCGGACATGGGTTTTGAATACATTGTGTGCGACAGCCCGGCCGGCATTGAACGCGGCGCAGTGATGGCGCTGACCTTTGCCGACGAAGCGATTGTGGTGACCAATCCGGAGGTGTCCTCGGTGCGTGACTCGGACCGCATCATTGGCATTTTGCAAGCCAAAAGCAAACGAGCCAAGGAAGGCGGTGAACCTGTCAAGGAACACCTGTTGATCACCCGTTATTCAGCCAAACGCGCCCACGATGGCGAAATGTTGAGCCACACCGATGTGGCCGACTTGCTGCGCATTCCACTGCTGGGTGTAATCCCGGAATCGGAGACCGTGTTGCAGTCCTCCAACCAGGGCATGCCGGTGATTCACGCCGAGAGCAATGATGCCGCTGAAGCCTATCAGGACTGCATTTCCCGCTTCCTCGGCGAAACAAAGCCCTTGCGGTTTGTGGACTACGAAAAGCCAGGCCTGCTCAAGCGCTTGTTTGGAGGTTGATCAACATGTCCCTCCTCACGATGCTGTTTGGCGAGAAAAAGAAGTCCGCCAGTGTTGCAAAAGAGCGACTGTCGCTGATCATCGCCCGGGAACGGGTGGACACCGACGGCCCCGACTTTCTGCCCCAAATGCGGGACGAATTGATGCAGGTGATTGCGAAATACGTCAAGATCAACCACGACGACATCAAGTTTAATCTTCAAAAACAAGGCAATATGGAGATGCTTGAAGTGAATATCGTGTTGCCGGATCAGAAGTAAATCCGTCACAATAGACTTCCAAAGGTGTTGTAGGTTTGAATGGGGTTGATGCAAGCCAGAGAGTTACATTCTGAAACCAATCCATCAGCTGCCCGACCCGGTATTGCGTCCGGTGTGGTCTCTATCGCCCAGTTGATCGGCGCCGCCTCAGCTTACTTGCCCGAGGCGGAGATTAAACGCGTCCGCGAAGCCTACAAGTTTTCTGACTCTGCACACCTGGGCCAATTCAGGGCCACCGGCGAACCCTACATCACCCACCCCATCGCCGTGGCCGAGCTGTGCGCCAGCTGGCGACTGGACAGCCAAGCCATCCAGGCCGCCCTGCTTCATGACGTGATGGAGGACTCGGGCGCGACCAAAGACGATCTGATTGACCGCTTTGGACCCGCTGTGGCGGACCTGGTGGACGGACTGTCCAAACTGGACAAGATGGAATTTTCATCCCGCGAGGAAGCGCAGGCCGAAAATTTCCGGAAAATGCTGCTGGCCATGGCCCGCGACCTGCGAGTGATTTTGGTCAAACTGGCCGACCGCCTGCACAACATGCGCACGCTGGACATCATGAGCCCGTCCAAGAAGCGGCGAATTGCGCTGGAAACCCTGGAGATTTACGCACCCATTGCCCACCGGCTGGGTTTGAATGAAATTTTCCGGGAACTGCAGGACCTTAGCTTTAAACATGCTTTCCCCATGCGTTACCAAGTGTTGCGCAAGGCGGTGTTGGCAGCCCGGGGCAACCGCCGTGAGGTGGTGGGCAAAATTCTGGAAGCCGTTGAAAAGTGCCTGGGCGATGCAAAAATTGACTGCCAGGTGTATGGACGGGAAAAGGCGCTGTTTGGCATCTACCGGAAAATGATCGAAAAGCGCCTGAGCTTTTCGCAAGTGCTGGATGTGTACGGCTTTCGTGTGGTGGTGAAGGACATGCCCACCTGCTACCTCGCCTTGGGCATGCTGCATCAACTGTTCAAACCGGTGCCGGGCAAATTCAAAGACTACATTGCCATTCCCAAAGTAAATGGCTACCAAAGTTTGCACACCACCCTGTTGGGGCCTTACGGCACACCGGTGGAGTTTCAAATTCGAACGGAAGACATGCACCGAGTGGCCGAAAAGGGCGTGGCGTCCCATTGGCTGTACAAGGGCGATGGCGACGGCCTGAACACCATCCAAACCCAAACCCACCGTTTGCTGCAAAGTTTGCTGGACATTCAAAACCAGACTGGCGATTCCGCCGAATTCCTGGAACACATCAAGGTGGACCTGTTCCCCGATGCGGTGTATGTGTTCACCCCCAACGGCAAAATCATGAGCCTGCCACGGGGTGCCACTGTGGTGGATTTTGCCTATGCGGTGCACACCGATGTGGGCAACCATTGTGTGGCTGCGCGTGTAAACCAGGTGATTGAACCCCTGCGCACGGTGTTGAAGAGTGGTGATGTGGTGGAAATCATCACTGCGCCTCATTCACGACCCAACCCGGTGTGGCTGGGGTTTGTTCGCTCGGGCAAGGCACGGTCGGAAATACGACATTATTTAAAGTCGATGAACACCGAAGAAACCGTGCGTTTGGGCAACCGACTGCTCGACCAGGCGTTGGAGGCTGACAACATTCGCCTCAGTGAACTGGGCCAGGATGTTTGGGACCGCTTGATGAAAGACTCCCAAGTGAGCACCAAAGAAGAACTGATGGCCGACATTGGCGCAGGACGACGAGTGGCCCCAGTGGTGGCGCGCCGGGTGCTGATGGCGCTGGGTAAAGTGGATGCGCGGGTGGACGCGCCAGCGTCGGCCAGTGGCCAGGCTCGCGCGCCGATCATCGTGCATGGCGGCGAGGGCATGTCAGTTCAACGGGCCAATTGCTGCATGCCCATTCCGGGCGATGCCATCATCGGCTATGTGCGCAAGGGTTCAGGCCTCATCATTCACACCGATGAATGTGAGACCGCACGCAAGCAAATCCGGAAAGAACCGGAACGCTGGACCGATGTGAAATGGGCAGAGGACATTACACGGCAGTTTGATGTGAATGTGGACTTGCAGGTGCTCAACGAAAAAGGTGCATTGGCCACCGTGGCAGCCACGTTGAGCGACCTGGGTGCCAACATCACCAACCTCACCATGAGCGATGAAACCGCCAACCGCAAGGTGCTGCACTTCACGATTCAAGTGAATGACCGCATTCACCTGGCGCGCATTTTGATGGCCCTGCGGCGGCTGGAATATGTGGAGCGTGTGGCGCGTGCCAAGGGCAAGACCTTTGTGAAAACGCGGATACTCCACACACCGGGGTTGTAAGCCCCCTGTAATACCGGAGGTCGGTGCTGTTGTACAGCACCGACATTTCACTCAATCACGTACCGAATCTCGACCACCTCCAGCTCATCCGGCCCGGCCGGTGTGACCAGCCGCACGGTGTCGCCCTCTTTGGCTTTCAGCAATGCGCGCGCGACAGGCGAAATCCAGCTGATGTGGCCTTTGGCAGGGTCCACTTCATCCACACCCACAATCTTGACCGTCAGCTCCTCTCCTTTGCCATTGATGTAGGTGACGGTGGCACCGAAAAACACACTCTCCAAACCTTGCTGGGTTGCTGGGTCTACCACCTCCGCAATTTCAGTGCGCTTGGTGAGAAAACGAATGCGGCGATCAATTTCCCGCAGGCGTTTTTTGCCATAGAGGTAATCGCCATTTTCAGAGCGATCACCATTGGATGCAGCCCATGAAACAACGGCAACCACTTCAGGCCGCTCTGTTTTCACGAGGTGTGTCAGTTCATCGCGCATGCGACGGTAGCCTTGCGGCGTTACATAATTTTTTGCGCCCACAGGCAGTGCTGCTGCCCCCTCTGGTGCATCATCATCCTGTTCGGTGTCCGTCTCTTTGGTGAATGCCTTGCTCATGGTTTACAACACTGGACAGCATTTGCAGAAGTGTGCAGGATACCGTAAAGCGCCACGGCGTGGACAACAACAAAAGGCTCATGAATTCGACTGCGCAAAGCCCCTGCATTCTGATTGTTGACGACAGCGAAGATGATTTCGTCCTGATTGCACGACAGCTGCACAAAACCTGGCCCACCGCCAGTTTGTTTCACGCTGCCGACAAAGCGGCCCTGGTGGATGCCCTGCAGCAGCATGATGCTGATGTGGTGATTTGCGACTACTCCATGCCAGAATTGACGCACGACCATGCAGCGGATTTGCTTGAACAGTATCGACCCGGCACGCCCCTGATCTTATTGTCAGGCCTGGCCACCGAGGCCCACGGCATTGCCGCCATGCATGCGGGCGTGCGTGATTACGTCGAGAAATCCAAACCCGAGCGCTTGGTTCCGGCCATTCGCCGTGAACTGGACACCTTGAGACTTCGGCGCGAGAAACACCTGCTGGAGCAAGCCCACCGTCGGGCGGTGTATTTCGATGCGTCCAGTGGTTTTCTGAACCGGGAAGGTTTGCTCAAGGCATTGTCGGGCCTGATGGTCAACCATGCGCAAGGGCAAGACCTGTGCCTGTTCAGCATCCAGCTGTCACGGCATCAAATGCGTGGCATGGAATTGGACCCCCGTGCGCGGCGCAACATGCTGGATCGCGTGGTAGGCCGGGTGCGGGAGGTGTTCCCGAACGATATTTTGTGTCGCTGGTCGGACACCACCCTGGTGGTGGTCAGCAATGGCTTTGATTGGGCGCATCCCGACAATGCTTTGTTGGAGCGCTTGTCCACTGTAGAAACCCAGTTGAACCGGCCCTTCCTGATTGAGAACATTTCACTTCGGCCCCGCATGCGCCTGGGCTTGGCTCGGCCGGGTCGGGATGGCGCACACGCAGCCGAACTGGTCACGCATGCACAGGCGGTGGCTGGTGTTCTGGAACTGCGTGCCTTTGAGTTGTTTCGCGCGGTGGAGTCCGAGGTTCACAGCCTGGCCAAGCGGCGTCGAACCATTGAGTTGGGCTTGGCCAAAGGCATTGAAAACCATCAGTTGGTGCTGAATTTTCAACCGATTGAAGACTTGAAAACTGGCCAGGTGTGCGGTCTGGAGGCCTTGGTGCGCTGGACGCATC
Organism: Limnobacter humi; assembly: GCF_024518835.1. GTDB lineage: Bacteria > Pseudomonadota > Gammaproteobacteria > Burkholderiales > Burkholderiaceae_B > Limnobacter > Limnobacter humi. The sequence goes on from NZ_JANIGO010000004.1 coordinate 289,270, forward strand.
CCGAACTGGGCCTGATCATGCCAGGCGAGTTCATTCAGGTGGCTGAAGACACTGGCTTGATTGAGGCCTTGGGTGACTGGGTGATTCGGTCAGCTGCGCGGCATGTGAAGGCTTTTCACACAGCCGGGCATCCGCTGTGGTGCTCGGTCAATTGCTCTGTGGGTCAATTGATGAACCCGGATTTCCCGGCCAAGGCTGTGGCCAGCATTCGCGACAGCGGGCTGGACACGCACTGGATTGAATTTGAGGTGACGGAATCGGCGGCCATTGATCACATGGACAACACCGTGGCGGCCTTGAACCAATTGCGCGCGGCGGGCTGCTCAATTGCCATGGATGATTTTGGCACCGGTTATGCGTCGTTGAATTACTTGCGTCTATTGCCCATGAATGTACTGAAGATTGACAAAAGTTTTGTCAGTGACTTGCTGGACAGCCCATCGAGTCGAAAAATCGTACAGGCGGTGATTGATCTGGCTCACGCCTTGAGCCTGGTGGTGCATGCTGAGGGTATCGAGACTGCTGAACAGCGACAGGCCCTGGTGGACATGGGTTGTGATCGTCTGCAGGGCTATCTGTTCTCCAAACCACTGGGGGCCGATGCTTTACTGTGCTGGTTAAACAAGGGTGCAGGGCCAGGCCCTGCTTAACTTATACACGGATGGCTGCACGCCCACCAATTTTCGACAGGTGGTCCAGCAAGCGCTTGGCAATCTGGTTCAAGGCCACCACCTCATCGGCTCCGCCCAGTGCAATGGCCTCGCGTGGCATGCCGAATACCACACAGCTCGCCTCATCCTGGCAAATGTTGTAAGAGCCCGCTTTTTTCATGTCCGCCATGGCCTGTGCACCATCCTTGCCCATGCCGGTGAGCATGATGCCGATGATGTTGCGCGGCGACACTTCAGTGCCGGATTTGAACAGCACCTCCACCGATGGCTTGTGCCGGTTGACCGGCTCACCATCTTCCAACTGGCAAATGTAGTTGGCACCGTTGCGTCCCAGTTTGAGATGTTTGTCACCCGGTGCAATGTAAGCATGACCGGGCAACACGCGTTCGCCATGGGTGGCTTCCTTGACGGTGATTTGACACACCTGGTTCAAACGGTCTGCAAAGCTCTTGGTGAACCCGGCTGGCATGTGCTGGGTAATCAGAATGGCGGGCGAGTCGGTGGGCAACTGTTCGAGGATGACGCGGATGGCCTCTGTGCCGCCCGTGGAGGAGCCCATCAACACCAGTTTTTCGGTGGCTGCAAAGCGGTTGCCCAACGCGGCTGGCGCCGCCATGGGTTTGACCACTTCCGCACCTGCCAATGCAGCGGCCGACTTGTCGGGCAATTTGGTTAGCCGGTAACGGGCCGCATGGGCAGCCCGAATTTTGTCAGTAATTTCGTTGGCATAGTCGAGCATGCCCTGGCTGATGTCGAGCTTTGGTTTGGTCACAAAATCCACCGCGCCGAGTTCCAGTGCTTTGAAGGTGACGTCGGCGCCTTTGTCAGTCAGGGTGGACACCATCACCACCGGCGTTGGCCGCAAACGCATGATTCGCTCCAAAAATTCAATGCCGTCCATTTTGGGCATTTCAATATCCAGGGTGATCACATCCGGATTTAATCGCTTGATGTGCTCACGCGCAATAAACGGATCGGGCGCTGTGGCCACGGTTTCCATGTCCGGCTGGGAATTGATGATTTTGGTCATCAGATTTCGGATCAGTGCGGAATCGTCGACTACGACCACTTTGATCTTGTTCATGTGCATCCCTTAGAAAAAAATCACTTCACCATCCACCGGATCAGCCTGGATCTGGTCGCGATATTGACGATCCTGACGCAGGGCCAACTGGTCTGCACTGGCCACGCGTTCTACACGCACCGCATTGGTCCGGGTGTTGAAACGAATCCGGCGGCTATTGATGCCACCCAGGTCGGAGGCCAGGACACGAATCTTGTCGCGTCGAAGAAACTCAATGACAAACTGGGCATTGCGGCGACCAACATGCTGGTTTTCCAGGGTGTTGGTCATGTTGGCACCACCGAACACCTTGGCCACCAGGTGCTCGCGCTTGGCTCCCATCATGAGCAAATCATTGATGACCCGTTCCATGGCATACAAGCCATAGCGCAACGGTTTGGTCTGGTCAGTCAGCGCCGGGGCCACGCTGGGTATGTCGGGCAGCATGAAGTGGTTCATGCCACCGATTTTCCGGTGGGCGTCGTAAATGCAGGCAGCCACGCAGGAACCCAGCAAGGTGACGATTTCCACCGGGTCCCAGGAGACCAGGTGCTCGCCAGGCATGATGACCTTGCGCTCCAGCACAACTGGGTCGGTGTCGGCCCGTGTGCGGCTGGGCTGTTTGGCACCACCCACCACCGACGGCATGTTCATGCGCCCACCTGGATACGGCCGGCAGCGGGGGCTGAACCATTGCCCTTGTAGGCTTTGTCTTCGTTGACCACATACACGGTTTTGCCACGCAAGGTGAAGTAATCCCGCGCCATGGCAAAGTTTTCGGAATGTCCGGCATACAGCAGACCGCCCGGGTTCATCAGGGGTGCAAATTTTCTCAGGATCTGCAGTTGCACGTCTTTTTCAAAATAGATCATGACGTTGCGGCAAAACAGCACATCAAAGCCTGGGCGAATGCTCCAGGTCTGGTCCATCAGATTGACTTTCCGGAAGGTGATCATGGCCTGCAGTTCGGGACGCACACGGATGAGACCCTCGCTGTCGCCCTTGCCCTTCAGGAAATATTTGCGCAGGATTTCCTGGGGAATTTTCTCCACCTGGTCCATGCGGTAAACCCCTTTCTGCCCGGTCTCCAGCACCTTGGTGTCAATGTCGGTCGCCAAAATGCGCACCGGTGGGTTCAGGCTGTTGAACGCTTCCATGGCGGTGATGGCCAAGGTGTAAGGCTCTTCCCCGGTCGATGCGGCACTGCACCAGATGTCGATGCGTGGCTTGGCTGACAGGCTTTGCAACTGGCTTTTCAAGATGTCGAAGTGGTGCGCCTCACGATAAAACGAGGTGAGGTTGGTGGTCAGTGAATTGGTGAACTGCTCCCACTCCGGATTGCTGGGGCTGTTTTCCAGAAAATCGAGGTAGCTTGAAAAACGGTTTTGATTGCAGGCCCGCAAGCGGCGTGCCAACCGGCTATACACCATGCTTTGCTTGCTGGGTGCGAGCGATATACCGGCAATCTTGAGAATCATGCCGCGCACACGGGCGAAATCGGCTTCCGTGAATTCAAATTCGCGACTGGCCGCTTCGTCCTGCTGAAGCGACATGCCCACTGAGCTGACCACTTGGCGCGCACCACTGATCAAGCTGGTCGGTTGCGGGTTTTTGGGTTCAAAGCGGGGGGGCGTTGGGTTCATGCCGGGCCTTTTTAGCGAAAACTGTTCAGGATGAAAAGAACCCACCTTTTTGTGAGTTCCCGACATTTGCATGTTCCGCTAAACTGACCTCCGGACAAGCCCGGATTAACACCTTGAAACCGGGTTTGTTTCTGCTTTGGCGACGAGCGCCCAACTTGCTGAGAAGCCCATGAGAGGCTGAACAAACAATGAACGAGAACAAGGGGCTGCCACCTTCCCTGCTCAACCTGAGCAGCTTTTCCGACGAGGGGTTGAAGGTGCTGGTGGTGGAGGACAATGACTCGGACTTCGAGTTGATGTGCTACCGATTGAAACAGGGCGGCTTGACATACACTGCTGTGCGTGTGGACCGACTGGAAGACCTGAAGGCACGCATTGAACATGAGGAATGGCAGGTGGTGATTTCAGACCACAACTTGCCCGGCTTCAGCTCGGAAGAGGCTTTGCGGGTGGTTCGCGACTCGGGCCTGGACATTCCATTCATCATTGTGTCGGGCAGCATCGGCGAACATGTGGCGGTGGATGCCATGCGAGCTGGGGCTGATGATTACCTGATGAAGGACAAAATGGCACGCTTGGTACCGGCGATTGAGCGCTCGCTTCGGGCCGCCAACGAACGGCGCAACCTGGCAGCCGCCGAGATGGCGCAGCGCGAAAGTGAACGCCGGTTTGCTGCCATCGCAGAAAATATTCCTGGCATTATTTTTCAGATGGTATCGGGTGCGGGCATGGCTCGACCAACCGTGCCCTATGTCAGCGAAGGGGTGATTCGCCTATTTGGCGTGCCACCGCGAAATTTTCTGGAAAATCCACATTACTTCTTCGAACAGTTTGAGCCCGATGACGCGGCACTGTTGTTCGAAGAACTGCTGGACCCGCCAGGCCAGGATGAACCGTTTGGCTGGGAAGGCCGGCTGAAGCAACGAAAAGGTCAGGACACACGCTGGGTTTACCTCAGTGCGGTGGCCAAACCCAAGGGCACCATGTACCTGTGGGATGGCGTACTGCTGGACATCTCCGACCGCAAACAGGCTGAGGAACGTTTGCTGAAAGCCCAGGTGGAGTTAAGGCAGGTCACCACCGAGTTTGAGAAACGACGTGAACAGGAGCGAGGCTCCATTGCCCGGGAAATTCACGACGACATGGGTGGGTCGCTCACCAAGTTGAAGGCCGATGTGGCTTGGCTGAACAAAAACCTGGTGCCAGACACTGCCGTGCAGGAGAAACTGGATGACATGCTGGAGTTGATTGAACATTTATTGGCCAGTAGCCAGCGGATTGCCAAGGACCTGCGACCTGGTATTCTGGACTACGGTTTGATTCCCGCATTGGACTGGCTGGTCAAGGACTTCAACAAACGCAGTCAGGTGGCCGCACATTTTCAGAGCAATGTGGAAGACGTGGATTTGCCCGGTGAGGAAAAAACCGCCCTATTCCGCATTTTGCAGGAGGCATTAACGAATATAGTGAAGCATGCCCAAGCATCCCGGGTTGATGTGGAACTGTTTGTCACCGACAATGAGTTGTCGATGGAAATTCGTGACAATGGCAAAGGCATTGACAACACCGACAAGTTAAAAGAGACCTCCTTCGGTTTAAGAGGGATGCAAGAGCGGGTTGCTGCATTTGACGGATGGGTGGATGTGAGCGGCGCAGTGGGACAAGGCACCACGGTGATGGTGTCGATTCCGAGAGGACAGCCAGGGGAAGAGGCAGACGAATGATCAAAGTGTTGTTGGCCGATGACCACGCCCTGTTGCGTGGCAGTTTGAAGCAGTTGCTGGAAGACACGGGCTACATTCAGGTGGTGGCACAAGCGGGTGAATACTCCGAGATCATGAAAGCCATGAGTGCCAATCCAGGACTGGACTTGGCCATTCTGGATATTTCCATGCCTGGAAAAAATGGTGTGGATGTGGTGAAAATCCTCAAGGACAAATACCCGGCCCTGAAAATCCTGATGCTCTCCATGCACCCGGAAGACCAGTACGCCGTGCGCTCGCTGAAAGCAGGTGCCTCGGGTTATTTAACGAAAAATACTGCACCGGAAAAACTGGTGGATGCCATTCAAGTGATTGCCGCCGGACGGAAATACATCACACCCGAACTGGCCGAATCGTTGGCCAGCCATTTGACGGAAGACACCGAAAAACCCCTGCACAGCACGCTGAGCGACCGTGAATTTCAGACCATTCGATTGATTGCCGCAGGCAAGAAATTGAGCGAGATTGCCGAAGAATTGTCATTGAGCCCCAAGACGGTGAGTGTTTACCGAGCGCGTATTCTGGAAAAGATGCGCATGAAAACCAATGGGGAATTGACGCGGTATGCGTTGGAGCATGGGTTGATTTGAAGGATCGTGTTTGGCTTTGCAGAGATAGCAGCCCGCACAGTTACCTCGCCCTTGGCGACGGCCAATCTGTGTTTCAAAACCTGGGCCTCGCGATCGCTGAGGTCGACCCTCCAAAAAAGACGGTCGGGAATCGCCCTCTGGGCCAGCCTGAAAGGCTGTGCCCACCGCGCCTGCTTGGCACGGTTTTGCAGATTGTCCTGACTGTCGCTGCAGGGGAGGTGAACCGCGCAGGCCGCCCCCAGCAATGCCGGTGTGCCCGGTGCCGAACAGTCAGCCCTCCGATCGGTTTGACCCGCACAGCATTCGAACACACGGACCGAGATGTTTGAGCCACGCAGTGGCGAGTTCTCGGGACGGTTCGACATGCGCGGGGCAACCTTTACTTTTTGGGGGGCGTTCGGACCGGGCGACCGGTATTGCTGGGGGCAGTAAAAATGAACTGGCTAACGGTGTTGCGAATGGACAATCAACCAACAGGGGCATTCAAGCCCCCGCCTTTACTTCAAGAAACTGAACAAGCTTAACTGCGAGGTCGATGCAAAACTCTGCTGCGAGGCCTGCAACTGCAACTGCCCTTGCGACAGCTCGCTGATGGCCTTGGCATAATCCAGGCCCACCGCTTCACCGGCCACTTTTTCCTGGTCCAGCGAAGCAGCCGAGTTGATCTGTTCGAGTGTTTCTGCCTCACGCAAACGGACACCCACTTTGGTTCGGGCCAATTGAACCTGGTCGAACACGCCGTCCAGTTCAGCGCGTTTGTCATCAAACGCTTTTTTGAATGTGTCGGCTGGCGTTGCGCCCTGCTGGCCACCTGGGTAACCTGGGTCTCGCAAATACGAGATGGCCTGTCGCATAATGGCAAATGCATCAGCCCCGGTGTTGGGGTTGTTGAATGCGTCGTAACCGGTGATGCTCAGGTCGATGTCTCGTCCGGCCGATACCTGGATTTTCCGACCAGTGATGGCTTGCATGGCGGCCTGCGTGGGCTGTTCCAGGAAGTTGCCGGTGACGGCTGGCGGGTTGGGTGCCTGGTACGGCTCCTGATCCTGAAAAGTGCCTGCAAACAAGTAATTGCCATTGGGGTCGGTGCGGTTGGCAATGCCACGCAATTCATCCATGCGGCCTTCCAGGTCGCGGGCCAGAATTTCCCGTTCAGCCGCGCTCAGTGTGGGGTTGCCAGCCTGCAACATGGACTCTTTGATGCTGCTCATCACATCACTGGCGGAGCCCAGGGCGGTGTCCATCTGGCTCAGCTGATTGTTCACGTAAGTGATGTTGGACTGAAAGCTGTCCAGCGTCTTGATGGCTGATTTGGCCCCCATGGCGGTGGACATGGCCAACGGATCGTCCGATGGCTTGAGCACGCGCACGCCAGTGGCCAACTGCCCTTGCAGCTTGATGAGTTCACCCTGCTGCTTGGACATGCGGTCCGCAGTGATGCTGTAGTACAGGTTGGTGCTTACACGGTTAATGGCCATGGTTCATAGACTCCGGATCAGAACATTTCCAGGATTTGCTGGAACAGCTCCTTGGCCAGGGAAATGACTTTGCCCGAGGCCTGATATTCCTGCTGATATTTGATGAGATTGGCGGCTTCTTCGTCCATGTTGACGCCCGACAATCCATCGCGACTTTCCGTAACCTGCTTGAGCACCGTGTCTCGCGCATCCGAGGACACCTGCAATTCACGCGCCTTGTTGCCCACGCGGCTCACCAATTGGTTAAACGCGTCAGAAACCGAGACGCCCGCAGCGTTGTTGCTTTTGTACAGCGTTCTGGACGTTTGCAAGGCCGCAATGTCACGAATGTTGTCGTTGTTGCCCACGCTGGGGTTGGTGGCCGATGAGGCAGCCACTTCATTGGGACGCGTAATGGCCGAAGTCATGTTCAGTGCAGCATCGCGCACGGGCATCAAGGTGAAGGTGTCACCTTCCTGCGGTGTGGCATTGTCCAGTTGGAATTGAACCAGGGGTGCGCCCGCCGGATCGCGAATTTCATAGTAATTGCCGGTCGGATCCGGTACCAGGGTTGCCGGCTGAAAGGAACCCGTGGAGCCCAACTCTCTGTATTGGGGCTGCCCACCGATGATGGTCACTTCATAATCGGCGCCGCTGATTTTGGACAAATCCACACTCTTGAAAGTCATGTTTGTGACATTCGTTGTGCTGTTGTTCACATTGGGCACCACGCGGGAAATGCCGCTCAGAAACGAGCCTGAACCAAATTTGAACAACGGGTTGCCGGCATTGCCATCCAGGTCAACACCGGCGGTCTGAATGTTGTTGATGGCCTCACCCACGCGGGCTGCCAACAAACCAACGGTGTTTTGGTACTGGTTTAATTCATTGTCCCGGAAGCTGAGGTAACCCGCCAGTGCGCCCATGCCCAAGGTGTCCGCTTTCAGGGGAATCAGCGCTTGCTGTCCATTGATGGTTTGCGTGGTACCGACCAGCAAATTCTTGGGGTCGGAGGGATCCACCTGGGTGCTGACTGGAAACTGGGTGGTTTTGACCACCAGCGGTTGCCCGTTGCCCAAAAACAGGTTAACCGAGCCATCGGCCATGTTGACGCGGGTCACTTGCACCTGTTGGGACAAGTCCATGATGAGTTTGTCGCGCTGATCCAGCAAGTCGTTGGGTTGACCACCATTGAAGGTTTGCGAGCCCGCCGCCACAATGCGGTCATTCAATTGGGCGATTTGAGCCGTGGCGTCATTGACTTGGGCAACCGTGTCTTTCACGCGCAAGTTGGTGGCGTTGCGCAACTCATCCAGCACATTGTTCAAGCCATTGAAACGGCCTGCCAACGAGTCGGCCGCCGACAAAAAGTTTTGTCTGGATGGAAGATCTGCCGGGTTGGTGGTCAGGGTTTGAGCGGCCGCAAAAAAGTTGCTCAAAGCACCCGAGATGCCCGAAGAATCGTCAGCAATGAGGGCATCAACCCGGGAAATCTGCTCAGACTTGGCTTTGAAGAATGCTGAGTCGGAGGTGGCTTTCTGTTCTTGTGAATTCAGAAAGTCGGAATACACCCGCTGAACCGAGGCAATGTCCACGCCCTGGCCAATGTAGCCAATGTCGCTGCCAAACGATGGGCGCGCCTGCTGGACCACCAGCTGGCGGTTGTAGCCGACGGTGTTGCTGTTGGCAATGTTGTTGGACGTGGTCGAAAGGCCCGAACGCGCCGCGTTCAGGCCACTGAGTGCAATGCCATAGACCGAGTTCGTCATGATGTCGAATCCTTTTCTCTCTTATACGGCTTAACGGCCCTGTTTTGGCAAAGTTGAGGCTTGCGCTTCGATTTGGGAATGCCCGCTTTGGGGTGGGATGGCTGTGCCCCCCTGCGACTTCAATTGACGCGCAATTTCCTGGGCCAGGCCCAAGCCCCGCCCCGACAGTTTTTGTACCAGCTCCTGGTCGTACATGGCCTGGTAACTTTTGGTGGCGGAATCGCTAAAAAGCCCGCCCTGTGGCGTGGCGTCCCGCATGCCTTTCAGGGCCATTTGCAGAAAGATGGATTCAAACTGGGTGGCCACCTTGTCAATGGCCTGGTTGTATTCGGCACTGCCCTTCTCGGCTCGGGCACCGCGCTTCAAGCCTTCCAGGCTGCGGGTATCCAGCGAGAGGGACTGTGGGTCAGCCGTATTGTTGGATAGGGGTGCCACCATCAGATCACCTCAATTTCTGCTTTCAAGCTGCCAGCACTTTGCATGGCCTGCAGGATGGAGATCAGGTCTTGCGGTGTGGCACCCAGCGTATTCAGGGCTTTGACCACGTCGGACAATTGGGCTGCACCCTTGAGCGAGATCACCTCGCCGCCGGATTGCGAAATCTGAATGTCCGACTGTTGCGTCGACACGGTTTGGCCTTGCGAGAATGGTGCAGGTTGTGAAATCACCGGGGTGGAGGTGATCTTCACCGTCAAATTGCCGTGGGCGACTGCGCAGTCTTCCAGTGAAACAGCCTGATTCATCACCACCGACCCCGTGCGGGCATTGACGATGATTTTGGCGGTACCCACCGCCTTGTCGATGCCCAATTCCTGGATTTTGGAGAGGAAAGCCACCCGTTCGTTGGGGCTGGAGGGTGCACGCACCCGAATGATACGGCCGTCCAGGGCTTGGGCCAACTCTTGCCCCATGCCTTTGTTGATGGCCTGGGCCACCCGGGTGGCATTGGAAAAGTCGGTGGCATTCAACTCCAGTTGAATGTTTTCACCCAGGTTGAAGGGTGTGGGTACTTCCCGTTCAACAATGGCGCCGTTCGGAATGCGACCGGAGGACAAATGGTTGATTTGGGTTTTTGACCCACCCGCCGATGCGCCCGCACCGCCCACAATCAACTGGCCTTGGGCCAACGCATACACCTGGCCATCGGGGCCTTTCAACGGGGTCAGCAAGAGCATGCCGCCACGCAGGCTTTTGGCATTGCCGATGGACGACACGGTGATGTCAATGGATTGTCCGGGTTGCACGAAAGCCGGCAGGTTGGCCGTCACCATGACCGAAGCCACGTTTTTGAGCTGAATACTGCCACCCGGCGGCAGGTTAATGCCCGATTGGGCCAGCATGGCTGCAATGCTTTGGGTGGTGAACGGGGTTTGGGTGGTTTGGTCTCCCGTGCCATCCAGGCCGATCACGAGGCCATAGCCATACACCGGGTTGGACCGAACACCCTGCACGCTGGTGAGGTCACGAATGCGGGTTTGCGCCTGGGCTGCATTGCACAGGCTGAACACCGCCATCAGGCTGACAAACACCACAAACACTTTCATCAAGCGCTTGATCCACTGAAGGCTGGGGCTGAGGTAGGGCGAATTCATGAGCAGGCTCCGGGGCAATCAGAATGGGAGAACGGTGAGGAAGAAGCGGGACAGCCAGCCCATGGTGGTGGCGGCATCAATCGTGCCTTCGCCCTTGTATTCAATGCGGGCATCGGCCACGCGGTTACTGGGCACCACATTGCCGGGCAAGATGGTGACCGGGTTCACCACACCGGTGAATTTCAGTTTTTCCACATCGCGGTTGGTGCCAATCTGTTTCTCACCCACCACACGCAGGTTGCCATTGGGCAGCACTTCGCTCACGGTGACGGTGATGGTGCCTGTCAGGGTGTTGGCGGCCTTGCTTTGGCCCTGGCCCTTGAAATCGGCGGAGCCTGTGGCGGATTTGTCCACTGGGTTGGTGTCGAAAATGCCAAAACCCAGACCCGGCAAAGTCAGACTGGTTGAATTGTTGCGGGAGGCCGACGCCGAGTTGGTTTGTTCAGAGGCCAACTGCTCCACCACCTGGATGGTGAGCGTATCGCCCACAAAACGGGCACGCTGGTCTTCAAACAGGGGGCGAAAGGTTTGCGGGCTGTACAGGCTTCCGGTGGGTTGGGCCATGGCCACTTGCGGGGCCGGCTGTTGCACCGTGGTTTGCTGGGGCATGTCCACTTTCGGATTAAAAGTGGAGCATCCCCCTAAAGTTATTGAAACTGCTGCCGTTAAACCAATCAGAAGCCGTGTAAGCATTGCTTTTTCTCCCATCTAACACACCCAGTGTGTCAGGTCAGGCAAAAATCAAAGCTGTGATAAGCGCTGTAACATCTGGTCAGATGTCGTGATTGACTTGGAATTGATCTCGTACGCACGCTGTGCCTGAATCAAACCCACCAGCTCTTCCACCACGTTCACGTTGGACGTTTCCACATAACCCTGTGACAACTGGCCAGAGCCATTGCTGCCGGCCACCACCTGGGTGGGCGCGCCAGAGGCGGCACTTTCCTGATACAGGTTTTGCCCCATGCTGAACAAACCGGCCGGGTTCACAAAAGTGGCCAGTTGCAACTGACCCAACTGCTGGGGCTGAACCTGACCCTGAATGGTGGCCGACACGGTACCGTCTTGCGACACCGTGATGGTTTGTGCACCGGGGGGTACGGTCACAGGGCCCAGAATCGGATAACCGTTGGAGGTGACCAGGGTGCCATTGGAGTCCAGCTGAAAGCTGCCATCCCGGGTGTAGCTGGTGGTGCCGTCGGGCATTTGCACCTGGAAAAAGCCCTGGCCATTGATGGCAATGTCCAGATTATTGCTGGTTTGCTGCAGGTTGCCCTGGGCAAAATTGCGCACCGTGGACACCGGCCGAACACCGGTACCCACTTGCAAGCCAGAGGGAACCTGGGTTTGCTCGGTGGTTTGCGCACCGGGTTGGCGAAGCGTTTGGTACAACAAGTCTTCAAAGACGGCACGAGACCGCTTGAAGCCGTTGGTGGACACGTTGGCCAGGTTATTTGAAATCACATCCAAGTTGGTTTGCTGGGCATCCAGACCGGTTTTGGCGATCCACAAAGAACGCATCATGGCAATTTCTCCTCAGTTCGGCCCGGCTTAATTCAAGCCGAACAAGTTGTTCGCAGCGCGGTCATTCTCTTGAGCCGAGCTGATCATCTTCATTTGGGTTTCGTACTGGCGGGCGGCCGTGATCATTTGCACCATCATGTCCACCGCATTCACATTGCTGGTTTCAATAAAACCGCCAGCCACGCGCACCGCTGGGTTGGGCTCTGCATCCTGACCATTTTTGCTGCGGAACAGGCCATCATCGCCGCGGGTCAACTGGCCATCTTCAAGGTCCACCAGTTTGAGTTGGCCCAGGGGTACCACACCGCCCTGCCCGGTGAGGGGAATGGCCGATACGGTGCCATCGGTTTCAAAAGACACCCGATGATCGGGCGGTACATTGATGGGGCCGGATGTTCCAATCACGGGATAGCCTTCCTGGGTGACCAGGTTGCCACCCGAGTCCAGTTGGAAAGAACCGTTGCGGGTGTAGGCCTCGTTGCCGTTTGCAGCCGTGACTGCAAACCAGCCCTTGCCTTGAATGGCCACGTCCATGTCGCGCCCCGTGGACTGAATTTGCCCGGGTGTGGTGTCAAACCCCACCGAGGTTTCCACCGCAAAACTGCGACTGCCACTGCCCTCACCCACCACCGGCGCACTCTGGAAAGCCATGAGCTGCTGCCGGAAGCCCGGTGTATTGACGTTGGCCAGGTTGTTGGCAATGTTCTCTTGCCGGGCCATGGTGCCCTTGGCGGCTTGAGAGGCCAGATAAACCAGTTTGTCCATGGGTCAGTCGCCTTCTGTTTTACTTAACGCAGGTTCGTGATGGTTTGCAGCAACGAGTCTTGCGTCTTGATGCTCTGCGAGTTGGCCTGATACACGCGCTGGGCAGAAATCATGGCCACCAGTTCAGCAGTCAAATCCACGTTGGACTCTTCCAGGGCACCGGATTGAATCAGCCCAAAACCAGAGTCCTCACTCAAAGACACCAACTCAGAACCCGCCGCTTGCGTGGCCAGCCAGCCATTGGAACCCACCGGTTGCAAGGCCTCTGGATTGGAGAATTTGTACAGGCCGATTTTGGCCACATCCACCTGCTTGCCGTTGGCATAGCTGATGGTCAATGTGCCGTCAGCACCCACGTTAAAACCCGAGAAGGGGGAGGCGGTGTAGCCGTCCTGGCTCAGGTTTTGAACCGAGAAGGAACTGCCGTACTGGGTGACCTTGCTCATGTCAAAGGTGTAGCTGTTGGGCGATGCACCAGTGGAGGAAAACGGAACACCTGCGGCGGTTACAAAACGGGACAGGTCCACGGTGAAGCTGGCATTGGCGGGCGTGGACAGTTTGCCATCCACACCAAATACCAGGGCACCGGCGGCCGCTTGGGCGGGTGCAACAGTGGGCGTGACAGGCGACAGGCCCACATCCACTTGCGTGCCATCCACCGTGGCATAGGCGCTCCAGTTGTTGGGCGTGTCTTTGCGCAGGTAAATGCTCATGATGTGCGACTGGCCCAACTCGTCGTACACGGTCATGGATGTTGAGTTGTTGTAGGAGTTCAGGTTTGATGGATCAAAGGTGATGGCACCGGAAATGGCAGTGGCACGGGCATCCAGATTGAGCTCAAGGCCTGAGCCCCGTGTGGGTGACGGTGGAATGGCCGCCTGTGAAACGGTGACATTGCCTGCAACATCCGAAGCCCGACCCGTGGTGGAGTCAATCGGGAAGCCTTGCAGCTTGTCACCCTTGGAGTTAATGATGTTGCCGTCTTTGTCCACGTTGAACTGACCATTGCGGGTGTACACCATTTCACCAGCCGTGGAAGCCACTTTGAAGAAGCCGTTGCCGTTGATGGCCATGTCCAGCGGATTGCCAGTCACGTTGATGTTGCCCTGCTTGAAACTTTGGTTCACTGAGGACAGCGTGGTACCCAAACCAATGGCACTGGAGGAACGCGCACCGTTGAAAGCACGGGCAAATACATCAGCAAACTCCGCCTCAGACCCTTTAAAACCAACGACGCTGGCGTTGGACACGTTGTTGGCGATAACCTCAAGACCGCGCTGTGCTGCGTTCAAGCCACTGAGACCTTGTTGGAATGTTCCACCTGCAATTGCCATGTTGAGCTCCTGAATAAACTCGTGATACTTCGCTGTCGTTGATGTTTAGAAAATCTGCTTGATGTCCGAGAACGACAGTTCCGTTCCCAGGTTGGTCAGCAGTTTCGATCCTTCACTGCCGGCGTTGCGAACGCCCTGCACCACCGCCAAACTGAGCGTGGTCACATCGGCCTTTTGGCCTGCGGCCGTGGCCTGTACTTCAAATTTGTAATTGCCTGAAGGCACGGTGTTGCCGTTGGCGTCCTTGCCGTCCCAGTCAAACTGGTGAATGCCTTTGGACTGTGGGCCCATGTCCATGGTGCGAATCACCTTGGCGTTGGAATCGAGAATGTTGACCTGAACACTGTCTGCCGACTGTTTCATTTCCAGTGAACCTGTGCCCACACCGTCTTTCATGGCGATGTCGTTGCCTTCGGTCAGCACCGCGCGGCCCAACATGGTCACAGCCTGCGCCGTTTGGTTGGACGCAAAGGAGGCCACCATGGCTGACATGGAATCATTCAACTTGTTAATGCCGGTGACTGTGTTCAATTGCGCCATCTGGCTCGTCACCTGGGCATTGTCCATGGGTGCCATGGGGTCCTGGTTTTTCAGCTGTGCCACCAAGAGCGACATAAAGCGCTCCTGAATGGCTTCAGGGCTGTTGTCATTCTTCTTGGCGGTGGCGCTGGTCTTGCTGGTGCCCACTGCGGAGGTTGCATCAATGGCCATGGTTCAAGGCTCCTTACTGGTTGCCCATGTTGAGGGTTTTCAACATGAGCGATTTGGCGGTGTTCATCACTTCCGCATTGGTTTGGTAACTGCGGGAGGCTGACAACATGTCCACCATTTCCTCCACTGCATTCACATTGGGCATGTACACATAGCCTTCGTCATCGGCCATGGGGTGCTTGGGGTCGTACATTTTTTTGGGTTCGGTTTTGTCGGTGATGATGTCTTTCACGCGCACATCGTCGGCCAACGCAGCCTTGCCAGGTGCTGCCTTTTGCAACACGGCTTCAAACACCACCTTGCGGGACTGGTACACCTGGTCCGGACTGGATGCAGCGGTATCGACGTTGGCCAGGTTGGAGGCCACCGTGTTCAGGCGCTGGGTTTGGGCCTGCATGGCACTGCCGGCGAGTTTGAATGCATCGAACATGGACATGGTGATGGTCTCCTAAGCCTTATTGGTTGCCCGAACCCATGGCCTGCTTCAAGGTCGAAATGCGACCATTGATGCTGCGCAGGGCGGCTTCGTATTTCACGGTGTTTTCAGCAAATGCGGCGCGTTCACGTTCAATGTCCACGGTGTTGCCGTCGACAGCCGGGTTGTTACCCCGGCGAAACTGCAGCATGGCTTGTGTGGACATGGACTGACCGTTACCAGCCATGTGGCCTTTGTGAGTTACCGCCAATGCCGGTGAGGACAAGGAAGACGCTTGGCCCGAGGCCATATCGCCAGTGGCGGCGCGCAAGGCCTCATTGAACTTCATGTCCACCGCCTTGTAATTGGGCGTGTCCACGTTGGTGATGTTGGAAGTCAGAATTTCTTGGCGACGAGCGCGCAGCTTCAGCGCCTCGGCAGAGAACTGCATGGTGTCAGCAAGTTTGTCCAGCATCTGAAAAATCCTTTCTCCACAGGGGGATGAATGGATTATTCATGGGGTGCTGTCCAATCAAACAGACAATAAAAGGGCATTTACCCGTTCTATTCGAGCGGCACGGACCAGCCTCACCCGCCTACGATGCATGGACGGATCGATGCAATGATCCAACTATTTATGGTCTTTAACGGCAGCCATGCCGAAAACTTGAATGAAACGTCAAACCATCCACAGACAACAGACCACCGGTCGAACGCTCCGCAGCACCCTGCTGGCGGCGGCGGTGTTGCTGGGTGCGGGTTTGCTTGGCTCACCGGTCAGCATGGCTGGAACCCGCGCAGCCAGTGAGGCTCGCTGGGTGACATTGGACCGGTTGAATACCTTGATTGACCCAGGCAGCGTGCCCGCTGGCAGTCAGATTGAGGTGAGCCTGGTGAAACAGGACCCCCGACTTGGAGGGGTGGACTGCCCTTCACCGCTATTGGCCAACACCACGGGCAACCGATTGTGGGGCCGCACCTTTTTGCGCGTGCAGTGCCTGGGCACCGACACCCCTGGCTTCTTCGTGGGCGTGGATGTCAAAGTGTATGCACCAGTGCTGGTGATGAAAAATGCCGTGGCATCTGGCCAGGATGTGACCAGCAACGATGTTGAATTCAAAACCCTGGACATTGCCCAGTTGGGCACCGGCTGGGTGGCCGAGTTGTCGCACCTGAATCAAAAAACAGCTGCAAGGGCCTTGTGGCCAGGCGCCATTCTGAAACCGGATTTACTCAAAGGGCAACCCATGGTGAAAAGTGGGGATACCGTGAAAGTGTTGATTCAGGGGCCCGGTTTTTCGATCGGTGGGTCGGCCATCGCGATGGATTCGGCCGAACAGGGGCAGACCGTCAAGGTGAAAACCCCCCAAGGCAAAGTGCTTCAAGGCATTGCGGTGGAGCCCCTCCAAGTGGAGGTTACCCTTTGATGGACTTGTGCAAAGCCCATGAGACGGGTGGTTCAATGCAAAAGAATGGGCATTTCATGGATATTTCGTTAAAGTTAGGGCGGGTGTGACCGTTAAACAGTCATGGAAAGCAACCTTAGGCTCTGCCTGAAGCGGAGGACAACATGAAAATCAACGGAAAATTTGAGCCGGGCACGGTGGACAAACTGGCAAAACCCCAGGGTGGCGCCAAAGCCAGCAAGACCGACAGTGTCGACAGCAGTGCCAGCGAGAGCGCGGTGACCAAGCTGTCGGGACAGTTTGACGGCATCAAGGGCGCCGAAGCGCCATTCGACGCGAAACGCGTGGCTGAAATCCAGCAGGCGATTCGTGAAGGCAAGTTTGAAGTCAATGCCGAAGCCGTGGCTTCCAAAGTGATTGAAAGTGCCCGCGAGTTGCTGGGCCAAAAGTAAAAGCGCGAGGATTACACCATGTCACACACCGAACAGGCCATCAACCTCTACCGAAACCTGGCGCAGGAATGCGACATCGCCATGGCGTTGGTGGATGTGCTGCTGGAAGAGCAAGCCTGTCTGGTGAAACTGGAAACCAAGCGCCTGGGTGAACTGGCTCTGCAGAAAGAAGGCATGATGCTGGAGCTGGAAAAGCGGTATTTGAACAACATCCAGATCGCCCAAAGCCTGGGTTACGAGCCCACGTTGGACGGCATCGCCCATTGGGTGGATGAACTGGCCACCGATGAACGTCGCCTTCAAAGCACTTATGCAACCCTGCGGGAAACCTTGCAGCAAGCCCACCGCCTGAACACCGCCAACGGTGAATTGGTGGCGGAGCAATTGGCCGGCCTGCAGGAGCGAATTTCCATTCTGACGGCCGCCGCTGTGGCTGAACAACAACCCGGCACCGCCAACACCTATGGACCCACTGGCTCGCTCAACAGCCTGTCTGGCTCGGGCCTTACGCCCCGCGCGGTAATTCGTTGATGGTCATCCAATACGACACCAGCGCTGAGATGCGCGTCAAGTACTGGTCGAACTGAACCGGTTTGACTGCAAAACTATTAACACCCAATTCGTAAGCCTTTCTTACATCGCTGATCTCACGCGATGACGACAACACCACAATTGGCATCGTGTTGAACACGGGTTGGGCGCGCAGGAATTTCAGCACCTCCAAACCATCCAGCTTGGGTAGTTTCAAATCCAGCAACAACAGTTTGGGCAAATCCGGAGCACCGTCCTCGCCGGGCTGGTTCATCAACTGTTTGAAATAGTCGATGGCCCGTTCCCCGTCCTCCAGCAGGACCGTGGACGAACTGGCCGAGGTTTTCCGCACAACGCGTAGCGCCAAATCCGCATCATTGGAATTGTCATCCACCAACACCACATCCGCCATGGCTTTTCAGTCCTTTCTGTCAGGATTGCCGGCATTATCCGGCAAGGTAAATTCAAACCGGGCCCCCTGGCCCACTTCGCCCAGTGCGCGAATTTCGCCACCGTGACGTTCAATAATCCGTTTCACAATCGCCAAGCCCACGCCAGTGCCATCAAAATCTTTTTTGTGATGCAGGCGCTCAAACACGTTGAACAGCTTGTCGGCGTATTTCATGTCAAACCCGGCCCCATTGTCCTGCACGCTGAAGCGATAAAACCGCGGCAGCTTTTCACAGGCAATGGTCACCCGGGGTGCATCGGTTCGGGATGAAAATTTCAAGGCATTGTCGATGAGGTTCATCCAGACCTGTTTGAGCAACACCGGGTCTGCATGCACCGTGGGCAGTGCAGCAACATCCAGCGTGGCTCGCCGCCGGGCATCCAGCTGATCGATGATTTGCTCAATCAACTGCTGCTGATTCACCTCCACCCAAGCCACATCGGTGCGCAACAGGCGGGAGAAGTCCAGCAAACCATCAATCAATCCACCCATTTGGCGGGCATTGTTGCTGATTCGGTCCAGCAAATGCTGGGCATCATCGGGCAAGTGGTCTTTGAAGTCTTCCCTCAAAATACTGGAAAACCCGTCAATGGCGCGCAGGGGTGCCCGAAGGTCATGCGACACCGTGTACGTGAATGCTTCCAGCTCGGAATTGCTGCGTTTCAGTTCGGCTGTTCGGGCCTCAATGCGCTGTTCCAGTGTGGCATTCAGGGTCTGCAGGTCGTCTTCAAACACGCGGCGTTCCACGCACAACCCCAACACCCGAACCGCCGTCAGCACCCGCAACACATCGTCGTGAAACACTTTGGATGTGCCACGTTGGGCCACCATGACCCAGTACTCCGGCTGATTGGGCTCCACCGCTTTGCGAATGGCAACCCAAATGCAACTGACCCCCACACGCGTGGTCCAGGCCGGATCAAAATAGTGTTCAGGCTTCATCTGCCCCAACCACACCAAACCTTGCTGATCGTGGCCTTCCAGCGGCATGCAATACGCCTCCGGGTTATTCCAAAAAGCCAGGCCCTTGTCCAGCGGCAGGTGCAATTCGGGTGTGGTGCCGCGAATATGCCATTTGGGTACCTGCACATTGTCGCGATAGCCCAGCAACACCTCCGTGTGGGCAGTCAGGCAGTTTTTCAACCCCTTGGCGTAAGCGGCGGCCAGTTCGGGCACTGGCGCTGACAACAACACCCCTTGCAACAACGAACGCTGCAAAGACAGCATTTGTTCATTGAGCTTTTTCTGGGTGAGATCGGCAGACACGCCCATGTAACCGTGGAAGTGCCCCTCACTGGAAAAACTGGGGCGACCCGTGGATTCGAAAATAAGGCGGGGCCGATTGGCTGGCCAATATTCAAACAACACCCGGTCAAACGGTTGATGGTCGTCCAGCAAGGCGCGAAAGCTGTCCCAGTTGTAGCGGGGGTCAATGCATTTTAGGCCCTCCACGTCCCATCGGGCCAGGCCACGAAACGGAAGGTCCTCGGTCAGTTCACTGCCGGCTTGGTCTCGGCCCCGATAAATAATGCGGGTGATGGCGTGTTGTGGGTCTTGCTGCCAGTACCAGTCACCCGACAACTCCATCAGCTTGCGCAACTGGCGTTCGGACTGCACCACCTGCCCCAACGCATCAAAGAGGGTGGACAACAGCTTGCGCCCCATGAACAGGGCACTGATGATGCCCAACAGGGTCGTGACCAGCATGATGAATTGCCAACTGGATGCGCGGGGGGTGTCGGCTGACATGTAGACGGCAGCCAAGGCCACCGGACCAACAGCGCAGACAATAACAATCAGCAGCGCACGGAAAATGCGGGCTCTGGACTGCTCTATGCTGCTGGGCTTTCCAGTGGATGTTGGGCTTGCGGCCATGGGCAAGGCATCACAAAGTCGAGGGTGAGGTAAGTCTACGCGAGGCGCGCGCCTTTTGGCGAGTGGGGTTTCGCCGAATTCAGGCCTTCAATGGTCTTTGAGCTTGGCCCGCAAGCGACTAACCGCCTGGGTGTGCAACTGGCACACGCGCGACTCAGTCACGCCAAGCACCGCGGCAATTTCACGGAAGTTCAGTTCCTGCTCGTAATACAGACCCATGAGCATTTTTTCGCGCTCGGGAAGTTCTTCAATGGCCTTGACCAGTGTGGACCGAAAGCGTTGATCACCCAACATTTCCAGCGGATTGGCCTCTTCATCGCCATCCATTTGGCGGTCCAGGTAGCCCTCGCCATCACCGTCTTCAGCATAGTCATCGTAGTACACCAACTGCGCACCCCGCGACTCAAACAGCATGTCTTGGTACTCCGCCAAGCTCACACCCAGCGTTTCGGCGATTTCAGCTTCGGTGGCGGAACGACCCAGTTTCTGCTCGGTCTTCAAGGTGGCGTTGTCGATTTTACGCTGGGCCTGCCGAACGCCCCGTGGCATCCAGTCCGCCTGGCGAAGCTCATCGAGCATGGCCCCGCGAATGCGCTGGCTGGCATAGGTTTCAAACTGCGCCCCCTGCCCTTCTTCAAAACGGGAAATCGCGTCCATCAGGCCGATGAGGCCCGCCTGAATCAGGTCGTCGATTTGAACAGAGGCAGGCAGCTTGGCAATGAGGTGGTGCGCAAGCCGGCGAACCAGTGGAATGTACTGGTCAATTTGCTGCGATTTGTCGAGGGTGCCTTGCGCTGTGTACATGGAGGGTGTGCTTCCTGTCTTGTTATTCGGCCAGGGCGTGCTCTTCGAGGGCACACACCAGTTTGGCCACTCGCCGTCCTGCGGTCATCATCTCTCGGCCCATCATACTCAAGGGCTGACCCAAGGCCAAGGCCGGGAGGTGACCGGCATACTGCAGTGGCTGGCTCAAAAACCCCGATGTGGTCTCCAACAGGTTGGCGAACACATGATCGGCTTCATCCGTCCCTTTCACTCCTGCAACAATAACACGGTGGTGAATGTTTTGATCGACTCCGCATGTATTGCGAATGGCTTGAAACACCCGCGTGACCGAGTTTGCGGTGGGTTGAACCACCCAATACCAGTCTGACGATGGTGCCAGTTTTGCAGCCAGCTTCCAGGACTCATAGGGCAAGGTGGCGAAATGCCGGTCACAGGTGACGGGCAGGCGGTGCAGCCTGCTCAGCAACACATCCACCTGGTCCACATTGTGGGCCAGCGCTGACAGACCATGCATGGCTGGGGAGAGGTACTGGCCGTCGGCCAGCTCAACCACCTGGTCTTCCAGATTCAACCGGCCTTTGAAAAATTCAATCACGTCCTGGCGGCGGTCTGCCGGCAACAACTGTCGCAAGCCAGCCACCGAGGCGTCAAACACCAAGGCATTCTGATGCTGGCGGGCATGCCGTTCCAGAATGAAACGGGCCAGGCAAGCAGCATAGTCAAAACCCATGTCGCCCAGGATCGGTGTGATCACCGGGCGGGTTTGACCCAACAATTTTCGCAATGTCGTGGCTTGATCCATGAGACTCAGTGTAATGAAGCCGCTTACAAACCAGTCGTGGAGACTTGGGCCATTTTCCACTTCAATTCCTCGTCAGACGAGCTGAAAGCCTGACTGGCCCGGTTTTTTAAAGCGCGGTGCACCAACACACGGGCATCGGCCAGGAAAAGGTCTTCAGGCACGCGCTGACCCGTGGCAATGTAATGCAGGCGCAGTTTGTGGCGCATCACCACGTCCAGCACGCCGCCCAATTTGATGGCCTCATCCAGTTTGGACACAATGGCTCCATCCAGACCCGTGCTTTTGTAATGGCGAACCACGTCGTCCAGGGTTTCGGTTTGGCTGGTGGCATTCAACAGCAACACACGCTTGACATGGCTGTCAGTCAAAATCTTGGTGTGCTCGGCAACCCGACTGTCGCGCTGGCCCATGCCCACCGTATCGATGAGGATGAGGCGCTTTCGCTGCAGGCTGGTGCGCAATTGCTGCAGGTCAGCGTGATTTTGTGCGGTGTACACCTGAACGCCCAAAATTTTTCCGTAAATGCGCAATTGGTCTTGCGCACCAACCCGGTAACTGTCGGTGGTGATCAAACCCAGGGAGTCTGCACCATACTTGACCACACAACGTGCAGCCAGCTTGGCCGTGGTGGTGGTTTTACCAACACCGGTAGGGCCCACCAGGGCATAAGTGCCACCCGTTTCCACCATGTCGTGTTGGGCATCAACCACCGCCAGGTTTTTCTTCAGAACGCTTTGTATCCATTCCATGGCTTGGTTCTCAGTCAGACCGGCCGGCAATTTGTCCACCACAGTGCGGGCGAACAATGGCGAAAAGCCAGCATTGCTCAGGTGGTTCCACAATTCGGCTTTCAATGGATTCTTTTCCAGCGAATCACGCCAGGTCATCAGGTTCATCTGGTCTTTCAGCAGTTGGCGCATCTGCTTGATTTCTTCCAGCACAGCAGCCTGCTCGTTGACCATGGCCTGGCTGGCGGCCTGCGCGCGACGGCGTCCCACCTCGGTCATCATGTCGTCGGGCTCAAAACGCTGCTCGGGTGCCATGGATGGCGCGCTGGGCGACAACAGGCTACTGCGCTGCGCCGCCACTTGCTGAGCCACCAGATCAGCCCGGCTGGCTTGTGGTGCGGGTTTACTCAGTGTTTCATACTGCTGTCGTTCGTTGCGCGTCCAGGATGCAGGGCTCACCGTTTGAGCCTGTGGTTTTTCCGCTTGCACAGCCACGTCATCCAGGTCCTGCGACGCAGCAGCCAACACCTCTGTTCCGGCAGCGGTGCGCTTGGTGGACAGAATGATGGCATCTTCACCCAGCTCTGCCCGAAGTTTCTGCAGGGCTTCACGTGTGGTGGAGGCGGTGAATTTTTTCAGCTTCATGCTTTGGCTCCTACGACCTGTGCGACGCGGATAGAACGATTTTCAGGAATTTCACTGTGCGACAACACCTTCAAATTGGGTGCTGCACGCTTTAAAAGACGGGACATCGACAGGCGAAGCACATCGGGCACCAACAGCACTGGGCTCTGCCCCAGTTGCTCCTGACGTCCTGCGGCCTCGGCGGTCTGGCGTGCCAGTGTTTCCGCCAGGTTGGGGTCGATGCCCACGTGATCATTGCCCGCTGTGGTGTGGGCCTGGCTGATCATCTGCTCCAGACGGGGCTCCATGACCAACACATTCAATTCATCGGAAGGCCCTGCCAAGGCTTGCACAATTGCACGACCCAGCGCCACGCGAACAGCCGCAGTCAATTCCAGCGGGTTTTTGGTGCGGTTACCGTATTCCAGCAGGGTTTCAAAAATGGTGCGCAAGTCGCGGATGTGAACCGATTCTTCCAGCAGGTTCTGCAACACCTTCTGAATCACGGCCACGTCCAGCAACTTGGGGGTGAGGTCTTCCACCACCTTGGGTGCTGTTTTG
This sequence comes from Limnobacter humi, assembly GCF_024518835.1. GTDB lineage: Bacteria > Pseudomonadota > Gammaproteobacteria > Burkholderiales > Burkholderiaceae_B > Limnobacter > Limnobacter humi. Next base: position 312,783 of record NZ_JANIGO010000004.1, read on the forward strand.
GCAAAATGGTCCAGCAACTGTTGGGTTTCGGTGCGGCCCAGCAACTGGGCAGACGCGGTTTGCAGAATATGGCTCAGGTGCGTGGCCACCACGGTGGATGCATCCACCACGGTGTATCCCGCTGCAGTGGCTTTGTCCTTTTGGTCTTCAGCAATCCACACGGCAGGCAAACCGAATGCGGGGTCTTTGGTTTGCGGGCCTGGCAACTGCATGGTGACACGGCCCGGGTTAATGGCCAGAAACTGGTTGGGGAATACTTCCCCTTCGCCCATGCACACGCCCTTCAACAAGATGCGATACACCGATGGACGCAGTTCCAGGTTGTCACGCAGGTGCACAGCGGGCGGCAGAAAGCCCACTTCCTGCGCAAATTTTTTGCGAATGGCCTTGATGCGTTTGAGCAAATCGCCATCCTGCTTGTTGTCAACCAGGCTGATCAAGCGGTAACCCACTTCCAATGCCACGGTGTCGACGGGCACCAAGTCGTCCCACGTGGCTTCCTGGGCTTCGGTGGTGGCCGCCTTGATTTTTTCCTTTTCAGCATCGGATGCCTGCTTGGCAGGCTCTGCCTTTTTGGCGGCCATGCGGTAGGCCAGATAACCAAAACCAGCCGACAAGGTGAGAAATGCAAAATTGGGCATGCCCGGAATCATGCCCATCAGCGCCAAAATACCGGAGGTGATGGCAATCGCCTGGGGGGATTTCATCAACTGCCCGGCCATTTGGGTACCAATGTCCTGGCCTTGGCCAACCCGGGCGACCACCATGCCGGCGGCAATCGAAATGATCAGCGCGGGAATTTGGGCGACCAGACCATCACCAATGGCCAACATCACGTAATTTTTACCGGCTGCAGCAAAGCTCAGGTCGTGCTGGGCCACACCCACGGCGAACCCACCGATGATGTTGATGGCCAGAATCAACATGCCGGCCACTGCATCGCCGCGAACAAATTTCGAAGCACCGTCCATGGAGCCGAAAAACTCGGCTTCCTGGGTGACTTCCTGACGACGCTTTTTGGCCTCGTCTTCTGCAATCAGGCCCGCGTTCAAATCGGCATCAATGGCCATCTGTTTACCGGGCATGGCATCCAGGGTAAAACGGGCCGACACTTCTGCAATTCGGCCAGCGCCTTTGGTGATCACCACAAAGTTGATGATCATCAGAATCACAAACACCACCAGGCCCACCGCCAGGTTGCCACCAATCAGGAAATGGGCAAACGCTTCGATCACTTTGCCGGCCGCATCAGGGCCTTCGTGACCATGGATCAGCACCACACGGGTGGACGCCACGTTCAGGCTCAGGCGCATCAACGTGGTGACAAGCAGGATGGTGGGAAAGGCGGCGAAGTCCAGCGGACGTGTGGTGTAGAGGCTGGCGACAAGCACCATCAGGCTGAGCGCAATGTTGAATGAGAACAGCAGATCGAGCACCACTGGGGGCAGCGGCAGCATCATCATGAACAGAATCATCAAGATGAACAGCGGTGCGCCCAAGGTTTTGGCCTTGTCGCCAGAGAAACCCTGTTTGAGGAATTCAAGATTGAATGCGGGAGTGGCCACAGTTCTGCGCATCTGATGTTGTTAACGGTTCCATTATGGAAAACTTGAGGGGTGGACCAAGCGGGGAATTGAGGCCGAAAAGGTGTCCAATTGCAACGTGAGACGGTGCCTGTGCTGTTTGGACTGCCCCCAGCAACACCGGCAGCCCGGTTTCCGCTGATCGCCCCTTCGCAACACCGGTAGCCCAGCCCGAACGCCCCCCGAAGGAAAGGTCGCCCCTTTGCAGCGACAGTCAGGACAATCTGCACTCATTGGCCAAACCCTGTGCCAAGCAGGCGCGGTGGGCCAAGCTCAACGAGCTGGCCCAGAGGTCGATCCCGACCGTCTTTTTTGGAGGGTCGACCTCAGCGATCGCGAGGCTCAGGTTTTGAACAACAGATTGGCCGTCGCCAAGGGAGGGGTACACGCGCAGAAAACAGCTTTACTCACTCACTCCCGGATCCAAGCCCGCCGGTATATCCGCCGAATCGGGCACTTGGAGCAAATGCGCCCTGCCCTCCGCCAGCGCATAGACATACGCCAGCAGCTTGGCCACCGCCGTGTACAAACTGGCGGGTATTTCCTGTTCCAGTTCAACATGGGCGTACAGCGCACGGGCCAAGGGCGGGGCTTCAACCAAGGGGATCCTGGCTTCCTTGCCCACTTCGCGGATGCGCAGGGCCAAAGGTCCGATGCCTTTGGCCAACACCCGGGGAGCGCCATTGCCCTGCTTGTCGTATTTCAGGGCAACCGAGTAATGGGTTGGGTTGGTGACGATCACATCGGCTTTGGGTACCGAGGCCATCATCCGCTTGCGGGCGGCTTCCCGTTGCATCTGCTTGATGCGCCCCTTCAAGTGTGGGTCGCCTTCTGATTCCTTGGCTTCACGCTTGAGTTCTTCCAGATTCATGCGCAAACCTTTGTAGTACTTCCACAGCTGATATGGCACATCAATGGCCACAATGCCCATGTACACACAGGCCAGAATCAAGGCATCTTTCACAGCGATGCGGGCCGTTTCAGCCATGGCATGTTCCAGTGGCATGGCCGACAGTTGGGCAAACTCAGGCATGTCGGCCTGAATCAACAAGTAGCCCACGCCGCCCAGTACCACGGCCTTCAGTACCGCTTTCAGCAACTCCACCAAACCGTTGGTGGAGAAAATATTCTTCAAGCCGCTAACAGGATTTAATTTGGAGAGTTTTGGCTCCAGCGGCTTGGTTGACCAGTTCAGTCCGCCCACCACCAGGTTGGCCACAATCGCCGACACAAATACAGCCAGAAACAGTGGGATCAAAATGACCAGGCTATCCTGCATCATGCCAATCCATTTCAGGCCCATGGCCTTGGTGTCGAACGCCTGCGTGCGGTCCAGCGTTAGGCCAGCGCGCAACAGTTTTTCGCTTTGGCTTAACAGGTCTGTACCCAGCGAATACAGCAACGCCACACCGACGAGCAACACCACGCCACCGCCCAACTCTCGCGACCTGGGCACATTGCCTTCTTCGCGGGCTTTGCGGATCTTTTGTTCGGAGGCTGGTAATTCCTTTTCCTGGTCGCTTTCTTCAGCCACCGCGGCTCCCCTTTCTGCAATGAAGGCTCTATTATGTGGTCAAGAACATACAAAACAAACCCCCGAATTGAAGGGGAAACCACACAGGACAGGCACCCATGCTTTACGACCCCACCGAGGCACTGGCCCGCATCGACGATGATCTTGAGTTGCTCAAGATGCTCATCGGGGTTTACTTGAATGAACGGGACACCTACACCCATCGATTAACCAAGGCCTACTCAGCAGCAGACTGGGTGGAACTGGGCAATGCCGCACACAATGTGAAAGGGGCCAGCGCCGCCATTGGGCTTGAAATGGTGCGTGAAATCGCCGAAACACTGGAAAAAACCTGCCGCAGTGCACCCAATGTACCTTCGGACAAAGACATCCAGAGTTTTCAGTTTCTGTTTGAGAAATTGATGGACCGACTCAAGCAGTGTGAGTCGGTCATGAATGATTGGCTAAACAGCCACTGAATCAGTGCTGAACACAGTCACTGGCCTGTCATCAATCTCGAATCAACAGTTCCGGACTGAAGCCCAAACGGATACCACCCCAGTGGCGGCCGTCAATCTCGATGGGCAAGGATAGATCATTGAGCACCTCACCGGTGTCACGTCGATAGGTTTGCAACAGCCACGGCGTGACATTCTGCGCAGCGCGAAGACCGACGGGATCGCTGAACATGCGTTTGTCACGGCTCTCCACCAGGTCTTTTTTCAGGTCGCCGGTCGCAGGCCTTGAATACTTGCTGTTGTGCGTTGGTGCATAGCCTTTGCGGTCCACACAGAGTGCGAATACAGACCCTTGAACATCGGCCACCAAGCGATCGTACACGGCCTGCAATTCACGTTCCACCGCACGGTCATAGTGGGTGCTGTACTTTTGCGGATTGGTGTTGGCAATCGGCTTGTAACTCTCATCGAAAATGTTCACACCACTGAGTTGGGCCCGCGTCAAAATGTCTGCACAGGCCTGGCGAGCCTGCATGGCCCGTTCGATGATGGACTCATAAGCCCCTTTGCCAATCTTGAAGCGAGCCACCAGTTCCTTGATGCGGTCGGTTGCGTTGGCCAACTCACTGCTGGAGCGCTCGCTGTCGGTGGTCTGGCTGATCACCGACTGTGCAGTTTCGCGAATGCGAGAGGCTTTTTCCGACACCTCGGCATTGATCACCTTCACCGACTGAACCTGTGTGGTCACGTCGTTGATCTGGGTGCTCATTTCCTCAAAACTATGGACCATGCCTGAAAACTTCTCAGACGAGGCAGTCACGGTGTGCTGGCCTTTGAGAATGCTCTGGTTGATTTCACGGGTTTCGTTTTGTGTGTCGTTCACCAGTGCGAGCATGGATGAAATATTGCCGCGGATTTCACCGGTTGCCGCCTTGACCCGTTCAGCCAAACCGCGCACCTCGTCAGCCACCACCGCAAAACCCCGGCCCTGCTCACCGGCACGCGCCGCTTCAATGGCCGCATTCAAGGCCAGCAAGTTGGTTTGGTCCGAAATATCATTGATGAGCTTGACGATGCTTTCAATCCCTTTGCCAGTGGCCGCCAGTTGCTCCACTGTCTGCCCGAAACTGCTCAGGCTGCCCGAGGCGTTGTTCATGTCTTCAGCCACGGTCAACAGTTCACGGTAGGATGAATTCACGGTCTGCAAATGTTCGCTGGTGGCTGACGACAAATAGCTGGCGCTGTTGGCCACCTGCTCCATGGCTTGGGACGCGTGGTCGGCTGCATTGAAAATTTCACCGGTGATTTCACCCTGTTTGTCGGCCGTGCGGCTGGCGTCTTTCAAACTGCCAGACACCCGCACCGACTCCATGGACACCTGCGCGGTCATGCGGCGAATTTCATGAATAAGATCACGAAGGCGTGCCATGAAGGCATTGTAATTGTCGGCCAACTCACACAGTTCATCCTGGGTCACGGTGGGCAAATCCACCGACAAGTCACCCTCACCATGGGCCAGCAAATTCATACGGGCACTGAGCAAATGCACCGGGCGCACAATGAGGTGTTTTAAATACAGGTAAGCCCCTACGCCACTGAGCACCGTCAGGGCGGTGAATGTGGCAAACAGCGTGTTGAACACGGGTAAATCGGTGGCTGGAATGCGGCCTTGCAACCAGGCGTACAGCACGCCAAAACCCGTGATGGAGGCCAGCACTGTCACCATCACATTGCCAAACAACTTTCGGCCCAATGTGTAGAAAAACGTTTTCTCGATGGTGCGGTACAGTGAACTCATCTGAACATCTCCCAGCCCAGGCCTTGTGAGCCCGTCAGTCGGCTTTGTTGTGTTGATTTAAAAATGCGGTCTGCAGTGTTCTGCAGCAGGCGATATCAAATTATTAAAAATTTCAGACAAACCCAATCAGGTTATTAGACCGGCAAAAACCGCCTACTTTAAACAAAGGTGAAACAAGGTAAAACAAAAGGGCCAGGTTAAAAACCTGGCCCTCAGGGGAAACAGCCATTCAACGGGAGTTCTTACAGCTTGCCTTCCAGCAACTCCCGCAATTCCAGAACCAGCACCAACAGCCCCTCGCCAGATAAGGTGGCACCCGCCACGCCTTTGGGTTTGACGCCGTCCAGTGGCTTGATCATGACCTCATCCTGCCCCACCAAGGTGTCCACAGCCAGAATGCAACTGCGGTTGCCGCTCACGGCCATCACACCCACTTTGGGTCGATCGCTGGTGGGGCGTCCGATCAGACTGGCCAAATCCAGCAAAGGCACCACTTCGCCACGGATGACCATGGTGGGCTTTCCATTCACGCGCTGAACCTTCTCTTGCTCAATCGGAATGATTTCCCGCACACAAGACAATGGCAATGAGTAAATTTGCTCTTCCAGCTTGAGCATCAGCACCGGCAATATGGCCAGCGTGAGCGGCAGCAGAATGGTGATTCGAGAGCCCTGACCCGGCTCAGACTGAATTTCGATCCGTCCATTCAGGCGCTGAATATTGGTCTTGACCACATCCATGCCCACACCGCGGCCAGAAATATCGGAAATCTGATCCTTGGTCGAAAAGCCGGGTAAAAAAATCAGTTGCAGGCTGTCTTGGGTGTTGAGTTGACCGGCCTCTTCATGGCTGATCAACCCCTTTTCCACCGCTTTTTCCCGAATCACTTCCGGACGCATGCCGCGGCCATCATCCTGGATTTCGATCACGATGTGGTCGCCTGTTTGGCGTGCCGACAGGTTCACAATACCTTTGGCATTTTTACCAACGGCTGTGCGGTCTGCGATGGTTTCAATGCCGTGGTCAACCGCATTGCGCACCAGGTGAACCAAGGGATCATTCAGCTCTTCCAGAATGGACTTGTCCACTTCGGTTTCTGCGCCTTCAATCACCAGTTCAACATCTTTGCCCAACTGGCGGGCTACATCACGCGCCAAGCGGCTGTATTTCTGGAATACACGGCCAACTGGCTGCATGCGGGCTTTCATCACAGCCGATTGCAGGTCTGACACCAACATGTCCAACTGACCCACCACGGTGTCGAGCGCCTTGAGAACATCCTCACCGCGGTCACCACGGGTGATGGCATCAAACAGGCAATTCAGCCGGTTCTTGGTCAAACCAATTTCACCGCTCAGGTTCAAAATCTGGTCAAAACGTTGGGTGTCGACCCGAATGGTGTTTTCTTTGGTGGCGGCGGCTGCAGGCGATGCAGCGGGTTTGGGTTTGGCCACAGGCTTGGGGCGAACTGCAGCGGCCGACTGTTTTGCCAACGCTTCCGTGACCATCTCGGTGCTCAGCGCTGCCTGTGCGAGTTCCTTGGGTGGTACACCCACCACAGCTTCATACATGCCGGCCCAGTCCAGTTCATCGTCGGTGTTGGTGGACCGTACAGCAACAGGCGCTGCTTCAGGCTCAGCTGTTGAGCTCGGTGCAGCAACAGGGTCCACCGGCGCGACACTGCGGCCCTCAATGGCCGCATCCAGCGCATCCAGCAGCTCCTGGGGTGCCCCCGACGGCTGATGCCCATTGCGCATTTCACCAAACATGCGGTGCACTTCACCGGTGGCAGCCAGAATGCTGTCCATCATTTCGGCGGTCAGCGAGAGGCTGCGTGAACGTAGCTTGTCAAAGAGGTTTTCAGTTTTGTGGCACAACTCCACCAGGTGGGCAGCTTCCAGAAAACCGGCGCCCCCCTTGATGGTGTGAAACCCACGAAACACCGTGGCCAACAGGTCTGAATCTTCCGGACTCTGCTCCAGCTCTACCAATTTGGCGTCCACGTCTTCCAGCAAGTCACCCGCTTCGGTCAAGAAGTCTTGTAGCAACTCGACATCACTGAATGCACTCATTCATTTCTCCCACCCGAATCAACGGGCACTGTCCTCAGAAGCCCAGGCTTTCCAGCAGGTCGTCCACCTGGCCCTGGTTGGCACACACATCGGTGCGGCCCTCGGTGTTGATGGCTGGACCATTCAGCCAGGTTTCTTCAACCTGCTTGCGCTGGTCGGGTGGTGTGGTGTCCAGCAACAACTGAACCAGCTGCTCTTCCAGCCCTTGGGCCATGTTCGCAATGCGGTTGACCACTTGACCAGTCAGGTCATGGAAGTCCTGCGCCATCATGATGTCGGTCAGCTTGCTGCCCATTTCACCCGTGTGGCCTGAAACCCGCTTCACAAAATCCCGGTTGGCTTGCGCATGGGCCTTGAATTCTTCCAGGCTCATTTCATTGTTGTAGAGCTTGTCCCAGGCTTTGTCGAGTGCATTGGCCTGGTCGGCCAGGTCATCGTTCAGCTTCTGGGAAACCTCCACGGTGGCTAGCACTTTTTCAGCAGCCTGACCCGTCAGGTTGGCGATGTAATTCAGTCGGGCACGGGCATCGGGCAGGCTGTTCACAGCCGTTTCAACACTTTTGTCGTAGCCCAGTTCACGCAGGGCGTCGTGCAGCTTTCGTGTCAGTGAACCCACGCGACGGAAGACATCGTGCGGGTCATCACCGTCGCCTTCGTCCATGTCGGCAAATGGGTTGTCATTGGCCATGTTGTCCGGCGCTGCTGCCTGCTGTTGCGCAGGGGTGGCGCTTGCGCCGCTGTCCCAGCTACGCTGTTCTGCAATGGAATCGAACAGGGCTTCCAGTTCGTCGTTGTCGCCGTTTTTCAAGTTATCGGGAGTCATCCTCGCGCCCTCGCTTGTTGTGGGTTTTTACACAGACATCTTGGCGACAATCTTGCCAAGTTTCTCTTCCAGGGTCGCTTTGGTGAAGGGCTTGACGATGTAACCATTGGCCCCCATTTGGGCAGCCGTCACAATGTCTTCCTTCTTGGCTTCCGCCGTCACCAACAACACGGGCAGGTGCTTGAGATCGGGGTCGCTGCGAATGTTTTGCAGCAGCTCAAAGCCATTCATGTTGGGCATGTTCAAATCGCTCACCACAAAATTGAAGTGGCCGCTTTTGAGCTTGCCCAGCGCCACAGCACCGTCTTCGGCTTCGTCGGCATTGTTGTAGCCGATTTCCTTCAGCAGGTTTCGAACGATTCGACGCATGGTCGAAAAGTCGTCCACAATCAGGATTCTCAATTCTTCGGGGTTCATGCTTGCTCCTTACGCTGGTTGCAGCATTGAGGTCACCATTTGAGCCAGCTCTTCTGGATGGAATTTGCCGACATAGGCATCCACACCCACTTGCTGACCCAGCTTCTTGTTGGCCACCGAGGACAGCGAGGAGTGCATCAACACCGGAATATCGCGGAAACGCGGGTCTTCCTTGATGTGGCGTGTCAGCACATAACCGTCCATTTCTGGCATTTCCGCATCGACCAGGATCAGAGACACCTCGTCCTTGATGTTGCGGTTTTCGTTTTCAGCCCGGTTGGCAATGTTGCGCAGCTTTTCCCAGGCTTCGCGGCCGTTGGTGGCGCTTTGGTAAGGCAGGTGCAGTTTTTCCAGCACCTCGGTGATTTTTTTCCGGGCCAGGTTGGAATCATCTGCAAAGAAAACCGGGTGTGGATGATCGGGGCGCAGCGAGTCCATGTTGGGCACATCGCCCTCACCAATCACTTCACCCAGAATTTGTTCCACATCCAGAATCGACACCAACTTGCCATCGGGCAATTCAGTCAGGGCCGTGATCATGGCGCTTTGGGACTGACCGATGCTCTGGGGTGATTTCACTTGTTCCCAGTCCACCCGCACAATGCGATCCACATCCTGCACCAGGAAGGCCTGGGTGTGCGATGAAAACTCGGTGATGATGAGCTTGGTGCGCTCCGATCCGTTGTCCATCCGCAAGCACGCTGCCAGGTCGATGACGGGCAAAATGCTGCCACGCAGTGAAATGATGCCTTCCACACCGGGTGGCATGTTCGGTGTGCGGGTGATCGGCAGTGTTTCGCACACTTCGCGAACCTTGAACACGTTGATGCCAAACACTTCGGTCGAGCCCAGCGAGAACAGCAGCAACTCCATTTTGTTGGAGCCCGCCAGCCGAGCCTTCTCATCAATCATGTTCATCAAGCGGTAGTCGTTTTGCATCATTGTCGCTCCTGACAAAATGGCTGCTTGCCATTGTTTTCCATTTCAATCACTGCCCTTTCACAGGCTTTTCATTCAATCGGGGCACGGGTGGCAAATCCACAAACGTGCGGCCCTCTGCAGCATCCGTGTGAGCCATCGCTCGCACAGCTTCTTCTGCTTTTTTGTTCATCACCACAATCGCAATCCGGCGGTTCACCGCAGCCATCGGATCGTTTTCAACCAACGGTACCGAAGACGCCAAGCCCACCACGCGCAGCATCTTGTTGTCCGACATGCCCGCTGCTGTCATTTCACGGCGACTGGCGTTGGCGCGGTCTGCCGACAATTCCCAATTGCTGTAACCTTTGTTGCCCAGGGCGTAGGGCGCTGCATCGGTGTGGCCCGACAGCGTTAACTTGTTGGGCACCTGGTTCAACACCTTGGTGAGGTTGCGCAAAATATCCTTCATGTAGTCCTTGAGCACCGCACTGCCGATGTCAAACATGGGTCGGTTGCGCTCGTCCACAATCTGAATCCGCAATCCCTCCGGCGTTAAATCCAGAATGATTTGATTTTTAAACTGTTTCATCAAATCCGATGCGTCGATTAGGCCCTCAATTTCCCCCTTTAATTGCTCCAGGCGCTGGGCCTCAGCTTTTTCAGTGGTGGAGTTGGGGTTGTAATTCACCTCTTTTTCGTTGTTGCCACTTTTGATCTGTCCAACCGACCGCGCCAAATCGGTTCCACCTGCCTGTATTACACTCGTTGCAGTGCCCGATCCTTCACCCCCCATCAGGGCAACCTTCAAGGGTGAATTGAAATAATCGGAAATACCTTTCAAGTCGCCTTCCGATGTGGAACCCAGCAGCCACATCAACAGGAAAAACGCCATCATGGCCGTCACGAAGTCGGCATATGCAATTTTCCAGGCCCCGCCGTGGTGGCCGTGGCCACCCTTTTTGATCTTCTTGATGACGATGATGGGGCGTTCTTGCTCGGACTTGGCCATGGCCGTTTACCCCTTGGTACCCTTCACGTGCGACTCCAGCTCCAGGAAGGTTGGCCGTTCGGTGGAATACAACACCTTGCGACCAAACTCCACAGCCAGTGCAGGCGAATAGCCATTCAAACTGGCCAACAGCGTGGTTTTCACACATTCAAAGGGCTTGGACGATTCGCTGATTTTTTGCTCCAGCAAACTGGCCAACGGGCCCACAAAACCGTACGACAGCAAAATACCCAGGAAGGTACCCACCAGGGCTGCTGCAATCATGTTCCCGAGCTCCGCGTTGCTGACTTGCCCCACCGAACCCATCACGTGCACCACCCCCATCACCGCGGCCACAATACCGAAAGCTGGCAAGCCATCCGCCATTTTCTGAACGGCAGAGGCCGGGGTGTGCGCTTCTTGATGGTGGGTTTCCAGCTCACCGTCCATCAGGGCTTCAATTTCCATCGGGTTCAGGTTGCCGCTCACCATCAAACGCAGGTAATCGGTCATGAATTCCACAATGTGATGGTCTGCCAACACATCGGGATATTTCTGAAACAGCGGGCTTTGTTCGGGCTCTTCCACATCGCCCTCGATGGACATCAGTCCCTCTTTGCGCACCTTGGTGAGAATTTCATACATCAGGGCCATCAGCGACATGTAGAACTCGCGGGTGACTGCCGTGTTCTTGAAGCAACTGGCCAGCCCCTTTCCAACAGCTTTCAACACCTTGGTGGTGTTGCTCACAATAAAACCGCCAATGGCTGCACCGGCGATGATGACGAGCTCCACTGGCTGCCACAACACATGCAAGTGCCCGCCCGCCATGAGGAAGCCACCGAGCACGGAGCCTGTGACAAGGATGTAGCCAACGATGACAAACATGGAGAGAACCCTCTGCTCGAAATTGGTTTTTCTGTATAGGTATTGTCGGCAGGATTTGTAAAATCTTTTATTTGAATAAGCCACTTTTTAGGGGCGAATTCAAAGCATGACAGCTTGTCAAAGTGCCCGGACAGGTGCGTGGTTCCTGCATTTTGGGGACCCCCAATGCAACAAGGCCAGTGCACGGAAGCACTGGCCTTGTGGGGATTGAGAAACCCCCGCTGCAGACCCGGAAGAGACAGAGGGTGGGAGGATGCAACCGGACCTTTTAACGCAGCGGAGGTAAACGTAGCCCCTTCTCCCTGGGGCGATTGTTCAATTCAAATCAAACTTCGAGGCTGGCCTCTTCATTGAAGAAACGTTCAGCAGCCGACTGACGGGTTTTACCAGCACGGGAAGGCATGTGGCAAAGGCCACACACATAGTCATTCACCAACTCAAAGGTGTGTACGACAAAACGGCCCTCACATTCCTTGCACGCGGTGGTGGTCAACATACCGGCATCAAAGAACTTCACCAGGCGCCATGCGCGGGTCAGCGACAACACTTCGGGCAAGCCCAGGTGCGCCACTTGTTCCAGGTACATGCGGTAGGCCTTGATGATGGCATCGATGTCTTCAATCTCGGTGCTCTTGATCAGGGTCTGGTAAATGTTGATGAACAGCGATGAATGGATGTTGGGCTGCCAGGTCATGAACCAATCGGTCGAAAACGGCAACATGCCCTTGGGTGGCGACTTGTGCTTCAACTCTTTATAGAGTTTGAGCAAACGTTCGCGGGACAACTGCGTTTCGGACTCCAGCACTTGCAAGCGGGCATCCAAACGGATGAGCTCGGTCGCCAACTGGATTTGTGCTGCTTCGGACAGAATGGATTTGACTTTAGCCATGACAGCGCCTTTGATGATGTGATCGGTTGAAACGCAACTTACGCAGCGGTGCTGGCGGCTTTGCCAGACATGATGATGGCTGCGTGCATGCCAGACACGGTGCGATCTTTGGTGTGGCTGGTCAGCAGGTTCCAAACCACCTCGTCGTCGAAACGGAAACGGCACATCAACATGTTGCTGGATGCAATCCGCAACACCTGGGCTGTGGTCAGTTGGTCAATCAGGTCAGCCACTTCCTCGGAAATTCCCAAACGGAAGGTGGCTTCGGCGCGGTCTTCACGAATCAGTTGCTGAGCCAGCAACAAGTAGGACAGGTTGGTCTCGCGAATCTCATCCAGTAAACGTGTGCTTTTCATGTGAACATCCTCCAATTCAACAGTCAGTCTGTCGTGTCTCTGTTGTCTTCCAAACGGTTGTTTCAAAGACATTTCCCTCATACGTAGTGTCGGCGTCTCCAGTGGAAACCTGAATCGGCTTGGCACCATTCGTGTCGTCATCCTTCAGTCAATCAACCTGTAGGAATCTGGATGACACAAATCAACTTCACGGCTTCACTGTGCCTATCCTTGAGCACGGGGGGCATCACGGCTTGGGGGGATCCCCCCATCTGGTCGAACCCCATATGGCGGGCCTCCTTCGAGGCCTCCCGAACAAGCACCGGTCAATTCAAATAACGGTCAGAGCCGCATAAAACTTGACCCTCCACGCACCGGAGATCTGTCAACCTTTGTCAAAAAACCGGCGTTTACGGCGACTGAAAAAAAAACTGAAGTCCCCCAACAATTTATTTAAAAAGTTTGACAACACCCCTCAAGTTCGTTTTTCCAGCAGCGTTAACAGGTCATCGGGGCGGCATTGTGACCAGCACCGAACACACAAACAAACCGCTTGGAGAATCATCATGTTGGGAATCAATACAAACGTTGCGTCATTAACCGCTCAAAAGAATTTGTCCATGTCCGGCCTGGGCATGGAAACCTCCATCGCCCGCCTGTCATCTGGCCTGCGTGTAAACAATGCCAAGGATGATGCCGCTGGCCTGGCGATTGCCGAGCGCATGAATGCACAGATCAAGGGCTACGCTGTGGCGTCCAGAAACGCCAGTGACGGCACCTCGCTGCTGCAAGTGGCCGATGGCGCGATGGGCAAGATCGCCGACAACCTGCAGCGCATGCGTGAACTGGCTGTGCAAGCCAAAAATGGATCGCTCAACCCCACCGACCGCACCAATCTGAACCGCGAATACGTCGAACTGGCCAATGAAGTGGACCGCATTGTGAGCGGCACTACGTTCAACGGCAATGCTGTGTTTAACGCAGCCAACAAGAGCATGGCTTTCCAGATCGGCACCGGCAACGCAGCCACCGACACGCTGACGGTGAACCTGACCGACGATGCCACAGCAGGCGGTAATGATTTGACGACCGTGTTGGTGAACGGCAACGGCACCATCCAGGCCAACCTGGTGGGCGTGGACAGCGTGGCCAACGCCACCACGGCCATTACCCGCCTGGATGGCGCGATTGATGCCATCACCAGTGTTCGGGCCGTGGTCGGTGCCGGTCAAAGCCGTCTGGAGCAGGTGGTGGCTTTTGCAGACATTCAGAACACGAATTTGTCAGCAGCGCGCGGGCGGATCATGGATGCGGATTTTGCGAAGGAAACTGCCAACCTCACACGCTCGCAGATATTGCAACAGGCTGGTACAGCCATGTTGGCCCAGGCCAACCAACTGCCCAACAATGTGTTGAGCCTGTTGAAGTAAGCCTGTTGAGTGAAGACAACGGTGGCCACGACAGTGACCACCACGACCAAGCAGCAGCCTGCATCCTGATTCCTGAATGCCGGTTGTTTTGGCGGGGTAGGCCAACACCCACCCGCCATTTTTATACCTCGCCGAGCCAGGGCCATGCCCGGCCATGGGCGAATCAACGACTGTACTTTGAGTGTGATCGGCACTCAAAGTACAGTTTTTTTATTTCTTTGTTTTCATTTGCTTATAATTTTTTTTTAAAGTTTTATCTAAAGTTTTTTCCAGCTGTTTCGTTAACTAGTCATCGGCAGCGAACTTGCCGAATCGATCAGCGGTTACCAACCCTGACCCATTTGTTCAACCTCATTGATCACCATTTCGGAGTGGAACATCATGTTAGGAATCAACACAAACGCACCTTCATTGACAGCCCAGATGAACCTCAGCAAGTCTGCTGGCTCCCTTCAAACCTCGATTGCCCGCCTGTCTTCTGGCCTGCGCATCAACTCGGCCAAAGACGATGCCGCCGGTTTGGCGATTGCCGAGCGCATGACCGCACAGATCAAAGGCTTTGACGTTGCACAACGCAACGCCAACGACGGTACATCCCTGCTCCAGGTCGCCGACGGCGCCATGGGCAAGATCTCCGACAACATGCAGCGCATGCGTGAACTGGCTGTTCAAGCCAAAAACGGCACCCTGAACTCCACCGACCGCGCCAACCTGAACCGTGAATACACCGAACTGGGCAATGAAATCACCCGGATTTCCACTGGCACCACCTTCAACGGCAACAACGTGTTCAGCTCAGCCAACAAGTCGGTGACCCTGCAGATTGGTTCTGGCAACGCCACCACCGACAGCCTGGCCGTGAACCTGACTGATGACGGTACATCGGGCGGTAACGACCTGCAAACCACCCTGGCTGCATCCACCTTCGGTGCGATCGACAGCGTGGCCAACGCCACCACCGCCATCACCAACATTGACACCAACATCAATGCGGTGACCAACCTGCGTGCGACCGTGGGTGCTGGCCTGAGCCGCCTGGAACAAGTGGCGTCTTCACTGGAAAGCAGCTCCACCAACCTGGCTTCTGCCAAGGGCCGGATCATGGATGCAGACTTCGCCAAAGAAACTGCCAACCTGACCCGCTCGCAGATCCTGCAACAGGCTGGTACAGCGATGTTGGCCCAGGCCAACCAGCTGCCCAACAACGTGTTGAGCCTGCTGCGTTAAGCCCTTCCCCCAATTGAAGGGGTTCCTCCGAGCGCCCCCGGTTCTCAGGCCAAAAGCCTGTGTTTCCGGGGGTTGCCGCAGAATGCGGGGCAGCTTTACGGCAGCAAGACCGCAAACTTGAGGGTGCAAAAAAATTCTCCGCCTGTGGGGAATTTTTTTGTTTTTCCGCCCTAAAGATTCCTTTTTTCCTCGCGTTAATGGATTCATAAGGCAGCGCAATGACGCGGCCACCATGAATCAAAAACACACTGCTTGGAGAATCATCATGTTGGGAATCAATACAAACGTCGCGTCGCTGACCGCTCAGAAAAACCTGTCCATGTCCGGTGCCGGTCTGGACACCGCCATCGCCCGCCTGTCTTCCGGCCTGCG
>NZ_JANIGO010000005.1 GCF_024518835.1 Limnobacter humi
GTAAATCGTCGGTTTGCTAACACCGTGGCGTTTGGCCACTTCCACGACCGTGTCTTTGTCTGTTTCTCTCAGGATTCGAACAATCTGTTCATCACTGAATCGGGCTCGTTTCATGTCGTCTCTCACTTCGTTGAGAGACCATTGTAATTAAGTCACGTCGGGTAGAGAGCTCTAGGGCAATTCAAGTGGCAATACGTAAATTTAGATGAAAATGCCTCAGGTTTCGAATACTCATGTTCTACTTTCTGTGGGGATTTAAGGGTCATCAAACACTCAAATCAAATATTTATGAGGGTTACGGGGATTTCGCAAGGCCTGCTAATTATCATCATATTTGTTAAAAATAAATTCGACTTTAGAGCTGTACATTTTATCCCAGCTCATGCCACTAACGGTGAGTGCGGCGGCCTCACCGAGTTCGCTACAGAGCATTGGGTTGTCAATGAACCGTAGTAGAGTTTGAGCAATTTGGTCTGTTGATGTTGGATCAACCATTTGAAAACCAGGCAGACCGTTCAAGAGTTCCGCAGCGCCAACGCTATTAGACAGAACTACAGGTCTTTTACGTGCTGCTGTTTCAAATACTGCTAATCCCCAGCTTTGATCGATATTGATGAATGCAAAAATATGGCAGTTTGCTATTTCGTGATCTAACTCCTCATCGCTTATATTTTCTCGGACGGTGAGAGGAAGCTCATGTGAGATCGCTAGATTACGAATTTTTTCAGCATATTCAGGTCGAGCGCGAGTATCGCCTACTATAGTTAACTCAACACTCCTTCTTGATTTTGCAGCCGCAATTGCACAAGCCTCTACTAGGCGTTCGTAATTGCGGTAACCAAAGAAAACACCAGTAGACAGTACGCGAAACGGTGACATGTGTGGCAGTGACGTGTTTAGGGCTTGCGTAGGTAAATCGACGCCACAGTACAGCAGCTCAGCATTAATACCTAGGTGCTGATGAACACGCATCACATTTTTGCCAACATTTACGGTGATGTGATCAACCATACGGGCCATTAACTGGTTGAACAGTCGAGCAATCGGGTGATGCCAACGAGCAGATAATTTCGCGCTGTTTCCCAATCGAAAAGAATGATGAAGATCATTGATCTGCCAGACGTAGCAGCGGGCTCGTTTACGAAGCCATGAAGTGAAGAAAAATAATAATCCACCGTTGTCGTGAATATTCAATACATCAAATTTGGTAAGTTTAAATGCAAGTAGAATCGGCGCAAGGCGTCGGAATAGCCTGCTTAAACGGGATTTTGGTCGTTCATCATACAATGTCACTATATCAATGTTTTCAAAATCTGGAAAAGTCTTGACGAGATTAAATATGGGTGTAAATAGTTGAACCTTATGTCCTTGTTGAACTAAATATTGTGTAAGCCGCAATACCTGCTTGTGTGTCCCACCCTTGACATCTAGCTCACTTACGTATATCGCAATTTTCATAGGTATTTCTTTACTTCTTTCATCCATGCATTAGCGAGGTGTACCTCTTCATTAATTACCACTCCAATATGGCGCAACTTCTCCCAGGCGGTTAGAACAAATTCGTCCAAAGCCATTGCTTCAATTGTTTCAAGTGCAGTGACAATTTCTTCATTGCGTAGATAGCCAACCACCTCGTCACTAAAATCCCGCATGAGATTATGCTCGTTGCGTTCCTGTACCACTGTGGCAGCCCGAAAAGCAATTTTCTTGCCCTGTTTCCAGAGTCCGGCCTGGGCTACGAATGATCGCCAAATATCCGTCATACGAAAGCTCACATGACATGGCAGATACAGCGCAGGAAAGGCCTCTTTGAAGAATAGAGTATTCTGCGAGTTAAATGAACACCATGTACCGTTGTCAAGTAACACCGGTGTGCGCTGTCTGAAAATAAGTGGTTTTTTGAAAAGCAGTCGATAAATTGCATCCACATCCGGATCGCCATCAGCTAAAAACTGCTGAATAGGTGCCGATTCAGTGACTACTTCTTCAGTTAAATGACCACCCTCGTGAATGGAGTCTAAAGGATTCCCTCGAGGCCATATGAGCTGATCTGAAAAGTGTTTATAAACATTCGACCATCGAGTTCCACCCAGACGTTGACCTGTAACTTCACGCGAAATATTAGTTCCAAAATATTGTCCAGGAATGTTGTCATCATCAGTCTCTAGAATGACATCTGCTCCTTGTTGAATTGCATACAAGTACCCAAGGTTTTTTCGGCAGTAATGATTTGCGGGGGTATCTCTAGCAAGGTCACCAAAGTTTTTAAGTTGTTGTTCATACGAAAAATAGTTGATGCCTGGGCTTGACCAGTCTGCTGGCGTTTTTCGATCACCAACTACCACACAACGCCAACCTAACTTGGTCATTTCGCTTATGCGGTGAATCGCCTTAGTGGGCGAGTTGATTGTTGTTATGACAATCCATTTCTTCATAATTTACTCTTTAATAGTCGATGAATAAAAACTGTTTCTGTGATGCCAACGATGAGCGTAAATGAGATGATTGTTCCTATTATTGGTCCGTAAAGTCCGATAGAACCTGCGAGATAAATTTTTAATCCTGTCCCGACAATTAACATTACTGATGCCACTGCTATTTGTAGGTGTAAAATTTGTAAGCCGTTGAGCAGCATGGCCATGCACTGTCCATACCCTTCGAGTATTACCCAAATAGCTAGCAGCCACAATAATTGAGCGGGAGCTTGAACTTTTTCACCCGTCCATATATCAAGAATTATGTTGCCAATCATTACGAGTAAGGTTGCCAAAAAAATGCTTGCGATCATACTACGTTTGAGGTTTTCTAGGTAGGCACTTCTGAGCCAATTAAAATCTCCTTTGGCTTTCGCGTCAGCCACTGCAGGCCACAAGGGCCCTAAGATCAAACTGTTAACCATCACAACAATACTAAACATGCGCCATGTAGTAGCATAGGTCGCCACATCGTCTGGGCTAGCCACAGTAGTCAAAATAACGTTATCGGAGTTGTATACGATTGAGACAGTAATCTGCAGTAGGAAAAACAGACCAGCCCCCTTAAGAAGAGAGGTAGTTAAATCATAATCAATGTTTCCACTTAACTTTATGTCGGGATAATGTTGTCGTAGGTGATGCAAGCTATAGCTCCCGTATACCACTACCATTAACAACACATAGCCAAGCACGAAGACGGCCAAGTCGGCTGCTTGCCAAGCTAATAGTGCTGCGAAACCTAAATATGAAAGGGAGAATGCAAGTTGTAGGATCGTAGCTGAGCCCGCTCGTTGATGAGCAAAGAGCAGACGCTGCACAAAAGTCGCAGGAATCACAAGTCCGTAGCACATTACAAAACTGGCCACTAAGTCGATATGGCTTGCCAGGAAAGATCCGGAACGCAAGGCCATCGCCTCCAACATTCCAGAAAAGTAAAATAAGCTACCGACGAACAGAAAAAAAACGGCGATGCTACCTAGTACAAGATAAGCATGGCGAACTATCCGTGTAGCCCGTTCGTGATCATCATGGGCCAATGCTTCTGTAACTCTGCCCATGGCGCTATTTCCAATTCCGAAATCTAGGAATTGCATCATTGTCAGCAATGATGTGGTTGTTGCCCATATTGCAAAGTCACTGATACTTAGCGCTGACATTACTAATGGCACCGTGGCTAAGTTTGCCCCGATTGATAAAGCTCGCGCCAGAAGACCTGTCTTGGCAGCTTTGTCAATAAGGTGCTGACGGCGGTCAGCAAGATATTTTGATCTCATTGGTGACTACCGATTTGGCTTGATTTAAACACACAAAAGTTTCCCATGGCTTGAGATAGATTTCTGATTGACTGTGATTACTTATGGTGGCCCCGATCTGATCTGACAGTTTCCGTCTAGAGCAGACCTCGTTTAGTCGGACCATTTTTGTGAAATGTTAATAAATACCTAGCCCTGCGGATTAAGCAGCCAATGCTGCAACCTGGTTGACGAAATACACCTCGTCTGGGGTTTTGCAATCTAAGGCTTGAGGGCCTCGAGCTACATTGTAAAGTTCGACGTACTCATGTAGGAGTTTTTTGACCTCCGATGTTGTTTCATAGGCCCGAAGGTACACCTCTTTGTATTTGATCGCGCGCCAGAATCGCTCGATCACCACATTGCCACGCCAACATCCCTTGCCATCCATGCTGATTTGTGGACTCGCCCCCGTATTACAGGGCCATCGGTATTAGTTAATTGACTTCGGCTTTTCCCGGAATCTCCGAGGAGGCAGGTACCCCAAAGCACTGTGAGGGTGCTTTTCATTGTAATGTTCAAACCACAACTTTAAATCACGCATGACCGTCTGCGAGTCAGGCCGATTGGCCAGACGAGCATAGTCACGTTTGAACGTCTTCACAAAGCTCTCGGCCATGCCGTTGCTTTGCGGGCTTTCCACCGGCGTTCTGACGGGTTTGAGCCCCAGTTGTTTTGCAAAGGTTCTGGTTTCAATCGCGGTGTAACAAGAGCCATTGTCCGACAGCCATTCAATGGGAGTTTGCGCAGTACTGCCCGCGCCAAACCGATATTCCACTGCTTGCATCATCAAATCTCCAACCAGGCCAGCGTCAATGCCTTTGGTGGTTGCAACCCAGCTCATGACCTCACGGTCACAGCAATCCAAGGCAAAGGCCACTCGAACTTTCTCACCGTTGTCGCAAGACAGTTCAAATCCGTCCGAGCACCAACGAGTGTTGCTGCTTTGAACAGCCACTTTTCCGTCGTGCCTACGCGTATCCCTAGGCTTACTGCCATGCCGAAACAACAACAAATTGTTGTCTCGCATTACTCGGTAAACCCGTTTATGGTTAACCAGTCGTGGACTACCATCGACCCCTTGAAACTTCAGAATCGCCCACACACGGCGATAGCCGTAAGTGGGCAGGTCTTTGGCAACGCTGATGATGTCACTGAACAACTGGTCGTCATCAGGCCTGGGGTGCGCCTTTCGACGGTCAACCCAATCAGCTTTTCTGGTTCTCAGAGCGGTTATGTGACTGCGCGAAATGCCAAGGACAAAACAGACCTCTCTTACTGGTCGTCCCCGGGCAACAAGGGCGAGTGCGCAATCCACTTTCGGCTTTTACCGTACTCAACCGCTTCCTTGAGAATTTCGTTCTCAAGCGTTTTGCGGCCCAGCGCAGCTTCCAATTGTTTGATGCGCTTCAAAGCTTCTTTCATTTCAGAAGCTGGTACCACTGGTTCGTTGGCGCCAACCGCAACCAAAGAACCGTCTGTATATGATTTGCGCCATTGGAACAACTGGCTGGCAGTGATGCCCGCTTCGCGGGCCACCAAGGAAACCGTTTTACCGGCTTGGTATGTTTCCTGGACCAAAGCCAACTTCTCCGAGGGTGTCCAGCGCCGTCGGCGCTGGACACCCGTAATCACTTCAACCCGCTCGGGCTTGCCATCTGAACTCATAGTCGTAAACATAGATGTATTCCTAGTCCTAAGTTTAAGGAATACCTCCGGCACTGTCATTCAGGGGGCAAGTTCAATGTATATAGAGACCGAGACCTTTAAGCATTTCCATTAAATCCACGCTGGTAAATTGACTGCACTGATCAGTGTTGCCGATCTCGGGCTTGCCATATTTGATTATCGATTCTTGAAACGTTTCAACGCGGAAATCCGCATGCATGGTATTGGACAGCCTCCGAATGTGCACTTTCCTGCTAAACCAATCAATTACTGTACATAAATAAAAGGGGCTGCGTTTCGTGGGAAGGTTGCTGATGTCCAGTGCCCAGGCCTGATTGGTCCGATCCATTGGCAGTGTTCCAATCAAATACGGACAGATCTTGTGCTTGGGGGGGCTTGCTGGTGTTAGGCTTGCAGTAAATAGCTTGAATGCCCATTCTGCGCATCAAGGTGAAGACTTTGTGCTCACCAACACCTGCAAATCCCTGCCGCAGCAACAAGTCACTCATCATGCAACTGCTCGCATACGGTCGGTCCAAATTCAAACGATCCATCGCTGCCATCAGCGAGAGGTTAGCATCAGAAGCCGGCATAGGCTTGTATACGCATCGACCTAGCCATACAAAGAATCTTGGCCTGCCCATCTACCGGCAACTCATGGTTCGGGTCAATAAGCGCTTTGCGCTCAGCAACGCAGCCCTGGTTGCGCGCTTTCTAAAAAATCGTTCTCCAGTTTCAGCTCACCAATTTTTGCAGACAACACTTTCTCATCGGCTGTGGGCTCTGGGCCTCCGGAGGCACCCTAAACTTAGGAAGCACCTTGCAGCAAATCGGCTTTCCACGTGCAATTTGGGTGGGTACACATCGCATTTCTGGGCAATACGAGGAAGATTAAAGCTTTGAGAGTTGTTAATCCCCGACTTGTTCTATTTCAGACCTGAGATTTTCGATCTCCATTCGCAGCGCCTCGTACTCTGCCAGTTTCCGCTTCAAAAACCGCCCAGTCAGCGCCGCCTTCTCTGCGATACCCTTTGGGGTCAGCACATACACATACCCAAACTTGTTCTTGCTCTGCGCAAAGTTCTGCATCTTCACCAACCCTTTCTCCTTCAGGGCCTTCAGGCAATAATTCAGTCCGCTGGTGCTCACGCCCAGGCGTTCGGCCAGTTCACGCTGGGTAAGGTCCGGGTTTTCATCCAGAATTCGCATCACCCTGTACGCAGTGTCTTCTTGAAGTTGTTGTTGCCGGCTGGCCATGTTGGGGCGGGTATTTCCAGTGTTGGGCACGCTACCGCCCTGCAGTGTCGCGGTCGGCATTCGCGGAAATAAGAATACGGTTTGGGGGGCAATACTTTTTGTACAAACTTGAACAATTAAATCACGCCCGTGCGGCACTTTGGGGTCAGACTCTAATTTTTCGCACTAAATCGGTGCTTTTTTGCGTCCCATATTTCGGTGACACCCAACGCAGCACTTCTCACCCTGTCAGAAATTTCCTTACAGTTTGGCCTTCTACAATGCCTGGAAGGTGCTTCGTGCCACTCAAATGTCTCCAAAACTTGGCTGTGGCGGTGCTGGTTTCTACCACTGCGGCTTGCTCAACATCGCCCGTTTCATCCACTGCACAGCAGGTGGCTGAAGGTGGACAGCAGTATGTGTCCACCCTCAAAAAGGTCAACGTTTTGGCGCTGGACCATTCTCTGGAATTTACCGCCGACCTGCTACCCAACCTGCAGCGCACCCAGAGCACTTTGGAGGAGCAAACCCAGACCATGCGCGAACGGGCTCAAGCGGTGAGCCTGGTCAATGCCTATCTTGATTTGCAAGCCCAATACTTTGCACAACTTCAAGCCCTGGCCAAAGGGGACCAAACCGCTGCCACCCAAAAAAATGTAAAGGCGTTGGCCGATGCCTTGGGGGTGGTGCCCAATCTACCGGGTTTGGCTGCACCCATTAAAAACAGTGTGGCCAGCCTGGCGGGGCATGTGGCCACTGCTGCACACAACCGCGAAGTGGCATTGGTGTTGCAACGGGATGCCAGTGTGGTGGGGCAGGCTTTGCTGTTCAATCAGCAGGTGCTGGACGAGCAAATACAGTGGATGACCTTTCGGGAGCAACTGGCCCGCGAAGTGGCTTATCGCGACAACGTGGAAAAGCCCTACCTGGCCGAGAAAAAACTGGGTGAAGCTTGGAAGAAGGCGTGGATGAGCAGCATCAAACCGCCGCCCAACATTGCACTGCTGGAAGAGGCGCGGCAAGCTAGCCTGCGCATGCAGCAAGCTTGGCTGGACGTGCTGCGCGGCCAGGGCAATATGAACCAGTTGAGCGGCGTGTTCACCGAGCTGCAAGCCAGCATTCAAACCCTTCAAACGCGGCAGGCAAACCCATGAGCAACTCCACCGTCAACACCGACCTTCAACAACTGCGCAAGCACACCCAGGATGTGTTTGCGGCCCTCTACCGAATTGACATTGCTGAACTCAACCCAAGCCAGCGCGAACAACACCAGCAGCAGCTCAGCATGGCCTACATGGCTTTGGTGAAGCTTGAGAACGCCCAATTGAGCCAACTCACCCAGGAAGCGAAAGCGAATTTGGTGGCGTTGCAAGCTGCCATGGCCAGCCTGGCTCAGCGCGTTGACAAAGCCAAGCATACGACGGATGTGTTGACCACCGTGGCCAAAGGTCTGGATGCACTGAGCGATGTGTTGAAGTGGGTGGGGTAAAGCATGCCCCAAACCTGCACCGCAAAATTTCCCGCCTGTGTCACGCAGTACTTCACATTGCGCGAGCTTACAGTGACCAGTACGGGCTTAGCAAACCAACCCGAATCCCCAATCATCATCGCCAATTTGCGTGAATTGGCGATGAACATTCTTCACCCGCTGTTTGAGGAGTTTGGCCCGCGGCTGACCATCAACAGCGCGTATAGAAGCGCTGCGGTGAATAGGGCTGTAGGCGGCTCAGACACCTCGCAGCACCTCACTGGCCAAGCGGCTGACTTTGAGGTTCGGGGGATGAGCAATTATGACTTGGCGTGTTGGGTGCGGGACAATCTAAATCATGGCCAGTTGATTTTGGAACACTTCACCCCCGGAGTGCATTCCTCGGGTTGGGTCCATTGTTCGTTTCAGCCTGTTCGGGGGCAACGTGAGGAAAAGACCAAATTCAAAAATTCTCGCAAGCTACATGATGGAATATTGTTTACCGAGCCAGCCAACATCATCAGGAAGTTATCGTGATTCGACGCTTTAAACACATCGTGATTTCATTTGCTGCTGTTGGCCTTTTGTCATGCAACAAGCCTTTAGAGGGCAGTGTTCATGCTGCACAAAAAAGTGAGAACTGGTTGTTTGGCCAATGGGCTACGTACACCGATGATGGGTTTGACTTAACAAAAGCCTGCGAAAGGCCCGATAGCCAGTTTGGAAAACAATACCTTTACTGGCGCGATGAGGTTGAGGGTGATCTCGATGAGGAGTTGAACAAGGTTGACGAATATCGGATAGAAGGTGGGTTGGTTAAGGCGCACGTTTCAACACAAACAAGCCGCAGTGCCTATGTTCAAAAAGACGGTTTCATGTATT
Organism: Limnobacter humi; assembly: GCF_024518835.1. Classification (GTDB taxonomy): domain Bacteria; phylum Pseudomonadota; class Gammaproteobacteria; order Burkholderiales; family Burkholderiaceae_B; genus Limnobacter; species Limnobacter humi. The sequence continues at coordinate 9,021 of NZ_JANIGO010000005.1, forward strand.
TTGAGAAAGTGGCGGAGAATGTTGTGAAGATGGTGGATTGGAAATATCCGAATCGATCGCCTTTGTTGTTCAAATGCCCGTCTTCACCCATTCCGTATTCCGCCGATGTGGCACCCACCCCACCCAAGTACGACAACATTGAACCGGGCATTATTGACAGGCCTAGAAGCTAGGGGTGTTTTAGAAATCTGCCAATTCATAGCTGGTGCTGCGGCCCCCAGCGGCTGCATGCGGCCGAATGTAGGAATAACCGCCGCTTTTCATGCGGTGATTGCATGGGTTATTCACCGCAGGGTCAACTGGGCTTGACGCCCTGCCTTAATCATGACTTGAAGCGTGTTGTAATTCCTCGCTTCTAACGGTTTATATTCCAAAATTAACAGGGTTTCATTCCTTGATTTACGGTACCATATTCCTTAATTTACGAAAAATTAAAACCGATGGGCAACCCCTCACTTTACCCGCGTCGCATTCAGTCGCGTTTGATAGAAGCCCTGGCCGATACCCCAGTGGTGCTGTTGACTGGCCCGCGTCAGTCGGGCAAAACCACTTTGGTGAGGGGAATCACCGCTGAGGGTATGCGCTACCTGACATTGGACGACCAACTGACCTTGATGTCTGCCCAACAAGACCCCGTCGGGTTCATCCGGGCCTTGGACCGTGCGGTCATTGATGAAATACAACGTGCGCCAGCATTGTTGTTGGCGATCAAAAAAAGTGTAGACGAGGACCGGCGGCCTGGGCGATTTTTGCTTACTGGTTCGGCCAACCTAATGGCCTTGCCGACTGTGGCCGACTCGCTGGCTGGTCGCATGGAAAACCTGTTGTTGATGCCTCTGTCCCAGTGTGAGGTCGAGGGGCATTCTACAAATTGGATCGACAGTGTGTTTGACGGTCGAATTCCCCAACCTGGTCAATATTTGGCTGAAATGAATTTGGTCGATCGTGTGCTGCGCGGTGGCTATCCTGAAGCGATTGCAAGGCCAACATCCAGGCGCCGAACCGTTTGGGCACAACAGTACATCAATGCACTCATTCAGCGTGACGTTCGTGACATTGCGGCTATTGAAAAGCTGGATCATTTACCGCGCTTTCTGAGTGCTCTGGCCCAGATGGCTGGCCAAATGTGCAATTACACCCAGCTTGGCGCACAGCTTGGCTTGGACAACAAAACCGCATCGAAGTACGTCGGTGTATTTGAGCAAATGTATTTGCTAAAGCGAATAGAAGTGTGGGCTCACAATCGACTCAATCGGGTTCTTAAAACGGCCAAATTGCAATTCATTGATTCCGGCCTTTTGGCAATGTTGCAGGGTTTGACAGCCAATGAGGTTCAACAAAACAGAACACGGTTTGGTAATGTGCTCGAATCGTTTGTTTATGGTGAGTTATTGAAGGCAACAACCACTTCGGAAGGCGTTTATTCCTTGATGTATTACCGCGATGCTGACCAGGTGGAGGTCGATATTGTGATTGAAAATACTGTCGGGGATTTGGTGGGTGTGGAAGTAAAGGCCTCTGCAACCGTAAAGGACAGTGACCTGCGGGGTTTGAGAAAACTCTCTGGCCTGGCAGGTAGCAAATTCAAGATGGGTATTGTGTTGTACGACGGCGATGACACATTGCCGTTGGGCAATAACCTTTGGGCTGCGCCGCTGGCTACTTTGTGGGGGCGACCGTAGAGGGGAGTGGAGTTTTGGCGGGCCAAGTGCTGCCCCGCAAAGCGCTATTGCAAACTGTTCAAGGCCAATATGTGTTGCATCAACTGCGCGGGCGGTATTTGTATCGCCATGCGTTCACAGGCTTTTAACAGCCGTTCTGGTTGTTGTTGCACCGCATGGATGGCCTTATTCAGGTCACTCAGAATGGAGTCGCCGTAGGCGCGTCTGGCTTTCTGGAGGCCCAATTCAAACTCAGCATGTGTAGGGTGCATCATGGCCAGGTCGATCAGGTCTCGGGTATTGACGGAGGGGTCTGCCCAGCGGTCGGAATTGGCCAACAGTTTGCTTGCAATGAGGTCTGTTTTACGCAGTGTGGCAACGCCGAGTATGTGCTCATCCGGGCCTGGGGTGTCCAACTCAATCCGACCTTCCAGCACGATTTCAAATTTTATGGGTGTCCCCATCACCAGTAGGCGGGTGCGAATGCCGTATTGATCGGACCGCAGTTCGCCAAATTGAACCCACTGACTGGCTGCTGGCAAAAACAAATCCTGAACGCTTCCACCGACTTTGCACAACTGCCGAAGTTGCCGGTAGTGGTCGGTATTCGACACCATGAAATCCAGGTCGACGGACTCGCGATATTCGCCGTACTGTAGGGCAATGGCTGTGCCCCCACCAAAGTAGCACTGGTGCTCTGCCAGTTTGGGGGCGTTAAGGCCTTGCAGCGCCAGTGCAATCAATTGATGGTGTTTACGGCTGAACATGCAACAAGGCCTCTTCGAAAGCTTGCTCAAGTAGGGTGATGAACTGTATTTCGGCTTCGCCCAGTGTTGCAACTTGAACATGGCGCCAGTTGTTTTGATACAGCTTGAACGCAGCCTGCAAGCTGATTTCCGCATTGTCATGGTGCTGCCATGCCAATTTTTGCAATTCAGGATATTGAGTGACGCAAACCCGGCTCGGCAGCATGGGTGAATGGCTGTTCTCTTGCGGAGGTAAGGCGCCCAGTAGGCCCAGTGCAGCCATGGTATTCAGGCAGGCGCCCAACGTAATGCTGGTGCTGCCTTGTTCCAGGCGATGCAAGGTGACACGGGATATACCTGCCGCCAGCGCGGTTTGCGTGGCCGGCACCTTGAGCGCTTTGCGGCGGTTGGCGATAAATGCGCCAAGCCGCTGTGCGGCTGCGGCGGATTGTTCGAAGGTGTGAGCAATGTTTTTCGACATAATGTTTCTTATTATATGCAAAAATATTGTATTGTAAATAATAAGAAACAACTAAACTGTTTTGAGGTAACCCAACTCCTGCGCAACCCAACGCCAGCGGCGTGGGTCCTTTTTTACCGCAGCAAACCCAGCCCGGCTAAGCCCCAGCCGGCTGTGCGGTGCTTCCCAGGGCTGGCGCAAGCCCTGCGCATCCACATCGGCACGCAACGCCCACTGCAGGTGTTGCCCGGTTTGAAAGCTGCGCTGTCGCAAAGGCAGGTCTTCAAGCCATGGGGTTTGTGCAGCCAAAGTGCCCGCCCAAGCCACCACGCTGGGCACATTGAAAGCGCGGTGTGCATACACCAGCGCAGCACAGTCCCCCTGTGCATTCAGGCTGCTCAATAGCGGCACTGCAGCGCTGCCCAAGGTATCCAATGGCCGCCTGGCAAGTTCTGCCTCAGTGGTCCAACTTCGGGCTTGAACAAACGGCGCATCGGGGTTGGCAAAGGTAAGCGTGCCCAAAGTATTGGCCCCCACCAGGCTTAGCAACTCCAGTGGGCCCAGCGGCACCTCTGGGTACAGGCTTTGCAGCAGGGCGCAGCCAGCCGGGTTGGGCAGGTGTTGCTCAAACACCGGAAACAATTCAGGCCAACGGTACAGGTTTCGGCTGGGGGGCATGAGCACGCTCACGGCGGCTTGCTCGATGCTTCCGCTTGCGTAGTGAAACCAGTATTCACCGCTGTCTTCACAGCCCAGCCAACCACAGGGGCGGCCAGCATTGAACACTTGCAGCAGCTTGACTGGCCCGCCCAGGCGGGGCAGTTGCCGCAATAGCGGATACTGCTCCAGGCTCACGGTGTGAGCCCGTCGGTTTTGAAGTAATCAGCCGCGGAATACAGGTCGGGTGCCTCAGGCTTTCCCGCATGCAGCGCCAAGCCAAACACGCGCAGCACCCGCATGGCGGTGGCAAACGACACGTCTTCTCCCCGTTCAATGCGGAAAATCGTGTCCCGGCTCACGCCAGCCAGTTCGGCCAGTGTGTCGGCGGTCATTTTTCGGCCTTGGGCACCAGCGGTTTTCCGGTGGGTTTTCACCAAGTGGGCCAAGTCCAGCGGGTTTTTCAGGTTTTCAACCATTTCAAATAAAATGAAAAATTCAATAAATAATCCGTATACGGATTATTTAATGAATATATCAGACGTTTTTTGATTTGCGGGCACTAGCCAGTGTTCAGGGCTTTGACCTAAGCTTTGGCTCGTTATTGATCAATACATGCACACACCATGGCCAAAGTTGCGCTGATTACCGGCATTACCGGACAAGACGGGTCCTACCTTGCAGAATTTTTGCTCGCCAAGGGCTACGAGGTGCATGGCATCAAGCGCCGGGCGTCCCTGTTCAACACCCAGCGGGTGGACCACATTTACGAAGACCCGCATATGGAAAACGCCCGCTTTAAGTTGCACTATGGCGACCTCACCGACAGCTCCAACTTGACCCGCATTTTGAAAGAAGTGCAGCCCGATGAGGTGTACAACCTGGGTGCGCAAAGCCATGTGGCCGTGAGCTTTGAAAGCCCGGAATACACCGCCGATGTGGACGCCATGGGCACCTTGCGTTTGCTGGAAGCCATTCGCTTTTTGGGCCTGGAAAAGAAGACCCGGTTTTACCAGGCATCAACGTCGGAATTGTATGGCTTGGTGCAGGAAATTCCCCAAAAGGAAACCACGCCGTTTTACCCTCGCAGCCCGTATGCGGTGGCCAAAATGTACGCGTACTGGATTACCGTGAACTACCGCGAAAGCTATGGCATGTACGCCTGCAACGGCATTTTGTTCAACCATGAAAGCCCGCGCCGCGGCGAAACCTTTGTAACCCGCAAGGTAACGCGTGGTTTGTCCAACATTGCAGTGGGCCTGGAGCCTTGCCTGTACATGGGCAACATGGATGCGCTGCGGGACTGGGGGCACGCCAAAGACTATGTGGAGATGCAGTGGATGATGCTGCAGCAGGACCAGCCTGAAGACTTTGTGATTGCCACCGGCGTGCAGTACAGCGTGCGTCAGTTTATTGAGATGAGTGCAAAGGAACTGGGCGTGACCCTGCGTTGGGAAGGCACCGGTGTGGATGAGCGCGGCATTGTGGCCAAAGTAGACGGCAACAACGCACCAGCCTTGAAAGAAGGCGATGTGATTGTGCGCATCGACCCCCGTTATTTCCGCCCGGCGGAAGTGGAAACCCTGCTGGGCGACCCCACCAAGGCCAAGGAAAAACTGGGTTGGGTGCCCCAAATTACCCTGCAAGAGATGGTGGCCGAAATGGTGGCTGCCGACCTTGAAACAGCCAAGCGCCATGCCTTGCTGAAGCAGCACGGCTACAGCGTGGCGGTTAGCCGCGAATAAGGGGCTCACATGCTGAGCCTGAATTCAACAATTTATGTGGCAGGCCACCGCGGCATGGTGGGCAGCGCCATTGTGCGCCGCCTGCACACTTTGGGTTACCACAACCTGGTGGTGCGCACGCACGCGGAATTGAACCTGTGCAACCAGGCCGATGTGCAGGCTTTTTTTGATGCAGAAAAGCCCGATGCGGTGGTGTTGGCGGCAGCCAAGGTGGGCGGCATTCACGCCAACAACACCTACCCGGCCGATTTCATCATGGACAACCTGTTGATGGAATGCAACGTGGTGCGTGCTGCCCACCACAGTGGTTGCCAGCACTTGCTGTTTTTGGGGTCCAGCTGCATTTACCCCAAACTGGCGCCACAGCCCATGCGGGAAGACGCCCTGCTCACTGGCATTTTGGAAAGCACCAACGAGCCCTATGCCGTGGCCAAAATTGCGGGTATCAAGTTGTGTGAAAGTTACAACCGCCAACACGGCCGGGATTACCGCAGCGTGATGCCCACCAACCTGTACGGCGAAAATGACAACTTCCACCCGGACAACAGCCACGTGATACCGGCCATGATGCGCCGCTTCCACGAGGCAAAGCTGCGCGGCGATGCCGAGGTGGTGGTGTGGGGAACTGGCAAACCCATGCGGGAATTTTTGCATGTGGATGACATGGCGGCTGCCAGCGTGCACGTTCTGCTGCTGGACGAGGCCACTTACAAGGCCAACACCCAGCCCATGCTGAGCCACATCAATGTGGGCACCGGCGTGGACTGCACCATTGCCGAGTTGGCGCACACCATGGCCCGTGTGGTGGGCTTTGAGGGCCGCCTCAGCTTTGACACCACCAAGCCCGATGGCACCCCCAGAAAGCTGATGGACGTAACCCGGTTGAAATCACTGGGTTGGCAATATACGATTAATCTGGAGGATGGCTTGAAACGGACGTATGCCTGGTACCAGCAGAATGTGGACCAGGTGAGGCAATTGTAAAGGGGGCAAGCAGCCACATGGCCCACTGGTATGTGATGTACACGAAACCCCGCCTGGAAACCCAGGCTGTGGAAAACCTGGAGCGCCAGAATTACCGGGTGTTTTACCCGCAGGCCCGTGTGCGAAAGCGCCGGTCCACAGGCTTGGCCGAGGTGGTTGAACCGTTGTTCCCTCGGTACCTGTTTGTTCGGCTGGAAAGCGGGGTGGATGATTTTTCGAAGTTGCGGTCCACCAAAGGCTGCATTGACCTGGTGAAGTTTGGCGGCAAGGCCACGCCCGTGCCGCAAGCCCTGGTGGACTTGATTCAAAGCCAGTTGGCCGATGATGGTTTGCTCCACCTGGAAGCCCTGAACGGCATGCCCAAGGTGGGCAGCAGTATGCGGGTGGCCGACGGGCCGTTTGAAGGCTTGATGGCCACCATTGCCCAGCACAAGGGTGCAGACCGGGTGCTGGTGCTGCTCAATGTGTTGGGTGGCGAGCGCCGGGTGGTGTTGTCGGCCACCCAGCTGCAATCACCCTAGGCGCCGTGCTTACTTTGGGCGGTTCCAGTCGTTCAGGCAGTTGATGCGCACATCGGCCTTGGCCACTGGGCCGGTTTGGGTCAGGCTGCGGCTTTCGCCAGGCTGAATGTACAACTCGCTGCCTTGGCCACCAATGACCACATTGCACCGTTTGGGGTGCTTGGCGTGGTTGTTGGTGATTTTCACTTCCGTTTGTTCGCAGGTTTGGGTGATTTCAGCCAGGGTGGTACCGTCCTGCAGTTTTTGTGTGGCGGGCCCTTCCATGTTGCACAACGAGGCGGGTTGGGTGGTGTTTTCGCCGGAGGCTGGCGATTGGCCGGGTGCTGGCACCACTGCCACGCAGGCGCTTAATGCCAGGGCAGACAGGGTTAGCGCCAGGGGCGCCACAAGGCGGGAGAAGTTCGTGCGTGTCATGGGTTTGCAGTCCTCTGTCAACGATATAATCGGCCCAAGGCTTGGCGGTGAATGCAGGCCTGCTTAGGCTGGATCAGTATTTTTCTGTAATCCCTGAAGTGTAACCCGAACTTTTCCTGAATCATGACCCTACTGGTAACCGGCTCGGCTGGTTTTATTGGCTCCTGTTTTGTCCGTCAGCACCTGGCCGCGCACAGCGAGCCTGTGGTGTCGCTGGATGCCCTCACCTACGCGGGCCACCTCAGCACCCTGGCCCCGGTGATGGACAACCCGTTGCACACCTTCGTGCATGCCTCCATTGGCGACACTGACGCTGTTCAGGCGGTGCTGCGCACCCACAAGCCCCGCGCCATTCTGAACTTTGCGGCTGAAAGCCATGTGGACCGTTCCATTCTGGGGCCGGAGGCTTTTATTCAAACCAATGTGGTGGGCACTTACCGCCTGTTGGAATGCGCCCGCGCTTACTGGGCAGCCTTGCCCCACAATGAACAGGCCACCTTCCGGTTTCTGCATGTGAGCACCGACGAGGTGTACGGCACATTGGGCCCCAGCGACGCCCCTTTTGCAGAAACCAACCGTTACGAACCCAACAGCCCCTACAGCGCCAGCAAGGCCGCCAGCGACCATTTGGTGCGGGCCTGGCACCACACCTATGGCTTGCCGGTGTTGACCACCAACTGCAGCAACAACTACGGGCCTTACCATTTTCCGGAAAAGCTGATTCCCCTGTGCATCAGCAACGCCCTGGCGGGCAAGCCCTTGCCGGTGTATGGCGATGGCCAGCAAATTCGCGACTGGTTGTTTGTTGAAGACCACACGCGGGCCATTCGCACCGTGCTGGCGCAAGGGCAGGTGGGTGAAACCTACAACGTGGGTGGGTGGAACGAGATGGCGAACCTGGATGTGGTGCGGCTGATTTGTACCTTGCTGGACGAGCTCATGCCACGAGCCCGGGGCGGCAGTTATGTGGACCAGATTGCATTCGTGACCGACCGGCCGGGCCATGACCGCCGCTATGCGATTGATGCACGCAAAATTGAACGAACGCTGGGCTGGAAACCCCAGGAAACCTTTGAAACCGGCATCCGCAAAACCGTGCAGTGGTTTTTGAACAATCAGGACTGGGTTGCGCAGATGGTGCAGCGCCGGGACCAATAATTTTTTAAGGCAAGGGATACATCGTGGGAATACGCGTATTGGTGTTGGGCAGTTATGGACAACTGGGCCACACCCTAGGGCAGCACGCCAAACCCGCGTTGCTGGACACGCTGGACGCGTACGTGGGTGTGGACCGCGACACCCTGGACATGACCGACCCCGACCAGTTGATTTCAACGTTGAAGGATGTGCGGCCGGATGTGATCATCAATGCCGCGGCGTACACGGCGGTGGAACAGGCTGAAAAAGATGCGCACGCCGCTTTTGCCGTGAATGCGCACGCCGTGGGCGTGCTGGCCGAGCAAGCCAAAAAGCAGGGTGCAGTGCTGGTGCATTACAGCACCGACTATGTATTCGATGGCACAGCCACGCGCCCTTATGTTGAAACCGACGCGGTAAACCCGGTGAGTGTGTACGGTCAGTCCAAATTACAGGGCGAGCAGTTTTTGGAAGAGGTGGGCGGCCATTGGGTCAACTTTCGCACCAGTTGGGTGTTTGCCCAGCGGGGCGGCAATTTCTGCAAAACCATCTTGAAGGCTGCCAGCGAGCGCGACGAGCTCAAGGTGGTGGACGACCAGCGCGGTGCCCCAACACCCGCCAATTTTCTGGCGGAACTGGGTTTGCAAGTGGCCGGTGTGGTGGCCATGAGCCGGTACAAACAGCTGGGCAAACTGGCACCATCTTTTTTGCCAGACCACCCGTCGGAAGTGCCCAGTGGCGAAACCTTTCATGCCACGGCTGCTGGTGAAACCACCTGGTATGACTATGCCTGTTTTGCCATTGAGCAGGCCCACCAGCAGGGCTTGTTGACGCGTGTGCCCACCGTGTTGCGTGCCAAAACGCCCGACATGAACTTCAAGGCAGCACGGCCAGCCTATTCCGTGTTGGACAACACCAAATTGAAATCGGTGTTTCGCGTGAACCAGCCAGACTGGCAAAAAGCGGTGCGCAACCTGGTGGTGAACCTAGGCCCGGATTTTCAGTGAGCCTGCTTTAGTGAATGCGCCACACGGTTGAACGCACGGAAGCCCAGGCGCCCAGCATGACCAGCACCACCCACACCGAGACCATGCCCAGCGCAGTGACCATGCTGGGTGCCTGAAAGCGAAAGCCGCTGTCGAATTGTCGGATCCACTGGCCGACTGCATCGTCGGCCAGACCCATGCCGCCGCTAACCAAGCCATAGGCCAGGCCAAACGCCACCAGGGCCAGACTGACCGACCACCACAGCGTGGGGCGGCCCACCTCGGCATCGGTGGCGCCCAGCGCTTTCAGCACATGCACCTCGGCCTGGTTGCGCACCAGTTGCAGGCGCACGGTGTTGAAGGTCACCACCAGCACCATGCCAGCGATCATCACCGCCAAGGCACCCGCAATGAGTTGGGCACTGTTGAGCAGGCCTTGCAGGCGGCGAACCCATTGGGCATCGTACTGAACAAATTCAACGCCAGCGTATTTCTTCCATTCGGCAATTTTGCTGTCGATAAGGTTGGTGTCGGTTTTGGCGTCCACACGCAAGGTGGCCACCACCGTGTAGGGCAGGGGGTTTTCGGGCAAGGCGGAGGCCAGGTCGGGCGTTTGGCTTTGCTCGCGCAGCCGCGCCAGGGCCTGTTGCGGCGTGACCACCTTGACCGACTCCAGATCAAAATCCCGCTTCAGCTTGGTGGCCGCGGTTTGCACGCTGTCTTCGGATGCGTCGGTGCGGAAATACAGGCTGACTTCGGGGTCGCCCACGGCCCGGTCCATGGAGGGAATGAGTGCGCTTAAGCCCTGCGCGATGGCCCAGGGCATGGCCAGCGCAATGGCCAGCACCAGGGCGTTGAACAGGTGGCCAAGGGGCTCGTCCAGCCACAGCTTCAGACCAGCTGAAATTGAAAACCATTGCAGTCGTAACCAGCGCATGTGTGTATTTCCGGTGTGGTGTGGGCTTTACTCAGGGTTGCTTACGCACCATAAGCCTTGTTCAAAAAGTCTTTCGAGAATTCCTGCACGCCACCTTCGCGCCCGCCGGCTTGAGACAGGTCTGCCGGTGTGGGCAGCACTTGCCCGTCCCCCAGGCGAAGGCGGTGGGTGACCCGGTTGAAACGATGGGATTCATGCGTGGCCACCATCACAGTGACGCCGGCCCGGTTGAATTCTTCCAGCAAGGTGACCACACGCGATGCCGACTCATCGTCCAGCTGCGCGGTGGGTTCGTCGGCCAGGACCAGTGCCGGCCGGTTGACCACTGCCCGGGCAATTTGCAGGCGCAGTTGTTGGCCGCCGGACAGTTCCGTGGGCAACATGTGGTCGGTGTGGCTAAGCCCCACCCGCGCCAAGGCCGCTTTCACCCGGCTTTGAATGTCGGTTTCAGACTGGCCTACCACGCGAAGCGGCAGGGCCACATTGTCGAAGCAGGTGCGGTTTTGCAGCAACTGAACATCCAGCCCGGTGTAGCCCACCGAACGGCGATAGTGTGCCCGCTCCCGGCGGTTCAGTTTGGCAATCGAGCTTTTGCCCACAAAAATATCGCCACTGCTGGGTGTTTCGAAAGTGGCCAGCAGCCGCAAAATAGAACTTTTACCAGCGCCGGAATGGCCTTCCAGCAGGGTGAATGAGCCTTTGGGCAACTGGAAGTTCACGCCCTTCAGAGCTGCATGTTCGCCATATTTCAGCGACACATTCTTGAATACGATCATGGCGCAGTGTTTCCTTCGGCATCAATGCCCACCAGGGCGTTGGCAAATTCCCGGGGGCTGAACGGGCGCAGGTCGCCGAGTTTTTCGCCCACGCCAATAAAGGCCACCGGTACACGGGTGCTCATGCTCATGGCGGCCAGGATGCCACCTTTGGCGGTGCCGTCAAGCTTGGTGACCACCAGCGCAGTCAACCCCAATGCATCGTTGAACGCCTTGATTTGCTGAAGCGCATTTTGACCATTGGTGGCATCGACCACCAGCACGATTTCATGCGGTGCATCAACCTTGGCTTTGCCCAGCACCTTCTTGATTTTTTTCAGCTCTTCCATGAGGTGCAGCTGCGTAGGCAGCCGGCCTGCGGTGTCGCAAATCACGATGTGGCTGTTGCGGGCAATACCCGACTGCACCGAGTCGAAAGCCACGGCACCGGGGTCGCTGCCCTCGGCAGAAATCACATCCACATTGCTGCGTTGGGCCCACACATCCAACTGCTCGCGCGCGGCCGCCCGGAAGGTGTCGCCAGCAGCCAGCAGCACGGAGTAACCAATTTCGGCATAGTGGTTGGCCAGCTTGCCAATGCTGGTGGTTTTGCCGGCTCCATTGACCCCAACCACCATCATGACCAGCGGGCGGGCGCGGTCGACACCCATGCTGGTTTCCAGTGGGCGCAGCAGGTCGAACACCGCATCGCGCAGCACCAAACGCACGCCTTCCGGACTGGTGATGCCGTGTTGATACACCTGGTCACGCACCTTTTGCATCAGCAGTTCGGTGGCAGGAAGCCCGCAATCGGCCAGCAGCAAGCGCTCTTCCAGGTCCTCGAAAAAAGCATCGTCCACTTTTTCGCCGGTGAACATGGAGGCCAGGCCGGAGCGTGTTTTGGTCAAGCCCGACTTCAGACGGCCTAGCCAGTCCTGTCGCTGCCCGGGGATGTGCATTCAATTCGCTCCATAAAACAGGGTGGCCAGTGAACAAATCGCGATTCACGCGGTCACAGGCTGGCGTGGTGAAGAACTTATTCTACCATTGCGGCAAAAGGCCTCCTTTGGCGAGGCTCCACAATGCAGACGGATGGATGACGCATGAAGCAACCCGGCACATACTCTTCTGGCCCCTGGATGGCCCGCATGACAGCAACCTTGGGCACAATCGCCCTGAGTGCCACCTTGCTGGCCCCGCTGGCAGCCCGCGCAGCCGATGGCGAGGTGACCCAGTACACCCTGAAAAACGGCCTGAGGCTGGTGGTGAAAGAGGACCACCGGTCGCCCACGGTGGCCCACATGGTGTGGTACAAGGCGGGTTCCATCGATGAATACAACGGCACCACGGGTGTGGCCCACGTGCTGGAACACATGATGTTCAAGGGCACCAAAACCCTGAAGCCTGGCGACTTCTCGAAGATTGTGGCGGGCCTGGGCGGGCGAGACAATGCCTTTACCAGCCGTGACTACACCGCCTACTTTCAACAACTGCAGGCCAAAAACCTGAAGCGGGTGTTTGAGCTGGAGGCCGACCGCATGGCCAACCTGCAACTGACCGAGGCTGAGTTCAAAAAAGAAATTCAAGTGGTGATGGAAGAGCGCCGCTGGCGCACCGATGACCAGGCCCAGAGCAAACTGTACGAAGCCTTCATGGCCACGGCCTACCAGGCCAACCCCACCCGCACGCCGGTGATTGGCTGGATGAACGACCTGGAGAGCCTCACTTACAAAGACGCTCGGCATTGGTACAACACGTGGTACACCCCCCAGAATGCCGTGGTGGTGGTGGTGGGCGATGTAAAACCCGCGCAGGTGAAGACCTGGGCGGAAGGCACCTACGGCCAAGTGAAACCCAAACAGCTTGAAGAGCGCAAACCCCAGGAAGAACCCAAGCAGGAAGGGGTGCGCCGCATTGAGGTGAAGGCACCGGCTGAAAACCCTTATGTGATGATGGGTTTTAAGGCGCCCAAGTTGGAAAACGTGGACAAAGACCGCGACCCCTATGCCTTGTCGGTGTTGGCCGCGGTGCTGGATGGTTATTCCGGAGCGCGCATGAACCGTGAACTGGTACAGGACAGCAAAGTGGCCACGCAGGTGGGCGCCAGTTACGACATGACCGGGCGCGGGCCGTCGATGTTCTTTCTGGATGCCACACCGTCGGACGGTAAAACCGTGGCCGATTTGGAGCCGCTGCTGCTGGCCCAGGTGAAGAAAGTGGCCGAGCAGGGCGTGACCGAGCAGGAATTGGCGCGGGTTAAAGCCCAGTTGGTGGCCGCGCAGGTGTTCAAGCGGGACTCCGTGTTTGGTCAGGCCATGGAAATTGGCCAGAACCTCATCATCGGTTTTTCAGTGAAAGACATTGACACCATGATTGAGAAAGTAAAGTCGGTAACACCCGCTGAAGTGCAAAGCGTGGCGCAGCGCTATTTCTCGCCCGACCAAATGACCGTGGGCACCCTGTTCCCCTTGCCGATCGACCCCAATGAAAAGCACAACAAGCCCAAGGGCCTGACCCACTAACCAGCACGCTCAGGAAGTACAGCATGAAACACTGGATGAACCCCTTGAAAACCGCGCTTGCAGTAGGCTTTGTGGCCCTGAGCGCCCAAGCCAACGCCGCCTTGCCCATTGAAACCTGGAAAACCGACAGCGGTGCGAAGGTGATGTACATGCGCGCCGAGGCGCTGCCCATTCTGGACTTGCGCATTGATTTTTTTGCCGGCAACCGTGCCGACCCCGCCAACAAGGTGGGGCTGGCCAGTGCCACGGCTGACATGATTGGCCGTGGCGCCGAAGGCCTGGATGAAAACCGGATTGCCGATGGTTTTGCCGACACTGGGGCCGTGTTTGGCAGTGCAGCGGGCGAGGACTCCGCCGGTTTGCAGCTGCGCACATTGACCTCGGAGCCCGAGTTTTCCAAGTCGATTGCCTTGTTCAAAACCGTGCTGCAAAAGCCGGTGTTTGATGCGCAGGTGTATGCCCGTGAACAGGCCCGCAGCATTGCCGGCCTGAAAGAAGCCCTGACCAAGCCCGACACCCTGGCCCAGCGCGCGTTTTCGCAAGCGCTTTACCCACAGCACCCCTATGGCTATGTGGAAACCGAGCAATCCATCAAGGCGGTGAGCATTGAGGATATTCGCCAGTTTTACAAAACCCATTACCTGGGCAATGCGGCGGTGGTGAGCATTGTGGGCAATATCAGCCGTGCGCAAGCTGAAAAGCTGGCCAATGAACTGACAGCTACCTTGCCCACCGGCACCCTGGCAGAACCCGCCTTGGGCAGTGCAAACGCAGCGCAATTGCAAGCGCAAATGCAGGGCAAAACCATCCAGATTGACCACCCGGCTGCGCAAAGCCACATCCTGATGGGTTTGCCCACCCTGGCGCGCGGTAATCCCCAGTATTTTGACTTGCTGGTGGCCAACCATGTGCTGGGCGGTGGCGGCTTCAATTCCCGGTTGATGAACGAAATTCGCGAGAAGCGCGGCCTGGCTTACAGTGCGTATTCGTATTTCATGCCGTCCGGTGATGCCGGGCCGTTCCAGGCCGGTGTGCAAACCAAGCGGGAGCAAACCGGGCAGGCGCTGGAACTGATGCGCAAAACCATTCTCGACTTCATCACCAAAGGGCCAAGCGCTGACGAGCTGAAGGCAGCCAAGGCCAACCTGGTGGGTGGGTTTCCCTTGCGCGTGGACAGCAATAGCAAGCTGATCACCAACATCTCGATGATGGGCCTGTACAACCTGCCGCTGGACTACCTGGACACCTGGACCGCCAACATCGACAAGGTGACGGTGGACAGTGCGCGCAAGGCCTTTGCCAATGCCGTCAAGGCCGATAAATTGGTGACTGTGGTGGTGGGCGGCCAGCCCAAATGAAGGCTGCACCGGGCAAGGCTGCACCGGGCAGCTTGCGGATTATTGCAGGCCACTGGCGCCGCCTGCAGTTGCCGGTTGCACCGGTGGAGGGGTTGCGGCCCACGCCTGACCGTGTCCGCGAAACCGTGTTCAATTGGCTGGGGCAGGATTGCACCGGTTGGCGCGTGCTGGACTTGTATGCCGGCACTGGCGCCCTGGGTTTTGAAGCGGCCTCGCGCGGCGCGGCTGAGGTGGTGCAGGTGGAAGCCCACCGGGTGGTGGCCCAGCAGCTGAATCAGAACAGAACCTACTTGCTCAGCAAATGGGATGCTGCGCAAGGCAAGGCCCCACACATTCAGGTGCAGGTGGGCGATGCGGTGGCGTACGCTCGCCAGGGCGGTACAAAAGCATTTGACCTGGTAGCCCTGGACCCGCCGTTTCGCACCAACCAATGGGTTCAGATTGCGCCCCATGTGCCCGGTTTGCTGAAACCCGGCGGTCTGGTTTACATCGAATGGCATGAAAACCTGTTTGCCGACGAGCAGGCTTTGGCGCAACAACTCGGAATTGCAAAAATTGATGCCCTGCGTCATTTAAAAGCCGGCCAAGTGCATGCGCATTTGTTCGCCCTGCCAGCTCTGTGATACAAAGCGGTTATCCACAATAAAACCCTGGCATTTTGGAGATCAGCGATGCGCATTGCTGTGTATCCCGGTACGTTTGATCCACTGACGCGCGGCCACGAAGACCTGGTTCGACGCGGTGCAAAAATATTCGACAAGCTGGTGGTCGGCGTGGCCGACAGCCCCAACAAGCGTCCATTTTTTTCCATGGATGAGCGGGTGCGCATTGCCGGTGAAGTGTTATCCCACTATCCCAATGTGGAAGTGAAAGGCTTTCGCGGCTTGCTGAAAGACTTTGTGCGCGCCAACGAGGCCAGTGTGATTATTCGTGGCCTGCGCGCGGTCAGCGACTTTGAATACGAATTTCAAATGGCGGGCATGAACCGCTACCTGCTGCCCGATGTGGAAACCATGTTTCTGACCCCGTCAGACCAGTACCAGTTTATTTCTGGAACCATTGTTCGAGAAATTGCCTCGCTGGGCGGCGATGTGAGCAAGTTTGTATTCCCGTCTGTTGAGCAGTGGTTGAACCAAAAGCTACAAGCCCGGCAAGGCGATGACCAACCGTAAAAAGCAGCATGGCCCTGATCATCACCGATGAGTGCATCAATTGCGACGTTTGCGAGCCCGAGTGCCCCAACGGGGCCATTGCCATGGGCGAGGAAATTTACGAAATTGACCCCTTGAAATGCACAGAATGCGTGGGCCATTTCGATGAGCCCCAGTGCGTGGTGGTGTGCCCGGTGGACTGCATTCCCAAAGACCCTGAACACCCGGAAAACCAGCAGCAACTGCTGGGCAAGTTTTTCAGGTTGCACCCTGACAAAACCCCGTATCTACAGGGTGGGTTGAAGACATAGGCGCAAGCCGTCCGAATGGGCCGCGGCGGTGCTGGCTGGCCCTTCACCCACATCTTCCACATGGAACCACGATTGCTGCCATTGCCAGATGGCGGCGCTGTCGGGCCGCATGCTTTTGGCAAAGGCCAGTTGACTGCAGTCTGGCCCGCGAACATGTGCGGGTGCAGGCAAGCCCTCGCTGCCTTCAATGGCAACGGGCTCGACTTGCAACCGCTGCGTGGCTGGGTTGAATTGCAGGTTAAAGGTCCAGGCCTGGGCATCCTGGTGGGTGAAGGTCCACTCGGCTTGCCGGAACGACCAGCGTTGCAGGGGCAAGCCGCCGGAAAAATCGCCGGCTGAAAATGCAGCTTGGTGGGTGTCGGGGTCATCGTCTCGGCGCAGGTAGAACCGCAGTTTTTGACCACTCAAGCGGACAATGGGGGCGCCGGTGTTGTGCTCACCTGCTTGCGCAGCGCTGAGCAGCAGTTGTTCCTGGGCCAGCGTGCCTGTCCACGGGAAACCTTGCCACTGGCCATTGAATTCCGTGTGCAGGTTTCTCAGTGACCAGGCAACTGTTCCATCGGCCGATTCATAACGCGCTGGCGACGCTTGCAGGGCCACATACGCCTTGGTGCCGTTGTTGGCGGAAAATCGCCAGGCCAGGGCCAGTGTTTCAGGCTCATTCGATGAGCCTGTGTTGTACCGGAAATCATCCAGCTGCGCTTGCGCCATGGATTTTCCCGAGGCGTGCCATTGCGCCTTGTCGATGCGCAGCTGCTGGATGTTCAACACGGGTTTGGGCCAGTTGCCCAGGCGGGTTTGATCGGCCTGATGCCAGTAATTCACCCATTCCAGGGGGATAGTGGGCATGCAGGTTCGCAGTGAACTCAGGCAATCGCCGGGGGTGTTGACCAGGCTGTCCAACCCTTTCACGGTGATGCTGGTGACCCGGGGTGCTTCGCCCTGCAAGAAACCGTAGTCTTCCAGTTCGAGACGAACCACGGCAACGCGCAATTGCTCGCCTGTGCGGACGTTGTGCTGAGACAGCCCGCTGAGAATGAGCTGAGGATGACGCCCAAATGCCAGCACAACCCGGTCTATCTGGGTGTTTCGGTTGGGAAACTGCTGCTGCAGCGCTGCCAGGTGGTGGGCCCAGAGGCCCCGGGGCACCGCCAAGCCATGGGTGGCCAGGGTGTACAACAGGCCAACCAGCCCAACGATTGCCGTGAGGATGGTCAGCCTGCGCATGCTGATTTACACGTTGAAGAGGAAGTTCATGACGTCGCCGTCGTGAACCACGTATTCCTTGCCTTCAGCACGCATCTTGCCAGCCTCTTTGGCGCCGTTTTCGCCTTTGAACGCGATGAAGTCATCAAAGGCGATGGTTTGGGCGCGAATGAAACCGCGTTCAAAGTCGGTGTGGATGACCCCGGCTGCTTTGGGCGCGGTGTCGCCAATCTTGATGGTCCAGGCGCGCACTTCCTTCACCCCGGCCGTGAAGTAGGTTTGCAAACCCAACAGCTTGAAACCGGCTCGAATCACCCGATTTAGGCCGGGTTCGCTCATGCCGATGCTTTCCAGAAATTCCAGTTTGTCGGCATCGTCCAGGTCGGCAATTTCGGCTTCAATGGCTGCACAGACAGCCACCACCGGTGCATTCTGTTTGGCAGCGTATTCCTGTAGGCGCGCCAGGAATGGATTGTTCTCGAAGCCGTCTTCAGCCACGTTGGCCACATACATGGCTGGCTTGGCGGTGATCAGGCCGAAGCTTTTGATGGCGAACAGGTCTTCGGCGTCCAGGCCCAAGGCGCGCACGGGTTTGACTTCATTGAGCTGTGCCTGGCATTTCTCGAGAATGGCCAGCACTTTGGCGGCTTCTTTGTCGTTGGCCCGCGCTTGTTTGGCATAGCGAATGACTGCCTTTTCGACCGTGCCCAAGTCAGCCAGGCACAACTCGGTTTCAATGGTTTCAATGTCGGACAGTGGGTCGACCTTGCCGTTGACATGCACCACATTGTCGTCTTCAAAGCAGCGCACCACATTCACAATGGCATCGGTTTCGCGGATGTGCGCCAAGAACTGGTTGCCCAGCCCCTCGCCTTTGGAGGCGCCCGCCACCAGGCCGGCGATGTCCACAAACTCCACCGTGGCCGGCACAATGCGCTCCGGTTTTACAATGTCGGCCAGTTGCTGCAGGCGGGCGTCTGGAACTTCCACAATGCCCACATTGGGCTCGATGGTACAGAAGGGATAGTTTTCAGCTGCAATGCCTGCTTTGGTGAGTGCATTGAACAGGGTGGATTTGCCAACGTTGGGCAGACCAACGATGCCGCATTTGAGTGTCATAGGGAGAAGTGCTTTGAGGGACGCGAAACAGGTTGAATTGTAACGCTTTTGCTGCTGGAACTTTCAGGGCTGGGTGGACTACTTATCAATTTGAATTGGTAAAGTCCAATGCCTCTAGCCGCTCAAACAAGCCTATTTCCCTCAACGAGAACCCACCGAGAGGTCAATTCAGCACTGTATTCGGAGGCCATCAATCCGGCCAGCAATCCGCGCTTGAATCAGCAGTTTGTGGCCTTGGCCCAAGTATTGTCCAGCGCAAAAGGATTGGACGGTGAGCTTCAGCAGTTGTTGGAGAGTATGAGCGCCAATCCAGCCAAACCCTTGTTGGTCTGCATAGACAGGGCTTGCTGGCCAGCTGCTTATCAGCCGGCAGAGCGCAAGTTGGTGATTCACCCAGACCTTATTCGAATCGCGCAGGACAGCCCGCCGGCCCGCCTGTATGCAGCAGCCGAGATTTTTGATCAGGTGATTTACGCCACACTGCATGCACAATCGACCGATTCGTCTGCGTCCATGGTGTTTCAAGGTGTTGGCACCGATGTTTTGAAAACATTGGTGCGCATCAAGGAAAAAAAGCAGACGCAACAGCAAACGGGTCTGAGCAATGCCCAGAGTGATCAACCTTCTGAGGCCAACGCCCCTTTGTTGATTGACCCCACCAGCGCTTGGCATTTGGCCTGCCCACGCTATGGTGACGAGTCCCATTGCGTGAGGGCATTTGTAAAAGCGGCCAACAAGCTGCTGGCGAGTCGGCCATGACCAAAAGTTATGCCCAGGCATTGAAAGCGCCAGTCATGTCGCAATCGAGCCAAGCAGTTGACCGTTCCAGTCGAGCCTCACCGGCACCCACTGACAATGTATTGTTTGGAGTGCCGGTGAAACCGTTGGCATTACCTCCGCGAGCCGTTGGGGTGGATGCCGACACAGGTGCGCTGACAGTGACGCCCCAGGGCGCGACTCAACTGGGAACCCCACCAGCCGGGATTATGGCGCAAATCACCAATGCTTGTTTCACGCAACAATTTACGGCACCAGCCGTTCGTGGTGCCGTCCAGCAATTCATCTCACCAGTCAGCTTACAAAAAATGCTGAATGAACCGGCCTTGTTGCGTGTGGTGGGCGATTTGCTCAATGAGAGCCAGGCACCACCGGTGGCATCATCGGTGGCACAATCGGCACGCCGTTCTTTGGACGCCAATTTCGAGACGATTGCCGGTCGCAAACCGCACCGATCAGAGCTCGCCGTGTTGCAGCAGGCTGGCGAGAGTTGGTCCAGTTCGAACAAGGCTCAGTCACTTCTGACCCTGGCTTCTGCGCCGACTGTATACGGTACGGTGTTTGATGAAATGCTCAAACGTCATGGTGATGTGCGTATTGCGACACACTCCCGAAACACACTTCGAGCAGAACACCCCAGAGATTATCAAGACTTGTGCAGCGTGTTGCAGTCTGTTCTTGGCAAACAATATTGTGCGAATGCCGAGAACTGGCGTTTGATCCAGGGACAGTGGACTAATCAGATCAAGGACAAGCGAAATTTTCTAATCACTGTGGTGCGAAACGCCGGGCAGCCCGTTCTGCGTTGGGTATCGGCCTCTGGCGCGCGCCGTGACGTTGATCAACACCCCAAAGGCCGAATCCAGCTTCGACTGACCGATGGATCAGTCAATCATCCTGGCGTTACGGCGTGCATGCCAACCTTGGAGCCTTCCCTGGATGAAAGGCGGTGTAATGTTGAGGCCAACATGGGCAGATTAAAGCCAATGGTCGGTGCGCCGGTGTACTTTGTATCCTGGGATGACCTGTTAATTGGTGGGCCCAGCAAGCCTCGTGAGGAAGCCCGAATTTTACCCAGAACATTCACGCGGACGTCCAGCGACGATTTTCATGATCGTGCCCGTGACACCGAATACGCGGTGATGTCTGCTCTTAGCATGGTGTTGCAAAACCATGGTTCCCATTTGGCGGGTCCCATTGAAATTACCATGTTTTCACGTTATCCCATGTGCTCATCCTGTCAAAGTGCATCCAGCTTGGCGCTGCTAAGGCCTGAATTTTCCGCAGTCAACCAATTCCGGATTTACAGTTAGCAGTGCAGTGGGTCGACCTGTTGCCTGTGTTTAAAGTCGCGGTTGCTCAAGCCAATTGGCAAACTCGTCGGCCAGTCGGTGGCTTTCTGCAATTGCGGCATTCCAGTGGGCAATGCGTTGATCATGGTCCAGGCCATAACGCTTGAAGTCGCTGCGGTCCGGTATTTTTTTGGCCGGCAGGCTGTTGACGAATTCGTCAGTGGGGCACAGCAGCACCACGTTGCTCATCCAGTCTGGGCGCGCTTTTCGAAGTTTGAGAAACTTGTCGAGCCAACCCGGGGTGACCGTGCTGGCGAAATGTGGATAGAGCACCAGCCCATCCAGCCGGTGATAGGGCAAGGCCAGGTGGTAGTCGGTCAGGCCTCCATCCCAAAACGGACCTTCATGGTGCTGCACGGTGTGTGCATCATCGGGCATGGCTTTCACAATGTGCTGTACCGGGTTGAGCACAAAGGGAATGCTGCCGGAAGCCAACAGTGCATCTCGAATGTTTAGCGGGTGCAGTTCGGCACGGTGGGTGGGGATGGCATCGAAGGGTTGATCCAGCCAGGCGGTGGCGGCACCGGGTGAATGGAATATCCAACGCTCAAAATAGCGGGACAGGTGGTTGCGGTTGATGCTGTTGGCCAACACTGCGGCAGCAAAGCCGCGTTTGCGTTCCCGCTGTTGCTGGGCATGGTGGAGGGGGCTTAAACCGCGGTTTACCCACACGAAAAGTTGTTTGTGCTGTGGCAGGCTCATGCTGTGAGCCTGATCAGCCACCAGCTGTTGAACCATGCTGTGGCACACTTCGGTGATTTGGTGGCGGTTCACCTGTTTGCCATAACGCTGCGCCTCGCAGTACTGCCAGGCAAGTCGCTTCAGGGCCTCCACGGGCTCACTGCTGGCCGCGGCAGCCATGCGCCAGGCACCAATGGAGGCACCCAGCAATTGCAAGGGCTTGGTGCCACTGGCGGCCCGTTGTTCCAGGTGCGCTGCATTGAACCATTGACCAAACAGAAAGTGGTCCAGGCCCTGCAGAATAAGGCCTTTGGGGCCGCCAGCAGCGCCGGGAATTGCCTGGACATCAAAGGGGGATAGGCCATGTTGCGCGATGTGTTTGCGCGCCCGCTCGCCTGCAATGATGCGCAGGGCTTTCATGCAGACTTCACCGCTTGATAGGCTTGGTCCACCTCCGTGTGCACCCGCGTGGTGGCTTGGGCCATGTCCCCCTTTAGAACCAGGTCGGTGTGCTTGAGCAAAATATCGATGGTTTTATCGATGGCGATTTGTTGATCGTTGCTGGGCCTGTGCAACACAAAGTCGGCCACGCCTTGTTGCAGGTTCAGGCTACGTGGGTGGCCAATGCCGATGCGCGCGCGCCAGAACTCGTTGCTGCCCAGGTGGGCCACCATGTCCTTCAAGCCATTGTGGCCGGCATGGCCGCCGCCTTTCTTGATCTTGAGCTGGCCGGGCAATAGGTCCAGCTCGTCATGGGCCACCAGGATTTCTTCTGGTTTGATCTTGAAGAACTTGGCCAGTGCGCCCACCGCTTGACCAGAGCGGTTCATGAAGGTGGTGGGAAACAATAGCCACACGTCTTCCCCGTGGGCTTTGATGCGGGCGATGTCACCAAAGAACCGTTTGTCGGATTGCAGGAAAACATTGTTCGCGCGGGCGAGGTCATTGAGGTACCACACACCAGCATTGTGGCGGGTGGTTTCGTATTGGGGGCCAGGGTTGCCGAGGCCCACGATAAGACGGATGGGAGTGTTGCTGGACATCAGGGTGTA
Source organism: Limnobacter humi (assembly GCF_024518835.1). Lineage (GTDB taxonomy): Bacteria > Pseudomonadota > Gammaproteobacteria > Burkholderiales > Burkholderiaceae_B > Limnobacter > Limnobacter humi. The sequence continues at coordinate 31,553 of NZ_JANIGO010000005.1, forward strand.
TGGCTGTGTGTGCTCAGGGCGAGTATACGCGCAGAAGCTGTGCGATGTGGGGGCAACACAAAACAAGCTCAGGCGTAAAAAAAGCAGACCGCCTTTCAGCGGTCTGCTTTCTCAACAACCGAAAAACCGGTGTGTTTACTCGTCGCCACCCGCCTTGGCGGCTGCGTTCTTGATCTTCACGGTTACCAGCGACAGGTCGTCTTGTCCGTGGTTGGGGATGGACACACCAGCGGGCAACTGCAGGTCAGTCACGTGAATGGAGCGCTTGGTGATGTCCAAGGTGCTGCAATCCACGGCGATGAATTCTGGCAGGTCTGCGGGCAGACATTCCACTTCCACCTGGTTGGCCACAAAGGTTACCTGACCGGCGTACAGCTTCACAGCTGGGCTTTCCAGGTGGCCGGAGTAGTGCAGGGGCACGGGCATGTGAACTTTCTGATTTGGGTCTACGCGCTGGAAATCCATGTGCAGGATTTGCTGCTTGTAAGGGTGCATCTGGTAGTCACGCAGCACGGCTTTTTCGGCCTTGCCATCGATTTCCAGGTCGAGAATCGATGAGTGGAACTTCTCTTTCTGCAGGGCGTGCCACAGTGGGTTGTGCTCGATGGCGATGGCAGCGGCTTGCGAGTTGCCACCATAGACAATGCCAGGTACCTGGCCAGCACGACGCAGGCGGCGGCTCGCTCCGGAACCCTGCTCTGTGCGGGATGTTGCGACGACTTTCATGTTGATCTCCAAATTTGAATTCACCGCGACCAGTGAACCCAAGGTATGCAGCACTGGGTAAGGGCGGCTGCAAATGGCCCTGTTTAATCAATGAACAGCGAGGACACCGAGTCGGAGCGGACGATGCGGCGAATGGTTTCGGCCAGCAGTTCGTCCACGCTCAGCACTCGAATGTTCTTGCTGTTTTTGGCTTCGTCGGACAATGGGATGGTGTCTGTGACCACCAGTTCATCCAGATCAGATTCTTCAACCCGCTGAATGGCTCCACCGGACAACACCGGGTGTGTACAGTAGGCCAGCACTTTTTTGGCGCCATGCGCCTTGAGCGCGGAAGCTGCCTTGCACAGGGTGTTCGCCGTGTCGACCATGTCGTCCATGATCACGCAGGTGCGGTCTTTCACGTCGCCAATAATGTTCATCACTTCGGCCACATTGGCACGGGGACGGCGCTTGTCGATGATGGCCAGGTCGCAGTCCAGGCGTTTGGCCAGTGCGCGGGCACGAACCACACCACCCACGTCCGGCGACACCACCATCAGGTTTTCAAATTTTTGTTTCCACACATCGCCCAGCAAAACGGGTGATGCGTAGATGTTGTCCACGGGAATGTCGAAGAAGCCTTGAATTTGATCGGCGTGCAGGTCCATGGTCAGCACGCGGTCAACACCCACCACCTGCAGCATGTTGGCCACGACTTTGGCCGTGATGGCCACGCGGGAGGAGCGCACGCGGCGGTCCTGGCGTGCATAGCCAAAGTAAGGGATGGCTGCGGTGATACGGCCTGCCGAGGCGCGTTTCAGCGCATCGATCATGACCATCATTTCCATCAGGTTGTCGTTGGTGGGGGCACAGGTGGACTGTAGGACAAACACATCCTTGCCGCGCACATTTTCGTTGATTTCCACCATCACTTCGCCGTCGGAGAAGCGGCCCACGGTGGCCTTGCCCAGTGGAATGTTCAGTTGTTTGGCCACAGACTCTGCCAGGGTCGGATTGGCGTTGCCGGTGAAGATCATCAAACTGTCGCTGGCCATGGTGTCCCCGGGGCTAAACGTGAGGGTTGAAGCAAACAATAAAAAAGGGCCAACCGATGGCTGGCCCTTTTGGTGGTTTGGCAGGGGAGGAAGGACTCGAACCCTCGCATGCCGGAATCAAAATCCGGTGCCTTAACCAACTTGGCGACTCCCCTAAAACTTTTTTCGACCGGCTGGTTAAACCCTTTATGAAAGGAGGGAACAACCAAACACCTGACCTGCCTGCATGAGCGGGTTGCCAGACACCGCCTGTTGTGCGCTGCTGAGTTGGCTTGGGCTGGCAAACACGGCAAACATGGCGGATCCGGAACCGGTCATTCGAACCAAAAGCGGGTTGGCCGTTGCAACCAGTTGTTTGAAACTGTTGAAGTACTGTTGCCACTCGGGCCGACGTTTTTCAACCACAGTTTGTAACACGTTGCAGGTGCTGGAACTTAAAAAGCTCAACAGGCACTGGTTGTTTACACCGCTTTCGAGACGGCTGGCCGAATCGAAGACCGCAATTTTGACGTCTTTCGAGTCGCGTGTCAATTCCGGATCACGAAAAATTTCATGGGTGGGGCAGGAAATGGGTGGTTTGAACACCAGCACCTGCCCTTGTAAGCCCGGCATGGGGGTTATTTTCTCGCCAATGCCCTCGACAAATGCTGGTTTTTGGGCCAGAAAGAAGGGCACGTCCGCCCCCAGTTGCAGAGCGCTGTGGTGTAGCAAATCCGCATCAAGCGGGCAGCCCAACGCGGTATTCAGGGCCTTCAGGACGGTGGCTGCGTTGCTGCTGCCGCCGCCCAGCCCCGCTTCTTCGGGAATTCGCTTGTCCACGTGCAGTGAAATGCGCAAGCCCTGTGACTGGTGTTGTGCCCAGGCCGCGTAGACAGCCTGCAGGGCGCGGACGGTGAGGTCTTTGTCCGGTGGAATGTGCAGCAGGTCGCCGGTGCGTTCGATGTGCAGGGCGGGCGTGGCCAAGCGTTGCACGCGCAGTTGGATCGTGTCGGCCAGGCTGATGGGACAGAACACGCTTTGCAGCAGGTGATAACCATCGGCCCGCCGACCTGTGATGTGCAGGAACAGGTTGATTTTGGCGGGTGAGGCCAGGGTGGTGTCGAGCAGGCTACTCGCGCCCAATTTTGCCTTGCGGAATCAGGTCGATGCGGCCAGAGGTATTGTTTTGAACAAACAACACCCGGTAATGGCCATCGCTGTTTTGCCATTTCCAGTGTTCGGGCAGTGTGGGCAGCTGGTTTGGATTTGGGTTTTTCATCCAGTTCACCAAGGCATCGGCGGGCAGTGTGACCGGGAACATCAGGTCAAACAGGCTTTGCCAGTCTTGCGCCAAATACACCCGCCCGTCGGCCGCACGCACCTCGTAGTAATTGCCGTTGCGCTGGGCTTGACCAAGGCTGGGGCCGAGGGTTGAATTCACTTCCAGGTAGGCCAGCTCCACCGGTGGGTGATCGCCCTTCACGGCAATACCAGAACGCCATTCATAGGACCCGGACACCGATTCGGCCTTGACCTGGCCTTGATCGTCGACCGCCTTCCACAGCAACCCGAAACGCCCGTAGTGACAGCTGGCATCACTGGCGGTGCAGTCGATGCCGCCAGCCGGTTTGCCCAGGGTGCTGCAGGCCGACAGCAGAAAACCCAGAAGAACTGGGGCCGTCCAGCGGAGCCAGCCGGCTTGGTGTGTGTGGACGTGCTGCATGGTTTATACGCCTGACAGGGTTTGAAGCAGGCGGCCCAGTTTGTCGCTGTTGGGGAAGCGCTGCTTGAGTTTGTCGCCCAGCTGGCGGGCTTCCTGTTGCTCGCCGTTTTTGGACAGCACCTCAACCAGGTGGGCACCAATTTCTTCGTCGGGCCGAAGGGCATAGGCTTTGCGCAAGGTTTCCACGGCTTTGTCCAGATTGCCCATGCGGTAGTGCACCCAGCCCAGGGAGTCCAGGATGAACGGATCGTTGGGGGCCAGTTCAACGGCTTTGGTGATCAGTGTCAGTGCTTCGGGCAGTCGCAGGTTGCGCTCGGCCAGGGTATAACCCAGGGCGTTGTAGCCGTGGGGGTTGTCCGGGCGGACCGAAATCAGGGCGTTGAGGTAATGTTCGACGGTGGCCAGGTCGTTTTGCCGTTCGGCCACCATGGCCCGTTCATAAAGCAGGTCGGGTTGGTTGGGGTAAGCCCTCAGGCTGTTGTCCAGTTCAGCCACAGCCTGCTCGGGCATTTTCCGCGTTTCGGCCAATTGGCTTTTGGCCAGGGTTAGGCGCACCGCCAGGTCTTCGTTGGCTGGTTTGAATGCATTGAGCACCCGGGCTGCTGCACGGTAGTTGCCTTGCTGTTCGTACACCGCCGATTTTTTCAACTGGATGTCGATGTCGTCTCGGGCGTTGGGCGCTTTGTCCAGCCAGCGCAAGGCGCCAGCGGTGTCTTTGTCGTTTTGCGCCAGTTCAGCCAGCGTCAGGTAAATCAGGGTTTCATTCTGGCGCTCGGTGGTTGGGGTGCGTTTCAAATAAGTGTTGAAGTTGGCCTCAGCACCCTGGCGATCGCCTGTTTTTGACAGCACAAAACCCAGGCTGGAATACAGCGGTGTGTTGTCGGGTTGAAGCGCAATCATTTCCCGAAAGCGGTCGCGTGCCAGCGGCCATTGCTCAAGCTGGGTGTAGGTGCGGGCCAGGTACAGTCGGGCGCCAAACCAGCGGGGGTTCTCGTCGGCTTTGGTGGCCATCAGTTGCAGGGCTGCGTCGGGGTTTGCGTCCCGGCGTTCCATGATTTGTGCCAGTTGAACGTAATACCGTTCCTGTGGTGATACTGCAATCACCTTGTTCAGGTGGTCGGCAGCCAGTGCAAATTGATCGGACGACTCCGCGATTTGGGACAACAACAGTTGTGTGTCAGCGTCTTGGGGTTGATTGCCGAACAGGGTGATGGCCGTGTTGTATGCCTTGGTTTTGTCTGGAATGCGCAGCAGCATTTCCAGCGCCACCTTTTGCGGTGTGGCGCTGCTGAGTCCGGGGTGGGATTGCTCGGCGGCCTTGACCTCGTTCAGGTAGGTCTTGAGGGCTGGCATGGCCTCATCGACCCGATTGGTACCCAGTTGCAACACCAGAACAGAGCGGCTGGCCTGTTTGTCGCTGGGGGCCAGTTGTTGCCACAGGCGGGCGGCTTCCAGTGCCGGTTCCAATTGGCTTTCGCCCAAGGCAATTTCCAGGGCTCGTTTGGCCAGTTCGGGATTTTTTTCGAGTTTGGCTGCCTCGGTGTAGGCCAGGGTGGCCGAATAGGCATCGCCCCGCTGGCTGGCAATTTCGGCGGTGAGCAGCGCAAACAGCGGATTTTGCTCCACCAGTTGAGCCACACGCTGCTGATAGCTTTGGCGGGCGCCATCGGGGGTATTGGCGAACGCATTTTGGTCTGACTGCGGTGCGGTGGCACAGCCTGCTACAATGCTGGCCATTAACAGGCCGGCCGTGCATGTCAGTACCCGATTCAGAGATGTCATGATTTACTACCCGATGTGTAGGCCAAGGCCAATGCCAATGCAGTGCTTATTATTATCACATGACCCAATCGCTTTGGGGCCACAAGACCCCACTCCCCCAGATGTGTCTGTTCTTCAAGGTTGATCACCATGCCGGAATTGCCTGAAGTGGAAATCACGGCCCGTGGTGTGGGGCAGCATGTGTTGGGTCACCTCCTTGAACGCACCACGGTGCTGGAAAGACGACTTCGCTGGCCGGTGCCCGATGCCGTCAACCTGTGCAACGGGTGGACACTGGATTCGGTAACCCGTCGCTCAAAGTACCTGGTGATGCAGTTTGGCCAACAGGCTTTGGTGGTTCACTTGGGGATGTCTGGCTCACTGAAGGTGGTAGACCCTGCGGCACCCCTGGAAAAACATGACCACATTGAGTGGTTATTTCGCGCCGCGGATGGCCGCCACTGTGCCTTGCGTTACAACGACCCCCGACGCTTCGGCAGTGTGGAACATGTGGCGGTGACGGCGGGTTGGGAGGCGCGCTTTCAGCGATTTTCCGCCTTGGGCCCCGAGCCTTTCAGCGCAGACTTCACGCCGCAGGGGCTGTTCAAAGCCACCCGGGGAAAGCGCGTGTCCATCAAGGCGTTGCTGCTGGCTGGCCATGCTGTGGTGGGGGTGGGCAATATCTACGCCTGCGAGGCCTTGTTTCGAAGTGCCATTCGACCTGGACGTGCAGCAGGCCGGTTGAGCCGCGCCGACTGTGTCCGATTGCACCAGGCGGTGGTGGCGGTGCTTGGCGAGGCGATTGAACGGGGCGGTTCAACCCTGCGCAATTTTTCAGCGGTGAATGGTGAGCTTGGACATTTTCAGACCCATTGCGATGTGTATGGTCGAGAGGGCGAGCCGTGCAAACGCTGCGGGGCCACCGTGAAGCGCCGGGTGATGAACCAGCGCAGCACCTTTTACTGCCCTGGGTGCCAGGCATGAGTGCGCAGGCCACTCCCGCGCCTCTACAGGCCAAGGCTTTTGCAGATGCAGTGACGGCGTGGCAAAAGCGGGAAGGCCGGCAACACTTGCCCTGGCAATACACTGGGGATGCCTACAAAGTGTGGTTGAGCGAGATCATGCTGCAGCAGACCCAGGTCAGCACGGTGCTGAATTACTACGCCCGTTTTCTGGATGCTTTTCCAACAGTGGCCGACCTGGCTGCTGCCCCCAGCGAGGCTGTGATGACCTTGTGGGCAGGCTTGGGCTATTACAGCCGTGCGCGCAATTTGCATGCGTGTGCAAAAGCGGTGGTGGCGCAGTTTGGTGGACAGTTTCCGCGGGATGTGGAGGCCTTGGCCTCGCTGCCTGGTATTGGCCGTTCCACCGCGGGCGCGGTTGCCTCCCTGGCCCATGGCGTGCAGGCGCCGATTCTGGATGGCAATGTGAAGCGGGTGTTTTGCCGCTATTACGGCATTGAGGGTGACCCGATGTCCACGCCCGTGGTGAAGCGACTGTGGGAGATCGCCCAGCACAATGTGCCCGCGGTAGAGCCTGGGCGATACAACCAGGCTTTGATGGATTTGGGCGCTACGCGATGCACGCCGCGCAATGCACGCTGCGGCCAGTGCCCGTTGATGTCCACCTGCGTGGCCTTGCGGCAGGGGCGTGTTGAGCAACTGCCATCGCCCAAACTCAAAAAGCCCAGGCCTGAATTGCATTTTGTGGCGATTTGGCTTGTGGATGCCCGTGGTTGTGTCTGGTTGCAACAGCAGACCGAACGCGGGCTCTGGAAAGACCTGTGGATGCCACCGTGTATTCCGGTTCCCGTGAATTCTGATTCAGGCTCATGGTATGAGCTTGTGCGTGCATTGGTGCAGAGTACCGGTTTGCAAGTGAATGCCGATGCACTGCGCACAGCATTGAATTCAGCGGCTGCACAACCGTGGCTGGTGCATGAGTTGACGCACCGCAAGATGCATTTTAAAACCGTGTTGTTGCGTCATGACGGGGTGCTGGACTTGTGCAAAGCGGCCGATGCACTGCCCTTGCCCAAGGTGGTTCACAAGTTAACCGAGGCTGCGGTGGCGCAGCAAAATACTCTCGATGTCGGCCAGGGGTTGGCTTTGAAATAGGCGGGCCAGTGTCTCGGCCACATACACCGAGCGGTGTTGGCCACCCGTGCAGCCGATGGCCACGGTGACATAGCTACGGTGCTCATCCAGGTAGGAAGGCAACCATTTGCGCAAGTAGTGCTCAATGTCCCCAACCAGTTCATGGCTTCGGTTGTCGGCTTGAATGAAGGCAACCACTTCCGCGTCTTTGCCGGTCAGCGGGCGCAGGTTTTTGTCGTAATACGGATTGGACAAACAGCGCACATCAAACACCAGGTCTGCATCCGTGGGCAGCCCTTTTTTGAATCCAAAGGTTTCAAACACCAGGGTAAGGCGGGCTTTCTGGCCTTCCACGGTGTCTAGCACCCAGCGGCGCAAGGTGTTGGGCAGCAAGCCCGAGGTGTCGATGCTGTTGGAGATGGCTTTCAGCGGTGCCAGGGCCAAACGCTCTGCATCCACACATTCCTGCACGGTGGCCTGCTCGCCCAGGCGCGCACTCATGGGGTGGCGGCGACGGCTTTCGGAGTAGCGCGTGACCAGTGTTTCATCATCGGCATCCAGGAAGATGGGCCGCGCATCGGTGCCTTGTTTGCGAAGGTTCAGCAGCAGTTCAGGTACGTCCACAATGTCTTTGCCGGTGCGTGCATCGGCTGCAATGGCCACTTGGCCAATGCCCTCGGATTCCAGTCGCTTCAGAACATCCGCAATGAAACTGGGTGGCAGGTTGTCGACGCAATAAAAGCCGGAATCTTCCAGCGCCCGAATGGCCACTGATTTGCCGGAGCCTGACATGCCGGTGACCAAAACCACTTTCATGGGTTGCTCCTTGGGTGGGTGCGTTCAGTGGTCCAGATCGGCATCGGGAATGGTGGGGGGTTCTTCGCCACCCAATTCGCTCAACATGGCTTTTTGCTGGCGCACCATGAATTCGTCCAGTGTATTGATGCCCCGCATTTGCAAAATGGTGTTGCGCACGGCGGCTTCCAGCAGCACGGCCAGGTTGCGGCCTGCAGCCACTGGCAGCATCACTTTCCGAATGGGAAGGCCCAGCACTTCCTGGAATTGGGTTTCGGTCAGCAAACGATCCTGGTGTTGTTCGAGTGACGCCCTGCGCACCAGGTGAACAATCAGCTTCAGGCGCATTTTGCGCCGCACGGCGGTTTCACCAAAAATGGCTTTGATGTCCAGCAGGCCCACCCCGCGCACTTCCATCAGGTTGCGAATGAGTTCTGGGCAACGCCCTTCGATGTAATTGGGCGCCACGCGGGAAAACTCCACCACATCATCGGCCACCAAACCTTGCCCACGGGAAATCAGTTCCAGACCGAGTTCACTTTTGCCCAAACCCGATTCGCCGCAGATCAGAACACCCATGCCCAGCACGTCCATGAAGACGCCATGCATCATGGTGGTGGGAGCCAGCCATTTGTTGATGTAGACCCGCAGGAAATCGATGATTTCAGCGGCGGGCAAGGGGGTTGTCAGCAGCGGAATGTTGGCCGTGTTGCAGGCCTCGGACAGCAAGGGGTGTGGATTGAACGACTCGGCCACAATGATGGCGGGCGGGTTGCCTTCAATCAGTTTTTCTATTTGATGGCGCTTGCGGTCATCGGAAATTCGGGCGAAGTATTCGATTTCCTGCCGGCCAAACACCTGAATGCGGCCTGGGTGAATGGTGTTGAGGTGACCGACCAGGTCTGAGGATGCAAAGCACTGAAGATCCAGGCCCCGGCTGCCACCATTCAGGCCTGCCAACCACTCCAGTTTGAGTTTGTCGCGGTTGGCTTCGATGAGTTCTCTCAGTTGCTTCACGGGTGCTTAACTCGCCGGTTGGTAGGGCTCCCAGTTGGCGATGAGCTGATGGGTCAGTTCCGGATTGGATTCTGTCAGCAGCTTTTCGCGGAATTCGCGGTCAGACAACATTTGAGCCAGTTCAGACAGTATATCCAGATGGTGCTGGTTTGCGCTTTCGGGCACCAGCAAAAACATCAGCAGCTTGACGGGTTGGCCGTCGGGCGCATCGAAGGGAATCGGGTCTTGCACTCGGACCAGGCAGGCCACCGGTTCGCGCAAGCCTTTGATGCGACCATGGGGTACTGCCACTTGCTGCCCCAGGCCTGTGGACCCGAGACGTTCGCGCGCAAACAGACTGTCGAATACCTTGGCCCGGGCAATGCCCTGGTTGTTTTCAAACACCAAACCGGCTTGTTCAAATACGCGCTTTTTGCTGGTGACTTGCGCATCCAACACGATGTTGGATGACGGCAGAAGATTTGCGATTAAGTTCATCGGATTGATTCCCGATACCCGCTTCAAAAATTGTGGGCCGATTATACGCCATAAAAACAAAAAAGGCGGAACGGGGTCCGCCTTTTGGATTTCCCTGAAAATACAGGGATTTAGGTGTTTTGCCGATGGGGCTCTGTTTGCAGTGTGTTATTCCGCTTCCTCGACTGCCGAGTGTTTGATGGGGGCATGGCTGTGGCTGGTCAGTTTGTCTTTGTGACGCAGCACTTGTCGGTCGAGCTTGTCGGCCAGCGAGTCAATGGCGGCGTACATGTTCTCGTCACTGGACTCCGCGTGAATGTCTTTTCCGCGCACATGCAGGGTTACTTCTGCTTTTTGAACCAGTTTGGTCACCGACAGCGTGACCGATGCGTCAATCACATGGTCAAAGTGCCTTTTCACCCGATCGAGTTTTTCAATCACATACTGGCGAATGGCTGGGGTAACTTCGAGATGATGACCATTGATGTTCAAGTTCATACAGACTCTCCTTACGTTGCTGCGCATTGGCCCCGTGCAAAAGTCAGAGCGATTTGCGCATGTTCACCGGGGGTATCTTGAGTGATTCCCGGTATTTAGCCACCGTGCGTCTTGCGACCACGATGCCCTGCTGACCGAGTAGTTCGGCAATCTGGCTATCGGATATTGGCTGCTTCGGGTCCTCCGAGGAAATCAGTTGCTTGATGAGCGCACGGATGGCCGTGCTGGAAGCCTGTCCGCCCGAGTCGGTGGAAACATGGCTGCCGAAGAAATACTTTAGCTCAACCAACCCATGCGGCGTCAACATGTATTTTTGCGTGGTGACTCGCGAAACAGTCGATTCATGAAGGCCCAAAAGATCCGCTATTTCTCGCAGAACCAAAGGTTGCATGGCGATTTCACCATGGTTGAAGTAGCCGATTTGCCGTTCAACAATGGCTTGAGAGACCCGTAAAATCGTGTCAAATCGCTGTTGAACGTTCTTCAATAACCACCGGGCTTCCTGCAATTGGGCGCTCAGTTGGGCGCTTTGCCCGCGATTGGAACGCAAAATGGCCGCGTAAACCTCGTTGATGCGAATGCGGGGCATCACATCGGGGTTCAACTGGACATGCCATTTGCCACCGGATTTGCGCACGATGACATCGGGCACCACATGGTCGTCGTCCACGCGGCGGAATTTGGCCCCGGGAAATGGTTCCAGCGAGCGGATGAGTTGGTGGCATTCCTTGAGCAGCTCTTCATCCACATTGAGCGCTTTTTTCAGCTTGGTGTAGTCGCGTTGGGCCAAAAGGCTCAGGTGTTCCGAGATGATCAGGCGGCAGGTATTGAACAGTTGCGTGTCGTTGGCTAGGTGTTGCCGGGTTTTTAGCTGCAGAAGCAGGCATTCGGATGCGTTGCGGGCCCCCACGCCTGGCGGGTCGAAACTTTGCAGCAATTTGAGGGCTGCCTGCAATTCCTCAAATTCAAGATCGGGCACTTCCTGCAGGGTGTCCCACAGGTCTTCCAGCTCGACGGTGAGGTAACCGTCGTCATTGAGGTAGTCGATCAGCCACAGCACCAGGTTTTTGTCGCGCTCGGACGCATTGGTCATGCGGAGCTGGTCGATGAGGTGTTGCGAGAGGCTGCTCTCAGGGGCCGCCAGCTGCAACCCGGGTTTTTCTTCATCGCCGTCGGGATGGGTTCCACTGTTGTCACGCCAATCGCCTTCCCAGTTGTCCTGAATGGCGTCGATGCTGTCGCGTTGAACCTGGTCTTCGCCGTCCCGGTCTGCATCGGGCGCCAGTTCCTGGACCTGCTCAGCCACGGGCTCTGCGCGCGCTGGCTCGGTTTCGCCGGGGTCAAAGCTGTCGGTGGGTGTGTCGTCCAGTTCGCTGTTGGCACCCAGGCTCACGGTTTGGTCTGCGCCATTTTCATCGCCGTCCTCATCGGACACTTCCAGCAAGGGGTTTTCGGCCAGGGCTTGCTGAATTTCCTGTTGCAGTTCCAGCGTGGACAATTGCAGCAGCCGAATGGACTGTTGCAATTGAGGTGTCAGCGTCAGGTTTTGTGAGACTTTGAGTTGAAGCGACTGTTTCATGGCGTGGTTAAGCGGCCTTACATCCGGAAGTGTTCGCCCAGATACACCCGCCGCACATCGTCGTTTTCGATGATTTGGGATGGTGTACCCGAGGCCAGCACTCGGCCAGCACTGATGATGTAGGCCCGGTCGCAGATGCCCAGTGTTTCGCGGACGTTGTGGTCGGTGATGAGCACGCCAATGCCTTTGGATTTCAGGAAGGCCACTATTTTCTGGATTTCCAAGACAGCAATTGGGTCGACGCCAGCAAAGGGTTCGTCCAGCAGCACAAAACGGGGGGAGCTGGCCAGGGCGCGCGCAATTTCAAGCCGGCGACGCTCACCACCCGACAATGATGCCGCCAGCGACGTGCGAATGTGGGCAATTTGCAGGTCATTGAGCAGGTCTTCCACAGCCTGGTCAACGGTTTTATCGGCCGGTGGATTGATTTCCAGCACCGCCCGAATGTTTTCTTCGGTGGTCAGCTTGCGAAAGACAGATGCTTCTTGCGGCAGATAGGACAAGCCAGCCCGCGCCCGGTCGTGAATGGGCTTGAGGGTGATGTCGCTGCCTTCCAGGCAGATGTAACCCTCATCGGCCGCCACCAACCCCACGATCATGTAAAAGCAGGTGGTTTTACCAGCGCCGTTGGGGCCAAGCAGCCCAACCACTTCGCCGGTGTCCACATGCAGCGATACATCCTCAATAACCCGTTTGCTGCGGTAGGCTTTTCTCAAACTCAAGGCCTGAAGACGCCCTTGACCGGTCAGTGTTTTTGAAAGCATGGCTTACTCCGCCTTGTCCCGGGGTTTGATCACCGCCTGCACACGGCTTTTCCCTGGTCCATTGCCGTCGCCCACCACATTGAGGGTTTCGGAATTTTGTTGGTACACAATTTTGTTGCCAGTGATCGATTCTGTCAGTTGGCCATTGGCGCTTTTTTGGAGGTTGGCCTGGCCTGTCAATGTGACCACCGAGGTGGCGCCATCGAGTTCAATCAGGTTGGCGGTGCCGTTGATCAGCAACACCTCACCGGGTTTGACGGAGTCTCGCTGCTGCTTGAACCGCGCTGGGCTGCCCTCGATGGTGGCGTGTTGTGTGCCGTCTTTGGTCTCCCGCAAGGTGAGCTTGTCCCCGCGAACCACCAAGGTGCCGCGGGTGAGCAGCACATTGCCGGTGAACACGTTCACGCTGGCTTTTTCGTTGTAATTCATCTGGTTGGCGTCGATGGTGGTCGGCTGCTTCTTGTCCGACTCCAGGGACCATGCCGTGGTGGTGATCATCAGCAGTGACACCAGCGCCCACACCAGGGGCAATGGAGGGTGGTTCATGGTTTGGCCTCAATCCTGATTTTTACCGGCCCAACCGATTTGAGTTCGCCGGTGCTGTTGTTGAATTCCACGCCGCTGGCCACCATGTGCTGGCCAGGCCGGTCGATGGTGACCTGATCACGGCTGCGGATCATCTGTTTTGGGTTGTCCATCACCAGGCTGTCCGATCGCAGTTGGGTGGTGACCCCATCGCGTTCGGCCAGCACGGACACTTGTTTGCGCAGGGTGAGCTGATCGCTGTCCAGTTCGTAGACCCCTTCCAGCGCTTGACCCTGCACCGTGGTGCCTTGTGGCTCAAACTGTTCAATGTTCGGGCGGGTGATGTTCCACAGATTGCCTTGTGGAATGTGTTCTGCCGATTTGCTCCGAATGTGGGAATAGCGGTTCAAGACCAGGTCTTGGCTTTGCACGGAAAAATTGCGCAGGTAGTAGTCCGCCACGGTGGGGTCTTTTTTGCCTTGCGAGCTGAACAGGCTGAGTTCAGATTGCATGGCGTACCAATACGAGCTGGCTGCCAGCAAAAAGGTGAGCAGCAGCGGAATGAACTGCGACAGCACAGCAGCGAAGGAACGGATCAGGCTCATGCGTTCATCCAGGGGTTGGCGTAACCGGCCTGGTGGCTCAGGATGAAGTCACACAGCTCGCGCACCGCCCCTTGGCCCGTGGGGCGGGTGTTGATCCAGTGTGCAACAGCTTTCATGGGTTCAGGCGAGTGGGGCGTGGTGCAGGCCAAACCCACAGCTTTCAACACGGGGTAGTCGGGCCAGTCGTCACCAAAGAATGCGCAGTGTGACCAGTCCAGTGCCAATTCCTGGCGGATGTTGTTCAGGGCCTCCAGTTTGGTTTTGCAGCCTTGTACCAATGCGTGAATACCGAGATCTTTGGCCCGCTTCTCGACAATGAGACTGGACCGGGCGGTGATCCAGACCACTTTCACACCGTGGTCCATCAGCAGGCGCAGGCCTTGCCCATCAAACACGGAAAACCGTTTCATGACTTCGCCGTCGTTGCCAAAGTACAAACCGCCATCGGTCAGTGTGCCGTCGACATCCAGGCCGAGCAGGCGAATGGTGGCTGCACGCTGTGCGGTGGCTGTTTGGTGGGAATCGTTGGTCGCCATGCTTACACCACCTTGGCTTCGAACAGGTCGTGAAAGTTCAATGCCCCCACCACTCGACCTTCGGTATCGGTGACCACCACTTGGCTGATGTGGTTCACCTCCATCATGCGGACGGCTTCGACCGCCAGTTTGTCGGGTGAAATGGAATGGGGGTTTGCACTCATGACTTCGGAGACGATCAAGCCGCGCAGGTCCAGGCCCTGTTCAATCAAACGGCGCAAGTCCCCATCGGTGAATACACCCAGCAGGGTTTGCTTGGAATCCACCACGGCGGTCATGCCCAGGCCTTTTTTGGTGATCTCCAGAATGGCGTTGGAAATGGATGCGCTGGGGGACACCATCGGAATGCGATCGCCTTGGCGCATGACATCGCGCACGTGGGTCAGCAGCTTTCGACCCAGGCTGCCACCGGGGTGGGAGAGGGCGAAGTCTTCTTCCGTGAACCCTCGTGCTTTTAACACCACCACAGCCAGGGCGTCGCCCATGGCCAACGCGGCCGTGGTGCTTGCGGTGGGGGCCAGGTTGAGCGGGCAAGCTTCTTTTTCGACGCTGCAATCCAGCACGACGTCGGCTTGGCGGGCCAGCGTGGAATCCATCTTGCCGGTCATGGCGATAATTTTGGCGCCGCGGCGCGCAATGGCTGGAATGACTGCAATCAGTTCTTCGGTCTGCCCGGAATTGGACAGGGCGAGCACCACGTCGTCGGCGGTGATCATGCCCAGGTCGCCATGGGACGCTTCGGTGGCGTGAACAAAAAATGACGGTGTGCCTGTGCTGGCGAATGTGGCTGCAATTTTTTGAGCAATCAATCCGGACTTGCCCACGCCGATCAGGATGATCCGACCCCGGCAATCCAGAATGGTTTGCACCGCCGCTGAAAACTGCCCGTTCAGTTTGGGCACCAGCGCCGAAATGGCCTGCGCTTCAATGTCCAGCGCCTCTTTGGCTTTGACCAAAAAATCGGTGTGATGGGCTGGATTCGGCAGGTCTGGCATGGTGGTCCCTGTTAGACTCAAGCAAGGCGGGGGATTGTGACAGTGTCGTTTTAGCGGCAGTATAGCAAAGCCCGTGCCAATTCTCTTCCCGAACTTTGCATTCAACGTGCCCAACGCTCTCGAGCTCTCTCTGATTCTGATGCTGGTCGCCGTTTTGGCGGTGTCGCTGTTCAAGCACTGGAAACTTCCAGCCATGCTGGGCTATTTGTTTGCGGGCACCCTGATCGGACCCTTCTCCCTGGGCTTTGTTCCCGATGTGCCGGAAACCCGACACCTGGCTGAGTTCGGTGTGGTGTTTTTGATGTTTTCCATCGGGCTGGAATTCAGCCTGCCCAAATTGCATGCCATGCGGCGGGTGGTGTTCGGGCTTGGGCTGGCACAGGTCTCGCTCACCATCTTGGGCGTGATGGCCCTGGGCTGGCTGTTGAACTGGATTTTCAACGTGTCCATGGCCACGGCATTTGTACTGGCGGGGGCTGCGGCCATGTCGTCCACGGCCATTGTCAGCAAACTGTTGGCAGAGCGGCTTGAGTTGGATTCAGCCCACGGTCGGCAAATCATGGGCATTTTATTGTTTCAGGATTTGGCGGTGGTGCCACTGCTGATCATCATTCCAGCCCTGGCGGAGGATGCCAGCCACTTGCCGCAAACCCTCAGCTTGGCCATGGTGAAAGCTGCATTGGTGCTGGGTTTGATGCTGGTGTTTGGTCAGCGGATGATGAACTGGTGGATGACCTTCGTCGCCCGCAGCAAGTCCCAGGAACTGTTTGTGCTCAATGTGTTGTTGATCACCCTGGGGCTGGCCTGGTTAACGGAACTTGCTGAATTGTCGCTGGCCTTGGGGGCCTTTGTGGCCGGCATTCTGATTGCCGAAACCCAATACAAGCATCAGGTGGAAGAGGACATCAAGCCATTTCGCGATGTGTTGCTGGGCCTGTTTTTCGTAACCACGGGCATGTTGCTCAACCCGGCTGTGGTGGTGACGAACTGGTACTGGGTTATTTTGCTGTCTGTGGTTCCGGTGATCGCGAAGCTGGTGTTGATTGCCGCATTGGCCAAAATATTTGGCGCGAACACGGGAACCGCCATGCGCACGGGTATTTACCTGGCCCAGGCTGGTGAGTTTGGGTTTGTGCTGTTGTCCAATGCGGGTTCAACCGGGTTTGGTTTGGTACCCGACCCGTGGTTGCAAACCATCACGGCCAGCATGGTGCTGTCGATGTTGGCAGCACCATTCATGATTCAGCATGCAGACCGTATTGTGTTGCGGTTCTCCAGTCAGGAATGGTTGCAGCGTTCCCTGGAGCTGCACCAGATTGCCCAGAAAAGCCTGTCCACCAGCAAGCATGTGCTGGTGTGCGGGTTTGGGCGCAGTGGACAACACCTGGCGCGTTTGCTGGACCGGGAAGACTTGAGTTATGTGGCCCTGGACCTGGACCCAGACCGAATTCGCGAGGCCACGGCCGCCGGTGATTCTGTGGTGTTTGGTGATGCAGCCAAGCGCGAAACCCTGGTGGCCGCTGGCTTGCTACGGGCCAGTTGCGTGGTGGTGACCTTTGCCGAGACCAAAACCGCGGAAAAGGTGTTGATGGCTGTTCGCCAGTTGGCACCCGCTGTGCCGGTGATTGTGCGAACCACCGATGAAAGTGATCTGGAACGATTGACCGCCGCAGGGGCCACTGAGGTGGTACCCGAAATTCTGGAAGGCAGTTTGATGCTGGGTTCGCAGGCGCTCATGTTGTTGGGGGTACCGGTGTCCCGGGTGGTCAAGCAGATCCGGAATATCCGTGAATCCCGTTACCAAATGTTCAGGGGTGTGTTCCGCGGTGTGGATGATGAATCCGACACGCCGGAAAACCAGTGGGTGCGATTACACTCGGTCATTATTGAGCCCGGCGCAACCGGTGTTGGCCGGTCACTTGCCGAACTGGGCCTGATGGATTTGGGGGTGGAGGTCAATGCCATTCGCCGTCGGGGTATTCGGGGTGGAGACCCGTCCCCCGACACCCGATTGGAAAGTGGCGATATTCTGGTGCTGAAAGGGCAGCCCGATGCCTTGAGCCTGGCCGAATCAAAAATACTGGGACGAAAACCAGGCAGACAGGACGCGTGAGCACCCGGCGGCGGGTTTAACGCAGCACATACAGGGCACCGCACTGCACATCGGCTTTTTCATTCCAGAAGCCGTTGCTTGTGCAGGCTGCGACATCGGCGTTGAGCACTTGAACGCTGCCTTTCAAAGGGTTTCCATCGTCCAGTTTGCGATCAATTTCTGCCAGTTGGCGAACCGGCCCCTGGTCTGCAAACAGCACCACAGCCGCACCTTCTGGTGTACTCGGTCCCTCCAGTGTGCTGCTAATCACCATCACGCCACCCAACCGACTGGCCATGCAGCTGCTGGGTCCGCAGCTGGCATCCGCTGTGGCGGGTGGCGAGTAATCGCCCTGAATGAAGCCAGCTTTCTGAAGTTGGGTGAACACATGGCCTTCTTCTTCTGTGCCTTCAATGCGGCCATTGCCATCCCCGCCAGTGGTGCCCAGCCCCGCTGCATCTGCCGCGGGAAAATCGCCAGGCAGGGCACCATACCGGCTTTGGAAACCGACCATGGCTGTCTCCAGGCTGGCCAGGTCGGTGATGACGGACTGTACTTTGGCACTGGCGATCAGTTCGCGCCCTTTGAGAATCCCCCCGGCCAGAATCGCCAACACCGCCATGGCAATGGACAGTTCCAGCAGTGAGAATCCGGCAGACGAGGTGGGGCGGGTGTTGTGTTTCATGGTGTGTGTATTCCGTAGGTGGGTGGTTGGATCGAGTTGGAGCATGTCAGCCCACAGGCCTTTTGCATGGGTAACCGGGTGTGGGAATCGGTTCAGTGTGTTTGGGTGGACGCTGTTGGGGCTGGCGCGCCACCAGACAGCCAGCCGCCTTGAAGCCACAGCCAAAAGAGCCGGTCATAAGACAGCCACACTCGGTTGGATGAACTGCCGGCGATGTCGAGAATGAACTGGTGACCGCGTTGCCCGTTGTCCGCCAGTGCCAGGTCTTGTTCCGCCAGTGCCACCAGCACGGCACTCTCGCTCAGCGTGGGCAGGTTGCCACAGCCCCAAGCCTGCACCGGTGGCGGCGAGGCACCGGTTCGATGGCAGAGGTGCAACGCAGGTAAAGGGCCTTGACCCACCGCGAGGTTGGCGGTGGGCGGGTTGAATACAATTTCCGACAACTGTTGGGGTGACAGCAATTCAAACGGATGGGCCCGCAGCAGCACGCCCGCAGCGGGCGCCGTGGCGGAGGCCAAATCGGCCAGCGCCATGCGTAAGCGGTAGGGCTTGGGTAACCCCAGGCTCTGCGATGGAAACCAGCCTGTCGCCTGCAGGCAAGTACCGCCCTGACGCGCTTCCCAGCCATCGGCCTGATCTGCTGGGCAGGGCAATCGCCCATGGGTGAGTACAAACGCCTCCAGGGCTTCTTGCAGACCACGTTGGGCCTGTTGCCGCTTCAGTTCCAGCTCGCTGGCCTGCTGATTGGCCACGAGTTTTATCAATGGGCCCAGAAGCAGACCCACAATCATGAGCACCAATGCGGTTTCAAGCAACGTGAAACCACTGCGGGCGTTTAATCTGTGTTGACGGTGGCCGTCCATCCGCTGTCTCCATGAACAATTTGAAGTTGACTCAACCGGCCAGACACCACCGATGGCCAGGAAAACTCACAGTCGCAGGCATCCGCCCCCGGGCTGGTGGGGCATAACGGTTCGGCCGTGGGGTTGCATGGGCGATTGATGCCCGCCTCGGGTTTGAAGCGACTGATTGGCCACCGGCTATCAAGGCCAGCTGGACCTTTAAAGCTGCAGGCCGAATAGGCAGTGCTAACACAATGAAAAAGCGGTGTTCCATCGGGCTCAAGCTGTGAGCCCGAGCAGCCATTCGACCCTGCGCAGGTGTCCCGGGAAATCCAGTGTGCGTTTTGACTGCAACTGCAGGTGCAGCGTGTTTTTGTGCAATGGCATTGGCAACCCGCGTTGATGGCCTGCCAACGGTTTGCGGTGCCCGCAGGCTGCAGGTTTTCGTTGGTCTGGGGTGCAACAGGGCCGCTGTTCAGGCGCTGTTGTTCATAAAGCGCCCAGCGTTGCAGTGTGAACAGGGTTTGTTGCTGCACCACAGAGCGCACGGCGCTTTGGAGTTCACGCAGAGAAATCAGCAAATAAGGTGGCTCTACTTGCCAATAATCAGGCCCGAGCACCTGGATTCCTGTGGCAGCCACGGCTGCGATGTTGGTTTGAATACCTTCCGGCGTATTCACGGTGAGTGGGGGTAGATCAAAGTTCACCCACTGGCTCCAGCCCAGCGGATTGGGTTGCACCAACTGCGATGAGACGCCGTAATACCACGCAGGGGCAGGTTGTTTGCTGGATGCCGGCGCTGTGGTTGGGCCCAGTGCGCTACCCAGGTAATTGGTTTTGATCACGGTGGTTGCGGGCCAATAGCCCACGCGCGCATTGGAACAGACCACGCGGGGGGCGCCACCTGGCGTGTTGGCAGGACAGGGCAAATGCCCGGCTTGCGTCAACGTGTTGATGCCCTGGCGTGAAGCGAAGTTCAACAAGGTCTGTTTCATGGCCCAAAGTTGCAGCCGGGTATTCGCACTGCGCTGAAATTGAGCCTGTTGTTGGTTGTGCCACATTGACCAAAAGCCGGTGCTGGACACCGTGACCAGGGCCAGGGCGACCAGGGCTGCCAACAAGGCTTGACCGCGTGAAGACAGAAGGTTCATGGAGAATGTTCAGGGGCGATGTTTGGGTGCAAGCCATGTTTCATGACGGGCGTCGTATTGACGCAGGCCCTCACGGGTTTGTATCCACCCGCTGCGCTGCGCTTGTGCGTGGACATCGATATCCGTCGTGTTGGTTGCGTTCAATGCGTTCGCCGCCATGGATTGCACGACTGTTGACGGCTTGAACAAGGCATTGCTGATGTGGATGGAAGCCGGCGGCACCGCGCTGGCCATTCCGCCCGGTGAAGCACTGGACATGCACTTCACCTTGAACTGGGGGCCCTCAGGTTGCACGGTGCAACGGCCCCAAACCAATCGGTTTTGGGCCATCCACTGGAAGGCACCGGACCAAACCGCCTGCTCGGTGTTGACCTGTTCATGATGGATCAACACTGCGGCAGGTGGCAGGGCGCTGGGCCGCTTCTGCGACGGAAACCGGCTATTCAAGCTGGGCGATGATGCGCGAGGTGGCGATGGTTTTTGATCAAAGGTGAACAAGGCAGTCAACCCAAGCATGCCGAGGGTGCTGAGACCTGTGATGGCCTTGGAATACCATCGAAATTCACGCAGGCTGTTGTTCAGTGCTGAGCGGGTTGTCATGGTCATTGCGCCGGTGCAGTTTTTGGGTTTGGAGCCGTGCAAACAACCATTGAATCGCCTGCCGCTGTGCATCCTTTGGGAAGGCGACGCGGAACGCGGTCCAGTTGCAACACACTGATGGTGGGTACGCCGGCTTGCCACTCAAATTCCAGCGACTCAACGTGTTTTTTCCCCCGCGCACCAAACTGTTGAAGCTGGTTTCCCCAGGCCTGCCATTGGGCCGTCGAGAGGCCTTCTGCAGGGGTTGTCAATGCCGGGTCCAGCCGCTGGGGGGGCGCTGCCTGGGTTGGTTGACGGGGTGCTTGGTTTGATGTCGTCTGAAAAGTGGAGCCCATGATCACCCCGCTGGCTGCAACGCAAGCCAGCAGCAGCCGGACAGGCCAGTGCCTGCGGGAAAACAGGGCTTGTTGAATACTGAACCGCAGGCGGACCAACCGAGACGGTGGCCACACATCGAGTCCTTGAACCCATGGTTCAAACACCCGATGTTCATGGCGCTTGAAATAGAGGTACTCCACACTGTCTGGACCAGACTTGCTGTGGGCTTCGCACACCACCTGTCGGCGCGCCGGGTAATGCTGAAGCGACTCCATCAACGCAGCCAGTTCTGGCGTGTGGGGCAACGCATGCCAGCGAACAGGGCTTTGGCGAACGGCGCACCATCGGGCTGTGTTTTGTGCCACACACGGTTCGTCCGGCAGGTTGATCAACACCACCGTGGATGGCATGGACAGGCTGTTGATGTGCTCTGCTGTGCCCGAAAAGTCAGCCCATGCCTGAGGTGGTTGGCCTTGCCAGCCCTGGCTGGTCGGCTCAAGCCGCTGCACTTGCCAAGCAGTGTGAGCTGCCGTGCGGAATATCCACCAACAATCCATGGGGGCTGAGGGGTTGGTCATGGCCATTGCCCCAATTGCTGGTACAGGGGTGCCAGGGTGGTTTGATACGCCAGCAGGATCACCAAGCCTGACACACCCAGTGCCATGGGCGAGAGCCATGTGCTCAGGCGTTGGCGTCTTTGTTGGGCCATGGTCAGGTAAATACGGGCGCACAGGTTGAAGCACTGGTGAAGGTTGCCGCTGTGTTCAGCCAGGCGACCTTGGCTAACCAGAAAGCCGGGTGCCTGTGCCTGTTCAAGGGCACTGGACAACCGGTTGCCCCGCTGCAGGCTTCTTAACAAATGGTGGTTGAATTCAGCCAACGCTTTTTCCATGGCCGATCGACCCGTCAATGGTCTGTTCAGTACCTTCAGGAGATCCACGCCTGCTTCAAGTTCACAGGCCATGGTGAAAAAATGCTGGTGAACCTGCAGTGCCGGACGAATCTTCCAGCGCCCGAGGTATGCACCAAAGCCCAACGCACGGTGTTGGCTGACCCGTGAGCGCAATACCAACCCGACAACAGCGATTGCGCCGCCAGTCATTATCAGCGTGGTGGGCAGATCCAGCGACAGCGGGGGGATGGAGAATCCCACCGTGGAGCCCAGCAAAATCCACAAGCCCACGGCACTGAACAGTACCAGGGCTGGGTAGCTCAAGCTTTGAAGCAGGCTGTGTCGAAACTGTTGCGCCTGTCGCCATTCCTGGCTTTGACGGGTCAAGGCTTGGCTCCAGTCGCCATGAACTTGCGCACATCGAACCGCCAATTGAAGCGGCGCCGGCCAGTTGTTGTGTTGGGCACCAAACACCTGTTCCGGTGCAACACCGCCTTGAAGTGCTTCAATGCAAGGCCCAAGGCGGTCTTGCAAGCGGCGGTGCTGACCGTGTTGGGTCATCCATTCCAGGCTCAATTCAAGGGCCTCCAGTGCGCTCAGACCGGTGTGGCAAAGTTCTGCCCATTGGCTCATCCAGTCAATCCAGACGGACTCCGGTATAGGTCGCTCAAACCGCTTCATGGGGTTGGCTTCCCCGTGTTACGCAGCAGTTGGTGAAGGTCAGACAAGCGATCGCAATCCAGCAAGTCTCCCCTGTTCACAGTGGTGAAGTCCATTAATTCGGCCACTGGGCGCCGATGACCGTTCCGTTGGGTGCAGGGGCGAAGCTGTTGGGCCAGTACGCCGTTCAAACAATTCAGCAGGCTGGGCAAGGGGACGCCCAGCTCCATCAACCGATACAGTGCGCCCGTGCAATCCGGCGCGTGGACTGAGGCCAACACGCGGTGACCTGTCAATGCTGCGTGCAACGTGAGTTGGGCTGTTTCAACATCCCGGATTTCCCCGATCAGAATGGTGTCAGGGTCTTGGCGCATCAACGAGCGAAGCCCAGCCGCCACATCGAGGTGTGGCAGCCGTGTGAGGTCGGTCTGCAGGGCTTTGGGGTGAATCACTTCCACTGGTTCTTCCAGCGTCACCAGCCGCCCAGTGTGTTCGCCGAGCTCATGCAGGATGGCGTGCAATGTGGTGGACTTTCCCGCACCGGTGGCCCCGGCAACCAGCAAGAGCCCATGGTCGAGCGTGGCGAGTTTGCGCAGGCTCTGGACCAGCGGGGCTGGAAAGTTCAGGTTACCCAGTCCTTGTGCGGCATGGGTGTTGAGCAGCCGAATAACCAGACTTTCCCCATGCAGACCAGGGTGGGTCGCCAACCGGATGTCAAGGCCAAGATGGCTGAGTCGCCCGTCCTGGGGGCGACGACTTTCAGCAATGTTCATGTTGCAGGCGGCCTTGAGGGTTTGAATCAACGCCCGGGCCGTTGTTGGGAGCAGTGTCTGCCGTTGGCCAATATGCCCTGCAATTCGCAGGCTGGCGTGGTAATGGTTGTCCCCAGCGGTCAAGTGCAGGTCGGATGCGCCAGCGCCGTGTGCATAGGTCAGCACGTCAGCCCAGGTGGATTGCAACGCAGTCAGAAACGGGTGTTGTCCCTGGCTCATGGCAGTGGTTGCGCGCGGGCTGTGGAGGCTGGGTTGAGCGACAGCAGGGCCAAAAAGGGGAGTTGGCATGTTTGCTGGGCACACCGCGCACGGCTTTGTTCGATGGCGTTGTCGACCTCGGTGCTCAGCCCCTGCTCATGGGCCAGCAAGGCCAGGTTAAACCAGGGCTCGGGTGCATCCGGATACTGGGTGGTCATCAGGTGCATCAAGCGTGTGGCCTGGGCTGTGTCGCCATGCTGACTGAGAAACAGACCATAACGAAGATTTTGGGCAAATGCCGGGTCGTTGTTGGCGCCTTGTGGTGAGGCACTGATGCTGGGGGAATCCAATACGGTGGCCTTGAGCAACACCACCAGCTCAATTTGATTGTTGCTGCGTCGCTGGCTCTGCGTGATGGGGTCGAGTGCATCCGGACTGCCGGGAATACCCCTGTCCAAGGTGTTCAGCTCCTGCTGCCGAAGCCCACCCAGCAGGGCCATCTCACCATCCCGCAGTTTGAGCACGGACTCCAGTTCACGGGTTTGAATCTCGGGAACCTGGCTCACGATATTCAATTGTCGCAAGGCTGGATTGGGATCCTGAACAAACCCCACAATTCGGCTCAGGGTCGGGCGCACGCGCAGTTGCACTGCATTGTTGTCGGCAATTTGCGGGGTGACGGTCATCAAAAAGCCAACCGGAACGGTCTGAACCTGGGTGTTGTATGTAGAAAATGCCGGGCTGTTTTGTGTTGGCGCACTGGTTTGTACATCGGTGGTGAAGTACACCCGGTTGTCAATGACTTTGAGCACAGAAGGCTGCTGGTTCATGGCCACAATCCGGGGGGATGACAGCACAGAGGCCTTGCCAAACTCTTCCAGCAGTCGAAGTACCACACTGGATTCACCGCTGGACCCAGTGCGGCTTGCGGTCACCGTGAGAACCGGGTTGACCGTGTTCAAACCCTGGACCAGCAGACCAGCACGGGTGCCAGAGTCCCTCAGCAGATTCCAGTCGATTCCGCGCTCAAAACGGTCGTTCAGGGTCACTTCCGTGATCACGGCTTCCAGAATGACCTGGCGATCCAGGCGCTGCTGAAGCAGTTTGAGCCATTGGGCGACGCGCGCATGTTGAGAGGGTTTGGCAAGCACTGCCACGGTTCCCGACTCCGGATTCACAATGACACGGCCCGAGCGCACTTCCCGACGTGTGGTGGTGACTTCTCGCTGGTTGCTGTTGGTGCTGCTGGCCGTGCGGCGAGGGTTCAGGAACCGACTGCGGTTTGAGTCCCGATTGCTTTCAAAGGCACGGTCTTTGTCTTCTTCGCGGGTGCGTTCTTGGGTTGAAAACTCCTGGGGGCGAAGCTGAGCCTGAATGAGTTGTTCAATCTCGGCTGTCAGTTTCTCCCACACATTGTGATCCTGTTCGTTCAGCAGTGTCAGGTCAGACCGATTGCCACTTTCCCGCCGCTCGCCGGGTTGAACAGCTTGGTTGGCCACGGCCGAGCTCAGTCGCGAGCTGTCGCTCATTTGGCGGGCAATAGACAGATAGTCCAACTTGTACAGCCGCAATTCATCTTTGTCGCACCGCAGTTTGAGTTGTCCTTTCTCCAGCGATACCACCGCGTCGGTCTGTTCCCCCAGCAAGGCCATTAATTCACGCAGCGGCAGGTCTCGACCGACCAGGCTCACAGGCTGTACTCCGCAGGCGTCAAAGCTGTAACCCAGCCGCATGTCCTGTGCGACCAATTCCAATACATGGCTGGCCGGCAAATTTTCGATTCGCAGATTCAACGGGTGGGCAAGCGCCGGACTCTGTTCAACGGGCTGGTGTGCCGATTCAGTGATCCACAAGGCCTGGGTCGGTGTTTTTCCGCCATGGGGCATTGCTGCATCTGCCAGGTGGGGCGCTGGTGTTGTACTGGTGCAGGCTGCGAGTGCCGTGAGCAACAAAACAACACCCAGGTTGCGAGGCGGGCAGCAATTCATAGAACCTTCATGTTGAATCGGGAAGGTCGGATGTTAGACAAGCAGACTGGATGCCCCACACCGTGGTCATACCCTGGAGGTGACGGTGTCGCTTTTAGGGAGCGATGCTTGGCGTTTACAGGGTGTTACTGAACCGGCGTTCAGTCTCTTCGGGTTAGAATGTCAAATTGCGATACAAAAACAGCAGGGGCGCCCAGATGGGCTTTGTAGCAGAACTTGATCAAGTGGATTTTGGTTACGGCGACCGCCTCATCTTGAAAGACATCACCCTTCGAATCCCCAAGGGAAAGGTGGTCTCGGTGATGGGCGGATCCGGCTCGGGCAAGACCACCCTGCTGCGGCTGATGTGCGGGCAATACCCCGTCAGCCGGGGCCATGTCAGTGTGCTGGGCCAAAATATTGTGAAGGCCTCCACGAAAGACCTGTACGCGTTTCGCAAGCGAATCGGGGTGTTGTTCCAGTTCGGTGCCCTGTTTACGGATTTGTCGGTGTTTGACAATGTGGCCTTCCCGTTGCGCGAACACACCAATTTGCCCGAGTCGGCCATTCGCGACCTGGTGTTGCTCAAATTGCACGCGGTGGGCCTTCGGGGGGCCTCTCACCTCATGCCGTCTGAAATTTCCGGGGGCATGAGCCGGCGTGTTGCGTTGGCCCGTGCGGTGGCGCTGGATCCTGAGCTGATTTTTTATGATGAGCCCTTTGCCGGTTTGGATCCGATTTCCTTGGGTATCACAGCCAATTTGATCCGGACGTTGAACGACGCCCTGGGCGCCACATCCGTGGTTGTGACCCATGATATCCACGAGTCTTTTGCCATCAGCGACTACGTGATCGTGATTGCCAACGGCAAAGTGTTGGCCGAAGGTACGCCGTCAGAAGTTAGCGAGAACACAGACCCGTATGTGCAGCAATTTATTCAAGGATTGCCCGAGGGACCGGTGAAGTTTCATTACCCGGCGGTGGATTTGCTGGAGGACTTCGCATGAGCCCGGTTGCATGGGTGTCCGACATTGGCGCGGGTGTTCGCGCCAGCATCACTGGCTTGGGGCAGTTTGCCCGCCTGGTGCTTCAGCTGTTCATGCTGTTGCCCAAGGCTGTGTTGCGACCGCGCCTCATTATTGATCAGATTCACTTTATCGGTAATTACTCGCTGGTCATCATCGTGGTGTCGGGCTTGTTTGTGGGCTTTGTGCTGGGTTTGCAGGGCTACTACACCCTAAACCGGTATGGGGCTGAACAGGCCTTGGGCTTGCTGGTGGCGTTGTCTCTGGTGCGCGAGTTGGGGCCGGTGGTGTCGGGACTGCTGTTTGCAGGGCGGGCAGGTACCTCACTGACCGCAGAAATCGGTCTGATGAAAGCGGGTGAGCAATTGACGGCCATGGAAATGATGGCGGTTGACCCCCGGGCCCGCATTCTGGCGCCCCGCTGGGTGGCTGGATTGGTGTCCATGCCCCTGTTGGCGGCTTTGTTCAGCGCTGTGGGCGTGATGGGGGGTTATGTGGTGGGTGTATTGCTCATCGGTGTCGACTCGGGTGCTTTTTGGTCCCAAATGCAGGCCGGGGTGGACTTCCAGGATGACATCCTCAATGGGGTGATCAAGAGCATCGTGTTTGGCGTGGCCGTGAACGCAATTGCCCTGTTTCAGGGGTATGAATGCCAGCCAACGCCCGAGGGTGTGTCGCGGGCAACAACCCGGACCGTGGTGATTTCTTCACTCACCATTCTCGGCTTGGACTTCATTTTGACCGCGCTGATGTTCAGCGTGTGATTGGTTATTTTTAGAAGCGGACAGATCAATGAAAAAGAGTGCAGTGGATTTCTGGGTTGGGCTTTTTGTGCTCATCGGCGCTTTGGCCCTGGTGTTTTTGGCACTGAAGGCCGGAAACCTGAGTTCGTTTTCCACCGGTGCCCAGTACCGAGTGTTGGCGGAATTTGACAACATTGGTGGTTTGAAACCGCGGGCTCCCGTCAAAAGCGCTGGCGTTGTGGTGGGCCGTGTGGCCAACATCTCGCTGGACCCTGTCACTTTTCGCGCGGTGGTTGCCATCGATCTGGAGGAAGGATTCAAATTTCCCAAGGATTCTTCAGCCAAAATCCTGACATCGGGGCTGTTGGGTGAGCAGTACATCGGCGTAGAACCCGGTGGCGATGAGGATAACCTGACGTCTGGGCAAAAGTTTGCCCGCACGCAGTCTGCGGTGGTGCTGGAAAATCTGATCAGCCAGTTTCTTTACAGCAAGGCATCTGAGCCAACGCCAGCGGCCGGTGCAAGCAATCAATAAAAACAGGGTTTCGTGGGAGCTATTTGTGCGCAATTCAATTCAAAAACTGGTGATGGTGGTGGCCGTGCTGGGGTCTGCAGCCGGCTGCTCAACCCTGCGTGCCCCGTCTCCGGCGGACCCGTTTGAAGGGTTCAACCGTGGGGTTAGTACTTTCAATGAAGGTGTTGACATCGCCGTCCTCAAGCCATTGGCCAAGGGCTACAACGCGGTGACCGCTCCGGAAGTTCGAACCGTGGTTGGGAATTTCTTCTCCAACCTGGAAGACATTGCGGTGGCTTTCAACAACCTGCTGCAAGGCAAACCCAAAGAGGCGGGCGGCGACATCAGCCGGTTTGCACTGAATTCCACCGTGGGCATTTTTGGTTTGGTGGATGTGGCATCCGAGTTGGGTTTTCAGAAGCACGATGAGGACTTCGGTCAAACACTGGGTGTTTGGGGCGTGGGCTCTGGGCCTTACCTCGTTCTGCCGCTGTTGGGCCCCAGCACCCTTCGGGATGCCAGCGGGAAGGTGGTCGATGCGCCGCTGAACCCCTTGCGTTATCACGATGACGTGAGCGAGCGCAATTCCTTGGTGTTTTTGAGCCTGGTGGACAAGCGGGCGCGGTTGTTGCCCGCCACTGACCTGGTTGATCGCGTTGCCTTGGACAAGTACGCATTTGTGCGTGACGCCTACTTGGCCCGGCGTGCCAGCCAGATTCGGGATGGCGCGCCAGACCCCAATGACAAGGCGCCCATGGACGATGGGGATGAAAGCAGCCTGATGATGGAGCCGCACCCGCCGTTCAAGGCAGCCCTGGATGTGTTTAAACCCCTGGCGGGGGACCAACCGGCATTTTCCATGCCCGGTGGTCTGGAACAAAGTGCCCGCGCAAAAGCCGCACTGGGTCTGGAAGCGTCGGAGTCGACCCTTCATTGAAGTCAACAGCGGGTCGCCGACCCGCGTTGTAAAACTGTCACCGTAGCAAGAATGGGAACATCATGAAAAATGCAGTAAAAATGTGGGTGTATGGGTTGTTGATGGGTGCCATGGGCTTGGGCTTTGTCGCGCCAGCCATGGCCGATGACCTGCCTGCCAACGAATTCGTTGAAAAATTCAGCAACGAGGTGTTGACTGAGATCAAGGCGCGCAAGAAGGAATTGGTGGCTGATCCAGCCAAGCTGGACGCGCTGATTGACCAAAAGGTGATGCCCAATGTCAATTTCCGAAAAATGACCCAACTGGTGGTGGGCGCACCCTGGCGAGCCGCTACCCCAGCGCAGCGCGATGCCATTGTGGAGCAGTTCAAAATTCTGCTGACCAAAACCTATGCGGGGGCGTTGTCCCAGGTGGGTGATCAAACGCTGAAAGTCGACAAGCTGCGTGCCCGTCCGGAGGACACCGATGTGGTGGTCAATAGCCAGGTGTTGCGCAAGGATGGTCCGCCGGTGGACCTGGCCTACCGCGTTGAGAAGAAAGATGGCAAGTGGAAAATTTATGACCTGAGCGTGTTGGGCCTGTGGTTGGTGGATTCCTACAAAGCCCAGTTCCAGCCCATCATCAACCAGTCGGGTGTGGATGGTTTGATTTCCAGCCTGAAGGCCAAAAACAGTCAGGGTTGAGATGAAAATTTCTGCAGAAGCCATCACTGTGCGCAATGGTGAGCAAGTGATTGCTGAGGTCACCAAGGCAGTGGCCGGTGGCGATCGCGTGCTGGACTTCTCGAATGTCCAGCACATTGATTCCACCGCCCTGGCGGTGGTGTTGGCCGCACAGCGTGTTGCGGCCCGGCACGCGTCCCAAACCGACAAAACACTCCAACTTCAACACACGCCAACCCAACTGCAAAGTTTGGTGGCAGCCTACGGGGTACAATCGCTGTTCCTGTGAATCTGTCGCGCCCCCACGGGCGCGCAAGGCTGTGTCCGTCCCATCATGTCTCTTGCATTAGAGCTCAGCTCGGTATCCAAATATTTTGGCCAGTTCCGTTCGCTTCACGAGGTATCGCTCACCGTGGAGCAGGGCGAGTTTTTTGCGTTACTGGGTCCCAACGGTGCTGGAAAAACCACGCTGATCAACATCATCGCCGGTTTGAGCAAACCCTCGGCTGGCACCGCAAAGGTGATGGGGTTTGATGTACAAACCCGGTTCCGTGATGCTCGTCGAAGCATCGGCATCGTGCCGCAAGAACTGGTGTTTGACCCGTTTTTCTCGGTTCGGGAAACCTTGCGGTTTCAGTCCGGCTATTTCGGCTTGCCCAACAACGACGACTGGATTGACGAGCTGCTGAGCTCACTTGGCCTGGCCGACAAGGCGGACAACAACATGCGGACGCTGTCTGGCGGGATGAAGCGGCGGGTGATGGTGGCGCAAGCGCTGGTTCACAAACCCCCTGTGATTGTGCTGGATGAACCCACCGCCGGCGTGGATGTGGAGTTGCGCCAAACCCTCTGGAAATTCATCTCGGGTTTGAATGCCAAAGGCCACACCATTTTGCTGACCACGCATTACCTTGAAGAAGCCGAAACATTGTGCAACCGCATCGCCATGCTCAAAAAAGGCGAAATCCTGACGGTGGACACCACACCGAATTTGCTCAACAAACACGCCAGTCAAACCCTGGCACTTCACATCAATGGCGTATTGCCCGCCAGTCTTGAAAAACGGGTGCTGAAAAGCAGTGTGGTGGACGGCCGTTATACCCTGGCGCTGTCCCGGCCAGCCGAGATTGAGGACATTCTGGCGGCTTGCCGAAAAGACCACCTGGATGTGCTGGAATGTGCAATTGAAAAGCCCGACCTGGAAGAGGTGTTTGTGCAGTTGATGAGTGGTGGTGCCCAATGACCGGCTGGAAAACCCTGTTCAAAAAAGAGGTGTTGCGCTTCTGGAAGGTCAGCTTCCAGACCGTGTTGGCACCGGTGGTGACCGCGCTGTTGTACCTCATGATTTTCAGCCACGTACTGGACGGCAAGGTAGAACCCTACCCCGGCGTGGGGTATGCGGCATTTCTGGTGCCTGGTCTGGTCATGATGTCGGTCTTGCAAAATGCCTTCGCAAATTCTTCATCCAGCCTCATTCAATCCAAAATCACCGGCAACCTGGTGTTTGTGTTGTTGCCCCCGTTGTCCCACTTTGAGTTTTTCAGTGCCTATGTATTGGCCTCCATGGTGCGTGGCGTGGCGGTCGGTTTGGGTGTGCTGGCGGTCACGGTGGCGTTTGTAGGCCTGCACATGGCTCACCCTGGCTGGATTTTGGTTCATGCCGTGGTTGGCTCTGCCTTGTTGGGCACCATGGGTGTCATTGCCGGTATTTGGGCGGAAAAATTTGACCAACTGGCCGCTTTCCAGAACTTCATCATCATGCCAGCCACGTTTTTGTCAGGTGTGTTCTATTCCATTCATTCCCTGCCGGGCGTGTGGCAAACCGTGTCGCATTTCAACCCATTTTTCTACTTGATTGATGGCTTCCGGTATGGATTTTTTGGGGTCAGTGACGTGAGTCCCTGGTTCAGTTTGGGTGTTGGCTTGGTTGCCTGGGCAATTTTGACCACGATTGCGCTGCGCATGGTCATCTCCGGCTACAAATTGAGGGGATAATAATGCCGTTGAATCAATCAGATAGGAATTGCCATGTTGTTGCCTGAAACGGTGCGCGGTTACATCGCGCAAGGTCTGGACTGCGATCACCTGGAAGTCAGCGGTGATGGCCAGCACTTCGAAGCCGTGATTGTGGCCAAAGCATTTGAGGGCCTGCGCGCTGTGCAGCGACATCAGAAGGTTTACGCAGTGCTGGGAGACCGGATGCGTGAAGAAATCCACGCCCTGTCCATGAAAACGCTGACGCCCGCTGAGTGGGCGCAGAACGCTTAAAACAACACGTACACGAAAGGACAACCCCTTCCATGGATTCGTTTCTGATCAAGGGCGGAAAACCCTTGCACGGCGAAGTGGCCATTTCTGGCGCCAAAAACGCTGCACTGCCCATTCTTTGTGCCAGCTTGCTGACGGCCGAGCCAGTGCAGGTGCACAACGTGCCGCGCCTGCGCGACATCAACACCTGCCTGCGATTGCTGGGCTCACTGGGTGTGCAGTGTTTCTGGCACGGTGAAAATAGCCTGGCGTTGCGTGCTGAAGAAATTACAGAACCGGTGGCCAGTTACGACTTGGTGAAAACCATGCGCGCCAGCATCCTGGTGCTGGGCCCATTGCTTGCCCGGTTTGGCGAGGCCTCGGTCAGCTTGCCTGGTGGTTGTGCCATTGGCCAGCGCCCGGTGGACCAGCACATCAAAGGCTTGCAGGCCATGGGTGCCGAAATCCACATCGAAAAGGGCTACATCCACGCCAAGGCCAAGCGCCTCAAAGGCGCACGGATTGTGACCGATATGGTCACCGTGACCGGCACCGAAAACCTCATGATGGCTGCGGCGCTGGCCGAAGGCACCACCATCATCGAGAACGCAGCCCGTGAGCCTGAAGTGGTGGACCTGGGCAACATGCTGGTCAAAATGGGTGCGCAAATCGAGGGCATCGGCACTGACACACTCACCATTCACGGCGTGAAGCGCCTGAACGGTTGCACCCACACCGTGATGCCCGACCGCATTGAGGCCGGCACATTCCTGTGTGCCGTGGCCGCCTGCGGCGGTGACATCACCTTGCACAATGCCGATGCGCCCAGCATGGATGCCACGCTGGAGAAACTGCGGATCGCCGGTTTGCAAATTGATGTGGATGGCAACAGCATTCGCGCCATCATGGAGGGCCGCCCCAAAGCTGTGGGGGCGCGAACAGCCCCGTTCCCGGGATTTGCCACCGATATGCAGGCCCAATTGATGGCTGTTAACTGTGTGGCTGACGGCACGTCCATCATCAACGAGACCATTTTCGAAAACCGCTTCATGCATGTGCAGGAACTGGTCCGTCTGGGCGCCAACATTGAAATTGAGGGCCACACTGCTGTCGTGAAAGGTGTTCCGAAGCTGGAAGGGGCGCAGGTGATGGCCACGGATCTGCGTGCATCGGCTGGCTTGGTGATCGCCGGATTGGTGGCGGCCGACGAAACCCGCATCGACCGGATTTATCACCTCGACCGAGGCTATGACAGAATGGAAGAGAAACTGCGCAAACTGGGCGCTGATGTGAAGCGAGTGGCGGAATGATTACGCTGGCATTGTCCAAAGGCCGAATTTTTGAAGAAACCATGCCCCTGCTGGAGAAGGCGGGCATTGTGCCGACCGAGGATCCAGAAAAGTCCAGAAAACTGATCATCGGCACCAATAAGCCGGATGTCCGCATCATCATTGTGCGTGCCACCGATGTGCCCACCTACGTGCAACATGGCGCGGCAGACCTGGGTGTGGCCGGCAAAGATGTCTTGATTGAGCATTCAGGCGCCGGTTTGTACCAGCCCATGGACTTGAACATCGCCAAATGTCGATTGTGCGTGGCCGCCCCGGAAGGCTTTGATTACCAGAGCGCCGTGAAGCAAGGTGCCCGCTTGCGAATAGCCACCAAGTATGTCAACAGTGCGCGTGAGCATTTTGCCAACCGTGGCGTGCATGTTGACCTCATCAAGCTGTACGGTTCCATGGAACTGGCGCCGCTGGTGGGTTTGGCCGATGCCATCGTGGATTTGGTCTCGACCGGTTCAACCCTGCGCGCCAACAAGCTGGTGGAGGTCGAAGAAATTTGTGATATTTCGTCGCGTTTGGTGGTGAACCGTGCGGCGTTGAAAATGAAAGTTGAGCACTTGCAACCCATTTTGGACGTGTTTGCGCAGGCCGTCAGTGGACCGTCAAGCGTTTAAAGCACACTGTTGTGAAGTCGTGGTAGTACCCAGTAGCACCCTGAACAGGAATTGAATGATGTCCTCCCAAATTCGCCGTTTGTCCACCTCAGACGCCAACTTTGCCGAGCAGTTTCGGGCACTGCTCGCCTATGAAGAACAGCGCGATCCCCATGTGGAAGGGGCTGTGGCTGACATTGTTCAGGCGGTTCGAACCCGTGGCGATGCTGCGTTGCTGGAGTTCACCGAACAATTTGACCGTGTGAAAGCGGATTCGGCCGCGGCGCTTGAAATTCCTGCGACTGAACTGAAACAGGCTTTTGATACGCTGGATACAGCCCAAAAGGATGCTTTGAAGGTTGCCGCCCAGCGGGTGCGTGCCTTCCACGAGCGGCAGGTTGCAGAAAGCTGGGAATTCACCGAAGCCGATGGCACACGCTTGGGGCAGCGGGTAACACCGCTGGACCGTGCTGGCCTGTATGTGCCGGGTGGCAAGGCTGCTTATCCGTCGTCGGTGCTCATGAATGCAGTGCCCGCCAAGGTGGCGGGTGTGAAGGAAGTCATAATGGTGGTGCCCACGCCCAGCGGTGTGAAAAACCAGATGGTATTGGCCGCCGCCCACTTGGCGGGTGTAGACCGAGTGTTCACCATTGGTGGTGCGCAGGCGGTTGCCGCGCTGGCCTACGGCACGCAAACCGTGCCGCGCGTTGACAAAATTGTCGGGCCAGGCAACGCCTACGTGGCCGAGGCCAAGCGACGCGTGTTTGGTGCCGTGGGCATCGACATGATTGCCGGACCATCGGAGATTTTGGTGATCTGCGATGGCAGTACCAACCCCGACTGGATTGCGATGGACTTGTTCAGTCAGGCTGAGCACGATGAAATGGCACAGTCGATCTTGCTGTCGCCCAACAAGGAATTTCTGGACCACGTGCAGGCCAGCATCAAACGGCTCATGGACACCATGCCAAGGGCCACCGTGATTGCCACATCCCTGAAAAACAGGGGTGCGCTGATTCACGTGGCCAGCATGGATGAAGCCTGCGAACTGAGCAACCAGATTGCCCCTGAGCATTTGGAATTGTCGGTTGAAGACCCTGATGCTTGGGTGGGCAAATTGCGCCATGCCGGTGCCATCTTCATGGGCCCGTACAGCAGTGAATCCTTGGGCGATTACTGCGCTGGGCCAAACCACGTGTTGCCCACTGCAGGCACCGCCCGTTTCAGTTCGCCGTTGGGCGTGTACGACTTTCAAAAACGCAGCAGCATCATTTTCGCCAGTCGGGAAGGCGCCAGCACACTGGGTGAAGTGGCTGCCGAATTGGCCTATGGTGAAGGCTTGCCCGCCCATGCCCGCTCTGCGGAGTATCGCGTCGGCCCCAAATTTAAGAAAGTCAACTGAAGGCGCAACCCATGAGCCTGATGCAAAAAACAGTTCGCACCGATGTGCAAGCCACGCAAGCCTATGTGGTGGCCCCGGCGCAGGGCATGGTCAAACTGGACGCCATGGAAAACCCCCAGGGCATGCCCGCTGCATTGCAGGACGCCTTGGCTGAAGCACTGAAGACGGTTGCACTGAACCGCTACCCGGAACCCAAAGCGGCGGCACTGGAAGCCGCTTTGCGGGCGCATTCCGATATTCCAAAGGCAGCGCAGGTGTTGTTTGGTAATGGTTCGGATGAGCTGATTGATCTCATTATTCGGGCTTGTTGCATGCCTGGCGACGTGGTGATGTCGCCCGTGCCCACCTTTGTGATGTATGCGGTGTACAGCCAGTGGAGCCACGCCCAATTCGTGGGTGTGGACCTCAATCCCGATTTCACGCTCAATATGCCCGCCTTGTTGAAAGCCATGTCGACCCACCAACCCAAGGTGGTGTTTTTGGCTTACCCCAACAACCCCACCGGCGTGGCCTTGCGCGAAGCCGAAATTGTTCAGGTGGTGAAGGCCGCACCAGGCTTGGTGGTGGTGGACGAGGCCTATGAAGCCTTTGCCGATGCATCCTTTATGTCCCGGGTACTGGAGTTTCCCAACGTGCTGGTGCTGCGCACCTTCTCCAAACTGGGCTTGGCGGGTGTTCGGCTGGGTTACGCAGTGGCCAGCAGTGCCTGGGCCGAGCAAATTGACAAAGTGCGCCCCCCTTACAATGTGAATGTGCTCACCCGCACCGCAGTGGAGTTTGCCTTGACTCACTTTGAGGCCTTTGAGGCCCAGGCGGCCCAATTGAAGGCCAACCGGGAAACGTTGCGCGAAGCGCTCCAAAGCCTGCGAAATCCGCAGTTAGTCGTGGAAGTGTTTGATTCTTGCGCCAATTTCTTGCTGTTCAGGCTGCCAAATGCATGGGAAGTCTTTGAAGGCCTGAAAAAGAAAGGTATCTTGATCAAGTACGTGGGCAAGGCGCACCCCCTGTTGGCAGACTGCCTGCGGGTCACCGTGAGCACTGACCACGAAAACCAGCAATTTCTGGATGCACTGAAACAAACCCTGGCCGAACTGGCCCAATAGGCGGCCCAATAAGCCGCAGAACCCAAATTATCATGAGAACCGCCGAAGTCACGCGCAATACCCTGGAAACCCAAATCACCGTCAAGATCAACCTCGACGGCACGGGTGAGAAGCACCTCGACACGGGCGTGCCATTTCTCGACCACATGCTGGACCAAATTGCGCGCCATGGCCTGTTCGATCTGCACATCGTAGCCAAGGGCGACCTCCACATTGATGCCCACCACACCGTTGAAGACACGGGCATCACCTTGGGCATGGCCTTTGCCAAAGCGCTGGGGGATAAAAAAGGAATCGTCCGTTACGGCCACAGCTATGTGCCCTTGGATGAGGCTTTGTCGCGTGTTGTGATTGATTTGTCGGGCCGTCCAGGTCTGCACATGGATGTCGATTTCACACGCGCGGCCATTGGCCAGTACGATGTGGACCTCACCTTCGAGTTTTTCCAGGGTTTTGTGAACCATGCGCTGGCCACGCTCCATATCGACAACCTGAAAGGCAAAAATGCCCACCACCAGTGCGAGACCATCTTCAAAGCCTTCGGTCGTGCCTTGCGCATGGCAGTTGCGCATGATGAACGCCAACAGGGCATGATCCCCAGCACCAAGGGCGCGCTGTGACCACTTTGCGAACTGTGGCCGTGGTGGACTACGGCATGGGTAACTTGCGTTCTGTGGCGCAGGCACTTCAGCATGTCAAATTGGAGAGCCAGGAGATTTGCATCACCAGCGAGCCGTCGGTGATTGATGCTGCCGACCGTGTGGTGTTGCCCGGTCAGGGTGCCATGCCCGATTGCATGCGCGCCATCCGCGACAGTGGGGTTCTGGAAGCGGTGTATCGCGCCGCAACCAACAAACCCCTGTTTGGCGTGTGCGTGGGCGAGCAAATGATGCTGGAGCGCAGCCACGAGGGGCCTGCCGATAGCCTTGGTCTTTTCAAGGGCGAAGTCATCCGTTTTGACCCCACCAAAACCACGCAGCAGGGCCTCAAAGTGCCGCACATGGGCTGGAACCGGGTGTACCGCGCCAAACCCCATGCGTTGTGGGACGGTATTGACGATGGTGCCTGGTTCTATTTCGTCCACAGCTACCACGCACAGCCCGCCAATCACGCAGATGTTGCAGCGGAGTCAGACTATGGCTTGCGCTTTACCTGTGCGATCGCACGGGATAACATCTTTGCAACACAGTTTCACCCCGAGAAGAGTGCACACGACGGCTTGCGCCTGTATGCCAACTTTTTGCGCTGGAACCCCTGAAACCCGGACAACGACCGTTTTCTGACCACTCGAACAACACTACAGACAGTCTCATGTTACTCATTCCAGCAATCGACCTGAAAGACGGTCAATGTGTGCGCCTGAAGCAAGGCAATATGGATGACCCCACCATTTTTTCGGCAGATCCAGTCGAAATGGCCATGAAATGGGTCAATGCCGGTGCCCGGCGCCTTCACTTGGTTGACCTGAACGGTGCGGTCGCTGGCAAGCCGGTGAACGAGGCGGTCATCATTGACATCCTGGATGCAGTGGGTGGACAGATTCCTGTTCAACTGGGCGGTGGCATTCGCGACCTGGACACCATTGAGCGGTACCTCGACGATGGTTTGAGCTATGTGATCATTGGCACGGCAGCCGTGAAAAACCCCGGCTTCCTGCACGATGCCTGTGGCGCATTTCCGGGGCAGATTATCGTGGGGCTTGACGCCAAAGACGGCAAAGTAGCCACCGATGGCTGGAGCAAGATTTCCGGTCACGATGTGGTTGATTTGGCCCAGAAATACGAGAACTACGGCGTGGAAGCCATCATTTACACCGACATTGGACGCGACGGTATGTTGGGCGGCGTGAACATTGAAGCCACGGTGCGCTTGGCCAATGCACTCACCATTCCGGTGATTGCGTCGGGTGGTGTGACTAACCTCGACGATGTTCGCCAACTGTGTGGCGTTGAGCACGAAGGCATCATGGGCGCCATTTGTGGCCGTTCCATCTATGAAGGCACGCTGGACTTTGCCAAGGGCCAAGCCCTGGCCGATGAGCTGAACGGAAAATCCTACTGATGTTGGCCAGCCGCATCATTCCCTGTCTGGACGTGACGGCAGGTCGCGTGGTGAAAGGGGTGAACTTCGTTGAACTGCGGGATGCCGGAGACCCGGTGGAAATTGCACGTCGTTACGATGAGCAAGGCGCCGATGAACTCACCTTTCTGGACATCACGGCCAGCAGCGACCAGCGCGACATCATTTTGCATGTGATCGAGTCGGTGGCCTCGCAGGTGTTTATCCCGCTCACCGTGGGTGGTGGTGTTCGGAAAGTGGAAGATGTGCGTCGCCTGTTGAATGCAGGTGCCGACAAAATCAGCATCAACACGTCGGCGGTGGTTAATCCCGATTTGGTGAGCGATGCAACGGCCAAATATGGGTCTCAGTGCATCGTCGTTGCCATCGACGCCAAAGAAAAGTCCAATGGTGAGCCTGGCTGGGAGGTGTATACCCACGGTGGTCGCAACCCCACCGGGTTGGATGCAGTGGAGTGGGCTCGCAACATGCAGGCCCGTGGCGCCGGTGAAATTCTGCTGACCAGCATGGACCGGGATGGAACCAAGATTGGTTTTAATTTGGGCCTAACCCGTGCTGTGGCTGATGCGGTAGACATTCCCGTGATTGCCTCTGGCGGTGTGGGTAACCTCGACCATTTGGTCGACGGCGTGTTGGACGGGCATGCCAGTGCTGTGTTGGCCGCCAGCATTTTTCACTACGGCGAATACACGGTACAGCAAGCCAAAGCCCACATGGCCAAGGCGGGTATCACGGTTCGCTTGTAAGGTATCGGCATGAGCAAGGATGTGGTGATCACCGACAACTGGCTGGACAGCGTCGCCTTTGATGACCAAGGATTGGTCACTGTGGTGGCGCAGGAT
The DNA here is from genome assembly GCF_024518835.1 of Limnobacter humi. Taxonomy (GTDB): domain Bacteria; phylum Pseudomonadota; class Gammaproteobacteria; order Burkholderiales; family Burkholderiaceae_B; genus Limnobacter; species Limnobacter humi. The sequence continues at coordinate 70,310 of NZ_JANIGO010000005.1, forward strand.
TACCTGAGCAAACGCGTGCTCATGGTGGCCTGGATGAATCGCCAGGCTCTGGAGATCACTGCCAAGACCCGCTTTGCAACGTATTTTTCACGTTCACGCAATAAACTCTGGCACAAAGGTGAGGAAAGCGGAAACCAGCAAAAAGTGCACGACATTCGCCTGGACTGTGATGGCGATGTGATTGTTTTGCTGGTGGAGCAAGTGGGTGGCATTGCCTGCCACACTGGCCGTGAAAGTTGCTTTTACTATGCCTTGGAAACCAATGCCCAAGGCCAACCTGCTTGGGTTGCCCAGGACCCTGTGTTGAAAGACCCGGCCGAGATGTATCGGCCATCCAAGTGAACCGCATGACAAATACACCCAATTCCACCGACTTGCTCGCCCGGCTTACCGAGGTTCTGGAGGAGCGCAAACAGGCTGATCCCGAACAGTCGTATGTTGCCAAGCTTCACAAAAAAGGGCAGGACGCCATTCTGAAGAAAATTGGCGAAGAGGCCTGTGAATTGGTGATGGCCTCCAAAGACCAGGACAAAACCAAAGTGGTCTATGAAACGGCAGACCTCTGGTTTCACAGCCTGGTGGCCTTGTCATGGCACGGCTTGACAGCCGCCGATGTGCTGGCTGAGCTGGACCGCCGGATGGGGTTGTCCGGTTTGGCTGAAAAGGCCAGTCGCAAAGAACAATGAGGGGAATGACACTGTGAGCAACTGCATATTCTGCAAAATCGTGGCAGGGGAAATCCCTAGCAGAAAAGTGTACGAGGATGAGGATATCCTCGCGTTTCACGACATCAATCCGGCGGCGCCTGTGCATTTTCTGATCATCCCGAAAAAGCACATTCCCACACTGGCCGATGCCACACCGGAAGACATCCCGGTGCTGGGCAAAATCATGGCCATGGCAGGCAAGCTGGCCCAGCAAGAAGGGTGTGCGGACGGTTTTCGCACCATCGTGAACACAGGTCGGGTGGGCTGTCAGGAGGTGTATCATTTGCATGTGCATATCCTGGGTGGCACACAGCCTTTGGGCCCCATGCTGATGAAACATTCGTGATCTGGTCAAGTCCAATTCAGATCAAACTTTCCAAACAAGCGTATTCGATTGAGGAGTAAACCATGGGTTCTTTCAGTATTTGGCACTGGCTGATTGTGCTGGTCATCGTCATGCTGGTGTTTGGCACCAAGAAACTGCGCAACATTGGGTCAGACCTGGGTGGTGCTGTGAAAGGCTTCAAGGAAGGCATGCGCGAAGGCACGGCCGAAGCCAATGAGTCGGCCAAAATTGCCGATGCATCGGCCAACAAAGCCAACACCATTGATGTTGAAGCCAAAGAAAAACACTAAAACAATTCTGAACAGCAGTTCATTCCCATCCGGCAGCGCGCACCATGTTTGACATTGGTTTTTCTGAATTGATTGTGATTGCCGTGGTGGCACTGGTCGTGATTGGGCCGGAGAAACTGCCCAAAGTGGCCCGAACCGTGGGCCACCTGCTGGGCAGGGCGCAGCGCTATGTCAACGACGTCAAAAGCGAGATCAACCGCGAGATGGAGCTGGATGAACTGCGCAAGCTGCAGGCAGAAATGCAGGATGCGGCCCGGAAGGTGGAGACCGATGTTCAAACCACCCTGCGGGATGCAGAAAGCCAGGTGAACCAGACCGTGAAAAACATCGAGGACGACGTGGCTGAGCTGGAAAAAGCCCCCGCAGTGCAGGACGGCCCTCACAAGCCCACACCATGAACCAACAAGAGAATTTCATCAGCCACCTGGTTGAACTGCGGGACCGCCTGCTGCGCTCCATCATTGGATTCGCCATCGTGTTTGTGGCACTCATGATGTACCCGGGCGCGGCCCACATCTTTGATTTGCTTGCACAACCCATTCAGTCGGCGTTGCCCCAAGGCACCAAGATGATTGCCACTGGCGTGATCACGCCGTTCATGGTGCCCATCAAACTGACTGCCATGGTGGCATTTGTCATGTCGTTGCCGTGGACGCTGTATCAAATCTGGGCTTTTGTTGCGCCGGGTTTGTACCAGCATGAAAAGCGCATGGCCTTGCCCATCATTGTGTCCAGCACCATTTTGTTTTTGAGTGGCATCGCGTTTTGCCATTTCATCGTGTTTGGCAAAGTGTTTGCCTTCATCAATGAATTCGCGCCGTCCAGCATTACGCCCGCACCGGACATTGAAGCCTACATGAGCTTTGTGCTGACCATGTTCATGGCTTTTGGTGTGACGTTCGAAGTGCCGATTGTGGTGGTGGTGCTGGTTTATCTGGGTGTGGTCACGGTCGAAAAACTGGTCGATATTCGCGGCTATGTGATCGTGGCAGCGTTCATCATTGCGGCCGTGGTTACCCCGCCAGACGTGATGTCGCAGTTGTTCCTCGCTGTGCCCATTTGCTTGTTGTACGAGTTGGGTATTTTGGCTGCCCGCATGGTGGGCCGAAAGCGGCAGGAAATTCTGGAATAAGGTTGATATTCCAGCAGGTTGCTTGCCTCCTCGCGACACCGGTAGCCGTGCCCGTCTATAGCCCCCAGCAACACCGGCAGCCCGTGCCGAACGCCCCCCGAAAGTAAAGGTTGCCCCGCGCATTCTGAACCGGACCGAGAACTCGCGCCTGTGGCGCTCAGACATCTCGGTCCGTGTGTTCGAATGCTGTGCGGGTCAAGCCGATCGGGTGGCTGACTGTTCGGCGCCGGGCATACCGGTATTGCTGGGGGGCAAAAAGACTCGGTGCAATTTGGTGGCACCGTCTCTGCGGCCTGCGCGGTTCACCTCCCCTGCAGCGACATTCAGGACAATCTGCAAAACCGTGACAAGCAGGCGCGGTGGGCCAAGCTCAACGAGCTGGCCCAGAGGTCGATTCCCGACCGTGTTTTTTGGAGGGTCGACCTCAGCGATCGCGAGGCTCAGGTTTTGAACCACAGATTGGCCGTCGCCAAGGGCGAGGTAAAGCGCAGTGCCGCAACTCAAGCTGGGGGTGCGTGCAGTTCCGCACCGCGCCGCAACTCGTTCACTTCTTCAGCAAGTCCCCCGGCTTTGGTCGAACACCAATTTCAATGGTGAGCGACACCGGTTTTCCTTCACGCAGCAGGCGAATCACCCGCTTTTGTCCGGGTTCGGATGAGGCAATCAGGTTCAGCATTTGTGTGGTGTCCTTGATGGCTTGTTTGTCGATGGCCAAGAGGATGTCGCCCACTTTCAAGCCGGCTTTGTCAGCGGGGCCATCTTTGACGATACCAGCGATGATGACGCCATCCTGTTGAGGCAAGTTGAATGCTTTGGACAGTTCTTCCGTGATGTTTTGTTGCTCCACGCCGATGTAGCCGCGGGTGACCGAACCGTTGCGCACAATTTGGTTCAGCACGCTCTGAACTGTCTTTGCGGGAATGGCAAATCCGATGCCCAGTGAGCCACCACTGCGGCTGTAGATGGCGGTGTTAATGCCCAGCAGATTGCCCTGCGTGTCGACCAATGCGCCGCCGGAGTTGCCCGGGTTGATGGCGGCATCTGTCTGGATGAAGTTTTCGAATGTGTTGATGCCCACATGGTTTCGGCCCAAGGCGCTGATGATGCCCATGGTGACCGTTTGACCCACGCCAAATGGATTGCCCATGGCCAGCACCACATCGCCAACCTGCGCCTGTTCTTCTTGAGCAAACTGAACCACTGGCAATTTGTTCAACACAATTTTCAGGACAGCCAGGTCGGTTTCAGGGTCTGTTCCCACCAGCACAGCCGACGCTTTGCGTCCATCATTCAAACTCACTTCAATGGTGTCGGCGTCTTCAACCACGTGCTGGTTGGTCACGATGTAACCCTCTGCACTCACGATGACACCGGAGCCCAGGCTGGATGCGGTGTCGTCCTCGGCTGGATTGTCTTCAGGGTCGTCGCCAAAAAATTTCCGGATTTCCGGATCCTCAAAAAACGGGTGCTTGGGGGCGGCGCCCATTTTTTTGGAGGTGAAGATGTTGACGACGGCGGGCATCGCTGCCTCGACGGCCTTGCGATACCCTTCACCCGGGCCGCTGTTGGACAACTGGTGCGCATTGCGGTGCATCAGGATTGAAACCCAGTCGGGGCGGAAGGTCTCGAGCATGAAATACAATGCCAGAAGGACGGCCAGCGCCTGACTGAAGGTGAGCCAGAGTTTTTTGATCATGATGGGTAGGGCAACGCGTGCAGCAAACAGTCGATCGTGAAGTGTTGGAACGGGACTTGGCCGAATTTCTCGACATCGCCCGCACGCCAGATTATTGCCCAAACGGCCTTCAGGTGGAAGGAAACCGCAACATCCAGCGCATCGTGGCGGGCGTAACAGCTTCACGCGCTCTGATTGAACTGGCCATTCAGGAGGGGGCGCAGGCCATTCTGGTTCACCATGGCCTGATGTGGAAAGGCGACCCGCAAGTGATTCGTGGATTCCGGAAAGAGCGGCTGGAACTGGCGCTGTCAGCGGGTTTGAATGTATTTGCCTACCATCTGCCCCTGGACAAACACCCCGAGGTGGGCAACAACATTCAGCTTGGGCGCATGCTGGGTTGGCCCAGTGAGCGTACTGTGGGTGACAAGGGTTTGGTGCATGTCGGCACTTTGCAACAACCCCAGCGCTTGGGCGACGTGGCGGCGGTTGTGGAGGCCGCCTTGGGCCGACAGCCGGACATTCAGGGTGCCAATGACCCAGACCGCCTCATTCGGACCGTGGCTTGGTGCACAGGTGGTGCTCCGGGTTATGTGGAGGACGCCGCATTGGCCGGCGCCGACCTTTACCTGACCGGAGAACTCTCGGAGCCGGCTGTTCACGTGGCGCGGGAAACCGGTGTCAGCCTTATCGGGGCGGGTCACCACGCCACTGAGCGTTGCGGTGTGCAAGCCCTGGGTGCGTGGATTGCCCAGCGGTATGGTGTGTCGGTTGTTTTCCACGACCTCTTTGTAACTGTGTGATTAAATTCCTTTGTGGCTCAAGGGCTTGCTGTCCGACCCATGGGGGCTATCCGAATTCTGGCGATTTGTCCTGAAAAAGTGTTCTAGTTTCGAAACTGCTGAGTTACAATCATCGGTTGCATGGGCTGGCCTTGGGCTTTCCCAGAGCCGGTTCGGTTCAAGGCCGACCGGCCATGGTTCACCGGGTTAATACGGTTTTTTCTTTCGGGGTTATTTTGATGAGCAACAATCAACCTGTAGACAAAGAGCGCCGCGTGTGGATGATCGCGTGTGGCGCCGCAGGCGGTGTGGCAGCTGTAGCAACTGGCGGCGCATTCCTGAGCACCCTGGCCCCTTCCGAGCGTGCCAAGGCCGCCGGGGCGCCCGTGGAACTCGACATTGCCGGCATGAAGCCTGGCGAAATGAAAACCGTGGAGTGGCGTGGCAAGCCTGTTTGGGTGATCCGCCGCGACAACAAAATGATTGAGGACCTCAAGTCCAACGACACCAAGTTGGCCGACCCCAAGTCCGAGCGCAAGCCTGGCGAACTGACGCCCGAATACGCTCGCAACGAATACCGCTCCATCAAGCCGGAATACCTGGTGGCCGTGGGTATTTGTTCGCACCTGGGTTGCTCGCCATCGGCCAAGTTTGATGCGGGCCCCCAGCCCAGTTTGCCCGATGACTGGAAAGGTGGTTTCCTGTGCCCCTGCCATGGTTCCACATTCGACCTGGCTGGCCGTGTGTTCGCCAACAAGCCTGCACCCGACAATCTGGAAGTGCCCCCACACAAGTACCTGTCCGACACCAAGATTTTGATTGGTGTGGACGACAACCACACCGCCTAACGCCAGCGCGGAGGAGTCAAGATGGCTGCAGACAAAAAAGTGGAAACCACCGGCATCATGGGCTGGATTGATCAGCGCTTCCCGCTGAGCTCAACCTACAAAGCCCACCTGTCGGAATACTACGCCCCGAAAAACTTCAATTTCTGGTATTTCTTCGGTTCGCTGGCCCTGCTGGTGTTGGTCATTCAGATCGTCACTGGTATTTTCCTGGTCATGCACTACAAGCCTGATGCATCCAAGGCTTTCCAGTCGGTTGAGTACATCATGCGTGATGTGCCCTGGGGTTGGTTGGTGCGCTATATGCATTCCACCGGTGCTTCCATGTTCTTCGTGGTGGTCTACCTGCACATGATGCGGGGCCTGCTCTATGGCTCCTATCGCAAGCCCCGCGAACTGATCTGGATTTTTGGTGTTGCGATTTTCCTGTGCCTCATGGCTGAAGCCTTCATGGGCTACCTGTTGCCTTGGGGGCAAATGAGCTACTGGGGCGCCCAGGTGATTGTCAACCTGTTCTCCGCCATTCCGGTGATCGGTCCTGACCTGGCCATCTGGATTCGGGGCGATTATGTGGTGTCTGATGCCACGTTGAACCGCTTTTTCTCCTTCCACGTGATTGCAGTGCCGCTGGTACTGCTGGGCCTGGTGGCAGCGCACTTGGTGGCGTTGCATGAAGTGGGGTCCAACAACCCCGACGGTGTGGAAATCAAGGAAAAGAAGGACGCCAACGGCATTCCGCTGGATGGTATTCCATTCCATCCGTATTACACCGTGCACGACATTTTGGGCGTGGGTGTGTTCCTGATGGTGTTCTCGGCCATTGTGTTCTTCGCGCCAGAGATGGGTGGTTACTTCCTGGAATACAACAACTTCATTCCAGCAGACCCCTTGAAAACACCACCGCACATTGCACCGGTTTGGTATTTCACGCCGTTCTACTCCATTCTGCGCGCCATCACATACCCGTTCCTCGGTGTGGATGCCAAGCTGTGGGGGGTGATCGCGATGGGCGCCGCGGTGGTGATCCTGTTCTTCCTGCCTTGGCTGGACAAGAGTCCCGTCAAGTCAATTCGCTACCGTCCAACAGGTCACAAGGTGTTTTACGGTGTATTTGTTGTGGCCTTCCTGATCCTGGGTTATCTGGGTGTTCAGCCACCGTCACCGGTGGGCGAAAAAGTGTCGCAGATTTGCACGCTGATTTATTTCGGTTTCTTCCTGGGCATGCCCTGGTGGAGCAAGATGGGCCAGTTCAAGCCTGTGCCTGACCGTGTGATCTTCGCAGCGCACTAAGCGGCACGAGATGAAAGGACATCAAACAATGAAAAAACTGATTGCTGTACTGGCCTTGGTCCCGTCGCTGGTGTTGGCGTCTGGCGGCGAGTTTCCGCTGGACAAGGCGCCAGACCTGACCAACGACAAGGCTGCGTTGCAAAGCGGCGCCAAGCTGTTTGCCAACTACTGTTTGAACTGCCATTCGGCCGAGAGCATGCGATATAACCGCCTGCACGACATCGGTCTGAATGATGAGCAAATCAAGCAAAACCTGCTGTTTGCCACGGACAAAGTGGGCGACACCATGACGGCTGCCATCGATCCGAAGGACGCCAAGAAGTGGTTTGGTGCGGCGCCCCCCGACTTGTCCGTGATTGCGCGTTCTCGTGCTTCCGGTGCCGGCAGCGGTGCGGATTACATCTACACCTACTTGCGCACATACTACAAAGACCCAAGCCGTCCAACCGGCTGGAACAACATGGCCTTCCCCAATGTGGGCATGCCCCATGTGTTGTGGCAGTTGCAGGGTGAGCGTGTGGCCAAGTTCGAGGAAGTGAAGGACCCGCACGACGAATCCAAGACGATTCACAAGTTTGTGGGTTTTGAGCAGGTGAAACCCGGTACAATGGCGCCAGCCGAGTACGACCGGGCCATTGCAGAGCTCACCAGTTTTCTGGTGTACATGGGCGAGCCCGCACGCCAAGACCGTTTCCGCTTGGGCGTGATTGTCCTGTTGTTCTTTGGTGTGTTCACCATCTTCGCTTGGCGCTTGAACGCCGCGTACTGGAAAGACATCAAATAAACGTCGGTATTGAATTGGATCCTGGGCTGGGGCGCGAAAGTCGCCCCGGCCATTTTTTGTTTGGGAAGACTACACCATGATGGTTCTTTACTCTGGAACAACCTGTCCGTTCTCGCAGCGCTGCCGCTTTGTGCTGCACGAAAAGGGCATGGATTTTGAGATCAAGGACATTGACCTGTTCAATCGCCCGGATGACATCAGTGTCATGAACCCCTATGGGCAGGTGCCGATTCTGGTTGAACGTGACCTCATTCTGTACGAGTCCAACATCATCAACGAATACATTGATGAGCGTTTTCCGCATCCCCAACTGATGCCAGCAGACCCGGTGATGCGAGCCCGCACCCGCCTATTCCTGTTCAACTTTGAGCGTGAACTGTTCCAGCACGTCAGCGTGATTGAAAAAGGCGGCAACCCCAAAGCCATGGAGAAAGCCAAGCTGGCCATTCGTGAGCAGCTGACCCAACTGGCGCCTGTGTTCCTCAAGAGCAAATACATGCTTGGCGAAGAGTTTTCCATGTTGGATGTGGCCCTGGCCCCATTGTTGTGGCGCTTGGAGCATTACGGCATTGAACTTCCGAAGTCTGCCGCTGCTCTCATGAAGTATGCGGAGCGCATTTTTGCCAAGCCGGCATTTATTGATGCGCTGACCCCCTCTGAAAAAGTGATGCGCCGATAAGCGGGGCGTCTGCGCCTGGAGTGTGAGTTGTGAGTGAAGTGTCCACCAAACCTTATTTGATTCGAGCCATCCACGAGTGGGCGGTCGACAACGGCTTTACGCCGTATTTGGCGGTGGCCGTCAATGAGCACACCCAGGTACCCCGTGAGTTTGTCAAAGCGGGTGAAATTGTGCTGAACGTGTCCCCCTTGGCCACCAACAAGCTGCGATTGGGCAACGAGTGGATCGAGTTTGAAGCCCGGTTTGGCGGCAAAGCCCGGGAAATCATGGTACCCATCGAGCAGGTGAGTGCCATTTATGCTCGTGAAAATGGGCATGGTATGGCTTTCGAAGTGCTCAAACCGCTGGCTGAGATCGAAGGGGATGGCAACGAGGCTGTTCAGTTTGTGCTGGATGATGAGCCCTCTGCGCAAGAGCCGACCATACCCACCAGCGCAGGGCCTCGGCCTGTTGAAGGCCCCTCCAGCGATTCCAAACCCATGGTGGTGGTGAAGTCCGATGGTCCAGATGAAAAAAATGCAAAAAAACCGGGTTCAAAGAGCAAAAGTCATTTGACTCGAGTAAAATAGCGCTTCTTCAAAGTGCCGCTTTAGCTCAGTTGGTAGAGCAACCGCCTTGTAAGCGGTAGGTCGTCAGTTCGAATCCGACAAGCGGCACCATCCTTTCTCTTCCCAAAGTTTCCCCGTTGTTTTGTAGAGCTGGAGCCCAGCGCATGGCCAAGCAGCCCGCATCCAAGAACAAACCGTCCCTTGACGACACGTTGGGCCTGCGCCCCGGCCAGTCCATCGAACTGCTGAAGGCCTTGCACATTGTCACGCGCGAGGGGGGCATCAACCAGGACAGCCGCCGAAAGCTCAAGCAGGTGTACCACCTGACCCAATTCATCGAACCGCACCTGCGGGAACTTCGAGCCGCGCAAGGTGGAAAAATTTCGCTCGTGGACCATGGGGCTGGCAAGTCCTATCTCGGTTTTATTTTGTATGACTTGGTCTTCAAGGCTGAGCCCGAAGGTGCCTGGGTGGCAGGTGTTGAAACCCGTGCCGAACTGGTGGAGAAGTCGAGCGCTTTGGCCCGTCAGCTGGGGTTTGAGCAGGGTATGCAGTTTGTGAACCTGCCGGTGGCCCAAAGCACGGATCACCCCGATTTGCCGGCCACGGTGGACGTGGTGACCGCATTGCACGCTTGCAACACCGCCACCGACGATGCCATCGCGTTTGGTTTGAAGAAAGAAGCCAAATTGATGGCCCTGGTGCCCTGTTGCCAGGCTGAGGTGGCGACCCATTTAAAAGCAGCGAAACAGGGTGGCTTGGGCAACAGCAGCTTGTTTGAATTGTGGCGGCACCCGTTGCACACACGTGAATTTGGCAGCCAGCTAACCAATGTGTTGCGTTGCCTGCAGTTGGAGGCACATGGCTACCAGGTTACGGTGACAGAGCTGGTGGGGTGGGAGCATTCCATGAAAAACGAGCTTATCCTGGCGCGCAAGCACCAGCGCAGCAACCCCAAAGCGGGTGCCCGTTTAACGCGATTGTTGGATGATCTGGGTTTGGCCGGTGATTCCGGTTTGCGTCAGCGGTTTTTTATACCGGACCACACGGGCCGCTGAGCAGACTCCAAGGCCGGTAAACCCAATAGCTCAATGGCGTGTTGGGCGGTGTGGGTGACCAATTCATCAATGGACCCCGGGCGCTGGTACAGCGCTGGCACCGGCGGCATCACAATGCCGCCCATTTCGGTCACGCTCACCATGTTGCGCAAATGGGCCAGGTTCAGTGGGGTTTCACGGGGCAGCAACACCAGCCGCCGGCGTTCTTTCAAGCACACATCGGCGGCTCGGCTGATCAGGTTGTCTGACAAGCCCGTGGCCACGCTGGCCAAGGTGTGCATGCTGCAAGGCGCAATGATCATGCCCTTGCTGGGGAATGAGCCGCTGGCAATGCAGTTGCCGACCGATTTGGGGCTGTGCACCACATCCGCTTTGGCTTCGATGGTTTCTTTGCTGAGGTCGCTTTCGCTGGCGATGGTGAGCCACCCCGACGACGACACCACCAAGTGAACCTCTGTGTCGCCCCGGGCACGCAACAAGTCCAGCACCTTGAGGCCATACAGGGCACCGCTGGCGCCCGTGATGGCCACGGTGATGGATTGTTGTTGGTGAGGCGCAGTCAAAGCGGCGTTTGCTCAGGCCTTTTGGCCTGCGTTGGCGTTGGCAATCAGTTGTTGCAACTCGCCGTTCTGGAACATCTCGGTCATGATGTCGCAACCACCAATGAATTCACCGTTGATGTAAAGCTGGGGAATGGTGGGCCAATTGGCATATTCCTTGATGCCTTGGCGAATTTCGGCATCGTCCAGCACATTCACGGTGGCCACATTCTGGGCTTCGCAGGCTTTCAGGATTTGAATGGCACGGCCCGAGAAACCGCACATCGGGAATTGGGCGGTGCCTTTCATGAACAGAACCACCGGGTGGCTGGTGACGGTTTGGTGAATGGTGTCGCGGATGCTCATGGGGCACTTCCTTTCAAGGCAAATGAATCAAACACTTTGAATTGTAATGGAAATGGGGGTGTTCCGCCGCAATTCAAGGCTGGCCAGAACGCCCCGGGGGTTGCCAGACAGGTCGGTAAACCCCGCCACGCTGACAAAAGGACCTTGCTGAAACAGTTGGACCACCGCGCCTTGCTGCCGGTAGCCATGTTCGACGATGACCGCGCCGCCTGCTGTCAAAAACGCGGGGCTCTCCTGGGCAATGGCCCGGTAAAAGCGAAGCCCGTCGCCATGGTCCGTGAGCGCGTCCGGTGGTTCATGGCGCAAATCACCCTGGTCCAGGTGGGGGTCGCCGGCTTCAATGTAGGGCGGGTTGCTGATGATGAGATCGAAGCGGGCATCGGGCTGGTGCGTTCGAACGGCATCCAGCAGGTCACCTTGAATGAACTGCACCGCAGGGGCTTGCAATCGCAGGGCATTGTCTTGGGCAACGGCCAGGGCCTCAACGGAAATGTCGCAGGCCAGTACGTCAATCCCGGTGCATTCCAGTGCCAGGGTGAGCGCAATCGCGCCACTGCCTGTGCCAATGTCCAGCACACGCAGGGTGCGATTGGGCTGTTGCGCCTGGCGTTGTTTAATCCAGGCAATCGCTTGGGTGACCACGTCTTCTGTGTCGGGGCGGGGAATGAGAACGGCCGGTGTGACCTTGAAAGGTCGAGCGTAGAATTCCTTTTCACCCAGCATGTAGGCGATGGGCTCACCAGCGTAGCGACGCTGAACCAGGCTCATGAAGTGAGCCTGATATTCCGGCTGAAGAACATCGCCACCTCGGCTGATGATCTGGGTGTTGGTAAGTCCGCACACGGTTTGCATCAGCAGACGCAGTTCCAGCATGGGCATGGCGGTTTCACGCCGTGCATGCTGCAGTGCCTCGTTGATGGTGCAGGGTGGGTTCAAGCCTTTATTCCTTGGCTGTGATTTCGGCCAGCAGTTCCGCCTCATGGAAGGCTGTCAAGCTGGCCATGAGTTCGCTCAGGTCGCCATCCATGATTTGGTCCAGTTTGTACAGGGTCAGGTTGATGCGGTGGTCCGTTAAGCGACCCTGTGGAAAGTTGTAAGTGCGGATGCGCTCTGACCGATCACCCGAGCCCACCAGGCTTTTTCGTTGTGAAGCTTCGGCTGCTTGCCGCTCCCGGTCCACTTTGTCTTGCAGGCGAGCCGATAATACTTTCATGGCTTTGTCTTTGTTGCGATGCTGGCTGCGCTCATCCTGGCATTCCACCACCAGGCCAGTTGGCAAGTGGGTAATGCGCACTGCGGAGTCGGTTTTGTTGATGTGTTGACCGCCTGCACCACTGGCGCGAAAGGTGTCGATGCGCAAGTCTGCGGTATTGATTTCAATTGCCTCTGCTTCGTCAGGCTCGGCCAGCACAGCCACGGTGCATGCGGAGGTGTGGATGCGGCCTTGTGACTCGGTGGCGGGCACCCGTTGCACCCGGTGCCCACCCGATTCAAATTTCATGGTTTTGTACACTTGGTTGCCCGCAAAGCGCACCACCACTTCCTTGTAGCCACCCAGTTCGCTGTCGCTGGCGCTCATCAATTCAATTTGCCAGCCTTGCCGTTCTGCATAGCGGGTGTACATCCGAAACAAGTCACCCGCAAACAGGGCTGACTCATCCCCGCCAGTGCCTGCCCGAATTTCCAGCAGGATGTTGCGGTGGTCGTTTGGATCTTTGGGCAGCAGCAGGCGCTGAAGGTCGCTTTCCAGTGCTGTCAATTGTGCTTCGTTGTGCGCAATTTCTTCGCGGGCCATGTCGCGCATGTCTGGGTCGGTCAACCATTGGCGGGCTGTGTCCAAATCGCTTTCAAGCCGCCGGTATTCGGCATAACGTTCGGTTGCAGGCAATAGTTCAGAGCGCTCCCGAGTGATGGCCTTGAACTGCGCCATGTCGTTGGCAGCGTGTTGGGACGACAAAAATTCATCGAGGTCGGCCAGGCGCTGCGTCAGGCGCTCCAGCCGCGACCGCATGCTGTCTTTCATCTAGGCGTTGGGGTGTTTGATTTGAAAAAGATCGGGTAGCCATTGCAGCAGTTGCTCACGCTCTGCCGGTGTGGCTTTGTGCAGCGCTTGCATCGGGCCATGCATGAATTTCGCGCTCATGCGGTGGGCCATCAGCTGCAGCACTTCTTCGGGTGTGGTGCCTTTGGCCAGCAGGCGTTGCGCATGCTCCAGCTCCAGTTGGGCAATGTCATCGGCACGTTGGTGCAACTGTTGAATGGCGGGCACCAGCGACCGCTCAGACATCCAGCGCATGAAGCCCTGCACTTGGGTTTCGATAATGGCCTCGGCCTGTTCAACGGCGGCTGCGCGGTGTTCACGGCCTTCCTGAACAATTTGGCTAAGGTCGTCCACGGTGTACAGGAATACATCATCCAGGCTTGCCACCTGTGCTTCGATGTCGCGGGGCACTGCCAGGTCCAGCATGAACATGGGGGCATGCTTGCGGCGTTTGCAGGCCTGTTGCACCATGCCAAGCCCGATCAGCGGCAAGGTGCTGGCTGTACACGACACCACGATGTCGGAGTTGGCGAGTTGCTCTGGGATTTGTCCAAGACCAATGACCTGGCCGCCATGGGTTTGGGCCAATTGTTGCGCACGTTCCGCGCTGCGGTTGGCAATGGTGATGGACTTGGGGTGTTGGGCCGCAAAGTGGGTGGCGCAGAGTTGAATCATCTCGCCCGCGCCGATAAACAGCACATTGCGTTTGGACAGGTCGCCAAAAATACGTTGGGCCAGCTTTACTGCGGCTGATGCCATGGACACTGAATGGGCGCCAATCTCGGTTTGAGAACGCACCTCTTTGGCGACCGAAAATGTTCGTTGAAACAGCTGGTGAAGCATTTGCCCCAGGGTGCCTGCTTCTTCTGCGGTGCGGGCAGCCTGTTTCATTTGACCCAAAATTTGGGCTTCACCCAGGACCATGGAATCGAGCCCACTGGCCACCCGGAAGGCATGCCGAACCACGTCCGAATGGGGCAGCACGTACAGGTGCGGGCGCAGTTCGTGGGGGGGGATGTTTTTGCTGGTCGACAGCCAGCTCAGCAAGTCGGCTTCCAGTTGTTGCCCGTCTGCCGCTGCACAGTACACTTCGGTGCGGTTGCAGGTGGAGAGGATGGCGGCTTCGGGTGCATGCACCCGCTGACGAATGGCTTGCAAGGCTTCGGCCAATTGTTCGGCCGGAAATGCCAAACGCTCCCGCAAAGCCAGCGGGGCAGATTGGTAATTCAGGCCAACAGCAAAAAGCTCCATGGTGCTCATAGCGCGGTACAACAGCCCATTATAGCCCGAGCCTCGCCTAGCACCGTCAAGCGCCTTGTTCCAGTTGCTTGCGGATTGCGTTGAAGTCCTTGGATTTCCCGTCGGCGTCCACTTGTTCCAATTTGTAACCAAAGCCATAGACCGGGGTTAACCGAAAACCGTCTTCCGGCTTGAGGGATAGCTTGGAGCGAACGCGTGAAATGTGGGTGTCCATGGTTCTGGAGGGCAGGTCGGTGTCGCGACCCCACACGGCCTCTTGAATGTGGCTGCGTGAGAGGGGCTTGCCGAGGTTGCGGAACAGCAGCAGCGCCAGGTCAAATTCTTTTTGCGTCATGACCACTCGGTTGGTGTGGCGCACGATGGTGCTGAATTTTGGGTGAAATTCCAAGCCGGCAATGTCAAACACCTCGGGCGCAGTCAGCTCTGGATAGGCGCGCCGCAGCAAGGCATTGACCCGGGCCACCAATTCGCCCCGGCGGATGGGTTTGATCATGTAGTCGTCGGCGCCGGCATTCAAGGCTTCGACAATGTTTTCTTCATCGGTTTTGGAGGTGATAAACAGCACGGGCACCTTGATGTGCATGGTCTCGCGGATCCATTGCATCACCTTGGGGCCGGAGTTGTCGGGCAGTACCCAGTCCAGCAGCACCAGATCGAAGCTGTCCCGATACAGGGCGGTCTGGAAAGTTTTGAAGGTGGCAAAGGTGTAGCACTTGTGATTGACCGACTCCAGGACCCATTTGAGCATTTCGCTTTGGGTGAGATCGTCTTCAAGGATGGCGATGCGCATGCGGGCTCCTGACGGCTGTTTCGCTAAATTGTTAAACCGATTTTATAAAAACTGGTAATAGTTTAATCGAAAGAACTGATTGCGAATGACAGCTTATCTTATTTGTTAATTTCTTTTAACGAATATCGGATTGCAAGGCGTGAATGGCATGGGCACCGGCAAACAGGACACCGACGATGCGAAGTGCCTTTTCAAAAATCGCTTGGCGGTTCTCGGGCTGTTCCACATAGTCCACCGCCATGAAGAGCATGTTCTGGGCAAGCACTTCCAGCACTTCCATCATTTCTTCTTCAGGCAGACCCGGGAGCAGGCGGGAAATGCGTGAGTCGGCGCAGATGTCCTGGCTGATGGTTCTCAAGGTCTTCTTCAGGCCTAGCCGCATTTTTTCCAGTGCACCAAAGGCTTCAGATGCACCGATCACAATGGGCTTGGGGTTGTCGACCGCCCAGTCAAAGAAACGTTTGAGCAGCATGGGCCGGATGTCGAGGTCGGCTTCTTTGGCGGTTGCAAGGCGCACTTCAGTGAAGGCTTGGATGACAGCTTGCTCGACCTCACGGATGACGGCCTGCCCAAGGTCAGCGAGGTCTTCAAAATGCCGGTAGAAAGCTGGTGCAGACAAACCCGCTTCCCGCGTGATTTCCCGAATGCCCAAGCTGGAAAAGCTGCGCTTGTGATAGCTCAGGTTGAGGGCGGCATCGATGAGGCGTTGACGGCCGTGGGTGGAGGCGGAAGGGATGGTCATGGCGCTTGATTATATCCAAAAGCCTTCAAATTCGGCCGCTTGCTCGGATTTAGAGCCCCACTTCTGAAGCAAAAGCTGGGGGGTTGACGACCATGTTAACACTCGTTAACATGCTTTCACACTGTCAGCACGCACAGCGCATCCACGGATGCCAACAACATTTAAACCGTGCGTTAACTTGGGAGACCGAACATGCTGCACTATCTCAAATTCACCACCTTTCCCGTGATTGCCTTTGCGGTGATGCACGTGATGTTCCAGGGTGGGCCCTGGATGTACGCCGGTATCGTGGCCTTGGTCATGGTGGTTGCCGTGGGTGACTTGCTGTTGCCCGAAGATCGCACAGAGCCGCGCTTCAACAATGAGTTCTTTTTGAACTTCATGCTGTGGCTGACCTTGCCCCTGTTGATGTGGGTCACGCTGCTGTTTAGCTGGGGCGTGTCCAGTCACGATGTGTTGGGCCTTGATGGGGTGATGAAAGACTGGTTTGGCTATGATCGCCTGGCCATTCAGGCCAACACCACCTGGTACCAATGGTTTTTTGGCGCAGTTGCCGGTGCTTTTCTGTTTGGTGCCGGTGGCACCAACGTGGGCCACGAGCTGACCCACCGCACTTACAGTCCTCGCGACATGATTCTGGGTCGCTGGATGTTGGCGTTTACTTGCGATGCCTCGTTTGCGATTGAGCATGTGTACGGGCATCACAAAAACCTTGGTACACCGGCTGACCCAGCAACAGCCCAGCGTGGTGACAATGTTTACACTTTTGTGATCAAAAGCTGGTTGGGCGGCTACCGCTCGGCCTGGAAACTGGAAAAGCAGCGGCTGGCCAAGTTTGGTTATTCGGTGTGGGACCCGATTCACAGCCGCATGATGCGTGGCAATTTGATGAGTCTCTCCCTGTTCGTCAGTGCTTATGCACTGGGTGGCTGGTGGGCCGTGGCCATGTTCTGGGTGATGTCAGCCGGCGGAAAAACCTTGCTGGAAATCGTGAATTACATGGAGCACTACGGCATTGTGCGTCGACCTGAAGACAAGGTAGAGCCACGTCACAGCTGGAATACGAATGCGTCGGTATCGACTGCGCTGTTGTATGCCTTGACTCGCCACAGCCATCACCATGCCGAGGCTGATCAGGAGTACTGGAACCTGCGCAGCTATCGCCATGCGCCGATGTTGCCCACTGGTTACTTGGGCACCATTTTGCTGACCCTTGTTCCGCCCCTGTACAAACGGGTCATGACCCCCTTGTTGAACCACTGGGACGAACACTTTGCAACACCCGAGGAAAAGAAATTGGCGATCGAGGCCAGCCTGAAAAGCGGTATGAAAGGTTTGAAGTCGGCCCAGTTGGGCAAACAACAACAGGCTCAATCCATGAGCCCGGCAACGGTTTAACCGCTGTTTCAACCGGAGACTACCCATGAAACTGCTGGAATGGTTGGGATTGCAACAAGGGGGTGCGGTGAGCGCTGCACCCAAGCGCAAACACCGCGAAACCTTCAAGGTGTCTGTGGCTGGTGGAGAACAGAGCTTTGAGGTGGAGAAGGGCCGCAAAGTGATTTTGAATGCAGCACTGTCTGCGGGGTTGGGCTTTCCACACAACTGCCGCGTGGGCAGTTGCACACAGTGCAAATGCACGCTCAAAAGCGGCAAAGTGCGGGAATTGACCGACTCCAGTTATGTGCTCAGTGCCGAGGATTTGAAGGCCGGCATGATTTTGGCCTGTCAATCCATTCCAGAAACAGACCTGGAAATCGAGGTGAACCTGACCTCGGGCGGTGACCGTTTGGTGGAAACCCGCGGCACGATTGTGGGCCAGAAAAACCTGACCCACGACATTGTGGAGTTGCGGGTCGCGTTGGATGATGCCATGCCCATGAAGGCCGGGCAGTACGCCGAGCTTCGCTTGGAGGAATTGAGCTTAAGCCGTAACTACAGTTTTGCAGTGGCACCGAAAGGCCAAGAGTTGAATGAATTGGTGTTCCACATTCGCAAAGTGCCGGGAGGCCGGTTTACCGAGTGGCTGTTTGAGGCCAACCGCCAGGAAACTCGTTTGAGCGTGAGTGGCCCGTTTGGTGATTTTTACCTGCGTGCCCCTGAAGGTGAAAAACCAGCCCCGATTGTGTGTGTGGCTGGCGGTAGTGGTATGGCGCCGATTCTGAGTTTGCTGGACCAGGCCAAATGGGCTGGAGAAACGCGCGATGCCTATTACCTGTTTGGTGCCCGAACACAGCGCGACTTGTACGCAGCCGATGAGATTGCACGCATTCAGCAGGGCTGGCGCGGTTCACTGAACTTTACGCAAGTGCTGTCCGAAGAGGCGGCCAATTCAGGTTGGGAAGGCCCGCGGGGTTATGTCACCGATGCGTTGAACAAGCTGAACTTGGATTGGCCCCGTGTGCAGGCTTACCTGTGCGGACCTCCCGCCATGATCGATGCGGCCATCGCCAGGTTCAGCGCCTTGGGCGTGAAACCGGAACATATTCACTACGACAAGTTTGAATGAAAAAAGCCACCGGATTCGGTGGCTTTTTTTCGTGCATGCAACGTTGGGTTTAGACCGGTAGGGGCAAGGGAACTGGTGAGTCAGATGGCGAGGGTAGCGAGCTGAGCGGCAAGGCGCTGCCCACCATGTCCAATACATCCCCCACAGGGGCCAGGGGAGTGTTGGCCAGCGCGTCGCTCAAGGGCGACAGTGGCGATGTGCTTCCGCCATCGGTATTGCCACCGGTGGTATCGCCACCGGTCGTGTCCCCACCCGTCGTATCCCCGCCAGTGGAACCGCCGTTGTTACTGTCACCAGGGGCATTGGTATCCGTGCCGTTGTCCACCCGGGTGTCGACTGTGGCTGCTGCGCCGCTGCCACTGTCATTGGATGTGGCCACTGCCGCCACGGCCACGCCGCCACCCAGCACAGCCGCCGCGGTGCTGGCACCACCGAAGAGGCCGCCCCCTAGCAGGCCTGCGCCCACCAATCCAGTAAACCCGCCGGAGTCGGCCACAAGAACGGCGCCATTGGCGCCATCGCCCATGGCAAACAGCTCTACGCCATCGGACAGCGAGGTGACCTCAATCAACTGCCCACCTTCTGCGCCGCTGGTCACCGACATTTGGGCAGCCGCGTTGGGTGCCAGGGTGACCAATGAACTGGCCTGACCGTCTGACAGCGCTTTTAGCTCAACATCCACCGGTGCGGCGTCGCGGTTCTGAAGAATATCGCCCGCCAGCACAACGTCACCTTGCGCCAATGCAATTTCCTGACCCTGTCGCTGAACCAGCAATTTGTCGGTGGGGCTGGCAATTTTGCCCAGTGCTTGTGTGTCGCTCATGAATGCCTCTCTCGGGTTCGGTGGGTGGAATTGTTGTAGGTGTTGTCTGTATTTTACTGGGTGCTTTCAAAAATGGATTCAGGGTGCGCACACCATGAAAAAACCCCGCCGCAGCGGGGTTTTTCAGGCGGCTTGACGTGTGTTTGATTACGCGCCGAGTGCCTGTTGCAATGGGTTCAACACGGCCTCGGTACCTGCAGGGGGTGTAATTGAACTCAGGGGGGATGCACCGCTCGCCAGTGTGTCGAGCGTCTGTGCGCCGGAGAGAATGCCGCTTTCGATGGCAGGCCCGGCCGTGGGGATCATCTCCAGGGGTGCTGCACCGACCAGGGCTTCAGCCCCGCTGGTGAACATGCCGCCGCCAGTGTCACCGCCGCCAGTGTCACCGCCGCCGGTGTCGCCACCGCCAGTGTTGCCACCGGGCAGTCCACCGCTCGCCAGTGTGTCGAGCATCTGTGCGCCGGAGAGAATGCCGCTTTCGATGGCAGGCCCGGCCGTGGGGATCATCTCCAGGGGTGCTGCACCGACCAGGGTTTCAGCCCCGCTGGTGAACATGCCGGCGCCAGTGTCACCGCCGCCGGTGTCGCCACCGCCAGTGTTGCCACCGGGCAGTCCACCGCTCGCCAGTGTGTCGAGCATCTGTGCGCCGGAGAGAATACCGCTTTCGATGGCAGGCCCGGCCGTGGGGATCATCTCCAGGGGTGCTGCACCGACCAGGGTTTCAGCCCCGCTGGTGAACATGCCGGCGCCAGTGTCACCGCCGCCGGTGTCGCCACCGCCAGTGTTGCCACCACCGGTGCCATCATCCGCATTCAGCCCGAGCAGCCCGCCCAGCGCTTCTGCGTAGGGTGCGGTGCTTTCATTGGCGCTGCCTTGTTCAACAATGGTTTCTCCGCCGGTGGCCAAGCCGTCAGACAGCATGGCCAAGCCGTCGGCCAGCCCATTGGTCACGGGGGACAACGGTGAAAAGGCACTGCCGCTGGTGTCGGTCAGGTCGACCAAGCCTTCGCCCACTTCGTCGACCAAGCCAGCCAAGCCGGTGTGCCCGGCATCGCTAGCGCCAGTACCCGCCACGGGTGCCAGCGCGCCAATCAACACGCCCAAGGGGCCAAAGTTTTCTGCATTGGTGGCGAAGTAGTTGGCAATAATGCCCAAACCTTGCGCCACACCATCGGTTTTGCCTTGATCGTTGTAGCCCAATGCGGCTGCCAGGGGTTTGATCACGTCAACCAAAGGACCAGACACAGCACCGTTGGCGCTGGTGCCGTCTGCCAAGCCGCGGGACAGGCTGGCCACGCCACCATTGACGCCGGTGGATCGGTCATCGGGAGTCTCGTTGACACCCACGGCGTAACCGACCAACCTGGCCAAGCCAGATGGCTCGTCTTGTCCAGCGATGGCCGATCCGATGGTCGTCAAAACACCGCTCAATCCGTTAAAACCTGCGCCAGACAATTGACCGCCACTTGGGTCTGCGGCGGCCGCGCTCAAGCGCTCAGATCCGGCAGATTGTGCTGTGGCGGTGGAGGTGTTTCCAGCCAGTACGAATGACAAGGCGTCGGTTAGCGGCTGCAAGGGGGTGCCTGTTCCGGCGGCTTCAAGGCCAGAGCCCACTGCGCTGACCAAGCCTGCAACACCCACGGGCTCTCCATCGGTGCCTGTTCCGGTACCAGTGCCCGTTCCGGTGCCAGTACCTGTTCCGGTGCCAGTGCCCGTTCCGGTGCCAGTACCTGTTCCGGTGCCAGTGCCTGTTCCGGTGCCAGTGCCTGTTCCGGTGCCAGTGCCTGTTCCGGTGCCAGTGCCTGTTCCGGTGCCAGTGCCAGTGCCTGTTCCGGTGCCCGTTCCAGTGCCTGTTCCAGTGCCTGTTCCAGTGCCTGTTCCAGTGCCTGTTCCAGTGCCAGTGCCGCTATCGGTCACAATGGTGTCGCCACCACCGCCACCGGCGGCTGCAAGGCCCAGCAGTCCGAGTCCACCCAAGGCAACCGCACCGGCACCGCCGCCAGCGGCGCTGGCCAGCAACCCTGCACCCACCAAGCCACTCATGGTGCCTTCATAGGGGGTCAGGATGGCTGAGCTGATGTCATCTGAAATGTCGTACAGCTCAACGCCTTCGGAGAGCGCAACCACTTCGGTGCGGGCATACCCGTCAGCCGTTGGGCTGGGAATCTGTTTGAGTTCGGCAGAGGCGCCAGGCGCCAATGTCAGCAATGTGCTGCCCTGGCCTTTGTATTGGGCGGGAATCAGCACTTCAATATCAGCGGCGGTTTTGTTGGTCAGTACGTCACCCCAAGCCAAGCTGCCGTCTTGTCCCAGCGTCATTTGTTGTCCGGCTCTGGAAACGTCCAGGCCTGTGGTGGTGGTTTTAATGGTTGCAACGGGAGATGCCATGGTGGACCTCGTCAGTAAATGGATGTAAAAAGACTTCAAATGGATACAGGTTTTACTGACAGCCGATTGTGTTTGGATTCAAAAAAAGAAAAAATTTTTTTTGTTTTTAAATCAATCTGTTCGTGGAATGTGATTTGTCTTTCCGGCGATTTTGTTACATGTGTTGCGTGGATGTTTTTAACGTATTGACTGTGTCTGATGCGTGTTTGAAGACGACACACTTTCAATCCGCTGGCCCACTGCCCGGCTTTGGGGCGGTGGTTGAGCGGCAAAAGCCATTAACATGCCCCTTGGTTTGTTGTAAAAAGAATGTGCTTTGAAAAGTTTTGTCCCAACACGGTTGATTGCGGTGCTGCTGGGGGTTGCGCTCCTGGGGCACCGGTTTGCCTTGGCTCAGGAACCGGCGGATATCCCTGAAGTGCGGGTGACCGTGCCTGCCCAATTTGAGGACTTGATTCAAAATGCCATGGCACCGATTCGCCGGTCTGCCACGGTCAATGATGAAGGCGATGTGTGGCAGCTGTTTCGACGCTTGCGGCCTGTTCTGCGCGATGCCTTGGGCACCCGGGGCTACTTCTCGCCGGTGATTTCCCGTGTTCCCGATGCCAATCGATTGATCATCACCATCGACCCTGGGCCCCCCAGTGTCGTGACCGATCTACAGATTGAGTTTGACGGTGCCATCAATGAGCCGCAGTTTGCAGAGCGCCGTGAGCGCTTGAAGACGCTGTGGTTGCTGGGCCGGGGGCAAACGTTTGATCAGGCTGAATGGACTGCGTCCAAAGACCTGTTGTTGCGGGATTTGCTCTCGCGCGATTTTGCGGCCGCCACGCTGGCCGAAAGCAGCGCACAGGTGGACCCTGAGACGCATTCTGTGGTACTTCGGGTGGTTTATGACAGCGGCCCCGTGTTTACTTTTGGCCCATTGCAAATAGAGGGACTGAACAAGTATCGCCCTGACCTGATAGAGCGTTACAACACCATTGAACCTGGCGACCGTTATGAG
The DNA here is from genome assembly GCF_024518835.1 of Limnobacter humi. Taxonomy (GTDB): domain Bacteria; phylum Pseudomonadota; class Gammaproteobacteria; order Burkholderiales; family Burkholderiaceae_B; genus Limnobacter; species Limnobacter humi. Next base: position 92,910 of record NZ_JANIGO010000005.1, read on the forward strand.
CAGGAGAAATTGCTCACCTTGCTGTCCGATTTGCAGAACACGAGTTATTTTTCTGGCGTTGATGTCAAGGTGGACACCGATGACCGAACGCCAACGCATGTGCCGATTCAGGTGTCTGTTCAGGAAAGTGATTCCAAGCGACTGGGCCTCGGTGCTGGCTACAGTTCAAACACCGGGTTTCGGACCGAAGCCAGTTACCAGTTCAATAACCTGTGGGACAAGGCCTACACCTTGTCGACCGGTGCCCGTCTGGAACAGAAGCGCCAGTCTGCTTACGCAGACCTGTTTTTCCCGCCCTCCCGGCGTGGCGTGGTGGACTCGTTGGGCATCGCGTCCGATCATCAGACCTTGAGCAATCTGGAGATCAATCGCAACTCGGTGGGGGGTATTCGTGAGTACCGGTTTGGCAGCAATGAGGTGCGCCTGGGTTTGAACTACCAGCAGGAGGAGCGGCAGTCACTGGGTGTGAATTTCGGTGCGACGCAGGCTTTGGTGAGCAGTGCGTCGTGGACCCACAACCGGGTAAATGACCGGTTGAATCCATCCAGCGGCTACATTGCATACGGGCAGGTGGCCGCAGCCAGCGAGCAATTGGCCTCGGATCAGGATTTTGTTCGCCTGTATGGCCGCGTGCAGCGATTCTGGTCCCCATCCCGCCAAAACCTGTTCTCCGCCCGGCTAGAGGCTGGCACGGTTGCCGCCAGCGCGCGGCGCGACATTCCCCAGGATTATCTGTTTCGGGCCGGTGGCACCAACAGTTTGCGAGGTTTTGAGTTTCTGGACATCGGGGTGCTTGACCAAGGGATTTTGGTCGGTGGACGGCGCCTGATGATTGGCAGCCTGGAATACACGCGTTGGTTCAAAGGCAACCTGGGTGCTGCCGTGTTCACGGATGTGGGTGATGTGGCTGACAATTGGTCGCAACTGGATCTGCAAAAAGCAGTGGGTGTGGGCTTGCGCTACAAAACACCGGCAGGCCCGATTGCGTTGGATGTGGCCAAGGCGGTCAACCAGCCCCGCGTCCGCATCCACTTTTCACTGGGGGTGGCATTTTGAGGGTGCGCTGCCGACAACAGGGTTTTGCCACAGCGTTGTTTGGGTTGCTGGGTACCGGAATAGTGCTGCTGGCCTTGGGCATGTACTGGCTATTGGGGACTTCCGCCGGGTTGCGCTGGGCATTGGGTTTTATTCCGCAGACCCAAGTGGGCCAGGTTGACGGCACGGTGTGGCAGGGGTTCTCACTGGATGCGCTGGAGTGGGTATCCACCCGGGCAGACGGGAAGACCCAACGGATTGCCGTGAGCGGCTTGAGGTTGCGTGTGGACTGGTCGGCCCTGACCACCGGAACACTTCGGATCGAGCGACTCCAGGCTCAAGCGGTGAGCCTGAATTTTCCGTCCAATGAAGAGGAAAAGCCGATTGAGTTGCCCGACAAGATTGAATTGCCACTGGATGTTGAGCTGCAGGCCCTGCGCATTGATCAGCTGGTGGTGTCTCCGTCCGTGGCGCTGGAGCAGGTGGATGCCCGCGCTGTGGTTCGCGATGGTGCATTGACCGTCGAGCAGTGGTCAACCCGCCTGGATGGTGCGGACCTGGCCGTGTCTGGCCGCCTGGTGCTTGAGAAACCCTACGCGTTGACAGCCCAGGCCGACGCCAAACGGACTGTGCAAGACCTGGCCTTGACCGCGCAAGCCCGGTTGGCGGGATCGCTCGACCGAACCGAGTTGAGCCTGACCGCAACTGGCCGGCAGACCCCGTCGGAAAAAGCAGGCAAACCGCGATTGACGCAGACGCTTCAAGCCAGTGGCGTGTTGCACCCGTTGACCTTGGCACCAGTGGAGTCGGCCACGCTGGATGCCCGCCAGTTCAACCCCAGGGACTGGTTCAGTGCCGCACCCAAGGCCTTGTTGAACATCCACCTTGCGGTTGAACCGAATGCAGACTTCAGCGTGATCAACGCCAACCTGGATGTAACCAACCAAACCCCATTGGCCCTGCAGCGCGGTGGGTTGCCCTTGGGCCGTTTGGTGGCCAAGGTTCATGCACAGTTAGAGCACGGCATTCCCGTGCAGGCCAGCGCCACGGTGCAGCCGATTCAACTGGCCGATGAGCGTGGGCCGGGTGGTTCTGTGCAACTGCAGGCTGCATCCGATCGTTTGAGCAATGGGCTGTTGACTTGGTCCCTGCGTGGCCAGGGTATTCGGCCAACCGTGTTGGCCGATGTTCCAGTGGCTGATGCGTTTGATGTGTCCGTGAATGGCAGTGTGCAGGCCAAACGTTGGACGATTGATGCGTTGGACATTCAGCAAAAGAACGCGCGGCTTCAGGGTGACGGGTACGTGAACATGGCGGGCAACTGGCCTGCCCGTGTTCACGTGACCTTCAGCCACCTGAACCCTGCCGCGTGGGTACCCGGTGCATCCTCATGGGCTCGAGGTGACCTGAATGGAGACGGTCAGTTTGACGGCACCTTGAAGTTGGTTCGGGATGAATGGATGCCAGCGGGACGTCTGCGTTCGCAACTGCAAGCGTCACGTTTGGCAGATGCGCCAATTCAATGGCATGCCATGGCCGATGGAAGTTTGCAGCGACTCACCCAGGTGCAGGTTGATTTGAACATGCTGGGCAATACGGTTCGCATGGATGGTGCGTATGGTGCGCCGGATGATGTGTTGTCACTGGATGCACAGTTGCCGCAGCTGGCGGCTTTGGGACGTGTGTTCAATCAACCGTTGGCTGGGGATATTCGGCTGAAGGCCCGCTTGAAGGGCCAGGGTCTGCAGGCCGATGCGCAGGGTGACCTTCAGGTGACTGGTCTTCGATTGGCAGACCAGGCGGTGGTTCAGGGTATTCAGGGGTCATTTGCCTTGGGCAGCCGACCCGAATCCCCCTGGACAATGGATCTTCAAGCCGAGGGCATTGGCCAGCCGTTACCGGGTAGTCCCCGTTTGCAGTTGGCGGAAACCTGGGTTAAGACCCTGCGCCTGCAGTTGACCGGGACCCGTCGTCAACACACCTTCAATGCACAGGTGGCCTCAGGGTTGACGCCATTTAGCCGTCAGCGGCCTTTGAAGGTCGACCTGAGCCTGCGCGGCGGGGTGGGGCCGCAAACAGACCGGCCGGGCCAGCCGCTGGGCTGGCGGGGTGTGTTGCAAAGCTTGAAAGCGGAAGGGTTGTGGACTCCCGCCCGAAGCCTGACCTTGCAAAAACCAGTCTCCCTGGTTTGGGCACCACGCTACCTTCAGGTTGGCTTGCTGGAATTGATGGGGGAAGACAAAACCCTGATTCGCAACACCGTGTTGAAACTGGATGGGTCGACGGTCCAGATTGAGGGTGAGATGCCTGCGCTGGGTATTCCGCGGTTGTCGCCAATTTTGAGAACCCAGGCCTCGATTGAACCCAAGGACTTGGTGGCACGGGTGAATTGGCGTTATCGGGCCAACGCAGCCAGTGTTCAGGGGGTGATTGATCTTCAGCACGTGTCGGGTGGCTTGCAGGTGCTGGAGGATTCACAAATCGATGTACCCATTGAGCGGTTCGATGCCCACTTGCAGTTTGACCGCACTGCAGCAGCCATGCAGTTGGACCTGGTGGCACCACAATTCGCCGCCATCAACGCCAACCTGCGTGTACCTGTTCAAAAAAACCCGGTCACCCAGCGCTGGGGCTTGGCAAGCAACGGGCCCATGCAGGGCAGCATCGCGGCAGGTCTGTATCAACTGAATTGGCTGGGTCCTCTGCTCAGTGGTGGCGTGAGAACCAACGGCACTGGTCAGGTGGCCGTTGCCATTGCAGGCTCATTGAATGAGCCCGATGTGCAGGGGCGACTGTTTTTCATGGATCTGGATATTTTTCAGCTGGACCAGGGGGTTCGGCTGGAAGACGGCAATGTGGTGGTGGATTTCAACACGAGCCGAGCACGCATTGAGCAAGCGGAATTCAATGTGTACAACCGCCGCCCACCCCGAAAGCGCATTGAGCAACTGGGGCCCCTGATTCAGGGCACTGGCCGGCTGACCGCCAGTGGTGAATGGAATTTGAATGGTTTGAAGGGCGCGCTGACAGTGAAGGCCCAACGCGCGCCCTTGGTGCAGCGCTTTGACCGGTGGGTGATGCTGGATGCAGGCCTGCAGGTGCAGCAGCCCGACCGCGAGGGCGAGCCTCTTCGCGTTCGCGGCGATATCGAGGTGCTGGGTGCGTATGTCGAGTCGCCCGATTCGGGCGTGCCGACCCTGAGCGACGATGTGGTAATCCAGGGTCGCAATGCGGCCAGTGCGGCGGGCTTGCCGTTGGATGTGCAATTGCAGGCCCGCTTGGGCAAGCTGTTCTATGTGAGTGCAGAAGGCCTGAACACGCGGTTGGAAGGTGGTTTGAAGCTGAGCATGCTGGAGGGGGTGGGCGGCAGTGGCAATCGCCGTTCCGGCCGACGTTTGTCTGCCACTGGAACCATTCAGGCGGTGGATGGAACGTACCGTGCCTATGGGCAGGACTTGACCATTGAGCGGGGTGTGGTGAATTTCCAGGGACCGTTGGAAAACCCGGGCATCAATGTGCGTGCGGTCCGGAAAGGGGTGGCGGTGGAAGCCGGCGTGGAAATCACCGGCACTGCCCAGCGGCCCAAGGTGACCCTGGTGAGCGACCCAGCGGTACCCGATTCCGAGAAGCTCTCGTGGATGATCATTGGCCGCGGTACCAATTCCGCAGATCGGGACCAAACCCTGTTGCTAACGGCGGCGGCTGCCATCTTCGGCAATGATGATGAAAGCCCTACCCGGAAAATTGCGCGCCAATTGGGCATCGACGATGTGGCGCTGAGTACGGGTTCACTCACGGCTGCCGATTCCCGGGCGGTGGGCAGCAAGGTGGCGGTGGCGCCTGGTGCAGACCTGTCGGCCAACGTGATTGGCGCAGATGACCCGTTGTTGTCACAACGGATCATCACGATTGGAAAACGCATCAGCGACAAGCTTTACGCCAGTTTTGATCAGTCGGTGACCACAGCCGCCAGTATTTTCAAATTGAATTATCAGTATTCCCGACAGCTCAGCCTGATTGCCCGAACCGGCGCTGACAATGCGCTGGACGTGCTTTACCAGATTTCATTTGATTGACGCCTGAGCCGGTTTTTTATACCAAGTCAGCTTCAGTTGTGCGTTGGCTTTTTTGGCATCAATCAATTGGTTGTCCAATTGTTCCAGTTCTTTGAACAGTTGATCGCTGTGGCGTTTGGGTTCAGCGACGTTTTCCACGGTGGTTGTGGATGCTGCCTGGATTGCTTCCCGGGTTTGTCGCAGCGATTGTTCAAGTGCCTGAATGCGGGATTGTCGATCCGTGGCCGACAGTTGTGAGCGATCGACATCGAGCTTTTGCTGCACACTGCGCACTTGTTCCTGCAGACGTGCCATCTCAAGTCGTACGGCATTGAGTTCTGACTGAAGGCTGTCGGCCAACGGCGAGTCGGCCTGCAGTTGTTGCTGCTGAGTCAGCAGTTGTGTTTCACGGTTCTTCAAGCGTTGCAGCAAAACCTGTTGGCTGTAGACCGCTGCCTGTGCCGCGACTGGTGGTTGCACGCCGGCATCGGGTGTTTGTTTCAAGGTTTTTTCCAGTGCAGCCTGCAGGCTGCGTTCCCGCTGCTGCAATCGAGCCAGTGCCTTGCTGTCGGTGTGTTGTTGCAGGTTCGATTTTTCCGCCAACAAGGCGGCAGAAATTTCCCGCTCCTTGGCTCGCAAGGCTTCTTCCAGTGCTTCAATTTGCTGGTCAGTGGATGTCTGGTTCTGAATGTTGAGCCAGGATAGCCAGGCATCACCAGCCGACTCCAGCACCTGTTCCCACTGGGCAGCCCGGTGGGTGTCCAACCGGATTTCGATCAGGTTGGTGTTGGGCAATTCACGGGCAGACAAGGCCTTGGCCAACTCCCGACTGGCGATTTCGAACGACTCCTGGGGTTGAATCCAGCTTTCTCCGCGGCGGTCTTCCAGGGCTTTGAAAGCCACCGCTGGGTCCTGGATGCTACCCAGGGTTGCTTGAAGTTTGTCGTGGAGTTGTTGCTCTGTCCAGTCTGTATTTCCGATTTCCAGCAGACCAACTGCACTGTGCGCAGGCCGTGTGAGGTAACCCCACACCCCGCCAATCAGCACGGCTCCGACCAGCAGCAACAGCAGCAGGGCACGGCGCCCCAGTCGGTCGGTGCGGTCGGTGTTGCGCATGGCGGGTATTGCCTTCAATTTCAACGCCCCAGGCCAGCAGCCATCATGATTTGTTTGGCACTGAGTTGGGCCTGTCCGGTGGCTTCACCCAGGGCATTCAAGCGGGTGGCGGTGATTTTTTCGTCTGAAAATTGAAGACGGATTTTTTCACCTTGCCGACCAACCACGGTCATGGTTCCCTCCGTGGGTACAAAGGCGCCCTGCTGGATGGCCAGGTCCTGCCCCACCATGTCGTACATGGCTTGTTTGGGCTGTTTGTTTTCACCCAGACCATCAGCCATCGACAAGGCCACATAGGAGGTGCCCGGGAACACGGATCGGTGCGTCTGGATTTGTTTGCGCACCCGCAGGCCATCCATCACGACACCATTCAATGCGCACTGACTATTCCAGTCCACGGAGGCTTTGTAAGAGGAGCAATAGCCAATGGCGCCGTCCAGGTAGTCGATCACGGGTTGATCACCGGACAAATCAATCCGTTGTTTGAGGCTGGCCACCGAGCCGGCGTATCGGGTTTTTCCAATGATTCGACCCAACTGGCCTTGGGATTGCAGTTCAAATTGCTTGGCATCGCTGCGGGTGATCTCCGTCAGCAGGCTGGACAGCACGCTGGGGTCTGTCCGGAAGCTCAATTCTTCACAGGCCGATTCTGCAATCGAGAAACGATCGGGGGCTGACCATTGGTCGATGGGCGCATGATCACTCACACTGGCCCTAACACGTCCACCCAGTGCACAAATTTTCAGGTCATACGACAGGGTTTTGGTATTTTTGGCAGCGTCGAAATCCCGCTTGGTGTTGGCATATCCGGTTGGGTTGAACCCAACCCGCAACACCTCGGGAATAAACTGGGCAGCGTTCAGGTTGACTGCAGATTGTGCCGATTTGGTTCCGAAATCTGTTTGACCAAATCCGAGGGAAAAGGACACCACCGCCTTTTTGGCCAGTTCAAGCCATTCACTGTCTTTGCTGGGAATCGGGTTGAGTTTGGGGAAGTCACCACACAGCTTGGCATCGGATGGGCCTGCTTGCTGACACTGTTCCGCCGATTGAAATACCAGAACATCTTTCGCTGTGTAGGATTTTCCACGACTGGCTGTGTCATCAGTAGTGCGGGGGGCTGCCAGTGGTGCGGTTGGCGGCGTCGGGTTGCCGTCGGCCTGGCTGTAATGTTGATGCGCCACTGCGCTGGTCACAAACAAGGCGAAAGCTGAAAACGGCGTGATCATTGTGAGGTCATCTCCAAAGTGACTGGGTATCAAGTTGTGTTGCAGTATGCCAGAAAGCGCAAAGGGCTTGCGCAGTTGCACAAGCCCTGTGAATTGCCGCAATACTGGATCAAGTCAGGTTGGTGATGGTTTGCAGCAGTGTGTCCTGGGCCTGAATGCTCTTGGAGTTGGCTTGATAAATGCGCTGCGTGGCAATCATTTGCACCAGCTCTGCCGTCAAGTCGACGTTGGCTTCTTCAACAGCACCGGCTTGAACCAAACCAAAACCGGCGTCACCCGCGTTGGATGCAAACTCCGGCCCGGCCTGCAAAGTGGCCACCCAGTTGTTGTTGCCCACTGGTTGCAAACCTTCGGGATTGCGGTAGCGGAACAATCCGATTTTCGCAATGTCTTTGGTTTGGCCATTGGCGTAGTTCAGGGTCAGAACCCCTCGGCCATCAATGGTGAAGTTGGTGTAGTCGGCTGCGTCGTAGCCGTTCTGGGCCAGGTTTTGTAACTGGAAGTCGGTGCCGTACTGGGTGCTGCCACGCATGTCGATCCGGACGTCGGTGTTGGTGCTGTCAAATTCTGGTGACAAGGCCGACAGGTCAATTTTGTAAACAGCGTTGGCGGGGTTGTTCAGTGTGCCGTCGGTTGAAAAGTCCAGCGCGGCGCCGGTGGTGGGGGCACCTGGGTATGCAGCCGCTTCCTGGGAAATATCCACGGGAACGTCGTTGACCGTGGCGTAGACGCGCCACTGGTTGGGGCCTGTGGATGCTGGCGTGGTGGCTGCTCCGAGCTTTTGCCAGAACACCTGCAACGTCAGTGGTTCGCCCAGCTGGTTATTGATCACAATGGCAGAACTTTGCGCATAGGAATTGGGGTCGGTTGCATCAAAGGTTGGGCTGATGCTGGATGGCTGTGTTCGGGAGTCCAGGTTGAAGCGGAACTCCGTCTTGCCCGTTGCCCGGGGTGCAATCGGCTCTGTTGAGATGGTCACTGGTGAGGCCACGTCCAGCACGTTGCCAGTGTCTGGGTCCAGCGGGAATGCGAGGAGGTCTTTCCCGTCTGCCGTGGTGACGGTGTTGTCCCGGTCCAGCTGGAATTGCCCGTTGCGCGTGAGGAACTCACGTCCGTCCTGGCCTTTGACCTTGAAGAACCCGTTGCCCGAGATGGCCAGGTCCAGTGGGTTTTGTGTGGCCACCACATTGCCCTGGCGGAATTCCTGTTTGATGGCCATGATGTTGACACCGCCGCCCACTTGCAGGCCTGCGTCTGCGCGTGACAGCGTGCTGGCATACACGTCGCCGAACTGGGCCTTGCTGGCCTTGAAGCCCACCGTGTTGGCGTTGGCCACGTTGTTGGCAGTCACCTCCAGACTTTTCTGTGAGGTGTTCAGTCCACTTAATCCCTGTTGAAATACGCCCATCTTCGCCTCGCGCTGTGATGTTGTTGGGTTGGTACAGCTTGCACCAATGACGCTTATTTAACCGGAAGTCCATTCCAACAACTTGGCAGCACACCCTTCGAAATTCAGCGCATTGTTGAAAAGATACGCCGCACCGCTTTTGTTAAGGTGTGGCAATTGAAGGCAATGGACGTTCTGACCGACGGGAGCCAACACGTGGAATGCATTCCTCACATCGAAGAGCTCTACATTCGAAGTTACCCGCTGGGCGCTTCTGCCGGGGCCTATGATCGCAAGTTGATTGATCTTCCGGTCACGCTTCGTCTCCAGGAGCAATCGTTTTACCTCACTTACCGCCGAAGCCTGGCCGGCCAGTGGTCGGTCATGTGTTCGGATGTTCAACTGCGCGCCTTGCGAAAGCACTTGACCGTGATGCAAGTGCAGGCCAGTGAACTGGACACCGAGTTGGCTCGAGTTTTTGCAGCGGTGCAATCCAGTTGCGCGGAAGCGCTGGATGCCTTGCCAACGCATGCAACCCGTCGTGATGTGTTGGATGCCTTGATTCAGTGCGGGGGTATCAACCCGCTGTTGGTGTTGGATGAGTTTCGCTTTTATCACTTGACCGGCCCGCAGGTGTTGGCGGTCCGAATGCTGCCTGGGCCAGATGGTGCGCTGGATGACGTCATCGAGCTGAGCCTGGTGCAGTGGAAAGAATTCTGTGCGGTGTTAACGACATTGGCTCCCCAGGGCCGCAACGCCATGATGGATTGGGTGCGCAACACCCTGCAGGAGATTCGTTCGCCCCTGTCCCTGGAGAACGCTGCATGATTGCGCTGCTGGATATTGTTTCGGGGCAGTTGCCGTCGGTGTCCAACCCGGCACAATCCCTCACGCCCAATGAGCGGCAGGCTGTGGTGGATTTTTTACAGACGCAAACACCGGTGTCGGGGCAAGATTTGACCGACATGGACGACGCTGCCCTCATTGACCTGGCGTTTTCAACTGCCCTGGCGCAAATGCGTTCAACACAGGGTGCCGATCCGGCCACGATCAAGCCTGTCGAACTGGATGTGTCGACAACACCGACCGCTGCAGTGTGGATGGATGGATACCCGAACGGGTACAGCGCACTGCCTGGTTTGCAGGTTGAGGCCGACCCGCTCGGCAGGTCGGATTCGATGGCGACAGTAGACGATGTGGCCGACTCTGTGGCCGGGCCGCCCGCATTGCCGTTGACCATGGTGCCCCCCGTGGTGCCTTTCGTGCCGGTATCCGTGCCAACCGTGCTGCCCAACCAGGCGCCGGTGGCGGAGTCTGCAAGGCCAGTCGACCCAGTGTTGACGCGCAACGCGGGTGTGGAGCCAACCGTCAATGTGCCTGCGCAGGCAACGCCCGTCACAACGCTTGCACCGGCCTGGCCCGTGCAGGCGGCTGAGCTTGACGTGCCGGCCTCTGCAGCGGCTGAGGATGCTGTCCAACTGCCAACCGGGGCAGCACAACCAGTGCCACGTGTTTCGGCCACAGCCGCGGTGCCTGCTCAGCCAGTGGCGCAGTTGTCGCTGTACACGCCCGCACAAGCACCAACGCACACACCGACGCAAACACCGACTGAAACCGCGGTTGTATTCGCAGCGCCTGTTTTGAAGGTGACCACAAACGCCAGCGATGCGGTGGAGCCTGAGGCAGTGATGCTGCCCAAGCCGCCTGTGCAAGCCGAGTTGCCTGGCCGACTGATGAACGCCTCAGCAGCCGATGCGCCTGAGCCGGTGCAGGCCCCTGCGGTGTTCACGGCGCAGTCACTGCCAGCAGAGCCTGCGGTGACTGCGGCTGTGCCGAGGCCGCAGCCCAATACTGCCGCTGCCGCACCCATGCAACCCCCGGTGAATGATGCACCGGCACCTCGCGTTGAGCTGGCGACGTTGACCACGGCGGAGCGGGAACTGCAGCCGCCTGTGCTGTCGTCCCGCCAGCGCTTGCAGTCCGCCTCGGTGTGGGTTTCTGCAGAGCCCGTATCCGCTTCAACCCTGGAATGGATGAAGCAGAGCGAGCGTTTTTCGCGACAGTTGTCTGCCAACCCTGCGCAGCCGGATCAAGATCACTCGGTGTTGGCCGCTGACGATGCCGTGGCGGTACCCAGCAGCCCAGTGGGTGTTGTGACTGCAGACCCTGCAGTATCGGGTCCGGTGGAGTCAGTCCAACCAGGGGTTTCAGTGCCGCGTGGCGTAACGTCCACGAGTACTTTGCCGCCGGTGGCATTGCCGCGAGGTGCTGGCCGTGCTGAAGAACTGATCACTGTTGTGAATGACGCGCTCAAATCCATTGAAATGCGTTTGCCGGGTCGGGTTGAGGTCACCCTGCATTTGCGCGATGGTGCCCGCCTTGACCTCTTGGTGATGGCTGAAAACCGGACCATGCGGTTGGAAATGAACACAGACCGGGTTGGTTTGGGTGCAGGTCTTGGTGACGGCGCTCAACAACTGGGGCGAACCCTGGAGAACATGGGTTATCAACTCCAGCACTTGAAATTCAATGGCGATATTCTCGTCAACAGCCCGTCCAGTGGCAGTGACGCGGGCACGCCCGGGCAAGGTCAAAGTGCAAGTCAGGGGCAGTCTCAATCGCAATTCAACCAGCGGGGTGAACAGGGGCGCGGTGTGTTCCACCAGCCAGATTCGCCAGCGGCAGCCGATGCAGCTGAGGCGCCGGCCGAGACTGAGCCGGTGAAGGCCAGCGGGATCAGTCTCTACGTTTGAAGGGCGTCCGTGCTAGCGCAGGATAACGTTGTTGACCAGCCATGCGCTGGTTTGCGGCAAGTAGTGCAATTCCACCACCACGTTTTCCGTAGACGGCCGACCATCGACCACTTGTGAGAACACAGCCCGGGCGCGGTTGGTTTCGGTCAGTGTGTCTGACACATACACATAGCGAAACGATTGAATGTGTTCATTCTGGATACGCAGGGCCACGGCTTCGCTCAAGAGCTTGATGGCCATGCGGTGCTCGGCCGTGTTCAGACTGAGCTTGGTGGCGGCGGCCTGATCGTTTTTTGCAATCGCGTCCAGAAATGATTGGGCTGCAATCCGGCGCTGAGAAAACTCCAGGTCCTTGCTGCAGGCGGTCATCAGCAACACAGCGCCCATCAACAGACCCATCAGCAGTGTGAGCCAAGGGGCTTTCCGGTTTGCGAACATCGGGGGCAGTGCAGTCATGGCGTTGGGCATTGTTGGATCACTTTGGGTTTTTTCGGTGTTTTACTGCAAAGTTGCGCAAGGGCTGCTGGGCGATACTTTGCACACAGAGTAACCGAAACCTGTACAGGGGTTCAACGCCATGAATGAAATGTCCAGATTATCCAGTGCTTCTCCCTTGCAATTGCTGGGTACACAGTCGGGCATCAGTCCTCAGTCTGCATCCGGCACGCCCAGTTTCACCGAGGTGTTTGGTGATGTGTTGTCGTCGGTCAGCAAGGCACAGGATACCTCCCGTCAGTTGTCGGTCGGTCTTCAGATGAATGATCCCAAGGTGTCTGTGGAAGACGTGGCCATTGCGTCCAATGAGGCACAACTCAAGTTTCAAACCTTGCTCCAGACCCGCAATAAATTGCTGCAGGCCTACAGTGACATCATGAGCATGCCGGTCTGAAGGAGTATCCATGCTCGCTGAATTTCTCACCCAAGATGAAGTGGATTCGCTGCTCCGGGCCATCACCGGAGAGGACTCCTATTTCAATTCGGATGATTCGGAAGAGTCGCAAGTCAAGCCCTACAACCTGGCCAAGCAGGAGCGCATTGTCCGTGGGCGCATGCCAACGCTGGAAATCATCAATGAGCGATTTGCCCGCTTGTTGCGCATCGGCTTGTTTGATTTCATGCGGCGAATGCCCGAAGTCACCGTGGGCTCTGTCAAAGTTATCAAGTACAACGAGTTCATCCGCAACCTGGCGGTGCCCACCAATTTGAACCTGATTTCGCTCAAGCCACTGCGCGGCAATGGTTTGGTGATTCTGGACCCCACCATGATTTTTGCCATGGTCGACACCATGTTCGGTGGTGATGGTCGCTTGCAAACCGAAATTGAGGGTCGCGAGTTTTCCGCAACCGAGCAGCGCATCATTGCGCGGGTGCTTGAGGTGGTGTTCTCCGAATATGCCAAGGCATGGGCACCGGTGTACCCGTTGGTCCCAGAGTATGTGCGCTCGGAAATGCACACCCAGTTCGCCAACATTGCAAACCCGGCAGAGATTGTGGTGTCCAGCCGGTTTGAGATTGAATTGGGCGCCACTTCCGGCACCATTCACATTTGCATTCCCTATTCATCGCTGGAGCCCATCCGGGATGCGATGAGCTCGGCCGTGCAAAGCAACCAGGGTGAAACGGACCGCCGTTGGTCCAAGATGCTCAAAAGCCAAATGCAGCAGGCCGAAGTTGAGTTGCAGGTCAACCTGGCATCGACCCAGTTGACGGTTGCTGATGTGCTCACGCTGCAGCAGGGCGATTTCATTCCCTTGAGCATGGGGCCGACCGTGCAGGCCCGCGTTGACAACGTTCCCGTGTTTGAGTGTTCTTATGGCGTGAGCGGGGGGCAGTATGCGGTCAAGGTGGAAAAAATGATTAAACCAGGTGATGACTCCACGTTGCTGAGAACGCCCAGAGGTGCGGATTTCAAATCGCTCAGCGAGGTGTATTCGCTGGTGACCCAGCATGGTTCCGAACACCTGGACAAGCTGACTGACATTGCCAAAGCCGATTAATTCAGGATTGAGTTTCAACATGACCACAGACACCAGCAAAACCCAAGCCGACCCCGCGAGCAAAGTGATTTCAGAATCTGAACTCGGCGAGGTTGAGGCGCATCGCTTCGGCATGTTGTCCGGTCAGGGCAGCGAGGAATCGGGCAACGACATCGACATCATTTTGGACATCCCCGTGACCCTGAGCGTTGAACTGGGGCGAACCAAAATTCCGATCAAACACATTCTGCAGTTGGCACAGGGCAGTGTGGTGGAGCTGGATGGCCTGGCTGGTGAGCCCATGAATGTGCTGGTCAATGGTTGCCTGATTGCACAGGGTGAAGTGGTGGTGGTGAACGACCGCTTCGGTATCCGTCTCACCGACATCGTGACGCCCTCGGAGCGGCTGCGCAAACTCAACGGCTAAGGCATGCTCCGTTTTCTTCTTTCAGTGGGCATGGCCGGGTTGCTGCTGTCCCACAGTGTTCAGGCGGTTGAATTGGGCCGGATGGAAATCCGTTCCCAGGCCGGCATGCCGTTCATCGCCCACATTGCACTGACAGCCAGCCCCCAGGAGTTGAGCAATCCCGAATCGGTGGTTGTGAATTTGGTGGGTGGCGACAACAGCGATTTTCAGGGCAGCGTCAGAACCCGGCTTTTCCTGCAGCCGCAGGGAGCAGGTGGTTTTTTGCGTGTCACAGCATTGGACCCGTTGCCACGGTCGGTGGTGTTGACATTTTCGGCTTCAACACCCGACGGACCCTTGTTGCGTGAATATGCAATCGACAATGGTGTGGTTCGCACCCGTGACATCCAGAGGCCCAAACCCCCGGCGCCACCAGCACCCACACCCCTGCTAAAACCGGTGGCCGAACCGGAAGATGCCGATGTCAACGCTGACAAGGTGTTGGAACCCGCTCCACCCGAGGGAATTGAGCTACGGCTGTTGGACCAGACCAATGATGGCGCGATGCCGTCCCCCCGCGCCACAGCCAGTGATCTGGAATTGCTGGCCAAGTCGGATGCAGCACTGAATGCAGACCCAAACCTGCGTGAACAGGCACGCACTGCGCTGGGTGTGATGGGTCAGTTGAAAGACCGTCTCGCTTTGTTGTTTCAAATCAAAGCCAGCAAGGCCGTGGTAGAAGCCGCAGTGAGTCGGGACATTGAACAGGAGCCCAGCAGCTACACCTTAACGTTGCAAACGGATGCAAAGACCAACCGTGCGCAGCCTGTTCCTGAAACCGGCAGTGCGCCGGACAAGCCGCTAGCGCCGGTTCAGTCGCCCGCTGTGGGTGCACCCGCTTCAGCATCTGCCGCGCCAGCCTCGTCGGCAAGTCCTTCGGCGCAAACTCAACCACAGCAGCCCGTGGCCAAACCGGCACAACCCGCGCGGGGCAATGATTTGATCCGCTACTTTGTCATCACGATTGTGTTTGCAGTGATTGTGCTGGTGGCGGGTTATGCCTGGATGCTGCGCAACAGGCCCCAGTGGATTCCCGCCCCGATGCAGTCAACGGATGCCCCTTCCGCGCTGCGTGAAGAACCGGTATTGCCCGCACCGCAAACACCGGTGGCAGCCTTGCCCAACCGGCCCGAGTTGCCTGAAACGATGATGGATGAGCCAGTGGTGGATGCCGAACCTGCCCCGCAGGCTGCACCACCGGTGATGGCGAGCTTGCCGCCTGAGCCCGACTTTGATGACACGCCGCCGGACTGGGCTGATGCCGATGATGATGCCATTGATGTGCCGCCTGCTGCGCAGGCCGATGCCGAGGTTACCAACCCGATGGTGGATGTAGAGCCTGAGCGGTTTGAAGAGCCTGAATTCAAGAATGAAAACGATGCCCGCATTGAGTTGGCGGCCGCCTACATGGAAATTGAGGACTTCGACGCTGCGATGAAATTGATCGACAGTATTGAGGGCGAGCTCACGGAGGTGCAGATGAATCGCCTTCAAAAAATTCGTGAAGAAATGACGCAGGGTGAGGCGGATCAATGAAAAGATTTGGATTGGCCACTGCACTGATGATCGGTTTGCTGTTGGTGCTGGAACCGGCATGGGCGCAGCAATTGCCAGGTTTCGTATCCACCCCGGGGCGCAACGGCTCCACCGTGTATTCGCTGCCAGTGCAAACGCTGCTGTTCATGACATTCCTCACGGTACTGCCCGGCCTGCTGTTGATGATGACCGGGTTTACGCGCATTGTGATTGTGATGTCCCTGTTGCGGATGGCGTTGGGCACGCAGAACTCGCCGCCCAATCAGGTCATCATCGGGTTGAGTCTGTTTCTGACTTTTTACATCATGTCGCCCACCTTCAATCAGGTGTACAACCAGGCGTATCTGCCCTACGACGACGGAAAAATCACCTTCCAGCAAGCTGTGGATGTGGCCACCAAACCCGTGGCAGCATTCATGATCAAGCAAACCCGAGCCGAGGATTTTTCACTGTTCGCCAGTTATGCTGAAAAACCCGTGAGCAAGGTGGAAGATGCGCCCATGTCGGTGCTTATCCCGGCTTTTGTCACCAGTGAACTCAAGACGGCGTTTCAGATCGGTTTCATGATCTTTCTGCCGTTTCTCATCATTGACCTGATTGTCTCCAGTGTGCTGATGTCCATGGGGATGATGATGTTGTCACCAATGCTGATTTCACTGCCATTCAAGTTGATGCTGTTTGTCTTGATTGATGGCTGGAACCTGCTGATGGGTTCCCTGATTCAAAGTTTCGCGTGAGCCGACATGTCGGAAGACAATGATGTCGAACGCGAGTTACCGGCCACCGAGCGAAAAATCCAGAAAGCTCGGGAAGAGGGCAACATACCGCGATCCAAAGACCTTGCCGGCGCATTGGTGGTGCTGGTTGGTTTGTTGGGGGTCAGTGTTCTGTCCGGGTTTCTGACCGACCAAAACAAGCAATTGATGAAATCGGCCCTCACCCTGAGTGTGGCCGATGCCAAGGACCCCGCCCGCATGCCGGTGGCTTTCATGGAATTGCTGCTCAAGGCATTGCTCGTGATTTCCCCCTGGTTGCTGGCGGTGGCTGTGGCTGCTGTGGTGGGCACTTTGCTGGTGGGTGGTGCGGTTTTCGTCACCAAAAACCTGGAGCCCAAATTCTCCAAGCTCAACCCAATCAGCGGGTTGAAGAACATGTTTTCCGCGCATGCCATGTTCGAGTTTGTGAAAGCCCTCGTCAAAGCGTTGGTGATTGGCGGTGTGGCGTTCGGCCTGGTGTGGATGAATGTGAATGAATTTCCCCGCATGATGACCATCCCCCTGCCCAACGCGATTGAACTGGCAACCGCCTTGGCCCTGAAGGACGCGATGGTGCTGGCCTTGGTGTTCGCGGTGGCTGTGTCGCCCGATGCACCGTACCAGATTTTCCGGTACCTCAAGCAGTTGCGGATGAATGTGGAGGAGATCAAGCGGGAGCAGAAAGAGTCCGAGGGAGACCCGCATGTCAAAGCCCGTGTTCGGCAAATACAGCGGGACATGTCGCGCCGACGCATGATGGCCTCAATTCCCAATGCGGATGTGATTGTGACCAACCCCACCCATTACGCGGTGGCCCTGGCTTACAAGGATGGCAAGGGTGCGCCACGGGTGGTGGCCAAGGGCGTTGACCTGATTGCCCACCAGATTCGTGAGTTGGGCAAAACCCATCACATCGCCCAAATTGAAGTGCCACACCTGGCACGTGCGCTCTACAAGCACGTGGACATTGACCGGGAAATTCCCCCAACGCTGTACACCGCTGTGGCCAAGCTGCTGGCCTATTTGTACACCATGGAGCAGGGCCAGGTTGATGAGGCGGTGTTTCCCGGCGAACAGGACATTCCGGTGGGCATGGACCCTGGGCCAAGCCCCGAGTCTTGAACCGCCACTGCGCTACCGATTCCAGATCGGAATGGTAAACAGGGTGTTGAATGCGCTTTCGAAAAAGCTGACAAAGAATGGCAGGGACAGGTACAGCAGCGCCAGGCCTGCGAAGATGGTGATCGAAAACCCCACCGACATGATGTTGAACTGCGGCGCTGCGCGACTCAACAGGCCCAAGGCGATGTTCACCGACAGCACACACGCCATGATGGGCAAGGTGAGCTGCATGGCGATTTGAAACAACAGCAAGCCACTTTGGGCAATTTTCAACGGGTTGAGAAAACTGAAATCGGTCGAGATGGGCACCACCTGAAAACTGGTGAGGATGCCATCCATGGCCATGAGATGGCCATTCATGCTGAGGAAGACCAGCGTGGCCATGATGTTGAGAAACGCGCCGATCATCGGCGAGGTGGTGGCTTTTTGCGGGTCAATGAACATGGCAAATGCCAGGCCCATCTGCAAGCCAATGAAGTCACCGGCCACCTCCATGGCGGCGAAAATCACCCGCATGAAAAACCCCAGTGAAACCCCGACCAGAATTTGCTGAAAAACCAGGGGAACCAGGGGCTGTGTGGTGTCGAAGCTGGCCACCGGTGTGCCGGCCACCAGGTATGCCGTGAAGGCAGCAAGGCCAATTCGCACGCGGCGGTTCACCGAGCGTGCATCAAACAGGGGAGCCGTGGCGAGCAGTGCGCTGACGCGAATGAAGGGCATCATCCATTGCATGAGCCAGGTGTTGAACCATGCACTGTCGATCTCGAACATGGCGGGCTTAACCAATTATGCTGGGGATGGTCTGGATCAATCGGCGCGAATAATCCACCAGGGTACTGAGCATCCAGGGGCCCAAGGCCAACAAACAAAAGAAGATGGCCAAGACTTTGGGGATGAACGACAGGGTCATTTCGTTGATTTGTGTGGCCGCTTGAACGATCGACACCAACAGTCCCACGATTAGTGCAATCAAGAGCAAGGGTGCAGAGACCATCAGCATGGTCAGCAGGGCATCCTGCCCAAGGTTCAGTACCGTCTGTGCATTCATGAAAAAAATTGTCCTGTGGGGGGCAGTGGGCCTTGTGGACATTATTTCCAAACCGGTGGCGGATTGGCCATGTGAAATCCCACCAAAATCAACCATTTCATTTGTGCTGTCGCCGTCAAAGAGTTGTTACAGTGAATGCATTCGATGTCAATGTGGACATAGCGCGCATGTACGGTGCCAAGGCATACAAATCGGTGGATTTGAACACCGCGGTGATTTCAGCCACGCCGCATGGTTTGATAACCATGCTGATGGACGAGGCAATCAAACGCATGCGCCTGGCTGTCATCCACATGGAAGAACGCCGGTATGCTGAAAAAGGCACCTGCATTGGCAAGGCGATACAAATCATTCAGGACGGCTTGATGGCCGCCCTGAACATGGAGGAGGGCGGTGAGATTGCCCTTCGCCTGAAAGGCCTGTACGAATACACCACACAGCAGTTGGTCTTGTCGTCAGCGCGCAATGACCCGGCCTTGTTGCAAGTGTGCATCGACATCATGGGTGAAATACGGGCTGGCTGGGTCGAAATTGCCCATGTGGCCGACAGTGCTGCCAAATCCGCCAGCGCTGGCGTGTAAGTCGGGGCGGGACCATGAACCAGTTTCGACCCGAGCCCGATGCCCATCCCGTCATTGCCCTGTATGCACAAATTGCCGAGCAGGCCGCGCGTCTGTTGCGGTCAGCACAGCAATCCCAGTGGGATGAATTCGCCCTTCAGGAGCAGCAATTCAGTCAACTGGTCCAGTCGCTGAACAATTACCCGGAAGATCCCCAAACGCTGACGGAATCGGAGATCCTGCTTCGCACCGTGTATTTGCGCCAAATCATGAATGACAACGATCAGACCCACCAGTTGGTCAAGTTGCGAACCGATGAACTGGAACGAGCGCTGGTGTTGCAAAACAATGCAGACCGCCTTGAGAAGGGCTACGGGGAATAAGCACCATGAAGCTGGAAGGGCTGCCCAGTCCACAGTTGCAACAAAAAACCCAGGCCTTGTTGTCCCATTCCATTTCCGCGGTGCAGGGTGCCATGGCTGCGCAGGTGGGCGAGGATTATCAAAACCAGCGCTTGCAGGGCAGGGCCCTGAGTGGCCAGTTCATGGGGTACGACCCCCAAGGGCTGGCCAAGTTGAAGGTTGGGAATTTGGTGGTCCGTTTGCTGCTGCCCGTGGGGGCCAAGCCACCGGCCATTGGTGCCACCCTGGTGGTCAACATCACCGCGCGAGATTCCATCCTCCGGGGCGCTGGAGACTTGCCCGGTGAGTTAACCGAGTCATCTGACTTTGTGGGCGTGCTTAGCCGGCAGGCGCTGTTGCAGTCTGGTGCAAGTGACCTAGAACCCGATGACCTGTCCTTTCCCGCATTTCGGGCCCTGCACAGCGAGGATGTCCAAACCGATGTGAGTGAGAGCGGGCAACTGCTGGGCAAGTTGGTTCAGGCCATGGGTCCACGCGAGGGGGTTCGATTGGTGTTGATGGCCACGCAATTGGGCTTGCTCAGCCGCGTGTTGTTGGGTGAACCAGCCGATGGGGAACAACGGCCCCCCGAGCGCATGCACCCCTTGACCGAAGCCCTGGGTTTGATCGACGGCGGCGCGGATGACCTGCGCGACAACGCGACCCAGCTGGCCCGTCAACTGCAGTTGGCCATACAGCGCAGCGGGTTGTTTTACGAGTCGCATGTGCGACTGTGGCGAGAAGGCAAGTGGACCTTGACCGAGCTGGGCGAAGAGCCACAGTCGGATTGGGGGCAGGCCCAGGCCTTGGCGGGAACGGAGGCCTCGTTCAACCCCGAACAGAACAAGTCGGCTTGGTTAACCAACCTGCAATTGAATTTGCTGCACACGCCCCGCTTGAGCCTGGTGATGCCCGGGCTAACGGGCGAACCCATCCACCTGACCATCGCGGCCAGCCGGCAAGACAGCGACGATCCAACCGATGAGTCGTCTGCCGAACAGGCTGCGCAGCCCACACCCTACAATCGGTTTGAGTTTGACATCCGCATGCAACTGCCCACCTTGGGGCGAGTCCACGCGCAGGGTGTGATCGCCCGGCACAGCACTGATCTAACGGTGACTTTTGAAGAGGGCAAGCAGCCGCCCGAGAGCGCTGCCCACCAATTGAGCCGTGCATTGAGCGGCGCCCGGGTTCACGTGCAAACCTTTCCGGATGAAAACGCCTAAAAACCCCCTCTTTCTTCTTCCCCGTTCCGCAGGGCAATCCACACAATAGTTTCAAATCCCGAAATTTTTGTGAGTTGTCATGTCGGAACTGCAAACCGTACCCAATGCAGGCAATGCTGTGGCCACGCAGGCCCTGTCGCCTGTTCCAGGCCCGCTGGCGCAAGCCGGGACGGCCGGGGCGGCATGGAATCCGGATCGCCTCTTCAAAGGACTTCGCGGGCTGAGCCCCCAAAAGCGCCTGACCTTGTTGATTGCACTGCCGATGTTGCTCGGTTTGCTGGTGGCCGCCACGTTGTGGTCCACCCGTCCGGACTACAAAGTGCTGTTCACCAGCGTCAATGAAACAGACGGCGGCGCCATCATCAACTCCCTGAAGCAAATGGGTGTGCCTTACCAATACAGCGACAACGGGGGTGCCATTTTGGTACCCGCCGACAAGGTGTACGAAACCCGGTTGCAATTGGCCAGCCAAGGTTTGCCAAAAGGCAGCGTGGTGGGTTTTGAGTTGTTTGAAAACCAGAAAATGGGCGTGACCCAATTTCAGGAGCAGGTGAATTTTCAGCGGGGCCTGGAGGGTGAACTGATCCGGTCTATTCAGTCGCTGGATGCCGTGCATTCTGCGCGGGTTCATTTGGCGTTGCCAAAAAACAGTGTGTTTCTGCGTGATCAACAAAAGCCGACAGCGTCCATCGTGGTCAACCTGAATCGCGGAAAATACCTCAGCCGGGAACAGGTCGACGGCATTGTCCATTTGGTGGCCAGCAGCGTGCCCCAACTCAGCCCCCGTGATGTCAGCATTGTGGACCAAACAGGCGCTTTGCTGACAGCCAACTCCAGTCCGAATGACCCGGCTTCGCTGACAGCAGACCAGATGGCCAAGGTCCAGAAAATGGAAGACACCTACAACAAGCGCATCATGGATTTGCTGGTGCCGATTGTGGGTGATGGCAATGTGCGCGCCAGTGTCACCGCCAAGGTCAATTTCAAGGAAGTGGAGCGGTCCGAAGAAAGTTACAAGCCCAACAATGAGAGTGGCAATGCCAGCATCCGAAGCCAGCAGCAATCCTTGAATGCCGAGGGTGCCGGGCTGAATCCACAGGGCGTGCCTGGCATGATTTCCAATTCCCCAGGCGAAACCGTGGCACGAATTGGTGCAGCACCCAACGCTGGCAATGGCGCCAACAATTCAAACAGCAACGGTGGTGTTCAAAGTCGGGAATCGCTGGTCAATTATGAGGTGGATCGGGAGATTGTGCGGACCAAATCCAACCAGGTGGATGTGGCGCAAATCAACGCAGCGGTTTTGTTGAACTACAAAAGCGTGACCAACAGTCGGGGAGAAACCCGTGAGGTTCCATTTACGCCAGCCGAAATGGCATCCATCCAAAAAATGGTCTCGGATGCCTTGGGCATTGATGCCAACCGAGGTGACACCTTGTCGGTACTCAACCAAAGTTTCGTGGGCAAACCCGAGAGTTTGGAAGCCGTGACCGAGCCATTGCCGTGGCAATCGTTGGTCAAGAATGCTGCAGTGCCTTTGGCATTGTCTGCGGTGGCCTTGGGATTGATTTTTGGCTTGTTGCGGCCCATGTTGAAATCACGGGATGGCGACAAGCCTGCCCCGCTGCAAGTCCAGCAAGACCCGTTGATGGAGGAGGATCCCGCACTGTGGCCCGAGCCTGTGGTGCTGCAGCGGAAAACAGATCAACCACCGATTTTGATTTCAAGCTCCGACAACCGGCAAGTGGAAGAAGTACAGCGCGTGGTTCGCCAAAACCCTGAATTGGCAGCCAACATCGTTAAGTCCTGGATTGGTGATTGAGAACGACTATGGCCAGCCAAGCCCCTGTGAATGCTGAAACACCCGTGGATGGAAAGAACGCTGCAGGCTCAGCGTCTGCGCCCGTCGCAACACCAGCTGCACCAGCCCGCCGTGAAGACGGTTTGGACAAAGCGGCGATTTTCATGCTGAGCCTTGGTGCGGACGATGCAGCCGAGGTGCTCAAGTTTTTCGGTCCGCGCGATGTAAACCGGTTGCTCACCCGCATGACCAACTTGCGCGATGTAAAGCAAGACCGTGTGGATTCCGTGACCCGAGAGTTTTTAGAAATCACCTTGGACCAAAGCGCCATCGGCACCTCGTCGGATCAATACATCCGGTCCATGCTGAACAAAGCGCTGGGCGAAGAGCGGGCCGGTTTCCTGGCTGATCGCATTCTTCAGTCGGGCGACACCTCGGGCATTGAAAGCCTGAAGTGGGTGGATGCATCCAGCGTGGCCGAGCTGATTAAAAACGAACACCCGCAGATCATCGCCACCATTCTGGTTCACTTGGAACGAGATCATGCCGCAGCCATTCTCAACGAGTTTCCAGACAAAGTGCGCAAGGATGTGACCATCCGCATTTCCACGTTGGATGGCGTACAACCCAATGCGCTGCGCGAGTTGAACGAGGTGTTGTCCAAAGCCCTGGCTGGCGGTGAGAAGGTCAAGAAAAGCACCTTGGGTGGCACCAAAACAGCGGCGGAAATCCTCAACTATGTGGGCACAGCCAATGAACAGGCGGTGCTGGAAAGCATCCGGGAATACGACGATCAATTGGCCCAGAAAATTCAGGACGAGATGTTTGTGTTTGACAACCTGATGGACCTGGACAGCCGCAGCTTGCAACAAACCCTGCGCGAAATCGACAACGCCATTTTGGTGATTGCATTGAAAGGCGCACCAGAAAACCTCAAGGAACGCATTTTCCAGAACATGAGCCAGCGCGCCTCGGAAGCGGTTCGCGACGAACTGCTGAACAAGGGGCCGGTGCGCATCTCGGATGTGGATGCTGCACAAAAGGAAATTCTGCGGGTGGTTCGCCGGTTGGCCGACGAAGGGCAAATTGTGTTGGGTGGATCGGGAGAGGATGCTTTTGTCTAAGCGGATTGTGAAAGGTGTGGAAACGGCCACACCCTGGAAAGCCCTGGCGCCCGACTCCAACAACCCCATTGGCGATTTGTTGGCCCACAAGGCACTGATCAAGCAGCGTGAAGAGGACATCATTCGCAAGGCACAAGCCCTGCGACAAAAAGAGCACGATGTTGAGCAGGTGGTTCACCAAAGCCGCGAGCAGGGTTACGAGGATGGCCACCGTGAAGGGTACAACGACGGCTTGAAGCTGGCCAATGAGGAAGCAGCGCGCTTGGCGCAAGTGTGTGTACAACTGCAAGCCGAATTAAGTGCCATTCAAAACCGGCTGGCCGAACGGATGCTGGACCTGGTGGTGGTATCGGCCCGTCAAGTCGTGCAGGACCACACCGTTCGTTGTCCCGAATCGATTGCCGCGCTGCTGAAAGCCGCCATCCAGTCCATCTCGGCGGATGTGGTGTATATCACCGTGGCTGCTGCACCGGCCACCATTGCCAACATGCAATACCACTTGCAAGCGCTGGGCCCGTTGTCCACGCAGGTTCAGCAGTCGGTGGCGGTCAATTTCAAAGAGGACCCGCGGTTGGCCGAAGGCGGTTTCATGGTGTATCACACCGCAGGGCAAATGGATTATTCGCTGGAGACCCGCTGGCGCAATGTGTTCTCGGCCCTGTCAGACCAACCGGAACACTTGCACCATGCACAGCCCGGTTGAGCCACCATCGGCCTTGCTCAACTGGCTGGATGATTGCACTGCGCAGGTGGTTCGCACCGATCAAGCGGTGGTGTCCGGTCGTTTGATGCGTGTCCAAGGCTTGGTGGTTCAGGCTGCCGGCCTGGAGTTGGCGGTGGGCACCTTGTGTCACATCCATGCGGGACTGCAAATGCTGGAGGCCGAAGTGGTCGGCTTCTCGGATGGCTACACCTACCTGATGCCCCATGGCGAAACGGCCGGGCTTCGACCGGGTTTGCGCATCACGCCGCAGCCGGCACAGTGGCCATTGCCCAGGCTCCACCAGCGGTTGCCCGCCTATTTGCCAGAGCAGCAACACAGCAAACACCTGCCGGTGGGTGACGGGTTGCTGGGTCGTGTGCTGGATGCCAACGCACGCCCTTTGGATGGCCTCGGGCCCATCCGGTTTTCACACAGCTCGCCACTGGCTGCACGTGCGGTCAACCCCATTGAGCGGGTGCCAGTTCGTCAACCGATTGATGTGGGTGTGCGCGCCATCAACGCATTGTTGACGGTGGGCAAGGGCCAACGCCTGGGCCTGTTTGCAGGCTCTGGTGTGGGTAAGTCGGTGCTGCTGGGCATGATGGCCCGCTTCACCTCCGCAAGCCGGATTGTGGTGGGCCTGATTGGTGAACGGGGTCGTGAAGTCAAGGAGTTCATTGAAGACATTCTGGGTGAGGATGGTTTGAAACGGTCGGTGGTGGTGGCAGCACCAGCGGACAGTTCAGCCCTGCTGCGCCTTCAGGGTGCCGCCTATGCCAGCACCCTGGCAGAGCACTTTCGAGACCAGGGGCATGATGTGCTGCTGATCATGGACTCGTTGACCCGCTATGCTCAAGCGCAGCGGGAAATCGCGCTGGCCATTGGTGAGGCACCGGCCACCAAAGGCTATCCCCCTAGCGTATTTGCCAAACTGCCCGCCCTGGTGGAGCGGGCCGGAAATTCCTCCACGTCGGGTGGGTCTATCACAGCGTTTTACACGGTGCTGTCCGAGGGGGATGACCAGCAAGACCCCATTGCCGATGCGGCCCGGGCCATTCTGGATGGCCATTTTGTGTTGTCCCGAAAGCTGGCCGAGCAGGGTCACTACCCGGCACTGGACATTGAGCAATCCATTTCCCGTGTGATGCACAACGTCACAGAGACCGTGCACATGGACACTGCGCGCTATTTCAAAGCGCTGTATTCCAAGTACACCGCCAACCAGGACCTGATTTCGATTGGGGCCTATCAGCGCGGTGCCGACCCCATGATCGACAAGGCCATCGACCTGCAGCCTGCCATGCGCGGGTTTTTGCAGCAAGGCATTCAGGAAAGCTGCAACATGCTCGACAGCCTGGATGCACTGGCCCGGGTGTTCAACCCGGACGCCACAGCGCAGTGAAACAGGCGCTTTTCGCCAGATTTCTTCCCGCATGCCAAGAAGGCTCCCCCGTACACTGAATTCATCGTGGGGGAATCATGAGCAAAGCCATTGAACTGTTGAAGGACCGCATCAGTCTCGAAGTCAGCGAGATGGAATCGCACATGGCCTTGATCCAGTCCAGCATCGAGAAAGGTCAGCACAGCATCCACATGCTGACCGATTACGTTCGCCAGTATTCAGAAAAATTGGCATTCATGGGGCAATGCACAGCGGTTGATGAACTCACCCCGCACACCATCAGTGGCACCGAATTGAAGGCGCACAATCAGTTTGCCGGAAAGCTCATGTCGGCCTTGGCTGCGCAGGTTCGGCAAAATGAAACCAACAAGGCCTACCTGCGGCAAGCGGCTGAAAATTTGAAACACCTGAAGCTCAAGCAGAAAACGCTGGAGCAATTGCTGGCAAGGCGCGAGGCTGTTCTGGAAGAAAAACAGCTTCGCCGTGAGCAAAAAGAACTGGATGAGCTGGCCAATGGTCGGTATGCCCGCACCCTGCTGCTGAAGTCTGCAGAAGGGAGGCTGGCATGAGCGTGCCCCAAGCCACCCTGAATGATGTCCTGAAAAATGCGGTAGACCTGAACAAGGCCCGTGCCCTTGCTGCGCCAGTGTTCATTTTGCTGGTGTTGGCCATGATGGTGTTGCCATTGCCAGCCATGGCGCTGGATGTGCTGTTCACCTTCAACATTGCGCTGTCCATGGTGGTGTTGGTGGCAGCCCTGTACACCAAAAAACCGCTGGATTTTTCGTCTTTCCCAACGGTGTTGCTGATCACCACGTTGCTGCGCCTAAGCCTGAATGTGGCCTCCACCCGCGTGGTGCTTTTGCATGGTCATGAGGGCACTGATTCAGCCGGCAAAGTGATTGAGGCTTTTGGCCACTTCTTGATTGGTGGCAATTTGGCGGTCGGCATTATCGTGTTTGTCATCTTGATGGTGATTAACTTTGTGGTGATCACCAAAGGCGCTGGACGCATTGCAGAAGTGTCTGCCCGTTTCACCCTGGACGCCATGCCCGGTAAGCAAATGGCCATTGATGCCGATTTGAATGCTGGGTTGATTACCGAGGCCGAGGCCAAGAAGCGTCGACAGGAAACCGCACAAGAGTCGGAGTTTTACGGCTCCATGGATGGTGCGTCGAAATTTGTTCGTGGTGATGCCGTGGCGGGTGTGTTCATTCTCATCATCAACATTGTGGGCGGACTGGCTGTTGGCATGTTGCAGTACGACCTTGGCTTTGCCAGCGCCGGGCAAAAATATGTATTGCTCGCCATTGGCGATGGCCTGGTGGCCCAAGTGCCTGCGCTATTGATTTCCGTGGCTGCCGGTTTGGTGGTGGCGCGCGTGGGCCAAGGGCAGGACATCGGCACCCAGGTGGCCTCGCAACTGGCGCAGTCCCCCCAGGTGTTTGCCATGTGTGCAGGCGTGTTGTTGTTGCTGGGTTTCATTCCCGGCATGCCCAACCTGCCATTCCTGATGTTCGGTGCCGGCATGGCCGGGCTGGCTTACTGGCTGCAAAAGCGGTCCATGGCCCCAGTGGAAGACAACACCGAGCAGGCCGTGAGCCGCGCCATGAAAGAGGTGGCCGATGCCAGTTGGGATGACATCAAACCCGTTGAACCCCTGGCCCTTGAAATTGGCTATCGCCTGATTCCCCTGGTGGACAAAGGGCCTGACAGCGATCTGCTCAAACGCATCAAGGCCATCCGGAAAAAATTCACCCAGGAAATGGGCTTTCTGCCACCCCCCATCCATGTGCGAGACAACCTGGATTTGCCACCCAACAGTTACCGCCTGCTGATCAAAGGCGTCAACATGGCGCAGGCCGATGTTGAGCCGGGTGCGTGGTTGGCGATTGATCCAGGCGAGGTGGTGCTGCGCTTGCCTGGCCCTCAAACTGTTGACCCCACGTTTGGCATGCCAGCCTACTGGATTGAGCAGGACATGACCGAGCGCGCCCAGGCCGGTGGCTACACCGTGGTGGACGCAGCCACCGTGATTGCAACTCATGTGTCGCACCTGTTGTCCAACCACGCGTCCAAACTGATCGGCCGCGTGGAATGCCAGCAACTGCTGGAACACTTTGGCAAGTTGTATCCCAAGGTGGCTGACGAGTTGATTCCAAAAATGTTGTCCCTGTCGGCATTCCAAAAAGTGCTGCACAACCTCTTGGATGACAGGGTCAGCATTCGCGACATGCGAACCATTTTGGAAACGCTGCTGGAACACGCACCCAAAACCCAAAATCCAGTTGAACTCACCGGCTTGGTTCGCATTGCCCTATCCAGTTCGATTGTTCAAGGCTTGGCTGCTCCCGACCGGGATTTGCAAGTGTTGGTATTCGACCCCAAGCTGGAAAACATGATTATCCAGTCCAACCAAGGGCAGGCACCGGCCGACGTGGCGATTGAGCCCAACCTGGCCAACACCATGAGCAACAAGCTCACGCATGAGGCGCAGCGCCTGCTCGCCATGGGCCAAAGCCCCGTGTTGCTGGTGCAGGATTTCTTGCGCCCAGCGCTTGCACAGCTGCTGCGCAAAGCTGCGCCAGGCCTGACGATTTTGAGTCATAGCGAAGTGCCGGAGTACAAAAAAGTCTCCGTGTTGTCTGTCATTAAATAATTGGGTGCGAATGTGTTGCAGAAACGATTGGCAGCAACCTCAGCGGAAGCCTTGAAATTGATCACCGATGAATTTGGTGATGACGTGGTGATCGTGTCGACCAAGCAGGTGGACAACGGCGTCGAAGTGATTTTCGCCAGCGCCCAGGCGGTGGCCTCGCTGGACCTCAGCCCGGATGGCAGTGTACCCAAGGCCAAGCTCACCACGCGAAAGCGTCCGTCCGATCCTGCGCACAAGGAACCTCGCCCCCAGGGTGTTGAGCTGGACAATCGCGAGGCTGCACAACCCGACATGACCGAGGCACTGGCTCGGGAAGTGGCCCAGCTCAAGAACTTGGTGCAACAGCAATTCAGTCAGATCAGTTGGCAGAACTGGGCCACTGGCGACCCCTTGCGCGGCAAAATCTGGCAAGACCTTCAAGACCTGGGGTTCTCGCCACTGGTGGCCCGCACGCTGGTCGATGGCATTCCGGAGGGACTGGACCATGTCAAAGCCAGCGCCTGGGTGATTGAAGCCATCGCTAGCAAACTCACCGCGCTTCAGCCTGACATCGAGATGATTCAGAAAGGCGGTGTGTACGCTGTGGTTGGCCCCACCGGCAGCGGAAAAACAACCACCATTGCCAAAATTGCTGCGCGTTGCCTGGCCCTGAAAGACCGCGCCTCCGTTGCCCTGATCACCACCGACACCTACCGCATTTGCGCGATTGACCAGTTGCGGACTTACGCCAAAGTCATTGGCGTGCCCGTGCACGTGGCACTCAATGCTGGCGAGTTGGAATCGCACCTCAAAACCCTGTCGAAAAAACACTTGGTGTTGATCGACACCATGGGCTTGTCCCCCCGCGATGTGCAAATCACCGAGCAGATCGGCCTGCTGGACCGTCACGATATTCAAAAGCTGCTGGTGATGAATGTGTCGTCCCAGCCCCGGGCTTTGAGTGAAGTGGCAGACCGCTTCCGCGGTAACGGTTTTTACGGGGCTGTGCTCACCAAGCTCGATGAGTGCTCTTACATTGCAGGCAGCATCGACCTGGCGCTGCGCGAAAATCTTAATTTGATGTACATGTCGACTGGTCAGCGGGTTCCCGAAGACCTCTACCTGGCCGATGCGCACTTTCTGGTGCAACGGGCCATGCGTCGCCAATACGAACAAGCCTATGCCCGCACGGAAGAGGAAGTTCAGTGGCTGCGTTATGGCGTGGCCAATCAGGTGGTGAATGATGACATTCGACGCACTTGAAAAAGCCGCGCTGCTGGAGCGGCACATGCCCGAGGTGCAGCGCATTGCTGCCCAGATCCGCAGCAAACTGACCGCCAATGTGGAATTGGACGACTTGGTACAAGTGGGCATGATCGGCCTGATGGATGCCCTGCAGCGCTACACCCATGGCGAATCGTCCTTTGAGGCGTATGCACATTTCCGGATACGCGGCGCCATCATGGACGACCTGCGTGAAAAAGACCATTTGCCCCGCGCGGTGCGGCAAATGCGCAAGCAGGTGGAGCGCCAGCGCCAGCAGCTGGCCCACCAACTGGGCCGGGAGCCCTCTGAAATGGAGTGTGCCGCAGCACTGAATTTGCCGCTGGTGGAGTACCGAAGCTGGCTCAGTGATTTTGAACAAACCCAATGGGTGTCGTTGGAAGACATGGCCGACGACACCCAGGGCGTGCAGCAGGTGATGGACCGGTTGACCGAGCAGCAAGACACGCTGGAAGACACGCTGGCCCAACGTGAAAGCCGTGAAGAATTGCTCAACCTGATTGACGGTTTGTCAGACCGTGAGCAATTGGTGTTGCGCCTGTATTTTGAACAGGAAATGACATTCAAGGAAATTGGCAGCCTCATGGGCGTCAATGAATCCCGCGCCTACCAAATGCACAACCAGGCCTTAACCATCCTGAAAGGCATGGCAGCCCAGCGCCTGGCGGGCTGATTCAAAAAAGCCCCGGTAAACCCGCTTTGTTCAGCCCTTTGTGTGTCGGGGTGCTGGTCTACAGTGGTGACATGTTTTCCCTGTGTGCGGGTACTTGTCATCATGAGCCAAACCAATTCAGCCCCCAATCCCCGAGACATTCACGACGGATTTTATGAGTCGCTGGAGGCGCAAGCACGTGATGCACTGATCACGGGTGACTATGCACGGGGTTCGCTGATCAACCCAGCCACGGTGCTCATGCTCTTGGCCGAGTTGAGAAAGTCACGCAGTGCATTGAAATCCGTGTTGGGGCAGGGTGATTATCAGCAGGGTTACAAAGACGGTTGGGTGGATGCACGCTTAACACCGCCCGCCGATTGCAAGCCTGTGGCGTGGGCCATCATTCAACCGGGTGAGAAACTGGTCAAGGTGTTTTCCGAACCACCCCAAACATTGCCGGCCAATGCGCAATGTCGCCCACTGTATGTGCAGGCTCAAACTTCACTTTCTTCTTCAGTCAAATAGCGCTGGTAGTGTTTGTTGTCAAAGCAAATCTTGGGGCCAGGCCGGCTCTGGATGTCGCACAGCGCACACTGAAACTGCCCCGCCACATCATACGGATCCACCACGAAATTGCCCTGGCATTGATGGCAGGTGATGGTTCGTAGCACACCGCTGGCCACATGGCGAAACAAGCTCCAGGCGCGGGTCATGCTTAAAATGGGTGGGTTGTCGATGGCCTGCACCGTTTGCAGGTACAAGGTGTATGCCGCAATCAATACATCGGTTTTTCCAAGCTGCGGGTTGTCGCATTCCACCGTGTTGTAGATGCTCATGAACAAACTGGCATGGGCATTGGGCGCACGGAATAAAAACCACTCGGTGGAAAACGGCAATGGCCCCTTCTGGGGCGCTTCACCTTTTACTTCCTTGTAAATCGACAGGCAGCGGTCACGCGACAACTGGGGAAACTCTGACTGAATCACCTGCAAGCGCGCACCCAGCGCAATCAGCTGGGCAGCCTTTTGAACGGCCTGCGCATCGTCCAGTACGCTTTTCTTCAACGCAGTGCCCATGGTCAGCCCGCCAACTTGTGCTCAACCGGGTGACGAAATCCGAGAATGCTTGCATGCAGGGCCGTGAGTCGAGGGTCGGTGGACTGGTCATTGGCCAGTGCCCACAGTTTTTCATGGTCAAACCGCAAGGTGCACAGCGACAGCGATGTGGAGGCCAGGCGCATCAGGTCCGTGGTGCTCATGTCCATCAGGGTGTCGGCCACACCATCGGGCAGGCCCAATTGCGCTTTGGCAGTCACCTTGTTGTCGTTCAGCATGCGCTGGGCCAGCATCAGGAAATTCAGGTTCAATTCCCGCAGCTCATTCAACATGCGTTCTGCGCTTCCTTTGCCCACGCTCAATGCACTCATGGTTCCTCCGAACAGCAGCCTTGGGGGTGCTTGTGTTTCATTTCAACTTCGCCGTACAATCGCCTCACTGGGTCTGCAAACTTCAGTCAAGCTTCGCGGCGTTTCATTCAGTGTATTGCTCGATGGGACGCCATGATGAAAAAGAAAACCGCATTTATTGGAGGATTTCTCCTCCTGCTTCTGCTGCTGGGTGGCGGTGCCACCGGCTTCATCTATTACCAGGCCCGTCAGTTTCAACACACCATTCAATCCTGGGCTGGTGAATCGGGTCTCGAGTTGGGCCACTTGCGCCTGGGCTTGGGTGACCTCGAGCAGGGCGATTCCTTTCCAGTGTCCACCGGACAGTTCCGGGTGTCGGTGCTGAACCGCTGCAATGCAGAAGTGCTGGATGTTGGCGTGGTCAAATACACCATGGGTCAGGTGCCGTTTTTTTACGAGCACGGCAATTTTCAATGGTTCCCCGCCGATTCTGACGACACCGATCCCCTGTTGACCGTGACCACCTTGCGCAAAGCCAACTCGGTGGATGTCAGCCTGCAACCCTCCCCATGGATGAGCACCTTCGCGCTGGCACCGGCACTCAAGCTTCAAGTGGGCAGCCGCCAAATTGAGCTCGACATGGCTGCACAGCTCATCAAGCTGGCTGCTGTCACCGAGCAGCCGGATGACCTTCTGGCTCGTCAGGTGAGCCTGAAACTCAAATGGGACACCCGTGATGCCCTGAACTCCGAGCTTCACGTGCATGCAGACCAAATCAGCAGCGATACCCACAACGTGAAAGACCTGGACATGCGCGTGATTGCCGAAAGCGATGACACCGATCAAATCCAGTGGGTGTTGAGCGCAGAAACCGGTGCATTGAAATGGGGCGATGTGTTACTGGACAAAACCAAAACCGACACCAGTCTTTTTGTGGGTCACAGTCCCTCCCTGCAATTCCTGTTGCAATCGGCCATGCAGTCATGCGGTGGTTTTGCAACCGCCAAAAGCCATGAGTTCAATGTTCAGTCTGCCTACAACCTGCTGATCCAGAAAGGCCTGCGGTTGCAGCACACCTTGACTGGTGAAATCAATGCCGCACCCGTGGTGTGGGACACCCGAATCAGCCTGAACCCGCAGCTGGACTTCAACACCGGCCTGATTCACCTGGGCCGTTCCATCGACATCACCAATCAACTCACCATTCCGTTTGACAAATTTGGCAAGAAGCAACTGGCACAAGCCATGGAGACCGGGCTGTTTACCGCCCGCGAACTGAAAGGCCCTTATGACAGCAAAACCACCCGCAACGCCAGTCTGCTTCAACGGCAACTGGCCGCCATGGATTCAGCCAGTGGCCAGCGGGGTACCACATTGGCCGGGTTGTGGGCCAATGATTTGAAACGCTGGTTGAACGATGCGGAGCAATCGCTGTACCTCAAAGAGTTTGCTTTGGCACCCAATGTGTCCATCACACCCCGGGTGAATTTTGAAGGGCTGGATGGTGTTCGCGTCGATGCACAAGGCGGTGTTCGAAAACTGCTGAAAACCCCGTAGGAGCCAGCGCAATTGCCTGTCGCCTGTTTGAAACCACCTGTTTTTAGCCTGTTTCAAATTGCCGGCAGGGCCGCTGTGCCACAGATAATGAATTGACAAAGGCTTTGCGCACACACCATGAAAATACTCATCAGTTTTATCGTGGCCACACTCAGTATTTTTGGTGGCTATATGCTGGCCGGTGGCCAGCTCTACCTGCTGTTACAGCCTGCGGAGTATCTCATCATCGTGGGCGGCGCGGCTGCGGCGTTTTACTTGGGCACCAGTCAGAAATCGCTGACCATCCTCAAAGGTGTGCTCAAGAAAAGCATGCAGCCCGAAATGCAAACTGACGAATACATGGACGTCATGGGCGTGATGCACGATGTGCTGGCCAAACTCAGCCGTGAGGGCATGATTGCCATTGAGGCCGACATTGAACGGCCCGAGTCCAGCAACCTGTTTGGTCGTTATCCTTCCGTGGTTCGCGACCCACAAACCCTGAATTTCATCACCGACTATTTGCGGATGATGGTGACCTCCAAAATGAGTGGTCAACAAATTCAAAGCGCCATGGACGATGAAATCACCGCGCGCCGAAAGGAAAACGACAAGGCAGCCGGTGCCATCTACAAAACAGCCGATGCCTTGCCCGCCTTCGGCATCATGGCCGCCGTGATGGGTGTGGTGCACGTCATGGGCTCGGTGGGCCAGGTGAGCAATGCCGAACTGGGTGTGATGATCGGCAGTGCGCTGGTGGGCACCTTCATTGGCGTGTTGATTGCCTACGCCTATGTGGGGCCTTTGGGGCAGTTTGTGGAAAGCCGCCTGGCCGACCAGGTTAAAAAGCTGGAGTGCATACAAGCCATTTTGGTGGCGCACATTGGTTACGGTTTTTCGCCGGCATTGTCGGTGGAGTTTGGTCGCAAAACCCTGTTCAGCGGTGTGCGCCCCAGCTATGACGACATGGAGCTGCGCATCAAGGAACTGCGCAATGCAGGCACCGGCAGCGGTGGTGCAGCAGGCGCTTCGGCCACCAACATCTTTCAGGCCCGTTAAATCGTCATGAAAGACGCCAGCCCCAAGCCAGCCATTGTGCTGGTTCGTCGACAAAGTGACGATGAGGTTCCCAAGCCCTTTGGTGCCTGGAAGCTGGCCTATGCCGACTTCGTGACCGCCATGATGGCCTTCTTCCTGCTGATGTGGCTTCTGTCTTCTCCGCGCCCGTCTGACCTGGCCGGTTTGGCCGATTACTTCACGCTCAGCAAGCCCACGGCCACACAAGCCAAGGGGCAGTCTGCATCGCAAAGCGACAGCAAAAAAGACACACAAGGTGGCAAAGCCCGCGAGCAGGACAAAAAAGAGGCGGCCAAAGAGGTCAAGCCTCAATCCAGCATGCTGGAGATGGCCCGGCAAGAACTGAAGATTCAGCAAGAGAAGGCCGATCAGCAGCGCCTGGAAAACCTCAAAGACCAGCTGCAGGCCATGATCGACAAAGACCCCAACACCCGCCCGTATCGAGACCAAATCAAACTCGACAACTCGGTGGAAGGTTTGTTGATTCAGTTGATTGACGGCGGCAAGCGCCCGATGTTTGATTCGGGCAGCGCCAACCTGCGCCCCTACGCAGCCGATATTCTGGGGCGCCTCACCCAAGTGCTGAACCAGGTCGACAACCGCATGACGGTGACTGGACACACCGACGGCATTGCCTTCTCCGCCCGCGGTGGCACCTATTCCAATTGGGAATTGTCTTCCGACCGAGCCAATTCATCGCGCCGCGCCATGGTGAGCAGTGGCCTGCTGGAACAAAAAGTGATTCGCGTGGTGGGCATGGCCGACGCCAACCCCATGGTGGAAGACCCGGCCGACCCGGTTAACCGCCGCATTGAAATTTTGGTGCTCACCAAAAAAGCGGAAGTGGATTTGCTGAAGCGTCGAATACTGGAAGGCCTATGAACAGCAACGACAACAAGGAAGATGTGAGTTTTCTCGAATCACTGCCGCGAATCGACAAGTTCACCGGCATTCGCGAAAGCGAGCCATTGCCGCGCAACAATGCGTTCAAGGATTCGCTTCCCCTGCAAGGCACCACCGTCCTGATTCTGGACCGCAGCGCACCCTCCACCAAGCATTTGAAAGATGAACTGGCCCAAATGGGCAGTACGCAGTTTGATGTGGTGAACAACCCGAACGATTTTTTCCGCTACGTGCTGGAGCGCAATTACGACTTCGTGTTTTGTGACTACAACATTGACGAACGCCGCAATGGTGCCGTGGTCATGGAAGAACTTCGCACCAAGCAGGCCGCCCATTTTGGCAGCAGCATCATTGTGGTGTCGGGCGACCGCTCCTCCAGCGCGCTGGTGGGCATGATGGAATTTGAACCCGAAGCCTTCCTGATCAAACCCTTTTCTGCCGAAGAGTTGTCCAAGCGTGTCATTCGCATTCATGCACGCCGCATGGTGCTCAAGGCCGCCTTAAAGGCCAAGCACTACAAACAGTACGACGCCGCCTTGGTGCTGTGTGATGAAGTGCTGCGTGACTTTCCACAATACGACAAGGATGTATTCCGCCTGAAGGTGGAGGTGTTGCTGCAGGCCAAACGGCATGATGAAGCCGAAGCCCTGTTGAAAAACCACACCTCGCTGCAGGCACCCGGCTGGATCGACCTCACCTTGGCACGCTTAAGCCGCATCAAGGGCGACAAAGGCGAAGCGGAAAGCTGGCTGCGCAAAGCCATCACCTATGCCCCGCACTTCATCCAGGCGCATGACGAACTGGCCGATTTACTGATCGAGTCCAGCCGCGTGGAAGAGGCACTCAGTGTGCTGGAAGGCTTGAGTGCGGTGGTTGCACCCTCCATCAAGCGCTTGCGCTGCTTGTCCGAACTGGCCGACCTGCAAGGCTACGATGACAAAAAACGAAATTACCTGAACCGGCTGATTGACCGCACGGTGGGCACCACCCTGGTGTCGGCCAACGACTTTTACCGCCTGGCCCAAGCCCAAATCGACAACCAGCGCCCCGATGAGGCCTACAAGGTGTTGGGCCGCATGCGCAGTGTGATTGATGCCGCGGAAGCCGAGATGGCCGAAAACCTGCTGATTGTGTACGGCCACTACCTGAACAACGATGTGGAGCGCGCCAGGGCCGACCTGGAAGTGGTGGTGAAGAAACAAATCAGCAAGGGCATTCAACTGTGCACGGAAGGGCGCATTACGCTGATGACCCTGTGCGCCCGTTTGGGCTTGTTGAAGAAAGCAGAGTCGCTGCGCCAGCAGTTGCTCAAAACCACCGCCAGCACCGCCACCGTATTGCGCATTCACCGGGCCATGCAAACACCCGCAGCACCGGCGAAAGCAGCATACTGACCTTTCCAGCCTGGGCTTTAGCCCTGCTGTTGCTGTTGCAGGGCACCCAGGCGCTGGGTTAGCAAATTCTGGCTACTTTGCAGGCTGGAAATGCTGGCATCCAGTGCCGAGAACTGCTTGAACAGCCGTTCCTGAATGCGGTCCACCCGTTTGTTGAATTGAATGCGGTCATTGTCAATGCGGCGAATGGCCGCGTTCAGTGAATCGCTGCGCTGGGCCAGTGGGCCTGCAATGCCGGTGAGGTCCTTCAGCACCTTGTCCAAATTGCTCAGCAAGCCCGTGTTGCCGCTGCTGGTACTGCCCAAAATGTTCACAGCGCCATTGGGGTCGCTGGCCACCAGTGCATCCAGCTTGGCGCTGTCATCCAGCACCATCAAACCGGTTTTATCAATCTTGATGCCCAAGTCGCTCAGGTATTTTTGGGTGCCACCCACATCTGCACCGGCGGCCAACACCCGGCGAATGGACTGTTCAATTTGACCGGGCAGGCTTTCGCTGGACAGCTTGGCGTCCTTGTCCTGGTTGGCCTTCAGGTTGCCAACGGTTTTGTTGTAGGTGGTGATGAAGTCGGCAATTTTTGACTTCACGGCGGCATTGTCCACACCAAAGGTGCCGGTGATGGTGGCGGTGGCCGCGTCCACCTTCAGCGCCGCAAAGCTCAAGCCAGCCACTGCATTGTTGAACTGGTTGCTGCTGCTGGCCACGCCAATGTTGCCATTCACCACCGCTTTGGCGTCTTTCGCGGCCGACACCTGGGTCACATCCCCCGCACTGCCCACGGCCGGGTCAAACAACAAAGCCTCCAAGCCATTGGTGGGGGCACCCCCGGCATCGCCAATCTGAAAGGCCTGTGCTGTGCCCGTGCCCTTACTTTCAATCACCAGGCGCTTGTTGGGTGTGCCAATCACATCGTCCACTCGGGCGCTGATGCGGGTTTTCAACGTGGTGTCGGCATTGATGGCGGCGGCAATGTCACTCAAGTTGTATTCGCCACTGGCATTGGCCGTGAGCGCCAGGTCCACAGTGGTGCCATCGCTGGTAAACGCTCGGCCAGTGTCTGCATCGGCCACGCCATTGGCATTGCTCGCCAGTGCACCAAAGGTAAATCGAAGGGTGCCTTGCGTGCTGGCCGCCACGCCAGTGGTCAACTTGCCGGCGTTGTAGCCGGTGGTTTGCACCAACTGCTTGGTGGCCAACTGGTTCACCTTCACCGTGTAGGTGTTGTTGGTGCCGTTCACCAACGTGGGGGTCACAATCTCGGGGTTGGTATTTTGGGTTTTTTGGGTGCCCGCAGCCAGCTCCCGAATTTTTTTGGCAGCGTCCTGCAGGCTGGCCAGGTTGCTTTTGATCAAGCCAAACTGGCTAATGCGGTCTTTGTAGTCCGCCTGTTGCTGGGTTTTGGGCGCAAACTTGGCCCGCTCCAGGTTCACCAATTGGCCCACAATGCCATTGATGTCCAGGCCCGAGCCCAAGCCGTTTGCAGTAATCCCCATGCTTAGGCACCACCCGCGTCAGAATCTTTCAACATGCGGGCCACCATGTCTGCATTCACATTGGCTTGGGCTTTCAGCGCGCTGTCTCGCTGGCCTTGCATGCTTTCCCCCAGTTTGCCCAGCACGCGCTCCAGCCCCTCGCGGGTGCCCAGGTCGGCCTCGGCTTTGCTGCTGGCCGCACTCACCGTGCTGGTCAGTTTCTCCAGCCGTGTTTGCGCCTTGTTCAACGCCTCGTTCACCAGGCTCACGGCTTGCGCCAGTTGTTTCAGTTCGGTTTGGCCAGCCCCATCCAGGCCTTGCTTGGCCACCTTGGCCAGCACCGCCACCGCTTCCACCACATCGGTAAAGTTGGCCGTGTCGGAATTGGCCAGGCGCCGTTGCACATCGGCCAGCTCTTGCTCGGCCCGCACATTGGCCAGTTCGCTCAGCAGGCGCAGGGATTTGTCACCGGCCTTTTTGAGGGTGTCGTCGCTGGCTGGGCCACCTTCACCCAACAGCAGTGGGCGAATTTCCTGAAAAGCGCTGGTGGCTGCCTGAAACACGCTGCGTGCACCTTGCAGTTCTTTCAGGAACGCATTGGCCGTGTCCACCTGTTGGCGTTTTACGGAGCTGAGTTCCACCGTGCTCTCGCTGGTTTGAGCGCGAACAGCCGCCCCCGGGTTCCCCTTGTTCACTGGGGCCTCCGCGGAAAAAGGCTTGATCAAGTTCAAACTGTTCTGGCTCACGGCGCTGCTCAAGGTGGTGTCGGTGCTTTGCGGCATAGTCGTTTCTCCATGCAATCAAGCCAACTTGCACAAGGCGTGGCTCAACCCATGTTGCAACCTCACTGTGGAATACGGCTCAAGGGAATGTGAACTTTACAAACACCACCCTACACCGCAAACACAGCCGTGCCACAAAAGAAATCGGGCCAAAACCAGGGTTTTGACCCGAAAAGCTGCTGTATACAGCCCCAAGGCGGCGGGTAACCGCCCGGGGTTTGCTGCCGCGTGTGGATTAACGCAGCAGGGACAGTACGCCCGATGGGATCTGGTTGGCCTGGGCCAGCACAGAGGTACCAGCCTGCTGCAGAATCTGCGCACGGGTGAGGTTGGCAGTTTCCTTGGCAAAGTCGGCGTCGATGATGCGACCGCGGGCGGCGGACAGCGAGGTGCTGCTGGTGTCCAGGTTGGCCACCACAGAGTCCAGGCGGTTGATGCCGGCGCCGAGGACGGAGCGCTGTTTGCTCACTTCGTTCAGGAAAGTGTCCAGCTTGGTGATGGCCGCGCGGGCTTTGGTGCCGTCGGAGCCATCGATGGCTGCGCCGGACAGGTAATTTGCATCAGTGAAGTTAGTGCCGTTGCTAACCAATTGGATGGACAATGCGCCGACTTTCACCGAGGTTGTTCCGCCTGTGGCCAATGTATTTGGAACACCAAGCCCACCAGCACCGCTGAGCACAATGTTTCCGATATCGTTAGAACCCGCGCCAGTGTTGACGCCGGTGACTGCGTCACCAATTGTATTTCCGTTTCGATCTAAAAAATTGACTGTTGCTGTACCGTCACCAGTCCTCGTTGCTCTCAAATCTGCACGGCCATCGCCATCTAGGTCAAACGTAGAAGAGTCGCCATCAGCAGCCAGAACTGCTGTTCCATCGACCACACCTCCGAGATTATTGGCTGTCGTGGATTTCAGATCATTCAGTGTAAGGGTTGTTGTATTGGCATCGTTCGGCGTTGTACTAGACGTCGTTGTGGAAAATGTGTTGAAGGCGCCCTCGATATCACCGAGTTTAACAATCAGGCTGTCTGTGCTGTTCGCGCCAATCTGCACATCCAAATCCAATGCAGTGGTTGTCAGAAGCTTGATGCCGTTGAAGTTGGTGTTCTGAATGATGCTGGAGACGTTGGATTTCAATGCATCATATTCTTCTGTCAACTGATCGCGATCTGCGGAGGTCAGTGTACCCGTCGATGCCTGAACAGCCAGTTCACGCATGCGTTGCAGGCTGTCAGTCACAGAGCCCAATGCGCCTTCAGCCACTTCCAAGGACGAAATGCCATCATTGCTGTTGCGTTTGGCCACTTCGAAGCCACCAATTTGCGCGCGGAACTTTTCGGAAATGGCCAGGCCGGCTGCATCATCCTTGGCGCTGTTCACACGCAAGCCTGACGACAGGCGTGCAATGGCGGTGCTCAGTGCGGCACCGGATTTGCTCAGGTTGTTCTGTGCGAACAAGCTGGCGACGTTTGTATTAATTCCTGCCATGTTAACTCTCCCGTTGATCTGTCTGTTTGGCGTTGTTGTCGAGGGGTTTTCTCCCCCTTGTTACCCTGTTACGGGGGTAGGGCAACTGAACTTTATTTTTGTAGACAACCGGTGGAGTGGGTAGGCTCCCTGCGCCGTTGCTGGTGTTTTGGCGCAGGGGTTGGGTTGGAGCAGTTCAGGACACTTTGGTATTCAGCTTCCCAGCTTTCACAGTGAATCGCTCTGTGCCTTTTGGAATTTGCTCGCTCACATACCGGCCGACCGTAATCGGATTGCCTTTCTTGGTGTGTACGGTGGCCGTCTCCAGTTTTACTTTCCGGGCTTTCGCATCGGTTGCTGTCATGCCAATCGAAATGTCGGCAGACCCGCGTTCATCCGCAACCTTTTCCGCCAACGCTTTTAATTTGCCGATGGCTTGGTCGTATTCGGGCAGCTCTTTGGTTGAAATGGGCAAATCCAAACTCACCGAGTCAAAAGCCTTCACGGATTTTTTCTCTTTGGTTTTGGGGTCTTCCGCCACAACATCCACAGTTTTCACGGCAGACATTTTGGGTTGTTGATTGGCAGGCAGCGCAGCGTAGGCTTGCACAGCCTCACGCTGTGCTGCCTCAGCCGCATCAATTTCCGCTTGGCGTGCCTTTTCATAACCAGCCAAACCACCGAGCAGTGCGCCTGCAGCGCAACCCACTTTGGCATCCTTGCCCATCAGTTCAGCAAGAATGGCTCCGCCCAGGCAACCCAGGGTTGCGCCGGCCGCTGCTGCTTCGGTTTTTGAAGCGGGTGCTGTTGCTGTGGTTGATCCATCGGGATTGCTGTTGGTTCCCGGTGCTGCGCAGGAAACCAACAACAACGACGTGGCCAATGCCATGGCCGATTTACAAAAGTTAACTGTCATACGAATCTCAAATAAGTAAACAATGGTGTTATTGGCGCAGCAAATCATCCAGACTGCGGTTCGCTTGTTTCAATTTGGCTTTGTCTTGCTGGCTTGGCGTGTTGGTTTTGGGTGCTGTTGTGTTAGCCGTGGTCACCGCTGCACGGCTTGGTTTTGAAGCCGGCAGCTGAGCTGGCTCAGCCTGTTCAACAACCGGTGCCGTGGTTTTGTTGCCCAGGCCGATATTCATCACCAAGGCAATCAGCAGCACAATGGCCACTGCGCCGCCCATTATCAGTTTGGGGTTCACCGGTTTGCTGGGCACAGTTTCAATGACGGGCACCGGGGCAGGTGCTTCCACAGCAGGTGTGACGCTGGTGTGGGTTGGCACGGTTTCTGGTGCAAGGGTTGCAGGTGCGGGTGTTGCTTGTGTTGCTGGTGCTGACACCACAGGGCGATCACCGCCGTAAATGCAAAGGAATAGCCACATCAATGGCCCGAACAACAGAAACAGCACCACCAACACAGGATGTAGCCCAGCATCACGACACCGTTTGATCGACAGTGCAATCGATGCCCACAGCAGTGAGCCGTACATCAAAAACCCCAGCAAAAATGAAAAACCAAGACCGCCAAACGAACCTTTCACGGCGCCTGCAACAGCGCCTGCAAACACCATGAAATAAATGGCCATCACAACGAGGTAATAGCTGAGTGTGGCAACCAGGTAACGTGAGCGGCTGACGGTGCCGCTGAATGAAAATAAGGTGTTGAACATAGAATAGAGCCAGAAAAAAGGTCAATAAAAAAGCGTTGCACGCACTGCGATACAAACGCTTTGCAGACTAAGTCATAAACAAAAATGCCGAAATCGGAAATGTGATAGTGCAAAAGTTTCTGGTATTCAAAAGTTGTCACTCAATTCTGGTATTTCAGTGAAAGAACGAAGCCCACAGAATCTGTGGTTCTAAAAATCACAACAATTCGTCAACAATGATTCACCTTTCTTTCGGCAAATTTGCAGTGGCCGCACTGTCTGCAATTCTGGTTGTTCAAGTGGCTGTTGGTTCAACCACGGCATTCCAAAAAAAATCGGGTGGTACCTCCCTTGCAGTGCCCCAACCGGAAAGCCTGACAGCCGATGAACGTGTCGTATTCATTGAGATGGCACCCGTGGCCGGTGCAACAGCACAAGCCAGCGTGGTGCGCGCCAACGTCGAGCAGTTGTTGGACACACTTCGGCTTCAAGCCGTTGTGGGTGGTCGGCTTTTGCAACGGTTTTGGTTGGTTCAATTGCCCACTGTGAA
Source organism: Limnobacter humi (assembly GCF_024518835.1). GTDB lineage: Bacteria > Pseudomonadota > Gammaproteobacteria > Burkholderiales > Burkholderiaceae_B > Limnobacter > Limnobacter humi. The sequence goes on from NZ_JANIGO010000005.1 coordinate 135,421, forward strand.
TACGCGGGCCGAGTTACAGTCGGCGGTGGAACGCCTGCGCAACATGCCGGGTGTGGTGTCCGTTTCTGAGAACCGCCGGTACAGCCTGCACCAGTTTAACGACCCGGGTTACACACCCCAGTTTGCGTTGTACACCGGCGCCAGCGAATCCACCAGCAACGTGTACAACAGCCAGTTTGTTCGTGTGATGGAACGCACTGCCAAACAAACAGACCGCAGCGTGCGCGTGGCGGTGTTGGATTCCGGTGTGGTGGCCAATGGTGATTTGGCGGGTCAGTTCGACGTACAGGCCAACTTTGTAGAGGGGGTGCCACTGGACACGCAGGCTGGGCGCTTGAATTACAACGCCGCCTTGTTTCCCAATGCCAGCGAGCCCGCCAACTCAGGACCCAATGGCATCGAGCCGTTCTACCATGGCAGCAAGGTGCAATCGCTCATCAACGCCAGTCGAAACACGGTGGGTGTTGCCGGTATCAACCCCGATTTCAAGGTGTCCCAAATCCGGGTGCTGTCTGACACCGGTGGCAACAGCCTCGCGGTGATGCTGGGCTTGGTGTGGTCCGTCGATTTGTATGAGCGATTTGTTCAGGAAGACCGGCAAGACACACAACACGATTTTTTTCCGGTGTTGCCAGCCAATGCCAAACCAGCCGACGTCATCAACCTCTCACTCGGCGGTCAGGGCACCTGTACCCAGTTTGAACAAGCCGCCATCGACTTTGTGAACAACAACACCCAAGCGCTGATTGTGGCAGCCGCCGGGAACGATGGTTTATACGGCTCAACCAGGGTGCCCAGCTCGCCAGCCAATTGCAATGGTGTTATTTCCGTCGGCGCAGCCACCACCAGCTATGGCAGCGCCACCTACAGCAACGTGAGTCCGGCGTTGATCACTGCCACATTGGGCGGCGAAGGTGCGCGCGCAAACCTGCTGCCAGTGACCGACCCCAGCATCAATGCCAACAGCAGTGGTTTTTCCTACGCGACCGGTACCAGTTTTTCAACACCGCTGGTGTCTGCCGTGTTGGCCAGTGCCGTCAAAATTGGCTTGTTACAAAGCATGAGCAATCGACAAGCCATCATCAATGCCTTGAAGAGCACGGGGTACGAATACCAAGATCAGCGAGATTTTTGTGGTGCCAACACCCAACCCAGCAACAACATGCGCCCCTGTGGCACCATTTTGAACACCGTGGAGTTTTTGAAGACAGTGACCGGTGAGGATTTGCTGGCTCAAGCTGCACCTGTGGCCCCGTCGCCTGGCTCATCGAATGCGCCACCGCCGCCTTCAACGGTTGAACCGGATCAACCCTCGGTGACAGCGCCCGATGCCGGGTCAGAGGCTGGTGGGCAAAACCCACCAGAATCACGCAGTGTGCAGTTCACCGGTACAGTGGACAATGTCGACCCATTGTCTGTTCAAATGACAGCCAATGACAGTGCTGTGGCTGCCAATACGTACGCAGTGTCTTACAGCCCCGACAGCAAGTCCTTTTTGGTCACCGTGTCGGTGCCAGGTGCCTACACGTTGCGGTTCCAGGCTGACCGGGCCGTTCAAAGCCAAAACTATCAACCTGCAGCAGCAGGACAGTCCACTTTTGTGTCCAATATCACGCTGGACCCAAACACGCGAAACATCGCCGTGAGTGACCCAACGCTACAGCCCAGTGGTAGCCAGGCAGCAGCCCCTGCACCCTCTTCATCGGGTGGTGGCGGTGGTGGTGCCTTGCGGTTTGCCGAGTGCTTGGTGTTGCTGTTGGGGCTGTGGGGTGTTCGGCGCGCCCGTGTTGGGCGCTCATCGCCTTGTTCTGGATGTTGACTCACCGCAACGGCGGGTACTCCCGCTTGCAGCTTTCAAATTCCACCAGTTGCATGCCCGGCAGTTGAAGCCGCAGGTCGTCTTTCACCTTGGCCATGGCCGACAACAGGGTGCGTTCCAGCACCCGGCACGTCACCCGGGCCATGCCCGAGTCGGCATCGCCTGCCTGTTCAATTTCCAGTGTGTAGGCAGGGTCCAGGGGGCGGATCTGCTGGGTGTCGCCTTTCAATCGCACCCTTAATAGGTAAGTCAGCATGGGTGGTAACGGGGTTCAAACAACCTCGTTGTATACCAATCCAGCGCACACAACAATCCGTAAAGTTTGGTGCAGCAAGGCGATTGTCCGCATTGCGCATGGGTTAAAAGCGTTCAGTGGTGTCATGTGTCGGGTAGGCGAGGCTGCCGCCAATCTGACACACTATTTTTGACCTGAAAGTCGCATCCTGCTGTATTCTTTAAATCAACAATTAAAAATATTTAATCTTTTGCCATGCTGAGTTTAATCACTGTCCACGCGCTCTCATAGCCTCGGTTTGCCGGGCTGTGCGGGGGTGTTTTTTTCCGGATGTTGTTGTATGTGGTACCCAGCGCCAGTGTTGTTGAAAGCCAATGTCCCATTACTGTGGAGCCAGTCGTGAATTCGAAGCATGCTGTGCTGTTGGTGGGTCACCCAGATGACCAGTTGAGCTAGTTAAGCACCCATTGTCACGCCTTGGGCTTGCACCCGGTGCCCGTCGAGTCGTATGGCAAGGCCTTGGGTTTGGTTCAAAGCGGTGTGTCCCATTTGTTGATTGGTCATTGCCCGCCCCATTCAAGCGAAGCCTTCCAGTTTGCCGAGCAGGCCCGTCAGCTCAAGCTGCCCCGTTACACCTACATGATCCTCACCGTTCATGAAGATGATGACGCCGTGCGCCAGCAGGCGCTCACCCACCATGTGGATGACGTGCTGCCCTTGCCGTTGCAAAGTGTATCCCTGCGTTTAAGCCTGCTGAGCGCCCGCCGCGTGTTGGGCTTGAACAAAGAGTTACTGGCCATCAACGACGAACTGCCCCAAGTCCGCAAGGCGCTGGACAAGGAGCTGTTCATCCTTCGGCAACTGCAATTGGCCATGATGCCGGCCCATGGTCAAAAGGTGGACCAAGCGTCGGTGTACATGTATTCCAAACCATATTCGGTGGTCTCTGGTGACCAGTGTGGTGTCTTCTCGGTCGATGAAGACACCTGGGGTTTTTACATGGTCGACGTGGTTGGCCACGGCATTCCCGCCGCCATTCGGGCATTGGGCTTTGCACGGTTATTCAGCCTGGAGCCACATCAAAGCGCCTTGTTTCATGAACGTGAACATGAACACCAGGCGCCCCGCCTGAGAACACCCGGTGAAGTGCTGTCGGTGCTCAACATGGCCTACCAAACCACCGATGAAGACCATGCTTACCTGTGCGCCATGTATGGTCTGTTCAAGCCTGCCAGCGGCACACTCAGCATCAGCCTGGCCGGTATGCCCAGGCCTTGGGTTCTTCATCAGGACGGTGGGGTGAGCTCAATCGGTGAGCCTGACATGCCATTGGGTCTGTTTCCCGACCATCAATACACCACCCAATCGCTCACCTTACTGCCCACCGATCAATTGTTGATGGCTTCAGATGGCTTGGCCGATGTGTTTCGCGCTGGTGATGAACATGAACTGTTGGGCATGGAAAATCTGGATGCCTGGATACGCCAGTACCCCGGGCGCCACTTGCGCACGCTCATCCAGAATGCCCTGTTTTACCTGCAGGCCTGGGCTGAAAAACCAACCCATCAACTGTTCTCGGATGATGTCACCATCCTGGGCATTGACCTGTATTCGCAGAACACCCAACTGGTGTCGGTGGACGTGTTGTCGGATGCTGGTCAGAACACACCGGCTGACGCACCGCAGGCCACTGCGGGTGGAGCCAGTCTCGCTGGCGTCAACCCGGCGCCCAGCCTGTTCAACCCCACCTACAGCAAAGCCTTGGTGGTGTTCGACTCCGACGACTTGTTCGAGGCTTTGGCTGCGCAGCTTCGCGAATGCGGGGTTGCTGTGCAGCGCGTGCGTTCCAACTATTTCATGCGGGTTGGTGACCCCATTCTTCGCGGTGTGGACATGGTGGCCATTGAATGCGCCGATGGAACCCTCAAGGGCTCCAAGTGGACGCAGTTGGCACGTGAGTTCATACCCGACCGCTGGGTGTTTGTCATGGCTTGCCAAGGGCCCGGTGAATTCCGCCAGGCCAGCGACTTGATCCACCTGGGTGCGGATACCTTCTTGCAATTGCCGTGCAGCCAGCGAGAACTTCGCTTCGTCCTTCAAAAAAGTGCATGGCATATTCAGTTGCTGAAGTCGCTGCCCGAGCAGAGAAAGCAATTGTTGCAATTGCGTGAAGAAATTGATCAGGACATGCAGAAGGTGGCACGCATGCAGCGCAACACCTTGCCCAAACCCATGGCTCAGCTCCACAACCTTCAGATGGACTGGGTGTACAAGCCAGCCGGGTATGTGTCCGGCGACTTCATTGGGGTGTTCAAAATTTCAAAATCGGTGGTGGGGTTTTTTAACCTCGATGTAACCGAGCAGGGTGTGCTGGCTGCCGTGAAAGGTTGGTCGTTGGCCAGGTTGCTCACCGGGCTTTACCGGGACTCCACCTCCGCAGAATCCACCACGGTAGACCCCTTAAGTGGCTTGGGCCCGATACGTTCGCCATCGGAGGTGTTGCGCTTGTTGAATGCCACCGTGATGGGTTTTCCGGCTGCATACCGATTCAACTGCTCCATGGTGTATGGCTCTCTAGACTGCGAAACCGGACAGGGGGTACTCAGCAATGCCGGGCATCCGGACTGTGTGATTGTTCGTCAGGATGGATACTCCAAGATGGTGGGCAGTTGTGGGCCACGCATTGGCGAGAATGAGTCTGAAACCTTCACCGATGCACACTTCACGCTCCAGGCGAATGAGCAGTTGCTGATGTTCTCGGATGGGTTGTCGAAAACCCTGTTCGAGAATGATTTCCCCATGCTGCAGGCGGGCAAAACACAACGCCTGTTGGCCGAGTTGTACGCCCAAACGCAGGCCCAGCTCAGCGAGCAGATTGAACAACGGTTGAACAACATCAAGCCGACCATTGCCCGTGACATTTCCATGCTCTCGATTGGCTTGAGCAGCATTCCGGCCCAGTGTTCGCCTGCTGCACCAGTGCCCGCTCAGCAGGCGAAACCCTTGCCTTCGCCCAGGGTTTAGTCTTTGAATACCGACAGTCGGGTTAAATCCTCGATGACTTTTTTTCCGCTGGCGGTCAGTTGAAGTTCGGTGTGTTCGTCGCCGCTGCCCAGCAATTGCAGCAAGCCATGCGCTGGAATGGTGAGGGCATGGGTGTCGCCGCGGTCGGCGTTTTTGCCGCTGCGCACCGGCTTCATGGCAAAGCCCAGTTCAAGGGCAACCCGCGCGGCTGCATCGCCTTTCAAGCCCAAAATGGTTTGCCATTGGGCATGGGTGGTTGTTTTCCCTTCCGACTGCCGTTGTGCCACCAGCAGCATCACCATGGCCGATTCAAACCCAAGCTCGGGTAAACCTTTGCGGCGGAAAAAGCCGAGCAACCCCATCACCTGAAACAGCTTGGTCTGGTCCCGCTCATTGAATTCATCGAAATACCGGTACCTGGACCGCAAGCCCGAGATGCGTTGATCCGCGGCCAACTGTTCATTGGATTCCGGTGTACCAAAGGTGCTCAGTGTGTTCATGCTCGACATTCAAATGCCCTGTTTTTCGGGGATTTCGTTTGTGTCATTTCTTCTCAAACACTTTACGCTGAACTTCACATTGCACAAGAATTGAAATCAGCCTGAATGGGCCGATATCGGGTGAAGGAAGGGCACATGGGAAGTCGGGAGCTATTGTCCAAGCGCTTGTCGAAGATGCTAACGGCCCGTCAGCAGCAGGCTGACCAGGGCATGGGCTTGGCTGCGCCTGGCGATGCAGACCCCCTGATGCAGGCCCCCATGCCACCGGAGTTGCCCAATCCGTTTGCGCTGGGGCAAAGCACCGAAGCCGCCAGCGAGGCCAGCAGTGTGAGCATCGGCAACCGCGCCCGCAGCATGGTCAACCGCGCGGAGTTCATTGCGCAAATCGAAAAAAAACTGTCCAGCCATGCAGCATCCACCAGCATCTCGCTCAAGCCCTATGGTCTTGAACGCAAGCCTGGCGAGCTGCCCGACACCTGGGAAGACCTGGATTCCGAGGTGGAGAGTAAAAAGCAAATCAAGCCGATTGTGGAATTGAAGCTGGGACAATTACCGGCCACCACGGTGCCAGTCAACCCCGCGCCGCAGCCGCTGCGTGGCTTGGCTGCTGACTTGCACGCCCTGGAAATCATCAAGCAGCGCGCCCGCACCCAGGCCAATGTACTGGCTGCCGCAGGCAAACCCAAGCGCGCGCCCCGAAAACCCAAGGCAACCGAGGTGGTTGCAAAGCCACCAGCACAGCCAGACCCCGTGGTGCCCAAGGCGCCGCCCGTGCGCAAAAAAGCAGTCGACGTGGCCCAAGCGCCTTTGGCGCAATTCATGGCCACACCCGCTCACCTGGAATTGCAATCGCGGGCGCAGCTTGACCTGGCCACATTCTTTCTCGATGAGTTTCAGGTGCAGGCATTTCGGTCCCGCGTGCTGGCCGAAAAGCAACAGCAAACCCAATTAAAGCCCTCGGTGTTTGACCCCAGTACTCAGGTGCTGGACTTTCAGGTGCAAGCCGGCACCGAGCTGGTGAGTCACACCCGCTCGGCCCTGTTCAATGAGCAGGAATTCGAAGACTGGGTGGAGTCGCTGGAGCGTGAATTTCCGCCGTTGTACCAGCAGGAAAAGCGCTTTGAGCCCACCGAAATTTCACGCCGCACCCGCGATGCCTTGAAAATGCTGCCCTTGTTGGGCCGCAATGTCACCGTGGGTTCCATGCTCAATTCCTGGAAGCTGATGGGGCAAATGGGCCGCAACCGGTCCCTGGTCATTCAACCCGATTTTGTTCGGCTCGACACCCAGGAAACCTTGGAGCATGAGTTGTTTCTCGGGCAGTCCGGTTTGCCAGCCCATCGCAATCACACCCTGTTCAAGCCCACCGAAAGCCAGGGTTACCTCAGCGCCACCGCCATTCACCTGTTTCGCCCACGCCAACTGGTTGCACCCCATGAAGATGCAGAACTCTTCATGAGCCGCATTCACCCGCTCACCAAACGGCACATTGCGCAAGAGCCGTTTTCAGCATGGTTTGAACGGGTCTTCACCACGAATTTGTCCCACGCCACATTGATTGAAAGCTGGGTGGGTGAAGTGGTGAGTCGTTATTCCATGATGCACAAAAAACTGTTGAAGCAAGCCCGTGTTGTGTCGCAGGAGCTGATCAAGGAATACGAAGGTGGCGACACTGGTTTGCGTCAGAACACCGCCTTCAACATGCGGTTTTACCAGTGCCATGGCTTTTTGCCTGCTGCATCGTTTTATGAGTTTTTGCAGTGCCCGGTGCGCCCCGGTGGAACCTGGGGTGCCAGCATTCCGCTGTGGCAGGCCTTGGGGCAGGGGCATGTGGTGGGCTGGAATGATGTCATTCTGGAAGAGCAGCCCATGGACCTGTTGCTGCTGCATTTCTTGGCGGTGTTTGCGCAAGGGCCGCGGCACCACGAGGGCTTGCTGGGCACGCTGGCCCTGCTGGATGTGTTGATGCGCTGTGGCGATTATTTCGACGCCCCACAGCAATTTGCCAGCAAGGCCGACCAACTGGCCATGGACCGCTCACTCGGTTCGCTCAAGGCTTATGAACAAGTGCTCAGCGATGAAGCCCTGAAGCACAACCCCAACCCCAGTCACAACCTGGGTTCCTATCGCGTGGCGTGGGACCGGCACACCAAGGCCACACCGGCCGACGGTGCCTATCTGTCTGCACACCAGGAAGTTCAATTGGTGGAATCATTCGCCGGATTGAAAAGCACACTGCAAAACGTGGGCGTGTGGCGGGACGACATTGCCCACCTGATTGAACTGAGTCAAATCAAACTGGCCAATGTGGAGGCTCTTCATGGTCGATAAAATTCGCGAAGCCATGGGCACGTATGCCGATGCGCTGAAACTGCGCGCCACGCGGCAGGAGGTGATTGCGGGCAACATGGCCAACGCCGACACACCCAATTACAAGTCGGTGGACTTTGATTTTTCTCAAGCCCTGCGCCAAGCCAAAACAGGGGGGAAATCCGGTTCCACCATCAACACCGCCGCCACACACCCCGCGCACCTGGTTAAAAAAGGCAAGGGCGTCAATGGCAGCGACTTGCTGCTGAAATTCCGTGAAGTGGAAAAGAAGTCCCTGGACAACAACACGGTGGACATGGACATTGAGCGCGCCGCGTTTTCAGAAAACACCGTGAAGTACGAGGCGGCAAGCCAGTCTTTGTCTGGCCTTGTTCGAACCATGCGCAGTGCCATCACGGGCAATTGATCCAATCGACAGCTGTTTGAACACAGTGAGGTGAACCATGTCTTTGTTTGATTCTTTCAAAGTGGCCGCATCGGCCATGCGCGCACAAAGCCAGCGCTTGAACGCCACTGCCAGTAACATGGCCAACGCTGGCACCGTATCAGCCACACAGGACGACACTTACAAAGCCAAGCGCGTGGTGTTTGAAGCGGTGCTGGAGAAAAAACGCGGCATGAACAAAGCCAACGCCGCGGTGCAGGTGCGCGCCAAGGAAGTGCTGAACGACAAGATTGATCCGAAAAAAATCTACAACCCACAGCACCAGTTGGCCGATGCCCAAGGTTATGTGTACATGCCCGACATCAACCCAGCCCAGGAAATGGTGGACATGGTGGAGGCATCGCGTTCATACCAAACCAATGCCGAAGTGATGAACACCACCAAGAACCTCATGATCAAGACCCTCAACCTGGGGAACAACTGAAATCGGTTTGAAATCACCGATTTCATTTCTCATCCCCTGCGCCCGATTTGCCATGATGGTATCAACCCACACAGGAGTTGGACATGGTTGCATCCGTTGATTCCACCGCAGCACGCTCGGCACAGAAGGCCAACAACACGGCCGGCTTGTTGGGCAAACCCGAAGATGTTGAAGCCATCCAGACCCGCTTTCTGGAATTGTTGGTGGCCCAGTTGCGCAACCAAGACCCACTGGCACCCATGGACAATGCGCAAGTCACCAGCCAGATGGCCCAGCTCAACACCGTGTCGGGCATTCAGAATTTGAACAAAACCATGGAAGGTCTCGGTGAAATCATCGCTGCGGGCCAGTTCTCGCAAGCGGTGGCCCTGGTGGACAAACTGGTGTTGGTGCAAGGCAATCGCCTGACCTATTCAGACCAGCCCACAGCGGGCCAGTTCCGGGCGGATGGCGCGTATGACCGTACCGTGGTCAGCATCAAAAATGGCGCCGGCCAAGTGGTGCGCAACCTCGACTTGGGCAGAACCGCCCGGGGCATGGGTGAATTCACCTGGGATGGCAAAGACGACAATGGGACCAAACTGCCCGCCGGCAACTACACCTTCGATGTGCAGGGTGTGAGCGGTGACAGCATGACCGCCCTGTCCACCTACAGCTATGACGTCATTCAAAGCGTTGACAACAACGGCGCATCCGGATTTTCCATTGGCACCGCCCGCGGCGGCTCGATCAAGATGAGTGACATTGTGAAGGTGTTCTGATGGACAAAGTGGGATTTTTGGCAGCCAATGCAGCCGCAGCGGCCATGTCACGGCAGGAAAACATCGCCAACAATTTGGCCAACGTGAACACCAGTGGCTTTCGGGCCCAGGTGGTGGCCTTGCGCAGCACGCCGCTGGTCGCCCTCACGCCCAGTGGTGAAGCGCGGCTGGACACCCGCACCTTCGCCACAGAAACAGTGACAGGTTACGACGCCCGACCGGGTGTGATGCAACAAACCGGACGGGACTTGGACATTGCAGTCAGCACACCAGGCTGGCTGGTGGTGCAGCGGGCCAATGGTGCAGAAGGCTATACCCGTGCCGGCTCCCTGGTGGTGAACAATGCAGGCGTCTTGGTAAACACCGATGGTCTGCCCGTGTTGGGCGAGGGCGGCGCGCTGGAAATTCCAGAAGGTGCACGGGTGCAAATCAGCGACACCGGCCTGGTGTCTGTTCGCAATGGCAACGGCAACAATGTGGCTTTGCAGGACATTGGTCAACTGCGATTGGTCAATCCGGAAGCCAATACACTGGAACGCGCGCCCGACGGTTACTTTCAGCCCAAGGCCGGTGCAGTGGCGCCTGAGCAGGCTCAAAACGTGCGCCTGAGGGCTGGTTATCTGGAAGGCAGCAACGTCAATCCGGCGGAGGCCATTGTTGAAATGATTGCAGCCCAGCGCACATTCGACGTCAGCATGAAAACCGTCAGCATGACCAAGGAAAGCGATCAAAAGGCCGACAGCCTTTTGCAGTTCAACTAAAGCGAATCAACCCGGCGAGGACTTGCCATGCTTCGATCCCTGTACATTGCCAAAACCGGCCTGGAGGCCCAGCAAACCCAGCTGGATGTGATTTCCAACAACCTGGCCAACACCTCCACCAACGGCTTCAAACGGTCCCGCGCGGTGTTTGAGGACTTGCTGTACCAGAACCTGCGTGAGCCGGGTGCACCCACCACCGACCAAACCAAGGCTCCCACCGGGCTGCAGGTGGGCACCGGTGTTCGCACCGTGGCTGCTGTGCGAAATTTCAGTCAAGGCAATTTGCAACAAACGGGCAACCCGCTGGATGTGGCCATCAATGGCGCCGGTTTTTTCCAGGTGGAGCAACCCGATGGCACCATCGCCTACACTCGCGACGGCAGCTTTCAGCTCAATGCAGAAGGGGTGTTGGTGACCACCGCTGGTTTTCCCGTGTCAGGCCCCATCACAGTGCCGCCGGAAACCGAGCAAATCACCATCGCGGCCGATGGGCAGGTGTCGGCTCGCCTGGCCGGCCAGGTTCAACTTCAGGAATTGGGCCGCCTCAACCTGGCCACCTTCATCAATCCGGCTGGTTTGAATTCCATCGGCGGTAACCTGTATTTGCAAACAGAAGCCTCTGGTGAACCTCAGGAACTGGAGCCCGGTGTCAATGGTGCAGGCCGCTTGCAACAGTTGTATGTCGAAACTTCCAACGTCAATGTGGTCGAAGAGTTGGTGGGCTTGATTTCCACGCAACGTGCTTACGAAATCAATTCCAAGGCTGTGACCGCATCGGACCAGATGCTGCAACGCCTGGGCCAACTGTAAGCCGCCGGAGCACCGACCATGCACGCGCTGTTACGCAAACCCTGGCACTGTTCACCGTGGCTGTTGCTGCTGCTCACCGCGTGTGCTGGATTTGAACCGCGTGTGGATTTTCCGCCCGAGGCCGGGGTTAGCACCATGGGTGCGCAGGGGCGAGCCGACCCCAAAGACTGGCAGGCCGAAAAAGCCCGCCAGCAGGCCTTGTTTGAAGACATGGCCGGCATGCGCATTCCACCCAAATCGGGCGCCATCTATTCCAGTTCAGGCTACCGGTCTTTGTATGAAGACAACAAAGCCAAATACGTTGGCGATGTGGTGGTGATCGATGTTCAGGAAAGCACCTCCGCCCTCCAGGCCAAAACAACCTCGGCCAAACGCAGCGATTCAGCCAGCGTGAACGTGCCCAGCATTGGGGGCTTTAACGGTCTGAACGGCAGTGCATCGGGCAGCAAGGATTTTTCCGGCGATGGCCGCACCTCGGCCACCAACGCATTGAATGGCACCATCACCACCCGAGTCATTGAGGTGTTGCCCAATGGTTACCTGCGCGTGGCGGGTGAAAAACAATTGGGCGTGAATCGTCAGGTTGAAACCCTTCGGTTTTATGGCGTGGTTGACCCCTTCACCTTGAAGCCTGGCAGCCGCGTGGTATCGACCAATGTGGCCGATGCACGCATTGAAGTGGTGGGCTCCGGCACCATCGACGATGTGCAGATGATGGGCTTTTTGTCCCGCGTGTTTCTCAGTGTTTTACCGTTTTAGTGGACCCCTGTCATGATGACCCTGCGCAACCGTTTGCTGTGTTTGACCGTCGCCGCCCTCTCGCTCTTGGTGCAAGGGGTTCAGGCCCAGCAACAGCGCGTGCGCATCAAAGACCTCACCAGCATCGCTGGCGTTCGTCCCAACCAGATTTTCGGATACGGCCTGGTGGTGGGTTTGGATGGCACGGGTGACCGAACCACGCAAACGCCCTTCACCTCTCAAAGCACCGCAACCATGCTGGCTCGCCAAGGCATTGCATTGCCCGACGGCGTTCGGCTGGAAACCCGCAACGTGGCCAGTGTCATGGTCACCGCCATCCTGCCCCCATTCATGGCACCTGGGCAAACCATTGATGTCACGGTCTCCAGCATCGGCAATGCTCGCTCCATCCGCGGTGGCACGTTGTTGATTACACCGTTGAAGGGCGTGGATGGCAATGTGTACGCCCTGGCACAAGGGCAGGTGGTGGTGGGCGGGGCTGGCGCTGAGGCCAACGGCAATTTGAAAAAAATCAATCAGCTCAGCAATGGCCGTATTCCCAATGGCGCCATTGTTGAGCAAGCGGTGGACAACAACGGCGATGACCCCAAAGTCATTCGGCTGGAATTGTTGCGCAGCGACTTTGGCGATGCCTACAGCATTTCCGAGAACATCAACGCCAAGTTTGGTGAATACACCGCCCAACCGATGGACGCCCGAACCATCTCCATCAAGGCACCGATTCGACCCAATGAGCGGGTGGCTTTTATTGCGTCCATTCAGGCCATGCCCATTGAACCGACTGGCCCTGCTGCCCGCGTGGTGGTCGATTCAAAGACAGGCGCAGTGGCCATGAACCAATCGGTGAAACTGTCGCCAGTGGTGGTGGCCCATGGCAGCCTCACGGTTGAAATTACCCAGACACCGCTCATCAGCCAGCCAGGCCCCTTCAGCAATGGTCAAACCATTGTTGCAAACCGAACCGACATCAACATCACGCGCACAGGTGGCCAGGTCATGAAGCTGGAAGCGGCGGATAACCTCAATGATTTGGTGACGAGTTTGAACAAAATGAACGCCACCGTGGATGACCTGATTTCCATCCTCCAGGCCATTGAACGTTCCGGCAGCATTCGCGCGGAAATTGAGGTGATTTGATGGCCAGCGGTGATGTGGGCAACAACACAGCGTACTGGGATTCACAGGGCCTGTCACAACTCAAGCGCCTGAGCACCGGAACGCCCGATCAGCAGCGCCAGGCCGCCAAGGCAGCCGCACAGGAATTTGAAGCGCTGTTGTTGTCGGAGTTGCTGAAAGCCGCCAAAGCCGGCGAGGGCACTGAAGACGGCTTGTTCTCGTCCGATGCGATGAAGAGTTACCAGGGCATGTTCAATCAGCAAATTGCCCACAGTTTGGCGGGCAAGGGCCTGGGGTTTGCGCAGCAAATCGAGCAGATGATTCTACAGTTCAGTGCCCCGAAAACCGTAGATCCACCTGATTCGCAATAACACTGGAACACAGCGCATGAGCATATTATCGGTGGGTTTGTCAGGTTTGCTCACGTCGCGGGATGCGCTCTCGGTGACGTCCAGCAACGTGGCCAACGCCAACAACCCGGCCTACAAGCGGCAAGTCTTGAAACAGGCTTCAGGCCTGAGTCAGTTCTTGCTGGGCGGTTATGTGGGTCAGGGTGTGCAAAGCACTGGGGTTGACCGGGTGACCAACCAGTTCCTGTACAACCAGATTTTGAAAACAGGTTCCGAGTCACAATATGCATCGACGTTGAAAGGTCAGTTGTCGCGTGTGGATGAAATTTTTGCCGATGGCAACAACGCCTTGGCCGATGCCATGACGGCATTCACCAATGCCGCGCAGGACCTAAGCCTGCGACCTGCGGACAATCCCTCCCGTCAACAGTTCCTGTCCAGCACACAGTTTCTGGTCGAGCAGTTCAACAGCGTCAGTGGCCGGTTTGATGCCGTCCGGCGAGACAACACCGAACAGATTCAATTCACGGTCAACCAGATCAACGATCTCACCGGCAATATTGCAGACCTCAACAAGTCGATTGCGAAGTCATACCTGACGGGTGACGGGAAAGGGGTTCCGCTGAACCTGCTGGATCAGCGGGAGGATTTGATTTTGCAACTGTCCGAGAAAGTCGATGTTCAGGTGATTGAAGGCGAGCGTGGGGAATTGAATATCCTGATGCGCCAGGGTCAACCGCTGGTTACATTCGACAAAGCATATTCATTGCTGGCCCTGTCTGATGCCAGCGACCCCGAAACCACCGTGATTGCGCGCGACCCTGAAACCGGTGGCGCCCCCATTCGCTTTGCCAACAAAAACCTCGGCCGTGGCGAACTGTCTGCTTTGCTGGAGTTTCGGGATACGGCGATCAATCAGTATCAAAACACCCTGGGTTTGATGGCATTGAGCATTCATGATCAGGTCAATGCCATCCAGGCCGGTGGCGTTGAGCTGGTGGATGATCCAGGCCCGCCCGCTGCCAATGTGCCCGGCAAGCCGCTGCTCTCGTTTGCGAAAAACACCAGCGACCCCCTGGACAATGGCTTTTCGCGGGTGGTGGCCAATGCATTCAACAGCGATGCCAACACACGCCTGGCGGTGGGCACAGTCAACACCAGCACGTTGCAGTCCAACGAGTACGAGGTGTTCGTCTTGAACAATGCGGGCACACCCGAGGTGCGCTATCGCCCCTTGGGGTCCAAGTCGGCCGGTCAGGTTGCCACTGACCTGGGGGGCGGCAACTACCAAGTGCCCGATGCATTCACATTCTCGATCTCGGGCGGCGCATTTGTGCCGGGCGACAGTTTTCAGGTGAAGCTGACAGCCAAGGCTGCACTGAATCTCCGACTGGAAAACCTGGGCACCGACCAGGTGGCCACCCGTGCACCCGGTGCCTCGGTGGGCGACAACACGCAGGTGTTGAAAATGACCCGCGTGCTCGACCAGGCCACCCTGTTCCAGCGTGCAGGCAGCAGCGGCATTTCCGTGCGCGACACATTCAGCCGCCTGCTCACCACCGTGGGCAACGATGTGCGCGTGGCTGACAACTCCGCCAAGACCAGCCTGGGGGTGTTGGAATCCCTGAATGCCGAGCAATCTGCACAGTCTGGCGTCAACCTGGATGAAGAGGCTGCCAAGCTGATTCAGTATCAGCAGGCCTACAGTGCCAACGCCAAAATCATCAGCTTGTCCAAAGAGCTGTTCGACGACCTTCTGACCGCTGTCCGCTAAGCACTGGAGCCATGATGCGTGTATCGTCACTTCAATATTTCCAATGCAATGTGGGCAAGCTGACCGATGTGCAAGCCCAGTTGGTTGAACTACAGCAGCAAATTGCCTCCGGGGTGTCGGTGGACCGTCCATCGGACGACCCAACCCGACTGTTCCAGGGCATTCAGGCGCAGCGGGGCATCGACCGCGCAGCTCAATACAACCGCAACATTGTGTTTGCACGCACACAGCTCGAGCAAATCGAAACCGGGCTCTCCCGCGCTTCAGACAACCTGGTGGATGTCAAAGAGCGCATGATTCAAGCGGCCAACGGCACCTTGAGCGCGGCCGATAAAAAAACCATCGCCATCACCGTGCAATCCCTGCGTGACGATCTGCTGCAAACCTTCAATCAGAAGGACCTATCAGGCCGGTATTTGTTTTCAGGAAAGTCCGAGGATCAGCAAACGTTTGCAGTTCAAAGCCCAGGCCCGACCTTTCCGGTGTACCAGGGTGAGGTGGCTGCCAGTGCGGGCAGTGCTGGTTTAACCGTGGAAGTGGGCAACGGCATTTTTGTCAATTTGGGCCTGACCGCCCGCGAGGCCGTGGTGTTGTCAGACGCCGATGCGCTGACTGCCACACCCGAGGTCAATGTGTTTTCGCTGCTGGACGACGCCATCAACTTGTTGAACAACAACGCCAGTGCCGCGCAATTGGCCCCAGTGGCCAGCCAGCTGGATGCGGTATTCGACAAGGTTCAGAATTCCCGAACCGCGGTTGGGATTCGACTGGCCACATTGGATGCGAATGAGGCCATCAATTCATCAGACCAGTCCACCTACGCCCAAATGAAAAAAGACGCTGTCGACACCGATGTGGCTGATGCCATTTCCAAATTGGTGCAAGGGCAGTCGCAGGCGCAGGCTTTTCAGTTGTCCTATTCCAACATCGCCAAGCTGTCGCTCTTTAATTTCATTGCATAAAAAAACGGGCTCACACTGTGAGCCCGTCAATCATTCCCTGCAAGTTCTCATGCTTGCTCATTCCCAAAGTCATTAAATGCGCACCGACTCCCGGGCCTGTGCCAAGCGAAGGCTCGCTTTCTTTTCCTGCCGAACAGCGCAAACCGTGCAAGGAGTCTGAATACCATCCATCCGGCTACCAATGCTGTTGCAGTAGTTGCACTGCGCCAGTTGCCAGTCGTTGTGCAGGTAGTAACTCATGACAGCGACCAAATCAATGAGGCGAATTTTTTTCTTGGTGACCAGGTCTTGATTCTTGAAGCTGTCCCACACTCGCAGGGTTGCCATCAGCATGAGGCGCTGGTGTTGCGCCAGTGGGCTCTCCGGTTGAATTTGCTGCCGATAGCAGGCTTCCAGTTTGACGATCTGTTTACACAGCACAGTGTAAATCAACGCCAAGTCCCGGTTGTTCCGCATCGGGTTTTGGCAGTATGTACCGCCAGAACCTTTTCGGTTCGGGTTCTTGAACTTGTTGATGTACTGCTGAATTTCTTTGTTGTCCCGCCCGTTCAAGAATGTGTGAACAGCCTGACGTACTTCCACCTGGCGCAAATCGTGGCTGAACAGCCGATCAATAATCCACTGGTCGGTTACCTTTTGGCAGAAGAAGTGATTGGCAACGCTGGCGAATTCCTGCATGGGTCGTTTCCTTCAATCAAACAACAAGCCAACAGGCACCAGGCCTGTTTTGCCCAGCACTTGCAAATGTGCCGCTGTGAAACGTGGCTTTGTGCATGTGGCTGCTGATTTGGCCAGCTTGAGCACACTGGCGGCGTCGAGTCGTGCAATTTGTTCCACCACCGACTGCGAACAATTGAACCGGTAGTTTGTGGTGGTGCTAAAGGTCGACCAGCTTTGGATTTCCTGCAGCACCCACTTGATGAATGCGCGGGATGGGGTGGCGGCCACCTCCAGCATCAGTGAATTGGCTGTGAACAAACTGCCCAGCACCGACACCTTGCGCTCGGCCTGTTCGGCCAGCAGATCTGTCAATTCAGTGGCTGACACTTCCAGTGAAAACAAGGTGGTGGTGCGGCCGTTGAGCAAGTCCTGTATGCCGGGCTCATCGGCTTGTGCAAGGCCAGCCAGCAGGTCTGCATCCATGTGCAACGTTTCGGCCAGTTCGTCGACCTGCTTATTCCATTGCAAATGTTGGATCAGTTGGATGTAGGCTGCGTTCAGCTCATACACCCGTTGGCTTTCTCTGCAACTTGTGGAAGTGATGCTCATGGGCACACGCTCTTCTTGGAATATGTTTCAGGTCGATTGGCAACCTGTACAAATCAAGAATAGAGCACCTGCTCAAAACTTAAAATCCGCACTATTACAGGCATTTAGTGATTTATTTTGCGACGCTTTCTAATGTTTGAAGTGTCAAATTGTGTCAAATGTAGACACATTGTTAAAAATGGTGGTTTTGACATCGACCGGTTTCGAATGGTGAAAGACCGTTTCGCCGCTTACGGCTTTGTAAGTTGTTGTCAGAATGAACAAATCTCAAGCCCCCTAAAAGATGGGGGATTTAAGGGGTGTCGGTAAATCACCGATGGTATGTTTTAAGAAATTTGCGGCTCATCACATGAGCCGCTGGGCTTTGAGGAACCGCTTGCGCCAATAGCTTTCATCCAGGTCGCTCAGCATGACACCGCGTCGAGTGGACACATGCAAAAAGCGGTTGTTGCCGATGTACACCGCCACATGCTTCAGGGTGGGGCCCGTGCGGAAAAACAGCAGGTCACCAGTGCGCAGATTTGATTTGTCGACCGTGGTGCCCAGTTGCATTTGCTCGCGCGAACTTCGGGGCAGCTCTATCCCGAAATGTTTCTCGTACAGCTTCTGGATGAAACTGGAGCAGTCCACACCGGCATGGCTGGTTCCGCCCAATTTGTGCCGTGTGCCGCGCCATTCGTCGTAATGCTCAAGGATGGCTTCTTCCACGTTTGGATTGCCATCATTGGCCATGGCTTTGCTCGGCAACAGCCCGTAGGTCACCAGCAGCAGCGCAGCGCAGCTCCATGCGTGCACCCATTTTCTCAACCCCACCTGTCTTGGCATTTCTGCTCTTCTCCCGTCGGTTGATCACCCCAAACTGCACGTGATGGAGCAAAACTTAACACGCCATATCGGGATCAACAATTCGTAACTTTTCCACCTGTGTCACAATCTTTTCATCACCAACCCATGCTTCATTCATGCCAACAGTTCATGCATCACTTTCACTTCTAACGCCACTGGATTGGTTTTCTTTGGTGTTTTTTCTCGTGTGTTTTCGTGGTTACGGTTACCTGCTGGAGGGCTCCAAACGGTTTGGTCGAAAAGGCTTAAGCCGCACCACGCACGAATATCGCCAGGCCTGGGCTGCAGAGTTGATCAAACGGACCAACCGGGTCGGTGATACAGCCCTCATTGGCAACCTGGTCAACAGCGTGACCTTTTACGCCAACACCACCATCTACATCATTGCGGGTTTGTTTGCGTTGCTGGGTACGCTGGATCAACTGGTCAACATCGCATCCGATTTGCCCTTTAGTCGCGACGTGCCGCGTGGGTTGATGGAAATCAAGGTGCTGTTGGTGTTGACCGTGTTTGTGGTGGCTTACTTCAAATTCACCTGGAGCTTGCGGCAGTTCAACTTGCTCACCATCCTGGTGGGCGCAACACCGGAAAATGCCAAGGACGATCCCGACATTGATGCGCATGTGGAGCGCATGGCGCGAATCAACAGCCTGGCGGGCGATGATTTCAACCGCGGCTTGCGCAGTTATTATTTTGGCATTGCCTCCGTGACCTGGATGATCAACCCAGTGATGTTGATTGCATTCAGCAGCTTGGTGGTGCTGATTCTGGTTCACCGGGACTTTTACTCTGAAGCCCTGAAAATCATGTCCAAGTAAGCCGGGCACGGTCACGGTGGTGCCGCTTCATGGGGTCGTCCGCTGGGTCGGCTGTGGCCGCCACAAGCGGGGGCAGACCCCAATGCTTGCCCAGGCTGTAAAGCGCCGCTGAATACCGCTGTGCTGCGGTGGGCCATTCCCCCCGCAAATGTTCGACGTGCTGCAGGGCCTCGTCAAACGTCAGTGCGACCGGCGGCTGTGTGCCGTCTTGCCCAGGCAGGCTGGCCAGCAGTTCTTGTTGTTTGCCCAGTTCCAGAAGGTGTGCTTCGATTTGCGCATCGGGTTTCAACCGCACGGTGCTGTAGTCGTCATTGAATTCCAGCAGGGCGTGCAGGTCCACATCATCTCCAAATTCGGTTTGCAGCAGACGTTGTACCGTGTCGCCTTTCAGGGCGCTGCTGGGGATGCCTGTGTGCAGCTCACTGCCCAGCGCGGTGGTCAAGATGGCCACCAACTGTTCACTCAGGCAACGCGCCACCGCCTGTGGCGTGACAGTGCGTTGGAGCAATGCACGCGCCATGTTGCCGGCCTGTTGGCAGAACGCCGCAGAGGCATGTCGGTCTTGGTGAACAGGAAGCCCCCATTCAGCCGCCAGGTGGTTTTTCAGGGTTTGAACATCGTGAATTTCGAGTTGTTTGGCAAGGCTGGCGCTTCGGTGAATGCTGCCTTCATGTCGAACCAAAGCAAGCAGCTGTTGCTCAAGCAGTTGATGAACAGCTTGCTGCCACCGCATCTTCAAACCGGCCGCGCTGCCTTTGAGCATTCGTGTGCTTTCCAGGATGTTCAGGCATTCCCCTTCCTTGCAAACGCCCAGCCCCTGTGCCAAGTTGAGCAGCGCGCTGGTTTTGTGGTGCTGGCCCAGGTCTGGATTGCCCAGTGCCTCAACAAATTCGCCCAAGGCATTCTGTGCAGTGGCTTCAATGGGCGATGGCGGGTGTTCACCACCCCGGCGCGCATGCCGTTGCCCATACCGACGGAGCGCTTCCAGGCAGTCGGATCGGGCTTTTCCCATGGGCAAGTGTCGATCTGCATAGTCCACCATGGCCGCCAGGTGGGTTTGCAGTGTTGGGTGAGGCCCCGGTGCCACGGTCGGCGGTGGGTTGTTGACTGGCCCCCTGGCTTTTGGCAGGGGGGTGTGGCCAATGTGGGGAAGGGAAGACATGCATACACCCGCAGCGTTTGAAATGGACGATCTGGTCGAATATTGTTAAACACATCATCCATTTGGGTGGTGATTTGAAAGCCAGCGGTTCCATTCTCAAGCCGGGTTTTTCAATGCCCCCCACACCATGGCAAACAGGCTCTCGAACTGTTCCAGCAGCGGGTTGGGTTCCCGCCGCAAAAAATGCATTTGCACCACACGGCCAAAAATGCCCATGAACACATCCAGCAGTACTTTGCTGGACACCTGGTTGTTCAGCACCCCGCGGTGCTGTCCATCCTTGAGCAGCCCCAGAAAAGCCGCCATCAGCTGGGGGCTTTCATACACAGGCAGGTCCCGGTAGCGGTGCGCCGGAATCGACTGTGTCATCATCACGATCACCTTGGGGTGTCGGTCAAAATAATCCAGCATCACCCACAAGGTTTTTCGCAATCGCTCTCGGATGTCCTCAATGCCTTCCAGGTGATCAATCATTCGGTCGGCCAGGCGGCTTAACGCGCTGTCCAGCACGTAGGCCACCAGTTGTTCTTTGCTGCCGAAATATTTGTAAATGGTTTGTAGCGACACATTGGCCATGCGCGCCACGTCAATCAATGCCACCGAGTTGAAATCAGCCGATGTAAACAACTCCAGAACCGATTTTTCAATCCGCTCCAGCGTGGCTTTTCGCATGGTTGATGGATGGGCGGTCGCGCCGTCGTCGCGTGTGGACATGGTCTCTGGCGTGGAATGGTTCATGGCCAGAAGTGTAACCCGTGTGAGGCAGAACGGAGCCGCGCGTTGATCAACGGGTGTTGCTGCACCTAGCATCAGGTGATGAACTTTTTGATGCACTGGACCCCATTGTGAGAACCACCGTAAACCTGGACGACACGTTGTTGAGCAAAGCCGAGGAACTCACCGGCACCACCGAGCGTACCGAGTTGCTGCGCGAGGCACTTCGTGCACTCATTCAACGTGAGAGCGCCCGTCGCCTGGCCCTGCTGGGGGGCACGCAGCCCGGCCTTCAAGCGGTACCCCGCCGGCAGATGCAGCCATGAAGGTGTTGGTGGATACCTCGGTGTGGGTGGGGCACCTTATTCACCGTGAGCCGCAGTTGGTCCGCTTGCTCAACGAGGGGTGTGTGTTGATGCACCCCTGTGTCTTGGGCGAGTTGGCCTTAACCAACCTTCTTCAGCGCGATGAGGTCCTCAAACTGCTCAGTGACCTGGAGTCCGTGGTGCAGGCCTCGCCCGAGGAAGTGTGGCGCCTAATCACCCTGCGCGGGCTGCATGGCCAGGGATTGAGCTATGTGGATGTGCATTTGCTGGCATCGGTGTTGCTAAGCCCGGGTGCCACCCTGTGGACCCGGGATTGGCAATTGTTGCGCGTGTGCAAGAACCTCGGTGTGCATGCACCCATTCAGGACCGCTTTTTCATGCACGATACCCAAGCCGATTATGGTGCTGCCGGCTCGGACACCTGAACCCGCAGCCAGCAGGCCATGCTCACTTGGGTAACCCGCGCCGCTGGGCCTTGTAGATGCTGCTGTGGCCTGAAAACAGATAGCTCATGACGCAGGCCAGGCCTGCATACACGCCCATGCCGCTGCCAAACAGTTCCATCGCCATGATGGTGCAGGCAATCGGGGTGTTGGATGCCCCGGCAAACAGCGCCACGAAGCCAACACCAGCCATGAGCGCAAACGGCATGTGCAGCAACGGGGCCAATGCGTTGCCCAGGGTGGCGCCGAGGAAAAACAGTGGCGTTACTTCACCGCCTTTGAAGCCACTGCCCAGCGAGAGCACGGTCAGCGACAGCTTGCCGATGAAGTCGGTGATGGCCAGCGGGTGTTCGAAACTTTCCAGAATGACCGGAATGCCCAAGCCCTGATAGCGGTCCAGCGGGAAGCTCCAGAACAACGCAGCCAGCAGACAGCCACCCAGGAATGGCCGCAGTGGCGCGTAGGCAACGCGCTGTTTCATGAAGCCTGCCAATGCATGGGTGGTTTCGGCAAACAGTTTGCCGCCCAACCCAAATGCAGCACCGGCCAGCGCCACCGCGCACAAGCCCCACAGGCTGATGGCCGGAATGCTGGCCACCACATAATGGGTGTGCTCCACGCCCCACAGCAGGCAAACCTCGTGGGCGACCACAGCGGCCACCGTGCAGGGCAGCAGGGCGTCGTACTTCAACTTGCCGGTGGTGAGCACTTCCAGTCCCCAAATGGCGCCTGCCACGGGCGTGCCAAACACGGAGGCAAAGCCCGCACTCACGCCACTCATGAGCAAAATTCGGCGGTCTTCGGGTTTCAGGCGAAACAGGTGCGTGAGTTGGTCGGCCAGTGCCCCACCCATTTGCACGGCCGTGCCCTCGCGGCCCACTGAGGCGCCAAACAGGTGTGAAATCAGTGTGCCCCCCAGCACCAGTGGAGCCATGCGCAGCGGAATGGTTTTTTTGGGGTCGTGGATCTCATCGATCAGCAGGTTGTTGCCAGCCTCCACCTGCTGTCCAAACCGCAAATACACCCAGCCCACCACCAGGCCAGCCAACGGCAGCCCCAGCACCAGTTGGGGGTGGGTGGTCCGGGTCTGGCCAACCCAATCCAGTGCGATCAGAAACCATGCAGACGCAGAGCCTGCCAGCACGGCCACGAGGCTCGCCAGGGCGATCCAGCGGGCCGTATTGGCGGTGCGTTCCAGGTGGTCGGACAGTCGTGGGTGGATTGGCATAGGCGCCAGTGTATACCGAAGTCTCGGGGCAACCCGCTGGGGGTTGGTCTTCAAAATGGGTAATGCATATTACCAAATTCCTAGAGTCGATACTCTAAAGTAACTTGGTGGGTTGATTGTGCGTTTGCACATCGACATTCTGGACTGTGAAGAACTCACTTCCAAATCGGTAATGGCGATTACCGAAATGCAATCCAACAGGAGTCAAAGCATGCCATCTGCACTGATTTTCGATGCAGTACGAACACCCCGAGGAAAGGGAAAGAAAGACGGAAGCCTGCACGGGGCAACGCCCGTGTGGTTGTTGAACAATTTGCTGACCGCCCTGCGCGACCGCAACCAGCTGGACACCAGCCTGGTGGACGACGTGGTGCTGGGTTGTGTAACCCCCGTGGGCGAGCAGGGTGCCGATGTGGCCCGCACTGCGGTGCTGGACGCCGGCTGGGCCGAAACCGTGGCGGGTGTTACCCAGAGCCGCTTTTGCGCATCGGGCCTGGAATCGGTGAACCTGGCAGCTGCCAAAGTGGGCAGTGGCATGGAAGACCTGGTGGTGGCTGGCGGCGTTGAAAGCATGAGCCGTTGGGCCATGGGCAGTGACGGGGGTGCCTGGTTCATGGACCCTCGCATCAACAACAAACTGGGCTTTGTGCCCCAGGGTATTTCGGCCGACCTGATCGCAACACTGGAAGGTTTTTCCCGTGCTGATGTGGATGCGTACGCGGTGGAAAGCCAGCGACGCGCAGCCAAGGCCCAAGCCGAGGGCCGTTTCAACAAAAGCCGCGTGGCCGTGCGCGACATCAATGGCATGGTGATGTTGGACCATGATGAATTTATTCGTGGCAATGCCACCGTGGAAAGCCTGGCCACCTTGCAGCCGTCGTTTGCCATGATGGGCCAAATGGGTTTTGATGCCACAGCCCTGCGCAAATACACCACCGTTGAAAACATCAACCACGTGCACCATGCCGGCAACAGCTCCGGGATTGTGGACGGCGCTGCGCTGGTGCTGGTGGGCTCCGAGTCGGCTGGCAAAGCCGCCGGGCTCAAGCCGCGAGCCCGCATTCGTGCAGCCGCAGTGATTGGTTCTGAACCCACCATCATGCTGACTGGTCCAACACCCGCATGCCAGAAAGCGCTGCGCAAGGCGGGTCTGAAGGCTTCCGACATCGATCTGTGGGAAATCAACGAGGCGTTTGCCGTGGTACCCATGCAGACTGCCCGTAACCTGGGTGTCAGCTTGGACCGCGTGAACGTCAACGGTGGTTCGATTGCCATGGGCCACCCACTGGGTGCCACCGGCGCCATCATTCTGGGCACGTTGCTCGATGAACTGGAGCGGCAGGACAAAACCCTGGGCTGCGCCACGCTGTGCGTGGGCGGCGGCATGGGCATTGCCACCATCATCGAACGCATTTAAGGCCGAAGGAGAACACACATGAGTGCAGTGAAATTTGAACTCGGCCAGGACGGCATTGCAGTGGTCACACTGGACATGCCCGGCCGTTCCATGAACGTATTGAATGAAGAATTGATGGGCCCTTTCGCCGAGGTGCTCAGCAAGATTGAAACCGACGCCGCCGTGAAGGGCGTGGTGCTGACATCGGGCAAGCCTGAATTTCTGGCAGGTGCTGACCTGGACAAGGTGTATGCCATCACCAAAGCGGAAGAGGCGTTTGAACTGGCCGAGGCGTTTAAAACCCTGCTGCGCCGCATGGAAAGATGCGAGAAGCCGATTGTGTGCGCCTTGAACGGCACCGCGCTGGGCGGCGGTTTGGAACTGGCGTTGGCCTGTAACCACCGCATTGCACTGAACAACCCCAAAGCCAAGTTTGGTTTGCCCGAAGTGAAACTGGGCCTGTTGCCAGGCGGTGGCGGTACACAGCGTTTGCCCCGCATCATCGGTATTCAGGGTGCATTGGAAATGATGACCCAGGGTTCAGAGCTGCGCGTTGAGCAGGCCGTGAAGAAGGGCATCATCAATGACACCGCCGATACCATCGACGACATGATCGCCAAGGCGCGCGCCTGGTGTGTGGCCAACCCCAAGGTGCAACAGCCCTGGGATCAAAAGGGTTTCAAGTTCCCTGGTGGTGATTCCAAGCACCCCGCCATTGCGCAAGTGTGGGCGATTGGTCCATCCATGGCCAACCAAAAAGCCTACGGCAACTACCCAGCCATTCAGCACATCATGAGCTGCGTGTTTGAAGGTGGTTTGACGGACATCGACACCGGCCTGAAAACCGAAAGCCGTTTCTTCGCTGCTTGCGTGTTGTCGCAGGAAAGCAAGAACATGATGAACACCCTGTGGTACCAGCTCAATGCCATCAAAAAAGGCCAAAGCCGACCACAAGGCCCTGCGAAAAACACCGTGAAAAAAATCGGTGTGTTGGGCGCAGGCATGATGGGTGCCGGCATTGCGTATGTGTCGGCCAAGGTGGGCATTGAAGTGGTGTTGATTGACGCCACACAAGAGTCTGCAGAGAAGGGCAAGGCCTATTCCACCAACCTGCTGGACAAGGCGATTGCCAAGCGCAAGAGCACCCCAGAGAAAAAAGAAAAGCTGCTCGCCCTCATCACCCCCACCACCGACTACAGCTTGCTGGAAGGTGCTGACCTGGTGATTGAAGCCGTGTTTGAAGACCGCGGTGTGAAAGCCGACGTGACAGCCAAAGCCGAAGCGGTGATTCCAGCATCGGCGGTGTTTGCATCCAACACATCGACCTTGCCCATCACTGGTTTGGCGGAAGCCTCCAAGCGCCCCAACCAGTTTATTGGTCTGCACTTCTTCAGCCCGGTGGACAAAATGCCATTGGTTGAAATCATCTGCGGCAAGCAAACCGACGACAACACCCTGGCCAAGGGCTTCGACTATGTTCAGCAAATCGGCAAAACACCGATTGTGGTGAACGACAGTCGCGGCTTCTTCACCAGCCGTGTGTTTGGTACCTACCTGATGGAAGGTGCTGCCATGGTGGCCGAAGGCGTGCACCCCCGCAGCATCGAAATGGCGGGGTTGGAGTCGGGCATGCCCATGCCACCGTTGGCCATTCACGATGAGGTGAGCTTGTCGCTGTCCATCCTGATTGAAAACCAAACCCGCAAAGACATGGAAGCCGCAGGCCAGAAGTTCCCCGAGCACCCTGGTTCGAAAGTGATGCGCACCATTGCAGAAAAGCATGGCCGCATTGGCAAGAAGGCCGGCAAGGGCTATTACGACTACACCGCCACGGGCAAAACCCTGTGGCCTGGTTTGGCCGATGAATTCCCTTTGGCGAAAGAGCAACCGTCCAGCCAGGAAATTCAGGACCGTTTGATGTACATCCAGGCCAACGAAGCCGCCAAGTGCTTACAAGAAAAAGTACTGCGCACCGTGGCCGACGGCAACATCGGTTCAATCTTCGGGTTGGGATTTGCACCGTTCACTGGCGGGATGTTGCAGTTCATCAATGCCAAAGGTTTGCGGCAGTTTGTGAACCGTTGCGAAGAACTGGCCGCCAAGTACGGTGAGCGCTTCAAGCCGGCCAGCATGTTGGTCGAGCTGGCCGCGCAGGGCAAAACCCTGCAGGACTAAGCCCTTCGCTACGTGGGTGCACACCTCGGTGTAGAGGTGTACACCCACACAAACGGCCACCGTGCATGCACAGTGGCCGCACCCCAAAAACAAAAGACAAACAGGAGCAGTACCATGGTCTTTAAAGCAGTCATGAACGGCTTGATCAAAGCCAAAGCCATGCCCCAAATTTCAGCCACCGAGCGCCAGGCCCTGGAGGCCGGCACGGTGTGGATTGACGGCCAGGTGTTTTCTGGCAAGCCAGACTTTGCCAAAATGTTTGCCGAGCCTTACAGCAAGCTGAACGCCCGCGAGCGCGCTTTTGTAGACGGCCCTGTGCAAGAGTTGTGCACCTTGTTCGATCCGCACGAGGTGGCCACCACCCGCGTGATCCCGCCAGCGGCCATCGACTTTCTGGCCAAGAAAGGTTTCTATTCCTTCCTGATTCCGCAGGCCTACGGTGGTTTGGAATTTTCGGCCAATGCCATCTCCACCATCATGGCCATGCTCACCAGCTACAGCCCGCTGTTGTCCACGTTGGTGGTCATCCCCAACAGCCTGGGCGCTGCCGAGCTGATTAAGCATTACGGCACCCAAGGCCAAAAAGACCATTACTTGCCCAAGCTCGCCACGGGTGAATACCTGCCTTGCTTCGGTTTGACGGAGCCCACCGCTGGGTCCGACGCAGCCTCCATTCTGGCCCGGGGTGTGGCGTTCAAGAATGCAGAAGGCAAGGTGCAAATCAAACTGAATTTCCGCAAGCGCTACATCACGCTGGCCCCGGTGGCCAACCTGATTTCGCTCGCTTTCAAACTGCACGACCCGCAAAACCTGCTGGGCAAAGGTGAAGACGCGGGTATCACCGTGGCACTGGTTCACCGAGGCACACCGGGCCTTGAAATGGGCAAGCACCACCAGCCGATTGGCGATGCTTTCTACAACGGCCCGATTGTGGGCAACGATGTGGTGATTGATGCCGATGAAATCATCGGCGGCAAGGAATGCGCAGGCCAGGGCTGGCGCATGCTGATGGAACAGCTGGCCGGTGGCCGTGCTGTGTCGCTGCCGGCTGGTGCGGTGGGTGGTGTGCGTGCCGCAGCGGCTGCCGCTGGTGCCTATGCCAAAGTGCGTCAACAGTTTGGTATGCCGATTGCTGAAATGGAAGGTGTACAGGAAAAGTTGGCTGAAATTGCAGCGATGGCTTATCTGGCTGAAGGCTCCCGCATTTATGCCCTGAGCGCGCTGGACAATGGTGAGCAGCCACCCGTGGTGTCGGCCGTGTGGAAGGCTTACCTCACGGAGCTTTCCCGTGAGCAGGCCAAAAACGCCATGGATGTGATGGCGGGTGCCGGCGTGATGCAAGGCCCCAACAACATCATTGGTCGCGGCTACTGCTCGGCACCGGTGGCCATCACGGTGGAAGGGGCCAACATCATGACCCGCAGCCTGATCACCTTTGGCCAAGGCGCGGTGCGTTGCCACCCCTATGCGTTCAAAATTGCCAACGCGCTGGAAGCCAACGACCTGCCCACTTTCAGCAGCGCGCTGAAAGGCTGGATTGGCCACATGGTGACCAACACGCTGCGGCTGATCGGCATGACCGCCACACGTGGGGCGCTTGCCAGTGTTCCCCAGATTGACGGCGTTACGCCTTACCTGAAGAAACTGGCCTGGGCCTCCACCCGCTATGCCTACCTCACTGACATGGCGCTCATCAACGTGGGTGGGAAACTGAAAGCCCGCCAACAGCTCACCGGCCACTTTGCCGATGCGCTGGCTTGGCAGCTCATGGCCATCTCCACCATTCGCCGCTACATCGCAGAAGGTGAGATCAAAGAAGATCTGCCCCTGGTGCAGTATGCGGTCGAGTATTCCCTGGAAAAAGTGCAGCGTGCGTTTGAAGCCATTTATGCCAACTTCGGCAACAACCTGCTGGGCAAGTGGATGCGCACCGTGGGCTACTTCGGTCTGCGCATGAGCCCGCTGGTGGGCGCAAGCCGCGACCGCCTGGTGCCAGTGGTGGCCAAAACCATCACCAAGACCGATGCGCAGTCTGCCCGTATTCTGGGTGACCTGGCCATGCCCAAGATCGACTTGGCCGAGTTGGACAGCGATGAGGTGTTGGCTCGTACCAAAGGTGTGAAGCGCTTGATGGCGGCTTTCCAGGCTGTGCAGGCAGCCGACGTCGTGCAGATGAAAATTCTGCAGGCACGCCGCGCCAAGCTGATCGACAAAGGCAGCGTGCAGGACATGGCCGCCGCCGCGTTGGCCAAGGGCATTATTACCGCCGCCGACAAAGTGCTGCTGGACCGCGCCAACCGCTTGAGCCTGGAAGCCATCATGGTGGATGAGTTCACGCCGGCCGAGTTCTTCGGTAAAGAAGGCGTGACTTATGCGCCTGGCTTTGAGTGTGCCAATGTACCCAACGTTGGGCACGGTGTTGCACACGACGCACCGGTTGAAAAGCTGCGCGTGGTGGCTTGATGCCTGATGAGGTTGGGCTCATGCAGTGAGCTCGGTCACACAGACGCCTCGACCGTGGTCGAGGCGTTTTGTTTTCGGTTATTATTCAAACAAACGTTCGATTTATTCCTGGAGTTCTTGTCATGTCCCCCATTCAAGATGCAACACTGTTGGAAGGCATTACCGTGTTGGACCTGTCCCGCAATTTACCAGGGCCAGCCACATCGCTGATCCTGCAGCAAATGGGGGCCAAGGTCATCAAACTGGAACCACCGCATGGCGATGACGCCAAAAGCATGCCGATGTTGTATCAGGCGTTGAACAGCAAGAAGCAGATCATGACTGCCGATTTTCGAACACCGGAGGGTATTCAATCCCTGAAAGACCATGCGGCAACAGCCGATGTGTTGATCGATGGTTTTCGACCGGGTGTCATGGCAGAAATGGGCTGTGGTTACGACACGCTGAAAGCCTTGAACCCCAGGCTTGTGATGTGTTGCATCACCGGCTACGGTCAAGCAGGGCCGTTGGCAGAAAAAGCGGGCCACGACATCAACTACATGGCCTTGAGCGGCGTGCTGGCCGGCTTGCAAACCGCGCAGGGCGATCTACCCGTGCCGGCTGTGCAATTTGGTGACTTGTTTGGCGGCACTGCTTATGCAGTGCAGGGTATTTTGGCGGCCCTGCTGAAAGCGCAGCGCACCGGGCAAGGTAGTTTTGTGGATGTGTCCATGACCCACAACCTGTGGAAGCAAAACATCATGCCCGAGAGCATGGAGCACATGTGGATCATGTTGACCGGCAAGCCTGCCCGCCATCAGGATGATTTGCTCAGTGGTGGCTTGGCTTGCTACAACGTCTACAAAACCGCTGATGGTCGTCATTTGGCCGTGGGTTCGCTTGAGCACAAATTCTGGAAGGTGGCGTGTGAAGCCTTGGGTCAACCAGATTGGGCAGGCATCCACTGGAGCCGGGGGGCGATGCCGGGCACTCCCCAGGCCCGCGAGATGCTGAGCAACATGACAGCCCTGATTGCTTCACAACCGTTGTCGCATTGGGAACAGGTGTTTGCGGCTGTGGATGCTTGTGTAACACCGGTACTGACGCGGGCCGAAGTGAAAGCGCGTGGATTGATGGCCTGAATCAAGCCGGTCCAGGCATGTGATGGTCCGCAGCCTCCTGCATGTCATGGAGCACTTGTTGGGTCAGTGTGCGTAAGTCATGCAGCGGGGCTGCGGGCAGGCCTGTGCGCTGTGCCAGTTGCTCTGACAGCCGATGGATGGACCGCAGGGTCGCCTCTATCCAGGTTCTGTGGCTTTGGTGCCGAAGCGCTCGATCAACAAAGCCATATGCCAAATGCCATTGCCGCAGGCGAGTGCTTAAACGTTCCAGTGAACTCTCAGCATCTTGGTGATCCATCGGCGCGGTGATTGGCATTTGGTTCAACTGCCGAAGCACCGATTCCGTGTATTTCAGTCTGGCCAGGGGCGCATGCTGTTGAAAATGCTGTGCCATGTGCAACCAAAGGTCCTGGATGAACAGCGACTCAACGGGGCCGTGGTTGGTGTGCAACGGCGCAGCCCACCGCGCCTGGCTGGGGTCGGATGCCAGCTCTTCCTCCCAGCTCGCCAACACATCCAGCAGTGCATCTGGATCGTTGAGCAGTTGTCCCGCCAATTCCAGAATGTGACTTAACCGAGGTTTGACCGGTGGACGGTGGGCCATGAATTCTCCAGCGTCCACGACCAGGCCATTGAAATCCTTCAGCAGGCGGACGTAGAGCGCTTTCTGTTCGGCATTCATGCCCAATCTGAACTGACGGTCAAGCTGCAATTCATCCATCAGCAGTTCCTGAAAAACCGCTGCGGCGGGTCGTCGATTGTCCAACAGCACGCGCTGAGCCCTCAACGCATTCAGGGTACGCAAACCCATGTCCCTGGCTTGCGCCCGAAGGGGCTCATGGCGTTTGAACTGTTCATGCACAGTGTTGAGAATGGCAAATCCGGGTGCGACGCGAAGCAGTTGCAACAGTTCAGGGCCGGGCGCTTGCCCCGAGTGCAGGCTGAGTAATCGCCCCAGTGTTTGGGGGCTTTCCAGCAATGCGCCCGGTGGGTACACCGAACTGCACGCCAGCAAGTTCTGTACCGCCAGTGCATAGGGTTGCGGATTGGTCGTGTTCCCTTGTGATACCCAGTTACACAGGTGCTGTATTGCCATGCCCTGGCGGTGTTGAAGCAGCGGTAAATCGGCATCGGGACGTTTGGCCAGTGTGTTGCACAACAGGATGTTGAGCAGGGGCATGAATTGCGCCTGTTCAAAGGCGCGGTCAGTATCCAGGGCGTGTGCGATCTGCTGATCGAAGTCGCGGGGAATGGCTGCTGATTGAATGTCATGCAATGAATGCAGCACCGATGTGGCCAGCAGGTGATGCGCTGTCCATTGACCTGCGCGCGCAGTTCGGCTCAGTTCGTTCAGCAGCTGATTGCGGACTGTTGGGTCTGCCAGCGCTTCTCGCTGAAATCGTCGAAGCACCTGATACCGTCGCCTCGCGTCGTGGTTTGAATAAGGGTAAGCGGCAAACTTCAAAGCCTGTACCGCAGTCGTCAATGTGGTCCAGCAGTGCAGTGGCGTCGATGCGATCATTTGCGCCATGTCAAATGCATCGCACTCCATGGCCATCATCAGGGGTGAAATGCGATTGTTGTGTTCATCATCTTGATGCCATTGCGCCACGTCTTGAAACAAGTCGATGTGATCGGTCTGGATGGCATGGAGCATCAGAGCCGAGTGGCGGTGCGGGGTCGCAGAGGGCAGGAGTTTTTTGCACAAGTCGGGACGCACGGCATGCAGGGTTTCCATCAGCTGGATCCATTCCGTGTCGCCCACTGCATGGGCTATAGCGGTTTGGTTTTCTGTGTCCAGTGAATCCAGTAAAAATGCCACACCTTCCGCAAAGCCCCGAGCCAGACACAACTCCAACCACGCTCGAGAAGCGCTGATGAAGCGGCGCGTTTGATCGGTCTGTGGCGAGTCGTTCAATACCGTTCGCTGGAACAAAACCTTTGCCCGCGCCAGCAGGGTCTCCAACACCAAATCATCGTTCGGGTTGTGCTTGATGTGCTGCTGAATGGCTGGCAACAAGGTGTCCCGCAGCAGGGTTTGCGAATCGGTCTGCCGGATCCACTGCTGCAGGTGGTCTGCGTCCAGTTCCAGCACATCCTCCGCTGGGCCGCCCGAATCGTGCGCTGGCTGGGTAATCCACCAGTTGTTTTCATGGTAGTGCACTTGGCAGGTTTTGCCGGATTCGCCTTGGCTGGGTGATGTTGTGGTGAACTGTCCAACTGCTTGGAGTTCAAGTTCTTCGGGTACGGAAATATCATGTTGTAGGGTATTTTTCAGCGCGTGAATCAGACGGCCTGTGGCATGTTGGGGCAGGCGGTAGTCGCAGCCGTTGAACAGGAAAAAGTCCCACCAGGCCACGGGTGGCAGTTCATGGAGAGTTTGCATCGCCTCACACACTTGTTGCATCAAGGTGGATACTTCCGCACTGCATTCCAGTTGCGCTTGGGTAAGCAATCGCTCGTGAATCACGGGCATATCGCCATGTTGAAGCGCCAGTGCGCGGCTGCAAAATTCGGCATGAATCTGATCGGCCAACTGCCGCAGCGCAGCGCCGTTGGCCAGGTGTTCGATCACCTGAGCACGAACCTGGGCAACCTCGCTCGCCTCGGGCTGACCGGCATAGTGATCCACCATGGTCTGCAGACCCAGGTCGGCCATTTCATTCAGGAAGCCCTGCACCAGGTGCAGTTCATTGTTGTCGTAGTACATTTGCTGGCCATACAGTGCGTGGCACACCGCTTGAATCGTCGATTCCGCCAGGGTTTGTCGAACCTGTGCATACCGGTTGGACAACCCGCTGTTCAGGGCCAACAAGGCATCCTGGCATTCTTTCTGGATGCCGGTGCTGCACAGTGGGAGGCGGGCAGCCACATTCTCCAGCGCACCGCTGAGCTGGGCGGGGTTGGCATTGGCCGACAGACACTGGGCCAGCAGTTGTTCTATCATCCGTTTGACTGGGCCCAGCAATGTGGCGGTGTTGATGGAGCCGCCCAGGTGAGGATGGTTGGCCAGCTCAGCAATTCGGTTTTTAAAGTCATACCACGGTTCGATGGCATCACTGTTGGGGGTGGTCCCGGTGGATTCGCGGTCCTCGTGCCAACGCTCCAAATGGTCAATGATTTGTTGGATGGTGTTGCACAGTTGATGGGTGCAGTGCCCCAATTGCCCAGACTGCCTGAACTCCTCAAGCTGAAGGTGGGTGTCCCGCAAGCCGTGTGCTTCAAAATACACCGGTTGCCGGGGCTGCAGCTCGGGTGGGGCTTGAACTGCTGGAATGGCCGACTCGGTGGCCTGTGCAGGGATGAAATGGATGGGGTTGGCTGGCATGGTGAGGTCCTGAAGCGCTGGCCGGTGGGCGGCTGTATTGCAGATGAAAGTTGCTGAAAATTCCAACTTGGTGTTGCGCTGTGGCCTGCAGTTCCAGGCGATTTTGAGGCAGCCCACGATTTCCTGACAGTTGACTTACCACACACCTCAAAATGGTGATAATGTTGGGTAAAATTCAAGAAATAGCCTCATTTTGAGGGCTTAATACCACAACAACACCGTCCGGGTTCAGGTCCGGTTTTTTCCGTGGCGCAGCATGGGCCTACCGAAAAAAACGGCCGATCACCAGGGTGATCAGGAGATACCACATGTCTGCACGTCCCGATGAGGCCGCTTCTGTTTCGGCTGACCAATTCAACGGCTTTGTCAGCGCAGAAGCCCAAGCATTGTTTGAGTCCCGCTACTGGACGAAAAGTTACCCCCCGGGCGTGAGCGGCGAAATGCCCCCAGTGCGCTACAACAGCATGCTGGAATTGATGACCAAGTGTCTGAAAGATTTTGCTGACCGCCCTGCCTTTGTGTCGGCTGGCACTGAGTTCACTTACCGCGAGGTGGATGCGCTGTCAGACCAGTTTGCTGGCTATCTCCAGTCGGTTGGCGTGAAGGCTGGCGACGTGGTGGCTGTGATGTTGCCCAACTGCGTGCAATTCCCCGTGTGTTTCATCGGTGCCATGAAGCTGGGTTGTACGCTCACCAACGTGAACCCCTTGTACACCGTGCGTGAATTGAATCACCAGTTGAAGGACTCGGGCGCACAGACCATTGTGGTGTTCGAGAATTTCGCCAACACCTTGCAAAACGCCCTGGAAGGCACGCAGGTGAAGCACATCGTGATCACGCAGCTGGGCGATTTGCTCGGCGGTTTGAAGGGCATGGTGGTGAACTTTGTGATGCGCACCGTCAAGAAAATGGTGCCAGCTTACAACTTGCCGCAGGCTGTACCCGTTAAAAAAGCGTTGGCAGCAGGCAAGGGGGTGAGCTACCCGAAACCCAACCCGAAGCTGGACGATGTGGCCTTGTTGCAGTACACCGGCGGCACCACCGGCGTGTCCAAGGGTGCCATGCTGACCCAACGCAACCTGATGAGCAACCTGGAGCAGGGCTTGGCCTGGATGAGCGAGGCCATTGGCAAGGAACCCATCACCGTGGTGACCATGCTGCCGCTTTATCACATTTATGCGCTGGCCGTGAACTGCATGCTGTTCATGACATTCGGTGCCCGCAATATTTTGATTGCCAACCCGCGGGATGTGGGCACGGTGATGAAGGTGCTGCGCAAGGAAGAGTTCCACGTTATCACGGCGGTGAATACCTTGTTCAATGCCTTCCTGAACAATGAAGAGTTCTGCAGTCGCGATTTCTCCAAGATGAAATTTGCAATGAGCGGCGGCATGGCCTTGCAACAGCCGATTGCCGAGCGCTGGTTCAAGGTTACTGGCTGCGCCATTTCCGAAGGTTTTGGCATGACTGAAACCTCGCCTGTGGTGTCTGTACCACCCCTGCATGGCGCGCCACGTCCCGCTTTCCGGGGCAATGTGGGCTTGCCCCTGCCAGGCACTGAAGTGCGTTTGCGGGGTGACAACGGTCTGTGGGTTGGTTTGAATGAGCCTGGTGAAATTTGTGTGCGTGGTCCGCAAGTGATGTTGGGTTACCTGAACCGTCCCGACGAAACCGCCAAAACCATCGACAAGGATGGCTGGTTGGCAACTGGCGACATTGGCACCATGGATGAGCAGGGTTTCCTGAAAATCGTGGACCGCAAAAAAGACATGATCATCGTGTCGGGCTTCAACGTGTTCCCCAATGAAATTGAAGACGTGGTTGCGCAGCACCCCGGTGTACTGGAGTGTGGTGTGGTGGGTGTGCCCGACCCGGTCACCGGTGAAAAGGTCAAGTTGGTGGTGGTTAAAAAAGACCCGTCGCTGACCAAAGAAGACGTGATTGCCCACTGCCGCAAGGGTTTGACGGGTTACAAGATTCCGAGCTTTGTGGAGTTCCGCGACGATTTGCCCAAAACACCGGTGGGCAAAATTCTGCGCCGTGAGTTGCGCGACAAACCTGCGCAGACTGCATAACTTACAGCGCAGTCAGGGCTGTTCAGGGCTTCTCTGAACAGCCAGCGCGTAGGTCAGGCTCTGTACAGGGTCGAAGGCAGGCGGGGTGTTGGCCCAATGAACCCTGGCGTTGCAAAACGGGTCCCGGTGATACGTAAAATGCCCAACAATCGGCTGTGAGCTGCCGGGCACCGCATGGCGTCCGCACACCAATAAACGCTCTCGGGTTCCCGGTGCGGGCCCATACACCCCTTCTTCCTTGTTTTCCAGGTTCACCCGATAGTCCAGGTGGATGTCCGGTTTTTCCGTTGGCCCTGAGCTCAGTTCAATGTGCAGACCGTCGTCGGTGTGACGTGCAGTCAACCGATAATCGTGCAGCATGTCGGGGTGGACATACTTCAACATGGATTCGCAATTGGACAAGGCCAGTGCCATGAGGCCGAAGTCGGGCTGGCAAAATCGAGCGGCCTGTGTGTTCATCGACTGGGCCAACAATTGAATCATGAGCCGATGCACTGCATCGGTCAGCTCGATAACAGCATACGCATGACCGAGTTTGGGCAGCAGTTGGACCGGTTGGGAAACGGTGGAAGTTGGTTGTGCGGTGATGGTTGGCTGAGTGGTGCCGGTGGATGGTTCTGGCATGATTGGGGTCTTGTTGTTCAAAGGACCCGTCTGTGGTGTTCAGCCAGCGGTTTGTTCCATCCACCGCAGTGTCACTTAATTGCGAACGTACATTTCCACCCGGCGGTTTTGTGAGCGGCCTTGCTCGGTGTCGTTGCTCGCCACCGGGAACTGTTCACCAAGCCCAGCGGCAGTCAGGCGGCTGCCGGCGATGCCCTTGCCAGTCAGGAAGCTGGTAACCGACTGCGCCCGGCGAACTGAGAGGTCTTTGTTGGATTGATCGCTACCCACGCTGTCGGTGTAGCCAATCACGCAGACAATGGTGTCGGGGTGATCGCGCAGGGTTGCTGCAATTTGGTCCAGCGTGCCGGCAAACTGTGGCTTGATGGCGGTTTTGTTGGTGTCAAACAGTGCAGCACCGGGAATGTCCAGCATGACCGATCCGTCCCGTTGCTCCCGCACTGCAATCTGACTGCCCACCAGATAACCGAACAAGCCACCCAACGCGGCACCACGCACGGTGTTCTTGCCCCCGATGGCATTGCCCACAACGGCCCCACCCAGCGCACCCACGGCTGTTCCAATGATTTTCTTGTTGCTGTCCACAGGCCGTTCAGCAGCCATGGGGCAACCCGCGATGGCCACCGGCGAGTTGGGTGCTGGCTGGCTCGGCGCTTGGGGTTCCAGTTGCAATTGGGCGCAGCCCGTTGCGGCCAGTGCAATCGCACCGAGCAAAACCTGGGTAAAGGGGTGTCGTGTCATGGTGTACTCCTGATTGTTCAACGGTTCATTGGGTTAACGTGGGGTGGTGGGTCCGGTTGACCTCGGGTGCAGGCGTTGCCTGGTCATCGGCGAAACAGGAAACCCGCTGTGCGGCCAACCACCGACCGCGGCAACAGGCGTGAAGCCCAGGGAATTGGCTTGTTGGTCAAGCCGGTGATCACCACACTTTTTCCGGCGCTGGCGGCCTTCAAACTGAGGCGGGCCACCTTGTCGGCACTGTCCATCAGTTTCATGGCCAGGGCGTTGCTGCTGCCAGCCACGTCGTGAAAGCGCGTATTCGTGGCGCCAGGGCATACGGCTGTGACCGTTACGCCGGTGCCCTGCAGTTCCAGGTTCAACGCCTCGCTCAAGCTCAGTACAAAGGCTTTGGTGGCTGCATACACGGCAAAGTTGGGGCAGGGCTGAAATGCAGCGACCGACGCCAGGTTGATGATGCGGCCGCGCCCCATCCGGGTCATCACTGGAACCAGCGCGTAGGTCAGTTCGCACAGGGTGTTCATGTTCAACTGCATCATGGCCTGGGTTTGTTCCAGGCTGATGTGGTTGAAGCGCTCATGAATGCCAAAGCCGGCGTTGTTGACCAGCAGGTCGATGCGCTCAAGCCCCCCTTCGCCGATGGCGTGGATCAGGCCGCGTGCCGAGCCTGGTTTGGACAGGTCCATGGCGTATACCTCGACATTGACGCCATGCTGCGCATGCAGCTCGGATGCGATGTCGCACAGTGTGGCCTCACTGCGGGCCACCAGAATGAGGTGGTGCTGGCTGGCGGCCAGTTGCCGAGCCATTTCCAGTCCAATACCGCTGGATGCGCCCGTGATGAGGGCATAGGGTTTGTTCATCAAGCTTCTCCCAAGAATGTCGACAGTGTAGGGAAACTTCTTCCCCTGCGGGAGCCTGACTGGTGGATGGTTTACTCTAGGGCCTGACGAGACTCAGAGTGCGTGATCATGTTGAAACCGTTGACGATATTGCTGGCCTTTCAGGCCTTGGGCGAGTTGGTGAGTGTCAGCCTGTTCCCCATGATACCGGGTCCAGTGTTTGGCCTCATGGCCTTGCTCGCCTGGTTTGTGTGGCGTGGCGGTGTGCCGGAGGATGTGGGCAATACCTCGGCCATGTTCACCGCCAACCTGGGTTTGCTGTTTGTGCCAGCCGCTGTGGGCGTGGTGGTGTACTGGCCCGTGTTGGCAGCGCAGGGCCTTGCATTGTTGCTGGTGTTGGCGGGCAGTGTGGCGTGCACCCTGGTGGGCACGGCCTGGCTGCTGGACCGACTGGCTCAGCGTTTCATGCCTGGTTTTGGAGAGAACCACGATGCATGATCATGCCTTGCGCCTGTCGGATATTCCCCAAATTTGGGTGTACCTGTCTGGCAATCCATTAACAGCCTTGTTGTTGACCTTGTTGGCCTATCAGGTCGGTGTGTGGTGTTATCAACGCAGTCGTCAACACCCGTTCTGTAACCCAGTGTTGATTGCCGTGTTGCTGATCGCGGCGTTTTTGACCGTGTCTGGGTGGAGTTATCAGCAATACTTTGCAGGGGCTCAGTTTGTGCATTTTTTGCTGGGCACTGCAACAGTCTCCCTGTCTGTACCCATTTACCATGGCCTGCAGGCCGTGCGAGGCCGCACTGGCCGCATGCTGCTGATCCTGATGTTGGCATTGTTGGGTGGTGGTGGGGTGGCCATTGCAAGCTCGGTGGGCTTGGCTCGGGTTTTAAATCTTCAGCCCGAGCTGGTGCACAGCCTGTGGGCCAAATCGGTGACCTCACCCATTGCCATGGGCATCAGCGAGCGTGTGGGTGCTTCGCCAACCCTGACGGCCATCTTTGCAGTCATCACCGGCATTTTGGGTGCGGCCATGGGCACGGTGCTGTTCAATGCCATGGGGCTGCGGCGGTGGTGGGTTCGCGGCTTTACCATTGGTCTGGCTGCCCATGGAATTGGTACTGCCCGTGCGTTTGCCGTTCACCCCGAGGCTGGCCGGTTTGCAAGCCTGGGCATGGGTTTGCATGGTGTGGTGGGTGCGGTGTTGATCCCTTTGTTGTACAGGGCTTTGGCCAGCTGATGAAGGCTTGATACCCCGTAGGAGTGGGGTCGAAAGGCTGACTCCTTCGAGGGATGTTTAACCCGGTTAGCTTGGGGATACTGGTGTCAAGACGACACAAGGATCCACACGATGGCCAACCTCTTTTTACCGCGATGCAGGCACAACTGGCAAACCCGCCACCTGGGTGTTGGTCTGGCCGTTGCCCTGTGTGTGTCAGCTTGCGCCCCGCTGCGGCCCTGGGGTTCTGAAAAAACCATCCGCAACACCATCAAGCAACCTGAGCTGACGGTTCAGGATGAGAGCTCGGCCACCGTGACGTTGCCGATTGACCGCATGCCCGATGACACGTTCTGGGTGCGTCCACAAACATCGCAAGGTGCCTTGCCCAATGTGCCGGTCAGCAATCTGTCGGTGACTGAGCGGGGTTTGTTTGATGTACTCCAGTTGTTGTTTGCCAATACCAACACCCCCCTGAGCTTTGAAGGCGGCGCCGATGCCATGGCCCGCTACGGTGTCGTGACGTTGAATAACCTGAGTGGGTCGCTCACCGACGTGATGGGCAAGCTTGGCGAGATCATGGGCTTTTTCTGGACCATGACCGACAGTGGTGTGTTGCGAATCATGCCCGAACAACAGTTTGTGGTGACCATGCCCCCCGTGCTGAGCGAAGACAGCATGGCCGGTGTAACCAACACACTGCAGTTTCTGGGTGCGCGGGATGTTTACCTGGACCGGATCAATCGATCCTTGGTGTTTCGTGCAAACCGGCGTGCCTTGAATTCCATTCAGGATTACCTCGACAAGGCCCGGGCTACCCGCTCCATGATTGTGTATGACATGAATGTGTTGCAGGTCGATTTGAATGACAACAACAACATGGGCGTTCGCTGGGAGCAGTACAAAACTGGTCGGGGCTTGAACACGGCGCCAGATTCTGCACTGTCTGGCCCCAGCAGCACAGCCGACCGAATTTCCCAAATCTCCAGAACGTCCACCGGCATTGAGACCCTGGTGTTTGGTCAAAATTTCTCGACCAAGCTGTTGGTGGATTTCTTGCGGACACAGGGTGATGTCAAAACCTTGAGCCAACCCAAAATCGGGTTGATGAATGGCACGAACGGTTCCATTCGTGTGGGCCAGTCCACCATTTATGTGGCTCGGGTGGGTTCACAAATCGTCAATGGCGTGGCGCAGTCCACTGCCGATACGCAAAGCCTGCGCACTGGTCTTGAGATGTCGCTCACTGGTGAGGCACACGACTCCACCATTTACACACGCATCAATATTTCGATCACCGAGTTGTTGTCGCTGACGAAGTTTACCGCCCTGGGCATTGACTTGAATTTGCCCGAGGTGGCTGACCGTGAACTCAAGACTCAGGTGAGGTGCAGGCCTGGCGACACCATTTTGCTTGGAGGCATCACCGTGTCTCGCACGCAGGACGACTATCAAAGTGGCTTTCCGGTGTTGACCAAATCGCAGGTGACCAAGCAGACCGAGTTGGTGATCACCATTCGCCCGCGCTTGCTGGTGTTTGATAGCGCCAAACCAGGCATGGCTGTTGCGGCACCCGCGCCGGAGACCATGCCTGCAGTGTCGGCGATGCCCGTTGTTACACCGGCACCTGCTGAGACGGCTAGCCATCGAAAAACCCGCCGCACCTTGCTGCCTTTCCTGTTCGGCGATGTGGCCGATGAGGGGACACAACCATGAAGAACGCATTGCAAACACGTGCATGCCGATTGGGGTGCATGTCAACCCTGCTGGTAACGGGCCTGGTATTTCCTGCCCATGGCGGTTATGCCCAGCAATTGATCACCAATCCCCTGGTTCGGCCGGCTTCGGCCATGCCGGGCGCACCGTCGGCCGATGCCCCCTCTGGAGGGCCTGGCGCGTCAGCAGGTCGAGCACCGTCAGCGGCTTTGCCAGGGGCTGGCGGGGATGAGGCCTTGCGAGAAAAAGCGGCAGGCCGGATCACGCAGGAGGATTTCAATATTCGCCAGCAGGAGTTGAATGCGTCGAACGTGCCCGTTCCACTGCTGAACATGTTCAGTGAAATGACGGTGAGTGCCCATGTCAGTGGTGCAGTGGTCTTGCGCCGCAGCGAGTATGCCATTCCTGCGCTTGGCCCCATCACCCCTGCAACAACCGCAGGGCAGGGTATTTCAAGTGCTCAGGGGTCGCAGGGCCCTGGGCAAAATTCAGGTGGTCGATCTTCATCACAGGCTCAAGCAGTGAGCCCGATTGTTGCGTCATCGGTGTTGCGCCTGAAGGTGGGGCAGCCTACCAATCTGAGTGGGTATACCCTGCGTGCGAAACTGGATGGTCCGGATGTGACGGTGGAATGGCTGAGTAACCAGGGCCGTTGGGTCACTGTATTTTTCGGTGCGATTGAGTCTGCACCCAACACGGCATTGGTTCCTACCAAGGATAGCTTGGAAAAAGTGGACACCGAGGCATTCAAGTATCTGAAGCCGGCCATCTCCAGTCGGATCACGGGCAACACGGTGCAGGGTGGATTTGGTGGTGCTGGCGGTGGCGGCTTTGGAGGTTATGGAAGTGGTGGCTTTGGTGGTGGCTTCGGCGGCGGCGGTGGGGGATATCCGTCGCCCGGCTTCGGAACATCGCCAGGCCTGGCCGCCCCCTTGAACTGAGGCCCCGGGATGATACGCAATCCACAAATCAAGTTGGGTGAGTCAGACCTCAGTGATGCAGGTCTGGATCCTGCGCAGTTGAATCTGTTGCGGCAGCAACATGTTCACATGCGCTCCGAAGGACGTTCTGCAGAATTGAGCGCCCTGGCCTTGCGCGCACGGTTCATCAACCTGGATGACTTGGCTGATCGGGATGATTTCCGGCACACCTCGGCAGAAATTTCAATGGCCATTGAGGGCACATTGCCCATGGATGTGTGCCAGCGCTTTGGTTGCATGCCGGTGGACCTGTCCAAGGGGCAGCTCACACTCAAAACATGCCAGCCGCTCAATGCGCGTCAGGTTGATCAGTTGCGACAACTGGTTCGGGTGCCCATCAAGAACTTGCGGCTGTTACCCGCCAGCCGGGTTGAGGTCATGGGTTTGATTCAGGCTGCACAGCAATCGAGCTCGGTGTCCGGGTTGATTGAAGCGCTGCGCACCGAGGGCCTGGAAGCCGGCCGATTGCGGGCCTTGGTGTATGCGGTGCTCAGGGAGGCATTGACACTTCGGGCCAGTGACATTCACTTGAACCGCAAACCCGATCCCGATGCATGGCTGGCTTATCGAGTTGACTCGGTGATGCGGCCCACCCATTTGTTGCCGGAATTGTTGATGCAATCCCTGGTGGCGCGCATCAAGATTGAAGCGGGCATGGACGCCTCCAATAGCCGCACGGCGCAGGACGGTCGTTTGTCGGTGGAGCATGACGGCCGGGTGGTGGACTTCCGGATTTCAACCCAGCCATTGGTCGACGGTGAGTCGGTGGTGATGCGTGCGCTCGACCCTGCCATGTTGCCCAGTCTTCAGGCGTTGTTTCCCAGCCAACCCCGAATTCTTGCATTGATGCGTTCCATCACGGGCCAGCACGGGAAGTCTGGCGGATTGGTGTTTATTTCCGGGGCCACTGGATCGGGTAAAAGCACCACCCAGTACACCATGGCCTGCGGGTTCCGACGGGACTCCATGAACCTCATCACCGTGGAAGACCCGGTGGAATACTTGCTGCCGTTTGCCAAACAAATCCAGTTGCAGGCGTTGATTCGTCAAAAAGCGATTGAGCTGGAGCGTTCCATTTTGCGGCAGGACCCAGACATTCTGATTTTCGGTGAAATACGCGATGCCGATTCAGCACGGGCTGCCCTGGCTTTTGCGGAAAGCGGGCATCTGGTGATTTCAACCATTCATGCCAACAGCGCTGTGCAGGTCACGGAGCGGTTCATGTCCATCATCGACCCGGTTCACCGGGAGGATGCTGAATTTTTGATGGCCAACTACTTGCGATTGGTGATTCACCAGCGATTGTTGCCGCGCCTGTGCAGTTGCGCTGTGCCATGCGACCCCCCCGAGTTGGATCGCTTGAACCATCGGCTGGCGAAGTGCACCGGGGGCTTGCTCCGTGAATTTGGCAGCCTTCAAAAGACCATGGGTTGTGGCCTGTGCGGAGGCACTGGTTACCGGGGTCGTGTGGCTGCGCATGAAACCATGCACGTGCCCATGGACGATGCGCCACGATCAAGTTTTGTGAAAGCCTTTCGGGATGGTCGGGTTGAGTTGCCCGCAGACCTGAATCCTGACAACGGGATTGAGTTCATCAGCCGGATTGATACCTTGCGTGGCCTGTTGTCACAAGGCCTGATCGACGCAGCCACCGTGTTCAACTTGTTGGAAGGAGCCTGAGATGTCCTTGTGCAACTTCCGGATCCGATATTTGGCACCGTCCATGCTGGATGCGACAGGCCGTCCCGACCCAGCCTTGACCGGATACTTTCGCCATGAGCTGGTGGTTGCCGCGTCCAAACCCCGTGAAGCGATGCAAGCGGTGATCGACCGGGGCGGCGTGGTGCTGGAGTTGACCGAGATCAAGCCCAGTGGCCAGA
The DNA here is from genome assembly GCF_024518835.1 of Limnobacter humi. GTDB lineage: Bacteria > Pseudomonadota > Gammaproteobacteria > Burkholderiales > Burkholderiaceae_B > Limnobacter > Limnobacter humi. The sequence goes on from NZ_JANIGO010000005.1 coordinate 178,837, forward strand.
TTAAGCGGCTGTTCAACCCCTCGGTGAATCGCAGTTACAAACAAAAATTTTTGCAGGCACTTGCATTCAATGTCCGCTCTGGCCTTTCGCCAGAAAAGGCACTGGAACAGGTGATTCTGGGTGAACTGGGCGAACCGCGGGTGGCATTGAATGAAAGCCTGAATGCACTTCGCCAGGGCTTTGGTTTTGTGCAGTCGCTGGACATTTTGAACTGGTTTGATGACTCAACCCTGGCCGTGTTGAGTGCCGGAGAAGCTGCCGGTCAATTGAGTAAAGCGCTCGAAACGGCTGTGAGTTTTTATGAAAAAGGTTCTTCAACCTTGAAGCTAATGTTCGGGGCGGTGACCTGGACCGTGCTGGACCTGATCATGGCGGTATCAACCGTGATTGGCATGCGCTTTGGCTTGATTGAGCAATTGAAAAAAACACCATTGCTGAGTGACGACCCGGGCAAAGTCGCACGCTACCAAACCTCACTGCACCTGGCAGAACTGGTCAACAACGGTTTGCTGGTGCTGTCGTTTGTGTTTGTGGTGGTGTTGTTGTATTTCACGATGATGTTGTTTTCCCCCGATGCCAAGGTGCGGGCACAGGCTTTGGGCTTTCTGGAAAAAACACCAGTGCTGGGGCCGCTGCTCGCTTGCTCCAGTGTATCGGCCACCACGCGGGTGTTGTCGTCCCTGCTTCGAGGTGGTGTGACCTTCCTGACCGCGGTGTCCATCGCCCGAAAAGGGACACTGGTGCCGTCAGTCAATGCCATGTGGGGTGACATCATCGCCCGGTCTGAAATTGGCGAACATCCGGCAGCGGCGTTCAATCACCCCATGTTGGACAGCAGTGAGCGCTTGCTCATTCGCGCGCACCGGGACCAATCGCAGTTGGCCGAGTGCCTGGATTCGATTTCCAGCACCCGTGAGGACCGCGCCAATACCCTGGCCAAAAAATTTGCGGCGTTCGCCTTTGTGGCCTCCTTGGTGTACTCCGGCATTGCGGTGTTGTTCAGCCTCGCCGTGGTGTATCTGCAAAACGAAGTTGTGTTGACCGGTGGAGGTTAATGTGAGTGACATCTCAATGAAATCGGTTTATGCAAACCTGATTGCTGGCCGTCTGCCTGTGGGCAGCGCCAGTGCGCTGCGGGTGGTGGGCAACCATGCATATGCCATTTTGGGCACCAATCGGCTGCATGTGCACATCACCGTGCGGTCTGGTTATGTGTATTACTTTGCTGTGGAAAGTCGCTGGATGGGTTCCAGCGCCGGAACACTCATTCCTTTCATTGATTGTTTGCCAGGCAAACCGCAGCATCAAGGCGATGGCATCTACCTGCTCAGCGAGTCCGATTACAGTGCTGCGCTCATCATCGAAGCCGGTAACCTCCAGTTTTTGTGCAACGACAGCGAGATCCTGTCGGAACACCTGCTGGGGCTTGATTTACCGATTCACCCCGTCAAACCCGGTGGTGGCGAGGTACTGAGCAGCATTCCCCAGGCCATTTTGGGCGTCAGTGAGCGCGTGGGGGGCTGGGTTCAGAAAGTCTCCATGGCCATTCTGGCGGGCAGCACTGCGATCTTTCTGGGCATTCATGTGTTTGGTGCCGTGCAGTCTTCATTGAACGCCCAGCACTTGAATGTGCGCGCTGTTGAAAACGACCTGAATGCCACGCTGGAAAAAGTCAGCATCCAACAGCCGCTCGCCATGCAAATTTCCCGCATTCAACAGGTGTCTGCCACGGTTGTGCGCTCGGGTGGATGGATTGAGCAATACCACTTGCAGGGTGAGCACCGCGAGCAATTCGAAATCGTGTTGCCCAGTTGGGTTAGTCAGGACTATCTCGATCAATTGGGCCGCGATGTGGTCACCGATCTGAGGGATTTGGAGGGCTTGTTGACTGTCCGTAAAACTGTTGTGGAGAAAAAATGAAACTGGATCTGAAAACGGATGCGTCCATGTTGCTGAACGAGGTTTCCCGATTGTTGGGCCTTGCGCCGCTGATGGTCATGATGGCTGCCGTGTTGATGGTGGTGGTTACAGCGCTTGCGGTGAAAGATTTCATCAAGTCTGAGCAAACCGAGAAAAAAAATGCGGAGCTTCCGCAGTTCAAGCTGCTGACAGAACCTGTGCCAGCAAGCCTGTACGCCGAGTACGCCGCAGTGTTGCAACGGTTAAGCCCGGCGGTGGTGGTGGAGGCCAGCAAAGACAGTCTGGAAATTTCCATTGCGAAAGAGGCCAACTTTCCTGAATTCATGTTTGTGCTGAACAGCATTCAGGGTGTGTCGAAAAAAGTGATTTGGAAGGCCGACGACATTTGTCTGGCCTCTTGTAAGGGAAAGGCATCGTATGCCGTGGTCAAGGGTATTACCGAAAAGGTTCAAGTCAAACTGAGAGGGCAGGGAAATGAATGATTCAGTCAATATTTCTGAAACAGCAGACGACACAATGCCAGGGCCGGTGAGCATGCCGGTGGCACCCGAGGATTTGGCGGAGGTGTCGGCTGCGAAAAATCCAAAGTCGGTGCTCAAGTGGTCAGTGGTCGGTGTTACCTGTGCAGCCCTGCTGTGGGGTGGGTGGGCAGTCACCGGCGCCAAAACATGGTCGGGAGTCACCAGCGCTTCAGCGGCAACCAAAGCGAGTGGCCCACAGGACCCAGAGCCCACCACCGTGGTGGCGGTTGTCAATGGTCAAAAAGTGGTGGATTCGGAAATCCGGGGGTTGATCAATTCGGGCGTCGACCGTGCGATCGTGATTGACCGGTACATCAACAAGGTACTGGCGGCTGAACGAGGCCGCGAACTGTACAGCAAAGAAGCCGATGCAACCTTGAAAGCGGCTGAGCGTGAAGTACTGGCGACCCTGTACACCACACGCCGCATTCAGGAACTGCGGGATGCAGTGACAGACGAACAAATTCAGGACTATTACAAAACCAATGTGCGCGATGAAAATTTCAAGCTGTTCAAGGTGAGTTACTACCTGAGCGGGCAGATTAACGATGCACAAACCGTGTTGAAAAATCTGAAAGACGGCGACAGCAAGGCACTGGCCCAGCTCAAGCCGTTGATTGAACAGGGGGATGGGTATGCAGCAGCCACGGCGTTGCCCTACAACCTGGGGCGGGTGGCTGCCAAGATGAAGAAGGGGGAGTTTAGCGAGGTGCTGCAGCTTCGCAACGGTTTGCTGGTGCTGCGCGTGGATGACGTCAAGCAGCTGGACAAACCCACCGTGGACGCAGTGAAGGATGAAATTCGACAAACCCTGGCACTGCAACGATTCAACCAGGAACTGGAACAGGCCCGCAAGCAGGCCAAAGTCGAGCTGGGTTAAACCAGGTTCCAAACACATTCGCCGGAGATTTTCATGAACACTCAAACCAGACGCAACAAACCAGCCTGGCCTCGTCGACACCATCAGTTCGGTTTCATTCAGGCAGCGCTGTTGTTCGGTATCGCATTGATGACTGCCATCTTGGGTGGCTTTGCCCTGGCCAATCGAAGCCCCACATCTCAAACCGACGTGGAGCAGGCCAAAGTCAATGCGTCCGTCATCTTGAAACAGGCCAGTGATTTGCGGGACGGTGTGTCGCGTTTTGCAAGCGATTTTGGCGCCAGTGCCGTGCTCAACACCCTGGACTTTTCGGCCACGGCCAGTCAAGGTCTGTTCGACCCAACGGCCCGTTACGCCTTGCCACAGATCATGCCCACGTCAGCATTTAATGCAACAGTGGCCAATGCGGCGCCCAGCGCCAACCAGGCTGGGCACTGGTTTTACAACCGCGGTACGCCAGGCAAGGGCATTGGTTCTGGTTCAGCCGATCCGTTGGTGTTTTTGCCCTCGGTGCGCCAAGACGTGTGCGAGCGAGTCAACCGCCTGTTGTATGGCGGCCCTGGAATTCCCGTGGCCACCGCAGCACTGTCAACCTGGCAAACCATCGGTGGTGATGGCGGCTTGAGCGGCGCCACCGGCACTGACCCCACGGGCTGGCCTGAAGGGTGTGTTCAAACATCGGACAACAGTTACCTGTACTTCAAGGTGGTTCAGGAGAACTGATGGCCAGCAGCAAACGCAAGCACCCATCGCCCCACCCCTGGTGGGGTTTTTTATCCCCGAAGCGGGCGATGTGCTCCCTGGATGATGCTGGCGTTAAAGCAGATAGAGAGGGCGTGTGTCATGCATTCGAAGCAGGTTGGACAGTCACCTAGGCAGCGGGGGCGGGGTTTTGTTACCGCCTACTTGCTGTATGGGTTGGCCTTGATGAGTGTGGTTGGCCTGGCGTACAGCCGATTGTATTCAAACAATGAGCAGGCCCGCATTGTGCAACAAACGGTGGAAGAAGTGAACGCACAAATTGAAATCATTCGAAGCAAGGTGTTTTTGTGTGCCGCGGTGTATCCGAATGGTGACCATGCACAGTTCAATGCCCGCCACCCATACCCGGCGCCAAGCAACGCCCAGTTGAACCGGGACGACCTGAGCAATGTGAAGTGCCCTGGATCACCGGGTGGTGCGCTGGGTTTGGGGCAGTTGGGGGATGGTGTGCCACTGCCGCAAACACCACCAGAATTTCAGCCCTGGGTGTATGAGCACACGGAGACCAACGGCATCCGGTTACTCCTTGTTCCCAAAGTGGCGGGCGGCGGTGCTGTGGTTCGAACACGGTTGCAGCGGCAACTGAGTTTGGTGACGACGGTGAGCGGGGATGTGTTGTACATCACGGTGTTGCAGTGAAAGGTGCTGCACGGGAGACAGAGAATATGCGCAGCTTTGTGAAATCGTTTCATGTTGAACGGGTCACCAGTCGGCTGGTGTGTGTGGTGTTGTTCGCCATGCTGATGGCCCCTGGTGTGGGGCATGCTGGGTCCAGCGAAACATCGGCCGCTTTCACAGCCACCCAGCTGGTTCGCCAATTCACCTTGCGCAACACGGTCTCTCAGGTTAATCAGGGTTTGCAGGGTTTTGTCAGCGACCAAAATGGTGTGTTGCGTGGCCTACCCATGAGCGCTGCGCTCAGTTTTTTTCCTGCCGACATGGGCACAGTGCCCAACGGCTACGGCGTGCCCACGCGGGACGGTGGTGGTCGCCCCTTGGGCTATTGCGCTTGGGACAATGCCAGTTCAACCGCTGGCGGCGGTTTCAATGCAGGTCTTGGTGCGTCCGTCCCACTGGTGTATGCGGTGGTATCGGCTGGGTTGAATGGTGCCATCGAAACATCGTGTGCCCAAATTCTGGCCACCCGAACCGCAGCGGGCGATGATTACATTGAAATTCGTCAACCACAGCAGACCGCATCGCAGCAGTACCGAAGCAGTGTGGCCACCTATGCAGACTTGTTGGCCACGCAGGGCACCGATGGAGATGTACGCCTGGTCAGAGAAAGCAACCGGCTCTATACCTATTCGGCGGGCTCCTGGGTGCCGGTGTATGCCGGCCCCACATTCAATGATGATTCTGCAGCCAATGGCACTGGCGCAGTGTCGTACACCGCAGGCAAAGTCACGGTTGCTGAATTTCAGGCCACAGTGGCCAATTTCAGCAGCAACCTCACTGTGGCAGGCTCGTCAACTTTCAGTGGCGCAGTCACTGCATCCAACGGCATCACGGTGACTGCCGGCGGCGCAAAAATCACTGGCAATTCCACCGTGACTGGCAACCTGGACGTGAGCGGTGCGCTCACCGCAGCAACCCTGGCAGGCAATGGCAGTGCGCTCACCAACCTGAATGCTGCAAATATCACGACCGGCGTGTTGGGCGCTGCATTCGGCGGCACTGGCGTGGACAGCTCCACTGCGGCCAATGGTCAATTGTTAATTGGCAATGGCGCGGGATTCAGTCTAGGCAATATCGTCGGAATAGCCGATCAAGTCAACGTCACCACTGGCGCTGGCAGCATCACCCTGAGCTTGCCACAAAGCATTTCCACCACCAGCACCCCCACTTTTGGTGGCTTGATGCTGAATGGTGCATTGGTGGGCACCACCGCATCATTTAGTGGAAATGTGTCTGCCCAGCGTTTGATCCTGGCCGACTCTACAGGTGGGGTTTCTGACCCAAACCTGATTGTTGGTCTGACGGCCATGCAAGGTTCTCAAACTGGATCGGGCGGAAATACAGCAGTGGGCATCAGCGCGCTCCAAAGTAATCTTTCCGGTGCCTACAACGTGGCGATTGGAACAAATGCGTTGCTCACCAATATATCGGGCGGAATGAATACCGCTGCTGGATTTAATGCCCTGCAGCAGAACTCCGACGGGTTTTATAACAGCGCGTTTGGCGCTTACGCGCTTCAATCCAACAGCCATGGGCAGAACAATACTGCAATAGGCCTTAATTCATTGTCTGCCAATACGATCGGTAGCGCCAATAGTGCATTAGGAATATCTGCATTGGCTGGCAATATTGACGGATTCGGGAACACCGCATTTGGTGCTGCCGCCTTATACAAAAACACCCAGGGTGCGCGGAACGTCGCAATTGGCCTAAACGCGGGTTACTCCAATGCTAGTAACAACTCTACCAACGCCAACATCACTGGCAACAACAACACATTTGTGGGTGCTAATGCCATGCCAGGCACAACCACCCAGCTGACTTACGCCACAGCCCTGGGTTCGGAGAGCCTGGTCACCACCAGCAATACCATTGTGTTGGGACGCGCCACGGACAAAACCGTGATCGGCTCTACAGGCACGGCCAGTGGCGGCATTCTGCAAAACAAAATATTGCAAGTCACCGGCGATGTGGGCATCACTGGAAACCTCAGCATTGCCGGCGCGTTTTCAGCAGCCTCGTTCAGCGGCAATGGCAGCGGCCTGACCAACCTGAACGGCAGCAACATCAACAGTGGATTAGTACCTGTTGCCTTTGGGGGCACCGGGGTGAATGGCTCCGCAGCAGCCAATGGGGCATTGCTGATTGGCAACGGCAGTGGCTATACACTGGGTACACTCACCGGCACTGCAAACCAAGTTAATGTCGCCAATGGTGCTGGCAGCATCACCTTGAGCCTGCCGCAAAATATTGCCACCACCAGTACACCCACCTTTGCCGGCATGAACTTGAACGGCACCTTGAATGTCACCAACAGTGTGGCCTTGAACACCTCCAATTTGGGCAGTAGCACGTCCCTTCGCGATCTGCGGGTTTTCTCAACCGATGGCTTTTCTCCCTGGGACCATTTGCGGATTCGAGTGGGTGACCATCAGACCAATGTGGATGCCGGTGGCGCCGACAATGGCCTAAATTTCCGGGTGGGCAATGGCAATACAGGCAATGTGGGAGACCAGACCTACAACACCGTGCTCACCCTGTTTCCGGACCAGTCGGCTGTGTTTACTGGCCGTGTGGATGCACAAAGCCTTTACCTGGGTGGGCAGGCAGTCCTACCCATGACCAAGGCAAACATTGATGCAGCGCTGACATCGGCCAGTTCCATTGGTGCAGCGTCCCCGCAAACCAACCTGGCTTTGGGCACCAGTGCCCTGGCCAGCGAGCGCCGTGCAGGCAACGTGGCCATTGGTGCCGGGGTTCTGGCCAGCCTCACAGCCTCGGCTGCCAGCAATGACGGCGTGTTCAACACAGGGGTTGGTTACAGCACATTGGCGGCCAATAGCACAGGCCGCGACAACACCGCTGTGGGTGCAGAGGCTTTGCTTTTCAATACCACGGGTTTTTCCAACACGGCGATGGGGCGGGCTGCACTGTACAGCAATACCACCGGACAAAAAAATTCCGCATTTGGTTCAGCGGCGCTGTTTTCCGCAACCACCGCCAGCAACAACGCCGTCTTTGGTGACGGTGCTGCCTTTGGCCTCACCACGGGTTCAGACAACACCGTGGTGGGGCAGGGTGCTTTGTTCAGCACCACAACCGGGGCGCAGAATACATCCATTGGTCGTTTGAGCATGTTTTCCAATGCAACAGGCCAGCAAAACGCCGCTTTGGGAAGCGCTGCACTGTACAGCAACACAACCGGCAGCTACAACGTGGCCATGGGTCAATCAGCAGGTTTCTCAACAATTGGCGGCAGCACATCGAACGCCAATACCACAGGCAGCAACAACACCTTCGTGGGTGCATTCGCCATGCCTGGTACCACCACGCAGCTGAATTACGCCACAGCATTGGGATCTGGCGCCTTGGTTGGTACCAGCAACACAGTGGTGCTGGGCCGCACCACGGACAGCACGGTGATTGGTGCCACGGGCACCGCCAGCAGCGGCATTTTGCAAAACAAAATATTGCAAGTCACCGGCGATGTGGGCATCACAGGAAACCTCAGTATTGGTGGTGCGTTTTCAGCGGCATCATTCAGTGGTGATGGCAGTGCACTGACCAACCTGAATGCCAGCAACATCACCAGTGGTATGTTGGGCACTGCATTTGGCGGCACCGGTGTAAATGGTTCAGCAGCGGCCAACGGCACGTTGCTGATTGGGAACGGCAGTGGTTATACATTGAGCACACTGACCGGCACTGCCGAGCAAATCAATGTCGCCAACGGCGCTGGCAGCATCACCTTGAGCCTGCCGCAAAGCATTGCCACCACCAGTACACCCACATTTGGTGGTCTTGCCTTGAATGGTGCATTGGTAGGAACCACAGCATCGTTTAACGGGAATGTGTCTGCGCAGCGCTTGATTCTGGCCGATTCCTCGGGTGGCGTTGACTTGCCGAGCGTGATCATTGGTCAAGCGGCCATGCAGGGTCCACAAAGCGGATTTGGCGCAAACACCGCGGTGGGGATCAGTGCGCTGCAAGACAATCAATCCGGATACTTCAACGTCGGTATCGGGTCCAGTGCCTTGATGAATAACACCCATGGCGCTTTCAACGTGGCTGTGGGCAATAACGTCTTGGAAAAAAATCTGGACGGCATTTTTAATAGCGCCGTGGGGGCGTCTGCCCTTGGATCGAACACCAGTGGTTTGGGTAATACAGCCATGGGCACGCTTGCGTTAAGCGCCAACACCTTGGCGAATGGTAACAGCGCGTTTGGTCTTTCAGCATTGGGCAGCAATACAGAGGGACTTACCAACACAGCGGTGGGTGCACAAGCGCTGGGCAGCAACACACTGGGTAGTGACAACGTGGCTCTTGGCATTTATGCCGGTTATTCCACTGTTGATTCAAATGACACCAATGCGAACATCACCGGCAGCAACAATACATTCATTGGTGCCTACACCATGCCCGGTACCACCACGCAACTGAATTACGCCACTGCCCTGGGCTCTGCGGCATTGGTCAGCACCAGCAATACGGTTGTGCTGGGCCGCACCACCGACAGCACGGTGATTGGTGCTACCGGTACAGCCAGTAGCGGCATTTTGCAAAACAAAATTTTGCAGGTTACCGGCGATGTTGGCATCACGGGAAACCTCAGCCTTGGTGGCGCTTTTTCAGCAGCCTCATTGAATGGAGACAACCTGACATTGACCGGTGGGTTGTCAGCGAATTCGGCATTTATTACCGACTTTCTCAACGTAAGCCGACTTCTTTCTGCAAGTGCTGTTGGCAATATTTCAGTGGGTAACTTCAACCTGCTTGATCTGAACAGTGGATATGAAAACATCGCGATTGGCAATGGAACCCTTCCATTCAATGTGAGTGGCACCTACAACATTGCGATGGGTGCCGGCGCCATGCTCAATGCACAAACCGGTTCCGATAACGTCTCTGTGGGTGGTAACTCATTGCATATCCTGGTGAATGGCAGTAGCAACACAGCCATCGGGGCCAGCGCCTTGTACACCACAGATGGTTATGGCAATACCGGTGTGGGTGCGGCAGCTTTGGGTACCAATACCACTGGCAGCGAAAATACCGGTGTTGGTTTGAATGCGGGTGGAAATCGATTGTTTGAGCCAGCAGCCAATCAGCGTTACGGCAACAACAACACTTATCTGGGGGCTTATACGTATCCAGTGACCGACAGTTTGTCCTTTGCCACCGCCCTGGGGTCGGGGGCTGGTGTCGGCACCAGCAATACGATCGTATTGGGCCGCACCGTCGACACCACAGTGATTGGGGCCGAGGGTATGGCCAGTAGCGGCATTCTGCAAAACAAAATTTTGCAAGTCACTGGTGATGTCGGTATCACTGGAAACCTCAGCGTTGGCGGCACTTTGTCAGCGGCCTCGTTCAATGGCGATAACCTGGCGTTGACCGGTGGGTTGTCCGCATCCTCTGCAACGATCGCCGGCGTTGTGAATGCAGGTCGAGTTCAGTTCAGCAACGCGGCGGGCAACATTGTGATTGGCAATAACACCTTGACCAATGTTGAAAGCGGTTATGAAAACATCGCAATCGGTAACTACACCTTAAGCAGCAATATTAGTGGCGGCTATAACATTGCCATCGGGGATGGTGCACAAATCAGTCTCGAAACTGGTTTCAATAACGTTGCGGTAGGCCCTGAATCCCTCAACTATTTGATCAGTGGGTATAGCAACACGGCCATCGGAACACGTGCCTTGTACGACACGGACGGCTATGGCAATACGGGCATCGGGGATGGCGCGATGACCGCCAACACCACGGGCAATGAAAATACCGGTGTGGGCCTGGATGCAGGTCGATCCAGAAACTATTCCCATGCTTCAAACCAACGTTACGGCAACAACAACACCTATTTGGGTGCCCATTCGTTCCCGGTGACTGACAACCTGTCTTACGCCACAGCACTGGGATCGGACGCAGCTGTTAGCACCAGTAATACCATTGTGCTGGGTCGTACCATCGATACCACTGTGATTGGTGCAACGGGTGCAGCCACCAGTGGCATTCTGCAAAACAAAATATTGCAGGTCACTGGTGATGTGGGCATTTCTAATGGTTTAACCATCGGCGGTACTCTCACTGCGAGCACCCTGGCTGCAAATACAGCGAACTTCATCGGTGCTGTCACTGCGCAGCGTATCCTTGTTGGCGATTCAACCGGGGTTTTAATACCCAACGTGGTGGTTGGTTTGGGGGCCATGCAAGGAACACCCAGCGGCACCGGTGGTAACACTGCTGTTGGGCGCAACGCTTTGTCTTCCAACACCTCTGGTGAGGGTAATGTTGCGGTTGGTCGGGAAAGTATGCAAGGCGTTACAACGGCATCCTACAATACCGCTTTTGGCAGCTATGCCATGTTTAGCGGCAATGGCTCTTTGGTCACCGCGATTGGTTCCAGTGCTGCGGCTTACATGACTGGCTCTCAAAACGTGGCTGTTGGCGTTAACGCCCTGCAAATGGCGGGGAGTGTTTACAACGTTGCTGTCGGAAACAATAGCCTCTACGGGCTTAGCTCTGGTGGTGCAAATACGGTGTTGGGCCATTATGCGATGTCCAGCTTAACCGCTGGTGCCAGCAATATTGCAATTGGTCATCGCGCTGGGGGTTCCTTATTGACAGGCTCCGGTAACATCGCCATCGGCGAACAAGCCGCACAGGGTCTAACAAACGGTAGCAACAATTTATCGATTGGTAACAATACCCAGATTTCAAACAATCTGAGCTATGCCACCGTGCTGGGCAATAATGCAGTGGTGACTACCAGCAATACCATTGTGCTGGGCCGCACCACGGACAGCACAGTGATTGGTGCCACGGGCACTGCCACCAGCGGCCTTCTGCAAAACAAAATATTGCAGGTCACTGGGGATGTCGGCATTAGTGGCAATCTGTCTTTGGGTGGCGTGATCACCGGTGCTTCCGCTGTATTCACAGGCAATTTGGCTGCAAACCGTCTGTTGTTGGGTGATTCTTCCGGCGGCGTTACAAATCCAAATATCGTGATCGGGGTTGGGGCGCTGGGAGGTGTTCCCAGTGGCGCTGGCGGCAATGTGGCCATTGGTAACGGCTCGATGGCCAACAACACATCGGGTGGATTGAATGTGGCCATTGGGCACCTGGCCATGAACTCCAACACCACGGGTTATCTGAACACGGCACTGGGCGCGTCGGCCCTGATTAGCAACACCACCGGCAATAACAACATTGCCATTGGAACTGATGCTTTGTATGCCAACACAACCGGCTCGGACAACGCTGCGGTGGGGGTGTATGCCTTGACCTCCAACACGACAGGTTATTCCAACACTGCAATGGGTAGTAGTGCGCTATATGCCAACACAACAGGCTATAGAAACAGTGCATTCGGTTACAGTGCGCTGCTGAGCAACACCACTGGATACGCCAACACGGCCACTGGCTACCATGCGCTGAAGTTCAATACCACAGGCAATCAAAACACAGCCACCGGGTACAAGGCACTTGAATTCAACAGCACGGGTTATCAAAACACGGCTGCAGGCTATCGATCCCTCCAATCGAATACCACCGGTGAAAGCAACACTGCCACGGGTTTTGGTGCGTTGCAATTCAGCAGCACTGGTGTGAGAAACACGGCTGATGGTACTTATGCCTTGTACAACAACACGACCGGCGATCGAAACACGGCAGTGGGCTACTCTGCATTGGCAACCAACACAACGGGGAGTTACAACACGGCGATTGGGCACTCGGCTGGACCAAGCGATTCAAATCTGTCCTATTCCACAGCGCTGGGCGCATTTTCATCCGTCAGCACCAGCAACACCATCGTGTTGGGCCGCACCACCGACAGCACCGTGATTGGTGCCACAGGCACCGCCACCAGTGGAATTCTGCAGAACAAGATTTTGCAGGTCACGGGTGATGTGGGCGTCACCGGTGATTTGTCTCTGGGCGGTGCTTTAACACTGAATACCCTGAATGCAACAACAGGCAATTTCTCTGGCGCTGTGTCTGCCTTGCGATTGTTGGTGTCTGACTCATCGGGTGGCGTGGCTGTACCCAACATGGTTGTGGGTGGAAACAACATGGTGAATGCTCAGAGCGGAGGTGGTCAAAACACGGTACTGGGTATTAATGCGCTGCGCGACAATACCTCGGGCGCACAAAACACAGCCGTTGGCTTGTCCAGTTTGATTCAGAACGTGGATGGCAGTAACAACACGGTGGTGGGCGCCTATGCCATGTATGTCAACACTTCTGGCAGCAACAACACAGCATTGGGTGGTTCGGCGCTGGGCGATCAAACCACTGCCTCCAATAACACTGCTGTAGGCCAAAGCGCCCTGCGAAAGGCCACCACGGGTGGCTTTAACTCGGCGCTGGGCCAAAGTGCTTTGTACAGTTCCACCACGGGGGCACTTAACTCGGCTTTGGGCATGTCAGCCTTGTGGGCCAATACCACAGGTTCTGCCAACGTGGCGTTGGGTGTGAATGCCGGTTACGCCGACAGCGCATTTAGTGCAACCAACCCCAACACCACCGGCAGCAATAATACTTATTTGGGCGCCTACGCACGACCGAATTCGGGCGTTCAATTGAATTACGCCACTGCCTTGGGGTCTGATGCGCAGGTCTCGACCAGCAATACAATTGTATTAGGCCGAACCACCGACACCACCGTGATTGGTGCCACGGGCACCGCCAGCAGTGGAATTCTTCAGAACAAGATTTTGCAGGTTACGGGTGATGTGGGCATCACTGGAAGCCTCGGCATTGGCGGTGCATTTTCTGCTGCTTCATTCAGTGGTGATGGCAGTGCACTGACCAACCTGAATGGCAGCAATATCAGTAATGGTACCGTCTCGGCAGCCCGTGGTGGCACAGGTTTGGATGGTTCTGCGGCGGCCAATGGGGCATTGTTAATTGGCAATGGGGCTGGGTTCAGTTTGGGCAACTTGACAGCTGGAGCAGGACTATCCATCACCAACGGCTCGGGATCGATCTTGATTGCTAACACAGGCGTAAAAACTTTTAATAGCCGCTCCGGTGATGTTGTGCTAACAAAGACCGATGTCGATAACGCTGGTAATTTATCGGGGAGTAATTTTGCGTTTGGGCCAGGCACCTTGGTGAGCTTAACCAGTGGTATTCAAAATCTGGCGTTTGGAAACAATGCGCTGACTGGCGTGACTACCGGCAGTAACAATGTGGCTTTGGGGACGTTGGCCCTCCAATATGGAAACGCTTCGAATAATATCGCCATCGGTAGCTTGGCCAACCGAGCGTCTAATGGTGGTGACAATGTCACCATTGGTTCATATGCCATGGAATTTAATTCCACAGGTGATAGTAATGTTGTCGTTGGTAGGTCGGCGATGCGCAATGCGACGGCAGCCAGTCAAAACGTCGCCATCGGATATTTAGGTTTGTATGGTGCCTCCACAGGGGGATCTAATGTGGCGGTGGGTTCGCGTGCGGGTTACGCTTCTCCTGGCGGGGATACCTCATTTGCCAACACAACGGGCGCATATAATACATTTTTGGGAAGCAGTGCTCGCCCAGGTACGGCGACTCAATTAAGTTACGCCACAGCCTTAGGTGCTGAAAGCTTGGTGAGTACCAGCAACACCATTGTGCTGGGCCGAACCACCGACACCACCGTGATTGGAGCAGACGGCGCAGCCACATCGGGCAACTTGCTGGGTGGAAAATTGCAGGTCACCGGCGACATTCGCGCCAGCGGTAATGTGTATGCCTCCGGTGTGCAACTGACCTCAGACCGCCGCCTAAAAACCGACATTAACCAGATGGACAACCAAACCATTCTGGACAACCTGACGCGCATGAGTGCCTATCGCTATCGCCTCATCAATGACCCCACGGGACAGGTTCGCGTCGGTGTGATTGCACAGGAGTTGGCGATGCTGTTTCCCGAATTGGCGCAGGTCAATGTCAGTGGTTATTACAGTGTGGACTATAGTGGCTTGGGTGCCTTGGCTGCAGCCGGTGTCGGCAAACTAAATGCGCAGCTGAAATCACTGGACAGCACGGTACAAACCCAGGGCAAGAAGCTGGGTGAACTGGGTGTTCGTGTAGACCAAATGGACGACCGGGTAAAAGGTTTGGAAGACTGGAAAACATCGGCCAATACCCGAATGGACTCGTTGCAAAAAGCCATTGATGTAAACGTGGAAAAAATTGCTGAGAATGCGCTCAAAATTGCTGCCAACACGGAGAGAATTACCGCACTGGACGACGCCCTGGGGCGCTTGGACAAGCGGGTGGGCACCACCGAAAGCCGCCTGAGCAAAGTGGAGGCCACGTGGAGCAACACCTTCACCGTGTCCGATGATGGCAGCACCTTGACCGTTCACACCCCCAACCTGGTTGTGAGCAATTTCACCGCCGAAGCCCTGCGCACCAAGGCTGCATACACCGAACGTTTGGAAGCGGAAATGGCCCGCATTCGCAATCTGGAAGTAGATAGCCTGAAGGCCAACATCGCCACCGCACGCAATGTGAAAGCTGAGGTGGTGAACACAGGCAGCGCGGAAGTGTATGCGGGCGCAGGCATGCCAGCATTCTTGTTTGCTGCACCGGCTGACGGCCATTACACCGTCAACACCAGTGCCATGGATGGCAGCTATGCCACCGCCACGGTGATCGTGAACGCAGGCCAGGTTAAGGTGATTCCCATCAAGAGTGAGGGTATCGACCTGATCGGCGACGGCAACTCGGTCAAAGCCTTGGCTGCCGGAAAAATGATCCGCGCCAGCTGGATCAAGATGGGTTGATTGTTCAAAAAAAAAGAGGCTCACCCAGTGAGCCTCTTTATTCATGCAATCAATACTGGCTGATCAAATACCGGTATTGAGGTGGGTGGGGTCTATCGGCAAACCGCTGTGTCCCAACGCATCGGCACCAGAAGAAATCCCACTGGTCACTGTGTTGATGATTTCACCGCCACCGCCGCCTGCAGGTGAAGACGCGCCTTGCAGCGCGTTCGTCAATGTGTCGGCTCCACCGAGCAAGCCTTCCACCTGTCCGGCCAGCGGTGCCAATTCAGTGGGCAAACCGCTGGTGGGCAGTGCATCGCCGGTGGGCAAGCCAGCCGACAGCAGGTCCCCCGATGGCAACCCATCAACAGCAGGCAGTCCATCCGGGTTCAATTGGCTCAGCACGGTGCTCAAATCGGGTGTGCCGCTGGAAGAACCGCCGGACAACACGGTTTCCAGGCCTTGAGTCAATTGGCCAACCAAACCGTCCAGCACAGTGTCGACTTGCGGGGCGACTGAACCCAATTGGTCCAGAACCATGCCCACAGGCTCCACTTGTTGAGCCACGGGGCTTAACAGTTCGCTGGCGGTGTTCACCACGGACGTGACCAGCCCACCCGATGTCAGTCCATCCAGCGGTGCCGCATCCAGCAGGGTGTTCAGACCAATGTCCGTGTTCACCAGGCTTTGCAATTCATGGGTGACGGGGGCCAGCGGCTCACCCAGCGGTGTAGCATCCAGGCCGTCAACCAGTTGATTCACCACGTCCGCTTGAGGGGTGCCAGGGCCAGTGGCTGCCACCAACAGGTCATGCAGGTTTTCTGCACCACCCATCCCGCTGTCTTGTACACCGGTCGACAGGTTGTCCGGGGTTGAGGCTGGGTCGCTGGCGCTGTTCTGTCCTGCGGTTGTGATTGGGTCGAGCAGGGAAGTCTGCAGGTTCTCTTGGGTCAGGTTCTGGTTGGCAAATTCCTGCAGGCTTTGTGGGCTGTCCTGGCTTGAAAATTCGCCGCTGTTGAGCCCGCCGCCCAAGCCACTGCCGCCGTTGCCACCCGAGCCCGATGTGCTGAGGTTGCTGCCGGAGTCGCCGCCATCGCTGCCGCCACCGGCCACAAATGCACCGGCTGCCAGGGCACCAAGACCCAGTGCACCGCCGCCGCCCGCGCCAGCCAGCGCACCAAACAGGCCCATGCCCCCGTCGGCTTCCATGGCTGCCGAGTTCTCGGCGACTTCGGTCGTGAATTCAAAGCAATCCCCGTCCTCGCTCACAACCATTTGGGGGCCGTTGGGGCCTTCCTGTTCGCCCAGGGTAATTTTGCCGTTGGCAGTCATGATGCCAGCGGCAGCCACTTGTCCAGCCAGGCCAGGAAATTCCAGCGCCAACCGGCCTGTGGAGCCTGTCTTAACCACATCGCCGGGCAACAGCGCGTCGCCCGCTTTCAAGTTGACAACTTCCCCGTTTCGGGTAACGCTAACTTCGCCTTCCAAATCTTTAATCAGTGCGGTGGGTGCAGCCATTCGAGGGCCTCCTGTTTGAAATCGGTTGATTTTTCATGTGCTTGCGCAAGATGATCAGCCTAGTGTGCAGAAAGCTTTTCAAATCAATTGTCCAAATAGGGGTGCTGTTTATCCCCCAATTAGCGGAATCACGATGGGTATTCGCAATGAGCACCGGGATGCAATCCCCGGCCAAGGTGGATTAAAAACGACAGCAGCCACCGGGCCTTTGGTGACCCCAACCCAGGACATGGCGGAATTGCAGGAGATCGATCCCAAAGGCATCAAGCAGGCTGATCAAAAGCAAACCGTGCTGATCACGGGTCATGCGGGTTTCATCGGCTTTCACACCGCCAAGGCTTTGCTGGAACGGGGCGACAAAGTCATTGGTTTTGACAGCCTGAATACCCATTACGACACCCGTCTGAAACGCGAGCGCCTGGCCATGCTGGATGAGGTGGCCAAGCGGACTGGCGCAAAGTACCACAGTGTGAAAGCGGACTTGTGTGTGGGGCCGGAACTGATGGAGACGCTGGAGACTTACAAGGTACAACGGGTGATTCACCTGGCTGGGCAAACCGACAAATACCTGAGCAATTCCAGCCCGCAAGATTGCGTGCAAAACAACATCACCGCATTTGTGGCTTTGCTGGAGGCTTGCCGCCATTTTCGCATTCAACATTTAACGTATGCCAGTAGCCATGCCGTGTACGGTGCGGGTTTTCAGAAACCCATGAGTGAGCGCGACAGCGCCAATCACCCGCAGCGGCTGGATGCGGCCACCCAGCGTGCCTGTGAATTGTTGGCCCATTCTTACAGCCACCAGTTCAAACTGCCGACCACCGGGTTGCGCTTTTTCTCCGTGTATGGCCCTTGGGGGCGACCCGATTCGGTCTTGTTTGCCTTCGCCAAAAAAATCCTGGAAGGCAAACCCATTCAGATTTACAACGACGGTAGCAACACCCGCGATTTCACCTACATCACCGATTTGGTGGAAGGGGTGGTTCGCGCCAGTGACACACCGGCTGAGCCAGACCCTGCCTGGCTCACTGAAATGCCCAACCAGGCCACCAGCAGCGCCCCCTGGCGAGTGCTGAATATTGGCAACAATCAGCCGGTCTCGATTGAAGAGCTTATCGCGGCCCTGGAAAACGCGCTGAACACCCGTGCGGTGAAAGAATTCATCACGGGCCCCATCCTGGAAAAAAGCCAGAGCTGTGCAGACACCACGGCGTTGCAACGGGCCACATCCTTTCGACCCAACACCGCCCTGAGCGACGGTGTTCAGCAGTTCGTGGACTGGTTCAGGGCCTATCACCAGATTTAAACAATTTGACTTGAACCCAATGCCTCAAACGGCAACTCAAGGTGTGCTGCCCCTTCAATCCATCGGGCATTTTCTGGGTGCTCACCATGCCGTTTCGCCAACTGATGTCCTTTTGTAATCGTCGCGCCCCATCCCGAGGCGCACCACCCCCGGTACCTGAGAGGGGGGAAAATCCCCAGCGACCGATGGCAAGGTTTATCGGTACTGTGTCGAGGTTGTGGCGGCCGCAGATGTCGCCCGCAGTTCCCGGCAACCTGGACCCAGTTCCGCTGCCACTGCCCTGTCATCTGAATGGAAAGATGCGCTACCACCTTCTGGACACAGGTGGCATCAAGGCCTCCTCGGTGAACAAGCAGGAATACTCGATTGCGCTGGTGGAAACCCTCATCAACACCCGTTTTTGTATTGCCGGTTTAAACGGGCTGGGGCAAAAAATCGGCATGGACTTGCGCAGCAAAATAGACGAGAAAATATTCAGGTACGACAACCATCCGGTCAATATTGACAGCGCTTGCCTGTCGGCAAAGATACCGCGGTACCAAACCACTCGGGAAGCCCAATATCGGTTCAAGGTGTTGGAGGACAACCTGATTGAACTAAACCACGCCAGTCAGTCACTTCTTCAGGAGTTGCCGCAACTTGAGTTTACGTCGCCCCAGTTGGCCGCACGGGCTTTGTTGGCGGTATTGCCCCTGAACTTGTTGTCACCGTCGGCTTTCAAGGCGTGGGTTGACCATCGGCAACGCATGGGTATGCCATGGTCTTTGCTGGAGGGGCCAGGCACGGAGTCCATCAAACTCGACACGCTGGATGACTTGATCGATGTCGCCAGTGGCAGTCATGTCGACCCGAGCATGGATTGCCGAATTTCAGCGGCCGTGATGCACGACATTCATCCAACAACCGGTCCGTTTCGCGATGAGGCATGGGACCGTTCACAGCTCGGTGCCCCAACGCGGACAATCGACAGCACTCATCGCGATGTAGAGGGTTGGGGGCTGCTTCGCGAAGCCCACAGCAATGATGAAATGCTGGTGTACGAGGCGCGCCAGTGGAATCCTGGTCTTGTTATTTTGTTGCGCAGCCTCATTCCGCGAGATGGCAAACACTGGGCCGACCCCAAAAAAGACCAGGCAGTGATTGAAAAATTCAGGCGCGCAGCCCAAATTCAGAATCTAGCCGAGATCATGAACAGGGCTGATGAGGCGCAATTCAATGGTAGTCCCCGGTCTGCGGCTTCCATGCAAGGTGGCTTGATGTCCCTGTTCTTCAGGACGGTCAGTGACCACGATAGCGCCCTGAATCCAGAGTTTGTCATCGGGCAGTAACAATGCCAGAAGCCCGAATCAACAGGGCACACTCCGGAGACATCACCATGAAGTACCCTTCACGCTTGGGCATTGGCCTGTCCACAGGCCTGCTTTGCATTTCCCTCACCGGCTGCCTGGGTGGCGGCGACAGCGCATTGCTGGGCAGTGATCCATCAGGCAGCGGCACGCCCACCACGCCAACTGAAAATCCGAATCCCAATCCCAATCCGGTGCCTGTGGTGTTGACGGCCAACTCGGCCAACACCGACTTTGCCGGTACCAACCGTGAATTTGAGGCCCCAGCGTGTAGTCAAAATGCGGACAGTCCACGCGCTGGCGGCGGCACCTTCAGTGTGAACCTGCAATCGGCCAGTGGCTACAACATCGCATTCACGGTGTTCGAACCGGCGTCCTTCAATTGCAAACAGGGCAATCCACTGGTGCTGCATGGTCATGGTTATGGTGGTAGCCGCGAAACCACCGCGTCCGGTTTGCTCAAGCGCCTGGTGGACGCCGGTTCCGGCGTGATCAGCATCGACCAGCGCGGGTTTGGTGACAGTGGCGGCACCGTTCGAGTGATGGACCCTGACTTTGAAGGGCAAGACCTGTTGCAGATTCTGGATTGGGCGGAAACCCACCTAGACTGGCTGCGCTATGCCAACGACAAACCGGTGGGCAACAAAAAGCTGAACCTGGTCTTGGGTTCAACCGGCGGCAGCTATGGGGGTGGTTATCAGTTGTTGATCAACAACATCGACCCCAAGCAGCGGCTGGATGCCATGACACCGGACATCACCTGGAACGACCTGCGCTACAGTTTGAATCCCGGCGGTGCTTATGGCATCAAAGACTTCAAGCCCGCGGAGGGCGAAATCACGCCCCTTGGCACGGTCAAGTCGGGCTGGGCCTTGTTGCTGGTGGCGGGGGGTGAAAGTGGTTCGCTTCAGCCCAAACTGCAAGCCGGGCAGGTGCAAGCCCTGCAAACCAGCGGGCAGGACATGCTGATTCGCGAAACCCTGTTGCGCGGCTCGCTGGCCAACCGTTTCCCGGAAGGGGCCAAGGCGTTCTTCCGGTATCACAGCCCAAGCTACTGGTGCGATTCCGAAGTTCCTGGCGCGCAAACCTTCCTGCAACAAACAGTGACCGCCGGCCTGGCACCCAAAACGCCACCCGCGGTGGACGTGCTCTTTACCCAAGGTTTCCGCGACACGCTCTTTAACTTCAATGACGCCTGGCACAATGTGCAGTGTTATCGCCAATTGAAAGACAGCAAGGGCAAAGCGGCCGACGTTCGGCTATTGACCCACCAAAGCGGACACATCCTGCCCCTGTCGCCGTCCATGGTGCCCGGCCTGGCCGACCTGGCTGCCCAGGGTACGCAAAATGGCTTGAACGAGATTGAATTCCAGAAACCGGCAGGCCCATTTGCATGCGGCGCACTCAGCATTCAGGATGCCCAGTTCGCCTTCCTGGTGGAAAAGTTGTTCACCCCCAGCGAAGCGCAGGCCATTGCCAAAGTGGCCAACAACAAAGGCTTTGCTGAACTGGTTGCCAACAAAGGCAAAATTTGCGTCAGCCTGACTGACGATGTGGGCGCCAGCCAGGCCAGCCCGAATTCGTCGGTGTGGGTGGATGAGAACGTCTTCTTTGCAGCCAACGGCCCAAGCATGAAAGGCGGCAACACCAAGTCAGCCATTGCGCCAGTGACCATCGACTTCACGCCAGGGGCCGATCCCACGTCGGTGCTGTTGAGCTCGGCTGGCGGGCTGTTGCGGTACCCCTTTGCACCGGCTGTATTCCCGATCGATTTGCCCGCCGGTGTGAACACCCTGGCCGGTATCACCACCGGGACCCTGGAGATTGCACCACCAGCGGCGCCCCTGATGAACCCAGCCTGCAGCCAGTTGAACACGGGTATCAATACCTCACCGATCGGTCTGCTGGGGCTGGACCCGGGTTGTGACCCCATGTTGTTTGTGGGGCTGGGCGTCAACCGCAATGGTGCTTGGCGACTCATTGATGACCAGGTCACTCCCATCCGCGGTTTTGGCAAGCGCCATGTGGAATTGAACGGCGTGGCCGAGCGCCTGGCCGACGGTGAAAAGCTGGGCCTGCTGGTGTATGGCTATCACCCCCAATACTTGGGAACCGGTTCCCGGGACGGCTTGTCGCCCGTGGTGGCTTTGAAAGGTAGCCTGAACCTTCCAGTCCTGAAGTAATTGCATCGGTAGTTTCTTACATTATTTTGCAATCTTGCCCTGGTGTTGTAGTGAATTCACCACTGCACCGGGGCAAAGTTTTTAAGTGCTTCCCACATTGTTTATTCCGGTGATACATTTTTAGAACATTGCCTCTAACGCACTGGTTTGGAGGAACCAGCGCATGGCGGCAGTTCAATGACTCTAAAAATGATTAAAAACAGCGCCCCCAAGGGCGTGCAACGGAGGTGACATGTCCAAACTCGCGTCTTTTTCGCGTTCTCGTACCAGTGCGTCTGTGCGCAGCATGATTGCAGTGGGTCTTCTAACCGCAGCGGCTTTGCCGGCGCATGCGGAAAATTATCAAGTTGGTGACTATGACTTGACGGTGAACTCCACGGTGAGTGTGGGCAGTTCCTGGCGGGTGGAGGGGCGCGAACCCCGGTTGATTGGCGCAAACAACGGCATGGGTGGTCGGGGTGCCAGTACAACAACCGATGACGGCAACCTGAACTACGATGCCGGAGACCGTTTCTCGACGGTGATTAAGGGCATTCACGAATTTGAATTGAAAAAGGCGGATGACTACGGCTTTTTTACCCGGGTGAAGTGGTTTTATGACGATGCCCTGAATAATCGTGCAGTGGCCAAAGGCCATGCACCCAATGGATACATTCCCAACACCGAGCTGAACGACAGTAGTTTCAACCCCTACAGCCGCTTTGATGGCATTGATGTGCTGGACGCCTACGGATACAAAAACACGGACATCAATGGCATGCCGTTGTCGGTCCGCCTGGGCCGTCAAGTGATCGGGTGGGGTGAAAGTACGCTGATCTTCAGCCCGCTGAGCGGCATCAACACCCTGGATTTGTCAGCATTGCGACGCCCTGGTGTTGACCTGAAGGAAGCCTTCACCCCGTCGGAGCATCTCTACTTCAACCTTGGCCTGAATGACACCACCAGCCTGGAAGCGTTTTATCAGCTGAAGTGGCGCAAAACCGTGACGGAAGGCTGTGGTACCTACTTTGCCTCCAACGATATCGCAGGGGATGGTTGTAACTTTGTATCGGTGGGGCCTGACTCCAACGCCGCATTGACTGGTGGTGTGGGCGTATTCCGGACACTGGACGTTCAGCCCAAAAACAGCGGCCAATTTGGTGTGGCCTTGAGAAAGTACTCTACCGATTTGGGCGCAGAATTTGGCGCCTACTACACCCAATACCACAGCCGTTTGCCGATTATCAGCGCGGTCAAGCAAACCACAGCCAGCCCGTTTTCTGCAAAGTACCTGCTGGAGTATCCGGAAGACATCGGCGTTTTTGGTTTGAGTTTTGCAACCAATGTGGGCTCCTGGGCTTGGTCGGGGGAAGTGACATACTCGAAAGACGTGCCGCTGCAGTTGAACACCGCCGATCTGTTGCTTTCCGTATTGAACGCCGGTTACGGAAGCGCCTCTTATTTTGGTCAGCGGTATAACGCAGCCGCTGCTGGTCAAAAGGTCAGCGGTTTCGACACATTCGACGTCACCCAAATCCAAAGTTCGGTGATCAAACAGTTTGATCGGGTCTTGGGTGCCAGCCGCTACTTGTTCCTGGCTGAGGTGGGAGCAACCTTTGTATCGGGCCTGCCTGAGGCAAAAGGCGTCGCTGGTGCCGGTGGTATTGCTGGGGCAAGGTACGGACGTAGCCCCGTATTCGGTACGGCCAACGGCAGTTTGTCTGCGCCTGATGCGGTGTCTTCCGGCGGCTTTGTCACTGACTTTGCCTGGGGCTACCGTGCCCGTTTGACTGGCGAGTACCGCGATGCCCTCGGCTCCATCGACCTGTTCCCGCAAATTTCGTGGGCGCATGACGTCGACGGCTGGTCGCCCGAACCCGGTCAAGCCTTCAATGAGGGCCGGCAGGCGCTGGGCTTGGGATTGGGCTTTGAGTTTGATGCAAACACGAAGGCCTCCATTAACTACGTCAAGTTTGTGAATTCGGCCGCTTATGACGTGTTCCGCGACCGCGACTTCATCAGCTTGTCTGCCTCCTACTCTTTCTAAAAACCACAGAACTTCGCAGCCCACGGGCTGTGACCTCAAACCCGGCCTTGGCCGGGTTTTTTTACGCCAGCTGCTTTCCCAACAGCATCAGCAATGCTGCACTGCACGATCCTGTAAAAACTTGATACATTAGTGAAAATCACACCCAGCAATCACATTGAGGAGCAGGCGCATGCGTCGCGTGGTATTCAACCAAAAAGGTGGCGTGGGCAAGTCCACCATCACGGCCAACCTGGCTGCCATTGCGGCCAATGCGGGTCTTAAAACCCTCTTGATCGACCTGGACCCCCAGGGCAATAGCACCCAGTACATCACCGGGCAGGGGGGTGAGGCGCTGGAATACACCCTGGCCGACCTGTTTGACCAGGCCTTGAACTTCAAGATTCGACCCAAGCAAGCCAGTGAATTCATCAGCGAAACACCGTACGAAAACCTCGATGTGTTGGCCAGCCATCCCGCGCTGGAGGAGTTGCAGGTGAAGCTGGAAAGCCGTTACAAAATTTTCAAGCTGCGGGAGGCGCTGGACGAGCTGGGTGGACGGTACGACCGCATCTACATCGACACCCCGCCAGCGCTGAATTTTTTCTCCCGCTCTGCGCTCATCGCCGCCAACAGCGTGCTGGTGCCGTTCGATTGTGACGAGTTTTCACGCCGGGCCCTGTACAACCTGCTCGATTCTCTCAACGAAATTCGGGCTGACCACAACCCGGGCCTGGCCCTGGAAGGCATCGTGGTGAACCAGTTTCAGCCCCGAGCCAGCTTGCCGCAAAAGCTGGTGGCCGAGTTGCGCGAGGAAGGTTT
The DNA here is from genome assembly GCF_024518835.1 of Limnobacter humi. Taxonomy (GTDB): domain Bacteria; phylum Pseudomonadota; class Gammaproteobacteria; order Burkholderiales; family Burkholderiaceae_B; genus Limnobacter; species Limnobacter humi. The sequence goes on from NZ_JANIGO010000005.1 coordinate 203,547, forward strand.
GCCCGTGTTGCCCACCACGTTGTCATCGTCGGTCAAAATTCGCGAAAGCCACGAGGCCTCGCAGCCCATGATCCATTTCATGCCCACCCACAAACTGGCGCAGGAATTTATTGCCATGCATGAAGAACTTGAGCGCGCAGCGGTCAAGGCCGGTCGAAAGGCGGCATAAGCCGTCCACCATGGCAGGCCCCTGTCACGCGGTTGTCATGCGGCAGGGGCACACTGATGGCTTATTCAGCTCAACGTGATCGCCATGCGCGCAGCCATTCAACACCTTCACACTTTGGCCAGCCAACTGGGCCTGCGTGTCCAATCCATCCGTAGCCAGCGCCAGCAGCGCGTGTTTCAACGCAGGTTGGGCAAATTGATTTCCTACGGGTTGCGCTAAAACCGCGACCGTTCCCCCGTGTTCAAAACCCTGGGCCCTTCGCGCAGCCGCGTCTTCAGGGCGGTGGCCCGCTTGCTGGCCCATGCAGCCAGCCGCTTTGGCTGGTTGTCGGTGCGGTATCCAACCTTGTCATTGCAAGCGCGGCTGGACCAATTCAACGCGCTGAACCTCAGCCTTGAGCCGGGCACAGTCATTCGCTTCAACGATCATTTTGTTCCCTACGTCACAGCCCAAACCGATGCGCAAGCGGCCTACGCACTCGGATTGATCACCGAATTTCAGCGCGGTCCGCAGTTGCAGTTTCTCAAGCGTTTGGCGCAGGGGCGCCTGTCGGAAATGGGTGGGTCGGGCTTTGTGGACATGGACCACCTAATCCGCTTGCTGGACTTTGCCAAAGCCGCCCCCGCCATGTGGCAGGCCATGCCTGCCGACAGCCGGCAATGGGTTGAGCAATTTGTACTGGGATTGAATGCTGTGCAGACCAAACGCCCCCGCGGCGTGGATGAAAAGTTGCTGGGTATTCGGCCTGAGCCCTACACCCCACTGGACGTGTTACTGCTTGGGCGCCTGGCGGGTGCCGATGTCAATTGGTCCATTTACTTCTCCCTGATTGAACAACGCCACAACCATGATTTTGTGCACTGGTGGCGCAAGCTGCGGCAAGTGGGGGCCGGTGTGCTCACCAGCTTTGAGTTGCCCGAGTCTGCTACACAACCCACTGTGGCGCAGCGCCTGGCCGACTTCCTGTCCGAGTTGGGGCGCTCGGGTAGCAATGCCTTTGCCCTGTCGGCCCACAAAACCAGCACGGGCTTTCCACTGTTGATGAACGACCCCCACTTGGGTCAGCACCTGCCCAATGTCTGGATGTTGGTGGGCTTGCACAGCCCGTCTTATCAGTGCGTGGGGCTGATGTTTCCGGGGGTGCCCGTGTTGGGGCTTGGGCGGAACCCCGATGTGGCATGGGGCGGCACCAATCTGCGCGCGGCAGCGTCCGATTGTGTCCGCCTGAGTGACGACGATCAGGCCCACTGCACGGATGTCGATACCCGCATTCGTGTGCGTTTTTCCTGGTCCAGGCGTCGGCGTTTGCGCCACTCCCGTCATGGCCCGGTGCTGACCGATTGCCCCGCGTTGGGTCGCCTGTTTGGTCAGGAAACCCTGGCTTTGCGTTGGGCTGGCCATTGGGTCACCGATGAAGTCACCAGCTTTTTGCAAACCATGCGGGCTCACACCGTGAGCCAGGTGCATGCCGCCATGGCGGGTGTTGGCGTAACCCCTTTGAATGTGCTGGCTGCAGACCGGCATGGCAACATCGGCCATGTACTGGCCGCCACCTTGCCCCATCGGGATGGCTTTCCGGAAGAGGACTGGGTACTGAGCAGCGACTTGGCCACAGCCAGTTGGTCGCATCGTCGGTGTGCAAACGACTTTCCACAAATCATCAACCCAGCATCGGGTTATTTGGTATCGGCCAACAATCGGCCTGCCGATGCACCAGGCTTGGGTTTTCTGTTCAATGGGGATGACCGAGTTGCCCGTGCCCAGCAGCTGCTCAACGCCAAGGGCCGCTTGTCCACGGATGAGCTGCTGGCCATCCAGCGCGACGTTACTTCACCCAAGGCGGCCATGCTGGCCCGTCAGCTGGCGGACTACTGTGCCCCACACCTTCACCGCACCGACCACCTGGTGCTGTGCAAGGCAATCACACATTGGAATGGTCAATACAGTGCGGACAGCATGGCCGCCCTGCAAATGGAATTCTTGCTGACTGCCCTGGTTCGTCTGCTGGCCCGTCTGCGTTTGAAAGACAGCGTTCCCAGCCTGATGCATGAATGGACCTATCTCACCGATGGCTTGATGGAGGATCTCCAGGCCCTCACCTCGGCAGAGCGCGCGCAGCATGTGCCCGCCTGTGTGGACGAAGCATGTCGCATGGCGCAGCGTTGGCAAATGTGGGGCAACCTGCACAAAATTCGACCGCGCCATGTGTTGGGTTATCTGCCCATTCTGGGCAAGCTATTTTCTGCACGCTCCTTCCCGGCTTCTGGCTCGCGTGAAACACTCATGAAAAACGCCCATGGACTGATCACGGGTTTTGATGAGACCAGTTACGGTTCGCAAAGCCGCCATTGGTCCTGTTTGTCCCACCCGGATGCCAACCATTTCGTGCTCTTGGGTGGTCAGGACGGCTGGGTGGGTAGCCAGTTGCTGGTCGACCAAATCCCCCTGTGGCAAGCGGCACAAACCATCCAGATGCCCCTGTTGCCGCAGACGGTGGACACCCTCTTTACCCATCGCCTTGGCACGCTAGAATAAGCGTTCGCCTTCTCATTCATTCCCCAGCAGGACGGGCTTTTATGAAGACTGTGATCGTTAGCAGCCGCAAGGGTGGTGCCGGCAAAACCACATTGTCATTAAACCTGGCCACTGAGGCCGCCCAGCAAGGCAAACGCAAGGTGGCGTTGGTGGACCTCGATCCGCAGGGCTCTAGCCTGTTTTGGGCCAGTCTTCGGGATCGAGGGCACCCCACTGTCCTGAAAGGCAATTCAGTCGACGTGTTTCTTACCCTGGGCGAATTGGAAGACGAGGGCTACGACACCGTGTTTCTCGACATGCCACCGACTGACAAAAAATGGATACGCGAGTCGCTGGGGCAGGCCGACTTGGTCATGATTCCCACCAAGCCCAGTCCGCTGGACATTCACAGCGCCACCAGCACCCTGGAATGGGCGCAGGAGGCCGGTGCACGCGTGTCGTGGGTCATCAATGGCGCATCGCCCATCAGCAAGAACCCCGACATTGTGTTTGAGTTATTGAAAGCCACCCGCGTGCCCGTGTTCAAAACCATTGTTCATGAGCGGAGCGACTTCGTCACCAGTCTCAGCCGCGGTTTGTCGGTCAGTGAAGCCGCGCCCAGCTCCAAGGCGGCTGCTGAAGTGGCCGAACTGTGGCGCGAAGTCAAAAACGCGCTGGCACGCACCGCGGCGTAGGTTCAAGCACCGTCTGCACCAAAACAAGGCCTGTTTGCGCCATGGCAGGCCAAATTCTCAGGCACCGTTTTTGCTAAACAACGGGCAAATACCAATGCGTGAGGGGGTCATGACAACAGTGCTGGTGGTGGACCGCAACCAATCAAGCCGACAGCAGTTGAAACAGGAGCTGCTCGACACGGGTCAGTTTGCCCGCGTTACAGCCTGTGAAGGGCTGCAAGCGGCAGACCTTTACTTGCAACAAGGCAACACAGTGGATGTGATGCTGTGTGATTTGCCGGCAACAGCCCGTGCCCAGCAGGCCTTGGATCAACTTCGCAACAAACACCCAGCGCTGGGTGTGGTTTTTATCCAGGAGCGCGATCAGTGGATGGACAGCGTGGCACTCCGGAAGGCCGGGGCCGATGCGCAGGTGTTGCGCATGTCCTCGCCCATGGAGTTGATTGCCTGCGTGGCCAAAGCCTTGGTTGCACGCATTAAATCGGCCGGTAAACGGGCCAGTTCACAATAATTTGGGGATCCCCCTCTCTTTAGGGTTCAGATTTGTGAGCAATTGTTGCAGAATCGGGTTAACTCCCTGTCTGCAGTTGCACCATGCATGCTTTTGAAACGCGGCTGAACCGCAACCGACATGTTCGCCATCAATCGGGCGCCACCTACTTGCTGGCGCTTTTCATTCTGGGCATGACGATTGCCGCCTTTGGTGTGTTCGGCGTGGGGCAGGTGGTGTGGGAGCGCGAAGAAGTACAACGCATTGCCGACCTCACGGCCAAGGTGGCCGCCAGTCAGATCGACGACGCTGCCAATGGCTTTCAGGCTGCGCGGGACTACGCGTCCAAAAATGGTTTGAAAGCAGGTTCTGACCAGATCACCATCAACTGTGTGGTCAAGGGCACCAACAGCGCGTTGTCGGCCGGCAGTTGCCAGCAATCGGTGTTGGTCACGGTAACCCGAACCGTGCCCGCGGCTTTTCTCACCAACAAACCCGTCAAGGCCATCGCCGAGGCCACGGTGACACCATTCATCAGTGGCATTGTGGGTACCAATCTGCTGGCACTGAATACCCAGGGTTCGGCGTTATCGCCCCTGTTTTCGGCGTTGGGTACCCGCCTTAACCTCAATGCGGTGGGTTTTCAGCAATTGTTGACCTCGGATGCGCAAATTGATTTGCTTCAACTGGGCACGAAACTCAATGTGTTCCAGGCCGGCGATACCTTGAATTTGGACACGTTGCTGAATGCCAATGTAACGGCAGCAAAGGTGTTGAAAGCGGCGTTGAATGTGGCTGGTAACGGTGCGCCAAATGTGAGCATTCCAAACGGTGGTGAGCTAAACAACGTCACGTTCCAAATGAGCAAAATTCTCACCGGGCCTTCCACTGCAGTGGCCGGGGATCTCACCGGAGCCACGGTGAGCTTGGGCAATATTGCTTACACCACCGCCTTGGCTGCCGCCACCGGTATTCCTGCTGGCGTCATCCAAGTGAACATGGGCACGCTGCTGCGGATTTCCGTGCTGAGTCCTCCCCAAATGTTTGTTGCGAAAAAAAGCCTGAACAGTGGCGCTGTGTTGGCCTCGGCGAAAACCGAACAAATTTCCGTGTCGACCTCCATCAACAATTTGATGGACCTGACTGCAACCTCGGGTGGCGGGCGGGTGGACGTTAAAGGAATTGAATGCCGCCTTCCACAATCGGACTCGGCCACATTAGCCGACCTGTATTCCACACCGCTAACTGCAAGTCTCAGCATTCCCACAGTGGCCAATGTCAACACCAGCCTGGCCAGCGGGAGCGCTAGCAATGTGGAGTTTGCAGGCTATCCCGACCCCACTGTGTCTGGCTCGTACAGTTTTGAGGCCCAAAAAGGTTTGAATACCCTGTCAACAAATTTGACTGCGAATGTATTGGGTTTGAACTTGCCTATTCTATTGATCAATAATCCTTTGAAGGCAGCGCTGAACGTGGTCGGCAGCACTTTGGACACCGCACTGGATGTGATCGGTCTGGACGTCAACCGTGTCACTGTTCAGATCAATGGCATGGACTGTTTTTCAACGGCGGTTTTAACGCGCTGAGCATCGCTTGCGCTACACTGAAACTTCAACAACAAAAACAGCGAGATGTGAGACATGAGCAACCCAGCCCTGTGGCGTGCCCTCCAAGGTGGCCTCATCGCATTCTGGTTACTGGCCATTGTGGCCCCCGTCCTCCAGTTGAATCTGCCTTGGCTTGACACGCTGGCCATCCTCATTTTTGTGGCCCATGTGCTGGAAATCCCATTGGCGATGTCTCGCCTACGCCATTCGGGGGTATCCACGGCCCGCATCACCGTTCAAACATTGGTGTATGGCTTTACCTGGTGGTTGCCTGTTCAAAAAGGGATCATCAAGGGTTGACCGCAATTCAACCCGCAGCCATTGTTTTTGCAGTACCGCAGCACCCCGAACAAAAACACAACATGTCCCCAAGCGATGCGTACTCTTCAAGCAATGTTGATGGCAGCCGTCTTTCTGGCTGGCCAGGGCGCCCACGCCGCCGATGAGAATTCCGCCCCTGGCCCTTCGCCGGATGCGACACAGGTCGACACGGACCTGCCGGACTGGATGCAGCCCCGTGTTCGCGAAGTTCATTACGGCCTGAGCGAATTTGTTGACAGCACCTCCCGCAGTATTGACCGGTTTTTTGGCACCGACGACAGCTTGTTTGTCGACAACCAGTCGTATTTGCGCATTCGACAAGAGCTGGTGACCACTCGGGGCAATTCCGCCAGTGACCTGAGCGTGCGTTTCCGGCTGGATTTGCCCACTGCCAAACGCCGCATCCGTTTGCTGATCGAGAATGAGGCCGACGACCTGCTAGACCGTCAGACCGTCAATCGTCCCAACAGCGCAAACCGGTTTTTCGATCGTCAACTGGAAGGCAACAATTCCGGTTTGGGTCTGGAGCAACGCGGCACCGGCGATGGCATGGGCCGCTGGAAAAACAGTTTGGGGGCGGGTGTGCGGGTTCGCTCCAACCTGGACCCGTATGTGCGGGTAACCAGCCAGCGGCGTTTCGTGTTGGATGAGGAAGACCGGTGGGAGCTCAACAGCTTCAACCGACTGACCTATTTTGACAAACGGGGTTACGTGGCTCGGGTGTACTACGACCTCAACCACCCGCTGAACGAGGCGCAGTCGGTGCGCCTGGTCGGGCAGGCCGAATGGCAGGAAGAGCGTCATGCCACCGCCTTTTCACAAAGCCTGGAATACAACCAGGTGCTGGATTCTCGAACCGGGCTGCGCTATGCCGTGATCGCCCTGGGAGACACAGCGCGCCAGAAAAGCGTGTTCGACTATGTGCTGCAGGCGTATTGGCGGCGCGACATCCACAAGAAATTTATTTTTCTGGATGTGGTGCCCGAATGGCACATGCCCACTGAACCCAACATCAGCGATTACTGGGCCCTGATCTTCAGGCTGGAAGTATTTTTTGGGGGAAGGCTGGGAGAAGGGCGTTTTTCAAGCTCAAAACTGCAATGAGTGAGCAGAAAGGAAAGGAGGGTGGTGGCCGAGGACAGAATCGAACTGCCGACACAAGGATTTTCAATCCTCTGCTCTACCGACTGAGCTACTCGGCCACGCTTTCCCGGTGTGTGTTGGCTAGGCCATCCATCACCGAAGCCCGCAAGTTTATCTGAAACTTTTCCAAGAAGCAAACCGGGCGTGCAAAATCGCGGTACGATGTTCACGTTTCGTTGATCGGCACGCCATGCCGCGTGTTGCCAAATACCATGATTGCCCCGGCCAGCCCCACTGCCCAGCTTGTACAACACCCCGACGCGGCCATCATTGGCTGCGGCGTGGTGGGTTTGGTCGCTGCCCTGGTGTTGGCGTCGCAGGGCTTCAAGGTGGCGGTGGTGGGGCGCAAGCCACCCCAGTTTGTGCCCAACCCAGACCAACGCTTCGACCCTCGGGTGTTTGCGCTGTCTCACCGCAGCCAGCGCCTACTCGACAAGCTGCGCGTGTGGGACAACATTCCCAGTGAAAAGGTGCAGCCCGTCACCGACATGCAAATCTGGGGCGACTCTTCCGGGGATAACCAGGGTGAGTTGCGGTTTTCCGCCAGCGACACGGGGGTGGACACCCTGACCTGGATCATCGAGCAAAGCAGCCTGTTTGACGCCCTGTTTGCGGCCATGCGCTACCAGCCCGCCATTGAGTGGATCGATTCCAAAGTGGAAGGGCTGTCGCGTGAGCGTGACGGCGCCTGGGCCGTGGTCTCCAACCTGAAAACCGTGCGGACTGGCTTGCTGATTGCGGCCGATGGTGCCCAAAGCGAGACACGTCGCCAGGCTGGGCTTGACTTTGAACTGGACGATTACAGTGCAGAGGGGGTGGTTACCACGTTCGCCATCGAAAAGCCGCACCACGGCTGCGCGCGCCAATGGTTTGTGGGTGACTCCATTCTGGCCATGTTGCCCTTGCCAGGGCCTTATGTGTCCATGGTCTGGTCCATGCCCCTGCATGAGTCTCAGGCCTTCCTCCAACTGCCCGCCGACGCCATGGCCCGCCGGGTGACTGATGTGTCCAGCGGTGCGGTCAAAAACCTGTATGGCGACCTCATCGCCTGTGGCAAAACCTACGCTTTTCCGCTCAAACATGGTGTGGCACCCGTGTGGTTTGACCAAGGGGTTGTGCTGATGGGCGATGCAGCCCATGTGGTGCATCCTTTGGCAGGGCAGGGCCTGAATTTGGGACTGGAGGATGTGGCAGAACTGGCGCAATTATTATCGTCACGTAAACGTTTATTGGCCGTGCAGCGTTTGGGTTTGGCCGATGAACAACTCTGGCGTGCCTGGGAGCGACGCCGCAAAGCGGCTTGTGCACCCGTTCACATCATTACCGATGGTCTGCACACCTTGTTCCGGCTGGATTTGCCGGGTGCCGCCTTTGTGCGCAACAAGGGCATGCAACTGGTCAACCAAATTCCCATGCTCAAACGCTGGTTGTCTCAGCAGGCCATGCGTTAATGTCGGGAATTGAACAAATTGCCGCTGCTGCGGTCCTAAAAACACTCAGACTTTATCCAATCATCATGAATCGACTGTTTTCCGCCTCTCACCAGCGCATCCTGTCACGCAGTGCCGCGGCTGTTGTTTTGTCCATGGGTGTGCTGGCCATGAACGTGGTCCAGGCCTCTCCGGCCACCAAAGCCCAGGTCGACCGCATCACCGCCGCCATGAATGAGTCCTTGGGCGCCTCGGGCGTCAAGGTTCTGTCGGTGGAAAAGGTGGACTACATCGACGGACTGTTTGAAGTGGTGGTGAACCACAGTGGCAGCAAGAAAATTGTGTACACCAATGCCAGCGGTAGTCACATGATTTTGGGGGATCTCATGGAGAGCAAGTCCATGAGCAACCTGACCGAAGCCAAGATGGACAAGCTCAATGCCATCAATTTTGAAAAAGACCTGCCAGTGAACCTGGCATTGAAAACCGTGCATGGCAACGGTGCGCGCAAAATCGCCGTGTTTGAAGACCCCAACTGTGGTTATTGCAAACGCTTCCGCAAAGAGGCCCTGAGCAAACTGCAGGACACCACGGTGTACACCTTTGTGTTTCCGGTTCTGGGTAAGGATTCCCTGGACAAGGCTCAAAAGGTGATGTGTGCAGACAACAAGGCCAAAATGTGGGACGACTGGATGATGAATGATCAAGCCCCCAGCGGCAAGGCCGATTGCAATCCGCCCATCAACGACCTGGTGGCCTTGGGCCGCAGCATGGGCGTCAGTGGCACACCCACCATTTTCTTCCAGGACGGAACCCGCGCCAGTGGTGCCATTCCCGCGTCGGAACTGAATCGTCGGGTGGCTTTGGCATCCCGACCCAAATAAATCAACTTGGGCAGCACCATGACTCGCAGTGAAGCAGCACCACGCTCGGGCCGTCGTTTAACCATCGGCCGGCTGGCGCTGGCCATTCTATTGCTGGGTTTGATTGGGGGTGGCGTGTGGTATGCAACGCACCGCAGTGCAGGCTCCAACCCGGGCTCATCGGGTGAGCCTGGTTCCAGCAGAAAGACCGGGGGTTTTGGTGGTGGGCCAGGCGGTATGGACCGCCCGCAACCTGTGTCTGCCCTTGAAGTTCAGCAACGCGATGTTCGCATTCTCGTCAATGCCATAGGCACAGCCACACCGCGTAGTTTGGTGACGGTTCGCTCCCGCGTGGATGGTGAATTGCTCAAACTGCATTTCAAAGAAGGGCAAATGGTCCGTGAAGGCCAGTTGCTGGCCGAAATCGACCCACGGTCGTTCAAGGCGCAGGTGGCGCAAGTCAAAGGCCAGTTGATGCGCGACCAGGCCCAATTGGAGAACGCTCGGCTTGACCTGAAGCGTTATCAGGATTTGTTGTCGCAAGACTCGATCGCCAAACAGCAGGTGGACACGCAGGCTGCCTTGGTTCGGCAACTGGAAGGTACGGTGCAAACCGACCAAGGCCAGTTGGACAATGCGCAACTGCAATTGCAATACACCCGCATTACCGCACCCATTTCAGGCCGCATTGGTTTGCGTCAGGTGGACCCGGGCAATCAGGTGAAGGCGTCCGACGCCAATGGCCTGACCAGCATTGCGCAGCTCGATCCCATGACCGTGTTGTTCACGGTTTCCGAGGCCCAACTGCCCAATGTGGTGTCCCGCTTTCAAGACGGCAAGCCCATGGATGTCGAGGCTTGGGACCGCGAGTTTCGCAACCCCTTGGCGCAAGGCAAGCTGGTCACCATTGATAACCAGATTGACCCCGCCACTGGCACGCTCAAGTTGCGGGCCGAGTTCCCCAACAAGAACACGGCACTCTTCCCCAACCAGTTTGTAAATATCCGGCTGGTGTTGGGCGTTCAGCCCCAGGCTTTGGTGGTCAACAACGGCGCCATTTTGCGGGGCTCCAAAGGCAACTTTGTGTACAAAGTGCAGGCTAACAACACAGTGTCCATGGTGCCGGTCAAGCTGGGTTATGTGGAGGGCGACTACACCGCGGTGGAGGGTGAACTCAAACCCGGCGACCAGGTGGTCAGCGACGGCACTGACAAACTCAAGGACGGTGCCAAAGTCGAAGTGATCAAGCCGGGTGCTGCAACGCCTTCGGCGGGTAACAAGCAAAAACGTGGCAAGGGTCACAAACCCGAGCAGTAAGGCGGGGCAACCATGAACCCCTCGCGCCTCTTCATTCTGCGGCCTGTGGCCACCTCGCTCCTCATGCTGGCCATTGTGCTGGTCGGCCTCATTGCCTACCGCTTGTTGCCAGTGGCTGCTCTGCCCGAGGTGGATTACCCCACGATTCAGGTCACAGCCTTGTATCCCGGTGCCAGCCCCGAGGTGGTTACATCATCCATTACAGCACCGCTGGAACGGCAATTCGGCCAAATGCCCGGTCTGTCGCAAATGTCCTCCAGCAGCTCGGGTGGGGCGTCGGTCATCACCTTGCGCTTCGACCTCAATTTGAGTCTGGATGTGGCAGAGCAAGAGGTGCAGGCGGCCATCAATGCAGCGTCCAACCTGTTGCCGTCTGACCTGCCGTTGCCCCCGGTGTACAGCAAGGTCAACCCGGCCGATGCACCCATTCTCACGCTGGCCGTCACCTCGCCCACCCTGCCTGTGACGCGCATGTACGACCTGGTTGAAACCCGGGTGGCGATGAAAATTTCCCAAATTCCTGGTGTGGGTTTGGTGAGCATTGCGGGGGGCAAGCGCCCAGCTGTTCGCATTCAGGTCAACACCGAAGCCTTGAACAGCCTGGGTTTGTCCATGGATGCCCTGCGCACAGCCATTGGCGCCACCAATGTGAACATTTCCAAAGGCGGCTTTGATGGCCCGCTGCGGGCCTCCACCATTGATGCCAACGACCAACTGAAAACTGCCCAAGAGTACGGGCAGGTGGTGATTGCCTACAAAAACGGTGCGCCGGTGCGCCTGGCCGATGTGGCGACCTTGGTGGATGGTGCCGAAAACGCCCGCCTGGCTGCTTGGGCCAACACGCAGGAAGCGGTGATCCTGAATATTCAGCGCCAACCGGGCGCCAATGTGATTGATGTGGCCGAGAAAGTGAAAAAGGCCTTGCCACAGCTCAAAGATGGCTTGCCGTCTTCTGTGAATGTGGATGTGCTGAGCGACCGCACCAACACCATTCGGGCCTCGGTGGCTGATGTGCAAATTGAACTGCTGATTGCGGTGGCCCTGGTTATTTTGGTCATCTTCCTGTTTTTGCGCAGTGCCAGTGCCACCCTCATTCCGAGTTTGGCAGTGCCGGTGTCGCTAATTGGTACGTTTGCCGTGATGTACCAAATCGGTTTTTCGTTGAACAACCTCACCTTGATGGCCATGGTGATTTCCACCGGTTTTGTGGTGGACGATGCCATTGTCATGATTGAAAACTGCGCCCGCTATGTGGAAGAGGGCATGCAGCCCATGGAAGCGGCGCTTAAGGGGGCCAAGCAAATCGGTTTCACGATTGTGTCGCTGACTGTGTCGCTGATTGCGGTGCTCATTCCGCTGCTCTTCATGGGCGATGTGGTGGGTCGCCTCTTTCATGAATTTGCCATCACCCTCACCATTGCCATTCTCATTTCTGCCGTGGTGTCGCTCACCCTCACACCCATGATGTGCGCCCGTCTGCTCAAGCACACGCCTGAAAACGAGCAAGGTGCTTTCTACAAAAAAACCGGGGCATTCTTTGACCGTCTGATTGAGCGCTATTCCGTGGGGCTGGTGTGGGTGTTGAAGCACCGCACCACCACCCTGCTGGCTGCTTTGGCCACACTGCTGCTCACCGTGCTGTTGTATGTGTTCATTCCCAAGGGCTTCTTTCCGGTGCAGGACACAGGCATCATCCAGGGCATCACCGTGGCACCGCAATCGGTGTCATTTGCGGCCATGTCTGAACGCCAACAACGCTTGGCAGAGGTCATTCTGAAAGACCCCGCGGTGCTCAGCCTCACCTCCTTCATCGGCGTGGATGGCACCAACACCACACTCAACTCGGGTCGCATTCAGATTGCACTCAAACCCCTGGAAGAGCGGACCGATCGGGTTGAGGCGATTATTCGGCGCATCAACGATGCCGTGAAATCCGTGTCGGGTATTGAGTTGTACATGCAGCCTGTGCAAGACCTCACCATTGAAGGCAATGTGTCCCGCACTCAATACCAATTCACCCTGACCACGCCAAGCCTGGATACCTTGAGTGACTGGGTGCCGCGTTTGGTGGAGGCTTTGCGGCAGCAAACCCAACTGCGCGATGTGGCGTCTGACCTGCAAGACCAAGGTCTGCAGGCCTATGTCAATATTGACCGCGTGGCAGCCGGGCGTTTGGGTGTTACCGTGTCGGCCATCGACAACGCGCTGTACAACGCATTTGGTCAACGGCTCATCTCCACCATCTTCACACAGTCCAACCAGTACCGTGTCATTCTGGAACGGCAGACGGACCCGGATGAGGGCCTGGATGCATTGGCCAACATTTACGTGCCCGGTGCCAACAATACGCAAGTGCCGTTGTCGTCGGTGGCCCGCATTGAAGAACGCCCGACTGCACTGGCCATCAACCACATTGCCCAGTTTCCCTCGGCCACGGTGTCGTTCAACTTGGCACCCGGTGTGTCGCTGGGTGAAGCGGTCGAGGTTATCCGGTCTGTTCAACAATCCATGGGTTTGCCGGTGTCGATTGAAACAGGTTTTCAAGGAGCGGCCAAAGCCTTTGAGTCATCGTTGAGCAACACCGTGTTGTTGATCTTGGCCGCCTTGGTCACGGTCTACATTGTGCTGGGTGTGCTGTATGAAAGTTTTATTCACCCGCTCACCATTTTGTCCACCCTGCCTTCCGCTGGTGTGGGTGCATTGCTCGCCTTGTGGGCCACCGGTTCCGGGCTGGACATCATCGGCATCATCGGCATTATTTTGCTGATTGGCATCGTCAAGAAAAACGCCATCATGATGATCGACTTTGCGCTGGACGCTGAGCGCAACGAAGGCCTGTCGCCTGAGGAGGCCATCTACCAAGCTTGCCTGCTGCGCTTCCGGCCCATTCTGATGACCACCATGGCCGCGTTGTTGGGCGCAGTGCCCTTGATGTTGGGCACCGGCTTTGGGGCTGAATTGCGTCAGCCACTGGGCTACGCCTTGGTGGGTGGTTTGTTGCTCAGCCAGTTGCTCACGCTCTACACCACGCCAGTGATTTACCTGGCGCTGGATCGCTGGGCAAAACGCGAGCGGGTTGAGGGCTGAGCATGGGGTTTTCGGCCATTTTCATCCATCGGCCGGTGGCCACTGTCTTGCTCAGTCTGGGTGTGGTGTTGGCTGGCATTCTCGGTTTTTTCGCCTTGCCAGTAGCGCCTTTGCCGCAGGTGGATTTTCCCACCATCAGCGTACAGGCCAGCTTGCCCGGTGCCAGTGCTGAAACCATGGCTGCCACGGTGGCCACCCCACTGGAACGGGCCCTGGGGCGCATTGCGGGGGTGACCGAGATCACCTCCAACAGTACGCAGGGCAGCACTGGCATCACCATTCAGTTTGATCTGGACCGCGACATTGACGGTGCAGCACGAGAAGTTCAAGCCGCCATCAATGCATCCCGCTCACTGCTGCCCTCGGGTTTGCCCAGCAATCCCACCTATCGAAAGGTCAACCCGGCGGATTCTCCGATTCTTATTCTCGCTCTCACCTCTGAGCACCACACGCGCGGCGAGTTGTACGACTATGCTTCCACCATCCTCTCGCAGCGCTTGTCGCAAATTGATGGGGTGGGGCAGGTCAACATTGGCGGTGGTGCATTGCCCGCTGTACGGGTGGATGTTGACCCCAACCGCCTGTCGGCCAAAGGCCTTAGCCTGGAAGATGTGCGCAATACGATTGCCAACTCCAACACCAACCGCCCGGTGGGTTTGGTCGAAAGCGTCGACCATTATTGGCAAATCGGGCTGAACAGTCAGTCTAGAGAAGCCGATGAATACAAGCCCTTGGTGGTGCGTTACCAACATGGTGCCGCCATCCAGTTGCAGGATGTGGCACGCGTGTCTGATTCAGTGCAGGACATTCGCACCTATGGTGCCGCCAACGGCAAGCCGGCAGTGGTGTTGGTGGTGTATCGTTCGCCCGGTGCCAACATCATTGGCACAGTGGACCGCATTCGTGAGTTGCTGCCCAAGCTGCGAGCCATGGTGCCGGCGGCCATCAGTGTGGATGTGGTGTTGGACCGCACGCCCACCATTCGCGGCTCGCTGAAAGAAGTGGAAAAAACGCTGTTGATTTCAGTGGCCCTGGTGTTGATGGTGGTGTTGCTGTTCCTCAAAAAATGGCGCGCCGCGGTTATTCCCAGTGTGGCCGTGCCCGTTTCATTGATTGGCACGTTTGCCATTATGTATTTGCTGGGCTACAGCCTGGACAACCTCTCGTTGATGGCCATTGTGGTGGCCACCGGCTTCGTGGTGGACGACGCCATTGTGGTGCAGGAAAACATCGTCCGTCACATGGAGCGTGGAAAATCGGCCTACCGTGCAGCACTGGACGGGTCTCGCGAAATTGGGTTTACCGTCATCTCAATTAGCCTGTCGCTCATCGCGGTGTTCATTCCGGTGTTGTTGATGGGCGGCATTGTGGGGCGGCTCTTCCGCGAGTTTGCAGTCACCTTGTCGGCAGCCATTGTGGTGTCGCTGGTGGTGTCGCTCACGCTCACACCGTCCATGGCTGCGTATCTGCTGAAGCCCTCGGATCCATCGCCTTCGGCCGGGCGCTTCAGCCGTTTCATGGCATGGGTGGACAGTGGTTTACGAGCGATTCGTCGGGGTTACCGAAAAAGCCTGGCCTGGTCCATTCGTCACGCCTGTGTGGTCATGGTCCTGTTGCTGGCCACGGTGGCACTCAATGTGTACCTCTACATTCACATTCCCAAGGGCTTTTTTCCTCAACAGGACACCGGTCGTTTGTTGGGTTTCATTCGTGGTGATCAAAGCATTTCCTACCAGGCCATGGAAGGCAAAATGAACCAGCTCATGGCGATTGTGCAAGCCGACCCTGATGTGTCGGCAGTGGTGGGCTTTGTGGGTGGGGGGCGCCGCAATGGTGGCTTTATGTTCGTCACGCTTAAACCCTTGAAGGAGCGCAGCGCAAAAATGGTGGAAGTGCTCGGGCGGCTGCGCAAGCAATTGGCCCATGTGCCGGGCGCTTCGTTGTTCCTCACACCCGCGCAGGATGTCCGCATTGGCGGGCGTCAAACCAGTTCCGAGTTTCAATTCACCTTGCTGGCCGATGACTTGAGCGTGCTGCGCGATTGGGAGCCCAAAGTCCGCGATGCCATGTCAGCCTTGCCGCAGTTGGTGGACATTGACACCGATCAACAAGACAAGGGTTTGCAAAATAACCTCGTGATTGATCGCGATGCTGCTGCCCGTTTTGGCCTGAGTGTGCGTGACATTGACACCACGTTGAACAACGCGTTTTCGCAGCGTTTGGTGTCAACCATCTACAATCCCTTGAACCAATACCGGGTGGTGTTGGGGCTCAACGAGTTTTATCTGCAAGGGCCAGAAAGCCTGAAGGCCATTCGCTTCTCCACGCCCGATGGCGGGCAAGTGCCACTGTCGGCCTTTGCCCGGGTGGTGCCGGGCAATGCGCCCTTGTCCGTCAGTCACGATGGTGGCTTTCCATCCTCCACCATCAGTTTTGGTTTGGCACCCGGCTATTCGCTCAGTGAGGCCTCGGCAGCGGTTCAACAGGCTTATGATCGTCTCACGCCACCGGTGGCTCTGCGGGGCACATTCCAAGGCAGTGCGGGGGCTTTTCAGCAATCGCTCTCCAGCCAGCCGCTGTTGATTTTGGCGGCCATGGTGACCATTTACCTGGTCTTGGGCATCCTTTATGAAAGCTTGGTGCACCCACTCACCATTTTGTCCACCTTGCCGTCGGCTGGCGTTGGCGCTTTGCTGGGGCTGATCCTGTTCGGTGAAGAGTTTGGCGTCATTGCGCTGATTGGTGTCCTCTTGCTCATCGGCATTGTGAAAAAAAACGCCATCATGATGATCGACTTTGCGATCGACCGGCAGCGCCGAACAGGCTCATCGGCTGCGCCCGCCATTTACCGGGCAGCGGTGCTGCGCTTTCGTCCCATTCTGATGACCACCTTGGCGGCCATGTTGGGCGCCGTGCCGCTGGCCCTGGGCAGTGGGGATGGTGCCGAACTGCGCACGCCGCTGGGCATCGCGATTGTGGGTGGCCTATTCATGAGCCAACTGTTGACCCTGTACACCACACCGGTGGTGTACATCCTGCTGGACCGCTATCTAGGGAAGTCGAAACGATGATTGCTTTGTCCAAACGCCTTGCGCACTGGTGTGGGGCTGTAGCACTGTTGCTGTCGGTCAGCGCTTGCAGCCTGGCACCAACGTACAACACTCCCCCGCTCGGCACCGCAGTTCCCGCTGAATTCAAGCAGGACGGCCCATGGCGCCCCACAGCCGGGCAAGTGCAGTACCGTGCGGACTGGTGGGTGGTGTTCGACGACCCAGTCCTGGCCCAGCTGGAAGAACAGCTCACCCAAAACAACCCGGGCATTGCCATTGCACAGGCCCAGTACCGCAGTGCGCGGGCTGCACTCGATGGTGCACGGGCCAGCCTCTTCCCCACCTTGAACGGCAACCTGGGCGCCACCCGCAGCCGCAACGGCAACACGGGCAATTCCACCGTCATTCAGTCGCCAGTGACCAACCTGTACACACTCTCGGCCCAGGCGGCTTGGGAAGTGGACGTGTGGGGCAAACTGTCCAATGGTGTGGACGCAGCGGACGCCCGGGCCCAGTCAGCCGCAGCGCTGGTGGGTTCTGCCCGGGTGAGTGCTCAGGCCTTGTTGGCCCAAAGCTATTTTTTGTGGCGGGCTTCGATGGAGCAGGAAGCCCTGCTTCAACGCAGCGTGGCAGCCTACACGCGGTTTCGCAGCCTCACCCAAAACCGGCTCAATGCCGGTGTGGCGTCCAAGCTCGACTTGGCGCAAGCCGACACGGTGTTGAACAACACCCGCACGCAGTTGTCTGAAGCCACTTTGTCACGGGTACAAACTGAAAATGCCATCGCCGTATTGCTGGGCATGGCCCCTGCAGCCCTGGCCTTGAACCCCAGTGGTGGCTGGTCCATCGAGCAGGCCGCCATACCAGCCACGCCGGACTTACTGCCCTCCGAACTGTTGCTCAGCCGGTTTGATGTCTATTCCGCCGAGCGGCAGGTGGCCGCGGCCAACGCCCAAATCGGTGTGGCCCGTGCCGCCTACTTCCCCAGTTTGAATTTGTCCGCCAGCACCGGGTTTCGCAGCAACAGTTGGACCAACCTCACCGCTTCCCCGGCACGGTTCTGGTCGGTGGGGCCTGCACTCGCTTTGAATCTGTTTGATGCGGGTGCCCGGTCCGCGCAGGTTGAGCAGGCCCGTGCAGCGTACGATCAAACAGCGGCCACGTATCGCCAAACGGTGTTGTCAGCCTTTCAGGAAGTGGAAGACAACCTGGCAGCCATTCGTTATTTGGCTGAGGAGCGTGCCTCGCAAATGCAGGCCTTGCAGTCGGCCCGCTTGGCCCGCGAGGTGGCTGAGAACCAATACAAGGCGGGCACGGCCGATGCCCTCACGGTGATCTCGGCCCAGGTGGCCGAGCTGAATGCTGAAACCGCCCGCATCAATCTGTGGAACCGCAGCGTGGCTGCGGTGGTTCAATTGTTGAAAAACACAGGTGGGCGGGCTGCTGGTCGTTAGTCGCTCGCAGGTTAATCGTTCGCAGTTTTTGGCAGGTCTACACCTTTGGGCCACAGCAGCCACAACCGCAGGGTTTGGCGGGTTTTACCCGCTGCCTCGCCGGCTGCATGCCCGGTGCCCCAAAAATAATCCGCCCGCACCCGGCCTCGGATTGCACCACCCGTGTCCTGGGCCAATGCAGCATGTTGTATTGGTTTTTGGTTTAGTGGGTTCGTGCTGTCCAGCCACATTAACGCACCGTAGGGCACCAGGCTGCGGTCCACTGCCAGACTGAACTCCCCGGTCAAGGGCAGGCCCAGTGCGCCGATTGGGCCCTGCTCAGGGCTGAGCACGGTGTTTTCCGCAAAAAACACCACGCTGGGGTTGTTGTTCAGCAGCTTGTCCACTTTGGTTGGGTTCTTCTCAGCCCAGGCGCGAATACCCGGGATGGTGGCCTGTGCGGTGGTCAGTTCACCCCATTCCACCAACACCCGACCAATGGCCTTGTACGGGTAGCCATTCTGGTCCGCATAGCTCAAGCGGATCTCGCTGCCGTCGGGCAATTTCACACGGCCCGAGCCCTGCACCTGCAACAAAAATGCGTCCAGTTTGTCATCCACCCACACCAGCACCTTGCCGCGTTGTGGGCCCACATTGGTTTCCCACTCGGCACGGTCGTAATAGGGCACCAAGGTGTTGCCTTCAATTCGGCCTCGAATGCGTTTGCCCTTGAGCTCTGGCACCAGCTCATCCAGCTTGACCGTGATCAAGTCCGAGGGCACGCCGTACAGGGGCACACCAAAGCGGCCACCCGGCTTGCGTGCGCCATTCAACAAAGGCTCGTAGTAACCCGTCAACAGGCCTTCCTTGCGACCGTCCTCCTGCTGCAGCTGCCACACATCCAGTTCTTTCTCCATCCAGTTGCGGGCCTCCTCATCGGTGTTGAGGCTGGATGCGCGCTTACACATCTCCACCAATCCGGCTGGGGTGGCTTTGCGACGCTGCAATACGCCACACTGCGCTATGAAGGCATTCAGCGTGGCTTTCTGCCCTTGCGTGTTCGCCCAACCCGGCAGTTGCGAAAAACTCGACTTTTCCAGCAAAGGCAGGGCCGGTGGTTTCTCGGCTGGTTTTTCCTCAGGGGCTGGGCAGGAACAATTCACCGGCTTTTGGGCCTGTGGCGGTAACGATTGCGTGGCGCAGCCGGCTACAATGCCAGCCAGGGTGATCTGGCAAAACCAGCGCCCAATGCGGAACATTTGAATACGGCGCATTTTCAGGGAATACATCAACATGTGGTTACTCATTGCAGAAATGGTGTTGGCGCTGGGCGCCATCGTGTTCATCATGTGGTGGACGCTGCGGGCCCGGGTTGACCATGCTGCACCACCCGATGAACCCGCTGTTGATCAGCCCGTGGCGCAGACCGCTCGTCAGCCCAACGATGACCCCGCATCGTCTGATCCGGGCAAGCCGCAGACTTAATGCGGAATTCGCACAGAATCAGTGCAACACCCGTGGCATCGACAGCATGAATTCCGGGACTTCCACCTGGAATTGCTCACCGCCTTCGCCCACAAAGGTGTAGTCGCCTTTCATGGTACCCACCGGCGTGGGTAGCGGGCAGCCGCTGGTGTACTGGAACATCTGACCGGGTTTCAGGGTGGGTTGTTCCCCAACCACGCCATCGCCGCGAATTTCCTGAACAATTTTGTAGGCATCGGTGATGATCCAGTGACGGCTCACCAGTTGGGCGGTGGCGGTGCCCACGTTCTCAATTTCAATGGTGTAGGCAAACACGTAAGGCCCTTTGTCCTTGTCGCTTTGCTCATCAAGAAATTGGGTGCTGACACGCACTTCAAACTGGTAAGGTGAATCGCTGCTCATAATGGCTCTTGATATGCGCTCGTCGGCGCGTGGCGTCGGTGAAGGGTTTCCGGTCGATCAGTATGAGCCCAAAACGTCAAATTCACAATTGGACTTGCCGCAGCGTCTGCATGGAAGCCCACCCGCTGTTGTCGCCAACGCAGTGTCAGGCAGCCTGTTTGGATTAAACTAGCGCTTTGCAAGGTGCGTTGCGCACCGTGTCCATGTCGCATTCCACCAGGTTGATGTCCATGAATTCTTTCGTGATTGCCCCCAGTATTTTGTCGGCCGATTTTGCCCGTTTGGGTGAAGAGGTCAAAAATGTGATTGCTGCGGGCGCAGACTGGATTCACTTTGATGTGATGGACAATCACTATGTGCCCAACCTGACCATTGGCCCCTTGGTGTGCGAGGCTTTACGCCCCCACACCACGGCCCCGATTGATGTGCACCTCATGGTGCGCCCGGCAGACCGAATCATTCCCGATTTTGCCAAAGCGGGTGCCAACATCATCAGTGTTCACCCGGAGGGCACCGACCACCTGGACCGCACCCTGAGCCTGATTCGTGACCAAGGTTGCCAAGCCGGTGTGGTTCTGAACCCAGCCACCCCTGTGCAGTGGCTGGACCACATCATGGACAAGCTGGACCTGGTTTTGCTTATGTCGGTCAACCCGGGTTTTGGTGGGCAAAGTTTCATTCCCCAAACCCTCAACAAATTGGCCGAAGTGCGCCGTCGCATCGACGCCCATGTGTCTGCCGGCGGAAACAACATTCGCCTCGAGGTGGATGGTGGCGTAAAGCCCGACAACATTGCTGCCATTGCCAAAGCCGGCGCAGACGCTTTTGTGGCGGGTTCCGCCATATTCGGCAAGCCCGATTACAAAGCCGTGATTGATGCCATGCGCGCCGAGTTGGCTGGAGTGGCAGCGCAGAGGGCAGCATGAGCATCCGCGCCATCCTGTTTGACCTGGACGGGACCTTGCTGCACACCGTGCCCGACCTGGCTGCCGCAGTCAATGCCATGTTGCGCGACCTTGCCTTGCCGGAGCTGGACGAGGCCACAGTGGCCACCTATGTGGGCAAGGGTGCAGAAAACCTGATTCACCGCAGCCTGACCGGCAGCTTGGATGGCCGCGCGGATGCCGCCCTGTTTGAAAAAGCCAATGCCATTTGGCATGCCCATTACGAACAGATCAATGGGCAGCATGCCGAGTTCTACCCCGGTGTGCTTGAGGGGCTTGAGGCGTTTGCGCAAGCCGGTTTGAAACTGGCGGTGGTAACCAACAAACCTGAACGCTTTACAGGCCCACTGCTGGCGCGCAGCGGCATTGCCTGTTATTTCAGCGTGGTCATTGGTGGCGACACTTTCGAGCGCAAAAAGCCCGACCCCTTGCCGGTGCTGAAAGCCTGCGAACGTTTGGGTGTCTCGCCCAGCGAGGCGCTGTTTATTGGCGACTCACTCAATGATGCGCAAGCAGCCCGCGCAGCCGGCGTGCCGTGTTGGCTCTTGCCGTATGGTTACAACGAAGGTCGACCCATTGAAAGCACACCGTGCGACGGCCACATCAATACCTTGTTGCAGGCAGCCGAACGCGTGTGTGCCCAACAGCCCATCCAGGTGAATCCATGATTTCCCGCTCCGAATTTGATGCGTTGGTCGCACAGGGTTATAACCGCATCCCCTTGATCGCCCGATGCTACGCCGACCTCGACACGCCGCTGTCCATCTACTTCAAACTGGCCAACCAAAAAAACACTTTCCTGCTGGAATCGGTGGTCGGTGGCGAGCGTTCCGGTCGGTACTCCTTCATCGGTTTGCCGTCCAGCATCACGCTGGAAGTGATCGAAAACCGCGTGGAGGTCAGTCACACCGACAGCCAGGGGCATCGTACCGTGACCGAGCAGTTTTCCGGCGATCCGCTGGCTTTTATCGAGCAGTACCACGCCCGTTTTAAAGTACCGTCTGTTGAAGGCTCGTCCCGGTTTTTCGGTGGCTTGGCCGGTTACTTTGGTTACGACACAGTTCGGTACATCGAAGGCCGTCTTGAACACAGCCGCAAGCCCGATGATCTGGGCATTCCCGATATTCTGCTGATGCTCACCGACCGCATGGCAGTGGTGGACAACATCAAAGGCACGATTCAGCTCATCGTCTTTGTTGATCCGTCCAGCGCACAGGCCTATGAGGAGGGTGCAGCTGAACTAAACCGCTTGATGGTTCAGCTTCGCACGCCAGTGTCTATCCCGCTTAGTGGCGCTGCCGAGGTCACGCCGATTGAGCACAACATGAGCAAAGACCACTTCTTTGACATGGTGGCCAAAGCGAAGGATTACATCGCGGCTGGCGATGTCATGCAGGTTGTGATCGGCCAACGGCTGTCCAAACGGTTCACGCAAAATGCGCTCTCTCTGTACCGCGCGTTGCGCTCACTCAACCCATCGCCCTATCTGTTTTACTACAACTTTGGCGATTTCCAGGTGGTGGGTTCCTCGCCCGAAATTCTGGTTCGCCAAGACCAGCAAGCTGACCAACAATCCCTCATCACCTTGCGTCCCATCGCCGGCACACGCCCTCGCGGGAGCACTGTCGAGCAGGATTTGGCGCTCGCCGACGAGTTGTTGGCAGATCCGAAAGAAATTGCCGAGCATGTGATGTTGATCGACCTGGCCCGCAATGATGTCGGTCGCATCGCGCAAACCGGCAGCGTACAGGTCACCGAGAAAATGGTGATTGAGCGGTATTCACACGTCATGCACATCGTGAGCAATGTACAGGGTGTGCTCAGGCCTGGTTTGTCGGCCATGGACGTGTTGCGTGCAACCTTCCCGGCGGGCACTCTGTCTGGTGCACCCAAGGTACGCGCCATGGAAATCATCGACGAACTGGAGCCCACGAAGCGGGGCGTGTATGGCGGTGCTTGCGGTTACCTCAGTTTCACGGGCACCATGGATGTGGCCATTGCCATCCGCAGTGGTGTCGTGAAAGACAACATGCTCTACGTGCAAGCGGGTGCTGGTGTGGTGGCCGATTCCGTGGCCGACAGTGAGTGGCTGGAAACCGAGAACAAAGCCCGCGCTGTCATGCGGGCTGCAGAGCTGGTTCAAAACGGACTGGACGGCGAGCTCAGCTAGCCCCAAGTCGCTCAACCTCAGCAGAACGGACCTCTCCCCCAAACAGGGAACAGTCACCGAGTACTCATCCCGTTTTAACTACAGGCGTGCATGGTGCACCTGTAAAAAACGGGAGGATGTGTGAAACTGTTGCTCTTGGAAGATGATCGCCAGTCGGCGCTTGCATTGATCAAATCATTGGAAATGCAGTGGCCCGGTGTCGTAGATTGGGTGAGTTCATGCAACGACGCTGCTGTCCAGTTGGCAGGCCCCCATTACATTCCCTTGGTGATCTGTGAGTTAAATCTGCCCGATGGCGATGGGGCGCATCTCTTGCGCCTGGCCCATGAAAAGGGGCAGTTGGCCTTCACCACCACTGTGATGATGACAACCCATCCGCAGCGCCAGCAGGTTCTGCAGGCCCGGGCGGCCGGTGCCCAGCGCCTGGTCATCAAGCCCCTGCAGCCTCATGTGCTCCATGCGTCGATGGACAACGTGTTGGAGCAACTCAAACGCATGAACCAAGGCATTGGTCGTCAATCCCCTGTGGAGGATATTCAGGTTTTCGCCGATGATTTGACGGCGTTGCGGGTAGAAAACCTGACTGACCGCGCGTTGATGCACCTATACCAAAGGGCTACCCACCTGGGTTTTCACTCCATGACCCAAGCCATCACCCGTCTACGCCACTATCTGGGGCGTCCTGGTCGACGCGCCACCGAGATCGAGAGTGCTCTGGCGGCATTGAACAGTCACTGCACCGGCTTATTGCCATTGTTGGTCGGCTAGTGGGCTCTTGAAACCGCTTGTTGCGCTGGATGCCCCGGTTTTAGGTCGATCTGTGGGAGAATTAAGCAATCCCGGCTTATTCTCCATTCGTAGGCGCACCATGCTCCTGATGATCGACAATTACGACAGCTTCACCTTCAACCTGGTTCAGTATTTTGGCGAACTGGGTCAGGATGTGCGTGTGGTCCGCAATGATGCGATCACGGTGGATGAAGCCCTGTCCCTCAAGCCCGCCGCGGTGTGTGTGTCCCCTGGACCCTGTTCACCTGCGCAAGCCGGGGTGTCCATCGAAATCATCCAGCGGTTTGCTGGCGTTGTACCTGTGTTGGGGGTTTGCCTAGGCCATCAAGCCATCGGAGAAGCCTTTGGTGGCCAGGTGGTGCGCGCCAAAACCATCATGCATGGCAAAACATCGCCAGTGCACCACCACAATGTGGGCGTGTTTGAAGGTTTACCCAATCCGCTCACCTGCATTCGGTACCATTCCCTGGCCATTGAGCGTGACAGTCTGCCGGCCTGCCTGGAAATCACAGCCGAAACAGCCGACGGTGAAATCATGGGTGTGCGGCACCGCCAGTTCGATGTGGAAGGCGTTCAGTTTCACCCCGAATCCATTCTGAGCGATCGGGGCCATGACCTTCTCCGCAATTTTCTAAAGCGTGTGGCCTGTCACCAAGCGGCCTGACTCCATCTTCATCGCATCACCATGTCCGAGTCCTTCAGCTTCTCCGCCACCCTTAACCAGCTTCTCGCCGGCCGCGATCTGGATTACAACACCACCCGGCAAGCATTCGAACAATTGCTCAATGGGGGTCTAACGCCGGTTCAAGTGGCTGGTCTTCTGGTGGCTTTGCGAGTCAAGGGCGAAACAGTGGACGAGGTGGCAGCCGCCGCGCAGGTCATGCGTGATTTGGTCACGCCCGTGGTGTTGCCCGCCGATAGCCAAGTGGTTGATTTGTGCGGGACGGGCGGCGATGGCGCCCAAACCTTTAACATTTCCACCGCATCCATGTTTGTCTTGGCCGCCGCGGGTGGCCAGGTGGCCAAGCATGGGGGCCGCAGTGTGTCTTCCAATTCCGGCAGTGCCGATGTATTGGAACTCCTCGGCGTCAATATCAATTTAAAGTCCGAGCAGGTGGCCCAATGCATTCAGGCGGTGGGAATCGGTTTCATGTTTGCCCCCAACCACCACAGTGCCATGCGGTTTGCAGGCCCCGTCCGGAAAGAACTGGGTGTGCGCACGGTGTTCAATATCTTGGGGCCGCTCACCAACCCGGCCCTGGCCAGGCGTCAGGTCATGGGCGTGTACAGCGCCAATCTGCTCGATCTGCAAGCGCAGGTTCTGGCCCGCTTGGGCTCGGTGCGTGCCCTCATCGTTCACGGCAACAATGGCATGGACGAACTGTGCATTGAATGCGACTCCCAAGTTGCCGAGTTGAACAACGGAATTGTGACTCGTTACACCGTTCGCCCCGAGGACTTCGGTTTACATCGTGCCTCACACGATGATCTCAAGGCCCGGTCCGTGGAAGAGTCCCGCGACAAGATTTTCCATGCGTTGGAAGGCAAGGGTGGTGCTGTGGGCGACATTGTCTTGCTCAACGGCGCTGCGGGTTTGTACACCGCGGGGCTGGTCAATAGTCTGCATGAGGGTGTAGAGCTGGCACGCCAGCAGGTGTCCACGGGGGCCGCGCTGCGCAAGCTGCGCGAGTTTGTCGAATTCACCCAATCGGTCTCACGCTGAGCGGTTTCACACAGAGGTCTCCATGAGCGACATTCTCGATAAAATCCTCGCCACCAAACGTGAAGAAATTGCACTGGGTAAACAAATATTGACTGAAGTGCAGTGGTTGACCAAAGCGGCTCGCCTGGAGCCAGCTCGAGGGTTTATCAAAGCCATGCGAGCCGCGGTGGCCGCTGGCAAGCCGGCAGTCATTGCGGAGGTCAAGCGGGCCAGTCCCAGCAAGGGCATTCTTCGAGAGCCCTTTGATCCGGAAGCGATTGCCAAAAGCTATGCCGAACATGGCGCAACCTGTCTCTCGGTGCTCACCGACATTCAATATTTCAAGGGTGCACCGCAGTACCTTGACATGGCCCGCCAAGCCAGCGGTTTACCGGCCATCCGCAAAGATTTCATCATCGATACTTACCAAGTGGTTCAAGCCCGCGGCTTGGGGGCAGACGCAATTTTGCTCATCGTCTCTGCCCTGGATCTACCCCAGTTGCTTGAACTTGAAAGTTGTGCCCACGAGCTTGGCATGGATGTCTTGGTGGAAGTACATGATGATGCTGAAATGGACATCGCCTTGCAGATGAAAACACCATTGGTGGGTGTGAACAACCGCAACTTGCGCACGTTTGAAGTGTCGCTCGACACCACACTGGCCTTGCGTCACAAAGTGGGTGAACAGCACCTGCTGGTCACCGAAAGCGGCATTACAACCGTTGATGATGTTCAGCGCATGCGCAGCCATGGTGTTCATGCATTTCTGGTGGGTGAAGCCTTCATGCGCGCTTCATCGCCGGGCGAGGCCTTGGCCGAGCTCTTCGCATAAAGGCACAGCTCAAGCCGCCCGAACCGCCTCGGTGTCCTGCACACACCAGGGCGCTGCGATTGCAGCCTTCAGCGACTCATCCTTGCGCACCATCCATTCGGTGGGTTGTGCTGCATCCAGCACCAAGGTGAATTGCATGAGTCGTTCTGCCCGAAAACCCAGCAGCGTTACCGTGTCACCGGGTTGTGCACTGGCCAGTCGGCGTTTGTACTGGCTCTCGGTGGCTTTGCGTTCATCCAGCGCCACCACCACATCCCCTGCGGACAATCCCGCAGCATGGGCCGGGCTGCCGTTTAACACCTGCTTCACCTGAACACCTTCTGCAGAAAATTGGACATTCATGCCCACAAAGACCGGGCTCTCTGCGGCCTTGGCGTCCAACACATAACCACACGCACGCAGGCTCTCCTGCAGAGGCAGCTCATCGGTGCTGTAGGCCCACTGTTGAATCAGTGCGCCTGCATCCACGCCGGTGGCTTCCTGTACCAACGCTGGAAATTCGGATTCTTCCAGGCCTGATTGTTCAGTACCCTTTTTTGCCCACATGAGGCGCATGACATCATCCAGGCTGCGCCGCCCCTGTGTGCTGGCCCGCAAATGGCTGTCTAGGCAGAATGCAATCAACGCGCCTTTGGTGTAGTAACTCACCACCGAATTGGGTGCGTTTTCGTCTTGCCGATAGTATTTGGTCCACGCATCCAGTGAGCTGTCGGCCACACTTTGTACCAATCGCCCCCGGTTCTTCAGCACCTGGCTAATCGTTCTTCCCAAGGCCTTCAGATAGGCCATCTCGTCCATCTTGCCAGCCCGCACCAGCATAAGGTCATCGTAGTAGGAGGTAAAACCTTCAAAAATCCACAGCAATCGTGTGTAATTTTCCTGGGTCAAGTCATACGGCAGAAACACGGCTGGCTTCATGCGCTTCACATTCCACGAATGGAAATACTCGTGACTGCACAAGCCCAGAAATTCCTCATAGCCCTTGGGGGCCTCGGCCACGCCCCGTTGGGGCAAGTCAGCCCGCGCGCACAGCAGTGCTGTGCTGTTTCGATGCTCCAGGCCTCCATAACCTTTGTCCGTGGCGTGCAGCAAAAAACAATACCGCCCGAAAGGTGCTTGCTTTTGTTCAGGGTCAAACAAGGCAATTTGCGTTTCGCACACGGGTTTCAGGTCGTCACAAATCCGAGTGACATCGGCGTCTGAGTCTGCCCCGTACACAACCAATGCATGGTGAACACCGCAAGCCTCAAAGGTCCCCACCACCAGCTCGCCCATCTCAACCGGGTGGTCGATCAGCATGTCATAGTCACGCGCGCTGTAGGTGGCAGACTGTCCTGTAGCCAACACGACAAACCCGGTCTTGTCCAGAAATCCGTCGTGTTGCACCACAGCCAGTCCGGTGGCCACCGTCCACTGCGCTTGTCGACAGTCAGCCGCTTTGGTCAGTGTGAGCTCAATGGGTTGTTGCTCCAGGCCTTTGGGGCACAAAAACAGGCTGGTGCCATTGAAAAAAGCATGGGTCTCATCCACATGTGCGCCGCGAACCGACAGGTCCCAGCAATACACTGTCCACTCACACGTGATTTGGCCGGGCTCATTCGGTGAGCTCAGCATCAATTGCCAGTGATCTTTGTTCAGCTTTTGCACGGCCAGCGGTTTACCGTCAACCTGCGCCTGAACTGAAATCACGTGCCGGGAAAACTCCCGAATCATGTAGCTGCCTGGGATCCACGCCGGAAGACTCAGCACCGGTTGATCCAGTGAGCCGCCCGGCCATTCGAAGGCCAGAGACACATGCAGATAGTGGCCTTTGGGGTCAGCCACCCGGACGGTGTACTTCAGCATGTCTTTAAACCTTCACCACCACACGGCCAGTGTTGCTGCCAGCCATAATCTGGGCGGCAACATTCAAACTGTCTTCCAGTGAAATCACCCGCGACAACTTGGACAGTTTGTTCAAGTCCAGGTCTTTGGCGAGCCTTGCCCAGGCCTCTTCACGAACGGCAATCGGTGCCATCACCGAATCAATGCCTTTCAATGTCACGCCTCTCAGAATGAATGGCGCCACGGAAGATGGCAGGTCCATCCCTTGTGCCAAGCCGCAGGCGGTCACAGTACCGCCATATTTGGTTTGTGCGCAGGCATTGGCCAGGGTGTGCGAACCCACGCAATCCACCACGCCCGCCCAGCGTTCTTTCTGCAATGGTTTGCCCGCAGCGCTGATTGTGTTGCGGTCCAGCACCTCGTGGGCACCCAGGCTTGTGAGGAACTCCGCTTGCTCGGGCTTGCCGCTGGTGGCCACCACCGTGTAGCCCAATTTGCTCAACAAGGCGATCGCCACTGAACCCACGCCACCGGTGGCGCCGGTCACCAAAATTTCACCATGCTCAGGTTTAACGCCAGATTTTTCCAATCCCAGCACACACAGCATGGCTGTATAGCCAGCCGTGCCAATCGCCATGGTTTGTTCCGCACTCAAACCGGCAGGGCGGTGAATCAGCCAGTCGCCTTTCAACTTGGCTTTGCCCGCCAGGCAGCCCCAATGGGTTTCACCCACACCAAATCCGTTCAGGATAACTGCATCACCCGTCTTGAAACGGGGGTGCTTACTTTCCAGTACAGTACCGGCACCATCAATGCCAGCCACCATGGGCCATTGCCGCACCACAGGCGACTTGTTACAAATCGCCAGGCCGTCTTTGTAATTCAGGGTTGAATGCGAGATCTCAACCAGCACGTCACCGTTGTCGGGCAACTGGCTTTCACTCAATTCTTCAATGCTGGCTTTGAATTCGCCTTGATCGTTTTTTTGTAGGAATACTGCTTTGAACATGTTGTCTCCGGCTTCTCTGTAGTCATTTCAACCTGCCAAAGACTACACCATTTATGCGAACCAAGCCGTCAGGGCCAACCCCAGCGTGGCGCCAATCGTGAGGTGGTTTCGCAATCTCAAGTAGCGTGTAAAGCCTTTGAGTGGCTTGAGCATGGCTTGGTCGACCAGCCACACCAACGCCAAAATTCCTGTCAAAACCCACAAGGTGGCCTCCGTGGGCGAAAATGCAGCAGCGATCCATGCCAAAAGGGACGGCGTCACGCCCCACACGAAGCTTCGAGTCTCAAATTCGGCAGGCGTCAGGCCAGCCAGGTAGGTCGGGTGTTGCAGGTTGGACTGCGTCAAGGCCAAGCCCCAATGAACCGCCCCCAAGAAGGAAACGATGCACAAGGCATATAGCAAGTTGATATGGGCATAGTCCGCCCCTGCCTCAGTGCCGTGATGGATTGCAGTGAGCACGGCCAATCCCCAAAAAGGAATCAGCCCGGCATAACCCAAAATATCCATCCAGCGGCTGGGTGTTTTGTCTGTCATGGTTGTTGACTCTCCAGTGCCAATTCACCCAGTGCCTCATCCAGCGAACCGACCATGCTGGTGGCCTCCCGATAAAACCTCGAAAAACTTTGCTGAAAGCTGCCAGGGTTGGGTAGCAAATTGGCTTGTTTGCTCCATTGGGCTGGCAGTAATTGCGTCAGCTTGTTATAGCCCGGGTTTAATGTCCACGCCATCTCTCCCTGGATTCCAGCTGGCATGAGGCTGTGCCGCAACTGGCTCATTGCACCACTGCGTCGGCTGTCCACCACAAGTATCGATTGGCAATGCCGACGCATGGGCTCTAGCACAAAGCGCCAACGACGCTCGCTCCAGGGGTGGTCCGCATGAAACGCCGCATCCAGCACGCCAATTTTGGTCATGCCGTCTTGGCTTTGAAGGCATCCAAGGTCCCAGGGGTGTACCCAGCGGACCGTATCGCCTGGTTGTAATCCAGTGACGTTCAGCAGCGTGGCGCCGTCATCGCCAACCTGGCGCGTATCGACCCAGAAAGCCCACGGCTGGTCGTTCGGTTGGATCGTCTGCGTCAGTTTGTCCAGCTCTTCCCAAAAGTTTTGTCCGCTGCCCAACACAAGGGGTATGTCCGCCCCCATGCTTTGAACGCCGCGTTCGGGGCCCACATCCCGTTTGCTCCGGGCTGTGGCCTCCAGGCTTTCATAGTCGGTGTCGATGCATGTTCCACTGCAATCCAGGTGCCGCGCGTATTTGCGAACATTCTCGGCATTGAAGACATAGGGCTTGTGGCTGAATGTGCCCGCCACCCACTGCCAACTCAAATGGTTGGACGCCAAGTCGCCATCCAGCAGATGGGCGTACATCCAGTCGGCCCCAGCTCGCCAATGTACCTTACGCAGGTGCACCGTGTACGACGCAATCCACATGCGTGTGTGGTTGTGGATGTAGCCGGTTTCATACAATTGCTGTACCCCAGCGTCAATCGCCGCAACGCCGGTGCGGGCTTCCAGAATGTCGGCAGGCATGTCCGTGGCGTAGCGCCCGCCCCACACCGGGCGACGTACATCCTTCAGAATGCCGTCCCCCAGTTCACCATGCACATGTTTGAAAAATTCTCGCCAGGCAAATTCAAACACCAGCTTGTCTTCAAAGCTCAACGGATGTCTTTGGTGAATGGCCTGGGTTGCCTCACGCACGCTAATAAAGCCATGCGTAATCCAAGGTGCCAAATGGGTTACCGCGCCATCCAGAAAATTGCGGGTTTTGCTGTACGCCAGCGGGTTGACCCTGGCCAGCACAGTCAAGGCTGCCTGCCGTGTGGGCGCAAAATCGGGAAGGAATCGTTGTTGCATAAAGGTGAGGCCCTTGCCGTTTTTTTGCAATTGAGGTGTCTGCCTGCGCAGTCGAGTCGCTTATTTCACCAGCGGACGGGTGTTGCGAAAGCCCCCGTCCACGTTCATCACCATGCCCGTAATCCGACGGGCGTCCTCGCTCAGCAGCCAATGCATAGCACCAGCCACGTCGTCCGGTGTGTTCACGCCATGCAGCGGGTATTGCTTTTCACTGGCAGCACGCATCACGTCGCTTTTCAGGAAAGCCTGGGCCATCGGACTGTCCGTCAAGCCCGGGGCTACGGCATTCACACGAATTCCATCGACTGCGTGCGTGGCGGCGGCGCTTCGCGCCAGTCCCTCGATCCCAGCCTTGGCGGCTGCAATCGCTTCATGATTGGCCACGCCAATGCCTGTGGCGCAGGTGGATATCAACACTGCGCTGCCGCCCTGGCCCTGTTGCTTGGCCAGTTTCAAAAATTCCTTCAGTCCGTGGCAGGCAGACAGCAGGTTCACCGACAGCACATCATGGAGCTGGGCGGCAGAAGTCTTGATCAGTGGTGCCACCAAAATTGAACCCACGCAATGCGCGTAGCCCTGCACAGCAACGCCCTGGTTCTGCAAGGTGGAAAATCCCGCCTCGACCGACGCTGGGTCGGTGGCTTGAATCTCAAGCAGCATCACACCCTCATCATCGCCATACAACGCCTGCAGCGCAGATCGATTCCGGCCTGCGGCCACAACCGCTTGTCCAGCAGCGCGACAGCGTCGAATCAATTGTTGGGCGATGGCACTGTTTGCGCCCATGACAAAAATATGTGAATTCACCCAAAATCTCCCAAACCACCTATTATTTTCGTATTTTGTCCTAGACAGAAAATAAAGTCACGACAAGATTCACGGGCGATCGCGGTCAGGGCGTCCTCAGGGTAGACTTTTTCACAAAATTCACATGGCTTAGATCAATGAGGAGACGCCCATGACTTATGAATGCATTCTTGTGGAAACCATCGGCAAGGTTGGCCTAGTGCGCCTGAACCGTCCCCAGGTGCTCAACGCGCTGAATGACCAGCTCATGACCGAGCTGGGGCAGGCGCTGTCTGGCTTTGATGCCGATGACAATATTGGTGCGATGGTCGTCACCGGCAGTGACAAGGCCTTTGCGGCGGGTGCAGACATCGCGGCCATGGCCAATTATTCCTACATGGATGTCTACAAAGGCGAATACATCACGCGCAACTGGGAAACCATCAAATCCGTTCGCAAGCCGGTGATCGCCGCTGTTCGGGGCTTTGCATTGGGCGGTGGCTGCGAACTCGCCATGATGTGCGACTTCATTATTTGCGCGGACACAGCAAAGTTTGGTCAGCCAGAGATCAAGCTAGGCATCATCCCCGGTGCAGGAGGCACGCAGCGTTTGCCCCGCGCGGTCAGCAAAGCCAAAGCGATGGACCTCTGTCTAACAGGCCGGATGATGGACGCCGCCGAAGCCGAGCGTGCTGGCTTGGTATCTCGGGTGGTGCCGGCGGATCGTTGTCTGGACGAAGCGCTGGAAGCGGCTACCGTGATTGCTGCCTATTCCATCCCATCCGTCATGATGGCCAAGGAAAGCGTGAACCGCGCATTCGAGGGCCCGTTGTCCGAGGGTATGCTGTTCGAGCGCCGGATGTTCCATAGTTTGTTTGCAACGGAAGACCAAAAAGAGGGCATGGCGGCGTTTGTCGGTAAGCGAAAGCCCGAATTCAAGAATAAGTGATCAAACGGTGGTCATATTGAAGTCTCAAGGACGCCTGTAAGGCGCCTTTGTGCACCTCGGCTGCAACTTGGAACGCTTGTTTGAATAAAAGAATCAAAAAATCTGAAAAAATTTTGAGACCTTCGGGTCTCAATTTTTTTGTGGGGTGTGTCTGAAAAATACTTGCGCGTCAGAGGCTTATTTTTGCCCTGTTGTTGTAAGTGAAAAACACCCATGGAGTACACATCACCTTTCTGTCATTTTTTTCCGAAAAGTGTTTGACAGGTGAGAAAGAGGTGTGCATAATCTCGTTTCTCTGCTGCACGACACGCAGCGCGAAACGAAGCAAGCAAGCGGTTTTCGAAGCGATTTGAAGATTGTAGCGTG
>NZ_JANIGO010000006.1 GCF_024518835.1 Limnobacter humi
TCTCCGCTTGCTTCAGGATTGCCATGATTTGGCTGTCAGAAAATCTTGATTGTTTCATTGCAGAACTCTCTTCCTCTAAGGTTGAAAATTCTACTTCCGATCCCGTTTATTTGCTGGGGGTATTACCCACAGACCATATTCCCGATATAAATTACGTTCGACAACGTTTGGCAGTGACGCCAGAATTTAAACCAGAGGTTGGAAGCGTTCAAAAATTCTTGATTCCGGAGGGCGTTCAACTCCAAAAAGGTGTAGTAGGCCCACAAGTTTTTGAGGGAGTGGCTTTCCCTGGCGGGGGTAGTCAAGTTCAGATTCTAAATTTCACCGATAGGGCGAAGCTAATCCCTGTAGGTGAGCCCCGACCCATTCAGTGAGGTATGTTATGAATAACTTCGAATTGAAAGAGGAATTTTCAGTCTATGCACAATCGCAGGGAAACCATCCGCTGAGCGTATCTGATGCCCTACCACAAAAAGTCACATGGACACATTCAGGTGTCAGTTATTCGTTGCAATCCTCACGTGGTCTGATTGTGAAAGCGATGCTGGGTGTAATTGCGGTTATTGAGGCGCCATTTGATATGCAATTGAATTCAGCATACTTGGTTGATTTGCATAAAAACGTACTATTCAAATTGCCACAATATGAAAAGGGGATTTTATTAATCTATTTCGATATCATCGCCAACCCTGCTGGGATCGAATTTTTAGCGTCAAGTCAGTATGGCGATTTTAGGTTGTTATTCGATGTTACTAAGAATGGCTTGACTTCGATCAGCCCATTTCGTTGAGTCGGGCATTTCAATACACCCACTCGCCCAACGCAGCGCGTGATCGACTTCCCGGCGGGGTGCTGTGCATGCGCAACAACGGCCGGTCAAACTGGTTGAATTTGTCCCGCTTAAAGCCCACAGGGGTTTCCTGGTCAACCGGGAAGTCGCCGCCCAGCGGTGTTTCCAACGTGCTCACGTCAAAGCTGTTCAGGTTTGGGTTCAAACCCAAAAACTGGGTTTGCCCAATGGTCAGCAGGGCTTTGCCAAACGGAAAGGGGCCCTCGGCGCGTTTCAAGTCCCGCAGGGTATCCACGCCGTCCAATCCGTCACCGCGAAGAAAGTCATCGACTGGCCTGGCCACCTCGGGCAGGCCAAGTTGCCCCGCGTTTAAGCTGACTGGTTCTGGAACGGCAGCGTGTGTTTGGATGCCACATACTGTAGTCACCAGCAGTGCTGCACGCACCCAGGTGTTGAACGACAGACAGCGATGGACCATGATGACCTCCGGGTGTTGGTTGCCGTGTGTCATCACGGCGAGTGATACCCTTCCGTTATAACGGCCTGGGCCAACACTGTCCATCGGCCAAATTCTTAATCACAAAGTGGTAGTCGCGGTGTGAACCCAACGCAAACCGATCTTCCCGAGGCCATTTTGAGCGTGCTGGCCCAACGCCGCGCGGGGGGCAGCATTTGCCCGTCTGAAGTGGCCAGGCAGGTGGGCGGGGCCAATTGGCGCAACTGGATGGAACCGGTTCGACAGGCCGCCCGGAAACTGGCGCAGGATGGGCGCTTGCGGGTGACGCAGAAGGACGCCACACTGAGCCCAACGGAACCTTGGCAGGGCGCGATTCGGTTCAGGCTACCTGGTTAGGATCAGTTCAGGCATGTTCACCAATCCAGCACCATTCCCCACGCCATGGTTTGATGGCGAGCTTCCCTTTGGTTTGAAATTTGAGGGGCTGCGCTGATTCACGTGTACGGTCATCCATCCAACGGTCAGGTTTGGTCGTCCGTTCTGGTCAGTGCAACTTTTGGCGTTTGCTACTCTCCGTAGGCGGGCCCGACCATTCCTGGGCCATGGGTTCCGTATCGCTATCGGCCGAATATTGATTTCGCGGAGGCTTTGAGTCGATGGTGAAGCTTGGGGATGATCCTTCCGATGTGTCGATTAAATGTAGTTTGCCAAGAATCGCTTTTCGACTTCGATAGCCATACTGCTCCTGTGAGTCGTTGGCACCACCTGACAACAGCATGCCCATGGGCTGCCGGGCTTCCTTGGTGTTTCGGGTGGCAATCACATACATTTGATTGTGTTTGAGCACACGGTCAATCAATGGCAATTGGGCGTAAGTGGTTGCCTTACTCTTGCGTGCACCTTTATTTCCCAGACTATCATTCGCCACGGCAAGGCGCACATTTGAAAAAAATCCACTGGACTCGATGATGTTGGCGAATACCAGTGCATGTTGACTATTGAACTGAACGACACAGGCGCCATTCGCCTTGATCAAGATGGCGGCAAGGGCTCCGAGTTTAATTCCAAATTCTTCAACAAACCGATGTTCGCTGTTCTCAGTGCAGTTGTCATATCGTTCAAACACGACATTCACTTTGTTAGTCTGAGTGCGCTCGCTTTCCAGTAGGGTGTTGGCGTAAGGCGGGCAGGTTGCAAGCAGATCAAACTGTTTGTCGAATTTATTCGATAAAGCCTTGGTCAAATTATCCGAGATGGACAAGTCATCCAGGTTTATTTGTTGAAAGAGTTCATCTTGATTGACACCGGGAATGCCCTCCTTTTGCAGGTGTTTTTTCAAGTGTGCTTCGATGCCGTTGGATGACATATTTGGATCGCTTGCATGAAGGTACTGTATGTAATTTTTCGACAGCAAACCCACTGCAGCATAGATTCTGTTACCCCAACCAGCGCAGCAGTCAAATACAGCAAACTCCTGCCTGGGGGCGCTTGATGAAGCACCCTGCACATCGGCTTCTAAAGGTCGGTTGACCAGTAGGGTTTGTATCCACTGAGCAACGGGATATTCTCTGGCAAAGCTCATGTTGGATCGCAAATTTTCGTAATACAAGCTCAGAACATGCGACCCATTGGTTGGCAACCCGTCCTTTTTCAGTGATCGTTTGGTGTCAGGGAAAAACATGGCCTGAGCGGTTTTGCTGATGAGGGAAGTAAAGTACATCCGAGCAATTTTTTGTCTTGCTGACTCTGTTTTGTGGTCGGGAAGTTTCAGATCCAAGATATCGCACAGTGATACTGATTTGTCTTCATCCGATTCGTGATTACTTGCTCGGTCGTCCTGCAGCGTGGCCACTGAATAGCGATTTTTGAGGGCATCTTTATTGCCGAGAGTAAAAAGTTTTAACTTGTTTTCCGAAATTTGACCTGAATGTGATTGGATGTCATGAATCGTTTTGACGTTCGAATTAATCGATTTGTCGATTTCGTCCAAAATGCCCACCCAAGCTTTGGTCATCTCTACTTCTGGTGTGATGGAGTCCAATCGGTACTTGATATTTCCCATCAGTTCCATCAGATAAAGACTTGCAATTGCTGCTTGACAAGATTTGACCACATCGACCAAATGTGGGTCGCAAATTCCAGTCTTCAGCATGTCAGTCGCTTGATTTGCTCGATTTAGAAATTCAGACAACTTCTGCTCAATCCAGTTTTTCTTGCGCTTCGCAAAACTAGAGTCGAACAAGAGATCTGGATCTGACTGCGTCTCCCTATTGAACTGAATGCACTCCTTGGCAATGGTGAGCACTTTACCTAGCAATTCATTGTGTATTTTCAGAATTTCATCCGCAACGTTTTTATGTAAAGACCTTCGAATGTTCATCCATCCGTTGTTGACAATGTCAATCCCGACCTTTGCTTTATTCTCGTCTTTATTGTTTAGGCCAAGGTTATGACGTTTGTCATTCGGAACAACAGGTAAGTCACACAGGATTTGTTTTGTTAATGGGGAACACTGCGCAGAGCATAGATACGCGAGTAGTTTGTTATAAGCCGTAACGCTGACTGCATTTGCAAGTTGAGCGCGCAGAGCCGTGGCTGCAAGATGAACAATCGGGGCTGGTGGCTCGGCCGGGTTTAGCATGAGACTGTAAATGGGTGCTGTGCCTGCAAGGCTAACCAATGGCCTGAGCAGTATTGCAGTACCTTGTGTTAATGCAGACCCTGGGCCCGGTTGAACCGGTGTGGCTACATGGTAAATCGGAGCGTTATTAATACGCTGGGTATTGTCTGGGAGTCCGTTGAATGCCAGGTTATGGGGGGGGGTATTTCTGAACATCACAAAACCACAAAATCAAACGAGTCCATTCAGTGGTTACTGGCAAATGATTGGTTCATGGCGAAACAATACTTCTAAGGCGCAAGCTGCCGAGCGAAGTATCACCTAAGTTCGTTAGAATCATGGGATTAACCCGATCTGGAGCCCCGCCACGCCATGGCTACCAAACAAACGATTGATTTTTATTTCGACCTGACCAGCCCCTACAGCTATGTGGCGGCCGAGCAGATTGAAGCCATCGCGCAAGCGGGCAACCGCACGGTGAATTACAAACCCACCTTGTTGGGTTTCGTGTTCAAAAGCACGGGCAACTCGGCCCCCATGATGAACCCGGCCAAGGGCAAATACTCCATCAAAGACTTCCCCCGCACCGCCCGTTTTTATGGGCTTGAGCTGAATTGGCCGAAGCAGTTTCCCATCAATGCCACGGTAGCCTCACGGGCTATTTTGAAATTGAAGGCCACGCAACCGGAGAAGGTGGGTGATTTTGTCCGTGCTTTATACCGCGCCTATTTCGTAACCGGAGGCGACATCACTTCTGAGGAGGGTGTCAAAGCGGTGGCCGACGCCATGGGGCTGGATGGTGCAGCGCTGGCGGCCGCCAACAACGACGAAGCCATCAAGGAACAGATGAAAGCTGCCGTGCAAGAGTCGATTGACATTGGCATGTTTGGTGCCCCGTATTGTGTGGTGGATGGCGAAGCCTTTTGGGGCCAGGACCGCCTGGACCAGCTGCGCAAGTGGGTGGTGGAGGGGCCGTTCTGATGGCGGTGCTCGACCACAACAATGTGCGCAACCGGCCAGGCTTTGCCGACAACGAGGCGGCCATGCGCGGGCTGGTGCAACAGCTGCGCGACCGCTTGGCCGTGGTGGCGCAAGGCGGTGGTGCACAAGCTTGCGAACGCCACACCGCACGCGGCAAATTGCTGCCTCGTGAGCGTGTGGCCGGTTTGCTCGACCCTGGCTCACCCTTCCTGGAGCTGGCACCCTTGGCCGCTTGGGGCATGTATGACAACGCCGCCCCCGGTGCGGGCGCCATTGCGGGCATTGGTCGCGTGAGTGGTGTGGACTGCATGATTGTGTGCAACGACGCCACAGTGAAAGGTGGTACCTATTACCCATTGAGCGTGAAAAAACACCTGCGTGCACAAGAGGTGGCAGCCGAGAACAACCTGCCCTGCATTTACCTGGTGGACTCGGGCGGGGCCAACCTGCCCAATCAAGACGAAGTGTTTCCAGACCGTGATCACTTTGGCCGCATCTTCTTCAACCAGGCCAACATGAGTGCACAGGGCATTGCCCAAATCGCGGTGGTCATGGGCAGTTGTACCGCCGGTGGCGCGTATGTACCCGCCATGAGCGACGAAGCCATCATCGTGAAAAACCAGGCAACGATTTTTTTGGGTGGCCCGCCCTTGGTGCAAGCCGCCACGGGCGAGAAGGTGAGCGCCGAAGAATTGGGCGGTGCGGATGTGCACACGCGCTTGTCGGGCGTGGCTGACCACTTGGCCGAAAATGACCAACATGCACTGGAGATTGCACGCCGAATTGTGGCCAACCTGGGTCGTCCCGAAAAGCGGTTGCCCTGGGCGATCACTGAGCCCCGCGAGCCCTTGTACAGCCCCGAAGAAATTTACGGCATTGTGCCCACCGACACCAAAAAGCCGTTTGATGTGCGCGACATCATCGCCCGCCTGGTGGACGGCAGTGAGTTCGATGAATTCAAGGCGCGCTTTGGCACCACGCTGGTCTGTGGTTTTGCCCGCTTGTACGGCATGCCGGTGGGCATTGTGGCCAACAACGGCATTCTGTTTTCCGAGTCGGCCCAAAAGGGCGCGCATTTTATTGAGCTGTGTTGCCAGCGCAAAATTCCACTCGTGTTTTTGCAGAACATCACCGGCTTTATGGTCGGCAAAAAAGTGGAAAACGAGGGCATTGCACGCCATGGCGCCAAAATGGTGATGGCGGTGGCCTGTGCCAAGGTGCCCAAATTCACGGTGGTGATTGGCGGCTCGTTTGGTGCAGGCAACTACGGCATGTGTGGCCGCGCATATAGCCCCCGCTTTATGTGGATGTGGCCCAATGCACGCATCAGCGTGATGGGTGGTGAACAGGCCGCCGGCGTATTGGCCACGGTGAAGCGCAATCAGATTGAAGGCAAAGGCGGCACGTGGAGTGCTGAGGAAGAGGCTGCTTTCAAGGCACCCACCTTGAAGCAGTTTGATGAGCAAAGCCAGCCGTATTACGCCACAGCCCGCCTGTGGGACGACGGTCTGATTGATCCAGCCGACACCCGCCGTGTATTGGGCATGGCCTTGTCGGCCAGCCTGAATGCCGACATTCCCGAGACGCGCTTTGGCGTGTATCGAATGTAACTCAGGCACATCAATAAAAACGGAGACAACGCATGAGCAACAACACCGCAGTGCTGGAAGAGCGCCGGGGTAAATCGGTTTGGCTGACGCTGAACCGCCCCGAAGTGAAAAACGCCATGAATGGCGAAATGATTGAAGCCTTGGTGGAAGCCTTCCGCCGTTTGGGTGCCGACGACAACACCCGTGCGATTGTGCTGGCCGGTGCGGGCGATGCCTTTTGCTCCGGGGCTGACCTGGCCTACATGATGCAACAGGCCCAGCAACAAGCTGCAAATCAGCAAAGCGGGCTGACCTTGAGTAGTTTGTTTCGCACCATTGCCGAATGCCCCAAGCCCGTGGTGGCCCGGGTGCATGGCCTGTGCTTTGCCGGTGCAACGGGTTTGGTGTCGGCCAGCGATATTCTGGTGGCCAGCCGCAATGTGAAATTTGGTTTGCCCGAGGTGAAGCGTGGTTTGATTCCCGCCACCATCAGCCCGTATGTGGTGCAAGCCATGGGTGTGCAGGCAGCGCGGCGCTATTTCATCACGGGCGAAACCTTCACAGCTGAGCAGGCCCATGCCATGGGCATGGTGCATGAACTGTGCGAGCCAGCTGAACTCGACGCCCGGGTGGACGCCATTTTGGCGGAGCTGGACACCTGTGCCCCACTGGCCATGGCTGAGTGCAAAAAGCTGGTGCGCGATGTCAGCCGAATGGACATCACCAGTGATGACACCCACCACGATGTGGCCATGCGCCTGGTGAAGGTGCGCAGCAGCAGCGAGGCGACCGAGGGTATGATGGCATTCATGCAGAAGCGCAAGCCTGCATGGGCACAATAACCGGATGCCTCAACCATGAAACTCGACCCTGACCGCCCACCCGAAAGCGATGACTATTACATGGGCATTGCCCTGGCCGTGCGCCGCAAGGCCAACTGCACCGGAAACCGGGTGGCGGCGGTGATTGTGAAAAACAACCGGGTGATTGCCACGGGGTACAACGGTGTGCCTGAAGGCATGAAAAACTGCCTGGACGGCGGCTGCCTGCGCTGCAGCAACCCGGGCGGGCGTTTCCAGTCGGGTACTGGATACGACCTCTGTATTTGCGTGCACGCCGAGCAAAATGCCTTGCTGGTGGCAGCACGCTTCGGTATTTCGGTGGAAGGCGCCAACATTTACACCACCATGCAGCCTTGCTTCGGGTGTGCCAAAGAATTGGTGCAAGCCAAGATCACCAAGGTGTATTACCTGCACCCGTGGATACCCACCGATGTGGATCCGCAAATGAGTGAAGCCAAACAAAAAGAATACGACAAGATCATGTCCAAACTGGATGTGGTGCACATCAAGAATTTTGATGACCCGGCAGCCCGCTGGGCGGTCACCACGCTTCGCGCGCAGAACAACTCCAACCCCTGAATTGCCATGTTTCAAAAAATCCTGATCGCCAACCGCGGCGAAATTGCCCGCCGCATCAACCGCACCGCGCAGGCCATGGGCATCGCCACGGTCGCCGTCTATTCCGAGGCGGACGCGCAGGCCCTGCATGTGCGCGAGTGCGACGAGGCCGTGTGCATTGGCCCTGCGCCAGCCAGCGAAAGCTATTTGAACATTGGCAAGATCATGGCCGCTGCCAAAGCAACCGGTGCGCAAGCCATACACCCGGGCTATGGTTTTTTGTCGGAAAATGCAGCATTTGCGCAAGCCTGCGCCGATGCGGGCGTGGTGTTTATTGGCCCTGGCGTTCAAGCCATTCGCACCATGGGTAGCAAAAGCGAAGCCAAGGCCTGCGTGCAGCCTGCCGGTGTGCCGCTGATCCCCGGTTATTTTGGGGCTGACCAAAGCCTGCCCACTTTGCAAGCCGAGGCGGCGCGGATTGGATACCCCCTTATGATCAAGGCGGTGGCGGGCGGTGGTGGCAAAGGCATTCGGGTGGTGAATTCGTCCGATGAATTGCCCGCTGCGCTGGAGAGCTGCCAGCGTGAGGCGAAGAATGCCTTTGGCGATGCCACCGTGATGTTGGAAAAGCAGATCATTCGACCTCGCCATGTGGAGGTTCAAGTGTTTGCCGATTCGCATGGGCATGTGGTGCACTTGTACGAACGCGATTGCTCGGCCCAGCGCCGCCACCAGAAAGTGATTGAAGAAGCACCAGCCCATGGTTTGAGCCAGGCGCTGCGTGAAGCCATTGGTCAAACGGCTGTTCAAGTGGCCAGGGCCGTGAATTATTTGGGTGCGGGCACTGTGGAGTTTTTGCTCGATGCACGCGGCGATTATTACTTCATGGAAATGAATACGCGCTTGCAGGTGGAGCACCCGGTGACGGAAATGATCGCCGGGTTTGATCTGGTGGAATGGCAAATCCGAATTGCGGCAGGCGAGCCCTTGCCTGTGCAGCAAGCCGATATTTCAACGTTTGGCCATGCATTTGAAGCGCGTTTGTATGCCGAGAACCCTGAGCAGGGTTTTCTGCCGGCCATTGGGGAGGTGGTGCTGTGGGAAACACCACCTGCCGCTGAATTCAATCGTAGCCAGGCGGTACGCCTGGATGGCGCAATTGCCTCGGGCTTGTCGGTTACACCCCATTATGACCCCATGATCGGCAAGCTGATTGTGTGGGGCGAAGACCGGGCTCAAGCCTTGAGCCTGTTGGTGAAAACATTGTCGCAATTGCGTTGCGTCGGGCTGAAAAATAACCTGCAGTGGTTAAAGTCGCTGTGTTTGCATCCAGAATTTCAGGCGGGTGGGTATGACACTGGATTGATTGACCGGATGGGTGTGGAGTCTGCCGCAGACTCCTCAGCCCAGCCCATGCCCATTGTGCTGGCGGCCTTGGCTGCGGTGGCCCGGTGGGGGCAGCAAACAGACTGGCAGACGGCTGATCCCCTGGCCCGGCTGGATGGTTTCTCATCGGCCGTGCCGTTGATGCGTCAAGACCACTGGCAAACCCGCCACGATGACCGGTGGGTGGTCAAAAGCCATGTGGCTGCACTGAAGTCCGGGTTGCTGGTTCGAACACAAGTGGCAGGTTCTTCCGTGGTGGCCTTGTCGGTACAGGTGTCGAGCCGTGCCCGACAGGGCGATTTGAATCGCATCCAGGGTGAGGTCCAGTCGGACGCCGGCTTTAAACCGTTTGACCTGATTTGGCATCGGGACCAGTTGCATGTTCACCTGGGTGACTGCCAACACACCCTGCTGTGGTTGAATCCGACCCATATTCGTGCCGACGATGCGCACAGCGGTCATGGTGTGGCTGCAC
Organism: Limnobacter humi; assembly: GCF_024518835.1. GTDB lineage: Bacteria > Pseudomonadota > Gammaproteobacteria > Burkholderiales > Burkholderiaceae_B > Limnobacter > Limnobacter humi. Next base: position 9,699 of record NZ_JANIGO010000006.1, read on the forward strand.
CCATGCCCGGCAAGGTGTTTGCGGTGCATGTAAAGCCCGGCGATGCTGTGAAGAAGGGGCAGGCCTTGGTGGGGCTGGAGGCCATGAAAATGGAGCACACCCTGACAGCACCAAAAGACGCCGTGGTCAAAGCCGTTGTTCACCAGGTGGGTGAGCAGGTTGCAGAAGGCACTGAGCTGGTGGAGTTTGAAGAATGATTCAAACAAATGTGGGGGCTCACGCGGTGAGCCTGGTGGAGGTGGGGCCACGGGATGGTTTGCAGAATGAGCAAGCGCCCATATCCACTGCTGACAAAATTGAACTGTGCAAACGTCTGTTGGCAGCCGGTGTAACGCGCTTGGAGGCAGCCGCGTTTGTGTCGCCCAAGTGGGTTCCACAAATGGCTGATGGCGCGCATGTTCTGGCCGGTTTGAATGGTTTTCGACATTCGGAGGTGTCGTTATCGGCCCTGGTGCCCAACGTGAAGGGCATGGAGGCGGCGATTGAAGCGGGTGTGCAGGAGGTGGTGGTATTTACCGCTGCATCCGAAGCCTTCACCCAAAAGAACATCAATTGCACGATTGCCGACAGCATTGAGCGGTTCAAGCCGGTGATTGAACTGGCCCGTCAGCACCAGGTCCATGTTCGAGGCTCCATTTCGTGCGCACTGGGGTGCCCGTACGAAGGCCCCATTCCGGTGGGCCGTGCGGGGGATGTGGCTCGCCGTCTGGCCGATGTTGGCGTGCAGGAATTTGATGTTGCCGACACGATTGGTGTTGGCACACCCGGACAAACCCGGGCTGTGTTTGAGGCGGTGGCCAAGGCTGTGCCCCTGCACAGCGTGGCGGGGCATTTTCACGACACTTATGGACAGGCCCTGGCCAATATATTGGCGGCCTTGGACGTGGGTGTTCGAACCTTCCACAGTTCAGTGGCTGGCTTGGGTGGTTGTCCGTACGCCAAAGGGGCCACTGGCAATGTGGCCACCGAAGATGTGGTTTACATGTTGCACGGCATGGGTTACGACACGGGCGTTGATTTGAATGCCTTGGTGGACGTTGGGCAATGGTTTAGCACAGCGGTGCTGGCCAGGCCTTACGGCAGCCGTGCCGGGCGAGCCCTGTGGACCCGGCGGCACGGTTGAATGCGCTTGGGCGCATTGGTTTTCAGGCTTGGCGTTGTATTGGGATCAGGATCCGCAGGCCAAAGCCTTGCCCGTCCAGACCCTCGGTGTATTCAAGGACCAGCCCGAGAGACCTTGCGCGCGTGGCCATGTGGGCCATGCCCCTGCCGGCCTGAATGCGGTCTGCTGGCAGGCCGCAGCCGTTGTCGCGAATGCACAGTTCAAGCCGGTCACGACCGTCCAGTGGGCGGATGGACAGTTCAATGGCCTGTGCCTTGGCATGTTTCAAAATATTCCCAAAGGCTTCCTGAACGATCCGCAGCAGATCAAACAGATCCCGTGATCGGTAGCCCTTCAGTGTTGGAATATCCCGAACCCGCCAATGCAACTCGATGCCGCTGAGCCTCAACCGACGTTCATAGCGCCAGCGAAAATTGCCCAGCAGGGCCAGCAGGTCGTCACTTTGGGGGTCTAGCGAATCAATCGCCAGTCGCAGGTCATCCAAACAGTCTTGAAGCACGGTGGTCATTTCATCTCGGCTGAGCGGCCGGCTTTCATTCTCATTCAATGCCGACACCAGGCTTGAGCCCACGCCATCGTGAATGTCCTGCATGATGCGTCGCCGTTCTTCGTCCTTGGTTCGCTGTTGCTCGATTTGGCGAATTTTCATGAACTGGTCCATGAGTTGCCGTTCGCGCAGAGACAGCTGTGAGTTGAGGGATTGGTTGACGTCTTGGAGCTGTCTGAACATCACACTGAAGCGTTTGAGCAAAATCCAGCAGCCACTGCCAAAGAGCGCGATCCCGGTGTATTGCGACAACAGCACCGATTCGATCGGCAGTGCATCCACCATGATGGACAGGTCGCGCACACTGAGCAGCACAAAAAGCATGGAACTGGCACCCAGCAGGGTGGCCTCCATGTCCCGATATAGCCACGCATGGCGCAGCAGCATGAGGTTGAGGATGAAAAACAGGGGCACCACCGGTGCCAGCACAAACAGGGTGAATTGGAGGATGTCCCGTCCGCTCAGTGCAAAGGTGGCCACGGTCACCAGCACCGCATAGCCCCACAGTGTGCCCCGCAGCAAGCGGGATGGATGGCGAATGTAGCGCAACAGGAATTGCCCATACAGGCAGACAAACCACGCATGCAGGGAGTGCACGGCTTCGGCCCATATTGGGTGCGGCAGTGGGGCCCAGGTGGTGAAATAGCCCACATTGCGCAAGGCGAACGTGAGCACGGCCAAACCCAGAAAGAGCAAGCCTTGGTCGCTGGCGGCATACCGTGAAAAAAAGGCCAGCAACAGGCCGGCACCCAAGGCCACCAACGTGGCCAACATGGAGCCTGTCACTTGCCAGCGAAATGCACTGCAATAAAGGGGCTCGATGGCACTGGTGGGCCCCAGCCATACCCGCCCCAGGCCCGAGCGGTAGTTTTTGTAGCCAGCCACTTGAACCACCAGAACATTGTCGGTGGGCTTGAGCAGTGCGGTGGAGAACTGGAACATCAGTGGGAAGTTCCAGTAGCGGGACAACTCCCCGGTGACTTGGCCATAACCACCGATTTTGCTGCCGTTGAGGAACACATGGGCATTCATGACCACTCGTGGCAGAAAGATGGCGTCAGGCACTGGTTTGTCTGCCTGAAGGTCGAAGCGGAACTTGTAAAGGGCCTGGCCTTCGAAGTTGGGTTGGGTGTTGTTCCAGACATCGGGCAATTCGATGGGTGGGTCACTGGGGTTCCAGGCCAGATCGCCGACCTGTGCCACACCGGCATAGTGGATGCTGCCGCGTTGAAGCAAGGTTCCCTGGGTCTGAAGCAGGGCGTTGCCGTCCGCATGCACCGGGGCCTTGAACGCACCCAGCAGGGCCAGCAGTACTGCACTGATGACCCAGCATGCAAACCAGAAGTGAAAGCGATCGGGTTTGCTCACAAGTCCAGCAGGCCCAGCATGGATGCCTCATAGACCGCCTCAGAGCGGCTGTGCACATGCAGTTTTTTATAAATCCGTTTTACATGGGTGGCCACGGTGTGGTTGGAAATGCCCATCTGCCGCGCAATTTCCTGCACTGTAAAGCCTTTGGACACTTGCTGGATGACCATGAGTTCACGGTCGGTGATCAGGTTGTGGCGTGCTGCCTCGCTGCTCTGCGGCGAGGGGCCGGGAACCGGTGCTGCTGGTTTTTGCAGGCGAAACAGCAGTTGCCGTGCAATCAGCGGGCTGATGGGAGAACCGCCGTTGGCCACTTCCAGGATATGGTTTTCCAGCTCTTCCGAGGAGTAATCTTTCAACAGGTAGCCGCTGGCACCAGCTTCCAGGCTGCGGATCACATGGTCTTCATCGCCAAATGCCGTGATCACCAATGTTTCAATGTCTGGTTTGTTTTTGCTAATCCAACGGATGATGTCGATGCCGGAAAAGTCGGGCAAACCCAGGTCGATCAATGCAACCCGGGGGGTTGTCATGAACAGCAGGCTGTAGGCCTCGTTGGCGGTGGATGCGCAGCCCAGCAGTTCCAAGCGCGGTGAGCCGGACAATACGCGGGCCAGGTGGTCTTGCGTGGCGGGATCGTCTTCAATCAAGATGACTGACAAACGTTCCGGGGTGGGCGTTGCGGGGCAGTTGCTCATCACGGTCAGGTGTTGGTCGAGGTTGGCAATTCAATCAGGATGTTGGTTCCCTGCCCAGTGTGTGCGGTCACCGTGAGTTTGCCGCCCAGCAGGGCCACGCGCTGGCGCATGTTGTGCAGTCCACGCCCTGCTGGATGGTCATCCGAATCAAATCCTACACCGTTGTCCGTGATCTGAACACCAACATGGCCGGCACCGTTGGATACGCGCAGCGTGACACGGCTGGCGTTGGCGTGTTTGAGAATATTGGCGAACACTTCCTGTAGAACCCGCAACAGGTTCAGGCAGTGTCGGGGGTCGAGGTAGGGCAGCGGGGGAATCTGCTCGTCCACTTGCCATTGCAATTCGATGCCTGCTGCAGTCAGGCTGCTGGCGATTCGATAGCGGAAGGATCCCAACAATGTGGTGAGGTCTTGCTCCATGGGTTCCAGTGAGTCGATGCTGAGTTGCAGGTCACGCAACCCATCTTCCAGCAAGGCCAGGGTGGTTCGGGTGTCCACCGCGTTTCCCCGCAACTGGTGGATTGCTGCCACCAGGTAAGCGCCAATGCCATCATGCATGTCGGCCATGAGTCGTTGCCGTTCATTCAGTTTTACCTTTTCTGCATCAATGTGTTGCATCACCTGGTATTGTGCGGCCAGTTCAGCCTCCCGCCTGGCCAGTCGCGCTTGCAGGGTTTCGTTGAAAAGGTCGGCCTCTTTCAGGAGGCGGCTGTACCGGTCAATCATGAAGTAACTCAGCACCAGAAACATCACGATGCCCATGTACTGGTTGAGAAAGTAACCGTCGAAACTGCGGTACCCGGCCAACAGCAACAGGTCATGAATACTCAGCAGGCAAAAGCACAAGAGGCCGAATGAAAAAGCGTGGGCATCCAAGGCCTTGTGCTGGTTGCCATGCCGCCACATCAGGCGAACGCACCACAAATAACCCAGCAAGATGATGGAACCGTAGACTTCCACCACTCGCAGTGACCAATCTTGATGCACCAGCAGCAAGGCTGGAAACGTCAGCAGGTAGGTCCACCAGGCCTTTCGCTCCCAGCGGTTGCGTGGCACCTTGCAGTAGTTGAGTACCATGAGGAACACGGTGCTGGCAAAAAACAGCAAACCACCTTGCGAAATTTGCACCCAGTGGCTGTGGCTCACCGGCGGTTCAGTGGCCAGAAAAGCCAGATTGCGCAGCCCCCACAGCATGCAGGTGAGCGCCAGCAGCACCAGGTTCCATTTGCGGGTTTCGCGCAGGGTCACCAAAATCAGTAACACAATGCCCGCGCCGATGATGAACGACGTGCTGAAAAACACCGACGTAATTTGCAGCCCGCGGCGCGACAAATAGGCTTCGCGCAAATTTTCATCAGAGCCCACCCACACCGTGGACAGGCCGGCCATGTAATCCGGAAATACGCGGATTTGAACAGACACCCGGTTCAAGCCCGGCTTGACCAGGCTGGGCGCCAGTTGCACATACAGCGGTCGGTTCCAGTTGCGCTCGGCATAGTCGCCAGTCAACGGTCCAAAATAGCCCACCCGCTCATCATTCAGGTACACCTCGCCATTCATGGCCAAGCGGGGAATGTAGATGGACTCGTAGGTGTGGTCTGGATGGGCAAACACATCAAACTGGAACCAGTAAAAGCCGCCAGCGGTTTGCAACAGGGTGTCTTCCCGGTGGGGTAGTGTCACGGTGGGGGCTGTCAACAGGGCCGTTGGTGGCATGCGCTGGTATTCGCCCATGGCCAGGTGCCGAGCATTGGTAACTCGCAGTGCTTCCGGGTCACTGGGTATGCCGCGCGCCATTTGCGCCAAGAGCATCCACAGCAATAAACCAGCCATGACCGTGCCGCACAGGTGCAGGCGCAACACCCGGCGGGTCCAGCTTGGGGATGCTGTTGTGGACGCCGTGGTGTTCAGGGTCGCTCCCGCAGGTTGATCAATCCCAATTCGCTGGCGCGGTGGACGGCGCTTGTCCGGGAGTTGACGGCAAGCTTCCGATAGATGCGCTTGATGTAGGTGCTCACTGTGTTGATGGATACCTGCATCAGGTCTGCAATTTCAGACTGCATAAAGCCCTTGGCCACCATTTCCAGGACTTGCATTTCCCGGTCAGACAAGGGCGTGACCAGTGTTGCAGGCGCTTGACTGTGTTTGGCGTCTGCCAGGCGCGGGCTATTGTCCGGTGCGGCGTCTGGTTGCAGGGCTCGAAAGCGGGTCAGCAGTCGGCGCGCAATCACCGGGCTGATGGGTGAGCCACCCGCATGCAATTGAAGCAGGCGTGAGACGATGTCCTCGGTGCGGGTGTCTTTGGTGAGGTAGCCCGTGGCCCCGGCCTCAATGCTGGCAATCACGTGGGATTCATCACCAAACACCGTGAATACCATGGACTCACACCCTGGCCGGTTGGCATGGATGTAGCGAATCAATTCGAGCCCATTGCCATCGGGCAGCCCCAGGTCCACCAACACCACATTGGGGCTGTGCAGGTCGAGCATCTCATACGCTTGCGCCAGTGTATGGGCGCAGGCCAGCAACGACAGGTCGGGGTGGGTGTGTATCGCCTGGGTCAGTGTTTCCAGCATGCGCTCGTCGTCATCAACAACGCACACGCGGATTTTGGCGTCTGGCTTCGGGCTGCTCATGATCAGCGCACCAATTGGTTGACTTCAATGATGGGCATCATCACCGCCAGCACAATCAGCAACACCACCAGGCCCATCACCAGAATCAATACAGGCTCCAGCAGGCTGGTCAGCCACAATGCTTTGCGTTCCACTTCAGCGCGTTGGGAGTCGGATGCGCGTTCCAGCATGGCTGCCAATTGCCCGGTGGACTCGCCACTGGCCACCAAATGGGTGAGCACCGGTGGGAACAAGCCGCTTTTGCCCATGGCCTTGCTCAGCCCACTGCCTTCTTTCACGCGTTCCTGCACTTCACCCATGGCACCTTGCAAGGCGGTGTTGCCCATGGTGCGGTTGGCGGCAGACAAGGCTTTCAGAATGGGTACACCACTGCCCACCAGAATGGACAGGGTCGAGGCCAGCCGGGCAGTGTTCACCGCACGGACAAATGGACCCACAACCGGCATGGCCAGCACCCATTCGTCGACCCGCAAGCGGAAACTGCGACTGCGCAATGCATTTTGAAACAGCACAACAGTGGCCACCAGCACCAGCAGCAATGCCCAACCCCAGTGGCGCAAAAAATCGGACAGGGCAATCATGACAATGGTGAGCGTGGGCAATTGCTGGTTCGTGTTTTCAAACACCGCCACCACTTGGGGTACCACGTAGGTTAATAGCCCCACCACCACCATCAGCGCCACCAGGGTGACCACGGCGGGGTATATGAAGGCTGCGCTCACTTTTTGAGCCAGGGCCTGCCGGGCCTCCAGTGCATCGGCCAGCTTGGTGAGTACATTGCCCAACTCACCCGTGCTTTCGCCGGCTGCCACGGTGGCTACCACCAATTCAGGAAAGGCCTTTGGATAATTGGCCAGGGCTTGTGACAGGGGGGTGCCCGCCACCACATCGGAACGAATGCTGGATAGCCGTTCGCGCACCAGCGGCTTTTCAGCTTGTTCAATGAGCGCGGCCAGGGCCTGTGCCAATGCCAGTCGCGCCTGCAGCAGGCTGGCCAACTGCCGAATGATCAGCACCACTTCACGGCTGCTCAGTTCCCGACTGAAACGGCGATTCAGGCTCATGCCCTGAGCCTGGGTTTTGTTGACTTCAGTGACTTCAATCGGCGTCATGCCTTGCATGCGCAACTGGTTGCGGGCGGCGCGGGCAGAGTCGGCTTCCAGCGACCCCTTGATGCCTTTGCCATCTGAACCCAATGCGTCGTATCGAAATACAGCCATGTGTGTGCCCGCCGTCGTCAGTCTTTCGTGACACGCAACAATTCTTCCAGGGTGGTTTCACCCTGGTCGACCCAGCGCTGGCCGTCTTCCCGCATGGTTTTCATGCCATGGTTCAGTGCGTGGGTTCGCATCTCGCTTTCGGCTGCGCCGTTGTGGATGAGTGTTCGCACGGCATCGTCCACCGTGAACAGTTCATACACGCCGGTGCGCCCCACGTAGCCGGTGTGTGCGCAGCGCTCGCAACCCACCGGATGCCAGTGTGTGTGTCCGTCGGCACCGGTTTCCTGGCGTTTGCAATGGGGACACAGGCGGCGCACCAGGCGCTGGGCCAGCACGCCCAGCAGGCTGCTGGACAACAAAAAAGGCTCCACACCCATGTCGATGAGGCGGGTGACCGCACTCACCGAATCGTTGGTGTGCAAGGTGGCCAGCACCAGGTGGCCCGTTAGCGAGGCCTGCACAGCGATTTGGGCTGTTTCCAGGTCGCGGATTTCACCAATCATGATCACGTCCGGGTCTTGGCGCAAAATGGCGCGTAAGGCCTTGCCAAAAGTCATGTCGATTTTCGGGTTGACCGGGGTTTGACTAATGCCGGGCAGATCGTATTCCACCGGGTCTTCCACGGTCATGACATTGGTGGTGCTGGAATCAATCCGCGACAACGCCGCATACAGCGTGGTGGTTTTGCCAGACCCGGTGGGGCCAGTTACCAATAGAATGCCGTGGGGCATTCGGCACAGCCGGTCCATGTCGTGCAGGGTGTGGGCAGGCATGCCCAAGCGGGTCAGCTCTAAGCGCCCAGCCTCTTTGTCCAACAAGCGCAACACCGCGCGTTCGCCGTGGCCGGTCGGCAGGGTCGACACCCGCACATCCATGGGTTTGCCGCCGATGCGCAAGGTAATGCGGCCATCTTGTGGCAATCGCTTTTCGGCAATGTCCAGGCTGGCCATGATTTTGATGCGTGAAATCAGGGCAGAGTGCAGTTCACGCCGTGGTTGCAGCACATCCCGCAATGTCCCGTCCACACGGAAACGCACAGCAGAGTGGGTTTCAAACGCTTCGATGTGAATGTCCGATGCACCATCCCGACTGGCTTGGGTCAGCAGCGCATTGATCATGCGAATGATGGGCGCATCGTCTTCCGTTTCCAGCAGGTCCTCCACGGCGGGAATGTCCTGCATGAGCTGGGTCAAGTCCAGGTCCCCAGCCACTTCATCGGCCACCGCTGCAGCGCTGGTTTCCTGATTGGAGTAGGCCTGGTTGATGGTTTTTTCCAGTTCGGCAGCATCGGCGCAATACACCCAGTCGATGGGGCAGGGCGCCACCCGCTGCGTTTCGGTCAACGCATGCGGTGGTGTCCTGGGGCTGAAGGCAATCCGCCATCCGTCAACCTGTGCATCCAGACACAGCAACTGGTTTTGCCGGGCAAAACCATAATTCAACCGTGACACCGCTTGTGGATTGAATTGCACCATCAAAGAACCTCGATCCCCATCAATTGGCGCTGCCGCCATTGCTACCCCCAGCGCTGCCAGCAGGCCTTGGGATCACCAAGATGCGTTGGGCAGGGGCCAGTTGGAGATTGCCTGACTGCGCGCCATTGGGCCCAGTGTTGGAGCTGGCGCTGGGCGAGCCGGTGTTGTTGGGTTTGATTTCACGCAGCGATCGATCGGGCAGCACAGGCCCTTTCATGTCGGGCAACGCAAACCGGTTTTCAAGCTGGTTGCCTTGCTGCTGGGCACGCATGTAGTCGTAGCGGTTGGTGACGATGCTTTGGGCCTGGTCTTCGTTGCGCACCACCACAGGCCGCAAAAACACCATCAGGTTGGTTTTCATTCGTCGGCGGTTGTCGTAGCGGAAGAACTGGCCCAGCACTGGCACATCGCCAATGCCTGGTACTTTTTCTTCATTGCCGGTCACGCGGTCTTCAACCAATCCACCCAACACAATGATGTTGCCGCTTTCCACCAGCACATTGCTTTCGATGGAGCGCTTGTTGGTGATGATGCCAGACACGTTGGTGGAGTCCACCACCGAGCTGACTTCCTGAAAAATACCCAGCTTCACAACGCCGCCTTCCGACACTTGGGGTTTGACGCGCAGGGTCAGGCCCACGTCTTGCCGCTCAATCGTCTGGAAAGGGTTGATGGCAGCCCCGCCGTTGCCGCCGGCATTGGCAAATTGACCGGTGATGAAAGGCACGTTCTGGCCAATCACGATTTTGGCCTCTTCATTGTCCAGCGTCAGGATGTTGGGTGTCGACAGGATGTTGGCGTTGGCCTTGCTTTCCAGCGCGCGTGCCAGAAAGCCCAGGTTGGAAATCGTACCAACCCCGGGAATATTGACCTGCCCGTCGATGATGCCGATGTTCAGGCCTCGCCCGATAGACCCCAGGTTGGCTGAAGCGCCAATGATGTTTTTGCCAGAGCCGATGTCGTTGAAATTGGTGCCGCCAATCACTTTGGCAGAGTTGCCGGCAGCGCCGGACAAACCCTGGAATTGAATGCCGAATTCTGCCGCCTTGTCGCTGGACACTTCCACAATCAAGCTTTCGACAAACACCTGGGCACGCCGCACATCCAGTTTTTCGATGATGGAGCGCAGGTTGCGGTAAACCGGCTCTGGTGCAGTGATGATGAGCGAGTTGGTGGAGGCATCCGCCTGCACAATGCCGCCGTTGTTCACGTCATTGTTGCCTGAAGCCACACTCAGTTGCCCGCCCGTCGCACCACCCACGCCACCCGACAAGCCACTGGCGCTACCGGTGCTCCCGGTGGGCGAGCTGCCCAGGCCACTGGGGCCGTTCAAATTACCGGTGCCCAAGCCGCCTGCACCGACGTTGTTCTGACTTAAGCCAGAACCGGTGTCCACCTTGATGGGGCTGTTGGTGAGCACACCCTGCAATGTTTTGGCCAACTTGGTGGCTTCCGCATTTTTCAAGTAAACCACCCAGACGTTGCCGGGCTGTTTGGTCGGTTGGTCCAGTTTACGGATCAGGTTTTTGGCCAGGTTTAACCGCGCCTGGCTGGGTGTGCGGATCAATAGGCTGTTGGTGCGCGGGTCGGCCATGACGGTCAAGCGTTGGCCCGCATCCACGGCAGCACCCGTGCCACGGTTGCCCTCATCCAACATGCGGTTCAGGATGGTTGCGATATCCACAGCCAGCGCATGTTCGAGCGGAACCACCTCCAGGTCGCCCGAGCTGGGGCCGTCAATGGAGGCAATGATGCGGGCAATCCGTTGCAGGTTGTCCGCGTAGTCAGTAATGACCAACGTGTTGTTGTTGGGGTAGGCTGCAATGGTGTTGTTGGGTGCAATCAGGGGGCGAAGCACGGGCACCAGTGCGGTGGCCGATTCGTAGTTCAGCTGAAACACCTGGGTCACAATGGCGCCACCGCTTTGGTTCATGGCGCGTCGGGGGTCCACCTCGTTGGAGGCCTGAATTTTCGCGTCGTTTTCCGGCACCACACGGGCCACACCACCGCTTTCAACAATGGTGAAACCCTGCAGGCGCAAGGCCGCCAGCAAGGCGTTTTTGGCGTCAGCCGCGCTGAGCGGTTCGGGCGACACCAGTGAGATGGTGCCGCGCACCCGGGGGTCAACCACAAAGGTTTGGTTGGTGAACGAGCCAATCGCCCTGACCACCGCATCAATTTCCGCATTCACAAAATTCAGTGAAAACCGGTCGCTGGCCTGGCCTTGCACTTTGGTGCTGTTGGGGGCAGCCAATGCGGGGGTTATGGCCTGGTTGCCAACGCCGGCCAGCAAGGTTGCCAGCATGAGATTCAACACCGATTTGGTGACCGGAATATTGCGCGCAGTGTTCAAAGCACTGATCCTTTATTGTTCAAAGCAATCATCAAAATACACCGAGGCGGTAACGCTGGCCTTCCAGGCGACCCATCTGGCTCAACAAGCCTGTTAAGGCCTCGCGGCTGGCCTCTTGGGCCTGGGCATAGCCTGTAAACGAGAACCGCTGACCGGGAACCACGGCACCCTGGCCTTCCATCATCAATGGGCCGCGCAGGGTGTTCAAATTCACATCCAACTGTTTACCTGGGTTTCCTGTCACCGTGATGACATATTCGCCCAAAGGCCGGATGCTCGCCAGTGCAGATTGGGCATCGGACCAGGTCACGCGCACATCCAGCGCTTGCCCAGCCTGCCAGCCTTGCCAGCGCACTTGTATCAGCCCCTCCGGCCGAATGGTGTTGTAGGGTGCCCCCAGCGCCATGAGCCATGAGGCCGGAAACTGCAGTGCACCGTCTTCCACCCTGATACCGTTCAAACCCACAGCCAGATGCAAGGCTTGCGCAATTCGCGGGTGGGTCAGGGTGACCTGCAGCCCACCTTCCCCCAGGCGGGTGTGCCAGGCCAGCACACCCGGCACGGCGTAAACTTGCCCGCCATCGGAAACTCCCAACTGCACTGCGCCGTTCCAGAGGCTGCCATCCATGGCCAGCACGCTCAGGGTTGGCCCCATGATGGACTCAAGCCGTGATTTCAAGCTGTAGGCCGGCCAGGCCACCACAGCCACTGCAAGCGCTGCCAAGGTTGGAAGCAGCCACTGGCGCGCACGGCTCATGGTGCATTGCCCGCTTTGGGCAGAAACACCACATGGCCAGTGAGCGTGGCAGCAGCAACCTTGTTCAGCTCAGCTTCCAGCAGCGTCAGGCTGGCAATCGATTCCGCCTTGCTCAGCCAGGCCAGCACGGCCGCCGCGGGTGCTTCGGTGAATTCAATCCGCAATTCGCCTTCTTCGGTGCGCCGTAGCGTGGTTTGCTGCTGCAGTGTCTGGTCAACCAACAGCTGTGCCAGCCGGGGTTCCAGTTCGCTGTCACGCACCACCACGCGGGAACGGGCACCCCTGAGCGCCTCAAGTTCGGAGGCTGCACGCATGACCTCAGCGGCTTTGGCCTGCAATGCCTGCTGTTGGCCTGGCGCACTCTTCAAGGTTTGGATGGCAGGGTCCAGGCCCACGGTCCACAACAGGACTGCGCCGGTCAATGCGCTGCCCCAGGTCACCAGCCGCCGTTCACGGGGGTTGAGTTGGTCCAGGCGGGCTCGAACCTGCTCCATGGCCTGTTGTAACTTCATGATGGTGCACCTTGTTTCACCTGGAGAACCGGCTGGTTGTCAGTGCCAGCTTTGGTCCATTGGGCAGACAAGCCGCGGGCCTTCAGCCGTTGTACGGTGCTCTCCTGCATGGCTTGGGTCACATTCGCGCCAAAGCGCAGGCTCAGGGTGCCCTTGGAGAAGGCCACCTCATTGAGGCTGTTAAAAGGTGCCTCCTGCATGGCCACCCCCACCTCATGCAGCCAGTGGCTGGCTCCCCCCTGGGCATTGCTGCTGGCCAAACCGCTGCTCAACGTGCGTTTTTCCCGTTCAATCAGCAACAGGGGGTCCGCAATCATCGGGGTGTCGGGCATGGCCTGCGCATACCGTTCTGCAATGGATTGCTCGATGTGGGCGCTTTGGTGACGCGCTTTAAGCGCCAATGCATTCAAACCGATTACACCCACCAACAACAGCCCCGCTGCTGCGGTCAGAAGGGACTTTTTTCCATGGCTTGCCGCGGGTGCGCGAATACCCAGCCGGCGAAGTTCGTCGGCCCGAACCAAGCTACATTCACGCAGCAGGGCGAGGGCAGACAAGGGCAAACGGGGCACAGTCTGAACATGCTCAAGCAGTGTGGAACTCGCCAGGAGGGCCTCTAGCCTGCTGCGGTCAGCTGCCAGCATCTCGACTGTTGTGGAGCCCAGCACCCGTTGCAGCAGTGCGGTGAGCACCACGGGGGGCTGGGTTGGTAACACCGTGGGCGGGGCAGCTGGCTCTGCCAAAAGCAGGTCGCTGCCGCTGAACCACATGACCCGGTCAGCCTGAACAGGCCTGCGCAGGGTTTCGCAAGACACCGCCTGAACCTGCAGCCCGGCTTGCCGACAGGCGCTGACCACGGAGCGCACTGTGGCTTTTCCCACCACGGCCGCAAGGCGCTGACCATCGGACAGCGCATGCCACAAACTGGCATGGTTGTCATCAGGGTCGTTGAGCAGGTAGGGTTCGACCACATAGGGCAGGGCATCCTGCAATTTTTGCCCACTCAATTTGGGCGGTGTTACGGCCAACATGCTGACTTCCGAGGGGGCGATCAACACAATGCAAGGCAAATCCTTGGGCAAGTGGGTTGGCAGTTCTTCGCCACCATGCAACTTGCCGCCGGGCCCGTGCACTTCGTACCGTACACGCAGCGCTCGGCCTTCACCGTCGGCCTTGGCCTGGTCGTGACTGTTGGGCCACCACACCAACAGGCTTGCCTGCTTATTGCTCACTCATTGTCTCCAAATCACCAGTACTTTCTGGTCTTTGCGCTCCAGCAGTGCGCGCGTGCGTATCAGCGCCTGTTCAACCTGTGCAGAACCCTCAATCAGGAAGAAGGCGGTATTGACGCTTATTAAATCACTGTTTGCCTGAATATTTGGGCCCAACGCCGCTTTGAAATCACTGATGTTGCGAAAGCTGACCCGGTCACGTTGCGAGATCACCGATTGAGCCTGTGCATAGCTGAGCGGCTCCAGGGTGGCATATAGCACTTCTGGCGTGGTGGTGTTCGCATTCACGGGTGTGGTGCGGGGCAGCAACACGACATGGGGGCGAAGCTGGTTCCAGGCGTCTTCACCAATGCCATAGCGCCCCCGAAAATCTTCCCAGCGAATGGCGGGTGGCAGCGGAGGTTGACGCTCTGTCGCAGGCTTGTCCTGTCCAGTCGGCACATCGGGCTTGAACATGCGAGCCACCGTACCTGCAATCCGTTCGCGATCTTGCGGGTTGACACCCAGCAAATCACACAGCTTGGCAAACCCGGCCAGCCATTCTGCGCGGGTTGGGTTGTCCAGGCCCAGGTTCCTCAGGTTGAACCGCCCCTGGGCGTCTTCAATCCGGCCGGTCAACACCACTTCCCGCTGGTCCGCAGCGGTGGCGTTCTCGTCTTTGCGCATCAGCCCTTCGTTGATACGGCTCTCTGCCAACGGCACAGCCCAGGGCTCTGTGAGTGTGTCGGTGGTGGACACCCGGGCATCCTCCCGCAAAATCACCCGGGCCCAGTCCACTCCGCTGCGGCTCACCAGTTCTGCCTGATCTCGTGCGGCCGTCACTGAAATGGTTTTGGCTGTGGCAAACAGGTTCCAGATCAGGGGGCTAACCGCCAGGGTGCACAACACCACAATGAACAGGGCCATCACCACCGCGGCACCGCGTTGTTCTGTTGGCATGGCGCATCCCATCAATACACCCCACCGGTCAGCAAAATCCGCATCACTGTTTGCCCATTGGCGGGTGTCAAGGCCACTTCGACCGCCCGCACATGTCCACGTTGGGTTGGAGAGTCCCCCTCGCCGCCCGCTTGCTCCCCACCCGGTGCTGCCGGGTTGGCCGTCACCGTGGCGGTGGCCAGCGGGTTGCCCTGAAGGTTCATGGCTGTCAGTGGCAGTGGCGCCACATTGCCCAGCAACACGGGCGGTGTCCATCCGCCAGGTTCGCGCCACAGGCGGACACGCAAGCCCTGAATGGGCAGCAGGCCGTCTGTGGGGGCGGTCGTGTTGTTGTTCTCGGTTTGGTTGCGCTTCACCGTGCGCAAAAGCCCCTGCGCCGTTTGTAACCATTGGATTTCTTCACGGAATGCATTCTCACTGGTGTCGCGTCGAACCGTGCGAATGATCAGGCCTTGATCCACCAACTCGACCGATTCCTGATCAGTGCCCGGCCACTGGGTGCCGAGGTTCAGTGATGAGAGGTCTCGGTCTAGCTGGCCAAAAACGGCAGTCGTGGTCTGCAATTCATTGTCCACCCTGTTCACCCGTTCTGCACTGCGCAGCACCTCGGTCAGGCCTCGCCAGGACAGCAGGGCCAAAATGGCCACAATGCCCAGCGCCACCAGCACCTCTAGCAAGGTAAAACCGCGCTGTCGCTTCATGGTGCGCTGCTGAAAAAAACCACCAACCGGGCCAGCTGGAATTTCTCATCCACAGCATTGGCCTCTTTCACCTGGATTTCAATCCGGCGAAAATTGGGATTGGGGGTGTTGGTGACATCGATGCGGCATACAAACTGAAAGTTGGCCTGAGGACAGGGCAGTTGGGTTGTTTGGCTTGCCGGATAAACGCCAGCCACCGCCACCATGTTGGCCATGTTGCGGGCGCTCCATTGCGCATACTGGCGCCTGAGCAGGTCGTCCTGCTGCAGATTCATGTTGCCAGCGGCTTTCAGGCACGCCATCAATGCCACGGCGATGATGGTCATCGCCACCAGGGCTTCAATGAGCGTGAATCCCGTTGCTTTGCCAGGGTTCGCCAGGGCACGCATCATCGGTTTGGCGCCTCTGTCAGCACCACTTGCGGCTTGCTGGCCACGAAAGGGCCGCCATTGCGGCTTTCAAGCACAAGTCGAGTGCGGTTTTTTTGGAGAACAACCGTGCGTCGGGTCAAGTCTGGGCTGCGCTCTAAGGTCAAATAACTGTTGGGGCTACCCTCGACCAGCAACTGGGTTGTCAAGGGACCATGCCCCCAAAGACGTGGCCGAAGTGCGGCTTCGGTTTTCACTGGAACCCACCGGGCTCCTGTTAGCTCTTGAAACTCATACCCGTTGTTGCCTGCCACAAACCGAATCGACTTGGATTTAAGCAATGCTTCCTGTTGGGCTACACGCAGCAGCTGCGCCAGTTGCCTGGCGTCTGATTCCAGCAGGTTTCCGTCGCCCGGCGTGCCTTTCACCACGATAAGCCCAGTGGCAATCGACAGCACCACCACCACAACCAGCAACTCCAGCAGTGTGAAACCCCGGTGATGCGTCATGGTTAAGTGGTCTTCGAGTGAGACAACCTTAGAGGCTCCAGGATCCAATGTCCGCATTGACCCCTTCGCCACCCGCCTTGCCATCTGCACCAAAGCTCATGACGTCAACCTCCCCCTTCAGTCCGGGGCTCAGGAACTGGTAAGGGTTGCCCCAAGGGTCGTTGGGCACTTTGGACAGATACCCGCCCTGTTTGTAATTGTTGGGTTGAGGCTCCGTGGTGGGTTTTTGAACCAGTGCCTGCAGCCCTTGTTCGGTGGTGGGGTAGCGGCTGTTGTCCAGGCGGTACAGGTTTAGCGCTTGCATCACCGACGCAATGTCTTGTCGTGCAGCAACCACTCGAGCCTCGTCTGGGCGGCCCATGATTTTCGGCACCACCAACGTGGCCAGAATGCCCAGAATGACCACCACCACCATGATCTCGATCAAAGTAAAGCCAGCGGATTGGCGACGTGGGGTACAGGCGATGGGGGCAAGGCGGCGAGTCATGGTCTTCATGCGGTTCATGTGCAAAAGTTAAACAGGATCAACGGTAGAGGTTACACCGATTTTGCAGGCTTGCGCGCCCTGAGCGGCTTGTGCAATGTCACCCGTTGGTCACAGCCGCGCATTCGTTTGTCGAACAAAAGATCGGGTTTGCAGGTCGGTAAAATGCGGGTTCTGTCACGCGAACAGGGGCTTTAGGACATGCGTGCTTACTCACATAATGACCACATTGGCGGTTTTGCCGCCGATAACCCTTGAAGCATGGCTTAAACCGGACACTCGAGAACAGTGGTCCGGTTTTTTTTTGGTGCACAATACACCAAGCCCCCATCCACCTGTGAGCCGTTCATGAAACTTGCCCTGACATTGCCCCGCGCCTTGCCCGCCCTGTCGGATCGAGGCTATCGAGCCATTGCGCTGTGTGTCTGGGCGGCTGCTGCGGGTTTGTCGACCTGGGTGGTCATTCAATGGATGGCGCCTGCCCCGGTGGTGGCCCAGGCCATGCCGGCCGACATGTCTGCACAGTTTCAGATGGATCAGTCGGCAGAGGCCCGTCTACTGGGTGTGGAGACGGCTGGCGGCCTCACGCCGCCATCGGTGAGTTTAATGGGCGTGTTTGCAGCTGGTGACGGGACCGGGGCCGCGGTGTTGTCGATTGAGGGGCAACCAGCCCAGTCCAAGTCTGTTGGGGACGAGGTTGCCAACGGCTGGACACTGGATGAGGTGGGGCCCACATTCGCCGTGATGGGTCGAAGCGGTCAGCGCGTTCAGTTGAACCTGCCGGTGCTGCAGGCAGACCCCAATTTGCTCAAGCGTGCCCCTGAATAAAAGGCGGCGTACATCAGGGTTTCCTGTTCAGGCCCGTCAGGGTTTGAGTCAATGACTTGCCGTCTGCATCCTGAATCTGAATGCGAACTGGCTGCCAACCCAACTGTTTGCCGTACCACACCCGCACAATGTCGTCACCCGGCTCATCTGGTTTGCTTTCGAACTTCAACGCGACGACGGTTTGCTCGCGTTCACCCAGGTTCAGCACCACATCTTCGGTGCCTTTGAGCACAAACCACTCTGTACCGATGCGACCGGTCCCGATTACACGGAACTTCAATTCATCCCCGGCTTTTGCCGGCGCACCGCACCGCAATTGCGCTGCAATTTGATGAATCATGCTCAGTCGGTCTTGCAAGCCTTTTTCCAGCGGGGCCGCCGTGTTGTTCTTTTTGAACTGAACCTCCTGTTGGGCTTCATTCACCACCGACTCCACCAGCGGCTTTTTTCCACGTTTTTCTGCATAGTACAGCGGGACAAAACCGAGCTTGGTGTCCACCAGGCCCTCGCTTTTCTGGGTCAGTTGACCTGAAAACATCAGGGCCATCAGGCCTTTGGCCTGTGACACCGATTCCAGTGTGTAATGGTTGCCAGCCACTCGCAAGGTATGAAGGCTGACCGCCAACTGCCCCGGAACCTGGCTGTGGGTCAATGAATATTGAAGGTCAGCGTCGGCCAGCGCTTTGCCGGGCGCCCCGCATTCCAGGGCAGCATGGGCATGGCCTGCCAGCAAGGCCAGGGACCAGGCCATCCCCATCCAGCTTTGCCGCCATGTTCTTCGTGTTCCATCGAATCTCATCGAATCACCAATCCGTCCAGATAGCCCTCATCGGCTGTGTAAATCGTCAAAATTTCCCGTCGCGCCGTGCGGTCGGCTGGCGCCGCCGATACATGGACCCAGCGCCCAAATTCATAAATCAACTGGTCAAATGGCAATGCCGAGCGCGACACCGCCTGAGCCAATAACGCAGCATCGCCCCATTCCGGGCACACCACATCGGCAGCCAGTCCCAAACAGTGCTGCGAGCCCGGTACCCCACCCACTTTTTCATTCAGCATGGGGCTCCGATAACCGCTGTTGATGCGCAGGGCCCTGGCGGGTATGCCCAGTTCGGCACACAGTTGTCCCAACAGGTGAGACAGTCGGCGTAAGTTGTCCAGGCACTCCGGTGGGCAATGGTTGTCCAGGCCGGTTCTGTTCGCCGTGTCGGAATGGCACAATACGACAGGCCCGAAATCCGGATGAAAACCGGAAACCGAGCTTTCGTCCCTGTATTCACGCCATTCTGGACCACCTGTTTTGCGCATTCGTTACCTTCGTCGACCCCCAGCTCGCACAGCCGGGCGGGTTTATTTGCTGGACCTGGACAATACCCTGCACGAGGCGTCCACCTTTATTTTGCCGGAGATCAACCGGCAAATGACCCATTACCTGGCCCGCAAGTTGAACTTGAGCCATGAAGCCGCCAGCGCGGCCCGAACTCACTACTGGCAGCGCTATGGGGCAACCTTGCTGGGCATGATGCGCCACCACGGCATCAACCCGCATGAGTTTCTTGCCCAGACGCACCGCTTTGATGACCTGAAGGCCGTCAGCCGCCGACACGCCAGTGTGCCCCATCGGCTTTCCCGCCTCAACGGCTTGCGTGTGCTGCTCACCAATGCACCCCGCGCCTATGCCACCGAGGTGTCCAAAATCCTGGGGCTTCACCGGCATTATCACGCGCTGGTGTCGATAGAAGACATGGTGATTCATGGCGCCTGGCGCCCAAAGCCAACCCCCATGCTGTGGCCGCACCTCAAGGCCGCACTCAAGGCCAAGCGAGTGTTGCTGGTGGACGATACCCTTGGACACCTGCATGAGGCGGCCCGACACGGTATCCAAACCTGCTGGATCACATCACCGGGTTTGGGCTTTCCAGCGCACAAACCCACGGGGCGCGTGCGCAGCCGCATTCGCCGGTTTGATCAGGTCAAGCGGCTGGCATTCTGACTGCACACTGGGCAGGCCGGGTCTTTCCGGATACGCATGCGGGTAAATTCACAAGCCCGGGCGTCGTAAATTTGCAAGGTGCTGTACAAGGGTTTGCCGAAACCCGCCAATATTTTCAGGGCTTCGCTGGCTTGCAGCGTACCAATGACACCGGTGAGTGGTGCAAATACCCCCATGGTGGCACAACGCACCTCGCTGACATCGTCACCTTCGGGGAACAGGCAGTGGTAGCAGGGGGCTTGCGGGTTTTGCAATTCAAAGCAGGCCAGTTGGCCATCCAGGCGAATGGCTGCGCCCGACACCAAGGGCTTGCCCAGTTTCACGCAGGCCCGGTTCACCGCATGCCGGGTTTTGAAGTTGTCGCTGCAGTCCAGCACCACATCGGCCCTGGCCACCAGTGCTTCCAGCCCGGTACCTTCTAGGCGCTTGTTCAAGGGCTCAATCTGGATCAGTGGATTGATTTGCAGCAGTTGTTCGCGTGCCGAATCCACCTTGGGCATGCCCACCCGTGCGGTGGTGTGCAGCACTTGTCGTTGCAGGTTGGTCAGGTCAACTTCGTCATCGTCGGCCATGATGAGGGTACCCACGCCAGCGCTGGCCAAATACAGTGCGCTGGGGCAGCCCAGACCGCCCGCACCCACCACCAGCACCGTGGCGTTGGCAATGCGGGTTTGGCCTTCGATGCCAATATCGTCCAACAGGATGTGGCGGGAGTAGCGAAGCAACTCCGCGTCATTCAAGTCCTTCAGCGGCATGACCAGGCTTATTTGGCTTGCTTGGCTTGTTGCTCGGCCAACTTGCGATTTTGCTGCACAGGCTTGCCTTTGAGGTAATTCACCGCCTGTTGCAACTGGAAGTCGTCCTCCGAACCAAACACCACTGGCTTCGCATTGGCGGGCACATCGGCATCCGGCTTTTTCTCGCTGGGGGTTTCCTTTTCACCTTTGTCGTTGGACAAGTGGCGTGACAGGTCGGCTTCGCGGACACGCTCAATGACGTCGCCATTGGGTGTTTCCGTCACCAGGTAGTCGGGCACAATGCCCTTGGCCTGGATGCTGCGGCCTGACGGCGTGTAATAGCGCGCCGTGGTCAGTTTGATGGCCGTGTTGTTGTTCAGGGGCAGAATGGTCTGTACCGAACCTTTGCCAAAGGTTTGCGTGCCCAGCACCTTCGCGCGGCCATGGTCTTGCAGGGCACCAGCCACAATCTCCGATGCCGATGCCGATCCACCATTGACCACCACCACCATGGGCAGGGTTTTGGCCACGGCGGTCAGGTCTCGCAAGTAATCCTTTTCTTTGCCGCGCAGGTAATCATCGGGAGAAGCCACCAGCTTGCGCTGGGAGTCTTCGGTGCGGCCATCGGTGCTGACCACCAGGCTGTTTTGGGGCAGGAATGCTGCCGCAACGCCCACGGCGGCATTCAGCAAACCGCCGGGGTCATTGCGCAGGTCCAGCACAATGCCTTTCATGGGTTTTTCAGCCTGCAGCTTGTTCAGGGCCTTGGCCAGGTATTCGCCGGTGTGTTCCTGGAATTGGGTCACGCGAACGTAGCCATAGCCACCTTCCAGCATTTTGGCCTTCACGCTTTGCACGCGGATCACGTCGCGCACAATGGTCACCACAATCGGCTTGTCCTCGTTTTTGCGCAACAAAGTGAGCTTGATCTCGGTCTTTGGCTTGCCGCGCATCATGCCCACCGCGTCGGACAGGCTCATGCCTTTGGTGGGTTTGTCGTCAATTTTCACAATCAGGTCGCCCGCTTTCACGCCGGCTTTTTGCGCTGGGGTGTCTTCAATCGGCGAGATCACCTTCACAAAGCCGTCTTCGGTTCCCACCTCAATGCCCAGGCCACCAAATTCACCTTGGGTGCCCACACGCAGCTCTTTAAACGCGTCGGCATCCAGATAGCTGGAGTGCGGGTCCAGGTTCGAAACCATGCCGCTGATGGCACCCTGAAACAGCTTGTCGTCACCCACCGGCTCCACGTAGAAGTTCTTGATGGCGCCAAACACTTCGGTGAACTGCCGAAGCTCGGTCAGCGGCAAGGCCTCGGGCGGTTGTTGCTGCCGCTGGGCCACGGCACTCACGCCCAGGCTGACCAACACGCCAGCCACCACACCGGCCGACACCAAACTGACTGTCCGTAACTTCTGCTGCATAGTATTTATTGACCTTTGGTCCACGAAAGCGGGTCGAAGGCGATGCCCTGACGCCGGAGTTCAAAGTATAGCCCGTTGTCTAGGGTACCACTGCTGTTGCCGGTTTCGGCAATCACATCCCCGGCATTCACGGTATCGCCTGTTTTCTTCAGCAGTTTGCCGTTGTTTCCATAAACGCTCAAGAACTCGTCACCATGATCAATCACCAGAATTTCGCCAAACCCGCGCATAAAGTCTGCAAACACCACACGGCCGTTGCCCACCACCCGGACGGGTTGTCCGGGGTCTGCTGAAATGAACAGGCCTTTCCAGGAAGGGCCTTGACCGTCTTTGGTGCGTGTCGCGCCGAAGCGGCCCACGATGGTGCCTTGCACCGGCAACACCATGCGGCCTTTGAGTTTGGCAAAATCACCCGTGCTGGGCATGGGCGGTGGCGTGAACGGGCGGGCTTCCCGTTCTTTGGGCGGGGTTCCTTTCTTGATATCGGGCAGGGTGGTGATGCGGGCGGCGCGCTCCGCCTCCCGCCGCTTGGCTTCTTCGATGGCCCTTGCCAACTGGTTGATGGTGTTGGTCAGGCGTTGTTCATCCCGTTGCAATCGCTTGCGTTGCAACTCCTGGTCGCTCAGCTTGGAATTAAGGTCTTCAATCAACTGGCTGCGTTCTTCTTTTTGGGCTGCCAAGTCTTTTTGGGCTTTGCTCTGGCGCTCAATCGTGTCTTCCAGGCGGTCTTGTTTTTTCTCCAGGCCCACGCGCAGTTTTTCCAGCGCCTCAGCCTGCCTCACCTGTTGTTCGGCCAATGCCTTTTCAGCTGTGGAAATGCGTTCGTACCAGTACCCGTCCCGCGCAGCCTGGCTGGCGGATTGGCCTGCCAACCAGGCCTGGGTGGGGTTGATTTCCGTACGGCGGTACTGGTTGCGCAGCACCCGTGCCAGGCGGTCTTGGGTGTTGGCCAAATCCAGTGCCAGTTGGGCTTCCTGCCGGGTTAAGTCCTCAATGTCCGCCTCCAGGGCCTTGCGTTCCTTGTCCAACGCCGCAATTCGGGCCGCCGTGTCTTTCAGTTTTTGTTCCACCACACCCAGTGCCTTGGCTGCGCGTTTCTTTTCGGTGCTGGTTTGGGCAATCGCTTTTTTCACAGCCTCGAGCTGCTTGCGAACTTCATCCCGTTCTTTCTGCGCGCCGGCCGATTCCCGCCCGGGGTTGCCCTGTGTGGCGGCATGTCCCACAGGGGCGAACAAATAGAGCGCCGCCAGCAGCAATAGGCCGCTGGGCAGGCACCTTGAGCAGGGCGGCTTCATGGTTGGTGGCAGGTGTTGGAACAATCGACGTTACTTGGCCTTGCCCTGGTTGGCCACCGCGGCCATGGCTGCTTCAATCTCTGCCTGGTCGCCCAAATAATAGTGGCGAATGGGCTTGAGGTTCTCGTCCAGTTCGTACACCAGCGGACGGGCGGTGGGGATGTTCACCTTCAGAATTTCGTCTTCCGACAGGCCATCCAGGTATTTGATGAGCGCGCGCAGTGAATTGCCGTGCGCAGCAATCAACACCTTCCGACCGGCTTTGATGGCCGGTGCAATGCCGTCATTCCAAATGGGGATCACGCGGTCCACCGTGTCTTTCAGGCACTCGGTCAGCGGTACCTCTTGTGGCTTCAGCTTGGCATAGCGAAGGTCTTTGCCCGCAAAGCGGGGGTCGTCCACCGTCATGGGGTTGGGGGCAATCGCATAGGCACGGCGCCAAATCAACACCTGCTCTTCACCAAACTTGGCGGCTGTCTCTGCCTTGTTCAAGCCTTGCAGGTCGCCGTAGTGGCGTTCGTTCAGGCGCCAGGTGTGCACCACAGGCAGCCACATCTGGTCCATGGTGTCCAGGGCAATCCACAGCGTGCGGATGGCCCGTTTCAGTACCGACGTGTAGGCCACATCGAAGCTGAAGCCCTCGGCTTTCAACAGTTCACCTGCCTTGCGAGCCTCTTCACGGCCTTTGTCGGTCAGGTCCACGTCGGCCCAGCCTGTGAATCGGTTTTCCAGGTTCCACTGGCTCTCGCCGTGGCGCATCAATACGAGTTTGTACATGTCGAGGCCTTTGTCGTCGCGGCCTGTTGGCCGCAGAGGATTGGTCAGGATTGGGCAAACCCACATTTTAGCCTCGATTCAAGGCTATATAATCAAAGGCCGTCCAAGACCCACTCGAAGTAACCTGTATGACTCAAGAATTTTTGGTACACAACAGCTGGTTGATTGCCCTGGCGATTGGTTCAGGCCTGATGCTGGTGTGGCCCTCCGTGATGAAAGGCGGTGCGCGCCGCGTAACGCCCCAGCAGGCCACCCTGTTGCTGAACCAGAAAAAGGCCGTGGTGATCGATATTCGCGACGAAGACACTTTCAACACCGTGGGCGCCATCGCACAGTCCAAACGCATCCCGTTGGACCAAATCAAGGCCAAGGCGGCCACCGTGTCCAAAAACAAGGATATCCCGGTTATTGTGGTGTGCCAAAAAGGCTTGCGTGCCGTGCCTGCCGCCAAAATTTTGCAGGGCGAGGGTTACACCGATGTGCAGGTGCTGGATGGTGGCATTGCTGCTTGGTTTGAAGCGGGTCTGCCCCTGAAAAAGAACAGCACCAAATCGAAAGCCTGAACGGTCCACTTATTAAGCCATCGTCCCGGCAATGTCTGTAAAGGAGTATTCACATGAGCAACACCCAGGCCCCAGTCCGCATGTACACCACCGCGGTGTGCCCCTACTGCCAGCGCGCTGAGCGTCTGCTCACCGAACGCGGCGTCAGCTCGATTGAAAAAATCCGGATCGATCTGGAGCCCGAACAGCGCGAGAAAATGATGGCTGAAACCGGTCGCCGTACCGTGCCCCAAATTTACATCGGCTCCACCCATGTGGGCGGTTTCGATGACCTGGCCGCGCTGGACCGCGCTGGCAAACTCATGCCGTTGTTGAACGGCGACCAATAACCCGAAACCCGAATCAAGGAGCCAGCACATGGCCGAACAAGCCCAAGAAGCCGTCTTTCAAATGCAGCGTGTGTACGTCAAAGACGCTTCACTGGAATTGCCCAACGCCCCCCAAATTTTTCTGGAAAAAAATCCACCCGCCATTGAAGTGTCGGTGGATGTGGGTGCTCAGCGCCTGGGCGACACCGTGTTTGAATCGGAAGTGACTGTGACGGTGACTGCCAAAATTGGTGACAAGGTTGCCTTTTTGGTTGAATGCAAGCAGGCCGGTATTTTTGAAATTTCCGGTGTGCCCGAAGACCAATACGACCCCTTGCTGGGCATTCTCTGCCCCGGCATGATCTACCCGTACCTGCGTGCCAACGTGGCCGACATGATCACCCGCACAGGCTTTCCGCCCGTGCACCTGTCGGACATTAACTTCGAGCAGTTCTACCAGCAACGCCTGGCTGCTGCGCAAGAAGCCGCCGCCGCATCCACCGCCAACGCCTGATTCGCCACGGGAGGCCCCATGCACATCACCGTTTTCGGTTCTGGTGCCTGGGGCACCGCAGTGGCCACGCACATGGCGTTTGCCCACCATGTGGTGCTGTGGGGGCGCGATGTGCAGGTGGTCGAGTCCATTAACCACGTCAATGAAAACCCCCGCTACTTGGCTGGCATCAAGCTCAATCTGCATTTAAAGGCTGAGGCTGATTTTGCAGAGGCTGCCCGCCATGCCCTGCAGGGCCCAGCCGACGAGCGTCTGTGGGTGTTGGGTACGCCCATGGGCGCGTTGCGTGCCACTTTGCAGGCCTTGCTGAACATTGTTCCCTTTGAGAAATGGCCGCCCATTGTGTGGCTCTGCAAGGGATTTGAAGTGGGCACCGGTTTAATGCCGCACCAGGTGGTGGAGGCGGTGCTGGGCAAACCCCATGGTGGCGCGCTCACTGGCCCCTCGTTTGCCGCCGAAGTGGCCAAAGGTTTGCCTTGTGCACTCACCGCGGCATCCGCTTGTCCTGCCCATCGGGCAGCCATGGTGGCGGCGGCACACCATGCAGCCATGCGGGTCTACGAGCTCGATGACATTGTGGGTGCCGAAGTGGGCGGCGCCGTTAAAAACATCATGGCGGTGGCCACTGGCATGTGCGATGGCATGCAATTGGGTTTGAATGCGCGCGCAGCGCTCATCACCCGCGGCATGGCTGAAATCAAGCGACTGGCCGCTGCCTTGGGTGCACAGCCCGAGACGCTGAATGGCCTGTCCGGGTTTGGTGACCTGATTTTGACATGCACCGGCGACTTGTCCCGAAACCGGCGGGTAGGACTCATGCTAGCGCAGGGAAAAAGCCTTGAGCAGATTCTGCAAGAGCTGGGGCAGGTGGCTGAGGGCGTCAAATGTGCGCCGGTGGTGCATGAACTGGCTGCCAGGTTGGGGGTCGACATGCCCATCACCGCGGCGGTGAATGCCACCCTGTTTGAGGGCATCAGCCCAGGCGAGGGGGTGATGCGCCTGCTCTCCCGCGGCGCAAAATCGGAGCAGGTCCCCGGCTAGCGTCCACCCCCAAAACCCAGTTGCCGCCAGGCCTCGTACACACTGACTGCCACGGAATTGGACAAGTTAAGCGACCGGCTCTCAGGTCGCATCGGTAGCCTCAACCAGTTCTCGCGCGCAAACCAACTGCGAATGTCCTCGGATAGGCCCCGGGTTTCGCAGCCAAACACCAAGTAATCACCGGCTTGGTAGGCCACTTCAAATGGTGAGCGTTGGCCCTTGGTGGTCATGGCAAAGCACCGGTCAGGTCGGGGTTGTTCGCTGTCCAGAAATGCCTGCCAATTGGCGTGCACTTTCATCTGGGCGTATTCGTGGTAGTCCAGGCCCGCCCGTTTCATTCGCGCGTCGTCCAGCGGAAAGCCCAAGGGTTCGATCAAGTGAAGTTGCGCACCGGTGTTGGCACATAGCCGGATAACATTGCCTGTGTTGGGCGGAATTTCGGGTTCAACCAATACCACGTGAATCATTCTGGAGTCCTGCAAATGGCCATGACGAGTATGCGCTGCGCGCCAGCCCGCCGCAGCGCGTGAACGCAAGCAGCGGTCGTGGCACCGGTGGTGATCACATCATCCACCAAGGCAATGGTGCCCAGGCGTTGAACGGGTTTGACCACGCGAAAAACATGTTGCAAATTCTGCAGGCGGCCAGCCTTGTCCAATCCGGCTTGGGATTGGGTGTCTTCTGTCTTGTGCAACGTGTCGGTGTTCAATCGCCAGTTCAGCCGCTGGCCCAGCGCTTTGGCCAGCAACGCCGCCTGATTATAGCCGCGTTGTCGCAGGCGCCCGGGGCTGCTGGGCACCGGCAGCAGCGTGCAACTTGTCCAATCGCGATTCTGCGCAAAGCGGTGGTCTTGCCGCCATTGGTCGGCCAGCCAGTCGGCCAACATCGGAACCATGCCCCAGCCTTTTCGGTATTTCATGGTCTGTATCCAGTCATCGGCCGGGGGCGAATAATCGCTGCAGACCAACGCCTGTAGATCAGGGTCTGGGTTTGCCTTGCAGTGGCGGCACCGTGTCCAGCCAAAGGCCTGTGGGCGTGGCCCCAATGGCAAGGCACATTGAACACAGCGCACAGTGCGCTGCGCGATGGCCACGTGTTTTGTGCACGAAGTACACAGCCAGGCGCACAGGGCATGGCCTGCCGTGGCGTGCCTGCGAAATGGCTGTTCGCAGGCTGTGCAAACCCGCCAAGGGAGCCAGGGGTCGGCTTGTTCAAATGCATGCCGGGCACTCAGCCAAAACCGATACAATCGGTGCTTTGTTGCGGGCATGCGGTTTGGTGGTTTCATATGGGTGAGTTCTGGAAAATCGAGCGTTCCAATGCCGCTTGGGTTCGTCAATGGGCACGCAGGGTTCGTGGGCCAGCGCCGTTTATCCTGGATGAAGTCAATCGCCGGATGGTGGACCGGGCGCAGATCATGCGCCCAGCCGAGGGAGGGGTATTGCACCAAGGCTGGTTACACCCAGCCGTGCTTGGGCCGGTGGAAACACTCTTTGAAGGTCGGGAATTCATGCGTTGTGCACCCGAAGCCCTGCCCCTGTTGCCACCGGATCAACACAACACCGTGGTAGGGGTGCTGTCCCGCCTGTGGGCTGGTTGGGGAAAGTCGCCAGCCAGCACGACCGCCGTGCTGCCTTCGCAACCCGTGCCGTTGCCGGATGCCAGCATGGCCATGGTGTGGTCGCCCCTGTGGTTGCACCATGTGGCCGATCCTGCATTTCAGGTGCAGGAATGGCACCGTATCCTCAAGCCAGACGGTGGCCTGTTTTTCTCGTTGTTTGGTCCTGACACGGCCACCGAGCTGGCTGGCGTTGCGCAAGCACTGGGTGTGGCCATGCCCGACTTCCCCGACATGCATGATGTGGGCGACCTGCTTAGCCGGTTGGGTTTTTCAGACCCAGTCATGGAGATGGAGAAATTGACCTTGACCTATGCCGCGCCGCAAGCGCTGCTCGCGGATTGGCGTGCGCTGATGGGTAACAACCTGCTCGCCCTGGGGGGTGGTGTTTCAACGGGTCTGCGTGGGAAAACAGCCCTAACACAGGCTTTGGCCGAGTTGGAAGGGCTGAGACAAAATGACACAGGCCGTATTCCGCTCACTTTGGAGCTGGTGTATGGGCATGCCTGGAAGGTTGAGCGTGCGCCCAAGCCCGGTTTGGCCACGGTTCGGCTTCAGGACATTGGTGGGCGACGTGGCGCCAAGTAGCCGTCGCTAAAGGTCTTTTTTGAATGTACTCGAATGTACTTGAAGTATTTCGTGGAAAACACGGATTGAATGCGCCAGCCTTGTTGATTGGTCGTAATTCTTGAGCCTATAATTCGAAGGTTTCTTCTACATCCAGTCAATGGGTGTGGTGGGTCTGAATGACTGCTCTTATGAGGTACATGGGCATGATTCCAGAAGATTCAAGTCCCGGGTTTGAACACACGACGTCCAAACCCGAGGTTGATCTGGTCGAGGCCAATCAGTCTGAGCGGTGGGTGTTTCGGAAAAACTGTTCCTTATCCCCACGGCAATTGCTGGCTTGGTATGCGGCCATCTGCGGTTCGACCCTGGTTGTAGCCACCGGGTTCCTGATTGCGGGTTACTGGATTGTGTTGCCGTTTGCGGGCCTTGAGTTGATGCTGGTGGGTGTGGCGTTTCTGGTGTATGCCAGGCATGCCACAGATTTCGAAATGATCGAACTTGCACCCTACCAGCTCAAGCTTGTGTTTGCAGACGGTGCCAAGCGCACCGAAATTTCGCTGTCCCCCCAGTGGGCCCGGCTGGATTACAACGGACGTTACAAGGCGCCTCTGACCATCAGTCACAAAGGCCAACACGTGAAAATCGGCAAGTTTATTGCCGAAAAAGACAAGCCGGCGTTGCACAAGGAATTGCGTGCAGCGTTGGCCAGGGCGGCTTGTGCGGTGTAAACCAGCTCGGTTCTAGTCAAGCAGCTGTTTATCGATTGGACTTTTTTTGAGATTGAGGATCGCCATGTTGAAGTCGTCCTTGGGGTTTCGTGGAGCACTGGCTGCGGCCGCTGCTGTTGCGATGACAACCTTCGGAGGTGCAGCACTCGCCGAGAACGTGTCCGGGCAACCGCGCCAGTACAACCTGGCTGAGCCTGTGACCGAAATTGCACGCCAAATTTATGACCTGCACACCATGATGCTGGTGATTTGTTTGGTCATTTTCGTGGCTGTGTTTGGCGTGATGTTTTACTCAATCTTTGCCCACCGCAAGTCGAAAGGCGCCAAGCCGGCCTCTTTTCACGAAAGCACCACCGTTGAAATCATTTGGACCGTGGTTCCTTTCTTGATCGTGATCGGCATGGCCTTGCCCGCCACCAAAACCGTGGTCGCCATGAAAGACACTTCCAATGCGGACATCACCATCAAGGCGACGGGTTACCAGTGGAAATGGGGTTATGAATACCTCGCGGGCGAAGGCGAGGGCATTTCCTTCCTGTCCACACTGTCCACCCCGCGAAACCAGATTGAAGACCACAAAGGTGAAACCGCTGCTCCCCGTGGCGAACACTACCTGATGGAAGTGGACAACAACATGGTGGTTCCAGTGGGCAAGAAAATCCGCATGGTGACCACAGCCAACGACGTTATTCACGCCTGGATGATCCCGGCGTTTGGCGTGAAGCAGGATGCGATTCCCGGCTTCGTGCGCGACACCTGGTTCAAAGCAGAAAAAGTGGGCGTGTACCGCGGCCAATGTGCTGAGCTGTGCGGCAAAGACCATGCTTTCATGCCCATCGTGGTGGAAGTGAAATCCGAAGAAGACTATGCCAAGTGGGTTCAAGCCAAGCTGACCGAAATGAAGGCCAAGCAGGACGATCCCAACAAGGAATGGACCAAGGAAGACCTGGTAGCCCGCGGCGAGAAAGTATTCAATGCCAACTGTGCGGCTTGCCACCAGGCCACTGGTTTGGGCATCCCTGGCGCTTTTCCCGCGCTGGTGGGTTCCAAGCTGGTCATGGGCCCACAGGCGGGTCAAATTGACATCCTGCTGCACGGCCGCAATGCCATGCCGGCCTGGAAACAGCTGTCAGATGTGGAAATCGCGTCTGTCATCACCTACACACGGAATGCCTGGGCCAATGCTGGTACAGGTCCTGACCCGGTCGTCCAGCCAAAAGCTGTGATGGCTGCACGTCAATAATTTGCTTGGGAGATTAGTATGAGCACTACCGCGGCAGATTTGGCCCACGGACACGACCACAGCCACGACCACGCCCATGACCATCCGCACGGGTGGCGTCGCTGGCTGTTTGCCACCAACCACAAAGACATCGGTACCCTGTACCTGATTTTTTCATTCACCATGTTGCTGGAAGGCGGCATTCTGGCATTGATGCTGCGTGCGGAATTGTTCCAGCCCGGCCTTCAGTTGTTTCACCCCGAGTTCTTCAACCAGCTCACCACCATGCACGGTTTGGTCATGGTGTTTGGCGCGGTGATGCCTGCTTTCGTGGGCTTTGCCAACTGGATGATCCCCCTGCAGATCGGCTGTTCCGACATGGCCTTTGCCCGCATGAATAACTTCAGCTTCTGGCTGATGGTGCCTGCCGCCATCATCCTGACAGCCTCGTTCTTCATGCCCGGTGGTGCCACAGCAGCCGGCTGGACACTGTACGCACCCTTGTCTGTACAAATGGGCCCTGGCATGGACGCCGCGATTTTCGCGATGCACATTCTGGGCGCATCTTCCATCATGGGTTCCATCAACATCATCACCACCATCCTGAACATGCGCGCGCCAGGCATGACCCTGATGAAGATGCCGATGTTCTGCTGGACTTGGCTGATCACAGCTTACCTGTTGATCGCCGTGATGCCCGTGCTGGCTGGTGCCATCACCATGGTGTTGACCGACCGTCACTTCGGTACATCGTTCTTCAACGCCGCTGGCGGTGGCGACCCCGTGATGTACCAGCACATTTTCTGGTTCTTCGGTCACCCCGAGGTGTACATCATGATTTTGCCGGCCTTCGGTATCGTGTCGCACATTGTGCCCACCTTCGCCCGCAAAACCCTGTTTGGTTACAGCTCCATGGTGTACGCCACAGCATCGATTGCGATCCTGTCGTTCATCGTGTGGGCGCACCACATGTTCACAACCGGCATGCCAGTCACAGGCCAATTGTTCTTCATGTATGCCACCATGCTGATCGCCATCCCCACCGGCGTGAAGGTGTTTAACTGGTTGGCCACCATGTGGAAAGGCTCCATGACCTTCGAAACCCCGATGCTGTTTGCCGTGGGCTTCATTTTCGTGTTCACCATGGGCGGTTTCACCGGCCTCATTTTGGCGGTTGCACCGGTGGACATTCAGCTGCAAGACACCTACTACGTGGTGGCCCACTTCCACTATGTGCTGGTGGCCGGTTCTCTGTTCGCCCTGTTTGCTGGCACCTACTACTGGCTGCCCAAGTGGTCTGGCCGCATGTACAGCGAAAAACTGGGCAAGCTGCACTTCTGGTCCAGCCTGATCAGCTTTAACGTGACCTTCTTCCCCATGCACTTCCTGGGCTTGGCCGGTATGCCACGCCGCTATGCAGACTACGCCACACAGTTCACCGACTTCCACGCCATTGCCACCATTGGGGCGTTCTGGTTTGGTTTGTCTCAGCTGATCTTTCTGTGGTGTGTGTTGAGGGCCTGGTTGTTCCAGCAAGGTGAGCAGGCACCCGCCAAACCCTGGGAAGGTGCAGAAGGCCTGGAGTGGACTGTTCCATCACCCGCGCCATTCCACACCTTTGAAACGCCCCCCGTGGTGAAGTGAGAGGTCTCGAAGTGACACCTGAACAAAAGCAACGCAACCGGAAAACCGGACTGATTCTGTTGTCGGTTGCGTTGGTGTTCTTTGTGGGAATTGTGGTCCGCAAGATCATGGAACCCAGTATTTTGAATTTGATGCAGTAAAAGCCTTCGGGCGGAGTATTGATGAGCAGCAAACAGGTCGCTTCAAAAGGTTTGCACCGGCAAATGCTGGTGCGGCTGGCTGTGATTGTGGTGGCCATGTTTGCGTTTGGTTACGCGCTGGTGCCGATCTATCGTGCCATTTGCAAGGTGACCGGCATCAATGTGCTCACCAAGCAGGATGTGAATGCCGCGGAAGTGGTTAAAAACACGCAAGTGGATACCAGCCGAAGCATTGAAGTGATTTTTGATGCCAACGAGCGGGGCAATTGGGTGTTCAAGCCCGAAACCCACCGGATGATGGTTCATCCGGGTGAGATCGTGACCATCAAGTACCAGGTGAAAAACAACCTGGACCGGGATGTGCAGGGGCAGGCCATTCCCAGTTATTTGCCCATGAAGGCGGCCGCTGATTTCAACAAGCTGGAATGCTTCTGTTTCAAGCAGCAGCCCTTCAAGGCCGGTGAAAGCAAAGAGTTTCCCGTGGTGTTTGTGATTAATCCGAAAATGCCCAAGGATGTTCACACCGTCACGCTGAGTTACACCTTTTTTGAAGTGGCTGGCGCAACGGCGCAAGCCAAACCCTGAGGAACGCGCTTGAGTGATGACATCAAGCAGGCGGCCAGCCGCAAGGCTGATAAGGCCACGTTTTTGCAGACGCTGTCCGCTGTGTTGTGGTCGTTTTTTGGGGTGCGCAAGGGCAAAAGCCACGCTGAAGACATGCAAAAGCTCAACCCGGTGCATGTCATTTTGGTGGGCATTGGTGCCGCCGCAGTGTTTGTGATCGGGTTGGTGATGTTGGTGAAATGGGTTGTGGCCACGGCCTGATGTTGTATAGGCAGTCACAATAAGAATTCAAGAAGCAGTGAATACCTCTACATACGAGAAATAGGAGAAACCACCATGCGTGCGAATGCACCATATTACTTTGTGCCGGGCCTGTCCCAATGGCCCATCATGGGCGCATTGGCGATGTTCTTTTTCGTGCTGGGCATGTCGAATTGGGTCAACGGTGTGAGCTGGGGGCCCATCTCCTTTGCGGTGAGCATGGCGATCCTGTTCTTCACGCTGTTTGGCTGGTTTCGAACCGTCATCTCCGAGTCTGAAGGTGGCATGTACAGCGACCGGGTGGATGTGTCCTTCCGCTGGTCCATGGGTTGGTTCATTTTCTCGGAAGTCATGTTTTTTGCCGCGTTTTTCGGTGCGCTGTTTTATGCACGCCAAATCGCGATGCCTTGGCTGGGTGACCTGGATAATAAGTCTTTCCTGTGGCCCGATTTCGGCGCGCATTGGCCCAACACCGGTCCGGCGGGCACCATCGAGTCTTTCGAGAAAATGGGTCCATGGCCCATCCCGACCATCAACACCGCATTGCTGTTGACCTCTGGCCTCACCCTGACTTGGGCGCACCACGCCATGCTGGCCAACCAGCGCGGCAAGTTGATCATGGGCTTGGCCCTCACCGTCCTGCTGGGTGCCATTTTCATGGGATTCCAAGCCTATGAATACCACCATGCCTACACCGAGCTGAACCTGAAGCTCACCTCCGGCGTGTTTGGTTCCACCTTTTTCATGTTGACCGGTTTCCACGGTTTCCACGTAACCATCGGCGCCATCATGTTGTTCTTCATCATGATTCGCTGCATGAAGGGCCACTTCACGCCTGAGCACCATTTCGCCTTTGAAGCGGCTGCGTGGTACTGGCACTTCGTGGACGTGGTGTGGTTAGGTCTGTACGTGGTGGTGTACTGGCTGTAAGCCGGTTCGGACGGATTGTGCCGAACTGCGAATACCCATTAAACAGGAAGTACCCCAAGGCCACTGGATCAAGTCCGGTGGCCTTGTTTTTGACAGTGGCGCCGCCTAGCTGCAGTTCAGCAGCTGTTTAACGGATGCCGGTGGGTTCAATCCAGCCTTGGCTGTAGGCAATCAGAATCATGAGAAACAGGGCAATGGATACACCGATTCGCACTGTGAGCGAGCGCACCACGGTGTTGGGTGATTTGCTGCGGTCTTTCATCAGAAAGAAAAAGGCAGAGGCCAAGCTGCCCAAAATGACGATGAACCCAATGGCGATAACAACTTTCATGAACTGCACCTGTATCAATGTGTGCGCGTGTGCGCCCACCGCAGTATGTCATGGCAGGGTGTGTCATGGATAAGTCCGCTCAACCTTTTTCGCGCTCAAAGTGGCTGTTGACGGCATTCCTGGGGTTTTCCATGGCTTGGGGTACCTGGTCGTTGGGAAACTGGCAAACCCGTCGGGGCGATGAAAAGCAGGCCCTGCACGATCACCAGGCACAGGCCCTGAAAGCAGCGCCCATCAGCCCGCAGTCGGCCCGTGTGGACTTGGACAATTTGTCCTATCGCAAAATTTTGCTGCATGGGCAATATTTAGCCGATGCGGTGGTGTACGTGGACAACCGTCAATTTAACGGTTTGCCCGCGGTCATGGTGGTGCAGGGGTTTCAGCCGACTGGCCAGCATTATGTCATTCCAGTGGACCGCGGTTTGTTGTTGCGTGACCCGGCCAACCCGCGCAAGGCACCACCGTTGCCCAGCACAGCACCCGGTGAGGTCGAGCTGACGGGCACCATTTTGCCCCGCTTTGCGCAGGCAGCGGAATTGTTCGGCTTCAAGGTGGGTGGTGCTGCCAGTGCCATTCATGAGGAGACTGACCAGGGGCGACGCGTGTGGTCCAACTTCAGCAGTGATGCGTTTGCGCAGCTGATGAAGGAACCGGTGAGCAATTTTGTGGTCACTTTGCAGCCGGTGGCTGACACCGATCAAACCGGCCAAGGCGCGCGCCAGCAAGACGGCTTTTACATGGCGGCGGTGGGTTTGCCCGAGCAGGTGGCCCGGCACCGGGGCTATGCGTTCCAGTGGTACGGCATGACCGTGGCACTGGGTGCCTTGACCCTGTTTTTGTTGTGGAAAGAATTCCGCTTTGCGGCTGAAACGAATCGATAGAGCAGACACCATGAATGCAATGCCCACCTCATCCAATACACCGTCGTCGACCCGAAGTGGCCGACGCACCATCATTCTGGTTTTTTTGACATGTGCGCTGCCGATTGTGGCGGCGTTTTACCTCTATTTCGTCAACAAGCCCGATGTCACCAACAACTACGGCACCATTCTCGATCCGCAGATGCCCGTGTCTGCCACGGTGTTCAAAAACATCAACGGCGACGACTTTTCCATGCAGTCGCTCAAAGGCAAGTGGGTGCTGATTCAGGTCATCAGCAGTCAATGTGATCAAGTCTGCCAAAACACCCTGTTTTTCCAGCGGCAGGCGCGTGCCAGCAAGGGCAAGGATCAAAGCCGAATTGAGCGGGTGGTGTTTGTGACTGACAGCGGCCCCCTGGAGACCCAGCTGTTGCGGGCTTTTCCGAATGTGCATTTCATTCGCGCTGCTGAGGCTGACCTGAACAACTGGCTGCCGCTCAGCCAGGGTATTGTCGGCACCAAGGGCGTTGAAGCGGTGGGCAGCATTCGAGACCATGTGTTCATGGCCGACCCGCTTGGGCACGTCATGATGCGGTTTCCGCCGAATGCACAGCTGGAATTCGACAAGTTTCGAAAGGACATCAGCCGCCTGTTGTGGGCGTCCAATATTGGTTAAGCGTGGGTTGAGGAAGTCATGAGTTTCAAGCGATTGGTGATGTTTGCCACAGTGTTGACCTTCGGTCTCATCATGCTGGGCGCCTATGTGCGCTTGTCTGATGCAGGTTTGGGTTGCCCCGACTGGCCAGGTTGTTACGGCAAGCTCACGCCCAGCCACGCGGCTGCCGATATTGCAGCCGCTGTGCAGGAGCAAGGCGGCGACCACGGGCCGGTGTCCATTCCCAAAGCGTGGAAAGAAATGGTTCACCGCTACATTGCCAGCTTCTTGGGTTTGGTGATTATCTCGATTGCCGTCATGGCCTGGCGAAAGCGTCATGAGCTGCGGCAGTCGCCGGTATTGGCCACAGCCCTGGTGGGCGTGGTCTGCTTGCAGGGCGCCTTTGGTGCCTGGACGGTAACCTTGCTGCTCAAGCCGGCCATCGTGACAGGCCATTTGATTGGCGGCATGTCGGTGCTCGGTTTGCTCACCTGGCTGTGGCTGCGCCAAACCACGCCGGCCCGCACCGTATCTCCACCGCGGGATTCGCAGCGGCTGGTGTGGCTGGCCCGTGCAGGTCTGCTGGTGGTGTGCGCGCAAATCATTCTGGGTGGTTGGGTCAGCACCAATTATGCAGCGGTGGTGTGTACCGACTTCCCCACCTGCCAAGGCAGCTACTGGCCCACCATGGAGTTCAATCACGCGTTCCACATTGTGCGTGAGCTGGGCGAAACACCCGATGGGCAGTTGTTGAACGTGTCATCGCTCACCGCCATTCATTTCACCCATCGCATGGGCGCCATCGTGGTCACTGCCGTGTTGCTGACCCTGGCATTGGCCCTGTGGCGCACGCCCGGCCGCCAGGCATTGGCCTTGAAAGTGGTGGGTGTACTGACCCTGCAAATCGCCATGGGCATTGGCAATGTGGTCTTCCACCTGCCGTTGTGGTTGGCGGTTCTGCACAATGGGGGCGCGGCGCTGCTTCTGGTGACGCTGATCTTGGTAAACTATCGGCTTGCAAGCCACCGAGTGATCCCGCACGCCGGGGCCTGATCGACAAGGCTTATCCACCATGACCAGCGCCAATTCCACCAAAAGTAGCCGACCCGCCGTGAGCAGCCTCTCCCACATTGCCAAGCAGTACTGGACGCTCACAAAACCACGCGTGGTGGCGCTCATTGTGTTTTGCGCAGTCATCGGCATGTTTTTGGCGGTGCCCGGCCTGCCCGATGCGCAGGTGCTGGTGGCTGCCACGTTTGGCATTTGGCTGGTGGCCGGTGCTGCGGCGGCATTCAATTGTCTGGTTGAGCAGCAAATTGATGCTGTCATGGCGCGCACACGCGCACGCCCCTTGCCACGTGGCGAACTGAACTCCATGCAAACCTTGGTGTTTTCCGGGTTGGTGGGCGGCTTGGGTGTGTGGGTGCTCTACTTTTTCGTGAACCCGCTCACCATGTGGCTCACACTGGCCACCTTCGTGGGCTACGCCATCATTTACACCCTCATTCTGAAGCCCAACACGCCCCAAAACATCGTGATTGGCGGCGCTTCCGGTGCCATGCCGCCGGTGTTGGGTTGGGCTGCGGTCACCAACACCGTGTCGCCCGAGGCGCTGGTGCTGTTCCTGATTATTTTTGTGTGGACCCCACCGCACTTCTGGGCTTTGGCCCTCTACCGCACGCAGGAATACGCCAAGGCCGGGTTGCCGATGTTGCCTGTGACGCATGGGGCTGAATTCACCCGCCTGCATGTATTTTTGTACACGCTGATGCTGGCTGCCACCACGATGATTCCCTTCGCCATGAAAATGAGTGGCTGGATTTACCTGGTCAGTGCTGTGGTGTTGAATGCCATTTTTATTGGCTATGGTTGGGTGCTGTGGAAGCGCTACAGCGACGCCAAAGCCAAAAAGGCCTTTGCGTTTTCCATTGCCTACCTTGCGCTGTTGTTTGCCGCGCTTCTGGTTGATCACTACGTGGCCTGGTAAGAAGGCCATTGGTCTGTCTGTTCTGTTGGGGGTTTGGATGTTGTCCCTGCAAGTTGTTTCCCGTCGTCGTGTCCTGGCCGTGTTGGCCCTGAGCCTCGGTATTGGCATGTTGTCCGCCTGCAATGTTGGCCCTGCCAAGTTCGTGAACACCGACATCACTGGGTCGTCCCTGGTGGCCCCGTTCAAGCTGAAAGATTTGCAGGGCGAAACCCGTACGCTGGACAGCTACAAAGGCAAGGTGGTTGCGCTGTTTTTTGGCTATACCCACTGCCCGGATGTGTGCCCGACGACCATGCAGCAATGGAATGAGGTGAAAGCCAAACTGGGCGAGAAGGGTAAAAACCTGCAGGTGATTTTTGTGACGGTGGACCCGGAGCGGGACACCCCTGAGCTTCTTGCCAAATACGTACCGCAATTCAACCCCGATTTTCAGGCACTGTGGGGCACCCCCGATGAATTAAAGCCCTTGCTGGCTGGGCTGCGGGTGTTTGCGCAAAAGGTGGACAAGCCCGATGGCAACTACCTGATGGACCACACCGCTGCCAGTTATGTGTTTGATCAACAGGGCAGGGCGCGTTTGCTGGTTAGGCACAATGCTGACCCGGTGCCGGTTGTTGAGGATGTGGCGCAAATTCTGGATGGGAAGTAAAAGTTAACGCAGACCCGGTTTAGTCTGCTTATCCTTGGCAACGCCGGTAGCCCGGTCAGTTTTATAGCCCCCAGCAACACCGGTAGCCCGGTCCGAACGCCCCCCGAAAAGTAAAGGTTGCCCCGCGCATGTCGAACCGTCCCGAGAACTCGCCACTGCGTGGCTCAGACATCTCGGTCCGTGTGTTCGAATGCTGTGCGGGTCAAACCGATCGGGGGGCTGACTGTTCGGCGCCGTGCACACCGGCATTGTTTGGGTTTGATCGCGCAGTGCACAGCAGCAAGTCATCAGCGAACGTCCACTCAGCCCGATCTGTGCCAGTTACTTAGGCCGTAGTCAATGCACCGGTCAGGCTGCTCAAACCCTCGGTTGGCAAGGCAGAGTGCCCAATCGGGTTGGGGATCCCCAGTGTGGTCAGCAAGGTGTCCACACTGTCTGTGACTGGCGCAAGAACTGCATCCAGCGGGCCCGCTGTGGGCGTACCGCCCATGTCTGTACCGCCACCGCTTGTGTCGCCACCCCCGGTGTTACCACCGCCGGTATCCGTCCCGCCCGTGTTGCCACCCGTGGTGTCGGTGCCGCTGCCCGAGGTGTCCGCGGACATGCTGGTGGTTGTGTCACTGCTGTTGCCACTGTCGGCCACAATGGCGGCGGTACCGGCCAGTGCTGCCACTGTTTCAATAACGGGAAATGCTCCGCCTGTGACCAAGCCGGTGCCCACCAAACCGAACACGCCTTCGTCGCCTGTGGCTTGCGCGCTTGCACTGGGGTCTTGGAAGAAAATACCGTCTCCTTGCATGTCAGCGGCTACCCAC
Organism: Limnobacter humi; assembly: GCF_024518835.1. GTDB lineage: Bacteria > Pseudomonadota > Gammaproteobacteria > Burkholderiales > Burkholderiaceae_B > Limnobacter > Limnobacter humi. The sequence goes on from NZ_JANIGO010000006.1 coordinate 49,077, forward strand.
TGTGGGGCGTCTTGCCCATCCAGTGTTTGCAGGTTCAGGGTTGCTGCGGAGCCTTGTTCAATCACCAAGGGCTCAGCAACACCGGTGAACTTCACCACGGCATGGGCCGTGGCATCGGTCACAATGCGGTCGCCCGGCAACAGCGCCATACCCTCTGCTGCTGGCAGAATCGCGCCGTCGCGCATCAATTGAACCTGGCCGCGAACACCGGTGAGGGTGGCTTCCTGCAGGGCTTTCTCTGGCGTGTTGGATGTGTTCATGGTGCTTTAAGCGTACGCGTAGGGGCCGCCCACTTCAAGGGCTTTTTGGTAGGTGGGCAGGGCGTGAATGCGGTCCACAAAGGCTTTGATGTGAGGCAGGTTGCTGGATGCATCGGAGGCCCGGTCCATGGCGGCTTCCAGCGGGAAGCTCATCATGATGTCGGCTGCGGTCATGCTCTGTCCGCAAAACCAGGGTTGCTTGGCCAAAATGCCCTCCAGATACTGAAATTGCCGTTCCAGGTTGGGGTTCAGAAAGTTCTTTTTGACTTGGGCTGAAATGCCTTTGGCGATGGGCAGAATGAGGGGTTTCAACAGCAAGGGCACAGGGGCTTGCTCAATTTTGTTGAAAATCAGGGTCATGACCAAAAACGGCATGGCCGAGCCTTCCGCAAAATGCAGCCAGTAGGTGTAGTCGCGGTGGGCTTGTGTGCCCGGTGCCGGGCGCAATTTGCCACCGGCCTTGTCGACCAAGTATTCAATGATGGCGCCCCTTTCGGCCACGGTCACATCGCCATCTGTAATCACCGGGCTTTTGCCCAAGGGGTGCACTTTGAATAGCTCCGGCGGGGCCAGGTAGGTTTTGGCATCCCGTTTGTAGTGCTTCACTTCATACGGCAGGCCGAGTTCTTCCAGTAGCCAGAGAATGCGCTGTGAGCGGGAGTGTTCAAGGTGGTGGACAACAATCATGGATGACTCGCGCTGGGCCGTGCCAGTAAAAGTTTGTGCAATAAAAAAGGGCTTGATACCAAGCCCTTAGTGTAGGTGATGTGAATGACAAATCAAGCCGCTTCGTATTTCAGCAGCGCGGTTTTCATCTTCTTCATGGCAGCCACCTCAATTTGGCGCACCCGCTCGGCCGACACACCCAGTTCGGCCGCCAGGTCGTGCAGGGTTTTGGCCTGGTCGCCAGCCAACCAGCGGCTGGAAATCACCCGTTGACTGCGCTCGTCCAGACTTTCCAGGGCCAATTGCAGGCCTTCCGCGTGCAGGCGCTCGTGGCTGGCTGCTTCCAGCACTTCAGAGGGCTCTGCACCCTCGGCGGCCAGGTAGCGCACCGGGTTGTGGGTGGCTTCGTCGCTGTCGATGTCAATCACGGGGTCGAGGCTGAACTCGGCACCGGCCATGCGGCGTTCCATGTCGCTCACATCCTCTGGGCGCACATTCAGCTCGCTGGCCACTTCGGCAATTTGGTCTTGCGACAGGGTTTGGCCGTACTTCTTGAAGCTGCTCAGGTTGAAAAACAGCTTGCGGTGGGCCTTGGTGGTGATCATTTTCACCATGCGCCAGTTGCGGATGATGTACTCGTGAATTTCCGCCTTGATCCAGTGCAAGGCAAAGCTGACCAAGCGCACGCCCCGGCTGGGGTCGAAGCGCTTGACAGCCTTCATCAGGCCAATGTTGCCCTCTTGAATGAGGTCGGCATGCGGCAGGCCATAACCCAAATACTGGCGGGCCACAGCCACCACCAGCCGCAGGTGGCTCAGCACCAAGCGGCGGGCAGCTTCCAGATCGTTGTCGCGTTGCAGGCGTTCACCCAGCTCCTGCTCTTCCTCGGGGGTGAGCATGGGGATTTGGTGGGTGGCTGAAATATAGGCATCGAGATTGCCCAGCGGGCCGCGGGCCACCAGGGCCCAGGGGTCGCGAACAGTCAGGGCCGTGCTGCTGGCAGCGGCCATGGGGGCGGTGTTCAATGTCAATGCAGTGGTGGTCATAGGTCCGGATTCTCCAGAAAACAACCGAAATCTGGAGCTTAGTTTAGCACTCTTCCGCTTTGAGTGCTAAGGGGTTGGGAAGTTCCCTGGGTGGGGGTATCTGGCTAGAATCTCATACAAACAGATTCAAATGACTAAATCTTTATTTGCTCGAATCTGCCACTGAACCGCCAAGGTATTCTGACGGCACCACCACCATGTGTTTTTTCTACGAAATCTAATATGGAGGGCCACCACCTGACAAAGTTTTGTGCCTTACTCCAATACGAATGATCTGACCACTGTTTGCTCAAAACAATCACAAAAAGTCCTGATCGTCGAATGGCTTCACGCTCAAGATCATTTTTTCTAAACCCATCTTGAGAAATAATGACCCAATTTTTTTCCCTGGCCAGCGATTGAATCCAATCTTGATCTTTGGTGTTCGGAGGAAACAGGTCGGTTAGATGGACAACGGATTTTTCAGATAACCCTCGTCCAAGCGAAAATCCGTCCAATCCTTTAGCAAAGGCTGGAGGTAGGTTGTTGTCGATAAAGTATCTCAAGCTGCTAGAAGCTGCGACTCAAACTTCACAGCTTTTTGAATGTCATTCACCGGAATACCGAATTGATGGCTAACGGCGAGGAAATCGTTCCCCTCCGCTTTATAGACAAGAAATAAAGTCTCTGTTGGTACTCCATAGGAAGCCAATGATGGTCTGCCAAAAGCTACAGTCGGGTCGACTACGACTGTATGGTCTTTCATCGGAAACCAACGATTTGCAGCTCCACTTTTATCAAATTCGATACCTTCATATAGGCTCGGTTTGATGATGTTCCTGAAAACCAGTTGGCGCTTTACTAAATCGGTTAGCTCATCTGATTCGCTATCTAGCGCTTCATGATAAATCGACTGTCCATCAGTTAAAAATCTGCGCGATGTAAGCGGATACTGTATGCCGAATATTTGTTTGGAATTAACCAATGCTTGTCGAATGACTCGAAGAGGAACCCCTTTTCTGACGAAAGCAGAAACAATTCTGAGTTCCATCAAATCGCGGAACCCGATATTTTTTTTCCTCTCCCCGCTAAGTTCCACTTCCCACAAAGGCGCATGAACACCACCTTCTCTACTTCTATATCCAAACAGCCAGCGGTTAATCTCCAGTGTTTTGGCACCGGATAGCGCAGCTGCTTGCTGAAGTGAATAAAGCCCGAGGTTCGTCAAATCCATCTTTCTATTGTACTGGTTTCTGATAAAGGTTGAGCAAGTCTGTTATCCGAGTCTATTTGATCTGCAGAGCTTAAAGTGTTCCTCCTTCGTGCGAGGGAAGTGCCAGCATCACCATCGCGAGGGATGACTCAGCTCGGTGGGTCACCACGGTTTATAGTGACTGCAGTTTATTCGTGAACCAATACATCGTGCTGCGTAACATTCGTTTGTTAATCTTGCTGGGTTTGTGTATTGCTCATCCAGTTTCAATGGCAGCCTCCAGCTGGGATTCTCGATGGGTTGCTGCGCTATACGATCACTCCCCGCTTCTTGCTGAGGATTTTCCAAAAAATCGGGCCTTAAGTCTGATCAGAGGAAAAGCTGAACCCTCGGCTTGCAGGCTTTTTGAGGTTGAGGAAAGCACGTCTACTGAGACGGCATGGCGTTTGACCCAAAAATCTTCTGACGCACTTGCTTTCCAGCAATGTTCGACCAATTTAACTAAATACATTCGGACTTATGCGCTTGAGCAACATCACAAGTTGGTGGTCGTTGCAACGGAGGATGGTGAGGGTCACCAAACCTGGCGCTATGAGTTTTATAAGTGGAGTCCATCCCATTCATTTTCACCGATTGAGAAGGAAAGTGTCGGTCTTCGTACGCTGAGAAACAACGATTTTTTAAGCGCTCAGGCTGCAAAGTTTCCTGATGAAAGCAATGATGAAGGGGCTCTGTACTTGATGCCGGACGGCGTCTTTGTCGCCGAGCCGGTTACGTGGATGTCTAAAGCTTGGATTGAGCGGGAGCCTGATTTTCAAGTGGTATTCCGATGGAAGCGGGGCTGGTTTCAGCAAGAAATGTTGAGATCAGGTTCGACTTCAGAATGAAGGCTTGTTAATCTATGAGCCATCCGAACTTAAAAACTCGATTCTGCGCTTGTTTCTCTGATCCATTCGCAAACCCATTTCAGTGATTGCCTGCGAAAATTTGGACTTCAATTCTTGCAGATTGCCTGCCCCGGCAGACTTTTGAATTCGGTCCCGCATCGACTTTGAATACAAACCTTGGTAACGTAAATCAACGATGAAGTCCTGTATTCGTGGGTTGAGTTCGTCCCACATACCGGCACCATATCGTTGTTGATTTTCAGAGCTATCCCATATTCGTTTGGCATCCAGGCGATGACGTTCGTAATCAATTTCAAAAAGCTTCAACTGGACAACAGCCGAAATTTCAAAATTGTTGAACTCCGGGCGCTTGATAAATTGCCGGGCATTCTCTCCACTCAGGCCAGACGCCTGCGCAATCAGTTTTGCTAAAACAGGCTCAAGACCCGCACGGATCAGGTCCGATTCAATCATTTGAGACGACTTTTCTCGCATATCATAGCCCCGACCCAGCGTTACCCCCGATACAAAACTGGGATGGTGCAAGCTTCTGCTGTGATATGGTCCACCCTCGTTTCCTTCACTGTCGAAGGTAAGCTTTCCGCGTTTGGGTGACAGAACATCCATGGTGAGTCACTAGAGTTTGATACGCTTTGTCACGCTGTATCCTTGGCGCACGGCGCCTCCCCCTGAGCCAATCTTGTTTTGAGGAATATATTCCTCGATGAATTCTGAAAAACTCAGACGGATCGTTTCTAAGTCGGGTGTTCCACCTTCTCCCAAATGCAATTGGATTTCGCTGATGACAACGTTATTCAAAGTCATCTTGAAATATTCAAGGGGTATAGATCCGGATTTTCGTTTTAAAACAGTGGCAGATTCTAAGCAGGTGCCCTGGCAACACAAAAGGCGAAGTGTCGGTGAGGATCTGTCCAATAACTTGGTGATGACGACGTCGCCAACATCAGATCTTCCAATGGCACCACCCGCACCACGCTGCATATCGGTTTGCTGTGAAATCTTCCAATTCAACCCAAGAATCTCGATATGATCTTTGAATTTGGCATCGACAGATTCCCCAGTGATACCACTCAGTTTCAGAAAAAAATCAGCCTTCATTGCACCGATAGAAAATAGAATCAATCGGCAACGTTATCGATGATTTCGCTCGATTCAAAATCGAGCCCAGATTGATTCATTCAACCGAGGTACTCAGTAGGAAATCTCCAGGCATGTCGTCGATTGGAAGAGTCAACGCCGAGCATATTGCCGCCGATACTGGAAAGGCGACAGCCCGGTGACCTGTTTGAACTGGCGGCGAAGGTTGGATTCGTTGCTGTAGCCGAGGTTGCTGCTGATGCTGCTCACGGGCAGGCTGGACCAAATCAATTGCTCGCTCACCTGGTGCAGTTTTAAAAGGCGTGCGTAGGTCGCAACCGGTGTGTTGGTCAAATCCCGCACTTTGCGGGCCAAAGTGCGTTCGCTCAGGTTTAGTTGTGTCGCCAAGGCTTGAACCGTGATTGTTTCGGCCGGTGTTTTGGCCACCAGCTCCGCCAATTGCCGCAAAAGCGGGTCAGCCTGTTCCATGAACGCAAAGGAGCGGAAGGCCGGGTGGTGCTGGACCGGGCGGGGGAGCACCATCAAGCGCATGAATTCCTGAAACACCGGGGTTTTCAGGTGGGTCCGAACCAGTTCCTGCGCCAACATCAAGTAACCATGTACACCAGCCGCCGTGCCCACCTTTGGGGTCAGAATGCAGTCGCTGTCCACGTGCCACCGAACCTTCGGGTATTTCCGTTCAACAAATTCAGCCAGCCACCAGGTGGCGGTGGCCGCGTGTTGATTCAGTCGCCCGCTGGCAGCAGCCAGACAAACCCCGGTGCAGTAACTCCACAGTTGAATGGGGGCCGGCAACGTTCGAAGTTGGTCGATCAACTCGGCCTGTTGCGCCAAGGCCTGTGCCATGTCAGTGGGTGACTCGGTCCACAGGCCTGGAATCAACAGTGCGTCCAGCTCGGTGTTGTTCAACAGGGCATTGGGCTGTAGCGAAACACCGTTGCCGTAGGCCACTGCCTCCAGGCGAGTGCCCACCCACACGGTTTCAAACAGGGGTTTTCGGGCAAGCCGATTGGCAGCCTGCAGCAAGTCGTTGAACGACAGCAGGCCGGCAGGCATGCAACCCGGGTAAAGCAACAGGCCAATGATCATGGAAAAGACGGTGGCAGAAAATGACTTAAAAATGTCAATGTATGCCATACCTGTCAAGGGCTGGTTGTTGGGATGATGAATACCATCAACACAGGAGGCTTTCCATGAACATTCAACAAATTCGCAATGCCACGGTGGTGGTGGAGTTGGGCCGACGCCGCATATTGGTGGACCCCATGCTGGCCCCCAAGGGCGCATTGCCACCGCTGAAGTTTTCGGGTGGCATGGTGAGAAACCCCACGGTGGGTTTGCCCACAGAGGCCGAAGTGGCCTTGCAGGGCATTACCCACTGCCTGATTACACACTGCCAGAAAGGGCACTTTGACCACTTGGACCGGGCGGGCAAGGCCTGGCTGCGCGAACGACAAATACCGGTGATTTGCACGCCGCATGATGCACCCCACCTGGCTGCCAAGGGCTTGAATGTGCAGCCACTCAAGCTCAATGAGCAAGGCGTGGGTGCATTTTTCGAGGGCCAGGTTCGTACCGTGCGTTGCGTGCACGGCCGCGGGTTTGTGGGCTCGCTGATGGAGCATGGTGTGGGTTATTTCATTGAAATGCCCGGAGAGCCGTCGCTGTACCTCAGTGGAGATACGCTGCTGACCCCGGCGATTGCCGAGTTTGTGTTGACCCACCAGCCCGCAGTCAGTGTGGTGCCAGCCGGTGGGGCCCGCTTTGACATGGGCGGCGACATCATCATGGGGGTTGAGGATGTGTTGGAATTTGCACGCCTGAGTGAAGGGCTGGTGGTGGCCAACCACCTGGAGGCGATCAGCCACTGCCCCGTGACCCGACAGGCCTTGGCGCGGGCAGCGCAGCATGCGGGTGTGGCAGACCGCCTTCACATTCCAGACGATGGTGCAATCATCGAGGTGAATGTGCAGACAGCCTGAGTCACGCGTGCTTGGTTAATCTGCTAGCCCACTGCCTGGCGATGGGCCCGATGACGATCACTGCCGGGCAGGCCACCCACCACGCCACAATCCAGGCCGAGAGCCAGGTGGAAAGCCAGGTGGTGATCCACAGGCTGGGGTTGCTCAAGGTGGGTTCGACTGCCTTCAGGGTTGAAATGCCCGACACCAAGAGGGACATCAACCCCGAGAGGATGGCACTGAATAAAAAGGATTCAAAACGTTTGGGAAACATGGTGGGCTCCTTGCGTGGTTGAGGCGGGCTGATGAATGGGCGTCAGCCGTTGAAGGCTTCGCGCAAACAGTTGGCCGAATAACTGCGCGCTGCGGATGTCGCCGGGTACAAAGGCGTTGGCGGCCGATCCATGACCCGCTTGGGCCATCAGCCCACTCCAGGAGCCCAGCCGGTTGGCCGCCTCGTCGTAGGGCACACCGGTGTGTTGCTCGGGCAGAATCGGGTTGCCCGCCCACAACATGCCGTGCTGCATGCAGAAGGTGAACAGCGAGATCAAGGTGCTTTGCTTGTCACCGGCCGGCAATGAAGACACCGTAAAGCCAGCGGCCAGCTTGCCGTTCAGCAACTGCTTTTTCCACAACCCGCCCGTTGAATCCATGAATGCCTTGAAGGGCGCAGACACACCGCCCAGGTAGGTTGGTGAACCCAGAATCAGCCCGTCGTAGCGCAGTATGCTCTCCGGGTTGCGTGCGGCTTCATCAGCCTTGATCAATGTCACCTCGGTGTCAGGCTCATGGCTTGAGCCTGCTGCAATATGTTGTGCAATGTGTTCGGTGTGCCCATGGGCACTGTGGTAAATCACGGCGATGTGTTTCATGGTTAGGTCTCCAGACGAATCAGTGGACAAGCAGGTTGACGCTGAATGCAGCGATATACAGGCCCGCACCAAACACGGCGTGGTTGATGAGGCTGCGCAGGCGGTTTTTAAAAGGGGCAGGGGTGCGAGCTGATGCCACACCCAAACCCATGGCGGGTTGCATCACAAAAAACGGGAACACCACCGTGGCAAGCCCCACCAACAGCGCAGGCGTCGCAGTGGGGGCCAATAACCAATCCGTTCCCACCATGGCCAATAACAAACCCGCAAACAGCGCACCCGTGGCGTAATGGGTGAACCAACCCAGTGCCAGCTCATGTTGAACAGGGCTGGCTTTGCCAATGGCGGCGTGTACAAACCGCCCTCGCAGGCAATGCCCAACCCAGCGGCCGATGAATGCGAAGTTCAAGGTTGGCACGTTGAAATGCTTGAGGATTTGGAGCCACAAGTCCATGACCCCGGTGGCCCCAAGGCCAATGGTCACGGTGTGAAGGATGGTGTGCAATGTGTTCATGGTGCCTCCCTGTGCACTTGACGGTGTTCATGCAAACAAGGTACAAGTTGAAGTCAACTTCAAGTCAAGAGGTTTTCGCATGGACATTGCCCAGGTGGCCAAACACAGTGGCGTACCCGCATCTGCACTTCGGTATTACGAGAAGGTGGGGCTGATTTGTTCGGTGAGCAAGAAGGGGGAGCGGCGCAAATTTCCGGACTCGGTGTTTGACCGGCTCGCCCTGATTGCGTTGGGGCAGGGGGCTGGGCTGTCGCTGGAGGAAATCCGCTCGATGCTGACGCCTGAAGGCAAGCCCGACATTGATCGACAACTGCTCGCAGCCAAAGCAGATGAGCTGGACGCTGCAGTCAAACGACTGCGCGCCATGAGCAAGGGTTTGCGCCACGCTGCGCAATGTCCGGCATCCAACCACGCAGCCTGCCCCAGTTTTCAGAAGTTGCTGTCGGCGGCTGCATCGGGTGCGCTCGAGCGGCGGTGGGGTAAGCGGTCTCTATTTTAATTTCGGCTGCCAGAGCAGACGTCCCCTTCCTCAACGGGCTTTAGCCATTCTCGGAGGTATTCAAGGCGCTGCCGGGTTTGATTCAGACGAGACAAACACAGGCAGTCCGACAAAACACTGCCGTAGGTGTCCGGCGAAGCGTTGGGAAATTCGAGTGCAAGGTTTGCTTGGACCGAGCGATCCCAGGTTTGTTGACTGGTTTTCAGGGCCAGAAGAAATGGTTTGTCCTTGCCATGATTTTTTTGAACTTGGCGGATTGTTTGCTGTAGATCCAATTTGGCCTGCTTGAGCTCATCGCAGGGCGTAAGGTCTGCCGCCAAGACGACCTGAGTAAATCCAAAAACGATCGCAGCGAGAACGCTGATTTTGAGGTTCATGGGCATCAGTCCCTATTCATAAAAAGCTCGATCTCTTTTTTTCGGCGATTGACGAGGCCTTGCAATACTCGGCTGCCTGCTTTGTTATACGTTTGCATGCATTGGGGAATACTGTCTAGCGGTTGATCGGGGAAGCGTTCGAAACACCGATCCATCATCAATTTGAAGTTGCCACTACCAACGTTGTAAGTAAAGGAGACGAGCGCATCAAACTGTGCTTGATTTACTGACAGTCCTCTGCTTTTGAGGATCTTGTTAACAAAAGCCTCGGCATCCTCAACGTCGACCATAAACAGTTGATCTGCTCGCGATTTGGATATCCCTTTTCTGAACACTGATTCATTCTCGCGCCCGTCACAAAAGCCGCGATGTACCAAATGACCCCACCCAATGGTGCAATGGCCTGCTCCGTCGCTGTCGTAGAGCGTCGCGCTGAAACGCTCGAACTCCTGAATAAGCGCTTTGCCTTTTATTCCCAGTTTCATGAACATTGGCCCCGAAAGACCAAATCTTGATTAGCGCCGCGTTATGGTTACAAACACTGCCTTGGTTCTGGTCGCTCAACAGGGTTAATGAACGAGCGGAATCTGTACATGGGGTGCTGGATAGTTAATAGATCTTGATCTGGAAAAACAAAATCTGCATCGGGTTATCCCCCGGTTTTATCAGACCGCTTCGACTCACCACGCACACAAAATCTGTTTAACATCAACAATCCTCATGGCGATTGTTGGCCTGAATAAACCCCTCTGATCAAAGTCCATTCTGTGTTCACACATTTCTTCGCGCAGCATGACGCTGCATTGCTGCTTCTCGTGGCGCTGGCTGGCCTGTATGCTGGCACTCAAAACGTGCTCGCCGGTGGCGGCTCATTCATCACGTTTCCGGCGCTGCTGTTGGCGGGGCTGAACCCACTGGCCGCCAATATCACATCCACGGTGGCCCTGTTTCCCAATCAGCTCACGTCGTCTTTTGCGGGTCGGCACTTGGCTGGTGGCGTTCACGGCGTCAGTTTGAAGCGGCTGTTCATTCTGAGTATCGTTGGCGGCATTGCAGGTGCGGTACTCCTGCTGTGCACCCCGGTCAGCATGTTTAGCCGATTGGTGCCTTGGCTGGTGCTGTTCGCCACCACGGTGTTTGCGTGGGGTAGTTTCAGGAAAAAACCGGAGCAGGCTGGCAAAGCGCTGTCGGACAGGACCATTCAATGTGCGCAGTTTTTGATTGGCGTCTATGGCGGTTATTTTGGCGGGGGCATCGGGTTTTTGATGCTGGCGGTTTTAACCATCGCCGGGCAACAGGTGCGCATGGCGGCCGCCACCAAAAACATGCTGGCCATGGCTATGAATGCCTCCGCAGTCGCCATCTTTGCTTTTTCTGATCACATCGACTGGGTGACCTGCCTGGCGTTGATGATCGGCGGTGTGGGTGGAGCGTTTACGGGCAACTGGCTGATGCACCGACTGCCCGAGAAAATTCTTCGCGGGTTTATTGTTGCAGTGGGTGTGGTGTTGACCGTCTGGTTGTTTGTTCGCTAACGTGTGCACCGACGGCCAACAGCCCACATGGGTCTGATTAAAACTGCAAATCCCGAACATACGGGTTTCGCTTGCGCTCTTCCCCAAAACTGCTTTCCGGGCCGTGGCCTGGAATAAATACCGTGTCGTTGCCCATGGGCCACAAGCGTTGCTTGATGCTGTCGATGAGCGTATCGAAGTCGCCCCCCGGAAAGTCGGTTCGGCCAATGCTGCCCGCAAACAGCACATCACCCACAAATGCACGCTTCGCCTCGGGCGAGTGAAACACCACATGGCCCGGTGTGTGTCCAGGGCAGTGGCGCACGTTCAACGTGCTGTTGCCGATGCTCACCGTGTCGCCATCATTCAGCCAGCGGGTGGGCGTGAATGGGCGCGACAGCGGGAAGTTGAACATGCGGCTTTGGTCGGCCAGCCGGTCAATCCAGAACTGGTCGCCGGTGTGCGGGCCAACAATGGGTAAGTTCAAGCGCTCGGCCAGCTCGGCAGTGCCGCCTGCATGATCAATGTGCGCGTGCGTCAGCCAGATTTGTTCAAGGGTGATGCCCAGTTTCCCCACCGTTTTTTGCAACGTATCCAGGTCGCCACCGGGGTCGATGATGGCGGCTTTTCGGGTTTCGTCGCACCACACAATGGAGCAATTTTGGGCAAACGGGGTCACGGGAATGGTTTGGTACTGAAGCATGGGGCAAGGCCAGTTGAAACAAGCCTCACATGGTAGTCAATCTGGCTGGCGTGGGCAAACCCGCCCCAGAAAGTCGGTTAGTCTGATTGAACATTCCCCAATGACGTCACCGGAGGTTTCATGCTCATCGCTGCGCAGGTTGTCACCATGCTGGTTGCTGTACTTCACGTGTATTTTTTGGTGCTGGAAATGTTTTTGTGGACCAAGCCTGCAGGCCGCAAAGCCTTTGGGATGAGCGCCGAACAAGCCGAGGCCACCAAAGTGTTGGCGGCCAATCAGGGCCTGTACAACGGGTTTCTGGCAGCGGGCCTGTTCTGGGGGCTTTTTTTGGGCACCAGCGGCACCGCCATCCAATTGTTTTTTCTGGGGTGTGTGGTGGTGGCAGGGGTCTTTGGCGCCTTCACGGCCAGCCGGAAAATTCTGTACATTCAGGCCTTGCCAGCGTTGGTGGGGTTGGTCTTCACGTTGATCCGATAACAAATCGCGAACGGCTGTCCGAATCGATCAAGTATTTTTTCAACAGCTTGTTTACGCTTTGAAAAAACAATGAGGAGACACGGCATGCACCCAGCATTTGAGGTGATCATTAAAAACGGGTTGTTGATGGACGGGCAGGGAGGCCCGGCTTCCATTCAACACTTGGGTATTCGCGACGGACGGGTCGCTGCCATTAGCGCCACGCCACTGGACGAAACAGGCTGCCCCCGGGTGATTGATGCCACCGGGCGTTGGGTAACCCCCGGGTTTCTGGACACCCACACCCACTACGATGCCGAGCTGATTGTGGCGCCGTCATTGTCCGAGTCGGTGCGCCACGGTGTGACCACCGTACTGGTGGGCAGTTGCTCGCTCAGCATGATCTGCAGCGATGCTGAAGACGCTTCCGACATTTTTACCCGTGTGGAAACAGTGCCCCGCGAGAAAGTGTTGCCCATTCTTCGGGAACACAAGCGTTGGAATTCGCCCAAGGAGTGGGTGGATTTCTTGAAGACCCATCCGCTGGGCCCCAATGTGATTTCATTTTTGGGCCACAGCGACATCCGCGTGAGTGTCATGGGGCTGGAGCGGGCCACGGACCGGTCTGTGGTGCCCACAGAGGCCGAAATGCGGCGCATGGAAGCCTTGTTGGAAGAGGCCTTGAAGGCTGGATTTTTGGGCTTGTCGACCATGTCGCTGAAGTGGGACAAGGTGGACGGCGACCGGGCCTGGTCCAAAAGCCTGCCGAGCACCTATGCACGCTGGCGTGAAACCTGCCGCCTGAATAGCCTGCTGCGCCGTTACAACCGGGTGCATCAAGGCGCACCCAATGCGGCCAACCCGTTCCAAATTCTGGAATTCCTGAGCGAGACCATTGGTGGCTGGCTGCGCAAACCGCTGAAAACCACCTTGATTGCCCTCATCGATTTGAAGGGCAACAAAACGGTAAAGCCAATGGCGCAGTTGGCTTCATGGGTGGCCAATGCCTTGGGTGGCAACTTCCGCTGGCAATTGCTGCCCACGCCCTTTACCGTGTATGCAGAAGGCATTGATGTGGTGTTTTTTGAGGAATTTGGTGCCGGTGAAATGGCGCTGGACCTGCGCGACCAGGTGGCTCGCAATGCCTTGTTGAAGGACGAAACCTACCGCCGGAATTTCCGCAAGTTTTATGGCGAAAAGTTGAGCCCCCGCGTGTGGCAGCGTGACTTTGGCGACGCACAAATTCTGGAATGCCCCGATGCAACCCTGGTCGGCAAAAACTTTGCCGAGGTGGCCCAGGCGCGCGGCATTCATGTGGTGGATTTGTTTCTGGACCTGGTGGTGGAGTTTGGCCGCAGCATTCGCTGGTACACCACGGTTGGCAACCACAAGCCCGATGTGGTGCGCAGCCTGGTGCAGCACAAGCACGCCCTCATTAGTTTTTCCGATGCCGGGGCGCACATTCGCAACATGGCGTTTTACAACCTGCCGCTGCGCTTTTTAAAGTTGGTGCACGAGAGTATTCAAGCCGGAAAACCCGTGATGAGCATTGAAAAGGCCGTGTGGCGCATGACAGGTGAGCAAGCCGACTGGTTTGGTCTGGATGCTGGCAAGCTGCGGGTGGGTGACCGGGCGGATGTGGTGGTGATCAATCCCCAAGTGTTTGAGCAGAACCTGGAAGCGGTGCACTGGGCCGAGATGCAGAATTTTGGCCTGCAACGTTTGGTGAACCGCAACCCGGGCATTGTCGAGCAGGTGTTCATCAACGGAAAAGTGGCTGTTCAGGATGGTGCGGTGGTGCCGCAGTTGGGCAGCGAGCACGGCTATGGTCAGTTTTTGCCGGTGCAATCCGGCAGTGCTCAAGGCAGGCTCACTGCATGAGCCCAGCTGTGGTTGAAGAAAACATTCAGGCTGCAGGCCTGACCTTTCCCGTATTGCGTGCGGGCAATACCGGCCCCTTGGTTTTGTGTCTGCATGGCTTCCCGGACAACCCGGAAGGCTACAGGGGCATTGCCGCCACACTGGCGGCGCAAGGTTACCAGGTGGTGTGCCCCTATTTGCCGGGTTACAGCCCCTTGAACCAGCGGCGGGATGGGGCGCACGACGCCGTGTTTGTGCGCGATGCCCTGAACGCCTTGGTGGCTGTGTTGCTGAAAGAAACCGGGCAACAACAGTGCCATTTGGTGGGGCATGATTGGGGCTCGGTGATTGCCTGCCTGATGGCCCAGCATCGCCCCGCCTTGTACAAAACCCTGTGCGCCATGAGTGTGCCCTATGGCATGAGCTGGTTAAAAATTGCCACGCGCTGCCCGGTGTATGTGCTGCATGCCTGGTACATCCTGTTTTTTCAGTTCAAAGGTTTGGCGGATTGGTTGATTCGCCGCCGGGGCTTTGCCTTGCTGGCTTGGTTGTTGAAGTTCTGGAGCCCTGGGTATGTCGGCATGCCTGCCATGCAGCAGTCAGTCATTCAAACCTTTCAGCAACCCGGTGTGTTGAAAGCCGCGCTGGAGTATTACCGCACCTCCATGTTTTCGTTCATGCCACTGGGTTTTCACATTCGTTCGCTGTTCAACAAAACCATACCCGTGCCCACGCTGGCCTTGCGGGGCGAGTTGGATGTGACCATGCCCGAAGCCGTGTGGGAAGTGGTGAGCCCCAAGGCGTTTCCCAAAGGCATTGCGCTGGAGGTGTATGCCGGTGCGGGCCACTTTATTCAGTATGAACGGGGCGATGCCATTGCGCGGCGGCTGTTGGCTTGGTTCAAGCAAGGGGATTCTGCGGCATGAAGGCCATCACCATTCAAAGCTGGGGTTTGAATCCAACGCCGCTGGTGAGGTTTCTTGACTTGGCGGTTTGACCCCCTGTGTAAAAATCTGTATTGTAGAAACAATTGTATCTACATGTGACTGAAGCGCAGGGAGTGACCATGCACAGTGAAATCAAACGGTGGGGCAACAGTGCTGCCATCCGTTTGTCCAGCAAGTTGTTGGCTGAAGCCCGTCTGGACGTGTCCAGCCCGGTCAACATCGAAGTGCTGGACGGCAAAATCATCATCGAGCCTTTGATGCAAGTGCCTCGCCGCCGCGTCCATCTGCCCTTTACCGAGGCCGATTTGCTGGAAGGGCTGAACCCAGAGTCTGCCCATGCCGACTTGCTGGCCAAGCCGTTTGGTGCCGAGCTTGGTGCCGACTTTGGTGAGGACTAATGGCTGCTTACATTCCAGCCCGTAATGATGTGGTTTGGCTCGACTTTGAACCCACCAAAGGCAAAGAAATTGGCAAATACCGCCCCGCCTTGGTGTTGTCATCCCGCCAATACAATCAGCAGACTGGCTTGCTGATTTGTTGCCCGATCAGCACCAGCATTCGGGGAGGCCCCACGGAAGTGGCTTTGGGCAACCTGAAAGGCACTTTGGAAAAGGATTCGGTGGTTGCTGCCAGTTTGATTCAAACCCTGTCGTGGAAAGAACGCAAAGCTAAACGGATTACCTATGCCGATGCTGGCGTGATGGAGCAGGTGCTGGTTCGGTTGTTGCCGCTGATTGGTGCAGACAGCATCATCGACAAATTTATCGAATAACACCCTTCAGGGTTCAGAAGGCGCTGCAGCGGTGTTGCCGACCGCCGCAGCGTGTCTGTCGCATTAGTCTTCCAACAAATCCAGGTTACGCACGGCACCTTTGTCTGCACTGGTGGCCAACATGGCATAGGCTTTCAGTGCGGCCGACACCTTGCGAGGCCGTGGCTTCACGGGTTTCCAGCCCAGTTTGTCCTGCTCGGCACGGCGCTTGGCCAGTTCCTCATCGCTCACCAACACGTTGATGGTGCGGTTCGGGATGTCGATGCGGATGCGGTCGCCGTTTTTCACCAAACCAATGGCGCCACCGGCTGCGGCTTCGGGTGAGCAATGGCCAATCGACAGGCCTGATGTACCACCCGAAAAGCGGCCATCGGTCAGCAAGGCGCAGGCTTTGCCCAAGCCCTTGGACTTGATGTAGCTGGTGGGGTAGAGCATTTCCTGCATGCCGGGGCCGCCTTTGGGGCCTTCGTAACGCACCACCACAATGTCACCGGCTTTCACAGTGTCGTTCAGGATGTTTTCAACCGCTTCGTCCTGGCTTTCCACCACATGGGCTGGGCCTTCAAACACCAGCAGGCTGTCGTCCACGCCGGCGGTTTTCACCACGCAGCCGTCCAGCGCAATGTTGCCGTGGAGCACGGCCAGGCCGCCTTCCTTGCTGTAGGCGTTTTCCAGTGAGCGGATGCAGCCCTCGGCGCGGTCCACGTCGAGGCTGGGCCAGCGGGTGTTTTGGCTGAATGCCACCTGGGTGGGAATACCGGCTGGGCCAGCCATGTAGAAGTGCTTGACCGCGTCGCTGGGGTTGCGGGCAATGTCCCACTGGTCCAGCGCGTCTTTCATGGTTTTGGCGTGCACGGTGGGCACGTCGGTGTGCAGGTTGCCCGCACGGTCCAGCTCGCCCAAAATGGCCATCACGCCACCGGCGCGATGCACATCTTCAATGTGGTATTTGTTGGTGTTGGGGGCCACCTTGCACAACTGGGGCACCACGCGGGACATGCGGTCGATGTCGGCCATGGTGAAGTCGATGTTGGCCTCTTGTGCAGCGGCCAGCAAGTGCAGAATGGTGTTGGTGGAACCACCCATGGCAATGTCCAGCGCAATGGCGTTTTCAAAGGCTTTGAAACCGACAGAACGTGGCAGAACGCTGTCGTCTTCCTGTTCGTAGTAGCGCTTGCACAGCTCGACAATTTGCCGCCCGGCCTTTTTGAACAGTTGCTCGCGGTCGGCGTGGGTGGCCACCACGGTGCCGTTGCCGGGCAGTGACAGGCCTAGCGCTTCGGTCAGGCAGTTCATGGAGTTGGCGGTGAACATGCCCGAACACGATCCGCAGGTGGGGCAGGCAGAGCGCTCAACCTCGGCCAGGTCGGCATCGCTCACCTTGTCGTCGGCGGCCATGACCATGGCATCGATCAGGTCGAGCTTTTTGAATTCGATGGTTTGCGTTTTGGGGTTGGCCAGTTTCACCTTGCCCGCTTCCATGGGGCCGCCGGATACAAAAATCACGGGGATGTTCAGGCGCATGGCAGCCATCAACATGCCGGGGGTGATTTTGTCGCAATTGGAAATGCACACAATGGCGTCCGCGCAGTGGGCATTCACCATGTATTCCACCGAGTCGGCGATGATGTCGCGACTGGGCAGGGAATACAGCATGCCGTCGTGGCCCATGGCAATGCCGTCGTCCACGGCAATGGTGTTGAATTCTTTGGCCACACCGCCGGCGGCTTCAATTTCACGCGCCACCAATTGACCGAGGTCTTTCAGGTGCACATGGCCCGGCACAAACTGGGTAAAGGAGTTGGCCACGGCGATGATGGGTTTGCTGAAGTCGTCATCCTTCATGCCGGTGGCACGCCACAGTGAGCGGGCGCCCGCCATGTTGCGGCCGGCGGTGGAGGTTTTTGAGCGGTATGCGGGCATGGGGGGTTCCTGCAGGTGTTGCAATGGCAAACCCCCATTTTAACGGAGTTTTAAGCCGGGCGTTGGCTTACAGGCCCAGCGCCGTCAGGCCCGGGTGGTCATCGGGCCGAATGCCCTGTGGCCAGTGAAACAGGCGCTCGGCCTCTGCAATCGGGATGTCGTTGATGCTGGCATGCCGCTCGGCCATGAAGCCGTTCTCGTCGAATGCCCAGTTTTCATTGCCATGGCTGCGAAACCATTGGCCTGATGCGTCTTGCCATTCATACACAAAGCGCACGGCGATGCGGTTCTCGGTGTAGGCCCACAACTCCTTGATGAGGCGGTACTGCTGCTCTTTTTGCCATTTGCGGGTCAGAAATTCGACAATCGCTTCCCGCCCCGAAAAAATTTCACTGCGGTTGCGCCAGCGGGAGTTGGGCGTGTAGGCCAGGGAAACCTTCTGCGGGTGGCGCGTGTTCCAGGCATTTTCGGCGGCGCGAATTTTTTGCCGAGCCGTGTCGGCCGTGAAGGGTGGAAGCGGTGGGCGTGGGGCTTCGGTGCTCATGGTTGTGGGGTCCGGCTTAAAAGGGATTCGAGTTGGGTGATGCGGTCATGCAATGGTTTGATCATCGCCGTGATTTCTGTTTCAGTAAAGCGGGGCGTGATGTATTTGGGGCAATTCCAGTCAAAGGCCACCACGTCAATGCGCCAATGGCGCTCCGCTTCAGCCAACAAGGTGGCGTTGCCCAATATTTTGAGGCGCTTTTGCTGGGCGTAGTCCATCAAAATCAGCGCGATGCGGTTGTTGCCTTGCAGGTTACCGTCACTCACAAACTGCGCGTTGCCGCGAAAGTCGGGCACCCGCAAGGTGTTGGTGCCCAGCACCTGAATGAAGCCTTGCGGCCCGCCCCGGTGTTGCACATAGGGCCAGCCGGTTTCGCTCACTGTGGCCTGGAAGAAATGGTCACGGCTTTCGATGAAGGCTTTTTCCCGGGGCCCCAGGGCATGGCCCGCCGTTGAACTGGCTTGCAATGCTGCATAACGTTCACGGCTGCCGGCTTCAAGCTGGCGGCTTTTCACGGTGTCGGTGAATGCGATGTCGGCAAAAGCGTGTCCCATGGCGGTCTCCCGGGGTGGTGAATGGTGGTCGCTTCAAGCGGCCAGTTGAAGGCTGATTTTTGGAAAGTCGATGTCCACCTGGCTCACTTTGCCCACCACATTGGTCAGAAAGTTGAGGCCCACATGCACGATCACCTCGATGATTTCTGCGTCGGTGACACCCGCCGCACGCAGCCCAAGCAGGTCGGCGGCAGACACATCGCCATGGCTGTCCATGACTTGTTTGGCAAAGCCAATCAGTGCGGCTGTTTTGGGGTGTTCATGGTGGCCGTGGCGGGCTTGCAGAATGTCATCGGCTGCCAGGCCGGCCTTGCGGCTGATGGCGGTGTGGGCGGACACACAGTATTCACATTCGTTTTGCTGGGCCACGGCCAGTGCAATCCGCTCTCGGGTGGCGGGTTCCAGCACGCCGCTGCTGGCAATGCCGTACAGGCCGAGGAAGGCCTTCAGCGCGGCGGGCGAGTTGGCAAACACTTTCAGGAAATTCAGCACACCGCCCATTTGCTGCTCGATGGCGTTGAGCAGTTCCAGTTGTTCGGGGTTGGCGTTGGCAGGGGTGACAAGGTTGATGCGGCTCATGGTGTGCTCCAAGTGGGTTGGGTTGACCGCGAAGGCGGTGTGAAATCAGTCTCCATTGTTTTCAAATAATGCGGAATGGGTTAATTTGGAATAACTTAATTTCTGTTTCGGGAATAATGATGGACAAGCTGCATGCCTTGGAAGTGTTTGTGGCCGTGGCAGAAACCGGCGGTTTTTCGGCGGCCGCCAGGCGTTGCAGGTTGTCAGCCCCGGTGGTCACCAAGCGGGTGGCTGAGTTGGAACAGGCCTTGCAAGTGCGCTTGTTCAACCGCACCACGCGGTTTGTGCAGTTGACGCAGGCCGGTGAGCGCTACTTGCAAGCTGTGAAACCTCTGTTGGAACAAATGCGTGATGCGGACGAGGCCCTCACTGGTTTAACCAGCACGCCTCAAGGCACGCTGGTGGTGACGGCACCGGCCCTGTTTGGCCGCTTGCATGTCATGCCCGTGGTGGTGGATTTTCTGAAGCAACACCCCGCTGTGCAGGTGGTGAGCCTGTTTCAGGACAATGTGTTGAGCCTGGTGGATGAGGGCGTGGATGTGGCCATTCGGATTGGCCCCTTGCCAGATTCCCGCATGGTGGCTACACCCCTGGGCCAGGTTCGCAAGGTGCTGGTTGCCTCACCCGAGTACTTCAAGGCCCATGGCTTACCCAGCACACCACAGGCGCTGGAGCAACACAGCCTGATTGCCCCCATGCAAGTCAACCCGGTTCAAGAATGGCAGTTTGGAGCAGGGCCGCGAGCCACAGTGGTGCGTGTGGCCCCCCGCCTGGTTTGCAGCACCAATGACTCCGCCATTGAGGCGGCCCAGCGGGGCTTGGGCATTGCGCGGGTGCTGTCGTACCAAGTGGAGGAGGCTGTGCGCCTGGGCCACTTGGTGTATTGCCTGGAGGAGTTTTGGCCGGACGCATTGCCAGTGCATGCGCTGCAGCATGAGGGCAGAAGGCCGTCAGCCAAGCTCAGGGCGTTTCTGGACATGGCGGTGCCCGCTATTCGCCAGCGTTTGGGCTTTGAGCGGGGTTGATGTTCACGCGATTGGTGAGGTAAACGCCGAACGCGGTAATGCTGCCACCCACCAGCATGGAGATGAGGATGGGCTCTCGCAATATCAGCGCCGACAGCGCGATGCCGAACACGGGCACCAGGTTGGTGAATACCGCTGTGCGTGAGGGGCCCAGTTGTTGTACGCCCTGATAAAACCACAGGAAAGCCACCACAGTGCCAAAGGCTCCCAGGTAGAGCAGGGCTGCCCAAACTTGCCAGGGAACTTCAGCCCACTGAATACTGCCAAGCTCATGCAATGAGCCCAACAACAAAAACAGCAAACCCCACAAGGTGGCCCAAGTGATGGCGGCAATCGGGGTCAATGTTTCGCCTGCTTTTCGGGACACCAAGGTGTAACAGGCCCAGCCCAGCACGGCGATGGCCATCAGCCCTTCGCCAGGCCCCAGGGATTGGCTGACGTTGTGCAAGGTGCCCAGCAGGTCGCCCCGGGTGACCACCACCCCGGCCCCAAACAGGGCCAGTGCAATGCCGGCCCAGCGCAACCCTCCCAGCCGCTCGCGAAACACGATGCTGGCCAGCACCGCGGTCATGATGGGGTTGAGGCTGACAATAAGCGCTGTGCGCCCGGCGGGCATGTGCGCCAGTGCCGCAAAAAAACAGATGTTGTACAGCGCAATGCCGGTGGCACCCAGTGCGGCAGTGGTCAGCCATTGTTCCCGATTCAGGCGCTTCAGCCCGCCCTCCCTGTGGAAGGCCACACCCACCAGCAACACGGCCGCCACCAGGTAGCGGCCAAAAGCGGCTGTCATGGCGGGCAGGTGTTGGGCCACCGTGCGGCCCGCTACAAAGGTGCCGCCCCAAAACAGCGCCACCAGGGTGAGTTTCAGCATCAACATGGGCTGTGGGCGTGATGTGGGGGTCATGGTGCTGCGTATATCCACAATAGATGGTTTTCAATCCACCCATTGTGGATTAAAAAAACCGCAACACCCTCGTGAGGTGCTGCGGTTGTTGGCTTTAAAACCCGTCGTGACTGTTGATTACTTCAGGTCAAAGCGATCGTTGTTCATCACCTTGACCCACGCAGCCACAAAGTCATTCACAAACTTGGCTTTGGCATCGTGTTGTGCATACACCTCGGCAATGGCGCGCAGTTGCGAGTTGGAACCAAACACCAGGTCAACCCGGGTTCCTGTCCATGTCACAGCACCGGTTTTGCGGTCGCGGGCTTCATAGGCATTGCTGCCTGTGGGTTTCCACGCCACACCCATGTCCACCAGGTTGGTGAAAAAGTCGTTGGTCAACACGCCGGGTGTGTGGGTGAACACACCGTGTTTGCTACCGCCCACATTGGTACCCAGCACGCGCAGGCCACCCACCAGCACAGTCATTTCCGGTGCAGTCAGGCTCAGCAGTTGAGCCTTGTCCACCAGCAAGGCTTCTGCCTTTGCTTTGGTGCCGGCTTTGAGGTAGTTGCGGAAACCATCGGCTTGCGGCTCCAGCACAGCGAACGACTCGACGTCGGTTTGTGCCTGTGTGGCATCGGTACGCCCAGGCGTGAATGGCACATTCACCGCATGCCCAGCTTTTTTGGCTGCGTCTTCAACCGCTGCACCACCAGCCAGCACAATCAGGTCGGCCAGTGATATTTGTTTGCCGCCGCTTGCTGTTGCGTTGAATTCCTTCTGGATATTTTCCAGCTTGCTCAGCACGCGGGCCAATTGCTCAGGTTGGTTCACTTCCCAGTTGCGTTGGGGTTCCAAGCGAATGCGTGCGCCATTGGCCCCACCCCGTTTGTCCGATCCACGGTAGGTGGATGCAGATGCCCAGGCCGTGCTCACCAACTCAGCCGTGCTCAAGCCGCTGGCCAGTACTTTGGCTTTCAGTGCAGCCACGTCTTGTGCATCAACCAGGGCATGGTTTACGGCGGGCACTGGGTCTTGCCACACCAGCACTTCCTTGGGTACCAAGGGGCCGAGGTAGCGGGCAACTGGGCCCATGTCGCGGTGGGTCAGCTTGAACCAGGCCCGTGCAAAGGCATCGGCAAATTCCGCTGGGTTGTTCAAGAAGCGGCGCGAAATTTTTTCATACGCCGGGTCAAAACGCATGGCCAGGTCGGCCGTGGTCATCATGGGTGCATGGCGCTTGTTGGGGTTGTGTGCATCCACCACCGTGTCGGCACCGGCACCACCCTTGGGTGTCCACTGATGGGCGCCAGCCGGGCTCTTGGTCAGTTCCCACTCGTATTTGAAGAGTGTTTCCAGATAACCATTGTCCCACTGGGTGGGGTTGGGTTTCCAGGCACCTTCAATGCCACTGGTGATGGTGTGCTCGCCTTTGCCGCTGCCAAAGCTGTTGATCCAGCCAAAGCCCATGGCCTCGACATCGGCGCCCTCGGGCGCTGGGCCCACGTGTTTGGCATCGCCTGCACCATGGGCCTTGCCGAAGGTGTGTCCGCCTGCCACCAGGGCCACGGTTTCTTCATCGTCCATGGCCATGCGGGCAAAGGTTTCGCGAATGTCGCGCGCCGAGGCCACCGGGTCGGGGTTGCCGTCCGGGCCCTCGGGGTTGACATAAATCAGGCCCATTTGCACCGCAGCCAGCGGGTTTTCCAGTTCGCGGTCACCACTGTAACGGCTGTTGGGTTTGTCGCTGGTGGCCAGCCATTCAGTCTCGGCACCCCAGTAAATGTCTTCCGACGGTTCGAACACATCCTCACGTCCGCCGGCAAAACCGAAGGTCTTGAACCCCATCGATTCCAGGGCCACGTTGCCAGCCAAAATCATGAGGTCAGCCCAGGAAATCTGGTTGCCGTATTTTTGCTTGATGGGCCACAACAGGCGGCGTGCCTTGTCGAGGTTGCCGTTGTCGGGCCAACTGTTCAACGGGGCAAAGCGCTGCTCACCAGAGCCTGCACCACCGCGGCCATCGGCCACGCGGTACGTGCCGGCGCTGTGCCAGGCCATGCGGATAAACAGCGGGCCATAGTGGCCGTAATCGGCGGGCCACCAGTCCTGGGAATCGGTCATCAAGGCATGCAGGTCTTTGACCACGGCGTGCAAGTCCAGCTTCTTGAAAGCTTCTGCATAGTTGAATGCTTCACCCAGCGGATTGGATTGTGCGGTGTGTTGATGCAGGATGCTAAGCTTTAACTGGTTGGGCCACCAATCGGCGTTCGATAATGCGGTGTTGACAGCATTGGCGCCGGCAGACGCATGGAATGGGCATTTGGACAAATCGGACATATTCCCTCCTGGATTAGAGTGTGTAGGTGTTTCAGTGTTGAACTAGTCTAACGTTTGAGCGGCGTTCAAGGCCAATGGAAATTCCTGACCACGCTTATAGGCTAAACCGATCACGTGTCGATTGTGTTTATACTGTTCCATCGCTTGAGTTGCGCGTTTGTATGTTGAATCGTGCCTGGATGACCGTGTGGTTGGCGCTGGTGTTGGGCTTGGCCCAGCAGCTGGCGGTCACGCACGTCTATCAGCACAATGTGGATTGGGCTGCTGGCCATCTGTCTCAAAAAGATGAGTTGCATTCAGCCGCCAAAGTGTGTGCCAAGTGCCTGGCACTGGCCGACTTTCAATCGGCGCCCCCTGCGCATGTTCACCAGTTGCCACCCAGGGTGGCCAGTGCGCCGCAGGTGCATGCTCAACCAGTATTTTCATCGGCTCGCGGGCGGTTGTTCTACCGTTCCCGAGCACCCCCAGCGCTCGCTTGAATGTTCTGATCGTCCATTCGAATCATTTTTTAAGCGAGTATTTCCATGTTCAAACGACACGCATTGGCGTGTGCGTTGCTGTCGGCTATGGGCACATCAGCCTGGGCTGGCGCCAACGCATCCACCCCCACTCAAAACGACCTGGCCCAGCTTCGGGCTGATTTCGAGGCCATGAAGCGGGCCTACGAGGCCCGCATTCAATCGCTGGAGCAACAGTTGCAGGCCACACAACAATTGGCCACCCAGGCGGACCAGAAGGCACAGGCTGCACAGGTCACTGCGCAGACCACGGCACAAACCGCGGCGCAGGATGTGGCCGCCACCTCGACACCTGCGCAAACTGCTGCCGCCAGCAATGTGTTCAATCCCGATATCTCCCTGATTTTGTCGGGCACCTATGCCACGCGCAGCAACCCGCAGCCTTACAGCATCACTGGTTTTCAGGCTGGGGGTGAAATTGCCCCGGCAGACCGTGGATTTAACCTGGGCGAAAGTGAACTGGGTATTTATGCCAACGTGGACCCCAATTTTTATGGTGGATTGAACCTGGCTTTGGCACCTGACAACACGGTGGGTGTGGAGGAGGCCTTTGTTCAAACCACCAGTTTGCCCGCCAACCTCACCTTGAAAATGGGCCGGTTTTATTCCGGCATTGGTTACCAGAATGCACGCCATGCCCACACCTGGGACTTTGTGGACAACCCCTTGGTGTATGTCGCGTTTTTGGGTAATCAGTTTGCCGACGATGGCTTGCAGTTGAAATGGCTGGCCCCCACCGACCTGTTTGTGGAACTGGGCGCAGAAGTGGGGCGCGGGCGGATTGCGGAATCCAGCGGACGCAGCAAGAACGGCACCGCCGCTGGCGCAGTATTTGGCCATGTGGGGGGTGACTGGGGCATCAGCAGCAGCTGGCGTGCGGGGCTGAGTTATCTTCGGGTATCGCCGGAAGACCGACAGTCGGCCGATGTGGATGGCACGGGCGCCGAAGTGACCAACACGTTCAACGGGCAAAGCCGAATCGGGATTGCGGATTTTGTGTACAAATGGGCTCCCAATGGTAACCCGGTGAACCAGAACTTCACCTTCCAAACCGAGTTCATGCACCGTTCGGAAGACGGACTGCTCAACACAGACAGCTACAGCGCTTCGCAATCGGGCTGGTATGCCCAAGGTGTTTACCAGTTTGTGAAAGGCTGGAGAACGGGCTTGCGGATTGATCGCTTGAATGGTGGCTCTGTGGATTATGGTGCGAACACCGCCAATTTGGTGTTTTCGGGCTACAACCCCAAACGCGTGAGCTGGATGATTGACTACAACCCCAGCGAGTTCTCGCGCATTCGCTTGCAGTTGGCCCGCGACGAATCCAGCCAGCTTCGCGCAGACAATCAAGTGTTTGTGCAGTACCAAATGAATTTGGGTGCCCACGGCGCCCACAGCTATTGAGGAGATGGGCATGTTGAAGAAAGTCATTTTAAACGGGGCTCATGCAGTGAGCCTGGCCATGCTGTTGACCTTGAGTGGCCATGCCCAGGCCGCACTGAATGTATTCGCCTGTGAACCCGAATGGGCTGCATTAACTCAAGAGCTGGGTGGTGACAAGGTGGCTGTTTTTACCGCGACCACCGCCTTGCAGGATGTTCACCACATTGAGGCCAAACCCAGCCTGGTGGCCAAACTGCGTTCAGCCCAGTTGGTGGTGTGCACCGGTGCACAGCTTGAAATCGGTTGGTTGCCGGTGGTGTTGCGCCAGTCGGGCAACACGGGCGTGCAACCGGGCAAGCCCGGCTATTTTGAAGCAGCCAGTGCAGTCACCATGCTCGAAGTGCCGAGTCGCTTAAGCCGTGCAGAGGGTGATGTGCATCCCGGGGGTAATCCGCACATACAAACCGACCCGCGCAACATCGCGCGGGTGGCCGATGCGTTGGCCAAGCGGCTGGCCGAGGTGGATGCCGGCAATGCGGGTTTTTACCAGCAACGCCAGCAGGATTTTGCCAAACGCTGGCAGGCCGCCATGGCCCGTTGGCAGGCGCAGGCCGCACCCTTGAAAGGCACGCAGATTGTGGTGCAGCACAAAGGTTTTCCGTACCTGGAGGATTGGTTGGGCCTGAAAGCCGTGACTGCCCTGGAACCCAAGCCGGGGGTAGAGCCCAGTGGCGCGTACTTGTCGGAGGTGTTGGGCGTGTTGAAAAGCCAGCCTGCGCAGATGGTGATTCGCGCGGCGTACAGCAGTGACCGCCCATCGAATTGGCTGGCCGAGCATGCAGGCATTCCGGCGGTGGAGCTGCCCTTTACGGTGGGCGGAACACCGGCTGCCAAGGATTTGTTTGGCTTGTTTGATGACACGGTGAACCGATTGTTGGCGGCACAGGCCACCGCCCAAAAAACCAAGCGGAGTGGTGCATGAATTGGGACGCGGTGAGCTGGACCATTTTGGGCCCGGCCTTGCTGGCTGGGCTGATTGTGTTGTCCACCCACATTCCGCTGGGCCAGCAGGTGTTGCAACGGGGCATTGTGTTCATCGACCTGGCGGTGGCGCAAATTGCAGCGTTGGGGGTGGTGCTGGCCGACACACTGGGGTTTGAGCCGCAGGGCCTTCAGGTTCAAGTGGCCGCGGTGGTTTCGGCCTTGCTGGGGGCGTTGCTGCTCACCTGGATCGAAAAGAAATGGCCTGAAGTGCAAGAGGCGCTGATTGGTGCCTTGTTTGTGCTGGCCGCCAGTGGCAGCATTTTGCTCTTGGCCAACAATCCGCATGGCGGCGAGCATTTGAAAGACTTGCTGGCTGGCCAGATTTTGTGGGTGAGCCCAAGCCAGTTGCTGTGGGGTGCATTGGTGTCGGCGGTCATTCTGGTGGCCTGGTTTGGCTTTCGCGAACGCTTGGGGCGGGCCGGGTTTTATGTGCTGTTTGCACTGGCGGTTACCGTGTCGGTGCAGTTGGTGGGGGTGTACCTGGTGTTTTCCAGCCTCATCATGCCCGCGCTGGCTGTCCGCGCTTGGCAAACGCACCGCCGGTTGTTGGCCGGGTATGCCTTGGGTGGGGTGGCCTATGGCCTGGGGCTCACCCTCTCGGGGCTGTTTGATTTGCCCGCCGGCGCGGTGACGGTGTGGAGCCTGGCCGCACTGGGCGTGGTGTTCAGCGCGTTGGCTTAATTCCTACATGCAACATGGCAGAAGCGGAATGCCCTCCGCTTCTGCAGTCTGATAATTTTGCAGTGTTTTTCAATTCTGCGTTGTGTGGTTCCATGATTACCGGCAACAACAATGTGGTGGTGTACAACGCCCCCGACCCCAAGAAAAATGATGTGCTGTCGTCTGCCCGGCCAAACAGCATACGGACTGCTGCTGAAAAAGACGGGCAAGATGTGGTGGTGTCCATCACCAAAAAAACCGGGTCCATGATTCTGGACAACCGGGCGCCACTGGATGCCGACAAGATCGAAAGGATCCGGCGTGAGCTGGCCGATGGTGGCTACAAAATCAATGCGGCGCTGGTGTCCGAGCGCATGATGGCCGACCAGCGTGCACTGCTGACATAGTCAACCGGATAAGGCAGTCCAGGTGTTAAACGGGACTGCTGTGCACCAGCACATTCAAGGCGCTGCGAATATCGACGGCCTTGGGGGGCTTGGCCAGAATCAAGTCCACATGGGGCACCCGCTCATGGTTGGTATTCATTTGTTTGCCCCAACCCGTGAGCAGCAGGGTGTGAATGCGCGGGTCCATTTTTTTGACCTGTCGGGCCAGTTCTTTGCCATCCATGTCGGGCATGCCCAGGTCGGTGATCAGAACATCCACGGGTTCCGCATGCTCCAGGCTGACGGCCAGTGCTTCCAGTGCAGCATGACCGTTGTTCACAGCTGTCACGCGGTGCCCCATGTCGTGCAGCATGTCGGTCACGGCTTCCAGCACGCTCAGGTCATCGTCCACCAGCAGAATGTCCAGTGGCCGCCCGGGCGCAGTGTCCAGAACGCTTGGCTGAACGGTTTGAGTCTTGAATCGGGCTTGTGGATGGTACTCAAACACCATTGACACGGTGCTGCCCTGTTCGGGCGTGCTCTGAATGAGCAGCCGCCCGTGAAAGCGTTTCACAATGCCATACACCATGGCCAGGCCAAGGCCTGTACCGCGCTGCCCTTTGGTGGTAAAGAACGGCTCAATGCAGCGTCGGCGGGTTTCATCACTCATGCCAACGCCCGTGTCTTGCACCTCGATCACCACCAGGTCCTGCCGGCCTTCCCGACGCAGTTCAGTGCGAACGGTGAGCAAACCGCCTTGCGGCATGGCATCCACGGCGTTGAAGATCAGGTTGGCCATGGCTTCACGCAATTCCGCTTCAGAGGCACCCAGCGCGGGCAGGTTGTTGCCCAGGGCGGTGTGCAATTCAATGTGAATGCCATTTTTTCGGGGGGTGGTTTCCCATTTGGCCCGGGTCAACTCCAGCACTTCACGGCAAACCAGGTTCACATCCACCGGTTCCAGGTGGTGTTCTTCTTCGCGGGAACGGGCAAACCGCCCCATGCGTTCCACGGTGTTGGCCACATCGTCAATTGCAATCTGGACTGTTTCCAGTTGTTTGCGGCCCTTGGGGCTGAGTTGTTGCTCGGCGTTGAGCAGCGACTCCACATACAAGGCGGCTGGTGAAATGGCATTGTTGATGTCGTGGGCAATGCCGCCAGCCATTTCCGCCAGCGCGCCCAGCCGCTCTTGCTGCAGCACCAGGGCCTGGGTTTGCTTCAGCTCTGCATACGCCACTTGCAGTTCACGCAGCAGTTCAGCCTGGTGCAATGCCAGGGCCACATGCTCAGCCAGTTGGATGAGGAATGACATGTCATCATTTTCAAAACCATGGACCGCCTTGCGTGCGGTCACCATCACGCCCAGCACCGTGTCGCCTTTTTTCAGGGGCACAATCACCACACTGTTCAAGCCGCAACTGCTTTGCAAGCTTTGCGCCACCGGGCAGGAGGTGTTGACCATGTCGGGTTCATACACAAACTGGCCTTGGGCGGCCATTTCCATTAGCGTGCCCCGCACTGGCACATCATGCCCCTCTTGCAAGCCCACGGCACAGGCCATGGTTTTGGTGTTGTTGCTCAGGCAATGCACGGTCATGGCCCGCGCTTCCGGCAGGTGGGAGGCCATGAAGCAAAAGTCCGATGGCAGGTCCTTCTCCAGCGCATTGACCACCACTTTGTAAATGCTGTCCAGGTCCAGCCGCTTGCCAATGGCATGCGTGATTTCGTTGAGCAGGTTCATCTTCACCAACTGGGATTTGCTGCGGCGGGTGACTTCCAGGATGTGGGTCATGTCGGTGATGCCGCCAATCATGCGCAAGGCCTTGCCGGCGTCGTCGCGAATCACAAAGCCCCGGTCAACCACTTCCGCCCAACTGCCGTCGGCGCGCGCAAATCGGTACTCGTCTTTCCAGAAGTCATCGCTGCCGGTCAGGATTTGCTTGATTCGATCCAGCACCCGGCGACGGTCGTCTGCATGCACGCGGTCTGACCACGACTTTGGTGTGCTGTCGAGTTGGGTGTGGTTCAGGCCAAACAGTGTTTGAATGCCGTCACTCCACCACACCTCGTCCGTGTTCAGGTCCCAGTCCCAAATACAATCGCTGGTGGCATTGGCCAATGAACGGAAGCGGTGCAGGGTTGCATTCAAGGCGCTTTCTGCGCGCTTGCGCTCGGTGATGTCGCGCAAAATGGCCACCCAGTGGGTGAACCAGCCCTTCTCATCGGCAATGGGCACAATGTCCACGTCCAACCACATCAGCTCGCCGGCCTTGGTGTAGTTGATGAGTTCTTCCCGGACGGGTTGCCAGTTGGACAATGCAGCGTGTATGCGTTGCAAAGCGTCCCGCTGGGTGAGGGGGCCTTGCAGAATACGCGGTGTTTTGCCGATCACTTCATCGGGCGTAAAACCCGTGCGCTGATAGTACGCCTGGTTCACCCAGCGAATTCTTGGTCCATCGGCCACCACCGGTTCTGCTTCGGTGATCACCACCATGTCATTGAAGCGCTCAACGCAGGTTTCCAGCAGCTTCAGCCTTTCCAGTGTGGCCGACCGTTCAATCTGGTTGGTCAGGTTTTCCAGGGAGATAGAGCGGTTTTTGGAAATGGCATGCAGCAGGTCGACCAGGTCTTTGTCAAAGGCGGCCACCCCTTCGCCGAAATAGATCACGCCGGCGATCAGCTTGTCACGCAAGTGCAGGGGAATGATGGCAAATGATGAGAACCCGCGAGATTTGGCCAGCCCAACCCACCCTTGGGCATGGGGATTGTTGGTGATGTCCAGACACAAGACGATTTCCCGTCGGCGCAGCGTATCCAGCCATTCATTCTGGAAGCACACATTGGTGTTGGCCATGATGGTGTCGATAATGTCCTGGTGCTTTCCGGCCCTGGACACCACCCGCAGGCCGCCCCGAACCGGGTCTTTCTGCACCACCCACACCAGGGGGATCTCGCCGGTGGCTGCCGTTTGGGTGCAGATCTCATCAAACACCTGCTCCACCCGCGTGAAGTTGGGCAAGGCCATGTTGATGTGGTTTTGCGCTTGCAGGGCTTTGTTGATGCGTCGCAGGGTGGTCATGGCCATGCGGCGGTCGGTGATGTCTTGCATGCAGCCTTGAATGCGCTGCAGTACGCCCTGTTCATCGAACACCGCTTCTGCGCGCAGTTGGACCCAGATTAAGCGGTTCTGGAAGGTGCGAATCTGTGCTTCCAGGTCCATCACGGTGCCCTGCTGGACGCAGTCCATCAGGGCTTGCGCAACACGGGCCTGGTAGGGCTCGGGGTACAGCAGCAGTCCGGTTTCAAACGTGGGTGCCGCCTGCTCGCCTGGCTCTGCATCCAGAATTCGCCAGATTTCATCGGACCAGTACACATGCCGGTTTGGTGTGTACTCAATGGCCCATCCACCGATTTTTCCCAGGTATCCGCCGATGCGTTGCAGCGCCAACGTCAAATCGGGTATGGGTCGTTTGTCGGGCTCAGGGCGTGCCGGTGGCGGGGGTGGCAGCGGCGGCAGGCTTTGCACACCCGGTGTCAATTGCAGGGTTTTGGAAAATTTCAGGTAGAAGCAGGCGCCGTCGTCTGGGTTGGATTCTGCCCAGATCTGCCCTTGATGACGCTCGATGATGCGCTTCACGTGGGCCAGGCCCAGTCCATTTCCTTCGAATTCCGATTGGGTGTGCAACCGCTGAAAGGGTTTGAACAGACGGTCTTGGTGCTCGGGGTTGAAGCCCGAGCCGTTGTCTCGGATCCACACCACATGGTGGCTTCCCTCATCGCGATAGCCCAGTTCAATGCGGGGGGTTTCACGCTGACTCGAAAACTTCAGTGCGTTGGAAAACAGGTTCATGAACACCTGCTCCAGCAGTGAGGCATCGCCGGGTACCGTGGGCAATTCGGCCATGTCCCAGGCTGCTGGCGGGCCATCGGCCATCAACTCAGTGAGGATTTTCGCTTGCGTGGCAATGGCATTGAGGTCCACCGGTTGAATGTCCAGGCTGGCCTGGCCCAAACGGGCAAACGACAACAAATCCGTGACCACAGTGCTGGCCCGTTCGCTGGTTTGCCGAATGCGTTGAAGGTATTTCCATTCGTCGTCGGTGAAGTTGTCGGGTGATCGGCTGGTGAGCCTGGAGGCGTAGCCCTGAATCAGGTGTATCACGGAGTTCAGGTCGTGGGATGCCCGTCCGGCAAACGCATCCAGTTCGGCATTCATCTCCGACAGTTGGCGATTGGATGCCGTCAGTTCGGTGATGAGCCGCTGGTTTTCCATTCGCAGTTTCCGCACATGCAGGCAACGCTGCACCACGGGCAGTATTTCGCTGAACTTGAATGGCTTGAGCACATAGTCCAGCACACCAGACCGCATGGCATCCACCGCCGATTGCACAGTGCTGTGCCCGGTCATCAAGACAGCGCAAAGTTGGGGGTCCAGGTTGCGAAGGTGGGCGACCAGGTCGATGCCACTGATGTTGGGCATTTTCAGGTCGGTCAGAAGCAGGTCATAGGTGGTCGCCTGGTATTTGGCGATGGCCTCCATGGGGCTTGAGCAGGCCGTGACCTCAAAACCGTGCTCCTCCAAAATGGAGCACAGTGCATTGAGCTGGGGCTGCTCATCATCAACGACAATGAGGCGTGCGTGTTCTGTCATGGCCATTCCTGTGGTTTCCGGCTGGCGCTGCACGGCCAGCGGCTGGGAAACCCATCCTCCCTGCAGGCGATTCTAAATGGTTGACAAATCAGAAGATATATTCTCTTTGGAGGGGGGTTTTTTCCTTAAGGGTTTTCACGGTCCTGCTGCCTTCATCGTCGTGTTTCCTCGACTGGTTTTTAGGCTGCGTGGTGCTTCAGGTAATTGATGAGCAGGGCGTTGGTTTCCATGGGCTTTTCCAGCTGAAACCAATGGCTGGCCCCTTCCATGCGGTGGTATTCCCAGGGGCCTTTGACCAGTTTGCCGCTTTCCACCATTTGCGACTCGGCCAGGTAGCGATCGCCGTCGCTCCACACGCCCATCACCGGCACGGTAATCTCCGGGTATTTGCGGGCCAGAATCAGGTCGACATTGGCGCGGTACAGGTTCAACCCTGCGGTCAGGCGGCCCGGTCGACGCATCCGGTCAATCCAGCGCTCTGCCTCCTCGGTCTGCCCGGTGAATGTGCGCAGCGCTGTCCAGTTGGCCGCCTTGATGAGCACTTCAGACACCCACGGCAACTGGAAAGCCACGGTGTACCAGCCTTTCAATTTTTGAGCCAATCCGCCTTTGGCATAGGCCAAAGGATGGCCCACCGACATTGCGGTGTAAGACAACACCCGGTCCTGATTGCCCATGGTGAAGAACCAGCCGATGATGGCCCCCCAGTCGTGCCCCACCACATGGGCTTTCTCCACATGCAGTGCATCCAGCACCATCACCAGGTCATTGGTGAGGTGGCTTAAATGGTAAGCGCTTTTCGATTTGGGCAGGGATGACTCGCCAAAGCCGCGAAGGTCGGGCGCAATCACCCGAAACCCAGCCTGAATGAGGGCCGGAATCTGTTTGCGCCACACGGTGTGGTCATCGGGGAAACCATGGACCAGCAACACTTCCGGCCCTTCGCCACCAACCAGCACTTGCAGGTTGGCGCCATGAACAGCAATCGTGTGATGCTCAATGGCCTGTCTCTCGTTGGATGGCTTGCTCATTCTTGTTCTCCGTTGTACAGGCTGACCACAATGTTGAAACGCCCGTCGCCTTGGCTCAAGGCCAGGGACCAGCCATGCAGTTCAACCACCTCTTTCACGATGGCCAGGCCCAGCCCGTTGCCCTTTTGGCGCGCATTCGGAATGCGGTAATACGGCTCAAAAATTTGCTGGGCTTGATCGGTGGTCATGGGTTCGGCACTGTTGCTGACGGTCAGCGTCAGGGTGTGTGCGTCCACCTCATTAAAACCGATTTCCACCGGTTCTGCCGGGTTCAGCGTGTATTTGCAGGCATTGTCCAGCAAGTTGCGGATCATCATTTCCAACAGGCCTTTTCGGGCTTGAATGGTCACCACCTGTTCCGGCAGCGACAAGGCAATGTGAAGGCCGGTGCCCTCCAGCACGGCACGCTGGTTGTTGACCAGGTAGCGCAGTTCTTCATTGAGGTTCACCGGGCCTGGCACTTCACCGTCCAGATCAGAATGGATGCGGCTGTAGGTCAGCATCTGTTCAACCAGGTGTTTGGTTCGGTTCAGGCCGGTCATCA
Organism: Limnobacter humi; assembly: GCF_024518835.1. Classification (GTDB taxonomy): domain Bacteria; phylum Pseudomonadota; class Gammaproteobacteria; order Burkholderiales; family Burkholderiaceae_B; genus Limnobacter; species Limnobacter humi. The sequence continues at coordinate 82,790 of NZ_JANIGO010000006.1, forward strand.
GGTGAGCCAGCGAGACTGCCTGCTCCTCCTCGTTGCGGGCGCTGCTGATGTTTTGTGCATGCACCGACAGTGCTGCCAACGGCGTTCGCAGTTCGTGTGCGGCCGAATCGGTAAATCGCCGTTCGCGACTCATCACATGGGCCATGCGGTCAAGCAGGCGGTTCAGCGCCTCAACCACCGGCAGAATTTCATTCGGTGTTCGGTCCAGGGCCACCGGTGAGGTGTCTTTGGGGTCACGGCTTTCAATGGTTTCTGCCAGTTTGGACAATGGTCGGAAACCGGCAATCACAATCAAATTCACCACCACCAGGAGCACCACAAACCCAATGAACAGCGGGCTGCTCAACACCACCCCCACATCGCCGGCAATTTCAGCCCGCAAGCCCATCTCCTCGGCCACTTCAATCCAGATGTGGCCGTCTTGCGAGTCCATGGCAAACACATGCCAGTCGCGTTCGCCCACATGGCGCTCAAAAAACCCCTCGCGCCCGAAACCCAGGCGCTGGTCGGGTGCGTATTCAGACCGCACCAGCAAGCGGCCTTCATGGTTCCACACTTGAAAAGCCAGTTTGGTTTCGTACGGGTGTCCGGATGGGGAGGGGTCTTCCGGGTCCGCGTCTTTCAAGCCCCCCGGGATGTGGATCACAATCGGTTTCTCGATCGTGGCGTGTTCAATTTGCTGGGCCAGCAGCGTATCCAGCACCCGGGCAGACGTGGCCAGTCGGGCACTGAAAATTTCATCGGCCTCATGCAGGGCAACCCGGTAGCTGGCCACGCCAGCAATGCCCATGATGGCCGCCACAGCAACCACCAAACCCAACATGATGCGGGTTCGCATCGAATAGGCACTGTCGACGTGGCGTCGTTCGGGTTGTGCCTCAATCACGGTTTGTGCGGTGAAGTTCATTCGGATGAACCGCCGCCCGCAATGGTGGGGTCGATGCGATATCCAACTCCCCGCAGGGTTTTGATGACCTCTGGATACATTTTCTTGCGAATGTTGTGGACATACACGTCGATGGTGTTGCTGCCCACATCCGATGTCCAGCCGTACAGGCTTTCTTCCAACTGCTCGCGGGTGAATACCTGCCGCGGGTTTTCCATCAATTTCTTCAACAGACTGAATTCACGGCGTTGAAGCACCACTTCCTCGGCGTTGTACCGCACGGTCAGGCCTCGCAGGTCCAGCTCGACCAAGCCCAACTTGAGCACGTTGGTCGATGCGCCACTGGAACGTCGTTCAATCGCATGGATGCGCGCAAACAATTCTTCCAGGTCAAAGGGTTTGATGAGGTAATCGTCCGCACCGGCGTTCAATCCGTCGATCCGGTTTCGGGTGGTGTCGCGGGCACTCACAATGATGGTGGGCGTGGACTTCTGTTTCTGGCGGAGTTGGCCCAGTACATCCAGTCCGTCCAGCCCGGGCAAGCCCAAATCCAGAATGATGAGGTCAAAGGGGTTGTCCAGCGCAGCGCGAAGGGCCTGCCGTCCATCGGAAATCCAGTCCACCTGATAGGCGCGGCGGCGCAGCGCTTCGGCCACGCCGCTGGCAATGTCTTCATCGTCTTCAACCAGCAATACACGCACTGAACTGTCTCCCACGACGTTTTTTTCAGCAGTGTAGTGCGCTTTTTACTTCTTGGCTTTCACTTTGACCAACAAGGCCTGAATTTCGCCACGGCGGCCCTCATCGGCCAATTCACGGCCAGGGCGTGCTGGTGCTGCCAGGGCTTTGGTCAGTGCGGCTTCGGCCTCGTTGTATCGGCCTTTGCGGTACAGAAAATCACCGTAGAAATAGTTGGGGTCGATGCCGGTTGGGTTGATCGCCAAGCCCTTCTTCAGAAACTCTTCAGCCTTTTCATCATTGCCAAAACCCAAAGGCCAGCCGGGCACCTGGTAATAGAGCGAGCCCAAACTCGTCAGCGCAGAGCCGTCCAGTGCCCTGGCATCCATCGTGATGGCTTTTTCAAAAGCGGCCTTGGCCTCTTTCACCAGGCCCAATGCACCCAAACCGCCTTTTGCGCCAGCATAACTGCCCAGCACAATGCCTTCCCAAATGTAGGCGTCCGGGTCTTTGGGGTTGCTGGCCACCACACCACGCGCCGTGTCCGACAATTTTTCCAAGGCTTTTTCCTTGGCATCGTCCTTCTGGTGGTACATGGCCTCAGCCCAGTCGGATTGCAGATTGCGCACAGCTTCGCTGGGCATGGCCCAGGCCAGGCTGGTCATGGCCATCAGGCCCAGGGCAGCCAGGTGGGTTTTAAACAGTGGTTTCATTCAAGTGCTCCAGGTATGGGTCAGAAATGTTGCCGTATCACCGGCAACTGGCCAGCAATGGCCCGGTCGTTCAGGCCGGGGAAGAGCTGGTTCAAGAAAACAAACAGTTTTTCGGGCCAGCCCAGCTTGCGTTCAAAGTCGGCCGTGTCCAAAAAATCGATGAGCTGCCGCGCCACAAACTCCGGTGTGTCGCTCTTCACTTTCAATGCCTTGTTCAAAGCATCCACAGCCCCTGCATTGATGGTTGTGGACGTGGCCCGTGGCGCAAAATATTTCACGCGCACCGGGCTGTCGGCGTTTTCCCGGGCCAGTGCCTGCGCGTAACCGCGAAGGCCGAATTTGCTGGCGCAATAGGCTGCGTTGCCGGGGTAGCCGATGTAGCCAAAAATGGAACCCACCTGCACCACTTGGGCGTGAGGCTGCTTCAACAAACCGGGCAGCAGGGCATTCGTGAGCAGCATGGGGGCCAGCAGGTTGGTTTGAACGATGCGGGTTTGTGCCTGCGCATCCACCCGGTGACTGGGCCCAAAGGCATTGATGCCGGCATTGTTGATCAACAGATTGCACGACAGTGCAGCGGCCTTCTCGCTCACGACTTTCAGGTAGTCGGGGTCCAGCAGGTCACCCGCCAGCACGTCCACCTGGATGGGCGTTGGCCCCTGCTCGCGCAGCAGCTCATCGCGCAAGGCCAGCAAGGCATCGGCCTGCCGGCCCAACAGCAGCAAGCTGTTGCTGACTTTGGCCAATTCAAAGGCCATGGCACGGCCAATGCCACCGCTGGCACCAGTCAATATGGTTCGATGGGGTGTGTTGTTCAGGCGCATGGCGTGAGCCTCCTCTCAGTGTGCAGTCAGGGCTTCATCAAACAAGGCGTGGCTGTCCGACTGAGGCAGGCTGCGAAACAAGTTGCCATACAGGTGGTACATGGCATGGGCGGTGTCGATCACTGCCTGGTGGTCATCCGCCAGCGTTAGTTGGTTGACCAGGTTCTCAAAGAATTTCACATGCTCCAGGTCCAGGCTGCCGTGGGAGGTCAGGTAACTGAAAGCGTTGGGTGGCAACCCGAGGTTCGTCTGGATTTTTTCAGCCGCCAATGTCGCCAGCGCGGTGCTGGTGCCTTCCAGCACATGCACCATGCCGAAAAAACCAACCGGGTTGCGGCGGTCAATCTGGTGGTAAGCGTAAGCCACCATGGCCGCGGTGCTGATGTGGGGTTGACTGTTCTTCACCTGTTCCGGGTTGCCGCCAGCCGCTGCAATGTCATCCAGAATCCACTGCTCATGGCCGTATTCTTCCTCGATGTACTCAGCAATCGCCTTCTTCAAAAATTCATGCCCACTGCCCAAGCGGCTGCCGCAAGCCATCAGCAGCGGCACCGTGTGGCGCACATGGTGGTAAGCCTGGCTTAGAAAGGCAATGTATTGCTGTCGGGTTACCTCGCCGCGTAGCGCCTCTTGAATAATTGGCGTGCTGACCAGGGCTTGTCGGCTGGGTTCGGTTTCCCGTTGAAGCTGTTGAAAAAAAGAAGTCATGCTGCTTGGATCTCCGTGGGAGCGTTCACTGAAACGGCAAGGTAACGCTGCGCAATGGCCTCGCGTCGAATTCGACCGTTGGCTGTTGCCATGCCGTTGTGATGTTGAAAAGGTTCGGCCGCGACCACGGTGCGCGTGATGCGCGCGTAGTCCGGGAGTTGCTGGTTGACTTGGTCCAGGGCCGACGCCAATTGCGCATCGCGCAACGGGGATCGGGGAACCAGTACCGCAGTGAGCGTGGCTTCTCCTTCTCCAAACACGGCGGCTTGAAGAAAAAAGCCAGTGGCCAGAAGGAGGCTCTCTGGCCACTCGGGACTCACATTGCGTCCAAAACCGGTGATGATCAAATTCTTTTTTCGCCCATCAATGCACACATAACCAGCCGGATCCTGGCGACCCAAATCGCCAGTGGGTATCCAGTCGCCCTGGGCAACCGTGTTGCCTCGGCCTGCTTTCAAGTCGTGCAGATAGCCTGCAAAGCCACGGCCTTTCACCCAAATTTCGCCATCGACGGCAATGCGCAATTCAACGCCGTCCAGCGGTTTGCCCACGCTGCCCGCCTGTTGTGCCTGGGGTGTGTTCAGGCAAACCACCGAGGCGCATTCGCTGAGCCCGTAGCCTTCAAACACAGGCCAGCCCAGCTGGTGCGCCAGGGTCAGGAGACTCTTCGGTACTTTTCCGCCGCCCACCGCAATAAACCGCAGGCTGCGGGTGCGTGCATCCTGAGCCTCGGTGGCCATCAGCAATGCGTACAACATTTGCGGCAATACAATCACGCTCTCGGCCTGGTACTGTGCAATGGTATTCAGGCACTGCTGCGCATCAAACTGGCTGGCACCCGTCAGACCGGTTTGGGCCAGTGGTGGGCACACAATGTTGGCGTTGGCCAGCAGGGGCGCGTAAACCCCCGCAATGTTTTCCAGCAATACTGCCAATGGCAGCAGGCACAGGTGGTGCTGAATGTGCAGGCTTCGCGTGGCGGCATCCAGGGCCTGTGCCACACCCACCTGCTGGTCAACCCGCAGGCAAACGCCTTTGGGTTGCCCGGTGGTGCCCGATGTGAAGGTCACTTTGTTAAACCCCGATGGCAGTGTCGACCATCCGTCGGTGTTCGATCCCATCACGTTCAGGGTGGTGGGGTGTGTGGTTTTCAAACCAGAGAACCCCAGTGCAGCACCCATGGCTGGCTGGTCGGTGATCAGCAGTCCAACCTGGGCCTCTTGCACCAGGTGCACCAGTTGCTCCCGCACAAAAAAATCAGGCAGCGGCACCATCACCACGTCCAGCAATGCAGCGGCCAGGTCGATCGCAATCCAGTTGGGGTTGTTGTCCATCAGCACGCCCACGCTGGCTGTGCGGTTCAGCAGGGCCGGGTGTGCGCGCAGGGTACTCATCCAGTCCAGCACACGTCGCCGCAATGTGTCAGCAGTCCAGTGTTGCTGCGGCCCACCGATGATATTCCCCCGGTAGTTGCTCAAGACCGCGTCCAGTGTGTGATGCACTTTCATTGCAGGCACTCCGCCGGAATCAGTTGGTTCAAGCCTTCCAGCTGTGCATAGCCCTGCGCAATGTCACCGATCACCACCCACGGTTTTTGCTCGTAGTAGCGTCCCCAGGCTTGCGGGCATTTCACCTTCTCGGCCATGGCCGGTGCCAGTGCAATTGGTTGCAATCCCAGGCGGTGAAAGCTGTTGATCAGGCTTTGGGTGGCGGTGAATACCACCCAGCGTCGGCCCATGCGGTGCAGGTGTTGGGTCATCACCCTCACCAGCAGGCGTGTGCCACCGGCGCCCGCTGCAGCCAGGTTGCCCACCTCGGCAATGTCTTCCCGGTCAATTTGCCAGCTCAGTTGGCGGTACACCCGTTGCTCAATGCCTTCGTCCAGGTACTGTTCCAGAAACAAGGGGCCTTCGTCGGCCAGGTTGTAGCCTGCAGCCGCCTGCAACTGCCCGCCTTCTGCACGAACACCCACCAGGGTGTTGCAGTAGGTGTCCAGGCGCGCATCGTAATGGCGCTTGAAGGTGTCGGCAATGAATTCCCGCAATTCGCGTTCAACACGCAGATCGCTGATCGCGAGGTTCAGTCTCGGCGATTCCTGCGGGCAGGTTTCACAGTCGCGATGCATGTTGCCAAAGTCCAATCTGTTGAGCATGGTCACAGACTAGGCAGTGCAAATTAACGCCAAATGAATCGCCAAACCAGTTATTGTGTCGGCATTCACCCGTGTTCCTCGTCCATGATTCGTCCCCTGCACTGTGTTGGTCTGTTGCTCTCCGGCTTGCTGGGCGCGGCTTTGCTGGCATTTGGTGAGCACAACCCTGTTGAGTTGGCTGTGCTGGATGCGTGGATGAACACCCCCGCACTGAACCACCAACCCCGGGTAAATACCGGGGACATGATTCGGGTGGTGGGTGTGGACGATGCCTTTGTTCAGCAACTGGACAAACCCCTGTCGCTGATTCACGAAGAGTTGGCTGCCGCCCTGCAAGCGGCTGCAACCGGGCAGGCACGGGCCATTGGGGTGGATTTTGTTCTGCCTGAAAAACGGTTCGATGGTGTGGCATCGCGAGACGGTCTGGTGGATTTTCACCGCAGCCTGCTCAAAGGCTTGTTGCGCACCAGCCAGTCCGTGCCCGTGGTGGTGGCCCGCATTTGGGACGCCGAGCGCGGCCAGTTCCGCGAACCGTTGGTGGATTACCGCGCCGTGTTGAATCGCCAACCCGGTGATTTCGACAAGGAAGCCTCGGTGATGTTGTGCGTGCACAGCGACAACCGGGTGCGCGCTTTGCCGGGTGCCGGTTGCCAGCCCGAATTGTCCGCCGATGGCAGCGCGCACTACTTTGCCGGTGAATTGTTGAAAGCAGCAGGCCTGCAGCCCCAGCGCACGGGTTGGATCAACTACGGCCTGGGCCAAGGCTTTGACTATATCCCCCTGTTGGCCGTGCTAGACCATGCCCGCCAGGGTGACACAGCCTGGTTGCAGGGCCAGTTTGGGGGCCGCATCGTGCTGCTGGGCTCTGTGCTCAACGACACCGACATTCACCGGGTGCCCCGTGCCATCGCCGCTTGGGATGCCGACAACCGTCGCGTGCCCGGTGTGCTGGTGCATGCGCAAATTGCGCTCACCCAGTTGCACCATGCCAGCATTCAACCCATGCCTGCCTGGCTGTTGCCAACCTTGCTGCTGTTGGCGTGCCTGGCCTATTGGCGTGTGCGGGCGGGGTGGTGGTTTGGCGGTGTGGCCCTGGCCATGGTCTTCGCTGTGGGCCTGCAAGGGTATGGGCTTGCACACCAGTGGTGGTGGCCCGCGGTGTCCTGGTGCATGGCCCTCATGGGCACGGTGGCCACCCGTTGGTCGGTGGATGCAATCCTTGGCCTGCGTGAGCGCCATCGCCTGCAACAGGCCTTTGGGTCGTCAGTCAGCCCACAGGTCCTCAAAGCCATGGTCAGTGGGCAACTCAAGGCCCAGTCACAGGGCAGTCGCGTGCCGGTGTGTGTTCTGTTTTCCGACATCCGTGGCTTTACAACCTTGTCAGAACACACTGCACCCGAGCGTGTTGTTGAACTCCTGAACCTGTACTTTGACCAAATGACGCACCACGTGCATGCCCACGGTGGCACGGTGGACAAATTCATCGGCGATGGCCTGATGGCTTTTTATGGTGCCCCCAACACCCTGGAATGCCCGGCACTGTGCGCGGTGCGGTCAGCCTTGCACATGCAGCAGGCCTTGACTGACCTGAACCAAACATTGGCTGCCCGACAACTGCCCTCGCTGCACATCGGCATCGGGTTGCATGTGGGTGAGGCCTTGGTGGGTTTTATCGGTGGGCCGCAACGCCGTGAGTACACGGCCATTGGGGACGTGGTGAACGTGGCGGCCCGGCTGGAAGGGCTGTGCAAGGGCCTGGGGCAGGGCATTGTGGTGTCCCGCGCCGTGGTGGATTCCATTGAGCACCATGCACCGGGGGCTGTTCATTGGCGTGATCTGGGGCTAAAGTCCTTAAAAGGGCGAAGCGACCTGTCTGTTTACGGAGTGCAATCAGCATGAACCTGTCATCAAAAACCGTCCGCTCAGCATGGCTTGCACTGAGCTTGAGTGTGGGCCCCATGGCGCTGCTGCAGGCTGCCGGACCAGCCGAGGTGGGCACCATCATCGACCTTCAAGGCAACGCCCAGGCCAAGCCAGGCGGCGCACTGGCCCCATTGGATTTTTTAACGGAAGGCTCAACCGTTGAGCTTGCCCCTGGCGGCAAAATGACAGTAACCCTGTACAAACAAGGTACCGAGTACGCCGTCACGGGCCCAGCCACATTCCAGGTGAATGCGCTCGAATTGAAGGGCATCAAAGGCAATCCACCGGCCTTGCTGCCCAAAGCCAGCAAGCCTGTGGTTCGCAATCCCACCGGTGCGCCTGAGCGCAATGCAGGCGCTGTCATCATGCGGTCTGTTCGGTCTGCCGAGCCTGCGCAGCCCGCTGCGCCAGTTCAGTCGCCCACCAGCACAAACGGCGCCCAAAAATAAGGGTGCGCAGTCGACAGGGCCACGCCCCCCACCGTCAGGGTGTCCTGAATCAAGTCCTTTCGGGCCTGGTCCAGCGCCGCGTCGGCTGTGTTGCCCCGGGTCAAGCCCTGGAATGTGTGAGTTACCAGCCGTTCGGTGGTGGCACTTTCTACACTCCAGTGGCTCACCATCAAGCGGTGGGCACCTGCAAACATGAAGGCCCGGGTTAAGCCGGCAAACCCCTCGCCACTGTTGGCCTTGCTCGTTTCACCCGCTGTGTTGCAGGCTGACAGCACCGCCAGTTCGGCATTCAGCGTCAATCCCCCCAAAATTTCGGACATGGTCAGCAAGCCGTCTTCGCCGCGCAGGTTGCCACTCAGGCTCATCAACAGGGCAGGTTGGTTCAGTGCTGCGGGCCCGTCGTTCAGGCGGGCGGTTTCACTGCCCAGCAATCCATGGGTGGCAAAGTGCAGGTAACGGGTGCTGGCCAGGTTTTCGGTTTTAACACGGTGCTCCTGCGCCTCTTCTCCCAAAAACAGGCGGCTGGTTTTGCCCAGCACTTGGGCCAATTGGCGAGCCTCGGTTTCGGTTTCCGGCAAGGGGGGAATGCTGAGCGCCCCGCGCTTGTGAAGGCTGCGTTGTGCGCGTTCCAGAACGTCTCCAGAGGCCGATCCAAACGATGGGTTGGCAAAAGAGGTCAGCTCGGTTTCAAACCTCGGCAATGGGTTGCTGTACAAGCGGACCGACACCAGGGACGACAGGCTCGGCAGGTAGCTGATGCGTGTGTTGCGGGCCAGGTAATTGAGCACCCGGTACTGGCCCAGGGTGTCACCTTGCGTGGCTTTCAGTGCTTCAAACGCAGTTTGTTCGCGCGGCCCCCATCGGCTCACCAACAACTCAAAGGGCAGGGTAAACAATGGGCCGTCGGCCACCACAATCCAGCGGGGGTAGGCCGCCAGTTCGGCTTGAACCGGTTCGATCAGGATGCTGTACAGGCGGTGCAGTGTGGCCGGGTTCAGGTCCTGTAAATGCTCCAGGTTGTCACCGGGGTTTTCCATGGTTGCCCGCACCTCTTGCACCCAGCGGTTGAGGTCGCTGCGCTCCACCGGCACACTGCGCAACACCAATTGGTGTTGTGTGGTCAGAAAAATCAGCAGTTCATGCTCCAGCAAGGCATAGCTCAGCACGGCATCGTCCTTGCGAAGCACAGTCTTCTGCAATTCCGTGACATCAATGGCTCGCGGGCGTGTCAGCTCCATGTACCGTGGAAAGGTCTTCCACAAATCGTCGGCCAGCGTTTTCACCAGGGCTGATTGGGCCTTTCGCCGTTCACGGTATTCCGTGTCGGACTTGATTCTGCGTTGCGCCACCATCGGGTCTTCCGTGGCTGAGGTCGGCGCCACTGGGTCGGCATCCGTCTGTCCGCGAACCAGGCCTTGCAGCCGCAAGGCATCCAGTCGCGCACTTTCGGCCTTGAACACCCGGACTTTGTCCATCAGTGCAGTGTTCTTGCTGTAACTCTTGACATCGGCTTTGCGCAGCTGCTCGGTGAACAGCCGGCTTTGCATCCGAGACAGCACACCCAAGGCATCCCGATCATGGCCTGCACCGGGCGTGTCGCGGTTCATGCGCGTCAGCAGTTCAAGGGCGCGTTCAAAATTGCCCTGGGTGGCCCTGGCCAAATCCTCTCGCACGCGGTCATCCAGCCCCTGTGTTTGCCCAAACAGGCGGTCAATGCGGTCCAGTCCAGTCAGGGTCACGTCCCGGGCTGTGCCCAGCTGCCCGGCCGACTGCAAGGCAGCCACGTAGCGTGGCAGCAGCTGCACCAGTTCGTTGTTGGCATCGTTGTCCAGAAAAATTGCCCAGGCTTGGGCATACAGGGGCAGTGCCTCGCTGGGTTCCGTCAGGCTCACAGCATGAGCCTGAAGCACTCGCGCCCGGGCGTACAGCGTGTGCTTTTCACCGCGTGCATCACGAATCATGGGCAGCCAGGTGGCCACCACAGCAGCAGCCTCCGCGGTTTGTCCCACCCGCAGCAAACTCTCCGCCTTGCTCAGTGCGCAGCGTTGAACGTCAGTGCGGATGTCCGGGTTCTGCGGGCTGTACAGTGTCAAAGCCTTGTCAAATTCTGCAACGGCTTGTCGGTGCCGCCCGGTTCTGGCCAACAGGTCGCCTTGCACCTCGCGCAACTGGCCCAGGCGGAAATTCAGGTCGACCGTTGCAGGCAGCCGGTTCGCAATCCCAAAGGCCTCATCCAGTCGGGCCTGTGCCTGGTCAAACTGCTTGAGCTGCATCAGGTTGTGGATGAGGGGGCGGAACCATTTCAAGTCGTCGGCCGAGTTAAACCCCTGTTGCCGAAGCAGCCCCATGGTCAATTCCATGGACTGGTTGGCCAGGGCCAGTTTGCCTTGCTGGCCCTGCACCACAGCCAGGCGGCCCAAAATCTTGATGCTCAGGTCCCGCCCGGCAGCCAGTTCAGGGTTTTGCATGTCCAGTGCTTTGTTCAGGGCAATTTCGGCCTCCGCAGCGCGGCCTTGTGCAGCCAGCGCAGTGCCCAGCGTGAAATAAGCGGCCCGTTGCATGTGGCCATTGCCCTCACCGGCAATCTCCAACCGTTGCAGGGCCATTTGCTCAGCCTGGTCGTCGCGGCCTTCCTGAATGGCCTTGCCGATTTGCTGGCCCAGCTCGTAAAACTCCTGCCCTCGGGCGCTGCGTTGCTGGGCGTGTGCGCCAGCACCAAGGCTTATGGTCAGGAGTACGCACACACTGACAACAAGCCGGCGGGTTATGATCCGAATGGGTAATGGGCGCATGGGGGAACTGGGGGCGTGCACTGCCCCCAGTATGGCAGGTTTATTTGCCGGGCATGTCCAGGGTGCCCACTGACTTTGGCGAAACAATCACGCCCCAGGGCATGTCGCCTTCCGTGATGGTTTTCAAGGTTTCACCGGTTTGGGCATTCAACACACGAATTTCACGGCTGCGGCCACACGCCACCACCAGTTGACTGTCATCGGGTGTGTAGCTGAAGTGCCAGCAGCGGTCGCCCACCGGCATTTCACGCTTCAGGTTCAGGGTGTCTGCATCAAACACCTGGATCACCTTGCCACGGGCCAGGGCCACCAGAATTTCCTTGCCGTCGCGGGAATAGGTCACGCCGTAAGGCACTTCGCCGGTGGGTGTGGTGTCCACCACATTGAAGTCTTTGTCCAGCTTCAGCAGTTTGTTGCCGTATTCCAGGGTCACTGCATAGTGCTTTCCGTCTGGTGCGCGTTTAACGCCCCGTGGCCGAATGCCGTATTGCCGGGTGTCAATCCGTTTGACCACTTCACCGGTTTCAATGCTGTGCACCGACACATTTTCATCGGCTTCATTGGTCACGATGATGTTTTTCCCATCGCCAGAAAATTCGATGCCCTCTGTTTCCATGCCGGCCGTAATTTCCTTGATCTTCTCGCCCTTTTTCAAGTCAATCACCGCCACCTGGGCTGGCAGGTCATCATCGTCATCTTGTTTGGCTTTTTCGCGCGCTTTGGCCTCTTTGGAGCCTGGCTTGGGCGGCGGCCCACCTTCCGATGAGGGTTCATAGGCCACAAATGCCCGGTCGCCCAGCACCCGCACAAACTCGGGGTTTTTTCCAACCGGTACGCGTTTTACAACCTGCCGGGTGGCGGTGTCCACAATGGCCAGGTCGGCGCTGCTTTTCACCGCCACCACCAGCAAGCTGCCGTCATCACTCAGCCCCACACCGCGGGCCCCTTCGCCCACGTTGATCTCGCCCAACTTGGTGTAATCGCCCACCGCGTACACGGTCAGGGGGCCATCCTGGTGGCTTACATACACCACAGCGGGTGTGCTGGGCTTGGTGGCTTCGTTCTGCGCCACGGGGGGTTCGGCTGTCTTTGGCGTGTCTGGCTTTTTCGAGCAGGCAGCCGTGCTGGCCACCAGGCTCACTGCCAGTGCCAATCCTTTCCATGTCAACTGCATCACATTCATCCTCTTTGGGTGTTCTACGCACGCTAGTTCAGTCTAGCCGCTTTGTCCCGGGAAGTTTTCCCATTCCATGCTGCAAAGGCGCTGTGCCTTGTGACACGTCATGTGGGCAATTCCCTCCAATCGCGCAACTGGCGCACCAAAAGCCCGCAGATCACGCATTTGTGACAAAGCGGTTTCAATACACTGAATCTCAAGAAGTGACACGTCATGCCGTTGTCACAGTCAGGAACTTCACTGTTTTTTGTGGCACCCAGCATCATGAAGACCGAACCGCAACGCATCAACAAAGTGGTACCCCGAGTGGCCCTGTCGGCCTCCATGGGGTTTGCGGCCTACTGGACCTACCTTTACTTCAGTCAAACCCGTCACATTTTCAGCCCGCAGCTCGACCCGCTGCCAGTGCGCACCGCCGTCGATTCTGAATTCACCGAGCTCAGCCTGAATGTCGCCCCAGGCGTTAACCTGGAAGGCTGGGTGCGCATGCCCAAAGGCCTGGGGGGTGCCGGCAGCCAGTTGCCCTGTGCCATTTACTTCGGCGGCCGCAGTGAAGACGTGCGTTGGCTGCTCACGGAAGCCCACGGGTTTAAAAACCTGCCCATGGTGTTTTTCAACCACCGGGGTTATGGCCATTCGGGCGGCACGCCCTCTGAAAAGCACTTGGTGGCCGATGCCCGCGCCATTTACCGGTGGGTGGCCGAGCAACCCTGGTGCGACTTGAACCGGATTTCCGTGATTGGTCGCAGCCTGGGAACCGGTGTGGCCATGCAACTGGCCAGCAGTGCGCCGGTGCACAAGCTGGTGCTGTTTACCCCTTACGACAGCCTGGAAACCATCGCCAAAAGCAAGGTGCCTTTGGCGCCGGTGTCGTGGTTGTTGCGCAGCAAATTCAACTCCACCGAATGTGCCGGTTATGTGCATTGCCCCACGTTCATTGTGCTGGCCGAGCAGGACGATGTGGTTCCGCACGAGTCATCGGCCAATTTGATGCGGCATTTCGCCGTAGAGCCGCTGGCCGCCAAAGTGAAGGGCACCGACCACATCAGCCTGCCCCACGACCCGGATACCCAGGCCCTGGTGGCGCATTTTCTCACTTGATTGTCTGGAAAATATTTTCATAGATGTATAGTTATATGGTATAAAAATACATCTATAAGGTATTTTATGCCGAAAAAACAAAATCCTGCACTGGCTGCGCCAGCCGTTGTTCAAGCCCAGGTGTTGGAGTGGGGTGTGGCCATTCGCACGCAACGCCTGCTTCAGCGCCTAACGGCTGCGCAATTGGCAACGCGCCTCGGCGTCTCCCTGCCCACCCTGAGTCGGATTGAGAAAGGTGATCCAGCCGTTGGCATCGGTACAGTTCTGTCTGCGTTGTATGCCTTGGGTTTGAACACCGTGGCCACACCCCCGCTGCCGCAAGCGCTCTTGCAAGGTGTGGTTGCGAAGCGTACCCGCCTCTCCCGCCAAGAATCTGGGGATGACCTTGGCTACTTCTAGCCGTTCACGCATCCGGCCTTTGTACGTTTACATGCAGCAGCCGGGCACTGCGCAATGGTTGACCGTGGGCGCCTATTGGCAGGATGAAAGCAGCCGCATCGGACGTTTCAAATACGCCCCCAGCTATGAGGATGCAGGCCACCCCTGGTCGATTGATCCGATCAATTTGCCGCGCAGCACTCAGCAGGGGCTCGTCTACACTGCGCAACGCTACGGTGGCTTGCATGATGTGCTTCGCGATGCCTGTCCGGATTCCTGGGGGCAAGCGGTGCTTTGCAAATTGCACGACTTACCGAGTCAATCGCCGATGTTGACCTTTCTCAAAGTAGCCAGCAATGCAGACCGCTGGGGTGGGCTTGCCGTGGGTGGTTCGCCCACACCGCGGGTAGCCCAATTGGCCACGCCGCGCTTGCCAAAGCTGCAGGCCGTGGTGCTGGAACTGCAGGCCATGGCCAATCGAAAACCCGCCTTGGACAGTGCTCTGCGGCAGCGCCTGCAACAAACGCCCAGCTTGGGTGGTGCGCGCCCCAAGGCCACGGTGCAAGATACCCAAGGCCAGTACTGGTTGGTCAAGCCTCTGACCGCAGCTGACACCACCAATATCCCGATGCTGGAGCATTTTGCGCAATCCTGGGGAGCGGCCAGCGGCATGCATTTTGCGCGCACAGCGTATGCAGAGTTTTCCACGCACCACACCGTGGTGCGTGTGAAGCGCTTCGACCGCCAGGGGCCGCAGCGCACGCTGTGCATGAGTGCGGCTAGCATGCTGCAGATCGAATTTCCGGGTTTGGGCATGCGGGAAGGGCAGTTCGGGTTGCCCAGTTATGCAACCCTGGCCGGTCAGTTGCGTTTGATGGGCGCACCTCAAGCCGATCAACTCGAGTTGTTTGATCGCATGGTTTTCAACGCCGTGTGCGGCAACGACGACGACCACCTGCGCAACCATGCCGTGTGCTATGACAGTCTTCAGGGGTGTTGGCGTTTGTCACCGGCGTACGACGTGGTACCCAATCCGGAATCAACCCCAACCCACTTGGCCTTGGCATTGAACCGGGTCAGCAAAGCCATCAGTCAAGATGCCTTGTTGCAAGATGCCCTGCTATTCGGTCTGGGCGATATGACCAAAGCCCGAAAACATCTCCAGCAGACCTTGGAAAGGATTCGTGCGGGTTTTGATGCCACGTACCACCTGCTGGATGGCGATTTATACACCCTCATGAAAAATCGCTTGATGTCTCAATTAAGCCTGCTCAGCTAATGCTGGGTGGGTTGGGTCAATGCCCACTGGCGGTGCTCGGTGGGCGTGCGGCCAGTTAGTTTTTTGAAGGCCCGGGTAAAGTTGGCACGGTCCTGGTAGCCCACCCGTGCCGCAATCTCATCCACACTCAGCGGCGTGCTCTCCAGCAGGCGGCAAGCGTCACGGGCCACCACTTCACCCAGCAGTGCCGTGTAGCTCGTGCCCAGTGCTTGCAGGCGGCGTTTCAGGGTTCGGGGTGTGGTGTGCAGTTGGTGGGCGATCCGCTCCACGCTGGGGTACTGCCCGTTGCCACACATCAACAGGTTTTTGACCCGCGCTTTTACATCATCCACCTGGCCCAGCAGAGCCATTTCCTGCTCGCACTGGGCAATCACCATTTGCGCAGTCACCGGGTTGGCGGTGGGCAACTTCAGGTCCAGCCAGCGGGTGGGAATGCGGATCTGGTTGCTGGGCGCATCAAACCGACACACCGGCAGGCTGCTGGCATAGGCGCCGTAATACGACGGCATCGGCCAGTCAAACCACAACTCAATGCCGGTGGCATCGCGGTGTTGGCCCGTGGGGTCAAACAGCGATTCAAACAGCCGCCACACCTCGACCATGAAATTCTCAATGGCAAACTTGCGCACCGGGTACAGCGGCATGGCCTCGCGAATGTGGCACACCAGGCCCTGTTCATCGTCGCTGGTGTCAATGGTGTAAAAGGGCACTTTGGTGGGCAAAAAGCGAATGCCCAGGGCCACCGCCTCGCGCAGGGTGGCGCAGCTCATCAGTCCAAAGCCAATCATGCCCGCCTTGGTGAGGCTGCTTTGCAGGCCCATGTCGATGGCAATGTGTTCGCTTTGGAACAGGCGCAGCAGGTTCATCACCAGCACGCCATGCAAGGCGGCTGGAATGCGGCTGTTGGGCACCTGCAGCTGGGTCAGGGTCAGGCCCGTGTGTTCCAGCACTTGCGCTTCGGTAAACCCGCGCGACATGGCGTAATTGGCAAAAAACAGCGGGTAAGCCTGGGCCACGGTGGCCTGCTCCAGCAGGCGCATCGCGGTGGTGTCATCCAGCGGGTAAGGGGGTGGCGCGCGCATGCGGGCATTATGTCATGTCTTGTACAGCGTGGCCCAAAATGACTCCATGTTTGTCACCCATGCCCCTCACGGTTCAACCGGTGGCCTCTGTACAGTGCGTTCATCAACCACTCGGCTGCCGGTCAGTCAACCAAGGAATCCATTCATGAGCAATACCAACCCCATTCTCGAAGTGGCCATTGTGGGCTGTGGCGTGTCTGGCCTGGGCATGGGCATTCGCCTCAAGCAGGCAGGCATTGAAAACTTCCGCATCATCGACAAAGGTCAGGATGTGGGCGGCACCTGGCGCGACAACACCTACCCGGGTTGCGGTTGCGATGTGAAATCCGCCCTGTATTCCTACTCTTTCGAACCCTGGGCCGAGTGGTCGCATGTGTATGCCAAGCAGGGCGAAATTTACAAATACCTGCGCCATTGCGCCAGCAAGTACGGCATCTACCCGCATATTCAGTTCAATACGTCCGTGACGGGTGCGCAGTACGACGAAAACACGGGCCTGTGGACCGTGGGCCTGTCCAATGGTGAAACCATTCGTGCCAAAAATGTGGTCACGGCCGTGGGCCCGTTTTCGGCACCCAAGGTGGCTGAATTCAAAGGGGCATCCGCCTTCAAGGGCACCGTCGTGCACACCGCCGCGTGGGATCATTCCGTGAGCCTGGAAGGCAAACGCGTGGGGCTGATTGGCACGGGTGCCACCGCCGTGCAGGTGGGCCCTGCCATTGCCGACCAGGTGAAAAACCTGGTGGTGTTTCAGCGCACTGCCAACTGGATCATGCCGCGCCCCGACCGCGAAATTGGCGAGAACGAAAAGCAGACCTACCGCCAAAGCAAACTGGCGATGAAAAAAGACCGCTTGGGCGTTTACTGGTACAACGAGCTGACCGCACCATTCCTGATTTTGAAATATGACCTCTTCAAGCAGCAACCCGAGAAGCTGGCCTTGAGCTACCTGCGCAAAAAAGTGAAAGACCCAGATCTGCGCAAAAAACTCACCCCCACCATCAAATTTGGTTGCAAGCGCGTGCTGGTGAGCTCTGACTGGTACACCACCATGCAAAAGCCCAATGTTCACCTGGAAACCACCGGGATTGACTGCATCACCGAGAAGGGCATTCGCCTGGCCGATGGCACCGAGCATGAACTCGATGTGATCATTTACGCCACCGGTTACGAGGTGCG
Source organism: Limnobacter humi (assembly GCF_024518835.1). Taxonomy (GTDB): domain Bacteria; phylum Pseudomonadota; class Gammaproteobacteria; order Burkholderiales; family Burkholderiaceae_B; genus Limnobacter; species Limnobacter humi. The sequence continues at coordinate 100,111 of NZ_JANIGO010000006.1, forward strand.
CCACACCGGCTCACCGATTGATGCCAAGGGCGTTGGTGGTGCCAGCTTGAACGAGAAATGGAAAGATGGCTCCGAGGCCTACCAAGGCGTGGCCACGGCTGGTTTCCCCAACCTGTTTTTCCTGGTAGGCCCGTTCACTGGCCCTGGGCACACCTCCGTCATTGCCTATGCCGAGTCACAAATTGATTACGTGATCCAGGCCATTCAATTGCGCAATGCGCGCAGCCTGAAAGCCATTGCCGTGAAGCCGGCCGTGGAGCGCAAGTTTGTGGGGGTGATGGACAACCGCAGCGAACACACGGTGTGGAAATCGGGTTGTGCCAGCTGGTACCTCAGCCCCAATGGCCGCAACAACACCCTATACCCGGGCTTGAATGCCGAGTACCGCTTGCGCATGGCACGCTTCAACCCTTCGGATTATGAATTGATCCACGCCAGCGGAAAAACCGTCAAGCCCAAGGTGAGTGATCACATTAAAACCGGGGTAGCTGCCCTGCGCAGTATTTAATCGGGTAAACCCGGGTTCGTTCTGCACATCCAAGCCCCGGTTTGCCGGGGCTTTTTTCATGGGTGACACTTCGGTTCCGTGAATGGTTCTGCACACCGAACACCACCCCATGACTGTTAAAAAAATTGCTGTAATCGACCTCACCGGCGTGATCCGAAACCGCCGGCGTGAGTTGGGCCTCACTCAAAAATCATTGGGAGAATTGCTGGGCATCGACCAGCGCACCGTGTCCGCCTTGGAAAAGAACCCGGGTTCCATCAGCGTCAACCGCTTGTTCGCAGTGTTCAATGCACTGCAAATTCAGGCCTTCGTGTCCAACGACCCCAAAGACGAATTCCAGATTCAACGGTTGATGATGGATGCACACTTCCGGCGCAACCGCCTGCTGTAGCGGCGGCCGGTTTATTCCACCGAGAAGCTGGAGCCGCAACCGCAGGTGGTTTTGGCCTGGGGGTTATGGAATACAAAGCGCGAACTCATGGTGTGGGCTTCGTAGTCGATGGTGGTGCCTTCCAGGTAAGGGGCGCTGAATGGGTCCACGTACAGTTCAATGTACGGGTTCACTTCCACGCGGATATCGTCCTCGGCCACCTCACGCGCCATGTCGATTTTGTATTCAAAACCCGAGCAGCCGCCCCCCTGCACATAGAGGCGAATCATCGCGGGTTTGTGCATGTTGTCACGCAGATCCAGAATCCGTTCCTGCGCCGCATCGGTCAGGTTGATCTGCACTGTGGGGGTGTCGTGTGTTGCGCTCATAACCACTAGATGAGGTCGGTGGCCGCTTTTTCAATGTCGCAACTGAAAATTCGCCAGCCGCCCTGCGGCAGTTTTTCCAACAGGTAGTATACGTTCCACAGCACCTGGCTTTGGTCAATCATCTGCACCGAATGCACCACTTGGCGCCCATTGCGCTCAAAGCCCACAAATTTCACGGAGGCAGGGCGGTACACCACGTTGTAATCCCGCTTCACCGGTGGTTCGGCGGCGGTGGCTTTGTTTGCAAATGCAGCAGCCAGGCCCAAGGCAAACACCAACAACCACCACTTCCAAATGGTTTTGAATACACCATCGTCCTTGTTCAAGGGGCCTCCCATGCAAACACCCTGGTCGCTTGAGTGTGCCACGGGGTTTGGGGGTAGGCAAGCGCCTGCCAAAATGTCAATCAATGTTAAATAATGAGCAATTCATCATTCTGAAACAGCGGTCTTGCAAGGTTCTGTCTTCCTACATGGAGGCACAAAAATGCAGGACTTTGACGACGACATCACAACAAATTTATCCAACACCCCCCACCTCGACGACATCATTGAAGCGGCGCTCACCAGCCCCGGTCGTCGGGACTTCATCAAGGCTGGCGCCGCCGGCGTGGGCATGCTCAGCTTGACCGGCTGCCTGGGTGGCGGCAACGGGGCTTCTGCAGCCACCGCGGCACCCACGGTGCAATCCCTCAGCTTTACCCCCAGCAGCACCGCAGCCGGGTCAACCGACCTCACCGCCTTGCTGGACGACAACATCAAGCTGCCCGCTGGCTACACCTACGAGGTGCTGTACCGCACCGGCGACCCCTTGGTCAGCACCGACCCCCTGGGCAACCCCATTCCTGCGCATTACAACGGCACAGACTACACCGCCAATGTGCCGGCATACCCGGCATCGTCCTGGCAGTACCGGGCTGGCGACCACCATGACGGCGGCCACTACTTTGGCATGAATGCCGCTGGCAAGTTCGACCCCAAGGCCACCGACCGCGCCCTGCTGGCCATCAACCATGAAAACATCGCGGGCACCGCCCAGTTCATCCATGGCATTGCCACGGCCAGCATCACCAGCAACCCGCGCGCCGACATCACCGTGGGGGCTGTTACCACCACCGCGGCCGACCAGGTTCGCAAGGAAGTCAATGCCCATGGCGTGAGCGTGTTTGAAATCCGCCGTGACACCACCACAAAACGCTGGTCGGTGGTGGTGGACAGCCCCTTCAACAAGCGCTACACCGCCGGCACCGTCATGAGCATGGGCGGCCCAGCCGCCGCCAAAAAATATTTTGTGACCAAGTTTAGCCCCACCGGCGAACTCACCCGCGGCACGCTCAACAACTGCGCGGCTGGCTACACCCCGTGGGGCACCTACCTCACCTGTGAAGAAAACTGGCCCTTCTATTTCCGCAGCGGGCCCAATGCCACGCCGGTTACTGGCTTGGCCGACGGCAAAGGGGCGGACAAAAACCAGGGCCGTTACCTGCGCCTGGCGCGCTATGGCCTGGGTACCATCAGTGGCGACGCCTCGCAATTTACCCCCTCGGTGGGCAGCGAAAAGTTCTGGTCCACGGCAGGCACCACCGACGAATTTGCACGCTGGGATGTCACCGCCTCCGGCACAACCGCTGCAGACGACTTCCGCAACGCTGCCAACACCTTTGGTTATGTGGTGGAAATCGACCCCTTCGACCCCAGCGCCGTGCCCCGCAAACGCACCGCCATGGGCCGTTTCTACCACGAAGGCGCCTGGCTGGGCCCCGTGGCCGAAGGCAAGCCGATTGTGTACTACATGGGCTGCGACAGCCGCAACGAGTACATCTACAAATACGTCAGCACCAAAAACTGGAACCCAGCCGATGCATCGCTGGGCATTCTGGCTGGCGACCTGTACCTCAACGACGGCACCTTGTATGTGGCCAAATTCAATTCGGATGGCACTGGCGTGTGGCTGCCACTCACCCGCACGGCGGTCAACGCCGCGTTGGGTAACCTGCCCGGCCCCTACAATGGTCTGTCATTCAACGACGACGGTGATGTGCTTATCCACACCCGCATTGCGGCCGATGCAGTGGGCGGTACCCGCATGGACCGTCCGGAGTGGGGGGCTGTCAACCCCAAAAACGGCGAAGTGTATTTCACGCTGACCAAGAGCAGCCGCCGCACTGCCATCACGGCTGCTGGGCAAACCCAGGGGGCTTTCGTGACCACCCCATCGGGCACCGCCGCCTACAGCCAGGACCGCCCGGTGTATGTCGACCCGGCCAACCCCCGCAGCTATCAAGACGTGAACAGCGCAGGCACCGGCACTGGCGCTGCGCAAAATGCCAACGGCCACATCATCCGGTTTGCAGAGGCCAACGCCAACCCGGCCGCCACCGCATTCCGCTGGGACATCTACCTCTTTGGTGCTGAAATCCGCAACACGGCGGCAGGGGTCAACGTGTCAGCACTCACAGCCCAGCAGGACTTCTCCTCGCCCGATGGCTGCTGGTTCTCGCCCACCACCGGCATTTTGTGGATCCAAACCGATGACGATGCGTACACCGACGTCACCAACTGCATGCTGCTGGCCTCCGTGCCGGGCAAGGTCGGCGATGGCGGCCCCGTCACCATTGGCACGGGTGTGGGTGCGGTCAACACCTTCAAGGGCAAAAACCTGAGCGAGTCGCAACTGCGCCGCTTCCTGGTGGGCCCGCGGGATGCCGAAATCACCGGCCTGATGGAAAGCCCCGATGGCAAAACACTGTTCATCAACATTCAGCACCCGGGCGAAAACACCGGCACCAGCGCACGCGCTGGCACCTCCGTGTCCAGCCCCAGCAGCAGCTGGCCCCAGCCCAACACCGACCCCAAGGTGGGCAACAACGCCACCGGCAACCCAACGGGCAACACCTTCCCGCGCTCTGCCACCATTGCCATTTACCGCAATGATGGCGGCGTGATTGGTGGCGACCTGGTTGCTTAAGGCCTGCACCCCGGTTGCTGAGTGCAACTGGGGTGTTTTTTTTGAATCCATCGCCTCGCTCTGTCGGTAAAACCCACTGTTGCCAGGAGATGCATGTGAACTTCAAACGCAGTTGGATGTTGGGCTTGTTGACCGTGCTGGTGGCCAGCCTCTATTCCCCTTGGGTGCAGGCCGCGCCCTCACAACGTTGGATCATCAACACCGGCAGCCTGCCTGCTGCTCCATTGCTGAGCCAAGTTCAGCAACGTTTGGGCGTAGAACTTCACCCAGTGCGCCCCCTGTTGCAGCCTGGCAGTGTGCTGGTTGAACTGCGCAAGTTGCCTGCCCTGGGTAGCCTGCAATCTGACTTGGCTGTGGCCAATGCCATGCGCAGCGTACCGGGCGTGCGCTTTGTGCAACCCGACTTTGCACTTCACCGCACTGAGGTGCCCGCACCCAACGATCCCAATTACGCCGGTAACCAGGCCAGCTATCTGGGGCAGGGTGCCTATGCAGCACTGAACATGCGCACGGTGTGGCAAACCACCCGTGGCAGCGCCAACGTGGTCATTGCTGTGCTCGACACCGGCATTCTCTACGACCACCCCGATCTCAAGGGCCGCTTGCTGCCCGGTTATGACTTCGTATCCCAGGTGACACCCGCCACCGGCAGTGGCACCGGCGGTGTGGGCAATGAAGGGGGCTCCAACGACGGCGACGGTCGCGATGCCAACCCAACCGACCCTGGCGATGCGCCGCCACCGGGCGCCACCTGTTCCGACGGCAGCACCACCAGTTCGTTCCACGGCACTGCAGTGGCTTCGGTGGCCATTGCCCAAGCCAACAATGCCGCATTCATGACCGGCATGGACTGGAATGCCAAGGTGCTCCCGGTGCGGGTGTCCGGGCGCTGCGGGGTGGCAACCTCCTCCGACATCATTGATGGCATGTACTGGGCAACCGGCAGTGGCCGGGTCGACCCATTGATCGGCGTCAATCCCAACCGGGCCAGCATCATCAACCTCAGCTTTGCAGCCGATTCGCCCCTGGGCACCAGTTGCAGCGGGGATGCCACCGGCCTGGCCCAGGCCATCGCCGACGCGCGCGCTGCCAATGCCCTGGTGGTGGTGTCGGCTGGCAACAACAGTGGCGGCAATTTGCAGCTTCCGGCGTCTTGTGCAGGGGCCATTGCAGCCACCGCAGCGCAAAATGATGGGCGCATGGCCACCTACAGCGCCAAAGGCAGCAACGGGCCCGACCTGTCGATTTCAGCCCCCGGTGACGCCCAGGGCCGCTACGTGGGGGCCAACAACAGTGGCATCGCCACCGGCAGCCAGCGGGGTCAACCCGACCCGGCGGGCAACAACACCTTGTTGTTTCGCGGCACCAGTTTTTCAGCGCCCATGGTGGCGGGCATGTTGTCGCTGTTGAAAGCCGCCAACCCCAGCGCCAGCAACACCGACCTCATTGCCGCCTTGCGCAACTCTGCCCGGGCCTACCCCGACAATGCCGGGGTGTGCGCCGGCCTGTTTGGCACGGTGCGCTGCGGTTGCACGGTGAGCAGTTGTGGTGTTGGCTTGCTCAATCCGGAAGGCGCACTGGGGCGTGTGCTGGGCAGCGGGCGCGCCGTGGCCAATGTGCCGCAGTCTCAGGTGGCTTCAAGCGATGGTGGGTTGGTGCTGGATGGCAACCTGTCCACGAATGCGGCTGGCCAGGCCAGCGGGCTTGCTTACCGGTGGTCGCAGGTGTACGGCAACCCGGTTCGCACATCGGGGCAAGACACGGCCAGCCTCAGCGTGAACAGCGGCTTGGCCAGCAATGCAGCCGAATTTCAACTCACCGTCACCGACGCGGCCAGTGGGCAAACCAGCAGCGGCGTGGTCCGCGTGGTGGGCAGTGGCGTGAATGAACGCACCTTCATGCCAGCCTCGGCGGCATCGGGCAGCACGGGTGGCTCGGGCGGAACCCCATCGGTAACGCCCACCGAAACATCCTCGGGTGGGCCGGCCAGCAGTGGCGGTGGTGGCGGAGGCGGCGGCGGTGCATTGAACCAGTGGGGCTTGTTGGCCCTGGCCTTGTTGTTGTTTTGGCACCGAAGGGGCAGGCTTGCACGGTGAGCTCGGGCAACTGGGATAGAATCTTTTCCAACCCAATGCGCACCCCAACAAAGCCCCTGCATGAGTGATTTACCCCAACCCCGCGTGCCTGAACCCGATGTGCCGAATGCCCAAGCCCCGCTGCGTTGGGAATATGCGGCTGTGCTCGGTGTCCTCACGCTGTGGGTGTTCATGCTCTCGGTCAAAATTGGCACGGGTCTGATTGCGGGTTTGGCTGTTTTTTCGCTCACCCGCTTTGCGCGGCGCTTTTATGTGCGCCTGTTTCTGAAAAAGGCAGCCCAGGCCCAGCACCCAGTCAGCCGCACCATCTACCTGTTTTTGCCCACCTGGCTCACCACGCTGACGGTGATTGCTGCCCTGGTACTCATTATTCTGGGCTTGGGCGCCGCCGTGCGTTTTGTCATTGAAAGCGTGGCCACCCAAGGCCCACAACTGGCCGAAGAAGCCATTCGCAGCCTGAACACCTTGGCCGCCAGCCTGCCCGAGGAAGTGCGCAGCAAGGTGCCCGGCAGCGCCAAAGAATTTTTCGACATGGCCCGCCATGCCACGGGTGACCTCATGGGCTACGCCAAAAACTTCGGTGGCGCCAGTTTCTTCGTGTTCCTGCAGTTGGTGTTTGCGCTCATTCTGGGCGTGTCTGCCGCGCTCATGACCCGCGCCAGCGTGGCTGCAGGGGCGCAAGCCCGCCCACTGGCCCATGCCTGGGTGCACACCATGGAAGGCTACGTGCGCTGCTTCACCTTGCTCATGGGCGCGCAGGTGTATGTCAGCATCTGGAACACCTTCTGCACAGCGGTCTTCATTTACGGCATCCTGCCAGCCTTTGACGTGGTGTTGCCGTTTCGCGAGCTGCTCCTCATGTTCACCAGCATTGCCAGCCTCATTCCGGCTGCAGGCAACATCATGGCCAACACCCTCATCCTGGTTCTCACCATCCGCTTTGGCCCCTGGGTGTCCTTGGGCTCGGTGGTGTATTTGTTCGTCATTCACAAACTGGAATATTTCGTGAACGGCTACATCATTGGCCGCAACGTGCAGGCCAGCGTGCCCGAAATGCTGATCGCCATCATCCTGGGCGAGGTGGCCTTTGGTTTGCCAGGGCTCATTACTGCACCAGTCACCTACGCATTTTTGAAAATGCACTGGCAAAAGTGGGGGTGGGTGTGAACCTCGCCAGCCTTAAAAATCCTGCAGTCTATCTGGCCCTGTCTGCTTTCTTTCTGCCCATCAAACCAGCACCGGTCAATCTGTTTTTGGTTGCTGCCCTGGTGGCACTGCTGTTGAATGCCCAAGCCCGGCAGCGTTTGGTTTCTGCCCTGGCTCATCCGGTGAGCCTGTCTGCATTCGCAATGCTGGCCTACCTACTACTAACTGCCGCCTGGCCGGAAAGCACCTGGGATGGCACGCAGGCCTACATCAACAAATACGCCCGGTTTGCGCTGCTGCCGTTTATTGCTGCCATGGCTGCCCATGACGACGATCGCATCACCATTCTGGACGCCTTCTCGCTGGGCGTGGTGCTCAGCGTACTGGCCAGCATCGCCTTGCAGCTTGGCTGGTTGCCGGGCGAGGGCACCACTTACTTCAAGATGTACCTCACCCACAACTTTTTCATCGTCATGGCGGCTGCATACGCCGTGTGGCGTCTGGAACGGTCTGCACCGAATTGGTCTGCAGCAGGCCATGCGGCTGTGCTGCTGGTGATGGTGGTGTGTTTCTACAACTTCATTTTCATGGTGGAAGGGCGCTCAGGCTGGTTGGCCTTGAACTGCATTCTTCTGGTGATGGCGGGCCGTCGAGCAGGCTCCAAAGCGGTGGTAACCACGGCCGTTGTTTTGGGCCTGTTGGCTTTTGCCTTATACACCTTGGTTCCGTTTGTTCATGCCCGAATCGGCTCGGCTGTGCTCGAGGCCCAGCAGTTCATGAACAACCAAGCGGTGTCGGTCGACACCAGCAACGGCCGCAGGTTGAATTTCTGGATGTGCTCACTGGAGGCCATTCAGGCCGCTCCATGGTTCGGCCATGGCATCGGCGGTTTTGGCCCTGCCATCGCCCCCTGTGCCCAGCGGGTTGGTTTGTGGGTGTTCGACAACCCCCACAACCAGTATCTTCTGTTTGCCGTGCAGGGCGGTGTATTTGCGCTGCTGTTGTACGCGGTGTTCGCCGCTGTGGTGGTCCGTGCGGCCAGCCCTCACAAAACCACCCTGCTTAGCATCGTGGTCGCTTACCTGGTGTTGAATGGGTTCAACTCCTTTCATTACGATTTCGCTGAAGGCGTCTTTTTCCTTTATGCCGTTGGCCTGTTGGCCTACAGTCCGTCGCAGAGGGAGTTCCGGGCTTGAGTCAAAAAACCGCATTGATATTGGGTATCACCGGGCAGGACGGCGCTTATCTTGCGCAACATCTGCTGTCCAAAAATTATCGGGTGGTGGGTGCCTCTCGGGATGCCCAGGTGGCCAATCTTCGAAACCTGAAAACCCTGAATATTCAGTCCCAGGTCGACATGGCCTCGGTCTCCATTTCAGATTTCCGGAGTGTTTACCAGTTGTTGCTGCGCGTTCAGCCAGATGAGGTGTACAACCTGGCTGGCCAAACCTCGGTGGGCTTGTCATTTGAGCAGCCTGTTGAAACGCTGGAAAGTATTTCCGTGGGTACGTTGAATTTGCTGGAAGCGATTCGGTTTACCGATCGCCCCATCCATTTTTACAACGCGGGGTCCAGCGAGGTGTTTGGCGACACCCATGGTGTTGCTGCCAACGAAAACACGCCGTTCCGACCCCGCAGCCCTTATGCCACCGCCAAGGCAGCGGCACATTGGCAAGTGGCCAACTACCGCGAAGCGTATGGACTGAAGGCGTGCACAGGCATTTTGTTCAATCATGAGAGCCCGCTTCGCCCAGCCCGCTTCGTGACTCAGAAAATCATTGCAGGTGCCGTGCAAATTGCCCAATCCGGTAAAGGGCGACTCAAGCTTGGCAATATCCAGATTTCACGTGACTGGGGTTGGGCCCCCGACTACGTTCAAGCCATGTGGCTCATGTTGCAGCAACCGGAATTGGATGACTATGTGATTGCCACAGGCCGCACTGTGTCGCTGACCTATTTCATCGATCTCGCTTTCAAAGCAGTGGGGCTGAATTGGCAGGACTGGGTAGACTCCGATCCCGGGTTGTTTCGCCCCTCCGACTTGACGGAAGGCAAAGCCGATCCATCCAAAGCCCATGAACAACTGGGTTGGCGGTCCACCGTTCCCATTGAAGACATCGTGCAGCGCATGGTGCAGGCACAGCGTGCAGTCGCGGGGCATGATGGTCTTTGATGGCATTGTTTTCTCGCTGCAACGCTACGGCGGCATCTCGGTGTATTTCAATGCACTGGTGTCGCAGTTGGCTGCCGGGCCTCAGCCCTGCGAATTGTTGTTGGCCAACCAGGGCCTTGTTGGAAAACCCGCCGACGCCCTGAAACCACACTATTCGTTTTATTCCCCCCGGTTGCTGGAGCGCTATCGCGACGTGTCTGCAACAGGCGAGCTGTTTCATTCATCGTACTATCGCTTGCCTAACCATCGCAGCATTCGGTCGGTCGTCACGGTGTACGACTTCACCTATGAGCGCTATTTTCCGTTCAAGCAACGGCTGGTGCATTCATGGCAAAAATTCCGGGCCATTCGGGCTGCCGATGCAGTGTTGTGTATCTCCGAAAGTACCCGGCGCGACCTGCTGACTTACCTGCCCGATGTCAACCCAGCCAAAGTCAAAGTCACGCACTTGGCAGCCAATCCTGTTTTTTTTGATGATGCACCATTCGATGGTCCATCGCCCTTGCCAGTCCAAGCCGACTCGGCTGGGTATGTGCTCTTTGTGGGCGCTCGGTCCACCTATAAAAATTTCATGCCCCTGGTGCATGCACTGAACGGGTCACACCTCCACCTGGTTTGTGTGGGCGGTGGCGATTTCACCGATCCTGAAAAGCTGGCTTGTGAGCAACATTTGGCCGGGCGCTATCACCACCTGTCCTGGGCAGACGAACACACCCTCCGCCAACTCTACCGTGAAGCGGTTTGCCTGGTTTTTCCCTCCTTGTATGAGGGGTTTGGTATTCCGGTGGTCGAAGCCATGGCTGCAGGTTGTCCGGTGATTGCCAGCAATGTGTCCTCCATTCCTGAGGTGGCTGGCCAGGCCGGTATCTTGCTGGACAGTGTTACCGCAGACCACCTTCGCCAAGCCATCCGTGACGTGCAGGATACAGCCCGACGTGCCGACATGGTGCAACTGGGCAAGCAGCATGCCGCGCAGTTCACCTGGGCAGCCTGCGCCAATGCCACGCTGGAGGCCTACCAGTCACTGTGCGCCTACAGGTAGTCCGCATGTCACCAGAACCCCAGCGCCGCATTCTGATATTGTCCCAATGGTTTCCACCCGAGCATGCGCCAATTGGCTACATGCTCAAGGAATTGGGCGAACACCTGTCCACGACCGGTTTTCAGGTGGAGGTTGTTACCGGTTTTCCCAACCACCCCACAGGCCGTGTTCAACCGCCGTATGCCAAGCAGTGGCGGTTGGTTGAACAACCAAACAACATCACCATCACGCGGTTGTGGCTGTTCACATCCGAACGTCGCAGCTTGCTCACACGGGCGCTCAATTTTTTGTCGTTCGTGCTGCGGGCCTTCCTCTACTTGCTCACCTGCCCCAAGCCAGCCTTGGTGTTTGCCGTGCTGCAGCCGCTACCGGTGGGTGTCATGTTGTTGTGGGTCGCCAAGCTGCGTGGTTTCAAGCTGATTTTCAATGTGCAAGACCTACACCCCGATGTCGTCATCGATCTCGGTCTTGTGCGTAACCCCGTCGTTATTCGCCTACTCAAATGGATGGAACGCAAGGCGTATGCCGGTGCTGACGCCTTGGCTGTCATTTGCGACGGTTTCAAACAGCATGTGCGTAGCCATGGCGCTGTGCAGCCGGTGGCTGTCATTCCCAACTGGATTGATGTGGATGAAATTCATCCCGATCCGGCGGCTGGTGCTGCATTTTTAACATCACATGGCTTAAATCCCAACAAGCCTGTGGTGCTGTACGCGGGTACCATCGGCCATGTATCCGGGGCTCAGGTTGTCATCGACGCTGCCCGGCAGTTGCCCGGCGTTCAATGGCTGTTTGTGGGTGAAGGCCCGGTGCTTGCCGATCTGAAGCGTCAGGCTCACGGCATGAGCCACATTTATTTTTTGCCCTTTCAACCCCGGGCGCAACTCAATGCGGTGCAAAATTGTGCGGCGTTGTCCTTGGTGAGTTTGTTGCCTGGCAAAGGCACCTATTCAGTGCCCAGCAAAGTGCTGGGGTACATGGCTGCTGGCAAACCAGTGCTGGCCAGTGTGGATGCCAACAGCGAAACGGCCCGCCTGGTCGATGATGCTGAATGTGGTTGGGTGGTGCCTGCCGGTGATGCAAATGCCCTGGCCCAAGCGGTACAACAGCTGCTCGGCGATCCAAGCGCTGCAGGCCGCATGGGCCTGCAGGGCCGCTTGTACCTGGAAACTCGATACAGCCGCAGGGCGGTCTGTACCGAGTACGAAACACTGTTCCGGCAAATCCTGACATGACCACCATACGCCCCGCCCATTTGGCCGACATACCCGCCATTGTGGATGTCCACATTCAAGCCTTTCCGGGCTTTTTTCTCACCCTGATGGGGCGCCCGTTTCTGCGCCTGCTCTACCTCGGTTTTTTGCAGTCCGCGCAAGGCATGGTTTATGTGGCGGTGAATGCCCAAGGCGATGTGCTTGGCTTTGTGGCGGGCACCGCGCAGCCGCAGGGGTTTTTCGGGCAACTCTTGCGCAAGCAATGGTTTCGCTTTGGACTGGCCGCCGTGTGGCCGCTGTGTCGCAGGCCGTCGCTGGTGGCCATCAAATTGTGGTCGGCCCTGTTTTATCGGGGCGAAACCCTGCCAGACCTTCCCAACGCTGCTTTGCTCAGCAGCCTGGGTGTGCACCCGCAAGCACACCGGCAAGGGCTGGGGCGCCAGTTGGTGGCCGCTTTTGTGGCCTGGTCAGCCCAGCACGGTTGCCCCGCGGTTTACCTCACCACCGACCAAAGCAACAACACCAAGGCCAATACTTTTTACCTGGAGTGCGGCTTCCAATTGGCAGGCACCTGCAAACGGCCACCCAATCGTATACTTAACCGATATTTACTTCGAATCCAGCCATGAGCGCCTTGCCCTTTTTGCCCTTTGCCCTGCCTGAAATCGGCGAGGAAGAAATTCAGGAAGTGGCCACCTGCCTGCGTTCCGGTTGGCTCACCACTGGCCCCAAAACCCGCCAGTTTGAGCAAGACTTTGAAGCCGTTCTCAATGCCATGAACCCGGATTTACCCCCGGTTCAGGCCATCGCTGTCAACTCGGCCACTGCCGGTTTGCACCTGGCCCTGGAGGCCTTGGGCATAGGCCCTGGTGATGAGGTCATTGTTCCCACGCACACCTTCACCGCCACCGCCGAAGTGGTGCGTTACATGGGTGCCGATGTGGTGTTGGTGGACGTGCTGCCGGGCAGCCTCAATATCGACCTGCAAGCAGCCCGCAAGGCGGTCACTGCCCGCACCAAGGCCATCATGCCGGTGCACTACGCCGGTTTGGCGGTGGACATGCCCGCGCTGCTGGCATTCGCTCAGGAATTCAACCTCAGGGTGGTGGAGGATGCAGCCCATGCGTTCCCCACCCTGCACAACGGCGTGGCTGTCGGCAAATTCAACAGCGATGCCGCCGTGTTCAGTTTTTACGCCAACAAAACCATGACCACCGGTGAAGGCGGCATGGTGGTGTCGCGCCATCCCGAGTTGATTGCCCGCGCAAAAACCATGCGCCTGCATGGCATCAATCGGGATGTGTTCGACCGCTTCACCGCCAAAACACCCAGCTGGTATTACGAGGTGGTAGCCCCTGGCTTCAAATACAACCTGACCGACATTGCCTCTGCCATCGGCATTCATCAGCTGAAAAAGTCCAGTCAGTTTCAGCGGCGCCGCGAGGCCATCGCCAATCGGTATTCAGAAGCTTTGGCCGACCTGCCATTGGTGTTGCCGGAACATGCGGGCCCCAATGGTTTGCACGCCTGGCACCTGTACGTGGTGCGTCTGGCCGACCACACCCCCAAAACCCGCGACGACGTGGTCGAGGCCTTGTACGCACAGGGCATTGGTTGCAGCGTGCATTACATTCCGCTGCACTTGCAGCCTTACTGGCGCGACCGCTATGCCCTCAAGGCGAGCGATTTCCCGGTCAGTCAAAAAGCCTATGAACGCATGTTGTCCATCCCGCTGTACTCAAAAATGACCGACGCCGATGTGGACCGCGTGATTGCTGCCATGCACGCCGTGTTTGCCCATGCCTAAGCGCCTGTTTGACATTCTCGCCAGCCTGGCAGGCTTGGTGCTGCTGTCGCCCGTGCTGGTCGCCATTGCCGTGCTCATCAAGCGCGACTCACCGGGCCCCGTCTTTTTTCGCCAGGAACGAATCGGGCGTGGCGGTGTGCCGTTTCGCATTCACAAATTTCGAACCATGACCGTGCAGGCACCCAGCCTGGGGCCTCAAATCACCGTCGGCAATGACCATCGCATCACCCGCATCGGCGGGTTTCTCCGCCATTACAAGCTCGACGAATTGCCGCAGTTGCTGGATGTATTGCTGGGCAGCATGAGCATTGTCGGCCCTCGGCCCGAGGTGCCCAAATACGTGGCCCTTTACCCTGCAGACATTAAAAAAACCGTGCTGTCGGTTCGCCCTGGCATTACTGACCTGGCGTCCATTGAATACCGAAGCGAAAGTGAATTGTTGGGCCAAAGCAGCAACCCGGAACACACCTACATTCACGAGGTCATGCCGGCCAAGTTAAAGTACTGTGTGCAGTATGTAGAGCAGCAAAGCTTACTGCTCGATCTGCGCATCATTCTCCGAACTTTTTTGGCCATTTTGAAGTAGGGCATTGTGGGTATCAGCCTCGGGTTGATACCCATCCACCAAGCGCAGCAGCAACTGTTTCAATGCGGGCACATCCCGGTTGTTCATGATCTGCTGAAATGCGGCCACCTCTTGTTCTACAGCCTCATCGGGCAAATGGACCTCGTGTGCCTTCATGATTTTCGGATGGTCCGTTGGTTGGGGGTTGTGTCCTATCAACAATTCCTCGTACAGCTTTTCGCCGGGTCGTAAACCAGTGACGCGAATTTCAATGTCCCCGTCGGCGCTGGCGCTCATCTTTGGGGTGTAGCCCGCCAGTTTGATCATCCGAATGGCCAAATCCAGAATGCGAATGGGCTCCCCCATGTTCAGCACAAACACCTCGCCACCTTGGGCCATGGCACCTGCCTGAATCACCAGTTGAGCCGCTTCCGGAATGGTCATGAAGTAGCGCGTCACCTCCGGGTGGGTAATGGTGACAGGGCCTAGCTTGGCAATTTGTTGTCGAAACAAGGGCACCACAGAACCACTGGAGCCCAATACATTCCCAAATCGCACCATGCAAAATCGGGTGTGCACACCCGGTTTGGCCGCCAGTGCCTGCAAGGCCAATTCAGCCAGTCGTTTGCTGGCCCCCATGATGTTGGTGGGCCGCACAGCCTTGTCGGTGCTAATCAGCACAAAATCGGCCACGCCGGTTTCGGCCGCCACTTGTGCGGTAATCCGTGTACCCAAAAAATTGTTGCGTACGCCCTCAAACGGGTTCAACTCCACCAGGGGCACATGTTTGTAGGCCGCCGCATGGTAAACAGTGTCGGGCTTCACCACTGCAAACACCTCACGCAGGCGGTTGGCGTCCCGCACATCGCCCAAAATCGGCGACAACTCAACCCCTCGGTAAAAGCTGTTCACCCGCTGTTCCAGCTCATGGTGAATGCTGTACAAGGCAAACTCGTTGTTTTCCAGCAGCACCAGGCGGCTGGGGCGGGTGGCCAGCACCTGCCGGCACAATTCCGAGCCAATGCTGCCGCCCGCACCGGTCACCACCACCACTTTCCCATGGTTTTTGCGGTTCAGCAGTTCCACATCTGGTGGTACATGGCCACGGCCCAGCAAGTCGTCAATGTCCAGTTCGCGAATGGAGGCATGCTGGTCGCCCAGGGTCAGCCCAGCGGTTTGAATGTGCACCGGCAGGCCCTGGCAGTGCTCAATAATTTGCTTGCGCTTGCCGTCCGAACCTGCACCCAGGGCAATCACCAGGTCCGACACTTCGTAATTCACAATCACATCCCGAAGCTGTTCGCCTGAAAACACCCGGTGGCCCAGCATATTGCGGCCCACCAACTGTGGATCGTCATCCACAAAACCCAGTTGCAGGTATTCCGGCGAGGTTTTCAGGGCTTCAGACAGGCGAATGGCCTCATCGCCGGCACCCACAATCAGCAAACGCCGGCGCAGCAGGCGCAGGCGTGGGTCCACCCGGGCTGACAGTAACCAAAACCTTGCGAACATGCGCGAGCCCGTCACAAAGGCCACCAGAATCAGCGGCTGCAGCACGCCCAGCGAACGGGGCAGGGGGTTCACATGGAACAGCAATAGCCAAGCGGTATACCCGCCGGCATACACCCCAATGGCCTTCATGATCTGTTTGAGTGCAGCCAGGTCGGTGTAGCGGAATATGGCTCTGTACAGCCCAAAATGAATGAAAATTGGCAGCGCCAGCATGGGCCCCAGCCAATACGGTATCCATTCATTGCCCTTGGGTACGTGAAGGCCGTCAATGCGCTGGCTAAAGGCCAGCCAGGTGGCCAGTACACCCAACGCAATGTCCAGCAGCATCACAACAGATTGCTTGACTGGGCGGGGCAGGTTGGTGAGTTGTTCTGAGGTCAAGGTCGTGGGCTATTTGTCAGCGGTCAGCAATGGGCTTGATGTTAAAGCACTTCAGCTTGCCCAGTCTTTGATTTCATCAAACAGAGACGCCTCTCGATGAAATTAAGGACAACCTGCAAACCTTTTACGTCCTCGCACGTTAAAATCGAGCTACTGCCACTGTTCATTCCACCTATGCCCACCCAAATGCTGTTCGAATGCTGGTATTTAACCCTCCAGAGCTGACCTAATGGGTGTTGGAGGCCGTTCGTGAAGCCAACCCACCTCGCGTGTATGTTTAAGCTTCAAACTATGGGGTTTTTCGAGATTGGTACAGGTCTAGGGGTGAGCATCATGGCGGCGAGCATGGATGCACTCTGATGAGAAAATTGCGGATTGACCAAAAATACGTTCGGGTAAGTCGACATTTAAAACTTAATTTGATCGGATGCACCGCTTTTTTGCGTTTAATTGTTGACCTGGTGTATTGATGTAAACTCGTAAGGAAGGATCACCCATGGGCAAATGCACATCTTAAATTCGGAGGCGACTCTGTCGTCTTAGCTCAAAACTTGGATTTGAATTTGCTTTCCGGCCCTGATACGCCTCTCACCTCTGGGAAGATATGCGACCAATTCGTTTTCCGATATTGCTTTGCGTGCATATTCTTTCTTGAGACGGAGCTATATTCCAGCACTTCTTCAAGTCACCAAGCTCAATCGGTGTTTACCCAAGCCATGGCAAGACAACTACTAACTCGATTGCGCCAATACTTTCGATTGAAACCATTCGATCTCAGCACGCCTGCCGGAATAGATCGCGAGCGCAATCGAGTGGCACTGTTGTCGATGTTAACCAATGCGGCCAGCAAAGGAACTTCCATGTTGCTTGTTTTTGCAGGCATTTCATGGACATTACCATACTTAGGTACTGAGCGCTTCGGTGTCTGGATGACCGTCTTAAGCTTAAGTGTTGTACTGTCATTCATGGATTTGGGTGTTGGTAACGCATTAACAAATCAAATATCGAAGGCTTATGTTGGCCCTCGACAGTTGTTAGTCGAGGCTTACACCGGCGGTTTGTCTGTCATGGCAGCTCTTGCGCTACTGGTGTACTTCATTCTCAGAGTTGCTGATCAATTCATTCCCTGGGAACTTGTTTTCAAGACTGTCAATCCGGCTGTGCTTGCTGAGGCTGAGCACGCTTTGCTTGTTTTCTATGCCTTATTTGCTGTTCAGCTTTTTTCCAATGCTGTTTTGCGAGCGCATGCAGGTATGCAAAAGGCTTATCGGGCAAACACATTAAACATTTTGCTCGCCTTGTTAGCCATTCTTTTACTGCATTTCGCAGCTCAGAAAAAAATGGATGTTGATGTGTTGTTAACCATCACATTGTTACCTGTCTGTGCATCTGGGTTTTTGATTTTTGCCCGTCAACTCTACAAAGGTATTTATGATCCTCGCTGTGTAACTCGATCTGTTCGCGAGCATGGATGGCCGGTGCTTTCAGTAGGGGGGTTGTTTTTGATTCTTCAAATTGCCGCAATGGTCGGTTGGGGGGCGGATACTCTGGTCATCTCATCGATTGTAGGTGTTGGCGGTGTTGCTGCTTTTGCAATTGCACAGCGGTTGTTTCAATTTGTATCGCAGCCTTTAAGTATCATTAATGCACCGCTTTGGCCCGCTTACGCAAATGCACATGCCCAAGGCAATCTCGCTTACGTCCGTCAATTATTTCAAAGAAGCTTGCTTATTACGCTAGGCTTTGCAAGCACTATGGCTTTACTGGTGGCTTGTGCTGCGCCATGGGCTATTCAGCACCTGTCCAAATCTACCGTGCAGCTTGGTGTTGTTTTTATTGTGTTGTACGCGATGTGGACCGTCATTGAGTCGGTTGGTAATGCACTTGGAATATTTTTGAATGGTATCGGTGTCATTCGATATCAGGTCATCATTTCTTCTCTGTTTGCGCTCATTGTATTGCCTTTAAAAATTTCGTTGACATATCACTACGGTATTGAAGGCCTTGTGTTTGCCAATATTTGTGCCTATCTTCTGCTGGTAGCCTTGCCATATATTTATTTATTCCGTACCAAACGCATCAGCGTTTAATTAATTGAAATCTTCGGATCTAGAGGAAGAAATGGATTGTCCTATATGTAATGCAGCGCTCGAAATAGTGTTTTCAACAAAAGTCATGCGGAAGTATGACGCCGATTTCGAGCATTGTCCTCAGTGTGGTTTTTTGCGAGCACACAATCCGCATTGGCTTGAGGAGGCTTACTCATCGGCTATTGCTGATGCAGATACCGGGCTTATTCGACGTAACATATCCATAGCGGCGAAGGTTGCGGGAATTTTGTATTTTGTGGTCGATACTAAACAGTCTCAAAACATTTATTTGGATGCAGCTGGTGGATATGGCACCTTGACCCGAATGATGAGAGACATTGGATTTAATTTTTTCTGGTCAGACAAATACTGCGAAAATATTCTTGCCAAGGGTTTTGAATACCAGCGTGAAATGGGTAACTGTTATGCGGTTACTGCAATGGAAGTCATGGAGCATCTGGTTGATCCTGTATCGTTTGTGGAAGAGGCCATCGCCTCTGTGAACGCCGATTTATTCATTTTTACCACTGAGTTGTATTCAGGCGGGCCGCCCCAGCCCGACAAATGGTGGTACTACGCGTTTCCAACTGGGCAACATATTGGCTTCTTCCAGCAGAGAACCTTGGAAGCCATCGCCCATCGCCTGGGTTTGTATGTCATCAGTGCAAACGGTATCCATGCATTTTCCCGTCAGCCGTTGAGTTGGTGGAAATTCGCGTTCGCAACGCATCCCATTTGGTCACGAATATTGGTTCCTTTTATTTCAAGGAGTATTGGTTCCCTTACCACACCAGACCACCAGAAATTGATCGGAACCATCTAGGAATGCGAATCGTATTTGATTATCAGATTTTTTCTGGGCAACCGTACGGTGGGATTTCTCGATATTTCTATGAGTTGGCTGAATCGCCCCGCTTTCCCTAGGCACTTTTTATCCTCACAATACGTGCCAGGAGAAATGTGCAATGCCCAAGATTCAATTCACCGAAGAATTCCGTCAAGAAGCCATCCGTCAAATTGTTGACCGAGGCCGCCCCGTGGCCGAGGTCTCTGCCGCGCTCGGTGTGTCAACCCATAGCCTGTATGCCTGGCTGAAGGAGTTCAAGAAACCTATCGAAGTATCTGCCGCCGAAGAGGAGGTCAAGCGCCTGCAGGCTGAACTTCGCAAAGTTACCGAGGAGCGCGACATCTTAAAAAAGGCCGCCGCGTACTTTGCCAGCCAGTCAAGGTGAGGTACGCATTCATTGCCAGGGAAGAACCCAATCACGCTGTTAGAACCCTGTGCAAGGTGATGAATGTGAACCGTAGTGGCTATTACGTATGACAGGCCAATCCAGAATCGAAGCGCCAGAAACAGGACACCAAGCTGCTTGGCTTGATTAAACAAAGCTGGTTGGAAAGCGGTTCCATTTATGGCTATCGCAACGTGGCTGACGACCTTCGCGACATTGGCACCAAGTGCGGCAAACACCGCGTGTACAAACTGATGAAGCAAGCCAAGCTTGCTTCGCAGCGTGGCTACAACCGAAGGCCTTACATGCGTTCTGGTGCCGTGGCACAGGCTGCACCGAATCGTCTTGAGCAGAACTTCACAGTGCACCAGCCCAATCAGGCCTGGGTTGCTGACATCACTTACATCCGCACCCACGAGGGCTGGTTGTATTTGACCGTGGTGATTGATTTGTTCTCAAGACAAGTAGTGGGTTGGTCAATGGGCTCAAGAATCGACACTGAACTGGTTATCAACGCTTTGCTGATGGCGGTTTGGAGACGTAAACCCAAGCAGCAGGTGATTGTGCATTCTGACCAAGGTTGCCAGTTCACCAGCAAAGAGTGGCAGGACTTTTTGACCACCAACAGGCTGGTGTGCAGCATGAGCCGCCGAGGAAACTGCCACGACAATGCGGTGGCAGAAAGCTTCTTTCAACTGCTCAAGCGCGAAAGAATTCGACGCCGAACCTTTGACACCAGAAATCAGGCTCGAGAAGAAATCTTCGATTACATCGAGGTGTTTTCAATCGAAAGCGCAGGCACTCATTCACCAACGGCATGTCGCCTGTGGATTTTGAAAATCAATTTTTAACGAGGCCAACGAGTGTCTAGTTAACTCGGGGCGATTCACCCGCGTGATTTGTTCGGGGCGGATTAGTACGTCGAAGCACCATTCTTTTTGTGAGCTGAGTCAGCAGTCAAAAGACTTCCATGACATACCCTCGGAGTCCTTCTCACTCACCACCGGCACACCGTCAAACTGCCAGTCAATGCCAAGCGCGGGGTCGTCCCACTTCAGCACCACCTCGTGTTCGGCGCTCCAGTAGTCGGTCACTTTGTACTGCACCAGGGTGTTGTCTTCCAACACATAAAAGCCATGTGCAAATCCGGGCGGTAACCACAGCAGTTCCTGGCGGGCACCGCTCAACTCAAACGCGGCCCATTGCCCAAAACTCGGGGAGTCACGCCTTAAATCAACCGCCACAGTTCGAGTGGCACCACTCACCACCTGAATCAGTTTTCCTTGCGCATGTGGTTCTGTTTGGCAGTGCAAGCCGCGCAACACGCCTTTGTGGGACACACTTTGGTTGTCTTGCACAAAGTGCACGTCCAGCCCGGTTAGTGCTTTAAAAGCCTGCTCGTTGAACAGTTCACAAAAAAACCCCCGGTTATCAGCGTGCACAGTGGGCTTCAGCAGCAGGGCACCACCCAATTCACGTCGCACAATGTTCATCTCAGCACACTGTCTTTTAGCAGGCCCAGCATGTACTGCCCGTAACCACTTTTGGCAAAAGGTTTGGCCAAGGCCTCCAGTTGTGCATCGTCAATCCATCCATTGCGCCAAGCCACTTCTTCTGGGCAGGCCACTTTCAGGCCTTGGCGTTTTTCCAGGGTTTGAATAAATTGCGAGGCTTCAATCAGGCTGTCGTGCGTACCGGTGTCCAGCCAGGCATGGCCACGCCCCAGCACTTGCACAGTCAATTCACCCCGGGCCATGTAAACCTTCATTAGGTCCGTTATTTCAAGCTCACCGCGTGAGCTTGGTTTCAGGTTGCGTGCAATGTCTGGTGCTTTTTCATCACAAAAGTAAAGCCCAGTCATGGCCAGGCGGCTGCGTGGCTTGGCGGGTTTCTCTTCAATCGACTCGGCTTTTCCATCGGCACCCAGTTCCACCACGCCATACCGTTCCGGGTCTTGCACGGGGTAGACAAAACAGCTGGCACCTTCCGTTAAATCTGCCGCGGCTTTCAGCTGGGTAGCCAGGTTGTGGCCATAAAAAATATTGTCACCCAGCGCCATCACACTGCCGCATCCGTTCAAAAACCGTTCACCCAGGGTGTAGGCCTGTGGAAGCCCCTCTGGCGCGGCTTGCACGGCGTAGTCAAGGCGCAGCCCCCACCTGTGGCCGTCACCCAACAGTTGTTGAAAACGCGGGGTGTCTTGCGGGGTCGAAATCACCAAAATGTCACGCAAACCTGCCAGCATCAAAGTGCTCAGCGGGTAGTAAATCATGGGTTTGTCGTACACCGGCATCAGTTGCTTGCTCACCGACAGGGTGGCAGGGTACAAGCGTGTGCCGCTGCCGCCCGCCAGTAATATGCCTTTTTTGGGTGTGTTTCCTGTCATGGTTGCAGCGCCAAATTGTTTGAAATGTTGGGTATTTTCAGCCGAATTCTACCGACAATTTGACCTTTGAACCGGGTATACAAGGCCATCACCTTTGGTGCTACACTGATCACCCGCTGATTAGTTGCAGGTTTGTTTCAGCGCATTGCAATCGCCCGGTAGTAAATTTTGCAATATGTAAATAATTATTCTACGCAATACACAAGGGTATGGAAATCACTGTTCAATTTCTGCCGCTGGCTGGCTTGGGCCTGTTGTGCGCTTTTTTCACAGCCGCCTTTCTGGCGGCCACCAAGCGTTGGCATGGCGAGCTCAGTCTTGATGGCTCCACCGGCGTTCAAAAATTCCACACCACCCCAACCCCCCGCATTGGCGGCTTGGCATTGTTGGTTGGCTTGCTCGTGGTGCACGCCAATGTGCCAGGCACTGCGCTGGGTAACAGTGTTTACCAAACACTCACCTTGCTGTTGGCAGCCGGTATGCCGGCCTTTGGCATCGGCCTCATGGAAGATTTCACCAAGCGCGTGTCCGTCAAAATCCGCCTGTTGGCCACGGCGGCCAGTGGGCTGCTAGCCGCTTTGTTTTTGGGTGTGGCCATTCGCCAGGTGGATGTGCCAGGGCTTGATTTCCTCCTCACCTTCGCACCCTTCGCCCTGGTGTTCACGTCGTTTGCGGTGGCCGGCGTGTCCAACAGCATCAACATCATCGACGGCTTCAACGGCCTGGCCGGTGGTGTGGTGGTGCTTATTCTGGGCACCTTGGGCCTCATCGCGTATGAAGTGGCCGACCCCACGGTCATGGTGTTGTGCCTGCTGGGTGCTGGCGTGGTGCTGGGTTTTTTGCTGGTGAATTTTCCGCGCGGGTTTATTTTTCTGGGCGATGCAGGTGCCTACAGCCTGGGTTATTACGTGGCCATGATGGCGGTGCTGCTGGTGGCCCGCAACCCGGGCGAGGTTAGCCCCTGGGCCATGCTGCTGGCCTGTGGTTACCCGGTCATTGAAACCTTGTTCAGCATTTACCGCCGTGTATCCCGCCGCCGCCGGCACAACCCCGGCGCGCCCGATGCTTCTCACCTTCACAGTTTGGTGTACCGCCGGCTGGTGTCCCGCAAAATCATGCCGGGTGCCAAAGCCTGGAAGCGAAATGCAGCCACGTCGCCCTTCATGTGGGTGTATGCCGCCGTGCCCATGCTGGGTGCACTCACGTGGCCCGATAGCTTGCTCATGGTTTTGGCTTGGTTGTTGCTCAGTTTCTCGGTGTACCAGCGCGTTTACAAACGCATGGTGCGCGGCAGTGTGTTTTTTCGCAGCAGGCAGGCCCATCAATCTGCACTGTCTGAAAGGCCCTAAGCCAACAAGGCTGCCAATTGCCGTTATGCTGTTGTCAGCCTAAACAACCCTTGCACGCATTTCATGCGGTCGCATTTTCCGTCAAGCCCATGTTGAAATCCATTCGCAGTTCTCTCCGTGTTGTTACCCTGGCCGCTGTATTCTCAGCCTGCGTTCTGGGCGCACCCGCCAAGGCTCAGCAAAGCCAGTTGCCGTTTCCGTTCATGGACATGTCCCAGCAAAATGCAGGCGCTGCCGGGCAGGGTGGGGTGGGGAACAATTCGTTGGGCGATTATCCTCAAGGTGTGGACACCAACCGCATGCCTCGGGGTGGTGTTGCGGGGGCAAACAGTGGTTTAAACGGCGGCCAAACCAGCAAGGCAAGTTCAAACACGGCCACCCAGGCTGCACTGGTCAAGCCCTTGCCTGAACGGCCCATCGGCCCCTTCCAACGCTTTGTGCAGGAAACCACCGGCCGCCTGCTGCCCCTGTTTGGCGAAAATGTGTTGCAAAAAACAGTCGACCTGAACGACCTTAATACGCCGGTGTCGTCCGACTATGAAATTGGCGCTGGCGACGAGCTCTTCATCAGTATTTGGGGGGCAGTGGATGTGTCGGTTACCGCCACGGTCGACCGGGACGGTCAAATCAATATTCCCTCGGTGGGCACTTTCCCGGTGGCCGGCGTTAAAGCGCGTAACCTCGACCAACACTTGTCCAACCAGGTGGGCAAATACTTCCGGAACTTCAAGCTCAGTACCTCGTTGGGCAAGCTGGGTGGGGTCAGCATTTATGTGGCTGGTCAGGCGCTTGCGCCCGGCATGCACCGCGTTGCCAGCACCAGTACGCTGGCCTCGGTGTTGTTTGGTGTTGCACAACCAGGCTTAAACGGCAGTTTTCGGGATGTGCAATTGCGCCGCGGTGGTGAAACCGTGGCCAAGTTCGACCTGTATGAACTGCTGCGCAACGGCCAGCTCAGCGGCGACCGCAAACTGCAGTCCGGCGACGTGGTGTATGTGGGCGCTACCGGCCCGCGCATTGCCTTGAACGTGGAAGGCCCTGCGGCCGCCATTTTTGAACTCAAGCCGGGCGAAACCCTGCAAGACGTGTTGCAAATTTCCGGCGTTGACCAATCCTTCCTGCGGAAAGACCAAGTGTTGATTGAGGGCTTTAGCGCGCAAACCAACGCAGCAAACCCCCAGGCACCCCGCGCGGTTGAACAACTGGCTTACGCCCGTGCCCTAACCGAGGCCAAGTTGAAAGACGGCGACATTGTGACCCTGTTCCAAAATCGCTTGGCCTTTTCCAACGACGTGACCCTCAAAGGCAATGTGGCCGACCCAGCCCGTTACCCATACTTTGACGGCATGCGGGTTGCTGATTTGGTGCCCAACACCGACGCGCTGATTCGGCCAGATTACTTCCGTAAAAAAAGCGCCTTGGTGGGTTACAACAAGGACTTGAACGACAAAGCGCTATTGACTGACAAGCGCCTGTACGACAGCTTGAGCTTTGAGGAGCAGGCCAAGTTTCGCGAGCGTTTGCGGCAGGAAAAGGTTGACCTCCCGAAAAACACATCCGTTGAATCGGGTTCTCCATCCGCAGAAAAGAACAACGAAAACAAAAACCAGCAAGACCCCAAGCTCGAGGTGGTTGAAGACACCATTCGCAACCTGTTGCCCTCCATCAATTGGGACTATGCCGTGATTGAACGGCTGGACCGCAAAGAACTAAAGCCGGTGCTGGTGCCCTTCAACCTGCGCAAGGCCATGGCCAAAGACCCTGAACACAACCTGGCCCTGCAACCGGGGGATGTGGTCACCATTTTCAGTGTGGAAGATGCCGACATTCCGAAAACCCGCAAAACAGCGCTCATCAAGGTGACGGGTGAAGTATCAGCCCCCGGTTATTACCAGGTGGCACCCGGCGAAACCCTGCGGGACGTGTTGGTCAAAGCCGGCGGCCTGACTGAAAATGCCTTCCTGTTTGGCACCAAGGTCACGCGAAAATCCATTTTGAAGCAGCAGCAAGAGCAATTCCAAAAGGCGCTGGACCAAGCCGAGCGCCTGCTGCTGGCAGCCACCAACAAAAATGCTGCATCGGCATTGAACCCAGCTGAAGCAGCCAACGTGCAGGCCCAGGCCGTGCAGCAGCGTGCTTACCTGGACCGTCTTCGTGGCACCAAGCCCGATGGTCGGGTTGTTGTGAATGTGCAGCCGGAGGCTACACGAATTGCCGAACTGCCGCCCCTGGTGCTGGAAGACGGCGACACGGTGGCCGTGCCTGCCGTGCCCGGTCAAGTGGGCATTTATGGCTCGGTATACACGCAAGGTGCATTTGCCTACCAAAAAGGCAAAACCGTGTTTGATTATTTGAACCTGGCTGGCGGCGCCGCCAAAAGCTCCGACACGGGCTCTATTTTTGTGCTGCGCGCCAACGGCACGGTGGAAAGCGCCCAGCAGGGCTGGATTCCTTTTGTGAGTGGCCTGCGTGGCGAGCGGGCTTTGCCGGGTGATGTGATTTACGTGCCGGAAGACTTTGAGCGGGTGTCGTTCATGAAAGGCTTGCTGGACATTTCCCAAATTTTCTATCAAGTGGGCTTGGGCGCAGCAGCGGTCAACGCACTGCAGAAGTAAGGGGCGCAGCATGAACAACCCCAATCAAACCCCTGAAATGCTTGAAGACGACGAAATCAGCCTGCTGGAATTGGCCACCACCCTGGGCCAGGAAAAAAAGCTGATTTTTGGCTTGCCAGCTGTTGCGGGCGCGGTGGCCATCGTGGTCAGCCTGTTGCTAACGCCGGTGTTTACCGCCAAAACCACCTTGATTCCACCCCAGCAGGGCGGAGGGGGGGCCGCTGCGGCTGCATTGGCTTCACTGGGCGGGTTGGCTGGCTTGGCTGGCATTAGCGCACCGGGTGGCAGCAGCGAAACCGTGGTCAGCATGCTCAACAGCCGCAGCGCCCGAGACATGATCATCGACCAGTTCGACCTCATGAAGCGGTATGACGTCAAGTTTCGCGAAGACGCCTACAAAGAGCTCGAAAAGCGTGTTTTGGTTGCATCGGACAAGAAAAGCAATGTCATCACCATCGAGGTTGATGACGAAGACCCGAAATTCGCAGCTGATATGGCCAATGCCTACTACCAAGTGCTGAAAAAGCTGATGACCCGCGTGGCCGTTACCGAGGCCCAACAGCGCCGCCTGTATTTCGAAGGCCAATTTCAAAAGGCCAAGCAGGATTTGTCCGAGGCCGAGGTCAAGTTGAAAGAGGTGTCTGAAAAAACCGGTTTGGTGGAGCTAAAAGCCCAGGCGGAAGCATCCATTCAAGCAGTGGCTCGTTTGAAGGCCGAAATCGCCCAGCGTGAGGTGCAATTGGGGGCCATGCGTACTTTTGCCACCCAGCAAAACAGCGATTACCAACGCGTACAAGCCGAATTGGCCGGCCTAAAAGCGGAGTTGGCCAAAATGGAAGCTCGGGATGGCGGTAAAAACGGCAACGCCGATGTAGGGCTGCTTAACGCCGGTAACCTGCCCAGCCAGGGCTTGGCTTACGTGCGTGCCCTGCGGGAAGTCAAGTACCAAGAGGCCATTTTTGAAATTATGGCCAAGCAGTACGAGTTGGCCAAGGCCGATGAGGCCAAAGACGGCGGCAACGTTCAGCAGTTGGATGTGGCCACTCCACCAGAACGAAAAAGCAAACCCAAACGGGCGCTTATTGTGTTGGGTGCAGTGTTGGGTGCTGGCTTTTTGGCGGTGTTGCTCGCACTGTTAAAAGGTGCTTTGCGCAATGCGCAAAGCACGGACGAAGCCCGGCAGCGCTGGCAGCAGTTTAGGCAGGCCTGGCGTTTCAAATAAATGTCAGCACCCAGGTTGTTGTGGGGTGTTGTAGCGTAACCCTTACACGGTACGCCGTTTCTTTGCCAAAGTGTTTTTTTTGTTGTACCTTCTGTAAACGCGCGTTTACAAACCTTACGTAAGAGGAAATTAACATGAAGAAATTGATGGTGACAGCGGCCCTGTTGGCCATGACCAGTGTTGCGTTTGCCCAGTCTGCAACTGGCGTTGAAGCCAGCGGTGGCGCTGCGGGCGGTACGGCTGCCGGTGGTGCAGCCGGTGGTGTGGGCGCAGGTGCAGGTGTGGCCGGTGGTGCTGCCGTGGGTGGCCTTAGCGCCGCTGCCGTGGCTGGTATCGCTGTGGGTGTTGCTGCTGCCGTGGCCGTAACCAACAACAATGACAACGCCACTGCAACTTCCACTGCAACATCCACACGTTAATTCGTGATTTTGCAGTCAAAGGCCCCGCAAGGGGCCTTTTTTATTGTGTTTACCTGGAGCACGCGTGCGTATTGTATTGTTCGGTTTGGTGTTGTTGATCACTGCATGCAGCACTGTGGGTGGCGCTGCGTTTGACGTTGCTCAGGCCTATTACCAGTCCACCACAGCGCCCAGCTACCGCAACGTTTCCCTCAACCCCACCTACCGGTATCTGGAAGTACAAACCGGCACAGCATCGGCCTTGTTGGTGTTGGCCGAGGTAGATCCTTCCCCCGGTACTGGCCAATTTCTGGAAACCTGGGCCAGTGCCCAGCAACAGGTGCTGCGTACCCAGTCGGGTTTTTTTATGGGGGCCAGCGGTATTGCGCAATTGCCCACCCAAGTGCAGACCACTTGGATGAACAACACGGCCAGCAGTGCCGCTTTTAGCTTCCCCCCGCAAGGTGTGCATGGCTTGCCTGTTCAGTGGAAACCGTGGCCCAGTAACCCGGTGGTTGTTGCTGACACACCCCTCTATAAACGGGCTCAACAAGTTTCCAGTTTGCAGGTTCAAGCTTGGCAAGGTTTTGCAGAACAGCCACAGGCGGCGGGCAATAGTCACATTCAAAGCTTGTTACCCCTTACTCAAATTGTGGCCACCGACCCCACCACTGGTCAGCTGGTTTACGGTCAATTCTGCATGGCCAACAACACGTGCGTGGAATATTTGCTGCGCACCGCTCAACGTAATCTTTAAGCCGTTATGTCCAACTTCCCCAGGCATCGTCTTTCTTCAACACAGCCACGCCTGTTAATCCTGTTGTTTGGCGCTTTGTGGGCAGGTCACGCGCAGGCCGATGATGCAGCTGCACCAGTGGGCTCAGCCAGTGAGCCCGCCGTTTCCACTCCATTCAATATTCAAGCCGGTGAACGGTTGTCGGTTTTTCTGCGCCGCAATCAGTGGGTTCCCGGCTTGGCTGAAATCAAAGGCGTTTACTTGCCCGCCACCCTGCTCAATCGGCAGGCCTTGGTTCAGGCTCAGGCGTTGCAAAAAACACAACTCATCACCAACCTAACGCTGGCCAGCGCCCCGCCAGCGTTGCTGCAATGGGTACATGGCTTGCCGGTGACAGGGCGTTTGGTGCTGAAGTCGGTGGATGCGGATGAACTGGCCCTCAAACCGAATTGGGACCCACGGCTACAGCCGGGCGATGCAGTACAAACCATGGCACCCACTAGGGTAGTGGGTGTGGTATCCAGCCGTGGTTACTGTGCCGTTGCTTACCAGCCGGGCGTTGAGGCAACCCAGTATGTTCAAGCATGCCAGGCAGACCAGGCTGTTGACCAAGTGTGGTTGGTGCAGCCCACCGGGCAGGTGGTACCCCTGTCTGTGGGTTTGTGGAATGCCCGCCAACAAACCGTGCCCATGCCGGGCGCCTGGGTATTGGCAGTGCCACGCACAGGTACGGTTAACGCACCATTGGCCCAGCAAGTGGCTGAGTTTATGGCCACACAGGGCCAAGCGCCAGCGGTGGGGGGTGTTCGCGCATTGTCTGCACAGGCTCAAACGGTAAGCCCACTTCGCGATTTACCCATTAGCAGTAGCACTTGGGGTTGGGTGGGCTTGTTGCAAACCCCCACAGCCCGCATGCGGCCAGCTGGAAGCGCCAGCATTACGGCCAGCCGAGTAGAGCCCTACAGCCGCTACAGCTTTATATTGCAGCCCTTCGATTGGTTGGAGGGTGGGTTCCGCTATACCAAAATTACCAACCGCCTGTTTGGTCCACAGGACTTTAGTGGCAACCAAAAATACCTGGACAAAAACATCGATATCAAGCTGCGCTTGATGGAGGAAACCGCTGACCTGCCGCAGGTGGCCGTTGGTTTAAATGACATCGGCGGCACAGCATTGTTTTCCAGCGAATACCTGGTGGCCAACAAACGGTTTGGTGACTTTGATACCTCTTTGGGTTTGGCATGGGGGTATTTGGGTTCGTCAGGCATTTTGCGCAACCCCCTGGGGTTGTTGGCCAATCAATTTGATACCCGTCCAGCCCCCAATGTTGGGCAAGGTGGGCAGTTAGGTACAACCAGTTTTTTTCGTGGCCGTGTTGCACCATTCGGCGGCGTGCAATGGCACACCCCGTGGGACAACTTTACCGTCAAGCTGGAATACGACGGCAACGACTACAAAAATGAACCCTTGGCCAACCCACAAACCCAAAACAGTCGGTTCAATTACGGTGTGGTGTACAAAGCCTCCAACTCGGTGAATTGGCATGTGGGGGTTGAGCGGGGCAACACCCTCAGCGTGGCCATCAGCCTGTTTGAAAACCTCAGTACCTTCAGCACCGCCAAGCTGAGCGACCCCAAGCCCTTGGCTGTAACCACCACGCCACGCCCCAACACGGTGGACTGGAAGCAAACCCTTCAAACCCTGCAGCAGCAAACAGACCTGAATGTAAATAAAGTGGAGCAGCGGGGCAGCGAGGTGAAGTTGAATGTGCGCAATGGCCGCGCGGCATATTACAACCAAACGGTGGAGCGTGCTTCTGAGGTGTTGCACCAAGATTTACCCGCCAACATCAAGTGGTTTACGCTGGACTACGAGCGCAATGGTGTTGACATGGGGCAACATGTGGTTGACCGCAACAAGTTTGTTGCCCGCCGCACCGAATATGCATTGGAAACCGCCAACGGTGAACAACCTGACCAAACCGCGGTAGAGGGTTATCACTTGCCCTACAAAACCCTGTACGAAAAGCCCAATGAGCGTTTTAAAAACACTTTTTCTTTGGGCTACCGCCAAATACTGGGCGGGGCCGACGGGTATTTGTACCAGTTCTCGTTGGCCAACGACACGCGACTAAATTTCACCGACAGCACTTGGCTAGATGCACGGCTAAGCTACCGCTTGGTGGACAACTTTGCCAAGTTCAAGCAGGTGGGGGCCAGTGCATTGCCACAGGTGCGCACCAACCTGCGGGAATATGCAATCACTTCCAACTTCACCATTCCCAACTTCACCTTAAAGCACATGGGTAGCCTGGGCAACGGCCATTTTTATGGATTGTATGGCGGCTTGCTGGAAGACATGTTTGCTGGTGCGGGTGCCGAATACTTATACCGCCCATTTGGCAGCCCCTTGGCGGTTGGCGTGGATGTTAACCGCGTGCGGCAGCGTGCGTTTGAGCAAAACTTTAAGCTTCAACCATACCAAGTGAACACAGGGAATGTAACTGCGTATTGGGACACGGGCTATGAAGGCCTGTTTGCAACGGTGAGTGCAGGGCAGTACCTGGCCGGTGACAAGGGCGTCACGGTGGATCTGTCACGGGAGTTTAACAATGGCGTGCGCATGGGCGCATTCGCCACGCGAACAAACGTGAGCGCAGCTGATTTCGGTGAGGGAAGTTTTGACAAGGGAATTTATGTGACCATTCCATTCGGTGCTTTTTTCACGAAGAGCATACCGGGCAATGCGAACTTCTTGTGGCGTCCTATAACGCGCGATGGAGGGGCAAAGTTGGAGCGTGGATTTAGTTTGTACAGTGAGACTTCTGTGAGGAGTCCGAAAACGTTTAGCTACCGAGAGTAGGAAAACTAAATACGTCATGACCTGCACCGGATTTTTCGATCCAGCGTGACTTAACTACAATGGTCTCTCAACGCAGTGAGAGACGACATGAAACGAGCCCGATTCAGTGATGAACAGATTGTTCGAATCCTGAGAGAAACAGACAAAGACACGGTCGTGGAAGTGGCCAAACGCCACGGTGTTAGCAAACCGACGATTTAC
>NZ_JANIGO010000007.1 GCF_024518835.1 Limnobacter humi
TACCATCGACTTAATCCGGTTCTGGTTTTTTTGAACATCGATCCGGATTAAGTTAAACCCATTTTCTACCTCCAGGACGACAATATTTCGAATTGCAGCGTCACTTAATCCACCACACTGTCAAATACATCGATGTTTTCTGCGAAAACATCGATTTCTAAACCCGCTTACGCTAAAGAAACGGGGAAAAGCTGCCGTTAATTGAGTCATGGCTAACACGACATTCCTCTTAGACTCCAGAGGTGGCGACAATGAAAATTTCCAATTCCAATGACCTGGCTGCTGCCCTGCCCCGTGCGCAGGACACCGCCAAACCCAACAGCGATCCACCCGCGATCCAGAAATCCATCATGGGTGATGCCGCCGTGCTTACACCGGGTGAGGTGGTGGAAATTGTTCAGAAAGCCAATGCCGCACTGCAGAGCAGCCAGTCGAACCTGAAGTTCATGGTGGACCCTGACAGCGGCGAACAGATTGTGCAAGTGGTGGACAAGGAAACCGAGGAAGTGCTGCGGCAAATCCCCTCGGTGGAGATGCTGAAAATCGCCAAGGCGATTGAAAAAATGCAGGGTGTGTTGATGTCGACACAGGCATGAATACCCTGAACAGGAGTTAGGCAATGGCAGCGATATCATCGGCAGGCGTCGGTTCGGGTTTGGACATTGAGGGCATCATCAGCCAACTGATGGCGGCAGAACGAAAGCCGCTGGCCACCATCAGTGAGCAGAAAACCCAGATCAACACCAAGATTTCGATCTACGGCATCATCAAAAACTCATTTGCCGACCTGCAAACCGCAACCCAAAAGCTGACCAGCTTGAGCACGCTCAACCCAATGAAAGCCACCTCCGCATTGGACACAGCGGTGGGTGCATCGGCCAGCTCGACAGCCGCCAAAGGCACCTACAACCTGGAAGTCAGCCAGCTTGCGAAAGCGCAAAGCGTGGCGGTGCCTGCGGTGGCCTCCGCCGACACCGTGGTGGGCACTGGTTCGCTGACCATTACACTGGGCAATTACAACTCCGGCACGAACACCTTCACAGCCAATGCAGCCAAAACACCGGTGACGATCAACATCGGCGCCGGACAGCAAACCTTGAGCGGCATCAAACAGGCCATCAACGATGCCGGTGCGGGTGTAACCGCCTCCATCATCAACGATGGCACTGGTTCACGATTGGTATTGACCAGCACGGACACCGGCGCAGACCTGGGTTTCAAACTGGGTGTGACGGATGCGGATGGCAACAACACCGACACCAGTGGTTTGTCTCAAATTGCGTACGACCCCACAGCCACGGCTGGTGCGGGTAAAAACGCGGCCACACTGCAATTGGCCCAAAACGCCAACTTCACCATCAACGGACTGGCGGTGACCAAATCCAGCAACACCGTGAGCGATGCCATTGATGGCGTTACCCTGAACCTGAAAGCCGTGACCACCAGCCCAGTGGCCGTCACTGTGGGTCTCGATGACACCGCGCTGAAAAGCACGCTGGACGGTTTCGTTGCGGCGTACAACAAAATTCGCGGAAACCTCAAAGACCAGCAACAGAAAGACGCCACCCTGTCCAAGGAAACCACACCATCGTCGCTGGAGCGCGGACTGCGCAACATTCTGCGCGACACCGTGTCGGCTTATGGATTAAGCCTGAGCGATGTGGGTTTGAGCTTTGACAACACCGGTGTGTTGTCCCTGAACAAAACCAAGCTGGACAGCGCGATGGCCGCCGACTCATCCGTGCTGCAAAAACTGTTCTCCAATACCGGTGTAGCCACCGATGCGCGGGTGAAGTACATGGGTGGCACGTCCAAAACCCTGGAAGGAACCTATGCCATCAACATCACCACGGCAGGTGGTAGTGGCACCAACATTGCCGGCACCATCGGCGGGGTTGCGGGTACAGGTTTGGACACCATTCTGACTGGCGCTACTGGCACCAATGCAGAGGGCTTGCAAGTGTCTGTCACGGCGGGCACGTCCGGCGCGCTGGGCACCATCACCTACAGCAAAGGCCTGGCCAGTCGCCTCAGTGAATGGATCGACAGCCTGAATGCAGAAGGTGGTGCACTCGTGTCCAGAACGGACGGATTGAATGCCCAGGTTAAACGCCTGGACAAGCAGACCGACAACCTCAACACTCGACTGGACATGGTGGAGAAGCGCTACCGGGCCCAATTCAGTGCCCTGGACACGATGCTGTCCAGCATGCAGCGGACCAGTTCATATCTGTCTCAGCAGTTGGCGGCGTTGTCCAAGTAAAAAGCGCTGAACAGTGGTGTAAAACCCCTGTTTTTAAGCGCTTGAAAAGGCGGACGGATCGGTACCATGTGTAATAGACAAACAACCGGGTGATTGTTCCCATGATGTACGGCGCAAAAGCTTATGCACAGGTCGGTCTTGAGACAGGCATCAACAGTGCCTCGCCGCACGGACTGATCGTGATGCTTTACGATGGCGCCATTGAAGCCATTCGGAAAGCGCGCATTTATCTCGAGATGAACGATATCGAGATGAAAGTTAAATCCATCGACAAAGCCCTGCGCATCGTCAAGGACGGACTGACAGCCTCGCTCGACATTGAGGCTGGCGGTGCCCTGGGTGAACAACTCCTGGCCCTCTACGACTACATTGGCAAAGAACTGGTTCTGGCCAATGTGCAAAACAACCCCGAACGTCTGGATACCTGCATGAACCTGCTCAACGATTTGCGCAGCGCATGGCTGGAAATCGGATCCACAGCAACCCTCGAAAAATAACGATAGACAAGGACTGGACGACCATGATGCTGAACAAGGAACACAACGCTGCTGTCATGCGACTGTACGCAGCCATTGCCAACCAAAGCCAGGCCATGCTGAATGCGGCCAAGGAAGGGGATTGGGATGGACTGTGCGCGGCCGAAGAGCATTGTTCGCGTTTGATCCATGAACTGCAAACCATCAAAGAGATCAAGGCTGTTGAACTGGACGACCACGAACGTACCCAGCACATTGGTTACTTGAAAAAAATCCTCGCCGACGATGCCGCCATACGCAACATCACCGAGCCTCGTCTGCGTCAACTCGAGGAGTTTCTGCGCGCGGCCAGCAATAGCCAACGCCTGAGCAACTCCTACGGGTCCAACTGAATCCCGATAGGCCGGGAGGCTGCGTTCCATGTCATTGACACCACTGCGCAGCCAGACCCCGGCCACCCTCAACTCCGTCCTTCAGGCCAACCCGGGCGACCGGGTCAGTGCCGACAAAGGCGAGGTTGCACCGATTGTGGCGGTGTTGTCACGCCAGCTTCCACTACCCCAGGCACAACAACTGGCCGGTCAAACAGCACTGGTCCGTGTACTCAAGGGTGGCCCAGGCAACCAGGCCGAGCTTGAATTCGACGGTCAAAACCTGTCGGTCAAACTGCCGCCAGGCCGTCAACTCACTGCGGGCGAAATGGTCACGGTGGCCTTCGCACTGAATGACAAGCTCGACGGATTGGGGGCCAACCCGACTGGAAACCGCAAGGTTCAGGATGTTCGCAACACGCCGGTGCCGCTCATCAGCACCAGCGATTCCGCCGAGGACGAGGGCCAACAATCGCCGAGTTTCGTGGACCGCCTGTCAGGCGGTGCCCGGCTGATTGGCCTTTTGGAGCGATTGGGGCAACATCAGCCCACCACGGTGTCCACCCAAGTGATGAAAAGCCTTCAGCAACTGGGCGCCATGGTTCAGGACAGACTGGCGACAGCGGCTGCACAAACCGGGCAGACCAGCGCTGAAACCGGGATGTTGGCTGGCAAGGATGGCGCAAAAACTGCGTCCCCAGCCTTGCCCCCCACCGTCAACTCCAACACGCCACAACCCCTTCAAAAAACCGATGTTGCCAGGCTTGCACTGAACCCTGGCTTAACCCATGTGCTGGCCCAACAAGTCAGCGAGGCCGTGGAAAACAGTGGTCTGTTTTACGAAAGCCACTTGCAGCAATGGGTGATGGGCCAACGCAGCGTGGATCAATTGGCTCAAGAGCCGCAAGCACGATTTGGTGCCGAGCAAATCATTGGTGACAAGGGCTTGAATCCAGCCTCGGTTGAACAATCCGCACGCTTGGTCAACGCGCAACTGGCCACACTCGACCAAACCCGCATTGTGCTCAACTTGCCGGGTTTACTGGGCAATCAACTACAGGTTGAGATCGAACCAGACCAGCACCAAGCCGACGACCCTTCAGACCACGAAACAGCGG
Source organism: Limnobacter humi (assembly GCF_024518835.1). Taxonomy (GTDB): domain Bacteria; phylum Pseudomonadota; class Gammaproteobacteria; order Burkholderiales; family Burkholderiaceae_B; genus Limnobacter; species Limnobacter humi. The sequence continues at coordinate 4,229 of NZ_JANIGO010000007.1, forward strand.
GCGTGCGCCCCTGGGTTGCCAGACTGAAGCTGGACATGGCACATTTGGGTGTGCTGCATGTTCGCGTGCGTATGGTAGGGTCGCAATGTGATGTCACGATTGAAGGATCTTCCGCCAGCAAACAAGCCATGGACCCCCATTGGGGCGAATTCCAGCAAGCCATGTCGCAACAGGGCTTGAAGCTGAACCACGGGCAGTTCATCGCGGAGCAAACACATGGTTGATAAAGACAAATTGACGCCACAACAAGCCGTTGCCCTGGCTTACCTTGAACATTCCGGCGCACCCAAAGTGGTGGCCAAGGGCAAAGGGTTGGTGGCTGAGCAAATTATTCAAAAAGCCAAAGAGTCGGGTGTGTTTGTTCATGAAAGCCGTGAGCTGGTGTCGCTGCTCATGAACATCGATCTGGATCAACAAATTCCCCCTGGCCTGTATCAAGCAATCGCCGAATTGCTGGCTTGGGTTTATCAAATTGAACAACGTGAACAGAGGGTTTCATGAGCCATTCGATTTCCATCCAACCCGAATTTGATCCTGCGCTGCTCGACGAGTTTGCCTTGGGCTCTGAGCCCATGGTTCGAAAACTGCTGCACACCATGCTGGACGATGAGCATGAACTGTATGTTTTTCTCAAAGGCACAGGGGTTCATTTCGTCACTGAAATTCTCGAACTGGACTGGGAGCGGGGCCTGCTGTGGCTGGGAACCCCTTATGACAAAGAACTGGCGCAGGGCTGCAATGTGTACTGCGAATTTACCATCGTCAGTTTTCCGGACGGTGTGAAAGTTCAATTCAGTGGGACCGGTATGGTGCCGGATACTTTTGAAGCAGCGGCTGCCTTGCGGATTGCCATGCCCACGAGCCTGGTGCGCTTGCAACGCCGCAATTATTTTCGGGTGGTGGCCGACACAGAACTGAATCGCCAGGTTCGCTTGAGTGTGCCAGGTTTGCAAACCCTGCACGGGCTTCTGGACATCAGCCTGGCCGGTGTGGGCATGCTGGTTGGCAAACAACCCGACCTGGAGTCTGGCCATGTGTTCAGGAACGCGCAGCTCACACTGCCCGATGGTGAAGGCTCCATGCTGGTTAACCTTGAGGTTCGCAACATCAAGCCCCAGGTGGATGAGCCAGAGCAATTACAAGTGGGTTGCGAGATGACCTTGCTGGAACGGGGCGCAGAACGCCGGCTTCAACGTTTCCTGTTGGCCACCGAGCGTCGGCAGCGTTCTGCACAACATGCCTGAGGCTTAACGGCGTCGAGATCCACCGCCCAGCATCGACCCCAAAATGCCGCGCACGATTTCCCGACCCACTTGCGAACCAATGGCCCGGGCTGCGCTTTTGGCCATGCTTTCAGCCACGCTTTGTCGTTGACGGCCATTGCTTCCGGCGGTTTTTCCAAACAACAAATCGCCCAATCCACCAAAACTGCCACCGCCATCGCCAGCGGTGGTTTGGGGTTGAGGCGTGCTGGCAGTTACAGGCTCATCACGTGAGCCCGCTTTGTTGACTGCACGGTCCCGCAATCGCTCAAAAGCAGATTCACGGTCAACCGCCTGTTCGTACACGCCTGCCACCATCGATTCGGCAATCAAGGTCTTGCACTGGTCCGGCGTGGCTGGGCCAAACTGGCTGGCCGGCGGGTATATCCAGGCGCGGCGGGTGGGGCTGGGTGTACCCTTCGCATCCAGAAAGGACACCAAGGCCTCACCCACACCCAGCTCGGTGATGGCACTTTCAATGTTCAGCCCGGCGTTGGGCCGCATGGTTTCGGCCGCCACCTTCACCGCTTTTTGGTCGCGCGGCGTGAATGCACGCAAGGCATGTTGCACCCGGTTGCCCAACTGGCCCAACACCGTTTCAGGCACATCCAATGGGTTTTGGGTCACAAAGTAAACACCCACGCCTTTGGAGCGGATCAAACGCACCACCTGCTCCACCTTTTCAATCAAGGGTTTGGGTGCGTCATTGAACAACAGGTGCGCTTCATCAAAGAAAAACACCATCTTGGGTTTGTCCACATCGCCCACCTCGGGCAGGTTCTCAAACAATTCCGACAACAGCCACAGCAAGAAGGTGCCATACAGCTTGGGTGCATTCATGAGCTGGTTGGCCGCCAGAATATTGATCACACCCCTACCCTGCCCGTCGGTTTGCATCATGTCGGCAATGTTCAACATGGGCTCACCAAAAAACTGGTCTGCGCCCTGGCTTTCCAGACTCAGCAGGCCTCGCTGAATGGCGCCAATGGATGCAGCGGAAATATTGCCGTACTGCGTGGTGAAGTCCTTGGCGTTGTCACCCACAAATTGCAACATGGCGCGCAAGTCCTTCAAGTCCAGCAAAGCCAGGCCATTGTCATCGGCAATTTTGAACACCAGGTTCAACACGCCTTCCTGCGTGTCGTTCAAATTGAGCAAACGGCCCAGCAACAATGGGCCCAAGTCGGTCACCGTGGCCCGCACCGGGTGCCCCTGTTTGCCCAACACATCCCACAAGGTGACCGGAAAGCCTGTGAACTCCGGCACCGCCATGCCATTGGCACTCAGCCGATCCAACAATTTGGGGGATGATTTGCCCGGTTGCGACAGGCCTGTGAGGTCGCCCTTCACATCGGCCATGAAGACGGGCACACCAATTCGGGAAAACGCTTCGGACATGACCTGCAGGGTCACGGTTTTTCCCGTGCCAGTGGCCCCGGTGATCAAACCATGCCGATTGGCCAATGCCGGCAGCAAGCACAGTTCGGAAGTGGAATCTTTTGCTACGGGAAGGGGGGAAATCATGGACAGTGGCTCCAGTCGTTGAACGCACGGCAAGGGGAAAACGTTCAACGATTGTGCCACAGCCCGGGAATACAAGACCGGGCTGTTATTTAGACCGGCATGTTCATGATGTCGTTGTAAGCCTGAACAATCTTGTTGCGGGCCTGCACAACGCCCGTGAATTGCAGGGATGCCGTGTTCATGGCAATCACGGTTTCTTCAATGCTGACATTGGGGTCGTCCATTTGCAGCCGTTTGCTCAAATCATTGGATTTGTCTGCCGCTGAACTGGCACTCTCCAAGGCTTTGGAAATGGCATCGGCAAAGCTGCCAGCCTCCACACCCTGGGATTTGCTGGCCTTGCTGGCCTGCGTTGCGCCTTTCACAGCCTCGGACACGGCATTGCTCAGCACACCACTCAGTGCACCGCTCAGTGGGCCACCCAAGGCGCCAATCTTTTCAATCATGACGATCTCCTTCTTCACGAGCCTTATTTGTAACCGCAAGCGCTGGCAAGCCTTGCGGGAAACAGAGGCCAAAAAGCCCCCTATTTGATGTTTATTTATTGTGTCGCACCCTCAAGTTTCCGAAATGGGTGCCGTTAAGGCCGCTTTTTGTCGGATGGCCCGACAACCTGGCTCGGCACAATGGCTGTCATAGAACAACACCTTTGACCGCTTGCAGGACACCATGGCAGAAACACTGAACAGCCCAGACGTGATTGGCGCCGCTTCAACCGGCAACAACCCGATTGCCAATTTCCAGGCCCGTTTTGCGCAGCTTCCCCAGAAAAACCGCATCGCCATCCTGGCCGGCGTGCCGCTGTTGATCGCACTGCTGGTGTCGCTGATGATGTGGGCCAACCAAACCAGTTACAAAGTGCTGTTCAGTGGCCTGAATGATCAGGACGGTGGCGCCATCACCGAGGCATTGAGCCAACTGAAGGTGCCCTACCAGTTCAATTCCAGCGGTACCGCCATTCTGGTACCCGCCGACAAGGTTTACGACACCCGCCTGGCCCTGGCCAGCAAGGGCTTGCCCAAAGGTACTGTGACCGGCTTTGAAGCCATGGACAACCAGAAACTGGGTATTACCCAGTTTCAGGAACAGGTGAACTACCAGCGCGCCCTGGAAGGTGAACTGGCCCGCTCCATCCAGTCGATTTCGGCTGTTGAAAATGCGCGGGTTCACCTGGCCATTCCCAAGCCGTCCATCTTCATTCGTGAAAAGCAAAGTCCCAGCGCATCCATTGTGCTGACCCTGTACGGTGGCCGCACCCTGTCTGAATCACAAATCAGCGGCATCGTGCACCTGGTGTCGTCAAGCCTGCCCAACATGAGCCCGAAAGACGTGAGCATCGTGGACCAGACTGGCCGCCTGCTGACCGAGAATGACCAGAGCAGCACCACCGGCCTGAACCCGCATCAGCTGGCCTACCAGAACCTGGTGGAGTCCAACCTGACCAGCCGAATCATCAACATCTTGACGCCCGTGTTTGGCGCCAACAATGTGCGCGCCACCGTCACGGCTGACATGGATTTTTCCACGCAGGAACGCACGGACGAAATCTACAAGCCCAACAGCGACCCCACACAGTCGACCATCCGCAGCCAACAGTTGAGTGAATCCAAGGATGGCACAGCCACCAACCCATCCGGTGTACCAGGCACACTGTCCAATCAGCCGCCCACGCCAGCCACATCGCAAATTGGTCAAAATCCGCAACAGGGCCTGCCCAACCAGGGCAACAACACCAACAGCAGCGCACAAAATTCCAGCAGCCGGAAAGACTCCACCATCAATTACGAAGTGGACAAATCCGTTCAGTACAAAAAGGAACAAGTGGGCAAAATTGACCGCCTGTCGGCCGCGGTGGTGGTGAACTATAAAACAGTGACCGATAAGAAAGGGGAATCGCGCGACGTGCCGCTGACCCCCGACGAAGTAACCCAGATCAACACCTTGGTGAAACAGGCCATTGGCTTTGATGAAAAGCGCGGCGATGCCGTCAACGTGGTCAACCAGGCCTTCACCAAAGAAACCGTCGAAACCACCCCGCTGTGGGCACAACCCGACACCATGGACCTGGCCAAATCGCTGGGACTGCCCATCGGCGTTGCCTTGGTGGCCGCCATTCTGGTGTTCGGCCTGTTCCGCCCCATGATGAAGCCACCCGTGCTGGAACCCTACACCGAGGGCCCGGAACTGCTGCCCGGCCAAAACACCGCATTGACCGTCGGCGACCGTGGCAGCGACATGGAATTGCTGGAGCAGTTGCAGCGTGAAGGTGCCCTGCCCAACAACGGCATGAGCCGCCAGGAAAAGCTCGACAAACTCCGGAATTTGGCCAAAGAACACCCCCAGATTGTGGCCAATATTGTGAAGAACTGGGTCAACGGCGAAGCACAAAACGCCTAACCCACCAACGAGGACAAGTACCATGGCAGACAGCGAACTAGGCATACAAAAAGGCGCCATCCTCATGTTGAGTTTGGGTGAGGAAGAAGCCGCCGAGGTATTCAAATACCTGGGCCCCAAAGAGGTTCAAAAATTGGGTCAGCAAATGTCCAAGACCAAGGACGTGCCCAAGGAACGCATTGAAGAAATTGCTGGCGAAGTGGTGGAGTTGGCCCAAAGTCAAAGCGCACTGGGCCTGGATTCTGACAACTACATTCGCAGCGTGTTGACCCGCGCACTGGGTGAAGACAAAGCCGGCTTTTTGCTAGACCGCATTTTGCAGGGCAGCGACACCTCCGGCATTGAAGGCCTGAAGTGGATGGACCCAGCCACCGTGGCTGAACTCATCAAAAACGAACACCCGCAAATCATCGCGACCATTCTGGTTCACCTGGAGCGCGACTTTGCAGCCGCCATCCTGAACTTGTTTGTGGAACGCCTGCGCAGCGATGTCATTCTTCGCATTTCCACCCTGGAAGGCATCCAACCCAACGCCTTGCTGGAATTGAACGACGTGCTGTCCAAGGTGCTGGCCGGTGGCGACAAAATCAAAAAGACCACGCTGGGCGGTATTCGCGCAGCCGCTGAAATCCTTAACTTTGTGGGCACCACCTCCGAGAAGGCCGTGTTGGACACCATTCGCGAATACGACAGCGAACTGTCCCAGCGCATTCAGGACGAAATGTTCACCTTCGACAACCTGCTGGATGTGGACGACCGTGGCGTGCAGACCATTCTGCGCGATGTTCAGAGCGATACACTCGTGATTGCCCTGAAAGGCGCCGACGACTCCATTCGCGACAAAATCTTCAAGAACATGTCCTCTCGTGCGGCCGAAGCGCTCAAGGACGATCTGGAATCCCGCGGTCCGGTCCGACTCTCCGAAGTGGAAGCGGCACAAAAAGACATTCTCAAAGTAGCCCGCAAGCTTGCCGACGAAGGCCAGCTGGTGCTGGGTGGCGGAGGTGAAGATGCCTTCGTCTAACCGCATCATTCGGGGAGCTGAGGCCTCTACCTTCACTGGCTGGAACATCGACCTCTTGGGCAATCACTATGAAGGCCCCGTGGACCGCCTGCTGACTGAAATCAGTCAGGATCGACCGGCTCCCGAGCTACTCCCCAAACGGCGGGAATTGAGCGAGGAAGAAATCCGTCTGCAGAACTGGGAAATGGTGCTGCGCGAACGTGAAGCACAGTTGACTGGATTGGAAGAAGAAGCCCAACAACGAGGCTACAAACAAGGCCAACAGCAAGGCTACGCAGAGGGTTTCGAACAGGCTGAACAGGAACGTCAAACGCTCACTGCCGTGGCTGCACAAATCAACGATCAATTCGAGCAATACAAAACCCAACTGGCCGACAAACTGTTGGCCCTGGCCGTGAGCGTCAGCAAGAAAGTGCTGGCCGACACCCTGCAAGCGCACACCGACCATGCAGCCCTGCTGCTGAACCAAGTGCTGGACGGCCTGCAACTGGACGGCAAAGCCATGACTGTGCGGGCCCACCCGTCAACATTGGCGCAATTGAAACAGCACTTGGGTGAAGACCACACGCTGGGCAACGTTCGCTGGGTGGAAGACCCTCAACAATTGCCCGGTGGGCTCGTGCTGCAACATGCCGAAGGCGAAGTGGATGCCAGCATTCAGACCCGCTGGATGAAAGCCATTGAAGCCTTGGGGCTTGACACGGCATTGACACCTGCAGATCTCGATTAACCCAACGCACAGACTGAGCACCTCCACATGGCAGACCTTCTGGAATGGCTGGACGAATGCAAACACCTGGTCAACCACACCAGTGTACAAACCAACACCGGCAAACTCACCCGCGTGGCCGGTCTGGTCATGGAAGCCGTCGGGCTCAAACTGCCAGTGGGCAGCGTGTGCACCGTGGTGCAAAAAGGCACGCCCAACCTGGAAGCCGAAGTGGTGGGTTTCAATGGCGATCGCCTGTTTTTGATGCCCTCCACGGATGTACACGGCATGACACCAGGCGCCAAAGTCATTCCACTGGACCCACCCCCCATGGTTCCCAAACTGGGCACCCACGCACACCCCTGGCGCCGTCCAGAAGACAAAACCAAACACCTGCCCGTGGGCGACAGCCTGTTGGGCCGTGTGGTGGACAGCAATGGCCGCCCGCTGGACAGCCTGGGTGAACTCCAATTTGAAAAACGCTGCCCCCTGGCAGCCCGCCCCATCAACCCGCTGGAGCGCGAGCCCATTCATGAACACCTGGATGTGGGTGTGCGCGCCATCAACGCCCTGCTGACCGTGGGCCGAGGGCAACGCATTGGCCTGATGGCGGGTTCTGGCGTGGGTAAATCGGTGCTGCTGGGCATGATGGCCCGTTACACCAAGGCCGACCGCGTGGTGGTGGGCCTCATCGGTGAACGGGGTCGCGAAGTGAAGGAATTCATCGAACAGATTCTGGGCGAAGAAGGCTTGAAGCGCAGCGTGGTGATTGCTGCTCCGGCCGACGTCAGCCCACTGCTGCGCATGCAGGGTGCAGCCTACACCCAGGTGGTGGCCGAGCATTTCCGCGACCAGGGCCACAACGTGCTCATGATCATGGACTCGCTGACCCGCTATGCCATGGCCCAGCGCGAAATTGCACTGGCCATTGGCGAACCACCAGCCACCAAAGGTTATCCACCCAGTGTATTCGCCAAATTGCCCGCCCTGGTGGAGCGCGCTGGCAACGGCCGCCCGGGTGGCGGTTCCATCACGGCGTTTTACACCGTGCTCACGGAAGGCGATGACCAACAAGACCCGATTGCTGATGCAGCGCGGGCGATTTTAGACGGCCACATCGTGTTGAATCGCCAACTGGCTGAACAAGGCCACTATCCAGCCATCGACATTGAACAGTCCATTTCGCGGGCCATGCACAACATTGTGCCGCCAGAACACCTGAACGCCGCACGTCACTTGAAAGCTGCCTTTTCAAGGGTACAACGCAACCGCGACCTCATCACCGTGGGCGCCTACGCGCCAGGGGCAGACCCGCAATTGGACCAGTCTTTGGCCCTTTATCCGCAGATTGAAAAGCTGCTCCAGCAGTCAATGTTGGAGAGTGCGAGCTTTGAAGAGGCCTTGGGTGGCCTGCAAGCTTTGTTTCCCAATGAATTCAACCAGACCAGCGCATGAGCAATGTCCTGCACATCCTGATTGACCAGGCCAAGGAAAAAGCGGAGAGCTGCCTGAAAGCCATGGCCAAAACCCAGCAACTGATTGGCCAAGGCGATCAAAAACTGGCCATGCTGACCCAGTACGAAACCGATTGCCACACCGGGCTTCACAACCGTGCCAGCCAGGGCGGTATTACCGGTTTACACCTGCGCAACCAAAATGCTTTTGTGGGCAAAATCAGCCAGGCCATTGAACAACAGCGCCAGGAGCTGGCATTTTTGGCCACCACCCTGACCCACCAACAACAGCAATACCAGTTGGCCCTGCATGAGCAGCGCAAATACGAAGCCCTGGTGGCGCGCGAAAAACGCCGCGAAGCCCACAAAGAAGCCAAGCGAGATCAAAAAATGAATGATGAATATGCCGCACGCATTGCCCGGGTGCACGCTGCAGGAGAACTGTCATGACCACCGGAACATCCAGTGTGAACAACACCATGAAAGTACAAAACACAGCCGCGAAATCCACAGCCAAAACCACGGTTGACCCATCCGCAGTGGATTTCAGCAGCCTGTTTTCATCGGCCAAGCTCAATCGTTTTGAAAGCCAGATGCGCGACGCTTTGGGCAACGACACATTGAGCACAGAAACCCAGCGGAGCAACCAGGAAAAGCGCAGCAAAGCGCCCGCCACACCCGACCCCCAGGCCATGGTGTGGGCCCAGCACAGCTGGATGGCAGCACAGCAGCGGCCAGTAAGCCCAGCAACGCCGGTGAGCGAGCAGACCCGTTCCGTTGACAGCGCCACCAAGGCCAATTTGGACAACCGGCAATCCCAGGCCACTGCAGCACACCCCGCCGATGACACACCGAGCGACAGCAACAACAGCGCCACAGCACCGGCGACTACAGCCAACGAAGCCGACTCCGCTGCGTCGAACGCCACAGTGCTCACACCACAGAAAAACGCCACCGCCGACGCAACCCCGGTCAATACCACGGTGGACAAGGTAGGCAGTGCCCCACTGAATATCGCCGCGTTACCAACCGAGACGAAGCCGTCCGTTCAGGCATCGGCCACGGCTGAGGGTTTACCGCTGGTGGCCAACAACGCATCAGCCCAGGCACAGCCAACAACAAGCGCATTGAATGAGCCTGGCACCCGACAAGGATTGCGGCATGAAAACGGCTCAGCGGAATTGACACTGCCGGTGTCCATGTCCTCCGAGTTGTCGCAAGGCCGTCAAACCGCCGATGCCCGCAGCGCCGCGTCAGCAATGGACCCCACTGCCCTGGCACGCCTGCCCATTCAAGCAGCGGTGGCCGCACAAACGCAAGCAGTCAGCGCCCAAACCCAGGATCTACCCTTGGACGAGCTGTCCATCAAAGCCGGTGACAGCAAACTAACCACCACCAACCTGAACCCTGCATTGGGTAGCCTGCCTGGCCAAAGCGCTGTGGCGCGGGGTACAGCACCAGCCGTGGGTATTCGCACACCGGTGAGCCAACCTGGATTCGCCAAAGAATTGGGGCAAACCATCAACTGGGCATTGGGCAAGCAATTGTCCACGGTTGAGTTGCGTGTGAATCCGGAATCCTTTGGACCCATGAACCTGAAAATCGTCCAGAAAGGCCAGGAACTGCACATCACGATTCGTACCCAGGATGAAAGCAGCGCCAACCTCATGGCTCAGGCTGTGAGCGGCCTGAAAGAAACCATGGCTCAAAATGGACTGCAACTGAACCAGGTGACGGTGCAGCACAGCCAGGGATTTAACCTGGGTCAATCGGCTGGCGATTCGAATTCGGCCCAAACAGCCCAGCAGGGCCAACAAGGCCAACAATCGCCCGGACGTCGGTCTGGCAACCCAGCCGATGGCGAGGGCTTGTCCAACGACACCCAACAAACCAATGCATCACGCGGTAACGCCGCCCCAGGTGGGCTCGACCTCTTCGCGTGAGACACGAATAGGACACAAACTGCACGGTTATTCGCCCAATTGACTGGCCGGTCTTCTTGCCACAATGAACACAGTCAATAACCGATCAGTTTGAACCACGGAGTCAACATGGCGAAGGTCGCAGCAGTTCCTGCCAAAGCTGGCGCTGAAGAAGCCCAGGCCCCCGCAGCGGGATCGAAGAAAAAGCTCATCATCATGGTGGCCGTGGCCCTGCTTGTTCTGATTGCTGGCGGTGCCGGTGCCTTTTTCATGCTGAAAGGTGGAGAGCACAAGGGTGAAGAGGCGGCCAAGGAAGAAAAGCCCCATGGACCGCCCGCCTTCGTCGTCATGGATCCCTTTGTGGTTAACCTGGCCGCACCCGACAGCACCCGTTATTTGCAAATCGGCATCACCTATGAAACCACAGGACCCCTGATTGCCGAGGAAATCAAGACATTCACACCGGTCATTCGCAGCCGCATCCTGATGGTGCTGTCCAGCAAGAATGTCAGCCAATTGACCACCATTGAGGGCAAACAGGCCCTGATGGATGAGCTGGTGGACCTGGCCCGCGTCACCATCAAAGGCGACGTCAAAGACCCCACACACGGCATTCGTGATGTGCATTTCTCATCGTTTGTGATTCAGTAAACGGAAGCGCCACCATGCCCGGAGAATTTCTTTCACAAGACGAAGTCGATGCCCTGTTGAGGGGTGTGAACGGCGAAGAAGAAGCCAAAGAGTCGGCGGAGGCTGCAGGCGGTGTTCGCCCCTACAACCTCGCTACCCAAGAGCGGATTGTGCGTGGCCGCATGCCCACGCTGGAAATCATCAACGAGCGGTTTGCCCGTTTGGTCCGAATTGGCCTGTTCAACTTCATGCGCCGCAGTCCCGAAATTTCCGTGGGCCCAGTGAAAGTTCTGAAGTACAACGAGTTCATCCGCAACCTGGTGGTGCCCACCAACCTGAACATCATGGCCATGAAGCCGCTGCGCGGCAACGCCCTGTTCATTTTTGACCCCAGCTTGGTGTTTGCTGTCATCGACAACCTGTTCGGTGGCGATGGACGCTTTCACACCCGGGTTGAGGGCCGCGACTTCACACAAACCGAGCAGCGCATTATTGCCCGGATGCTGGAAGTGATTCGCGAGGAATACATCAAAGCCTGGGCACCGGTATTTCCCATGAAACCGGAATACCTGCGCTCGGAAATGCACACCCAATTTGCCAACATCGCCACACCATCTGAAATCGTGGTGACGTCCTCATTCTCGATTGAATTGGGCGCTGGTGGCGGCTCGCTTCACATTTGCGTGCCCTACGCCACCATGGAACCGATTCGTGATCTGCTCTATTCCAGCATGCAGGGTGACCAGGCCGAGCCAGACAAGCGGTGGGTCAGCATGCTGAAAAAGCAGGTTCAGATGGCGGAAGTCGACCTGATCGCCACCCTGGCTGAAACCCAACTCACCGTGGGCGACATCATGGAACTGCGTGTGGGCGACGTCATCCCGATCGACATTGGCAAAAACATCGAGGCGAAGGTGGACAACGTGCCCATCTTCAACTGCACCTACGGCACCAGTGGCGGACAGTACGCACTGAAAGTCAATGAAGTGCTGGCCATGCCCCAGGAAGGCGTGGGCGACAATCTGAATTTGCAAGAAATACTGAACCGCGAACAGAAACAGGCCGAACAGGCTGTTTCAGGCACCTAACGCACACACCACGGCACGAGGAAACACACCATGGCGCAACAACACGACGAAGTGGTCACCGACCCCGCAGACGACTGGGCTGCCGCCCTGGCCGAACAGGCCAAATCCAGCGGCACCGCGCAAACCGACGGTGGTGCAGACGAACTGTTTGCACAGGCCAGCGCAGCCAAGCCCGCCACCGGGCTGTTCCAGCCTTTTGGCGGCAATGTGGCGTCAGGCACTCAAAACGACATCGACATGATCCTCGACATCCCGGTTCAGTTGACTGTTGAGCTGGGTCGGACGAAGATACCGATTAAACACATCCTCCAACTGGCCCAAGGCTCGGTGGTTGAGCTTGACGGCCTGGCCGGTGAGCCCATGGATGTGCTGGTCAACGGCTATTTGATCGCGCAGGGCGAAGTGGTGGTGGTCAACGACAAGTTTGGTATCCGCCTGACCGACATCATCACACCCTCTGAGCGACTGAGAAAGCTGAATCGATGAATGCTTCACACGATTTGCTGGAATGTCTCAACACAACAATCAACTGATTTCTCAGACGGAACACCCAGCCAGCAGCTGGACAAGGCGCGCGTGCCACACGGCCGCGCGTTTTTTCATGCTCGGTGGATTGTTCATCGGGCTGGCCGTCACACAGCTTGCCATGGCGCAATCAACTGCCCAGGCACCCACCAACACGGCCAATCCACCCCCTGCCGCCGATAGCCTGAGCAGCGGCCACCTGCTGCAAACCACACTGGGTTTGCTGTTTGTCCTGGGTTTGTTGCTGGCCTTGGCTTGGGTGCTGAAGCGTGCCGGTTTTACGGCAGCCCAGAAACGGGGTGGCTTTTACAAAGTATTGGCCACCTCCAGCCTGGGGCCACGCGAAAAAATTGCCCTGATTGAAGTGGGTAACACCTGGTTGGTCGTGGGTATTACCGCTCACAGCATCAACACCTTGCACAGCCTGCCAGCCGGTGGGTTGGACATTGGTGAAGCCATCAGCCCGGCGGTCACATTTGCCAAGCTGCTGGAACGTGTCAAAACTGGCAAGGTGGGCTCATGAGCCAAACCCATCCGAAGAACACTCGGTGGTGGTGGCCCGCATTCACCCTGGGCTTTGTGGTGATTGGCCTTGCAGCCATGGCCTTGTGGGCCAGCAGTGCACAAGCCCAGCAAATTCTGCCCGGTGTTACCGCAGCACCCGGCCCGGGGGGCACCACCAACTACAGCGTGCCCATTCAAACCCTGCTGTTTTTTACGTTTCTGGGTTTTTTGCCAGCCATCCTGCTGATGATGACCGGCTTTACCCGCATCGTGATTGTGCTGTCGTTGTTGCGCATGGCCATGGGAACCCAAAACTCGCCGCCCAACCAGGTCATTGTGGGTCTGAGCATGTTTCTCACGTTTTTTGTCATGTCGCCGGTGTTCGATAAGATTTACACCGAGGCCTACATCCCGTTTTCGAAAAACGAAATCCAGTTTCAGGAACTGGCCGACCGCGCCTCAGCCCCCATCAAAGACTTCATGCTCAAGCAAACCCGAGAGCCAGACCTGGCCTTGTTCATGCGCCTGGGCAAAGTGGAAAATCTGGAGCAGCCCAGCCAGGTGCCGCTGAAAGTGCTCATTCCAGCCTTTGTCACCAGCGAACTCAAAACCGCATTCCAGATCGGCTTCATGATCTTTCTGCCGTTTCTCATCATTGACCTGATTGTCTCCAGCGTGCTGATGTCCATGGGCATGATGATGCTCTCGCCCATGCTGATCTCGCTGCCGTTCAAGATCATGTTGTTTGTGCTGGTGGATGGCTGGACACTCCTGGTTGGCTCGCTGGTCGCGAGCTTCACGGTCTAATGGAGGGCAAGCGGTTATGAACAGCCAAACCGTGTTGAATTTGGGTCAAGATGCGCTGCAAGTCATGCTGATGGTTTCTGGTCCGCTGCTGATCGTGGCGCTCATTTTGGGCTTGCTCATCAGCATCTTGCAGGCTGCGACGCAGATCAACGAAATGACCCTGTCCTTCATTCCGAAGATTTTGGGGATTTTTGCCACCCTCATGCTGCTGGGCCCCTGGATGCTGGCCACGCTGGTGGACTACACCCAGCGCCTCATCACCAGCATTCCCAACATCATCGGCTGACCGGGTCGCCTGTTCGCATGATTCCCCTGAGCGGTTCACAAATCGAGGTCTGGGTCGCGGCCTTTATTTGGCCCTTCATCCGAATCCTCGCCATGCTCTCCACTGCGCCTGTGTTCGACAACCGCAGTGTCAGTCGCCGATTGCGGGTGGGCCTGGCCGCCCTGATTGCCATGCTCATGATGCCCCTGCTACCAGCACCCCCCACCCTCACACAAGCACAGGCACTGCCCGTGCTGCTTCAACAAATTTTGATTGGGGTGTCCATGGGTTTTTCCATGCGACTGGTGTTTGCAGCGTTTGAAATGGCAGGTGACCTGTTGGGGCTGTCCATGGGGCTGGCCTTCTCGCAATTCATCGACCCAGTGCGGGGCGGGCAAAGCCCCTTGCTGGGCAGTTTCCTGGGTGTGCTGGCTTCGCTGGTGTTTTTGGCCATGGATGGCCATCTGTTGGTGATTGCCGCAGCGGTGCAAAGCTTTCAGCTGATTCCTGTGTCTGGCAACCTGTCGGTCATCAACCCGCAGAACATTGCCAGCGCCGGCAGCATCATGTTCATGCTGTCGTTGCAGATCGCCCTGCCCGTGCTGACCGCCATTCTGATTTGCAACATCGTGCTGGGTATACTGGCGCGCGCGGCCCCACAGCTCAACATCATGTCCATCGGCTTTTCAATCACCATCACCGCGGGCTTGTGGGTGTTGTGGGTCAGCTTGCCTTACTTCATCGCCGGCATCGACGGGGCGATTGGCCGTTTGTTGAGCATCTCTGTGCTGAACACATCCAGTTAGCGGCTATTCCAGGTGAAAGTCTGAATCCGACAACAGAGCGCTCGAAAAACAATCGGCGGGCGCCGCCGGATCGCTGCCCAACTGGTTTTTTACCATCACCAGCAATTCATCCACTTCAAAGGGTTTGATCAGATAATCGCTGGCACCCAAGGCCAAGGCCTTGCGCAAATCACTGGCATCACTGCGTGCGGTCAACAGAACGAAGGGAAGCTTTTCATACACCGCGTCACCGCGAACCAGGCTCAACAGCTCAAAACCATCCATAAACGGCATCATCAAATCACTGATGATCAATCGGGGCTGTTGCGCAGGCAACTCCCGCACGGCAGTCAATTGATTGAAAGCGTCCAAACCATTGGCGGCCTGCATCACATCCAGCCCGGTCAGTTCCAAAATTTGGGCCAAGTTTGCAAGAATCACCTCCTGATCCTCAACAACCATCACGCGGGGCATGTCTCCTCCTTCAAAGACGGCAAATCCACACAGAGCGCCAAATCATCGCCCTGCTGCACCATCATAAGTCGCCCACCGATAAATCGTATCACCCGCTTGGTGAGCAACAGGGAAAATGGCAAATGTTCGTCCTTGAAGGGAATAATGGTGCCTTGGTCGCTGGCATCCACACCATGGCAGGGAATGGCCCAGTCGGGCCACTGCAGCAGGCTCAGGCTCAATTGCAAACCGCCTGCTTCCGGGCGGTCTACCCAAACCTCGCCGATGTTCAACTCTTTGTCCTGCACACACGCCAGCAGCTGACGCACCACCTGGGTCAATGCATACTCGTCGGTGTAAAACTCATACCCGTTCAGCCTGGGTGAAAAGTTCAACGCATCTTTCAGGGAAGCCCCCCGCAAACGGCTGTGAGCCAACACAAAGTCGGTCAACACCCGCTGAACAGGCACCGGTTCAATCCGAAGGTTTTTGTGGGAATACCCACTGCCCATGAACATCAAGGTTTCATCCACCAAGGCACGCAGCGATTTCAAGGCCCAGCCAATCTGATCAACATAGGTCAACACCAGGTTGGCATCCGGCTCGGGTCGGTTCATGCAATTTTCGATCAAGGCCTTGGCCGATCCAATCACCGTCATCGGGGTTCGGATTTCATGGGCCAGATAATCCACAAACTGGGACTTTCGGCTGGACAGCAGATGCTCCTCGTTCAATTCTTCCCGAATGGACAACTCCAGATCCATTTCACCCGTTCGGTCATGCATCACGCCCACCAAACGGGTGGGTAAACCGTACGCATTTCGCACCGCCACAATGCGGATTTCAATCTTGAGCAGCGCGCCATACGGGGTTCGATAGCGGATTTGCGTCACATTGCTGGCGTTCGGATCGGTGAGGCAACCCTGCATGGCCTTGTTCAACTGGATTTGATCGTCTGCCAAAATGCCCACGCGCCACAAACCGGCCGGCACCAAATGCCCCAGGGGCAAGTCCAGCCCAAACAAGCGGCGCCAGGAGGGACTGAAATCCAGCAACTCCTGCTCCAGGTCCCACTCAAACATTCCCTCTTCCAACGAGAACAACGCCGCCACCAAACCTTCGATGGACACTTGGTGGTCCTTCTGCACCGCCTCAACAGAGCGCTCCAACTGCTTGCGCCGATGTTGTTCGGAGGCAAGCTCAGCCGTGGTTTGGCGCACCTGGTCAATGGCCGTCTGGTTCAACACCGACAGTTTTTGGTTATCAAATTTCAGCAACCCCACCACGCGTTGTTGAATGGTGTACACATAAATCAACAAAAACAGAATCATGAGCAAGGCCAGCACACCCATCATGGACTCAAACGCCGAAGCGCTGATCCAGAACTGGTGCCAGGGTATGGGCGAGGTGACCACCGAGACTTCTGCAAAACTCATCACCGACATGGCCACCCACTGGTTGGCCGCCGTGATGCCCAGGATGTAGAACACCCGGTCGCGGGTGCTGCGCACGCTGCGGGTCAGGCCAGTCTCCGAAAGCCTGCCCAAGGCATACAACACCAGGCAACTCACCGCCATGCTGGAAGCCACCAAGGGCCAACGGATGCGAACCACATCGGTGCTGCTCACCCCATACACAAACAGGGAATGCACGGCAAACATCACCAGGGTTCCAACCACCCCGTATATCTTGCTGAAATGAAAACGTCGCCGCAGCGCCACGCGAACGAGGGATTCGGACGACATCATGAGCGCCAGAGCCACCCAGAACCACAGCACCGCCCGCGTGATGGAGTACGAGGTCCACACCGATGTTTGCAGGGTGAGCGCAACAAAAGCCGACGAGAACAACATCGACAGCACATACAAGCTGCACACAACAGCTTGTCGGCTCAGGGTGGATCGGAATTGAAGATACTTGATCGACCGCAGGCGCAGCTCAATGCCCACTGCCATCGTCAACAGTGAGGAAAAGAAACCCAACACCAGTGCCGAAACATGTGTTTGTGTCAATACGCCCAAGTACGCAAGCCAGTCCTGCTTTACATCAATCATTGCTCTCTGCCTGCGTGTGGCGGGTTAAAAAACCAGCGCCATCCCGGTTTGAATTATTATGAATGTTACAAACTGTTATAACCCAGCACTCGGTGGTTTTCCCCACCCAGTCGGGTTAGAAATGCCCTGCAGGTTTGTTTCCCATCTTGAAGCAAATTAACGTCTGACATTGCGACAATTTGTCTACCCCAAATGGGTGAAATTGGTGGACTCACTCTAACCCCGGGATATTTGTACGCAAATGCCTCATTGCTTTATAAAATGCGGTTCATGTTGATTTGTAAATGGTTTCTGGAATGTCCACCGCCCTTGAAGACAGCCTGATTGCGCTGCGCCGCATCATCCGTGCCACGGAGTCCAGCGCGCGGGCATTGGCCAAACGGGCTGACATGGCCACATCGGAACTGCACACCTTGCAAGTGGTGGAAGACAATCCCGGTATTTCTCCCGGCGAGCTGGCCAGGGCCTTGGGGCTGTCGCCGGTGACCTCCACCGTGATTCTCCAGAAGCTGGAAGGCCGCAACCTGGTGTGCAAGGTTCGAAGCCTGAATGACAAACGTCGGCTGGAGGTACAGCTGACCGACCAGGGCCGTCAAGAGCTGGTGCAAGCGCCGTCCAGCCTGCAAGGCCGCTTCCGGTCTGAGTTCTCCACCCTGCCCGCCTGGGAACAGCACCAAATTGCTGCCGTTCTGGGACGGGTGAGCGGCCTGTTGGGCGCCGACAACCTGGACGCCTGAGGATCATGCAATTTCACGCCATCCTCAAGGCCAGTCAGCCTGTGTTCTGGTTGATGTGCGGGATATGCTTGGTTTTCCTGATTTTGACCCAGGTTGGCAAAGCGCTGGACAACCTGCAGTCCACAGAGGACATCCACTGTATTTCACCAGGCCGGCCTGCGCTGGACCGCCACTGTCAGGATCAACGCGAGAGCTGAATCTGCCCGCCTAGCGCTCGGCCACCACCACCTGGTTTTTGCCATTGCGCTTGGCCTGGTACATCAATTCGTCTGCTGCACGCAACACATCACCCGCTGTGAGGCCCTGATACCGGGTTTGAACCAGCACGCCCACGCTGGCCGACACCGGCAGGTTGGGAGCCACCTGCGCAACCACATCAAGAACGGCATCCCGAATGCGCTGCCCCAGGCAGGCCGCCGTGTCTGGGCGGTTAACCGCCTGGCTAAGCACCACAAATTCATCACCCGACAAGCGATACACCCGGTCTTCCGTTCTTAACTTCAGTTGAAGCCGTACACACACCCGGCGCAACAGCTTGTCACCCCAGTGGTGGCCCAGCGTGTCATTGACCTGCTTGAAATTGTCCAGGTCGATGAAACCGACCATGAAGGTTTTTTGCTCGGCCAGTGCGGCCCACAACGCCTGTTCCAGTGCCTTGCGGTTAAATGCACGGGTGAGTGGGTCCAGCAGGTTTTCTTCGGACAGGCTGCGGGAATTTTCGTGAATTTTCCGGCTCATCCGATAAAAATGAAACGGCAGAATGCCCAACAAAAACAGGTTGCTCAGCAGCAGTGGCGGGTTGTCCCGCCAAAAGGGGTGAGCAATCCACAACACCACAAACAGCAGGCCGCCCAACAGGCAATGCAAACCCAGAGCCCGAGGGCCGTAGCGCATGCCGCGAATCAGTGCCAACACCGACACCAAGGGAGAGGAAAAAGCCAAAGGAACTGGTGCCAGCCACAAACCGATGCCAATCACCGGTACATCGGCCAAATACAGGGCTTTTTCAAGCCACTGGGGGCGCTGCTGGCCTTGCAGCCAAACCCACTGGAACACAGCCAGGGGGAGATAAACCGCCATGAAACCCAAATAGAAGTGGGCATGGCCGGCCGGGCCTTCCAGGCTGCCGGGTGGCGTGAGCAACACCAGCAGCACAGCCAACGCGGCAAAAACCACCCGCTGGCGGCAGCGAACCAACATGTCGTGCAACTCAAACGGGGAATGGGAAACAGACGGGTTGGACGGGGATGACATGCCAGGCGGGGGTCAAGGTACAACCCCTATACTCTATGACATCGGAATAAATTTCACCCAGATGAGCGACATCCGGGTGAAACAATTCACCATCAATTTGACTATTGAATGGATTAAGCAGCTACGGTTGATTCCAAATCAGCCGGAATTTCAAAGTCCAGCAAGCGCTCCACATTCAGCACCAACACGAATTCTTCATCCACCTTGCCAATGCCCCGCAAAAAGTCGGTGCGAACACCCGCGCCAAACTGGGGCGGCGGCGAAATGGAATCACCGGAAATGTCCACCACTGCGTTGACTGCATCCACCATGAAACCAACCACCTGGGTTTCATCGGCCATCTGGCTTTCCAGAATCACAATGCAGGTTCGGCGGTTCACCGCGGTTTGGCCCTGACCAAACCGGGCGCTCAAATCCACCACCGGCACCACAGAACCACGCAAATTGATCACACCACTGATGCACTGCTGCATCATGGGCACCACGGTGATGCGGCCGTATTCGATGATTTCCTTGATTCGCAAAATTTCAACGGCCAACCGCTGGTTGCGCACCTGGAAAGTCAGGTACTGGTGGCTGGCACTGTCGGCTTCTTGAGCCGTGGCAATCTGATGGTTGATGTCGTTCATGGTCATGGGTCCTTGGGAGTTATCAGGCATGGGCCTGTTCGATCTGTTGGCTGGTCAGACTGCTCACTTCACCAATCAGCTTGGGTACATCAATAATGAGGGCCACATCGCCGTTGCCCATGATGGTGGCACCGCTGATGGCCTTGTTCTGTTCAAAAATATTGCCCAGTGGCTTGATCACTGTCTGGGACTCGCCGTGCAACTGGTCCGCCACAATACCGGCCTTGATGCCGCCGGAACTCACCACAATGATGTTCTCGCGCTTGGGTTTCGGGGCGTTGCTGCCAAACACCTTGCGCAGGCGGACACACGGCAGGAATTCACCGCGCAGGTCGTAATGAATGTCCATGCGGTCATCATCATCGCCCAGGGCGCCCACAGGCAGTTCCAAACATTCGCGAACAAAGGCCAGCGGAATCACATAGGCAGATCCGCCCACACCAATCATGAATCCATCAATGATGGCCAAGGTCAGTGGTAGACGAATCTCGAATGTGCAACCCTGACCAGGGCGTGAACGCACCTGCACCGAGCCCCTCAGGGCTTCGATGTTTTTCTTCACCACATCCATGCCCACACCCCGTCCTGAGATGTCTGTCACTTGGTCGGCGGTTGAAAAACCCGGTGCAAAAATCAACATATTGACTTCGGCATCGCTTAAGGTTTGCTCTGGTGTGATGATGCCCTTTTCAATGGCTTTCTTCAGAATCTTGTCACGTGCAAGGCCACGCCCATCGTCCGACACCTCAATCACGATGTGACCGCTATCATGGTAGGCATGCAGGCCCAATTTGCCGGTGGCTGGCTTGCCACTGGCTTGTCGTTCCTCGGGTGTTTCCAAGCCATGGTCCAGCGCATTGCGCACCAGGTGCATCAACGGGTCGCCAATGCGCTCCACCACCGACTTGTCCAGCTCGGTGTCTTCGCCTGAAATTTCCAGTTGGATCTGTTTGCCCAAACCCATGGAAATGTCGCGAACCACGCGCTGGAACCGCTGAAATGTTTCGCCGATTTGAACCATGCGCAAACCCAGCGCGCCATCACGGATTTCTTCAATCAAACCAGCCACAGCGCTGGTGGCCTCCAGCATGGAGGTGTTGTTCAGGTGTTTGGCCTGCTCGACAGTGCCAGCATTGGCGATCACCAGTTCACCGACCAAATTGATGAGCGCATCCAGCTTGTCCGACGGCACACGAATGAATTGACTGGGTGCTGCAGCCTTGTTGCTTGTTTTGGCTTTGGGTGTGGCTTTGGCAACCGGATCTGCAGCCATGATGGCTGCAAGAGCGGGCTCAACCAATGAGCCTTGTTCAACCGCAGCAGGCTGCATGGCCTGCGGGCGCTGGCAACCCAACTGTTGCAACCATTCTGCACCCCGCTCTACGCCCTCTGGATACCCCTGCAACAGCGCATCCCAACGGGCTGGTTCACACTGGTGAGGCAGAATACGCACCACGCTGTCTTCGGTCAAAAATTCAAATGCGTCTTGAATGGCGGCTTCATCCCGGTCTGTCACAAAGCGCAATTCAAAGCCCAGATAGCAAGCTTCTGGGTCCAGTTCTGCAAACGCCGGCAAATGGTCCATCACCGGCACCATGTCTTGAATATCACCGTAGGTGCTGAGGTACGCAAAAATGGGCGCTGGGTCAAAACCGTCGCAAAGGGTGGAGCGCGCCAAGCGCAGCGAAATATGCCAGGCTTGTTGCCCGCTGGCTGCCGGCACTGCTGCAATATCAGCATCAGCCGGTGTTGCAGCTTGTGCTGCGGGTGGTGTTTCATCGGCATGCAGGTAAGCTTTCAGTCGCGCGGTCAATCCATCTTGAACCACCGCCAGCTCCCCATCCACCTGCTCTGCACTGCCACCGCCTTCAATGCTGTCCACCAGCTCGGCGATGTGGTCCCGGCATTCCAGCACCAGGGTGCTCATGTTGGCATCAAAACCAATTTCGCCATTGCGAACCCGGTCCAGAACGGTCTCCAGGTTGTGTACAAAATGGGTAATCACCTGCAGGCCGAATACGCCAGCACTGCCCTTGATGGTGTGTGCTGCCCGAAAAGCTGCATTCAGCACCTCGGAATCGTCCGGGTTCTGCTCCAACTGGAGCACATAACTTTCCACCTCACCCAGCAACTGTCGGGCTTCCGTAAAGAAGATGCCACGTGACGCTTCCAGATCCAATTCAAATGCCATGTTTAATTCTCCAGGAAGCCTGCATTGATCCAGGACAGCAGGCCAAGGCGCTGGGCTTTCATGCTCACCAGCTCAGAGGGTTTGGTCCAGTGCACTTTCAAGTTGACGGCAGGGTCGATCTGAATGGCCGCCAGCAATTGCACACCGGCGGTGTCAATTTCCTGGCACTGGCTAATGTCCAACAGCACTGTGAGTCCCGCTGTCAGTTTTTGCTTGATCGCTTCAAACACGCCACCACAATCGGCAATGGTGAGTGTCTCCAGGGTCAGCACGTTGTTGTCGGTTTGTTCGTGTGCCAGCTGTGCATGCTCGTCGGCTTGGCTAACTGCAAGTTCCATGTTCATAGCGCCTCCCTCGGCCTCGTCGTGATGTGGTCCGCGTTCAGGCCACGAGTTTGTTCACGGCAGCAATCATTTGCTCCGGTTTGAAAGGTTTAACCATCCAGGCTTTCAAACCTGCGGCCTGCCCTTCAGCTTTCAATTTGTCGTCCGATTCGGTGGTCAGCATGATGATGGGTACAAACTTGTAGCTGGCCATCTTTTTGACTTCACGCACAAAAGTCAGGCCATCCATATTGGGCATGTTGAGGTCACTAACAATCAGATTGACCTTTCGTCCATCCAGCTTGGTCAATGCATCTTTGCCATCACATCCTTCCAGCACTTCAAAACCCTGGCTTTTCAGGGTCATCGAAACCACCTGGCGAAGGGAGGTGGAGTCATCAACGATCAAGACTGTTTTGCTCATGGTGTGCTCTCGTGTAATCCGTGCTTTTAGAAAAAGGTGAGTTCATCGGCGGGCGCGGCCTTGGCAACAGCCTGGCCCTGTCCGTGGTTGGTGCGTTCTTCAGCCATGGTGTAATTGCGCTCCAGCTCTTCCATCAGGGCGCCAACATTCAAGCCGTTCAGGCCCTCATGAAGCTGGCTTTGCAATTGCTCCAGGCTGTCTTTGACGTGTCCAAGAATCTGAGACACGCGGTCCTGAAACTGAAAATGCACCACAGCATTGTTCAGGCTGGCCGATACCTCATGGGTGTTGCCCACAATCTGTTCGCTGGCATGTTGCAGCGGTGTGGTCACTTGTTCAAACTGGGCCACAACGCCGGTCAATGTCTCACTGGCCTGTCCCAGCACGTGTTCATCGGACACCTGCATCCGGGCAGCACCCTCGCCTGCCCGCTTGGCCGCTTGGGCGATGGCTTGAACACGTTCACGAATTTTGACGCCTGTATCAGCCGACAACATGGAGAGCTTTCGCACCTCGTCAGCCACAATTGAGAATCCACGACCATCTTCACCAGCGCGTGCGGCTTCAATGGCGGCATTCAGGGCCAGCAGATTGGTTTTGGCAGCCAGAGATTCCACCGAGGCAGCCATTTTGGCCAGCTCGTCCGTGGAGGTGATGAATCCTTTCACCTCATCCATGATGGCGGCCTTTTCGTCCAGCGACTGGCGAATGCTCGACAGCATGGCATTCAGGCTGCGTTCCACGTTGCCAGCCAAACCGCCGTGCCCACCCGATGCGCCACCCGATGCGCCACCCAATACGCCGGCCGCTTCTGACGCGATGGTGACCGTGGCATTCAACTGGGAATGGATACCGGAGAAAGCCTGTGCCAAATTGACAATGCCGTCCTCCATCTGTTTGTTGGCCGTGGTGAGCTGGTTGTTGAGCGTGGGCACCCAGGTGTCAGCCACGCGGTTGAGCTCGGCTGTGTCGGGCAGTGCAGACTTTTGCTCTTCCAGGGCAATGTGTGCCTTGGTGATGGCGCGTTGCAACGTCAGGTTTTCAGCATTCAATGTTCGCCGGGTGGCCAACACTGAAAATGCCACAGCGCCCACACCAAAACCCAGAGCCAGCCAACTTTGAGCCATCAGTGCGCCCATACCCAACAATATCAGGGCGCTGCCGTGCATGGCCCAGGGCAGCAATTTATCCACAGTGTCGATTTTTTTGTTCGATTGGCTCATGAGTCGTCTTGTCCTTGGGTGAACGGGGGCACAAACCCACCACGTGCTTTGACACAGTGTGCGGGAAAGCCCTCACCTACAAAGGGGAGAAAAGAGCCGGGAAAAGTGGGCAATCCCCGGTCATGAACCGACCGGGGCAGCTTTTTAAGCGTGGTTGGACCAGAAGCGCTGAAGGGCTTTGGCGGTGCGCAGGGGAGTTTCGACCATGGGCAGGTGGCCCACGTCATCAAACAGCAGCACCTCGGCGTGGGGAATGATCTCGCCGTAGGTGAAGGCGCCGGTGTAATGCACCAGCTTGTCTTCCTTGCCCCACATGATCAGCGTGGGCGACTGATTGGCCGCCATGCCTGGCAAGTCGGTGCTTGGGGCGTGCACCAGCATTTGGTGAAACAGGTGCCGGTTCACGTGGCGGCGGTTGATCAGGTCTTGCGCCATCAACGGGGCCAGTGCCAGGGCAATCGCCCTGTTGTGAATGGCCAGGCTCATCAGGGTGTGGGCACCCGCCAGGCTTTCCACAATCATGGGGTTTTTGCCTTGCTTCAAGCCCGCCTCAAACCGGGTGTGATCCGCCCCTTTGCCACCAGCCGGGTTCATCAGGCAGGCACTTTTGAACAAGGCTGGGTGGCGTCCGGCCATCAAAGCGGTAATCAGCCCACCCACTGAATTACCCACCACGTGGGCCGGCGCAGGCACATGGGCCGTCATCCAGGCAGCCACACGCGCCACTTGGTCATCCAGACCATATGTAAGGTTCGCGTTGAACTGGCTCTCACCCCAGCCGGGCAGGTCCAATACATACAGTCGGTGAGTTTTGAGCAGAAACGGCACCAGCGACAGCCAGTTTTCCTTGTTGGATGCAAACCCATGGAGCAACACCACGGCGGGGCCATCGGCCTTCCCGCCTTCCAGCCACACCAGGTCATGGTCCAGCACTGGGGCCGATTGGCGACGCAAACCGGTCACACCTTTGTGCAGGGTATTGATCAACGGCACCGCGGTGCGTTTTTTCCATTGGCGAATCTTCAAGCCATGGGGTGGCCGCGCATGGAGCAAATAGCTGGGCGCCACGTCGTTCAAAAACGCGTGTTCCAGTGTGTGCAACCCCAGCAGGTCTTGTTCAGGCATGTGGCCCATACGACAAAAAACTCCGTTCAATGGATGGAAAGCATTCAATCAAACAGTTGTTTGATGAATTGAATGTAACATTGTCGGATGTAAAGGTAATGGTGTGCCCTTCTCAAGTCAATTCAATTTTTCGGAGGGTATTCACTAATATTGGAGGCGAAACACCGCCGATGCTGGGTTCAGGCGGGCTTCAAAGCGGCGTTTTGGCAACACGGCTTGGGCACGCAGCTCGGCCATGAGCGGAAATAGCTTGAACAAGCCCACATCCAGTTGCTGCAAAGCGGCCATGTTGTCGCACTGGTACTCCCAGCGCATCAACACATCCGAATGCGGTCCCACCGTGTGCCCTTGGTGATCATCACCCGGGGCATGGCTGTGGGGGTTGAGTACATCGGAGGTCAATGCCAGATCAACCCGCTTGCAGCGGCTTTCCGGATTGAATCGCAAGGCGGTTTCGGACCGCAAAAAGGCAACGGCCCGTTTCACCTTCTGGCGGTCTGCATCGCTGGCCGGTGCCGCCTCGGAACCCAGCAGGTTGTAGAGCGGCCCCGACAGCACCACTGACAGGGCATTGCCCTCGCGAATCACGTCCAGCTCACCCACACCATGCACATGGGTGTCGGCGGCTCCCTGCCCGGCTTGCACCGGGCTGGCCATGGTGCAACACATGGCCAGGCTCAACATCACACGCCGCATTACTTTGGCAGCACGGGCAAACCACCCACCAGCGGCAAGCCACCGCCCGACTGGTTGTTCTCCTGGCAGGCATCGGCGTTCTTGTAGCTGGCATCGATGACCGTATTAATCCACTGCGTGATCAGCGTCACGGCCTCGTCCTGCACCACACTGCGGCCCAGTGGTGGCATCTTGGCTGCCAACTGAACAGCCTCTGGCCCAATCCGGTAAGGAACAATCGAATCATTGGCCTGGCCGGGGTGAATATCATAGAGGCGGTTGCCACGGCCTTCAGAACCACTGGCGGTTGGCTTCTTGCAAATACCGTAAGTGCTGTCCACTGCACGGAAGGCATCCACATAGAAACCAGTGTTGGAGGCCTGACCATTTTCATTGTGGCAATGCGCGCAGTTCACTTCGATCCATGCGCGGGCCCGGGCCTCAATGTCAGCCTTGGAGTTCGCTGGTTGACCGGAATCACCGGGCACGTTGAACTTGGGCAGGTGTGGCACGTTTTTGGCCACCTGCTTGTCATCCAGATTGAAGCTGTCCGGGCAATTGGTCATCAGGCCCGTGTCGCACATGAATTTCAACTGGTTTTTGCCAGTCACCGGGTGAGAGGCCTGCCCGGTTGGCATCGGCGACTCATTCAGGTAAGCACGGTTCAAATTGCGCGGCTTGGGCCCAATCGGTGAAGAGCCAGGCTCTTTGTCATTGTTGGCATGGCAAATTGCGCACTGTGTGGCGTTGGGAAACAGGTAAGCATTGGTTTGCCCGGTGTGGCGAACACCAGAATCGGTATCGACATAATCCCACTTGGCCGAACCTGTGCCACCCGACTGGGTCAGCACTGCTTTGCGCTTGCCATCGCCACCGTCCTGCCAAATGTATTCCAGACCTTCCCAGTACTTCTGTCCGTCCTTCCGCTCACGCTTGATGAGCAGACGGGTTTCATAGGGCGTTTCAGTCTTGGCCGTTTGGTCGACGAACGTGAATGTTTTGGCAATGATGGTACCCACCGGGAATTCAATGGTGGAGGTGACACGCCGGCTTTCATCGGTCAGGAAGCGTGCACTCTTGCCCTCTGGAATGTACATGACCCGGTGTTTCACCGCGTAATCCGTGAACAGCTTGGAATTGAGCGTATACGGCATGCCCTGGCCATTGGGCTTGCTGGTGGGGTCGTCGGCTTTGGAGAAGAGGTTGTATTGCGACAACTCATTGCAGTTCACTTGGTAAGCGGCTTCATTGACCACGCCGGCCTTCAAGGGTACTTCGCACAAAGCTTTCACGGCTTCGGCAGCAGGCTCAGGCGCATACTGACCACTGGGCACAAAAGGCTCAAACTCAAAGTCGGGCAACTTGGGCAAGTCGGCACCGAAACGGGCTGCACAATTGTGCTTGCTCAAGTCGAATTCGGATGCAAATAGCGGAATGCCCGATGCAATGGCTGACACATATTCCACCGAGAGGTTTTTGCTCGGGTCGTTCGTGTTCAAGTTGACCAACGCATCCAGACCGCGTGTGCCGTGGAAGTTGGCAAATGAAATACTGTCCGCATCAAACTTGTTGTTCGGGTTGATGCAACTGAACCACCAGGCGGGCACCTTGCGCTCGCCATTGGGCTTGAACTTGTAGGCGTTGTAACGGCAGGCTGGATTGGGGTTGGTGTTGCCCTGAATGGGCTTGCCGTCGGCGTCCACCGCCACTGGCTTGCCGTTTTTGTCCAATGGCAGGGCGCAGTTCTGGTTCAAGGTGTCCTGATAGCCATCCCACACAATGTGGCCGCCTTTGTACCCTTTGCCACCGGCTGCGTTTTTCAGCCCCACCACCATCGGGAAAGCACTGCTAATCTGGGCGCCCTGCGTGGCCAGAATGGTTGCAAAATCTGGCTGGGGCAGGTCATTGCCGTTGTTCTTGAAGGTGTTGTTGAAAATATTGACCGCCTCGGAATACACGTCCATGCGGCGGTCGCCGGGGTCACCCAACATGTCATAGCTGGTGAGAATCACACCAGCGGTGCCGTTGTTCTCGAACACGTTGTCGTAAATATCGATTTTGTCGTAGGCCAGCGTAATGAGCCCCGACCCACGCGGCACGTTGGCCACAATCGAACCTGGCACGGCAAAGTTGTAAGTGTTGTTGTTGCGGGCGATGTTTTTGTGCACGCGCGAACGGCTGCCGTACTGAGTCAGGTTGTCCAGGTCGTAAACCAGGAAACCACCCGAATTACACTCGGCCACGTTTTCGAGGTATTCGCCGTCCTGCACGTTTTCAATCTCGAAACCAAACACGTTGAATGCTGCACGGCTATTGCGGATTTTCGCAATGTTGGTTTGACCCACGTAAATGCCCGCATCCGAGGCGCCAATTGATTCGGCACCATCCACCAAAATATTGCGGGATTGCACCGGATAAATGCCATAACGGCCTGATGCGGTGGAAACGGTGTAGTCCGGCGACGTGTTGTCACGCTCCAGCGGATTTGGGTTGTTCGGGTTGTGGCGGGCGGGGTCGGTGCATTTCACCTGCACCGCGGTTTTAAAGTTGGCGGCGGTGATGGGCACTTCCTGCGGGGTCTTGCGTCCGCTACTCCAGATGGCACGCACCCGCAACAAATTGCCATGGTTCACACCCTTCATTTTGTAGGCATCGCCTGGGGAATCCGCAATGGTCAGGTCGCGAATGGTCACACCCATCACGTTGGAGGCCAAAAAGCCTTCCTGGGTGTTGCTGTCCCGAAAGGACAGCACCGTGTCATTGATGCCGCAACCCTCAATCACCACGTCCTCCGTGGCTGTGATCTGAATACCGGTCTTCAGGTCAAAAAAACCGCAATCGAATTTGAGGGTATCCTTGGGTTTGAGCTGCACCATGGCTTTGGTCATCTCGTCGGTGGCATTGGGCCCCGGCTTGATCAAAAACACACGGCCGTTGGATTCAGCGGGCGTTACGGTGGTGCCTCCACCCGATTCACCGACCGTCGTCGCGTCTCCGCCGGACGACAGGCAGCCACTGAGCAAGGCCACAGCAGCCAAGGTGGCCACAGTGGTTGCAGCGTTCAAGGCAGGTTTGAACATGTTGTACCTCTTCTCTGAATTTGCTGATGCGAAATGCTGCTTTTGGGTTGGGTACTGCTCGCCTATACTGTGTTACCGGCATGTGACGACATTGGATTGCAACCAATGTCGTCTAATTGACACTATTTCAAATTCAACGGGCTAAATATTTCACCGGGCGCCAGACCCGGCTTGTTGCTTGGAGGCACCACATGCACACCCTCATCCACACCGGCGTCCGATGGATCGGACTGGCTGGCATCAGCATTTGTTTGATCAACCCGGCCACGGCCGCCAAGGACAGCGCCGAGCGGGCGCAAGCGGAACTTCGGGCGGCAAGCCTGGTGGCCACTTGCGCCAACTGCCACGGCACAAACGGCCAAGGTGTAACAGGGTCAGCCGTACCCGGCCTGGCCAACCTATCGGCGGAGTACATCGCCACCAACATGAAATGGTTCAAGACTGGCGAGCGGCCAGCCACACTGATGCACCAGTTGGCCAAAGGCTACACCGATGAGCAGATTGAACTCATTGCCACCACCATCGCCAACACCTTTGGCAAACAGAACTGAAGGAAGCCACCATGCAACGTCGTGAATTTTTGCAAGGCAGCGCATTGGCTGCAGCCACTCTGTTGGGCAGCCTGCCACTGTCAGCCATCGCCAGTTCAGCCAAAGGCAAGGTGGTGGTGATTGGCGGGGGTTATGGCGGCGCAACCGCGGCCAAATACATTCGCCTGTTTTCCAAAGGGCGGGTTGAGGTCACCTTGATTGAACCCAACGCCCAGTTTGTATCCTGCCCCATGTCCAACCTTGTGGTGGGCGGTGTGCGGCAACTTCAGGAGATCACCAACCCTTACACGGGCCTCTCCAAACACCATGGCGTGAAGCTGGTTCGGGATTATGCGGTGGGCATTGACCCCGACAAGCGCTTGGTGAAACTCAAGCAGGGCAAAACCCTGCCCTATGACAAGCTGGTGCTGGCCCCCGGCATCGACCTGATACACAACAGCATTGAGGGACTGGAAGCAGCTAATGCCACTGGCGCCACCATTCAAGCGTGGAAGGCCGGGCCAGACACGATTGCCCTGCACCAACAGATTGCCGGCATGCGGGACGGCGGCAATTTCCTCATCAGCATACCCCTGGCCCCCTACCGGTGCCCACCCGGGCCCTATGAACGGGCCAGCCTGGTGGCCAATTACCTGAAGCAGCACAAGCCGAAGTCCAAGGTCATTATTCTGGATGCCAACCCGGATGTGATCTCCAAAGGCAAATTGTTCAAGGCGGTGTGGGAAAGCCAATACAAAGGCATTCTGGAATACCGCGGCAACCACAAAGTGACCGGCGTGGACGCCGCTACCAAAACCGTGAAGTTTGAATTTGAAGAACCGGTACAGGGCGAGGTACTGAACCTGTTGCCCGACATGCGGGCCGGGAAACTGGCCGTGGACCTTGGCGTGGCCAACCTCAATGGCCGTTGGGCCGATGTGAATTACCAAACCTTTGAGTCCAAGGTGATGCCGAATGTGCATGTGATTGGTGACTCGATTCAGGTCGCCCCCCTCATGCCCAAAAGCGGCCACATGGCCAACAGCCATGCCAAAGTGGCGGCGGCAGCCATCGTCTCGCAACTGAGCGGCTGGGAACCCAACCCCACACCGTTGCTCAACAACACCTGCTACAGCTACATCAACGCCAAAGAAGTCATTCACGTGGCCAGTGTGCATGCTTACAACGCCGAGAAAAAAACCTTCTTGACCGTGGAGGGCTCCGGTGGCGTATCCGCAGGGCCAACCGAATTGGAAGGCCAGTATGCGTGGAGCTGGGCTCAAAACATTTGGGCGGATACCTTGGTGTGATGTATGCTCGATTTGAACCCGGGCTCATGGTTTGAGCCTGGGTTTTTGTTGCCCTCTCGTAAACTATTGGCTCAGTCCAGTTGAGAGCCTCCAGCAACACCGGTAGCCCGTGCCGAACGCCCCCCGACAGTAAAGGTTGCCCCGCGCATGTCGAACCGTCCCGAGAACTCGCCACTGCGTGGCTCAGACATCTCGGTCCGTGTGTTCGAATGCTGTGCGGGTCAAGCCGATCGGGGGTCTGACTGTTCGGCGCCGGCTATTGGTGTTACTGGGGTCCATGTGCATGCGGCGATGCGCGGTTCACCTCCCCTGTAGCGACATTCAGGACAATCTGCAAAACCGTGACAAGCAGGCGCGGTGGGACAAGCTCAACGAGCTGGCCCAGAGGTCGATTCCCGACCGTGTTTTTTGGAGGGTCGACCTCAGCGATCGCGAGGCTCAGGTTTTGAACCACAGATTGGCCGTCGCCAAGGGGAATGACCGCGCAGTGGCGCAGTGCCGCAGTCCCAACCTCACCAAGCACATCAACCACACCGTGCCGAAAAACCACACCCTCAAGCCACAACCTGGCCCAAGACTTGCTCAAGCCATGAGCAAATGCTCAACTAAACCTGAAAACTGTCGTTATTCAGGAACAAGAACCGAGCAAACCAGACATAGAGTAAAGACAATAACAAGCGCACAGCACGCCTGAAGCAAGGAGATCCGCATGTCCGCTCGACCACCTGTTCAAACCGTCGGCCCACTCACACTGGGCGCCGCCGCCAAAGTCGCTGTCCGCGAGGGTTACCTCATGGGCTTAAGCTTCCTGTTCCGCCAACGAGTTCCCAGTCTGCTGCCCACCTACAGCTCAAACTTCCACAACCGACAGTTGCCACTGGTGGTCATGGTTCCGGGCTACATTGAACGACCAGGCTGCTTTGCAGCGCTGTACGAGGAATTGGTGTTTTCAGGCCTGCGGGTTGCCCTGTACACACCCCGCTATGTGCTGGCCTCGGTACGGGACATGTCTGCGGACTTTGGCCGGTTCCTGGACCATTTGGTGGCAAAGCCAGAATGCGAGAACAGCGCGATCTACCTCTTGGGTCATTCCATGGGAGGCCTGATTGTGCGCAAAGCCATGTCCAGCCGGTGGGACAGTCATGCCCAAGTGCAACACCTGTTCACCTTGGCATCACCCAACAATGGAACCAAAATGGCCCACCTCGGCATCGGTGACTGCGTGGTGGACATGATGCCAGGCAGCGTTTTTCTACAGGAATTGAACAGCGAAGACCGGCATCAACGCCACCGCATGAGCAGCATTGTGGTCACCCCCGACGCGCTGATTCTGAGCCCCGAATTTGCCCAATTGGCTGGCGCCCAGCACCATCACATCGATGCGTCTGGACACATGGCCGTGCTGGATGATCCCCGCCTGGCCTGGATCTTGAAACGCCAGTGCCAAATCGACAACCCGCATCAGTTGTTGGGTATTTAAGCGAACAACCCACCCAGAGGCCCTAGGCCTGGGGTTGTTTGCCAATCACTGACTTGAAATACAGTTCCGACTCGATTTCAACCACTTCAACCGTGATTTGCACCTGCAGGTGATCAAACCCCGCCAAGCAACGCTCCAGCGTTTTCTGCAAGAGCAAACCCAAATGCTCGCGCAGGGAAAATTCACGCCCACTCAGCACAGCCAGGCGAGCTGCCACAAAAGCGTGGGTTTCGTCCTCGTGGCTGTCCACCCCCACCCGGAAACTGTCGCAACGCACCACGCGCGACTTGATGTCGGAATCCATGAACAAGCCAGAGGCCATCAACGCCCTGTTGGCCTGTAGCAGAAGCCAGGATTCATCCAGGCCCTGCAGATTCCCACTGGTGTGCACAATCAGATGAGGCATGTTTTCTTACAACACCATGAAAGTTCAAAGAATTGTCTAGTATGAATCATCTACAAATTTGCTTGCCGCACAAGCCGGGGAAGCACAAAATACTGACATTGATCGCTGTAACAGTGATCAACCTCATGTCTCCTCTTCTCCGCAAGCGAGAAAGGTTAGGCCGGCTCCCAAACAGGTGCCGGCTTTTTTTTGTCTGCTGGTTTTACTGGCGGCAGACCAGAACGGTTTCGTTTCACAACAACAACTCGCTCACGGGCGAGTTTGGAAATGAGTGCTTAACAATCGGGCCACTTCAACGGGTTGATCATGGTGCAACATGTGGCCAGCCGCTTGAACAATGCTGCACCGCCAGTCTTTCACGCAGTCAAATCGTTTGCGGAAGGCGTCAAAATCCACGGGTTCGCCGGCTTTGCTCAACCACAAGCCAGCTTCTGTTTGTGCAGCCTCCACATGCAGCACCGGGGCTTTGATGGCAGCCCAGCTGGCTTGGGCCTCGGCGAGTCGATAACCAATCGGATTCATGATTTTGTGCGCCGGGTCACCGAGCAGTTGGTAAGCATCGCCCACCGGTTTGGCCCAATACTGCGCCAAAAACAGTGCCTTGTCAGTGGACAAACGGGCATTCGTTTTTTGCAGGCGAGCGGCCACTGCATTCAAGTCCGGATAATCGCGCAACTGGTGGGGTATTTTCAGCTCATCCAGCCATTTGGCATAGCGCGTGGGGGCCTTCTCGGCCGGGGAGTCCAACATGCCGAAGCCCTCTAGATTGACCAGTGTCTTGATGCGCTCTGGCCGAACACCCGCGTACAACATGGCAATGTTGCCGCCCATGCTGTGGCCCACCAAATGAACCGGGCGATCGGGCGATAACTGGTCCAACAGGGCATCCAGGTCCGCCAAATAATCGGGAAACCAGTACGAACGCACACCCGGACAACCCTGTGCCACCGGCCAGTCCGACTGACCAAAACCCCGCCAGTCGAGGGCCACCACGCGGTAAGCACCGGCGGTCTGCTCAAGAAGGGAGTCCACCACAAACTGGAAGCTGGCCGCCATGTCCATCCAGCCATGCACCATCACCACCAAGGGTTTGTCTTGGTCTCCCCAGCACAGCACATGCGAGTTCAGGCCGCGCAAATCAAGGAATCGTGATTCGGGAAGATACCGGGGTTTGTACATGGCAAGCGTTCGAACAATCGTTTGAAAACTCGATGACTGTACAACACCTGCTGGCCACCGGGTTGAACCAGCTCGCCGGGTCAGTGATTCTTTTTCCGCGCCAAGGCTTTGGAAAAGGTCTCCAGCACGGCGGCCGGCATGGGAACCACCTTGCTGTGGGCATAGTTGAAAAATACAAAACCCGACTTGGCCAGGGCAATCAACCGGCCATCCGCAGGCCGAGTGATGCGGAAAATAATGTCGCATCCGTACGTGTTGAAATCCATCACCCCCACCTCAAAGCGCAGTTGGTCACGCGCATGCGCCTCGCTTTTGTACATGGTGGCAAGGTCCGTGACGATAATCCCGGTTTTGTCGGCGGTGATTTCTTCCACACCAAAGTGGAATAAAAAGCGTGCCCGCGCCTCTGAGATCATGGAGATCATGGAATCGTTGGCCAGGTGATTGCCCGCATTGATGTCGGTGATTCGCACCGTGAGCTGGGTTTCAAAAATAAATGCGTCATCGGAAAATTGCAGCTGCAGGCGGGCCATGGTGTTAAACGAACGGTGTCAACAAGGTTGGAGTGTACGTGGATTGTGCAGTGCAATGCAGTCGACTCAATTTGACCTTCCCTTCTAATCGCCGGCGGGCTTGGGGCAGTCTGGGGATTCACGGTTATCATTCATCAAAACGTCACACCACAACAAGGCACGGAGACACACATGCCCAAACTAGACCCCGCATTGCTGGAGGCCATCGGACAACCGATGCCCGAGCTTGAAAAACTGAGCGCAGCCGACCAGAAGAAACTGGCGGCCGACTTGGCCCATGCCCACAAACAACACGACGCCACCCTGAAAAAAAGCATGGACGACGCCATGGGGCACATTCCATTCCTGCTGCGCGGTGCAGTCAAAAAAATTCTGGGGCTGTAAATCATGGACCGAAACACCGAACTCCGCCGCCTGGCACAAGCCCTGCATAAAACACCGGAAGACCTGGGATACCTGGACAAACTGGATGCACTGGCCTTGCAAAAGGTTCGCATCAGTTTTCAAAACTCATTGCTGAACAAGTTTGGCCATGTGTTTGAAAAAATCGCAGGTGCGGGCAAGCTGGCCCCGGACTCCATTTCAGCCACCCTGTGTACCAAGGTATTTGGTCCCATGATCACGGCCAATATGTCTTACTTCACCCCCATGAGCAAAGCGGTCAGCCTGTGCAAGCTGTTTGATGCCGACTTCATGGCGGATGTGGCCCGAGAACAGATCCCTGAAAAATCCGTGAGCATGCTGGCGGAATTGCCGGTCGATCAGCTCAAGCGTGTGACCGCCAAACTGGTTGAACAGGGTGAGTACCATGTGCTGGGTGGCTTCACCGATTACATCCCAGAGAAGAAAGCACTGGAGATCATGGAAGTGATCACCGACCCGGCGGCCAACCTCCACATTTCCTTTTATGCGCAGCGCAAAGACCGTGTGGCGAAAATGGCCGCCATGCTGAGCGATGAAAAGCTGGTGGAACTGATTGCTGCGGCCTACACCGATGACAACCTGTTGGTGGAAGTGGGCTTGATCACCGCGGAAATGGACGCCAAAGCGCAGCAGCGCATGGCCAAGTTGACGGACAAGGTCAACAAGACGTTCCGCGCGCAGGGCAAGGCCGTGGCTGAGAAGATGGGCTATGCCGACCGATTGAAGGCCTTCTTCGAGGCTTGATGGTGTTGTGAATAACCGGGCTCATGGGTTGAGCCTGGTTTTATCAATGCCCGGCCTGTTTGATTGCGCCCCGCAACGCCAGTGGGTCTTGCTTCTTTCAGACCCCCAGCAACACCGATAGCCCGTCCTTCTTTCAAGCCCCAGCAACGACATTCAGGACAATCTGCAAAACCGTGACAAGCAGGCGCAGTGATTGGCCCCAAGCAAGAATGAACGACAGAGCACTTTCGTTCACAATTAAAAAACTTTTAATAACTATTTAATAACAATGACTTGAAAAATATTAGAGCGATCATTCAAGCAAAAAACAACATCGCATATTGATTTTTAGTGCACAACTGTACACAATTAATCCAAGCAAACAACACATCGTTTGCTGGGGTTAAAAGCGGGGCCCCGAACTTTCCCGCAATACAGTACAAGGGATACACCATGAAACAGTTCATCGACTCCATCGTTCGCACCCCTGGCGTGTTGTTCATGTCCATGCTCGCCACAGGCTTCACTGTCAACGCCGGCGTTCAATTCATCAATGGCACCAACCTGGAAGGCCCCAATTTGCTGGCTGCAGGTTGTCTGCTCATCGGTCAAGCCGCGTTGGTGATTGTTCAGCAACTGCGCAAGGTGGGCGAAAACCGCCCCGCCCTGTCCCTGCAATAATGGGCGAACGTTTATCCTGTTGAGTTGGGTCGGCCCAAAAAGCCCAGCCCAATTCAACAACCCAATCCACGCTTAAAATCCCCTCGTCGCTGGTCTTTGGCTTTATTATTGCAGGCAGATTTCAAAAACTCTGTCTTCCACCAAGGGCTTTGCTATGCAGAAAGTGGCCATCAGCGGCACGGGTATGTTCGTTCCCGATCACATCATCACCAATGAAGAGCTTGTGCAGTCGTACAACGCCTATGTGGTCAAATTCAACGCGGCCCACGCAGCAGCGATTGAGCGCGGTGAAATTCAACCCCTGTCCGAATCGTCCGCTGCATTCATTGAGAGCGCCTCGGGCATTAAGCAACGCTACGTGATCGAGAAGGAAGGCATTCTCAACCCAGATCGTTTGCATCCCTACCTGAAAGAACGCCCCAACAGCGAGCTGTCCCTGATGGCTGAAATTGCGGTGGACGCCTGCAAGAAGGCCATGGCCGATGCGGGCAAAACGGCTGCCGATGTGGACGCGGTGATTTGTTCTGCCTCCAACATGCAGCGCGCCTATCCGGCCATGGCGGTCGAAATCCAGTCTGCACTGGGCATTCAGGGTTTTGGGTACGACATGAACGTGGCCTGTTCATCGGCCACATTCGGGATTGAACAAGCCGTGAATGCCGTGCGCACCGGCACGGCCAAAGCAGTGTTGGTGGTCAACCCGGAAATTACCTCGGCTCACCAGGCCTGGCTGGACCGCGACTGCCACTTCATCTTCGGCGATGTGTGCACCGCTGTGCTGGTGGAAAAACTGGAAACCGCCAAACCGGGTAGCTGGGAAGTGCTGGGCACCAAGTTGGCCACGGTGTTTTCCAACAACATTCGCAACAATTTCGGGTTCATGAACCGTTCTGAAGACGCCGACCCCCAAGGCCGCGACAAACTCTTCATGCAAGAAGGCCGCAAGGTATTCAAGGAAGTGTGCCCCATGGCGGCAGAGCACATGAGCAGCCACCTGGAAACCCTGGGATTGAACTCTGCCCACGATGTGCGCCGCTACTGGCTGCACCAGGCCAACCTCAGCATGAACCAGTTGATTGCCAAAAAACTGTTGGGCAGCAAAGAGTTTTCAGCCGATGTGGCCCCGATTATTCTGGACGAGTTCGCCAACACCGCCTCGGCGGGTTCCATCATCGCCTTTCACCGCCACAATAAAGATTTGAACACTGGCGACGTCGGCGTGATTTGCTCATTCGGTGCCGGCTACTCGATCGGTAGCGTTGTTGTGCGGAAACATTAATCGGATTCCGCTGAACATCCCCCGAGTTCACTTCATCGGACTGGGTGTTTCTACTCATCACATTGAACGTGTTTGAACATCGCGCCGAAACCATGGAGCGAGCGAAAAATGTTCAATATTGAGAAAGCAGTGTCAACCCTGATCAGTTTGGCATCTGCAACTCCCCAGAGTAAGTGTGCTTTGCACATCAGGCTTGCACTGGACGCAGGTGGGGTAATGATTAGGCCAACAATTGGTCAAGCCAAGTTGTTTAACCCGATACTTGAGCGATACGGCTTCAAAAATATTCGCTTGACGAAGGGGGTCTTAATTGACAATCAAGATTGTCGTCGATACAAACCTGAGCTGGGTGACATAGCCGTTATCCCCAACGTTCCTGGTGGTCGTTCTGAAGGCCACATTGCCATGTTCACCGGCGAATTTTGGTACTCCGATTTCAAACAAATCGATATGTGGGGTGGCGCATTGTATCGTCAGGTTTCTCCAGACGTCGCAATTTTCAAATACGCAGGCGATCCATCATGAAAAGACCTATCCAAGCGCTCGTCAGCGCCCTGGTATTCATGCTTTGCTTGTCCACCTCGTTTTCCACTCAAGCCGTCGAGCGTGACTCGAGCGCAGTGCAAGCGATACAAGCGTATTACTCAGAAATCTATCGTAGCGATTCGACGACATCGTCACTGGACAAGCCTGAACGTATATACGCCGAGCCACTTCTCCAACTGATTCTTCAAGAACAAAAAAAACAGGCCACCAGCGGTGAACTGGGACAACTTTCAGCAGATCCACTCTGCAGCTGTCAGGATCCGAGTGCAGTTGAGGTCAGAAATATTCGATCGATGCCATCGCGAAAAAAAATTCAGCGTATTCAAGTCGAGTTGAATGTGTCAGGTCATACGGAATTCATCACGCTCCAGGTGGTGAAACTGTTCCGCATTTGGAAGGTCAGGGATGTCTCGACCCAAGACATCCCCAGTTTGAAACAGAGCTTACTCGCGGGACAAAACGCCCAAGTCAATCAAACCCCGTAGGTTTTGTCCAGATATTTCAAAATATCGTTCGACTCGTACATGGCCACGCCCGTGTTGGGGTCGATCAGGTAAGGCACTTGAACCTTGCCGGTCTGTTCGGCCAGCCACTGGCGGTTGGGTGTGGTGCCCTTCGGTGCCTTGAACAGCTTGTCACGGAATGCCGGTGGGCCCATGTCGGTCATGGCGCCCTTGGCGGTATTTTTCAACACATACGGAATTTCAAGTTCGCACAGGCGTGCGCGCACAGGCTTGGAAAACGGGCTGGCTTCAAAACTGTACAAAATCAAGGGCTGTTCAGGTGCCTTGGATGGACGTGCCTTCATGCCAGTCAAACCACCAGGCCTTGCATGAAAAACACTGGACAATATGGATGTTCCGACCGCCAACTGCCGCCCCAAACCGGTTTGTGCACGCACCTTGCCCTCATAGGTGGTGGCAATGTAGTCAATGATGTTGGCGGATTCATTCATGACGACACCGGTGTTGTCATCCACCAGCATGGGAAATGTGGTGTTGGGAATCAGGGCTTTGGCTTCAGGACGGAAGCGTTTGCCACCGGCTGGACAGGGCAAAATCATGACGTCCAAGTCCATTTCGGACAGGGCTTCGCGTACCAAACGGCAGTAAGGGCTGACTTCAATGTCGTACAGCTTGAGGATTTTCTCCGGGGTTTTGCGGGCGCGTCCGCGCACCAAGGTGCAGCGCCAGCCGCGCACTGTGCCTGAAAAGAGGTTGATGACTGCATCGATTTGGGTACTCATGGTGTCTGTCTCGTGTGTTGTGTTGTTGCACACGAGTGTAGCCCAAAGCCCGCATGGACTAGAATGCAAGAATTGCAATTAGAAGTGCGCCACCAGACTCGGAGATTCCTGTGAAACGACTGCTGCTCATCAATGGCCCCAACCTGAACCTGCTGGGCACCCGCGAACCGGGTGTGTATGGCCACATGACCTTGCTGGACATTGAAAAGGCGCTACACCAACAGGCCGAGCAGGAAAAGTTTGAGCTGCTGACTTACCAAAGCAATCACGAAGGCGACCTCATTGACCGCATTCACAAAGCCAAGGTGGAAGATGTAAACGGCATCGTGATCAACCCTGGCGGGTACACCCACACCAGCATTGCCATTCGCGATGCGCTGGCGGGTGTGGCCATTCCCTTTGTGGAAGTGCACTTGAGCAACATCCACCGGCGGGAAGCCTTTCGGCACCACTCCTATTTGTCCGACATTGCAGAGGGTGTGATTTGCGGGATGGGATGGCTGGGTTATTCGTATGCGCTAAAGCACTTGAACGCCAAGTGATTGACTGTTGCCGGCTAACCCCGCCGTGCCCGCACCGACGACCCATACGCCGCCACGATAAATGCAATACCAATCACCCCGGTAACCACTTCGGGAATGTGTACCTTGGTGCCCACAAACATGATGGCGGCCAGTACGCCAATCGCATAGTGAGCACCGTGCTCCAGGTACACATACTGCTCCAGCACACCGCGCCGCACCAGGTCAATGGTGATTGACCGAACAAAAATAGCGCCAATGGCCAGGCCCAGCATGATGATGACCACGTCGCGCGTGATGGCAAAAGCGCCCACCACACCGTCGAAGCTGAAGCTGGCATCCAGCACTTCCAGGTACAAGAACGCAGAAAAGCCCATCTTCCCGACCGTGCTGGTGAGACCACCCGCGGTCTTCTCGCCAGTCATGGCTTCCATGCGCTGTTCAAACAACTGGTCCAGGGTACTGATGGCCACAAACAGCACCACGCCGGAAACGCCGCTGAGGAGCACCTTGAATTGAAGGGCCGGGTCAGCCACCAGCGCGGTGACAGAGACCGCAATCAGCGCCAGCAATGCGTTCATGCTGTCCAGTTTGCCCAATTCAATGAGGCGGCTTTCCAGGGGTGTCAACCAGAAAATCTCGCGTTCGGGGTCCAACATGAAGCCCAGAAACACCATTAACAGAAATGAACCGCCAAACGTGGCAATCATCGGGTAGGCGTCAGTCAATACCTTGCCGTACTCATCCGGATTGTTCATGGCCATTTGAACCACCGCTGAATGGTCCAGGCCCGTAATCACTGCCACGATCACAATCGGAAACAGCAAGCGCATGCCAAACACGGCAATCAAAATGCCGATGGTGAGGAACATTTTTTGCCAGAACGGCGTCATTTGCCGAAGCACTGCGGCATTCACCACCGCATTGTCAAACGACAGTGAAATTTCCAGAATGCCCAACACAGCCACCAGCCACAGGGCGGGCAACATGCCCATGCCTGTGTGATGCCCCCACCACAAGGCCAATGCGGTGCACACCGATGAGAACACCAATGAAAATCCGTAGGTCTTGAGCACAGCCTGCATCCTGAAGGTCAATAAACCGTGCCAGTGTAAACATTCCTGCCTTGCCGTCAACCCGGCTTTAACACCTAAGAAAAATCGGGGGGATTGAATCTGTTAACCTTGACGGGTGTGTAACGCACCCCACTGCCCTCACCAATCCGACACAGCATGCCCAGCAATCCTGACAGCCCGGTCACACCCGAGTTTTTCACCACCAAAGAGGTGGCGGACATACTTCGCCTGAAGGAACGGAAAATCTATGAACTGGCCTCGGAGGGCCGGGTACCTTGTGTAAAGCTGACTGGCAAACTGTTGTTCCCCAAACAACCTTTTTTGGACTGGGTGTCCCGTCACGACAGCGCCACACCGACTGCGCCACAAGCTCATGCAGTGCGCCCCAGTGTGTTGGCTGGCAGTCATGACCCCTTGCTGGAATGGGCCATTCGGGAATCCAATTGCGCAATCGCCTTGCAACTGGACGGGAGTCTGGCCGGGCTGGATGTGTTTGAACAGGGTTCAGCCATGGCAACCGGTTTGCATGTCATTGACTCCAACACGGGCGAATTCAACCAGCACGCTGTATCAACCCGTTTCGACCAACAGCCCGTGGTGCTCATTCAATGGGCATGGCGCCAGCAAGGATTGATTGTGGCGCAGGGCAACCCCATGAACATTCAAGGGGTGGCTGACTTGCCCGGTAAACGCATCGCACTGCGACAATCCGGGGCGGGGGCCAGCATTCTTTTAAACACGTTGTTGAGCGAACAGCAGATCGCCAGGGAATCCATTCACACCACGGCGATATGCCGAACAGAAAGTGAGGCCCTGGCTGCAGTGGCCAGCGGGCAGGCCGATGCCGCACCCGGTTTGGAATGCATGGCCGCACAGTTTGGGCTGGGGTTTGTGCCAACACGGCAGGAGCGGTTCGACCTGTTGGTGGACCGTCGAAGTTTCTTTGAAAAGCCTTTTCAAACACTGCTGGGTTTTTCGCGAAGCCTTGCTTTCAGCACCAAGGCAGCGCAGCTTCGGGGTTATGACACCACCGGCCTGGGCTCGGTGGTGTGGTTGGCTTGACAACCCGCTGACCTCTCAGCCATTCAACATTGATACTAGCCCTTGGCCTTGGGCGCGTTCGGGAAAAACATGGGCTGGCCATTCAACTGAAAGCCAGTGATGGTGCTTTGCCCTTTGGCAGACAACAACCAGTTGGCAAAGGCGTTGGCATAATCCGTTTTTACATTGGGGCATTTCGCCGGGTTCACCACCGTCACGCCATACTGGTTGAACAGCACCGGGTCGCCCTCCACCACAATTTTGTAGCCGGCCTTGTTGCCAAAGGCCAGCCAACTGGCCCGGTCCGCCAAAATGTAGGCGCCCATGCCCACGCCGGTGTTCAGTGTGGCACCCATGCCAGAGCCTGTCTCGCGGTACCACTTGCCGCTGGCTGCTTTCACATCCACGTTGGCGGCCTGCCAAACTTCCATTTCCTTTTTGTAGGTGCCGCTGTCGTCGCCACGTGAGGCAAACAGTGCACCTTTTTGCGCGATGGTGGCCATGGCCTTCACCACATCTTTGGAGCCTGCAATACCGGCTGGATCACTGTTGGGCCCCACGATCACAAAGTCGTTGTACATCACATCAGTGCGCTTCACACCATAGCCTTCAGCCACAAACTTTTCTTCGGCCGATTTGGCATGGGCCAGCAGCACATCCCCATCACAGTTCATCGAGTTTTTAATGGCCTGGCCCGTACCCACCGCCACCACACGCACTTGAATGCCGGTCTCGGCCGTGAACTTGGGCAGCAAGTAATCGAATAACCCACTGTTTTGTGTGGAGGTGGTGGACTGCACCACGATAAACTTGTCCGCCGCCTGCGCAAGGCTGGCTGTGGCCATGGTGGCGGCTGCCAATGAAAACGCGGCAACCGCGCGAGTAAAACGGTGCATCATGGTGTGTGTCTCCTGTGTGTACAACATCAATCAATGAATCAACAATTCACCCGCCAAATAGGCGTTGGCCTGGGGGGTGGATGGATTTTTCAAGAATTCGGGTGTGGGCAATTTTTCCAACACGCGGCCCTGGTGAATAAACACCACTTCGTCT
This sequence comes from Limnobacter humi, assembly GCF_024518835.1. Taxonomy (GTDB): domain Bacteria; phylum Pseudomonadota; class Gammaproteobacteria; order Burkholderiales; family Burkholderiaceae_B; genus Limnobacter; species Limnobacter humi. Next base: position 47,320 of record NZ_JANIGO010000007.1, read on the forward strand.
GCAATCCGCGCAGCCTGCCCCTGGTCATGGGTGACCACCACCACCTTCACGCCACAGGCGGACACGCGGCGAATCAGGTCTTCAATCAGCGCAGTGGCTTGCGGGTCCAGGCTTGCGGTGGGTTCATCCAGAAACAGCACGCTGGGGCGCGATGCCAAGGCCCTTAACAGGCAGAGGCGCTGCTGCTCGCCGCCGGACAGCCGCCTTGCAGGCGATTTCAGCAGGTTTTGCAATTGCCCCAACGCCAGCAATTCAGCCAAGCGGATTGGTCGCTCGGTGGCATCCAGACCGGCCACCTTGAGCGCATGCAGCAGGTTTCCCTCCACGGTTCGGCGTAACAGCACCGGCCGCTGAAACACCATGGCGAATCGATTGCGGGGTAAATACCGGGATGACCCGGCCAGTGCGAAACCCGAATCGGGTTTGACCAAACCGGCCAACAGACGAAGCGCAAGGCTTTTGCCAGCGCCGTTGGGGCCCATGATGGCGGTAATGCCGGTGTTGTCCAGGCTTAAGTTAAAGTCGTCGAACACGGTTTTGGTCCGAAACCGCAGACTGATGTTGCGCAGCGTCAACGGCAGCAAATCTGCGGATGTAACCGCTGGTGCCAACAAGCGAATGTCCGTGTTGACCTTAAGCATAGGACATGCGCTCCGCGGTCTGTTTCAACACAAACAGGCTGCCATTGATCAGGATGGACAACAGGATCAGGATAAACCCCAGGCCCAAGGCCAGGGCCAGCTCGCCCTTGGACGTTTCCAAGGCGATGGTGGTGGTCATGACGCGGGTAACGCGGTCAATGTTGCCACCGACAATCACCACCGCACCCACTTCGGCAAAAGCCCGTCCCAAACCGGCCAACGCGGCTGTCAGCAGCGAATAGCGCGCATCCACCAGCAGCGTCCACACGGTTTGAAAGCGGGATGCATGCATGGAGCGCAGCAGTTCATCGTATTCCGCGTGCAGGTCTTCAATCACCTGCCGGGCCAGCGCCGCCACAATCGGCGTGACCAACACGGTTTGGGCGATCACCATGGCCGTGGGGGTGTACAACAGGCGCAAATAACCGAATGGTCCAGCGGCTGACAGCATCAAATAAATGCACAGCCCGACCACCACCGGCGGCAGACCCATGAGCGAGTTGAGCAGCACCACGACACCCATCCGACCTGGAAAGCGGGCCACGGCCAGCAATGCCCCCAAGGGAAAACCGATGACGCAAGCCACCGACACGGCCGTCAAGGTGACTTGAAGCGACAGCGAGATGATCTCAACGAGTTTTGGATCGGCCGAGCCGATCAGGGTGAAGGCTTGTACAAACGCCTGCTGAAAGTCTTGCATCCCAACAACCTGTTCGCAGTTTGGTTTTTACGCACAAACCTGCATATTTTTTGTATACCTGGAGTTTAGTTGTAAAAAATGCAAAAGTCAGCACAGAAACGCGCTGTAAAGGTCAAACCAAGGGAAAACGAGGACGTGAAAAAAGGCAGGTGCAGCAAGCCCTTGGGCCGGTGCAGTCTGCCGTAAACCGGTCGAGGTGTTGGACCTCAACCGGATGCTTGGACGAGAATTCGG
>NZ_JANIGO010000008.1 GCF_024518835.1 Limnobacter humi
CGGTTCGACCGCATTCCAGTTTGAACTACCTGACCCCGAATGAATTCGTGACAGGATTGCAAAACAATTTACCAACCGAGACCAGAACGTTAAGTTCTCAGTGGTAGAAAGTTCCCGGGCAGGTCACTGGCTCTTTTTATGCCCAAGACCTGCGAGCAGATTATGGCGTTGTTAGCGGATTTTATGCAGAAGCGAAAGTTCAAACAAACCCCATACGCCAACAAATGGCTTGCTGGCGATTCGAGTGCAGAAAGCGAGTTATTTAGGAACGATAAACATGAACACCTGCCTAGCATCACTGCGTAGCTTGTATAACTTGGAATACATCACTTGAAATATATACTGTTATACCTACTCTTTCTTTCGCCGGAAATATCGGTGAAGACCAGTTATTCGCTTACTGGCGAAGGGCATTACAGCGTTTTCCTGAACAAGGTTCTCGGGTTATCCTTTGCAGACATGATCATTTTATATTTTATTGCTTCTATCAGTTTCCGAGCAATCAGCAGACCTTTCGAAAGGTTAAATATCAGCTACCTAAAGTATTTGTCACCTTTGATTATTTTCATGATCGCAAGTGGATTCTTTTACAATCTTGTTATTGACTTCTATCCAAAGCCTTATTTGTACGACCTTAAGTGGGTCTTGTACTTGTTCGCTGGCTCAATGCTACCAGCCACGCTGAAGGAGAACAGCAAAGTAATGCGGTTGGGCTGGGTTATGCTGATGCTTCTGATTTCAGATGTTGGCGATATTCTTTACGTGGAGATATTTGACTGCTGTCATGAACTACCTTCATTGCTCGGCCTCCCACCACTATTTCGCATTCTTTCTACTTTTATTCTAATACTAGGTTCGTCAGCATTCAGTCCATTTATCGCTTGGCCAGTTATTTCGCTGCAATTGCTGAATATGGTCAACACGCTCTCGCTGAATGAAATTTATCTTTCCTTAGTTGCCATCGGCATCATTATTCTAACCAAGTTAAAGCTAGCCAAGATAATACCATTATTGTTTTTTAATTTTTGTTTTCTCGTCGTACCCATTTTCCTGATAAGTTATGGTAGCTTTTTATCAGAATTCAAAGCGGATGGCGTTAACACTCGTACAGTTCAAATTGAGAATTTGAACATGAATCTCTCAAACAAAGGATATGGTCTTTTTGGGATGGGCTATGGTGCCACATACAGGGAATATATCGCGACCCCCGAGTTTGATATTTTTGCTGTAGGCAAATCGATTGTTGAAGATCAAGACTCGTCGATGTCGTCGCCAGTTAAGTTTATTTTTAATACCCCAGCAGCTGGATCAATTTACAAATACGGGGCGATTGGACTGATATGGTTATTTTTCATAATTCTAAAAATCCAACAAAAATACAACCTAACAGGCTGGCGCCAAGCTTTGTTGTATCTTCTTTACTTGGCGATGCTATTCCCTGGCTTTCTAAAACTAACATTCGTTGCCGGATATCTGCTCGCCCTGGAAGCAAGCAAGGTTAGAGAAAGAAAAACCGCTCACATTAGCTAACTTAAATCCGAGTGGCAGGCAGCAAATTGTGATGCGGAATCGTTATTTAATATTAATCTTCTGGTGCGTTTAAACGATGTGCGAAAAGTAAATCATGATAAATATCTCCATCATATCCATAGGAAAAAACTGTGCGCCGCTCGTGGCAGGCACGATTTCTAGTGTGCTATCCCAGAAGTTGAACGGCGTTGAAATCGAATACATCGTTGTCGACGGTCTATCCACCGATGGAACCCTCGACGAGGTAACTCGAGCCACCAACGGAGATTCCAGAGTTCGTGTTATTTCAGAGGCTGATCGCGGAATTAGCGACGCCATGAATAAAGGCGCGCGTCTGGCGATTGGCCAACTAATTTTCCACCTCCATTTCGGCGATCTACTGTTTGAAGATAACATCATTGCCAAAGTATGGGCTGACTATCAACTTCATCACTGGCACTGGGCCGCAGGAACACTGGCGATTTCCAAGGATGGCTCTGATGTTGAAGCGATTAGATTTAAGCCTGGTAGTGTAAATGATCTAATCAAAAAAAATTGCGTCCCCCACCAAGCCACCTTCATAACTCGCGCTCTGTTCCTAAAATCTGGCGGTTTTGACGTGGGCATGAGACAGGCGATGGATTACGACCTGTGGCTGCGCCTTGCCCATGTGCACAAGGAGTGTCTTCATGTTCTTCCTTTCATAGTCGCAAAGTTTGACTCTAGCGGGGAGTCGACAAAGCTTATTCCCCTGCTGAAAGGAAACGCAGCAGCTAGAACTAAGATGATTCGCCAATACGGTACTCGCACTACTCGCTTGAAAGAGCTGCTCTTCTATTCACGAATCATCGCTTACTGGGTGTACTACCGTGTAAGCATGCATATGAAGGCATTTCGTTGAAAAAGATTTTAATCGATGCTAGGTGGCTAACAAACTCGATGCGCGGCATCGGTGTTTTCACCAAAAACTTGATCTATGCGCTTATAGAAAACGATCATGATAAATTTGAGTTTCATTTGGCAGTGCGCAAAAAGTTCGTGTCATTACTTGCCAACAAATTGCCGAAAAATTTTTACGTCGTTCAACTTCCCGATTGGTGTCCGGATCCGATACTTGACTTGGTGGTTTTCAACTATCTAACAAAGAAGCTATCGGCGGACGTGGTCCATTTCACAGGGAACACTGGATTCGTTCTTCCAAGGCTGGCAGCACACGTCTTGCTGACGCTTCATGACGTCTCGTTCCTCAAGAGCGCCGATGTCGTTCCTTTTCCGAACCAGAACCTGAGACAAGCTATCGGGCGCATATACAGAAAAGTGTTTGTTCCGTTTTACGCCAAGAGTGCGACCAAAGTTTGTACGGTGTCTGAATTCGCGGTTAAGGACATACAGCATGAGCTAGGAATTGCGGCCGAATTCATTTATCACGGGTTTGAACTAGCAATCGATACATCTGTTTCGGATAATGACATCGCGGCAACTGAACATAATAGAATTGATAGTACCAAGTATCTCGCAATCACTGGTCCCGATCCACAGAAAAACCTTACATTTGTTATCTCCGCGTTCATTTCTTTATATCAGAAATACAAGAGCGAAGCTCCGAAACTCGCGGTCATCGGAGTGAATCGACAGCAGTATCAACGACTGAAACCTGGAGGTTTAATCACTGAAAATATTTCTTTTCTGGGAATGTGTCCACACCGTGACATTCCGAAATACATACAAAGTTGCAAAACTATGATTGTCCCATCATTTTATGAATCGTTTGGGCTTCCGGTAATTGAGTCGCTTTTCTTTCATAAAGCGCCCTTGTGCTCAAGCGGGGGCGCACTTCCCGAAATTGGCGCGTCATTTGCACACTATTTCGATCCACGTAACCAGGGCACCCTAGTCAAACTAATCGAGAGTATTGAGATGGGCAACTTATTGATTGATCTACCAGCGGAACAGGTGGGCCATCATCTCAGTAGATTCAGTTGGTCAATAGTGGCGAATTTTTACCTAAGCCAGTATGCGGCGAAGAACGTTGCTCAAGACCGAGAGACGCCATGTTCATGATTATCCAAGAATACCAGATTGACTCAAATTACACCTTTGACTGTGCTCTATGAGAATTCTTACTATTGCCACCCGAGTGCCGCAGCTTGATGCCAAGGGCGATCAACTTGTTGCCCACCACCGACTCATGGCCCTGATTCGTAGCGAACATCAGGTAGATCTTATTTGCTGCTTAGTTTCCCCGCCGTCTCCTGCGGATGAATTGGCATTACATCATTTACATTCGGCTGGGATTAGGTGTCAGATCATTGTTATTCCGAGATTGGCACAAGTACGCAACTTGTTTTCCGGCCTCTTCGTATCTACAATTCCGTTGCAAGCCGCCTTATTCCGCAGCCAGGCCTGCCGGAAACTGATTGAAACTCATATTCGTGATTTCGATCCGGATCTACTTTATCTTGTTCTGTTTCGCCCCTATGTCAACGTCAACGGAATCGACAAGCCTTTGGTAGTCGATTTCATCGATTCAGTTTCACTTAACTATGAGCGGATGACGAAAAAAAACTCGCTATTATTGAGGCCCATTTTTAATTTTGAAACAAAGCGCTCCAGACGATATGAGCAGGAGCTGGCACGACGCGCTGCGTTTTCCTTCGTCGTAGCAGACGATGATGCTCGAAACATCGCCCCGGATTATGTTCGGGTACTACATAACGGTGTGGACACATCAAAATTCTCTGGCAAGCGTGATGCTCTTGAAATTGGAAGAATCATTTTTTCGGGCAACATGAATTACGGTCCAAATGCCGAGGCAGTTATTTGGTTTTGCGAAAAATGTTGGCCTGAAATCAATCGCAGATACCCAATGACGAAGTTCGTTATTTGCGGTGCTAATCCATCCACAGCAGTGCAATCATTGGTAGCCGCTTACCCTAATGTCACCGTTACCGGTCGGGTGGAAAGTGTTGCTGCCGAACTTAACAAATCGTGCATTTCGATTGCACCCATGCAATCCGGCGCTGGTATGCAAAACAAAATCTTGGAGGCAATGTCGTGTGGATTGCCGGTTGTTACAACAACACTTGGCCGAGGTAGTATCGCAGCTGAACCAGGCTTCGATATAATGATTGCCGATGATCCCGCTGATTTCACTGAGAGTATCTTGACGCTTCTCGAAGACTCAAGCCTACGCGATTCGCTTGGATCACGCGCCCGCTCGTATGTTTCCAGGAAACATGACTGGAAAGCGATTGGACAATCATTCGTCACTTCTATAGAAACTCTTTCGAGAAAATAGCATGAATTGCGCAATCATCGGTGGCAGTGGTTTTATCGGCACGCGTTTAGTTCGACGACTTAAGGATAAAATTGAACTCGACGTTAGAATTTTCGACAACGCCCCTAGCAAGGCATTTAGTGATTTGGTGACGTTGATTGACGTTAGGTCTATTGATCAACTACGTAATTCAATTTCAGAAAATTCAGTGATCGTTAATTTGGCTGCGGAACATCGTGATGATGTTCGACCGTTGAGTCTTTATAACGATGTGAACGTAGGTGGTGCTAAGAATATTTGTACTGTGGCCCGAGAGAAGAGCGTTCAAACGATCATCTTTACCAGTACAGTCGCAGTCTACGGTTTCGCTCGCATTGGTACCGACGAGTCTGGGAAAATTGCACCATTCAATGATTATGGCCGCACAAAATACGAAGCTGAAAAAGTTTTTAAGGCATGGCAAGCTGAGGCACCAAGCGAGCGCACTTTAGTTATAGTTCGACCAACGGTGGTATTTGGCGAACAGAACAGGGGCAATGTCTACAATCTGCTAAGACAGATTGCCTCAGGCAAGTTTGTCATGGTGGGGAATGGCGAAAACCGAAAATCGATGGCCTATGTGGAGAACGTTGCCGCATTCATTGAATACGCTATGAGTTTCAAACCAGGCGTGCACATTTACAACTTCATCGACAAACCAGACTTCACGATGAACAGCTTGGTCGGAAACGTCAACCGCATACTGGGCCGTCCAGAGAAAATTGGTTTCAGACTTCCCTTTACTGTTGGGTACATGATTGGTAAAGGCTTCGATCTGGTTGCTGCTTTGTCCGGCAAAAGGTTTGCCATCAGCTCGATACGCGTCAAGAAGTTCTGTGCGAACTCTGTTTACAACACGGCAATTGACCAGACAGGGTTTGTTCCGCCTGTTTCTCTAGAGAAGGCGCTTGCACACACAGTTCGACACGAGTTCATTGAGAAACATGGCGATGAGCCACTCTATTTCACCGAGTAAAGATATATGGTAATCCCACATTTTTAACGGGGACGGATTCCACCGGTCAGTGCAATGCTTCTTTAAAAACCTCTGATGGGGTCTGGACTACCCCGCCTATCGTGGACAACTCCCGGCTAATATTTGAGCATAGGAGAAAGTCATCATGAGTGGACAAAGGTATACCCCAGAATTTAAAGACGAAGCCGTCAAACAGGTTATTGACCGTGG
>NZ_JANIGO010000009.1 GCF_024518835.1 Limnobacter humi
ATATTGTTGAATTGAGGGTGAATTAAAAAACCCCTACGACGAGAAGTCGGTAGGGGTTTTTTGGGAATGGAGAGCCTGACGATGTCCTACTTTCACATGCGAATGCACACTATCATCGGCGCTAAGGCGTTTCACGGTCCTGTTCGGGATGGGAAGGGGTGGTTCCACCTTGCTATGGTCGTCAGGCAAAGAGGGTTGGCTGCAAGAGCGATACTTTGCTCTTAACAGTTTGCAAACCAGCTTTGCGGCTGATTGGCGTATTCGGAAATGATGAGCGTTTGATGCGAATTGCGGTGCTGTTACTACTTTGCGCATGTAGCGCTGTGTGTTGTTTGTGCGTTGTCTTAGCAAGGCTCAATGCTATAGAGCCAAGCCGCACGGGCAATTAGTATTGGTTAGCTTAATGCATTACTGCACTTCCACACCCAACCTATCAACGTCCTGGTCTTGAACGGCCCTTCAGGAGGATCAAGTCCTCAGGGAAATCTAATCTTAAGGCAAGTTTCCCGCTTAGATGCTTTCAGCGGTTATCTCTTCCGCACATAGCTACCCGGCGATGCCACTGGCGTGACAACCGGTACACCAGAGGTGCGTCCACTCCGGTCCTCTCGTACTAGGAGCAGCCCCCTTCAAATTTCCAACGCCCACGGCAGATAGGGACCAAACTGTCTCACGACGTTTTAAACCCAGCTCGCGTACCTCTTTAAATGGCGAACAGCCATACCCTTGGGACCGGCTACAGCCCCAGGATGAGATGAGCCGACATCGAGGTGCCAAACACCGCCGTCGATGTGAACTCTTGGGCGGTATCAGCCTGTTATCCCCAGAGTACCTTTTATCCGTTGAGCGATGGCCCTTCCATACAGAACCACCGGATCACTATGTCCTGCTTTCGCACCTGCTCGACTTGTCAGTCTCGCAGTCAAGCACGCTTATGCCATTGCACTATCAGTACGATGTCCGACCGTACTTAGCGTACCTTCGAGCTCCTCCGTTACTCTTTAGGAGGAGACCGCCCCAGTCAAACTGCCCACCATGCACGGTCCCCGACCCGGATAACGGGTCAAGGTTAGAACCTCAAACAGATCAGGGTGGTATTTCAAGGATGGCTCCATGAGAACTGGCGTTCCCACTTCAAAGCCTCCCACCTATCCTACACAAACCGGTTCAAAGTCCAATGCAAAGCTACAGTAAAGGTTCATGGGGTCTTTCCGTCTAGCCGCGGGGAGATTGCATCATCACAAACACTTCAACTTCGCTGAGTCTCAGGAGGAGACAGTGTGGCCATCGTTACGCCATTCGTGCAGGTCGGAACTTACCCGACAAGGAATTTCGCTACCTTAGGACCGTTATAGTTACGGCCGCCGTTTACTGGGACTTCAATCAAGAGCTTGCACCCCATCATTTAATCTTCCAGCACCGGGCAGGCGTCACACCCTATACGTCCACTTTCGTGTTTGCAGAGTGCTGTGTTTTTATTAAACAGTCGCAGCCACCATTTCATTGCAACCCCTTCGCCCTTCCACTGTTCATGGTCAAGCTACAAGGGCGTACCTTCTCCCGAAGTTACGGTACCAATTTGCCGAGTTCCTTCTCCTGAGTTCTCTCAAGCGCCTTAGAATACTCATCCCGCCCACCTGTGTCGGTTTGCGGTACGGTCAACATGTAACTGAAGCTTAGAGGCTTTTCTTGGGACCACTTCCAATGGCTTCGTAGCCGTAGCTACTTCGCCCCACACCCTTGAGTATATGACAGCCGGATTTGCCTAACTGTCCTCTATGATGCAGGGACCAGGATATCCAACACCTGGACCACTTTCCACGATCCGTCCCCCCATCGCATTACACGTCGGTGCAGGAATATTAACCTGCTTCCCATCGACTACGCATTTCTGCCTCGCCTTAGGGGCCGACTAACCCTACGCCGATGAACGTTGCGTAGGAAACCTTGGGCTTACGGCGACAGAGCCTTTCACTCTGTTTATCGCTACTCATGTCAGCATTCGCACTTCTGATACCTCCAGCATGCTTTACAACACACCTTCGCAGGCTTACAGAACGCTCCCCTACCACGTGTACAAAGTACACATCCGCAGCTTCGGTTATCTGCTTAGCCCCGTTACATCTTCCGCGCAGGACGACTCGATCAGTGAGCTATTACGCTTTCTTTAAAGGGTGGCTGCTTCTAAGCCAACCTCCTGACTGTTTTAGCCTTCCCACTTCGTTTTCCACTTAGCAGATATTAGGGACCTTAGCTGGCGGTCTGGGTTGTTTCCCTCTTGACACCGGACGTTAGCACCCGATGTCTGTCTCCCGAGATTGCACTTACAGGTATTCGGAGTTTGCCATGGTTTGGTAAGTCGCGATGACCCCCTAGCCATAACAGTGCTCTACCCCCTGTAGTGAGACTCGAGGCACTACCTAAATAGTTTTCGGGGAGAACCAGCTATTTCCAGATTTGTTTAGCCTTTCACCCCTATCCACAGCTCATCCCCTAACTTTTCAACGTTAGTGGGTTCGGTCCTCCAGTTGGTGTTACCCAACCTTCAACCTGGCCATGGATAGATCATCTGGTTTCGGGTCTACACCCAGCGACTAGACGCCCTATTCGGACTCGCTTTCGCTACGCCTTCCCTACTCGGTTAAGCTTGCCACTGAATGTAAGTCGCTGACCCATTATACAAAAGGTACGCCGTCACCCCATAAAGAGGCTCCGACTGTTTGTATGCACACGGTTTCAGGATCTATTTCACTCCCCTCCCGGGGTTCTTTTCGCCTTTCCCTCACGGTACTAGTTCACTATCGGTCAGTCATGAGTATTTAGCCTTGGAGGATGGTCCCCCCATGTTCAGACAGGGTTTCTCGTGCCCCGCCCTACTTGTCGTACGCCTAGTTCCACAATCGAGTTTTCACATACAGGGCTATCACCTTCTATGGCCGGACTTTCAAGACCGTTTTGTTAACTCAACTGCTAAATCGTACAGGCTATTCCAATTTCGCTCGCCACTACTTTCGGAATCTCGGTTGATTTCTTTTCCTCTGGGTACTTAGATGTTTCAGTTCTCCAGGTTCGCCTCCACACAGCTATGTATTCACTGTGGGATACCCCTAAAAGGGTGGGTTTCCCCATTCGGACATCTCCGGATCAAAGTCTGTTTGCCGACTCCCCGAAGCTTTTCGCAGGCTACCACGTCCTTCATCGCCTATGACTGCCAAGGCATCCACCATGTGCACTTATTCGCTTGACTCTATAGCGTTAAGTCCTGCCAATCCAACGGATTAAACAACACCCAACAACTACAAAAAGCAAAGTAGTTTGTGCCGTATTCTAAATTCAAGCGCCGATGTGCATAGGAACATGCACACCAACTTCTTGAGAAGAACGATGATGCAATCGCATCAATCAAAATATTCAAAGCCTTTCGACTTCAAACATCTCGATATCTCATCATTTCCAAATTGTTAAAGAACAAGCCCAGGATCATGTCCTGGCGACTCTTACAGCCAAATGAATAAACACCTCAGTGCACATTCATTTGACCGCAAGCAGTTTGATCCGTGTGATCAACTTGCCTACCACGCATTAACAGCCAACAACGTTTGAACAACACACAACACAAGAGAAGAAAGTGGTGGAGGTGAACGGGATCGAACCGATGACCCCCTGCTTGCAAAGCAGGTGCTCTCCCAGCTGAGCTACACCCCCAATTCATAACCGATGGTGGGTCTGGTTGGGCTCGAACCAACGACCCCCGCCTTATCAAGACGGTGCTCTAACCAACTGAGCTACAGACCCTAAAACTTGCTTTCAGGCCCAGGGCCCCTCGTTTGAGCTTTCACGCATCAACCAGCCTGCAACGCAGACCAATCAACACCGACTCATGTGTTGCATTGCCAAACAAACCGATAAGTGTGAGCACTGAACCAATCAACCCAAGTGCATTCTTGTTTCATTCTCTTGAAAGGAGGTGATCCAGCCGCACCTTCCGATACGGCTACCTTGTTACGACTTCACCCCAGTCATGAATCCTACCGTGGTAACCGTCCCCCTTGCGGTTAGACTAGCTACTTCTGGTAGAACCCACTCCCATGGTGTGACGGGCGGTGTGTACAAGACCCGGGAACGTATTCACCGCGGCATGCTGATCCGCGATTACTAGCGATTCCGACTTCATGCAGTCGAGTTGCAGACTGCAATCCGGACTACGATCGGTTTTCTGGGATTGGCTCCACCTCGCGGCTTGGCAACCCTCTGTACCGACCATTGTATGACGTGTGAAGCCCTACCCATAAGGGCCATGAGGACTTGACGTCATCCCCACCTTCCTCCGGTTTGTCACCGGCAGTCTCATTAGAGTGCCCTTTCGTAGCAACTAATGACAAGGGTTGCGCTCGTTGCGGGACTTAACCCAACATCTCACGACACGAGCTGACGACAGCCATGCAGCACCTGTGCGCAGGTTCTCTTTCGAGCACCAATCCATCTCTGGAAAGTTCCTGCCATGTCAAGGGTAGGTAAGGTTTTTCGCGTTGCATCGAATTAATCCACATCATCCACCGCTTGTGCGGGTCCCCGTCAATTCCTTTGAGTTTTAATCTTGCGACCGTACTCCCCAGGCGGTCAACTTCACGCGTTAGCTACGTTACCAAGGAAGTAAATCCCCAACAACTAGTTGACATCGTTTAGGGCGTGGACTACCAGGGTATCTAATCCTGTTTGCTCCCCACGCTTTCGTGCATGAGCGTCAGTGTCATCCCAGGGGGCTGCCTTCGCCATTGGTGTTCCTCCACATCTCTACGCATTTCACTGCTACACGTGGAATTCCACCCCCCTCTGACGCACTCTAGTCCTACAGTCACAAACGCAATTCCCAGGTTAAGCCCGGGGATTTCACGCCTGTCTTATAGAACCGCCTGCGCACGCTTTACGCCCAGTAATTCCGATTAACGCTTGCACCCTACGTATTACCGCGGCTGCTGGCACGTAGTTAGCCGGTGCTTATTCTTCAGGTACCGTCATCCCCCTAGGGTATTAGCCCAAGGGATTTCTTCCCTGACAAAAGTGCTTTACAACCCGAAGGCCTTCTTCGCACACGCGGCATTGCTGGATCAGGGTTGCCCCCATTGTCCAAAATTCCCCACTGCTGCCTCCCGTAGGAGTCTGGGCCGTGTCTCAGTCCCAGTGTGGCTGATCGTCCTCTCAGACCAGCTACTGATCGTCGCCTTGGTGAGCCTTTACCTCACCAACTAGCTAATCAGCCATCGGCCGCTCCAATAACGTGAGGCCTTGCGGTCCCCCACTTTCCCCCTCAGGGCGTATGCGGTATTAATCCGGCTTTCGCCGGGCTATCCCCCATTACTGGGCACGTTCCGATGTATTACTCACCCGTTCGCCACTCGTCAGCGGAGCAAGCTCCCTGTTACCGTTCGACTTGCATGTGTAAGGCATGCCGCCAGCGTTCAATCTGAGCCAGGATCAAACTCTTCAGTTTAATCTCTGCAAATATTTAAACTCGACGGAGTAGACGATTTGTAAAACCTTGACAGTTTCACATTTCATTTACTTTATTACCGTGCGAGCACTGACACTTCAATCGTGAAACCAAAGCGTCGTTTTCGAAACAAAAACAACACCTGAATCCATCAGTCAGCGCCCACACTTATCGGCTGTTAACTTGTTAAAGAACATTCGAAACTCATTCACGCTACAATCTTCAAATCGCTTCGAAAACCGCTTGCTTGCTTCGTTTCGCGCTGCGTGTCGTGCAGCAGAGAAACGAGATTATGCACACCTCTTTCTCACCTGTCAAACACTTTTCGGAAAAAAA